>NZ_CP147714.1:4800000-7862500 GCF_037217225.1 Bradyrhizobium sp. 27S5
GCCTACCAGAACATTGCCGGCGAGACGGCAAGCACCGCGGGCGGCGTTGCCCAGATCATCCGCCGCATCGTGGCGGCGACCTATCTCTTCACCTTCACCTGGTGGGAGGTGATTGCGCTCGCGCCGGTGCTTGGCGCGATCGTGCTGGCAAGCTTCGTCGCGCTGCGGCGCTTCGGCTCCGGCGACCTGCTGTGGCCGGTCTTCTTCGCCCTGGTGCTGGCGCTGTCGCTGCTCAATCTCAAGACCGGCTCGGCGCTGCTGTCGGAACGGCTCGCCCCCTATAGCGGGATCGCGATCGTGCTGGCGATCGCAAGCCGCCAGCCTGCGCCGGCACTCTCCCGTGCGCTCTGCCTGGCCGCGCTGTCGGGCCTGATCGGGCAGACCGCGGTTCGCGCGGTCGCCTACCAGAGCTGGGCGCCGACGCTGGAGAGCGAACTCGCCGCCGGCCGCGACAATCCCGGCCAGAGCTTTGCCAATGCCGACCTGCTCACTGAGCGAGACAGCCATCTGTTCGCCTGGCGCATTCGTCCGACCCTGCACGCCGCGCAGACAGCGGCACTCGCGAGCCGCGGCGTCGGCCTGTCCTCGCCGCTGCCCTCGACGCGCTATTTCGGCTATTTCCCGCTGCAATATGTCGAGGCGCGCGATTTCATGCGTGCCACGCCGGATTGGCAGGATGCACCCGATGTCGCCTCGGTCGCCAGGTTCCGCGCCGCCAATCATGGCGCACCGCAGGTCCTGATCGTGTCGCGCTCCGACCGGGATGGTGGGGCCTTTGCCGACAAGTTCGGCTACCCCGATTGCAAGACCACCGAGACCGGGGCACGCGAGATCGACGTGTGCAAGGTCGCAACCCGGCTGAGCGCCGCGAATGACTGAGCATCGCCTCGCCGGCGAAACCGCTGCGAAGCCGAAGGACGAGCGCTCCACTGACGGAGCGGGCGCGCTGCTTGGCCTGCCCCTGGCGCTGCCCCTGGTACTCGACCTCGACGGCACGCTGATCAAGGGCGACTTGCTCTATCTGAGCTTCTTCTCGATCCTGCGCCGCAATCCGCTGATCGTCGCGTCATGCGCGGCATGGCTGGTGCGCGGCCGTGCCGCGCTGAAGCGCGAGCTGGCACTGCGCCAGCGCATCGACTGGAGCCGGATCGAACTCCGCCAGGACGTCGCAGCACTGGCCGAGCGCGAGAAAGCCGCCGGCCGCCGTATCGTGCTGGCGACCGCGGCCGATGCGCTGCTCGCGGAAAAGCTGGCATCGCGGCTGCCATATATCGACCAGGTGCTCGCCTCCGACGGCGAACACAATCTCAAGGGCGCCAACAAGGCCGACCTGTTGCTGAAGACGTTTCCCGAGGGCTTCATCTATGCCGGCGACAGCGCCTCCGACCTCGCGGTCTGGGCCCACGCCGCCGGAATCATCACCGTCAATGCGTCTGAGGCCGTGCGCGCCGCCGCAGCCGCGCTCGGCAAATCGACGCTTCACCTGCAGGGCCACGCGGCTGTGGTGAAATCTTAACCGCATCCTAACGCGGTCGTTCGATTGCGATCCGCTCCGCGATCCCAGTTTTAAAAATTGTTCCGTTAAGGTCGGCGTCAACAGAGGCGCAGGCCCATAATGAATTTGCAGCAGCAAGTAATTTCGACCGGCTTCAAGATCATCTGCACGGATTGCGGCAGCCTGGCGATCAAGGTCGTCGATCCGGCGCATGCGTCCGACGACACCATCATCGAATGCCGCCGCTGCAACGCGGTGCGCGGCACGGTGGCGGACCTGCACGTGCTGGCGCGGCGCGGCCGCGACCTGTTCGAGTTCTAGCCCGGGCCGCGCCGATGCTGTCAGACCCGAAAACCGCCATGCAGAGCGACGCGCCCCTGGATCTTCCCTTGGAGACGGTGTGGTCGATCCTCGAGGCAGCCAACGAACTGGGCGACACAAACACGGTCGACGCCTGCCGCCGCGTTATCGACGCCAATTTGCGCGGCGACGCGCCCGGACAGCCCGACCTCGCCGCGATCGCCGCATTCTTTGCCTGATTGAGGCAACGTGTTGCTGTCTGTAAATTCAATGCGGCGCTGCCGTGACAAAGCGCTGCGCGGAAACACAACAACACAGACCGGGACGTTGCCTGGCCCTGGCTTAACTTTGCGTAACTTGCTTCGTCCAGGGACGACCGGCTAGCTGTCGCGCAGCTTTCGGATTCGGACGGGCCGATGAAATTGACGCGCGACGACCTGGTTGTCGGGGTCGCGATCCCCGCCTTCTTCATCCTCAGCATCGCCTCGATGATCGCCTGCGCGCGCGCGTTTCCGGGAATGCATGTCTGGCGATCCGACATCACCGCGCAGGCCATCCTCGGCACCGCCATCATGGCCATCTTCGTCCCGGCGTTCGTCGCGGGACGATTCAGCTTCGGCTACCTGGTGGGCTTCTCGCTGCTGTCGGCCGTGTTCGGCTTCGTCTGGCTCAGCTTCTTCAGCGCGTTCGATTATCCGCACGCCATCGCGCGCTGGGCCATGATCGCCGCGCTGACTGCGGCGATCATCCCTCTCCTGTTCCAGAATAGTCCCCTTTGGCGGCCCGACCTGTCCGAGGCGGCGATCAAGCGCATCGTGGTCCTGCTGCTCGGGGCATCCTTCGCCGTGCTGGTTGCCGACATCTCCTGCGGCGCCAATGTGGGCGATCCCTATGGAGCAGCCCGCAACGCCGTCACACGGCCGGCGCTGTTGAACTATCTGACCGGAATCATCATCGGCGCGGTGCTGCCCTATGTGTTCGCACATCTTGCGTCGTGCCGGCAATGGCTGGCGGCGGCGGCCGTGTTGCTGTTTGCGCTCTGCTTCTATCCAGTCCTCAACAACAAGACCATTCTGCTGCTGCCGGTCTGGCTGCCGTTTCTGTTCTGGCTGTTCGGCCGGTTCAGCCCGCGGCTGGCGACGGTGCTCGCATTCCTGATCCCGATGATCATCGGTCTGACAGCGTTCTTTGTTCTCGTTGCCGACAGGGGCTACATCGTATTCGGCACCATCAATTTGCGCTTCGCCGCGATCCCGTCACTCGCCCTGGATCAATACGCCGACTTCTTTGCGCACCGCGAGCCGACCCGCTTCTGCCAGATAACCATCCTGCGGCACATCATCGCCTGCCCCTACGGCGCGCTCGGCCCGACGCTGGGAGCGGTCTATCAGGACGGCAATTTCAATGCCTCGTTCCTCGCCACCGAGGGCATCGCATCGGTCGGTCTTGCGCTCGCCCCGCTTTCGGCGCTGGTGTGCGGCCTGATCCTGTCGGTGGGGTCGATGGTCTCGCGCCACCTGTCGCCGCGCTTCATCGCGGTTTCCTCAGGGATTGCCGTTCCGACGATCATGAACGTGCCACTGACGACAAGCCTGCTGTCGAACGGGATCGCGCTGCTGTTCCTGCTGTGGTGGCTGACGCCCGAATGGGCGAGCAACTATCAGGCGCCCCCGTCCAGCGCGCCGCCATCGGGATCTAGCGATCCAATCCAACTAGCTGAACTTGAACATGCTCGCATCCAATTGCCCGGGCGCGAGACCGATCAGCCACACTGCGTTGCCTGCGGCATCGGTGATGATGGTGGTATTGATCCCGGCGACATAGGTTTCGGCTGCCTGGACGTCGGCGTAAGAGTGGAGTGACGTCGCAGCGAAGTTGAGAATGTCGTTCACTCCGCCTGTATTGAAGTCCTGGATGACCATCACCTCGGGTCGCGTGTCGTTGATGTCGAACGTGTCGGTGCCGCCACCGCCCCAGGCATAATCGACGCCGCCGCCACCACTGATGTAGTCGGCGCCCGAGCCCATCAGGAAGACGTCGACCCCTCTCCCGCCGGTGACGGTGTCCCCGCCATTGGAGCCGTAGACATAGTTTTGTCCGGACCCGCCATAGATGACGTTGCCGTCGCTCTCGCCGGACGAAATGAAGATGTTGAGGCCGGAGCCGCCAAACATGGTGTCGACGCCCGTGCCGCCATAGAAGTAGTTGGTGCCCTGGCCGCCAAGCAGTAGATCCGCGCCGGTGTCGCCAAACATCACGTTGACGTCGGAGCTGGTGCCGCCCGATCCCACGACAAGATCATTGCCGTCACCGCCGAACAGGTAGTTGAAGCCGGTTCCACCATAAAGGATGTCGCTACCGGCCTCTCCAAGCAAAACGTCGAGGCCGGCATCGCCGACGAGCAAATCATCGCCGGCCCCAGCGTAGAAATAGTCGTTGCCGTCGCCGCCGTAGCCGACGTCGTCGCCACCATATCCGACCAGGACATCGTTGCCCCCGCCACCGTAGAGAATGTCGTCGCCGGCGCCGCCATAAAGCAGGTCATTGCCCGATGTCCCGGCTCCGATCACCATGATCTGGTCAGAGAACTGCAGGAATTCCACGCCGGAGAGCGTGTCGTCATGGCCGTAACCGACGACCTGGAAGCTTCCGTTGCCGAGGTCGGTCACCGTGAAGCTCGCACGCGTTCCGTCGGTGTAAACTGCGGTATCGTTGCCCGCGCCGCCGCTGATCGTGTTGCTGCCGGTTCCGGGACTTAGCGTGTCGTTGCCGGCTCCGCCATAAAGGACGTCGTTGCCGATTCCTCCGCTCAGATAGTCGTTGCCGTTGCCGCCGGTCAGATGGTCATCGCCGCCATTGCCGTTCAGCGTGTCGCCGCCGTTTCCCGCGAACAGCACGTCGTTGTTCGAGCCGCCCGAGAGGTTGTTCCCGCCCGAATCATCGCCGGCATAGAGCGACCAGCCCTGGCTGTTGGACGCCGACATATCGATAGTGTCGGCCCCCGACGAACCGGTGATCGTGCCGTATGCGTTCACCGTGCCAAAGTTCGATCCGATGCTGCCCGCAGCCGTCAGAGTCAGCGAGAAGGAGGCGCCGCCGCCGAAGCTCACCGTCGTAAAGCTGTTGATCTCAGCCGCTGTCGCCGCAAATGAGGTTGCACCGATCAACAGGGTCTCTACCCCGGTAATGGTGCTGTGGCTCAGGTCAGCGCCGTAAACGGCCAGCGTGTCGTTGCCCGCACCGCCGTCGAAGGTGTCGAAGCCGGCGTCGGCGAACACGAACAGATCGTTGCCGTTGCCGCCGTAATACGCATCATTGCCGCCACCGCCGCCAAGCAGGACGTCCAGGACGTCGTCGCCGTCGCCGCCGTACATTGAGTCCGAGCCGAGGTAGCCATAGAGCGTGTCGTTGCCGGTGCCCCCGCTCAGGTAGTCGTTGCCGTTGCCGCCGTTGAGGCGGTCGTTGCCGCCATTGCCGTTCAACGTGTCGCCGCCATTGCCGGCGTTGAGCAGATCGTTGCCGGAGCCGCCCGAGAGGACGTTGCCGCCCGAATTGTCGCCGGCATAAAGCGTCCAGTCGTAGGATTGCGACGACAGATCAATGGTGTCGGCTCCCGACGAGCCGCTGATCATGCCGCCCCCGTTCACCGTGCTGAAGTTCGATCCGATGCTGCCCGCAGCCGTCAGGCCGAGTGCGAAGCCGGCGCCGCCGCCGCCGCCGAGGCTCACCGTCGTGAAGCTGTTGATCTCCGCCGCAGTCGCCAGGAAGTAGGTCCCGTTGCCGATCGACAGGGTCTCGATTCCGGTGATCGTGCTGTGGCTCAGATCGCCGCCGAAAATGGCCAGCGTGTCGTTGCCCGCGCCGCCGTCGAAGATGTCAGAACCGGTGTCACCGAACGAGAACAGATCGTTGCCATCGCCGCCGTAGTACGCATCATTGCCGCCACCGCCGCCAGTCAGGACGTCGTCCCCGTCGCCGCCGTACATCGCGTCCGAACCGAGGCCGCCATACAGAACGTCGTTGCGATTGCCGCCATTGAGCACATCGTTTCCGTTACCGCCATCAAGTGTCGTTCCGAAATCCAGCGTCTGCCCGTTGACGGTAACCGGCATGGACAGCGCCGTCAGCGTGTCGTCCCCTCCGTAGGCCACGATGCTGTTGATGACTTCATAAGTATCCGACTGGGAGTCATAACTAACGTCAGCGGTAAGCGTCTCGGACGAGTTTGTACCCGTCAGAGTCTTGTAGGTAATGGTCGACATGAAGACCCCGAGGAAATAGTTCGAAATACGGCCGCTACAAAAGGCAAGTGATTGCGCTTATCAACTTCTGATTGTCACGACAAAGACAACAAAAGTCGGCCCCGCCCGGAGGCGTATGAAGGCCGGCTCCAGATACCGGAGTGTCCATTTGATGCTGTGGTGGCTGACGCCCGAATGGCGCGCGGAGTTATCCGCACAGCCCCAGCAGGCCAATCAGCCGACCAGCGTCGCAGGCCTTGCGGCGTCCTGATCGGGGCGAGCATCCCGCTTTATGTGATCACTGCCGGGCCGTCGTCACCCAGCTGCTCCTGCGATAGGGCCAAGGTGGACGACGACACCGGGAGACGATACGCTCTCCATTTTTCAGCGCCCTTTTTTCATCGGAGTTTGAAGTGGTTCAGAGCGCGCAGGGAGGGCCGGCCGCGTTAGGTCCGGGAAGTGCCGCACCGTGGTTTTCGCAGCAAACGCTTTCGCTTCCGAATTATTCATTCTCAAGTGCCGGCGGCCGCTATCTTGCGCTGTGCTTTCTCGGCAGTGCCGGAGACGACGGCGCACGCGAAGTGATCCAGCAGGTCACGGACGCAACAGATGTTTTCGACGGACAGCGCGCGGCGTTTTTTGGCGTGACGATCGATGCGAGGGACAAGGCCAACGAGACGCTGTCGGAGCGAAACGGCATCAGATATTTCCTGGATTTCGACGGGGCTGTCAGCCGCCTCTACGGCGCAGTTCCGCAGGCCTCGGCGCCGGGCGAGCAATCGCGATACAAGCGGATGTGGATTCTCATCGATCCCACGCTGCGTGTGATGGGTTTGGCTCCGTTCGGGCAAACCGCCGCGCTGATCTCGCGCCTGCGCACCCTGCCGCCGCCGGATCGCTTCAGTGGAATACGTCTGCAGGCCCCGATCCTGTACTTGCCGCAGGTGTTCGAGCCGGCCTTCTGCAAACATCTGATCAGCCTCTACGAAAGCAACGGCGGCGAGATGTCCGGCGTCATGCGCGAGATCGACGGCAAGACGGTCGGCGTGAGGGACCTCCGGTTCAAGGCGCGCAGGGACTTTCTGCTTGAAGACGCCGAGCTCAGACGTCAGGTCGATCTGCGGATCGAGCGCGCGATCGTTCCCGAGATCGCCAAGGTTCACCAATTCAAGGCGACGCATATCGAGCGATACATGGTCGGCTGCTACGACGCCGCCGACAACGCGCACTTTGCACCGCATCGAGACAACACGACCAAGGGCACGGCGCACCGCCGGTTCGCCATCTCAATCAATCTGAACGATGATTTTGACGGCGGCGAAATCGGCTTCCCGGAATACGGGCCGCAGTCGTTCAAGCCGCCCACCGGATGCGCCGTCGTGTTCTCCTGCTCGCTGCTGCACGCCGTCAGCCTCGTCACGCGCGGCAAGCGCTACGCCTTCCTGCCGTTCCTCTACGACCAGGCCGCGGCAGATATCAGGGACGAAAACCGCAGGTTCATTTCGAGGGAGGAACGCTCCGACCACGCGCCGTCCTGACGGTCGATGATCCCAAGGCCAGGGCGCTCGAGGAACAAGGCGGCAAAAACGACTTCAGCGGCGCCCGAGCAAATGCCCTTGGGAACCGCGATCTCTGCTAAGTTATTGAAATAAATGGCGCGAGAGACGGGACTCGAACCCGCGGCCTCCGCCGTGACAGGGCGGCGCTCTAACCAACTGAGCTACTCCCGCGGATGCCGATCATCGGATTGATCCGCGCAGGACCGAGGGCATAAAGGGCCTCTTCCCGTTAGTCAAGGACGTTCCGGATCCCTGCACAGCACGGGCATTCTTGCGCTCGAGGCCCGAGTTGTCGGCTGTTTTCAGGCAAAACGGCGTAGTCAGTAAAGCCCCGAATCAACTAAGGCCTGATAGGTCTGGGTTTCCTGTGGCCGGCCCGGCGCTGCCCGTTCCCAGAACCGGCGGTTTCAGGACTTTTTCGGACGCACTTTTCCCGACGCGAACGGCACGCCATTCGCGCGAAAGCAGCAAGCAATCCAGCCATTCAGCAACGAGGAGGGCCAGACATGGCGAAGAAAGCAGCGACACCGGCGACGATCACGCTGAAGCACCTGGCGGCGGCCATCGCCGAAGAGCAGGAGCTGTCCAAGAAGCAGGCCGAGGCGATCCTGACCGACATGGTCAACCGGATCACCAAGCACCTCAAGAAGGGCGAGCGTATCAGGATCGTCGGGCTCGGCATCCTCCAGGTCCGCAAGCGCGCCGCCCGCATGGGCCGCAACCCGGCGACCGGCGAGCAGATCCACATCAAGGCGAGCAAGAAGGTCGCCTTCCGCGCCGCCAAGGAGCTGAAGGAAGCCGTCTAGGCCCATTCGCTCGAAAGCGCTCGAAGCCTTTAACTCTCTCCGTTAAGACAAAGCGCCATTCCGGCTGGTCACGCGGCCCCGGAATGGCGCTTTTCTGTTATAGAGTTGTCTCGCGGGACTCGGCTTGTCGCGGTTTGCTCGCGTTAGCCCAAGCGCTGTCTTCCCCTTCCCTACCTTAGTGCGGTCTTCATGCTGGCACCGGCTCTCGACTTCAAGCACACCGTCACCGAGCGCTTCCTGCGCTATGTCGTGATCGACACCCAGTCCGACCCGGATTCGCCCACCACGCCCTCCACCGAGAAGCAGAAGAATCTCGGCCGCCTGCTGGTCGCCGAGTTGCAGGCGATGGGCGTCGCGGATGCGCATCTCGATCCGCATGGCTACGTCTATGCAACGATCCCGGCCAACACCGGCAAGACGGTGCCGGTGATCTGCTTCTGCTCGCACATGGACACCTCGCCCGACTGCACCGGCAAGAACGTCAAGCCGCAGGTCGTGAAGAACTACCGCGGCGGCGACATCGTGTTGCCCGCCGATTCCTCGCAGGTGATCCGCGCCGCCGAGCACGAAGCGCTGGCCGACCAGATCGGCAACGACATCATCACGACCGACGGCACCACTTTGCTCGGCGCCGACAACAAGGCCGGCCTCGCCGAGATCATGGATGCCGCGCATTTCCTGATCACCAATCCGCAGGTGAAGCACGGCACCATCAAGATCCTGTTCACGCCGGACGAAGAGATCGGCCGCGGCGTCGACAAGGTCGACATCAGGAAGCTCGGCGCCGATTTCGGCTACACCATGGACGGCGAGACCGCCGGCCATATCGAGGACGAGACCTTCTCGGCCGACGGCGCCAGCATCATCATCGAAGGCGTCGCGACCCATCCGGGCTTCGCCAAGGGCAAGATGGAGCACGCAATCAAGATCGCCGCCGCGATCGTCGATCGCCTGCCGAAGGATACCTGCTCGCCCGAGACCACCGAGGGCAAGGAAGGTTTTCTGCATCCGGTCGCGATCTCGGGCGCGCTGGAGAACGCCCGGATCGACTTCATCGTGCGCGATTTCACCGAGGCCGGCCTGAAGCAGAAGGAAGCGCTGCTCGAAGAGATCGTGCAGGGTGTCATGAAGGCGTATCCGCGCTCGACCTACCGCATGGAGGTCAAGCAGCAATACCGCAACATGAAAGAGGTGATCGATCGCCACCCGCAGATCGTCGCCTACGCGATCGAGGCGATCGAGCGCGCCGGCCTGACGCCGGTGAAGACCTCGATCCGCGGCGGCACCGACGGTTCACGGCTGTCCTTCATGGGACTGCCTTGCCCGAACATCTTCGCCGGCGAGCACGCATTCCATTCGCGGCTCGAATGGGTCAGCCGGCAGGACATGGAGAAGGCCGTGCAGACCATCGTCCATCTGGCGATGATCTGGGAAGAAAGGGCCTGATCAGGCCCGCGCGGTCACGATCCAGATCGCGCCCGGCAGCGCCACGGCATCGCCCTTCGCGAACGGCCTCAGCGCCTCGCGCATCGATGCGATGGCGGCGGCGCGCACATCGTCCGGGTGTCCTTCCAGCGCACGGCTGGCCGGCCCGATCTCGAGCGCGCCCTGGATCGCCGCATCCATGCCGCGGCCAACAGCAACGTCGAGCTCGACCTTGCACGGCTCCATGGCGATGCCGGAGAAGCCGGCTTCGCCCAGGATCCGCTTCACCCGCGCCTCGGACGCAAACGAAAACGGACCGGGATCCTCGGGGCCGAGCTGCGGCAGTTTCGGTACGTGCTTGTAGACCGCCTGCAGCGGCGCCATGAAGAACGGATTCTCGCGCGGCTCCTGCCAACAGGCGAAGGCAAGACGCCCGCTCTTCCGCATCGCCTTGTGCAGGTTGGCGAACGACACCGCCGGATCGGCAAAGAACATCACGCCGAAGCGCGAGGCCAGCAGGTCGAAGCTCTCGCCGGCGAACGGATAGACCGTCGCATCGGCAAGCGCGAACTCAACTGGCAATCCCTGCGGCGCGCTCTGCCGCGCCCGCGTCAGCATCGGCTCCGAGACGTCGACGCCAAGCACGTGGCCATCGGGAGCGACTTTCGCCGCCAGCGCAAAGCTCGACGCGCCGCTGCCGCAGCCGACATCGACGACGCGCTCGCCGGCTTTCGGCGCGGCGCGATCGATCAGCAGGTCGAGCACCGGCTGCAGCACGATGTCCTGCGCGGCCTGCCTGGTGGCCCAGCGCTGGCCGCCCGGCCCGTTCCAATAGGCAATCTGATCGGCGTTTTGCGGATGACCTGCGTTCATGCGAACAAAACCTTGCTGAGAAACTTCCTGCGATGCTAGCAGCTCTCGCGCGTCGCGGCGCGCAGCATCGGCATCACCTGATAGGTGAATCCGGCATTGGCCCTGGTGACGGGATCGTTGGCGACGATCTCCTGCGGATCGGCATCGTCGGACAGTTGCAGCACGCCCAACCCCCAAACGCCGGCGGGATCGGCCACTGGACCGAACACCAGCGCCTTGCCGGCCCGCAGCAATTCGCCGCAATAGGCGACGTGCGCCTGCATGATCGCGGCTTCCTCAGGCGTCATGTCCTGCGGGAAGGTCGGACGCGGGCCGGTCAATTTACAGACGTAATACTTCATCGACCTGGCCCGCGGTCTCGGATTATTTGGCGGCTGCGCTCGTCGGCTTGGCCTGCTTCGGCGCAGGCGTCTTCGCAGTGGTCTTGGCGGCATTCGCCTTCGGCGCGCCCTGCCCATCGCTGCGCGCGATGCCCCAGGGGTCGGTCGGCTTCTGATCCGGCACGCCGCTGAGCGCGCGCTGGTAGGCGCGCTGCTGCCGCTGTTCGTTGGCGGTATCCGCCGGTGACTTCTCGATCTCTTCGCGATAGCGCTGCACATGGTCCTGCGCCAAGGCAGGTCCGGCAATCATGGCAAGAAAAAGAATCGCGGCGAGTTTGCGCATGCATCAGGTTCCCGGTTAGGCCGAGATAATAGCATCGCAGCGAGGTCGATTCCAAACCTGCGCGGCGAGAATGACGATGACAGGAATCATACTTTGGTCCGCAGGGGAACAGCAGTGATCGGTGATGAGCCAGTCCGCCTGCGCTCTTCGAGCTTCGGCGTGACAGCCTTCGCCCTGCGGCACCGAGTACGCGGTCGAGTTGATCCGCAAAGGCTGGCTTGCCAAGCCGTAGCCCGCAGGGCGAAGGCTGGTAGGCGGCGAGAGATTCGAACTCCCGACCCTCTCGGTGTAAACGAGATGCTCTAACCAGCTGAGCTAGCCGCCCTTACCTGCGCGCCTCTTTAGCCTCGCCCGCCCCCGAGGTGCAAGGCCGCAAAGCCTCAATCGGTTGGCCGCGCCGGCAATCCCCCGAGATCATTGACCCATGGCGCGGCGGAGCGGCACCAGAGCTGGCGTCGCGGGGTCAATTCGCCGCGCTGGCGAATGTTGCCCCAGCGGATGCCCCAGTCGTCGGGGCCGCCGTCCTCGCCGCTCGTGAACAACGGGGAACCGCAATCGCCGCAGAAATGCTGGAAGCGGATCCGGCCATTGTCACCCCGCTTGCCGTACACTTTCGGCGCGCCTCCGGTCAGCCGGACCTGCTCGGCGGCGCAGATCACCGTGACGCGATAGGGCGAGCCGGTCAGCGTCTGGCAGTCGGTGCAATGGCAGATCGATACTCGTTTGGGATCGATCTCGGCCTGATAGGTCACAGCCCCGCAATGGCATTGCCCGTCGATTTGCATCCGCGTTCTCCCAATTCCGTCAAACAAGCGGGCTCCCTGGGCGTGGTTCCATCGTCTACGGCTCGGCTCCCGCCCCCCTCGGCGAGCAATTCTGGTATCCCGGATCAGCCTAGTTTGGGATACCAGTTCGGGATACGCTAGCCTCCAGAAACTCGATCCCGTGCACACGCCGAGGCACATCCATGTCGCAGATGCTCCAGATCCACGACCAGCTCCGGGAGATGATCCTCTCGCTCGATCTGGGCCCCGGCGAGCGGCTGACCGAACGTTGGCTGGGGAGCCGGTTCGAGGGATCGCGCACGCCGATCCGCGCCGCCCTGGTGCGGCTCGAAGGCGAGGAGCTGGTCCGCCGCGACGGCCGCAACTGGATCGTGGCGCCGATCGATCTCGGCGAGTTGGAGGCGCTGGCCGAATTCCGGATTCCGCTGGAGACGACGGCCGTCCGCCTCGCCTGCGCGCGGGCGAGCGCGGCCGACATCGCCGGCGTCGAGGAGATGCTGGATGCCTGCCAGTCCGGCGCACCGCGCGAGGAATGGCACCGCGTCGGCACCGATTTCCATGTCGAGATCGCGCGGCTCTCCGGCAATCCCTTCATCGTCAAGGCGATCGCCGGCGCGATGACCCGGCTGTCGCGGGCACGTTGGCTCGAAGTGTGGACCGAACCCTCGCGCGAGCAGGCCTGGCGCGAGCACCGCCGCATCCTCGGCTTCATCAAGGCCAACGATCCGGATTCTGCCGCGCGCGAGGCGGCCGATCACATCACCGCCACCCGCGATCGGCTGCTGCGTTCGCTGAACGAGGATCGCCGCGGCCTGCGCGCGCGCGGCTTCGCCGTCATCGGGCTGCGCTGATATGGACGCTAAAGTATTGGACGCTCAAGTCATGGACGCCGAAGTCGATCGCGAAGCCATCCTCGACGCCGGCCCCTGGAAGCGCAACCTGATCGTTTGCGTGGTCGGCTCGTTCACCACCATCGTGGGAATGACGCTGCTGCTGCCGTTCCTGCCGCTCTATGTCGAGCAGCTCGGCGTATCGGATCATGCCGCCATCGTGCAGTGGTCGGGCATCGCCTATGGCGCAACGTTCTTCAGCGCGGCGCTGACGGCGCCGCTGTGGGGACGGCTCGCCGATCGCTACGGCCGCAAGCTGATGCTGATCCGCGCCAGCCTCGGCATGGCGATTGCCATGTCGCTGATCGGCATGGCGCACAATGTCTATGAGCTGGTCGGCTTGCGGCTATTGACCGGCCTGCTCGGCGGCTACGCCTCGGGCTCGACCGTGCTGGTCGCGGCGCAAACGCCGAAGGCGCGGTCCGGCTGGGCGATCGGCGTGCTGTCGGCCGGCATCATGGCCGGCAGCCTGGTCGGTCCCTTGATCGGCGGCGTGCTGCCCGGGCTGATCGGCATCCGCGCGACCTTCTTCCTGATCGGCGGCGTCATCTTCATCACCTTCCTCGGCACCACCTTCCTGATCCGCGAGGAGGCGCGGCCGAAGACGGCGAAAGGCGCCAAGTCGCGCGGCGGCTGGTCGCTGGTTCCGGACAAGCGCCCGGTGATCGCGATGTGGGGAACCGGCCTGCTCCTGATGATCGCCAACATGTCGATCGAGCCGATCATCACGGTCTATGTCGCGCAACTGGTCGAGGCGCCGCAGGTGATTTTCGTCGCCGGCCTCGTGATGTCGGCGGCGGCCTTCGGCAGTCTCTTGTCTTCCTCGCATCTCGGCAAGCTCGCCGATCGCGTCGGCCACTGGCGGATCATCATCATCTGCCTTGCGGTCTCGGCGTTGCTGCTGATCCCGCAGGCCTTCGTGATCAGCGGCTGGCAACTGATCCTGCTGCGCTTCCTGATGGGTCTCGCGCTCGGCGGCCTTTTGCCCTGCATCGCCAGCGTGATCCGGCACAACGTGCCCGACGCCGTCACCGGCAGCATGCTCGGCTACTCGATCTCGGCGCAGTATGCCGGTCAGGTGATCGGCCCGCTCGCCGGCGGATTCATCGGCGGCCATATCGGCATGCGCGCGGTGTTTTTGGGAACCAGCGTGCTGATGGCGCTCGGGGCGATCGGCAATTTCGTCGTCGAGAAGAAGAAGTAGTCCGGCGCCCGCCCCGCCCCCGGTGGTGACTGAGGCCGTCTGCTTCCTGACCTCACTCGCAAGCAACCAAAACAAAAACGGCGCCCGAAGGCGCCGTTTGATTTCTCAAGACTAGAGCTCGCTTCAGTGCGCCGTCAGGCCGCCGGACGCTTCATCCGAAGCATCGGGCTTGACGTCGACCTTGCTGGCCTCCTCGTCCCAGACGATCGGCACGGGCACGCGGGTCAGCGCCTTGGCGACGACCTCATCCAGCCGCGAGACCGGAATGATGTCCATGCCGCCCTTGATCGCATCGGATATCTCCGTGAGATCCTTGGCGTTGTCCTCCGGGATCAGCACCGTCTTGATGCCGCCGCGCGCGGCAGCCAGCAGCTTCTCCTTCAGACCGCCGATCGGCAGCACGCGGCCGCGCAGCGTGATCTCGCCGGTCATCGCGACATCATGGCGGACCGGAATGCCGGTCATGACCGAGATGATCGCGGTGGCCATCGCCACGCCCGCGGACGGACCGTCCTTCGGGGTTGCGCCCTCCGGCACGTGAACGTGGATGTCGCGCCTGTCGAACAGCGGCGGCTCGATGCCGTAGACGATCGCGCGCGAGCGGACGTAGGACGCCGCCGCCGAGATCGACTCCTTCATCACGTCGCGCAAATTGCCCGTGACCGTCATCTTGCCCTTGCCGGGCATCATGACGCCTTCGATGGTGAGCAGTTCGCCGCCGACATCGGTCCAGGCCAGGCCGGTGACGATACCGATCTGGTCCTCTTCGTCGATCTCGCCGTAGCGATACTTCGGCACGCCGAGGAACTCTTCGATATTCGCCTCGGTGACCTTCACCGACTTCTTCTTGGAGATCATCAGCTCCTTCACCGCCTTGCGGGCGAGTGTGGAGAGCTCACGCTCCAAATTACGCACGCCCGCTTCGCGGGTGTAGCGGCGGATCATCAACAGCAAGGCCGCGTCGTCGATCGACCATTCCTTGGAGTCCAGACCGTGCTTGGAGAGCGCGCTCGGGATCAGGTGCTTGCGCGCGATCTCGACCTTCTCGTTCTCGGTGTAGCCGGCGATCCGGATGATCTCCATACGGTCCATCAGCGGGCCCGGAATATTCAGCGTATTCGCGGTCGTGATGAACATCACGTTGGAGAGGTCGTAATCGACCTCCAAATAGTGGTCGTTGAAGGTCGAGTTCTGCTCGGGGTCCAGGACCTCAAGCAGCGCCGACGACGGATCGCCGCGGAAATCGGCGCCCATCTTGTCGATCTCGTCCAGCAGGAACAGCGGGTTCGAGGTCTTCGCCTTGCGCATCGACTGGATGATCTTGCCGGGCATCGAGCCGATATAGGTGCGGCGGTGACCGCGGATCTCGGCCTCGTCACGCACGCCGCCGAGCGATACGCGCACGAACTCGCGGCCGGTCGCTTTCGCGATCGACTTGCCGAGCGAGGTCTTGCCGACGCCGGGAGGACCGACCAGGCACAGGATCGGTCCGGTCAGCTTGTTGGCGCGCGACTGCACGGCGAGATACTCGACGATGCGGTCCTTGACCTTCTCGAGCCCGTAGTGATCGGAGTCCAACACCGCCTGCGCGGCCTCGAGGTCCTTCTTGACCTTGGACTTCTTGCCCCACGGGATCGACAGCAGCCAATCCAGATAGTTGCGCACGACGGTCGCTTCCGCGGACATCGGCGACATCTGGCGCAGCTTCTTCAGCTCGTGCTGTGCCTTCTCGCGCGCTTCCTTGGACAGCTTGGTCTTGGAGATCTTCTCCTCCAGATCGGCCAGCTCGTCGCGACCTTCGTCGTCGCCGAGCTCCTTCTGGATCGCCTTCATCTGCTCGTTCAGGTAATACTCGCGCTGGGTCTTCTCCATCTGGCGCTTGACCCGCGAGCGGATGCGCTTCTCGACCTGCAGCACCGAGATCTCGCTCTCCATCAGGCCCAGCACCTTCTCCAGGCGCTGCGTGACGGACAACGTCTCCAGGATGGCCTGCCGATCGGCGATCTTGACCGCCAGATGCGAGGCAACGGTGTCGCCGAGCTTGGCGAAATCGGTGATCGCCTGGACCACGCCGACGACTTCGGCGGAGATCTTCTTGTTGAGCTTCACATAGCTCTCGAAGTCGGACACGACCGAACGCGACAGCGCCTCGGCTTCGACCGAGGTGGCGTCAGCGTCGGCGAGCGCGACCGCGGTCGCCTCGTAATATTCGCTGCGATCGGAATACTTCTCGACACGCGCGCGCTCGAGGCCCTCGACCAGCACCTTCACGGTGCCGTCGGGCAGTTTCAGGAGCTGCAGGACGCTGGCGAGCGTACCGGTCTCGTAGATCGAATCGGGTGCCGGATCGTCATCGGACGCGTTCTTCTGCGTCGCGAGCATGATCAACGCGTCGTTCTTCATCACCTCTTCGAGCGCTCGGATCGATTTCTCGCGGCCGACGAACAGCGGCACGATCATGTGCGGGAAGACGACGATGTCGCGGAGCGGCAGCACCGGATAGGAATGGCTTTCGCCGTGGACGATCGTTGGCCGGGGTTTTGAGGTCGTCATGGCCTTATCCTTTTGTTTTGCCCCCTTGCACGCAGTCCGCCTGCTTGCGCAACCGCCACAAGGTGCCTTGGTGATCCGGAAAAAGATTGCCGTCAGCAGTCGCTTATTCCGCATCGTAAAGCGACGAATCTCAACACATGAGGTCCCTCGCCGATAGCATTAGGTGGCTATCAGGCCGGGGGGTGTCAAGTCTGAGAAGTGCCCGGAAATTCAGGCTAAACAGGCATTTACTGCGATGCCACAAGGGCGCTGCTGCTGCGCCGCAACGGCCGCCGGATTGCCCGGCAGCCCTGCATTTTTGGCGGATAGAGACGAGCGCTTCTTAAGCGCTCGCGCTGCTCTCGACGGCGCGGTCGGAACGATCCGCGTAGATGTAGAGCGGACGCGCCGTTCCCTCGACCACTTCGCGCGAGATCACGACTTCCTCGACGCCTTCGAGGCCCGGGAGGTCGAACATGGTCTCGAGCAGGATGCTCTCCAGGATCGACCGCAGGCCGCGCGCACCGGTCTTGCGCTCGATCGCCCTGCGGGCGACCGCGCCAAGCGCCTCGTCGGCGAAGGTCAGCTCGATGTTCTCCATCTCGAACAGCCGCTGGTACTGCTTCACCAGCGCGTTCTTCGGATCGGTCAGGATCTTCTTCAGCGAGGCCTCGTCGAGGTCCTCCAGCGTCGCGACGACGGGCAGACGGCCGACGAATTCCGGGATCAGGCCGTACTTCAGCAGATCTTCCGGCTCGACGTGGCGGAAGATCTCGCCGGTGCGGCGATCCTCCGGCGCGAGCACCTGCGCCGCGAAGCCGATCGAGGTCGAACGGCCGCGCGCGGAGATGATCTTCTCGAGGCCCGAGAATGCACCGCCGCAGATGAACAGGATGTTGGTGGTATCCACCTGCAGGAACTCCTGCTGCGGATGCTTGCGGCCGCCCTGCGGCGGGACCGAGGCCACCGTGCCTTCCATGATCTTCAGCAGCGCCTGCTGGACGCCCTCGCCCGACACGTCGCGGGTGATCGAGGGATTGTCCGACTTGCGGCTGATCTTGTCGATTTCGTCGATATAGACGATGCCGCGCTGCGCGCGCTCGACGTTGTAGTCGGCCGACTGCAGCAGCTTCAGGATGATGTTCTCGACGTCCTCGCCGACGTAGCCGGCTTCGGTCAACGTTGTGGCGTCAGCCATGGTAAACGGCACGTCGAGGATGCGGGCCAGCGTCTGCGCGAGCAGCGTCTTGCCCGAACCGGTCGGACCGATCAGCAGGATGTTCGACTTCGCCAGCTCGACGTCGTTGTGCTTGGTCTGATGGTTAAGCCGCTTGTAGTGATTGTGGACGGCGACCGAGAGCACCTTCTTGGCATGGCTCTGGCCGATCACGTAGTCGTCCAGGACCTTGCAGATCTCCTTCGGCGTCGGAATGCCGTCGCGCGACTTCACCAGCGAGGATTTGTTCTCCTCGCGAATGATGTCCATGCACAGTTCGACACACTCGTCGCAAATGAAGACAGTCGGTCCGGCAATCAGCTTGCGAACTTCATGCTGGCTCTTGCCGCAGAACGAGCAGTATAGCGTGTTCTTGGCGTCGCTCGTGCCGACCTTACTCATTCATTATCTCCGTCCGCCGTTCGATCATTTGCCAGATCGACCCAATCCGGCACCAAACCGGAGCTTAAGGGTAGATAGAGCAAATTCCGTACCAAAAAAGAGCCTACGCAATACTGACCGTGCGAATCACGGTTTATTCGAATCTCCGCGATCTCGGCCGGCGCATTACAGCCAACCATGCTGGCACCCGACTATCAAGAATTCGCTAATCGGATGGCCGGCTCAAGACCGTGACAATACCGTGATTTTCAACGATCGCACGTGGAATACGCGCTGAAATCCTCGGAACGTTGCGGGATTACCACGCCAGCATAGGAGCACGAAACCGGAACTTTCCGCCCGCGCGCATGTACCTGCCGGCCGGTCCGCCCGTTCTGCTTTGCCGGTTATGTGAGGCGTCAATGTGGAGATCACACCGACGCCTCAGAGGCCTGTTCCGATCGGGCGGCCTTGTCAAGCAGCCTTCGCAGCCGACGGGTCTTCCGGACGCTTGTCGATGACCTTGTCGACGAGGCCGAACGCCTTGGCGTCCTCAGCGGTGAGGAACTTGTCGCGCTCGAGCGCGTCCTCGATCGCCTTGTAGGTCTGGCCGGTGTGCTTCACATAGATCTCGTTGAGGCGCTTCTTGAGATTCAGGATCTCCTGCGCGTGCAGCATGATGTCGGTGGCCTGGCCTTGGAAGCCGCCCGAGGGCTGGTGCACCATGATGCGCGAATTCGGCAGCGAGAAGCGCATGTCCTTCTCGCCGGCCGCCAGCAGCAGCGAGCCCATCGAGGCCGCCTGCCCCGTGCACAGCGTCGACACCGGAGGGCGGATGAACTGCATCGTGTCGTAGATCGCAAGGCCCGACGTCACCACGCCGCCCGGCGAGTTGATGTACATCGAGATTTCCTTCTTCGGATTCTCGGCTTCGAGGAACAACAGCTGCGCGACAGTCAACGTTGCCATGCCGTCTTCCACTGGACCGGTGACGAAGATGATGCGCTCTTTCAGGAGACGCGAGAAAATGTCGTAGGCGCGTTCGCCGCGATTGGTCTGCTCGACGACCATCGGCACGAGGTTCATGTAGGTTTCAACGGGATCGCGCATTGGGACAACCCAGGGGTTAGGGGTGATGCAGAACTTTAAGGCTTAACCCAGATATGGGCCAATTTCCGGCCGACAAGACCGGCACTAGCCATCCGGGCAGGTCTGCGCGCCTAGCGACGGGATCCGTCGCTAGGCGCGCTTTCGCGGTTCATCATTAACGCGAGGTGCCGGAATTAAGCGGCAGTTTTCTCGGCATCTTCATCCTTGAACAGCTCATCCTTGGTGACCTTCTTCTCGGTCACAGTGGCGAGCTCGAGGACGAAGTCGACGACCTTGTCCTCGTAGATCGGGGCACGGAGCTGGGCCAGCGCCTGGGCGTTGCTGCGGTAATAGTCCCAGACTTCCTTCTCGCGGCCGGGCATCTGGCGCGCGCGCTCGATCACGGCCCGCGACACCTCGTCGTCGGTCACTGTGATCTTGTTCTTCTCGCCGATCTCAGACAGCACGAGGCCGAGGCGGACGCGGCGGTCGGCTATCTTGTGGTACTCCTCCTTGGCCGCATCCTCGGTGGTGTTCTCGTCGGCGAAAGTCTTGCCGGACGAGTCCATCTCGGCCTTGATCGAGTTCCACATCAGCTTGAACTCTTCGTCGACCAGCGATGGCGGCGCCTCGAACTTGTGGCTCTCGTCGAGCCGGTCGAGCAGCGCGCGCTTGACCTTCTGACGGGTGGCGCCGGCGAACTCGGCCGTCAGGCGCTCGCGCGCGGCTTCCTTCAGCTTGTCGAGCGATTCGAGCCCAAGCGTCTTGGCGAACTCGTCGTCGATCGTGGTTTCACCGGGCGCCTCGATCAGGGTCGCGGTGGTCTCGAACTCGGCCGGCTGGCCGGCGAGCTTTTCGTTGAGGTAGTTCTTCGGGAACGGGACCTTGAGCGTGCGGGTCTCGTTGGTGCCGATACCGATCAGCTGCTCCTCGAAGCCCGGGATGAACTGGCCGGCGCCGATCAGGACCTGGATGCCTTCGCCGGTGCCGCCCTCGAAGGCTTCACCGTTGATGGTGCCCTTGAAGCTGATGGTGACGCGGTCGCCCTTCTCCGCCTTCGCATCTTCGGCCTTCGCATTGTACGGGCGGCTGCCTTCGGCGATGCGCTTGATGGCATCGTCGACGTCGGCGTCGGAGACATCGACCACCGGCTTCTCGACCGAGAACGACTTGAAATCGGCGAGCTGGATCTGCGGCACCACCTCGATCGCGACCGTGTAGGTAAGGTCGGTCTTGCCCGACAGCAGTTCCTCGACCTCGTCCTTCTCGGTCGGCATCGTGATCTTCGGCTCGCCGGCGAGGCGGAAGCCGCGCTCGGTGAAGATCTCGGTGTTGGTGTCGCGGATGGTCTGGTCGATGGTCTCGGCCATCACAGAGCGGCCATAGATCTTCTTCAGATGCGCCACCGGCACCTTGCCGGGACGGAAGCCGTTGAGACGGACCTTGTCCTTGAGGTCGACCAGCTTGGCGCCCGCCTTGGCATCGAGATCGGATGCCGGAACGCTGATCTTGAATTCGTGCTTCAGTCCCTCGTTGAGGGTCTCGGTGACCTGCATGGTATCAATCTTCTTCCGCTTTTGCCGCGGCCCGAGCGGCCGTTGCAGTGTTCAATCTGTTCGACGCGGAGCCTGGCGGCCTAACGTCTGTGGGTTCGGCGAACCGTCACCCCTTCGGGGCCAAAGGTTCTCCAAGGAATCGTCATGCAAACGCTGTAAGCGCTTGGTGCGGGCGGAGGGACTCGAACCCCCACAACTTTCGTCACTGGAACCTAAATCCAGCGCGTCTACCAGTTCCGCCACGCCCGCGAGAAAAGCATCCAATTCGGCCGCGGTGCCGCGGGCGGCGGGCTTATAACATGCGTCCACCGGTTCGCAGCAAAAAAATGGCCGCTGTGCAGCCCACCCTGCGACCGATCGCGACTGGACAGGCCCACTTGAAAATGGTCCGCATCGGCCGGATGGCAAGTCCCGAATTCCCTCCCGAATTTTCCCTCACCCGGCGCGACCTGATGGCCGCCCTCGGCGCCGCGGCGTTGTGCCCGGCTCTGCCGGCCGCGGGCTCGGCGCAGGGCCGGACGGCGGTCGCGCTGCAGGCCAAAACCGACCACATCCGGCTTCGTCCTGACGGTCCAGCGACTGAGGTCTGGTCGCTGGGCAGCGGCGACCTCCGCTTCAGGCGCGGCGAGGTGCTGGATGTGACGTTCGGTAACGAATTGCCGGTCGCAGCCGCGCTCGATTGCCGGGGGCTCGACGGCGTCCCGGCCGCGGAGCCGCTCGCCTCCCGGGCGCCGCTTGCCGCGGGGGCAAAGGATACCTTCCAGCTCCCACTTCGGCATGCCGGCACCTTCCTGTGCGAGCCGCTGCTCGGCAATGGCGGCACGGCCCCGGCGCGGCCGCGGCCGCTGATCGTGAGCGGCACCTCGCCGGTTGCGGTCGATCGCGACGAGGTCTTGCTGGTCGAGGAGTGGCGCCTGCGGGGGGATGGGAGCGCAATCCCACCAGGGGATGATCCAAAAGATAGCTCGGCGATTCAAACAATTAACGGCAAAACCTCATACGAGATCTCGGTACCGGCCAATGCCCGGCTCAGACTCCGCTTTATCAATGGCAGCCAACGCAGCGTGCTGGCGGTCAAGTTGGAGAACCTCGAAGTCCGGGTAATGGCGATCGACGGCCAGCCTGCCGAACCGTTTTCGGCCCGCAACGGCGCGCTGGTGCTGGCGCCCGGAAGCCGCACCGATGTCTTTGTCGACGCGGCCGGGACGCCGGGAACAAGCTTCCCGATCCTGCTGCACGACGGCAAGCAGGCCCGCCCGGTCGGCAGGCTCGCGATCTCGAACGATCCGCCGCTCCGGCCGGCGCCGTTCCCGCCTGCCCCGCCGCTTCCGGGCAACGACCTGCCCGCCCAGCTCGACCTCAAGAGCGCGGCGCGGTTCGATCTGGCATTGGGCACGCCGACCGAATGGTTCCAGCCGGCCGAGTTCAAACCGTCATCCGCCCCGGCCTTTCAGGCCAAAGCCGGCCGGCCGGTGGTGCTGGCGCTGACCAATCGCGGCGCGATCGCCAGCGTCTTTCGCCTGCATGGCCATCACTTCCGCCTGCTCGACCGGCTCGATGACGGCTGGAAGCCGTTCTGGCTCGACACGCTCGCGGTTGAACCGGGCCAGACCCAGCGCATCGCCTTCCTCGCCGAATATCCCGGCCGCTATCTGATCGAGCAGGTCGCGACCGACTGGGCCGCGCCGCGGCTCGTCCGATGGTACAGTGTCCAATAACAAGCATGAGGAAACGCTCATGAGCCAGACAGTTGCAGCGATTCGCGGAGTGAAGGCACGAAGCGTCGTGGTGCCGCTCAAGCGCCCCGTGAAGACCGCGTTCGGCGTGATCGATTCCGGCCCGCTGGTCCTGATCGATGTCGAGACCGATCAAGGCGTTTCCGGCCGCACCTACATCTTCGCCTACAGCAGGCTGACGCTTAAACCACTGGTTTATCTGATCGAGGAGATCGGCCGCGAGCTGGTCGGCAAGCCGGTCGCACCGTTCGACCTGATGAAGGCGATGGACGCCAAATTCCGGCTGCTCGGCGCGCAGGGTCTGGTCGGCATGGCCGTGTCCGGACTCGACATGGCCTACTGGGACGTGCTCGGCCAGCTCGCCGGCCGGCCCCTGGTCGAGCTGCTCGGCGGCTCGGTGAAGCCGATCAAGGCCTATGACAGCTACGGCGCGGTCGATCCCGTTGCCGACGAGCGTGCGCTGCGCCGCTCGCTCGACCAAGGCTTCAAGGGCATCAAGATCAAGGGCGGCGACGGCGACGCCGCCAATGACGAGCGTGTCGTGAAGGGCGTGCGCGCCCTGCTCGGCCCCGACATCGCGCTGATGATCGACTTCAACCAGTCGCTCGATCCGGCGGAGGCCACACGACGCATCGCGCGGCTTGCGCCCTACGATTTGCACTGGATCGAGGAGCCGGTGCCGCAGGAGAGCCTCTCCGGTCACGCAAAAGTCCGCGAGACCTCACCGACCCCGATCCAGGCCGGCGAGAATTGGTGGTTTCCGCGCGGCTTTGCCGAGGCGATCGCGGCCGGCGCATCCGACTTGATCATGCCCGACGTGATGAAGGTCGGCGGCGTTACCGGCTGGATGCAGGTCGCCGGACAGGCCGATGCCGCATCGATCCCGATGTCGAGCCATCTGTTCGCGGAAGTCAGCGCGCATCTGCTCGCCGTGACGCCGACCGCGCACTGGCTCGAATTCCTCGACTTCGCCGGCGCGATCCTCGCAAGGCCAGCCGAGATCACCGATGGCGCGGTGACCGCCCGCGGTCCCGGGCTCGGCATCGAGTGGAACGAGCCGGCGGTCGCGAAATATCTGGTGCCGTAGGTCGTAGGATGGGTGGAGCGCAGCGATACCCATCAACTTTCTTTCGACGCGGTGAGATGATGGGTTTCGCTGCGCTCCCCATCTACGCGCCCATGATCGTCGTGCGCTTCACCTTTGCGACGTATTCATGTAGGTCGTCAAGACATCGGAGCGCCCCATGTCCAACACCAACAAGCTGACGCTCAAGTTTCGCTGTCCCACGGAGCTTGAAGGCCTGATACCGCCGCCCGTGCCGGCAGCGCAGGGCGTTCCCGACTGGCTCAAGACGATGCCGGCGACCGCCTACAGCTCGATCAACCTGCACGACGAGGACACCATCAAGCGCTGTCCGCCGTTCGTGGATGCGATGACCTGCGGATTCCTGCTGCCGCTGGTTTGCGACCTCAGGGTCGAAAACGGCGAAATCACCTGGGACCAGGACCTGCCGCCGGGAGGCACGCCCGAATTTCCGCGTTCGCCGATCGGCTTCCACGACCCGGGTCAGGTCAGCGGCACGCCGCTGTTTGAAGAGGGCCGCTTCTTCATCAAATTCCACAATCTGTGGACCGTCGAAGCCCCGGAAGGCTACGCCGTCTACTTCACGCATCCCGTCAATCGCTTCGACCTGCCGTTCACCACGCTGAGCGGCCTGGTCAATTCCGACCTTTATGCCGACAACTGGGTGCACTTTCCGGCGTACTGGCACGACCGAAATTTCAAAGGCGTGCTCCCGAAGGGAACCCCGATCGCGCAATGCATTCCGGTCAAGCGCGACAGCTGGACCGCGCAGGCCTCGTCCTTCACGACGGACGAAGCCAAGCGCGTTGACGAATTCCGCGCTGAGCTCCGACGGCAGCCCAATCTCTACCGGAGAAACTTCAGGGCCTGAGGCGCCGCGAAAGCGTCTTCCGGGATTTCGCGGAAAGCGCTCAGCTCGATTCCACGCCGAGGAATTTCGCAGCCGCGCTCCGGTCGAAGAAGAAGCGGCCATGCGATGAGGCGGCCATCACGAACGCCGCGCGGCCCAGCAATTGAGGCTGGCCGCGCGTGACGGAGCGCAGCGCCGCCTCACCGGCATTGCGCTCGCCCTGCTCGAGAAGGCACGTGGCGAGGTGAGCGCGGACCGAGCGGTCGTCCGGATACTGCGCGAGCACCTGGCGGAAAGCATCGGCCGCAGTCGCGTAGTCGCCGTGCAGGATCAGGATCCGGCCAAGTTCGTTGACGACATCCGGCCGCCCCGGCGCGCTCTTGCGGGCGCTGGTCAAGACGTTCAGCGCTTTCGCGAGCTCACCGTTCTCGTGAAACAGGCGTCCCAGGCTGAGCTTCAGGTCGACATTGTCGGGCGCCAGCGCAAGGCCGGATTCGACGATGCCGATGGCGTCGCTACGTTGACCGACCTTGACGAGCTGACCCGCGAGTTCCTGGAACGAGGGAAAATAGGGCGGCCGACGCGCGACCGTACGGCGAAGCTGCGCGATGCCATCGGCCGCGCGGCCGGCGCCGCACAGCAGGGCGCCAAGCAGGGTCTCGACTTCGCCGTCGTCGCCGCGACGCGCGATCCGTTCCAGCGATGCGATCGCCTCGCCTCCCCGATCCTGTCCCATCAGGGCATGGGCCAGGAGAAGCGCCGCGTTCCTGTCGGTGCGGTTGGATTTCAGGATGCTGGCGGCGATCTGCTCGGCCTGAGCAAACTGTCGCGCCCGCAACGCCATTGCGCCTTGTTGCAGCGCCTGAGCGAGGAAATTGTTCTGCGTGGCACTCACGAGCGGGATTCACGGGATGCAAGGGAATGTCGTGGGGCTTTAGCCCGCCTCTTCCCACGCGTCCACCAAAAGTCTCGTGTCTGGGGGAGTGAGCACTTGGCGAGCCTCCCCGCGCCCTCCGCCGGAAGCGGAGGGATTGGATCTATGCGGGACAAGGATACGGCCGATCTTGTATGGTCGCGGCTGATCGGCGTGCCGCCGAACGAACCTGACACCATGTGACAGATCGGAGAACCAGGATGGCACAGTGTATCGTCATCGTTCAATTCGACCTCCCGAAGCGAACCGAGGAACAGGCCATCAAGGGCGGCATGGGCAGCGCGCCCATCTATCGAAATCTCGCGACAAAGGGGCTGATCCGCAAAGACTATCTCAACGGTGAGACCGGCACCGGCGGTGTTTACCTGTGGGAGAGCCGCGCGGCGGCCGAGGCCTGGTTCACCGAGGCCAAGATCGCAGAGCTGACTGAACGGTTCGGAGCCCGGCCGCGGCTGACCTGGTACGACACGCACGTCACCGTCGACAACCTCAAGGGCGAGACGCGGGTGAACCAATCCGCGCTGATTTCCGCCGCGGAATGAAAAGACGTCGGCAGCAGCTGCCTCCGGCGGACGCTCACGCGCCCACGCGCGTCCAGAGATAGCGCACGTCCGGCTCCTTCTCCTCGTTGCGGCTGCCGTCGGTCTGCTCGACTGGCGCAAAGCCGCGCGCCTCGTAGAAGCGGCGCGCCCGCACATTGCGCTGGAAGGTCCAGAGTTGCAGACGGTCCGCGCCCTGCCTCGCGATCTCCAGCAGCGCACCGCCGATGCCGCTTCCCTGCGCGGCAGGCAGCACGTAGAGCTGCTCGATCCAGTCGTCGCGGAACGCGATCACGCCGCTCATCGCCGCACCGTCGAACGCGCCCCACAGCGTGCACGCCGCAAACATCCGCTCGCGATAGAACCAGCGGTCTTCGTCGGGCGTATGCAGGCCGGCGAGCCACGGCAGCGCGTGATCGAACGCCGCCCGATGCACGCGTGCGGCGGCGTCCATGTCGGCAAGCGCGAGTTGCCTAATACTCAATCCCGAACTCGTCATAGAGGCGGCGGAACACGGCCGGCAGCACCTCGGTGAGATCCTCCGCGATCAGGCCGGGGCCCGCCTCGCTGGCGCCCTCGCCGTGCAACCACACGCCGATGCTGGCCGCCTCGAAGGCCGCGACGCCCTGCGCCAGGAAGCCCGCGATGATGCCGGCGAGCACGTCGCCGGCACCGGCGGTGGCGAGCCAGGGCGGCGCATTGGCGGCGATGGTGGCGCGGCCGTCGGGCGACGCGATCACCGTATCGGCGCCCTTCAGCAGCACCACCGCGCCGGAGCGCTCGGCAGCCGCGCGCACGCGCTCGAGCTTGGAGCGGCCGGGATGCTTGTTGGAGATATCGCTGAACAGCCGCGGAAACTCGCCCTCATGCGGGGTAAGCACCACCCCAAGGCCGTCGGCGGCCTTGATCGCCTCGAACAGCCGGTCCGGCGCGCCGGCAAAGCTCGTCAGCGCATCGGCATCGAGCACCAGATGCCGCTGTGCCGACAGCGCAGTGTGGACGAAGTCGCGGGTGCGCGCGCTGACGCCGGCGCCAGGTCCGATCACGCAGGCGTTGAGGCGCTTGTCATCGAGCAGTTCGGCGAACTGGATCGGATTGTCGACCGCGCGCACCATCACCGCGGTCAGCGCCGCGGCGTTGACGGCAAGCGCGTCGCGCGGCGAGGCCAGCGTCACGAGGCCCGCGCCGGCGCGCAGCGCCGCGCGCGCGGCGAGCCGTGCCGCCCCGGTCGAGGCGAGATCGCCGGAGACCACGACGGCATGTCCGCGTGCGTATTTGTGACCGTCGATCCGCGGCACCGGGAACGACCAGCGCCAGGCCTGCGGCAGGTTCTCCGCGGTCAGCGGCTTGATCTCGTCGAGCACCTGCGCCGCGATGCCGATATCGGCGACGCGAACCCGGCCGCAATACATCCGGCCCGGCAGCAGCAGATGCGCCGGCTTCTTGCGGAAGAAGGTGACGGTTTCGGTGGCCTGCACGGCCGCCCCCATGACAGCGCCTGATGTACCGTTGATGCCGCTCGGCAGGTCCACCGCCAACACCGGCGTACCGTTGGCGTTCATGGCCGTGATCATCTCCAGCGGATCGCCCTTCACCGGGCGATTGAGGCCGGCGCCGAACAGCGCATCGATAATCAAGGCGGGCTTGCCGAGCGCCTGCGGATTGAACGGCAGCACCGGATATTTCCAGCCCTTCGCCGCGAGCGCCGCGTCGCCCTGCAGGCTGTCGCGTTCGCAGAGCAGGATCACCGAGACCTCGCGGCCGCGCGCGGCGAGCTCGGCGGCGGCGACAAAGCCGTCGCCGCCATTGTTGCCGCGACCGGCGACCACGACGATCGGCCCCTCCTCGACCAGCTCCATCGCGGCTTCAGCGACCGCCTGGCCTGCGCTCATCATCAGCGAGAAGCCCGGCGTGCCGCCCGCGATGGTCAGCCGGTCGGCACGCTCCATCTCCGTCGTGGTCAGAACGTCCATGCCGAATCCTCAATCGCTTCGCCTTTTCGAGAGGCAATTCCTGTGACGTTCGCGGGGTTTCTACTAGCCGACTGCATATGGATTGATCTATTTGCCTATTTGTTAGGCTTGGATATCATAGCCCATGTGGTTCGATATCAGCCGATTGCCTGATAAAAGGCTGATAACATTCCGAAATCGGGGGCTTTCACAACTTGGCATAGACCCTGCTTTTGAGGAAGCCGCGCGCAGTGCCGCTCCATGCGACCATTGCGCGTGTTTCCGGCCCGGCGCCGGAAGGCTCAAGACCAACCTAGACTGCGCCCCACGCGCATCGAACTCGACCCTGCAATCTGCAATGCCCGGGAGGCGCTCAGTGAAGAAGATTGAAGCCATCATCAAGCCCTTCAAGCTCGACGAGGTCAAAGAAGCGCTCCAGGAAGTCGGACTGCAAGGCATCACCGTGACCGAGGCCAAGGGATTTGGCCGCCAGAAGGGCCATGCCGAACTCTATCGCGGTGCGGAATACATCGTCGACTTCCTGCCCAAGGTGAAGATCGAGATCGTGATCGGCGACGATCTGGTCGAGAAGGCGATCGACGCGATCCGCCGCGCAGCCCAGACCGGACGCATCGGCGACGGCAAGATCTTCGTCTCCAACATCGAGGAAGCGATCCGCATCCGGACCGGCGAATCCGGGCTGGACGCTATTTGAGCCCGGTGCTATCCGGGAATTTCTGACGGCAAAGAGAAAAAAGGCTGCTTCGGCAGCCTGATTTCGTTTGAGCAGTCACACGAACTCGCCAAAAGCGAGAATAACGTCGCTCACCGCTGGAAACCGGCCCGCAAATCCAAAAGGGGTATTCATGAAGACCGCCAAAGACGTCCTGAAATCGATCAAGGACAACGACGTCAAATACGTCGACCTGCGCTTCACCGATCCGCGCGGCAAATGGCAGCACGTGACCTTCGACGTCGGCATGATCGAAGAGGACACCTTTGCCGAAGGCCAGATGTTCGACGGCTCCTCGATCGCCGGCTGGAAGGCGATCAATGAATCCGACATGTGCCTGATGCCCGACCCGCTCACCGCGACGATTGATCCGTTCTTCGCCGAGACCACCATGGTCATCGTTTGCGACGTGCTCGAGCCGACCACCGGCGAGCCCTACAACCGCGACCCGCGCGGCATCGCCAAGAAGGCCGAGGCGATGGTGAAGTCGCAGGGCGTCGGCGACACCGTGTTCGTCGGCCCCGAGGCCGAGTTCTTCGTGTTCGACGACGTGCGCTATTCGGCCGAGCCCTACAACACCGGCTTCCGCCTCGATTCCTCCGAGCTGCCGATCAACTCGGCCACCGAATATGAGGGCGGCAATCTCGGCCACCGCATCCGCACCAAGGCCGGCTACTTCCCGGTGCCGCCGCAGGATTCGGTGCAGGACATGCGCTCCGAAATGCTCGGCGCGATGAGCAAGATGGGCGTCAAGGTCGAGAAGCATCACCACGAAGTCGCTTCGGCCCAGCACGAGCTCGGCATGAAGTTCGACACGCTGACGCTGATGGCCGACCAGATGCAGATCTACAAGTACTGCATCCACCAGGTCGCCCACATCTACGGCAAGACCGCCACCTTCATGCCGAAGCCGGTCTATGGCGACAACGGCTCGGGCATGCACGTCCACCAGTCGATCTGGAAGGACGGCAAGCCGGTGTTCGCCGGCAACAAGTATGCCGACCTGTCGGAGACCTGCCTGCACTACATCGGCGGCATCATCAAGCACGCCAAGGCGATCAACGCCTTCACCAACCCGTCGACCAACTCCTACAAGCGTCTGGTTCCGGGCTATGAGGCTCCGGTGCTGCTCGCCTATTCGGCGCGCAACCGCTCGGCGTCCTGCCGCATCCCCTACACCGCGAACCCGAAGGCCAAGCGCGTCGAGGTGCGTTTCCCCGACCCGATGGCCAATCCCTATCTCGGCTTCGCTGCGATGCTGATGGCCGGCCTCGACGGCATCAAGAACAAGATCGATCCGGGTCCGGCGATGGACAAGGACCTCTACGATCTGCCGAAGGAAGAGCTGAAGCAGATCCCGACGGTGTGCGGCTCGCTCCGCGAGGCGCTCGAGAACCTCGACAAGGACCGCGGCTTCCTCAAGAACGGCGGCGTGTTCGACGACGACTTCATCGACGCCTATATCGAGCTGAAGATGACCGAGGTCGCCCGTTTCGAAATGACCCCGCACCCGGTCGAGTTCGAGATGTACTACTCGCTGTAAGACCTACGGCACCGTGAAATGCGAAAGGCGCTTCCGATGGAGGCGCCTTTTGTTTTTGGATGAACGCCCGATGGGTAGATCCGCGTAGATGGGGTAACGGGCCGGCCGCCCGCTCGCTACGGCGCGATTTGGAAGCGCGCTCGCGAGCGGCCTGTTGGTTGGAAGGCGGTCGTCCCTCAAACTGATGGTGTCAATAAACGGAGTCGGGCAAGCCCGCTCCAAGCATCATTAAGGGACGACCATGTACCACTATGCAGGAATCGACGTGTCTTTGGAATGCTCGAGCGTCTGCCTTGTCGATGGGACAGGTAAGATTTTGCGCGAGGCGAGGGTTGCGAGTGAGCCGGAGGCCTTGATCACCTGGTTGCGGTCGCTGGGGTTGGTGCTGGAACGGATCGGGCTGGAGGCTGGTCCGCTGTCGCAATGGCTCTACGCAGCGATGCGGGATGCGGGCCTGGCAGTCGAACTGTTGGAGACGCGGCACGTCCGCGATGCCTTCAAGGCGATGCCGGTGAAGTCGGACCGCAACGATGCCCGCGGGATCGCGCAACTGATGCGGCTGGGCTGGTTCCGGCCGGTGCACTGCAAGTCGATCGAAGCGCAGGAGACGCGGGCGGTTCTGACGGCACGCAAGCTGCTGCAGTCCAAGCTGCGCGACATCGAGAACAGCCTGCGCGGCGTGCTCCGCGGCTTCGGTCTGAAGGTCGGCACGACCACCGAGCGCACGTTCGCCGAACGCATCCGGGAGCTCGTAGCGGGCCATCCCGGACTTGAGATCGTGGCACAGGCGCTGCTCGAAGCCCACGCCGTGCTGCGGCGCGAGTTCAATGGCCTGGATAAGCACACCCAAAAGCTCGCCAGGTCGCACCCTCAAGCCCGCCTCCTGATGACGACACCGTCCGTCGGCCCGATCGTGGCGCTTACCTACGCCGCGGCGGTCGACGACCCGAAGCGCTTCCGGTCCTCGAAGGCGACGGGAGCGCATTTTGGCCTCACCCCGAAGAAGTACCAATCGGGCGAAACCGACTATACCGGCCGCATCAGCAAGATCGGCGATGCCTCCGTGCGCGAGGCGCTCTATCAGGCGGCTCACGTCATGCTGACCAAGCCGGTCAGGAACTGCTCGGCGCTGAAAGGCTGGGCGATGCGGATCGCCCGGCGCGCAGGCCTGCGCAAGGCCAAGGTGGCGCTCGCACGCAAGCTCGCCGTCGTTCTGCATCGCATGCTCGCCGACGCCAAACCGTTCAACCCGATGGCCAAGGCCTCGGCAACCTAAGCAAGGAGCAGCAATCGGTTCTGGGCGGGCCACGACACCAGGCTCTCCCTGAGCGAGGTCCCTGCGCCGGGACGATGGATCCGGTCAGGCCGCCATCCGGGAAGTGGCTCACAACCACGCTTCCGTAGATTGCCGGCCGGCTCCTCAATGCACCCCATCAGGCGACGGCCTTCGCGCCGATCCCGTACAGAAGCAAGTGCCCGGCGAGTGGATCACGCAAAAAGGGATTGACTTACAAAGGCCCGTTACAGAAGCCCGGATGAAGCGGAGCGAAATCCGGGAACGGTCGCGCCAATGCTGAGAGCTGCCCCGGATTACGCTTCGCTCCATCCGGGCTACGCACCTCGACACTTATCCTCGCGTCGCGCGCTTCCCCAATTTCGGCGTCTTGCGGTCGTTCGACAACCCGCTTGCGAACCCCTGTGTCGCCACGATCAGCGTCTCGATCGCGCGTGACGACCGGGCCTTGTTGGGCTTCGCCAGTTCCTGCAACAGCAACCCGTCGATGCCGGCCAGCATGAAGCGTGCGACATCGGCGCATCCCGCCGCGTCGAGCTCGCCGGTTCGTACGGCAACGCCCTGCAGGATGTCCTGATAGACCTTGACATAGGCGTCATACTGATAGGCTGCGAGCCCGGCAGCGTCGTCGCGCCGAAGCGCGTACAGCGTCAGCTCATACTGCACGATCTGCAGCTCGAGCGTTCGCTCGAGATAGCGCCAGCCGGCGCGCAGGGCTTCGCGGATGCAGCTCGCGATGTCGGCAGTATCGCCGGTTTCCTCGCGCAGCGCCGCGGTCGTCTCATCGATCAGGTGTTCGAGCACCGCCAGCAGCAGCGCGCTCTTGCTCTCGAAATGATAGTGCAGCGTGGCGAGGCGAACGCCGGCGCCGGCCGCGATGTCGCGCGTCGTCGTCGCCGCGACGCCGCCGGTCCCGAGCGCCTGCAAGGCTCCCTCAATGATCTGGCGCCGCGTTCGTTCGCCCTTGGGTTCGTTCTTGGGTTCGCTCTTGGCGCCGACCTGCTCACGTCCTGCGATTGTCATCCGTCTCTCCAATGCGCACGACGATTGTCTAGAGCCTTTTCCGTTCCGATGGAATCCGAACGGAGTTCTAGACTCTTGTTCTGACGCGTTTTCTTCACGCGAACCGGTATCCACTTCGCTCGAAAACGCGTCGGCCCGTGCCGCACAAATTTGCATGTTGCACAAAATTGGTCATTTGACCAATTTTATCGCCTGTGTTTATCCTTGCGGCAATGAGAACCGGGGTCCCGGGGGAAACAAATGTCGAGAGGAACGAGAAAATGACCACAGCAGCTGCTCGAAACAACGACACGCTGACTCGTCACGTCGTCTACCCCTTCGCCAATGCCAACTTCCTCGCCGAGAACCCGCCAATCTGCATCGAGGGCGGTGAAGGTGTCTACGTCTCGGACGGCCATGGCGGCCGCTATCTCGACGGACAGGCCGGGCTCTGGAACGTCAATGTCGGGCATGGCCGCCCCGAGATCAAACAGGCGATCATCGAACAGCTCGATCGTCTCAGCTTCTATTCGACCTTCGGCAACACCACCAACAGCCCGTCGGTGGCGCTGGCGGACGAGCTCTGCCGGCTGGCCGCGCCGGAAGGCATGGTCCGCGCGTTCTTCTCGTCCGGCGGCTCGGAGGCCAACGAGGCCGCGATCAAACTCGCCAAGCAATATTGGCGGCTCGCCGGCGAACCACTGCGCACCAAGATCATCTCGCTGCGCGGCGCCTATCACGGCGTGACGCTGGGCGCGCTGTCGGCCGGCGGCGTCAATGTCTACAAGGAGCAGTTCACGCCGCTGCTGCCGGGATTCTTCCAGGTCGAGACGCCGCACGCCTATCGCAACCCGTTCACGTCGGACCCGGAGGCGCTCGGCCGCCTCTGCGCCGAATTGCTCGAGCGCGAGATCGTCTATCAGGGAGCTGGCAGCGTCGCGGCCTTCATGGCCGAGCCGGTGCAGGGTGCCGGCGGCGTGATCGTGCCGCCCGCGAATTTCTGGCCGCTGCTGCGCGAGGTCTGCGACCGCCACGGCGTGCTCCTGATCGCCGACGAGGTCGTCACCGGCTTCGGCCGCTCCGGCAGCATGTTCGGCAGCCGCGCCTGGGGCGTCAAACCCGACATCATGGTGTTCGCCAAGGGCATCAACAGCGGTTACATCCCGCTCGGTGCCACCTTGATCAACGCGAAGGTCGCAGCCGCCTTCCAGTCCGACGACAAGTCGCAATTCACGCCGCGCGCCTTCATGCACGGCAACACCTATGCCGGCCATCCCCTCGCCTGCGCCGCCGCGATCGCCAATTTGCGCATCGTCGAGCAGGAGGAGCTGCCGGCCAATGCCGGGAAGGTCGGCGCCTATCTGCTGGCACGATTGAAGGACGTCCAGAAGCGCCACCCCAATATCGGCGACGTGCGCGGCAAGGGGCTGATGCTCGGCATCGAGCTGGTCGCCGATCCCGAGACCAAGCGGCCGTTCGATCTGGCGGAGAATTTCGGCCAGCGGATCTGGGAGCGCTGCGTCGCCAAGGGCGTCCTGATCCGCAACCTGGCCGACACGTTCATCATCTCCCCGCCGCTGACCTTCACGACCGAACACGCCGACAAGATCGCGGACACGTTCGACGAGGCGATCAGCGCAGTCGAATAGATCACACGAGGTCGGCGCGCCAGGACAGGGGATTGCTCGCATGGCTACTGGGTTCGTCTGCCATGAACTTTACATGTGGCACAACACCGGCAACTGGGCCCAGGTGTTTCCACCGGGATTGACGATCCAGCCCGGAATCCATGCGGAGAATCCGGAGACCAAGCGCCGCTTCCGCAATCTGGTCGAAGTCAGCGGCCTGCTCGATCATCTCGTGCAGATCAAGCCGCGCGCAGCGACAGTGGCAGAGCTCGCCCGCGTCCACACCGCGGACCATATCGCCCATATCAAGCACCTCAGCGACGCCGGCGGCGGCGACGCCAGCCACCTGACGCCGCTTGGCGCCGGCAGCTACGAGATCGCGCTGCTCGCGGCCGGTGGCGCCATCACGGCTGCCGATGCGGTCGCATCGGGCGCGGTCGAGACCGCCTATGCGCTGATCCGCCCGCCGGGGCATCATGCGCGGCCGGAGCTCGGCATGGGATTTTGCCTGTTCGCCAACGCAAGCATCGCGATCCGGCATTTGCAGGCCACGGGCCAGGTCTCGCGCGTCGCCGTTGTCGACTGGGACGTGCATCACGGCAACGGCACCCAGGCGGTGTTCTACGAAGACCCCAGCGTGCTGACGATCTCGCTGCACCAGGACAATCTGTTCCCGGCAAACTCCGGTTCACTTGCCGAGAACGGCGACGGCGCAGGCGATGGCTACAACATCAATGTACCGCTGCCGCCCGGCTCGGGCATCGGTGCCTATCGCAGCGCGTTCGAACGCGTCGTGCTGCCCGCACTGCATCGCTTCGCACCCGACATGATCGTGGTGGCGTCGGGCTTCGATGCGTCGGGCGTCGATCCGCTCGGCCGCATGATGCTGTCGTCGGCGGCGTATCGCGAGATGACGCGCATGCTGCGCGCCGCTGCCAAGACGTTGTGCAACGGCCGCATCCTGATGACGCATGAGGGCGGCTACTCGGAAATGTACGCGCCCTATTGCGGGCTCGCGGTGCTCGAGGAGTTGTCCGGCATCAAGACTGATATCGCAGATCCCTGGGAGCCATTGATGGCCGCGTGGGGCGGCAATGAGCTGCAGCCGCATCAGGCGGCGGTGATCGATGCGGCCGCGGCGCTCGTGAGCCGGCTGCCTGCTGCGCGTTGACGATGGGATTGGTGGAAGCAATCGACGGATGCCATGGCACGGTTCGTGCAACAACTGCTGCCGTGCATCTCCTGCTTTAGAGGGAGGCGTCGGATTGTCCGCGCCATAGACGAGGGTACTGACGATCATGCTTGACCGACGTTCACTTCTCGGCGGCGTTGCCGCAGGCGCGGGCTCGATTGCAATGCTGGCAAGCCTGAACAAGGAAGCCCGTGCCGCAGGCGGGCCAGTCAAGATAGGCTCGGCATTGCCGATGTCCGGATTCGCCGCCGCTGACGGCATCGAGTTCAAGAACGGCCTCACGCTCGCCGCCGAAGAGATCAACGCTGCCGGCGGTATCTTGGGACGTCCGATCCAGATCGCGATCGAAGACACCAAGGAGATGGGCGCCGATATCGTGACCCAGGCGATGCAGCGCCTGATCGATCGTCACTCGGCGAGCGCGATCATCAACGGATATAATGTCGGCACCAACATGGTGGAGATGGACGTCGCCGCAGACAACGACGTCATCTTCGTGCACTACAACACGCTGATCTCGCATAACACCAAATTCCTCAGCGACCCGCAGCGCTATTATTCCTGCTTCCAGGGCGATCCGCCGGAGTTCTACTACGGCCCCGGCTTCCTGCTGTTCTTGAAATCGCTGATCGACAACAAGCAGTGGAACCCGCCGAACCGCAAGATCGCAATCATCCCCTCGGCGAACGAATATTCGATCGTGATCGCCAACGCGATCCGCGACCGCGTCAAGGAATTCGGCTTCGAGCTCGGGCTCTACGAGACCGTGCCCTTCCCGACCAACCAATGGGGACCGACGCTTGCCAAGCTGCGTCAGGACCCGCCGGCCGCGATTGCGGTGACGCACTTCCTGCCGCAGGACCTGGCGCAGTTCATGACCCAGTTCCTGCCCGAGCCGACCCAGAGCCTGGTCTATATGCAATACGGACCGTCGCTTCCGGCCTTCCGCGAGATCGGCAAGGAAGCCATCAACGGCGTGATCTACTCCACGGTGATCGGCTGCCTGCCCGACGAATTCTCCGCGGCCTATCGCAAGACCTATCGCGAGAAGTTCGGCGCCAACGCCGCCTTCATCACGGGCTCGCAGACCTATGACGGGCTCTGGCACTACGCATTGTCGGCGGCGCTCGCCGGCGGCGCCAGCGAGCCGAGCAACAAGGAGCAGACCCGCAAGATCTCGGAGGCTATGAAGCGGCTGATCTATCGCGGCGTCAACGGCATCTACCACGCCGACCCGAAGGGCCAGTCCGCCTTCTGTTATCCGACCCAGATCAAGGATCCTTCGCTCGGCATGGCGCATCAGTTCCTGCAGCACCAGGACTACCGCACCGATCCCAAGCTGATCGCCCCCGCGCTCTATGCAACTGACACGATGAAGCTGCCGCCATGGATCAAGGCGTAAGAGGTTGACGCGGTGAGCTCCCCTGACCAGACGAACGGCCCGCTGCTCGTCTGCGAGGGCGTGACCAAGACCTTCGGTTCGCTCCGTGCGGTGGATGGTCTGTCGTTGACCGTTCGACCCGGCGAGGTGGTCGGGCTCGGTGGGCCGAACGGCGCCGGCAAGACGACATTCTTCGATGTCGTCACCGCCGTCACGGAGATCACCGACGGCCGCATCCTGTTTGCGGGGCGCGATATCACCGGATTTGCGGCGCACGAAGTGTGCCGCGCCGGCATCGCCCGCACCTTCCAGCTCAATGCGGCGTTCGACAGCCTCTCGGTCGAGGAGAATATCGAGGTTGCCGCCCATTTCGGCGACACCAACAGCCGCTTCCCGGGCTTTGCGATCAGCCGGGCCGCCCGGCAGCGCGCTGCCGCGGCGCTCGATCTGGTCGGCCTCTCCGGCCGGCAGCGCATCGCACGCGACCTGCCCGTGCTCGACCGCAAGCTCTTGATGATCGCGGGGGCGGTTGCAACCTCCCCGCAACTGCTGCTGCTCGACGAGCCGGTCGGCGGCCTCAGCCCGTCGGAGGTCGATCGCATCGCCGACGTCGTCAAGCGGCTGTCGGCATCGGGGATCGCGATCCTCTTGATCGAGCACGTCATGCGCTTCCTGCTCTCGCTGTCGACGCGCGTGGTGATCATGCACCACGGCAAATCGATCTTCGAAGGCGCGCCCTCGGCGGTCGCCGATGATCAGACGGTGGTCGAGACCTATCTCGGCAAGGCCGCGACCAACCGCCTCAAGGCCTTCTTCGTCAAGCAGCCGGAGCTGAGCGCCCATGGCTGAACCGTCGAGCGTCCCCTGCCTCGCCGTCAACGGTCTGGTGACCGGCTATGACGGCCGCAATGTCCTGACCGGCGTGTCGCTGTCGCTCAATGCGGGCGAGCTCGTCACCGTCGTCGGCCCGAACGGGCACGGCAAGACCACGCTGCTGCGCGCGATCTCCGGCCTGCTGCCGGTGCGCAAGGGCTCGGTGTCGCTGAATGGCCGGGTGATCTCGGGCCTGCCGGCGCATCGCGTCGCGGCAGGCGGCGTGATCCACGTACCGCAGGGCGATCTGTTGTTCGCCGGGATGAGCGTGCTCGAGAATCTCCTGATGGGCGCCTATCTCGATTCCGATCAGGCAGCGGTGGCCCGGCGTCTCGATGAGGTCTTCACGCTGTTGCCCAAGCTCGCCGAGCGCCAGACCCAGATCGCTGCCAGCCTCTCCGGCGGCGAGCGGCGCATGGTCGGCATCGGGCGCGGCCTGATGATGAAGGGCACGGTGATGCTGATCGACGAACCGTCGCTCGGCCTCGCCCCGATCATCATCGAGCAGATCTACGAGGTGATCGCGCGGCTGAAGGCGAGCGGCCGCACCATCCTGCTGGTCGAGGAGAATCCGGCGCGCGTCGCCGACATCGCCGACCGCATTCACCTGCTCGACAACGGCGCCTTCGTCTGGTCGGGCGAACCGTCCGTCCTGCTGCAGCGCGACGAGCTGCTCGCAACCTATCTCGGAGGCTGACGAATTGGAGATCATAGGACCCGTCATCGTCGCCGGGATCACCACCGGCGCCCTGTACGCGCTGGCGACGCTCGGCCTGTCGCTGGTCTGGGGCTCGCTCGGCATGCTCAACATGGCGCACGGCACGCTGTTGACGCTCGGCGGTTACGCGGCGTTCACGGCCGCCAGCCAGCTCGGCCTGCCGGTGCCGCTCGCGGTGCTTGCCGCAGCCGCGGTCGGCGGCGTGATCGGCGCGCTGATCTTCATGCTGGTCGCCTATCCGCTGTCGCGCCGCAGCCCCGAAACCTTCGAGACCACCATCATGATCGCGACCTTCGGCGTCGCGCTCACCCTCGAGAATACCGTGCTGCGGCTCTATGGCGGCCAGCCGCTGGGGCAGCCGCTCTCGGTCGGCGGTTCGATCAATCTCGGCGGCTTCGTGTTGCCCTGGCAGAACCTTGTCATCATCGTCAGCGCCATCGCGCTGATGGGCGCCACCGCGTTGTTCCTCACCCGGACCAGGGCCGGCCGCGCCATTCGCGCCACGGCGCAGAACCCGGATGCCGCCAAGCTGATGGGCGTGCCGGTGGCGCGGGTCTATCTGCAGGTCCTGATTCTATCAGGCATGCTCGCCGGCGTCTGCGGCGTGCTGGTCTCGTCGATCACCCAGCTCTCGCCGTCGCTCGGCGCCGATCCGATGCTGAAGGCCTTCATCATGTGCGTGGTGGCCGGGCTCGGCAATCTGCCCGGCGCGATCATCACCTCGTTCGGTCTCGCCATCGTCGAGGCGCTGGTGCAGTTCCTGGCCGGTGCGCGCTGGGGTTTCCCTGCGCTGCTCGCCATCGTGATCCTGGTGCTCATTCGCCGGCCCGGCGGATTGTTCGGCCGGGTCGAAGTGCGACGGCTGTGAGGTCGATGTGAAACGCCAGGATCTCGCCAACCTGCTGATCGGTCTCGTCGTCCTCGCCGCTGCGGTCGCACTGCCGTTCTACGTCGACAGCCGCTACGTGATCGGCCAGGTCACGCTCGGCCTGTTCTATGCAATCGTCGCCTCGCAGTGGAACCTGCTGTTCGGTTTCTCCGGCGTGTTCTCGCTGGCGCAGATGGCGCTGTTCGGCTTCGGCGGCTACGCCACCGCGATGCTGTGCTTCTATTTCGGCCTCAACGTCTGGGCCGCGATGCCGCTCGCGGCCATTGCGACCGTGCTGTTCAGCCTGGTGATCGGTGCGGCGTGCCTGCGCCTGAGCGGCGCCTATACCGCGCTGCTGACGCTCGCGGTCGCGCAGGTGATGTATCTGTTGATCGTCACCGACACCGACTGCTTCGTCATGGTCGGCACGCAGTGCCGGCAACTCACCGGCGGCGCGGTGGGCTTCGCGCGCTTTGGCGATCTCGGCTCGCGCGCGATGTTCAAGGCCAAATATCTTGTCGCTGACTACGCGCTGGTGGTGGCGTTGTTCGCGGTCACGATGCTGTTCACCTGGGCCATCATCCGCGGTCCGATCGGGCTCGCCTTCCGCGCGCTGCGCGACAATCCCGGCTGCGCCATGGCGCGCGGCATCAGCCGCTTCCAGATGCAGCTGCTGATGTTCGGCCTCTCGGCCTTCTTCACCGGGCTCGCCGGCGGGCTCTATGCCGCGCATTTCAACGCGATCGGCCCCGGCGTGCTGTCGTTCTCGCAGCTGTTCTTCATCATCGCGATGGTGGTGGTGGGCGGCATCGGCCGGCTCTGGGGGCCGCTGGTCGGCGCCATCGTGCTGGTCGCCGCCGACGAAGCGATGCGCGAGATCGGGGAATTCCGCTCGCTCGGGCTCGGCATCATCATCGCCGCGGTGATGGTGCTGATGCCGAACGGCCTGATCGGCCTGTTCGAGAGCATTTTCGACAGACTGCGGCGGCTGCGCTCGCGCAGTCCTGCGATGACAGCAGAAATATCCGGCGACACGCCGGCGTGACCAGTGGAGTGACAGATGTACGATACGATCATCGTGGGCGCAGGTTCAGCCGGCTGCGTGCTGGCCAATCGGCTCTCCGCCGATCCCGCCCGCAAGGTGCTGGTGCTGGAGGCCGGCCGTGCCGCGCCGCTGGCGTCCGACATTCCCTCGGACTGGCCGACGATGTTCAACACGGCGGTCGACTGGGGCTTCTACACCGAGCCGCAGGCCGGCTGCCGCGGCCGCCGCGTGTTCTGGCCGCGCGGCAAGATGGTCGGCGGCTCCGGCGCGATGAATGCGATGATCTACATCCGCGGCCTGCCGTCCGACTATGACGGCTGGGAGAAGGCCGGCTGCACCGGCTGGGGCTGGCGCGACGTGCTGCCGGATTTCATCGCGTTCGAGAACAACGCCGACTTCACCGACAGCCCGCTGCACGGCACCGGGGGTCCGCTCCATGTCGCCCATGTTCCGTTCGTCGACCCCAACGAGCTGCGCTGGCTCGAAGCCGCAAAGGCCGCCGGCCACGCGCACAATCTCGACTTCAACGGCGAGAGCCAGGAGGGCGCCGGCTTCTTCCAGTTCGTGATCAAGCAGGGCGAGCGGTTCGGAACCGGCAAGGCCTATCTGCGTCCGGCACTGGAGCGCGCCAACCTGACGGTCAAGACCGGCGTCCGCGTGATCCGGATTGTCATCGAAAGGGGCCGCGCCACTGGCGTCGAATATCTCGAAAACGGGCAGCTCAAGACGGCAAACGCATCCGGCGATATCGTGATGTCATCGGGTGCGATCGGCTCCGCCCAGCAATTGCTGCTGTCGGGCATCGGCCCCGCCGACGAGTTGAGGGCCGCAGGCGTCACGCCGGTGCACGACCTTCCCGGCGTCGGCAAGGATCTTCAGGACCACATCAACATTCCCATCACCTTCTACACCAAAGAGAAGATCGGCGTCGGCGCCTGGACCGACGAGAGCCTCGAAGCCAGCCTGCAGGAATGGCAGGAGAGCCGCAGCGGTCCCCGCTCCTCGCCCTGGGTCGCGGCAGGCGCCCATGTCCGCAGCCGCCCTGACGTCGAGCCCGATCTGCAGCTCTATGGCGCCATCAGCCCGCACCGTGACTACGTCCGCTTCCTGTCCGCGAAGCCGGGCATCACGCTGCATTCGACCTTGCAGCGGCCGAACAGCCGCGGCGAACTGACCCTGCGCTCGGCCGATCCGCTCGAATATCCCGCGATCGATCCGCGCTACTTCTCGTCCGACGCCAGTGGCCGGGATATCGCAACCCTGGCGGAAGGCGTGCGGATCAACCGCCGCATCGCGGCGCAGTCGCCGCTCAAGGAGCTGATCGAAAGCGAGATCACGCCGAGCTTGGAGGCGATCAGCGACGCCGACATCGCCGACTACGTGCGCGGCCATTGCACGACGCTGTATCATGCCGCCTCGACATGCCGGATGGGCAACGATCGGATGGCTGTGGTCGATCCCACAAGCTTCAAGGTCCATGGCCTTGACGGCCTTCGGGTGGCCGACGCATCCGTGATCCCGATCATGATCTCGGGCAATATCCAGACCCCGACGATCCTGATCGCCGAACGCGCCGCGGCCGCGATCGGTGCGAGCGGGCCTGCTGCGTAGCGCCAGCGTCGATCTCCCGGCGGCGCGTGCAAAAGGCGCTTCCGGCGGAAGCGCCTTTTGTCCCAGTCCCGGCGGTTACACCCTCGCCTTGGCGATCCTGCGCCCGCCGGCGTCGAGCGCGCCGAAGGTGCCCGCGATCATGTCCGGTGTCGGGATCATGCCGCCGAGCGACCAGCTCGCCGGCTCGCCTTCCTCGATCTTGACCCAGACGTTGCGGCGGAAGTCAGGGTTGCCCTGACCCTCGACCTCGACCATCAGGTCGGTGACGCGCTCGAGCAGCACTTTCTTCTGCGCGACGTCGAAGATGCCGCGGACGGTGGAAATGGTGACGTAAGGCATGGTCTCTCTCCATTGCTGAGGTGGTGACGACGCAACCAAGATGGACCGGCAGGGCTCAATCAGGCAGTGGCCGATCGGACAGAGATCGGGCAATATCTGCCACAGCCCGATTGCGCCGATCGGCTAGGATGACGGCAATTTCAGGAGGCCTCATGAAGCTTACGATCCTCGCCTTGGAAGGCTGCATGCAGTCGGCGGTCGCCGGCATCGCCGACATCCTCACCCTCGCCAACCATGTGATGCAGCTGCGCGGCAGCAAGGCACGCTTCACCTGGCAGACGCTCTCGCTCGACGGCAAGGCGGTGCGCGCGGGCGGCGGCAAGCTGCTCGCGGTCGACGGCGCAATCAGCAAGCGGACGGCTTGCGACGCGATCATCGTGCCGGGCAGCCTGGTCGATCATCTGACCGCCGAGCGCCTGCAGCCGCAATATGACCGCGCCGGCGCCTGGCTGCGCCAGCAGCATGCCGGCGGCAAGTTGATCGGCGCGTTCTGCAGCGGCGTGCTGCTGCTCGCCAATGCCGGCCTGCTCGACGGCCGCCGTGCCACCATCACCTGGTGGCTGCAGAGCGAGCTCCGCCGCCGCCATCCCAGGGTCGATCTCGCCAGCGATGCCGTCCTCACCCAGGCCGATCGGCTGGTCTGCGCCGCCGGCCCGATGTCGTGGGTCGATCTGCTGCTGCGGCTGATCGAGATCGTCGAGGGCCCGGAGGTCGCAAAGGTCTGCGCCGACTATGCCGTGATCGACACCGCGCAGCGCACGCAAGCGATCTTCATGCCGCTCGGCTACATGCTCGCGCAGGACCCGCTGCTGATGAAGGCGGACATGCTGGTGCGCCGCACCGGCAAGGCGCCGATCACGGTGCGCGGCCTCGCGCATGCGCTGGGCCTCAGCGAACGCACGCTGAACCGGCGCTTCCGCGAGCTGACCCACGAGCCGCCGCAGGCCTTCATCATGCGCCGCCGCGTCGAGCACGCCCGCACGCTCCTGGAGACAACAACGCAGCCGATCAAGTCCATCGCCCGCACCACCGGCTATGAAGACGAGAGCAGCTTTCGCAAAGCCTTCCGCAAGCTCACGCTGACCTCGCCCCAGGCCTATCGCGCACAGCGATCGATGCGCGCGGCACAATCGTAGCAATCCCGGAAGACTACGGTCAGCAACACTGACGAACCCTATGAGGTGACGCGAATCGGCACACCGGCTGGTGCTTCGGGATCGACAATAATCGGGGCCGGGTGTTCACTAGCTGCAAGGACCCGAAAGCGGCTTCCGATAAAAACAGACACATTCATTTATGCAGGGGGAGAAACGAGATGTCTTTCGTCGCACGACGAATGGCGGCGCTTTCGACCGCCATCATCATCCTCGCTGCCGGTGCAGGCAGCGCATTTGCCCAGAAGAAATACGACACCGGCGCAACCGACACGGAAATCAAGATCGGCAACATCATGCCCTACAGCGGACCGGCATCCGCCTATGGCACCAGCGGCCGGGCTCAGGCGGCCTATTTCCGCAAGGTCAACGCCGAGGGTGGGATCAATGGCCGCAAGATCACCTTCATATCCTATGACGACGGCTACAGTCCGCCGAAAGCCGTCGAGCAGGCGCGCAAGCTGGTCGAAGGCGACGAGGTCCTGCTGATCTTCGCAGCACTCGGCACAGCATCCAACAGCGCCATTCAGAAGTACATGAACGGGAAGAAGGTGCCGCAGCTATTCATCCAGACCGGTGCGACCAAGTGGAATGATCCGCAGAACTTCCCGTGGACCATCGGCTGGCAGCCCAGCTATCAGAGCGAGGGACGAATCTACGCCAAGCACATCCTGAAAGAAAAGCCGGGCGGCAGGATCGCCGTGCTCTACCAGAACGACGACTACGGCAAGGACTACCTGAAAGGCCTGAAGGATGGCCTCGGCGACAAGGCGGCGTCGATGATCGTTGCCGAGGATACCTACGAGGTGGCCGAGCCGACCATCGACACACACATCGTCAAGATGAAATCACTGAATGCCGATGTATTCGTCGACATTGCCACGCCGAAATTCGCGGCGCAGGCCATCAAGAAGGCGGCGGAGATCGGCTGGAAGCCGTTACACATCCTCAATTCGGTCGGTTCCTCGATCGGCGCCGTGATCCAGCCTGCCGGCGTCGAGAACGCGCAGGGGATCATTTCGGTGGCCTATCTGATGGATCCGCTCGATCCACAATGGAAGGATGACCCCGGCATGAAGGCGTTCGACGAATACCTCTCCAAATACTTCCCCGAGGGCAATCGGGCCGATGGCCTAGTGGTGACGGGTTACAATGTGGCGCAGACGCTGGCTCAGGTGCTCAAGCAGTGCGGCGACGATCTCACGCGCGAGAACGTGATGAAGCAGGCCGCGAACCTGAAGGACTTCAGGACCAACAACCTGCTGCCGGGCATCACGATGAACACCAGTCCGATCGACTTCGCTCCGCTCAAGCAGATGCAGCTCAGACGATTCAAGGGCGAGAGATGGGAGCTGTTCGGGCCCATTCTCAGCGCGGAAGTCGGAGGTTAGCGCGATCAGTAGGATGGGTGGAGCGAAGCGATACCCACCATCTCACGCCTTGCGCAGGGGCGATGGGTTTCGCGTCGCCCTCCCCATCCGATCCCGGTCCGGGCTGTGCAGCGTCACAAGCCATGTCTTTTGACTGAGTTCGATCGCAACGAAAATTGTGCCACAATGACTGGCGGTGGGCGTGCCTGCGGTCGATGCTTGCATCTGACTTCTCTGATGGTTCACCCAAAACTATCGGAAAGGCCACGCTCACCGCCCCATGGAATCTACGGACCTGCGATCGGACTACACCCGGAACAGCTTCGCATACTTCGCCTTGATCTCCTCGCTCTGCGCCTGCACCTGGGCCGGATCGGCCTTGAGCATCTTGAGCTTGCCGAGCGGCACGTGGCCGGCCTTTTCCTTCACCTTGCCGTGGAACGAGCGGTGCGCGAACTCGTCGGCCAGCAGCTGCTGGGTCTCGGCGCTGAAGACATAGCTCTGGAACAGCCGCGCCGCATTCGGGTTCGGCGCGTTCTTGAAGATGCCGCTCGGCACGATGATCAGCGGCGCGCCCTCAGTCGGATAGATCACCTCGACCGGCTTGCCCTGATCCTTGGCCAGAACAAGATTATAGTCGTTGCCGTCGGCCATCACGGCGCGCTCGCCGAGCAGGATCTTCTTCGGCGGATCGGCCGCCGACTGCACCTGCATCACCCGCTGCTGCGCGAGCTTCTCCAGATAGGGCCAGCCGAGATCGCGCGCCAAGACGAAGGTCGCGGTCATGATCGCGCCGGAATAGCCCGGGTGGCCCTTGACGATCTTGCCGCGCCATTTCGGATCGAGCAGGTCGGCGTAGCTCTTCGGCGCTTCCTCGCGCTTCACCTGCTCGGTGTTGTAGCCGATCACCTCGAACCAGGCGCAGGATGTCGCTGACGTGCCGTCGGGATCGATCTGGTCGGTGGGAAAATGCTTTGCGACCTCTTCGGGCACATAGGCGGCGAGCCAGTCGTTCTTCTTCCAGTCGAGATAATGGGCGGGGTCGGTCGAGTTGGCGACGTCGACGGCATTGATGCCGCTGCCCTGCTCTTGCGCGATGCGCTGGAAGATCCGCTCGGCGCCGGAGCGCTCGACGCGGACGCTGATGCCTGGATATTTCTGCTCGAAGTCGCGCGCGAGACGCTCGGCCGTGTTGAGCTCAAGCGCGCTGTAGAACGAGATCTTGCCTTCCTTCTTGGCGGCTGCGATCAGCTCCGGCGTCACCGCCTCGGCCGGCGGCGCGGCCGCCCTTAAGGGTTCGGCGAACACCACGCCGGCCGCGGTCGCCGCCGTCGCCTTGAGCCAATCGCGTCTCGACCATTTGCGGTCCTGCATTCCATGCTCCCTGAGATCGGGCCGTTGACCGGCCGCGCCGTTGTTGTGCAGCGATGATAGATCATGATCGATGGACATGTGCAGCGGTTTTCATCGCCAGCTTTGGCGGAACACCCGCATCCAATTGTCGAAGGCGATCTTGCGCAATGTGGCGTCATCGAAGCCGTGCGCGCGCAGGGCCTGGATCAGGTTTGGCAGATGACTGGCATCCCTGACCGGGAGGGGCATGAGCGCGCCATCGAAGTCGGACCCCAGCGCAACGTGGTCGTCACCCATTCGTTCAACCAGGTAGCCGAGGTGAGCGACGACCGTCTCGATCGGGATGTCCGGATCACGCTGCGCGTCCGGGCGCACTTCGGACACACTGAAATTGAAACCCACGAGGCCGCCTGATGCCTTGACCGCGTCGAGCTGCCGGTCGGTCAGGTTGCGCGTCGCGCGGCAGATCACATGCGCGCACGCATGGGTCGCCACGATGGGCGCGGCACTGATTGCAGCGACGTCCCAGAAGCCGCGCTCGTTGAGATGCGACACATCGACCATGATTCCGAGCCGGTTGCAGGCCTGCACCAGCCCTTTGCCAGCGTCCGTCAAGCCGGGACCGGTGTCCGGTGAGCGCGGATAGGCGAACGGCACGCCATGGCCGAAGATATTGGGGCGGCTCCAGACCGGGCCGAGAGAACGCAGGCCGCGGGCGTAGAGCTGCTCCAGCCCGTCCAGATCGGCGCCGATCGCTTCAGCGCCCTCCAGATGCAACACGATCGCGAACGCGGCATCTTCGCGCGCCGCCTCGATCTCATCCACGGTTCGCGCCCATCGGATGTTCCCGCCGGCGCGGGCCACCATGGTCTCCAGCGCACTCAATTGCGCATTGATGGTGCGGCGCGCGTAAGCCGGATCGAGCGGGTCCGCAAGACGGACCTCGTATCCGTCATCCGTTCGCGTGAAACCGCCCTCTCGTGGATGTTCCGCCCCGGCGAACATCGCGAACAGACCGCCGATCATGCCACCTTCGCGCGCACGCGGCAGGTCGAGGTGGCCTTCCTCCGAGCGGATCAGAAAATCGCGCCCGCCTTCCCGGTATTCGGCGAGGTGTTGAACGGCATCATTGTGGCCATCGAAGATCGCAACCTTGCCGCTTGCCTGCACCGTGCTGCCCCCTCGTCCAACTTGCCTCGCTCAGGCTACGGCAACGCTGACGAGTCCACACCCTATTTCTTGTCCGGCGGATTCTCGCGCAGGAAGCGTTCAAGATCGGGCTGCACGGAGTAAGGCTGCGGAACCGGATCGCCCTGGAAGTCGACCTGAAGGTCGAGGCAGCGCCGCAGCATCCGCGCCAGCTCGCTGCGCCGATAGGGTTTTGTCAGCAGTGGAATGCCGTGACCGCCACGGCCCTGTTGGGCCGGCAGCACGCCATCGCTGTAGCCCGAGGTGAACAGCACCCGCAGTGCCGGACGCCCGGCCATCAGCGTATCAGCCAATTGCCGGCCGTTCATGCTGCCGTGCATCACGATGTCGGTGAACAGAAGATCGAACGCAGTGCCACGGTTGACGATCGCGAGCGCGGCGTCCGCATTCGCCGCGACCAGCACCTTGTAACCGAGGCTTTCGAGCTGGCCCGTGACGTAGTCGCGGATCGTGGGGTCGTCCTCGACACACAGGATCGTCTCGTTGCCGCCCTTGACCGGCAGATCGTCCTCCTCGGCCGCGCGCTGCGCGATGCCGTCGGCCTTGGGCAGATAGATCCTGAAGTTGGTGCCGCGCCCCTGCTCGCTCCTGACCTCGATCCCGCCGCCGCTCTGCTTGACGAAGCCGAACACCATGCTGAGCCCGAGCCCGGTGCCCTGCCCGACCTCCTTGGTGGAGAAGAACGGATCGAAGATCTTCTCCAGATGCGACGGCGAAATCCCGACCCCGGTGTCGATCACCTCGATCACGAGATGGTCGCCGGCGCGCTCGACGCCGTGCGCCACCGCCTCGGGAATCCCGAGCTGGATGTTGCGGGTCGCAAAGGTCAGCGTGCCGCCATCAGGCATCGCATCGCGCGCATTGATGGCGAGATTGACCAGCGCCGCGCCGAGCTGACCGCGGTCGACAAAGGCGAGCCAGGCGTCGCGGCCGAGCTCCGTCCTGATCTCGGTCTGCGAACCCAGCGTCTGCGACAATAGCCGCACCACCTCGCCGACCAGGTCGTTGACGTCGGTCTCGGCCGGCTGCAGCGGTTGCTTGCGCGCGAATGCCAGCAGGCTCGAGGTGAGCTGCGCGCCGCGATCGGCGGCATCGCTGATCAGCTTGGCGATCGCGGCAAGCTGCGGGTTGTCCTTGACCCCGTCGGCGAGGATCTCGATCGTGCCGGTGATCACGGTCAGCATGTTGTTGAAGTCGTGCGCGATGCCGCCGGTCAACCGTCCGAGCGATTCCGTCTTCTGCGCCTGGATCAACTGCTCCTCGGCGATCCGGCGCTGGGTGACGTCCCTGACAAAGGAATTGATGATCCACCCGTCGCCGCGGCGCAGCGCATTGAGCGACACCTCGACATAGAACCGGTGGCCGTCGCGGTGCACGGACGCGGTTTCATAGCGCATGCCCATGCCGCCGGCCGCGGTCTCGTGCAGGAAGCGGGTGATCCGCTGCCGGTGCGCGAGGCGAAGCTCCTCCGGAAACACCAGTTCGACCGCGCGGTAACCGACCGCCTCGGACCGCGTCCAGCCGGTCAGCGCCTCGGCCTGGGGGCTCCAGTCGAGAATGATGCCGTCCTGATCGGTCTGGACGAAGGCATCGAGCGCGGTCCTGATGATGGCCTGCGCCATCTGCTCGCCCTCGACCAGGGCCTGGTGCGCCCGCCGTTGCGCGGTGACATCGTGCAGCACGGCGACCGCGCCGCGCAGATTGCCGGCATCGTCGCGCAGCGGCCGCGCATTGGCGACGAGGCAGACCTCCGGATCCGGCGCCTGGGGCCTTACGATCAGCTCGAAATCGTCAACGTCATCGCCGCGCAGCGCGCGCGCCATTGGCGTGTCCGCGATCGGCATCACGGTCGTGCCGTCGGGATAATAGTTCTGGAAGGTGCGAACGCCGGTCAGGGTGTCAAAACCGGGTTCGACACTGTACAGCCGCCGCGCCGCGGCGTTGGCGATCACGACCATCCCGTGCTCATCGGCGACCACCACCGGATCGCGGATGCTCTCGACGGTCTTCTCGAGCAGGTGCTGCCTGCTGCCCAATTGCGCCGACAGTTCGGCAAGCGTGGCGGCGAGCTCGGCGGCCTCGTCGCTGTCGGCTGCGCGTTTCGGAGCCTGCTCGCCGCGCGACGGCGCTTCCGCCGCCCGCACCAGCTGGGCAGGCGTTCCGGACAGCGACCTCGCAATCATCTCAGCAGTCATCAACACCACCACAATCGCGCCGCCGGCGAGCAGAATGCCGGGCCAGGTGACGCCATGGATGAAGCCCAGCGCAAGCAGGAGCGCGACGACGGGAAGCATCATCCCCATCGCCAGACGGCCCGACAAATTCATCACGACCAACTCATCGTGTCGGCTGCACCGTAAAATGGAAAAGGAAAAACGGTATCCGGAAAGGATTGTCGGCGCCGGGGCAATGTCCGGTGGCTAGCGCCTAGCTGCTTAGCCGAGTCCGGGCCGGCGATCCGCCACTTTCGTATCCGTATTAGTACGGAGAAGGAGCGGCTCCGTGCGGCCAAGCTGGAATGCTCGCATTCCAGGACCGCGCCATCCGTCCGCGGCCACTCAACGACGCGCTCGACGCCGGCGTGCCGCCGGGCACACGCCCGCCGGCGTCAACTGCGATGAACGAAGTCAAAGGGTGCTCGCGCCAATCAATGTCGCTCAAACGAATCCAGAGACCTTGGTGTGTTTGAACGGAGCAACCGCGTCGGCAGTGACAGCAGGAGATTTTAAGATTTGGCCAGCGATCGTAAAAGCGATTGCCCGCTTTCCAAGCCGCCGGTCGACTCGTGGTTGAGACAGGGCGATGCACGCCCCGAGCCGTGGCTCAACTCTTTGGTCAATTGGAGAGTGGGACCGACGTGAAGGAAACCGACGTGAAGGTAACCGACGTGAGGTCCTGGGACTTGTTCGCTTGGGGCAAGCAGCCCCTCCGAACATCCGTCTGTGGTAACCCGATTTTGCCAATTACCCGTTGCCACGATGGATATAGACTTCAAGAGCCAGGATTTTGCAGTTCCTTCCTGGGGCTAGGGCCGACGCCGACCGCATGGATTTTAAGCGGGCGGCGTTGTGCTATCGGGGCTCGCGAACATCGCAATCGGGACGGCCGCCGGCGCGTCTTCCGGGGCTAGGGCGGCGGGCGCCGAAGCCGTCCCAATCACAGCGCTCCGATCTGGAACGCAATTTCATTGTATCGGCAAAAGGCGGCAACGGAGATGCCCTCCCGGGTTACCTCAACTTGACAAGTGTCCAATAACCGTCCCCGCGCGACCGGGCTGCGACAAAACAACCCGACGGGCAACTCAGCAAAAGCTGTCAATCCCGCGCAGCCGAAATATTTCGGTTTTACGGAATACCCAACTCAGTGTATGGTTCGCCGGTCTCACCCGATCGAGGGGCGCTTCGCGGTCGTCACGAACGTGGTGTGAGATGCGGTGGACGCCGATTGCGCGACTGACGAGTGCGCATGAGGCGGACGGTGAAGTCGTGTGGTCCTGACGCCCTAGTGGCCGGTGTCCCCTTGCGAAACGCGCAGGCGTTTTTGCGAAGGCGGTGACAAACAAGCCCAGTCTCGCCGGGGAGAGCACGAAGTAAGCCGTAACCCATCGCGCAGGGAAAGCCGGAGTGTTTTCCGGTTACACCTGTGGTCCTACCCCCGAGCTTTCTACCTTTTGCTCGGGGCCCATGGGTGCGATCGGCACCCGGCTTTCCCTGCGCCCTCTGTTCAAGAGAGGGCGGAACGAAGAGCAAAGCTCGGGCAAATCATGTCGCGAGAACGCGAAGCTGCGTCCCCACCCACATCTGTCATCGCCCGGCTCGACCGGGCGATCCAGTACGCCGCGGCCTTTCGGCTCAAGCACTGGCGTCTCTGGAATACTGGATCACCCGCATGCGCGGGTGATGACACCGAATTTGCCCTGGATCGCGGTGAAATCGCCCTACGCCGCCCGCCGCCGTTCGCGCAGCGCGTCGCCGAAGGCTTCGAACAGCGCGCGGTTGATCGGATTGCGCTGCGGATCGTATTCGGCGTGCCACTGCACGCCGAGCGCAAAGCCGGGCGCATCCGCGATGCGGATCGCCTCGATGGTGCCGTCCTCGGCAATGCCCTCGATCACGACCCGCTTGCCCGGCTGAAGGATACCCTGGCCGTGCAGCGAATTGACCCGGATGGTCTCGCGGCCAAGGATCTTTGCGAAGGCGCCCCCTGGCGTCAGTGCGACATCGTGGCGGTCGGCGAACACCACGGTGGGATCGGGGTGGATTTCGCCGTTGTCCAGCCGCGGCATCCGGTGGTTCATGCGGCCTGGAATCTCTCGGATCTCCGGATGCAGCGAGCCGCCGAACGCGACGTTCATCTCCTGCAGGCCGCGGCAGATGCCGAAGATCGGCACGCCGCGCGCCACACAGGCCTCCGACAGCGCGAGCGCGACGTCATCGCGGTGGAGGTCATAGGGTTCGTGCGCGGCACAAGGTTCGGTATTGAAGCGCGTCGGATGGACGTTGGCGCGGGCCCCGGTCAGCACCACGCCGTCGACCACGTCGAGCAAGGCGCCGACGTCGGTGATGTCTGGGCTGGCAGCGAACATCAGCGGCACCGCACCCGACACATCGGCAACCGCGCGAAGGTTGCGCTCCCCGACCATCTGGACTGTGAAACGATTTTCGATGCGATGGGCGTTTCCGATCACGCCGACCACGGGCCGTCTCATTATCTAAGTCTCGCGCAATGATTCTTCTAAGTTTGCGACGTTGCGGAGACGATCATGCCTTCGAGTTCCTGCCGGATCAACTGTCTATATCTGCACAGCGGGGCTTGCAGCTCTGCGCAGACGAGCAACCCGGGGCCCAAATGCGGCCAGTTGCGCCCCGGTGCCGCGGCGCGTCAGCGGCAAACCGGCACGGTCCGCCCAGCTTGATCCCGGCGGGATTTTCGCCAATGACTGCTCCGGACACGTCGCAAAGGGGGAATCACCTGTGACAGACCCGGCTGACAATCGCCTGCAGGCCCGCAACGACATGGCGTGGGCGATCGCCGTCGGAGGCATCGGCGCCGTGCTGTTCGCCGCGCTGCTGATGTTCGCCTGGCATTTCGCCGCGACCTTGTTCCTGCTGTTCGCCGGCATGCTGCTCGGCGTCGGCCTGAACGCGATGGCCGCCCTGCTCGGCCGGCTGACCGGGCTGCCTCACGCGTTGCGGCTTGCGATCGTCTGCCTGGCGATGGCCGGACTATTGTCCGGCATCGTGTTCCTCGGCGGTACCACGATCGCGCAGCAGGCAACCGTGCTGAGCAACACGATCAAATCGCAGCTCGGCAGCGTCAAGGAATTCCTCGAGCAGCATGGCGTCGACACCAGCTATCTCGATTTCACCAATGCGGCAGGCGAAGCGAAACCCGACGGCACCGGCGTGGCGACGACGACAACGGCGCCCGCAACCTCGCAGTCGCACGGCATCCCCGGGGCCGGCGCGCTGGCCTCGAGCGGCGGCGCCATCATCAGCCAGACGCTGAAGGTGCTGCTCGGCACCGTCAGCGTCGTCGGCAATTTCTTCATCGTGCTGTTTCTAGGCCTCGCCTTCGCGGCCCAGCCCAGCATCTACCGCGCCGGGCTGTTGTTCATCGCGCCGGCCAAATACCGCGCGCAGGCCACCATCATCGTCGACCGCATCGGAGAGACGCTGGAGCGCTGGCTGATCGCGCAGATCATCACCATGGCGGCGGTGTTCCTCGTCACCTGGATCGGGCTTGCCATCATCGGCATTCCGAGCTCGTTCATTCTCGGCATCCAGGCCGGGCTGCTGGCCTTCATCCCAACCGTCGGCGCGATCATCGCCGGACTGATCGTGGTGCTGGCAAGCCTCGCCTCGGGATGGATCGCCGCGCTGAGCGCGTTCATCCTGTTCCTTGGCGTGCACGCGCTGGAGAGTTACGTGATCACGCCGATCGTGCAGCGGCAGGCGCTCGACATCCCGCCGGCGACGCTGTTCGCGTTCCAGATCCTGCTCGGCGTCGTGTTCGGCATCTGGGGGCTGGCCTTGGCGCTGCCGCTGATGGCGATCGCCAAGGTGATGATCGACCATTTCAAGGCAGAGGATCAGGCGCCTGCGCAGGTCGCGTAAAATTAGACCGTTTTCGAGCGAAGTGAACACCGGTTCGCGTGAAGAAAACGCGTCAAGACAAGAATCCCTTGCCTTAGCTGGTCAGCACCGTCTCGGTGTGCTCGACCTCGGGCGCCGCCGCGAAATAGGGGCCGACCAGCGCGCGCCAGGCGGTGAAATCCTCGGAGCCGCGGAAATCGACGGTGTGGTTCTCCAGCGTCTCCCACTTCGCCACCAGCCGGTAGCGCGACGGCTTCTCGATCGAGCGGTGCAGCTCAAACCCCTTGCCGCCCTTGGCGCGCAGGAACAGCGGGCGCGCCTTGGCCACCGCGGCCTCAAAATCCTTCTCGCTGCCGGGCTTGACGTCGATCTGTGCGATTTCGGTGATCATTGGGCTGTCGCCTCCCTTGATTGGTTTCCCTTGGGAAAGGCCCCGTCTCTAGCCCAGCCGGCGAAAAAGCAAAAGGCGCCCCGCCCGGGGCGCCTCCTCTGTCGATCCTGCGGCGGTTCAGTTGAACAGCAATACGGTACCGGCAACGATCAGCATCGCGCCAAGCAGCATCACGACCGGCCAGCGGCTTCTGGGCTGTTGGTATCGGCCCTGCGCGCGCCGTTCGGCGATCAGCGCGGTCTCATATTCATCGGAGTTCGAGAACAGGCAGGCGAAGCCGCTGCGCGCCGAAACCGCGTCGGCTTCGAGCGACATCAGGGCTGACTGGGGATTGCGGGTGCGGATCGACTCCATGCCCGAAAGCATGGGATCGAATGGTTAACCGGTCGTTACCGCGCTCATGTCCGCACCGTCGCCGGCTTCTGCCGCGCCGCTGCGGGCAGGCCCGCGGTCTTGCGCCGCCAGTTCTCCAGCGACAGCGGCAACTCCTCCGCCGCCTCGACGCGGTTGCGGCCGCCGCGCTTGGCCTGGTAGAGCGCGGTGTCGGCCGAGGCCAGCAGCACCTCGAGCTCGGTGCCGGCGGGGCCGCCGGCCACGCCGATGCTGACCGTGGTATCGACCGGACCTTCCTCGCAGGCGATATTGCTGTTCTCGAAGGCCTCGCGCACGCGCTCGGCGACCAGCACGCCCTCCTCCAGCGAACACGGCAGCAGCGCCGCGAATTCCTCGCCGCCGATCCGGCCCGACAGATCGCTGATCCTGAGACTGTTGACCACGACGGCGGAGAACAGTTTGAGGATCTCGTCGCCGGCGGGATGGCCGAAGCGGTCGTTGATCGACTTGAAATGATCGATGTCGAAGATCATCACCGTGACCGGGCGGCCGGCATTGGCCTCGCGCTCGATCACCCGCGTGCAGGCCTCGGTGAAGCCGCGGCGGTTGAGCATGCCGCTCAACGGATCGACCGACGCGGCGGTCTTGTGCACGGCCACCGCGCGGTCCGACACCATCATGAAGATCACGAACACCGTGCCGATCGCGTACAGCACGAGTTCGATCGAGAACAGCGTGACCCAGAAGCTGCTGACGTAGTTCTGGCCGTTGAATCGCAGCAGGTCGCCGACCAGGATCGGCAGCATCAGCACGCAGCCGTGCGCGACCGGGATCACGATCGCAAGCCAGCGCCGCTTCAGCACGCGGCGGCGCTCGCTCCAGAGCTCGGAGGCGGTCAGCGCCGCGTAGATCGCGACGATCCCGGCGCCGATCGTCAGGCGCAGCGCGTGATCCTCCACCGTCATCGCAGCACCGATCCACGCGATCGGGCCGAGCACGAGGCCCGGCAGGTTGGCCTTGCGGCCGTGGAAGATCCGCGCGGCATTCCAGACCATGCCGCAGGCCGCGAAGCCGATCGCATTCAGCCCCATCAGGACCATGGCGTCGAGCGTCGAACTGCCGACCGTCCAGAGTGCGACCGAGGCCGCGCCGAGCAGATAGGCGGTGCCCCACCATTTCAGCGCGGGAATGTTCTCCTGCCTGCCGAACAGCCACAGCATGGCGCCGAGCATGCCCGCAACCATGGTGGCGAACAAATAAAGTGTCGATGGATCGAACGACATAACTCACCCCAGCCCGGTGTGATGCAACGTTCGCAGGCGCAAATAAAAGGTGATGCAGCGCCAGTGCGAGCCCGCACGCTAGAAGGCCCGAGTTCCAATTTCGTTTGCACGCACACGCAAGTTTTCATGAAAAACTGCGCTAATTCGCGTCGAAGCTGGCTTCGTTGGACACAGCAAAAAGGGCGCCTCTCGGCGCCCTCTGCAACTCGATGCTCACGGCATTTGCCGCGAATTTTAGGACTCGAATTAGCGCTTCGAGAACTGGAAGGACTTGCGGGCCTTCGCCTTGCCGTATTTCTTGCGCTCGACCGTGCGGCTGTCGCGGGTCAGGAAGCCGCCCTTCTTGAGGACGCCGCGCAGCTCAGGCTCGAAATTGGTCAGCGCCTTCGAGATGCCGTGGCGGACAGCACCGGCCTGGCCGGACAGACCGCCGCCGGCGACGGTGCAGATCACGTCGTACTGACCGTTACGGGCGGCAGCGACCAGCGGCTGCTGGATCATCATGCGCAGCACCGGACGGGCGAAGTAGATTTCGATGTCGCGGGTGTTGACCGAGATCTTGCCGGCACCCGGCTTGATCCAGACGCGGGCGACGGCGTCCTTGCGCTTGCCGGTGGCGTAGGCGCGGTTGAACTTGTCGACCTTCTTGACATACTTCGGCGCGTCGGGCGCGGCCGGCTTGACCTGCGAGAGCTGGTCGAGGGACTGCAACGTTTCGGACATTTATGCGGCCCTCGTGTTCTTGCGATTCAGGGAAGCGATATCGACCTTCTCGGGGCTCTGGGCCTCATGCGGATGCTCGGCACCCGGATAGACGCGCAGATTGCTCATCTGCATGCGGCCGAGCGGACCGCGCGGGATCATGCGCTCGATCGCCTTCTCGACGACGCGCTCGGGGAAGCGACCCTCGAGGATCTGCTTCGCGGTGCGCTCCTTGATGCCACCGATGAAGCCGGTGTGCTTGTAGTACGTCTTCTGGTCGCGCTTGCGGCCGGTCAGCACCACATGCGCGGCGTTGACGATGATGACGTTGTCGCCGCAGTCGACGTGCGGGGTGTAGGTGGGCAGGTGTTTGCCGCGCAGGCGCATCGCGACGAGCGTGGCGAGACGACCGACGACCAGACCCTTGGCGTCGATCACGACCCACTTCTTCGTCACTTCGGCGGGCTTGGCCGAGAACGTGCTCATGTGTGAAATCCGTGAAAAGCAAATCGGCGCCGAATGCGCCGAACTGGGCGGCTTTCTAGAGAAGCCGCGGCCGCGCGTCAACGCCGACATGACATAATTACATCAGCAAAAACAACGGCTTGTAAATATGGTGCAATAATACCGCGAAAAAGCCTATTGATTTGGAATGGAATAGGTCGCGGTGACATGGGCGATCGGATCGGGCGAAGTACCGGACAGCAGGTTCACCTCGCCGACCGCAAGCCGCTTGCCGAGCTTGAGCAGCTTGGCCACCGCGAGCACGTCCTGGCCCGGCTGGCCCTTGCGCAGGAAGTTGATGTTGAGGTTGGTGGTGACGGCAAGGCCGATCGGCCCGATTGCCGAAAGCAGCACCACATACATGGCAAAATCCGCCAGTCCCATCAGGGTCGGGCCGGACACCGTGCCGCCGGGCCGCAGCATCCGCTCGCTGAAGCGCTGGCGCAGCAGGGCCGTCTCGCCGTCGGCGCTTTCGATCCTGATGTCGTCGTGGGTGAACGCCTGCGGAAATTCCTTGCGCAGGAACTCCTCCAGCTCAGCCACGCTCATTTTCGCAATCGCCATGCGGTCCCTGCCCTCGCTTCAGCCTGCCTGTTACATTAAGTTGTCACAGAGACCAAAGTGGAATTTCACCATGTCCGCCCAAGCCGCCCGCGCCGAAGCGCCGCAACATCAGCCAATCCTGCTGCGCGAGACCGTCGGCAGTATCGCGCTACTGACGCTCAACCGCCCCGCGGCGCGCAACAGCCTCTCCGAAGGCCTGATCCGCGAGGTGCACGCTGCGCTGAATGATATCCGCGACGACAAAGCCATCCGCGGGGTCGTGCTCGCAGCCAACGGCCCGGCCTACTCCGCCGGCCACGACATGAAGGAACTGACCGCGCGCCGCAGCGATGCCGACCGCGGCCGCGCCTATTTCGCCGAGATCATGAACGCATGCAGCGCGATGATGCAGGCCATCGTGCACCTGCCGAAGCCGGTTGTCGCCGCCGTGCAGGGCGTCGCGACAGCGGCCGGCTGCCAGCTTGTCGCCAGCTGCGACCTCGCAATTGCATCCGAGGCCGCGACGTTTGCGACGCCCGGCGTCGACATCGGGTTGTTCTGCTCGACGCCGATGGTGGCGCTGTCGCGCAACGTGCCGCGCAAGCAGGCGATGGAGATGCTGCTCACCGGCGAGCCGATCTCGGCGGCAACGGCGCAGAGCATCGGCCTGATCAACCGCGTGGTATCAGCAGGCTCTGAGCGCGACGCCGCGATCGCGCTGGCCGAGAAGGTCGCGCTGAAATCGGCTTACACCGTCAAGCTCGGCAAGGAGGCGTTCTATCGCCAGGCCGAGATGAGCCTTGCCGACGCTTATCGCTTCGCGGCCGAGGTGATGACCGAAAACATGATGGCGCGCGACGCCGAGGAAGGCATCGGCGCCTTCATCGAGAAGCGCCATCCGAAGTGGCAGGATAAGTAAGACCGAAATGAATCACGACGCCTACGACGACAACTACATCCGCAGCATCCTGAACAGCGTGAAGTCGATCGCGATGGTCGGCGCCTCGCCGGTCAACGTGCGGCCGAGCTATTTTGCCTTCAAATATCTGGCGCAGCGCGGCTACGACATGATCCCGGTCAATCCCGGCCATGTCGGCAAGTCGCTGATGGGCAAGCCGTTCGTCGCTTCGCTTGCGGACATCGGTCGCCCGATCGACATGATCGACATCTTCCGCAATTCGAGCCACATCATGCCCGTCGTCGACGAGGCGCTGAAACTGTCGCCGCCGCCGAAGGTGATCTGGATGCAGCTTGGCGCACGCGACGATGCCGCCGCCGAGAAGGCGGAAGCCGCGGGCCTCAAGGTGGTGATGAATCGCTGCCCGAAGATCGAGTATGGCCGGCTGTCATCCGAGATATCCTGGATGGGCGTCAACTCGCGCACGCTCAGTTCCAAGCGCGCGCCGATCCCGACGCAGGGCATGCGGCTGTCGCTCAACCGCACGAGTTTTGGCGGCGGCCAGACCGCGGCATCCGACCGCGCGGCGAAGAACAAGACCGAGACGAGCTGACATCGCAGCGGAATATTCCTTCCGATTGACCGGTATAGCGTGGGATGCCCCTCCCAAAACTGGCGGCGTACCCAACTCGCTTGACGGCGGGCGCCGCCGCCATCAGCATGCCGCGCGTTTCGACCAGGCCACAACAGGACAAAAAAGAATGACCGATCGCGTTCCGGGATTTTCCACCCTCGCCGTGCACGCCGGCGCACAGCCTGATCCCACCACCGGCGCGCGGGCGACGCCGATTTACCAGACCACGTCATTCGTTTTCAACGACGCCGACCACGCCGCCTCGCTGTTCGGCCTGCAGGCGTTCGGCAACATCTATACCCGCATCGGCAACCCGACCAACGCGGTGCTCGAGGAACGCGTCGCAGCGCTGGAGGGCGGCACCGCGGCACTCGCGGTTGCCTCCGGCCACGCCGCGCAGCTCGTCGTGCTGCAGCAGCTGCTCCGGCCCGGCGACGAGATCATTGCGGCGCGCAAGCTCTATGGCGGCTCGATCAACCAGTTCACCCACGCCTTCAAGGCGTTCGGCTGGAACGTGGCCTGGGCCGATCCCGACGAGATCGAAAGCTTCGAGCGCGCGGTGACGCCGCACACCAAGGCGATATTCATCGAGTCGATCGCCAACCCCGCCGGCAGCATCACCGATATCGAGGCGATCGCGGCCGTTGCGCGCAAGGCCGGCGTGCCGCTGATCGTCGACAACACGCTGGCCTCGCCCTATCTGATCAAGCCGATCGATCACGGCGCCGACATCGTTGTGCACTCGCTGACAAAATTCCTCGGCGGTCACGGCAATTCGCTCGGCGGCATCATCGTCGACGCCGGCACCTTCGACTGGTCGAAGGACAACAAATATCCGATGCTGAGCGAGCCGCGCCCGGAATATCACGGCATCCGGATCCAGGAGACCTTTGGCAATTTCGCCTTCGCGATCGCCTGCCGGGTGCTCGGGCTGCGCGACCTCGGCCCTGCGCTGTCGCCGTTCAACGCCTTCATGATCCTCACCGGCATCGAGACGCTGCCGCTGCGCATGCAGAAGCACTGCGATAACGCCAAGGCAGTGGCGGAATTCCTCTCCACTCATCCGGCCGTGTCGGCGGTGAACTACGCCGGTCTGCCCGGCGACAGGTACAACGCCCTGCAGCGCAAATACGCGCCGAAGGGCGCCGGCGCGGTGTTCACCTTCAGCCTCAAGGGCGGCTATGACGCCGGCGTCAATCTGGTGTCGAACCTGAAACTGTTCTCGCATCTCGCCAATGTCGGCGACACCCGCTCGCTGGTGATCCACCCGGCCTCCACCACCCACAGCCAGCTCGACGACGCCGCCAAGGTGAAGTCGGGCGCGGCACCCGACGTGGTCCGGCTCTCGATCGGCATCGAGGACAAGGAAGACCTGATTGCGGACCTGGACGAGGCCCTGCGCGCCTGATCCCGCGCTTGTTCCGGAGCGGTGCACCGCATCGCTCCAGTAACCTTGCCTAAAACGACGGGTCTCTTGTTAACGCTCAATCCGGCATAAAGTGGCAGTGATAGGCTCCGGATGATTCGGGAGACCATTGATGCTGCGCTGGATATTGCCGCTCGCGATCGCGCTGTTTGCGATCTCGCCTGCTGACGCCGCCGACGGCCCTGTCGCCACCAAACGCGCCACCGTGAAGGCCGCGCGCCAGCTGCCGGCTGGCCTGCCGCGCCGGAACTATGCCTACCGCACCACCATCACGCCGCCGACCTATGTGCGGCGCGGGCGCCAGCTCGTGGTGGTCGAGCCTGAGGTGATCCCGCTGAACGCCGAGCCCTACATCCCATACGTGGTGGGTGAACCGCTGCTGCCCGGATCGTCGTCACTGCCCGGCTATTACGGCAACTGGCATTCCTACAACTATTTCGGCCCCTATTACGGCGGCGCCTATGTGACCTACTGGGACCGCCTGCCCTACGCCTGCGGCGTCTACGGCTACTGCTAGCGCGGGACGAGCGTGGCCAGATCGCCGCAGAAAACCAGCGCACCGGCTTCGGGGAACGCGATCACCGCCGATCTCGTCGCGGTGCTGGTCGCCGTCACCGACGGCACGCCCAAGATCGTGACCATCGCCGGCGGTGCCGCGCTGCCGAGCGGCCCGTTCGAGTTCACCCACCGCTCGCTGCAGACCGCGTTGCGGGCCTGGGTCGAGGCCCAGACCGGCCACCCGCTCGGCTATGTCGAGCAGCTCTACACTTTCGCCGACCGCGGCCGGTCCGGCGACGCCAGGTCGCCGCACAGCGTTTCGATCAGCTATCTCGGCCTGACCCGCGAGGACAAGGTCGGCGAAGGTTTCGAGGCGCACTGGTCCGGCTGGTACGACTACTTTCCCTGGGAGGATCATCGCGCCGGCGCGCCGGCGTTCGTTGCCAAACTGATTGCGCCGAAACTGAAAGCGTGGGCGAAAGCGGCGCCGTCACCGACGCTGCAGCGCGAGCGCTGGCAGCGCTGCGCCATCACCTTCGGCCTCGATGACCGCGACTGGAACGAAGAGCTCGTGCTGCAGCGCTACGAACTGCTCTACGAGGCCGGACTGATCCCGGAGGCCGGCCGCGCGCAAGCCCGCGAGGCATTGCTCATACCAGGAAAACCGATGACGGCGGATCATCGCCGCATTCTCGCGACCGGCATCGCGCGGCTGCGCGCCAAAATCAAATACCGCCCTGTGGTATTCGAGCTGATGCCGGCCGAGTTCACCCTGCTGCAACTGCAACGCAGTGTTGAGGCACTCGCAGGCCGGCTGGTCCACAAGCAGAACTTCCGCCGGCTCATCGAGCAGCAGGAACTCGTTGAAGAGACTGGCGCAATGGCCGCCGATACGGTCGGACGGCCGGCCAAGCTGTTCCGCTTCCGCCATGCCGTGCTGGCCGAACGGGCCGTCGCCGGCACCAAGCTGCCGCTTTCGCGCACTTGACACGCCTTATGCTCAGGATAAGTATAAGCCATCTTATGCTCACGGAGAGTATAAATGGTTGCACTCGATACCGATCTGCTCGCCCGCACTGCACCGCTCTATGAGCGCGTCAAGCGCGTCATCCCGCCGTTCGAATGGGCCACTTTCGCCGAGGACGTCGATGCGATCCTCACGCTGAAACGCCGCCGCAATGCGGTGGTGCTGGCGCACAATTACCAGACACCGGAAATCTTCCACGGCGTCGCCGATATCGTCGGCGACAGCCTCCTGCTCGCGCGCGAGGCGACCAAGGTCGACGCCGATGTCATCGTGCTCGCCGGCGTGCACTTCATGGCCGAGACGGCAAAGCTGCTCAATCCGGCCAAGACCGTGCTGATCCCCGACCTGAAGGCCGGCTGCTCGCTGGCGGATTCCATCACGCCGGCTGACGTGCGGCTGATGCGCGCGCGCTATCCAGACGCGCCCGTCGTCGCCTATGTCAACACCTCGACCGCGGTGAAGGCGGAGTCCGATATCTGCTGCACCTCGGGCAACGCGCTGAAGGTGGTGGAATCGCTCGGCGCCGAGCGCGTCATCATGCTGCCGGATGAATATCTGGCGCAGAACATCGCGAAACAGACCAGCAAGAAGATCATCGCCTGGAAAGGCCATTGCGAGGTGCACGAGCTGTTCACCGCCGACGACGTGCGCCAGCTGCGTGAAAATCACCCCGACGTCACCATCCTGGCGCATCCGGAATGCCCGCCCGAAGTCGTCGCCGAAGCTGACTTTTCGGGATCGACGGCAGCGATGCAGTCGTTCGTCGAGACCAAGCGACCGCCCCGCGTCGTGCTGCTGACGGAGTGCTCGATGAGCGACAACATCGCGGCGCGCAATCCGGATATCGACTTCGTCCGCCCCTGCAATCTCTGCCCGCACATGAAGCGGATCACGCTGAAGAACATCCGCCACGCACTGGAGACCAATCAGCACGAGGTCACGATCGACCCCGCGATCGCCGATCGTGCGCGCAGGAGTGTCGAAAGGATGCTGGCGATATGAGCACCGACATTTCCGATCTCGACGGCCGCCCGGTCATCATCGGCGGCGGCGCCGCGGGGCTGATGACCGCGCTTCAGCTCGCGCCCGAGCCGGTCGTGCTGCTGTCGAAATCGCCGCTCGGCGCGGAAGCCTCCAGCATGTGGGCGCAGGGCGGCCTCGCAGCGCCGGTCGGCGCAGACGACACCCCTGCCCTGCATCTGGCCGATACGCTTGCAGCCGGTGCCGGCCTCTGCGATGCGGCCGCAGCGTCCCGGATCGTTCATGCCGCACCCTCCGCCGTTGAGCACCTTGCCGAACTCGGCGTCGCATTCGACCGGCGCGCCGACGGCAGCTGGCGCCTCGGGCTCGAGGCCGCGCACGGCCGCAACCGCATCGTGCACGCCACCGGCGACGGCACCGGCCGCGAGATCATGCGCGCGCTGATTTCAGCGGTCCGCCGGACGCCATCGATCACGCTGCTTGAAGGCGTCGAGGCGCGCCGGCTGCTGGTCGAGGACAATGCGCTCAGGGGCGTGCTTGCAGCCAACGCAAGCGGCGCGCTGACGATCGTCACCAATCGCGTGGTGATTGCGACCGGCGGCATTGGCGGGCTGTTCGCCGACAGCACCAATCCGGGCGGATGCTTCGGTCAGGGGCTCGCGCTCGCGGCACATGCCGGCGCAACACTCTCGGATATCGAATTCGTCCAGTTTCATCCGACCGCCTTCGATGGGCCGTCACGGCCGATGCCGCTGTTAACCGAGGCGATCCGCGGCGACGGCGCAGTGCTGATCGACGAGACCGGGCAGCGCTTCATGGCCGACCAGCCCGGCGCCGAGCTCGCGCCACGCGACATCGTCGCGCGCGCGGTCTGGCGCCATCGTGCTGCAGGACATCGCACCTTCCTCGATGCGCGCAAACATCCGGGCGCGGACTTTGCCCAGCGCTATCCCGTGATCAGTGTGTTCTGCAAGATGGCCGGCATCGATCCGGCCTGCGATCCGATCCCGATCCGGCCGGCGGTGCACTATCACATGGGCGGCATCGCGGTGGACGGTCATGGCCGCAGCACGGTGCAGGGTCTGTGGGCCTGCGGTGAAGCCGCGCGTACCGGACTGCACGGCGCCAACCGGCTCGCCAGCAACTCGCTGATGGAAGCGATCGTCTGCGCGCGCTGGGTCGCCGAAAGCATCGAAGGCGTGAGCGCGGGTCCGCGCGCGATGCTGCGCGACGAGGCGTTGCCGCCTGCCTCCGATCCCTCCGCCGTGCGGCCGATCCTCTCCCAGGGGCTCGGCGTGCTGCGCGACCACGACGGCATCGCACGCACGATCCGCGGCCTCACTCCGCTCGCGCGCGGTCAGAGTGCGGCATCCGACGCAGCGCTGGTCGGATTGATGATCGCGGTTGCCGCGATCCGACGCGAGGAAAGCCGTGGCGGTCATTTCCGCACCGATTTCCCGCACACCGCTTTGTCGGCGGCTCCGTCGTCCCTCACCCGTGACGAGGCGCTCGCCGCCGCGCGCGACATCGTCGAGTCCAAGCTGCCAGCCAGGAGTGCCCGCTCATGACCCTCAATTCCCTGTTGCCGCTGATCTACGAGCCGATCGTGCAGACCGCCCTGCGCGAGGACCTCGGCCGTGCGGGCGATATCACGGCAGATGCGATCGTACCGGCCACCCAGCAGGCGCGGCTGGTGATGCGGGCGCGGCAGCCCGGCGTGATCGCGGGGCTCGACGTGGCCCGCACCGCGTTCCAGACGGTGTCGCCTTCCATCACGCTGCGCGCCGAGCGGCCCGACGGCAGCGCGGTCGAACCCGACCAGGTCATCGCGATCATCGACGGCCCGGCCCGCAGCCTGCTCACCGCGGAACGAACCGCGCTCAACTTCCTCTGCCATCTGAGCGGCGTCGCGACCGCAACGGCGACGCTGGTCAAGGCGGTCGCAGGCACGCGCGCGCAAATCGTCTGCACCCGCAAGACCACGCCGGGACTGCGTGCGCTCGAGAAATATGCGGTGCGCGCCGGCGGCGGCGGCAATCACCGCTTCGGGCTCGATGATGCCGTGCTGATCAAGGACAACCACATTGCGCTTGCCGGCGGCATCCGCACCGCGATCGAGCGCGCCAAGGCCAATGCCGGTCATCTCGTCAAGATCGAGGTCGAGGTCGACACGCTGTCGCAGCTCGAGGAGGCGCTGGCGCTCGGCGTCGACGCGGTCCTGCTCGACAACATGACGACGGAGCAACTCAGCCAGGCGGTTCAGATGGCGCGCGGCAAGGCGATCACCGAGGCCTCCGGCCGCATCACCGCAGCGACCGCCGCGGCGATTGCCGCGACCGGCGTCGATTTGATCTCGGTCGGCTGGGTGACCCACAGCTCGGCCGCGCTCGATATCGGGCTCGACTATCTCTCTTGATGGATCAGAGAGGTTGAAGGATCAACCGGGTTGAGGAATCAACCGGCCTGGCCGACCGGAACAAGGGTCGGCTGGTCCCGCTCGGTCCGGCGCACCGCGAAGCGCTCGGCCTGCAGCACCGCGAGCGTCAGCACGACGATCGCGACCGCCTGGTGCGTCAACGCCAGATCAATCGGCACCTGATGCAGCAGCGTCAGGATGCCGAGCGTCGCCTGTAGCGTGATCGCCGCAACCAGCCACCAGGCCCCCGCGATCACCGCCCCTCCGGCGCGCGCGCGCACGGCATCGATCGCATGTGCGATCGCCAGCGCGAACAGCAGATAGGCGGTCATGCGGTGCTCGAATTGCACCGTCAGCGTGTTGTCGAACAGGTTGCGCCACCACGGCGTCTCGAACCAGAGACGGTCAGCCGACGGAATCAAGCCGCCGTCGATCTCGGGCCAGGTGTTGTAGACCCTGCCCGCGCGCAGGCCCGCGACCAGCGCGCCGAAATAGAGCTGCACGAAGGTCAGCACCAGCAGCACCGCACTCGTGATCTTCAGCCTGAGCGGCGCGATCACGGACGGACGATCGGTCAACCGCCGCAGCGTCCAGACGATCGCCGCAAAGATCAACAGCGCCAGCACCAGGTGCGTCGCCAGACGATATTGCGACACCTCGAGGCGCTCCGAGAGACCGGACGCGACCATCCACCAGCCGACGCCGCCCTGCAGCGCGCCGAGGCCGAAGATGATCCACAGCCGCCGGCCAAGTTCGCCGCTCACCGCGCCGCGCCACAGGAAATACAGGAACGGCAGCAGATAGGCGGCGCCGATCACCCGACCGAGCAGCCGGTGGCTCCACTCCCACCAGAAGATCGTCTTGAACTGATCAAGCGTCATCCCGGCGTTGAGCTCGCGGTATTGCGGGATGGTCTTGTAGCCCTCGAAGGCCTGCGTCCACTGCGCCTCGGTCAGCGGCGGCAGCGCGCCGGTCACGGGCTTCCATTCGACGATCGACAGGCCAGACTCGGTGAGCCGCGTGGCACCGCCGACCAGCACCATCAGCGCGATCAGGGCAGCGACTGCGAACAGCCAGATCCTGACGGCGCGGAGCTGCGATGTCTTTGCGGGAATGCCGGCCATTTCGCCCTGACTTGATTGGATTTTCGCGCCCCTTATAGTCCGCCTCGCCCGCGGCGCAAGCGCCGCCTGGGGCCTCGTTCCGATACATCGGAGCGAAGCTTCGGAATGTTGTTTTGACGCGTTTTCTTGACGCGAACCGGTGTCCACTTCGCTCGAAAACGCTCTGAATCACGAGTCATACATATCCGCCATGGCCATACGCACCCGCAAATTGCTCGGAACCATCGCCCTGCTGATCCTGGTCGTGGTGTGGTCACTGCTTGGCATGACGATCGCCCAGACGCCATGGCTCGCCAATTCGGGGCTGCTGCAGGCGATCTTCTACGTCGTCGCGGGTCTCGGCTGGGTGCTGCCGGCGATGCCGATCGTCTCCTGGATGTCGCGGCCCGACCGCGCTTAAATGGCGTTTTGATCGCGCGCATGCCGCGTCGGCTGCACCGGCGGAAACATCACGCCCGACAGCAACACCCGCATGATCCGCAGTGAGCGCACCCGGCCGTCCCAGGCGATCCGCGGCAGCGCGTGAAGGTTGGTGCGCCCCTGCGCCTCGACGACACCTGATATGGTCGACACCGCGCTGGCAAAGCCGGCCTCCTCGGCCATCACCACATGCGGACGGCGGAACGAGTCGCGGTCCCCGAACGGAAACGCGAAATGCGGGACCGGCCGCCGCAGCGCGCTCTCGGCCACCGCCTTCCCCATCGCCATCTCGCGCTTTGCGTCGGCGTCGCGGAGGTTCGACAGCACGGAATAGTTCACCGTGGCGCTGCCGAACGTCACGTTTGGATCGGCCGCAAGCTTCGCGAGATCCTGCCAGTCGAGCGAGGTGCTGCGCGACATCTGCGCCGCGTCGGCCGCATAGCGCCGGCCGAGATCATTCACCGCATACGACAAATCCGACGGCGGCAGCTTGCGCAGCCAGCCGGACAGAAAGTCGAACAGCTCATACTTGTCGGACAGCGTCGCGACCCCGAAGTGCCGTTCCCTGCCGTCGATGACAAGGCTGATGCGGCTTTCGCGCGCGATGATGTCCTCGAGCGCCAGCCACCACGCCACGCCGACGCCATCGGGAAACGCCGTCGGCAGATAGAGCGTGAAGGGGACGGCGTGCCGGGCGAGCACCGGATAGGCATGCGTGAGGATGTCTTTGCTGGCGCCGTCGAAAGTCAGGCAGGCAAAGCGCCGGTGCTCCGGCAAGGTCACCGCGCGGCGGCAGGCCTCCTCGATCCCGACGATGTCGTAGCGCCAGCGCTTCAGCGCACGGATCGTGCGATCGAGGAAGGCCGGCGTGACCTCCTGGGACTTCAGCGGCTGGAACCGGCCCCGGCGATTAGGGCGGACGCGCGCGAAGCGCAGGATCACTCCGGCGCCGCCGGCCTCGCGCTCGCGCAGGCGGAAGGCGCCACTGAAATACGCGAGCTCCATCCGGGCCCGTCGCAAAATCCCGTTGTCCGGCGCCAAGATCCCCGCCTCTGTCCGGCGGTTCCCACGCCCCGCCGCGGCATTGTTATTACTCTTTGTTGACATTTCCCTGCGAAGGTCGGCCCCAGCCGAGAACTGTGAATTAATACCTTAAGAAATTTGGGTTCCGAGATGGTCATGGCGGCGGCAATTGAAGGCCAGACGGCGGGGACGCGAACGTGGCCGAACGCAACCCGCGTCGCCGGCGTCGATATCTTTCATGATCTCACGGCGGCCGAGGCGACCTGGCGCAGTCTCGAGACACCGCAGCATTCCTACACCCCATATCAGCGCTTCGATTTCCTCGCCAACTGGCAGCGCCAGGTCGGCGAGCGCGAGGGCCTGCGGCCCTTCATCGTCGTCGCCCATGACAGCGAGCGCCGGCCGCTGCTGCTGTTGCCGCTCGCCATCGAGCAGCGCCTGGGCGCGAATTGCGCGAGCTTCATGGGCGGCAAGCACGCGACCTTCAACATGGCGCTGTGCGAGAAGGATTTCGCCGCCAACGCGACCGAGGCCGACATCACGGCCCTGATCGGCTCGATCGCCGAACGGTCCCGCGCCGATGCGCTGGTGCTGTGCCAGCAGCCGCTGCGCTGGCAGGAGCTGCCGAATCCGCTGGCGCTGCTGCCGCATCAACCCTCGGTCAACGACTGCCCGCTGCTGGTGATCGAGCGCGGCGCGGCACCCGCGACACTGATCAGCAACTCGTTCCGTCGCCGCCTCAAGGGCAAGGAGCGCAAGCTGCAGCCATTGCCGGGCTACCGCTATCACGTCGCGGCCGACAGCGCCGACGTCTGCCGCCTGCTCGACTGGTTCTTCCGCGTCAAGCCGCAGCGCATGGCCGAGCAGAAGCTGCCGAACGTGTTCGCCGAGCCGGGCATCGAGCAGTTCATCCGTACCGCCTGCCTGGCGCCGCGCGCCGACGGCAAGGGCTATGCGATCGACATCCACGCGCTGGAGTGCGACGAGGAAGTGATCGCGATCTTCGCCGGCGTGTCCGACGGCCATCGCTTCTCGATGATGTTCAACACCTACACGATGTCGGCCAATGCCAAGTTCAGCCCCGGCCTGATCCTGATGCGCGACATCATCGATCGCCATGCCGGCCAGGACTACCGCGCCTTCGATCTCGGCATCGGCTCGGACGAGTACAAGCGGCTGTTCTGCAAGGACGACGAAGCGATCGTCGACAGCTTCATTCCGCTCAGCCTGCGCGGCAAGCCGGCGGCCAGCGCATTGTCGGCCATCAATCGCGCCAAGCGCGCGGTGAAGCACAACCCGGCGCTGTTCGAGATCGCCCAGAACCTGCGCAGCATGTTCCGCTGAGGACGGCTGCGGCCGACGTCAGGCGGACGAGCTGTCCGGCGCCTGCCGGCCGCTCTCGACGCCAAGCCGCATCATCGCATCGAACACCAGCATCGCGGCCGGCGACAGCGCGCGCCTGCGCAGCTTGATCAGCCCGTAGCTCTCGAGCATCAGCTGGTCGCGGATGCGCAGCATCTTGAAGCGCTGCGGATCGAGCAGATCGAAGATCAGCAACGGCACCGGCACGATCGCATCGATCCCCGCGGCAATTCCAATCGACGCGGAGAAGGATTCGGTGTTGATCATGCGCTGCGGCGGCGCGATGCCCCGGCTGTAGAACAGCCGCTCTAGCGCCTGGCGCATGAAGGATTCCCGCGGCTGGGAGATCCATTGCAGGTCGACCGTGTCTTCCAGATTGACGCTGTCGAGCGCGGCCAGCGGATGCTCGGCGCGAACCAGCAGGCCGGCCTGCTCGGCGCCGATCTCGTGATAGTCGAACTGCCCGGAATCGACGCCGGCGGGAATTCGCGCAACGACGAAATCCAGCTCGAGCGCGAGAAGCCGCGCAACCAGCGGTGGGCTCGTGCTGACATCGAGCGAAATGTTCACCCGGTGCAATTTCTCGCCGAGATACTGCATGACGTCGACGACGAGGTCGATGCTGGGCTTGGCGACCGTTCCGACAGATACGGTGCCGAGCTCGCCGGACCGGTAACCCGCGAATTCGTCGGTGACCCGGTCAAGGTCGGCCAGCACGCTCCGGCCGCCGCGGATCAGGATCGAGCCGTAGGCCGTCGGCTCGACGCCGCGCGCGGTTCGCTCGAACAACGGAACCCGCGCCACGGCCTCGATCTCGGCCAGCATCTTGGATGCCGCCGACTGGGTGATGTTGAGGCGTTCGGCGGCCAGCTGCAGCTTGCGCTCGCTGTCGAGCGCCACCAGCAGGCGCAACTGGCGCAATTTCAGATTATTGATCACGGCCCGCCACCATCCTGCCCGGCCAGAGCCTTGTCCGTTCCGATCAAATCGGAACGGACAAGGCTCTAGATTCTATTTTGACGCGTTTTCCTGACGCGAACCGGGATCCAGTTCGCTGGAAAACGCTCCAGAGTTCCCGCGTTTATACCGCGGTGCATCATGACAGTTTCGCCGTGGCTCCATTCCCAAATGCCATTAGTCACGCGGCGGTCGATTACACAACAATGAATGCAATACTTGCAAGGGCAAGGCGACGGACCGCTGCGGCTGCACCAGGTGCCGCCCGGACAGCGCGGCCACCGTGCGCCGTATCGAAAAACCAGAAGGGATGGGAACGATGACCGACGATGTCGAGAAGCGCGCGATCGGGAAAATGATGCGGCGGCTGATTCCGTTCCTCATCCTGTGTTACTTCGTGGCCTATCTCGATCGCGTCAATGTCGGCTTTGCCAAGCTGCACATGAACACCGCGCTCGGGCTGAGCGAAGCCGCTTACGGGCTCGGCGCGGGACTGTTCTTCATCGGCTACTTCTTCTTCGAGGTGCCCTCCAACATCCTTCTGGAGCGGTTCGGCGCGCGGCGCTGGATCGCCCGTATCATGATCAGCTGGGGCATCGTCTCCGCGGCATTCGCCTTCATCCCGCAGATGTCCGCGGCCAGCGGCCTGTCGAGCGAGTGGATCTTCTACTTCCTGCGCCTGCTGCTCGGCGCCTGCGAGGCCGGCTTCTTCCCCGGCATCATCTTCTATCTGACGCTCTGGTTCCCGACGGTCTATCGGGCGCGCGTCATCAGCCTGTTCATGCTGGCGATCCCGATCTCCAGCATCATCGGCGCGCCGATCTCGGGCCTGCTGCTCAATGTGTCGGGTGCCGGTCTGGGCGGGTGGCAGTGGCTGTTCATCTTGGAAGCGCTGCCGTCGGTGCTGGTCGGCTTCGCCGTTCTGATCATGCTGCCCGACTTCCCGCGCCAGGCGACTTGGCTGCAACCCGACGAGATCAAGTGGGTCCAGAACACGCTCGAGATCGAGAGGCAGAAGAAGGAGGCGGTGGAGCACATCTCGGTGCTGCAGTCGCTCACCGATTCGCGGGTGCTCGCCTGCGCGCTGGTGTATTTCTGCCTCAACGCCGCAAGCTACGGCGTCGCGTTCTTCCTGCCGACCATCATCAAGGCGTTTGGCGTCACCGACACCCAGACCGGCCTGATCGCCGCCCTGCCCTTCGTGTTCGGCGCGATCGGCATGGTCCTGCTCGGCCGCCATTCCGACAAAACCGGCGAGCGGCGATACCATGTTGCCGGCGCGTTGACGCTGGCCGCAGTCGGCATCGGCCTCGCCGGACTGGTCTCTAGTCCGGTGCTGATCATCGGCCTGCTCTGCATCGCGCAGATCGGCGTTTCGTCGGTGCCGCCGATGTTCTGGCCGATGCCGGCCAGCATCCTGAATGGCGCCTCGGCCGCGGCGGGCATTGCCGCGATCAACTCACTCGGCAATCTCTCAGGCTTCGCCGGCCCGTTCGCGATGGGCTATCTGAAGGACCTGACCGGCGGATTCACCGCAGGCCTGCTGCTGCTTGCGGTCGTCGGACTGATCGGCGCGCTGGTCACGATCCGGCTGCGGATCGATCCGGTGCTCGAACGTTCGATGCGCGAGCCGATGATGGCGCACTAGGTGGTGTGGACTCTAAGGATTCCCTTTTAGGAGCAAATCAGATTCAAGGCTGCTTTTGGGGAGGCCGCCTTGGGTGTGATGGACCGTTTGGTATTGAGCGACGCGGCGTGGGAGCGGATAGCGCCGCTGATCATAGGGCGCCCCGATCAGAAGGGCTCCACCGGGCGCGACAACCGGATGTTCGTGGAAGGTGTGCTGTGGATCGTGCGTACGGGGTCTCCCTGGCGCGATCTTCCGGAGGTGTTTGGGGACTGGAACAGCGTGTTCCGGCGCTTCAGTCGATGGAGCATCAAGGGTGTTTGGTGGCGGATCTTCGAGGCGATGTCCGATGATCCGGACTTCGAATATCTGATCGTCGATTCCACCATTGTTCGGGCGCATCAGCACGCCGCCGGCGCCAAAAAGGGGGGTCTGAAGATCAAGCGGAAGATCAAGCGATCGGCCGCTCGCGCGGCGGCCTGAGCACCAAGATACACATGGCCGTTCGAGGCTTGGGATGTCCGGTGCGGTTCACGCTTACCGCAGGTCAGAAGGGCGATGCACCGCAAGCCGCCGCATTGATCGAAGGCTTATCCGCCGAGGTCGTCATGGCCGATACGGCCTATGACGCCGATCACTTGCGCCAGGCCATCGCCGCCAAAGGCGCGCTCGCCGTGATCCCCAACAACCCGTCACGCGCGCTCAAATATCCACTCGACAAGCATTTCTATGCCCAGCGTCATCTCGTCGAATGCTGCTTCTCAAAGCTCAAGCAGTTCCGCCGCGTTGCAACCCGCTTCGAAAAGACCGCCCGAAATTACCTGGCCGTCGTCACTCTCGCAGCCATCGTCTTATGGATGCGATAAGTGTCCACACCACCTAGAGCGTTTTCGAGCGAAGTGGGCGCCGGTTCGCGTGAAGAAAACGCGTCAAAACAAGAAGCTAGAGCTTCGGTTCTGATTCAATCAGAACCGAATATGCTCTAGACGGTGGCGGTCAGGCCGCCACCACCCGCGGGCCAGCAACGACTGCTTCCGACGGCGCGCAGGGCTTGCTCAGCATCGTCACTTCGGAGAAGCCGACGGCCCTGAGCTGAGCGACCATGGAGCGGCGCGCATCCTGCGCCATTCCGGCGTCGGGCACGACGACCGCCTGCGCCTTCGCGGTCAGCAGTTCGGCCGGCAGGTCGACCGCCGTGCCGGCGTCGAGCAGCACGTGGTCATAGACCCGCAGCAGCGCGTCGATCGCAAGCGCGAGCCGCGGCGATTGCAGATGGGCGCGATCGAAGCCCGGACGTCCGGCGCTGACGATCTGAACCCGCGACTGCCGGTCCTTGGTGATGATCTGCGCGAACGTCGCCTCGCCCTGCATCAGTTCGGCAAGCCCGGGTGCTGCGGGGTCGACGGTGGCCGCCGTCAGCACCGGCGAGGATGCGACCAGATCGACGACCACGACCTTGGCCTGGCGCGCCATCAGACGCGCCAGCGTCAGCGCGGTCATCGTGACGCTCTCGCCGGCGGCCGGGCCGAGCACCGTGACCTTGTGGGCGGCGGGACCGGCCGCGACAAAATGCTCGGCCAGTTCGTCGATCTCGTCGACGATCTCGGCGGGCGCAGGCTGCGGCTCGCTCAGAACAGGTTCATGCGCAACCGTGGGTTCCAGGGGCAGTTCAGGCTCCTGCGGCAGCCGGGGTGCGAGCGGCGATTCGAACTCGGGTTCAGCCGGCAGCGTCAGTGCCGGCTCGTCCGCGGTCACGGTCTCCATGATCGGCTCGCGGCGCCTGATTACCGCGGCTGCCGGCGCGAAGGCACGGCCAACCGCACCGGGCGCCGAGATGCGCAGCAGCTCGCCGGTGATGATGATGCCTGATGACAGCAACAGCGTCGCCAGCGTCGCGATCAGCACGATCGGCAGCTTCTTCGGATAGGCCGGCGTGTTCGAGACCGTGGCGCGCGAGATGATGCGGCCGTCGGTCGGCGCGGCCTCGATATTCTCGCGTGAGGTCGCCTCGCGATATTTGGCGAGATAGGCTTCCAGCAGGTCACGCTGCGCCTTGGCTTCACGTTCCAGCCCGCGCAGCTGCACGTCCTGGCTGTTGCTCGACGACGCCTGCTTCTTCGACTGGTCCAGGCCCGCCTGCTGCGCCTGGACGCGGGCATCGGCGACGCGGGCATCGTTGTCCAGCGAGCGCGATATCTTGCCGGCCTCCTCGCGTAATTGCCGGTCGAGGTCGGCGATCTGCGCCTTCAATTCCTTGATGCGCGGATGGTTGTCGAGCAGCGTCGACGACTGCTCGGCGAGCTGCGCGCGCAGCGTGCCGCGCTGTTCGGCCAGCCGGCGGATCAGCTCGGAATTGAGCACTTCCGAAGCCTCGATCGGCTTGCCGCCCTGCAGCATCTCGCGAATCAACCGCGCCTTCGTCTCGGCATCCGCCTTCAACGCGCGGGCATTGTTGAGCTGCGTGTTCAATTCACCCATCTGCTGGTTCGACAGCGGGATGTTGTTGGTGCCGACGAACAGGCTCGACTTGGAGCGGAATTCCTCGACCCGCGAATCCGCTTCCGCGACCTTGCTGCGCAGCTTGTCGATCTCGCCAAGCAGCCAGGTGCTGGCGGACTTGGCCTGGTCCTGCCGCGCTGCCTGCTGCAGCACGAGATAGCCGTCCGCGATCGAGTTGGCGACGCGCGCCGCAAGCTCGGGATCCTCCGACTGGAATTCGATCACCATGACGCGCGACTTGTCGACCGCATAGGCCTGGAAGCGCTCGTAATAGGAATCGAGCACCCGCTCTTCCGGCGTCAGGCTGAACGGGTCACGGCCGATGCCGAACAGCGCGAGCAGCGACTTCAGCGGGGAAAAGCCCCGCAGCACCGGATCGAACTCCGGACGCTCGGCGAGCTTGTTCTTCTTGATGATGTCGCGCGCAAGATCGCGCGACAGCAGCAGCTGCACCTGGCTCGTCACGGCCTCGGCGTCGAGCGAAGAGCGCTCCAGGTCGCGCTCGCCGTTCGGGCGCAGGAAAGCGTTCTCGCGATTGTCGATCAGGATTCGCGCTTCCGACTTGTAGCGCGGCGTCACGATATTGACGGCGGCAAGCGACAACGCGAACGCGAGGATGGTCGGCACGATGATCCAGCCGCGCTTGCGCGCCAGCGCGCGGCCGAGCACATGCAGATCGAGATCGGCCGCCTCGGACGGAGCCGCCGGCTTGTCGGGAGCAGGTTTCGGCGGGGCCGGCTTGACGCGGACCTCGTCGGCAGGCGCGGACTTCGGCAACGCCCGTTGCACGACGGCCTTTTCCTTGCCTCTACGCCAGAATGCAAAACGCATAACGAACTCCCGCGGACGCCGCGATTCCACCTCAATGGCCGCGATTACAGTCCATTAAGGTTGCTGCTGGGTTAATCGGCGCGTTTGACGGACATGGCCGCCGCCACCACGCCGTCATTCTTTGTTAACCATGCGTGCCGTTAATCGGGGACCGGTATTTTCTCGGGATTCCTGACATGCGCGATTTGCGCGCTCCCCTTGTTTGTCTGATTGCTGCGCTGGCGCTGTCGGGCTGCATGGGCCGGACGTCGCCGGTCGCCGGCGACCCCGGCCTCGATTCGATGGCCTATGCCCAGCCGCCCCTCGCAACTCCCGTGGCCTATGCCGAGCCCGTCCCGCAGCACAGCGGCTATAATCTCGGCCCCGGCGACAAGCTCCGCGTCGTGGTCTATGGCCAGGAAGGCCTGACCAACTCCTATGCGATCGGCGCGGCCGGCGCGATCACCATGCCGTTGATCGGTTCGGTGCCGGCGCGCGGCCGGACGCCTGCGGGGCTTGCCGCCGAGATCACCGCGCGGCTGCGCAACGGCTTCATCCGCGAGCCTTCGGTGGCGGTCGAGATCGAGTCCTATCGGCCGTTCTTCATCCTCGGTGAAGTCGCAGCCCCCGGCCAATATCCCTATGTGCCCAACATGACGGTGGAGAGCGCGGTCGCGATCGCCGGCGGCTTCTCGCCGCGCGCCAGGCGCGACCAGGTCACCCTCACCCACACCGATGCATCGGGCGCGGGCCGCTTCGTCGTGCCGCTGGGCACGCCGCTCGGCCCCGGTGACACCGTGTTCGTCGGCGAGCGCTGGTTCTGATCGATGGCACAGAATCAGGAACAGCCGCTGCGCATCCTGCATGTCGTGCGCGCCCCGGTCGGCGGCATCATTCGTCATATCCTCGATGTCGCCAACGGCCAGATCGAACGCGGCCATCATGTCGGCATCGTCGCCGACAGCCTGACCGGCGGCGCGCGTGCCGACGCGGTGCTGGCCGAGATCGAGCCGCGCCTCAAGCTCGGCGTCCACCGGGTGGCGATACGCCGCGAGCCGCGCTTCGCCGATTTCATGGTCTGGGCACACATCGCCGGCCTGATCCGCAAGCTGAAGCCGGATGTCGTGCACGGCCATGGCGCCAAGGCCGGCGCCTATGTCCGGCTGCGGCGGCGGTCGGACAAGGTGATCCGGGTCTACACGCCGCATGGCGGCTCACTGCATTACCCGCTCGACACCTGGAAAGGCCGCTTCTACAGCCAGCTCGAGCGCACACTGATGAACAGCACCGACCTGTTCCTGTTCGAGAGCGCGTTCGCCCGCGACACCTATCAGCGGACCGTAGGCAAGCCGGCGGGCCTCGTGCGCTGCGTCTTCAACGGCGTCACGGCAGAGGAATTCGAGCCGGTGCCCAGGGCCGACGACGCCACCGATGTGGCCTATGTCGGCGAGTTCCGGCGCATCAAGGGCGCCGATCTCCTGATCGACGCGGTGGCGAAGCTGCGCGCCGACGGCAAGCCGGTGACGCTGACGCTCGGCGGCGACGGCGAGGAGTTCGAGCGGCTCAAGGAGCAGGTGAAGCGGCTGTCGCTCGGAGATGCCGTCCGCTTCATCGGCCATGTCAAGGCGCGCTACGGCTTCTCCAAGGGCAGCCTGCTGGTGGTTCCCTCGCGCGGCGATTCGATGCCTTACGTGGTGATCGAGGCGAGTGCGGCCGGCGTTCCGATGATCGCCGCCAATGTCGGCGGCATCCCGGAGATCTTCGACACCCACACCGACGCCCTGTTCGCGCCCAGCAATGCCGCTGCGATGGCCGACGCCATCAAGGCAGCGCTCGACAATCCCACAGCGACCGCGACGCGCGCGCAGAAACTGCGTGAGCGGATTTCCGAACATTTCTCGCAGAGCGCGATGGTCGAGGGTGTGCTGGCCGGCTACCGCGACGCATTTGCCAAACGTTAACCACTTCTTGCACACGTAACCGTTTCTTCCGATTTGTCCCCTTAAGTCACGTCCAGGGGAATTTCGCTGCAGCGCGCGGATGCCCATCTGCATGCGCAGGAATGGACGTGGACTCGTGGAACCGTTTAACGCACGCTCGATGCTGGATGCCGCTGCGTCTGCAACGGCTGCCAAGCCGCAGGTCGAACGCCGCCGGCGCCTGTCGCCGGCCGCACTCGCCGTTACCAATCAGAAAGTTCGCGGCGCCTATTCGCCGGTCGTGATCGCGGGCGTGGTCCGCGTCGCCGATTTCGTGCTGCTCAGCCTGGTCGGGGTCGGGCTCTATTTCGCCTATGTCCGCCCGCTCGCCGGCGGCATCCATTGGGGATACATCGCCTCGATCCTCGGCATGTCGGCCGCGGCGGTGGTCTGTTTCCAGGCTGCCGATATCTACCAGGTGCAGATCTTCCGCGGCCAGCTGCGCCAGATGACGCGGATGATCTCGTCATGGGCCTTCGTGTTTCTGCTGTTCATCGGCATCTCCTTCCTGGCCAAGCTCGGCGGCGAGGTATCGCGGGTCTGGCTGTCGTCGTTCTTCTGCGGCGGTCTCGTGGTGCTGATCGCCGAGCGGGTGCTGCTGCGATCGATGGTGCGCGCCTGGGCGCATGACGGGCGGCTCGACCGCCGCACCATCATTGTCGGCGCCGACGAGAACGGCGAGCACCTGATCGAGGCGCTGAACGCCGACGATGATTCCGACATCCACGTGCTTGGCGTGTTCGACGACCGCAATGACTCCCGTGCCATGGATTCCTGCGCCGGCTCACCGAAGCTCGGCAAGGTCGACGACATCGTCGAGTTCGCCCGCCGCACCCGCGTCGACCTCGTGCTGTTCGCGCTGCCGATCTCGGCGGAGACCCGCATCCTGGAAATGCTGAAAAAGCTCTGGGTGCTGCCGGTCGACATCCGGCTGTCGGCCCATACCAACAAGCTGCGCTTCCGCCCACGCTCCTACTCCTATGTCGGCAACGTGCCGACGCTCGATGTCTTCGAGGCGCCGATCACCGACTGGGATCTGGTGCTGAAATGGCTGTTCGACCGCGTGGTCGGCGGCCTCGCTTTGCTCGCCGCGCTGCCGGTGCTGGGACTGGTGGCGCTCGCGGTGAAGCTCGACAGCCCCGGCCCGGTGCTGTTCCGCCAGAAGCGCTTCGGCTTCAACAATGAGCGGATCGACGTCTACAAATTCCGTTCGCTCTACCACCACCAGGCCGATCCGACCGCCTCCAAGGTCGTGACCAAGAACGATCCGCGCGTCACCCGGGTCGGCCGCTTCATCCGCAAGTCCTCGCTCGACGAATTGCCACAGCTGTTCAATGTGGTGCTGAAGGGCAATCTTTCTCTGGTCGGTCCGCGCCCGCACGCCGTGCAGAGCAAGCTGCAGAACCAGCTGTTCGACGAGGCCGTCGACGGTTACTTCGCGCGCCACCGCGTCAAGCCCGGCATCACCGGCTGGGCGCAGATCAACGGCTGGCGCGGCGAGGTCGACACCGACGAGAAGATCCAGAAGCGCGTCGAGTACGATCTCTATTACATCGAGAACTGGTCGGTGCTGTTCGACCTCTACATCCTGCTCAAGACGCCGCTCTCGTTGCTGACCAAGAACGAGAACGCGTACTGAGATCGAGACTAACTGCCGTCATTGCGAGCGTAGCGAAGCAATCCATATCGCAGCTCGGGGATAGGTGGATTGCTTCGTCGCTGACGCTCCTCGCAATGACGAGCGCTTGTTTGTGTATCTGTTGCGTTGCGTGAGTATCCGATGGCCTATGCGGCAACAGCCGGGACGTCCCATTCGCTGACCACGGCGCCAGCGGGCGTGCTGGCGCTACAGCGAGCGCTGGTGTGGCTGGCCGGCGCATCCGGCGCCATCGTGTTCATCGAGCCGAGCCCGTATGAACTCGTCACGCTGACCGCCTGCGTGGTGTTCTTCGCCACGGGCCTGCGCATGCGGCTCGTGTTCATGCCGCTGTTGTTCACACTGATCGTGCTCAATGTCGGCTACAGCATCGGCGCGGTGCCGTTCCTCGACAAGCCGGAGGTGGTGAACTGGGTCCTCACCTCCTGGTACATGGCCGTCACCGTCATCTTCTTCGCGATGGTGATGTCGGAGGACACCGAAGCCCGCCTCGACATGTTGCGCCGGGGATTGATCGTCGGCGCGATGATCGCCTCGCTCGCCGGCATCGCCGGCTATTTCCGTCTGGTGCCCGGCGGCTACGATCTGCTGACGCTGTATGATCGCGCCCGCGGCACCTTCAAGGATCCGAACGTGCTCGGCGCTTTCCTGATCCTGCCGGCGCTGTTCACGCTGCAGAGCGTCGTCTCCGACCGCTTCGGCAAGGCGTTCCGCAACGCCATCGCTTTCGGCATCATCTCGCTGGCGATCCTGCTGTCGTTCTCCCGCGCCGCCTGGGGCGGGCTCGTCATCACCGCGGCCTTCATGCTGGCGATGATGGTGTTCACCAGCCGCACGCAGGCACAGCGCTCGCGCATCATCGTGATGACCTTGATCGCCGCGGTCCTGGCGGTTGCGCTGATCGCAGTGCTGCTCTCGATCGGCTCGGTCGCCGACATGTTCAAGCAGCGCGCGAGCTTCGACCAGAGCTATGACGAAGGCCGCTTCGGCCGGTTCGGCCGTCACATCCTCGGCGCCCAGATGGCGCTTGAGCTGCCGTTCGGCATCGGGCCGCTGCAATTCCACACCTACTTCCCCGAGGACACCCACAATTCCTATCTCAACGCCTTCATGTCGGGCGGCTGGATCTCGGGCATCTGCTATCCGGCGCTGGTGTTCGTCAGCGCGTTCATCGGCTTCCGCTACATCTACATGCGGGTGCCGTGGCAGCGCGCCTATCTCGCCATCTTCGCGGGGTTTCTCGGCTTCGTCGGCGAGAGCTTCATCATCGATACCGACCACTGGCGGCACTTCTGGATGATGCTGGGCACGATGTGGGGCATGTACGCGGCGGCCGAGCGCTACCGCGCGACGGCGGCGCAGGTCACCGGCGAGACTTCGGCGACATCTTGAGATTGGCGCGCTGCTCCGGCGGCGTATCGATCACGGTCTTCAGCGCCGCGGTCGCCTCCAATACGCCCTTGTAGCCGTCAATGGTGAAGCGCATCAGCAGGCGAAGCTCGTCCTCGCTATAGCGGCTGAAGACTTTCGCCATCGCCTGCTGCATCGGCACATAGAATTGCCCGATCTTCTCGACAGCCTCCGGCACGACCGCGATGAACACTTTGCGCCGGTCGCTCTCGTCACGCTCGCGGCGCACATAGCCGGCCTTCTCCAGCCGGTCGATCACGCCGGTGATGGCCCCCGTGGTCAATCCGGTGACCTCGGCAAGGCGGCCTGCCGTCACGCGTCCTTCCAGGAAGACGATGTCGATGCATTCGAGATCGGAACCGGAAATTCCAGCCACGTTCGCGACGGCTTGACCGTACAGCACGCCCTGCGCCGACGACCGCCGCAGCGCCTCTTCCAGCTCCTGCAGCAAGGCGGCGCGCGATTTCGCGCTTGACAAGCTTCACCTCATACCTTAGTCGATAAATATCTTAGCATCTAAGATGATTAGCTGATAACCCTTCCTACCCCACACGGATGCATGGAGCAAGGCATGACGTCACGTCCCCGTAAAGCTCTGATCATCGGCGCCGGCATCGCAGGTCCGGTGACCGCGATGTTTTTGACCCGCGCCGGTATCGAGGCCGAGCTTTATGAAGCCTGGCCCTATTCGACCGGGATCGGCGGCGGGCTGCAGATCGCGCCCAACGGCATGCACGTGCTGGCGGAGCTTGGCGTCGCTGACGAATTGATCCGTAACGGCTCGATCGCCGAATCCTTCGACTTCTATTCGCAGGGCGGCAAGAAGCTCGGCTCGCTCAACCAGAACATGCAGCAGCGCTTCGGCCAGCCCGCGGTCAACATGTGCCGAGCGACCCTGAACGAGACCTTGATCGACAAGGCCTGGGCCTCGAACGTCTCGGTGTTCTTCGAGAAGCGGCTGGTCAAGATCGAGGATCGCAGCGACCAGCGCGTGATCGCCTATTTCGCCGACGGCACCACCGCCGAGGGCGATTTCGTAATCGGCGCCGACGGCGTGCATTCGGCGGTGCGGCGTCACGTGATCCCCGACGGGCCGACGCCGTTCGACACCGGGCTGATCGGCTTCGGCGGCTTCGTGCCGCGCGCCATGATCGAACGCCTGCCGATCGGCCAGAAGGTGGCGAGCACGTTCGGGCAAAGCGGCTTCTTCGGCTACGGGCTGTGCAGCCCCGATCCCGAGACTGGTGCGATGTGGTGGAGCACGCAGCCGTCGCACGGCATGACCGCAGCGGCCTACCGGCTGCAAAGCCAGGACGCCATCAAGCAGCATCTGCGCGATTTCCACGCCGGCTGGCACGCACCGATCCCCGAGATCATCGAGGCCGCGGAGAACATCGTGGTGACCGACACGCTCGACGTCGCAACGCTGCCGACCTGGTCGCGCAAGCGCACGCTCTTGATCGGCGACGCCGCGCACGCCACCAGCCCGCATGCCGGCCAGGGTGCGTCGCTCGCGCTGGAAGATGCGCTGCGGCTCGCAGTGCTGATGCGCGACGGCCAGGAGCTCGGCCTGACCTTCCAGGCCTTCGAGCACGAACGGCGCCCGCGCGCCGAGAAGATCGTCGCGATCGCCCGCCGCAACGGCAACAACAAGCGCGAGTTCAGCCCGACCGGCGCCTGGCTGCGCGATCACATGCTGAAGCTGATCCTGCCGGTGTCGTCCAAGGGCATGGATTTTATGTACGCGTACGATCCACGCGCAGCGGCGTAGCATGTGGCTGTCATGCCCCGCGAAAGCGGGGCATCCAGTACGCCGCGGCTTCTCCGCTGAGCACAGGCGTCTCTGGAACACTGGATCGCCCGGTCCCGCCTACGCCAAGGCTCCGGCGAGGCCTGTGCTGTCAGGCACGCCGAAGCTTTAGCGAAGGCGGCGAGCCGGGCGATGACACCGAAGAAGGCTACGCGAACTACTTCTCGACCTCAAAGGTGAGCCCGGCGTGATCGACCAGGCGCTTGATCAGCTTGTGCTGCATCGCGGCTCCCGGGGTCCAGAAGCCGGGGGCGACATCGGGCGTATCGCGCAGCAGGCAGATCGCGCATTCCGAGATCATCTTCGAGGTCGAGCCGTAGCCCGGATCGCGATCGCCCTTGATGCCGGCGCGGACCATGCGGCCGTCGGGCGCGACCGCGAGATAGAGCAGATCGTAGCGGCCGTTCTCGCGCTCCTCCTTTGACGGCCCCTCGCCCGGCTTCGGCGCGCTCGGCCCGGTCTTTTCCGCATTCAGCGCCATCACGCGTTTTGCATTCGCCTCGCCCTTTTCGCCGGGACCGGTCAGGACCATCTCGTCGTAGATGAACTCCTTGCCGTACGGAAAGCCCATCAGCATGTTGGAGCGGTGGACGTTGCGCGTGTTGATCAGCGCCATCATGAACGGCGCGGTCCACGAGTGCAGATCGTCCTCATAGGCAGGCTTGCTGCCGCGCGGCTGCTTCGGGCCCTCGAAGCCCGACGTCAGCGCAAACGGATTGTTGAGGATCGCAACCAGGCTGAGGTCCTTGGCGACCGCATCGAAAGTCGCCTTGGCGCTCGCGGCCGTGCCGCCGGACAGCGTGCCGCGCATGTCGCGCACCCGCCCCTTGACGCGCTGTGCGGCCGCGCCGAACACGCGCTTGGCCTCGTCCTGGACAAAGAAGGTGCCGAGCTCGAACGGCACCGAATCGAAGCCGCAGGAGAACACGATGCGCGCGCCGCTGGCCTTTGCCGCCGCTTCGTATTTGTCGATCATCTGCCGCATCCAGACCGGCTCGCCGCACAGATCGAAATAGTCGGTGCCGCTTTCCACGCAGGCCGCCATCAGCTCATTGCCATAGAGCTGATACGGACCGACCGTCGAAATCACCGATTTGGTTTGCGCCAGCATCGCCTTCAACGACGCGGCGTCGCTGGCATCGGCCACGATAAGCGGCGTGTCGGCAGGCGCGCCGATCGCGTCGCGAACCGAAGCGAGCTTGTCCTTGCTGCGCCCGGCCATCGCCCATTTCAGGCTGCCGTCGCGATAATGCGCGGCGAGATATTCGGCGACCAGCTGGCCGGTGAAGCCGGTTGCGCCATAGACGACGATGTCGAGTTTCGAGGACATAGATCTGGCTCCCTGCGATTGGGCGCCCTTTTGTCATTGCGGGCGCGACGACGCAATCGACTACTTCTTGCCGCTATTTCTTGGCGTAGGACACGCCCATGCCGGCGCGCACGTCGGCCTGGATGCCATAGGGCGCGATCGGGTAGCGCAGGCCGTTCTTGGCGAGCTGCTTCATGCCGGCGATCGCCTTCACCAGATAGGCCGGCGGCAGCGCCATTAGCATCTCCTCGTCGGGCACGCCGCCATAACGGCGCTCGGCGAAGCACGGCAGCGACAGGCTCGGCTCGCCGGTCTTCAGCGCCCGCCCCCAGGAATCCGCGCAGGCGGTTTCGCCGACCACGCCCCATTCGAACTTCTTGTAGCCGGTGTACTGCAGCCCGTTGATCAGGATGATCATCTGTCCCGGCGTCGCATAGACGAGGCAGATGTCGGGCGGATTGAGCCGGCCGCTGGTCAGCGGGCTCACCGCCATCGCCTGGTTCCGGCCGTACGGCACGACGTCGAGCGCCTCCTGGCGCTTGCGCGCGTCTTCGGCGGTGCCATGCCAGACGCCGACATAGCTTTCGCCGGCAAGCCACTTCTCGTCCTGCGGCGCGAGCCCGATCACCGCGCGGCATTGCGCACCGACGAGATCGTCGCCGGTGATGCCGACCGTCCAGCCGAGCCGCGAGGCCATGCTGACGATCTGGTCCGTGGTGTGGACCGCCGACGGACGCCGGATCTTCGGGATCGCCTCCATCTCCTCGACGCGGGCGAACATCTTGATGCCGATGACCGTGGTCTTCAGCCGCAGCAGGTTGTTGAGATCGGCAACGATTGCCGCGAGGTCGAACTGTTCCGGCGGTGTCTGCTGTTGCATGGCGAAAACTCCCGTGATCGGCGGCTTGCCGCCGCCTGTTGTGGCGATGTTAGCCGGATTGGCTGATGGACGACAGGCCTAGCGCGCCGCCGGTCCCGGCAGCAGATCATCGGTTTTGCCCGCCAGATGATAGGCCGCGAGCCCGATCCACTCCCGCGTGGCGACGTCGGTGCGCGACAGGCCGTCGATCGCAAACGTTGCGAAGCTCATGACATTGCCGGCGCGCCAGTCGACTGGATAGGCCTCGACGCTGAATCCCGCCTTGCGGAACAGGCCGACCGAACGCGGCATGTGATAGGCTGACGTGACGAGCAGCCAGCGCTCGCCAGGCTTCGGATCGACCAGCGCCTTGGAGAATTCAGCGTTCTCCACCGTGTTGCGCGAGCGGCGCTCGATGATCAATCGCGATCTGGGAATGCCGAGGCTCTCGAACAGTTCGGCGGCATAGTCGGCTTCGCGCGCATCGTTCGAGATCAGGTTCGCGCTGCCGCCGGTGAACACCAGGCGCGCGTTGGGGTATCTGCGCGCGAGCGCTGCCGCCGCGATGACGCGATCGGCCGCGCTGCGCACCACCGGCGTGCCATGCGCAACCGACAGATCGGCATCGATCGATCCGCCAAGCACAATGATGCCGTCAGGCGCGCCACGCGAGGCGTCCCATGGCGGAAAGCGCTGCTCCAGCGTAACGATCAGGACATTGCCGAGCGGCGAGAAGCCGCAGATTGCGAGCAGCAGCAGCGCGCCCACCATCAGCCTGCGGCCGAGACGCGCAAACCGCGTCAGCAACAGCACGGCGCCGATCACGCCGATACCGATCAGGAAATTGATCGGCAGCAGCATGATGCCGAGCGTCTTGGAGAGCACAAAAAACAAGGGAAGCCTCTGCGAAGTTCTGCTACAGCGTCATACGCTGCCGGGAACGCAATAAAAAGAAGTCACATGACCCATCATCATCTGAAGTCCAGTCCCGAAACCTGCCATTGGGGCTTCTTTGAAGCCAGGCTCAAGCCGGTCCTCACGATCGCAAGCGGCGACGAGGTCACGGTCGAGACCGTCAGCGGCGGTCCGGATGTGGTGCCCGACCGCGGCAAGTTTGTCGTGCCGCCGGAGCTCGACGACATCCATGCGAAGAACGAGCGGATGGTGCCCGGGCACATTCTGACTGGCCCGATCGCGGTCAGCGGCGCCGAGCCCGGCGATGTGCTCGAGGTCGATATTCTCGACGTCCAGCTGCGCCAGGACTGGGGCTACAATCTGATCAAGCCGCTGTCCGGCACCCTGCCCGACGATTTCCACGAGACCCGCCTTCTCAACATCCCACTCGATCGCGACCGCATGGTCGGCCGCATGCCGTGGGGGCTCGATCTGCCGCTGAAGCCGTTCTTCGGGGTGATGGGCGTCTCGCCGCCGCCGGCCTGGGGCCGCATCTCCTCGCTGATCCCGCGCGCGATGGGCGGCAATCTCGACAACAAGGAGCTCGGCGCCGGCGCCAAGCTCTATCTGCCGGTGTTCGTGCCCGGCGCACTGTTCTCCTGCGGCGACGGCCATGGCGTGCAGGGCGACGGCGAGGTCTGCGTCACCGCGATCGAGACCGCGCTCACCGGCCGCTTCCGCCTGACCCTGCGCAAGGATCTCAAGCTCGCCTATCCGCGCGCCGAGACCGCTGATCATTACATGACCATGGCGATGGATCCCGACCTCGACCAGTGCGTGGTGCGGGCGCTGCGCGACATGATCGTGCTGCTCGGCGAGAAGCGCAATCTGTCCCGCGAGGACGCCTATACGCTGTGCAGCCTGGCCGCCGACCTGCGGGTGACGCAGACGGTCAACGGCTCCAAGGGCATTCACTGCATGATCGCCAAATCGGTGGTCCACGGCTGACAGGCGGTCGATAGGCCGCACTTGTTCCGCAGGCGCGGCTCGATACAATCCCCGTCCCAACGAACAAGAATGGACGGGGACGGATATGCTGAAGGACAGGCTTTCGCCGGCCGACGAGGCTATGCGCGACAAGGAGATGCAGGAGACGCTCGCCGCCTGCCCTCGCATCCTCGACCTCATTGCCCGCGGCCCGCAGGGCGCGCCGGACGCCGAAGCCGCGATCTATCTGCGTTCGCCGCTCGATCCCAATCCGGTCGTGATCTCGAACGATCAGCTGATGGGCTGCATCAAAGCCGCCGAGAACTATTTCCGCGCGCAAGGCATCGGCAAGGACGATCCGGTCGCGGTTCTGCTGCCGGCGTGTCCCGCGACTGTGGTCGCGATTTTCGGCGCAGCCGCCTGCGGCGTCGCCGAGCCCCTCAACCTCTTGTTCACGCGCGAGGCAATCGTCGCCCAGCTCAATGCGATCAACGCAAAACTGTTGCTGGCGCCGCCGCCGGGCATGCCTGGCGGGCTCTATGAGAAGGTCGAGCGCCTGCAGCGCGAGGTGCCGTCGCTCCAGCGCATCGTGATCGTGCCGCTCGACGGCACCATCTCCTTCGATGGCGATGTGCTGCGGCCGGATCCGGCCTGGCGCAACGACTACGGCAAGTCGACGGACATGAGCGAGGCCGACCGCGTCGCGGTGATGCTGCCGACCGGCGGCACCACCGGCCATCCCAAGGAGGCGCGGCTCACCAACCGCGCGATGGTCGCCTCCACGCTGTCCTCGCGGATGGCGCTCGACTTCCATCGCGGCGAGCGCGCCATGATCACGATGCCGCTGTTCCATGTCGGCGGCTTGTTCTGCACCACGGCCAACAGTCTCTCGGCGGGCACGACCATGCTCATCCCGGGCCCCGCCGGTGCGCGCGATCCGGCGCTGGTTCGGAACTTCTGGCAAATCATCGAGACATACCGCGTCAACATCGCCGGCAATGTGCCGACGACGCTCGGCGCGCTTGCCGACGTTCCGGTTGCGGACAGCGACATCTCGAGCCTGCGCGTCACCGCCACCGGCGCTTCGATCTGTCCGCCGGAGATCGAACGGCGCTATCTCGCGACCTGGGGCGGCCCCTGCATCCAGCAGCTCTACGGCATGACCGAGCTCGCCGGCGCCATCACGCATGACGTCCATGGCGTGAAGCCCCGCGCGGAAAGCGTCGGCACCCGCAATCCGCTGGTCGAGCTTGCGATCCTCGACGGCGGCAGGCTACACACCGGGCCGTGGCCTTCACCGGTCGGCGAGCTCTTGACCAGGGGCCCGCAGGTGTTCGCCGGTTACGTCGACAAGAAGCAGACCGAAGAGGCGTTCCGTGACGGCTGGCTGCGCACCGGCGACATCTGCCGGATCGACGCCGACGGCTTCGTCTACATCCTGGGCCGCGCCAAGGACGTCATCATCCGCGGCGGCCACAACATCGACCCGCGCGCGATCGAAGATGCCGCGCTCGCTTTCCCGGGCGTGGCGCTGGCGGCCGCGGTCGGACGTCCCGACAGCTATGCGGGCGAAGTGCCGATGCTGTTCGTCTCGGCGCAGCCCGGCGTCCATATCGATCCGCAGGCGCTGGCCGCGTTCGTGCAGGACAACATCCCGGAGCCGCCAGCGCGCCCGCGCGCAGTGTCGGTAATTGCGGAAATGCCGGTCACGCCGGTCGGCAAGATCTTCAAGCCGAAGCTGCGCGAGATCGCCGCCGGCGAGGCCGCGCGCGAGCTGCTGGCGCAGGAAGGGTTGTCGGGCGAGGTCAGTGTCGACGCCATCACCGATCCATCCCGCGGGCTGTACCTGAGCGTGAGCGCACCGCCTGACAAGGCCGAAACGGCGGAGCGGCTTCTGAAGAAGTTCCCGGTCAAGGTTGAGATGCGATCCTAACGCCTTCATTTACCTGAATATTATGACCCGAACATCACGCCGGAGTTGACCTCCGGCGTGCGTGGGCGCGGCTGGCCGCTCTCGCAGCTGACGGCTTGACGAACCGCCTTATTCCTAAATAGACTCTAAATAGATACTTTTCAGTACAGGCGTTCAGGGTTAAGCGTTTTCTCATGGCTACAGAAAAGGCCGAAACCGACCGCGTCCCGGTCACGCTGGCGCTCTCGACCATTGGTTATCTCGAGAAGCTGGTGCGACAGGGCACCCACGGCACGAGCGTCCCGGGCGTTGCACGGACATTGATCGAGGAAGGCATTCGGCTCGCCATCAAGGACGGGTTGCTTGCAATCCGCGACAACGGCCGCACGCCCTGACGCGGGGGTGTGCCAGCGCGGCGGTTCAACACAGAACGTGGAACCGTCAGATGATTGCCATCGAACCGACCTGGACGCCGGAGCGCGTCGACCAACTCAAGATCTACTTTGAAGCCGGCCTCTCCTGCCGCGACATCGCCGTCAATATCGGCGTCAGCCGCAATGCGGTGATCGGCAAGCTGTCGCGGCTGAATCTCACGCGCACGACGCCGGACGAACGCCGCGCCCGGCGGAAGAGATCCAGCGCGCACGCCGCGCAACGGGCGACGGCGAAGCAGCAGCTGCAGCTGCTGCAGTCGGTCTACCAACAGGAAGCCGACGATGCGCCTGTTGTCAGCGCCAACAACTGCTCGCTGTTCGAACTGAGCGAGCAGCGCTGCCGCTGGCCGATCAGCACCCCGGGCGCCGACGATTTCTGCTTCTGCGGCAATACCCCGCTCGGCGGCATGCCCTATTGCTCGGGGCATTACCGCCTCGCCTATCAGGCCGGATCGCGCCAGCGCGCGATGCGTTGATCAGCCGACCTTCCAGCCGGTCGCCGCGACCAGGTTCTGATAGAACTCCGGCGTATAGGCCTGCTCGGGCGTGTTGCGCACCCGCTCGTCGAGCGTATGCGCATCGTCGCCGACCAGGATGCGCCAGCGCTCGGCCTTGACGCCGTCGAGGATGATCTTGGCCGCCGCGGCGGCCGAGGTCGGCGCCTCGTCGTGGAAGATGCGGGCGCGGTCGAGTGCGATCTGCTGGATGTCGGCATCCGACATTTTGGCGACGTCGATGCCCTGCCCTTGCAGGCGCTGGCGGGCCTGCTTGAGCTCGTCGGCATTCAGCTGGTCGGAGCCATTCTGCACCTTGCGCGAGTTCGACACGATCGAGGTGCCGATATGGCCGGGCATCACCACCGAGCATTTCACATGCGGCGCGTTGAGACGCAGATCGTTGATCATCGCCTCGGTGAATCCCTTCACCGCGAACTTCGCCGCGCTGTAGGCGGTGTGCGACACGCCCAGGCCGACCGAGGCCCAGAAGCCGTTGACGCTCGAGGTGTTGACGATGTGCGCCTCGTCAGCCTTCACCAAGAGCGGCAGGAAGGTGCGGACGCCGAGATAGACGCCGCCCCAGCAGATGTTGAAGGTGCGCTCCCATTGTTCACGCGTATTGGTGAACAGGCTGCCGCCACCGCCGATGCCGGCGTTGTTGAACAGCAGGTGGATCTTGTCTGTGGCCTGCTGCTCGATCAGCTCATCGCGGAAACGCTTGTAGTGATCCTCGATCGACACGTCGGCGATGTGGGTGGTGATGCGCAGGCCCTGCGGCAGCTTCTCGACCTCGCAAAGCCGCTTGGTCTCGGCCATCGCCTCGGCCGAAACGTCGCACATCGCGACATTGCATCCCTCGGCAACGAGCTGCCGCGCGAGTTCGCGTCCCATGCCCGTGCCGCCACCCGTGATGACGGCAATCTTTCCAGCAAAATCCTTCATGTGAGATCCGTTCCTTCCCTGCTTCTTGTTCGTTTTGGCGGGAGCGCGGATCGCAGTCCCAACCGCTTTGGCTGAGGCACTCTACATCACCGAATTATCGCCCAGCAACGGCGCCCGCCGTGCAGCCGGCGGTGCACGGAATCATTCCGTGTTGCGAACAATATCCATTGATCAAAAGCGCTATTCGGCGGTCTCGATGTGCACAGGCGCGCGCCGCCGCAGCACCGCGCTGCCGGCGCTCAGGACCAGCTTGAGGAGGCCGCGCCACGAGAAGTCGATGACCACCTCATGGTGCCGCAATCCCTTGCCGCCCTTCACCAGCCCGAGATCCCGTATCAAGCAATAGTGGCCGCTGCTCATGCGCGCGAGGCGGCTGTTCTTGAAGAGTCCCATGAATGGCGAGAATGCACTGCGGATCGATTCCGTCAAATCTTGACGGCGTCGAATCGGCGAGACGATGTGAACCTGTGTGCGGTTGGCAGCCGGCAATGGCAGCGCGCCTCACGATCGGGCAGCAGCGGTCCAGCCTTAAATCAAAAACCTCCGGCAGGGCATTGCCGGAGGTCTGGGAGGCTTAGCAGCAAGCTAAGAGCCATCATTCAATGTGTTGTTGGCCACTGCATATATAGTTTAGTAGATCAGGTAAGTAAATAAGTTTGCGGCCAATGAATCGCATGGCTCGTCTTCGTCGTTCGCGTGGACCGAGATGACGCAGCTCTGCTTCCGCAATCGCAATCGATTCTCGCCAAAGAAAAACCCCGGCAGTTGCCTGCCGGGGTTCTGTAGGATCGTGATCAGATCAACCGGTATTACCAGTTGCGCTGAGCGCGGAAGAGCATCTGGACAGTGTCCTGATCCTTCAGCTCGTAGGTCGCGACCGGCTTGCCGATGCCAGTCGAGGACGTGGTGATGACGCCCGAATACTTCTGATCGAGGTGGACGTAGGTCACGTCGGCCGAGAAGGTCAGGTTCTTGACCGGGGTCCAACGGGTGATCACGCCGATCTGCGAGATGTTGTAGTCGGGGTTGCAGTTGGTCACGCCAGCGCCGCCAGCGAACGCGGCACGGAAGGTACCACCCACGCCACCAACGCCGCAGATGAGCGCCTTGGAGGTGTCGTTGTACGAGACTGCGGCATAGGCGCCGTAGATCGCGGTGTTCCAGTAGGGATCCCAGTTATGGGTGTAAGCACCGCGCATACCCCAGGTCTTGATGGACTGCTGCGCTCCGCCGGGGCCGAACACCGTGTCAGGTGCCGTACCGAAGCCAACGCTGCCATAGACGCCGGGCAGGCTCGAGCCACCGTAGATGGCGACCGAGCTGGCCTGGCTGGCCAGTTCCTGGATGTTGTAACGGGTCGCACCATCCGTATAGACGCCCTGGATGTTGATGGTGTCGCCGGGTCCGGTCGGGATGTTCTTGATCGACAGGGCCAACGCACCAGCCCAACCCCACTTGTCGTCGGGATGACCGGTCAACTCGGTGCCGCCGTAGTAGGCAGCGTGGTTGTCATGCGCGGCGACCGACGCCTGGAAGATACCCCAAGCCTGGTCGACCTTCAGCGCAGCGACGAAGTCCGGCGCGATCGTGCCGGCGTAGTCGCTGGTGCCGTAAGCACCACCGGCGCCGAGGTTGTTCACGCCAGCCTGCATGTACGCCACCTGGTCCTGCGCCGACAGTGCGAGCTGCACGCCGTTGCCGAACTGCGCGGTGTAGGTGAACTGGTTGATGCCGTTGGTGGTGTTCACGCCACCGACGAGACCGTCGTAGTTGTTGCCCGGATAACCGTTCCAGGGAGCAGCGAACTGCGAGACCGCCTTACCCATGGTGAAGCCGGCGAACTGGATGAAGGCGTAGTAGACGCCGACTGCACCGGCAGCCACGTTGCCCGAACCAGCGTTGTTCGGCGCAGAAGCCGAGCCGATCGCCGAGTAGACGGTCGAGCCGTTGCCCTGGCCGGTGTAGCTGTCGGAGGTCCAGGTGAACACCGCGTCGAAATAGGTGCGGACCACGCCGTACTCGGTCGCGGTGCGGGTGTCGATGTTGAAGTCTTCACGCGAACGCCAGGTGTAGCCGTTCGTGAAGCGGTTGTTGGCGCCGCTGGGGCCATTGATGTTCGGGCCGTAGACGCTGTTGCCGTTCACCACAACGTCAGCGCGCAGGTAGCCGCCCAGCTTGATGCAGGTGTCGGTGCCGGGGATGTAGTAGAAGCCCGGACCATAAAGAGAGCAGATCTTCACGTACTCGACCGCTTTGGCCTTTACGGGAAGATCGGCCGCCTGTGCCCCGCCGACCGCGACCAGCGCAGCCGTCGAGCCCAGGATAAGGCTCTTCAAATTCATATTAAACCTCCAAGTTGCTCATATGCGTAGAGTCCGGAGCTGCGAGCGCCCCGTGATCCTCCCGCATTGTCCAAGACCGCTTTCCCCAAACCCCGCACCCGCAGATCAATCTGTGGAGTGCGACGGACTTGAACGATCACCGCAACGGGACGATCGAGATTCCCCTACCGCCGGGTTCAATATGCCTTGGCGAGTTCGCCAATCAAAATAGTTTATAAAGTCAGGAATGCGATTGCGGCCACACTGTGTCTCGCCGGCAACGCTGCCCGTAAGCCCTTTGGTTAGCAGGGAAAACTTGTCGCACTGCAAATGGTCCAATCGTCACAGGACCGTCATAATTACTTTACGTTCACTTGCGTTCGTTGGCGGCTTACGAGAAAGATCGCGCTGCCGAGCGGGAAACAAGAATAAGTCAGCGCAAAGCTGAGTCGGCACCTAGGGAAGAGGAAAGCTGTGTCAGTGACCAGGAAGGATACGACGCGCCTGCGCGCCATCGAGCATCTCGACATCATCAAGCGCTTCACGCTCGAAATTTCCTCGATCAATTCGCACCTCGAACGTGTCCGCCAGATCTGGGGCAAGGCGCTTGGCGTCAGCGGTCCGCAATGGATGATTCTGATCGCGATCTCGGATCTCGACAAGGATGACGGCGTGCCGATCAACGTGGTGTCGAAGCTGCTGCACGTCGATCCGTCGTTCGTGACCACGCAATCCAAGCTGCTCGAGCAAAAGGAGCTGCTGCGTCGCACCCCCTCGCTGGCCGATGCGCGCGTGGTCCGGCTGTCGCTGACCGACAAGACGAGGAAGCATCTGGCGGGCCTCGCCAGCCAGCACAAGGCGTTCAAGAGGACCGTATTCGAGGAGTTCAGCGAGCCTGAACTGGCCGAATTCACGGCCAAGCTGGCGATGCTCAACAACCGCCTGGAAAAGGCGTGTCTGATCGTCGCGATGGATTCCGATTCCTGAAGCGACCGGCGCGGCGCGCCTGCGATCGCGGCCCTACGATTCGACCAGAGCCTTTTCCGTTCCGATGGAATCGGAACGGGGCTCTAGATTCCTGTTTTGACGCGTTTTCTTTACGCGAACCGGTAGCCACTTCGCTCGAAAACGCTCCAGGCACCCGACCGGGTCGGGCAACAGCCTCGCCGCTCAGCGCGGTGACCTATCCATGGCCTCGCCCGGGCGACTGGAAGGCCAGAAAAGCCGCAATACCCAGCATTGCAGCCCAGACCAGGAAGTGTTCAGCGATCACTATCAGCCCTCCATTTGATTGATGGAAAGCATGAAACGGGCCACGCGATGGGCTGGACACTTGAACGGGCTGCACAAAGAAACGGCTGGCGAACAACCCTGCATACCGTCTGCGGAACGAGTGCTCACCGCAGACAGCCCGCCCGAAAGCGCCGCACCGTTCGACCGAACGCAACTACGACAGAATGTTGAAGTCCGCCGCGGTGACCGTGCCTGCGGTCGCACCGTTAAGCCAGACCGCGGTGGCGCCGTCGACCTGAATAACGAAGTACGCGCCGTTCTGGTAGGAGTGTGCCAGCACATCGGCGAACGAACTGAAGCCGCTGCCAGTGAACTGCACGGTATCCGTGGCAACGTTCCAGTCCTGGACCACCTGGACACCCGGCGCTCTCCGGGAGACGAACGTATTGTTGCCGCCGCCGCCGAAATAGTAGTTCACGCCGGTGCCGCCATCGAAATAGTCGTTGCCGGCACCGCCGATGAGAACGTCGACGCCGTCACCGCCATACATGACGTCGTCGCCATTGCCGCCGTAGAAATAATCGTTGCCGGCCTGGCCGTACATGACGTCGTTGCCGTCGTCGCCGATCTCGACCGCGCGGCCATTGGCGACGATGACGTCGTTGCCTGCTCCGCCGTAGGCGGTGCCGCCGTCACCGACGCTCATGTAGATCCAGTCGTCGCCGGCGTCGCCTTCGAGCAGATCGACGCCGTCGTCTCCCACCAGCGTATCGTTGCCGTTGCCGCCGAACGACGTGTCGTTGCCTCCGCCTCCGAACAGCACGTCATTGCCGTCGCCACCGAAGAGCAGGTCGTCGCCGCCGCCGGCCACCAGGACGTCGTTGCCGCCGTTGCCATAGAGGCCCGGTGCTACGGAGGTGCCGGAGGCCACAAGGATGTTCGCTCCGCTTTCGTTGCCCTCGCCGCCATAAATCGTATCGCTGCCGGCCGAGCCATACAGAGCGTCGCGCCCGACACCACCGTCGATGTAGTGGGACTGCGTCGTCAGCGTGCCGCCATCCTGAACATAGTCGTCGCCGTTGCCGCCGTACTCGAACGACGTGCTGGCGGTATTGCCACCCTGAATCCAGTCATTGCCAGCGCCGCCATACATCTCGCCGTAGGCCAGACTGCTCCATTGCGCCGTCAAGAAATCGTCGCCCTGGCCGCCCTCCCAATAGTCGGAGCCGGCAATGCTGCTTGCCAGTGTGTCGTTGCCCTGGCCGCCATAGAGCGCGTCAAAATTGCTTGCAGAGGTGACGCTGTTGTCGGTGCTATCTCCGTAGAATACGGGCATGTTTGACTTCCCTGAATACTGGCTCTCGTCGAGGCGACGTTGTGCTTCCGGCTTCGCGAACCTCGCAATCGAGAACGCTCTGGCGCCTTAAAGAGCTAAGCGGCGAGCGCCAAAGTCGCCTCGATGACGAGCGCTCCAGCTGGAGCGCGATTTCATAGTATTGAGAAAGGGCGCCAACGGAGATGCCCACCCGGGCTACCCCAACCTGACGACCACCGCGCGACCGGCCTTCCACTGGATCCCGCGCAGCTCGCACAAGCCTGCGAGGAGGCGGACGCGGTTGGCGCCAACGACTTCAATTTCCACGATAATTGCTGAATGCCGCAACCCTGCTCGCCGTGACCAGCGCACCAGCCCGCGATCGCCGAGGCGCTTTGCTGGATCGTCGACACGGCGCTGTGCGTCATTGAGCCGCGGCGTGCGCGCGCAGACGTATCGCTTCGTCAGCCAAACGGTCTTGCAGCGATTGTGATTGCTTGAAACAACGCCGCCTTTGCATTTGCGCTGCTAACCGGGCGATCTCATCACCGATGGTAGGCGGCGGGGTGATGAACCCTAACAATCGAACGACGCAGAGCGCCCGGAACGGCGGACGAAAAAATTGGCGAACAATTGGCAACGGGCAGCTTTGTACCGCCCGCCCCGATCCGCCACAGAATGTATTGAGTAAAATGGTCGGAGCGAGAGGATTTGAACCTCCGACCCCTAGTCTCCCAGACTAGTGCGCTAACCGGGCTGCGCCACGCTCCGATGCCGTTCCATTAGCTGCGATCCTGCGTTCGCGCAAGGCAAAGCAGGCCTTTCAGGGCTGCAATCGGGACCCCGGTTCCCCGGGCTCAGCCATCCTTCATCGCGGCATCGATCATCTGCCGGCAGGCGACCAGTTCCTGCAGCACGCGTTCGAGCCGCTCGCGATCGGCCGACGGAACGGAGGGGCGCACCGGCGGCGCCGCAGCCGACGCCTTACCCGGCTGCGCGGACGCCTTGCCCGGATGGGCGTGCGCCTTGTAGGTCGACAGGATCGGATCCTCGTCGGGATCGACGAATCGGTAGTCGATTCCCTGCTCGTCGCCGTCGCCCTCCTCGCCGTCGAAATCGAGGCCGTCATTGCTCTCGAGCTCGTCGGGCTCGGCCATGCTGTTGCCGACCGCCTCCTCGACCGCGCCGAACGAGACCGCCGCGGTCTGGTCGGCGATGCCTTGCACCGACTTGATGCCATGCTCCTTCAGGATCCGCTGCACGCCGCGGATGGTGTAGCCCTCGCCGTAGAGTAGCCGGCGGATGCCCTTGAGCAGGTCGACGTCGTCAGGGCGATAATAGCGGCGGCCGCCGCTGCGCTTCATCGGCTTGATCTGCGCGAAGCGCGTTTCCCAGAACCTCAGCACATGCTGGGGAATATCAAGCTCGTCAGCGACTTCGCTGATGGTACGGAACGCATCCGGCGCCTTGTCCAAATGCCCGCTCCTCTCGCCTCAATGGCTAGAACCCTTTCCGTTCCGATTGAATCGGAACGGAGCTCCAGATTCTAGTTTTGGCGCGTTTTCTTCACGCGAACCGGTATCCACTTCGCTTGAAAACGCTCTAGTCGGCCTTGCTGCCGTCGCCATTGGTGACGGCATGGCCATTGATCCGCTGCTTCAGGATCGCCGACGGCTTGAACACCATCACCCGCCGCGGCGAGATCGGCACCTCGGTGCCGGTCTTTGGATTACGCCCGATACGCTGGCCCTTCTTGCGCACCATGAAGGAGCCGAATGACGACAGCTTCACCGTCTCGCCTTTTTCAAGGCAATCGGTGATTTCCTTCAATACCAACTCGACAAATGCCGACGATTCCGTGCGCGACAAGCCTACCTTTTGGTAGACCGCCTCACACAAATCGACACGCGTCACTGTTTTTCCGGTTCCCGTGGTCATCGCCTGCCCCGCACTCTCGGCGAACAATTTCTTGACTGAAATTAAAAGCTTAGCGCGCAATGGTCAACAGCGACCAGCATCCGGACGCCGGAAAGATACCGGCAACCTGTTGGCACTCTTTAATGACGCGCTACCAGCGCACGAGCGCCGAGCCCCAGGTGAAGCCGCCGCCCATCGCCTCAAACAGCACCAGATCGCCCTTCTTGACGCGTCCGTCCTTAACGGCGACCGACAGCGCCAGCGGGATCGAGGCCGCCGACGTGTTGCCGTGCTTGTCGACGGTCAAGACCACCTTCTGCGGCGCAATATGCAGCTTGTGGGCCGATGCGTCGATGATTCGCTTGTTGGCCTGATGCGGAATGAACCAGGTGATGTCGTCGGCGGTAAAGCCGGTGGCGTTGAACGCATCGACGATCACATCGGTGATCATGCCGACGGCGTGCTTGAACACCTCGCGGCCCTCCATCCGGAGATATCCGACCGTCCTGGTCGAGCCGGGGCCGCCATCGACGTACAGCTTCGACTTGTGGCGCCCGTCGGAACGCAGATGCGTCGTCAACACGCCGGGATCGCTGATCGTGCCGGAATGCTCCTGGGCCTCCAGCACGACCGCGCCGGCGCCATCGCCGAACAGCACGCAGGTGCCGCGGTCGTTCCAGTCGAGGATGCGCGAGAAGGTCTCGGCACCGATCACCAGCGCCCGCTTGTGGTGGCCGGCACGCAGGAAATTGTCGGCGGTGGTCAGCGCAAAGACGAAGCCCGAGCACACCGCCTGCAGGTCGAAGGCCACGCCATGGTTGATGCCGAGCCCGTGCTGGACCGCGACCGCGGTGGCCGGAAAGGTGTTGTCGGGCGTCGAGGTCGCCAGCACGATCAGGTCGATCGACTGGGCGTCGATGTTGGCATCGGCGAGCGCGGCGCGCGCCGCATTGATCGCGAGATGCGAGGTGAACTCGTCATCTGCGGCGATATGGCGCTCGCTGATGCCGGTGCGCTGCACGATCCAGTCATCCGACGTGTCGATCCGGCTGGCCAGTTCGGCATTGGTCAAAACCCGCTCCGGCAAATATGAGCCGCAGCCGAGCACTACCGAACGTATCGCAGTCACGAGACAGCCTCCTGCGCGGTCGGCGCCTTTACCAGGGCGCTGCCGTCGCGGTTGAGCATCTGATTGATCTTGGTGAGGAGATCGTAGTGGGCCATCTCATAGCCAACATCCACCGCATAGGCAAAGCCTTCCGCGTTGATGCCGCCATGGCTCTTGACCACCACGCCGTTCAGGCCGAGCAGCAGGCCGCCATTCGACTTGTTGGGATCGAGCTTGTCGCGCAGCTTCTGGAACGCGCCGCGGGCAAGCAGATAGCCGATCCGCGCCAGCCAGCTCGACGACATCGCCTCGCGCAGCAGCGTGAACATCTGGCGCGCGGTTCCCTCGGCGGCCTTGAGCGCGATATTGCCGCTGAAGCCTTCCGACACGATGACGTCGGCGAGCCCCTTGCCGATCGCGTCGCCCTCGACAAAGCCGATATAGTCGAACTGGTTCGAGTTCATCGCGCGCAGCATCTCGGCCGCCTCGCGGATTTCGCCGTGCCCCTTGATCTCTTCGGACCCGATATTGAGCAGGCCGACGCTCGGCCGTTCGAGGTTGAACAGCACGCTCGCCATCGCGCTGCCCATCACCGCGAGCGTCGCCAGATGGTGGGCGTCGCCGCCGATCGAGGCGCCGAGATCGAGCACCACCGAATCGCCGCGCAGCGTCGGCCACACCGCGGCGAGCGCCGGGCGGTCGACGCCGGGCAGCGTCCGCAAATTGATGCTGCCCATCGCCATCAAGGCGCCGGAGTTGCCGGCGGAGACCGCGACGTCGGCCTCGCCATGCTTCACCGCATCGATCGCCAGCCACATCGACGACGCCCTGCGGGTCCGCCGCAGCGCCTGGCTCGGCTTCTCGTCATTCTTCACGGCGACGTCGGTATGGATCACCTTCGATACTGCCTTGAGCGCAGGATGCTTCGCGAGTTCCGGCTCGATCTGGGCCCGGTCTCCGACCAGCAGGAATTCACTGCCGGGATGACGGCTCAATGAGATCGCGGCGCCGGGAATGACCACCGATGCGCCGACATCGCCCCCCATGGCGTCAAGCGCGATTCGAACCTTTTGAGGCATGAACGTCCCGGAAACCTGCTCTCCCACAGCCCTTCAACGCAGGCCGCGAGCTTGAAGTCACCGCTGTCAACGGCGCGCGGCCAAACACCAATTCGCGTCCCGGCCGGGCCGCGACAATAGCGTTTCCGCGGTCCGACACAACCTCTTGACCGCAAACGACCGAGCCGTCAAACCCGTCACGCAACACATCCAAACATACCAGAAATATATTATATTTCAACGCATTGCGACATTTATTTGAAGTGACCACCGACATCCCTCGCGAAGCCGTGCAAGCAAGCCATCCCCTCAAATGTGGCTTCAGAGCGTTTTCGAGCGAAGTGGATCCCGGTTCGCGTGAAGAAAACGCGTCAAAACAAAAAAGCTGCCCTTAGCCGCCCTCAACTGCCCTTGGGCTACTTGCCGTTAGGCTTTTCCTTCAGCGCTTTCAGCGCGGCAAAGGGATGATTTTCCGGATCAGGGGCTTCAACCTCCTGTTCAAACACCGCATCCACCTTGCGCGGATACGGGTCTATGCCGAGAAACAGCGCATCGGTGGCGAGCCGGCCGATGTCGATGAAGCCGCCTGTGATCGGCTCCGGCGGATCCGGCGTTTCCTCATCGCCGGCCTCGGCGTCGTCGACCAGGTCGGCCATCTCCGGGATCTGCTCGGGCGGCGCGAACATCACATCGATCTCTTCATCGATCTCGTTCTCGATCGGATCGAGCGTCACCACGCAGGTCTGCCCGACCTTCGCCAAAACCCTGCCGGTGACGTGGCAGCTGCCGTCGCGCTTGGGCTGCAGATCGAACGTCGCGTGCGCCGAGATCACCTCGCGCAACTCCGCGGCCTCGGCCATCGCCTTGCGCACCGCCTCGTCGGCCACGATCTCGCGATGCAGACCGGTCTCCGGGATTTGCGCGACATTGACGAGAACGCGCCAAGGGTCCCGCACGGCATCGGGCCGTCCTGTGGTCCCGCCGCTCATGCCGCCGTCCCCGCAGCCTGCGGCGCGGGAAAGCGCCACGCGCCCTCGGTCAGCGCCGCGAGGTCGGTGTGATCAAGCACCGCCATTGCCTCCCCGGCATAGGCGGCCAGTTCGCGCGCCTGGTCGATATTCTGGCCGTTGTGGATGTTCTTGCAGAACGACTGGGCCAGGGCCTCCTCGCTGTCGGTCAGCGCCAGGTCATAGGCTGCGGTGCGGCCATAGAAGGCCTCGCCGAACGCCTGCATGCGCTTGGGCACCGTGAGGTCGCCGATACCCATTTCCCGCAGGTTGTCGTCCATGTCGATGCAGAAATGATCGAACAGCGCTTGCGACAGCGCGACGCCGCCCTCGGCGGACTTTAATCGCCGCAGCACCAGCCAGAGATGCATCAGAAGCAGGTCAAAACGGCCGTTAACCGTGTCGGGAACGCCCAAGTCACGGTAAAATAACGGTTCTCGCGCCTGCGTCACGATCATGCCATAGATGGTCTCAATGGTGCTGCGCGCGGGCACCGGGGGTCTTCTGAAGTGATTGAACGGCCAAAGCATGACGGGTTCCGGCTGCCGGCCCCCCAAAGGACACCTGTTGAGCGGTCGCCCATTGGAGCGCGGCATGATTGCAATCCATTGAGCTGCCCGGTACGTCAATGCCACGGCCGATGCAAGGGGACGGATCAGTTCCGCCGATGAACCACACTCTTCCACGACAGTCTCGCGCCGCTTCCGCGCGCGGGTTTTTCACGCGCTTTCGCGCGATCGCCGTCATTGGCCTGGTCTGCGCCGCCCTCGGCGGCTGCGCCGGCGAACAATTCCAGAAGGGCTATATCCTGCCTGAAGGGGCGCTCGAGCAGATCCCGATCGGCGCGAGCCAGGATCAGGTGCTGATCGTGCTCGGCACGCCCTCGACCGTCGCAACACTGGACGGCGAGGTGTTCTATTACATCTCGCAGCGGACCTCGCGCCCGGTCGCCTTCATGAACCAGCGGGTGGTCGACCAGCGCGTGATCGCGGTCTATTTCGACAAGAACCGCCAGGTGCGCCGGCTCGCCAATTACGGCCTCAAGGACGGCAAGATCTTCGACTTCGTCAGCCGCACCACGCCGACGTCGGGCCAGGAAATGTCCTACCTGACACCGCTCTTCAAGCTGCTGAGCTTCAACTGACCGGAATCAGCTATCGCGCCCCGCCCAAGTCCGGGATGCTCAAGTCCCGGACGCTCAACCAATTCTCACCCGGCTGGTGTCGATCTGCCGCCCGGTAAGGTCGGCGACGTGGCTGTCGATCAAATTCCACTCGGTGCAAGCAGCGGTGTACCAGGCCTGACTGACGATGAGGTCTGCCGCCGACGTCGCGGCCTGCAGCTTGGCGATCACGCCGCCGAGCTCGCCGTCCAGAGCGGTCCAGCCGGTCCGGAGCGAATCAAGCGCGTTTTCGATCATCGCCATATCGCTCAGCACGAGCCCGGTGCTCATGGTCAGCGCGCCCAGCGTTGCGACGATCCTTTGATCGTCGGTGAGCGCCGACTGATCAGAGGCGATCTTCTGCTGATAGCCTGATATCTCCGATTGCATGGCATTGATCTGGCCCTCGGCTTCGGCGATCGAGGCCACGCCGATACCGGCCAGGATCAGCGACGCGCCGCCGGTCAGCGGCGCGAACACGACACCGAAGATGGTTTCGATGATGCCGCGCGTGCGCGCGGCTTTCGCCCGTGCGATCGCCTCGCGGTCGGTCTGGATTTGCACGTTGAGCAGTTTGATCTGGTTGTTGATCGCATCGATCTCGCCCTGAATCTGCTGCTCCTGGGCCTGTACCTGCCCGACCGTGTTGCGCATCGCCTGGTCGGCCTGCAGCATCGCCTGCTCGAACGTCTGGAGCTTGCCGAGATAGTCCGCGATCTGTCCGATCATGGCCTGGATCGGCGGCTCAAGCGCCTGCATCGCGGTGATCAGTTCGGCCTTGCCGCCGGCCGAGAAGCGTTGCTCGAGTGCGGCAAACAGAGCGTCGATCTGCGGCGCTGCCGCGACAAACGCCTGCCCGGCGGCGGCAATCGTATCGAGGATGTCGGTCTGGAAATACAGCACTCCGCTGCGGCGCCAGCCGACGACCAGGTTCTCGGCGGCGCCGAGCTCCTGGTCGAGCTGATCGTACCAGGGGGAAGCGACCTCCGCGATCTCGGCCTCGATCACCGCCTGGCAGGACGAGTTGAGCAGCACGATCGCGCCCATGCTCGCGTCGATCTCCGCATTCGTCGCCGCACCGCTGAAAGGCATCTCGTCTCCCCTCTGTTACGCGGCCCTGCCGGGGATTCCGATCGAAGCGGTCGCCAGCTTCTGCGCGAACTGCGTGGCAGCGGCCCATTCGGCCTGCGTGGCCGCGCCGAAAGTGTCGGCCGCGAACGTGCCCAGCGTGACCTTGCCGGCCCTAAGCTCCGCCAATGCATCGCCCATCGCGTCCCGAAGCGCGCCCCAGGCACCGATGAGCTCACGCAGACGCGTCAGTGCATCGCCGGTCGAGCCCAGCACCTGCTCGGCGGCAGACAGCGCAAGCGCCGCCGCGGCCTTTGCGTCAGGCGATTGGTCCGCCGCCGCGCGCAGCGCAGCATCGCGGGCATGCATGGTCTCTCCCCATGCACTGATCGTTGCGAGCCTCGTTTCGAGGCCGGCGACGGTTACGTGCAATGACTGATCCAGTGGGCCGGTGAGTTCGAGCCCGATTTCAACGAAGGGATCGCCTGCGCCCTGCGCATCCGGATGATCAGCCGCAATCGAGCTGACCTGTGAAGAGATCGCCGAAAACGTCGTGCCGTGGTTGATGACCAGCACCAGAACTTCGCCGGTGACATCAGGCCCGATATTGTCGATCCAGTCCTGCGCCTGCGCCTTGGCGGCATCGAGCTTGCTGTTGAGGTCGTCGAACCAGTCGGGTTTTGGCGACGGCTGGATCAGCGGCGCGTTGAGCAAACCATGGCAGGCTGCAGTGACCGCGGCGAGACCCTCGAAGGTCGCCTTGCACGCAGAAGTTAGCCTGCCCAGGCCGCCCACATCCGGTTCGCCGCCTGGCTTGTCGTTCGACATGACGAATTCCTTTCAAGCAAGGCGGGCACCGCCGGCAGGCGGCGGTGCCCGCGAGATGATCAAGCGGCTTTGCCGTCCATCGCCAGTTCCTTGGCCGGATATGAAACCGGGGCATTGACCAGCCCCTGCGCAAACGACGTCGCATCGGCCCATTCCGAGGCTGCAGCGGTGGTGAAAGCACCCGCCACGATGGTGCTGAGCGCCGCTTCAGCCGATTCAAGCTTCGCCAGCACGCCCTGCAGTTCGCCCTGGAACACAGTCCAGCTGGTGCGGAAGTCGGACAGCGCGTTGCTGGCGTCGGTGATGTACTGGATCGCCTGGCTCGAGGCGGAGCCCAGCCCCTGCAGGGCGACCATCTGGCGCTTGTCGTCGTCCAGCTCCTTCTGGTCCTGGGCGATCTCGTCGAATTGCTTGTTGATCTTGCTCTGCATGACGCCCCACGTCACGGCGCCGCCGACGACCAGCAAGCCGCCGGTGCCGGCAACAAGGAGGCTGGCGCCGCCCGTTTCAGGCGCGAGCGCGATACCCACCACCAGGAGAAGCAATCCAATGGCGATGCCGCCAGCGGACGCCGCGATCGCGATATTCTCGTTATGAATGGTGTCGTTGAGCACCTTGATCGCTTCGTTCATCTTGCTGATGTCGGCGCTCAGATCCGCTTCCGCCTTCTGAATGCTGACCGCACCCGAGGTCAGGGCGTCGTGCGACGCCTGCATCAGGTCGCCCCAGTTCTTCATCAGCGTCTGTGTGGTGTTGGCATTGGTGACGATGACCTGCACCGACTGCTCCAGCGCGGCGACCAGCTCATGAACCTGCTTGACGTAGGGGTTGTCGGCGCCTTGTGCGTCCGGGTGTGCGTTAACGATCGACTGGATCGTGCCGGTGACGGCCGAATAGGTCGTGCCGTAGTTGATGACCTGCACCGGAACGCCGCCGGTGACGCTGGGCCCGATATTGTCGATCCAGTCCTGCGCGTGCGTCTTGGCGACGTCGAGCTTGCTGTTGAGGTCGTCGAACCAACTCGGCTTGGGCGACGGCGGCACGAACACCGTGTTCAGGATGCCGTGACACGCCTGGGTGATCAATGACAAGATCACGAAGGCCGATTGGGTTTGGGTCTCGAGCTTGGTGGTCGCCGCCAATTTCGGCGCTGCTTTTACTTTCAGTTTTGCTAGTGCCATCATGATCTCTCTCCTGCGCGGTGCTAGGTTGCGATCGGATGCTGCGGGTCCAGCGTCACCGGCGGCCCGACCGTGGTCTTGGTCGCCGGTATTGCGATTGCGAACTTGCTGATCGCCTGCCAGTTCGCGTTCGCGATCGGGATGGTGAAGATGTCGAAATAGGTCGCCGGGTCGGCGCCGGCTTGAAGCGCCTGGATCGCCTGCTGCACCTTGTCGCGCTCGGTGCTCCACATCGTCACGATTTGGGGCATCACGTCGACGATGCGTCCGAATGTCAGCTCGAGATTGTAGAGCAGCCGCAGCACGAGCTTGGTGCCGGCGGCTGCCTGTGCCTCCTGGCTCGCCTCGATCTGGAGCTTGGCGATCTGCTGCAAGGTCTCGCCGACTTCGGCGGTCTTGGTGATGATGTCGTAATAGAATTTTCCGACGGTGAAGGCGGCGGCGGCCATCCCGAGGAAGGAGAAGGATTCGCCGACCCCGGTGGCGACGTTGTAGAGTGTCTTCACCGTAGTCGTGACCACGCTCTGGCCGGTGCTGATGTCGCCCGCGGTGATGGAATCCTGGAGCGAGCCGACCAGATCCTCCAGACGCGTGAGCTGCGCGGCGATCTTGACCATCTGCTGCTCTTCGTCCTGCAGCTCGGCCCACCCCGCATTGATGCTGCTCTCCAGCAACGGCTGGATGTTCTTGAAAGCCTGATAGTGGCCTTGCAGCGCCGTCGCCGCGATGTTCGTGGCGTCGATCGACTTGTTGAGCTGGCTGAGCAGAACCTCCTTCAGCAACTTGATCCACTGATCGCTTGTGGTGGCCTTGGCATCGGCCACGCCGGCGAAGGCGCTGCCATAGTTGCTGAACTGCGTCAGCACCGGTCCCCAGACCGAGGGCTTGTCCTCGATCCATTTCGCGCCGGCCTGCCCCAACATGCCGACCCGGTTGCGCACCGGCGCCAGCCAGTCGGGGTCCTTCACCAGCACGCCGATGGTCGTGCCGCTCGCGCTGATCGAATAGCTGTCGAGCCGCAATATCTCGTTGAACGCCTGGGCCAGCAGGCTGTTCGCGACGTTGATCGATGGGCTCAGCATGGTCAGGATATCTTCAGGAATGGATCGAAGGTCATGGCCTTGCCGTCCATGGTCAGCACGCAGGAATATTGCTGGTTGCCCTTGAAGCCCTGGGCTTCGACCCGGCCGGACCAATAGGTGCCGTCGGGCGTGGTCACCGACTGCGGAACGCAGATCTTGTCGTTGATCATCTGGCCGGTGAACTGGGTGATGTTCACGTCGCTGGATGGCGACACCCCGACCACGCTCCAGTTGAGGACCTGACCGTCCTTGACCGCGGTGTAGAGCTCCGCCTGCCCTTCGCTGCCCGAGCCCGCGTGTTTGTTGGTGTCGATCATATATACGTTGTCCTGAAGGTTGCCGGAGGCGAGCGCGCCTTCGACATCCGCCACGATCAACACATCGACTTGACTCAATGCGGCTGCTGCACGCTCTGTTTTATCTGCACTCACGCTGCTGCTCCCTGCGTTAGACGATCTTGATGGATGAGTTGAGCGTCATTGACCTTCCACCGATCGACAGGGCGATCGTGTAAGAAAGGGACGCGAATTGACCGTGGGATTCGACCCGGCCGGACCACACATCCGGGTTGCCCACCTGCGGAGCCGGCTTGCAGACCGACGTGGAGATCATTTGACCGGAGAAGCCGGTGATCGACACCTGGCCCGTGGGGCTGACGGGAGTGACGCTCCAGTTCACGACCTGGCCGTCCTGCACGACCGTGTTGAGCGTCGGCGTTCCCTCGTTCCACGACCCGAGATAGCCGTTGTTGTCAACCAGAAATGAATTGTCGACAGCCGATCCGCTGGAGAGCGCGCCCTCGGTATCAACAACGATCAGTGCGTCGACTGTTCCCATCGCTGTCCAATCCAAAAATACGAGGTGTCGTTAGCGCCCGCGCCAATCGCTTGGCAGCAAGGCACTGTTACAATTTTCGGCTTTATTTGTTAGAAAATACTTCTCTAGGTAGTTACACCCTGAGGTAGTATGCATGCACAGAGGCTGAGCGCAAGAACGATTCTTGTTCAACACGAAAAGTTGGTCATCGGCTTCACATGCGCGCTCAATTTAAAACCAATGCAACGCTGCGATAGCAAAACAGAGCAGCGCAGCTCCTTCGCGCGATTTCGATTTGTCGTGCTTCGACCGAGCGATTGCTCCAATCAATTTATAGTTGCTTGCAATATATTCACACGCTCGCAGCGATGCTCGTGCTACGCTCGCTATGAGCCCGATCATGCCAATCGGCTCTTCAAGGGCTCTCGTCAGCCTTCATTCAGCAGGGAGATCAACGTCATGGGCTTTTATGGACCGGAACCTTTCGATAGCGCACAGGCCGTTTATGTCTGGACGGGCTTGGGCGCGCCGGGATTCTTCTCCGTCACCGTCAAGGGGAACGCCCCGAATTTCACATCAGGAATCAAACTCATCCGCGACGAGCAATGGGTCGGTGGTCTCGCCATCAGGGTGATGGGATGGACCGGTCCGCTCGGCCAAGGCACCAAGCCCTACACGGTGAAAGGGTCTTTCCCCGGATCCTTCCTCAAGGAGATCGTGATTATCGGAAGCAACAAGACCGAAGTCATCAAGGTGAGCGAAATCCCGTTCACCAACGACGAAGCCTTCGCCAAGAACGCCGACGCGCTGGTGTAACCGCGCCACCGACCTGAAGCAGGCCTGCGCCAGGTCTGCTACGCCAAGTCTGCTGCGCCAAGTCGTCCGCTTGCCGGACAGCCGCGCCATGCCTACGCTCCCTGCAAAATAAAATCATGCAGGGAGCGAAGTCGTGACCAGGGGATTGACCAAGGGATATCTTTCTCGCCGAGGAGTACTTGCGGGGGCTGCGGCCCTTTCGACGGCAGCGATCCTGCCGCGCGCCAGTCGTGGTGCCGGCGACTGGCGGCCGTCTGAGACGGTTCGGATCATCGTGCCGGCGGCAGCCGGCGGCTCCACCGACGTGATGGGGCGGCTGCTCGCCGCGCATCTGCAGCCGATCTGGGGCCAGTCGGTGGTCGTCGAGAATCGCTCCGGCGCCGGCGGCACCATCGGCACATCGGAGGTCGCCCGCGCCAAGGGCGACGGCCACACCATCCTGATCGGCAATCCCGGCCCCAACGCGATCGCCTTCAGCATCTTCCGAAACCTGACCTACAAGGCCGACCAGTTGCAGGCGGTCTCCAACATGATCCGGATCCCGAACATCGTCTCGGCGCATCCGTCGACCGGGCTCAAATCGATCCCCGACTTGATCGACTATCTGAAGAAGAACCCCGACAAGCTGACCTACGGCTCATCCGGCACCGGACAGAGCCCTCACCTCACCGGCGCCTGGTTCCTGCAGCTCACCGGGCTGAAGATGACGCACGTACCGTTCCGCGGCGCCGGCCCGGCGCTGCAGGCCGGGCTCGCCGGCGACATCCAGATCCTGTTCGACAATCTGTATCCATCGCTGCCGCAGGTGCAGGACGGCAAGCTCAACGGGCTCTGCGTCACGACGCCCGAGCGCAGCGAATCCGCGCCCAACCTACCCACGATGCGCGAGGGCGCGCCGGAGCTGGCAAAATTCGACGTCTCGTCCTGGTTCGGCGTGTTCCTGCCGAAGACTGCGCCGGCGCCGGTGCTCGACGAACTGAACCGCCAGGTCAAGGCAATGCTGGAGCGCGACGACATCAAGAAGAACATCGCCGGCATGGGCGCGCGGGCCGACTACGGCACGCCGCAGCAGTTCTCCGATTTCGTCGATGCGGAAACCAAAAAGTTCGCCGCGATCATCGAGAAGGAAGGCTTGCAGATGGAGGTGAAGTGAGCTGGCTGCTCGGGTGCGGCGCCGGGGTCTTGAACCAGTTGAAGATGAGGAGAACCGCCGCGGCCAGCCCTACGGCGAGCATCGTCCGAGGCTGGTAGGAACCGACCCTGTTGATACCGACCTGCAGCTTGCCGCAGCTTGGACAGACGTCGACACCCATCGGCATCTCGCTGCCGCACTGGTTGCATTTGGTCATCTCGAACTTCATGGCGGAAAACCCACGGCCTGCACCGCAGGTTTGTCGCAGATCATGCACCTAGGGTTCAGTACACGCGGATCGCCCCGGCGGCGCTGCGAGGAGCGACGGCGCCGTGGGGCCGATTAGCCCACCGGGTCCGCGCGAAGCGCGGCCCGATGACAGGCCCAGGCGTAATCCGCCGCCGCGGTCAGACCCACTGGTGGATTGCGCTTCGCTAATCTACCCCGGGATTCTACGAAGACTTGTTGATCTTCTTGATCTTGGCGTCGGTTGCTTCAATCGACATGGCCAGTTCCAGGATCGCCTTCGACAGCAGCTCGATGGCCTCCTTCTGATCCTGCGACTTGGAGGCGCGCAGCGCATAGTTTCGTGCGGATGAGAGCGACATCGATTGATCTCCGTTTCGTTCGCGTCTGGTTCTCGACGAATATCGTTGGCGGAAAGCCGATCAATTCGGCAGTACACCGAACGAAGTCCGTGCAAAACAAAAACCCCGCGGCTCGCACCGCGGGATTTTGCGTTTCGTTGGTTTCGCGCCGCTTAGTGCGCCAAGGACTCAGTGCGCCAGAACCGCCAGCAGCAGCAGCGCCACGATGTTGGTGATCTTGATCATCGGGTTCACCGCCGGGCCCGCCGTGTCCTTGTAGGGATCGCCGACGGTGTCGCCGGTCACCGCGGATTTGTGGGCGTCAGAGCCCTTGCCGCCGTAGTGACCGTCCTCGATGTACTTCTTGGCGTTGTCCCAGGCGCCGCCGCCTGAGGTCATCGAGATCGCGACGAACAGGCCGGTGACGATGACGCCGAGCAGCATGGCGCCGACCGCGGAGAATGCCGCTGACTTGCCGGCCGCGCCGCCGCCCGCGATCGCATAGATCACGAAGTAGACGAAGATCGGCGACAGCACCGGCAGCAGCGACGGGATGATCATCTCCTTGATCGCCGCCTTGGTCAGCAGGTCGACCGCCTTGCCGTAGTCCGGCTTGTCGGTGCCCTGCATGATGCCGGGCTTCTCGCGGAACTGACGGCGCACCTCTTCAACGATTGCGCTGGCGGCGCGTCCCACCGCCGTCATGCCCATCGCGCCGAACAGATACGGCAGCAGGCCGCCGAACAGCAGACCAACCACGACGTAGGGGTTGTTGAGCGAGAAGTCCGGATTGACGCCCTTGAAGTAGACGTGGTTGGCGGAGTCGCTGATGAAGAATTTGAGGTCCTGGTTATAGGCCGCAAACAGCACCAGCGCACCGAGACCGGCGGAGCCGATCGCGTAGCCCTTGGTCACCGCCTTGGTGGTGTTGCCGACTGCGTCGAGCGCGTCGGTCGACTTGCGCACTTCCTTCGGCAGGCCCGCCATTTCGGCGATGCCGCCGGCGTTGTCGGTGACCGGACCGAAGGCATCGAGCGCGACGATCATGCCGGCCAGCGCCAACATGGTCGCGGTCGCGATCGCGATCCCAAACAGGCCGGCCAGGCTGTAGGTGACGAGGATGCCGGCGATGATGACGATCGCGGGCAAGGCTGTCGCCTCCATTGAGATCGCGAGGCCCTGGATCACGTTGGTGCCGTGACCTGTGACGGACGCCGCCGCAATCGACTTCACCGGGCGGTAGTCGGTGCCGGTGTAGTACTCGGTGATCCAGATGATCAGGCCGGTGACGACCAGACCGACCACGCCGCACTCGAACAGCGCCATGCCGGTGTAGTCGACGCCGTCGAGCTTGCCGAAGCCGATCAACCAGTTGATGACGAGCGCGACGCCGACCAGCGACAGCACGCCGGTGGCGATCAGGCCCTTGTAAAGGGCGCCCATGATCGACTGGCTGGCGCCGAGCTTGACGAAGAAGGTGCCGATGATCGAGGTGATGATGCAGATGCCGCCGATCGCGAGCGGCAGCGTCATCATGTTCACCAGGATCGGCGTCTTGGCGAAGAAGATCGCCGCGAGCACCATGGTGGCGACCGCGGTCACCGCATAGGTCTCGAACAGGTCCGCCGCCATGCCGGCGCAGTCGCCGACATTGTCGCCGACGTTGTCGGCGATGGTGGCCGGGTTGCGCGGATCGTCCTCGGGGATGCCGGCCTCGACCTTGCCGACGAGGTCGCCGCCGACGTCAGCCCCCTTGGTGAAGATGCCGCCGCCGAGACGGGCGAAGATCGAGATCAGCGAGGCGCCGAAGCCGAGCGCCACCATGGCGTCGACCACGGTGCGGCTGCCCGCCTCCAGACCCATGAACTTGACCAGGATCATGAAGTAGATGGTGACGCCGAGAAGCGCCAGACCGGCAACCAGCATGCCGGTGATCGCGCCTGCCTTGAAGGCGAGCTCGAGGCCGCCGGCGAGCGAGGTGGTCGCTGCCTGCGCGGTGCGGACGTTGGCGCGCACCGAGACGTTCATGCCGATGAAGCCGGCCGCACCCGACAGGATGGCGCCGATCGCAAAGCCGATCGCCACCAGCAGGCCCAGGAAGTAGGCGAGCACCACGAAGATCACGATACCGACGATGCCGATCGTGGTGTACTGCCGCCGCAGATAGGCCTGTGCGCCCTCGCGCACCGCGGCCGCGATTTCCTGCATGCGGGCATTGCCCGCATCCGCGTTCAAGACCGACTGCGTCGCCCAGATCGCGTAGACGATGGAAAGCGCCCCGCAGAGCACAATCAACCATAAAGCTGTCATGTTGCCTCAGATCCTTGATGTAACCCCCGCGCCTTCTTGTGCCGCTAGGGGGCGGCAGGCGCTTATTTTGCGAGGACAATCCTCCCCAAGAACGGATTGCCTCAAATCGGGCGCGACCTTGCCAAAATCGTTACCGCTGTGCAACGCCACCTGTGGCCGAAAACGCCGATATCGGCAGCTATTTAGAAGGAAAATCGGCGCCGTCAGGCGCAGCAGTTCTAGAACCTTCCGTTCCGATCGAATCGGAACGGGGCTCTAGATTCCTGTATTGACGCGTTTTCTTCACGCGAACCGGTGCCCACTTCGCTCGAAAACGCTTTAAAAATGGCTGTAGGACAGCCGCTTCAGCGCCAGTTCCCTGCCCTGTCCGTCAAGGAAGCTTGGCGGCGATGAGCCTGCGATGAGGCCGCCGATGGCGGTCACCGCGACCTTGGCCTGCCGTGCCTCCCGCACAAAGGCGTCCACGCGATCGCCCGGGACCGCGCACAGGATCTCGTAATCGTCGCCGCCGGCCACCAGGGTCTCGAACCCGATCGCCTTGCGCGCGAGGAGCCCCGCGGCCGCTGATGACAACGGGATGCTCGGCGCGTTGATCACGGCCGTCACACCACTAGCTGCGCAAAGCTTGGCCAGATCGCCGGCGAGACCATCGGACACGTCCATCGCCGCGCTGGCGTGGGCGCGGACGGCATTGGCCAATGCGTTGCGCGGCTGCGGTACACGGTAGCGGGCGGCAAGAAAATCCCGGCCGGCGGCATCGTCCGCCAGATCAGCCGCGACCGGACCGCCCTGGAGCACATCGAGCCCGAGCGCGGCATCCCCGATCGTGCCGGTCACGAACAGGCGGTCGCCGGCCCTTGCCCCCGCGCGATGCACCATCTTGCCCTGCGGCAGCCGGCCGAACGCGGTGATCGAGATCATCAGCGGCCCCGGCGTCGACACCGTGTCGCCGCCGAGCAGCGGGCAGCCGTAGTGGCGGGCATCCTCGCCGAGCGCCTGGGCAAAAGGCTTGAGCCAGGCCTCTTCGGCCTTGCGCAGCGCCAGCGTCAGCACGAAGCCCGCCGGCGCCGCGCCCTTTGCCGCGATGTCGGAGAGGTTCACCCGCAGCGCCTTGCGCGCCAGCGTATCGGGCGGATCGTGGCTGAGGAAATGCACGCCCTCGACGATGGCATCGGTGGTGACCACGATGTCCTCGCCGGCCGCCCGCAGCGCGGCGGCATCATCGTCGAGCCCGAACGCACCCGGATCGCTCGCCAGCGGCTTGAAATAGCGCGCGATGAGGGAATCTTCGCCGGAGGGATCGTTGTGACGCTCTGTCATGTCGCGCGCCTTACCCTCAGCTGTCACGCCCGGCTTGACCGGGCGATCCAGTACGCCGCGGAAGCTGTTGTTGCCAATAACCGCCGCGGCGTACTGGATCACCCGCATCCGCGGGTGATGACGGCGGAATACGTGGTTCAGCCCCGCACAAACTCATCGCCGCGGAACTGGCGCGCGATCTGGTCGAGCACGGCGTTGACCATCCCGGTCTCGTCCTTCTCCACAAAGGCGTGCGCGACGTCGACATATTCGGACACCACCACGCGGCCCGGCACGTCCCTGCGATGCTCGAGCTCGTAGGAACCGGCGCGAAGCACCGCACGCAAGATCGCGTCGATCCGCTTCAGCGGCCAGCCCTTCGACAGCGCCTCGTCGATCAGGGGATCGAGCTTGGCCTGGTCGCGCACCACGCCGGAGACGACATCGCGGAAGAACGCCGCTTCCGCCGGCAGATATTTCTCGCCCTCGACCTCGTTGCCGAGCCAATGGCTCTCGAACTCGGCGAAGATGTCGTTGATACCCGCGCCACCAATGTCCATCTGGTAGAGCGCCTGCACGGCTGCGAGCCGTGCGGCGCCGCGCCGGTTGGCTTTCCGGTCGGGGGCTTTCGCGGGCTTCTTGCTGTCAGGCATGGTCAGGCCTTTGCCAGGCGGCGTTTGATCCGCAGCATCGCGATCGCCGCGCGCGCCGCGTCGCCGCCCTTGTTCAACTCGCTGGCGCGCGCCCGCGCCCAGGCCTGCGCCTCGGTGTTGACGGTGAGGATGCCGTTGCCGAGCGGGAATTTCCGGCTCACGGCCAGATCCATCAATCCGCGCGAGGACTCCTGCGAGACGATCTCGAAATGGATGGTGTCGCCGCGCACCACGCAGCCGAGCGCGATCGCCGCGTCATAGGGCTTGCCGTTCGCGGCCGCCGCATCGATCGCAATCGCGATTGCAGCCGGAATCTCCAGCGCGCCCGGCACCGTGATCACGTCGTGGGTGGCACCCGCGGTCTTCAGCTCGGCGAGCGCGCCTTCCAGCAGCGCATCCTGGATGTCGTCATAAAACCGTGCCTCGACGATCAGCACGCGAGCGCCTGTGATGTCGGTCTGGTCCTTCAGGGGTGCGCGCCGCGCGTCAGCCATTTACGTATCCATATCATTTTGTTGACATTTACCGATAACGTTGAATGTCAACGTTTCGCGAGTTTGTAGTCGCCTCAACGACTGAAGCCAAGCAGGAATGCTCTCGCAATGTCATTCCGGGGCGATGCGTAAGCATCGCACCCGGAATCTCGAGATTCCCAGATGCACAATTGTGCATCTGCGGTCTGGTCCTTCGGACCATCCCGGAATGACCGCTAGGATGACGGCCAGGCCGTCACTTCATCTCCGCCAGCCGTGCCGCGTAGCGGGCCATCAGATCGACCTCGATATTGACCTCGCTGCCGGCCTTCCAGCCGCTCAGGGTGGTGACGGCGAGCGTGTGCGGGATGATCAGCACCGAGAACGTGACGTCGTCGACCGTATTCACGGTCAGCGACACGCCGTCCAGCGTGACCGATCCCTTCGCCGCGATGAAACGCGCCAGTTCGCGGGCGGTTCGAAGCTCGAACCGCGCCATGTCGGGCAGATCGTCGCGCTTGACGATGGTGGCGATGCCGTCGGCATGCCCGGCCACGATGTGACCGCCGAGTTCGTCGCCGATCTTGAGCGCCCGCTCGAGATTAAGCCGACCGCCCTGCGCCCAGTGCTTGGCGGTGGTCATGCCGAGCGTCTCGGCCGCGGCATCGACGTCGAACCAGGTCTTGCCATCCGCGGTGCCGGAGGCGACCACGGTGAGGCAGACGCCATTGCAGGCGATCGAGGCGCCGTCGGCGATCGTGGTCTGGTCGTAGTCGCAGGCAATCCGCATCCGGTGCAGCTGCCCCTGCGCCACCGGCTTCAGGCTGGTGATCTCACCGATATCGGTGACAATTCCGGTAAACATTACGCACGCTCGTAGATAGTGAGACTGTCGTTATCGAGGGTTTCGCTAGCACGAACCTTGAAGCCCGGCGACTGCGTGATTGCGTCGAGCGGCAATGCGTCCAGCGCGGGAACGCCTTCGGCGCCGATCGTACCAGGTCCGCGCAACAGCCAGATTTCATCGACAAGACCGGCTGCAATGAAAGAACCTGCTACCCGCGCCCCGCCCTCAATCATCAGCCGCGTGATCCCCTTCTCCGCCAGCGCATGCAACACCGCCGGCAGGTCGAGCCCCACGGGCGCGCCGGATGCAACGCGGATCACCTCTGCCCCGGCAGCACCAAGCTTCATCGCGGCCGGCGCCTCCGCAAGATCAGAGGTCATCACCCAGAGCGGCGTTGCGCGCGCCGAATGCACCAGGCGGCTGTCGCCTGATATGCGCAGCGCGCGATCCAGCACCACCCGCACCGGCGAGCGCGCCGCCATGCCGGGCAACCGGCAGGTCAAGAGCGGATCGTCGGCTCTGACCGTGCCGATACCGACCAGGATCGCATCGCTCTGCGCGCGCAAAAGATGCACGCGCCTCCGTGCGGCCTCGCCGGTGATTGCAACCGGCCTGTGGCCGCCGGCTGCGATCTTGTCGTCGGCGGACACCGCGAGCTTGAGGATGACATGCGGGCGCTTGTCGCGGATGCGGCGGAAGTGTCCGGCATGGTCGCGCGCGGCCTCCGCCGCACACAGCCCGACATCGACCGCAATCCCGGCGGCGCGCAGCTTGGCGTGTCCCTTCCCGGCGACTTCCGGGTTGGGATCCTCGATCGCGGAGACCACGCGGGCGAGCCCGGCCGCAACGACGGCATCAGCACAGGGCGGCGAGCGGCCGAAATGCGAGCAGGGTTCGAGCGTGACATAGAGCGTCGCGCCGCGCGCGGCCTCACCGGCGCGCCGGAGCGCCTCGACCTCGGCATGGGGGCGGCCGCCCGGTTGGGTCCAGCCGCGGCCGACGATCACGCCGTCCTTGACGATAACGGCGCCGACTGCCGGATTGGGCCAGGTGCGCCCGAGCCCGCGACGGCCGAGCGCCAGCGCAAGCTGCATGAAGCGCAGATCAGCGGCCTTGGCCGTCTCCTTGGCCTGTTTGGCTTTCTGCCCGAGCTGCTCTTCCAGAATCCGGAAGATCATTTTCGCAACGTCGCGACCCGCGGGTCCTCTTCGCCGGTCAGTTCGTCGAGCACGGCCTCAAAATCCTTGGCCTCGCGGAAATTACGATAGACCGAGGCGAAGCGCACATAGGCGACGTCGTCGAGCTGGCGCAGATGCTCCATCACGATCTCGCCGATCGCCTCCGAGGAGACCTCCGCCTCGCCGCCGCTTTCGAGCTCGCGCACGATGGTCGACACCATCTTCTCCACCCGCTCCGACTCCACCGGGCGCTTGCGCAAGGAGATCTGCAGCGAGCGCACCAGCTTGTCGCGGTCGAACGGCACGCGGCGGCCGTTGCGCTTGATGACGGTCAGTTCGCGCAGCTGCACCCGCTCGAAGGTCGTGAAGCGGAAGTTGCAGGCCATGCAGACGCGCCGCCTGCGGATGACAGCGGAGTCCTCGGTCGGACGCGAGTCCTTGACCTGCGTATCGAGAGAGTTGCAGCTCGGACAACGCATTCGACGAGACCCTTACGAGCGAACTCTACTAGTAGATCGGGAAGCGATCGGTCAGCGCCTTGACGCGTTCCTTGATCGCGGCCTCGACCAGCGACGCCTTGCCGTCCGGCGATTGCGCCAGCGCGTTGAGCACTTCCGCGATCATGCCGCCGACCTGCTTGAACTCGGCGACGCCGAAGCCGCGCGTGGTCGCCGCCGGCGTACCGAGCCGCAGGCCCGAGGTGACGAACGGCTTCTCGGGATCGAACGGGATGCCGTTCTTGTTGCAGGTGATGGCGGCGCGCACCAGCGCCTTCTCCGAGATGTTGCCCTTCAGCCCCTTCGGCCTGAGGTCGACCAGCATCAGATGGTTGTCGGTGCCGCCGGAGACGATGTCGAGACCGTGGCTGCGCAGCGTCTCCGCTAGCGCCTTGGCGTTCTCGACCACGTTCTTGGCGTAGACCTTGAAGTCGGGCCGCAGCGCTTCCGCGAACGCCACCGCCTTGGCCGCGATCACGTGCATCAGCGGGCCGCCCTGCAGGCCGGGGAAGATCGCCGAGTTCAGCTTCTTGGCCAGCGTTTCGTCATTGGTGAGGATCAGGCCGCCGCGCGGACCGCGCAGCGACTTGTGCGTCGTCGTGGTGGTGACGTGGGCGTGCGGCACCGGCGAAGCATGCACGCCGCCGGCGACGAGGCCCGCGAAATGCGCCATGTCGACCAGCAGATACGCGCCTACGCTGTCGGCGATCTCGCGGAAGCGCTTGAAGTCCCAGGCGCGCGAATAGGCCGAGCCGCCGGCAATGATCAGCTTCGGCTTGACCTGCTCGGCCTGCTTCTGGACTTCGTCCATGTCGATGATCTGGTCCTCGCGGCGCACGGTGTAATGCGCGGCCTTGAACCACTTGCCGGACATGTTGACCGGCGAGCCGTGGGTGAGATGGCCGCCGGCCGCGAGGTCGAGACCCATGAAGGTGTCGCCGGGCTGCAGCAGCGCCAGAAACACCGCCTGATTCATCTGGCTGCCGGAGTTCGGCTGGACGTTGGCGAAGCCTGCGCCGAATAGCTTCTTGGCGCGCTCGATCGCCAGGGTCTCGGCGACGTCGACCCATTCGCAACCGCCATAGTAGCGCGCGCCCGGATAACCTTCCGCGTATTTGTTGGTCATCACCGAGCCCTGCGCCTCCAGCACGGCGCGGCTGACGATGTTTTCCGAGGCGATCAGCTCGATCTCATGACGTTGCCGACCGAGCTCGCCCTTGATCGCGGCGGCGATCTCGGGATCGGCCTCGGCGAGACCAGCCGTGAAGAAGGAATCGGGCGCGGAAGCGGTTTTGGAGGACGAGGTCATCGGCGAAATATCTCCACCGCCGCAAGCCCTTAGGCAGGATGCGGACGGTCACGAGTGGCGGTCGAAGCTGGTTTCAGAGCGTTATCACATCGCCCCAAAATGGCCAAGCGGTTGCGGTCCCCGGCGGTCAATTATGCCAGATATGGTGGGGATGGCGGGGATTGCCAGCAATCGGGCCGGCCCCCGCCGTCCGGTTCCAGGCGCCCCGGCGGGGCATGGTTGCGCCGCCCCGTGAGAGCGGACGAGACGCCCCCTGCCGGATTGCCCAAACGTGCGGACTGACGACTCCGGTGCTCGTCTGCCCGAACTGTTCGTCACCCTCGCGCGTCACGAACACCACATGCACGCGACTTGCGAACCTCTCGATCACAACGCCCGCGATGGCGATGCATCGAGTCAACGCGACGATGTCTCACGTGACGATTTTGAATCGTTCGATGTTTGAATCGTTCAACACTGGATCGATTCAAGGCACTCACGCGACGCGTGCAATTGTCTGTCGCACTCCGTTGTCTCGCGGTCACACACACGCGCATTGCGCACAGCTTCGATAGCTTCTAACCGCGCGCGGGCTATTCCCGAAAATCATCGTGATAACGACTCGCTCGAGAATTTTTTACGGAGCGTGGAATAAATGTCGTGCAGGTGGATTGGGTCGAGGCAGCTCGCTGTTTCGGCAACGGTGGTGCTTTCGCTTGTTGGTGCGGACGAGGTCTTCGCCCAGACGCAATTGCCGTCCGTGACCGTCGAGGCGCCGCACCGGCAATCGGCGAGATCGCAGCAACAGTCCTCACAACGCACTGCGCGTGCGCGAAGTGCCGCGCGCCGTGCCACGACCGCGCCTTCGGGAGCGCAGCCGCAGATCGCGCAACAAGCCGCCGGCGCAGGCGGCGGACACGAACGCGCCAACGGTCCGGTCATCGGTTATCTGGCGCGGCAGAGTTCAAGCGGCACCAAGACCAGCACGCCGATCATCCAGACGCCGCAATCGGTGACGGTGATCAGCGCCGAGCAGATCCGCGACCAGAAGATCGTCAGCAAGTTCGACGAGGTGCTGCGCTATACGCCCGGCGTGGTCGGCGGCACCTACGGCGCCGACTTCCGCAACGACTGGTTCCTGATCCGCGGCTTCCCCGCGCAGAACGAGTCACTGTTCCTCGACGGCCTGCAGCTGTTCTACACCTCCTATGCGAGCTGGAAGCTGCAGCCCTTCAATCTCGAACGCGTCGAGGTGCTGCGCGGCCCGTCCGGCATCCTGTACGGCGGCTCGGCGCCGGGCGGCCTCGTCAACGCGATCAGCAAGCTGCCGTCGGCCGAACCAATCCGCTACATCGAGACCGGCATCAACAATTTCGGCAACGCCTATACCCAGTTCGACATCGGCGGCGCGGCGGCGCAGCCCGGCGGCGGGCAAGTGCAGTACCGCCTGGTCGGCCAGGCCCAGGGCGGCAGCACCCAGACCGACTATGTCTACGACAACAATTTCTTCTTCGCCCCGTCAGTGACCTGGCGGCCCGATGCCGACACCAGCCTCACCGTGTTCGGCATGGCCTCGCACAGCAACACCCGCGCGTTGAACTTCCTGCCCTATGTCGGCACCGTCACCAACGCGCCGTTCGGCCGGATTCCAACCAGCCTGTTCGTCGGCGATCCCAGCGTCGACCAGTTCCGCCGCGACCAGGAGATGGTCGGCTACCAGTTCCAGAAGAGCATCTCCGACGGCGTGGACTTCCGCCAGAACGCGCGCATGGCACATGTCGACGTCTACTATGCCGGCCTCTACGGGCTCGGCTACGCGACGACGCCGGCCGCCGCCGACATCACGCGCGGCAATTTCTACACCCGCGGCATCGCCACACAGCTCAATCTCGATAACCAGCTCGAATATCGCTTTGCGACCGGCGCGCTGCAGCACACGGCGCTGGCCGGCGTCGATCTGAAATATTACGGCATCGACGACCGGCAAGGTTTTGGCATGGGCACGAACCTCAACCTGCTCAATCCGGTCTACGGCACCAATCTGCCGTATAGCGGCCCGCTGTATCAGAACGCCTATCTCACGCAGGGGATGGCCGCAGTCTATCTGCAGGACCAGGTCAAGCTCGACCGCCTGACCGTGGTGCTGTCGGGACGCCAGGATTGGGTCGATCTCAACAACAACAACCGGATCGGCGCTTCGCAGAGCCGCGACGACAGCAAGTTCTCCGGCCGCGTCGGCGCGATCTACAATTTCGACTTTGGCGTTGCGCCCTATGTCTCCTACATGACCGGCTACAATCCGGTGATCGGCACCAATGCGGCCGGTCAATTGCTGCTGCCGGAAACCTCCGAGCAGACCGAGGTCGGCGTCAAGTACGAACCGGTCGGGCTCAACGCACGGTTCGGCGTCGCGCTGTTCGACCTGAAGCGCAAGAACGCGCTGACCACCGATCCGAACAACACCCTGTTCCAGACCCAGAACGGCGAGGTCACCTCGCGCGGCGTCGAGCTCGAGGCGGTCGCGAATATCACGCGCGACTTCAAGCTCGTTGCGAGCTACACCAATTACGAGCTGTTCGTCAGCAAGGACCTCAACCCCGCGCTGATCGGCACCGTGCCGACCAACACGCCCCGGCAGCTCACCTCGGTCTGGACCGACTACACCTTCAGCGACGGCCCGCTGCGCGGCTTCGGCCTCGGCGGCGGCATCCGTTACGTCGGCTCGTCCTTTGCGGACCAGGCGAACACCGCGCGCGTCCCCGCCTTCGTGCTGGGCGATCTTGCCCTGCATTACGAATGGGACAACCACTGGCGCGCGGCGCTCAACGTCGTGAACGTCACGGACAAGATCTATGTCGCGAGCTGCGCGACGATCAGCTCCTGCTACTACGGCGATCGCCGCCGCATCACGGCGAGCCTCGGCTACAAATGGTGAGCTGAACATTCAGTTCACGAAAAACCTGGAAACAAAGCGGCGGCGTTTAGCCGCCTCTCTTTTTCGGCCGTCGTCAGGATGGTGTCAGCTAGTCGCGCTAGGTTCGCGCCGCGGCAACGTTTGCCGTGCCCAGACTGGCCCGCTCCGAAATGCGAGCCCCGGAGCGGGCCTTTTACCGTCTGGGATGAAGCGCCCTAATCCTCGTTCGCCTTGAACCGCCCCAGTCCCTTGAGCACGAACGGCGCCAGCAGCGCGATCAGCGCGATGCCCAGCAGTGTCGCCGACATCGGGCTTTGCAGCAGCACCATGGGATCGCCGAGGCTGATCGCCAGCGCGCGGCGCAGCTGGCTTTCGGCGATCGGACCGAGGATCAAGCCGATCACAACGGGCGCGATCGGGAAATCGAACCGCCGCATCAAAAAGCCCATCACGCCGAACGCTGCCAGCATTGACAGTTCAACCACCGACGGCTTGGCCGCGATCGTGCCCGTGGTGGCGAACACCAGGATGCCGGCATACAGCCAGGGCTGCGGGATCGCGAGCAGCCGCACCCACAGCCCGACCAGCGGCAGGTTGAGCACAAGCAGCATGCCGTTGGCGATGAACAGGCTCGCGATCAGGCCCCACACCAGATCGGGCCGCTCGGCGAACAGCAGCGGCCCCGGATTGAGGCCGTATTGCTGAAAGCCCGCCAGCATCATCGCTGCGGTCGCCGAGGTCGGAAGCCCGAGCGTCAACAGCGGCACCAACGTGCCGGCGGCGGACGCGTTGTTGGCGGCCTCCGGTCCGGCGACGCCTTCGATCGCGCCCTTGCCGAACTCCTCCGGATGTTTTGTCAGCCGCCGCTCGGTGGAATAGGACAGGAAGGTCGGGATCTCCGCGCCGCCGGCTGGCAGTGCGCCGATCGGAAAACCGAACAGCGTGCCGCGCAGCCACGGCTTCCACGAGCGCCGCCAGTCCTCTTTCGTCATCCACAGCGAACCGCGCACCGGCTCGAGCTTCTCCTCGGCGTGATGCCGGCGCGAGGCGACATAGAGCGCCTCGCCCACCGCAAACAGACCAACCGCGAGCGTCGTCACCTCGACGCCGTCGAGCAACTCGGGGATGCCGAACGCAAGCCGCGCCTGCCCGGTCAGCTTGTCGATGCCGACGAGCCCGAGCGTCAGGCCGATGAACAAGCTGGTGAGGCCGCGGACCGGCGAGTCGCCGAAGGTTGCCGACACCGTGACGAAGGCAACGCACATCAGCGCGAAGTAATCCTCCGGCCCGAATCGAACAGCGAAATCGACCAACCATGGCGCGAGAAATGCGAGGCCGATGGTGGCGATGGTGCCGGCCACGAACGAGCCGATCGCCGAGGTTGCCAGCGCCGGGCCGCCGCGGCCGGCCTTGGCCATCTTGTTGCCCTCGAGCGCGGTCGCCATCGACGCGCTCTCGCCCGGCGTGTTGATCAGGATCGCGGTGGTCGAGCCGCCATACATGCCGCCATAATAGATGCCGGCGAACATGATCAGCGAGCCGCCGGGATCGAGCTTGTAGGTCACCGGCAGCAGCAGCGCGACCGTCAGCGCCGGACCGATGCCCGGCAGCACGCCGACCGCGGTGCCGAGGAACACGCCGATCAGCGCATAGAGCAGGTTCATCGGCTGCACGGCGACCGCCATGCCATGCGCCAGCGCGGCGAAAGTGTCCATCACAGCAGTCGCTCCAGCGGGCCGGCGGGAAGGCTCAGGGTCAAAAGCTTGTCGAACGCGAGGTAGACAAGCGTCGTGATGACAAGCGCGATCGCGGTGTCGGCCAGGATCGCGCGCCGGCCGAACGCGGCCGACGTGGTGACGAACAGCGCAGATGTGGCGAGGATGAAGCCGCCACCGAAGCCGATGATGGCGATCAGCAGCGCCAGGCCGCCGATGATCAGCCACACCGGCTTCGGGTCCATGCTCTCGCGCGGCGGCAGGTTGCCGCGCAGCGCATCGAAGAGATTGCCGACCGCCAGAATGATAAGGCCAATGGCGATGACAACAGGCATCGCCTCCGGCCCCATTCCGTACATCGTGGTAGCAGGCAGCTTGCTGGCGTCCCACACCAGCACCGCAGCGAGTGCCGCGAGCGCGGCCGCGATCACAACGCCGGCGCGATCGACGCGCCTCGCCGGCTCGCGCGGCAGATTGTCGGCAGCGCTATCCGGCGTCATGACTTCACGAGGCCGACCGACTTCAGTACCTCGGTGACACGCGTAATCTCCTTTTTGAGGAAATCCACGAAGGCATCGCCGCCGAGATAGGCGTCATCCCAGCCCTTCTGCTTCAGGATCTCCTTCCAGGCATCGGACTTCACCATCTTCTCGACCGCATCGCTCAGCACCTTGCGCTGCTCCGGCGTGATGCCGGGCGGTGCCACCACCGACCGCCAATTGGCCAGCACGAGGTCGATGCCTTGCTCCTTGAAGGTCGGGATGTCGACGCCGGGCAAACGGTTCGCCGAGGTCACGCCGAGCGCGCGCAGCTTGCCGGCCTTGATCTGGCCGTCGTACTCGCTGAGGCCGGAAATGCCGGCCGTGACCTTGCCGCCGAGGACCGCAGCGAGCGACTCGCCGCCGCCGGAGAACGGAATGTAGTTGATCTTCTTCGCATCGGCGCCGACCGTGCCCGCAAACAGCGCCGCCATCACGTGGTCGACGCCGCCGGCCGAGCCGCCGGCAAAGGTCACCTTGGCGATATCGGCCTTCACCGCGGCGGCGAGATCCTGCGCCGTCTTGATCGGCGAGTTCGCCGGCACGACGATGACCTGGATCTCCTCGGTGAGGCGCGCGATCGGCGTCACCTGATCCAGCGTCACCGGCGATTTGTTCATGGCGAGCGCGCCCACCATGACGAAGCCGTTGACCATCATCTGGTTGCCGTCGCCCTTGGCGCCGTTGACGAACTGCGCGATGCCGACGCTGCCGCCGGCGCCGGGGACGTTGGTGACCTGGACGCTGCGCGCGACACCGGCCGCGACCAGCGCCTGCTGCATCGAACGCGCGGTCTGATCCCAGCCGCCGCCGGGCGCCGCCGGCGCCATCAGCTTGAGCTCGAGCTGCTGCGCGGGCGCCGGACCGCTCGCCCCAAGCAATAGCGCGACGACCGCGCCAAACAGGCGCATGTGGGACGAGATCATGGGGCTTCCTCCTGAATTTGCCGATGCAGCCCTTGACCGTCGGCTGCATCCGGGCACGTGGTCGCAGCGCCGATCGAAGAGCGCCGTTCCGTCAGGGAAGGAATCGCTCGCCGATCGCGCGTCTGCGCACCCTTAGCGACCATTCGCCACAGTCTTCGGCAAGCCGGAGGGCGCGGCTACCGTGTGCTGCAAATCGCCGCACCTCACCGGTCGGTTTTCGCTTGCCTTGTTTCGAGCGGCTCGCCGCCAGGCCTCGTCGATGTCGGCACAGCTGACGCCACAACCAACATCACACGGCAACGCGCAATCTGCCTCGCTCTCTTGCTGCGCGTGGCACAAAGTGAATAGCACTTCGGATGGGATTAGACCAAAGGACGATACGACCGCACGCCCGGCTGAGGTGCCGTTATATTGATCGGCATATGCCGTGATTTAGAAACATTCGAGTTGAACGATTTGGCGGATGCAATGACGTATTAGACGTGAGCCAGAGTCACATGGTTGAATGAGCTGGCGCGCGGATCGAAGAATTAATCGGCGGATTTTATTCGGCAGATCGGCGGTACCATTGAGTTACACAGCAACTGGACAGGCCAGGTTCCTCGTTCGGCAAGGAAGCACCGGCTGGATGGTTTATGATCGAGAGCGCAAGGGGCCAGCGCTATTGCAAGATCACAGCCTGGCCGAGAAGCTGACGAGGGAGCAGGCCGAAAAGCTAAAGCGGGCGTTGACGGACCCCGTCATGACGCCGGCGGCAGCGCGTTCGGCTTCTCAGTCACTGACGCCTGCGGGCAAGCCTCGGCCATGAGGAGGTATAATCATCTCGGATACACAATCGGTCCAAAAACCGAAACAGACCGCGAACAAATGACGCCAGTGTTACCTAGTAAGGTATATGAACAGAGTTGGGACATAGCGAACGCGGCGCGGCAAAACCGCGACGCCTCGATGGAGCAAATGGGGCCACGGCGAAATTCGACCTAGGCCACAGAAGCTTAGCCGCCGGCCGCCGTCGCGGAACGATCGCAGAACAGCTCCAAAAGCTTCAAATGGCAGATTCGAACGATCCGGCCGAACGTCGAGCCGCTCAACGCAAGCTAGTGGCAAAGCATAAAACTCGCCAAGGATGTATCGCAGATGACCGCCCTGACGAGCAAAGTGAAACCTTGCCCCAGCGTATCCCCCTCCCGCGTCTTTCTTTTGGTTGCGCCCGCGATCCCGCCTCGGCCACGAATGTGCGAACGGCGACCCCTTGCGGGGTCGCCGTTTTCCAATGCACTTTCGATGACGCGCGAGCAGCTACGACACGATCGAGAAATTCGCCGCCGTCACCGCTGCAAAATTGAAAATCCGCCTTGGACAAAACGGCCTCGAGAGGCCGGCACTTCAATGAGCGGAAGCGTAGTGTCGGCGCGGCCAGCGTCATAACGAACCGATCACACATTGCCGGTTCCGAATGCGGCATTACGACGCGAGACAGAGACTGACAGTGACATCGCTCACAGCCGGAACACGCTGAGGTGGCGCGCATCTTCTCGATCATCACAACGATCTCAGTGCGGTGAATTTTGAACGTGACAGTAGAGCAGCGGACTGCAGACCCGGCTCTCAGAGTTCGAACGAGCGAATTCATCGGTGAGAGGCCGCAACAGAACAACCCGACGGGCAACTCAGCAAAACGCGTCAAGCTCCCTTCGCAAAAATATTTCGCTTTATCAGAAATGCAACTCGGTGTATGGTTCGCCCGTCTCACCCGATCGAGGGGCGCTGCGCATCGTCACGGGTGTTGCGGTGAGATGCGGTGGACGCGGATCATGCAAGCGACGAACGCATGTGAGGCGGACGGTGAAGTCGTGTGGTCCTGACGCCCTAGCGGCAGGTGTCTCGTCGCAACACGCGAAGGCGTGATGCGGGGGCGGTGACAAACAAGCCAAGTCTCGCCGGGGAGAGCACGAAGTAAGCCGTACAACCATCGCGCAGGGAAAGCCGGATTGCTCCGGTTACACCTGTGGTCCTACCCCCGTGCTTTCTACCTTTGCACGGGGCCCATGGGTGCGATCGGCACCCGGCTTTCCCTGCGCCCTCTGTTCAAGGAGAGGGCGGAACGAGAAGCAAAGCTCGGACAAATCATGTCGCGAGAATGCCGAAGCATAACCCACAGCTGGCGCAACACATTCTGTGTCGTCCTAGCGAAAGCCAGGACCCATTACCCCAAATCAAAATTGTTGTGCGACGTTGGGGCCACGATCCCGTTCCTCACCAAGTGCGGTGGCTATGGGTCCTGGCTCCCGTGCGCAATTGCGCACTAGGTGGTGTGGACACTTATCGCATCCATAAGACGATGGCTGCGAGAGTGACGACGGCCAGGTAATTTCGGGCGGTCTTTTCGAAGCGGGTTGCAACGCGGCGGAACTGCTTGAGCTTTGAGAAGCAGCATTCGACGAGATGACGCTGGGCATAGAAATGCTTGTCGAGTGGATATTTGAGCGCCCGTGACGGGTTGTTGGGGATCACGGCGAGCGCGCCTTTGGCGGCGATGGCCTGGCGCAAGTGATCGGCGTCATAGGCCGTATCGGCCATGACGACCTCGGCGGATAAGCCTTCGATCAATGCGGCGGCTTGCGGTGCATCGCCCTTCTGACCTGCGGTAAGCGTGAACCGCACCGGACATCCCAAGCCTCGAACGGCCATGTGTATCTTGGTGCTCAGGCCGCCGCGCGAGCGGCCGATCGCTTGATCTTCCGCTTGATCTTCAGACCCCCCTTTTTGGCGCCGGCGGCGTGCTGATGCGCCCGAACAATGGTGGAATCGACGATCAGATATTCGAAGTCCGGATCATCGGACATCGCCTCGAAGATCCGCCACCAAACACCCTTGATGCTCCATCGACTGAAGCGCCGGAACACGCTGTTCCAGTCCCCAAACACCTCCGGAAGATCGCGCCAGGGAGACCCCGTACGCACGATCCACAGCACACCTTCCACGAACATCCGGTTGTCGCGCCCGGTGGAGCCCTTCTGATCGGGGCGCCCTATGATCAGCGGCGCTATCCGCTCCCACGCCGCGTCGCTCAATACCAAACGGTCCATCACACCCAAGGCGGCCTCCCCAAAAGCAGCCTTGAATCTGATTTGCTCCTAAAAGGGAATCCTTAGAGTCCACACCACCTAGGCCAGGACGACGACCGTGTGTGAGGCACCCGCGCCGTCATGCCCGCGAAAGCGGGGCGATCCAGTACGCCGCGGCCTCTCGGCTCAAGCACCCCCGTCTCTGGAATACTGGATCACCCGCTTTCGCGGGTGATGACACCGAACTAGCTGTTTGACAGTTGAATCAGAAACTCACCCCGTCATTGCGAGGAGCAACGCGACGAAGCAATCCATCGCATCGCCACGTTGAACCATGGATTGCTTCGCTTCGCTCGCAATGACGTGGAGACGGTCCGCGAAACCAGGCTGACCTTACAGCCCGGTATACCCGGCCTTCACATGGTCGGTGCTGCCGTCGAGCTGGCGCAGATAGGTCAGCCCGCACACGGTCAGCCGATGCGTATCACGCTCGCCCGCCTCGAATAGCGTCTGCACGTACTCCGTCACCTTCGCCCGCGCTTCGTCGCTCGCAGCGGACGTGCGGTTGAGCAGCAGATCATACGTCTGCATGATCCGATCGATCGCGGCTTCCATTGATGTCTCCGGGTTGACGCTCAGGCGACCACCAGCGTCTCGGCCTCGAACTTCGCGATCGCCTTGTTGGCAAGGCGGAGCCGGTTCATCTCACCGCGCTGGAACAGCTTCACGATGATGCTGAGGAGGCGCTCATTGGTGGCGAAAGTGTCGGGAATGGCACCGGATTTGCGCAGATAGTTCGAGGCGATCGCGTAGGCGTCACCGACGACCTCGACATTCAGCACCTCGATCCCGCGTTCGACCAGCATATCCCTGCCCTTCTGTTGGCCAAGGGATAAGCTTCGGGGAACGCCTTGGTTCCTTACCGGGCCCGATTTATTTTCGCAGGTGCAGCATGAAAAACGCATCGGCCGGGCATGACCGATGCGTTGACTGGAGGAAGGCTGCCGGTCTTCTGGGCGGCCGGCTTGGCCATCAGGCGAACAAAGGAAGGATCAGAGGCGATACAGGATCTGGTCGGTCCAGAAGCGCTCGAGGCGATGCAGCGACTTGTTGAGGCTCGCGAACTCCTCGTTCGAGATGCCGCCGACCTGCTCGACCGTCTTGACGTGCTTCTGATAGAGCGCATCGACGATCTTGCGGACTTCCTGGCCCTGCGGGGTCAGACGGATGCGGACCGAGCGGCGATCGACGCGCGAGCGCTGATGATCGAGGAAGCCGAGCTCGACGAGCTTCTTCAGATTGTAGGAGACGTTGGAGCCGAGATAGTAGCCGCGGGTACGCAGCTCGCCGGCGGTCAGCTCCTTGTCGCCGATGTTGTACAGCAGCAGCGCCTGCACCGAGTTGATGTCGGCGCGGCCGCGGCGGTCGAATTCGTCCTTGATGACGTCGAGGAGCCGGCGATGCAGCCGCTCCACCAAAGTCAGTGCTTCGAGATAGAGCGGCTGCACCGGAGCTTGACCGGTAGCGCGATCGGCGGCATCCGCCGCCGTTGTCGCAACGGCTTTCATCATGACACTTCCCCTGTTTGTCGTTTTTATCGACTTTATTTCGACGAAACTTGTGTCCCGCCTGATAGGTCCAACGTAAGGGGGCCGTTTGAATATCCGCTTAAATAAGAGAATAAAGAGATCATGAATTTAAGACAGTGAATCGTGGATTAAGCCCATGGATCAAGGGCTTTTCGCAACTTTTCATTGACGGTGGCAGCCCGCTGTTCACGCTTCGTCTGCCTGCCCTGTCACATTCGGAAACAGCTTCGTTCGAATTCGAAACGGTGGCGTAACGGGTATGAGGGAACCCTTTACGGTGACCGATCGGTTACCGGAAAATTCTCTGAAAATTTTATGGGGTCACGTCGCGGGATGTGCACACGATGCGCGTAAGCGGCCGGTCGGGTGTTGCCGCGGACAGACCGGTTCCGCCGTCGACCAGCGCAAAGCCGGCTAGCGCGTGCGCCAAGATCCGAAAGAAATGGGTCCCGACGGCAGGTCCCGCAGAGACGCTCCCGCGATGGGGTGTCTCGAAAGGGGTACGATCTGTGGCACCCACGTAACAGAACCAATAGCGCTGTCTTCTCGTTGCGCGCACGACAGCCATATATTGGCAGGCGCTATCCGCTATTCGTCGCGCTGTCGCCGCGAGGCAACAGTCGATCCCGCCGTCGCGGCGTGCGGATCTATGGCGGGCGTTCGCGCGCCGCCATCCAGGCGAGCGCGAGATAGGCTGCGAGCATCACGGCCTCGAGCCCGACCACGGTGAGGCTGCCGCCATAGATGCCGGGAAACATCAGCTCGATGACCGCCATCGAGACCACGGTGGTCAGCCAGACCACGGCGCCCCAAGGCGTCGCGAGCCAGAGACCGACGGCCGCGACAAGCTCGATGACAGCGAAATAGATCGTCGCGGTCTGCCAGGCCATCGACTGGTTCTCGAAGGCCTCCTCCTCGCCGCCGACGAAGCCGGTGACCTGAGCCCAGTGATAGAGGCCCTTGGCGACCGAGACGACGGCCATGATGCGCAGGAAGATGACGAGGCGCCGCGTCCACGCATTGTCGTCCGGCTCGATCCGGTCGGATGAGATCGCGCTCACCGAGATGGCGTTGTCCCGCGCCTGATCGCGTGCAGAGGTGTCAGACATCCGAATCGCCGCAGAACGGCTGCCAAATGGGGTTCATGGCGCAGTCTTGGCCCGCCAGCCGCGCAAAATCAATTGCCGTTGCGGCAAATCAAGGGCGCCAAGGATGCAATAGGGGTGCAATAGCGGCGCAATGACGGCGCCCCTGACAGGTGCTAGAACTGGACTTATATCAGGTCCAGACCAGCCGTCCCCGAGGAGAGAAGACATGGCGATCAAATTCGGGCGCCCGATCGAACTGCGCGATGCGCCGCGGCGCCAGACCGAGGCCCTCGCCTCCCCCTCGCTCGACCTCACGATCCGGATGCGCCGCAACCGCAAGACCGAATGGGCTCGCCGCCTGGTGCGCGAGAACGTGCTGACCACGAACGATCTGATCTGGCCGATGTTCGTTGTCGACGGCCACAACACCCGCACGCCGGTGGCCTCGATGCCGGGCGTCGACCGCCTCACCGTCGACCAGATCGTCCGCGACGCCGAGCGCGCCGCCAGGCTGAATATTCCCTGCATCGCGCTGTTCCCCTTCACCGAGCCGTCGCTGCGCGACGAGCAGGGCTCGGAGGCGCTCAATCCCGACAATCTGGTCTGCCAGGCGGTGCGGGCGATCAAGAAGGAATTTCCCGATATCGGCGTGCTCTGCGACGTCGCGCTCGATCCCTTCACCAGCCACGGCCATGACGGGCTGATCGAAGGCGGCAAGATCCTCAACGACGAGACGGTCGCGGTGCTGGTCAAGCAGGCGCTGACCCAGGCCGAGGCCGGCTGCGACGTGATCGCGCCGTCGGACATGATGGATGGCCGCATCGGCGCGATCCGCGAGGCGCTCGACGACAACGGCTTTGGTGACGTGCAGATCATGTCCTATGCGGCGAAATATGCCTCGGCATTTTACGGCCCGTTCCGCGACGCCATCGGCTCGGCCAAGACGCTGACCGGCGACAAGCGCACCTACCAGATGGACAGCGCCAATTCCGACGAGGCGTTGCGCGAGGTCGAGCTCGACATCGCCGAGGGCGCCGACATGGTGATGGTGAAGCCGGGCATGCCCTATCTCGACATCGTCCGCCGCGTGAAGGACAATTTTGCGATGCCGACCTTCGTCTACCAGGTGTCCGGCGAATACGCGATGATCGCGGGCGCCGCCGCCAATGGCTGGATCGACGGCGAGCGCGCGATGATGGAGAGCCTGCTCGGCTTCAAGCGCGCCGGCGCCGACGGCATCCTGACCTATTTCGCACCGCAGGCCGCCGAGAAGATCAAGGCGGAATCGTAAGGGCGCTACACGGGTCCGGCCGGCGCGGTTGGACGTGGACCGCACAGCGGGCGCAGCGCCTCGCGCTCGCCCTGCGACAGCACCGTCAGCGGGTAGATCGGCTCATTTGTCTCGCGCTTGAAGAACGGATGCGGCCAGGTCCTGCCGCGCAGGCGCCAGCCCAACACCTTGCCGATCACGCGCAGGATCAGCGACGGCTTGAAGCCGGTCGATCCCTTCGGGGCTTCGCCGATTGCATATTTGCCGAGGATTGCGCCGGTTGGCTTGCCGAAAACCTCGTCCACGCGCGACGCACCGCCGTCGAAGGCCTGCACCGCAATTCCGACGAACGGGACGGCAGGTGTCAGCGAGTTGCCCACCGGCGAATTGCAGCAGGTGGTGTGCCATCGGTACAGCCCCTTTGGCGTCAGCCGCAGTCCGACGATCCTGTCATGCCCCTGCACGAAGCTGAGCGACGCCGGTGCGACCTGGACGATGTCGGTGCCGCCGTGGACATCGAGCAGATCGGCCCGGCCGACCCGATGCATGAAGGCCTGGCAGTCGTCGCAGTAGCAGACGACGCGATTGACGGCCGTTGGTGCCGCGTTCGTGACCACGCCTCGAACCTCTCCGCAGCGGCAGCGCAACCCGATTTGTGTTCCCATATGTCCCCCGCCGTCGCACAACCTCCAGCCTACACCCGGGCGGGCGCTTCCGGCCGCCGAATCGCCTGATTATTTCGGCTAGTTAATGTTCGCGCGGACTTGGCAGGCGGGCCTCCTGCTCCCATGTCCTGCGCGGGACTTTCATCGGAGGTTGGTCATGTCCCATGGCAATGACGGCGGCACCTGGCGTAACGAAGCCTGGCGCAGCGAGGGCGGCGTTCCCCCGCATGCGTTCGATCCGTTGATGCAGCCGGACCTGTTCCGCGGCGTGCTGACGCGACGCGTGTTCGCGTTCCTGATCGACCTCGTCGTGCTGTCGGTGCCGGTGATCCTGGCGGTGATCTTCATCGCGGTGTTCGGCGTCGTCACGCTCGGCCTCGGCTGGGCGCTGTTCTGGCTGGTGTCGCCGGCCTCGATCGTCTGGGCCATCGTCTATTACGGCGCCTCGATCGGCGGGCAGCACTCGGCCACCATCGGCATGCGCATGATGGATCTGGAACTGCGCACCTGGTACGGCGCGCGCGGTTATTTCGTGCTCGGCGCCACCCATGCGGTGCTGTTCTGGGTGACGATCTCGTTCCTGTCGCCGCTGGTGCTGCTGGTCGGACTCCTCAACGGCCGCCGCCGGCTGTTGCACGACATCATCCTCGGAACCGTCGTTATCAACAGCTCGGTCCGGACCCCGGTCAGCCCGGCCGCGCGGGCCTATTATTAGGCCCGCCTAAACCAATTGACCGTTAGCCTCCGGAGGGCGATGCTAACTCGGCTGCCTGTATTGTTTGTGGAGCCCGACGATCTGACGTGACCCAGCACTCGCGTGATACCCCCCAGTTCTATCTGACGGCGCCCTCACCGTGCCCCTATCTGCCGGGCCGGCACGAGCGCAAGGTTTTCACGCACCTGGTCGGCGACAAGGCGGGCGATCTCAACGACTTGCTGACCCATGGCGGCTTCCGCCGCAGCCAGTCGATCGCCTACCGCCCGGCCTGCGACGCCTGCCGGGCCTGCGTCTCGGTCCGGGTCGTCGCCAACGAATTCCGCCCGTCCCGCAACTTCCGCAAGGTGCTGGCCCGCAACGCCGACATCATCGGCGAGCAGCGCACCGCGGTGCCGACATCAGAGCAATATTCGGTGTTCCGGGCCTATCTCGACCGCCGCCACCGCAACGGCGGCATGGCCGACATGACCGTCCTCGACTACGCGATGATGGTCGAGGACAGCCATGTCGAGACCCGGATCATCGAGTACCGCAAGCGCAATGCCGACAGCGCCATCACCGGCCGCGGCGACGAGCTGATGGCGGTGGCGCTGACCGACGTGCTCAGCGACGGGCTGTCGATGGTCTATTCCTTCTTCGAGCCGGGGCTGGAAAGCCGCTCGCTCGGTACCTTCATGATCCTCGATCATATCGCCCGCGCCCGCCGCCAGGGCCTGCCCTACGTCTATCTCGGCTACTGGATCGAGGGCTCGAAGAAGATGGACTACAAGGGCCGCTTCCTGCCGCAGCAACGGCTCGCGCCGTCGGGCTGGCTGCGCGTCGACGCCACGGGTGAAGCGCTGGCCGAGCCGCAGGACTAGCGCGCTAGACGCTCTAGGTGCCGAAGAACGTATCGATCAGCAGCTTCACGTTCAGGATCACGATCAGCCCGGCGACGATCCAGGCCGTCACCGCAACCGGCAGCGAAATCGCGAACGTGCCCATCTTGCGCTTGTCGGACACGAAGCGCACCAGCGGGATCACCGCGAACGGCAGCTGCATCGACAGCACGACCTGGCTGAACACGAGCAGTTGCGCGGTGCCACTCTCGCCATAGAGCGCGGCGACCACGATGACCGGGACGATCGCGATGCCACGCGTCACCACCCGCTGCGCCCAATTGGGCATCCGCAGGTTCAGAAAACCCTGCATCACGATCTGGCCGGCCAGCGTCGCCGTTACCGTCGAGTTGAGGCCGGACGCGAGCAGCGCCACGGCAAACAGCGTTGAGGCGATGCCGAGTCCGAGCAGCGGCGACAGCAGTTCGAACGCCTTGTCGATTTCGGCGACGTCGGAATGGCCGCTCTTGTGGAAGGTCGCGGCTGCCAGCACCAGGATCGCGGCATTGACGAACAGCGCCAGCATCAGCGCGATGGTGGAGTCGGTGGTCGCCCATTTGATCGCGTCGCGACGCCCCTCCTCGGTGCGCGGATAGGCGCGGGTCTGCACGATCGAGGAGTGCAGATAGAGGTTATGCGGCATCACGGTGGCGCCGATGATGCCGATCGCGATGTAGAGCATCTCCGGATTGGTGACGATCTCGCGCGACGGCATGAAGCCGCCGATCACGCCGGCAATCGGCGGCGCGGCGGCTGCGATCTGGACCACGAAGCAGACCGCAATGACGATCAGCAGCGCGATCACGAAGGCTTCGAGGAAGCGGAAGCCGCGGTTCATCAGCAGCAGCAGCAGGAACGCATCGAGCGCCGCGAGCAGCGCGCCCCCGATCAAGGGAATGCCGAACAAGAGCTTCAGCGCGATCGCGGTGCCGATCACCTCGGCGAGGTCGCAGGCGATGATCGCGGCCTCGCAGGCCAGCCAGAGCACGAAATTGACCGGCCGCGAATAGGTCGCGCGGCAGGCCTGGGCGAGATCGCGGTCGGTGGCGATGCCAAGCCGCGCCGCAAGCGCCTGCAGCAGAATCGCCATCAGGTTCGACAGCAGGATGACCGACAGCAGCGTGTAGCCAAACTTCGATCCGCCGGCGATATCGGTGGCCCAATTGCCGGGGTCCATGTAACCGACCGAGACCAGATAGCCCGGCCCGGCGAACGCCAGCAGCCGCCGCCACCACACGCCACCAATGGGCACCGCGACGGTCGCATTCACCTCGGGCAGGCTGCGCGCATGAGCGGCGTCGCCGCGCCAGCCTCCTGGCACGGTGACGGGAAGAGAAACAGAAGGCATTTCAGGCGTCCGAGCGTCCATTCAGCCAACATGACCGAACTCACTCGTTATTGCAACTCATTTGCAACTGCATCTAGGCTCACGAAAATGAAACCGCCGCCCCGCCTTCCCGGCACCGCAAGACCCCGCCGCCTGTCCAGGCGGGCGGAGGGATCGCCAGCGACGCCGAAGGGATCGCTCCTCCAGCGCATCGCTTGCGGACAATCACCAGAACGGGCGCGAGCGTCACGCCGATACAGCGGCAAGCACAGGGCATGTTCGGCGCAGCGGATCGACGCCGATGCCAATTTCGCGCGTGACAACATTCGCATGGCGAGGACGCTGACGCGGTGTCGGGAAACGGGTGGGATCGGACGCCGTCCAATCCCACACTATGGTCAGATCGAATGTCCCAAGGATACTGCCATGTCCGCCGATACGCCTCGCCTGCCGGCCACCTTCAATCGTCTGGCCTGGTCCAACCTCGCCGCGCAATCGGCCGAGCAGATCGCGCTTGCGGCTGCGCCCATCGTCGCCGTGCTGCTGCTCGGCGTCGGCGAAGGCCAGACCGGCCTGTTGCAGACCGCACTGACGCTGCCCTTCATCCTGTTTGCGATCCCCGCCGGCCTGTTGGCCGACCGCGTGTCGCGGCGCTGGGTGATGGCGGGCTCCGAGGCGTTGCGCGCCGCGGCCCTTGCCGCGATCCTGCTGTTGTTGTGGCTCGGCCTGATGACGCTGCCGCTGCTCGCTCTGCTCGGCTTCGTGGCGGTTTGCGGCACGGTCGCCTACAGCGTCGCAGCGCCTGCGCTGGTCCCCTCGCTGGTGACGTCACAGCAATTGCCGGCCGCCAACGCCCGCATCGAGCTTGCCCGCACCGTCGCCTTTGCCAGCGGCCCCGCGCTCGGCGGCGTGCTGGTCGGCTGGGTCGGCGCTGCGCCCGCGTTCGGCTTCGCCGCGGCGCTGTCGGCGATCGCGGTCGTGCTGCTCGCCGGCATCTACGAGCCGGCGCGTCCGCCCGCACCGCGGCGTCATCCGCTGCAGGACATCAAGGAAGGCGCGGCCTTCGTGATGCACCACGCTTTGCTGCGGCCGGTGTTCATCACCCAGTTCATCTTCAACACCGCATCCTTCCTGCTGCTCGCCGTGTTCGTGCCCTATGCGGTGCGCCATCTCGGGCTCAGCGCCACCGGGGTCGGCACGACGCTTGCGATGTACGGGGTCGGCATGGTGGTCGGCGCGCTGTTCGCAACCCGCGTGATGAAGCGCCTGGCGTTCGGCACCGTGATCGGGCTCGGTCCCGTCACCGGCTTCGTCGCCGCGACCGTGATGGCGCTGACGACCTGGTTCCCAACGCCGCTGCTCGCCGGCCTCAGCTTCTTCCTGCTCGGCGTCGGCCCGATCCTGTGGGTGATCTCGACCACTACGCTGCGGCAATCGGTGACGCCGCCCTCGCTGCTCGGGCGCGTCTCGGCGATCAACATCATGAGCTACGGCGCCCGCCCGCTCGGCTCCGCACTCGGCGCCATCGTCGGCGGCCTCTACGGCGCCGAAGCCTGCCTCTATCTCGCGGCCGCGATCTTCGCCGCCCAGGCGCTGGTGATCCTGATGTCGCCTGCGGTGTCGCTGAGGCGCCAGCCCGACATGGTCGGCGAGCCGGCGCGCTGCTGATCAGCTCGCCAAGTACCGTTCATACTTGCCGCCGACGACCTCGTCGGCGGCAACGGCCGGATCCAGCGTATAGAGATCCTGCGCGTGGCCGATCCCGCGCAGCACGAAGCGGCCGGTAGAGACCAGATAGTTGCGGCCGGCAGCGTCGAGCCCGGTGCGGAAATCGGTCGAGGTCAGCAATTCCCGATCGACCGAGGCGCACATCGAGGCGATCCGGCTGACCTCGTTGACGGCGGGCCCGACCACCGTGAAATCCAGCCGGTCCTCGCTGCCGATATTGCCGTAGAAGACCTCGCCGACATGGAGGCCGACATAGGCTGATGTGGTCGGCCGCCCCTCGTTCTCGCGGCGATCGTTCAGCACCCGCATATTGTGACGGAATCTGTGCTCGGCCCGCAGCGCCGCGCGCTTGGCGCCCGTCATGTTCTCGCTGGTGAACATCGCCAGCACGCCGTCGCCGATCAGCTTCAGCACCTCGCCGCCGGCATCATGGATCGCGTCGATCGAGGCCTGGGCATAGTCGTTGAGGAACGGAATGATCTCGTCGGGGCCGATGCGCTCGCTGATCGCGGTCGAGCCGCGCACGTCGGAGTACCACAGCACGGCCTTGATCTTCTCGGTGATGCCGCGCTGCATGCGCCCGCGCAGCACCTGCTCCGCTGTCTCGCGGCCGAGATAGACCCGCCCGAGCGTGCGGGCGATCTCGACCTGCGCCGCCGATTTGATCGCGAGCCCGAGCACCGGCACCAGGTCGCGCAGCGCCGCCATGTGGTTGGCATCGAACCCGTCCGAATGGCGGGTGGTGTAGTAGGAGTAGAAGCAGTCCATCTCGCCGATCGTGCCGGCCTCGCCGAAGCGATGCACGAACGCGGCGAAATGCTTGTGGCTCTTCTCGGCGAGGTCGCCGATCATCGAAAAATCGTGCGCGCCGGTGAGATCGATCACCATCTCGTCATGGCCGTTTTCGAGCATGTGGTAGAAGGCCGACCGCCGCCAGTTCTGGCTTGCTTCGCCGCTGCTGGTCGAGCCGTATTCGAAGATGTCGGCCTCGTTGCTCTCGCCGTCATTCCAGCGGAAACCGCGTCCCTCGAAGATCGGATGCAGGGTGTCGATAAAGACGATCGCCCGCGACAGCGGCATGCCGGCGGCCCGGCAGCGCTCGCAGAAGCCGCGTAGCAGGTCGTTTTCCGGCAGGCCGGTCAGACCCTGGCGGACCAACCAATTCATGAGGCGCAAACGGGGCGTCAGTTCCATACTTTGGATTATGCCGGGCAATTGGTGCGGGAGGAAGGGCTGGTCGTCGCGTGACAGATGCGGACGCCGATGCAGCATTGCAAGGCCGCCCGCCTCACCATTTCGCGCGGAACACCGCCGCTGAAGCCGGCGAATTCCGCTTCCCTTTGCTGCGGCCTTCGCGCACAAGAGCGCATGGACAATGATGCTGCCCCGCCAAATCCGATCCGACGCTTCTTGCAATGGGCGATCACGCCGCCGCAATCCTATGGGGTCTATCTCGCCGGCCTCATCCTGATCTTCACCCTGTCGTTCTACGCCGGCACGCTGAAGCCGAAGCACGTGCCCGGCCCGCCGCCGACCGCACCATCAGCCCCGCGCAGCTGATCAGGCCGGTTTGGTCTCCGACGTCGCGATCCAGATTCCGGCGAATACCGCGATCAGACCGACGACCAGATTGACCGTGATCGGCTCCCCGACCAGCTGCTTGGCAAGCAGGCCTGCGGCGATCGGATTGACCGTCATGGTGTTGGCAACACGGGTCGGCGATGCCCGCTCCAGCGCCAGCACCCACAGGATGAAAGCGAGCGCGCCGCCGGCTATTCCGAGATAGAGCCCGGCGATCCACTGCGGCGTGCCGGAATCGCGCAACGTCGCCAGGCTGCCGGTGAACATCCCGACCGCCACCAGCGCGGCCGCTCCCGCGCCCATGCCCACGGCGAGGAAGCCGAGCGCGCTGGAGCGACGGATGAACGGTCGCGACAGCACGTTGTAGAACGCCATGCAGAGCACCGCGGCGGCCATGATCAACTCGCCGCGCCATGCCCCCGGTGGCGCCGCCGACAGCCCGGATGCCAGCGCGGCCGCCACGCCGAGCACCGCGATCGAGACCCCGGCCGATTTGCGCATCGTCAGCGGTTCGATGCCGAGCAAGGCGCCGACCACCATGGTGGAGAGCGGCAAGGTCGCCAGCGCAAGGCTGGCGCGCGCCGCGGTCGTGTAGGACATCGCGAGGTTATAGAGCACGAAGAACACCCCGAAGAAGGCAACGCCGAGTGCTGCGACCGCCGGCAGATCCTCGCGCCGCGGCCATTTCGCGCCGAGCAGGACCGCGGCCGGGAGCACGCAGAGAAATCCGATCGCCCAGCGCAGGATCGCCAGCGTGATCGGGTCGGCGTTACCAGCCAAATAGCGCGTGATCGCCGCCGCCGTACCGCCGAGGCAACTCGAGACCAGTGCAATCGCAACGCCGATCCACTCGCCCATCCTGCTCCCCATGCGTTTCGTGTTCGCTTGTGGCATCTTGCCGAGTGAGATCATTCCGGCAACTACTTCACAGGTATTTTCGGCAGGTATCCATGTCGCAGCAGCACGATTTTGAAGCCAGCCTGCGCTGGTGGCGGCAGCGCAAGGGCCACTCGCAACTCGAGCTCGCCGGGCGCGCGGACATCTCCCAGCGCCATCTCAGCTTCCTCGAGCTCGGGCGCGCCGCACCGAGCCGCGACATGGTGATCCGGCTCGCTGCGGCGCTCGACGTGCCGTTGCGCCAGCAGAACGCGCTCTTGGTCGCGGCCGGCTTCGCGCCGGTATGGCGGCAAACCGACCTTGCCGCGCCGGAGCTCGCCCAGATCCGTCACGCGCTGGATTTCATACTGGCGCAGCAGGAGCCGTTTCCCGCGGTCGTGGTCGACCGGCACTGGAATCTGTTGCTCGCCAATGCAGGCGCCGGACGGCTGGTGGAATTCCTGGTCGGACCACCGGCGCCCGGCACGCCCGTCAATCTCGCCGACGCGCTGGTCGCGCCCGACGTGCTGCGCCCCTATCTCACCAACTGGGCCGAGGTGGCCGGCTATTTCGTCCGCAGCGTCGAAGCCGATGCCGCCGCCGACGGCACCACCGCAACAGTGGAACTGCTCAAGCGCCTGCTGTCCTATGACGGTGTCGAGGCCGCGTTGGCCGCGCCGCCCGCGGGGCCGGCGTCCGGACCGGTGCTGCCGATGCTGTTCCGCAAGGGCGATGTCGGCCTGCAGCTGTTCACCACAATCGCAACGCTCGGAACGCCCCAGGACGTCACGCTGCAGGAGCTGCGCATCGAAAGCTTCTTTCCGATGGACGAGGCGACGGCGCAGCTGTTTCGGAATTGGTCGAAAGCAAATAGCGCCAAAGCGGCTCAATCATAGAAGTCCGGCGACATTTTCAGCCCGTCGCGCTGCGCCTTGTCGTGGTTGATCCAGAGCTGCGCCTTTTCCTTGGTCAGCGTGTCGGCGATCTTCTGCATCGAGGCCAGCGTCTGGTCCTTGCTGGCGTTCAGGCTCGGCACGCGCCGATTGTCCCAATTATCCTTGAAGTGAACGGCATCACCGGTCAGCACGACTGCACCGGTCTTCGGCAGCTTCACCAGCAGCGATTGGTGGCCGGGCGTGTGGCCCGGTGTCGACAGGATGGTGACGCTGCCGTCGCCGAACACGTCGCGGTCGCCTTCCAGCTTGGTGACGGGATGCTCAGGCTTGAAGCGCGGCGCGTTGTTGGTGCCAGGCCACTCATATTCTGCCTTCTGCACATACAGCATCGCGGCCGGGAACAGCTCGACATTGCCGATGTGATCGGGATGGGTGTGCGAGACGGCGATTGCCTTGATGTCCGACGGCTTGACCCCGAGCTGGTCGAGCTGCGCGGCGAGCGTCTTCGGCCGCCGCCAGGTGACCGCCTTGGGATCGGCAGGCGCAAGGCCGTTCGGCATCGCCGCCACCGCGTCGGGAATGCCGGTGTCCCACAGGAACCAGCCCTGCGCGTGCTTGATCAGATAGCAATTGTCGACGAAGTCCATCGACTTGCCTTCATTCACGCCGGGCGACCAGCGCGAAATGTCACCGGCAACGCCCTCGCCGCAGTTGAGGATGTACAGTTTCTCGACGCCTGAATTCGCCGGCTGAGCGCCGGCCTGCGGCGTCGCACCCGCGACCCACAGCAACATCACGAGACCGATTGCCTTCTTCATGTTGCCCTCCGTTGGCCCGGCGTAACATATCAATGCGCGTGGTCGTGATCCGGACAGGTCTCGACTTCGACCGTGATGTGGCTGAGGCCGGACAGGCCGCCGAGCCGGCGCTTGTAGGTCGCAGGCGGCAGCGGGTGATCCGAGACCACCGAGATCACGGCGGCACGGTGGCCGGGGCCGACCTGCCACAAATGCAGGTCGGTGACGCGGTCGCCCTTGGCTTCGATGCGTTTGCGGATGGTGGTCTCCAGATGCGCGTCGGCGCTGACATCGAGCAGCACGGCGCCGGCCGCGCGGATCAGGCCATAGGCCCAGCTCGCGATCACGATGCTGCCGATGATGCCGACCAGCGGATCGGCCCAGACCCAGTTCGCAACCATCGCGACCAGCAGCGCGCCAATCGCCAGGATCGACGTCGCGGCGTCGGCCAGGACATGGACATAGGCGGCGCGCAGATTGTTGTCGTGGTGATGACCGTGATCATCGTCATGGCGATGATCGTCGCCATGGCCGTGATGATGGTGATGATCATGGTCATCGCGCAACAGCCAGGCGCTGGTCAGGTTGACGACGAGACCGAGCGCCGCGACCATGATCGCCTCGCTGTAGGCGATCGGCACCGGGTGCAGCAGCCGGTCGATGCTCTCCCACGCAACCTGGATCGCGACCATCGCCAGGATGATCGCGCTGGAGAACGCGGCGAGGTCGCCGAACTTGCCGGTCCCGAACGAGAAGCGTGCATTGCCGGCCTGGCGCCGCGCCAGCAGATAGGCGAGCCCTGCGATGCCGAGCGCGGCCGCGTGCGTCGCCATGTGCCAGCCATCAGCCAACAGCGCCATCGACCCGGACAGCCAGCCTGCGACGATCTCGCCGACCATCATCACGGCCGTAAGCGCGACCACGATCCAGGTCCGGCGCTCGTTCTTGGAATGCCCGGCGCCGAGGAAGACGTGCTCGTGGGTCCACTGATCGATCGAATGCGAGTGCATGGCTATTCTCCGAGAAACTGCGCGATGGCGATGCGATCAGCGCCAGTGCTAAAGCGCGATGAGATGAGGGTGAGTCATTGTCGCGCCTTAGCTTCTTGTCTGAGCATGATCTTTTCGGAAAACCGCTTCGCACTTTTCCGGATCATGCTCTAGACCATTTCGGCCGGCGCCAGCCGGCAGGTCTCGCTGCTGATTTCGACCTGCAGCGTAGCATGGTGGATGCTGAACCGCTCCGACAGCTTTGCACAGACCTGATGCAGGAACGCATCGTCATGTCCGCCGGGGCGCACCAGGTGTGCGGTCAACGCGGTTTCGCTCGTGCTCATCGCCCAGATGTGCAGGTCGTGTACCTCGGTGACGCCCTCGAGCGCGGCCAGATAATCCCTCACTTCCTTGAGATCGATGCCCCTCGGCACCGCGTCCAGCGCGAGGTTGACGCTGTCGCGCGCAAGTTCCCAGCCGCTCAGCAATACGACCACGGAGATGACCAGGCTGATCGCGGGATCGAGCCATTGCCAGCCTGTCGCCATGATCAGCAGCGCGGCAACGACGACGCCGAGCGAGACGCCGGCATCGGCCGCCATATGCAGATAGGCGCCGCGGACATTGAGGTCGCTGTCGCGGCCGCGCATGAACAGCAGCGCGGTGCCGCCATTGATCAGGATGCCGAGCGCCGCGACCCAGACCACGATCCAGCTTGCCACCTCGGCAGGCTCGCGGAAGCGGTTGATCGCCTCGACCGCAATGCCGCCGACCGCGATCAGGAGCAGCCCGGCATTGAACAGCGCCGCCAGGATCGAGGCGCGGCGGTAGCCATAGGTGTGGGTATCGGTCGGGCGCTTGCCGGCGAGCCACGCCCCGCCCCAGGCCAGCAGCAGCGCGATGACGTCGGAGAGATTGTGAACCGCGTCGGAGACCAGCGCCAGCGAGTTGGCGGAATAGCCGAAGATCAGCTCGGCGATGACGAAGGCGGTGTTGAGCGACGCGCCGATTGCGAAGGCCGCGCCGAAACTGTCGGGCACGTGGCTGTGCCCGGCATGGGAATGCCCGGCGTGGGAATGACCGCTGTGGTCATGGTCGTGGTCGTGATTGTGCGCCATGGCAACCGTCGCCCGCTATCGTCGGCGACGGTTATAGCGCGGTGAAATGTGGATACTATCACACCGCTGGCGGCGCTCCGTAGCCCGGATGGAGCGCAGCGCAATCCGGGATCGTTGCCAAATGTGACAGCGGCCCCGGATTTCGCGGAGCCCGTCATCGGGCGCGCATTCGCGCGACCCGTTGGCTCCATCCGGGCTACGCTTCCACTACTCCACGCCGCGGTTGAACTTGTTCGACTTCGGCAGGCCGTGTGCGAGCCGGCCGGCGTCGGCACGGTTGCCGCGCCAGTCGGCCAGCTCCTTCAGGGTCATGCTGTGCTCGCGGCCGGCGGAATCCTTCCAGGTCAGGCCGGTCTTGGAATCGAACACCGCGACATCGGACAGCGAGGCACTGGTGTATTTCTGCAGGCGCATGCCGCGGCCGCGCGCCATCTCCGACACCTGGTCGAGACCGAACAGCACCATCTTGTGGTTGGTGCCGATCACCGCGACGGTGTCGCCGGTTACGGTCGTGATCGCACAGGCTTCGTTCGGCGCATCGACGATGAGCACCTGCTTGCCCTTGCGGGTATTGCCGACGCAGTCCTCTTCCTTGACGACAAAACCCTGCCCCTCGCTGCTCGCGATCAGGAACTTGCGCTCGCCCTTGTTGACGAACAGCGAGATGATCGCGGCGTCCTGCTCGAGGTCGATGAACATCCGGATCGGCTCGCCATGGCCGCGGCCGCCCGGCAGCTTGGCGACGTCGAGCGAGTAGAACTTGCCGTTGGTGGCAAACAGCAGCAGCTTCGAGGTGGTCTCGGCAAAGAACGAGTGCTCGAGCTTGTCGTCGGTCTTGAAGGCGAGCCCCGAGAGATCCTCGACGTGCCCTTTCAGCGTCCGCACCCAGCCCTTCTCGGAGATCACGACGGTGCACGGCTCGCGCTCGACCAGCGCTTCCTCGATCGCGGCGAGATCATGCTCGGGCGCATCGGCAAAGGTGGTGCGGCGCTTGCCGAGCGGCGTCTTCGGCCCAAAGATGTCGCGGACCTTGCGCACCTGGTCGCTGACTTTCGTCCATTGTTCGGTCTCGGAGCCGAGCAGGCCCTCGAGGCCCTTCAGCTCCTTGCGCAGATCCTTGTCCTCGGTGCGGATCTCCATCTCCTCCAGGCGGCGCAAATTGCGCAGGCGCATGTTGAGGATGGCATCGGCCTGGATGTCGGAGAGCTTGAAGGTCTTCATCAAGACCGGCTTCGGCTCGTCCTCGGTGCGGATGATCTTGATCACCTTGTCGAGGTTCAGATAGGCGACGAGGTGGCCGCCCAGCACTTCCAGGCGGTGCTCGATCTGGGTCTTGCGGAAGTTGGAACGCCGCACCAACACGTCGCGCAGATGGTCGAGCCATTCGCGCAGGCACTCGGCGAGGCCGACCACCTTCGGGATACGGCCCTTGATCAGCACGTTGAGGTTCAGCGAAATCTTGCTTTCCAGCTCGGTCAGCCGGAACAGCGACTCCATCATCAGCGCCGGATCGACGGTGCGCGACTTCGGTTCGATGACGAAGCGGACGTCCTCCGCGGATTCATCGCGCACGTCGCCGACCAGCGGCAGCTTCTTCTGGTCGAGCAGCTCCGATATCTTCTCGTGCATGCGCGACTTCTGCACCAGCCACGGGATTTCGGTGACGACGACCACCCAGGCACCGCGGGCGCCCTCCTCCACCGACCAGCGGGCGCGGGTACGAAAGGAGCCGCGGCCGGTGGTATAGGCCTCGATGATCGATTCCTTGGAATCGACGACGATGCCGCCGGTCGGGAAGTCCGGGCCCTTGACCCATTTCAGCAGCGCCTTCGACTTGGCGTCGGGCTTCTCGATCAGATGCAGCGCGGCGTCGCAGAGTTCGGCGGCGTTGTGCGGCGGGATCGAGGTCGCCATGCCGACCGCAATCCCCTGCGCGCCGTTGGCGAGCAGATTCGGGAAGCCGCCCGGCAGCACCACCGGCTCTTTGGTCTGGCCGTCGTAATTGGCGCGAAACTCGACGCCGTCCTCGTCGATGCCTTCGAGCAAGAGCCGCGCGACCTCGGTCATGCGCGCTTCGGTGTAGCGGTAGGCGGCCGGATTATCGCCGTCGATATTGCCGAAATTGCCCTGGCCGTCGACCAGCGGGTAGCGCGAGGAGAACTCCTGCGCCAGACGCACCATCGCGTCATAGATCGCCTGGTCGCCATGCGGATGGAACGAGCCCATCACGTCGCCGACGATCTTGGCCGACTTCTTGAAGGCCGCGCGCGGGTCGAGCCCGAGCAGGTCCATCCCGTAGAGGATACGCCGGTGCACCGGTTTCAGGCCGTCGCGGGCGTCCGGCAGCGCGCGATGCATGATGGTCGAGAGCGCATAGGCGAGATAGCGCTCCTCGAGCGCGTCACGCAGCGGCACCTCGTGAATTTCGGCCGGCTCTTCCGGCGGTATCTGTCGTTTTCCCATGGGGAGGCGTTAAACCTTGGCGGTGAATCGGGCAAGCCGCGAATCACCGCGAATTTAGGTTGCGAATCGGGCTTAAGGAACCGCGTACGCCTCCACCCAGTCGTCCTCGCGTTGATAAACCGGTCGAGGAACTGCCCCGACCGCCCGGATTAACGGCCTCACCAGCTAGACAATGGGCAGCGAGGGCCCGCTGCCCATCGGCCAGACATTGAAGGTCGCCTCCCATTTGGCGATCTCGCCGCCGCGCATGGTTAGAATCTCAATCCCGCGGCCCTGCATCCGGCGGCCATCCTGCCCATCGTCCCACTCGCCGTCCCAGGAGCAGACGATGACGTTGCCTGAAACCGCACGCAGCTGCTTCTGCAAGCGATAGTTCTTCTGGCGAGCGAACCGCACCCGCAGGAATTGCTCGAGCGGCGGCTTGCCCCGGGTTTCCGGAAAATCCGCAAACCGGACGACGACATCCGAGGCGAAGGACTTCATGATTGCGGGAATGTCACCCGTGCTCATCACTTTTTGCGCGCGCTCAAGCACGGCTTCAGCATCGCGAAAAGTAAGTTTGTTGGCTTCCAGTTCGGTCGACATGTGCGCTCCCGGTTTCGCAGCCACTCCGGCTGCGTCGGAGCCCGATACTGAGGGGTCGAGGTGACAGATCGTGTCAGCAGCGCAATCAGCCTGGTTCGGGAAGACCCGCGATCTCGCGCCATTCCCTGATCAGCACGGCGCGGCGCCTTGGATACCGTTCGGCGGTGTCGGCGAAGGCCGAGATTCGGTCGGTGCGAAAGGTCCGATAGCCGCCGCGGAGTTCACACCAAGCGGCGAGTAATCGCACCGTCGCGCAGAATGTGAGCGAAATCGGCCAGATTGTCCGTTCAGTCGGCGCGCCGGCCTCATCGCAATAGCTGATGGATATCTTCCGCTCCATTCGAATCGCGCTCCGAATTGGTGCCATATCCACGCTATCCTGGGTGGTTGCCCTGATCGCTCCCGCATGAAGCCCTGGCGCGTCGATTTCGGCCCCTCGATGCACGGGCAACACGGCCGCAATCTTCGCGACGGCGTTGAGCGCGGCTTTGCTCAGATTGGCGTCGGCACTTCGTGCCACCATGCGCGAGCCGAGCACGATGGCCTCGATCTCGTCGGTAGAGAACATCAGCGGCGGCATCGTAAAGCCCGGGCGCAGCACGTAGCCGACACCTGGCTCGCCGTCGATCGGTGCTCCCTTGGCAATCAATCCCTGGATGTCGCGATAGATCGTTCGCAACGAGACGCCGAACTCGTCTGCGAGTTGCGCTCCCTTCACCGGGTGGCGACGGGTTCGGAGGAACTGGATGAGTTCGAGGAGCCTATCGGACCGCGCCATCCAGACATCCCTTCCGGTCGATTGGCCGCTGTCTCACTGGCTCACGCCCCTGCCAATCGGTTTCGCCGCTTCGTCACGGCGTTGATAAATCCGTCGCGGGCGTCGGAATGGCCCTGGCCGCGCGGCTCCAGCACGTGGCGGAGCAGGAACAGGCCGGTGACCTGGAAACCATCGAGCAGGTCCTGATCCGACCAGCTGTTGGCGCCGCTTTCGCCTTCGCGCAGGAATGCCGGCAGCGGCAACAGCCGGTCGCGCCACGGCTCGCCGGCCGTGCGGGACACGGCGCCGCCGGATTTCGGAGACACGTAGACCAGGTCGGTGGTCTCCCCGGTGGCCGCGCAGTTTTCCAAATCGAGCCCGAAACCCAGCTCGGTCAGCATCGCGAGCTCAAACCGGATCAGGTGCACGGCGGCAACGCCGGCGTCATCGAAATCGTCGAGCGTCCCCTGCAGCATCTCGTAGATGTCTTCATGCGGATCGCGCTCCGGCAACAGCCGCGCCAGCGCCGCCAGATGCGTGACGCCATAGACCGCATGCGACGAGGCCAGCAGCGTCGCCGCCCGCAGCCGGGTGCCCTCCAGCACATACATCCCGAGATGCTCGTCGAGCCGCGCCCGCCACACCGCGGTGACGCTGTTGCCGGGCTGCAGCAGCGGCCGCATCCGCGAGCCGGCGCCGCCGCGCACCAGGCCGAGATGGCGGCCATGCTGGCGCGTCAACAGCTCGACGATGGCAGAGGATTCGCCATGCCGCCGCACCCCCAGCACGATGCCTTCGTCGGTCCATTCCATGGTTGCAAAAGTATCATGTGGGGCGGATCAGCGCAGCGTAATCCGCCGATATCGCCAGGAAGTTACACCGCGGGTTACGCTTCGCTAACCCGCCCTACGCAGGCTTACGCGTTGAACCAGCCTTGGGCGTCACCGGTGAAGGAATAATACAGCCCGGCCGTGGTCAGGATGCAGGACACCACCTCGATGGCGCTGTCGAGCTCCAAGCCCCTTTCGCCCATCACCTGCACCAGCGAGATCACCGACAGCACCAGCATGGCAGCCAGCGCCCAGCGCGGCCAGTTCTTGCGGTGCCGCGCGGCGAGCCGGACGAAATACACCAGCAGCAGGATCATGCACCCTGCCGTCAGCGTCTCGCCCGTGATCATCTGCTCGGTCCTCACGGCGGTCGGCGTGCGGTCCTGGAACGCCACCGACAGCGCGTCGAGCGTCAGCGACAGATAGAGCAGCACCTCAAACCACAGCACGTTTCTGGGCACATTCATTGCTCTGGGCACGCTCATTGCTCTGGGCACGTTCAAACGCCGATCTATTCCTTGGGGAATTCCAGTCCCATTTCCCGGTAGCGGTCGGGATCGTCGCCCCAGTTCTCGCGCACCTTGACGAACAGGAACAGATGCACCGGCACGCCCATGATCTCGGCGAGCTCGGCGCGCGCCTGCGCGCCGATCGACTTGATAGTGGCGCCGCCCTTGCCGAGCACGATCTTGCGTTGGCTCTCGCGCTCGACATAGATCGTCTGCTCGATGCGGATCGACTTGTCCTTGCGGTCGGTCCAGCTGTCGGTCTCGACCGTCGACTGGTACGGCAATTCCTGATGCAGATGGCTGTAGATCTTCTCGCGCGTGATCTCGGCGGCCAGATGCCGCATCGGCGCGTCCGACATCTGGTCTTCGGGGTAGTGGAACGGCCCCTCGGGCACCATCTGCGCCAGCGTCCACCGCAGATCGTCGACGCCATCCTCCGACAACGCCGAGATCATGAATGTGTGCTCGAAGCGCATGCGTTCGTTGGCGGCCTGCGCCATCGCGAGCAATTTTTCCCGCTGAACGAGGTCGACCTTGTTCAGCACCAGGATCTTGGGATGCGCGACGGATTCGAGCTTGGCCAGAATCGCCTGCGCCTCCTCGTCGATCCCAGCCTTGGCATCGAGCAGCACGCAGACGAGATCGGCGTCGTGCGCGCCGCTCCAGGCGGTCGACACCATGGCGCGGTCGAGCCGGCGCCGCGGCGCGAAGATGCCGGGCGTATCGACCAGGATGATCTGCGCATTGCCCTCGATCACGATGCCGCGGATCAGCGCGCGCGTGGTCTGCACCTTGCGCGAGACGATGGTGACCTTGGAGCCCACCAGCGCATTGACCAGCGTCGACTTGCCGACATTGGGCGCACCGATCAGCGCGACGAAGCCACAGCGCGTCGCGTCCCCCTGCCCCTCCGCCTGTCCCTTGGCTTCGTCAGTCATTGGTGCCGACGCCTTCACGCTCGATCATGGCGGATGCTGCTGCTTTCTCGGCTGCGCGCTTGTTGCCGCCGAGCCCCTCGGCGGAGGCCAGTCCCGGCAGGTCGACCGCAACGCGGAATTGCGGATCGTGGTGCGGGCCGGTGCGTTCGACCTCGCGATAGACCGGCGTCGGCAGTCCCTTGCCCTGCGCCCATTCCTGCAGCACGGTCTTGGGATCGCGCAGCGGCCGGCGCAGCTTGTGCATCCGCTCGGTCCAGTTGCGCTCGACGAACTGGCGCGCGGCCTCGTAGCCGCCGTCGAGAAAGATCGCGCCGATCACCGCTTCGCAGATGTCGCCGAGCACGGACTTACGCAGCCGCGCGCCCTCGACCGCCTTCACCATGCCGAGCTTGATGTCCTCGAGCAGTCCGAGCGACTTGGCGACGTCGGCGCAGCTCTCCTTGCGCACGAGGTCGGCGAGCCGCTTCGACAATTCGCCCTCGTCGGCCTTCGGGAACGCCCGGAACAGCATGTCCGAGACGATCAGGCCGAGCACGTGGTCGCCGAGAAATTCCAGCCGCTGGTAGCTGTCGGCGCGGTTGCGGGTGGCGGGCTTCAGCGCGGAGACGTGGGTGAACGCGGTGGTCAGCAGCGCGGGATCCGAGAAATTGTACCCGATGCGCGCCTCGGTGCCGGCGATCGCGGCCTTCTCTTCGGCCGCCTTGGCGGCCTTGCTGCGCCGCTTCTTCGGCGCAGCCGTGCCATCCGCGGCAGGCGTCGGGCTCGGCTCGCCGGCGGGCGCTTGATCGTTGATGGCTGCGGTGTCGTCGTTCATCGCACGATGGAGAATAGGCGGTTCCACCGCACCGCGAACGGCCAGCGCCAGATCATCCAGGCCTGCTCGCCCTCGGCGATCGAGAAGAAGATCATCTGGGCCCGCCCGATGATGTTCTCGAACGGCACGTAGCCGACCTGCGACAGGAAGCGGCTGTCGGTGGAATTGTCGCGGTTGTCGCCCATCATGAAGAAATGGCCGGGCGGAACGGTGTAGACGATGGTGTTGTCCATGTAGCTGTTGTCGGTGCAGTCCAGCGCCTCATAGCTGACGCCGTTCGGCAGGGTTTCCTTCCAGCGCTTGACGCGGGCGGAGGCATCCGCCGAGCCGCAAGGGTCCTCGCCGATGAAGTCGCTCAGCCGTTCCCGCTTGATCGGCTCATCATTGATGTAGAGCAGCCCGTTCCTGACCTCGATCCGGTCGCCCGGCAGTCCGATGACGCGCTTGATGTAGTCGGTGGAGTCGTCGCGCGGCAGGCGAAACACCACGATGTCGCCGCGGTTCGGCTCCGAGCCGAAGATGCGCCCCGAGAAGATGTTCGGCGAGAACGGGATCGAATAATGGCTATAGCCGTAGGAATATTTCGACACGAACAGGTAGTCTCCCACCAACAACGTCGCCTTCATCGAGCCCGACGGGATGTTGAACGGCTGGAACAGGAAGGTGCGGATGACGAGCGCGATTAGAAGGGCATGGATGACGACGCGGATGGTCTCGCCAAAGCCGCTCTCAGATTTGGTCCCGGTGGTCGCGCTCATTGCTTTCCCAATTCCCGCGGGCCCAGATACCCGCGCGGTGGCAGAACGTTCTCTCCACGCGAAGCGCTCGATCCCCGCGTGAGGAAAATGGCCTTGATTCTGATCTTGAGGGCAAATCCCGACCTAAACCCGAAATTCGCGTCTCGCTCGATATACCCAGCGGCGTTTTAGACGGTTGTTCGCAAGGGCGCAATCAATCGCCGCCTCAAAACTTCGCAATTCATTGAAATGTCAATGATTTTTTAGTTTGCTGAAGTTTTCCGGCCGATTCCGGCGCCCTGCGCTCATCTGGCCGGAGCAACCGCCGAAATTATGACGAAGGCCTGCGCCAGCGGCCAATCGTCTGTGATCGAAAGGTCGATCTGCGCCTGCATGCCCTCGGGCGTCAGTTCCTGGAGCCGGGCCAGCGCGCCACCGGTCAGCCGCATCGACGGCCGCCCTCCCGGCAGGTTGACCACCCCCATGTCCTTCCACCATACCCCGCGCCGGATACCGGTGCCGAGCGCCTTGGAGCAGGCCTCCTTGGCGGCGAAGCGCTTGGCGTAGGTCGCCACCACCATCTTCTCATTGTTGGCCCGGCGCATCGCCTTGGCGCGCTCGGCATCGGTGAAGATGCGATCGAGGAATCGCTCGCCATGGCGCTCGATCACCTTCGCGACCCGCGTGATATCGATCAGGTCGGAGCCGATGCCGATGATCATGCGCCGACTGCGCCTTGCGCCCTGGCGCGGCCGCGGTCCATCGCCGCGCGCATCTCGCGCACCGTCCCGGCGATGCCGACGAACAGCGCCTCGCCCATCATGAAGTAACCGATGTTCAGCTCGCGAATCTCGGGCAGCGCGGAAATCGTCTCCGCGGTCTCATAGTCGAGCCCATGGCCGGCATGGACCTCGAGCCCGGCCGCCTGCGCGAGCTTGGCGCCATCGACGATGCGCTTCCATTCGGCCTCCGCCTTGTCGGCGCGGCCGTCGACCACGGCGTCGCACCAGCCGCCGGTATGGATCTCGATCACGGGTGCCTTCAGCTTCGCCGCCATCTCGATCTGCCTTGGATCGGCGGCGATGAACAGCGAGACCCGGATGCCGGCATCATTGAGCCGCGCGATGAACGGCGCCAGCGCATTGTGCTGGCCGACCACGTCGAGGCCACCTTCGGTGGTGAGTTCCTGGCGCCGCTCCGGCACCAGGCAGACGGCGTGGGGCTTGGTGGCGAGCGAAATCCGCAGCATGTCGTCGGTCGCCGCCATCTCGAAATTCAGCGGCTTGGAGATCTCGGCCTTGAGCCGTGCCATGTCCTCGTCGCGGATGTGACGGCGATCCTCGCGCAAATGCGCGGTGATGCCGTCGGCGCCGGCTTCGATCGCGGCGAGCGCCAGCCGCACCGGATCGGGCCGCGCCCCGCCGCGCGCATTGCGCAAGGTCGCGACGTGATCGACATTGATACCGAGGCGCAGCGGAGGAGCTTTTGACATTTCTTGGACCTGCAAATCTAACTCGTGATGCGCGGGCATAGCCGTCCGGAGGACGGCGTCGCTTCCGCTCGCCTATGCCCCGCGCATCCATATTCAACCATTGACGCGCTCGACCTTTGCGACGACGGCCTTGGCGCGCAACTGCGCGATGATAGCGAGGAGATGCTTGAGGTCATAGACCTCAAGATCGATGGTCAGCTCCGTAAAATCCGGCGACTGGCGCGACATGTGGATGTTGTCGATATTGCCGTCGTGCTCGGCGATCACGGTGGCGATCTGGGCGAGGCTGCCGGGCTCGTTCACATTGTGGACCAGGATACGCGCCGGGAAACGCTGCGGCATGGTCTCGTCGATGTCCCAGCGCACGTCGAGCCAGCGCTCCGGCTCCTCCTCGAAATCCTTCAGCGCCGGCGACTGGATCGGATAGATCGTGATCCCCTCGCCCGGCGTCACGATGCCGACGATCCGGTCGCCCGGCACGGCACCGCCGTTCGGCGCGAATTTCACCGGCAGGTCGGAATTGATGCCGCGCACCGGGATCACCGAGGTGGCGCGCGCCGGATGCGGCGGGGTCTGCGTCTTCAGCTTGGCGGCGAGCCCCTTCTTGGCGCCATAGCGCACCAGGCGCTCTTCCTTGTAGTCGGGATACATCGCGCGCGCGACATCGGAAGCCTTGATCTCGCCGCGCCCGACCGAGGCCATCACGTCCTCGATCGAGGTCCGCGCGAGCCGCGGCAATGCGCCCTTCAGCTTGTCGTCGGCATATTCGATCTTGGCGCGGGCAAACAGGCGGTCGACGATGCGGCGGCCGAGGCCGGCATACTGGTCGCGCACGGCATCACGGGTGGCACGCCGGATCGCGGCGCGCGCCTTGCCGGTGCGGGCGAGCGCTTCCCAGGCCGACGGCGGCGCCGACTGCGCCTTCGAGGTCAGCACCTCGACCTCGTCACCATTCTGCAGCTCGGAGGACAGCGGCGCGAACTTGCCATTGATCTTGCAGCCGACCGCGCTGTTGCCGACACCGGTGTGCACGGCATAGGCGAAATCGATCACATTGGCGTTGCGCGGCAGCGCGATCAGCTTGCCCTTCGGCGTGAAGCAGAACACCTGGTCGTGGAACAGCTCGAGCTTGGTGTGCTCCAGAAACTCTTCCGGGTTGGCGCTTTCCGAAAGGATGCCGATGGTGTGGCGCAGCCAAGCGAAGGCGTTGGACTCGTGCTTCATCCGCTCGTGCGGCGAGCCCGCCCCTTCCTTGTAGAAGGCGTGCGCGGCGATGCCGAACTCGGCGATCTGGTTCATCTCCTCGGTGCGGATCTGCAGCTCGACGCGCTGCTTGCCCGGACCGATCACGGTGGTGTGGATCGAGCGGTAGTCGTTCTGCTTCGGCGTCGAGATGTAGTCCTTGAAGCGGCCCGGCACCACCGGCCAGGTGGTGTGGACGATGCCGAGCGCGCGGTAGCAGGCACCGACATCGTCGAGGATGACGCGGAAGCCGTAGATGTCGGACAGTTGCTCGAAGCCGACCGACTTGCGCTCCATCTTGGTCCAGATCGAAAACGGCTGCTTGCGGCGACCGAACACCCGCGCGGTGATGCCGTTCTTCTGCAGGTTCTTGGAGAGCTGGCTTTCGATCTCGCCGATCAAATTGCGGTTGCGCTCGGCCAGCGCGTCGAGCCGCTGCTTGACCACGGCATAGGCCTCGGGATCGAGCACGAAGAAGGACAGGTCCTCGAGCTCCTCGCGCATCTCCTGCATACCCATGCGGCCGGCGAGCGGCGCATAGATGTCCAGCGTCTCGTCGGCGATGCGGCGGCGCGAGGCCGGCGGCACGAATTCCAGCGTGCGCATGTTGTGCAGGCGGTCGGCGAGCTTGATCAGCAACACGCGGACGTCGTCAGCAATCGCCAGCAACAGCTTGCGCAGATTCTCGGCCTGCTTGGCCTCGCGCGACACCAGCTCCAGCCGCTTCAGCTTGGTCAGGCCTTCGACCAGCGCCCCGATCTCGTGGCCGAAGACATGATCGATCTCGGCGCGCGTCGCCTCGGTGTCCTCGATCGTGTCGTGCAGCAGGGCCGCGACGATCGTGGCATCGTCGAGCTTGAGGTTGGTGAGGATCGCGGCGACCTCGAGCGGATGCGAGAAATAGGGATCGCCGGAGGCACGGGTCTGCGTGCCGTGCGCTTTCATGGCGTAGACATAGGCGCGGTTGAGCAGGTCCTCGTTGGTATCGGGGTTATAGGAGCGGACGCGCTCGACAAGGTCATATTGTCGCATCATGCGCGTCCGCGGCTTGGCCGGCCGCTCCGCCGCGGACGACGTCGGCGCCACTGCGACCGTTTCGGTTGCAGCCTGCATCTGGATGGAACTGCGGCGTCGATACGCCATGAACGCGATGCCTCTCCCGCGGGACCAGAACGTCCCACCTTGCTCAATCTAGTGCGCTTTCGAATGAAGCAGCACCCTGCGCGGGCCTTGGAACCGTTCAATTTCCCGCGCCCGCATAGGACGCACCGTAACAGCGAAATTGTCAACAAAAGCAAAGGCCCGGAGCAATGTCCGGGCCTTTTTCAAATCAATCCGAAACGAGGAGCTTATTCGTCTTCCTCGGGCTGCTCTTCCGGGGGCGCCAGGCCTTCGAGGCCCTTCAGCAGCTCTTCCTCAGTCATCCGCTCGACCGCGACCTCGGTGTCGTCTGCATCAACGCTGGCACCGGCGGAACCGATCAGCGGCACGGTGTCGGGCTCGGGCTCGTCGACCTCGACGAACTTCTGCAGCGAGTGCACGAGTTCCTCTTTCAGGTCTTCCGGCGAGATCGTCGAATCGGCGATCTCCCGCAGCGAGACCACCGGGTTCTTGTCGTTGTCGCGATCAACCGTGAGTTGCGAGCCCGACGAGATCATCCGGGCGCGATGCGCAGCCAACAGGACCAGGTCGAAACGATTGTCGACCTTATCAATGCAATCTTCGACGGTGACGCGAGCCATCTCGAGGCGCTCCGTGGTAAAAAGGGACCGAACATGTTGGTTATGAGGGTTAGTTATAGGGCTAGCCCCGGTTTCGCAAGGTAAAATTTGTGATTTGCCTTCCCAACAGGCTCTGATAACCCGATCTGCCGGGGCCAGAAGGGCCGGAGCGTCTGACGACATGGCTAGGTTGCTGTCCCAGACAAGTAAATCTCTTCATTGCAATGTCAAAGGTCTAGGCTTTTTGCCCTCGCCTCACCATAATTGCGGTGGTGACTGTCGTGGGGAAAGATTCACAGAACTTTAGGCAGCAACGCAGGAAATTGCGCGCGGTCGTTCGCCGCTGCGCTAAAAACACTAACAACCACGCGAGAACACTTTGATGTCGTCACCTGTTTCCAACAAGATCGCGCTCTTCATCGACGGAGCCAATCTGTACGCAACCGCAAAGACGCTGGGCTTCGACATCGACTACAAGCGCCTCCTCAAGGAATTCCAGAGTCGAGGCACGCTGCTGCGGGCGTTCTACTACACGGCGATCATTGAGGATCAGGAGTACTCGTCGATCCGTCCGCTGATCGACTGGCTCGACTACAACGGCTACACCGTCGTCACCAAGGCCACCAAGGAATTCATCGACGCCAGTGGCCGCCGCAAGGTGAAGGGCAATATGGACATCGAGCTCGCGGTCGATGCCATGGAACTTGCCGAACACATCGACCAGATGATCCTGTTTTCCGGCGATGGCGACTTCCGTTCCCTGGTCGAGGCGGTGCAGCGCCGCGGCGTCCGCGTCACCGTCATCTCCACCATTGCCAGCCAGCCGCCGATGATCGCCGACGAGCTGCGCCGCCAGGCCGACGTCTTCACCGACCTCGTCGAGCTGCAATCCAAGCTCGGCCGCGATCCGTCCGAACGTCCGGCCCCGCGCGAACCGCGTCACCACTCCCCGCAATTCCTGCAGCGCGCGACCACCACCATGGCCCCACGGGGAGCCGATGACGATTTCGACGAGTAACCTCGTCGCCGCACCTACGCGCCCCGACAGCAACTGTCAGCTCTGTGTCAGGCTGGCCGACTTCCGCGCACAAACGCGGGCCCTCCACCCGGACTGGTTCAACTCGCCGGTGGAGTCTTTCGGCGACCCAAATGCGCGGCTGTTGATCGTCGGGCTAGCGCCGGGCATGCAGGGCGCCAACCGCACCGGCCGTCCTTTCACCGGCGATTATGCCGGTGACCTGCTCTACGCGACCCTGCTTGAATATGGCTTCGCCAGCGGCGTCTATCAGGCACGCCCGGACGACGGACTGAAGCTGGTCGACAGCCGGATCAGCAACGCGGTGCGTTGCGTGCCGCCGCAGAACAAGCCGCTGCCGGCCGAGATCAACACCTGCCGGCAATTCCTGAGCGCCACCATCGCCACGATGCCGAAGCTGCGCGCGATCGTGCTGCTCGGGCGAATCGCCCACGAATCGACGTTGAAGGCGCTGGCCATCCGGCTGGCTGCGGCGCCCTTTGTGCACGGTGCAGTGCATAGCGCTGGCACCTTTAAGCTCTACGACAGCTATCACTGCTCGCGTTACAACACGAACACGGGCGTGTTGACGACCGACATGTTCCGCAAGGTCTTCGCGACCGTGCGGAAGGACCTCGGTTAGGGATCAGCCCTCGCCGACCGCCTGATCGATCAGCGACAGGCGCTTCACAACCATTGCGGGCGCCAGGATTGCGCCCGGCGCGACAACCGCGTTAGCGCCGATCCTTGTTCGGTCGCCAACGAGGGCGCCAAACTTTTCGACTCCCGTCTCAAGCCGTGTGCCCTTGTGGAAGAACGAAATCATCGGCCTGACCAATTCGTTTCGGTAGTTGGCGATGATCGATCCTGCCTCAAGATTGACCCCGCTGCCGAGAAGGCTGTCTCCAACGAAGTTGAAATGAGCGAGCTTTGAGCCTGTGAAGACGAATGAGGACTTCAGCTCGGCTCCAGGCCCAAGAATGCAATTGGCCTCCAACCAGCAGCCGCCGCGGACGTACGCGCCTGCAGCAATGAAACAACCTGGCCCAACGATGGCCGGCCCCTTGACGACGGCACCACCCTCGATCGTTGACGTACAATGCACGGCAACACCATCGGCGATCGCGTAACCGTCACGCAAGCCACCCAGCAGACGCTCGACAATTCCAACCGCGCCGAGCGTCAACTCCCACGGCATGCTCTCGGCGAATTCTCCGAGCGCAGACGAGCCAAACCCGGCGATGTACTCGTCGATCACCGGCGTTCCCGACATCTACTTGACCGGATGTTCCCTGAGCCACCCCAGCACATCGTCGGCGTTCCGATCCGGCGGAAACACCGGATAGAATACCTGCGTGATGCGAGCGTCGTCGATCACAAGCGCGAGCCGCTTGATCAGCGTCAGCCCGGCAACCGACATGGTCGGTAACCTCAAGGCCTTCGTCAGTTCCAGCGCTTCGTCGGACAGCACCGGGAACGGCAGGTGCAGGCGTGACGCCATTTCGGTCTGGTACGCATTGCTTTGGGTCGACAGCCCGAACACCTGCCCCGCCCCGGCCGCCTTCAGGTCGGCGAACAGGTCGCGGAACGCGCAGGTTTGCGGCGTACAGCCGCGGGCGCCCGGGATCATGTCCCAATCATCGACCAGCCCGATCTTGCCGGGCTCGCCGGTCCGCGGATAGGCGAACACCACGGTGTGGCCCTCGAGCGCCGACAACGTCACCGACGTGTCGTTGGTGGCGCGCAAGGTCACCGGCGGGATCGTCATGCCGGTCAGATGCGCCGCGCCGCCGTCGTCCGTGGGCGGTGGGATCTTGCTCCAGTCGACATCGGTCAGGCTCGATTGAGTCATGCTACGCTCCAACAAGGCGCGAATGGCGAGTGGCAATAGCGAATGGAAGAAGGATGTCGTTCCTGTCCTATTCGCCACTCGCCATTCGCTACTCGCCCTATCCTCGCGCCCGCATCAGGCGGCTCTTCTCGCGGCCCCAGTCGCGCTTCTTCTCGGACTCGCGCTTGTCGTGCAGCTTCTTGCCCTTGGCGATCGCGAGCAGCAGTTTGGCACGGCCGCGCTCGTTGAAGTACAGCTTCAGCGGAATGAGCGTCATGCCCTCGCGGTCGACAGCGCCGAGCAGCTTGTTGATCTGCTTGCGATGCAGCAGCAGCTTGCGCGGCCGCTTCGGCTCGTGGTTGAAGCGGTTGGCCTGCAGATATTCGGGGATATTGGCGTTGATCAGCCATATCTCGCCGTTCTTGGAATCCGCATAGGATTCCGCGATCGTGCTCTTGCCGCTGCGGATCGATTTCACCTCGGTGCCGGTCAGCGAGATGCCGGCCTCGATCGTATCCTCGATGGCGTAGTTGAAGCGGGCCTTTCGGTTTTCGGCGACAACCTTGATCGGACGTTCGTTCTTGTCGGCCACTTTAGCCCTTCTTGAGGAGGTCGCGGATTTCCGTCAGCAGCACGACCTCGTCGGACGGCTTCGGCGGCTCGGCGGCCTTGGCCTCATCCTTGCGCTTGAACTGGTTCATGGCACGGATGACCAGGAACAGCACGAAGGCGATGATCAGGAAGTTGAGCGTCAACGTGAGGAAGTTGCCCCAGGCGAGCACCGCCCCCTGCTTCTTGGCGTCGGCCAGGTTGGTCGCGTTGACCGCCTTGGAAAGTCCGGTGAAATAGTTGGAGAAATCGAGCCCGCCCGTGATCGCGCCGATGATCGGCATGATGATGTCGCCGACCAGCGAGGTGACGATCGCGCCGAAGGCTGCGCCGATGATGACGCCGACGGCGAGGTCGACGACATTGCCCTTCATGGCGAATTCGCGGAATTCCTTCAGCATGCCCACCCCCTTCTCTTCGACATTGCGCACGGCATTGTTCACGGCAGGTCCGGTCCGGCTCAGTTGATCAGGCCGGCATGCACCATGGCGCTGCGGACAGCAGTACGGGTCGCTTCGGTGACCGGCACCATCGGCAGGCGCAGCTTCTCGTCCAGTTTGCCGAGCAGCGACATCGCGTACTTCACCGGCGCCGGATTGCTCTCGATGAACAGATTGGTGTGCAGCGGCATCAGCTTGTCATGGATCTTCAGCGCCGTGGTGACGTCGCCCTTCTGCCAGGCGGTCTGGAATTCCGAGCACAGTCGCGGCGCGACGTTCGAGGTCACCGAGATGCAGCCATGGCCGCCATGCGCCATGTAGCCGATGATCGTCGCGTCCTCGCCGGACAGCTGGTTGAAGTCCTCGCCCATCGCGGCGCGCTGCTGCGAGACCCGCACCATGCTCGCGGTCGCGTCCTTGACGCCGGCGATGTTCTTCAGCTCGAACAGCCGCTTCATGGTGTCGACCGACATGTCGATCACCGAGCGCGGCGGGATGTTGTAGATGATGATCGGAATGCCGATCGCATCGTTGATCGCCTTGAAGTGCTGGTACATGCCTTCCTGGGTCGGCTTGTTGTAGTACGGCGTCACGACCAGCACCGCGTTGGCCCCTGCCTTCTCCGCGTGCTCGGCGAGCTCGATCGCTTCCTTGGTCGAATTCGAGCCGGCGCCGGCGATCACCGGCACCCGGCCGCTGGCCTCCTCGATGCACCACTCGACCACCCGCTTGTGCTCGTCATGGCTGAGCGTCGGGCTCTCGCCTGTCGTGCCGACCGGCACCAGGCCGTGCGTGCCCTCGGCGATCTGCCAGTTCACGAGGCTGCGGAAGGCCGCCTCGTCCACCGAGCCGTTCTTGAAGGGCGTCACCAAGGCAGTGAATGACCCCCGGAATTTTGTCTTGGCTGCCATGGACTTCCTCCAAACGCTTCAGGCTATAGGCTAGGTCGACGGACCGTTCTTGTTGGCGCTTCGCGTCCGTGCGACCGGCACTGGTCGATGCGAAACGCCACGAAAGGCAATTCATATCGGGTCTGGCCGACAGGCGAAAGGGCCGCACCGTACCTATTCCTAGCCGGTTCCAGCCGCGATTTTGCCGTGGTGCTGGCGCAAACAGCCGCACCGGCAGACTTCTTAGTATTTTGTCTACGTTTTCAATCAAATAAGAAACCCATGTAAGAAACCCTTGGCCCGAACGACCAGATGATTCGGGGCCGCAGAGGACTTTCGTGATCCGTTCCGCCCGCGCAGGCACATTGCGATCGACGGCGCTGGCGACGAGCCTCGCGCTCGTTGTCGGCCTTGCCGCCGTCACATCAGATGCATGGGCCGCCGCGGATGCGCCGGCAACACCGCCGGCTGCCGACAACGCCGCTCCCAAAGCCGCGGCTCCCAAGGCCGCCGCGCCGAAGGCCGCCACTCCCAAAGCCGCGGCACCGAAGTCTGCCGCTCCCAAGGCGGCTGCTCCCAATGCCGACGCTCCCAAGGCGGCTGCTTCAAAGCCAGCCGCAACCAAGAGCGACTCCGCAAAGACCGACGCCGCGAAGACAACTGCTTCCAAGTCCGGCGCGGCCAAGACGGACGCCAAGACCGTTCATCCCAAGACCACCGATTCCAAGAGCACGGGGTCAAAGACCGACACGCACAAGACCACCGCGCCCGCTTCGACGGGAAGTCTGCCAAAGAAACCGACGCCCGCCAGCGTCGCCGCCCCCGCGCTGGTTCCCGCGACTCGCCAGCATGCCGCCCCTGTCGTGCGCAAGCCGGTGGTGCCTGCGGCGGTGGCCGCGACATCGTCGACGTCGCAGTCAGACAAGGACGCGCTCGCCAACGTCGTCGAGCTGCTGCGCAAGCGCAGGCCTTCCGACGCCACCGAGGCCGAGGCCTCGATCTCCGATCCGGTCGCGCGCAAGCTTGCCGAATGGCTGATCCTGCGCAGCGAGGACAATGGCGCCTCGGTCGAGCGCTACCGCAGCTTCCTCGACGCCAATCCGAGCTGGCCCTCGCAGACCTTCCTGCGCCGCCGCATCGAGGCCTCGCTGTGGGACGACCGTCGCGACGATTCCGCGGTCTGGGCTTGGTTCCAGAATGAATCGCCGGTTTCGGCCAAGGGCCGGCTCGCGCTCGCCAAGGTGATGATCGGCCGCGGCGACCGCGGCAATGCCGAGCGCCTGGTCCGCGAGGCCTGGCGCAACGACGGGATGAGCGAGGACACCGAAACCGCCGCGCTCGATCTGTTCGGCTCGTTCCTCACCGCCGGCGACCACAAGGCGCGCATGGACACCATGCTCTACGGCACTGACAACGAGGCTGCCGGCATACGCGAGGCCAAGCGGCTCGGCTCCGGTTACGTGGCGCTGGCCAAGGCCCGCATCGCCGCCACCCGCAAGGGCTCGAACCTGCGCGCGCTGCTCGAAGCGGTGCCGAGCGAACTCTCCGGCGACACCGGCTATTTGTTCGCGAAGATCCAGTTGCTCCGCCGTGAAGAGAAATTCGATGAAGCCGCGCGGCTGATGCTGAGCGCGCCGAAGGAAGCCTCTCGCCTCTACAATGTCGACGAATGGTGGATCGAGCGCCGGCTGCTGGCGCGCAAGATGATCGACACCAACGAGTTTCGCACCGCCTATCTGATCGCGCGCGACGCGGCGCTGCCGGCCCGCGACATCTACAAGACCGAGCAGGAATTCACCGCCGGCTGGATCGCGCTGCGCTTCCTCAACGATCCCGCCCTCGCCGCCCAGCATTTCGCGCGGATCGGCGTCGGCAGCGCCAACCCGACCGCGCTGGCGCGTGCCGGCTATTGGCAGGGCCGCGCCGCGGAAGCCGCCGGCCGCGGCCAGGAGGCTCGCGCCGCCTATGCACGCGCGGCCGAACAATCCACCAGCTACTACGGACAGCTGGCGCGCGCAAAACTCGGCCTGCCGCAGATCGAGCTGAACAGCGCGCCGCGCGGCCGCGGCGCCGATCGGCTGGAGATCGTACGCGCAGTGGCGCTGCTGTACGAGATCGACGCGCGCGAGCTCGCGATCCCGATCTACGGCGACCTCGGCGACAATGGCGATCCGGAAGCGCTGGCCGGCCTCGGCGAGCTGACCGCACGCAACGGCGACGCACGCGGCATGCTGCTGATGGGCAAGTCCGCGCTCAACCGCGGACTGCCGTTCGACCACTACGCCTATCCGGTCAACGGCATTCCGTCGTTCCGCCAGGTCGGGCCGGAGGTCGAGCAGAGCGTCGTCTATGCGATTGCGCGCCAGGAGAGCGCGTTCAATCCGGCCGTGGTGTCGCCGGCCCAGGCCTACGGCTTGATGCAGGTGACGCCCGACGCCGGACGTTACGTCTGCAAGCGCGCCGGCATCGGCTTCGACCTCAACCGGATGAAGACCGACCCGGTCTACAACGCGATGCTTGGCGCCGCCGAGCTCGGCGGGCTGCTCGAGGACTACCGCGGCTCCTACATCCTGACCTTCGCCGCCTACAATGCCGGCCGCGGCAGCGTGAAGAAGTGGATCGAGCGCTACGGCGACCCGCGCGATCCCAAGGTCGACGCGGTCGACTGGGTCGAGCTGATTCCGTTCTCGGAGACGCGGAACTACGTCCAGCGGATCATGGAGAACCTGCAGGTCTATCGCGCCCGCTTCGGCGGCGGGACCCGGTTGCAGATCGAGGCCGACCTGCACCGCGGCGCCAGCGTGGAATGACCGGCGGGAGCGGTTTTCAACAGGCTTGCGACGGATCGCGGCCGAATCCTGACGCAACTCATTGTTATAATTAGAATTTCGTGCGATTTGCTGCGTCAACGCCTCCCGATTGGCGCTCTATATGAAGGCTCCAGGGCGGCCGTCGGCGCAGCTGCCACCAAATCACCTTGTCGCAATCTGAATCTGCCGCTTGCGGCTCAGCGCCCTCTCGGGCATATCGGCGCCATTGGAGACGTGGCCGAGTGGCTGAAGGCGGCGGTTTGCTAAACCGTTATAGGCTTGTAAAGGCCTATCGAGGGTTCGAATCCCTCCGTCTCCGCCATTGTCTCCATTAAGATACTGCCACTATTGACGTTTTTTTTTCAATATCACCCTGACAACCCCCAATCCAACCTACACCTGCCGCAAACGTTGCGCGCCAATAGCCGATCGTTCGATTGACTCATTGTAGCGGCACAACCGGGCGTACTTTTGTAAGCTTTGAGTTGATTCCGCTTTTTCGATTGTCCGAAGGTTTTGCCATGGCGGCAATTACGCTTGATCTTGGATTTCGGGTAGTCCCCGCCGATCGCCAAATCTTCATCGCGTTCCCCGGAAAGGGCTACGGCCTCTATCCTACCGGCTCGATCGCATCTTCCCACAGCTGCCGGGCTAGGTGGTGTGGACTCTAAGGATTCCCTTTTAGGAGCAAATCAGATTCAAGGCTGCTTTTGGGGAGGCCGCCTTGGGTGTGATGGACCGTTTGGTATTGAGCGACGCGGCGTGGGAGCGGATAGCGCCGCTGATCATAGGGCGCCCCGATCAGAAGGGCTCCACCGGGCGCGACAACCGGATGTTCGTGGAAGGTGTGCTGTGGATCGTGCGTACGGGGTCTCCCTGGCGCGATCTTCCGGAGGTGTTTGGGGACTGGAACAGCGTGTTCCGGCGCTTCAGTCGATGGAGCATCAAGGGTGTTTGGTGGCGGATCTTCGAGGCGATGTCCGATGATCCGGACTTCGAATATCTGATCGTCGATTCCACCATTGTTCGGGCGCATCAGCACGCCGCCGGCGCCAAAAAGGGGGGTCTGAAGATCAAGCGGAAGATCAAGCGATCGGCCGCTCGCGCGGCGGCCTGAGCACCAAGATACATATGGCCGTTCGAGGCTTGGGATGTCCGGTGCGGTTCACGCTTACCGCAGGTCAGAAGGGCGATGCACCGCAAGCCGCCGCATTGATCGAAGGCTTATCCGCCGAGGTCGTCATGGCCGATACGGCCTATGACGCCGATCACTTGCGCCAAGCCATCGCCGCCAAAGGCGCGCTCGCCGTGATCCCCAACAACCCGTCACGGGCGCTCAAATATCCACTCGACAAGCATTTCTATGCCCAGCGTCATCTCGTCGAATGCTGCTTCTCAAAGCTCAAGCAGTTCCGCCGCGTTGCAACCCGCTTCGAAAAGACCGCCCGAAATTACCTGGCCGTCGTCACTCTCGCAGCCATCGTCTTATGGATGCGATAAGTGTCCACACCACCTAGACCTACTTCCAAACAGGCCTTTTTCCGAACAACCGGAAGCGTCGCGCGCGCACGTCGTCTCCGCAATTGGCATCGATCGAAAAGACAGGACGATTTACCCAGTCGCCGACTTGCGGACTACGAGCGCATCGATGCCGGTCTGTACATCCACAAGGTCGTACTAACTTCAATACCAACTTTTGTACGCGGCGCCGTGCGATAGTGGCGGCTGATTTCACTTGGTCAAGAAAAGTGCCGAACTTGGCGGCTGCTTTGCCGCCCACTCGGTGAGGTTTGGTTCTTGGCGCGCGCATCGTAACGCCAAGCATCCGCTCTGCTGCAACCAACAGGCTACTCGATGGTCGCCGCAAGTTGAGCTAAGTCAATGTGCCGTCCTTTCGAGACCATCGAGCTATTGCTCATTGAACAATCAATGCCGCATGCGTGACATATTCACATCACGGCTTCGCTGGTTCGCTCTTTTCGGATGGCGCCGCATTGCGTCGGCGCCATTTTGATGCGTGCTCGAACTTGCGGTGATTGATAGCCAAGGTCAGCTGCTCGACATCCCCTGCGTCCGCCACACCGAGGGCTGGCTGGACGCTGCCACGATGCAACCTATCACTGTGTCGGCGACGCACTGGCGCTACTGGCGGCCCGATGTCCTGCCGATGTCCTGCTGCTGACAATGGCGCGGTTTGGTCCCATCAACCGACTGGTCTCGGTCCTGCTCCTGCGGTCACGGATGCCGCAATCGCGGCGGGCGGACTGGACACTCGTCCTGGCTCTCGCCTGTACCGCGTTGGCCACCGCATCGGCGATTTCACTGGTGTATTTTCACTACTTGGATCGGCCCTGACGGGCTCATCGTCGGCGATGGCGCGCCAGGCCGCGCCATCAAGATCGTCATACTGGCCGGTCTTGAGTGACCAGAGAAAGCCGAGCAGGCCGGCAAAGCCGAGCGCGAGCGCCAGCGGCACCAGAATGACCAGAATTTCCATCAGACTGCCTCCCTCGTTCGCGCTCGCAGCGCATTGAGCATCACGATGACCGAGGAGCCTGACATGGCCGCCGCGGCGATCAATGGAGTGACCAGGCCGGTTATCGCGATCGGCACGGCCAAGACGTTGTATATGACGGCGAGCCAGAGGTTTTGCCGCATCAGCCGCAACGCCTTGCGGGATACCTTGACCGCGGTCAGCACCGGCGCGAGGTGTTCGCCAAGGAAAACAGCGTCCGCGACCGCCTGGCTGACATGCGTGGCCGTGACGGGCGACATCGAGGCGTGCGCCGTAGCCAGCGCCGGCGCATCGTTCAAACCGTCGCCGACCATCAATACCTTGCAGCCCTGACGCGCCAATTCCTCGATCCGGGTGATCTTGTCGACCGGAGAGACCTCGGCGCGCCATTCATGCACGCCAAGCATCCGGGCCGCCAGCCGAACAGCAGGCTCACGGTCCCCCGACACGATCTCGACGGCGAGGCCCATGCGCGCCAAATCCGCCACCACATCGGCGGCGTCCAGCCGCAACCGTTGCCGAACCGCGAAAGCGTATCTGGTCTCGCCATGCCTGAATGCGACGACGGATGCTTCCGGATCGTGGCACAGGATCTCGTTGGCGAGGTCATTGGCGCCGCAGAATGACGGGCGGCCCAGCAGGATCGGACACCCCTCGTGAAAGCCGTGGACGCCCTGGCCCGGCTCCTCCTGGATATCAGGCAGTGGTGAGGCCGCGCCCGCCTTGCGCGCCACCGCGGCAGCGACCGGGTGCCGGCTCGAAAGCGCCAGCCGGCCCGCGAGCCTCACGACATCGTCGGGAATGTCCGAGAGATTGGCCACATCGAGCTCCGGCAGAGTCAGGGTTCCCGTCTTGTCGAAGATCACCCGGTCGATCTCGGCGATCCGCTCGATCGCATCGCCGGCGTTGAGCAACACGCCTGAACCGAACAGCGCGCCGGACGCCACGGTCTGCACCGCCGGAATGGCAAGGCCCAACGCGCAGGGGCAAGTGATGATCAGGACCGCAATCGCCGTCACGATCGAATCATGAAAGCTGGCGCCATACGCCAGCCAGCCGAGCATCGTCAGGAGCGCGGTCGCGTGCACAACCGGAGCGTAGAGCCTTGACGCGCGCTCGGCCAGACGCAGATAGCGCGAGCGCGCCTGCAGCGCGTGCTCGAGCAGCCCGGAAATCTCGTCCAGCAGCGTGCCGCCCGAGGCTGCCGACGCGCGGACGCGCAACGTGCCGGAACGCACCAGCGTGCCGGCGAACACGGCGCTGCCGGGTGCCACCATCGCCGGCAAGGTTTCGCCGGTGATCAGGCTTTGATCGACCTCGGAGCGGCCCTCGATCACGTTGCCGTCTACCGCGCAGCGCTCGCCGGGTCGCAGCAACACGATATCGCCCGGCCGGATCGCGGCCGCCGGAACGGTTCTGATCTCTGTTGGGCTGATGAACTTCGTCGCGGTTTCCGCCTTCAGGGCCGCGAGGTTTCCGGCAAACGCCCGGGTGCGCCGCCGCATGTTCTGATCGAGGTACCGGCCGGCCAGGAGAAATGCGATCAACATGATCGCGGCATCGAAATAGGCATGCTCGGCGTGATTGACGGTCTCGATCACCGAGGTTGCCAGCGCGAGCACGATACCGATACTGATCGGCACATCCATATTGACGCTTCGTGCTCGCAGGGCCGACAGCGCTGATGAGAAGAAAGGCTGCGCCGAATAGGCGGCGGCCGGCAGCACGATCAACGCCGACAGCCAGTGGAAGAAGTCGCGCTGCTCCGGCAGCATGTCGGAGACGTTGCCGGACCATACCGGGACCGACAGCATCATCACGTTCATCGCGGCAAAAGCGGCGACACCCAGCCTGCGCAATAAGCCCTGTGCCCGCTGCCCTTCCCGCGTTTCGGCATCGTCCCGCTCAAATGGATACGCCTTGTAGCCGAGCTCCGCGAGCCGGTTCACAAACAGCGCCGGATCGAGCGCGCCTGCCTTCCATTCCAGGGCAAGGCGGCTGTCGGTCAGATTCACGCGGGCCAAGGTGACGTCCGGTATGGTGGTCAGACTGCGCTCGATCTTGGCCATGCAGCCCGCGCAATTGATGCCCTCGACCGCGAGATCGAGATGGACGATCCCGGTGCCCGCGTTCTTCAGATAATGGGAAAAATCGATATCGGCTTGCATGCGGGTCACCCTCAGTTCAGCAGAACACGATTTCTGGACAGGAACATGCGGTGGCCGTCGGCATCGCCTTCGATCACAAGATCCCACTGCCCTGCGGCGACACCGTCGACGCGACCACGATAGCTTCCAAGGCCGGCCTCACCGACCTCGATCCCTCGATCGGCGCGACGATCGATCGGCCGTTCGAGCCGAGCCAGAAAACTCATTCCGGTCAGAGGCGCGCCGGCGTGGTCATGCGCCTCGAGAACGATTGCGGCGGTGCCATCAGCCCGTCGATCAATGTGTGCGTTTACTTGCCAGTCACGCTCGTTCTGCTGCCTCGCCGCCACGATCTCGCGCTGATAGGCGAGGCTGGCGCTATAAGCGCTGGCGACCTCGGTTCCCGGCAGCGTCGTGATTGCAAAACGCATCATGACCATGTTCACGCTGATCACGACGGCAAAGAAAGCGACCGTCGTGACCAGGACAAATCGTCCGGTGATGGGGCGCGCGGCTGAACTTGAGGCTGCCATGGTGACAATCCGTCGTTATGGAAGAACAAAGTGATCAGATGCGGAGGCGACTTCTCCGAGACCAATGTCAGTGATACGGAATGTGATCGGCATGGACTTCTCTGCCTTTCCATCGATCCGCGCCGTCACCAGCACTCGCAGCTCGGTTGTGGTGTCGCGCGCAAGGACGATCATCGGCCGGTCCGGCGTCACGGAGTCCGCGCCGATGACATGCAGCTTTGCATCGGCTGGCCCGTCGATGTCGATGGCGACCACACGATCGAAGCCGCGCTTGTTGAGGAAACGCACCGTGTATCCGTTACGGATCGCGCCGTCGCTGAGATGCACCGCAATGGGGTTGCGGTCGTGCAGCACATTGACGTCGAGCAGGGTCCGCGACATCAAGGCGTACAGCATCACTGCGCAGACCACCGTGATCAAGCCCGCATATACGACCGTACGTGCACGAACGGGCTTGAATATCTCCTCCTTGCCGGCAACACGGCGCTGAACATTGATGTCGTTATCGTAGCCAATCAGGCCGGTCTTGCGGCTAACCTTCGTCATGACCGAATCGCAAGCATCAATGCACAGGCCGCATTGGATGCAGCCGAGTTGTGCGCCATCGCGGATGTCGATGCCAGTCGGACACACGGCAACGCACTGGTTGCAATCGATGCAATCGCCCGCCTTCTCGCCGAGCGCGCGGATGTCGAACGCCTTCTTCACCGAGCAACGTGGCTCGCCACGATCGTATTTATAGGTAACGTTGAGCGCCCATTCGTCGGTCAACGCGGCCTGAATCCGGGGCCACGGGCACATATAGACGCAGACCTGCTCGCGCATGTAGCCGGCCAGCAAATAGGTCGACGCGGTCAGGGTCGCGATCCAGATATACGCGATCGCCGGAGCCTGAAAAGTCGCCAGATCGCTCACCAGCGTTGGCGCATCGGCAAAATAAAGCACCCAGGCGCCACCGGTCCACCAGGCGATCATCAGCCAGATCGCGTGCTTCAACACACGGCGACCGGCGCGCTTTACGGTCATCGGCCCGGCATCGGCCTTCATCTGTGCGCGGCGGTCGCCTTCGACCAGGCGCTCGACCGCATAGAACAGGTCGGTCCAGACCGTTTGTGGGCAGAGATAGCCGCACCAGATTCGGCCGCCAAGCGCGTTCATCAGGAACAAGGTGAGCGCCGCAAGCACCAGGAGGCCGGTGAAGTAATAGACCTCCTGCGGCCACAACTCGATGAAGAAGAAATAGAAGCGACGATTGGGGAAATCGATCAGGACCGCCTGATCTGGCGCGCCAAGACCGCGATTCCAGCGTACGAAGGGCAGCAAGTAGTAGACGCCGAGGCAGACGGCCATCAGCCGCCATTTGATCGAGCGGAACCGGCCGGAGACGCTCTGCGGGAATACCTTCTTGCGAGGCGCGTAGAGCGGTCCGTCTTCGTCGGTTATGAGTTCATGAGGCAACACGGGCTTGTTCATAACTCTGCTCGAATGAGGCTTTCATCGAAGCCTACATCCCTGTGCCGAGTCCGGATTTGACCTTGGTCAACGATCCGAGACTAAGCCCGTGACCGCGGCTACTTGCCGCCGCCCAGCGAGTGCACGTAGACCGCCAACGCCTTGACTGTGATCGGGTCGAGCCGGCCGACCCAGGCCGGCATGACGCTGGCACGGCCGTTGGTGATGGTCTCAACCAGCGTCTCCTCGTCGGAACCGTAGAGCCATATCTGGTCGGTCAGGTTCGGCGCACCGAGCTCCGGGTTGCCCTTGCCGTTGTCGCCGTGGCAGCTGGTGCAATTCTCGGCAAAGATCTTCTTCCCTGCGGCAGCGTCGAACTTCGGCGCGGTAGAAAGGCCTGAAAGCGAGCGCACATAATTCGCGACGGTAGCGATCTCGTCCTTCTTGAGAACCCCGTCCCGACCGAAAGCGAGCATCTGCCCTTCATGAGTCTTCGCGTGTCCTGAGCGTGCGCCGAACTGGATCGTCTGCATGATCTGGTCAAGCGACCCTCCCCACAGCCAGTCGTCGTCGTTCAGGTTCGGGTAGCCCTTCGCGCCCGCACCTCCGCTGCCATGGCAGGGCGCGCAATTGTCGGCGAACACGGTCTTGCCGCGGGCACGAGCCATCGCAAGCAGAGCCGGATCCTTCTCGATGTCGGCAAGCGACGCGTTGCCGAGCACGGCCATCTTCTCGCCGCGCTGCTTTTCCAGATCGGCAAGGTCGGTCGCGACGCTCGCGCGGGTCGAATATTGGAACAGGCCCGCGGTGTAGCCCGAGACCAGCGGCCAGGCCGGGTAAACGACCCAGTAGCCGATCGCCCAGATGATCGTTGCATAGAACGTCAGGACCCACCACCGCGGCAATGGCGTGTTCAGCTCCTTGATGCCGTCCCACTCATGACCGGTCGTGCTGCGGCCGGATACACCGTCGATCTCGTTGTGCTCGCTCATGTCCGTCAGTCCTCACGCAGCGGCATCCGGGCTGCGGCATCGAAGCAGGATTTGTTGCGGGGCCAAAGCGCGTAGACGACGATGGCGATGAAGATCCCGACGAAGATCGGGGTCCAGAGTGTGCCGACCAGGCTCGACGCGAAACTCTCGATTTGAATGATCGCTTTCATCTTCGTGCCCCGTCAGCGCAGATTGGCTTTTTCGTTGTAAAGCTTGAAGTCCACGAGCGTGCCGAGCATCTGCAGATAGGCAACCAGCGCGTCGAGTTCGGTCGGATTGCCGGCCCTGCCGTCGAAATTGCGGACCAACGCCTTCGGATAGCGCTTCTGGAACGCATCGGAGCCGGGACTCTCGGGATCGGTCTGCGCCTTCAGATCTGCGGCCGCATTGGCGATCTGTTCGTCCGTGTAGGGCACGCCGACCGCGCGGTTCGTGCGCAGATGAGCCGAGGCGTCCGACGGGTCGAGTTCCGTCTTCGCAAGAGCCGGATATCCAGGCATCACGGATTGCGGGACGATCGACCGCGGATTGATCAGGTGAGTGACGTGCCAATCGTCGGAGTACTTGCCGCCGACGCGCGCAAGGTCCGGTCCGGTGCGCTTGGATCCCCACTGGAACGGATGGTCGTACATGCTCTCGGCCGCGAGCGAGTAGTGGCCGTAGCGCTCAACCTCGTCGCGGAGCGGACGGATCATCTGCGAGTGGCAGAGATAGCAGCCCTCGCGGACGTAGATGTTGCGGCCGGCAAGCTCGAGCGGCGTGTAGGGCCGCACGCCATCGACCGCTTCGATCGTGCTCTTCAGATAGAACAGCGGCGTGATTTCGACGAGCCCGCCAATGGCAATGACGACGAGAATGCCGACGATGAGGATGATCGAGTTCTTCTCAAAGATCTTGTGTCTGTTCCAGAGCGACATATCATGACCTATTCGGCAGGCTGAAGGGCACCGGCACCCTCGGTTTCACTGGCTTGGCCCGCATTGACCGTCATCCAGAGATTGAAGGCCATGATCAGGGCGCCGACCAGGAACAGCGAGCCGCCGGCCGCGCGGATGATGTAGAACGGATGCATGGCTTCGACGGACTCGATGAAGGAGTATTCGAGGAAGCCGAGCGATGTATAGGCACGCCACATCAGGCCTTGCAGGATCCCCGACACCCACATCGCGGAGATGTAGAGCACGATGCCGATGGTCGATATCCAGAAGTGCCAGTTGACGAGCTTCAAGCTGTAAAGCTGGCGATTCCAGAGCCACGGGACGAGGCAGTAGACCGCGCCGAACGAGACGAAGCCGACCCAACCCAGTGCCCCCGAGTGCACGTGGCCGATGGTCCAGTCGGTGTAGTGGCTCAGCGAATTGACCACCTTGATCGACATCATCGGGCCTTCGAAGGTCGACATGCCGTAGAAGGCGACTGACACCACCATCATGCGCAGCACGGGATCGGTGCGCAGCTTGTCCCAGGCACCCGACAACGTCATCAGGCCGTTGATCATGCCGCCCCAGGACGGCATCCAGAGCATGATCGAGAACGTCATACCGAGCGTCTGCGCCCAATCCGGCAACGCCGTATAGTGCAGATGGTGCGGGCCAGCCCAGATGTAGAGGAAGATCAGCGCCCAGAAATGGATGATTGAAAGCCGGTAGGAATAGACCGGACGCTCCGCCCGCTTCGGAATGAAGTAGTACATGATCGCCAGGAAGCCGGCGGTCAGGAAGAAGCCGACAGCGTTGTGGCCATACCACCACTGGAACATCGCGTCTTGGACGCCGCCCCAAGCGATGTAGGACTTCGAGCCGAGGAAGGAGACCGGCAGCGCGGGGTTGTTGCCGAGATGGAGCACCGCGATGGTGATGATGAACGCCAGATAGAACCAGTTGGCGACGAAGATGTGCGGCTCCTTGCGCTTCACCAGCGTCAACAGGAACACGAGCAGATACGTCACCCAGACGATCGTCAGCCAGAAGTCGGCATACCACTCCGGTTCGGCGTATTCCTTCGACTGGGTGACGCCCAACAGATAGCCGGTGCCTGCGATCAGGATGAAGAAGTTGTAGCCGACCACGACGAACCAGGGCGCGAGGTCGCCCGCAAGGCGCGTGCGGCAGGTCTTCTGCACCACGTAGAACGAAGTTGCGATCAGGACGTTGCCGCCAAACGCGAAGATCACGGCAGACGTATGCAGCGGCCGCAGCCGGCCGAAAGTCGTCCAGGGCAGATCGAAGTTGAGCGCCGGCCACGCCAGCTGCATGGCAATAATCAAACCCACGGTGAAGCCGGCGATGCCCCAGAACATCGCCATGGCGGACGCGAACTTGATCGGTCCGAGATTGTAATTGGGACGACCACCGATCTCCGCTGGAGGCAATGCGGCCGGGCGGTCAAGATAGCGATTACCGATCACGATCACGGCGATCAGACTGGCGGCGCAAGCAAGCGCCGCGTGGAAACTGAACGCCGGGTCGTGCCCCATCGCCGCGGCGAGCAGGGAAACAAAGGCAAACACTGCGAGCCCCGACACCAAGCCGGCTTCGCCCATCGTCATCGACTTCGAAACGGAAGATGGACGTGTCATGTGGAAGCTTTCCCTGGATGCGATGACGTCATGGAAACCACGATCTCGCTGGCAGCCGCTTGATCGGCGTCTATTCCTGAGCCAGGTCGCGCACCACTGGCACCGCGGCTCAGCGCGGTGAGTGTCAATTCGTTCGGACAGTACCGGGCCGGACTGGCTCGCCTTTCCCGCGCGAGGTCGGTAGCGCAGCGCCTCTTCTCTTGGCACAGGCCACACACCCGCTGCAGATCGCGCAGCACATCACTGTGAGACGTAGCGAGCGCCTCTTCTGACAAACCTGCATGTTTGAGACGCTGACTCAGCGATTCAGGCGAACCCCGGCCGCGAGCCAGCGCTCGAAGGTCCGATGTGGAAAGATTGAGCTCGTGGGCAATCTCATCGACCTCCCGAGCAGTCATCAAATCGAACTCGTGTCGACGAGCAAAAAATGCTCGCAAACGGGCGAGAAGATTCTCGAATTGCGGCGAGCTATTGCCGGCTGATCGATCGGTCATGGCCCACACCCCTTTTTGCTTTCCGTAACCTCTAGCGGACGGTCGCGATTGCCGATTTGATCATCGTCAAATGCGCAATGTCGCGGCGATCAAACGTGATCGCCACTCAAGGCCACTAGCCACCCCATGCGGACGGCAAAGACGACGGCATTCGAAGCTCCATCGAATCGGCAAAGATCGTCCAATCGCGGATGCCCTTCTGTCTGCAGAAGTCGGCTTCCGCGAGCTGTGCGGCCACGGACAGCGAAGCGGCATCGACCTTGAATGCGGCCTGACAGGCGCGATGTTCATGGCCGGTGTCGTCGCAAACGGTCTTGATGAAACGAACGTCAAATGATGGCATGGCACCCTCACGTGGGCTGATTCCTTGATGTCCACGTTGCCATTGATGCAAGAGGCCCGTATTGATCTGTCGCAACTGAATGCTCTGAGGTGCAGCCGTCGTATTGCGGAGGATATCGAAACCGAGCAGAGCTTTGAGCGACCACGAGCGGCACGCTTTTCGCGACGTGCGGCTCGCATGATCCGCAACTGCGACCGGACGAGGTACTATTCGTGGTGAGATTTCCAGTCTGAGGATAACGGCCGGACTGCCGGTATTGACGTCGTCTTGCTGCTGACGGTCCATCCGGAGGCGGCGATCGCGAAGCCAACGATCGCGCAGATCGTAAGCAGCGTTGCCGCGAATCCCAGGACATCTGCGCTGACCACAGCGGTCACGATCAACGGGATCAGCAGGATTGCGGGGCGAGCGATCATCCTGCCGTCTCCTGCGCAGTTTTGGCGGCAGCCGCTCGTTCGTCTTCCGCGGATTGGATGTAGAAGCCGGAATAGGTGTCGACATAGCACAGATGGTCGTGCCATTCCCTGACGCCGGAGGTATTTTTCACGGCAACGATAGCCGCTTGCCTCGCCCGCTCGTGCATGATGATCCCTCGGAGGTGCACCACGCCATTGCGCACCGAAACCTGCAGACCAAGCGGACACCAGTTTGCGGAGTCGAGTGCCCGCACGATGCGGTCGTGGATGTGCTTGTCATCCGCCGTGGGGTCCGGGATCTGGTGAGCGATAGACGCGACTGCCCGTAGCAGATCGGCGCGTGTGACGATGCCGACGAGAAGCCCGTCGCGCATCACCGGCAGCCGTTTGACTCCCTTCTTCTCCATGAGCTCGACTAAATCCGGCAGAGGCGTTTCTTCCGTGACGGTGACCGGATCATAGGACATGATCTCTCCGACCTTACGCCCGCATTCATGGGCAAAGTCCGTGGCCGCATGGCCGGAGCCGAGAAGGAACTGAAGCCAGCGGGCGCGCCGGCGTTGCGTCCCGATCTCGCTCCGCCGCAGAAAGTCACCTTCCGACAGGATGCCAACCAATCGTCCGGCCGCATCGACCACCGGGAGGCCGCTGACATGGTGATCCATCATCAGTTTGGCGGCGTCCATAATGGACGTCTCGGTTCCGACGGTGATGACATGTCTTGCCATGATCTGATGTGCGCGCATTGCCAGTTTCCCTTTCTCGCCAGCACGTTCGCATCAAATCGGCTCGTCTGTGTTGATCTCCCTCAACGGCCTCGTTTGACGGGGATCAAGGCGTAGCGACGTTGATCGGACATACATGTCACGTCGTCAGGAGAAGAAGATCTTGCTGCAGAACGTGCTCGCCTCAATCGGAGTACTCGCGATCATTGTCGTGACTTTTGCCCGGATGCCCTTCCAGGCAAGGCGTCACCCGCAAGAGCAGCTGGCCAGGTCAAAGACGCTGCAACCGCTTCGTCGCCGGCGGCCGTTCTAGAGCGCTCTCAGCCGTCCTAACCCGCCTGTCCGAAATTTGACCTGCATCAATGCGGTGTGAGTGCCGCCGCTAGAGATTGTCCGTCCGTCAGGATCGTGCAAATGGCAGACAGAAGGGCTTGGCGCCCCATTATCTTTTCGTGTCCGAATACCGGTGATCGAGTTCAAGGCCTGCTTCCCGGCGACACGTCCGAGCCAGCGGCTGACGATCTGCACTCAATCTCCTGCGCCGCCTGCGACGGCTTCCATTTCATCAACCTGCGGACCGGGGAAATCATCGGTCCCAAGCCCGTTTGAGCAAATCGTTAGCTCCGGTGCAGGCCAAAAGCTGTCCGGTTGACACATATCAACACGCCCGCGCCGCCGACATGGGAAATAGCACTTCCCTCAACGAAGGATGTTGAACATGACAAATCTTAGCGATTCCCGTCCCATTGCCGACGCCATCCAGAGCTGCGCGAAGCGGGCGATGGTCGTCCAGTCGAATTTCGCGGAAAAGCTGATCGAGGCAAACCGGCACTGGTTCGAACAGATCCAGATCGAATCGACCGAAGCCTGGGAACTCTTCCGCAAGTTCAACTCCGTTGCTACCGTTGCTGAAAAAATCACGGCTTTGCAAGACTGGACCAAAGGTGTCACCGCGCGCAGGGCAGAAGACGCGACGTACGCGATCGAGACCGCGCGTTCGTTGGGCACCATCGAGCTGAACTTATTTGCTCGACAAACCGGCGGTGCGGACGAGGCTACCCAGAAAGCTGCCTGACGTGCCAACACGCGACGCCCCAGAGCGCCCGGAGGCCGGCGTCAGCGAAACATGGGAAGGGGTTGCGACCGCCCCCTTCGATCGAGACCTTGAGCTCGCCGTGATTGAGGGGAACGCCATCCACAAGCTCGTCTTTCCCTGTCGGCGCATCCTTGGCGGCTGGACGAAATCGGAGAGCGCCGAACGGATCGTGGTGCAGCCGACACATTGGCGCGCCTGGGTGAAGTAGGTCGCGAGCTTTGCCCCCGGATAGAGCGGCCAGTGGCTTCGAGCGTCCGAACGGTGTAATATCTCACGGTCTGAGGGCTTGCCCGGAGGAATATGTCCGACCGCATATGGTACCGCTATGGCACTGCCGCGGCAGCGGCCGCGCTCATTTTCGTAGTGCGCGCGGGCCTCGACAACTATTTCGAAGATCGGACCTTCACGATTATCTACGTTCCCGCGGTGCTGTTTGCCGCCTTCGCCGGCGGCCGTGGTCCGGCGATTCTCACTACCCTGCTCTGCCTCGCCATCAGCGCTAAATACCTCGGCAGAAGTCTGGTCACCGAACCTGCGAATCTGATCGATATTGCATGTTTTGCGGTCCTCGGCCCCATCCTTGGCTTCATAGGCGACCGGCTACTGAGGGAAAGCGATCAGGCGCGGAATCGCCAGGCCCATCTGCAATCCATCCTGGACACGGTCCCTGACGCCATGATCGTGATCGATGATCATGGCATCATTCGCTCCTTCAGCGCGACCGCCGAGCGCCTGTTTGGCCGGAAAGCCGACGAGGTCGTCGGAAGGAACGTTTCGAGCCTGATGCCCCATCCGTATCGCGGCGAACACGACCGGTACCTCGAGCGTTACCTTACGACCGGCGAACGGCGTATCATCGGCATCGGCCGCATCGTGGTTGGAGAACGGAGTGACGGCTCAACCTTTCCGATGGAGCTCGCCGTCGGTGAGGCCAAGGTGCGCGGGGAACGTTTCTTCACCGGCTTTATCCGCGACCTCACCGAGCGTCGTGCGCAAGAGCGGCGGCTTCAGGAACTGCAATCCGAGTTGGTCCACGTGTCGCGGTTGACCGCAATGGGTGAAATGGCGTCCTCGATCGCCCATGAAATCAATCAGCCGCTATCAGCCATCACAAACTACATGCGCGGCGCAAAGGTACTGCTGACGTCGGAGGCGGCGGACTCCACACGAATTCGCGACGCACTCGAGCGGGCCGCGCAGCAAGCGTTGCGGGCCGGCGACATCATCAAGCGCCTGCGTGAATTTGTTGCCAAGGGCGAAACACAGCACTCGCTGGAGAGCCCCGTTACTCTGCTCGAAGAGGCGGTCGCACTTGCGCTGCTCGGAGCCAAGGAGCAAGGCATTCGGGTAGCGATCCGCAGCGACCGGGATATGCCGTCGATCATCGTCGACAAGGTCCAAATCCAGCAAGTCGTACTAAACTTGGTTCGCAATGCGATCGAGGCGATGGCCTCCAGTCCGCGCCGTGAACTGACGGTCGGAGTCAGCAAAGCGGATGGAGTTGCGACATTCACAGTTGCCGACACAGGACCGGGCATCAGCCCTGAAATCGCCGACCGTCTGTTTCAGCCGTTTATCACGACGAAGGAGCAAGGCATGGGCGTCGGTCTCTCGATATGCCGGACCATCGTCGATTCCCACGGTGGGCGCATCGTAGCGCTGCCAAACACCGGGGGCGGAACAGTATTTCAGTTCACCCTCCCATTCGCGGAGGACGGAGAAGAAGCATGACTACGCGGCGCACGATTCTTGTAATCGACGATGACCCCGCGATGCGCGACTCGCTCGCTTTCCTGCTCGACGTCAACGGCTTTGCTGTAACGACTTACGAGACGGCAACCGATTTTCTCGATGAGTTCGGGAACGGCACAGTCGACTGCATCGTGTCTGATATCCGCATGCCCGGCATGAGTGGCCTCGAACTGGTTCGGAAACTCAAGGCGGACGCGGCAGCATGTCCCGTCATCCTGATGACTGGCCATGGTGACGTCGCACTTGCGGTTGAAGCGATGAAGGCGGGTGCGGTTGACTTCATCGAAAAGCCATTTGAGGACGAGGCGCTGCTGCGTGCAATCGGCGAAGCCTTGCAGACACAGTTGGCGGCGCCGGCCGACGGTACGGCCAGGCGTGAGGCCGAAGCTCGCCTGGTGGACCTCTCGCCGCGCGAGCGCGACGTCCTGCGGGGGCTCGTGGCAGGTAAGATCAACAAGGTGATCGCCCACGACCTTGGCATCAGCCCACGAACAGTCGAGGTTTACCGGGCTAACCTGATGGCCAAGACCAATGTGCGCAGCATGTCGGAGCTGATGCGGATCGCGATCGCTGCCGGGCTGTAGATCTCCGTATGAAAACGGTCGTTCAAGGCCTTGTCTACCGTGGCATCCAAGACACGCCAGGCTGACACGGGTGAGGCCAGAACATGGGCAGCGTGTACCGGAATTTTGAGCGATAGGCCGCCGCCCAGCACAGACATAGGTATTCGTACGTAATTTCAATTGGAGGCCGCCGGTACAATAGTGCGCGGATTGCTCAAATCGAGTTACAGCAAATTCTCTTCAACGCACTCTCGGCGTCGCCCGCGCTGGGTCTGCAGGCCTATACCGACATTGATCATTTCCGCGAAAGCGAGCGCTATGTGCAGGCTTCGAGCATCCCGCTCGCGGCAGCACCGTTTTCTGTCCTGCGGGCCAGTCTGTCTTTGCCCTCAGCTACACTATCGCTCGTACGAACGTTCCCACGGATTATCAACGGCTATGAATTGTCCGGGCGACTCATCCTTGTTGTCCCGATGGACCGCATCGCATCTGCGCGTCTCAACGTACAAACTGTACGTTCACCAACTGATCCGCCGCAAACTGCTTGCCCCGATGTGGCCCGGGCATGCGAAGTCAATATCGGCTCGCTTGAGCTGGCGAGAACTATTGAACCGCGAGATTGAACTCACCTAAATTTTTCTATCGGAATCCTGCGGCAGACCGCATTATTTCGCATGACCGGGTAACGAGTAGTATGCGTCGCGTCGGTTGCAAGCATCATTACGTTTCTCCATGAGACGATTGGTGACCGCGATGCCGTCGCGAGTTCCCCTCGAGCCGCGAGGTGCCCGAAATACGCCGCTTCCGCATTGATCTGGATCACGCAAAGCGAGCCGATGAGGATGAGATAGATCAAAGCGGCCAACGGCCTTTCCTGCTTTTATGAAGGAACAGCGGCGGAGACCGCCCCTCCATAAGAGGACACGCGCCGTTGTAGTCTAGCTGGTCAGTTCAGGAGAAGCATCGATGGACGAGATCACACATTTCATCGCGGTGCCTTACGATCGCGCGGATTGCCGCCTCATTCCCGGCCAACAGCTCAAATGCGCCAATCCGTCCTCGGCAATAGAGCACGCCAAGCACTTGTGGAAGGTATTGGGCCACGCCGGCGCCGCCGCGATCATCCGCACCGGGCACCCGGAGACCGAAACGACCGTGCTGAGAACATACGGTATGGTGCCAAGCGAGCTGGAGCATCTCCAGCGTTAGACCGAGCCACCGAGCCACCCGCACGAGCACCTACGTATAGTTACGTAGGTGGCTTCTACTTAGGGGAAACATCCAAATTTTCTACGGCCCCAATTGGGATCAATCTGCATCCGTCATCCACGATGGAGTGCCGTTATGCAGACCCAGGCCGCCGTTTCCTTCGAGACCGCCAGTCATCCGGTCAGAGCCATTCCAGCAGCAACTCCCGCGACCGGCCCGTTCGGCGCGATGGGTACCCCGATGCGGTTTGCCCGCTGCACCGAGATCTACGGCGAGGACGAGGACGCGGAGTATCTCTATCAGGTGATCGCCGGCGCAGTGCGGACCTACAGGATCCTGGAAGACGGACGCCGCCAGATCGGCGCCTTCTACCTGCCCGGAGACATTTTTGGTCTCGAGGCCGATGAAACCCACATATATTCCGCCGAGGCGGTCTGTGAGACCCGCCTCGTGGCAGTGAAGCGCAGCGCGCTGATCGCCCGTGCCGCCCAAGAAAAGGAGCTTGCGCGCCAGCTCTGGAATGAAACCGCGCGCGAGTTGCGCCGCTTCCAGGAGCATCTGGGTCTCCTGATCAGCACCGCTGAAGAGCGGGTCGTCGGCTTCCTGCTCGACATGAAACGCCGCGTCGCTAAGAATAACGTCGTCGAACTGTCGATGTCGCGGCAAGACATCGCCGACTACCTTGGTCTGACGATCGAGACCGTGTCGCGCACCTTCACCCAACTCGAGCAAAGCGGTGCGATTTCGCTGCCGACCTCGCGTCGTGTCAAGCTGCATAAGCATGCGACGCTGAATCGTCTGGCCGCAGCGTAGGAACAGCGAGCGGCCATCGCGACCAAAGCAAGCACGAAAACCGGCCGCCAAGCCGCAATGCGACACCCCGCCAAATGGGGCCGTGAGCAAGTCACGAACACCAATTGCGGCGTCCGCGTCGTCGAAGGCGCGCATCGCGCCTACATGACCGACTTCATCCGGGATCCGAAGTCGGGCGGCTGCGCGGCCGGCGTTCAGCCGACCAACTGGGCTTCCGGCTGGTCGTGGAGCGCCCCGGCACCGTCTTGGCCAACGCAACCCGGAAGGCCGCGAAACTGGTGCGTCGGACGTAGACGATGCGCACGGCGCGTCTTCGGTTTGAGCTGGCGCAAAGTATCGGCACGATCCAGGCCATAAAAATGGGTATCGGCGTAACCAACGGGCCACAGCGTCACTAATAGCGCGGAAAGACATGACACGTAAGCAACGGCGCCCGGTGATGATCGGCAGTTCCCTAGCGGTACTCGGCATCGCGGCGGGACTGGTTCTCAGCGGGCCTCGTGATTCCATCGTGTTCTTCACTACACCCACGATGGCAGCCGAGCGGCACATCGGAGCGGGCAAGCGCTTCCGGCTCGGCGGCTTGGTCCAGCCGGGCTCGCTGGTGCGGAGGGACGGTCTGGCGGCAACGTTCCTTATCGCCGACGGCGGAGCCAGCGTCCCGGTCAATTACGGAGGGATTCTGCCGGATCTGTTCAGAGAGGGACAAGATGTCGTCGCCGAAGGCGCGCTCGACGCATCGGGCGTGTTCCGCGCCGACACGGTTCTGGCGAAGCACGACGAAACCTACATGCCCAGGGAAGTTGCTGATGCCTTGAAGAAGCAGGGCCATTAGAAAGACGATAACCGTTAACCCCAGGTGGAAATGTGCTGGGTCGTGATCCGCGTCGTCGCCAAATCCTTCCCAGCTTTGCCGAAGTTGACCTGAACGCAACGTTCGCGAATGCGATTTCCTGCAACGTTCGCCCCAGAGGAAAGGCAGACAATGCGCTCAGATCTCGCAAGACGATACGGACAGGACCGGCTCCCCCGCTACACCAGCTATCCCACGGCTCCGCACTTCAATCCGACGATCCGCGGGGTTGACTACCGTCGATGGTTGAAGTCGATAACGCCGCGGCACCCCGCCTCGATCTACCTACATGTTCCGTTCTGCCGATCCATGTGCTGGTACTGCGGTTGCCACACCTCGGTCACCAAACGCGACGATCCTATCGCCGTCTACGCGTCGGGCCTACGTACCGAAGCGCACCTGGTTGCGGATACCATCGGTCATCGGCAACCGATCTCGCACATCCACTTCGGTGGCGGCACGCCGACGATCATGACGCCGGAGACCTTCGCCGATCTCGTCGGCGCGTTGCGCTATTCCTACTTCGTGCTGCCCGACGCCGAGATCGCCGTGGAGATCGACCCGCGGACCTTGACCGAGCCCATGTCGGAAGCTCTGGGTTTCAGCGGCGTCAACCGCGCGAGCCTCGGCGTTCAAAGCTTCGATCCGGCGGTCCAATGCGCGATCAATCGCCTCCAGAGCTTCGATCAGACTACCAGGTGCATCGAATTGCTGCGACGCGCGGGTATCGGGAAGCTGAACTTCGACTTGCTGTACGGATTGCCGCTACAGACGGTGGATTCGTGCCTGGACACCGTCGCCAAGTGCATCGAGCTGCGCCCGGACCGGTTCTCGGTGTTCGGCTACGCGCATGTTCCCTCGTTCAAGAAACACCAGCGCAAGATCGACGAGGACGCCCTGCCCGACAGCATCGAGCGTCACCTTCAGTCCGACGCGATCGCGGATGCACTCGTCGATGCCGGCTACGTGCGGATCGGCTTCGACCACTTCGCCCTTCCCCATGACAATCTCGCCATCGCAAGACGGGAGGGCCGGCTACGGAGAAACTTCCAGGGCTATACCGACGATGTTGCGGACACGCTGATCGGAATCGGAGCAAGCTCCATAGGCCGCATGCCGCAAGGGTTCGTGCAAAACGCGGTGGCCACCCGCGACTATCTGGCACGCGTCGCCGACGACCGGCTTGCAACCATCAAGGGCTACGCCTTCACGGAAGACGACCGCTTCCGCGCCGACATCATCGAGCGGGTCATGTGCGACATGGCCGTGGATCTATCCAGAATAGCGAGGTCGCATAATAGGGACCCGGGGACTGCCGTCATTGATCGGGCGCGCTTTCTCAGCCTCATCGCGGACGGTGCCGTGACCATAAAGGACGATCGGATCTCCATGAGCGACGGAGCCGAATTCCTGGTCCGTAGCTTGGCTTCCACCTTCGACGCCCATCTGGCTCGATCGAGCGCGACCCACAGCCGCGCTGTCTAGCGTCACGCTTAATTACGATCTCAGCGCGTCTCTTCGGCGGAGTGTTCTTACGACTTCGGTGCGCGACGTGCCGACGAGCCGAAGCCGACACTCGACAGCCGGGGGATCGGTTTATCGCGATCGTGCTTGCCCGGCGGCGGTTGTGCGGCCCATGCATCGAACGCCCCCCAGAAGCGTGTCCAACCGCAGCCCCGACTTATATTGAATCCTTTTGCGCAAGCTCAAAAACTTCGAAGGACCGGGTCGGGTTAAATACCTGTCACGAGGCGAGCGACCCATCCTCCCTTGCGGTTGTCTCGAGCGCCAAACTTTCGCAAGGTCGGCTACCATAAATCGAATACATCACCGCGACGCGGCGCCTCGACCCGCTGTCCCGACAATTGGTCGGAGAGCAGCTGCATCGCGGGTTCTTCGCCATGGACAAGAAACGTTGTTTCGCATCCCTCGATGCGCCGCCGCCATGCAAGAAGTTCGCTCTGATCCGCATGGGCCGAAAATCCATTGATCGTGTAAATCGTACTGCGGACAGGAATGTCCTCTTCAAACAAGCGCACGGACTTGGCTCCATCGATGATTTGCCGCGCGATCGTGCCGGATGCGGCGAATCCCACGAATATGATTGCCGCTTCCTTTCGCCAGATGTTGTGTCGGAGATGGTGGCGAATCCTGCCCCCTGTGCACATGCCCGATCCGGCCATAATGACAGCACCACCAGATATCCGGTTGATCGCCACAGAATCGGCGCTCTCGCGAACGAGGTGCAGATTGGCAAGGTGCAGCGGGTCCTGCCCTTCACGAAACAGACTAGCCGCCTCGGAGCTGAGGCATTCGAAATGCCGCTTGAATATCTCGGTTGCCTCGATCGCCATTGGCGAATCCAGGAAGACCTGCATGGTGGGCGGAAGCCGGCTGCGCTCCACGCTCTGGCGCAGGATATAGAGGATTTCCTGGGCCCGCTCGAGCGCGAACGTCGGAATGATGACGTTGCCACCTCTCGATAACGTGCTGCTGATCGCGCCGTGCAATTCCTCGATGGAGTCCCCGATGGATCGGTGAGGTCGGTCTCCATAAGTCGATTCCATCACGACAATGTCGGCCCGAGCCGGTGGTTGGGGGGGACGCAGGAGCGGACGGCCGGCATTGCCGAGATCACCTGAGAACAGGATCGATCGGGTGCCGCCGTGGTCGCCGACCTCGATCAGAATGCTCGCGGAACCGAGAATATGTCCGGCATCGAAGAATGTCGCGCGAAGGTCCGACGCAAGCTGCAGCGGCTGGCCATACTCGGCCGTTCTTCCAAAACGATCGAGGCAATTGAACGCATCGAGAAAGGTATAGAGCGGCGGTGGCGCGTCCTCTTCTCCGCGCCTGCGACGTTGGCGGGTTCGCCGCCGCGCCTCTTCTTCCTGCAGATGCGCGGCATCAACGAGTACCAGGCGCGACAGCTCACGGCTGGCCGACGTCGTGATCACCTCGCCCTTGAATCCCCGTTTGACGAGCAATGGAAGCCTGCCGCAATGATCCAGATGAGCGTGAGTCAGGAGAACATAGTCTATGGTCGCGGGATCGAAACCAAAGTCGGCGGCATTCTCTTCACCGACGTCTCGGCTACCCTGAAACAGGCCGCAATCGATGAGGATGCGCCGGTTCAGGCATTCAAGCAGATGACAGGAACCTGTCACTGCCCGATCGGCGCCGTGGAAGGATAATTTCACGATTGCGGCTCCTGGCCGGTGGATTCGGCACTTGAAGCGCCCTCTCGAGCCGGAAGAAGCGGCCGGCCGGCAGTCTCATACCAAAGTAGAATGTCCTGCCACGCTTGCTCGGCCGACTCTGCAAACCAAAAGAGATCTCGGTCTTCCGGATCGATGACTCCCTCATCCACCAGGAAGTCCGGATCAAACGCGCGACGCCAATACGACTCGCCAACCAATATGACCGGCACCAGTGCGATCTTTCGCGTTTGGGCCAACGATAATACCTCGAACAGCTCGTCCATGGTTCCGAACCCGCCAGGAAAGGCCACGAGCGCCCGGGCACGCATCAAAAAATGCAGCTTTCGCATCGCGAAATAGTGGAATTTGAAGCAAAGCTCCGGCGTGACATATGGATTCGGGTACTGCTCTTTCGGAAGAGAGATGTTGAGTCCGATCGATTCGGCACCCGCATCGTGCGCGCCCCGGTTGGCGGCCTCCATAATCCCAGGTCCGCCGCCGGTCATGATCATGATACGGCCGCCGATCGTCCTTTCGCTTGCGGCACCGACGATCTGGCCGAACCTACGTGCCATCTCATAGTACTTGGCTTTTCCCGCGATGCTTCTCGTGCTCTTGAGACGACGCCGCAGCCCTTCATCTTCGGGATTCGACAACAGCCGTCCAGCTATCGCTTCTACCGTCCGTTGGGCCGCTTGCGCCTCACAAACGCGCGTGCTGCCAAAGACGACGATGGTATGGGCTATCTGTCGCTCCCGGAGCAGGGCTTCTGTCTTGAGGAAATCGAGCTGAAGGCGGACGCCGCGCGTCGCCTCGCTCTGCATGAAATCGGCATCCTGATCCGCCTCCTGATAGCTTGGCGACATCAGTATCCTGCGCAAGGCCTCGGGCGCGCGAGAATCAACTTCAGCGGTCTCGGGTTGTTGACCTGGAAGCGCATCAGCTCTGTCGACGTGATGCGCGGGGCTCGGCATCGAACCGGAGCGAGCGGACCCGGGACCGGTCATATGCCCCCTCCTATCCACTGTTTCGCTCAAGCACCGCCCCAACCTGTTCTATGTGGCAAGGGGCGAGTGCCGCGCTGCCTTTCAGGGCCTCGCGAACTTCGTCATCTTCCAATTTGTCCAGGAACCAGTGGCGATCAGCGGGCTGCTCCGCGCGACTGACAGTTGGAGTGTCTTGGTGAGGCTCTGCTTGTTCGACAATGGGCAATTTCGCTTGATCGGCCATGGTGACGCTCGTCAGGAGGATGAGAATACTGGCAGCATCCGCGATTGCCCGAACAGACGCATTGAGCAGGGTCAATCCGCAGCAAGAGACGACGGGAACTTTCCGGAGGGGCAGCGTGGGGCCTGTCTTTTCCACTTTCGGCCGTCGGCCGTCTGAGCGGCTTCGCGAAGGCGTGATAGCCCACCGTTGCCGGGAACAATGAGGCTCGGGCGAGCATTGGCGAGCATCTTTGAGCTGGCTCAAGCTATTCCCGTCACATTGGCCTTTTAACTCGGAACCGATTAGCAGATTTTGAGGTCATTCCTGACCCCTTCCTCGGGAGAGCGGCATGCAATCAGTCACTGGTCCAAATGAGCGAGCGCAGGTCAAAGATCTCGAGTTGCTCGACCGTTACTGGCGAGCCGCCAATTTCCTTTCCATTGGCCAGATCTACCTGCTGGCAAACCCACTTCTGAGCGAGCCGCTTAAACCCGAGCACATCAAGCCGCGATTGCTTGGTCATTGGGGCACCACACCGGGGCTCAACTTTATCTACGCTCATCTCAATCGTGCGATCCAAGCGTCCGATCTCAACGTCATCTATGTCTGCGGTCCCGGGCATGGCGGTCCCGGCATGGTCGCCAATACCTATCTGGAGGGCACATACACGGAAATCTATCCGGAGGTGACGCGCGACCTGGATGGCCTGCAAAAGTTGTTCCGTCAGTTCTCCTTCCCCGGAGGCATTCCGAGCCACGCGGCGCCGGAAACGCCGGGTTCAATTCACGAAGGCGGCGAGCTGGGCTATGCGCTGGTGCACGCGTATGGCGCAGTGTTCGACAACCCTGATTTGATCGCCGTTTGCGTCGTCGGCGACGGCGAGGCGGAAACCGGCCCACTCGCGGCGTCCTGGCACTCCAACAAGTTCTTGAATCCGATGCATGACGGCGCAGTGCTGCCGATCCTGCACCTCAACGGCTACAAGATTGCAAATCCTACCGTGCTGGGGCGGATGGATGACGAGGAAGTCCGCAGCCTCTTCATCGGCTACGGCTACGAGCCGCTATTCGTCGAAGGCGACGATCCGCACGCCATGCACCGGCTGATGGCCGACACGCTAGACGTAGCGCTCGCCAATATCCGTTCCATCCAGCAACATGCACGCCAACAGGCTGCGGGCTTTCGGCGCGCCAAGTGGCCGATGATCGTACTGCGCAGCCCAAAGGGCTGGACGGGCCCGAAAGAAGTCGATGGATTGAAGGTTGAGGGATTTTGGCGCGCCCATCAGGTGCCGATCACCAATCCACGAGGCAATCCCGAGCATTTGAAGCTGCTTGAGCACTGGATGAGGAGCTACGAGCCGGGCAAGCTGTTCGATGGGGACGGCCGGCTCGAACCGGATTTGCAGGCGCTCGCTCCGGCTGACAACCGCCGGATGGGGGCCAATCCGCACGCCAATGGCGGCATGCTCAAGCGTGAGCTCAAGCTACCGGATTTCCGCAGCTATGCCGTCGACGTTCCGAGCCCCGGGGGCGTGGTCGCCGAGGCCACTCGCGAGCTCGGCAAGTTTCTGCGCGAAGTCGTGAGTCTCAATGCGAACGCCCGCAACTTCCGTATCATGGGCCCGGACGAAACCTCGTCCAACCGGCTGGACGCGGTGTTCGAAGCCACCGACCGGGTCTGGATGGAAGGGATCGAGCCCTACGACGTCCACCTCGCGCACGACGGCCGCGTGATGGAGGTGCTGAGCGAGCATCTCTGCCAGGGCTGGCTCGAAGGCTACCTGCTCACCGGCCGTCACGGCTTCTTCTCCTGCTATGAGGCTTTCATCCACATCGTGGATTCGATGTTCAACCAGCACGCCAAGTGGCTGAAGGTCTCGCGCGCGCTGCCGTGGCGGCGCCCGATCGCCTCGCTGAACTATCTCCTGACCTCGCATGTCTGGCGACAGGATCACAACGGTTTCAGCCATCAGGATCCCGGCTTCGTTGATCTCGTCACCAACAAGAAGGCCGATATCGTCCGCGTCTACTTTCCACCCGATGCCAATACTCTGTTGTGGGTCTCCGATCATTGCCTGCGCACCTACGATCGCATCAACGTGATCGTCGCGGGCAAGCAGCCCGCTCCGCAATGGCTTTCGATGCGTGAGGCGATCAATCATTGCGAGGCGGGCATCGGCATCTGGAAATGGGCCGGCACCGAGCCGCCCAACGCCGAGCCGGATGTGGTGATGGCTTGCGCCGGCGACGTTCCAACGCTGGAGACACTCGCCGCAGTCGATCTGCTGCACAAGGCGCTGCCGGACCTGAAGATTCGCGTGGTGAACGTCGTCGACCTGATGACGTTGCAGCCGAAGGAGCAGCATCCACACGGGCTGTCCGACCGCGACTTCGACAGCCTGTTCACGCGAGACAAACCGGTGATTTTCGCCTATCACGGCTATCCCTATCTGATCCACCGCCTGACCTATAACCGCGCCAATCATGCCGGCATGCATGTGCGCGGTTTCGCCGAGGAAGGCACCACCACGACACCATTCGACATGGTGGTGTTGAACGGGCTTGACCGCTTCCATCTTGCGATCGAGGCGATCGAGCGGGTGCCGGGGCTCGACATCAGCGCGGCCCACGTCAAGCAGGGATTCCGCGACAGGCTGACCGAGCATTCGCGTTACGTGCGCGAGCACGGCGAAGATATGCCGGAGATCCGAGACTGGGCGTGGCCCACCGGCGCAGGTGGTACGACACTGCGGTGATCGAGGATTTGAAAGGCCGCATCTGCAGCGAGCACGAAAGAGACCGCCGATGTCCGATCATGTCCTGGTGCTGAATGCAGGCTCTTCCAGCATCAAGTTCGGCTTGTTCGACATTGAACCCGTCGAGCCAGAACTGAAGTGTAAGGGCCTGATCGACGAGCAGCAAACGGCACCACACATCGTGGTGACCGATGCGTCCGGAACACAGCTGTTCAAGAAAGACCTTCCCGGTGGCGAAGGACAGCGGGTCGATCTGCTCAGCGGCATCTTGACCTGGATTGACGGGCATCTCGCCGGGAACAGGCTTGTCGCGGTTGGCCATCGTGTCGTGCATGGCGGACGCGACTTCTTTCGCCCCGTCATGATCGACGACCAGGCTCTCGCCGCGATGGACGCGTTGACCCCGCTCGCCCCGCTGCACCAGCCGCGCTGTCTGACACCGGTTCGTGCGGTGCAGTCGCTGCGGCCAGGACTCGCGCAAATCGCCTGCTTCGATACGGCCTTCCATCACAACCTGACGCCGCTTGCGAGCCGCTTTGCCATTCCGCGCCATTTCGAAGACCGCGGCATCCGGCGCTATGGTTTTCACGGGCTCTCTTTCGAATATGTCGCGGGCCGCCTCGCCGCACTCGCACCGACGCAGAAGCACACGGTGGTGGCACATCTCGGCAATGGCGCCAGCCTCTGTGCCTTGCACGAGGGCAAGAGCGTCGACACCACCATGGGACTGACCCCACTCGACGGTCTCGTCATGGGAACACGCTGCGGCACGATCGATCCGGGCGTGCTGCTCTATTTGTTGCAGGAAGCGAAGATGTCCGCCGACGAGGTCCAGCATCTATTGTACGAAAAGTCGGGCCTGCTTGGCGTGTCCGGCATCTCGGCCGATATGCGCGCCCTGCTGGCAAGCCCGGAAGCCGCCGCACGCGACGCGATCGACCTCTTCACGTTCCGGGTTGCCGCGGAGGTCGCTGTGATGGCGACCTCGCTCAGCGGACTTGACGGCCTCGTGTTCACCGGCGGCATCGGTGAACACGCCGCTGAAATAAGGCAACGCATCTGTGATCGTCTCGCCTGGCTTGGCGTCAGCATGGATATGGCCGCAAATGCGCTGAGCAAGCAGCGTATCGCTGCGAAGGGCAGCCCGGTGGATGTGCTGGTCATTCCCACCAACGAGGAGATCAGCATCGCGCGGCACTGCCGCAGCCTGCTGTCTGCAGGTTGCTAGGTTGCGCCCACTACAACCGCCCTATTCAATCCGTCGCCGCAACCCACATCACGAGCTCGCGTGCGAGCGCGCCGAAGGCCCGATCAAATGCGGCTGCCGCCTCAGGCGGCGTCAGTGAGGTCATCTCTTCGGAGTCATCGAGAATCTTTGCAACCTTTACCTGACCATTCTGGTCCACTATCTTCGCAGAGAAGGAGATGATCGCGCGCGGCTGGGTTCCGAGCACGATTTCAAAACGACGGAGATCGATCAGCAGACGTGACGCACCTTCTACGCCGCTGTCGGCGCGGAACGGCGCATGTGCGATGTCGTAATTCTCGAAGCTCTGCAGTAGTCGCGCCTGCACCAGCGCCGGAAGGCTGTCGCTCCATTGCACGGCCTCAAACCCTTGATTTTCTTCATCCGGCGAGAACAGAAAACGCTGGGTCTGCAGGCGGGTAATCGCGGTCGGCTCAGCTATGATCAACGGCGCAGGCAGAGCTGCATGGTGTTGCAACCCGAAGCTGTCCACGGCGTGAAGGTCGTAGACTACCTTGCGCGGCGCGGGCGTACCGCCGCCCGTCATGCGCTCCAGCCCTGCCACGATGCCGTCAAGCTTGGAGGTGTTGCGCGCGAGTCCTTCAGCAAACGTACTGAGATTATCGATCGTGCTATGCAGCGGCGCCGCATTTTCAGACAGAACGGCATCCATCCGGTGCAGGGCATCGCGCGCGGCCTGTGTCATGCTCCGGCCGGCGCCCTTTTCGGCCACCAGCGGCCCGCGCGCCGGCGGCGACGCGGGATCATCACCACCTTCCAGCGCAATCACGGGAACACCAGTCAACCCCTGGAAATCGAGACCAACGCGCGTGTCGCTACGCACCGGCGTGTGCTCAGCGACCGCGATCTTGGCGCGAACCTCGCGCGGGCGTTCCGGCACCAGCTCAAGTGCAGTCACCTCGCCGACGCGGATGCCGTTGAAGAGGACGCCTGCACCAACGAGGAGCCCAGGCACGGGATCAGTGAAAACAAGCTGATACGTCTCCCGCTTGCCAATGCCACCGACATTGTTCAGCCAATAGACAAAGCCGAACACCGCGACGATTGCCGACAATACGAATGCACCGACAATAATGTAGGGCGCGCGAATTTCCATGTGTTTCTCTCTCGTCTAGCTGCCCAAGCCGAGCATTTGCGCGCGGGCACCATGAAAGTAGGCCTTGACCCAAGGATGATCGGACTCGAGCACGGACGGCAGCGATCCGATCGCTGCGATCCTGCCGTCTGCGAGCGCGGCAACGCGATCGCAGACGGCTTGTAGGCTGTTCAAATCATGCGTCACCATGAAGACGGTGAAGCGCAGCGTCCGGTGCAACGTCCGGATCAGGGCGTCAAACTCGCCGGCCGCGATCGGATCGAGGCCGGATGTCGGCTCATCGAGAAAGAGCAGCGCTGGATCGAGCGCCAGTGCCCTGGCGAGCGCAACACGCTTGGTCATGCCGCCCGAGAGCTCGGACGGAAACTTGTCCCCGTCTTCGCGCGCGAGGCCGACCATCTCGAGTTTTGCGTCCGCAATTTCGTCAAGCAGCCGCGGCGAAAGCCGCGCGCGCTCGCGCAGAGGAAACTGAATGTTCTGTCGAGCCGTCAGCGCCGAGAACAGCGCTCCCTGCTGGAACAGGATGCCCCAACGACGTTCAAGGCTGCCGCTTGCGAAATCGATCTGCCCGCTGCGCTTTGGCAGCAATCCCACCAACGTTCGCATCAGTACAGATTTTCCGCCACCGGATGCCCCTACGAGGCCAAGAATTTCCCCGTCCTTCACATCGAGGTCGAGGTGATCGAGGATGATCTTCTTGCCAAAGCCGACCACGAGGTCCCGTATGTGTATCGCCGAAGCGTCGGTCATGGCTACATCCCGATCGAGGCGAAGAAGACTGCAAACAGTCCGTCGAGCACGATCACCAGGAAGATCGATTTCACCACCGAGGCGGTCGTTCGCTCCCCGAGCGACTCCGCGCTGCCCTTGACGCTCAGCCCCTCCACGGCCGCGACAAGCCCGATCACGAGCGCCATGAACGGCGCCTTGATGATGCCGACCTCAAAATGCGTGACGGAAACCGCCTCATGGAGACGTGCGATGAAGATTGCAGGGCTCATGCCGCCATAGAGCCAGGCGATGAGCCCGCCGCCATAGAGCGCCGCGAGCGAGCCGAGAAAGGCAAGGATCGGCAACGCCACCACGAGCGCCAGGATTCGTGGCAGGATCAGGACTGCAACCGGATCGAGCCCCATGGTGCTGAGGGCATCAATCTCCTCACGCATCTTCATTGCGCCGATCTCGGCGGTATAGGCACTCCCCGATCGTCCCGCCACCATGATGGCGACGATCAACACGCCGATCTCGCGCAGCACGAGGATGCCGACCATGTCGACGACATAGGATTCCGCGCCGAAGCGACGGAAATGGAAAATCCCTTGCTGGGCAATGATGGCCCCGATCAGGAACGTGATCAGGGCTATGATCGGTACCGCTTGCCACCCCACTCGGCCGAGCTGGTAGACGGTTGATGTCAGCCGAAACGACCGCGGATGCCTGAGAATGCCTAGCAGGGCTGCGCTGACGGTACCGAGCATATGGAGGAATGCCCCCAAATCGGACGCCAGCCGCCGGCCGCCGCGGCCGAGCTGATCGAGCCTCTGCAGCAAGGGGTTGAACGATTTACGTTCCGCAGGGCCGCCGCGGTTCAGTCCTCGCACCTCTTCCAACAAGTCACCGTGCGGACCGTCGGCACCGGTGAGGGCTGCTCTGGTTGCGCCACCGCGGGCCAGCCTTTCAAGCAGCCAAGCCCCGACTGTGTCGAGCGTGGTGATGTGACGCAGATCAATCGCCCCGATGTCAGTGCGCGCCGCCCCCTCGCACAGCCGCTCCAACTGCTCGACATTGGCAACGTTCCAGGCGCCGCATGCTGTTAGCAGGCGTGGATCGTCCGCGTTCGCTGTCAATGCCGGTACGCTGAGCAAGGGACCAACTCCAAGTTTGCCTATCAAGCATAGGAGGCTGGCGGCGGCGGTGTTTGACACAACGCAATTTGCTTCAACGGCCTCCAGGTCGTTCTTGACGCAAATCAAACGGCTTTGCGGGCGGAAGGCCTATGATTTGACATGTTTGGCCCGTCAGCACCGGGCACGCTCAGGGAGATTTCGATGAACCGCGCCGCTTTCAAGCCTTTGCCGAATACTGCGTTACCGCACTCATTCAGACAGGTCCGGCTCGAACGTGCACGCGAGCACGATCACCCCGAGGGCGCCTCCGCGATCGGCTATATCATCGTCGCTCCGCTAGACACGGCGTCGCGGATCGATGTCGAGACTTGAAAAACCCATCGCGAGGCCTGCCGTGTCGTTCGTCAGCGGCCCGACGAGGACGATGAACTCGGCCACCTTGTGCACGGACCGAGCGACAGCTGGCGATTCCACTACGACGTGGCAGGGGCAGCCGCCGATGAAGCCGGATATCATTTCGGCAACGAGCGCTTTCGCCTCGGCGAATATGTCTCTGTCCGCGAGGCGGATGGCATGCATCCCTATCGGATCGTTGCGGTCTCGCCGCTTTGATCGCGCCCACGCCGGATCAGGATGTCGGTCCCCAAGGCATCCATCGCCGGAAGGGAGATGTCTAGGACGACATTGATGATCCTGTGGTCGGTGGGCACTGCGGCGGCCGTGAAACCGAGCTCATGGCACATGTTCAGCATGGTCGTGTTCTCGGCCAGCACTTCGCCGGACAGCCGCTTGAGTCCTTCCGACCTCGCATAATGGATCAGGAGCTGCATCAACGCCCATCCCAGTCCTTTGCCCTTGAGGTCGGACTGCAGCAGGATAGCATATTCGGCATTCTCGTAGAGCGAGTCCGAATGAAGCTGGACTGCTCCCACCATCGCGCCAGTGCTCGGATCCAGCGCCGCAAAGGCCATCGCACGCGCATAGTCGAGCTGGGTCAGCCGTGCAATGAACGTGTGCGAAAAATTCTTCATTGCCTGGAAGAAGCGAAGCCTAAGGTCCTCGGCGGTCACTCGCCTGAAGAAGCTCTCAACCATTAGCTCATCTTCCGGCCGCAACGGCCGTATCACGACGCGCGAGCCGCCCCTGAGGGCAAGCTCTCCTTCCCATTGCGACGGGTAAGGCCGCACCGCGAGCCGCGTCTGACCGGCAAACAGCCGCACTGGCCTACGGACTGCCACGCGCGCGTCGAGCGCAATCACGCCGGTCTCGTCTGCCAGTAGCGGATTGATGTCGAGCTCTGCGACTTCCGGAATATCGGCCGCCATCTGCGCCAGCTTGACGAGGGTGAGCGGCACGGCGTCGCCGGGGACAGCGGGCACGTCGCGATAGGCCGCAAGCAGCCGCGAGACCCGAGTCCGCCCCACCAGGTCGCGCGCCAGGTTCATGTCGAGCGGTGGCAGCGCCAGCGCCTTATCGTTGATCACCTCGACCGCGGTGCCACCGCGGCCAAACACGATCACGGGGCCAAAGGTCGGATCGTCGGCAATGCCGACGATCAGTTCGCGTGCCGCCCTCCGCTCGATCATCGGTTGGATCGTCACCCCCTGAAGGGTGGCATCGGGACGCGCGCTCCGGGCACGCGCGAGCACCGTCCGGGCCGCCTCGGCGACGCTTTCGCGAGTCAGCAAGCCGAGAATGACGCCGCCGATATCCGACTTGTGACGGATGTCGCGGGAAAGCAGCTTGACGGCCACCGCAAGTCCCCGGGCCAGGAACGGCGCGGCCTTCTCCGCGGCATCGTCGGCATCGCGCGCGGCAATCGTCGGCACCATCGGAATATCGTAAGCCTCAAACAGGGCGACGATCTCGGCCGGGTCAAGCCATTCCCGCCCTTCCGACAGCGCCTTCGCGATTATGCGCCGCGCCGCAGCCGTTTCCGGCTTAAAGGTCGAGGCGATACCGGGCGGCGTTGCGGCCAGTGCGACGGAGGCTTCGCGGAATCTCACCAGATACGTGAAGGCGCGCACCGCATCATCCTCGGTCGGAAAATGCGGGATGTGGGCAGCTTCAAAGGTCGCCGCCGTGCGATCGTCGGCACCATCCCACGATGCAAGCACCAGCGTGCCAACGTCGCTCTTCCTGGTCCGACGATCAAGAACACATTGTGCCACCGCTTCGGCGATTCCTTCGGTCGGCGCGACCGCCGTTTCCACGTTCATGACCAGCACAGCGTCACTGTTCGTGTCCTCGAGCAATGCGTCGAGCGCGGACACGTAGCGAGTGGCATCGGCGTCGCCGGAAATATCGACGGGATTGGCGCGAGACCAGCCTCGCGGCAGAACCCGATCGAGCCGAGCAATGATCTCCGTCGTCAAGTTCGCCGGAGTGCCCCCGAGTTCGGCAAGCCGGTCGATTGCTAGGATACCGAGCCCGCCGCCATTGGTCAAAACCGCCAGCCGGTTGCCGCGCGGAACAAAACCGCGGCCGAGCAACTCGGCGCAATCGAACAGTTCGCGCAGGTCGTACACACGCAGTATACCAGCACGGCGGAATGCTGCATCAAAGACGGCGTCTGAACCGGCCAGCGCGCCGGTGTGGGTGGCAGCGGCCTTGGCGCCCTGGGCCATCCTCCCCGCCTTGACGACGATTACCGGCTTGAGCCGCGCCGCGGAGCGCGCTGCGGACATGAACTTGCGCGCATCCTTGATGGCCTCCACATAGAGCAGGATCGCGTTGGTATGGTCGTCCAATGCGAAATAGTCGAGCAGGTCGGCAACGTCGACGTCAAGCTGGTCGCCGATCGAGACAATGCCGGAAAAGCCGAGCCGCCGTTGCGCAGCCCATTCGATCATCGCGGCAGCAACGGCGCCGGACTGCGAGATCAGGGCCATCCGTCCGTCGAATGGACGATGGGCCGCGAAGCTCGCATTGAGCTTCGCGTGCGGTACCATCAGCCCGATACAGTTGGGCCCGATTAGGCGTATGCCGTGCTTGCGCGCCGTCCGCGCAACCATCTCGGCAATCGAGCCCTCGCCGTGCCCGAGACCCGCCGACAGGATCACCGCGCCGCCGACGCCGACCGCGGCGGCGTCTGAGATAATCACAGGTATCGCAGCCGCTGGCGCCGCGATCACGAGGAGATCTGGAACGAACGGGAGCGACTTGATATCCGAGAACGTGGCTTCGCCGCCGATCTCAGCGTAGTTTGGATTGACCACGGCGATCCGGCCGACAAAGCCGCTCGCCTTGAGATTCCTGAGAACAGCCCCGCCCAACGACGACGGACGCGAGCTGCCGCCGACAAGTGCTATTGTTCGCGGCAAAAGAACCCGCTCTAAGCCGAACGTAGACATCGAACGGTCTCGCAAGGAACCAGCGGAGGCGCCTGCCGATTCGTGCAGCGCGCCAGAGCCCGCATGACGTCCTCGCGAGCGATAATTCCGAGCAGGTGGTGATGTCCGTCAACCACGGGCAGGCTCTTGAGCCGATGTGCGACCATCAGCTGCAGAACACGCTGTAGATTTGTGTCCGGCTCGACTGCAATCACATCGCACGACATGATCTCGTCGACTGTCGTCCCCATGCGATCGTCATAATGTGGCAATATGTGATCCGTCGTAAGCGCGAACACCTTAAGGGCGTCGATTTTCGTGACGAACCCAACCACGATATCGTCGCGCAGGACGGGATAGGCATCATAGTCGTCTCTTGCGAACAGCCGGTACAGATCGCCCACGCTCATCTCGGGAGCGACGCTCCGGACCGACTTCGTCATATTGCTCGCGACGGTTTCCTGAAGAAACTCGTACATGGCTGATCCCCTGGGTTGGATGGCATTTCGCGGAGGCACCGCTGCCTGAGCAACTACCCCGCGAAGCGCTTACGCCACCGTCTTGATGTCGATCGCCGGTTCTGCTTGGCGGCCAGCCTCTTAACGGTGGTCTTGAGCAGGCCCTTTTGGGTCTTGATTGCGAAGCAAAGCTAATCCGGAAGAGCCAATCGGCCGTTGACCAGGATCAAAACGGAATCAAATGATGTGATCAAAGAATGGTCATCGAGCTAAGCGAGTTTCCGTTATGCACGCCATGATCTTGACCGCGCGCGGCGCGACGCTGCAACAAGTGCAACGGGTCCCGGCGAGGTCCGCGTGAAAATCAGCGCCTGCGGCGTTTGCCGCACCGATCTGCACGTCGTCAACGGAGAATTGCCAAACATTGCCTATCCGATCGTTCCCGGGCACGAAGTGGTCGGCCGCATCGACGCGATTGGTGACGGCGTAAGCGGCGCGCAGCTTGGTACGCGCGTTGGCGTTCCCTGGCTCGGGTCGACCTGCGGGCACTGCCCTTATTGCCGGGAGGGTAAGGAAAATCTCTGCGATGATCCACTGTTCACCGGTTATACGCGGGACGGCGGCTTTGCCACCCACCTGGTGACAGACGCGCGCTACTGCTTTCCGCTCGGTGAAGACGGCGAGGACGCGGAGCTTGCACCGCTGCTCTGCGCCGGCCTGATCGGCTGGCGCTCCCTGGTGATGGCTGGCGACGGCCGCAAACTCGGCATCTACGGTTTTGGCGCGGCGGGACATATCGTCGCACAAGTGGCGCGTTGGCAAGGGCGGGATGTGTACGCTTTGACCCGTGCGGGCGACACCGAGGCCCAGCACTTGGCTTTGTCGCTCGGCGCATGCTGGGCCGGCGCTTCGGGCGATCGACCGCCGGCCGAACTTGATGCCGCGATCATCTACGCACCCGCGGGGCCCCTCGTCCCGCTTGCATTGCGCGCGCTGCGCAAGGGCGGACGCGTGGTCTGCGCCGGCATCCACATGTCCGATATTCCGAGCTTTCCCTACAACATTCTCTGGGGTGAACGACAGATCATCTCCGTCGCCAACCTCACCCGACAGGATGGCGTCGACTTTCTCAGGATCGCGGCGAAGGCCGAAATCCGAACGCACGTCACCGTCTTCCCCTTGAATCAGGCGAACAAAGCGCTTGCGCGCCTGCGCGACGGCAAGCTGGTCGGCGCTGCTGTGCTGAGACCGTGATGACAGCGGAATCGCCTACCGACGCGGCCGCGGGTGAAGCCAGCCAGGACGCCGTATTGTCGTTTCTGGCCGGATCGGACCGACCGAACGTTGCCGTGCGGCGGATCGACACGCATTGTTCGAGCGTATTCCTGGAGCCGTCGCGCGCCCTGAAGATCAAGCGAGCGGTCAAGCTTCCTTACCTCGACTTCTCGACGTTGGAGAAGCGGCGGCGCGCTTGCGAAGATGAGATTGCCATCAACAAGCGCCACGCCCCCGCAATCTATCACAGGGCGGTCCCAATCACGCGCGGGCGCGAAGGTCTTGCGATCGGGGGGACCGGACCGGTTGTCGAATGGGCCGTCGAAATGGCTCGCTTCGACGAAAACAAGACGCTCGATCATCTTGCCGAGCAAGATGCAATCCGGCCGGAACTTGGCGAGAGACTGGCCGCCATCCTGCTCGAATCCCATCGGACCGCAACCGGACGCGAAGGATCCCCATGGCTTGCCTCGCTCCCTGTCATCATCGATCGCAATACGAAGCAGTTTTGCGCCGAGCCAGTTCTCTCCCGAGAGGAACTCGATAGATTGCACGAACTAAGTCATCAGGCCCTCGCACGCAACCTCGAACTGCTGCGCCGCCGCGCCGCCGCTGGACAGGTCCGGCACTGTCACGGCGATGCACATCTCGGCAACATCGTCCTGCTCGACGGCCGGCCCGTTCTATTCGATGCGATCGAGTTTGATCCGGTCATCGCGACAACCGACGTCCTTTATGACCTCGCGTTCCCCGTGATGGATCTGCTGTACTTCGGGAAAGAGCCGACAGCCAACAGACTGTTCAACAGCTACGTGCAAACCACTTGGGATGCACAGTCGAACGCGCTGTCGTTGCTGCCGCTGTTCCTGTCGATGCGCGCTCCAATACGCGCCAACGTGCTCTTCACCAAGCGGCGACAACACCAAAGCGACCAAACGATCACCGCCCACGCAAAACGGTATTTCCAGCTTGCACGCCGGCTCATTGAACCGGGGCCGTCCCGCCTGCTTGCAATTGGCGGGAAGTCCGGTACCGGCAAGAGCGTGCTTGCGCTCGACATGGCGTATCTGATCGTGCCACCTCCGGGCGCCCTGGTTCTGCGATCCGATGTCATTCGCAAGCAACTCAACCAGGTCACTGAACACACCACACTGCCGCCCGAGGCCTACACTCCCGAAGCATCTGACCGCGTCTACCAGGCCATGCTCGATCGTGCCGGCCACGCCGTGGCGCAAGGAATCTCAGTTATCCTCGACGCAGCATTCCTGCAGCAAGCCGAACGCGACGCCGCAAAAGCGGTTGCCCGCAGCGCCAAGGTCGAATTCAGCGGGATATTTCTGACTGCCAATGACGCCGCGCGGCTGCAACGTGTCGCATCGCGACGGCACGATGCCTCCGATGCGACGATCGACGTTGTCAACGCCCAAGCGACGATTGATACCGGCCACGTCGATTGGGAAATCGTGGACGCCTCCGGTTCGCCCGCCACGACTCTCCGCCGCAGCATGTCCTGTCTGCGAAATGCATCGTGCCCTTCCGGCGTGCGGACCGCCCCCTAAGGGAAGATCCGGAATTGGTCGAGCCGGCGAAGTCTGTCAGCATCCTTTCGCCAGAACAGGAGGATGCTATGAGCCGCGCACTGGGTCTTCTTTTTGCCGGAAGCGCCATCTCGACGGCGGCGCTTCTTCTATTCTACAACTGGTTCTTCCCCGACGCGATTCCGCTTGCCTCAACCGAGCCGCTTCTGGCTTGGCGATTTGAGGCGGCCTTTGTCGTATCGGCGGCAGCTTGGACCGCAGCCTTTATGGCAGCGGCGTCCGCGCTGTCGTTGCTGCTGATAGCCTTCACCGGTCGGGACGAAGGGCGCTAGAATACAGGCTTGGAATGCAAGATGAGTGCATTCGCTTAACTTGCCTTGACATCTGCTATGAATCGAGGGTCGACCTTGCAGGGCCGGCCCTCAATGCCTTCGCATGAAGTATCATCCGCAGGCTAGCGATCGGCCGCTGGGCTCGAAGCTGACGTTCAGCCTCGCCGACATAAGCCGATCCGGCGGCGCCGCCAAGCGCAACGGCTATGCAGGATTCAGCGAGCTGAGCGGCCATGTTGGAACGCCACCGCCACTCACACCGGAAGGTCACGCCTGCCGCCGCCACACACTCCAGAAAGCACCAACCATCAGAAGCCCGGTTACGAATAGGACGACGACGAACATTTGCATGATGTCGAAATTGAGAGTATCGCGCGCGACAAACAGCGCTGCGATGAACCCCGCTATTATGAAGAGAATTCGAATAATGAGACTCATGGCTCCCTCCTGCAGACGAGCGCGGCTCATTGACCCGCGACTTTTGCCCTGAAACACCGGGCCGACTCCTCAACCCTGCGGCGTCGCCGCTACCATAGAGACCGGACACCGGTGGCGCCTTGCGGCAGATCAAGCCCGTCCACGGCAACAACTGGCCGGCTCAATGCTGCAGGACGTACCGTCCTGGCGCATCGTCGAGCGGCGGCCCGCCCTGGGGCGCGTGAAGCGCCGACTGCGCCGGCTCCCAGGCTCCCGAATGCGCGATGAGGAAACGAACCCACTCCAGCCACCATGATTCGTCGCGATTCATCGCCTTCTGCAGCCACTCGTCGGGGCCGACATAGGGTTGATCCGCCCTCTTTTCCAGCAGCTGATAGCTGTGCCCCTCCTCCGACGGCGGAGCAACGATGCCGGCGTTGTGACCGCCGCTCGCCAGCACGAAGGCGATATCGGCATCAGCCAGCAGGTGAATCTTGTGAACCGACCGCCAGGGCGCGACGTGATCACGAACGGTGCCGACCACGAACATGGGGACGCGAAGGTCGGAGAGTGCCACCGGCTGCCCGTCCGCCAAATAACGGCCTTCGGCAAGGTCGTTGTTGAGAAACAGCTTGCGCAGATAGTCTGAATGCATCCGGTATGGCATGCGAGTCGCGTCCGCGTTCCATGACATCAGATCACTCGGTGCGGCGCGCTCGCCCATGAGATAGTCGCGGACCAGGCGCGACCAGATCATGTCGTTCGAGCGCAGCAACTGGAACGCACCGGCCATCTGCGCCGTCTCGAGGACGCCGCGCTGCCGCATCATATCCTCGAGGAACGCGACCTGGCTTTCATTGATGAAGAGCGTCAGCTCGCCAGCCTCGGTGAAATCAACCTGGGCTGCCAAGAGCGTCACCGAGCGCAGGCAGCCGGGCCGCTCCTTTTGCAGCCGAGCAGCCGCAATTGCGAGTACCGTCCCGCCAAGGCAGTAACCAGCCGCATGGATTGGACGTCCGGGACCAAGCTGATTGATGACGTCTATGGCGGCGTCGATCCCGAGCTTGCGATAGTGATCAAGACCAAGTTCGCGATCGGCCGGCCCGGGGTTGCGCCATGAGATCATGAACACCGTAAAGCCGCGTTGAACCAGGAAGCGCACGAGCGAATTTTGCGGCGAGAGATCGAGGATGTAATACTTCATGATCCACGCCGGCACCACAAGTATCGGTTCGGGGCAAACGGCGGCCGTCTCGGGGGCGTATTGGATGAGTTCGATCAGCTCATTCCGGTAGACAACCTTGCCCTTGGTAGCGGCAACCTCCTTGCCGACCACAAATGGGGCGGGTCCGGACGGCTTGGCGCTCAATAGGTCCCTGCAATCTTCCCGCCAGTTCTGCCAGCCCGACACGAAGTTGCCGCCACCTGAATCCATCGCCCGCTGCAGCACCTCGGGGTTGCTGAATGCAAAGTTGGACGGCGCCACGACATCGAGGCATTGGCGGACGGTGAAATCCACAATTGCCGCATTTCCCTTCGAGACGCCGTGCAGGCCGCTCGCCGCCGAATGCCACCACTGTTCGCCCAGCAGGAATGCCTGCGCCATGACGTTAAAGGCCGGTAATGTCCAATCCCGGCCGGCGAACCGGTTGTCACCCGGTTGAGGCTTGACCATGAACCAGGGCTGCCAGACAGCATGCGGCGTCGACACCATCCGCGCGAAGCGCGAGCCGTCAGCAACCGCGTTCAGCGCCAGCTTAAGCCGTTTGCCGGGTGAGGCCGCGAGATGGAGTTGCCAATCGGCGAATGCGAGCGCAAGGCTGGCCGGTGAAAGCCCCCCGGTCCATCGCGCCATTGCCGCGTGGACCAATTGGTCGATCGACTCGGCACCCGCTATTGCCTGGCTCTCGGATGGCACCGACGCAGGCGCTCTCGCAGTCGCCACATCGCCGTTAGCGGCAGATGTGGGCTGGTCGAGAACTGCATGGACTGTCATCGCTCGCCTCCTTACTCGAGCCGGATGGGCTCGGGCGCAAATCTATCTTTTCGACCTGGCAGCTGTTCAGACGCCGGGCCTTTGCCGCTCAGCCAAGGTGGAACCGCTTCCGACCCAGCGCCACGATCTCCGCGTCGGTCGGATGATCGCTCGGCTCAACATGCAACTGGAGGTCGGGCCGCTCCGCCCTAAGATACTGCGTCAGCTCGGCCTTCTCGATGCCTGGACCGAAACCGCTTACGGCCTCTCCCACCCTGGCAAGAAATGTCGCATCGGCCTGGACGAGACCATCGCCAGTATTCGTCTTATGATGCAGGTGCTGCGAAGCCAAATGCACATGGACGGCCGTCGCGCTGACGCCTGTCAACCCAATGCCGAAAACCTTCGCAACAAGGTGATCGATCCAAACGACGGCGTGCGCATGTGACTGCAGGGTCATCTCGCTCATGAAGTAACTCCAATGCTTTCTTTTTCTGCTTCTCTCAATCGGCGCGCCAATGCCGCAAGCAGTTCCCTGCGACTGATAATACCGACGACGGTTCCGGCGCCGAGCACCGGAATCTGGGCGACGTTGTAGATATCCATCTGCGCGACGACGTCCTCGATCGATGCCTCGACATCGACGGTGATCGGCGCGCCACTCATGAGCGAGCCGACCTGCAGCGTGCGCATGCGCTCGCGTTCAGGTGTATTCTCCGCAATGCCAAGCAAAGACTCCAGCCAGTTTCCTGATGGCGGGCTGATGCCAAGCTCATCGCGGTGGAGGAAATCGCCCTCCGAAACCATGCCGACGAGGTCGCCGGCGTCGTCGATCACTGGCAGGCCGCGCTGATCGGTTTCAAGCAGCAGCTCGACGGCATTGAGTACTGTGGCAGTCGGCTTGATCGTTGCGAACGAACTGCGCATCACATCGGTTGCGAGCATTGTCACGTCTCCCATTCACCACATATGCTGGCCGCCATTGATTGACAGCGTCGACCCGGTGATGAACCCTGCTTCGTCGGCAGCAAGAAAGGCGACGGCACGGGCGATCTCCTCCGGCTGCCCCAGCCGCCCGACCGGAATCTGCGGCAGAATAGAGTTCTGCATGACATCGGCCGGCACCGCAGCCAGCATCTCGGTGTTGATGTAACCGGGGCAGATTGCATTAACAGTGATCCCAAACCGCGCGCTTTCGAGCGCGAGCGCGCGGGTGAAGCCGAGCTCGGCGGCCTTCGCCGCGGCATAGTTCGTCTGGCCGATCTGGCCCTTCTGCCCATTGATCGACGAGATGTTGATGATCCGCCCGAACTTGCGCGCCCGCATGCCCTCGATGAGGGGCCGGCACATGTTGAACAATGAATCGAGATCGGTCCGGATCACCGCATCCCACTGCGGCTTGGTCATTCGATGCAGTGTGACGTCGCGCACGATACCGGCGTTGTTGACCAGGATGTCGATTGGGCCCAGCGCCGTCTCCACCTCGCGGACACCGGCTGCACAGGCCTCGTAGTTCGCGACATCCCACTGGAAAACGGGAATTCCGGTCTGATCCTGAAAAGACCACGCGGCTCCTGCATTCCTAGCATAGCAGGCCGCAACGCGGCATCCGGCAGCAGCGAGGGCGCGCGAAATCGCGGCCCCAATTCCCCTACTTCCACCCGTAACCAATGCGACGCGCGCCATGCCGGCTCCTCCAAGCTGGGGCACAACATTTGCGCGAAAAACACGCTCGATGAATTGATCTCGCTCAATCAGAATCCACGAACGCGCATGAGGCAGATCAAATTGGCCCGCCTCGACCGGTGCTTTGATGGCACTTGCTCTTACCTCTTTGGAGAACGGCCCATGTTCAAGAACATCTTGGTCCACATTCCGACGGATCTGTCGCCGCGCCCCGCAGTCGACGGATCGGTCTCGCTCGCGCTCAGCACCGGCGCGCATCTTGACGCGATGGCAATCGGCTATGAGACTGCCAGTGTCCCGATCGTAGTCGGGGGTGGAGTGGCCGTCGCCTCGCTGTTCGAGGTCGAACATGCACAGGCCCTGGAGCGCGCCGAGGCGGCGCTGCGCGTCTTCGACATCGAGGCTCGGAATGCAGGGATATCCTACGCGACCCGCGCCGTGGGCGCGCTCCCCATCGATGCTCGCGGGATCATCTGCGCGAGCGCGCGACTCCATGACCTGACCGTGGTAGTGCAGCCGCGCGGCGAATACGACAGCTACGACGACGTGATCCCGCGGGAGCTATTGTTCCAGAGCGGCGGTCCCGTCCTGTTCATGCCTTACACGTTCCACGGCGCATTTTCGGCGAAGCGAATCGGGATTTGCTGGGACGGCAGCCGGCTTGCTGCCCGCGCCCTCCATGACGCAATGCCGCTGTTGCACGCAGCCGATGCTCTCGCCGTCATCACTATCGGTGGTGCTGATCCGATTCCCTCAGAAAGCTCCACCGACCATCTGGTGCGTTATCTTGCAAAGGAGGGGCTTCCGGCCAAGATCACGTCGTTGCCGGCGTCCAAGTCAGAAGTTCAGTCGATCCTGCTGTCGATCGCGGCGGATGAGAGCCTCGACCTTCTGGTAATGGGTGGATACGGCCACTCCCGGCTGCAGGAAACCGTGCTCGGCGGCGTGACGCGCGATATGCTTCGTGCGATGACCGTCCCGGTCCTGATGTCTCATTAAACGCCAATCAACGTGAGGCATCCCGCCATGACGTTCCGGCATACTATTGGTTGCGGCCTCGTCATCGCCAGCGCGATCTGCGCCGCGCTGGCTCCAGCCGCCGCGGACCAGGAGCAAGGCCGTCGCCTTGCGCAGTTCTATTGCGCCCGCTGCCACGCGATCGATCGGGTGAGCCCCAGCCCGCTGAGGATAGCGCCGCCGTTCCGGACGCTGCACGAGCGCTATCCGGTCGAGATGCTGCAGGAAGCATTGGCGGAAGGAATCATCACTGGCCATCCGACCATGCCCCAATTCAGCTTCGATGCGGACCAAGTGGGCGACTTCATGCTGTTCTTGAAGTCTCTGGAGCGCGGCCAAGCAGTCCGTTGAGCCACGTCAATATGCAGGGCGCACAGAGCTTTAATATTTGATTTTCAACATGGAGGTCCGACATGCGCGCGCATCAGATCATGACCAAACATATCATCGCCGTCAGCCCGCACACGAAGATTCTGGACGCGGCCAACATCATGCTGCGATGTCACCTCAGCGGTCTGCCGGTGATGGACGAAGATGGTACGCTCAGGGGCATGATATCGGAGGGAGATTTCCTGCAGCGCGCCGAGATCGGAACAGGACACAAACGATCGGCCTGGCTCGAGCTTTTCACCGGGGTCAGCCGTACCGCGACCGATTTCGTGCACGAGCGCGGCCGTAAGGTCGAAGATGTCATGGCTACGAATCCGATCACCGTCGGCGAGCAGACGCCGCTCGACGAGATCGTGCATTTGATGCACAAGCATGGCGTGAAGCGGGTACCGGTTGTGAATGGCAAGACCATGGTTGGGATCGTCACCCGAGCAGACATCCTGCAAGCCGTCGCGTCGCTGGCGCGCGAAGTGCCTGACCCGACGGCCGATGATACCCATATCCGTGAACGAATCCTGCGCGAAATCAACGCCACCGGTTGGCGTCCCGCCGGCTTCCAGGTCTGGGTGCGCAACGGAGTCGTGCATCTGCACGGCCTGATCTTCGATGACCGCGCGCGCCAGGCCGCGATCGTGCTCGCCGAGAACACCTCGGGTGTCAAGGAGGTCCATGATCACCTCTGCTTCGTCGACGGCTATTCCGGCTACTATGTGGAATCGCCGGAAGACATCAAGGCGGCCGGCTGATCAGATCGAGGAGCCCAACATGGCAATGAGCACACTGCTTGTCGTCGCAGCCGTCTGTCTCCTCCTCTCGATCTTTGCGCTCGTGCTCGTCCTCACCGATCGCAGCACGACGCGCTGGCGTCAGGAACAAGACGAGAATCGAGCCACCACACGCGCTGCCTATCCCGACAAGAACGGGACCTAGCGTCGCTTTTCGCCCCGCGCGCCGAGACACTGACATCTCGGCGTACGAACACCGTCTATTCCTCTGTATCTCCTGGACTTACGTACAGATACGTAAGTGGCTTCTACTTAGGGGAAATATCCAAATTTCCCAATCCAGGAGATGCGATCAATCTGCCTCCATCGATCTTCCCATCCATGGAGCGTCGCCATGCAAACCCAAAACGCTATTTCTCGCGAGAACAGCCGTCACCCGACCAGCATCCTCGCCCGACAGGCGCATGTCGAAAAGCCGTTTGGCATGATCGGGGCGCCGATGCGGTTCGCACGCAACAGCGAGATTTACGGCGAGGAGGAGGCTGCGGAATACCTCTACCAGGTCGTCTCCGGTGCCGTCCGCACCTACAAGATCCTGGAAGACGGACGCCGCCAGATTGGCGCGTTCTATCTGCCCGGAGATATCTTCGGCTTCGAGGCCGGTGAAAGCCATATCTCCTCGGCCGAGGCCGTCTGCGAGACGCGGGTCGTCGTCGTAAAACGCGCCGCCCTCATGGCCCGCGCCGCGCACGAAAAGGATCTGGCGGGACAGCTGTGGGACGCGACGGCGCAGGAGCTGCGCCGGTTTCAACAGCATCTGATGCTCCTGATCTGTAGCGCCGAAGAGCGTGTCGTCGGCTTCCTGCATGACATGGCGCGCCGCGCCACCAAGAATGCCGCCGTCGAGCTTCCGATGTCGCGACAGGACATCGCCGACTATCTTGGCCTTACGATCGAAACGGTCTCGCGCACCTTTACCCAGCTCGAGCGGAACGGCGTAATTTCTCTTCCGACTGCGCGCCGGGTCGAGTTGCGAAACTGCGTGAAGCTGAATCGGCTCATGGTGGCATAAGCGGCAAGATTGATTGTCTCCTACAGGCGATCGCGGGACAGAGACGAGAAGCATCTCTTACAGCAGTTTCGGATGTTGCCGGCTTCGTTTGCCGATCCAGGCCATGCATGTGGCAAACAGGACGAGCGCCGCGACCCCTGTGGCGCTCACCACGAACTGCGCCGCGATGCTGTCGGATACTTCAACGAGATACCAACTTGCCAGCAGGGAAAGCACGACGGCTGCGCAGTAGGTTTCGAGCGAACGCTCGCCGCAGTGAATCAGGCCGACCATAGTAAATCCCCGCCAATTCGGTGGCACGAACTTCGCCACGACGATGGCAATGGCCAGGAAATGCAGGAGCCGCAAAGGGTCCAGATCCGGCTTGTCGATCGGATAAATTAACCGCGTAATATAGCCTGGAATCGCGGCTGCCAATGGCTCGACCTCCCAGCTCAATGTGATCATGAGGCCAAAGCCGAGATACGCTGTCGCGAGTAAAACGACCGGCCACGACACGATTTTTGGCCAAAACATCCGATAGCCCCGGATCGCCCACCACGCCCCAAGGACGACCAGGAATTGCCAAGCAAGCGGATTGAAATACCACTGATTGACAGGCCACTCCGGCAAGTTCCAGCCGTACAATTGGACCAGCGTATAGATGGACGCGGAGGTCAGCAGGGACGCATTGGGAAACTTCAGTATTCCCCAGAGGGCGGGAGCAAACGATAGATGGAAGAGCACAAAGGTCGGCAGAACATCCGTGTTCATCGGGCGATACATCAGGATGGCAGCATGGGTCAGTGCGGCACCCGGCTGTTGCAACAGAATCTTCACGTTGGCTTCGCCCGCGAATCGATCGCTGCCCGAGGCGTGCACGACCACGACGAGCGTAATAGTCAGGATGAGAAAGGCCGCATAGATCTCCCAGCCTCGCAGCAGCGTATGCGCGAAGACTGCCCACCACCCCTCGCGACGGCGGACAGCGCCGTAGCTCAGCGCGCAGGTCACGCCGGACACGAACATGAAGACTTCAGCCGCATCGCTGAAGCCATAGTGCCGCAGGGTCAACCAGCTGAAGACATTGTTGGGGATGTGATCGAGGAAGATGCACCAGAGAGCAATGCCTCGGCATACATCGAGCCGGAGATCGCGCCCCAAGGCCAGGCCGTCGCCTCTCCCCGGGTCTTGACGGGAGTTCTTGTCGTTCAAGCGAGCGGTCAGGCTGTCAGGAACCATAGGCGGTTACCAGCTGTCGGCGTCATTCCGGCCCGGCGCCCGCCGCGCCGGCGGCATATCAGCGTGATTAGACGACCGCTTGGTTGATAAGGATCAACGCACCTCATTGTTTCCGGGAGTTAGCTGAACGTGTCAGCGCCATTGGGAGGAATTTCGCCGTGCACGTACGGGAGATCATGTCACGGAACGTCATCACAATCGACGCTGACGCATCGGTGATCGACGCTATCAAGACGATGCTGTCCCATGGCGTCAGTGGCCTTCCGGTCACCGATCGGGATGGAGTGCTAGTCGGAATCCTGTCAGAAGGAGATTTCATCCGACGCGTGGAAGTCGGGACGGAAAGGCGCCGCGGCCGCTGGCTTGCGATGCTTGCAGGCGCGAACCAGGTCGCACTCGACTTCGCCCGCCAACACGGCCGCAAGGTTAGTCAGATCATGTCGCCCAGTCCGATCACGGTCGAGGAGGACACACCGCTTGAACAGGTCGTCCAACTCATGGAATCGCACGGCGTCACACGATTTCCTGTGATGCGCGATAAAAGGCTGGTCGGGATGGTCACGCGCACTGACTTCATCACCGCCATCGCGAACCTCCGCCTCGATCGGCCTTCCGCTTCCGCCAACGACGACCAGATCCGCGCGTCGGTTATTGCCGCACTGGCGCGTGCGCCTTGGCGGCCCAACGCGCTGAATGTCAGCGTGCATGACGGGGTCGTAGGCTTGCGCGGCGGCATCCGGAGCGACAACGCCCGCAAAGCCGCTGTCATCGCCGCGGAGAACGTTGCCGGCGTGAAGCGGGTCGAGGATCAGCTCTCGAAAGTCCCGCCGCCAGAGGAGGACTATGGCGGCGGTGACTTTGTCTCGCTGCAGGAGGAGCCCTCGACGGAAGACGATCAGCCATTATAGCACTCGTGCTGCCTGACTGGCACTGCCGTCTACACTACGTCGGTACAGCGAGCACTTGGCTCAGGCCTTGCCTGAAGAAATCGGCTCCCGATGGATCTCCCTACCCGGCTCATCGATGACCGCGACATAATGATCGACGGATGCGGTCGGATTCTCATGTCGGATCTTGCTCGCCGTTTGCTTGCTGTGTGTGATCACAGCTGTATCGGCTTGCGAACTCCAGTCCGATCCGATCACAGACCGGGACACCATCCTTCGGGCCGAAGTAATAGGTTGCCATCGGGAGCTTCGCGGGACCCGCGTGCCTGCGATCAAACAGTTGAAGCTGCCAGCTATTGGCAACCGGCAAGTTCAGGGAAACGAATGACGAAGGAGCCGACCTTGGTCCAGGTCAATCGGCCTTGCGATCCTCTTTCGCGTTATGCGGCGCAATCTGCCTCGCCTCCTCATCCGCCAGCAGCTTGTGCACGATCTTGCGCTCCCCGTCCGTAAGCCGCGGATCAGCGAGCTTCTTCCTGAACAAGGCCAGGTTCTTGTTGTGAACAAACTGCTCCATGGGACGGTCTTCTGCTCCCATTCACGTACAGGGTCCGTCATCCTAGCTGTGCGTACGCAGGGTAACAAGTGACGGGCGCTGTCCGATCCCGGCGTGGCCGCCCCTTGAAGCGGGTTTGCGAGCCTGACCAAGGGATTAGCTACGTCGGAATAAGGCATACGCGGTCCGGACGGCTTGAGCCACATCAACCTCGAGCCCATGCGGCCGCGCTATGACTTGCCGCAAATCCTTTCCAGCATCGCGAGACTCTCATGCCGCTCAAGCCGTCAACGTATGGGCCAGCCGTTGAGGCGTTCTGGCGGGAGCCAACCAGTTCGCTGTTGCGTACTCTCGATGCACCACGGCGCGGCCTGCGCCAACGGGAGGCCGAAAGACGGCTGGCGCAAATCGGTCCGAACCTCGCCGAGCCTTCCCAGACGCGATCGATGCTGCAAAAGGTCGTGCATCGTCTGATCAATCCGCTGATTGCCATCCTGATCGTGGCGGCAGCAGTGTCAGGATTCAGCGGCGACCTGGGAAGCTTTGCGATCATCGTCCTCGTGGTGGGCCTGTCGCTGACGCTGGATATTGTACAGGAACATCGCGCGGAAGTCGCTGTCGATGCCTTGCGACGATCGGTTGCGATCCAGGCTGATGTCATTCGCGATGGCGCGATCGTTGCGCTGCGGGTGAGTGAGCTCGTCCCCGGAGACGTCGTGCAGCTCCGGACGGGCGACCTCGTGCCGGCCGACGGGGTCGCGCTTGAGGCCCGCGATCTCCAACTGAACGAAGCCCTTATGACAGGCGAACCGTTTCCGGCCGCCAAGACGACCGAGCCCTGTATCACCAGTCTGCCCGCGGAAGCTAGCAATGCCCTGTTCGCCGGCACCAGCGTCGTCGGCGGCAGCGGAACCATGCTTGTCGTCGAGACCGGGCGCCGTACACGCTTCGGCATGATCAGCGCCGCGCTTTTGGCGAACGATCCGCCAAGTGCGCTCGAGCAGGGCGTGCAGAAGCTCGGTATGCTCATTCTGAGACTGACGATTTTCCTCACGCTGTTCGTGCTGCTCGCCCATCTCGTGGCGCATCGGGCGGCCATGGAATCGTTCCTGTTCGCCGTCGCGCTGGCCGTCGGCCTGACACCTGAGCTGTTGCCGATGGTGATGACAGTGACGCTGGCGCGCGGAGCGCAGCGGATGGCCAAGAGACAGGTGATCGTCAAAAGGCTCTCCGCGATCCACGATCTTGGCGCGATGGACACGTTGTGCGTCGACAAGACCGGCACGCTGACGGAAGCGAAAATAACGCTTGCGGCGCATATCGATCCCGCGGGGCGCTGTAGCGAGCGGGTGCTCGAACTGGCCCGATTGAACAGCGCGTTCCAGACCGGCATCCGCAGCCCGCTGGATGAGGCCCTGCTCGCCGTGGATATCCCGTCGGGAAGCAGCGCCTGGACCCGGCTCGCTGAAATCCCCTTCGACTTCGAGCGCCGCTGCCTCTCTGTCCTCGCGGCACGCGGCAATGACCGATTTCTGATCGTCAAGGGCGCACCGGAAGCCGTCATGGCTCGTGCGGTCGCGGTCGAGGTCGACGGCTTGGCGCGACCGCTGGATGACAGCCATCGCGCCGAGCTTGTTCGCCTGCAAGATGACCATGCCCGGCAGGGCTTTCGGCTGCTAGGCGTCGCCATTCGGACTATGGCTCCGGATCAAGCGGACGTTACGACGGAGGACGAGGGTGTCCTTACGCTGGTCGGCTTCTGCGCCTTCGCCGACCCACCCAAGCGCGACGCAGCTGAAGCCGTCCGGGAACTCATGGCACGCGGCGTCCGCATCAAGGTGCTCTCCGGTGACCACGCGGCGGTGGTCGCTCACGTCGCGGATGCCGTCGGATTACCCTCACGCCGCATCCTGACCGGCAACGAGATCGCCGATTTGAGCGATCGGGCGCTCGCCGCGCAGATCGAGGATGTCGACCTGTTCGCCAGGGTCGATCCGGAGCAGAAGAGGCGGATCATCCGGGCCTTGCGCCAGCGTGGTCACGTTGTCGGCTTCATGGGCGACGGCATCAACGACGCTCCGGCAATTCACACGGCCCAAGTCGGGATTTCCGTGGCCGGCGCGACCGAAGTGGCACGCGCCGCGGCGGACATGATCCTGCTGGCTCCGGATCTCTCGGTGCTGGGCGCCGGCGTGATCGAGGGACGGCGAACCTTCGCGAACATCCTGAAATATGTCCGCATGGGAACCAGTTCGAATTTCGGCAACATGCTCTCGATGGCGCTGGCGTCCATCGTCCTCCCGTTCCTGCCGCTCTTGCCGCTGCAGATCCTGCTGAACAACCTGCTCTACGATCTCTCCGAGATCGGCATTCCCTTCGACGAGATCGACGAGGAGGATGCCGAGAGACCGCAATCGTGGAATATAGCCGATATCCTGCGATTCACGGTTGTCATGGGTTCGATTTCATCGCTGTTCGACGCCGCGACGTTCATCATTCTTCTGAAGGTCTTCCACGCTGACGCGGCCGCGTTCCAGACCGGCTGGTTCCTGGAATCCATCGCCACCCAGATCCTGGTCATCTTCCTGATCCGCTCACGGCGACCGCCATGGTGGGCCAACCGGCCGCATCGCGTGCTGGTCCTGGGCTCGCTGGGCGCCCTTGCCGCCGCCGCCTTCCTGGCGCTGGGGCCCGTCCGATCCTTATTCGGATTCGCGGGCCTGCCGCCTGTGCTTCTGGGCGCTATTATTCTGATAACGCTCGGCTACCTCGCCGCCGCTGAGGCCGGAAAGCATTTTGCGCTTCCTGCGGTCGCTCGGCGCGAGCCAAATCGCGCCGCATTGGGACGACAACATCCTGCCGGCGATGCCGCCCTGAATGGATGACGACAATCTGGCGTGCCGGCGTGCGGTAGTCTTGGTGGCACGCCGGACCACGGTTGATCCGCATCAAGGTCATCAGCCCTCTCGAATGCGATCCTTCATGTCATTTGGTGCAGGGCTGGACGGCAAATGGATCGACCACGGCAGCAGAACCGGCAGAGGTTTGAAGAGGCAGTTGGCAGCAGTGATCGCGTCGCTACGGCGGACGCTTCGATGCCGACGTTCGAAGACTCCGCGCGGCGTCGGCATCGTCGAGGCGGCCCGACCGTCTCATGGTACGGCCGGCTGTTGATCGTTGGAGCATTGCTGACCGCCGCGGGCTGGGAGATATTCCGGTTGCTTCTGACCATCATCACCCTCGACTGAGGGTGCGCGAACTTCGGCTCAGCTGAATACTGCAGCGTCGCCCTACGCCAACTCGGTCGATTCGTTCGTTTCGTACACGTCAGTGCTCCATCTGCGGAAGTACACCGCATCTGCGCCCGGGATGCTCACGCAACGATTCGTCCCGGCAAACTGCGCGACCTTGGCGGCAGCGACCTCGTTGATTCCAAACAACGCTCATAATGTGCTCGGAGAGACTCAAAACAGCGCCGGGGTCGAGGCGATCGAGCCGTGATCGCAGCTCGGCAAGAGTAAAATCTATGCTCATCAACGTTGCCAGATCTCTAGACCGAGCTGGGATTCTGCCGGGTGTTCACTCCCAGCAACGTGTAGAGCGGACAATACGAGAAGAATGCGGTCGCGATCAGGATGAAGCCGAGGGTCCCGGCAACCAGCCAGCCTATCCCGAGCGAGCCATCCTTCACGGTATAAGCGGTCAGAGCCAAACCGATGATGATTCGGGCATACTGATCAACGCGTCCGACGTTCCGGGTCATCATGGTAGCCTCCTTGCCTGTGAACCGCATCTAACATCCGCCAGCATGCGCTGGAGTTGATCCGGATCAACCGCGCGTTGCCACCCGGTGGGGCGCAGCTCAATCCGTCGTCGATCTGCTGAGGCTTTGCTCGAGCGCCAGGAGCAACTGCGCACGGCCCACAATGCCAACGACCCGCGTGTCGCGAAGTACCAGCACCTGCGAGATCTGATGATTGTCCATTTCGGCGACGATCTCGTCTACCGTTGCATGCTCGTCGGCGAAAACGGGCTTGCGGCTCATGACAGCATCAACACGGAGAGCCCGGGTCCGCTCGCGTACGAGCCTTCCCTCCTCCTTGCTGAGAAGCCATTCGAGCCAGAACCCTTCGGGGCAATGCACGCCGAGTTCCCTGCGATGGAGAAAATCGCCTTCCGAAATCACGCCGACTAGAGATCCGGAGCCGTCGAGCACGGGCAAGCCTCGTTGACCCGTTTCCAGCAGCAGCCGAACAGCATCAAGCAACGCCGCGCCCGGCTCGATTGTCGCGAACGAGGCGCGCATCACATCCTTTGCGAACATGCGCTATCTCCATTTAACGATTCTAGTCTAGGATGGGCACAGCGCGCCCGTCTTGATGCACGTCAACCTTGAGACTGTGCCGGCTCGACGCTTCCGGGCCGGCGGCGAGCGGCAATCAGCTCCACGGTTGCCGACTTGGCGCGGCAAGCATCACCTGCCGACGCGGCCTGGCGGATTGACGCGGATCAAGCACCAGTCGCCCTGCAACGCTTATCAGTTCAGAGATCAGCTACGGGAGGTTTCTGTGCGAGTTCATCAGATCATGGCCCGGAACGTCATTTCGATCGCTCCCGAAGCCGATATGGCGGAAGCCGCAAGCCTCATGGTCCGGCATCACATCAGCGGGCTGCCGGTTGTCGACGGGCGTCACGCGCTGGTTGGCATCCTGTCCGAGAGCGATTTTCTGCGGAGAAGTGAAATCGGCACGCAACGCAAGCGCGCCCGCTGGCTCGAATTGATCCTTGGCGCAGGCGAAGCCGCCGAAAACTACGTTCACGAGCGCGGTTGCAAGGTGGCCGAGATCATGACCGCCGCTCCGATCACGGTGGACGAACAGGTCACCTTGGCCGAGGTCGTCGAGATCATGGAGAGAAACAACATCAAGCGCGTTCCGGTTGTGCAAGACGGGAAGCTCGCTGGAATTGTGACCCGGTCAGACCTGATGCAGGCAGCGGCAAGCCTGGCCGGCCGGGTGGCCGACCCTACCACTGACGATGAACGTATTCGCGCACAAGTCGTCGAGGAGATCGAGAACAAGGACTGGTGCCCGTCCGGACTGAACGTGATCGTCAAGGATGGAATCCTTCATCTCAGCGGCACAATTTTCGAAGAACCTTGTCGGACGGCCGCCATCGTTGCCGCAGAGAACGTCAAGGGCGTAGTCAAGGTCCATGATCACCTGCGGCGGTTCGGTTCCGTATATGGGCTCGTGTCTGAGCGCTCGCCCGAGGACGAGGAGTGGGCGCAGGTGGATTGACGGAGATCAACATGCCTTATCGCTCGAATGATACCTTCCGCTCCCGATCCAAAATCATCTGCCACCCCACGCCCAGGAAATCTATCGCGAGGCCCTCAATCACGGATTTGCCGCGCATGCGGGCGACCGCAGGCAGGAAGAAATCGCTTACCGGACCGCGTGGTCGGCGGTCAAGCGATCCTATGTCAAGGATGGTGATCATTGGGTTGCGGGCGCGCCTGAAGGCCCGTCAGGCCGATACGCTACAACTACTCAACGGAATTGCGCTGACTGTGGTGATAAATCAGCGTTGGAGGGTGGCGAGAGCCGCCGCTGCTGCGGCTCCCGACTTAAGCGATTAGTGCGACATCAGCAGGCAGATTGGAGCTTGCTGCAGCAAGCCGCGCGTCATGCCACCGAACATCCATTCACCCAGTCGACTGTGCCCATAGCCACCCGTAACGATAAGATCGGCGCCTTCGGTCCTGGCCAGCCTGATGAGGTACTCTGCGTCTGGCTCCGCGGTGTGGACGCGAACCTCGAACTGGCAATTGACGCAGTGCCGTTCAAGGTAGCCCGCGACATCGCGCAAGCGGTGCGCGGCTACATCTTGCTCATCCGACGCGCAGATTTCGGCGATCGTCACCTTCGAAGCCCGGATCAGGAAGGGCAACGCGTCTCGAACCGCCTGACGTGCCTCGCGGGTATCTTTCCAACCGATGACGACGCGGTCGGCCGATAACTTGGTCACACCTTCCGGCACTGACAGCGTGGGACGCCCCATCCGCGGAATGGCCTCATCCGAATCGAGGTAGTGAAAGTAATCGGACTGAATTTGGCCTGCTCCGCCAGGAACGCGGTCGGGGATTCCAACGCACACCGTCACTCCACCTTATCGCGCTCCCGCCCGCATCTTCCTCAACCATTCGCTCTTCGCCGCAAGATCGGCGCGCATCCGCTCGATATCCTCTTCAGTAGTCTGATCGATGATCACGCCCTCGGCGACAAAGGGAGGATCGATGGCGGACGCTGAAACGCCGATCATAGATGCGTGAAACTTATCCGCGATGCTTTCGGCCACGCGAATCTGTCCCTAATCCTGCTGCTGTGGGTCCGGGTGAATGGGCGTCCTCCGCACGCCGGGGGCACGCTTGCCGCAACGGCAACACCCGGGCGGCATACGAAACTGGCACTTCTCTGACCAAGAGCGGAGTTTCTTTGCGCTACATCAAAAACACGGTTGCCTTATCGCGCTAGACAAGCGGTGTAGCCGAACAACCTGCCTGTCTAAAGCTGTTGAGGCTATGGGCTCGGGCCCACAGGTACTCCGAGCCCGCTACGTCCGAGCAGGAGGCGCGCATGTCCGGAACCTATTACGCGGATGATCTCGGTTCAGCCGTACACTACGCGCTGGAAACGACCCATGCCATAGCGGTTTGCCCTTTCCACTTGGACCAGACGATCCGTATTGGCGACGACGCGGCTGAACGCCATGCTTTCGCGCGCGCCAGAAAGCTCGTCAAGCGCGATGGCACGACGTGGCAGGGAGAAGCCCTTCGGAAAGAATTTGGATGCCAACTCGGCAAGGCCGCCGACCGGTACTGTCCTCGCTGCGTCCGTAAGGACGATCCGGGGCAAGGCCACGGGCTTTTCGGCTCCAATCCTCCCGGTCCTGCTTCCGGCCATGGATATGAGTACGCTATGCCGGGGCCTCACGACGAACCACAATTTGCCTGCGAGGGCTGCGGTGATCTCGTTACGCTTGAGAAGGCGAAGCTGCGGGAACAGCCAGCCGCAATCGTAAACTCTTGATCTAAGGCAAATGCCGACTTGACTGCACAAGCGAAGGCTTTCGATACCGGATGTCGCCGATCTTTAAGTGCGCGGCAATTACCGCGCGGCTCATCTCTCACGAGCAATCTTGATACAGATCATTTCCGAAACTACCAGGAATGGCACGCTGCACAATGCGAAACGAAGGAGGTTCCACATGACATCGATCTCAAAACCACAGTGTCCTCGGTGTGGTTCTGGGTTGGTCCATCTCGAATGGTATGAACGCGCCAACGCGCAGGAAGTCCAGGATCTTTGGCACTGCTGGAACTGCAAAAACGAATTTGTCACCGTCGCCACTTCTAACGAGAAGGAGCCGTCAGTCAGTGAGGTCACCGAGTCATTCTTTACGAGCCTGCTAGTCTGATCAATGAGACCTGAGCAGGTCCGATCTTATTAGGAAATCGTTCGATGCGATGTGGCCGATCCGTCGCGACATCGCCGACCTGTACAGCCGGTTCGCCGGGCCGCACGCGACAAGCAAGCCGCCTTCTAAGGATTGCGGTGCGCGCCGGGCGCGGCCCTCGAGCGGTTCCTGCGATTGCGGACGGGCAATCCGCTCAAACCTGGATTCAGGTTTCGCGGAAAACGCGGAAGAAGCTGTCGAACACCGGCTTCAAATGGCACTTTGGTCGCAAAGGCGTCGCTTCTAAGTGCAGCAGCGATCGACGCGCATTTTGGATCCGACGCATGATCATCGGGACAACCAAGCTTCGGCAGATGATCAGAATGTCCTCCTCTTCGGCATAAAACTTGACGGTCTCGCCATCGTGAGTTTCTTCGAGAGGATGCCGGACCAGCGCCTTGTTCTTGTGGTGCTCGGCGAAAGTAGAGATGGCGTGGAGCAATTGGAGATTTTCGGTATCCTGCGGATTGGCGATGCTGCGTCCGGCTGGACGCGTGCGAGCGCCAATCCCCGCGCGAAGGTGCGGCAGGCCTGCGGATGATGCTCGAGATGCTGTTCGACGAGGTCAGCGCCGCGATCGCGCACATTCAGAAGCTGACCGAGTTCAACGGAGCGCCGACTTCGGCTCGGGCATGAGGGCGGGTGGCATAGGTCGAAGATTGAGTCCATGACGGTCTAAGTAGGTGTATCCCTATTGGTCGCCAGCGGTCTTTCGGTAAGCTGTTTCGCCACACTTCGATCTTGTAGTTTCAGGTCGGCACGGATGGTGCGCTCAAGCCGAGCGGCCAGTTCGGTTTCTAGTGCCAAGAAGTTGAAGTTTTATTTCGGCTTGGATGGTTCCTGAATTGACTTCATATAGTTGACGACCTCCTCCGCATCCTCCTTGTTGAAGCGGAACGTCGGCATGAAGGGATGAATGCTGCTATAGCCGTCCTGCAGTCGTTGCAAGAAGTCGCTGTCGTAAAGCTTAGTTTCACTAAAAGTGCGAAAGGGCGGCGCTTGCCTGTTAGGGCTGTTGCCGGTTCTCGCAATGGAGTGACAGCCGGCGCATAGCTTTTGCAACATCTCTTTGCCATGCCGCTGCTCCTCAGCCCGCGCATGGGCGAAGGCGCTGTTCGCAACGTGACAAAACGGGAGGGTGAAGCTGTGTCCTGAACTCAACAGGACGGCCGTGCGCAGTCCAAGTAATCATTTTCACTCAAGAGCCAAGCCGGTCCCAAGTTTTTCGCGACCCTGAAGCTAAGCCCGCTGCGTGAACGAATTTGACCTAGCACAACCTCAGCTGCGATATGTTGTCGTGAGAGATGTGCCGCGGCCTCCGCCGTTAGAGTGCGCTATTAGCTCACAATGCTAAAGTTCGCTGCCGTTAGCGTGTCCGCTGTGGCTCCATTGAGCCAAACCGCCGTGTCGGCATCGACCTGAACCACGAAATAGGCGCCGTTCTGGTAGGAATGTGAGAGCACATCGGCGAATGAACCGAAGCCGGAGCCATTCAGTTGCACCGTGTCCGTTGCGGCAGCCCAGTCCTGGACGACTTGCACGCTCGGGACACTGTTCGAGACGACGGTGTCGCTGCCGCCGCCTCCAAAGTAATAGTTCACGCCGGTTCCGCCGTCGAAATAGTCGTTGCCCGCGCCGCCGAGAAGCACGTCGACCCCATCCCCGCCGAACATCTGATCATTGCCATCCCCCATGTAGAAGTAGTCCTGGCCGTCACCGCCGTAAGCAAGATTGCTTCCGGACTGCATGACGAAGATGTCGTTACCCGCCTCGCCAGACGCCGTGGTGCTGGGGCCACCATACGCATAGAAATAGTCGCCGCCATCACCCCCGAACATGCTGTCGTTCGTCCCTTCGGAGATCAGCACGTCGACGCCGTCCTCGCCGATCAGGATATTTGTGCCACTGCCTCCGTATACATAATCATCACCGGGACCTGCATACAGTTCATCGTCGCCCTCCTGACCGAGCAGGACATCGCTTCCGCTGCCGCCGACCATGATATCTCTGCCCGGACCGCCGTACAGCCAGTCGTTGCCGTCGTCTCCCCACATCCAATCGTCACCTTGTCCTCCGACAAGAACGTCACTGCCTGGGCCGCCACTCAGCAAATCGTCGCCGTCGAGACCGAAAATGTAATCATTGCCGGAATTGCCGGTTATGACATTTCTAAGCAGGTCCCCGATGACGGTGTCGTCGCCCAAGGAACCCACGACGTTTCGGAAGCTGTCGACCACGTCGTGGCCGATCGTAGCACCTTGTGCGAAGCTGTTAAGCAGGTCGAGCCAGATGCCGGTGCCGGTGCCTGAATAGCTGATCGTATCGGCTCCAGCGGCGCTGTCGCCGGTTCCGATCCCGCCGTAAAAGACATCATTGCTGCTATCGTCGGTCCCTGCGGAAATGTAATCGTCTCCGGTGCCTCCGAACACGGTGTCGCTGCCCTGGTTCGCGAATATGATGTCATTGCCGTCACCGCCCGATAAGGTTTGTGCGAGTGCAGCGCCCGCGAGAATGTCACCTCCGGCTGAGCCGGTGATGGAAGAACCTGAACCACTCCAAACAAACTGATGCAGCGATGTGTCGGCTGCAAAGAATTGATTAAAGAGATAACCCGTGCCGCCAACGCCGCCCGGCGCCGCAAGCTCTGAGACAGCGGTGCTGCCATCAAACACCGAAATATCGCGACCGGTCCGCCCGTCAGATGGATCCAGCCAATCGATCATGGTGGAGATCTGGAACAACGAGCCAAGAAATTCGACCGTTGGATTTGCAGGCGCGCCGCTAAACACAAACCAGGACATGAGCATCTCCTCACATTGCACAATGTCGCAAAAGCGGCTCCGGCAGTTGACCCGGATCAAGGGCCGCAGATTGCCGCTTGGAGGCGCCGAAATCGGCGCTGCCGGAATCGGCGCACTCGCCTTGAATCCCGTCCAGAACGCCAAACGCCGCCGCTCGCGGCCGCGCCAACCACACCGGCTCAGATGGCGCGCCGCGTAATGCATGTCGCAGGAAGGAGAATTGCCCCTACACGGAGATCACCGCCAAAGGTACCATGCCAGATGCGGCTGGCTTGATATCGCTTAGCGTGCCATTCGGCTAGCTTGGCGCGCTCCTCCGCCATCAACTTGTGGATCAAGCTACCAGCACCTAAGCCACTGGGCCGACGGCCTTACTCTGCTGCATTTGGTTTTGGGTGAATGTCCGCTGGCTCGGCCAATCAATGCGCCACTTTCGTGTAACTAGGCCTATTTCTTCCTCCATCTCAACATTGCGGATGTCATTCTCGACGGCGCTCAATCCCACGCGCGTTTGGTCGTCAGTTCGAACTTCGGCTGCACCACCTGCATCATCATCCCGACGGTCAGCATGGAACTCCCCTTGTAGGTCAACCGTTCGCTCGCAAACGTAAGGGTGCGACAGCCGCTAAGAAGGAAATTCCGCATCCAAAACACAAATTCGGTCTGCATGGATCGACCAATTCTTTAAATGCTCCGTTTCGCAAAATCTTGTTTTCGCTAGTTCGGCCGCGCTGCTTTTATCTGGCGCGTCCACCTCAACGAAGCGTTGGCAAATTTCGGCTTCGTGCCCGTTATCGCCCGAAACGGTCTTCATAAATCGCACAACATATCGAGGCATCATGGTCTCTCCTTACCCGAAGCGCCTTGCATTTCTGTACAATGTCGCTTCGTGGCAGCGTGCGCGGCCGCAAACGCGTCGAACCTGAGCAGGGCCTGCAAGGCAGAGGTCTCCTGGGACAGTCGGCGCTCCATGTAACGGCGCTCGATATCCGTGACAGAGGTTCTCAACAATCGCCGGTACCGTTCAATGCAATCTTTGTGAACTCTAACACGACCATAATCGACGACGCTCATCGACACCTCCCGCCATTCATCGCAAAGTCTAGTCCACACCAACGCACGGCAGATTGATGCGCATCAAGGGCGCTCATATTGCTTGCGCATCTGCTTCTTTGCCAAGCACGCCCTCCTGTTCCACGGCGACCAATCGCGAATCTTCCCGAGGATTCAAGGTCATTTGAGACGCCGAAACGGGCAACGGCCTGTTTTGCTTCAGAGTGACCTGACTTGAAAAAGCAAGTGGCGCATTTGATAGGGGTCAAGGGGAGGCCTCCGAAGGGGCGCTAGAGATTCCTCAAAGCCAACGGTGAGGTGAAGCATGGCCTCTGGATCGTACAAGGGAATTGAATACTCAATCATTCAGTCGATTAATCCGAGAGGGTGGCGATGGACGATCCAGGTCAGTCCCGATCGCGTTCAAAGCGGCACCGCTCTTACGCAGCACGACGCTAAGGTGGAAGCATTTCGGACCGTTGACCAGGTTACAGCGCCCCCGCGTTGCGGCGATTTGGACCTGCAGCATTACTATGTATGTATCCGTCCGGTGAAGGCCGCCTTGCCGAGTGAGGCGTGTTGTTGAGAACTGTCCTTATGGACAGTGATAGGCGCAGTGCCCAAGTCGAACGGCTCGAAGTAGTGGATACAGGCCGGCGACGGCGCTGGTCCGAGGATGAGAAGCTCAAGATCGTCCTGGAGAGCTTACAGGCGCCGCGCCAGGTCGCGGCGACGGCGCGGCGATATGGCGTTTCGCGCTCGTTGCTGCTGCGATGGCGGCGAGCGTTTCGTCCCGAGCCGGCGGATGCCGCCGATCAGCACACGAGCTTCATACCGGCGATGCTGGTACCGGAATCGGGGGCGACGCCTGGTCCAGTCGAGCCGGCCGGCGGGGCGATCGAGATCGAGTTTGCGGCCGGAGCTCGGATGCGGATTACTGGCGCGGTCGACGCGGCGACGCTGAAGGCGGTGGTCGCGGCGCTGGCAGATGGACGGCTGCGGTGATCCCCATCCCGTCGGGCGTGCGGGTGTGGATTGCGACCGGCCACACCGACATGCGTCGCGGCATGAACTCGCTGGCCATGCTGGTGCAGGAAGCCTTCAGGCGCGACCCGCACGGCGGCGACCTCTACGTGTTCCGAGGCAAGAGCGGCAAGCTGATCAAGATCCTCTGGCACGATGGATTAGGCATGTCGCTCTACGCCAAGCGGCTAGAGCGCGGCCGTTTTCTCTGGCCATCACCGGTTGATGGCGTGGTGAGTATCACCCCAGCCCAACTTGGCTACCTACTGGAGGGCATTGACTGGCGGATGCCGCAACACACGTGGCGGCCGCAGGCGGCTGGCTGATCGCTGGGATTTGAATCGATAGCACGATCGGCAGTTCGGACAGAGACCGCATCTTGTGATTCTCTGGTCGGCGATGGGCGCCGATGATTCTCTTCCCGACGATGTGGCGACGCTGAAGGCGATGCTGCGCGCCGAGCGAGCGGCCCGCTTGGCCGCGGAGGCGGAGGCTCAGGCACGGACACTGCTGATCGAGAAGCTCAAGCTCGCGATCAGGAAGCTGCGGCACGAGCAGTTCGGACAGTCCTCCGAGCGCGGCGCATTGCTGGACCAGCTCGAGCTGCAGCTCGCCGACCTGGAGGAGAACGCGGCGCAAGCCGAGACGGCGGCGCAGATGGCAGCCGACAAGATTGCGGTGCCATCGTTCGAGCGCCGCAAGCCGGCCCGCCGGCCGCTGCCGGAGCATTTGCCGCGGGAACGCCTTGTCTATCCGGTGCCTGCCACCTGCCCATGCTGCGGCGATAGCCGGTTGCGCAAGATCGGCGAGGACGTGACCGAGACGCTGGAGCTCATTCCGCGCCAGTGGAAGGTGATCCAGCATGTGCGCGAGAAGCTCGTCTGCCGGGCCTGCGAAGCGATCACCCAGCCGCCGGCCCCCTCGCATCCGATTGCGCGCGGGCGTGCGGGGCCCAAGCTGCTGGCCCATATCCTGTTCGCCAAGTACGGCCTGCACCTGCCGCTCAATCGTCAGAGCGACGTCTATCAACGTGAAGGCGTCGACCTCGACGTGTCGACGCTCGCGGACTGGGTGGGCGCCTCCGCCGCAACCCTGATGCCGCTGGTAGATGCGATCCGGAGCCACGTCTTCGCGGCCGAGCGCATCCACGCCGACGACACCACGGTGCCGGTCCTGGCCAAGGGCAAGACCCGGACCGGCCGGCTCTGGACCTATGTGCGCGACGACCGCCCGTTTGCCGGGCCAGATCCGCCGGCGGCTGTGTTCTTCTACTCGCCGGACCGCGGTGGTGAGCATCCGGAGCAGCATCTGGCCGGCTATGCCGGACTGATGCAGGCCGACGCCTACGCCGGGTTCAGCAGGCTTTACGAGGCCAATCGCAAAGCAGGCCCAATCATCGAGGCCGCGTGCTGGGCGCACGGCAGGCGCAAGTTCTTTGATCTGGCACGGCTCAGCAAGGCGCCGATCGCGGCCGAGGCGGTCAAGCGCATCGATGTCCTGTTCGCCATCGAACGTGAGATCAACGGTCTTGCGCCGCAGGAGCGCCTGCGCGTGCGCCAGGAGCGTAGCCGCGCCCTGATCGTTGAGCTGGAGGCGTGGTTGCGCGAGCAGCGCGCCAAGCTCTCCAAGAACAACGACACGACCAAGGCGATCAATTACTGCCTCAATCGCTGGGACGCATTCACCCGCTTCCTTAATGACGGGCGGCTCTGCATGTCGAACAATGCCGCCGAGCGCGAGCTACGAGCTGTCGCCGTGGGAAGAAGAAATTGGACCTTCGCAGGCTCCGATGAGGGCGGCCGACGCGCCGCGGCCATCTACACCCTCATCGCCAGCGCCAAGCTCAACGACATCGATCCGCAGGCTTGGCTCGCCGATGTGCTCGGCCGCTTGCCGGATCATCCCGCCAAGCGCATTCACGAACTCCTGCCTTGGAATTGGCGCCCTCAGAGCGTCGCCCACGCTGCTTGAGCGCAAATCAGCCATCCGCCCAAGGTGAGCTGACCGGGGGCCGTCACCGGATGCGTACCTATGTATCGCGCGTGTAGCATCCTAAAAGCGTTACACTTGTTTGCCCGAGGCGATGGTCCGAACTCGGGTTCCGTTGCAGCCAGACCGCAACAAAGGCCGCTCCTTCGAAGCGAGCGGCTTACCTACCTAGGCAATTGGTTAGGGATGAGGCCATTGCGTCTACCGCAAGTGCCCCCTGAAGCGTAGGCCATTTACTTCGGCCGCTTGATCCCGATCAAAGTCCATCCCCTCGCATGAGTAGAGTATGTTCGCTCCAACTCCCAATTGCGGCGAGACATTATCGACGAACTCGACTTCGACCCGAACCGCGAGCAACCATCATGAATATCCAGGATGTCCTATTGGTCTTAACTACTTATCCCAACGCATCGGATATTGACGCCGTCAAGTGGGCCACCTCGTTCTCAGAACTCGTCAATTGCCGGATAGCAGCCTTCGTCGCCGACGTGAAAATTGAAATTCCCGGCAACTTACTTGGGAACTCTCTAATGAATGTCTCGGCGCTCGTCGGCGCCGAGATGAACAAGAGCAAGGAGAACGCCAGGAGCATGCTTGCAACCTTCGGAGAAGAAGCTGACAAGCGCGGCGTGGTGCATGAACTCATCCACGAACGCTGCCTGGTCGGCGCGGTCCCCGATCTGATGGCTGATTACGCACGCTTGAGGGATCTGACGATCATTCCGATGCCAGCGGACGACCGCGCCAACCCAGCTTATGCGGAAACGGTCGTTTTCCAATCGGGTCGACCTGTTCTGATCGTTCCCAAGGAGTTGCCACGCACTGAAGCTAAACTGGATGCAATCGCGGTAGCCTGGGATTTCAGTCGAACTGCCGTTCGCGCGGTCGCTGATGCTATTCCGCTTCTTGAGCGGGCAAAAACAGTACGGATTATTTGCGTGGTCAACGAGAAGTCTTTCAATTCTTCGCGCGCCAGCTTTGAACTGGCCACGCATTTGGCCCGACACGGGATCAACGTCATTGTCGACGAGGTTGATTCCGAAGGCCGGGCCATCGGCGACGTTCTGACGCAATTTGTTTCCGCCAACAAGGTCGATCTCCTGGTCATGGGTGCATACGGTCACTCCCGCTTTCGCGAGTTCATTTTGGGTGGCGCCACCAGGTCGATCATGTCGAGACCGCCGGTGCCAACGCTCCTTTCGCACTGATTTTTTCTGGAGTCGTCATGAGCCAGGACTCCTCGGACGCCCCCCGAAGACAAACGGGTCTGACCGAAGCAGAAGCCACGCTGCTGATCGCGCAGGTCGGACCGAACGTTATTCGTACCGAACAGATTCGCACAGTCTTCCACATCATCTTCGAGACGTTGCGCGAGCCGACCTTCGTTTTGCTTCTCGTCGCTGCCGGCCTTTACCTCATTCTCGGAAGCCTTGGTGAAGGCCTGTTTGTAAGCGCGGGGGCGCTCGTGTCGCTCGGGATGGTAATCCTCCAGGAAACACGAAGCGAGCACGCGTTGCAGGCCCTGCAGGCGCTCTCGGAACCCGAGACAAGGGTCATCCGCAACGGCCGCGAACAGCGGATCCGCTCTCGCGAGTTGGTCCCCGGTGATCTCATGCTGGTAACCGCGGGTGAACGCGTCGCGGCAGATGGACGGATCACGTCCGCCGGTGTCATTACAGTGGACGAATCTCTGCTGTCCGGGGAATCCGTGCCGGTATCGAAATCTGCGCGGATCAGCACTACTCCCGATCAATCCGGCGCGCTGGTCTTTGCGGGTACGCTGGTCGTGGCCGGCGAAGGTATGATCGAGCTAACAGCCACCGGCATGGCGACGAAATTGGGACATATCGGCTCGTCCCTGCAATCGATCCAACCTGAGCCGACGCCACTGCAGCGCGTATCGGCGCGCCTGGTCGCGCGGCTTGGAATCTTCAGCGTCGTCATTTGCCTTTCGGTAGTCCTCGCTTATGGCATTCTGAGGCATGACTGGATAGCGGGGCTGCTTTCGGGCATTACGCTGGCGACCGCCATGGTGCCGGAGGAGTTTCCGATGGTTCTGGCGATCTTCATGGCCCTCGGCGCCTGGCGGCTGGCCCAAAACAAAGTTCTCGTCCGCCGTGCCGCGGCGGTCGAGACACTGGGAGCTATAAATTTCCTTTGCGTCGACAAGACGGGTACATTGACGGAGAACCGAATGACGGTGGCCGCCATCTGGGCCGGGAGCAAGATGCACCTGCCTGATGACCAGTCCTCCAATCTGGACGTCACCAATGTGCTCACCATGGCCGCCCTTTCCTCGGCGGTGTACCCGGTAGATCCAATGGATGTCGCGATCCGCTCCCTGGTTCCGAACGTCCAGCGGGATAACAACATTGTCGGCGATACGCCACACAAAACCCAGCCACTTCGCCAGGACCTACTTGCGGTCATCAATGTTTGGAGAAGCACGGACGATCTGGTGTTCGCGGCCAAGGGAGCTCCCGAGGCGATCTTCCGGATTTGCCGGCTTCAACCGGAAGTCCAACAACAAATGCTTGCCGTTGTCGCAGAGATGGCGGATCGCGGCCTGCGGGTGCTCGGGGTCGCATTCCATAAGCAGAACGAGCCCGCGCCGTCGGATGTGACGGACGCGCCCTTCCAATTCGCTGGTCTGATCGGGTTTCGAGATCCGGTTCGTGACGGCGTGCGCGACGCCCTCACGATTGCGCACCAGGCCGGTATTTCAGTCGCCATGATCACCGGAGACTATCCGGCGACCGCCCTAGCGATCGCCCACGAAGCGGGTATTCCGATTGAAGCTGGCGTACTGTCGGGGCGCGAGATCGCGGCGATGGATCCGGCGATCCTTCGCGAGCGTTGCAAAACCGTTCGCGTGTTCGCTCGAGTGATGCCGGAACAAAAGCTGGCATTGGTGGAGACGCTGAAGGCGAGCGGGATGATCGTGGCGATGACCGGCGACGGCATCAATGACGCACCAGCCCTTAAAGCGGCGCAGGTCGGCCTCGCGATGGGCAAACGGGGCACGGACGTGGCGCGCGAGGCCGCCGACATCGTCTTGCTCGACGACAGCTTCTCATCCATCATCGGCGGCATCCGGCTTGGGCGTCGAATTTTTGCCAATCTGCGTAAGGCGCTGATCTTCATTACCGCAACTCACATTCCCATTGCGGGACTGGCATTGCTGCCTATTCTCTTTGCGCTGCCTCCCCTGCTCTTTCCCGTGCACGTCATTCTGCTAGAGCTCGCTATCGATCCCGTGTGTTCACTTGTATTTGAAGCGGAGCCATCAACACCGGAGATCATGCGCCAGCGTCCACGCAAGAATACTTCGCTGTTCGGTCGAAGAGAACTGCTGCTAAGCGTTGCCCAGGGATCGATGATTCTGATCACCGCGTTCTCCATCTACTATGGCCTGCTTGGGTTTGGATATCAGACGACTGAAGCGCGCGCCGCTGCCTTTATTGCTACCATTCTTGGGAATCTGACGCTGGCATTTGCCAATTCAGCTGAGGTGGGAACGTCGTTTTTCGACGCTCGGCGCTTCGTGTTCTGGAGTATATTTGCTTTGACGACCTTCGTCGTTACGATCTTGCTGACGATTCCCCAGGCGGGCGCGCTTTTTCAAATCACCGCGCCGCCGCTCCCAGTGCTCGCTTTCACCATCCTCGCTGGCCTCGCCGCCGGCAGCTGGTTTGGCTTTGGGAAGCTCCTTACCCGCCCGGCGCCCTTCGGATCGCGAAGAGCAGATCAAGCTCATTCTGCAGATCTCGTCACGTGAGCGTTGTTCGAAGACCAGATTCTGGGAAGTGTCTTTGATCCTCCATCATACCTCCTCTAGCGTTGTCCTGTTTTACTATCTTTACAAAATTAGTGAGGTAGAATGTCGCGTGATGCGAGACTAGGGCAAGGAAATGTCGCGTGGTGCAAGACCAGGGGAACGGCGCGGCGGCCGCGCCAAAGGAACCTTGAACAAGGCGACGGTCGAGCGCGCCTTGGTCGCCGAGCGCGTCGTCAACGACGCGGCGATGAACGGAAGAAAGCTTGCCAAGGAAGTATTACAAGAATTCGTCGAGCTGTTCACTGGCTTGGCTGCAGCACATCAACCAAGTGGCACGTCGGCCGGCGAACTATCGCTGTGGAGGACCGACGGTCGCGAGCCTTACTTCGAAAAGTACGCCAAGCTGGCGGTAGTAACCGCGAAGGATCTCGCGCAGTATCAATCGCCGAGGCTCGCTGCGGTCCAAGTAGTTGCTCCTGCACCAAATGCCGGCCCAGTGCGCAGAAGGTTCTCCATATCAATCTTCGACCATTCAGGGTGCCCGCTGCCTAAAGCGATCGAGGCCACGAAGTTGGCAAACGCTAAGCTCAGGCATTCGCCTCGTGAATGAATAGCGGCTGAAGCAGAAAATGGACTCTCGGCGCTTCAGCTCGCGATAGGCAGCGAGTGAAAGCGTTCAAGTAGTTCTGCTGGTATTTCAGAGTTCGAAGTCATTTGAGCTGTTATCCGATCACTGGGTGGCACCTTAGCTTAGGCAAAAGGGGTGCTCGCGTACTCGCGGGCTGGCTCGGCGGCGGATGCGTAGCGGTCGTCGAGAACAGCGGGCCTGCCGAACTTCGTGCCCCTGCGCTTGGCGCGGGCAATGCCCTTCTCGCAGCGCTTTCGCCGAATTCGAGCGGGGCCCATGATGGTGAGGACGTTGTGCAGGTCCCGACCAAACGGGCCAGCTGATCCAGCTTGGTCAGCACGCCAAAGCCGCGCGGCCTGCGCTCGCATGAGCGACCTTGCTGAAGCCGCTTAGCGACCTCGTAGCTTCTTCGGCAGCCGCAGCGGCCAATGCCGACATCTTCGGGGGCCCGCGCGCAAGCGCCTGTCCGAGGCGGTGGCTAGTCAGCTGAGGCGTTGGAGCACGCGCTTCACGGTGACCGCGTGCCATTGCCCGCCCGCCGGCGTGGCGATCTTGTGCGCGTTAAGTTCGGCTGCGATTGCACGATGAGACATTCCAGCGAGTTCGGCGAAAATCGGCCGCAGCCGCTCGGCCCTCTCCTGCGCTTCGCGTTGGTTGGCAATGCCCTTAGCATTGAGCCCCCCCAGCTTGACGCCCTGGGCCTTTTTTGCCGCAAGGGCGTCCCTGGTGCGTTGGGAGATGTACCGGCGCTCTTTCTCGGCGAGCGCCGCGTAAATGTGCAGCATGAACGGGTCCGCATCGGCGCCCAATTCTGCGACAATGAATGGGGTCTTGTGAGACATCAAGCCGGAAATGAAATGCACGTCCCGGCTAAGCCGATCGAGCTTCGCCACAATGATCGGCGCCTTGTGCTTGCGAGCTGCTTTGAGCGCGGCCGCCAGCTGCGGTCGACGGTCTAAGGCATCGGAGCCCTTCCCGGTCTCGACTTCCTGATAGGTCTCGATCAGCAAAAAGCCTTCGGCCTCCGCAAACCGCGCGAGTGCCACTTCCTGCGCCTCAAGACCAAGACCGGACTTGCCCTGCTGGGCGGTGGAAACACGAGTGTAGGCGATGGCAGCTTTCACGGTGTGGGCTCTGTCTGAAACATAGCGACGAAGGAACCCGAAGAGTCACCGGTTTCCTTTAGGCAAACTTGAACATGCTCGCGTCGAGCCGTGCCGGCGCGACCCCGATCAGCCAGACCGCGCTGCCCGCGGCGTCGGTGATGATCGTGGTGTTGGTCCCGGCAACATAGGTCTCGGCGGCTTGAACATCGGCGAACGAATGCAGCGATGTACCCGCGAAGTTGACGAAGTCGTTCACTCCGCCCGTGTTGAAGTCCTGGACGACCATGATCTCCTGGCTGGTGTCGCTGATGTTGAATGTATCGGCGCCGCCGCCACCCCAGGCATAGTCAACCCCGCCGCCGCCGTTGATCTGGTCGGCCCCGGTGCCCATCAGGAACACGTCGACGCCGCTGCCGCCGGTCACCGTATCGCCGCCGTTGGAGCCGTAGACATAGTTCTGGCCAGAACCGCCGTAGATCAGGTTGCCGTCAGTCTCGCCCAATGAGATGAAGAGGTTCGTCCCCGAGCCCCCAAACATGGTATCGACGCCGGTACCGCCATAGAGCCAGTTGGTGCCTTGCCCGCCATAAAGGTAGTCGGCACCATCATCGCCGTACATCACATTGACATCGCTAGCGGCAGTCCCTCCCGAGCCGATCAGGGTGTCGGTGCCGCTGCCGCCGAACAGATAGTTGAAGCCCGACCTGCCATAGATCGCGTCGTTGCCGTCCTCTCCCAACAGAACGTCGAGCCCGGCACCGCCGACCAGGACGTCATTGCCGGCTCCCGCATAGATGTAGTCGTTACCGTCGCCAGCGTCGCCATTGTCGTTGCCGTTGCCGAGAACGAGGACGTCGTTCCCCGCGCCTCCGCTGGCGGTGTCAACGCCGTCAAACGTGTAGATAAGGTTATTGCCGGAATTGCCGGTCAGAATATTGTTCAGCCCGTTGCCGTTGCCGGCGAGATTTCCGGATCCGTCCAGGAATAGATTCTCGACGTTTGCGGTCAGGCCATAGTTGACAATGGTGTGCACGGTGTCGGTGCCTTCACCGGTGTTTTCGGTCACCACGTCGCCTCTTTGAGACAACGAAGCAACGGTGACTGCGGAACCAGGTCGGCTACTCTCAAGTGGCATCGACGCCCGGCTGGTCAGTCTTCATTTTAGGCTGATCCGCGAGACGCCATTTCTACAGAATGCCGTCCCGCTAGGAATATGCCATTTGATGGATACTTGGATTTATGCGGCGATCTGCCTCATCCCCTAAAGTGAGTATATCCGCCGTTTGATCTGACGCCCCGCGTACCAACACGGATGCCTCAGGATGGATTTGGGGCGACCGCGGCGTTAGGCTCGGTCGTCAGGAAGCCGTATGCGCCAATAGCGAACAAATGCCGCAGAGCAGAGAGAAAACGCAATGTGCCACGACCGGAAATGGCTCAGTTGTTTGATCACGTCGTCGACCTTGGCTCGCGGCCTGAACAACGCCGCCATCTCAGCGCCGACCTTCGATCTCCAGTGATACCAACCTCGCGAGCAATGTGGCGGGGTAGAGCTGACCAAGTATGGTTTCAAAGTTGCACAGACTGCGTGCCACCGGATGTACCGGGTAAATGTCTCCGTAGCCCGTTGAAGTCAGGGTCACGAAGCTGAAATAAATGACCTCGCTCGCGAGCGCGGAACTGTCTTGGCATTCGACGCCGCGCAGCTTGCGCGTCGGCGCCGGCCGCGGCCAGCTCCGTGACGGCACCTCGGATGGCGACCTGAATAGTTTGAACGCGCGGCGTGTGCGCGCTGAGCTTCAAATATACGCGCCAACGATTCGCTGGCGAGCCTAAACCAGAGCCCGATCTTGAGGGGCCGGTGGGCGCACGGCACAGCCCCCGCCACTCAAGACACCCGGCGACGGCCGATCGTAGATGCCTACGCAAGCTTCCAAACCATCTTCTATCTTCTTGCCTGTTGGAGGGTCCGCTGTGACGGGCATAGGACGACCAGCCCCGGCACCAAGTGCCAAGGCCGGTCCCTACGCCCGTCGCGATCTTGCCTGCCGGAGCCTGCCGCCGCTTAGGGCGATGATCTTCGCGACGCTGCGGATCATCTCGGTGCCAACTTAACGGTGCTAGACGTCGCACCGGCGATCAGCCCTCGCACCTTTCGGACCGGGCCTTGTCTGTGATCGCGCCCCACAGTAGACGTTCCATCGTAGTAAACAATGGTGGCGCCGCTGCCGTGACTGCTCCGACCAGCGCCATTTCTAGCGGGCTCGACCTGGGACGGTCGGGCCCGCTTCCGTTCAATGATGATCTCCCGCCTTCGCAAATGCGTCGTCACGAGGATTCTCTCTCGTCGCCGGACTGACGAGTTCAATGCGCGCCGGCAACGCGGCGAGAATGACGGCAGCCGTCGGATCGATGGCGCCCGCGTATTCTCGCGTACAGCGGATGAGTGCTTCAGAGGTCCGGCAGTAGCTTCGACCGCGCCAATCGTTTCTACGTGACTTTTTTGGTGATCCTCGGCGCTGGAGAATCCATTGGATCCGATCGCGGCACTCCACGATTCGCCAATCCGCGTTCAGTCGCACCACGAAACCGCAATAGTCGTCCGCCGTCTCGGCCCTGCTCATTGGCAAGTTCCGGGATAGGCTGCGGCGTTACGTGGTACGGGAAACCGAGCCCGAATGAGCCGATTCGAGCAAAGGCTGTCGCGCTGATCGACGGCTCTTGGCAATGGGCCAAAGCCAGCAGACGCCATTTCCTGGTAGTTGAGGGACATACACCGGTGCGCCAGCCTAAGACCTTGATGGAGGCGGGCGTGCCCGTTCTTAGGGCGCGGACAGCTCACTGTCCGGCGCAGACCGAATAGTGCGCCGCCGGGCCGTCTGACTTCCGTCTGGGCAAGACGGTAGGTTGCCCAAGCAGATGAGCGAACGCCGGCGAGCGTGTGCATCAGGTCGCCCCCGTGCACAGCCGGTAGATGTCCTCTGCTGGCGTACCAACGCCGCCTCCCGGCCGGGGCACTATGCGGAGTTTTCCGTCTTGCCGCAGGCGATAGTATTTCGAGTGACCGCAGGTCAAGATTTCGTAGCAGCGCTTCGGCGGCACGATTGGCGGCAGGCTGTATACGCGAACGAATTCCTCAAATGGCATAGGCGCCCCCCTCTCAGGGACGCGCTTGCGCTCCGTCGTGTTGCCCGATGCGAGCGTCATGTTCCAAACTCCATCTCAGTGTCACTGGGTCTCCCCAAGCAATGAGCGGAGAAAAACGGAACGCTATGGAATTGTCTCCCTTGTACCCGGTGTTTACCCGGTAATTCAAAATGCCGGGTAACCTGCAGGTGTCTGTTTCCCGTGAACAAAAGCGCCTAAAAAAATTTCTTCACTCGGCTTTCTAAGGCGCTTTTTTTGGGTACCGGTAGCCCGTGACGACTGAATTCGGCAACGCATAGGCGTTGCGCTTCAGCCTGAGTCGCGAGTTTCTTCGAGAGATTTTTTACCTTGGCTACTATGGCTACGATGATCGGATCGTATTGATTTGGTGGATAGCGAAAACGTCTGTCGGGCTGCTTTGCACGTTTCTTCGTGGAAGCGCCGGGCGCCGCGCCGGTTGGCACAACACACAGAGAATAAAACACCTTTCCGTCTCGGCCGGTGGCATCGTACAGGTCAATATATTCACGACCGCCGGGCATCTCATAATTATTCTGATCATCGAGGGCTCCGGTCCGAAGTCCTCGCAGCTGGTCGAAAGCCAGCACCCTAAAGTCGTTACCAAGAGCTTCTCGACGCGCCTCAACAGACGCATGGCCCAAGCGCAAAGCGGAGCGATACCGATGGTACATCCGCTCTATCAAGCAGTCGCTGAACCGCGACACGCGAGCCACCTCGTCGCGCAATGCCGCTGGCGGAGGTTCTTCGATCAGTTCCCGTTGGAACCACCTCGGCGGGTGACATGGCCCAACCCATCGTGTGGGGGGATTGCCGAGGTCGTCGTCTGCGATCGCGTACTCATCGAGCATAAACACGCCGGTTCGCGCACAAAATGCGAGCTGGATGCGCTCAAAGCGGACTCGCAACGTCCAGTCGCCAAAGAAATCGTCCGTCTTTCCGAAGAGTGCCATCTCGCCAAAAATTTCATCAAGAAGGGCAACAAAATTTGCTTTCCACTCGATGGCCGTTCGAAGGTATTCTGGCGCGAAGTAGAACGGCGCCCGGAACGGCGGCAGCCGTCTGATTTCCTGCTTTGCCACGGGTCGCACCTCCTGCGTGCGGGTAGTGGTCAGCCCCGTCGGCGTTCCAGCGCTGGCGGGGCCTCTCTCATTATGCGAGTCTGATTGGTACGACGTTGCTCCTGGCCTTTGCTGGCGGGCTGGCGCAGTAGTCCGCCCAATCGGCCATTAGTCGTCGCCTTCTCTCGCGCATGTCGCCGCGGCGGTAGGCGGCTTCGACCTTGTCAGACACGGTATGGGCAAGCGCCATCTCCGACATTTCGTTCGGATAGGACGTTTGCTCGCTACACCAGTCTTTGAAGCTACTTCGGAAACCGTGAACGGTCAGGTCGTTTCCGAAACCCATGCCTTGCAACAGTTCGAGCATTGCCATGTTTGAGAGCGGCAGGCCGTCTTCATGGGCAAATACGAAGTCCGCGCCCTGCGATAGGTCTTTCAGGATCGCCAAGGCTCGATCGCAAAGCGGTATGACATGATCGCGCTTTCGGCGGCCTCTCCTGCCCTTCAGACGCCCGGCCGGGATCGTCCAAAGCCCGTCTGCGGCATCGATCTCGATGAGCTGCGCACCAACGGTGTCACCAGTGCGCGCAGCCGTGAGGATAGTGAATTCGAGCGCCCTGGCACTGAGGCTGTCGCGCCGCCGCAGATCCGCCATGAAGCCCGGGATGTCAGCGTACGGCAAAGCCTTGTGATGCTGCGTTGGAGAGACAGTCGACCGGGCTGGCAACAACTTGTCGAGCAACCCCTTCCACCGCGCCGGATTGTCCCCGTGACGCAGCTTGCGAGCCGTCGCCCAGTCCAAGATGTTTTCGATCCGGCCGCGGACGCGGCTGGCGGTCTCGGTCCGTGCATTCCAAAAGGTCGGAGCGTCCGGTCCTTCCCCCACCCGCTGCTCCAACACCTTCAGCACAAGGTCCGTCGTGATGCCTCCGACCGGTACCTTTCCCAGGATCGGATATGCCCACTTTTCCAGCGTCGACGTCCATTGGTCCGCGTGCTTGACGTTCTTCCAGCCGGATTTCTGGGCCTCAATGTACTGTCCAGCGCAGTCCTTGAAAGGCACCATCGCTGCCTTCGCGATCGCGACTTCGGCTTGCCGGGCCCGCCGGTGCTCGATGGGATCGATACCATCGGCGAGTAGTTGCCGTTGGAGGCGTGCGCGCTCGCGCGCCTCGGCCAGCGTGAACGTGTTCGCCGAGCCGAGCCCCATCTCCCGCGCTTTGCCGGCTAGCATGTAGCGGAATAGCCAAGCTTTAGTTAGGGTGTCGGTAACTTGGAGATACAGGTTCCCACCGTCCGCGTATCGCCCAGGTTCCTTAACCCGGCTGACGCCCAGTGCGGTCAACTTGTTCGTTACGGCCATTCTTTCCGCCTAACTCGATCGCCCCCTACGCCAACCCACAAGGGACTGCCGGATTTGAGCGGAAAGCGGTGGACGGGTAAAGAGGCCTCAACCACCAACTTGCTGATTTATTTGTCGAAATCGGAGGGGCACGGAAGGCCGCGGAATGCGAATAAAATCCTCCGTCTCCGCCATCGACTTGGTTGTCCAGCCGGGAGACATGGGTAACAGGTCATACCCAAGACATGGGTGACAACCTCGCGCCGAACGGGTTGCCAGTTGGGTGCAAGGCTTTCTGCTCCAGGTCATCCCACTCCAAGCCGCAGTACCCGCGATCGTTGTGCACGAAGCAGACGAGCCAAATGCCCTCGTCGACCTCCTCGATGCCGAGCTTCCTGCCAGCCAGGACGGTTGATCTCACAGAAATTTATTTACCCTTTCGGCACCACAAATCGGACGAAATAAAACTCCGGAAGCGAAGTATCGCGATACTGGTTTCCGGGCGCGACCCAACAGGCAGGAATCTCCATGGCAGATTACAACTTGGAAGGACCCGTCTGGTCGTCGAAGACCATCACGTGGAGCTTCGCGACGATCAATTTCTCCGGTCAGCCTGACACATTCTCAACGTCCTTCCAGGCCGGTGAGTATGAACGGGAAATCATCGATGCCTTGAAGCGATGGTCCGCCGTTGCCGATGTGACGTTCGTCGAGGTGGCGGATTCTGCGAGCGTCGACATCCGTTTCGGACTCGGGACTTTTGACGGCCCTTACGGGATCCTGGCTGAGACATCGTACTACTACTCCGACGGCGACTTTCTGCCTGATGTCACGGTCACCTTTGACCAGGCTGAAACCTACACGTCGTCCTCCAGCGGTTTGACGCTTTCGGGAGGAATAAGTTTCGAGGCCGTTGCAACGCACGAAATCGGCCACGCTTTGGGCCTCGATCATTACACTGGCGGCCCGGCGATCATGAACCCCTACGCCAGCGCTGACATAACCAACCTGACGCAATCGGACATCGACGGCATTCAAGCGCTCTATGGACCGCCCTCGAACCAACCGCAGGTTCCTGCGGGTGTCATTGTCACTAACGGCACGGCGGCGAATGATGTTTTGCTTGGAGGAAGTGCGGCCGATGCGATCTACGCGCTCGCTGGTAACGATTATATTTATGCCTACGGAGGCAACGACCTTCTGTTCGGTGGCGATGGCCTTGACGTGTTGCTTGGTGGGAGTGGCGACGACGCGCTCTATGGCGGCACGGGCTTCAATTACCTTTTTGGCGGCGACGGCAACGATACACTTTCTGGCTCGGGCGGAGCCTCGCCGTCCGATGTCAACGTGATGTACGGCGAAGCCGGCAATGACCTGCTCTATGGGGGAACCGGCACTAACTATTTTTACGGCGGCGCTGGCGCTGACACCATGTTCGGTGGCTCCGGTCTCAACATCTTCATCTCGTCAGGCGAGAGTGATGGAAACCTCATCTATGGGGGTTCGGGCCAGAACTACGTTTATGGTTCGAACGGCGGCGATACGGTGACCGGCGGCAGCGGCGTCGACGTGTTCCTGATGGGATCAGGCGCAGATGTGATCAGCGGCGGCGGTGGCGTTGATTATGCGTGGGGCGGCGGTGGCTCGGATACGTTCAACATCAGCGATGCCAACTCAGAGATCATGGTGATCCAGGACTTCAACGCGGGCGGCGTCCACGACATTTTGAGCTTCACCGGGACCTCTCTGCATTCCTTTGCCGATGTGCAAGCAGCCGAGTTCTATTCGCCAGGGATCAACACGACGATCATCACCGACGCTGCAGGCAACGCTGCCTGGTTGATCGGCCTCGCCCCCGGACAACTCAACGCAAGCATGTTCAGCTTCGCCTAGGAAGATTGATCGCCGATGTTTGTCAGGCCGCGATGCACGGTGCGCCGCGGTCAACGCAACGCCGTCGCAAGCATGAATTGAACCCCACCGACGTCAGCCGCCGCCGCGGGTGGACGGATCGAGATTTCGGTTCTCGCCGGGCGGGATCGGCCCGTAGCCGGGATATACGTAGCGGCCCTGAGGAGCCACCTGTTCGCTTGGACGGATGATGAGGTGCTGTCGCACGCGCCGGTGATGCGCCGTTGCGGCGTCGGCGGCGGCGCTCCACAGCATCGCCAACAGTCCCACCATCAAAGCAGCGCGCATCGCCTTGGCTCCGGTTCACCATCATATGATGCGCCGACCACAAGGCCGCCAGCGTTGGCGGCCTCACGATCGGTCACATCGACGGGATTAAGCCACGATCTGCGTCGCGCTCAGGCGCGCCGCATCCTCGGCAGCGGCCGCGGAAGGGCGTGCGCGCAGGCCACGCCGAGCAGCGCGAGGCCGCCGCCGATGACGTGGAAGGACCGGACCGGCTCGCCCAGCGTCACGATCGCAGCCAGAGCGAGACGGCTAACGCTCCGCAGCCGCCGACTGGGCCACCGGCCCCAGGATCCACTCCCTGAACGCCGCGATTTTCGGAAGCCCCTGCCTGTTGTCGGGGCAGACGAGATAATAGGCGAACTCCTCCAGATGCGCGGTCTCGAGTAGCTGGATCAGTTCGCCGCTCTCGATCTCGTTTGCGACCATCGCCGCCGGCAGCAGGCCCGCGCCCTGCCCGGTCAGCACCGCCTTCAGCAGCAGACCGCTATCGTCGAACGACGGGCCGCGCGGCGTGCGCACCTCCGCGATGCCATTGGCCTGAAACCACAGGCTCCAGCCCTTGCGATCGGCGTCATGCACCTGTGGCCAGCCGGCGAGCTCGCCTGAAGATGTCGGCCGCCCGAGACGCGCGACGAGTGACGGCGAGGCAACCGCCACCATCTCGACCGTGACGACGCGGTCGCTGCGCAGCCCCGGATAGCGGCCGAGGCCGTGGCGCACCGCGACGTCGACGCCGTTGCGCGAGAAATCGACTAGCGTGTTGCTGGTGACGATCTGCAGATCGATCTCGGGATGCGCATCCTGAAACGACGCCATCCGCGGCACCAGCCAGGCCGACGCAAAGAACGGCGTGACGCTGACCGTCAGCGTGCCGATATCATTGGACGCTGCGACGCGGCGCGACGCCTCCGCGATCTGGCGAAACGCATTGCGGATCGACGGCAGATAGTCGCGCCCGGCGTCGGTGAGATAGATGCCGCGCGGCACCCGTTCGAATAATTTGACGCCGAGATGGGCTTCGAGCGTCTTGAGCATCTGGCTGACCGCGCCCGGCGTCACGCACAGCTCCTCGGCCGCCAGCTTCACCGAGAGATGGCGGGCGGCGGACTCGAACGCCTTCAGCGCGTTCAGGGGTGGAAGCCGGCTCTCCATGATTTAGATTTTCTAATCTCAATCGCCTAGCAAATCTGGTTTGCCAACTCGGGTCTTCCGGGCGCTCTATCAGCCTATCCTATGGCTGAAAGCCACGTCAACGCAGCGAAAACCGGACCATAAGAATTAGATTTTCTGATCCTTATCTACGGCGTCCGACGCGGCATTCGGCTCCCGCATGGAGCAGCGACATGACTGAGGTTCCACACAAGCTCGCCCTGCATGAGATCGGCGCGGGAGCCCACGACAGCAGACTCGTCGATCGCATCAACGCGTCGCAGCAAGCCGGCAGCCTGCCCGGCACATTGGAGTTTCAATGGCTCGAAGCCGGACGCGGCCAGATCCGCGGCCGCTTCGAGATCGCCGCCAAGCACTTCTCGCCGCACGGGCTGCTGCACGGCGCAAGCCTCGTCGCATTGGCGGACACCGCATGTGGCTTCGGCTGCCTCGCGTCCTTGCCGGACGGCGCCATCGGCTTCGCCACTTCTGAACTGAAGACGAACTTCATCGGCGCCGCGCGCGAAGGCGGCGTGAGCTGCGAAGCGCGCCTCGTTCATGGCGGGCGCACGACCCAGGTGTGGGATGCCGAGATCAAGAGCGAAGCGACGGGCAAGACCATCGCGCTGTTTCGCTGCACGCAGATGCTGCTCTACCCGCCGGGCAAGAATGGCGGTGACGCGGCACAGGGAGAACGATCGTGAGGAATGCCGCCATGCACGCCGGTTATCAAAGAGCAAAGCCGTTCTACGGCTGGTATGTCGTCGCGGCCGCCTTCGTCTTGACCTTCATCGGCTTCGGCAGCGCCTACACCTTCTCATCCTTCGTCGAATCGTTGCAGCGCGAGTTCGGCGCCTCGCGCGGCTCGGTCTCGCTGGTGTTCTCCTTTGCCGGCTTCCTGTATTTCGGCCTCGGCATCATCTCCGGCCCGCTCGCCGATCGCTGGGGCGCGCGCAGGCTTGCTGGTCTCGGAATGGCGCTGGTCGGTCTCGGCATGGTGCTGGCGGGACAGGCGGAGACCATCCTTCAGGTCTATGCCGCCTACAGCATCGGCATCGGCGCCGGCGTCGGTTGCGCCTATGTCCCGACGCTGGGCGCGGTGCAACGCTGGTTCGTCCGGCGGCGCGGCTTTGCGTCGGGCCTTGCCGTCAGCGGGATCGGGGTCGGGACATTGGTGATGCCGCCGCTCGCGACCTGGCTGATCACGAGCCTCGGCTGGCGCGATGCCTACGTCGTGCTGGGCGTTGTCGCCGCGGTCGCCGGTATCGGAGCATCGCTTTTGATCGCGGATGATCCGCGCCGCTACGGCACCGGACCGGATGGCGATCCGCTTCAAGCGGTTTCAGGCGCGCCGCTCCGCCAGGGCGTCTCGATCCGCGGCGCGGTCAAGACAGCTCGCTTCGCCGGGCTTTATGCGGCCTGCCTGATCAGCGCGTTCGGGGTGTTCGTCCCCTTCGTGCATCTGGTGCCCTTCGCCGTCGACCATCAGGTGGCGCCTGCGCTCGCCGTGCTGCTGCTCGGGATGATCGGCGTCGGCAGCACCGCCGGCCGCTTCTTCCTCGGCGGCATCGCCGACCGGGTCGGCCGCGATGCGTTCCTGATCGCGATGTACATCGGCATGGCCGTCTCGCTGGCGATCTGGGCTGTTGCCGGTGGCTTCTGGTCGCTCACGGTGTTCGCGCTGCTGTTCGGCGTGTTCTATGGCGGCTGGGTTGCGATCCTGCCCGCCGTGGTCACCGACCATTTCGGCGGCCGCAATGTCGGCGGCATCATCGGCATCCTCTACACCAGCGTCGCCTTTGGCACGCTGCTCGGCCCGAGCGCCGCCGGCTTCGCCTACGATGTCAGCCACAGCTACTTCATTCCGGTGGCGATCAGCGCGGCCGCCAATATGGTCGCAGCGCTGATCGCGATGGCGACGATGCGAACGGCCTCGCCGATCGCGTCAGTCGCGCAGCATTGACACCTCATGACGGTCGGCGCTCGACCATGCTACGCTCGCGATCATGCCCTTCGCCTCACCCAACGCCTGGCACTACCGGCCAGCTGACGATGCCGGCATCGTCGAGCTGGCGTCCTGGCGCGGTGCCGGCTCGCTTGGCCTCCGGCCGCATTTCCATGACGAGAACCAGATCGTGCTGGTGCTGTCGGGGTCGCGCGCCTTCCGCATCGACGGCACGACCGTGACGGTGCCTGCGGGCCACGCCGCGCTCATTCCAGCGGGACTGCTGCATGCGCCGATCGCAACACTGGACAAGGAAACGGTTTGCCTGAACGCCTATGTTCCGGCGGGCCGCACCCCCTCATCGCTGCGGGTCATCAGCATCAGGGCTCTCTGGCGGAGCGTCGACGAGATATGGCCCAAGCACATTCTTGAGATCGCCGACGACATCCAGTCGCGCGGGCGGTCCCGCTCGGCTCGCATCGCAGACAAGACGAAGCTCGGCGTTACCCTGACAGAAAGCGCCGGGCCGATCGGCGCCATCGGCATGAACTTCGGGCGCAGCCGCGAAGGGTTCAGCCGCATGGTGAGACGCGAGCTCGGCGTCTCACCGCACGCCTTCCGGATGCTGAGCCGGCTCAATCTCGCACGGCAATTGCTGCGCGCGGGCGAACCGATTGCAGAAGTTGCCGCCGATGCGGGGTTTTCCGACCAGAGCCACCTCACCCGCCTGTTCCGCCGCACCTTTGGAACCACACCGGGCGTCTACTGGCGCGGTTGAAGCGGCGTCACAGACGTTCCAGACCGTCCGGCGCCACACCCGCTAGCCTGTTCACCCTGCAAGGGGTGAAGGATGGATACAAAGACAAGTCTTCTGCTGCTCGCGGCCGGTGTCGCGGGAGGCATCATCAATGCACTGGCGGGCGGCGCGACGCTCATCACGTTTCCGACGATGCTGGCGGCGGGCCTGCCCGCCGTGATCGCCAATGCGTCGAATGCGGTGGCGATCTCCCCGGGGCATCTGATCGCAGCGCTCGCCGACCGCGGCAAGCTGCCGCCGCCGACACTGCGCACGATCAGCCTCGTTGCCGCCTCCACGCTTGGCGGCGCAATCGGCGCCGGGGTCCTGTTGCTGCTCCCCGAGCGGCTATTCGTGCTGCCGATGCCGGGCCTGATCGCATTCGCAACGCTGCTGTTTGCCTTCGCGCCGCAGATCCAGAGCTGGACCATCGGGCGGCAGGCGAGCGCGGCCCTGCCCTCGACCGGCGCGAGCGGTGCTGTGCTGGGATTGGCGTGTGTCTATGGAGGCCTCTTCGGCGCCGGGCTCGGCGTCATCCTGACCGCGGTGCTCTCGATCACCGAGCCCAACGACATCAGGGCGATCAAGGCATTGAAGAACCTGCTCGCGACCTGCGTGTCGCTGGCCGCCACATTGATCTTCATCGTGCAGGGAGCGGTGCGGTGGCCGGAGACGTCGGTGATGCTGCTCGGCGCCATGATCGGCGGCTATGCCGGTGGCTATTTGATCCGGATCCTTCCCGCGTCCATCGTCCGGCAGTTCGTGATCGTGGCCGGAGCGGTGATGACCGTGGTCTACGCCGCGCGATACTGGTTCTAGATGGAGCGAGGGAGCCGAGGCTCCCAGCTCGATATCGGCGTAGCGTTTTCGAGCGAAGTGGGCACCGGTTCGCGTAAAGAAAACGCGTCCAAACAAGAGTCTAGTGCGTCGTCATCCAGGCGCGGGCTTCGCGCTGGGCGGCCGCGATCTCGACATCCGACATCTGCTCGGCGACTTCGCGGCGATGCGCGATCGCGTCGGTGCGTCCCTTGAGCGCCGCCAGGTTGAACCATTTGTGCGCCGCGACGAGGTTGACCACGCCGGAGCGGCCGCTCGCCCAGTACATGCCACGTTCGAACAGCACGTCCTGGATCGCGGTCTCAGCTACCGGGATGGCGCTGTCCTGATCGATGACCCCCTGAAACATTGTCGTCATTCCCCTTTTTGTTGTTGGCCGCCCTCCCCCGAGCGCGGCCCCCGTCCACTGTTGAAACACCCTGTTGTCTCCGGGCTGGTCCTTTGGATCATGCCCCGCGCTGATCCCTGGGATCACCGCTCGCCGTTTGCCGGCTCGTTGGGATGATCATGGCCCATCAAATTTGAAGAGCGGTTTAAGTATCGCGATGAACGGGATGTAAATCGGCGCCGCCAAGCGGGTTTCCCGGAATCGTAGAAGTGCCTGTGCCGCAGGCATTTCCGTGCATTCGTGAACGCCGGTTTACCCTGGTGTTTTGGACAACGATAACCATCGCGGCCAATGGCCGACGCCGCCGGCCGCTCTCAGCGGCCATCCGTTTCAAACTTTTACGGAGGGGCCGCAGGGGGGCGCAGATCCCGGCCGACGATCCGCGGGACGTTGAGCGCGATCGGCGCGGGCGCAAACGAACGCGAGGCCATGCGGCCGAACGTCAATCCAGAACTGGAATGGGGAAAATGGGTGCCGGGGCGCGGACTGCGCAGGCCGCCGGAACGAGGGGGTCGGCGAACACGTCAGGACCAGATTTCAGCTCGGCATTCTCGCCGGTGAAATTGCGGAACCAAGCAGGCTCCGCACCGAACGAAGAAATCTCTGTTTCTTCTGCCGGACCGGTTTTGGGAAGGTTGCCCTCTCCGAAATTCGATCCAGCCGTTTGACCTGATGTCTCGCCGACACCCTCTTTCGTCAACCAGAGCCTGGGGGTGGGATGTGCCTCTCAGCAGTCCGTCCGGTGGCTCTCGCGACGTGCCGGCATAAGGCCGCCGGCAATCCTCTCAAGGCGAGAGGGTTACTTCTTCTTGGCGACCTTGCGGGTCTTCTTCGCAGTCTTCTTCACTGCGCTCTTCGCCTTCTTCGCCTTCTTCGCCTTCTTTGCCTTCTTAGCCATGTTGCCCTCCGGTATGTGAGATGGCTCTCTACTTCGCTGCGTGCACTCGGGAATCGATATGCACTACTTCCCGAATACACCAACGGATTAAAAAAAACAGTGTCCCGCTTAAGGAAGTGTTGACGCAGCGATGGTCGTACGCGCAGCGCGCGTCGCCGACCAAATCGACAATGCATTCGCGCGACGATGCAAGAAACGCAGCAGCGGCCGACATCGGCATTTGTCAACGTTACAGGAAACGCCTTTATTGCAGGCTCTTTTTGAATTCGCATTCAGTCAATCAACGCGCGATCGTCGTTGCGTTGAGTCGCGAGCTGTGACGAAAAGCGGCGCGGCGCGGGCGCCGAGTCGCAACTTTTGGCAACGAAAAATATTTCGTGGGAAAGATGGCTTTCGCCTCGTTTGAGGTCATCCAGACCCGATTCCGGACGAATCGTGGCTGCGACGATTCGGCGGCGAGGGGCGTCGTCACCACCGCGGACGGAGGGTGTGAGCCAGGATCACGCCGCGTTCACGCGCGCGCAACGACACCTGAGGTGACGGCACAGATGATGGGATGAGAGCATGATCCGGTTGGATCATGCGCCAAGGACAACATCATTGTCCTGTTCGTTCAGATGCCGAGCTTGGACTTCAGGAGCTCGTTGACCGCCTTCGGGTTCGCCTTGCCGCCCGACGACTTCATCACCTGACCGACGAACCACTGAAGGGCCGCGGGCTTCGCCTTTGCTTGCGCGACCTTGTCGGGATTGGCCGCGATGATGTCGTCGACCACCTTCTCGATCGCGCCGAGGTCGGTGACCTGCTTCATGCCGCGCGCCTCGACGAGCGCGCGCGGATCGCCGCCCTCCTGCCACACGATCTCGAACAAGTCCTTGGCGATCTTGCCGGAAATCGCTCCCTCGCCGATCAGATCGACGATCGCAGCGAGTTGCTCGGCCGACACCGGCGAGGCGGCGATCTCGACGCCTTCCTTGTTGAGACGGCCGAACAGTTCGTTGATCACCCAGTTGGCGGCAAGCTTGCCGTCGCGTGCCTTGTCCGCAAGACCTGACAGCACCGTCTCGTAGAACTCCGCGCTCTCGCGCTCGGCCACCAGCACGCTCGCATCGTAGGGCGACAGACCGAAGCCCGTAATAAACCGGGACTTCTTCTGGTCCGGCAGTTCCGGCAGATGCGCCTTGAGATCGTCGACGAAGGCCTGGCTGAACTCGAGCGGCAGCAGATCGGGATCGGGGAAGTACCGGTAGTCGTGCGCCTCTTCCTTGGAGCGCATCGAGCGCGTCTCGCCCTTGTTCGGGTCGAACAGCCGGGTTTCCTGGTCGATCGAGCCGCCGTCCTCGATGATCTCGATCTGGCGCCGCGCCTCGTACTCGATCGCCTGGCCGATGAAGTTGACCGAGTTCATGTTCTTGATTTCGCAGCGGGTGCCGAGCGCGGTCTCGCCATGGCGGCGCACCGAGACGTTGACGTCGGCGCGCAGGCTGCCCTTCTCCATGTCGCCGTCACAGGTGCCGAGGTAGCGCAGGATCGAGCGCAGCTTGGTGACGTAGGCTTTGGCCTGTTCGGCGTCGCGGATGTCGGGCTTGGAGACGATCTCCATCAGTGCGACGCCGGAACGGTTGAGGTCGACATAGGACATCGTCGGCGACTGATCGTGCAGCAACTTGCCGGCATCCTGTTCCAGATGCAGCCGCTCGATCCCGATGGTGACGCTGCGGCCGCCGTCGAGCTCGAGCGACACCTCGCCCTCGCCCACGATCGGCGACTTGTACTGGCTGATCTGGTACCCCTGCGGCAGGTCCGGGTAGAAATAGTTCTTGCGGTCGAACACCGAGCGCAAATTGATCTTCGCGTTCAGCCCGAGACCGGTGAGCACCGCCTGGCGGACGCACTCCTCGTTGATCACGGGCAGCATGCCCGGCATCGCGGCGTCGACCAGCGAGACATGGGTATTGGGCTCGCCGCCGAACGCGGTGGATGCGCCGGAGAACAGCTTTGAGTTCGAGGTGACCTGGGCATGGATCTCCATGCCGATCACGACTTCCCAATCGCCGGTGGCGCTCTTGATCAGTCTGTGCGGGGCGGCAGGTGCGGTCATGGGTCTCGTTGTCCGGATAAGGTGATATCTGGGAAGCATTGGGCTTCGCGCAACCGATCGCGCCAGTCAAGCCGCCTTGCAATCCCCTTGCAGCCCGCGCCGGCACGTGAGGCGCAGATCAGAGCCCGCGCCGGAACTGCTGATAGGCCTTGCTTGCCCGCAGCGCGTCGGCGCCGCCCACAATCAGCTGGTCGACCTGCTCGGGCGGCAGCGAAAGCCGCGTCGGGATGGCGTTCAGGATGCCGGCACGCTCCGGTCCGAGCCGGTCGAAGCCGAGCCGCTCGACATAGATCGCGACGTCGCCGCACTTCCAGCCCACGCCGACGCCGAGCCTCGTGCGATCCGCCGCCGACAGGCCGCAGCGCCAGCGCTTCAGCTTGCCGGACCAGTCGTTGGCGAGCGCCGTGAACGCCGCGTAGCTCGAGCGCACGCTGGCATCGATCGCGGTGTCGGCGGCCGCCGACACCAGCTCGACGCCGTTCGGCCCTTCCAGCGTCTGCACGAAGTCGCCGGAGATGCCGCGGCCGGCGTCGACCACCAGGAACAGGATGCGCCTGAGCTTGGCCGCCTGGCGTTCGTTCAAGGGCTCGTACGGACGCTGGGCTGCGAGCAGCCCGATGCTCAGCCCCGACAGGCCGTAATTGTCGACCAGGCCGCCATCGAGCAGCTTGACATAGCGCATCGAGCCGTCGCGGTAGCGCGCCTGGGCCTCGGCGTAGGAGCGCAGCAGCGGCTGCGCGTTCGGATCGTTGCGCACCCGCTCGAGCCACGGCGGCAGCGGCGCCGAGCAGCCGCCGGGAAAGGTTTCAAGCACGATCGGCGCAAATGCCAGCGGCACCGCAGCGGATGCGGCGACCGCTTCGGCGATACGATAGGAGCGGATGTCGCTGCACAGCGCATCGAACGCGGTCTTGCCGAACACGAACGGCGTGCGGTTGTAGATGTCGGACGCGTTGATCCAGACCCGCGGGCGGCGGTCGTCGGGCAATGCCTCGAACCGCGCGCCATTGAACAGATTGCGATCGAGCCAGTCGGTGAACTGGCTGTCGTTGACGCCGCCGCCCAGCGCGCGCCCGATATTGCCGAGCGAGATCCGGGTCTTCAGTCCCTCCTCGGCGTTGCGCAGCAGGAAGCGCTCGCGGAAATCGTCGAGCGCGGCGCGCCGCTTCAATCCGAAATAGGCGGCGGTGATCGAGCCGCCGGATACACCGGAGACGAAGTCGACGCGGTCGAGCAGCGTCTTGGTGCCTACAGCGCTGGAGCGCGTGCGGTCGAGCTCTTCCAGCACGCCGAAGGAAAACGCCGCGGCACGGGTGCCGCCGCCGGAGAACGACAAGGCAAGCAGCAGGTCGTCTTCATAACTTGGAATGTCGCTGACGCCATTGGTGTCGGCAGCCACGGCGCCGAGCGGCACATTGCCGGGCAGATTGTAGACGGATGCGCAGCCGGCAAGGCCCACCGCCGTCACGGCCACCAGCAGCGCTGACAGCCATCCCCCTATCCCCGACCCACGCACGAATACTCTCTTGCCGCTGGCCCCCGCCCGGTTCCGTTAGCCTATCACGGCCAATCTGGGCGGCGGCATGGCGGACAGAACAGGGTTAATGATCGCGGTGCCTCGGCACCGGTGCCCGCACGCTCACGAGGCCGAAAGCACGGAGACGATCCGCTCCCATTCGGCCTCAACGGTGTCCGTTGCGATCGGCTGGCCGGCCCGCCGATACCAGTAGCCGGCATTGCCGAGATCGCCCTCGACGCGATGCAGATAGGCATGCACCCAGGCCGAATTGGCGTCACCCTCGTCCTGCACGATGCCGTGCGCCCTGTGCCAATCGCCTTTCTTCGCCCACCACAATGCGGCGAGCTGCGGCGACAGCGCCGCATCAGGCGCAGCGTCGGCGAGACTGGCGCGGAAATCCGCCATCGCTCACCACCATTTCGGCGGCGTGAAACGGCCGGCCGCCTGTTCGATCACTTCGCCGAGCGAGAACAGCGTCTCCTCGTCGAAGGGGCGACCGATCAGTTGCAGGCCGAGCGGCAGGCCCTGCGAGTCCTTGCCCGCGGGCACGGCGATGCCGGGCAGGCCCGCCATGTTCACGGTCACCGTGAAGATGTCGTTGAGATACATCTCGACCGGATCGGCGCCGCCCTTCTCGCCGATGCCGAACGCCGCCGACGGCGTCGCCGGCGTCAGGATCGCGTTCACGCCCTTGGCGAAGCAGTCTTCGAAATCCTTCTTGATCAGCGTCCGCACCTTCTGCGCCCGTAGATAATAGGCATCGTAGTAGCCGGCGGAGAGCACATAGGTGCCGATCAGCACGCGGCGGCGCACCTCGTGGCCAAAGCCGTCGGCGCGGGTGTTCTCGTACATCTCGATGATGCTCTTGCCCGGCTCGCGCAGTCCGTAGCGCACGCCGTCATAACGCGCGAGGTTCGACGAGGCCTCCGCCGGCGCCACGATGTAATAGGCCGGCAGCGCGTATTTGGTGTGCGGCAGCGACACCTCGACGAGCTCGGCGCCGGCGGCCTTCAGCCATTGCGCGCCCTCGCTCCAGAGTTTCTCGATTTCGGCCGGCATGCCGTCGAGCCGATACTCCCTGGGAATGCCGATCTTCATGCCCTTCACGGACTTGCCGATCGCGGCCTCGTAATCAGGCACAGCGATGTCGACCGATGTGGTGTCCTTCGGATCGTGCCCCGCCATCGAGCGCATCAGGATCGCGGCGTCGCGCGTCGTGCGCGCGATCGGACCGGCCTGGTCGAGCGAGGACGCAAAGGCGACGATGCCCCAGCGCGAGCAGCGGCCATAGGTCGGCTTGATGCCGACGGTTGCGGTGAACGCGGCCGGTTGGCGGATCGAGCCGCCGGTGTCGGTCGCGGTTGCGCCCATGCAGAGCGATGCCGCCACCGCCGAAGCCGAGCCGCCTGACGAGCCGCCCGGCACCAGCGTGGTGTTGGAGCCTTCGCGCCGCCACGGGTTGGTGACCGGGCCGAAGCACGAGGTCTCGTTCGACGAGCCCATCGCGAACTCGTCATTGTTGAGCTTGCCGAGCAGCACCGCGCCGTCGCGCCAGAGCTGCGAGGTCACCGTTGACTCGTAGGGCGGGGTGAAGTTGCCCAGGATCCTGGAGCATGCCGTGGTCCTGATGTCGCGGGTCGCGAACAGGTCCTTGATGCCGAGCGGAATGCCGGCCAGCGGCCCGCCCTCGCCTTTAACAATTTTCTCGTCGACGGCCTCGGCCATCTCGCGGGCGCGGTCCGGTGTCTCGAGCACATAGGCATTGAGCACGCGCGCGGCTTCGATGGCGGCGAGATGCGCATCAGTCAGCTCAACGGCGGTGAAAGACTTGCCCACCAGGCCCTCGCGGGCCTCGGCAATCGTCAGCGATGTCAAATCGGTCATTTATTGATCGGGCTGCAGAAGAAGGGAGAAAGGGTCTTGTCGTTGGCGGGATCGTCCTGCCGCGCTTTGGCATTTTCCTTGGCGCGCGCGGCGTCGAGCGCCTCGAGCTGGTCGAGCACCGCGTCGATCGCCTCGTTGGGATCGGCGACCTTTCCCTTGCGCTCCATCACATCGAGGAAGTCCATATAGGCCTTGTAGGCCTTCTCATCGTCGCACAGCAGACACATCGGACTTTGTCGCTTTTGTTTGACGCGTTTTCTTCACGCGAACCGGTATCCACTTCGCTCGAAAACGCTATGCTAGAGTTACTCGACCACCTTCGGCACCAGGAAGAAGTGGTTCACGGTATCGGGCGCATTGCGGACGATGTCGTCGGCGATCTCGCCGTCATTGACCAAATCGGCGCGCTTCTTCATCTCCATCGGCGTCACCGAGGTCATCGGCTCGACGCCGTCGATATTCACTTCCGACAGCTGCTCGACGAAGGCCAGCATCGCGTTCAGCTCCCCCTGGAGATGGGGAACTTCGTCGTCGCTGACCGCGATCCGCGCCAGATGGGCGATGCGGCGGACGGTCATGGCGTCTACGGACATTATATAGGGCCTCAAGGCTGAAAAGGTCAGCCCGCCGTATAGCAGAGGCCGGTTTTGCGCCGCAACCGCGCTGGGCGCGCGGCTGGCCTCAGACCCCCTGCCGGACGGCCGATCAGGCGCCCGGCAGCCGATGATTCCGGCGGCAAAACCCGCGACGAAACCACTTTGCGGACCCGGCGCAGTCGTCCTGAAACATTCGCGGCGCCTACTCCCCTCAAATAGAAAAGTACGGGAGTCCGTCATGTCCATGCGTGAAATCACCCCCCAGCCGGGAGGCTGGGACCCTGCCCTCTGGTCGATCGGTACCGCGATCGGTGTCGCGATCCTTTACGTGGCCTGTCTGGTCTGAACGAGACGAGAAATAGCCATGTCCCAGGCAAAAATTCTGCAGGACAAGGCCGAGATGTTCGAGCGCCGCGCCGAAAGCGCCACGGATCCGATCTCCCGGCAACATTACAAGGAAATGGCCGCGCATTATCGCAGGCTCGCGACCGAGCATCTGGAGGTCAACCAGAGCGAGCCCGCGCGTCAGGCCTGAGATAATGCCCCCATCCGCGCCAGCGCGGCGCCTGCCAGCGCGCGGGTCAGCTCGGCTGCGGGCATTTCCTTGCCCATCCGCACCGCCTGCCCGGCCCACAGATTGGTGAAATCGACCTTGCCCTGTTTTTCGGCAGCCGCCTTCAGCGGGCCGAGCGCGGTCGCCGCATGCGGGAACGCCGGCGCGTCCGGTGAGATCGGGCCGACCTCGCGCATCACGCGATTGGCGACGCCGCGGGCCGGACGGCCGGTCATCACATTGGTGATGACGGTCGATTCATCGCTGGCCTGCGCCAGCGCGATCCGGCCTGCCGCGGTCACCTTGGACTCCGGACAGCGCAGATAGGCCGTGCCGATCTGCACAGCGGAGGCCCCGAGCGCGAACGCCGCCGCGATCCCGCGTCCATCCGCAATGCCGCCGGCCGCGACCACCGGCAGCTTCACCGCATCCACGACCTGCGGCAGCAGCGAGAAGGTGCCGGGCTGCTCGGCGATGGTCTCGGTCAGGAACATGGCGCGATGGCCGCCGGCATCGGCGCCTTGCGCGATGATGACGTCGGCGCCGTTCTCCTCGAGCCAGATCGCCTCCTTCACGGTGGTGGCCGACGACATCACGATGGCGCCCGCCGCCTTCACCCGCTGCAACAGTTTTGCCTCCGGCAGGCCGAAATGGAAGCTGACGACCTCCGGCTTCAACTCCTCGACCACCGCGCAGAATGCCGCATCGAACGGCGCACGGTTCGCCGCGTTGATCGGCGCATCCGGATCGAGGCCATGTTCGCGATAGTATGGCGTCAGCCGCTGCCGCCATTGCGCCTCGCGCGCCGGATCGGCATCGACCGCCTTGTGGCAGAAGAAGTTGAGGTTTACAGGCGCAGACACGCGCTGGCGGATGATGTTGACCTGCTCACGCGCCTTCTCGGCCGACAGCATCGCGCATGGCAGCGAGCCGAGCCCGCCGCCCTGTGCCACCGCAATCGCCAGTTCGGCATCCATCACGCCGGCCATCGGCGCCAGCACGATCGGGAACTCGGTCTTGAAACGATCGATCAATCGACGGTCTGGCCACATGGTGTGTCTCTTTCCTGGCTTGCTCGGAAGTACCCTCTCCCCTTGTGGGAGAGGGTGCGCTCGCGAAGCGAGCGCGGGTGAGGGGTTTGTCTCCGCGGATGCAGACCCCTCATCCGACGCGGACTTTGTCCGCGCCACCTTCTCCCACAAGGGGAGAAGGGAAGAAATTGCGCCGGCCCTGCAGCGACTGCTCGGCTTCGGTGACGATGCGGCCGACGATCTCGGCCGCCGGAACGATATCATGGATCAGCCCGACGGACTCGCCGGCAAACACCGCGGCGATGTCGAAATTGCCCGCGGCTCTTGCCGCGGCGTACTCCGCCGCGATCTCGTCCGCGCGCTGCATCAGCTCGATCTCGCGGCCGCTCCAGCGCCGCAGATGGTCGTTGGCAAGCGAGCGCGCGGTGAACGGCGCCGGCCACATCAATTTGCGCGACCAGTCGAACACCACGCCGCGTACCGTCTCGCCGCTCTTCGCCGCGCAGATCAGCTGCTTCGCCTGCTCGGGCGCGTCGGCCTCGACGCTGGCGTAGAAGCGCGTTCCCATCAGCACGCCGGACGCGCCGAGCATCATCATCGCCGCGACGCCGCGCCCGTCCGCGATGCCGCCGGCCGCAACGACCGGCACGCGCCCCGCCGCGAAATCGATAATCGCCGGCACGATGTCGAGCGTGGTGCGCGAGGCGCCATGACCGCCCGCCTCGGTGCCCTGCGCGATCAGGATGTCGGCGCCGCAATCGAGCGCTTGTTGCGCCATGTCCTCGCTTTGCACCTGGCAGATCAGCAGCGCGCCTGCCGCCTTGATCTTCGGTGCGAACGGCGCGGGATCGCCGAACGACAGCATCACCGCGCGCGGCTTCGCGTCGAGTGCGATATCGATCAGCTCGGGCTGCCTGGCGAGGCTCCAGGTGATGAAGCCGATGCCGAACGGACGGCCAAATCCCCTGAGCGCCGCGGCCTCCGCCTCGAGCCAGGCGCGGTCTCCGTAGCCGCCGCCCAGGATGCCGAAGCCGCCCGCATCACTCACCGCCGTGACCAACCGGCTTCCCGTGATCATGGCCATCGGCGCCAGCAGGATCGGATGTGTGATGCCCAGACGTGCCGTCAATTCGGTGCTGATCGGCATGCGCTCGCTCCCTGTTCTGGACTTGCTGTTCTGGACTCCAAGCCTAAGCGGGCCTAACATTCTCGGAAAATGAATACTAAAGAACGCTACCATCTCTAATTCAGAACGGTGGTCCCCCATGGAATTGACCGACCTGCTCACCTTTTCCACCGTCGCCCGGCTCGGCGGCATCACCCGGGCCGCCGAAGAGCTGAACACCGTGCAGTCCAATGTCACCCAGCGCATCAAGGCGCTGGAGGCCGAGATCGGCACCGCGCTGTTCGAGCGCCACAGCCGCGGCATGTCGCTGACCGGCGCCGGCCGCCGCCTGCTGCCCTACGCGCAGCGCATGGCGGCGCTGTCGCGCGAAGCCGTGCTCGCCGCGCGCGACGATGGCGAGCCGAAGGGGCCGCTGTCGATCGGCTCGATGGAGACCACGGCCGCGGTGCGGCTGCCGGCGCTGCTTGCCGAATTTCATCGCCGCTATCCGGCGGTGCGGCTGACCTTGCGCACCGCGCCGACCGCCGACCTCGTGGCCGCCGTGCTCGACGGCTCGCTCGATGGCGCCTTTGTCGCCGGCCCGATCGAGCATGCCGAGCTCAGCGCGGCGCCCGCATTCGCGGAGGAACTGGTGCTGGTCACCGCACAGCGCTGGACATCGCTCGCCGCGTTACGCGCCGGCACGCCGGAGTCGGGCCCGACCGCGCTGGTGTTCCGCACCGGCTGCACCTACCGGCAGCGGCTCGAACAGGTCTTCACCGAATTCGGCTGGCCGTCGGCCGTCCGCTTCGAGTTCGGCACGCTCGACGGCATGATCGGCTGCGTCGCCGCCGACATGGGCGTCACCCTGCTGCCGCGCGCTGTCGTCGAGCGCGATCACGTGCAGCGCGACGTCCACATCCACAAGCTCAACCCGCAGCACGCGCTTGTCGAGACGCTGTTCATCCAGCGCCGCACCGCGCATCAGTACAGTCCATTGCAGGGACTTGCTGCGTGCCTTGGCGGCGACGAGCGGGTGATCGCCGCCTGATCGGCGTTTTCGCATGGACGGCCGGCTGCCGCCGGGCTTTGCCTCGACGCGCGCCTGCGTGCTAAGCGCTAGCGCCATGCTCGCCCCCATCCTTCCCTTGATCGAAGCCGCGTCGCACTGGCCCGACCGCGGCGCGCTTGTCGGCCTCGACCTCGGCACCAAGACGATCGGCGTTGCCGTCTCCGATCCGGACCGGCGGCTCGCCACCGGCGTCGAGACCATCAAGCGCAAGCAGTTCAAGGCCGACGCGGCGCGGCTGCTCGCGATCGCGGCCGAGCGCAACGCCGTCGGCTTCGTGCTGGGCCTGCCGATCAACATGGACGGCAGCGAAGGCCCGCGCGCGCAATCGACCCGGGCGTTCGCCCGCAATCTCTCCAACCTCACCGCACTGGCGATCGGGCTGTGGGACGAGCGGCTCTCGACCGCGGCGGTCGAGCGCGAGCTGATCGGGATGGATGTCAGTCGCGCGCGCCGCGCCGAGGTGATCGACGAGCACGCCGCGATCTTCATCCTGCAGGGTGCACTGGACCGGCTCGCGAAGCTGCGCGGGGACCGCTGAGGATGGCCGTGGTGATCGCGGCGCTGTTGCCGGTGTTCCTCCTGATCGTGCTCGGCTTCGTCCTGAGGCGCACGCTGATGCGGCTCGACACCCAATGGCACGGGCTGGAACAGCTGACCTATTACGTGCTGTTCCCGATGCTGTTGGTGCAGACGCTGGTGAAGGCCGATCTGACCAAAGTGCCGGTCGCAGGCGTCGGCGGCGCGCTGCTGCTCGCCGCGCTCGTGATGAGCCTGCTGTGTCTCGCGCTGCGTGGCCCGCTCGCCCGCGCCGGGGTCGATGGTCCGGCCTTCAGCTCGATCTTCCAGGGCGCGACCCGCTGGCAGACCTATGTCGCGCTGTCGGTGTCGCGCAATCTCTATGGCAGCGTCGGGCTGGCGCTGGCCTCGGTCGCGATGGTCGCGATCATCCCGCTGGTCAACGTCTTCAGCGTCGCCGTACTGGCGAAATATGCCTCGTCCGAGAAGCGCACTGTGGGCGCGATCGTGATGACCGTGGTGAAGAACCCGCTGATCTGGGCCTGCGTGATCGGGCTCGCCATCAACGTCGCGCACATCGCGCTGCCGCAGATCTGGCACGATGTCGCCGACGCGCTGGGCGGCTCGTCGCTCGCGATCGGCCTGCTCGTCACCGGCGCCGGCCTGCATCTGGAAGGCATCTTCCGCCCCGGCCTCGCCGCCAGCGCCGCGCTGGTCCTGAAGCTGGTCGCAATGCCCGTCCTGACCGTCGCACTCGCCGTGTGGTTCGGCGTCAGCGGCGCCAACCTCGCCATCGTCGCGGCCTGCGCCGCGGTGCCGACCTCGCCGTCAGCCTATGTGCTGGCGCGCCAGATGGGCGGCGACGCCCCGCTGCTCGCCCAGATCATCACGCTGCAGACGATTCTGGCGGCGGTCACGATGCCGATCGTGATTGCCGCGGTTGGACTTTAAACATAAGGCCCTATCATGAAGGAGCTGATGATGTTCATGGCCGAGTGAACGAGCACAGTCAGCCAGGTCGAATTACTCCGCCAACCAAAGTAGCCCAGAGCGAGGCCGAAAACGAATATACAGAAGCGATCGGACCAATCGTATTGAGTGTGGTTGAGAGCCCAAACCACTGATGTCAAGACGATGGCACCGACTGGCCCGAAGAAAGACTGCGACCATCCTCGAAACAAAAAGCCGCGGACAATAAACTCCTCCATGATCGGCGCGGCCAAGCAGCAGCCGATCAGGAAGGTTAGCAAGCCCCCCCGCCCTTGCACGTTCAAACTAGGAGCGATCCAACTCGTATCTGCGCCTACGAAAGCTCGAAAATAGCCCTCCACGATCAGGATGACTGCCGTGATCGCGAATGCGAGAAAAAGCTCTCGTGAACTGGGCCAATTGAGCGCAAGGTATTCGGAAAAGTCCCGATCGAGCTTGCGGACAGAGACCCAAAGCACCGCAACCGCAGCTGGACTTCCGAAGACCAGACCTGCGCCCTGCCAGCGTCCCTCGAACTCAACATGAGCAATCGGGATTGTCCCATACTGCGCGAGTATAAGGACAAAAAGTCCAAGCCCTGCCGTTAGAAGAAACGCGCCGTAAGCGACAAGGCCAATAAGCGTCGTCTCCAGGAAATCCCATACCCGCGGCGATTTCGCCGAAGCCGGGACCGGCGAATTGGCATTCTCGAAGTTCGACATCAGGATTTTTTCTGCAACAACGTTGCAGCGAAGGTGGGCCTGCTTCAAGCTAACATGCGAGACCGCTACCCCGCCAGCCACCAGGTCTGGATCGTGGCCGCGAGGTTGTTCAGCCCGTGCAGCAGGATGGTCAGCCAGGTCGAGCCGGTGCGATAACGGAGGTAGCCGAACAGCAGGCCGATCGAGAGCACCTCGCAGAGGAAGAACCAGTCGTACTGGAGGTGCATGACGGTCCAGACGATCGACGACAGCAGGATCGCGCCGTAGGGGCCGAGCGCAGATTCGGACCAGCCGCGATAGAGCCAGCCGCGCGCGAACAGCTCTTCCCAGAGCGGCGCGGCGACGGCGAAGGCGATCACCAGCAGCCACAGCGCGCTGTGCTCCTGCGCCGATTTCAGCACGTCGCCCATGAAGCCCGGCGTCACCTCGCGGCCGGCGGCGCGGGACACCATGTCCCAGGCCCCGACCAGCACGAGCAGCGCAACGATGCCGATGATGACATTCTTCCACGACGTGCCGCGCAGCCCGAGATAATCCGCGAACGATATCCGGGTCCGGCGGATCGCGAGCCATAGCACCAGCACCACCATCGGCAGGCCGGCGAGCACCGAGAGCGAGATCGTCAGACCGTCGGCGACCACATGGGTGATGCCGGCCACCGACAGCTCTGCGCCCTGCGCCATGATCCGGTAGACGATAACCGCGACCTGGCCGAGGAACATCGCGGCGAAGATGACGAGGCCCCACAGCGCGGTGCCCCAGAACTTCCAGACCCGCGGGGGACGTGGCGCAAGGTCGGTGGCGGCAGTCGCATCCTGCGGCGTGAGAGAATCCATCAGCGAACCTCGGCTCTATCGGTTCGTCATGGCCGGGCTTGTCCCGGCCATCCACGTCTTTTCTTGCTGGATCAAAGCAAAGACGTGGATGCCCGGCACAAGGCCTGGCATGACGGTGGTGAATGTGGTCATGGCAGCGCCCGCGCCAGCAGCGCGCGCTGATCGGAATCGGATAGGTCCACCGCGCCGTACATGCCGGCGTGGCGTTCGGCAAGCCGTGTCGTCGCGAACAGCTCGGCGTTTTTGGGCGAGACCTGGTTGAGCGCCGCGGCGGCCGCCAGCAGCGCAAGCTTCTCGACCGCCAGCCGCGCGATGCGCTCGCTGTCGGAGCGGCGGAATGACTTCCCAATCATCGCAACAGCATCGGCCGCACCCGGCAGGCCCTTGGTCTCGTCGGCGAGCGCGCGCAGCACGGCGAGCGCGGCATCGGCCTCGCGGCCGAGCGCACGCAGCACGTCGAGGCACATCACGTTGCCGGAGCCTTCCCAGATCGCGTTGACCGGCGACTCCCGGTAATGCCGCGCCAAAATGCCCTCCTCGACATAGCCATTGCCGCCGAGGCACTCCATCGCCTCATAGAGGAAGCTAGGTGCGCTCTTGCAGATCCAGTATTTGATCGCCGGCGTCAGCAGCCGCATATAGGCGGCCTCGCCTGCGTCGGTGGGCGCACGATCGAAGGCGCGGCAGAGCCGCATCACCAGCGCGGCCTGCGCCTCGACATGCAGCGCCATGTCGGAGAGCACCGCCTGCATTAGCGGCTGGTCGGCGAGATGCTTCTGGAACACGCTGCGATGCCGCGCGTGATTGAGCGCATGCGCCAACCCCGAGCGCATCAAGCCGGCGGATGCGATCGCGCAATCCTGCCGCGTCAGCTGCACCATCTGGATGATGGTGCGGATGCCCTTGCCCTCCTCGCCGACCAGCTCGGCATACGCGCCGTGGAATTCGACCTCCGAGGAGGCATTGGAGCGGTTGCCGAGCTTTTCCTTCAGCCGCTGGAAGTGGATCGAATTGACCGTGCCGTCGGGCGCAAAGCGCGGCATGAAGAAACAGCTCAGCCCCTGCTCGGCCTGCGCCAGCACCAGGAACGCGTCGCACATCGGCGCCGACATGAACCATTTATGCCCGGTGATGCGATAAGCATCGCCGTCGCGCTCGGCGCGCGTCATGTTGGCGCGCACATCGGTGCCGCCCTGCTTCTCGGTCATGCCCATGCCGAGCGTCATGCCGCGCTTGGTCCACCACGGCGCAAAGCTCGGGTCGTAGGCGCGCGTGCCGATCACCGGCATCGTCTTCGCCAGAATGTCCGGCTGTGAGGCCAGCGCCGCGACCGAGGCGCGCGTCATCGTGATCGGGCAGAGATGGCCAGTCTCGACTTGCGCTGCGATATAGAATTTTGCCGCGCGCACCACTTCGGCCGCGCCACCGGCCGGCCTGCCGTCCGCGGTCCAGGTCGAGTTGTGCACCCCGGCATGCGCGGAGTGCGCCATCAGCTCGTGATAGGCCGGGTGAAACTCGACCTCATCGCGGCGGTTGCCCCTGGCATCGAACATTCGCAGTTTCGGCGTGTTCTCATTGGCGACGCGGCCGCGCTCCGCCATCACGGCAGATCCCCACTGCTTGCCGAAATCGGACAGCTCAGCCGTCGCCGCCGCGCCGCCATTGGCGGCGACGGCCGCGACCAGCGGCGCGTCCGCCGTGAACAGGTCGACATCCCAAAACGGCGGCGACTGGTTGAAGACGTCGTGGGTGGCGAACGGAGCCTGCGTCATGGTCTCCTCGGTAATTGGTCTCGCTGCGCGGACAACCGGTCTCCGCCGGGGTGGATCACGGGCCAGCCGTGGCGCAATGGAATCGATGGATCATAAGCCTGCGCGCCGGTGCCGGGCAGCGAAAAATGCGCTTCAGCCAGGACGTGTACTCAAAAATGGGCCCGCGCGATGCAGGCAGGTGCTGGCCCCGAAGTCGGACATCGGGGAGAGATGATGAAGGCATGTCAGCTAAGGGCCAGAACCAGAAGTCGCCGTAGTCAGATCAGTGGAACTGATAGTTCAGCCCGACGCGCAAGACGTTGTCGGTGAAATGGGTGTGCGTGGTGATAGTGCCGCTGAAGGGCGATGTGATTAACCCCAAACCGGGCGGGTTGACGGACGCGCCAGGAAACGGGCCGATCGTGTCGAGCGATCCCAAGTCGACGTAGAGGTATTCCAATTTCCACGTCCAGCCCATCCCATATGAGATTTTGCCCTCGATCCCTCCGCCAACCGTAAAGCCAACCTTCGTCCTGGAGTCGCTGAAGGCGTTCGCGCTGGGTGTAAGGGCAGCGTTGGTGTTTATTGACCCACTAACACCAGTAACGCCCGACACTTCGACGCGGCCAAAAGCCAAGCCGCCGGTCCCATAGATCAAAACCTGATCGGTTATCAAACCTCCAACACGGCCACGAACTGTCCCAAACCAGTTAATCTTGGCATCATACGTGGTCGCTGCGGTGCCGTTGAGCGTGCCAGTCAGAAGACAGGTCGGAGGACCGTTATTAGGAAATACTACAGGCACCCCCGGTGGGCCCGCGGCCGCGAGCGTGCAAACTGTCGTTGAGAATGGAGCGGCAAACGTATTGCCCCCTCGCTCGCCCGAATCTTGAATATCAGCCTCGAAGCCCAACACCCATCTCGGGCTGAATTGATAATTGTAGCCGACCTGGCCACCGCCGCTGGCGCCATTTAGCTTTGCTGTATTCGAGCCCGCAACCGCAACGCTATTGTTTGGAAAGCCACCTAAGAAGGTTGGAAACACAACGGTGGTCGCGTTGCCTACAACATCGGTATCGGCCTTGCCCCAGCTGTAACCGACGTTGCCGCCCACATACAATCCGGTCCAACTATAGACCGGTGCGGGTGCGGGCGGCGGAGCCTTGACCGGCATGTCTGCCGCGAAAACGGGCGTTCCGACCAGCGCAATGGCTGCAACCGCATTTGCCAGCTTGTTCACTACGGCCTCCAGCAATCGTCAAGGCTAACACGCTCCTACAGGCCGGGCTGTTACCCATTCATCACGACGAAACATTTTTGCAGTGACGAAGTCCGAAATGGGTCATTTGCAGACGTTCCGGGCCGGTCAGGCCATGTCCGCTCTACCGCTAGACGCGGACAATCCAGATTTATCAGTGCCTGCCCTAGATGCTTCCATGCCTGGGCGCATGGCGGCCGAGCCAGCGGTCGACCCAGTCACTGGCGCGGGTCCGGCTCGCCTCCTTCCTGGACGCCTGGACAGGAAAAATGTCGCCGCTGCTCAGTTGCCGGTTATCCGGATAGGCCGCCAGCTGCAGGTTCGACTCATGCGCGGCGCCATCCACCGGGGAGATGTAGAGAAACCGGATCTCGATCTTGTGCTTGATGTCGGAGCCCTGCCATTTCGGATGATGCCGCGCCAGCAGCTCGACAAGCTCGCAAGACAACAGATCGGAGGTCGAGCTCCGCGACCCCTCGGTCCTCTCCATGTAGCATTGCTCCTTGACGCTGCTGACGCGCGCGTCGATCGGCCGGAAGTTCACCCGCTTGTCGAGCTCGCCATAGGCATAGAAGCCCGCGAGGCCGATGGCGATGATCCCGTAGAGCCCCAGACGCATCGTCGAACTCCCATCCTGCCCGACCGCCGCGGCGGTCAGATCGAACGCGTCTTCTCCGCCTTGGTCTTGGAGGCCAACACCGGCAACACGTCGCCGGCGCGCAGCGGCTTGCCGTTAGGGAAGTAGGACATCTGCAGGCTCGACTGGTGCGTGGCTCCATCAACCGGCGAGACATAGACGACGCGCACCTCGATCTTGTGCTTCACGTCATAGCCCTGCCACTTCGGATGCTCCTTGCGCAGCAGCTCGGCAGTTTCGCAGCGAGTCAGGTCGGAAGTAAACGTCGTCTTGGTGATGACCCCGCGCTCGACCTTTTCCAAATAGCACTGCTCGTTGACGCCGCTGATGCGCGCATCGACGCGCTGGTAGTTCGCGCCCTTGTCGTACTGGTCGTAGATCGCGATGCCGGCAGCGCCGACGACAATGATTGCAATGGCTCCGAAACGCATGCTTCGTGCTCCCGTAATGCGCGCACTTGATACGGCCGCAATTAAGGAGTGTTGAACGTGCATTCAGCTGCTTTTGCGATGGCAAGCTTTGTCTTGCCAAGATGCGTCGGATTTGAAGGAAATCCGATCCGGCTTTCGACATCCGCTATTTCGGTGCCGGCGCGATGATCGCCGCCTTCTGCTCCCAGGGCCCGGGATTGAGGATGAGCCCGGAGACCCTGCCCGCCGTGTCCCTGACGAACGCGATCCTGGTGTGATCCTCGTCCTCCACCGCGAATTCGTTGTTCGATGTGGCGACCAGCGGCGTCGCCTTGCCTTTCTCGAACGCAAGGAGCGGCCAGGCCCCCATAGCTTCCGCGACGAGCCTGCCCTGCTCGACGCGAAGCTGAAGCTGGACCGTATCGACACTCCGCGCAGCCCGCACAACGCTGAGCTCGTTTGCACCGTCTTGCCCCTTGTGGACCGTCTTCATCCTGATCGCCGTGTCGGCCTGCCCTCGCAGCCGGGCCAGCACGTCGCCGAGCGAACGTCCCTTGAGCGGCGCGCCGTCGAGTTCGGTGATCAGATCGCCCGCCACTACGCCGGCCTTGGCTGCGGGGCTGTGAGGAAGCGGCCGATTGATCCGCAGGCCCTCCGGCTCCATCGTGACGAACGCCTCGATGCCGAGCCAGCCGGTTTTGCCGTCGGCCAGGCCCTGCCGGTCGCGCGAACTCACCGAGGCGCCGAAATCATACATCCCGGCATAGTCGGCGAGCGCTTCCGGGCTCGCCATCGCCGATCCCGCCGGCGGAGCAGACGAGGACGACCCGGCAACCGTCAATGCGCCATAGGTGAGATGATTGATCCCGGCGTAGCGCAGCGCTGCGCGTCCCTTGCTGCCGGGCGTCGCCTGGATCATCTGCAGGCCGATCAGTTTCTCCACCGGATCGATCCAGAAATAGGTGCCCCACAACCCGGCCCAGGAATAGCTTCCGACGGCGCCCGGTATCCAGCTGAAGACGGGATTGACGCGGATCCCGAAGCCAAGCCCAAAGGTCGTTCCGGCGCGGCTGCCGACCTCGTCACCGCCAAAGATCCGAGCGTCCGGAGACAGCGCGTTCGTCGTCATCTGCTTCACCGCCTGCGGGCTGAGCAGGCGCACGCCATCGAGCTCACCCTCGTTGAGAAGCATCTGGCAAAAGCGCAGATAGTCGGGCGCGGTCGACACCAGTCCGCCGCCGCCGGAAAACAGCTTCGTCGGCTTCGTGACATCCCAGATCGGCGGCCGTTCCGGCATGGGAGAATCGACCAGGCGGTCGAGCTTCTCTTTCGGCACATAGAAGCCCGTGTCGACCATATGCAACGGCGCGAAGATGCGGCTCTGCAGGAATTGGTCGAAAGACTGACCGGACACGACCTCGACAATGCGGCCGAGCACGTCGGCGTTCCAGCCATATTCATGGACTTCGCCCGGCTGATGGGCGAGCGGCAAGCTGGCCAGACTGGAGACGAAATCCGCCAACGTCTTGTCGCGCCTGAACACAGCCTTCGAGCCGTAGAGCATGTGGATCACCCGGATCGCAAATTCGGCGTCCGCGTCCGAAAGGCCGCGTTCCGGATAGGCAAAATCCATTTCCGGGTAGATCAGGCCCGACGTATGCCGCAGCAGATCGCGAACCGTCATCGGCCGCTTCGGCGGATCGAGCCCGTATTCCGTCTTGCCGGTGGCCGGGTCGGTCTTCAGGGACGCGACCCGCATCTCCGCAAGCTCGGGCAGATACCGCACAACCGGTGCGTCGAGGTCGAGCTTGCCCTCGTCGACCAGCATCATGGCAGCGACGCTGGTCACCGGCTTCGACATCGACGCGATCCAGAAGATCGAATCCGTCTTCATCGGCACGGTTTTGGCGCGGTCCTGAAATCCGATCGCCTGCAAATAGGCGAGCTTGCCGCCTTTGGCGATCGCGACCACGGCGCCGGGCAAAAGGCCGTCCGACGGCGAGAAGGCATCGAAGCGGCCCTGGTACCAGGGCGCGATCCGCGCCAGCCGCGCGGCGGAGAAGCCCAGGCTCGTTGCGTCGCCCGGAGTCGTCAGCTCGTCGGCGGACGCCGGCCCCAACAGACAAAGCGCGATCGAAATCGTCCGTATCGACGCGATCAGTTTCATCCGGGGCATCTCCACATCACGACTTGCGGGGTCCGAGCCCGCCGCATCGAAAATGGCACGGACAACGCCCCCGCGGCGCGCCGATTTCCGCGCCGGATTGGCCGAATTCTGTAAACGGCCAGATTTACTTCGGAATCGGCGACTGGAATTGACGGCACGACGATGCCACGTCCGCTTTGCCCTGCTAGCGGTGGGCAAATGTTTGAGCCCGCCTAGGCGAATTCGGCCCCGTATTTGAGGGCGACCGCGTTGATCTCTTCCCGCGTCAATTGCTTTCGCGGCTCGCCGGGTCGGCTGCAGGTTTCGCGAAAGAAACCGTCGAGGCCCGGGGGCACCATGATCCACAGCAGAACCAGCTCCCGGTCTGGACTACTGAACCCATGCCATGTGTTTCTGGGTATGAAAATCGTTCCATCTTTTTCGCAGGCGTGCCGCACATCGTTGAGTGTGACCGTGCCGCTGCCTTCCAGAACGTAGAAGGCTTCGTCCCTGTCGAGGTGTCGGTGAAGGGGAATGCCCGAGCCCTTGGGCAACTGCTGAATGCCGAGGCCAATGTTGTTGGACCCCGTCATGGGGTCGGCTTTGATGAAGATGTTGCCACCATCGCGAAAATGGATCAGGTGCTCACCCTCTCCGGCACCAAGCAGATAGCCCTGCGGCACCGGGGTGTGCGACTTCGCCTCGATTGGCTTGCTGTCTGGCATCGCGTGCTCCATTGGCCGATACGCAACAATGAAGAAGCCACAATAGCAAAATGCATCACGAACGCCCGTGGCCAAGAACGGCGTTGGGTCGTCTCTACAGCGGCGGCTGTGGTCCTAGCGCGCCCGCGCGATCGGGAAATCGTAAGCCGCCGCGCCCGCGCCCGGCAGCGAGAAGTGCCACCATTCCCTCCAATAATTCACAAAACCCTGGCGGGCCAGCGCCGCGACCAGAAGGTTGCGCCAGCGCCGCTGTGCGGGCGTGATGGAGCTGGCAGCGGTGTGTCCCTTCACGTCGGAGCAGTCATAGCCGGTGCCCATGTCGACGCTGCCCTCGGGCGCGCGCGCCGCGACCGGCGCCGTGCAATCGGCGTAGGCGCGCGCAGGATCGAATGCCCCCGAATTGTCCGCGGTCAGATCGACCAGCGTCAGATCGACCGCCGCCCCGGTCGAATGACCGGAATGGGTGGCGATATAGCCGAGGCGGAACAGATCGGCTTTCGAGAACGCCGGGTTGTAGCGCCGCTCGGCCGCGGTCTCCCTGCCGTTCTTCGACCATGCCACCATGTCGGCGACAGCGCGGGCCGGCCGGTAGCAATCGAACATCTTCAGCGACAATTTCTGCCGCGCCAGTTCCTGCTGCACGGCCTTGAGCCGAAGCCCGACCTCGCGCTTGACCACGCATTCCGCCGCACCATAGCCCGCGAGCGGCCGGCCCATGAAATTGTTCGAACTGGCGTAGCGGATGTCCTGGATGATGGTCGGATCGATGTCGCGCAGGAACGCGAAGCCGCCGGGCACGCCTTGGGCCACGCCTTGGGCAAGCGCCGGTGAGACCAGGCCGGCAACAGCGACGAGGATCACGACAATTTTCATCAGTTCTCGCTCCGGCGCAGTCGCCGGGTCGATCCCGGCTGTCCACGTCTTGTTCCCGAAACGCCCGCAAAAGCAAGGCGTGGACACCCGGGATAGGCCCGGGCATGACGGCGGAGAAGGCCGTCACATCTTACTCGGGGAAAACTCCCCCTAGCCCTCTTCGCGCTTGCCCCACCGGCCATCCGCGCCTATAGCTCTCGCTTTAATGACCCCATCATTGAAATCGACTTTTGTCCTCGGTCACCGGCATCTGCTGGGCATCGAAGGGCTTTCCGCTGACGACATCACCGGCCTGCTCGACCTCTCCGAGGAGTATGTCGAGCTCAACCGCCAGGTCGACAAGAAGCGCGCCAGCCTGCGCGGCCGCACCCAGGTCAATCTGTTCTTCGAGGCGTCGACCCGGACCCAGTCCTCGTTCGAGATCGCTGGAAAACGCCTCGGCGCCGACGTCATGAACATGTCGGTGTCATCGATGTCGACCCGCAAGGGCGAGACCTTGATGGACACTGCGGTGACGCTGAACGCGATGCACCCCGACATCCTAGTGGTGCGCCACCACGCCTCCGGCGCGGTCGAACTGCTGGCGCGCAAGGTTGACGGTTCCGTGATCAATGCCGGCGACGGCGCCCACGAGCACCCGACGCAGGCGCTGCTGGATGCGCTGACCATCCGCCGCAACAAGGGCCGGCTCGAGGGGCTGACGATCGCGATCTGCGGCGACGTGCTGCATTCGCGTGTGGCGCGTTCCAACATCTTCCTGCTCAACACCATGGGCGCGCGCGTCCGCGTGGTGGCCCCCTCCACGCTGCTGCCGCCCGGCATCGAGCGGATGGGCGTCGAGGTCGCGCGCGACATGCGCGAGGGACTGAACGGCGCCGACATCGTGATGATGCTGCGGCTGCAGCGCGAGCGCATGAACGGCTCCTTCGTGCCGTCGACGGGCGAGTATTTCCACTATTTCGGCCTCGACCAGAAGAAGCTCGGTTACGCCAAGCCGGACGCGCTGGTGATGCATCCGGGCCCGATGAATCGCGGCGTCGAGATCGACACCTTCGTCGCCGACGGCGCGCAGTCGCTGATCCGTGAACAAGTTGAAATGGGTGTGGCAGTGCGCATGGCGGTGCTCGAAGCGCTCGCCCGCAACCTGCCGAACGCGTGACGCCATGCTGACTGACCGCCGCCCCATCCTGCTCGCCAACGCCCGCGTCATCGATCCCTCCCGCGACTTCGACGGTCCGGGCGATGTCCTGATCGCCGACGGCGTGATCCGTGACGCCAAGCGCGGCATCGGCGCCGCCGGCGTCCCCGAAGGCACCGACATCGTCAATTGCGCCGGCAAGATCGTGGCCCCCGGCCTGATCGACATGCGCGCCTTCGTCGGCGAACCCGGCGCCAGCCATCGCGAGACCTTTGCCTCCGCGAGCCAAGCCGCGGCCGCCGGCGGTATCACCACCATCATCTGCCAGCCCGACACCTCGCCGGTGATCGATAATTCCGCGACCGTCGACTTCGTGCTACGCCGCGCCCGCGACACCGCGATCGTCAACATCCATCCGATGGCGGCCCTTACCAAGGGCATGCAGGGCCTGGAAATGACCGAGATCGGCCTGCTCAAGGCCGCCGGTGCGGTCGCCTTCACGGACTGCGACCGCAGCGTCACCAACGCCCAGGTGATGCGGCGCGCGCTGACCTATGCGCGCGATTTCGACGCGCTGATCGTGCATCACACCGAGGACCCGAACCTGGTGGGCGAAGGCGTCATGAACGAGGGCGAATTCGCGACCCGGCTCGGGCTTGCCGGAATTCCAACCGCCGCCGAGTCGATCATGCTCGAGCGCGACATGCGGCTGGCAGGGTTGACCGGCGGCCGCTATCACGCGGCCTCGCTGACCTCGACCGAGTCGCTGGAGATCCTCAAGCGCGCCCGCGACTCCGGCTACAACGTTTCGGCCTCGGTCTCGATCAACCACGTGACCTTGAACGAAAATGATATCGGGCCCTACCGCACCTTCCTCAAGCTGTCGCCGCCGCTGCGCACCGAGGACGACCGCAGGGCATTGGTCGCGGCGCTGGCCTCGGGGCTGATCGACGTCGTGATGAGCGATCACAATCCGCAGGACGTCGAGGTCAAGCGGTTGCCGTTCGCGGAAGCGGCGAGCGGCGCAGTCGGCCTGCAGACCATGCTGCCGGCGGCGCTCAGGCTGATCCACAATGGCGAGATGGATTTCAAGACGCTGATCCGGGCGATGTCGACCCGGCCGGCGGAACTGCTCGGCCTACCCGGCGGCACGCTGCGCGCTGGCGCCCCTGCCGACGTCATCGTGATCGACGCCGAAACGCCCTGGGTGCTCGACCGCGACGATCTCAAATCGCTGTGCAAGAATACGCCGTTCGACGACGCCCGCTTCTCCGGCCGCGTGACGCGGACCATCGTCGGCGGACGGACCGTGTACGAGCACGTCTAAAGCCAAAGCGTTTTCGAGCGAAGTGGATACCGGTTCGCGTGAAGAAAACGCGTCAAAACAAAAAATTAGAGCCCCGTTCCGATGCAATCGGAACGGAAAAGCTCTAAATTTGAATGGAACTCAACGCGCCGCGAGTTGCGACATCGCCTCCATCGTCGTTCCGACGACGATAGCTGCGACGTAAACGACAAAGAACAGCTGCTCCAGCCGCCTGCGAACAGAAGCCATGATAAGCTCCCTCATTTCCAAGGCCATGGTGCGGGTTGATGGTTAATATTTCATTGACGGAATTGGCCGAAATCGACCGGACCGGCCGTCCAGGGAACCACCGCGATGTCTGCTGACGCGATGCTGCTGCCCGCCTTCCTGATCGGCTATCTGCTCGGCTCGATCCCGTTCGGCATGGTGCTGACCAGGCTCGCCGGCACCCAGGATCTGCGCACGATCGGCTCGGGCAATATCGGCGCCACCAACGTGCTGCGCACCGGCCGCAAGGGCCTCGCTGCGGCGACGCTGATCGGCGACATGCTGAAGGGCACGGTCGCCGTCATCATCGCGGGCACCATCGACGGCCCGAACGCCGCGATGCTGGCGGCGCTCGGCGCGTTCCTCGGCCACCTGTTCCCGGTCTGGCTCAGGTTTCGCGGCGGCAAGGGCGTCGCCACCTATCTCGGCGTGCTGCTCGGGCTGTTCTGGCCAGCGGCGCTGATCTTCGCCGTGATCTGGCTCGGCACCGCCTACACCACGCGCTACTCGTCACTGTCGGCGCTGATCGCCGCGTTCGTGACGCCGCTGTTCCTGTGGTGGTTCGGCCACAACGCCCTCGCCTCGCTGTTCGCCGTGCTGACGCTGCTGTTGTTCTACACGCACCGCGAAAACATCCAGCGCCTGCAGGCCGGCACCGAAGGCAAGATCGGCGAGAAGAAGTGACGCAATCGCACCGCTACCGCTTCAACGCATCCTCGACAAAGCTCGCCGCCGCCAGCGCCTTGGCATCGCCGCCGAAGCCCGCGATCACGGTCACGCCGACCGGCAATCCGCCCTCGGCGATCAGCGTCGGCACGTTGACGCAGGGCACGCCCATCAACGTCCAGAGCCGGTTGTAACGGGGATCGCCGGTCGACGATAACCCCTCCGGCGCCGCGCCCGGCGCCGACAGCGTCAGCAGCACATCGACCTCGCCGAGGATAGTGGCCAGCGCCTGCCGCGCGCGCAGCGTGATGTCCATCGCCGCGTCGTACTCGGCGGGTGTGCCGCCCTTGCTCTCGTCGAGCCGGCCGCGCAATAGCGGCGGCATCGCATCGTAGTGCCGGCCATACTCCCAGGCGAACGACTGATGCGCCTCGAACTCCTGGACCACCGAATGGATCCGCCACGCCTCCGCGACGATGTCAGGCATTGCGAGCTCGCGAACGGTCGCCCCCGCCTGCTCCGCCGCCCGCGCCGCCTTCTGCAACGCCTCCGCGCCGGACGTTTCAGGTGCGCCGGCGAAAGCCTGCGTCACCACGCCGATGCGCGGAACAGCGACCGATGACGGCACGATCAGCTCAGGCCGCTTCGTCATCGCGGCCAGCCCCAGCGCGACATCGTGCACGCCGGCGCCGAACAGCCCGACGGTATCGAGCGTCCAGGAAAAGCATTTCACGCCGACGGTCGGCAGCAGCCGGTAGCTCGGCTTGATCGCGGCGACGCCGCAGAACGAGGCCGGCCGGATCACCGAGCCGCCGGTCTGCGTGCCCAATGCCAGCGGGATCATCCCGGCGGCGACCGCGGCGGCCGAGCCCGACGACGATCCGCCCGGCGTATGCGCGTGATTGTGCGGATTGAGGGTTGCAGTCGGATCGTTCGCGGCGAACGCCGTGGTCGTGGTCTTGCCGATGATGGTGGCGCCGGCCTGCTTCAGCGCCATCACGACAGGCGCATCGGCGCGCGGCTGATGGGCGCGATAGATCGCAGCCCCCATCTCGGTCGGGAAGTCGGCGGTATCGATGATGTCCTTGATGCCGACCGCAATACCGCGCAGCGGCCCGGCAGTCTGCGCCCGCGCCTTGTCGTCGTGGCGGACGAAGGCGCCGATGGTCTTTTCCAGCGCGCCGATCGCCTCCAGCGACTGGCCGATGGCAGCCTCGGGCGACAGCGCGCCCTGCTCGATACGCGCTTTGAGGTCGGCAAGTGAGATCATGGTCGGCTTCCCCGGAATTGGCGACCGCTTGTAGCGCGTCACGCCCACTGCGCCAATGTCGTGGTTGATCACAATCCCAGGTTGGGCGAAGCTACGCTCCACATGCATGACCGGACGCCCAGCGCTGTAAAACTCACCGACACCGAGCGGCTCAACCGCCTGCGGCTGATCCGCTCCGACAATGTCGGCCCGCGCGGTATTATGGCGCAAACGCCACAAGCGGTTTCAGCACCTTAGTCACGCCTCAGTTTGAAATTTCTTTCTGATATTGTGTTATCGCGCGTCGCAGTAATTCTCTGACAGCAGACGCTCTATTCGGAAGGCGCTCGCGGAACCAAAAGTCTTCAATCGCCTTCTTGTCGTCTTCCGACAATTCCACCTGAAGACGATAAGGGCGCTCTGTCCGCTTCATTCCTCGAAGTCCTCTCGCGTCGTTGCGAAGGCCTGCCGCTAGCATAAAATGCAGCAAAGCGCCAAAGGGTCCTCACAGTTTGGCGCTGATCAAGCTTGGGGCGCTCAAATCTCTTCTAATACCACCTGTTCGAGCTCTAGCGCCGCAACGCAGGCAAGAAAGAAGATCGCCGTAAACGATCCGCGTTTGAGTTTCATCGTGATCCCGGCCTCTGTCTCGTCCTTGAGGCCGTGTTTTTTCAACCGCTTGACCAACTCGGCATAGGTCACGTCGGCTTTCTTCATTTCCGCCTTGAGGAAGTCACTGGCGCGTCGGCCCCATTCCTCTTCCGCCTTGGGTAGGACCATGGCATCTCCTATCGATTCCGTGAGCTAACAAATATGATAGACCGGCATTGACTTCCGGTCAAACGGATCATATCCGTTAGCTATCATATTCGATAGGATGCGGCAATGCGCGGCAGACCGACGAAAGACCCCCACACCCGCCCGGCCATCAACACCCTTGAACGGCTCCATATGGAGCTAGAGCATTTTCCGACCGGAAAGAATCGGGTGGGGATTCCCAAAACGGCGCGAGTCAGATTCAAGCTGCATGCTGGCGAGGGAGGCCAGCATGTATGGCCAGGGCGCTTTCGGTTGATCTTCGCCAAAGGGTGGTAGCCGCGATTGACGGTGGCATGTCCTGTCGACAGGCTGCTGAGCGCTTTGGTGTCAGCGCGGCCAGTGCGATCCGCTGGCGCGGTCGCCTCAAGAAAGTTGGCGACATCGTTCCTAAACGCCAGGGCGGTGACCGCAAATCGCAGCGCATCGAAGCGCATTCGCAATTGATTCTGGAGGCGGTGACAGCGAGGCCGGATATCACGCTTGCCGAGTTGCGAGAACTGTTGAAACGTCGTGGAATATCGACTGGCATCGCGTCGCTCTGGCGTTTTTTCCAGCGCAGAAAGATCACACTTAAAAAAAGACAGCGCACGCCGCCGAGCAACGGCGCGGCGATATAAATGCCGCACGTGAGGAGTGGTTCGAAGGGCAAATCGACCTTGACCCTGAGCGTCTCGTCTTCATCGACGAAACCAGCGCCAACACCAAAATGGCGCGGCGTTACGGGCGCTCGCCACGCGGCGAGCGATGTCGTGCAGCTATCCCACACGGACATTGGAAGACGACGACGTTCACCGCTGGATTGCGCTCCGACGGTCTGATCGCGCCGCTTGTTCTGGACGGTCCAATGGATGGCGACGCTTTCCTGGCCTACGTCGAGCAATTGCTCGCCCCATCGCTGCGGCCGGGCGATACCGTTATCATGGACAACTTGCCCGCTCACAAGGTCCATGGCGTTCGAGAGGCCATCCAGGCGGTCGGAGCTAGCCTGCTCTATCTTCCGCCCTACAGTCCAGACTTCAACCCGATTGAAATGGCCTTCTCCAAACTGAAAGCGCTGTTGCGGGCCGCCGCAGCGCGCACCATGCCCGATCTCTGGCAAGCAATCGCCAACGCTCTCAAACGCTTCTCACCCGAGGAATGTCAAAATTATCTCGTCGCGGCTGGTTACGACGCAACGTGATCGGAAAACGCTCTAGGCGGGCAGATACTCGCGAACCGGCAACAGCACGACGCCCTCAGCGAGCAGATGCGGCACGTCGAGGCCGTCATCAAGATGCTGGACCCCACGTACAACTTGGGGCGGATCGCGGTGAAGCGGCGGAAGCCTAACCCGTGGTTCAAGCGCGGCACCCTCTACAGGCGTGCGCTGGACGTGCTTAGGACGGCCACGGAGCCGATGACGGCTCCCGAGATCGCGGCGGCCGTGCTGGCGGCTCACGGTGTACAGGGCGCCTCCAAGGAGGACACGCAGGGCATTGCGCTGGGGATACAGCACAGCCTCAAGAACCACGAGGGGAAAGGCGTCGCGCGCATTGGTGAAGCCAGCCCAGCGCGATGGCAACTAGCAGACTAGGCCGCCGCTAGGTCACGAATGTAATTTCTAACCGCAGCAGGACTCCGCTGATGAAGCCCCTGCTCGATAAGTTTCTTGTCGCTGTGTGATAGAGAAGAAATGGAATCTTCGATCATGCTGGATAATCGCTCGACCTCTTCTTTTGTCAAAGATTCGGCCGAACGACGCTCTAAATGAAGAGCGATCAATTGATCTTTATAAGCGCTCAAAAGATGTTCGTGAGCGCGCCTTTTGGCCCTCAAGGCCAGCATAGCCCCAGCGAACGCAAATAAAGAACCGATCACCGCAGCGCTACTAGAAACTATAGCTAGTCCCTTCAGAAGAAGGTCGAACGTGGGCTCCATGACACCCTCACTCCGGGAACGACCGGTCCAATGCAACGTGCCACCAAAATCTTTCGGCGGCATGAAGGCAAGCTACGCCAATAAGTAGAGTTCCAGCGTAAGCGTCCATCACATGACTGGCAAATTCGCTGTGAACCGTATCTAGTAGCAAAGAACTAATAAACAACAGAATGTATACCACACGAAATATCTCAGTTCCAGCAGTAAATATAAACGTAGCTGCTAGAATAGCAGCAGTAATAACCATGGTTTCCTTGTCTAGAGCGTTTTCCGATCACGTTGCGTCGTAACCAGCCGCGACGAGATAATTTTGACATTCCTCGGGTGAGAAGCGTTTGAGAGCGTTGGCGATTGCTTGCCAGAGATCGGGCATGGTGCGCGCTGCGGCGGCCCGCAACAGCGCTTTCAGTTTGGAGAAGGCCATTTCAATCGGGTTGAAGTCTGGACTGTAGGGCGGAAGATAGAGCAGGCTAGCTCCGACCGCCTGGATGGCCTCTCGAACGCCATGGACCTTGTGAGCGGGCAAGTTGTCCATGATAACGGTATCGCCCGGCCGCAGCGATGGGGCGAGCAATTGCTCGACGTAGGCCAGGAAAGCGTCGCCATCCATTGGACCGTCCAGAACAAGCGGCGCGATCAGACCGTCGGAGCGCAATCCAGCGGTGAACGTCGTCGTCTTCCAATGTCCGTGTGGGATAGCTGCACGACATCGCTCGCCGCGTGGCGAGCGCCCGTAACGCCGCGCCATTTTGGTGTTGGCGCTGGTTTCGTCGATGAAGACGAGACGCTCAGGGTCAAGGTCGATTTGCCCTTCGAACCACTCCTCACGTGCGGCATTTATATCGCCGCGCCGTTGCTCGGCGGCGTGCGCTGTCTTTTTTTAAGTGTGATCTTTCTGCGCTGGAAAAAACGCCAGAGCGACGCGATGCCAGTCGATATTCCACGACGTTTCAACAGTTCTCGCAACTCGGCAAGCGTGATATCCGGCCTCGCTGTCACCGCCTCCAGAATCAATTGCGAATGCGCTTCGATGCGCTGCGATTTGCGGTCACCGCCCTGGCGTTTAGGAACGATGTCGCCAACTTTCTTGAGGCGACCGCGCCAGCGGATCGCACTGGCCGCGCTGACACCAAAGCGCTCAGCAGCCTGTCGACAGGACATGCCACCGTCAATCGCGGCTACCACCCTTTGGCGAAGATCAACCGAAAGCGCCCTGGCCATACATGCTGGCCTCCCTCGCCAGCATGCAGCTTGAATCTGACTCGCGCCGTTTTGGGAATCCCCACCCGATTCTTTCCGGTCGGAAAATGCTCTAGAGCGTTTTCCGATCACGTTGCGTCGTAACCAGCCGCGACGAGATAATTTTGACATTCCTCGGGTGAGAAGCGTTTGAGAGCGTTGGCGATTGCTTGCCAGAGATCGGGCATGGTGCGCGCTGCGGCGGCCCGCAACAGCGCTTTCAGTTTGGAGAAGGCCATTTCAATCGGGTTGAAGTCTGGACTGTAGGGCGGAAGATAGAGCAGGCTAGCTCCGACCGCCTGGATGGCCTCTCGAACGCCATGGACCTTGTGAGCGGGCAAGTTGTCCATGATAACGGTATCGCCCGGCCGCAGCGATGGGGCGAGCAATTGCTCGACGTAGGCCAGGAAAGCGTCGCCATCCATTGGACCGTCCAGAACAAGCGGCGCGATCAGACCGTCGGAGCGCAATCCAGCGGTGAACGTCGTCGTCTTCCAATGTCCGTGTGGGATAGCTGCACGACATCGCTCGCCGCGTGGCGAGCGCCCGTAACGCCGCGCCATTTTGGTGTTGGCGCTGGTTTCGTCGATGAAGACGAGACGCTCAGGGTCAAGGTCGATTTGCCCTTCGAACCACTCCTCACGTGCGGCATTTATATCGCCGCGCCGTTGCTCGGCGGCGTGCGCTGTCTTTTTTTAAGTGTGATCTTTCTGCGCTGGAAAAAACGCCAGAGCGACGCGATGCCAGTCGATATTCCACGACGTTTCAACAGTTCTCGCAACTCGGCAAGCGTGATATCCGGCCTCGCTGTCACCGCCTCCAGAATCAATTGCGAATGCGCTTCGATGCGCTGCGATTTGCGGTCACCGCCCTGGCGTTTAGGAACGATGTCGCCAACTTTCTTGAGGCGACCGCGCCAGCGGATCGCACTGGCCGCGCTGACACCAAAGCGCTCAGCAGCCTGTCGACAGGACATGCCACCGTCAATCGCGGCTACCACCCTTTGGCGAAGATCAACCGAAAGCGCCCTGGCCATACATGCTGGCCTCCCTCGCCAGCATGCAGCTTGAATCTGACTCGCGCCGTTTTGGGAATCCCCACCCGATTCTTTCCGGTCGGAAAATGCTCTAGCTTTCCGTCCCGTAGCCCTCCTATCACTATTGGAAGGCAGGGCAGCAGAAGAGTAGCCAAGATACTCATCATCCATGTGCCGATTTTGTTCAAAGAACCGTAGCCAATCCTTATAACGTTCCAACAAAATCTCGCGGGCCTTTGTACTATCCATTCAATCATAAGCGGCGGTCGCTCGACTCGATTGCAAAAAACATCAGTCACAACCGCGACAATCAGACGCGCGATGGCACCTGTCAAGTTTGGTGCCGCTGCCAGTAGCCAGTGAAGTCCACGGACTTGCCGCGCTTCATCGCCAGCGCCGCAATGCGGTTCACCTGATCCCCATTCGAGACTCGGCGATTGTCCTCACGCCATGAGGACTCCTGCGCGTAGCGAAGCAGGTAAGCGCCAGCAATATGATGGTGGATACCGATCTCAGCACGGCGCAAACGGCTGAAATACTCCTCCGCCTGATTAGTGCACGCGCCATCCAAGGAGTAAGCTTCTTGGTGGTTGATTCGTTTCATTTCAAAACGTTCGTGTAAACCATCCCAAGAAGCGGCTTCGTCGGCATGAACGACAGTCCCCTTCGCAATGCGAGCACGGATGAAAGCGGCGGCTTGGCTTTCAGAGCCAAACACTGCTGGCACAGAATTTCCGCCGCGCTCACGGACGACGACGACGACCTTCCGTTTCCCATTTTGATTGCGGGCGTATCGGCGGTCGCGGCGATATTCTTTCTGGTTTGCTGGCTTTACGTAACCGCCAAAATAACCGCCATCCACCTCAGCCGTTTTGCCTTCGCCACCGATGACGCGGCCCTTCAATTCCTCCGCCATTGCCTCGCGCAGCTTGTGTAGGAGGACGAACGCGGACTTGTAGGACAGACCCAGGTCGCGGCTGAGCGCCAGCGCGGACTTGCCCTTCACCTCGTTGCAGAACACCGCGATGGCCGCCAGATAGCCGCGCAGGGGCAGCTTGTGGCTGGCGAACAGAGTGCCGCTGGTGATGGTGAAGTCCTTCTTGCAGCCCTTGCAGCGGAAGCGCAGGGAGCCGTTCGGACGGCGCGCTTCGTAAGCCTCTACGGAGCCGCAGGAAGGGCATACGGGAGCGCCAGCGGTATCGGCCCAACGGATAGCCTTGAAGGCCGTCTCGGCTTCCGCGTCAGTCATGCGGAAGACCTGAGCTAGGCTCAGGGTCTTTGCCGCTTTGCTGAGGAGGAAGTGTTGGGACACAGCGTTACCTAACGAATACGATAGGTAACGAATATGATAGCTTTGGCCTTAGGTCAAGAAATCTATCGTTTTCGATAGGTCACGAATTCGTTAGGTGCAATGCGGCGATACCCTTTAGGTGTATTGCAGCCTTGGAACCCCAATAGGTAGTATTGGGGTATTTCAGGGGGCATTCAAATGAGGAAATGGTGGATCGTATGGCCGCTATACGCCGGCCTGATGGGGTTTGCGCTTGGCGCGTGCTTCTTCTTCGGCATGTACGGACGCAACGTGACGGAAGGCACCATAGCTGCCCAGCACGAACATGAGGCCGCCAACGAAGCAGCCAAGTCCAAGAAGGAAGAAGCCGACGAAGCTCTCGCGAACTATACGCTTTGGCTGATGGTCTTTACCGGCGTCTTGGCGTTCGCCACGGTTGGATTGGGCATCGCCACCATGTTCCTCTACGCCACCGGCGAGAAGCAATTCAGATTTGCCATACGATCCGGCGTTCGCCAGTTCCGCGATATGCAGGCTTCGATAGGGATTTCCCGAAAATCCGCCAATGCCGCCACCGCTTCGGTCGAACACGCTGAAAAAACCGCTCAATTGCAGCTCAGGGCCTATATCGGAGTCAGCGAGGTTCGAATCTACCACGCCAACGGCGAGTGGCAGCCGAACATTCAGATTAGCTACCGGAATTACGGACAAACGCCCGCCCATGCCCTTGGAAGTGGCGTCAACTATTTCTTTCATTTCCGTGGAGAGCCAAGCTTCTGGCCCGTGAAAATTGGCCAACGGCCCCTTTATCTCGCCCCGTCTCAAGAAAAAACGATATCGATCCTGATACCGCAATTCCAATGGGAGCCTCATAAGGAGGCTCTCGCTAAGAAAAGCGTCGGCTTCTTCATATTTGGCGAAATCCATTACATCGACGTCTTTGGAGAAGACCGATGGACCAAATTCAGGCTCCAACTTGATCCAGATGAGGATGGGATCAAGGAAGACGGCTTCATATTTTGCGCCGAAGGTAACGACGCTAACTAGGGCTGCGGCTATCAGTAACCCACACATCGTCCATTCCCTTCAAATGGACGGTATTCGACGCGAAGTGCGCTTGTGGCGTTTGCGCCATAATACCGGGCCCGCGCACCTTTGCATCGCTGCTCCGCCATTTTGGCGATGCGGCGCATGCGCTGGAGCGTCTGCCGGATCTGGCGCGCCGCGGCGGCGCGTCGGGGCCCGGGCGCATCACGAGCGAGGCCGACGCGGCTGCCGAGCTCGCGGCCTGCGCGAGGCACGGCATTGATCTCGTCGCGCCGGAGGAAGCGCATTATCCGGCGCGGCTTGCCACCATCGACGACGCGCCGCCGCTGCTTGCCGTGCGCGGCGCAAGGGACACGTTGATGCGGCCGATGATCGCGATCGTCGGCTCGCGCAATGCCTCCGGCGCCGGGCTGAAATTTGCAGGCACTCTCGCGCGCGATCTCGGCGACGCCGGCTTTGTCGTGATCTCCGGCCTCGCTCGCGGCATCGATCAGGCGGCGCATCGCGCGACCGTTGCGAGCGGCACGGTCGCGGTGCTCGCTGGCGGCCACGACAGGATCTACCCGCCGGAGCATGAGGATCTGCTGGCCGCCCTGCTCGAGCGCGGCGCGGCGATTTCGGAGATGCCGCTCGGCCATGTGCCGCGGGCGCGCGACTTTCCGCGCCGCAACCGGCTGATCTCGGGCGCATCGCTCGGCGTCGTGGTGGTGGAGGCCGCGCATCGCTCGGGCTCGCTGATCACGGCGCGGATGGCCGCCGAACAGGGCCGCGAGGTGTTCGCGGTGCCGGGCTCGCCGATCGATCCGCGCGCCGCCGGCGCCAACGATTTGATCAAGCAGGGCGCCACGCTGGTCACCGAAGCCGCCGACGTCATCAGCGCGGTGACGCCGATCATGGAACGCCCCGTCATGCTTGGCGCGCGCGAGGAGGATGAGCCGCTGGACTTCGCCACCGATGCGCCCGATCGCGCCCGCATCATCAATCTGCTCGGTCCGAGCCCGATCAGCCTCGACGATCTGATCCGGATGGCCGATGTCTCGCCCGCTGTCGTCCGCGCGGTGCTGCTGGAGCTGGAGCTTGCCGGCAGGCTCGAGCGTCACGGCGGCGGGCTGGTGTCGATGATCTAGAAATTAAGAGCGCACGCCCCGTGGCGCCGCACCTCTCCCCGTCATCCTGAGGAGCGGCTTCTTGGCCGCGTCTCGAAGGATGCACGGCCCCGCTGGTGGCCGTCGACCCTTCGAGACGCGCTTCGCGCTCCTCAGGGTGACGGGTCCAGATTTCAGTCGCCGTTCCGCGCATCAAAACTGCTGCGCGCGCCTTCGATCTCCGGCAGATGCGCGAACGCCCATTCGCCGAGCGCCTTCACGGGCGCCGCCAGCCCGCGGCCGAGATCGGTCAGCTCATAGTCGACCCGCGGCGGGATGGTCGGAAACACCGTGCGGGTCACCAGGCCGTCGCGCTCCAGTCCACGCAGCGTGAGCGTCAGCATCCGCTGCGAGATGCCGCTGATCATGCGCTTCAGTTCGTTGAAGCGCTTCGGCCCGTCGATCAGCATCATGATCACGAACACGCTCCACTTGTCGCCGACCCGCGCCAGCACGGAGGCGACCGCGCGGCAATCGCTGTGATCGGGACTCGGCCGCGGCGGCGGGGCAGTCACATGGATGTTCTCAGGTCTCATCGCTGTGCTCGGGTTTCAAAAATGTGCGTTCTTGCGGACATTTAGGGCGGTCACTCATATAGCGCCAGTTACAAACCTATACCAATGGTGATCCCAGCCATGAAACTTCTGCACATCGACTCCTCGGTCCTCGGCCCCCACTCCGTCAGCCGGCAGGTCTCCGCCGCCGCCGTCGAGCGGCTGCGCCAGGCCAATCCCGGCCTCGTCGTGAGCTACCGCGATCTCACCAAAACCCCGCTCGCCCACCTCTCCGGCCTCCACCTGGCCGCGAGCCAGGGCGCCGCACCGGACCCGTCGGTGCGCGACGATATCGCGACCGGCCAAGCTGTGCTGGACGAGTTCCTCGCCGCCGACATCGTGGTGATCGGCGCGCCGATGTACAATTTCACCATTCCCTCCCAGCTCAAGGCCTGGATCGACCGCGTCCTGGTTGCGGGCAAGACCTTCAAATACGACGCCACCGGCGTTCAGGGATTGGCCGGCAACAAGCGGGTCATCATCGCGATCTCGCGCGGCGGCTATTACGGCGCCGACACGCCGATGGCAGCCCTCGAGCATCTCGAGACCTATCTGCGCGGGGTGTTCGGCTTCATCGGTGTCAGGAATCTTGAATTCATCCCGGCCGACGGCATCCAGGTCGGTCCCGAGCATCGCGAGAAGGCGGTCGCAGGCGCGCTGCAGGCCGCCGGCAGCCTGAACGCCGCTTAACCCCAGAACCACTGTCGTCACCCGCGAAAGCGGGTGACCCAGTATTCCAGAGACGGCCGTTACTGAACCGGGAGGCCGCGGCGTACTGGATACCCCGCACGCGCGGGGTATGACAGTTGTGGGCGGGACAAGATCTTGGCCAAGCCGCAAGCGTCATGCGCGGGCGACTCGCCGGATGCCTCAGAACCAGACGCCCTGAATGCCGGCGATGACGGCGACGAGGGAGATCAACAAACCGATGCCGGAAAACAGCGCGACCGTCACGAACTGTGCCGTGTCCGAATTCTCGGACGCGGACGAAACTCTGACCGGAGTCGCAATACGAGCTGCTTTGGGCATGACGGCACTCCAAATGATTCCGTGGTGAAAAAATTCCCCGCCCTTTTCAGGAGTCCCGGGAGTACGTCAAAGGTTCAATTCACGCAATGATAGTCGCGCACGCAATCGGCCGGTATGAAGCGCTTCACACCGGCCGGTTCGTTACAATGAGAAACAATTTAGCCGCGATAGATCGGCGCGCCGGCGGGCGAAGCCGTTGCGCCGCCATCGATGAACAGTTCCTGCCCCTGCACATGCGCCGCGTCGTCGGACGCCAGGAACAGCACGGTCTTCGAGATATGATCGGGCTCGCCGATGCGCCCGAGCGGCGTGGTCTTGCCGATCCGCGCCTCGAACACCTTCTCGGCCTCGGGCGTTGCGATCGCCGCGCCCCAGATCGGTGTACGCACCGCCCCCGGCGCCACCACGTTGACGCGGATGTTGCGCGGCGACAGTTCTGACGCCATCACCCGCGCCATCGCGCGCACGCCGGCCTTGCTCGCGGCATAGGCCGAGTAGCCGGGATTGCCGAGCACCGAAATCACCGAGCCGTTGAGGATGATGGATGCGCCGTCGTTGAGATAGGGCGCGACCGCCTGCACCGTGAAGAACACGCCGGTGAGATTGGTGCGGATCACATTTTCGAAAGCAGCCAGCGTGGTGCCGCCGACCGGCGTCTGGCCGGGAATGCCGGCATTGGCAAACAGCACGTCGTATTTGCCGAACTTCTCGGCGCCCTGCTTCACCGCGGCTTCCAGTGCCGCGACATCGGTGGCGTCGGCCACCACCGCCAACGCGTTCGGCCCGAGTTCCTTGGCCGCCGCTGCAAGCGTCTCCTTGTTGCGCCCGGTGATGACGACCTTGGCGCCCTCGGCCACGAACAGTTTTGCCGTCGCAAGCCCGATGCCGCTGTTGCCGCCGGTGATCAACGCCGTCTTGTTTGCCAGTCTCATTGTCCGCCTCCAGTTGGTTGCATTATTAAACTTCGTTGCCTACCTAGGGCATCAGGTTTAATATTGCAACCACACAAGACCGTGATGGCCCAACTTCCGGAGACCGCGCCGTGAAACGAACCAGCCTCGCAGGCGATTCTTGCCCGGTGGCCCGCGCGCTCGACGTGTTCGGCGACTGGTGGTCGCTGCTGATCATCCGCGACGCCAGCCTCGGCCGGCGCCGCTTCGGCGAATTCCAGGCGAGCCTCGGCCTCGCCAAGAACATCCTGGCCACGCGGCTGCGCACGCTGGTCGAGCGCGGCATCCTGAAGATGGTCCCCGCCTCCGACGGCAGCGCCTATCAGGAATATCTGCTGACGCCAAAGGGTCACGGCATCTTTCCGATCCTGGTCGCGCTCCGGCAATGGACCGAGGAGTTCGACGAGCACCCGGACGAGATCGCGACCATCCTGGTCGACCGCGACAAAGGCAAGCCGGTGAAGAAGCTCGCGCTGTTTTCGCAGGACGGTCGCGTGCTTGATGCCGCCGACACGGCGCTGAAGCCGCGGCCTGCCGCGAAGCGCGCGCGGCGTGTATCGGCCTAACTCCGTCCATCAAGATGGCAACCGATGTTGCCCATTCGACACGACGGGCAACTCAGCAAAACCTGTCAATCCTCGCGCGTGAAAATATTTCTATTTATCAGAATGCCCAACTCAGTGTATGGTTCACCCGTCTCACCCGATCGAGGGGCGCTTCGCGGTCGTCACGAACGCGGCGTGAGATGCGGTGGACGCTGATCATGCGAGCGACGAACGCATGTGATGCGGACGGCGAAGTCGTGTGGTCCTGACGCCCTAGCGGCCGGTGTCTCGTCGCAACACGCGAAGGCGTGATGCGAAGGCGGTGACAAACAAGCCCAGTCTCGCCGGGGAGAGCACGAAATAAGCCGTAACCCATCGCGCAGGGAAAGCCGGAGTGTTCCCGGTTACACCTGTGGTCCTACCCCCGAGCTTTCTACCTTTTGCTCGGGGCCCATGGGTGCGATCGGCACCCGGCTTTCCCTGCGCCCTCTTCAAGAGTGAGGGCGAAACGAAATGCAAAGCTCGGACGATTCATGTCGCGAGAACGCAAATCTGTGTCCCCACCGGTACCTGTCATCGCCCGCGAAGACGGGCGATCCAGTACGCCGCGGCCCCTCGGCTCACACACCGGCGCCTCCGGAATACTGGATCACCCGCATGCGCGGGTGATGACACTGAACGAGCTGTTTGACCTTGAATCGAGAACCATCCCCACCGTTGTCCTGGCGAAAGCCGGGACCCATTTCCCCAAATGAGAATTGTTGTGCGATGCTGGGGCAACGATCCCATTCATCATCAAATTCAATGGTTATGGGTCCCGGCCTTCGCCGGGACGACGGTGGAGTGTGCGGAGAAAGTCGCGCGACGAACGCGAAGCTGCATTCTCATCAACATCTGTCATCGCCCGGCCTTGACCGGGCGATCCAGTACGCCGCGGCCTCTCGGCTCACACACCGGCGCCTCTGGAATACTGGATCACCCGCATGCGCGGGTGATGACACTGAACAAGCTGCTTGACCTTGAATCGAGAACCATCCCCATCGTCGTCCTGGCGGAAGCCAGGACCCATTGCCCCAAATGAGAATTGTTGTGCGATGCTGGGGCAACGATCCCATTCATCGTCAAATTCGGTGGTTATGGGTCTTGGCTCCCGTGCGCAATTGCGCACTAGGCCAGGACGACGCGGGGAGAGAGCCGAGCGCGACGTCCCCTCACGACAACCTCCTTCGGCTGCGCACACGCAACTGCTGGTCGGCTTCCAGGCGGGCCATCGCGAACAGCCGGTCGAGGACCTCGAATTTGTGGCGCTGGGCGAGTTTGGCGAGTTCGGTCGCGGCGGCTGCGATCAGGACCAGGGCGTCATCCGGACCGCCCTCCCCACCTGTCTCGTCGCCCGCCGGTCGTCGCCGGCCGGATGCCTTGCGCTTCCGGCCGCCCCCTGTGCTGCTCAAAAGGCCTAGTCCGATTCCCACCCCTATATATAAAGAGATACGCCGTTTCCGGCCGCAACTCTAGGACGTATTTTTCAACTCTTGGGATAGGAACTCCACAGCCTGGACCCTCCCTTCAATATCTGGCGATTTGACAGGGGCCGCCTCAGCACCCATGTTCGCCCCGACACGGCGGGCCGCGAGTCTAGCGGAACCCACCTTCAAGTTTTCCCGTAAGCTATTGGAATGACATGAATATCGTCATTGTGGAGTCGCCTGCCAAGGCCAAGACGATCAACAAATATCTGGGATCCTCCTATGAGGTCCTGGCGTCGTTTGGCCATGTCCGCGACCTCCCGGCCAAGAACGGTTCGGTCGATCCGGACGCCAATTTCCAGATGATCTGGGAGGTCGACGCCAAGGCCGCTGGCCGTCTGAACGACATCGCCAAGGCGCTCAAGGGTGCCGACCGTCTGATTCTCGCAACCGACCCTGATCGCGAGGGCGAGGCGATCTCCTGGCACGTGCTGGAGGTGATGAAGGAGAAGCGCGCGCTGAAGGACCAGAAGGTCGAGCGCGTGGTGTTCAACGCCATCACCAAGCAGGCCGTCACCGATGCCATGAGGGCGCCGCGCCAGATCGATGGCGCGCTGGTCGACGCCTATATGGCGCGCCGTGCGCTGGACTATCTGGTCGGCTTCACCCTCTCGCCCGTGCTGTGGCGCAAGTTACCCGGCGCCCGCTCCGCCGGCCGCGTGCAGTCGGTCGCGCTGCGGCTGGTCTGCGACCGCGAGCTCGAGATCGAGAAGTTCGTGCCGAGGGAATACTGGTCGCTGGTCGCGACGCTGCTGACGCCGCGCGGCGACGCCTTCGAGGCGCGGCTGGTCGGCGCAGACGGCAAGAAGATCGCGCGACTCGACATCGGCTCCGGCGCCGAAGCCGAGGACTTCAAGAAGGCGATCGAGGCCGCGTTGTTCAAGGTCGCGACCGTCGAGGCCAAGCCGGCCCGGCGCAATCCGCAGGCCCCCTTCACCACCTCGACCCTGCAGCAGGAAGCGAGCCGCAAGCTCGGCTTCGCGCCGGCGCACACCATGCGCATCGCGCAGCGGCTGTATGAAGGCATCGACATCGGCGGCGAGACCACCGGCCTGATCACCTATATGCGAACCGACGGCGTGCAGATCGATCCGTCCGCGATCACCCAGGCCCGCAAGGTGATCGGCGAGGACTATGGCAACGCCTACGTGCCGGACGCGCCGCGCCAGTACCAGGCCAAGGCCAAGAACGCCCAGGAAGCGCACGAAGCGATCCGCCCGACCGATCTGTCGCGTCGCCCCGCCACCATCGGCCGTCGGCTCGATACCGACCAGGCCAAGCTCTATGAGCTGATCTGGAAGCGCACCATTGCGAGCCAGATGGAGTCGGCCGAACTCGAGCGCACCACCGTCGACATCGAAGCCAAGGCCGGCGCCCGCACACTCGAGCTGCGCGCCTCCGGCCAGGTCATCAAGTTCGACGGCTTCCTCGCGCTCTATCAGGAAAGCCGTGACGACGAGGAGGACGAGGATTCGCGCCGCCTGCCCGCGATGAGCCAGGGCGAAGCGGTGAAGCGCCAGAGCCTTGCCGTCACCCAGCATTTCACCGAGCCGCCGCCGCGCTTCTCGGAAGCCTCGCTGGTGAAGCGGATGGAAGAACTCGGCATCGGCCGGCCCTCGACCTACGCCTCGATCCTGCAGGTCCTGAAGGACCGCGGCTACGTCAAGCTGGAGAAGAAGCGGCTGCACGGCGAGGACAAGGGCCGCGTCGTGGTCGCGTTCCTGGAAAACTTCTTCTCGCGATACGTCGAATACGACTTCACGGCCGATCTCGAGGAACAGCTCGATCGCGTCTCCAACAACGAGATCTCCTGGCAGCAGGTGCTGAAGGATTTCTGGAGCGGCTTCATCGGCGCGGTGAACGACATCAAGGATCTGCGTGTCGCCGAGGTACTGGATGCGCTCGACGAGATGCTTGGCCCGCACATCTATCCGCCGCGCGCGGATGGCGGCGACGTCAGGCAGTGTCCGACCTGCGGCACCGGGCGGCTCAACCTCAAGGCCGGCAAGTTCGGCGCCTTCGTCGGCTGCTCGAACTATCCGGAATGCCGCTACACAAGGCCGCTGGCGGCCGACAGCGCCGAGAGCGCCGACCGCGTGCTCGGCACCGATCCCGACACCGGGTTCGATGTCACGGTGAAGGCCGGCCGTTTCGGCCCCTACATCCAGCTTGGCGAGCAGAAGGATTACGCTGAAGGCGAGAAGCCGAAGCGCGCGGGGATTCCGAAGGGCACCTCGCCTGGCGATGTCGATCTCGAACTGGCGCTGAAGCTGTTGTCGCTGCCGCGCGAGATCGGCAAGCATCCGGAAACCGGGCAGCCGATCACGGCCGGCCTCGGCCGGTTCGGGCCGTTCGTCAAGCACGAGAAGACCTATGCCAGCCTCGAGGCCGGCGACGAGGTGTTCGACATCGGATTGAACCGCGCCGTCACCCTGATCGCGGAGAAGATCGCCAAGGGTCCGAGCGGCCGCCGCTTCGGCGCCGACCCGGGCAAGCCGCTCGGCGACCACCCGACGCTCGGCGCCGTCGCGCTCAAGAACGGCCGTTACGGCGCCTATGTCGCGGCCGGCGGCGTCAACGCGACGATCCCGAGCGACAAGACGCCCGACGAGGTCACGCTTGCGGAAGCGATCGCGCTGATCGACGAGCGCGCGGCCAAGGGCGGCGGCAAGGCAAAGGGCAAGAAGGCGAAGACGGCAAAGCCCGCCAAAGCCAGCTCTGAAAAGGCCAAGGCAGAAAGCGCCGACGGCGATGCCGAGGCCAAGCCCGCCAAGAAGGCTGCGTCCAAGAAGGCCGCGGCGAAGCCGAAAACGGATGCGACCAGCAAGGCGCGCGCGCCGGTCGCCTCCGGTGCCAAGACGTCGCCTGCAAAGTCATCGGCACCCGCGAAAGCGCCCGCGAAGAAGAGCGCCGGCAAGGCAAGAGGATAAGTGAAACCAAAACCCGACCATGGCTTTCCGGGCCGGGACGCCATCGTCGCCTTCATCCGCGCCAATCCAGGCAAGATCGGCACCCGCGAGATCGCGCGCGCGTTCGGCCTGAAGAACGCGGACCGCGTCGAGTTGAAGCGGATCCTCCGCGAGCTCGCCGACGACGGCACGGTCGCCAAGCGCGGCCGCAAAATTCACGAGCCGGCGGCGCTGCCGCCGACCGTGCTCGCCGACATCACCGGCCGTGACAGCGACGGCGAGTTGATCGCCACGCCCGCCGAGTGGGACTCCGAAGAAAGCGGCACCGCCCCGAAAATCCGCATCGAGACGCCGCGGCGGCCGAAGCCCGGTACCGTCGCCGGCGTCGGCGACCGCGCGCTGTTGCGGGTCGAGGTGACCAACGAGCGCGACGGCACGCCCTATCGCGGTCGCGTCATCAAGGTGATCGATCACGGACGCACCCGCATTCTCGGCATCTACCGCAAGAACCCTGAAGGCGGCGGCCGCCTGATCCCGGTCGACAAGAAGCAGGCCGGCCGCGAGCTCAACATCGCCCAGGCAGACAGCGGCGACGCCGAGGACGGCGACCTCATCAGCGTCGATTTGATCCGCACCCGCGGCTACGGGCTCGCCTCCGCCCGGGTCAAGGAACGGCTCGGCTCGATCGCGAGCGAGAAGGCGATCAGCCTGATCGCGATCAACACCCACGACATCCCGCAGGTGTTTTCGTCTTCTGCACTGCGCGAAGCCGAAGACGCAAAGCCCGCGACGTTGCAGGGCCGCGAGGACTGGCGCGACGTGCCGCTCGTCACCATCGACCCGCCGGACGCCAAGGATCACGACGACGCCGTGCATGCCGAGGTCGACCCCGATCCGAACAACAAGGGCGGCTTCATCGTCCATGTCGCGATCGCCGACGTCGCCTTCTATGTGCGGGCGGGCTCTGCGCTCGACCGCGATGCGCTGCAGCGCGGCAACTCGGTGTATTTCCCCGATCGGGTGGTGCCGATGCTGCCCGAGCGCATCTCCAACAATCTCTGCTCGCTGGTGCCGGGCGAACCGCGCGGCGCGCTCGCGGTGCGGATGGTGATCGGCGCCGACGGCCGCAAGCGCTCGCACACCTTCCACCGCGTGCTGATGCGCTCGGCCGCAAAGCTCAATTACGCGCAGGCGCAGGCCGCGATCGACGGCAGGCCCGACGACACCACCGGCCCCCTGCTCGATCCGATCCTGAAGCCGCTGTGGGCGGCCTATGAGCTGGTCAGGCTCGCGCGCAACGAGCGTGACCCGCTCGATCTCGATCTGCCCGAGCGCAAGATCCTGTTGAAGCCCGACGGCACCGTCGATCGGGTGATCGTGCCGCAGCGGCTGGATGCGCACCGGCTGATCGAGGAGTTCATGATCCTCGCCAACGTCGCCGCGGCGGAGATGCTGGAGAAGAAGGCGCTGCCGCTGATCTACCGCGTGCACGACGAGCCGAGCCAGGAAAAGGTGCACAACCTCCAGGAATTCCTGAAGACGCTCGACCTGCCCTTCACCAAGCAGGGCGCCCTGCGGCCCGCGCAATTCAACCGCGTGCTGGCGCAGGTCTCGGGCGAGGACTACGAGCCGCTGGTCAACGAGGTGGTGCTGCGCTCGCAGGCGCAGGCCGAATACTCCGCCGAAAACTACGGCCATTTCGGCTTGAACCTGCGCCGCTACGCGCATTTCACCTCGCCGATCCGGCGCTATGCCGATCTGATCGTGCATCGCGCGCTGATCCGCGCGCTCGGCCTCGGCGAAGGCGCCTTGCCGACGGATGAGACCGTGGAGACACTGGCCGAAATCGCCGCGCAGATTTCGGTGACCGAGCGGCGCGCGATGAAGGCGGAGCGCGAGACCACCGACCGGCTGATCGCGCATTTCCTTGCTGACAAGGTCGGCGCCTCGTTCCAGGGCCGCATTTCCGGCGTGACGCGATCCGGCCTGTTCGTGAAGCTCGATGACACCGGCGCCGACGGCCTGATCCCGATCCGCACCATCGGCAGCGAATATTTCAACTACGACGAAACCCGCCATGCGCTGATCGGCTCGCGCAGTGGAACCATGTATCGGCTTGGTGACGTCGTCGACGTGCGGCTGGTCGAAGCCGCGCCGGTGGCGGGCGCGCTGCGCTTTGAGCTATTATCCGGCGGCCAGGCAATTCCGCGCGGCAGAAAACGCGACGGCGCAAGGCCTGAGCGCAGCGCTGTGGGATTTGGCAAGGGACCAGGCAAGGGAACTGGCAAGAAGGCACACAAGGAGCGGAAGGCGCGCAACAAGAAGGACCGCAAGCCGGCGAAGTCCAAGCCCGGCAAATCGAAGCGAGGCACGTCATGGAAGTGACACCGCCGACAGTGGTCTGGACTCGCGACGGAGCCGAGCCCGAGAAGCGCGACGTGTGGACCGCGATGAAGCGCGGGTTCCTCAGCCGCTGCCCGCGCTGCGGCAGAGGCAAGCTGTTTCGCAAGTTTCTCAAATGCGACGGCCATTGCCCGGTCTGCGACCTCGACTTCTCGCCGCATCGCGCCGACGATCTGCCCGCCTATCTCGTTATCGTCATCGTCGGCCATATCGTGGTACCGACCGCGCTGTGGATCGAGACCGATTATTCGCCGCCGGTGTGGCTGCAACTTGCGATCTATCTGCCGTTCACGCTGTTCGCATCGCTGGCGTTGTTGCAGCCGGTGAAGGGAGCCGTGATCGGATTGCAATGGGCCCTGCGCATGCATGGCTTTGACGAAAATGCCCCTAGCGACATCCCGCCGGTCTAGCTAAACCGGACCCCAACAAGAAATGAAAGGGATGAAATGACTGAAGCTGCCGCACCTGCCGCCGTCGTCCACCAGGGCGAAAAAGAAGCCGATCATCATGCGTACTTCCGGCCGAAAGATGCGGCGACGCTGATCCTGATCGATCGCTCCGGTGCCAAGCCGAAGGTGCTGGTCGGCAAGCGCCACGACAAGGTGGTGTTCATGCCGGGCAAATTCGTCTTCCCTGGCGGCCGCGTCGACAAGGCCGACAACCGCGTGCCGGTCGCAGCCCCGATCACGCCGGAGCTCGAAGCCAATCTGCTCAAGGGTAGCCCGAAGATCACGCCCGGCCGCGCGCGTGCGCTCGCCAATGCAGCGATCCGCGAAGCCTGCGAAGAGACCGGGCTCTGCCTCGGCCGCAAGGTCGAGAAGACGACGAAGCTCGATGGTCCGTGGGCGCCGTTCGCCGACGCCGGCCTGCTGCCCGATCCGTCCGGCCTGTTCCTGATTGCGCGCGCGATCACGCCGCCCGGCCGCGTCCGCCGCTTCGACACCCGCTTCTTCACCGCCGATGCATCAGCGATCGCGCATCGCGTCGAAGGCGTGGTGCATGCCGACGCCGAACTGGTCGAGCTGGTCTGGGTCGAGATCGGCTCCGAGCCGCTCGCCGATGCGCATGCCATGACCAAGAACGTGCTCGCCGAGCTTGACCGCCGTCTCGCCACCGGCCCGCTCCGCCACGACGCGCCGGTGCCGTTCTTCCATTTCTACGGCGGCAAGATGCACAAGGACGTGCTGGGCGCGTAATATCAGTCAATGCCGGGACGCAGTGTCAGGTCAGTGCACGGCTGATATCACCGAGGGCAGCATGTGCGCGGCGACCACCCTGTGTCCCTCCGGCGTGAAGTGAATGTGGCCCGGCTGCAGATAATTGCGCAGCACCGCATTCCACCACATCGGGATCACGCGGATGCCCCGGCTGCGCAGCCGCGCCTCGATCGCCGCGAGCTCGGCGGTTTGATCCCCTTGATGCAATCGCCTGGCGTTCCAGCCGCCTCCGAGCCGGTCGAGCAGCACGATCTTCGTCCCTGCGGGGACCGCGGAATCGAGCCGGGCCAGCATGCCCGCATTGGTATCGCCGTTGATGCCGGCGTTGGTGACGTGAACGCTGCGGCCCTTCGCCGCGAGCATGCCTTCCAGTTGCGCCGGCCAGGCATCCGAACTGCTGACGCCCCGGCCCGCGACATTGCTCGCGCCGATCGCAACGATCTGCGCCCGCGCCGGGCTGCCGAGACAGAGCGCGATCGCAACCAGGAAGCCCGCGATCAGCCATGACCTTGCCGGATAGATCATGTCCCCCTCCACGATGACAAAGGCGTCGGGTTGAAAATATCCTCTGCTCGTCGCCCAGATTGCAAGATTCTTCTTAAGGACCCTCATGGCGTTGTCCGCGGCGCTCCCTATCTGTTCCGCTAACGACATCAAGAACGGAACGGGGCAATGGCGAAGCGTCAACTCAAGCTCGGCGCGTTCATGCGGCCGATCAGCATCCACACCGGCGCCTGGCGCTATCCCGGGGCCTGGCCCGACGCCAATTTCAACTTCGACCATATCAAGCAGCTGATCCGGAAGCTCGAGTCCGGCAAGTTCGACGCGTTTTTCATGGCCGACCATCTGGCCGTGCTGAACATGCCGATCAATGCGCTGAAGCGCAGCCACACCGTGACCTCGTTCGAGCCGTTCACCCTGCTCTCGGCGCTCGCGGCCGTCACCGAGAATATCGGCCTGATCGCGACCGGCTCGACCACCTTCGACGAGCCCTATCACGTCGCCCGGCGGTTCGCCTCGCTCGACCACATCTCCGGCGGCCGCGCCGGCTGGAATATCGTCACCACCTCCAATCCGGACGCGGCGCTGAATTTCGGCCTCGACGATCACATGGAGCATGCCGAGCGCTACAGGCGCGCCCGCGAATTCTACGATGTCGTCACCGGCCTCTGGGACTCCTTCGCCGATGACGCATTCGTGCGTGACGTCGAGTCCGGGCTGTTCGTCGATCCCGACAAGATGCATGTGCTCAGCCACAAGGGCAAATATCTCTCGGTCCGCGGTCCGCTGAACATCGCCCGCCCCGTGCAGGGCTGGCCGGTCATCGTGCAGGCCGGCGCATCCGACGACGGCAGGCAGCTTGCGGCCGAGACCGCGGAAGCCGTGTTCACCGGCGGCGGCAGCCTTGCGGACGGCCAGAAGCTCTATGCCGACATCAAGGGCCGCATGGAGAAGATCGGCCGCGATCCCGAGCATCTGAAGATCCTGCCCGGCGCCTTCGTGGTGGTCGGCGACAGCGTCGAGGAAGCCAAGGAGAAGCGCGCGTTGCTCGACAGCCGCGTGCATTACGAAAGCGCGATCGCCTCGCTCTCGGTGATCCTCGGCACCGACGCGTCCGGGTTCGATCCCGACGGGCCGTTGCCGCCGATTCCGGAAACCAATGCCAGCAAGAGCGGCCGCCAGCGCCTCGTCGACGTCGCCGCGCGCGACAAGCTCACCGTGCGCCAGCTCGCCCAGCGCGTCGGCGGCTATGGCGGGCTCACCTTCGTCGGCACGCCGCAGACCATCGCCGATCAGATGGAGGAATGGCTGACCGGCCGCGGCAGCGACGGCTTCAACATCATGTTTCCCTATCTGCCGCAGGGATTGTTTGAGTTCGTCGACAAGGTCGTTCCCGAATTGCAGAGGCGCGGGATCTTCCGCAAGGACTACGAAGGCAAGACCCTGCGCGAAAATCTCGGCCTGCCGCGGCCGAAGAACCAGTTCTTCGAGGCCTGATCGGGCGCAGACGATCGATGCTAGTCCGCGTCGGGCTCGGTGCCGACATAGTCCTTCGGCCGCAGCTTCAGCTCGGCCCCGAGTGTCTGCGCAAACTCGTTCGCCTCGTCGCGGCGGCTGAAGGAGGACACCATGACCGGCCTGGTGCCGCGGTCTCCGCACAGGCTCACGTGATATGCGGTGAAGCTGCAATCGGGATCGGAGTGATCGGTGATGCTGATGAAGTTGAATTCGCTGAGTTGCCGCAGGCTGTGAAACTTCAGCGGACCGAACTGATTGGTCACAACCAGCTGCCGCGAAATCGGGTCGACCTCGATGAAGTAGCGCAGCGTCGCCAGGATCAGTCCGGGCACGCCGATCACCAGCGCAAAGCCGGTCAGAAACAGCAGCCCGACCCAGTCCTCGCTCCAGTAGCCCGATCCGGTCAGATCGGCCTTGAGGATCAGGCCCATGTAGTAAGCGAAGTAGAGGCCGCCTGCGAGGAACGGCAGCGAGGCCAGGCGGAAGTACCACTGCTTCAGCCATTCGACGCGCACGCCCTGGCCGTCATGGGTGATTGCAACCGACATCCTGTCCTCTGCCATCAGCTGGAAACGGGAACAGGCGGTAGTCGGCGGTTCGATGCGCCAGGTTCGACGAAAATGGCCGGTTTTGCAGCGAAAGGCCTCGAAATCAGGCCCGTTTCGGCCGGGAAAACCTTGACTTCCCACGGTTTATGGCTAGTTTCCCGGCCAAACGCGGGCCGATTTGGCCGGCTCCCGATATCCCTGCATTTTCGAGGTTTTGCACATGGCCAAGGCGGTCACCATCAAGGTCAAGCTCGTGTCGACAGCCGATACCGGCTTTTACTACGTCGCCAAGAAGAATTCGCGCACCATGACCGACAAGCTGGTCAAGAAGAAGTACGACCCGGTCGCGCGCAAGCACGTCGAGTTCAAGGAAGCCAAGATCAAGTAGGATCGCCTGCTTCTGACGTTTCAAACGGGGCCCTTTGGGCCCCGTTTTTGCTTTGTGTCCACGCGTCATCCCTGATGCGTCCCGGACCGCCCGGGCGAAGGGCTCGCATGATTGCAACCTTGGACGAGGGAAACGTCGGCGGCTATTCGGTCGCCTACGGCCGCGAAGACATCTACTTTCCGGTCTATGTCACGGCCGCGCTGGCCGCGATCTTCCTGACCGCGAGCTGGATCACCGGCGCGATCTACTGGCTGGCTCTGGCGGCGGCGGCGGCCGGCTTCACCTACTACAACATCCCCCTGCTGGAGGCCGGTCGTCCGACCATCGGGGCCAACCAGTACGGCATCTTCATCCAGGCCTTCGGGCTGATCCGCTGGCGCGCCATCGCGCGCATCGACCTCGTCGAGATCGCCGAGCGCGCGATGACCGTTCACGAGTTGCAGATCGCGCTCAACGGGCCGCTCGGCAGCGCGCTAGTGGCCGATTGGCGCAAGCGGCCGGCCTATCGGCTGCTGATGCGCTTGCCCTGGCGCATGGACCATCGTGGCGTGGTGCGCGTCAATCTCGAGCCATTCGATCGGACGCCCGACGAGATCCACCGGACGTTCCTCAGGATGTGGCGCTACTACCGGAGCTAGCGCTTGAACGCCTCATCACGCAGATGCGCATCCGCAATTTGCGCATCAGGATTGTGCGTGATGGTCATGAACCAAACCAGGCTGAAGAACAGCGACCACGCTGTGTTCCAATAGAACCAGTTCATGGGATCACCTCGAACAGCTTTGACCCGCACCGGCCGGCGAACCTCGCCGGCCCTGCGGAACGCCGCCCAGTCTACTGCACGACCTCGCCGTGCAGCGCGAGATCCAGTCCTTCCCGCTCGATCTCCCGCGTCACGCGAAGCCCGACGAAGAGATTGATCACGAACAGGATGACCAGACTCACGACGGCATCATACACGAAGACGGTCGCGACGCCGATGCACTGATTGATGAACTGCGCGGCATTCCCCTCCAGAACGCCTGCCGTACCACCATACTGCTCGACCGCGAACACGCCCGTCAGCAGCGCTCCAACGATGCCGCCGACGGCATGGACGCCGAAGCAATCCAGCGCGTCATCGTAGCGGAACATGCGCTTCAAGCCGGTGCATCCCCAGTAGCAGAACACGCCCGCGGCAATGCCGATGGCAAACGCACCGACCGGGCCGACGAAACCGGAGGCCGGCGTGATCGCGACGAGACCCGCAACGGCACCCGAGCAGATGCCGACGCCGGTCGGCTTGCCCTTCAGCGCCCATTCCACCAGCATCCAGGTGAAGCCCGCCACCGCCGTGGCGATCTGGGTCACCAGCATGGCCATGCCCGCCTGCATTCCCGCCGTGACGGCGGAGCCGGCGTTGAATCCGAACCAGCCGACCCACAGCAGCGAGGCGCCGATGAAGGTCAGCACCATGTTGTGCGCCGGCCCCGTCTCGACGCGCTTGCCGAGCATGATGGCGCACATCAGCCCGGCCACGCCGGCATTGATGTGCACCACGGTGCCGCCGGCGAAATCGAGAACTTTGACATACGCGGCGTCGTTACCCGCCGAGAAGATCCCGTCGGGCCCCCAGACCCAATGCGCGATCGGCGCATAGACGAAGATCGCCCACAGCCCGATGAACCAGAGCATGGCGGAGAACTTCATCCGCTCGGCAAACGCACCGGCAATCAGCGCCGGCGTAATGATGGCGAACGTCATCTGGAAGCAGATGTAGACAGATTCAGGGATGGTCGCGGCGAGCGGATTGGGATTGCCGATGCCGCCCTTGCCGATGTCGCTCAGGATGTCCTTGAGGAACATGCGATCCAGACCGCCGATAAACGGCGTGCCGGCACGGAACGCCAGACTGTAGGTCAGCACGGCAAACAGGATCGTGACCAGGCAGGTGACGGCGAAGCTGGTCATCACGGTATCGCCGACATTCTTCTTGCGCACCATGCCGCCGTAGAACAGGCCGAGGCCCGGTACCGTCATCATCAAGACGAGTGCGACGGATGTGAGCATCCACGCGGTGTCGCCGGGGTTTGGTGTGCACTTCTCGAGAATCTTGCCGCCGCAGGCCGGAGGCGCTGCGTCCTCAGCCAGCGCGAGGTCGCTGAACAGCAGGCACAGAAACGCCACTCCCAGCAGCGCAACCACTGTTCTCACGAGCTTCTGGCGCGTGTATGTCCCAGACTCCATCATCGTCCTCCCATCACAAGAAATGTTGCTGTTCGGAATGGGCGCGGTGCGCTCGAGGCGTGAGCGCCGAGAGGCCACTTGCGCGTTCGGTTATCGGGATGTCTCGAAGTGCCGCGATGCGGGTGGCGGGATGCAGCGAAGCCGCGGCGACATCACGCCGGACGCGAGGCACAAGCGCCCCCTGCTCGGCGGCGCGGCGAAGGCCGTGGTGCGCGGATGGCTGGAGAATGCCGGCGACTAGCCTCATCGCGGCCAGCCCTTCCCATAGGCCCCCAGGCCAGAAACCTCAGCGACGGCTTCCGGCACGATTCCTAGCCATATTCAATCAAGATTCGTGCCATCGGCGCGCACGGAATAACGCTTTGAAAGCGCTGCTACTTCAATCACCGCACGGGACAATGGCGCGCGCCGCTGCACGTTCTCGCAGCAAATAATCGATGTAAAAATAGGCAGTAACAGCGACTGCCCACACACGGGGCAGTCGCCGATCTTGTCGGATCGGACGCTAGGCGGCCTTGAGCAGCGGCGGCTGCGACGGCCGGATCAGCGCGAACGCGACTTGGATGATGCCGCCGGCAAGGCCGAGCGCGACGCCGATGCGCCAGGCCATGGTGTAGGAGCCGAGCGAGTCGTAGATCACCCCGCCTCCATACGCACCGAGGAAGCTGCCGACCTGGTGGCTCATGAAGGCGAGGCCCTGGATCATCGCCTGCCAGCGCAGCCCGAACATCTCGGCCACCGCACCCGCGACCAGCGGACCGACACCCATCCAGAGGAAGCCCATGATGGCGCCGAACAGCAACGTCGAGGCAGGCGTCGCCGGCAGCATGAAATACCAGGCGAGCGCCAGCGAACGTAGGATGTAGATCGCGCCGAGCAGCGCGAGCTTGTTCCAGCGCTGGCCGGCCCAGCCGAAGAACAGAGAGCCCAGCACGTTGAAGCCGCCGATCATGCCGAGCGTCTGTGCGCTCAGCATCGGATCGAGCCCGCAGATCGCCAGATACGACGGCAGATGCGTGGTGAGGAAGACGAGCTGCATGCCGCAGACCATGTAGGCGCAGGTCATCACCACGAAGGACGCGTTGCCGAACGCGGTCTTTGCCGCGGTCGCCGCGGTGGCATTGCCGATATCGTCGGCTGCGGGCTTCGGCAACGGAATGCTGTCGACACGCCCTGCGAACCAGGCGGCCGGAATCATCGCGATCGACAGGATGACAAAGCCGGCGAGCCCGACGCGCCACCCGAACCCTTCATTGAGCATCTGGCCGAGCGGCGCCGAGAGCAGCGCGCCGAGCGAGCCCGCACCGGAGACGATGCCGAGTACGGTCGAGCGCACCGTCTCCGGCACCGCCCGCGCGGCAACCGACATCGCAATCGCCGCCGCGGTACAGGCCAGCGAGGTGCCGATCAACGCGCCGCCGCCGATCATGACACTGACCAGCCCATGCGCGGTCGTCATCAGCACCAGGCCCGCGATATAGAGCAGTGCGCCGACCACCATGATGGGGCGGAAGCCGTACCGCACCGTCATCGCACCGGCGAGCGGCTGCAAAAAGCCCCAGGCGAGGTTCTGCACGGCCAGCGCCAGCGTGAAATCGGATATCGAGATGTGGATGTCGTGCGTCAGCGGCTGCATGAAGATGCCGAGGCTCTGCCGCAGCCCCATGCTCAGCGTGAGCATGATGGAAGCACCGATCAGAATGGGAAGCGTGGGACGCAGGACCTGCAACAGGGGCATTGTTCTTGTTCTCCCAAATGGGCACGGCACGCGTGCCGCAGCCTGCAATTCACGCTTGTTTTGGTTACACAGACCTGTGTACTTAGGCTATACAGGGGGCGAGCTGTCAAGCAAAGAGGATCACGGCTGGCGCATGGCTTCCCCGCCTCCCAAACAGACCATGAAAGAGCGGATCCTCGAGACCGCTGACAAGCTGTTCTACCTGCAAGGCATTCGCGCCATCGGCGTCGACACCATCGCGGCCGAGATCGGCATCAGCAAACGCACGCTCTACAATCACTTCCCGTCGAAGGACGCGCTGATCGAGGCTTACTTGCAGCGCCGCTTCGTGCAGCCCCGCCCCTCCGACAAGCCGCCGGCCGAGCAGATTCTCGCGACCTTCGATTCGCTGGAGCGGCGCTTTTCAGCACGGGATTTTCGCGGCTGCCCGTTTGTGAACGCGGTGGCCGAACTCGGCCCGGAGGACGAGGACCGGACTATCAAAAACATCGCTGTTGCCTTCAAGGAAAGCCGCCGGGTCTGGTTTCGCGACCTGCTGCGGCAACTCGGCGTCGCCGATGCCGAGGGACTGGCGACCCAGCTCACGCTGCTGGTCGACGGCTCGATCGCGCAGGACCTGGTGCGCGACGATCCGGCCATGGCGCGCGCGGCGAAGGAAGCCGCCCGCGTGCTGCTGGCGAATGCGGGCGTCAAGGTCGCCAAAGCCGATCCCGCAGCCAGGAAGCCAGCTGGCTGAATACGGTTGCGTCCCGAAGCGGCGTTTGGTTGGTAGCGCTGACGACGCGCGACGGCGTCCGAAGGAATATTCCGTCAGGCGAGATTGATAGCGACCGCACAAGCAGCCCGCGGCGCAACAGGGAGCGACCATGGAAGATCTGAAGGTGACGGCCACCGGCTACGATTTCGCGCCGGCGCGCGCGGCCATGCAGCGTTATATCGACAACGATCTCCTGTCCGGCATCTCGTCGGCGGTCATGGTCGGCCGCGAACTGGTCGACGTCAGCTGCGTCGGATGGGCCGACAAGGAAGCGCAGATCCCGCTGCGCACCGACCACATCTTCCGGGTCTTCTCCAACACCAAGCTGATCACCTCCTGCGCGGCGCTGCTGTTGGCCGAGGATGGCCGCTTCCAGCTCGACGATCCGATCGAGAAATTCATCCCGCAGCTCCGCAACCGCAAGGTCCTGCTGAAAGGCGCGACGTCGATCGACCAAACCGAGCCCGCGAAGAGCTCAATCACCATCCGTGAGCTGCTGAGCCACAGCGCCGGTTTGAGCTACGGCTTCTTCGATCCCGGCACCGTCATTTTCAAGGCGCTCAACGAGCGCGGCGTGCACAATCCCAATACGACCTTGGCTGAGATGGTAGACGTGCTGGCCGATCTGCCGCTGATCTATCAGCCGGGCACGTCGTGGGAATACTCGCTCGCGATCGACGTGGTCGCACGCCTGGTGGAAGTCGTCAGCGGCCAGACCTTTGACAAGTTCATCAAGGCACGCATCCTCGATCCGCTCGGCATGGTCGATACCGGCTTCGTCGTTCCGCAAGAGGATCAGGGTCGCCTTGTTGCATACTACGCCGGCGCCGATCTGATGGAGCCGATGAAGCCGGGTCTCACCCGCACCGACAATGCGCCCTTCCCCGGCGCCTATCTGCGTCCGGTCGCACGGCTCAATGGCGGCGGCGGCCTGGTTTCGACATTGCCCGATATGGTCGCGCTGATCCGCAGCCTGCAGCCCAGCGGACCGACGTTGCTGAAGCCGGACACGATCGCAATGATGATGTCCAACCAGTTGCCCGAGGGACAGTGGATCCGCTTCGCGATGATGGGCGAGCAACCCGGCAAGGTGCATGGACTTGCCGGCGGTCTGATCCAGAAGCCCTCGCCGATCGATCATCCCGACGCGGCCGGCGAGTTCTATTGGGGCGGCGTTGCGGGCACGCAGTGGTGGATTTCGCCGAAGACCGGCATCGCCGGCGTCATGATGGCGCAGCGCCAGATGGCGTTCGTCCATCCGTTCTCGTTCGAGTTCAAGCGGATGGCCTACGACGCCGTGAAGCGCGGGCGCTAGGTTCGTCTATCCTGTCGTCACCCGCGCATGCGGGTGACCCAGTATTCCAGAGGCAGTGCCGTTTGAAACGAGGGCCGCGGCGTACTGGATACCCCGCATACGCAGGGTATGACGACGGATATGATGGTGTGAAACGCGGATGTTACGCCGCCGCCGAGACCACGCGGTTGCGACCGTCGTGCTTGGCGCGATAGAGCGCGGTGTCGGCGCGCTTGAGCACGTCGGTGACCTGCTCGCCCTTGCGCTCCAGCGTGGTGAGCCCGATCGAGATCGTGACGGTGATCCGCTTGCCGCCCTTGTCGACGGAGAAGGGCTCGCCTGCGATCGAGCGGCGCAGCCGCTCCGCGACCATGCCGGCGACATGCAGGTCGGTCTCGGGCATCACAATCACGAACTCCTCGCCGCCATAGCGGCAGGCGAGATCGATGCCGCGGATCGACTTGCGGATCCGGACGGCGAATTCGCGCAGCACGTCGTCGCCGGCATCGTGGCCGTACGTGTCGTTGATCGCCTTGAAGTAGTCGATGTCGAGGATCATCAGCGCCAGCGGCTTGCCGCGGACCGAGGCCTGCTCCGCGAGTGTCGCGAGGTGGCTCTCCATGTAGCGGCGGTTATTGAGGCCGGTCAGCGCATCGGTGATCGCCATCTCGATCGAGTTCTGCACATTGTCGCGCAAATGATCGGTGTAGCGGCGGCGGCGGATCTGGGTGCGCGCGCGCGCCAGCAGCTCGTTCTTGTCGACCGGACGCAGCAGATAGTCGTTGACGCCGATCTCGAGGCCGCGCATCAGCCGCGCGTTGTTGTCGGCATCCGAAATCGCGAGGATCGGCACCTGGCGGGTGCGCTCCAGCGAGCGGGCCTGGCTGCACAGCCGCAGGCCGTCGTAATTGTCGAGGCTGAGCGACACGATCAGCAGGTCGTAATTGCCCTCGGCAGCATGGAACAGCGCTTCCGCCGGATTGGTCTCGACATCGACGGTGTGCTCGGCAGACAGGATCGGCGCCAGCTTCTCAAAAGACGACGGCCGGTCGTCGACCAGGAGGATGCGGCCGCCGGTGCCCCGATCGGCGATCGCGCTGCGCTCGGGCGCCTGCATGCCGATCTCGAGCGAGGTGATGGCGCGCATGCGCAGCTCATCGGTCATCATCTTCAGCCGCGTCAGCGAACGCACGCGCGCGATCAGCACGACGTCGGACACCGGCTTGGTCAGGAAATCGTCGGCGCCGGCCTCGAGGCCGCGCACGCGGTCGGCAGGGCTGTCGAGCGCGGTGACGATGACGACGGGAATGAAATGGGTCGCAGGGTTCGACTTCAACCGGCGGCAGACCTCGAAGCCGTCCATATCAGGCATCATGACGTCAAGCAGGATGATGTCGCATTCGGCGCGGGTGCAGATTTCCAGCGCCTCCGTCCCGTTGGAAGCAGTCAGCACATCGAAATATTCGGCTGACAGGCGGGCTTCCAACAGCCTGACGTTCGCCGGAACGTCATCGACGACGAGGATACGCGCGGACATGGCACCACAACTCCCCTATCCGATAAAGCGTCGGACAGTCTCAATAAATTTGCCGACCGAGATCGGCTTGGACAAATAGGCTTCGCAGCCGCCCTCGCGGATGCGTTCTTCGTCGCCCTTCATTGCGAAGGCGGTGACCGCGACCACCGGAATCGCGCGCAGATCGGGATCGTCCTTGATCCAGCGCGTGACCTCGAGGCCGGAAACCTGCGGCAGCTGAATATCCATCAGGATCAGGTCGGGGCGCAGCTTGCGGACGAGATCGAGCGCTTCGAAGCCATTGCTGGTGCCCGAAGTCTGATAGCCGTGCGCTTCCAACAGATCGCGAAAGAGCTTCATGTTGAGCTCGTTGTCCTCCACGATCAGGACGGTTTTGGCCATCCCGTCCCTCCCAAACCCAGGAGACAGGCCCCGCTGCGGCACCTCACGCACCGCGCTTGGGGCGCGTCGAAAAAGTGAATTCAAACTAGCGCCAGAATCGGTCTAACCCGTTAATCCCGTAGTCCAAACGTCCGCAGTGTGGTTTCCGTTGCTTGAACACCTGCGGAAGACTCGGGCATGATGGGCCTCTCAATAGAGACCATAAGTTAACGGAAAGGCAAACCGGCGCGTTGAAAAAGCCTGTTCACAACCCCCGGGAAGTTGCTGAAATCGTTGCGATTCAGGCGCTCGGTTTTATTGCCGGCGATCCTGAGCGGCTGGGCCTGTTTCTGGCCGAGACTGGAATCGGTCCAGAGACGCTGCGGAACGCCGCATCCGACCCTCAATTTCTCGCGAGCGTGCTCGATTTCGTGATGCGCGACGACGCCACCGTGACGGCGTTCGCGAAGGCCTCCGAGTTGCACCCGACCAACATCGCTGCCGCCCGTCAGGTGCTGGGCGACCCGCAATGGGAGCGCGACGTGCCGTGACGACGGCAGCGGCAGCTCACGACGGCCCCCTCAGTTTCTGCCGGGACTGCCTCGGCGATCTCGATATCAAGGTGAAGCGCTGCAGCCAGTGCGGGTCGCCGCGGCTGGTGCGGCATCGCACCCTGCCCGCGCTGACGCTCGCTCATATCGACTGCGACGCGTTCTATGCCACCGTCGAGAAGCGCGACAATCCAGATATCGCCGATCGCCCCGTCATCATCGGCGGCGGCAAGCGCGGCGTGGTGTCGGCCGCCTGCTACATCGCCCGCACCTACGGCGTCCGCTCGGCAATGCCGATGTTCAAGGCGCTGGAACTGTGCCCCGACGCGACCGTGATCCCACCCGACATGGCGAAATATGTCCGGGTCGGACGCGAGGTGCGCCATGCCATGCAGGCGCTGACGCCGCTGGTCGAGCCGCTGTCGATCGACGAGGCCTTCCTCGATCTTGCCGGCACGCAGCGCGTCCACGGCATGATCCCGGCCAAGGTGCTCGCCAAATTCGCCCGCGATGTCGAGCGCGACATCGGCATCACCGTCTCGGTCGGCCTGTCCTGCAACAAGTTCCTCGCCAAGATCGCCTCCGACCTCGACAAGCCCAGGGGCTTCGCCGCGCTCGACCAGGACGAGGCGCGCGAGATGCTCGCGAGCAAACCGGTCGGCTTCATCTACGGCGTTGGCCCTGCCACGCAGGAGAAGCTGGTGCAGCGCGGCTTCCGCGTCATCGCCGACCTGCAGCGCGCCGACGAGAACGAGCTGATGAAGCAGTTCGCCAGCGAAGGCCGCAGGCTGTGGCGGCTGGCACGCGGCATCGACGACCGCAGCGTGGTGCCCGACCGCGGCGCCAAGACCATTTCGAGCGAGACCACCTTCGAAACCGACATCCGCGACTTCGCAACGCTGGAACGGCTGCTCTGGAAACTATCCGAAAAGGTCTCGGCGCGGCTGAAGACCTCTGAGCTGTCCGGCTGCACCATCACGCTGAAGCTGAAGACCGCGGACTTCCGTCAACGCACCCGCTCGCAATCGATCCAGACCCCGACCCAGCTCGCCGCCAAGATCTTTGCGATCTCGCGTGAGATGCTGGTGAAGGAGATCGACGGCACCGCCTTCCGCCTGATGGGCACCGGCGTCAGCGCGCTGCGCCCGGGCTCGCAGGCCAACGATTCCGACATGCTCGACCGCCGCTCGGCGCACGCCGAACGCGCCATCGACAATCTGCGCAAGAAGTTCGGCAATGCCGCCGTGATCAGGGGCATTGCTTATGAGGGGCCGGCAAAGCCGGTGGAGGAGTAGGAGATTGTCATTCCGGGATGGTCCGAAGGACCAGACCCGGAATCTCGAGATTCCGGGTTCGATGCTTCGCATCGCCCCGGAATGACGTCGTCCGGCAGAGACACGGCCCTCAATCCGCGACCGCAACAGCCTCGATCTCGATCAGCCATTCCGGCGCCGCCAGCGCGCTGACGCCGACCAGCGTAGAGGCCGGCGGCTCCATGCCCTCGAAGAACGCCGAGCGCGCCTTGCCGATGATCGGGCGGAGCTCCGGCTTGTAGCCGACCACGTAGGTCGTGATCTTGACGATGTTGCCGTAGCTCGCTCCCGCAGCCTTCAGCGCCATGCCGAGATTTTGCATCACCTGCGTCGTCTGCGCGGCGAGATCGCCGGCGCCGACCACCCGTCCCTCCTCGTCGACGGACACCTGTCCCGAAATGTAGATCGTGCGCGCACCCGAGGCGACGACGACGTGGGAGTAGGCCGGATTGTGATGAAGGCCGCTGGGCCGAAGATGGTCGCGCTTGCTCATGATGTGCCTCCCTGACACGCGTGTTTTGGGAAGCGTACTCGCGTCGGACGGTTCCGGCCAGAGCGGTCTCGCGGGGACCGCAGGCTTGCTCCGTTGTCGTCCCGGCGAAAGCCGGGACCCATAACCACCGAAGGTGATTGTTGCGCGACGTTGGGGCCACAGCCCCCTTCAACAACGCAACCCTGTGGTTATGGGTCCCGGGTCGCGCGGAGCCTGTCATCGGGCGGCGCTTCGCGCCGACCCGTTGGCTTGCCCGGGACGACGGCTGTTTATATCGCGTGCTTAGCCCCTCACTTGCAGGGCTTGGAATCCCTGACGTCGAACTTGTCCAGCGCGCCCGAGATCACGAAATCGTTGTAGTCCAGCACCAGCGCGCGGGAGACGCCGTTCTCGTAGAGCTCGAACGACATCGCGTAGACCGGGGTCTGCTCGCCGTCCTTGGCCCGTGCGTCGCTGTCATAATAGCTCACCGTCACCGGCCAGCGCGTCATCGTTTTCATCGCATCGCTCGCCGTCGACGGATCGGGCGACGACGGCGCCCGGTCGCCTGCGATCGGCCGGCCGATCACGGTCAGCGTGTTGTAGACCTTCTCGCCATTGTCGGAGCCGTCATAGACAGTCTGCTCGAGCACCGATTTGCCGTCGCGGGCGGCGACGATGATGTGCTGGATCTGCTCGGTCGGGAACACGACCTTGCCGTCGATATTGAACGTCTTCTTCACCGGCTGGGTCAGCTTCACGGTGATATGATCGCCTACGCGCTCGGCGATACCGTCCACCGGCGCCGGTTCGCTGTCGTTCATTCGGGTGTCGATCTTGAAGCGGTAGCTCCTGCCCGCCGCGTCCTCCCAGGACGAGGAGCGGAGATCAGAGAGCGTCACCTTACCCTCGCCACTGTCGAGCTCCGAGACCTGGCGGAATTCGGAGGTGTAGCCTTCGCAGGAGCTGCCGGAGAAATTGTAGAGGATGCGCCCGCGCGCATCGTTGACCGAATTGGAGCCGCGCGACTTCACGAGGCTCAGATCGTACAGCGCCTGATGCGCGAGAAACGGCCCGCTGGCCGCAGCGGCAGCCGGCCCCTGAACCAGACCGGACCCTGCGGCAACGGCAATCGACAGCACAAGGGCACGCGACGGCTTCCGAAACGGCAGGATCATGATTTCTCCTCAGGGAGGCAGGGATTCGCCACAATAGTGACGGTGGTATTGCGCCGCAACTGGGGCAAATTTTACAAAATGGCAATGTGCGCAGTGAAAATGCCGTCAATTTCGACCGCTTCCGTGCGATTCCACTCGCAACAGCAACGTCATTGCTGCCGTACCCTAGCTTGCAACGGGCGGCACGATGCGCGAAACAAACCGGGCCCTGACCGCGTTTCAGGCTTCGTTCAAATCCAATCTGGGGATCAAAAATGGCGGGTACCGTCGAACAGAAACTGGCGTCACAGGGCATCACACTTCCCGAGCCGACCTCCCCGGTCGCGAATTATGTCCCCTTCGTCCGCAGCGGAAACCTGCTGTTCGTGTCCGGCCAGGTCTGCTTCAACGCCGAAGGCAAGCTGATCGCCAAGGGCAAGCTCGGCGCCGGCGTCACGATCGAGCAAGGCACCGAGGCGGCGCGCGGCTGTGCGATCAATTTGCTGGCGCAGATCAAGGCCGCGCTCGGCGACCTCGACAAGGTCGTGCGCGTGGTGCGGCTGCGCGGCTTCATCAACTCCGCGCCGGACTTCTTCGACGGACCGAAGGTGCTGAACGGCGCCTCCGACCTGATGGTTGCGGCGTTCGGCGACAAGGGCCGTCACGCCCGCACCACCGTCGGCGTCGCCTCGCTGCCGGCGGATGCCGCGGTCGAAGTCGAAGGCGTGTTCGAAGTCTCCTGAGCGATGCGCGCCCCTGATTGGCTGACAAAGCGGCCGGTCGCCCATCGCGGCCTGCACGATGCCGCACGCGGCATCATCGAGAACATGCCGGCCGCGGCCACCGCCTCGGTCGCGGGCAATTTTGCCATCGAGTGCGATATCCAGCTCACCGCCGACGGCGAGGCGATGGTGCATCATGACGATGCGCTCGGCCGCCTCACCGAGGGCTCGGGCCTGCTGTCGAGCAAGACCGCAGCCGAGCTGAAGGCGGTGAAGTTCAAGAATACCTCCGAGCAGATGATGACGCTCAGCGATCTCTGCGCGCTGGTCGCCGGCCGCGTTCCGCTGGTGGTCGAGGTGAAGAGCCATTTCGACGGCGACCGCAAGCTGGTAGCTCGGATGGCCGAGGTGCTGTCGTCCTACTCCGGCCCCGTGGTCGGCATGTCGTTCGATCCCGACCAGGTGCTGGCGCTGCGCGAGATCATGCCGGGCCTGCCGCGCGGCATCACCGCCCAGCGCACCTATGACGACAGTTCCTGGACCAAGCTGACGCAGGCGCAGCGCGACAGCATGGTCTATCTGCGCCACGGCTTTAAAACCGAGCCGCATTTCGTCGCCTTCTGGGTCAACCAGCTACCGGCGCCGGCGCCCTGGATCGCCCGCAAGGTGTTCGGCTGCCCGCTGCTGGCCTGGACCGTGCGGACGCCGGAACAGCGCGAGCGCGCGGCGCGCTACGCCGACCAGATCATTTTCGAGGGGTTTACACCGGGAACCTGACATGTCCCCTTGCAGCCTTGAAGTCGTCGCTGCGATGCACGATCTTGGCAAGGGCTGGTAAGGCGTTGGTTGGTCAAGCGTTGGTCGTCATCGGCGATGGCGGAATGCGGAGCATGATCCGGAAGTGGAGCCAGCTGTTCCGGAAAGATCATGCTCGAACGAGGCACCGGTCTTCATTCTCGATGGCGTCTTCTGAAATCACCCTAGAGGCTGTAGCTGACATCGGCGGCATTCCGGCCGCCGAATGGGACGCCTGCGCCAATCCCAAGGCGGACGCGGACAGCATCCATCACCTCGACACGCTGGCCTCGCCCGGCTCCGCAGGCAATTGCCAGGCGACCGCAAGTTCGAGCTATAACCCGTTCGTTTCCCACGCCTTTTTTGCGGCTGCCGAAGCCTCCAATTCGGCCTGTCCGCGGACCGGCTGGGGCCCCCGGCATCTGGTGGCAAAGCTCGATGGCCGGATCGTCGGCATCGTGCCCTGCTATCTGAAATCGCACTCGCAGGGCGAATACGTGTTCGACCGCGGCTGGGCCGAGGCCTATCACCGCGCCGGCGGCAGCTATTACCCGAAGCTGCAGGTCTCCGTTCCCTTCACGCCCGCGACCGGACCACGGCTGTTGATCCGCGACGGCGCTGACCGCGAGGCGATCGGCTCGGCGCTGGCACGGGGCCTGCGGGCGCTCTGCAACGCCACCGAGGCCTCGTCGGTGCATGTGACGTTTGCCCGTGAGGATGAGGCAAAATTCCTCGGCGCGCATGGCTTCCTGCAGCGGACCGACCAGCAGTTCCACTGGCACAATGAGGGCTACAAGACCTTCGACGATTTCCTCGGCTCGCTGAACTCGCGCCACCGCAAGGGGATCAAGCGCGAACGCCGCGAGGCTGTAACCGCCGGGATCACCATCCACTGGCTGACCGGTTCCGACATCACCGAGGACGCCTGGGACGCGTTCTTCGAATTCTACATGGAGACCGGCTCGCGCAAATGGGGCCGGCCGTATCTCACCCGACAGTTTTTCTCGCTGATCGGCGAGAGCATGAGCCGGGACGTGCTGCTTGTGATGGCCAAGCGCAACGGCCGCTGGATCGCGGGCGCCATCAACTTCATCGGCTCGGATACGCTGTTCGGCCGCAACTGGGGTGCGGTCGAGCACCACCCGTTCCTGCATTTCGAGGTCTGCTATTACCAGGCGATCGATTTCGCGATTCAGCGCGGGCTCAAGGTGGTCGAGGCCGGCGCGCAGGGCGAGCACAAGCTGGCGCGCGGCTACCTGCCGCAGACGACTTATTCGGCACACTTCATCGCCGACCCCGGCCTGCGCAAAGCGATTGCCGATTACCTCAAGCGCGAGCGCGACTATGTCGCCGAAGTCGGACGCGAACTGGCCGAGGCCGGTCCGTTCCGGAAGACCGTCGACGACGACGCTTGACGTTTGGATCGCGACCGAGACACTAGACTTGCAGATTTAGACCTGCAAAATCCAGGGAGCCGCCGCAATGCCCGCCGCCTACGACAACAACAATCCCTTCGCAAAAATCCTGCGCGGCGAATTCCCCTGTTACAAGGTCTATGAAAACGAGCACGTGCTTGCCTTCCTCGACATCATGCCGCGCTCGCCCGGGCACACGCTTGTCATCCCGAAGGCCCCTGCCCGCAACATCCTCGACATCAAGGCTGACGACTACGCCCATGTCGCGCGCGCCGCCCACAAGATCGCCGCCGCCGCGATGAAAGCGTTCGAGGCCGACGGCATCACGGTGCAGCAGTTCAACGAGCCCGCCGGCGGCCAGGTGGTTTTCCATCTCCACATGCATGTGATGCCGCGCAAGGACGGCGTCGCGCTGCTGCCGCCTGCCAGTCACAAGGAAGACGGCAAGGTGCTGGAGACGAATGCGGCGAAGTTGATCGCGGCGTTGAAGTGACGCCCTCGGCGTCATCCCGGGGCGGCGCGTAGCGACGAACCCGGGATCTCGAGATTCCGGTTCGATGCTTCGCATCGCCCCGGAATGACAACGGAGAAATCCTACTCCGTCTCGAAATCCCCAGCCTGCGGCGGGGCGAGTGGGGTGAATTCGCAGCGGTCGGGCTTGACGTCGATCAGCGGCGTCTCGTCGAGGCAGTCGAGGCCGCGCACCAGGATGACGTTGCCCTCCACGCCGACCAGCTTGACGATCGAGGTGCCGATCGGGTTCGGCCGTACCGGCGAGCGCAGCGAGAACGTGCCGCGGGTGTTGCCGTTGTTCTTCGGGCTTTGCAGCACGATGTCGCGGCGCGACTGGTGCAGCCAGTACAGCACTTCGAGGTTCGAATAGAAATCGACGCCCTTGATCGCGGCGACCCAGGGCTCGAAGATCTCGAGCCGGCACACCGGGCCGTCATGCCGCCCCTGCCGCGGCGTCGCCAGCCGCGAGGTCCAGGGCGTGCGGATGCGGCCGATGAAGACGAGGCCGGCATCGCGCGCCGCCGGCATGTCGACGGCGACCTCGCCCTGGCGCAATTCCATTTCACGTACCATGTGTCAGTCCAGCGATATGTTCAGTGCCTTGACTACGCCCGCCCATCGCGCGCGATCTGCACCTACGTATTTGTCGATCTCGGCCAGGCTCTTCGGGCGCAGCGGCGGAAAACCGATCTTGACCAGCGCAGCGCGAAACGCCTCGTCGTTCAAGGCCCGGTCGAGGCTCGCCTTGATCTTGTCGGCGATCTCGTCAGGCACTTTCGACGGCGCTGCGATACCATACCAGACGCTGACCGCATAATCGGGATAGCCGCTCTCGGCAATCGTCGGCAGATCGGGCAAGTCGGAGATCCGCTCGGTCGAGCTGACGCCGAGCGCGCGCAGCATGCCGGATTTGACCGGCGGCAGCGCGGTGCCGAGCGTGTCGAACATCAGCTGAATATTGCCGGACAGCAGATCGGTCAGCGCCGGCCCGGCGCCCTTGTAGGGCACATGGGTCATCTCGATGCCGGCCATCTGCTTGAACATCTCGCCGGCGAGATGAACGGTGCCGCCGGTGCCGGCCGATCCGAAATTGAGTTTTCCGGGATTCTTTTTCGCGTAGGCGACGAACTCGGCGATCGTCGTTGCCGGCACCGAGGGATGAACCTCCATGATCATCGGCGCATCCGTGATCACCGAGAGCAGGCGGAAGTCTTTCGCGGGATCGTAGGGCAGCTTCTTGTAGAGCAGCGGATTGAGCACGAAGATCGAGGCGGCCGTCACGAACAGCGTGTAGCCGTCGGGATCGGAGCGCGCGACGGCCTCGGCGCCGATCGCGCCCTGCGCGCCGGCCTTGTTCTCGACCACGACCACCTGCTTGAGATCGCGCCCCAGATATTCGCCGACCATGCGGCCGAGCACGTCGGTCGGTCCGCCCGCGGCATAGGGCACCACGAGCTTGATCGGACGCGCCGGATAATCGGCGGCACGGACCGGCAGCGCCGCCGCCAGCAGCGCGGCCAGAGTAACGATGAATGCCGATGATGCGCGCCGCTGCATGCCGTTTCCCCCATTGTTGTTCTTGGGGAACGAGACTAGCGGATAATGCGCTCGCCGCAATCAGCCGAGCCAGTATTTGCCTGCCAGCATCACGATTTCGCCCGCGATCACGCCGGCGAAGATCGATTTCCGTGTGAGCATGAACACCACGAAGCCTGCGGCGACGGCGCCGTAGCGCAGCCAGTCCGGCACGCTGGCGAGCGCGCCCGGCGGCTGCACCACAATCTGCGCGATGATCCCGGCGAGGATCGCGGTGGCCACTGCCCTCACCCAGACCAGCAGCTCGGAATTCTCGTCGATGCCGCCGCCGAACCACAGGCCGAGCATGCGCCAGATCTGGTTGGGGATGACGCCGGCAACGAACAGGATCGCCAGCGCGTGCCAGTCGCCGATGAAGCTGCTCATGCGCGAGCCCTCACGCCGCCTGCCCTCGCCCGGTGCACACCATACGCAATAGTTCCCGCGATGACGCCGCTGACCAGGATGTCGACGCCGCTGTTCAGCATCGCCGCCAGAGGGAACAACAACAGCCCGAGCACCAGCGCGATGACATCGGCGAGCTCGCGGCAATTGCGCGCAGTCGAGAACAGGAACGCCAGCGGCGTCAGCATCAGCATGCCGGCAGCCAGCAGCGGCGTGAGGTTGGCCGCGAGCGTGTAGCCGATCGTGTTGGCGATCAGGCAGACGGTGACCAGCCCGCAGCCGAGCCCGTGGATGAAGGCGATCCGCCTGATACGCGGCACCTGCGGCAGGAAGCGGAAGCATTCGACCCACAGTGTCACCGCCGTCAGATGCGCCACCAGGATCAGATGCCGCCGCTTGGTGTCCTCGGTGCGCATCATCGGCAACACGGACACCACCATCGGGAACAGCCTGATCGCGCTGACGGTGACCGCGATCGCCGACTGCAGCACGGTGGCGCCGGAGCCGAGCGTCGTGATCACGATGATCTGCGCGGGCCCAGCCCAGACGAACGCCGTGCTCGCCAGGGTCCAGCCCAGCGAGAAGCCGGAATCATGCGCCAGCGCGCCGATGCCGAGATAGGTCGCAAACAGCACCAGCGTCAGCACCGTCGCGCCGATCGACCGCGCGCCCCACAGGAAAGCGCGGAACGAGGTCTGCCATTGCGGAGAATCGAGCGGAGGAAGCGCCACGGTGAACCGGATGGTTTTGCAATAGCGGCGGCTTAGGGCGCTGTGAACGTAGGGTCAAGCAAGCGACGGCACAGCGCTGCTATGCAGCAGCCCGGATAACCTCTGTCCGTCATTCCGGGGCGATGCGCCAGCATCGAACCCGGAATCTCGAGATTCCGGGTTCACGCTTCGCGTGCCCCGGAATGACGATGGTGCGAAGCGCAATTCGAGATGTCCGGATTTCGCTTCGCTTCATCCGGGCTTCTGTAACGGGCCTTTGTAAGTCAATCCCTTTTTGCGTGATCCACTCGCCGGGCACTTGCTTCTGTACGGGATCGGCGCGAAGGCCGTCGCCTGATGGGGTGCATTGAGGAGCCGGCCGGCCAATCTACGGAAGCGTGGTTGTGAGCCACTTCCCGGATGGCGGCCTGACCGGATCCATCGTCCCGGCGCAGGGACCTCGCTCAGGGAGAGCCTGGTGTCGTGGCCCGCCCAGAACCGATTGCTGCTCCTTGCTTAGGTTGCCGAGGCCTTGGCCATCGGGTTGAACGGTTTGGCGTCGGCGAGCATGCGATGCAGAACGACGGCGAGCTTGCGTGCGAGCGCCACCTTGGCCTTGCGCAGGCCTGCGCGCCGGGCGATCCGCATCGCCCAGCCTTTCAGCGCCGAGCAGTTCCTGACCGGCTTGGTCAGCATGACGTGAGCCGCCTGATAGAGCGCCTCGCGCACGGAGGCATCGCCGATCTTGCTGATGCGGCCGGTATAGTCGGTTTCGCCCGATTGGTACTTCTTCGGGGTGAGGCCAAAATGCGCTCCCGTCGCCTTCGAGGACCGGAAGCGCTTCGGGTCGTCGACCGCCGCGGCGTAGGTAAGCGCCACGATCGGGCCGACGGACGGTGTCGTCATCAGGAGGCGGGCTTGAGGGTGCGACCTGGCGAGCTTTTGGGTGTGCTTATCCAGGCCATTGAACTCGCGCCGCAGCACGGCGTGGGCTTCGAGCAGCGCCTGTGCCACGATCTCAAGTCCGGGATGGCCCGCTACGAGCTCCCGGATGCGTTCGGCGAACGTGCGCTCGGTGGTCGTGCCGACCTTCAGACCGAAGCCGCGGAGCACGCCGCGCAGGCTGTTCTCGATGTCGCGCAGCTTGGACTGCAGCAGCTTGCGTGCCGTCAGAACCGCCCGCGTCTCCTGCGCTTCGATCGACTTGCAGTGCACCGGCCGGAACCAGCCCAGCCGCATCAGTTGCGCGATCCCGCGGGCATCGTTGCGGTCCGACTTCACCGGCATCGCCTTGAAGGCATCGCGGACGTGCCGCGTCTCCAACAGTTCGACTGCCAGGCCCGCATCCCGCATCGCTGCGTAGAGCCATTGCGACAGCGGACCAGCCTCCAGCCCGATCCGTTCCAGCACCAACCCCAGCGACCGCAACCAGGTGATCAAGGCCTCCGGCTCACTCGCAACCCTCGCCTCGCGCAAAATCTTACCTGTCCCATCGACAAGGCAGACGCTCGAGCATTCCAAAGACACGTCGATTCCTGCATAGTGGTACATGGTCGTCCCTTAATGATGCTTGGAGCGGGCTTGCCCGACTCCGTTTATTGACACCATCAGTTTGAGGGACGACCGCCTTCCAACCAACAGGCCGCTCGCGAGCGCGCTTCCAAATCGCGCCGTAGCGAGCGGGCGGCCGGCCCGTTACCCCATCTACGGGATTTAGACATCACGCCCTGTTCTTCAGCACGAAGCACGCGCCGCCCGCCTTGCGGATGCGGCTGCAGAGGCCGTCGGCCTCGGGGCGCGTGTCGGCGCCGATCCGCACCTGGTAGAAGGTCGCGCTGCCGCGGGTGCGCAGCCGCGAGCTCAAGAGGCTCGGATCCTGATCGCCGATCACGCTCGACAGCCGCTTGATGGCGCGGGCATACATCGCGAGTGCCTTGTCGCGGCTGAAGCCGGCGGCGAGCTGCACGCCCCACAGCTTGGCTGCCGACAGCGTGACGTGCTGCTCGAGCCCGGTCACGAACGGATTGGGCGCGCGCTTCAACAGCGCCATCAGCTGGCGGCAGCTCGTGGTCGGCGCACGCGCCGGCATCTTGCCGCTGCGGCCGGCGGCAGCCCAGTCGTCGACGCTGGAGCCGGTGATCGCGGAGACGTAATTGCGCGTCTCCTGCGGCATGTAGCCGGAGCCGGCGAGCCAGTCCTGCACGCGACGCGGGCCGGCATTGTAGGCGGCCGCCGCGAGGCCGAGATTGCCGAACTGGTTGCGCAGCTCGCTGAGGAATTCGGCCGACTTCGGCAGCGCCTGCACCGGATCGAGCGGATCGAGCAGCCCGCGCTCGTTGGCGGTGCCCGGCATGAACTGCGCGATGCCCTGCGCGCGCTGGCCGTTGCGGGTCATGGGCCCGACCGCATCGGCCTGGAAGCGGCTCTCCTGCCAGATCACGCGGGCGAAGAATTCGAGCGGCAAATCATTCGCGCGCGCCGCCGACTCGATCATCAGGCACATCGCCTCGCGGGTGTCGCTCTCGCGCGCGTCATCTGCGGGCTTGTCGCTCGCCGCCGCAGGCGTGTCCCCGGGAGGCGCCGCAGGTTTGTCGGCCTGCGTCCCCGGAGGCGTCGCAGGCTGCTCCGCTGGCGCAGCCGCGGGAGTCTCGGCAGGTGTGGCCGGCTTGTCCGCCGGCGGCGATGCGGGCTGTTCGGGGCCTGGCGGCGTCGCCGGGGCTGCGGCAGGCGCGTCCTCCGCGCCGGCGCCGACCGGCGGCAGCAGCGTCAGAAGCATGACCAATGCGGCGCAAAGACCCGTTCGCATCGCAAATCTGTTCCCGCGCAACGCGGCTTGACACCGCAGGCTCGTGGTCTAGCTATGGACTGAAATGATGGCGCGCAAAAGGGAGCGCAAAATGGCCGCAGCCTCCGACGATCAAGCAGGCTTTGCCCCCGACGACGACGCCCCGATCGGCTACATGAAGCGAACCCGCGATTATTATGCGGCGATCGGCTACACCACCCCCTACCGCTGGGCGCATTACACCTCCGCCCCGTTCCAGCCCCTGAACAAACCGCTGAGCCAGTCCCGCGTCGCCATCATCACGACAGCGGCACCGTTCGATCCCATCAGGGGCGACCAAGGTCCCGGCGCGAAATACAATGGCGGGGCCAAATTCTATTCGGTCTATGACGGCGACACGTCGCAGCCACAGGATTTGAGGATTTCGCACATCGCCTATGACCGCACGCACACCACGGCGACCGACAGCGGCACCTGGTTCCCGCTGGCGCAGCTCAAGCACCTCGCTGCGGCCGGCAAGATCGGCGAAGTCGCCCCGCGCTTCTTCGGCGCCCCGACCAACCGCAGCCATCGCGTCACCATCGAGACCGACGCGCCCGAAATCCTCAAGCGCTGCCGTGACGACAAGGTCGACGCCGCGGTGCTGGTGCCGAACTGCCCGGTCTGCCACCAGACCGTCAGTCTGGTCGCGCGGCACCTCGAGGCGAATGGCATTCCCACCGTCGTGATGGGCTGCGCCAAGGATATCGTCGAGCACGCCGCGGTGCCGCGCTTCCTGTTCTCGGATTTCCCGCTCGGCAACTCCGCCGGCAAGCCGCATGACGAGGCCTCGCAGGCGTTCACGCTGGAGCTCGCGCTGCGCGTGCTGGAGCAGGCCCCCGGTCCGCAGACCACCGTGCAATCGCCGCTGCGCTGGAGCGAGGACGCGTCCTGGAAGCGCGACTACAGCAACGCCGACGCGCTGAGCGCCGAGGAGCTGGCGCGGCTGCGCCGCGAGTTCGACGCGCAGAAGGAGATCGCGAAAGGCCTGCGCGTCGCGTAGCGTAAGGCCGAGCGTGGAAGACTTTTCCAAACCGACAGTGTCATCGCCCGGCTCGACCGGGCGATCCAGTATTCCAGAGGCACCAGTCGGTGATGGAGAAGCCGCGGCGTACTGGGTCCCCCGGTCAAGCCGGGGGACGACAGGCGAGAGGCCTCTCTTACTGCGCCTTCACCAGCACCGGCACCGCATCGTGTGAGGCCGTGTCGTCGCTGCCCGCATAACGGCGCGCGAGCGCCGCGCAGGTCATCAGCTGGATCTGGTGGAACAGCATCAGCGGCAGCACGATCAGCCCGACCGACTGGCCGGCCAACAGCACGCTCGCCATCGGCAGCCCGCTCGCGAGGCTCTTCTTCGAGCCGCAGAACATGATGGCGATCCGGTCGGCGCGGGAGAAGCCGAGCAGCTGGCTGCCGAAATGGGTGATCAGCAGCACGGTTGCGAGCAGCAGCGCATCGAGGCCGAGCACGATGGCCATCTGGGTCGCATTGACCTGGTGCCAGATGCCGTGGCTGACGCCGTCGCTGAACGCGGTGTAGACGATCAAGAGGATCGAGCCGCGGTCGACCAGGCCGAGCATCGCATGGTGCCGCGCGACCCAGCGGCCGATCAGCGGCCGCGACAATTGCCCCGCCACGAACGGCAGCAGCAGCTGCACGACGATGTCGAGCGCGGCATTGCCGGAGAACCCGCCATGGCTCGAGAGCAGCACGCCCGCCAAGAGCGGCGTCGCGACGATGCCGAGCAGATTGGAGGCGGTCGCCGAGCACAGCGCCGCCGACACGTTGCCATGTGCGATCGAGGTGAAGGCAACCGACGACTGCACGGTCGACGGCAGGATGCAAATCAGGATCACGCCGGCCCACAGCGCCGGCGTCAACAGGTGCGGCGCCAGCGCATGCGCCGCGAGCCCGAGCAGCGGGAACAGCGCGAAGGTCGAGAGGAAGATCACGAGGTGCAGGCGCCAGTGCCGGGCGCCGACCAGCGCCTCCGACGTCGACAGGCGGGCGCCGTGCAGGAAGAACAGCAGCGCGATTGCAGCATCAGTGGCATAGCCGCCGATCACGGTGCCCTGCCCGTGCAGCGGCAGCAGCGTGGCGAGGCCGACCATGCCGACGATGGCGGTGATGTAGGGGTCGACGGGCACGAATGAGCTCAGGCGGGCGATGGTCATGGCGGCTTCCTTTCCTTTACTGGAAGGTGCGCCTGCGCGGGGAGATTGTGAACTGCGCTTACCGATGTTATTGTCATTACGTTACGTCATGACGGACCGCGGCCATGCTCGACCCGACCCAGCTCGAAACCTTCCTCACGGTGGTGCGGACGCAGAACTTCACCGAGGCCGGCCGCCGCCTCGGCCTGAAGCAATCGACGGTGAGCCAGCACATCCGCAAGCTCGAGGCCGCCGCCGGCCGGCGCCTGTTCGTGCGCGACACCCATTCGGTCGTGCTGACTGCCGACGGCGAGGCGATGACCGGCTTCGCGCGCCCGATCCTCGAGGCCAATGCGCGCGCCAGCGACTACTTTGCGGGGTCGCAGGTGCGCGGCAAGGTCCGGTTCGGCGCCGCGGAGGATTTTGCCAGCTCGCGGCTGCCCGATCTGCTGCGCGACTTCGTCCGCCGCCACCCGAAGGTCGATCTCGAACTGACGGTGGGCTTGAGCGCCGTGCTGTACCAGCAGCTTGACGCCGGCGAGCTCGATCTCGTGCTCGGCAAGCGGCGGCCCGGCGACGCAGCGGGGCAGCTGGTGTGGCAGGACCGCCTGGTGTGGACCGCCGCGCCCGGCATGCGGCTCGATCCCGACCAGCCTTTGCCGCTGATCCTCTACGCGCCGCCGAGCGTCAGCCGCAGCGTGGTGCTGGAGGCAATGGAGCGGTTCGGACGGCCCTGGCGCATCGTCTGCTCCAGCGGCAGCCTCAGCGGCCTTCGCGCCGCGGCGCTGGCCGGCCTCGGCATCACGCCGCAGGCGCAGGGCCTGATCCCCGACGGATTGGAAGCGATACCGGCGTCAGGCCTGCCGCCGCTTGGCAGCGTCGAGTTCGTGGTCCGCACCGCGCGCCGGACCAAGCGCGGCCCGGCCACAGAGCTGGCGCAGGCCATCACCGCGCATGGCGGCCGCCTGCGGCCCTAACCACGGCGATGTCAGCTCGGATCGGTGCTGCGGCAGACTCGCTGCACCTCTCCCGCTTGCGGGGGAGGTCGGATCGCATCGCTAGATGCGATCCGGGTGGGGGCTCTCTCCACGATACGACTGGCGTGTTCAACCGGCATGATTCCCGACATTTTGGACCGGCATGATCCCCGACAGTTTGGGTTAAGCGGTCTGTTCGCCCGGTTCGCGCAGCCCCTCACGAGGCGGAGCGAACCGGGTGAACAGGCCGCGGCGGTCGATGAGACCGACGTCGAGGTCGCAGAAGCGGACGACGTGGTCACCGGTATCGAGTTCACCAGCGCCTGACCGATAAAGACGAACTTGCCTTTCCATTTAATCTCCCCATTGCCGCGAACACGGCGGGCCTGGTGATCGGCGTCATACCAGGGGTCTTGCTCGCGATCCGGCATGGTGCGTTGAGATGCTCGATAGGCGTCCTCCGGCGGCCGTTGGCCCAGCGCTTCGTGAGGACGTTCCTTATTGTAATGCTCTCGGAAGGCGTCAAAGCGGGCCTGTTGCTCGGACGCATTATCTGCCGGTGGGCTCGATGTTTGCGCCTTCAAGGTGCGATGCATGCGCTCATGGCGACCGTTCTCCTGCGGCGAGGCCGGACGGATGAAGTGCGGCGTAATGCCGAGCTTCAGCCACCAGACCGACAATGTGGTGAGACCGCCGGCGCCGCGCGAGCCGAACGGCGAACCATTGTCGCAGCGGATTGCCCGCGGCAGGCCATGCTCGCGGAAAGCCCTCTCGAAGCGGGGGCGGACGCCCTCGGTCGTCGGTGCGACGATCTGCAGTTCGATCAGGAAGCGACTGTGGCTGTCAGCCACCGTCAACGGATCAATCCGGCACTGGTCGCGGGTGCGGAACCAACCCTTGAAGTCCACGCTCCACTCGTCGTTCGGCTCCTGCACCGGCGTGCAGGGACGCCGCTGGTCGAGCGGACGGCGGCGGCGCTTCACCGGCGAGATCAGCCCCGCGCGCTTGAGAATGCTCCCAATCGTCGACGCCGCCGGCCAATCGATCTCCGGCGCCTGGCGGTCAAGCAGGGCGAGCAGCTTGCGCGGTCCCAGATAGGGAAAGCGCTGCCGAGCCGCGATCACCTTCTCTGCAATCGCCGCATCGGTCGTTTGTCGGCATTGCTGCGGCGCGTGCGAACGGTCCCTGAACCACTCCGGATCGCCGCTCTGCTTCCGCTGGCGCCATGCGTAAAACGTGTCGCGGCAGATACCGTGACGGCGGCACAACTCCGACACGCTCCAGTTCCCGCTCTCGTACTCCATAAGCATCCGGATACGCTCTTCCATCCGACTGGTCTCTCTGAACGGCATCGTCGGGCCCTCCCGCCGATGCTTCTAGAAACCTGTCGGCAATCATGCCGGTCTAAACTGTCGGGTATCTATCCGGTCTGTACCCGCGGTGATACCCCCACCCCAGCCCTCCCCCGCAAGCGGGAGAGGGAACGCAGTTCCGATGTGGCCTGCGCTCGCTCTATCCGAGCATCTGCGGCGTCAGGCGGACGGCGCCGCCGCGACCTGCACCGCGCCCAGCATGCCGGTCCGTTCGTGGCAACCGAGATATTCGAAGAACTGCTCGTCGGCGGCGGCGACGGTGACCTCGTGATACAGCCTGAGCTTTGCGTTCGGTCCCAAGGTCGACAGATACTTCATCGCCGCGCCAAAAATCCTGACATGGGTCGGATGCGATTCCGCCCAGCGCTCCAGCGCCGCCAGACTCTTCCACCAGCTCTGGCCGTAGGATTTTTCGGTCGGCCTTCCCTCGGCGTCGACGACGCGCATATAGCGGTTGGCGTAGCAGCCGATCGGCACGCCCTCGTCGCGCAGGAAATCCATGCCTTCGCGCAGCACCGGCTCGACATCGTCGAGATACATCTTGCGCTCCGACGCCTCGGTGTCGCTCCAGTCCTGCCCGGAGCGGATCAGGCAGAGATTGTCATGCGCAACCACGCGAATCCGCGCGCCTTCGCGGATCACGCAAGGCTCCCCGCCCGGCGTCATCGCGTCGGTCTGGGACAGCGGGATGCGGTCGCGCATGCCGCCCCAATAGGCGTGCTCCTGCACCTCGCCGCTCATGCCATCGGCAAGAACGGCGACGCCCTCCGGGCAGCCGAGCGACGAGAACAGCGTCTCGTAGCGCGCAACATGCGGCCGCAGCACCTCGATGAAGCGGCCGACGCCGCCACCCGCCGCGGCGCTGCCGGTCCAGGCCTCGCGCGCGCCGTCGAACCAGGCATCGAAACGCCCGGCATCGTCCCAATAGGCCACCGAGACGACATTGGTGAAGCCGGCCTGGTCGACATATTGCGCGCGATCCCAATGGGTCGGGCCGTTCTCCCCGGCAAAGCGCTTTGCGATTTGCGCCAGCGCCTCGGCCGCTGCTGCGGTCGGCTCGCCGCGAACCTGCACGCCGAAATAGGCCATGATGACGCTTTTGACCGCGGGCTTGTGGCGCGCGACGAACGACGGATAGGGCGGCGCGTAGTCGTCGGGCACGCGACGATGACGCGACCGTTCTGCTTGCAGATGAGTGGGAATCGCGGATTCCATGGCAGTCGCCTCCGGTTGGATTTCCCGATGCTTCAGCTCGCGGCCGCGTCGATCTCCTCGAGACTGTCGAGCGGCAGCGCGAAATGCTCGACCCGCTTCGAGGGCTTCTTGTTCAGCAAGAGACGCGTGACGTCGGGCCGCGAATAATGCCCGGCCGGATCGGCGGCGTTCTTGGCGATCCCGATCGCGCCGAGATCGATATCGGCGAGCAGCAGGCCTTCCTGATCGGGCGGCAGTTTCTCGGCGATCGAGCTGCCGTCCGGCCCGTAGATCGCCGCGTGTCCACCGCCGACATGCAGCAGCCCGTGCTTGTCCTCGCGGTCGCACATCTCGTCGATCATCGCCTGCGAGACCGTGGCGCAGGGCGCCAGCACGAAGCACGAGCCTTCGACCGCATAGACGCGCGAGGCCGCGTTGTTGACCTCCCAGCCGAGCGCCGGCGCGAACGGATCGTACAGCGAGAAGCTCGGCCAGGCCGCGACGTGGACCTGCTCGTTCTGGGCATACATCGCGTATTTCGACAGCGGCTGCAGGTGCTCCCAGCAGCACAGCGCGCCGAGCCGGCCGATGCCGGGGCGGTCATGCACCGCAAGGTCGCTGCCGTCGCCCTCGCCATAGACGGTGCGCTCGGCATGGGTCGGCCGCAGCTTGCGCCGCTTGGCGATGGTCTCGCCGTCGGGTCCGATCAGCCATTGTGCGAGATAGAGGCTGCCGCCGTCGCGCTCGGACAGGCCGAGCACTGCTGTCATGCCGGCCTTCTTCACCGCGAGCCGCAGCTTCTCGGCCTGCGGGCTGTCGTAGCTCAGCGAATTGTCGAAATAGCGCTGCACAAAGCCGCGCCCGATCGCCCAGGCCGGCGAATCCAGCCAGATATACCAGGGATAGCCGGGGATGAAGGCCTCCGGGAATGCGATCAGTTTGGCGCCTTTGGCGGCGGCCTCCTCGATCAGCGCGATGCTCTTCGCAACGGAGGCGTCGAGGTCGAGCCAGGCCGGTGCTGCCTGCACCACCGCAACGCGATATTTCGGATGTTCGATACCCATGATGTCCTCCTCGCGGCCGGCCACTCCGGCCGGTTCGTACTTGATCGGCCCTATCAGCCTCTGACATCATGCTGCCCCGGGACCGGAAACGCCGTTCGACCAGGACGGAAGGAAAATTCGACTGCGGAGGCGATTCCCCAGCCGTGCCCGGTACGAAGCTTGCTTTGTTGGAGTGGCCAGCGTTTGCACTCGTGAAGGGAGGAAATCATGCCGGCCCTGTTCACCACGGACAACGCGCCCACGCATCGGCGCCTCGCGCTCTGGCGGGACATCGTCTGCGACGTGTTCGTGCAGCTCGACTGCAAGTCCGAGCTCGGCAGCGCCTTCCACGGCGCCATCACCAGCGCGCAACTCGGCGCGGCGAAATGCTCCGTCGTCTCGTCAGGCCAGCAGCGCGTGCTGCGCACGCCGTCGCGTATCGCGCGCGCCAGCGAGGACTTTGTCCTCGTCGCGCTCGGCCAGCGCGGCTGTGGCGCCGTGCTGCAGGACGGCCGCGAGACCGTGATCCAGCCGGGCGAGTTCGCGTTCTACGACACGACGCGGCCCTACGAATTGCGCTTCGACGACGACTTCACGCAAACCATCTTCCAGGTGCCGCGCGAGATGCTGCACCGGCGCTTCGCCGGCACGCAGGGTCTCACGGCGACCACGTTCTCATCGGATCGTCCGGTGCAGCGGCTGGCCTGGCAGTTCATCACGGGCCTCTCCGACGTCGCCGACAGGCTCGATCCGGACAGCGCGATCCGCCTCGCCGATCAGGCCGCCGACCTGCTCGCGATGGCGATAAGCGAACGGCTCGGCGGCGTGGCGCTACAGGCCTCGACCCACCGCTCCGCGCTGCTGTACCGACTGAAGGCGCATGTGCTCGCGCACCTGCAAAACCCCGATCTCGGCCTCACCGAGACCGCGGCCGCGCTCGGCATCTCGCCGCGCTATGTCAACAGCCTGCTGGCCGACGAGGACACCTCGTTCCAGCGCTTCGTGCTGGCGCAGCGGCTGGAGCGCTGCAAGCGCGACCTCGCTTCCCCGGCGCACGCGCATCGCCATATCGGTGAGATAGCGTTCGCCTGGGGCTTTAACGATCTCTCGCATTTCGGCCGCGTGTTCCGCGACCATTACGGCCTGTCGCCGCGTGATTGGCGGCACAGCCGGCTGCCGAATTAGCGTCAGATGGCGGTTTGCGGCGCAAAATAGCCGAGAATCCGCACCCTCACGGATGCTAACAATTTACGCTAACTGCAACCGGTTCCCGCCGCGCCCTTCTTTTCGCAGGTCCGGACCGGTACAGTCCTGCCGTTCATTTGGAGTATTTCCCATGCAGGACCGGCGCCAGAGCCCACGCGACAAGGTATTTTACGGTGCGGTTGCGGAGATCAATGAGCGCGGCTCGACGATGGATTGCGTCGTCCGCAACATCAGCGAAAGTGGAGCCTGCGTCGAATTCGGCGACGCCGCACGCCTGCCCGAGGAGATGAACTTAAGCATCGCGCGCAAGGGCCGCTCGTTCCTGGCGCGCCTGATCTGGCGCCAGGCCAACAAGGTCGGCCTCGCGTTCCGGATCATGACCTCGGACACGCCGGTCAGCGATCTCGACGAGCGGGTCCGCCGCAGCGAGATCAAGAAGCGGCAGCTGCAGCGTCGCATCAAGGAGTTGCTCGGTCAGGACTAAGGCGTCCTCGCGCGGCTCGCCGGCCTCGTTTCGATCGCGGCCGGCGTCTGCCATTTCGGGGGTTGCAAAGGTCAGGCTAATCCAGCATCCGGTAAGCGCGCCGATGCTGGAACCGAAAGCAACTTCACGACATGTCGTCCGCGATCATTGAGCATCCCGACGGGCTGCCGCAGCCGCAGCGCAATTGGGCCATTCTCACGATCGCACTTGGCCTCGTGATGGCCGTCGTCGACGGCTCGATCGCCAACGTGGCGCTGCCGACCATCGCCCGGGATCTCGACGCCAGCCCCGCATTCTCGATCTGGATCGTCAACGGCTACCAATTGGCGATCACGATCTCACTGCTGCCGCTGGCCTCGCTCGGCGAGATCATCGGCTATCGCCGGGTCTATCTGGCGGGACTGTTGCTGTTCGCGCTGGCCTCGCTGTTCTGCGCACTGTCGCACACGCTGCCGCTGCTGACCGTCGCCCGCATCCTGCAGGGATTTGGCGCCGCCGGAATCCTCAGCGTCAACACCGCGCTGGTTCGCTTCATCTATCCGCATTCGCTGCTCGGCCGCGGCATCGGCGTCAACGCGCTGGTCGTCGCGATCTCGGCCGCGGTCGGCCCGACCATCGCCTCGTTCATCCTGGCGATCGGGACTTGGCCCTATCTGTTCGCCATCAACGTCCCTCTCGGCATCATCACGCTGGCACTGGGCTGGCGCTTTCTGCCGCACACCATGCCCGCCGTGCACGCCTTCGACTGGCAAAGCGCTGCGATGAGCGCCATCGCATTCGGGTTTGGCATCAGCGCGCTCGATAGCGCCGGCCATGGCGAGGCGCTGTATCTCTGCGCATTGGAGTTCGCCGTCGCCGTGGTTGCCTCGCATTTGCTGTACCGGCGGCAACAGCATCTGCCCTCGCCGCTGCTGCCGGTCGACCTGTTGCGGATTCCGATCTTCGCGCTGTCGATCGGCACCTCGATCGCCTCGTTCTGCGGCCAGATGCTGGCCTTTGTCGCGATGCCGTTCTATCTCGAGAACCATTTCGGATATTCCGCGGTGCAGATCGGGCTGTTGATCACGCCGTGGCCGATCGCGGTCGCCTTCGCCGCCCCGCTCGCCGGCTGGCTGGTCGAGCGCTATCCGGCCGGCCTGCTCGGCGGCATCGGCCTGCTGTTGTTCGCATTGGGATTGGGCACGCTGGCATTCATGCCGGCCAACGCGACGCCGATCGACGTGATCTGGCGGATGGCGCTTGCCGGTGTCGGCTTCGGCCTGTTCCAGACCCCGAACAACCGCACCATGATCGCCGCCGCCCCGCGCGAGCGCTCGGGCGGCGCCAGCGGCATGCTCGGCACCGCGCGCCTGCTCGGACAGACCATCGGTGCTGCCCTGGTGGCGTTGCTGCTGGCGCGGTTTCCGACCGACGGCACAAGGATCTCGCTGATGGTCGGCGTCGGCTTTGCGCTGGTCGGTGCCGTGCTCAGCACGCTGCGGCTGTCATCGGTCGGCAGCCGCGGCGCCGAACAGGTGCGGGTTCATGAGGGTCAGCGCTTGAAGGGCGAGTGATGCGGCACACGATCCGGATTGATCGCGTCATGCGCCAATCGTCGCCAAACAAAAAGGCCGGCTGTTCAGCCGGCCTTTTCATTTGATTGCTCACTGCGCCTCAGGCCTTGACCATCGGACCCTTCGAGGCCGGCCCCTTGGTGCCGCCTCCGCCGCCGTTGTTGGGACCGCCCTTCGGCGGCTTGCGCTTGCGCGGCGGCAGGTTTTCCGGCTTCGGCGTGACCGGGCCCTCGACATATTCGAAGCCGATCTTGTCCTTGGCGGTCGCCTCGTCCTTGACCAGGACGACGCGGACATGCCCGCCGCCCTTGAGCTGGCCGAACAGAACCTCATCCGCGAGCGGCTTCTTGATGTGCTCCTGGATGATGCGCGCCATCGGACGCGCGCCCATCTGCTCGTCATAGCCGTGCTCGATCAGCCAGGCCTTGGCAGGCTCGGACAGCTCGATCGTGACGTCGCGGTCGGCGAGTTGCGCCTCGAGCTGCAGCACGAACTTCTCGACCACCATGCCGATGACGTCGGCATTGAGGTGCGCGAAGGAGACGATCGCATCCAGCCGGTTGCGGAACTCCGGCGCGAACTGGCGGTTGATCGCCTCGTGGTCGTCGCCTTCCCGCTTCGAGCGGGTGAAGCCGAAGGCCTGCCGCGCGAGGTCGGCCGCGCCCGCATTCGTGGTCATGATCAGGATCACGTTGCGGAAGTTGACCTGCTTGCCGTTGTGGTCGGTGAGCCGGCCATGGTCCATGATCTGCAGCAGCACATTGTACAGATCCGGATGCGCCTTCTCGATTTCGTCGAGCAGCACCACGCAATGCGGATGCTGGTCCACGCCGTCGGTGAGCAGGCCGCCCTGGTCGAAGCCGACATAGCCGGGAGGCGCGCCGATGAGGCGCGACACGGTATGCCGCTCCATGTATTCGGACATGTCGAAACGCAACAACTCGACGCCAAGCGAGGCTGCCAGCTGCTTTGCGACCTCGGTCTTGCCGACGCCGGTGGGGCCCGAGAACAGATACGAGCCGATCGGCTTTTCCGGCTCGCGCAGGCCGGCCCGCGACAGCTTGATCGACGCTGCCAGCGCCTCGATCGCCTTGTCCTGGCCGAACACCGTGCGCTTCAGCGTCTGCTCGAGATGCTTCAGCACCTCGGCATCGTCCTTCGACACGCTCTTGGGCGGGATCCGCGCCATGGTCGCGATCGTGGTCTCGATCTCCTTGATGCCGATCGTCTTCTTGCGCTTGCTCTCGGCGACCAGCATCTGCGCCGCACCGGACTCGTCGATCACGTCGATCGCCTTGTCGGGCAGCTTGCGGTCGTGGATGTAGCGCGAGGACAGCTGGACGGCCGCCTCGATCGCCTCATTGGTGTATTTCAGCCGATGGTAATCCTCGAAATAGGGCTTCAGGCCCTTGAGGATCGCGATCGCGTCTTCCACCGTCGGCTCGTTGACGTCGATCTTCTGGAAGCGCCGCACCAGCGCGCGGTCCTTCTCGAAGTGCTGACGGTATTCCTTGTAGGTGGTCGAGCCCATGCAGCGGATCGTGCCCGAGGCCAGCGCCGGCTTCAGCAGGTTGGACGCGTCCATCGCGCCGCCGGAGGTGGCGCCGGCGCCGATCACGGTGTGGATCTCGTCGATGAACAGGATGGCGTTCGGGTGCGCCTCCAGCTCCTTCAGGACCTGCTTGAGCCGCTCCTCGAAATCGCCGCGGTAGCGGGTGCCGGCCAGCAGCGTGCCCATGTCGAGCGAGAACACGGTCGCGGCCGCCAGCACTTCCGGCACATCGCTGTCGACGATGCGCTTGGCGAGGCCTTCGGCGATCGCGGTCTTGCCGACGCCGGCTTCGCCGACGAACAGCGGGTTGTTCTTCTGGCGGCGGCACAGCACCTGGATCGCACGGTTGATCTCGGCATTGCGGCCGATCACCGGATCGATCTTGCCGTCACGCGCCTTCTTGTTGAGGTTGACGCAATAGGTATCGAGCGCCTCGCCCTTCTTCTTGGCGTCCTCGTTGCCCTTGGTCTCGGTTTCCTCGTCGACGCCGCGCACCGGCCGCGCCTCGGAGACGCCGGGCCGCTTGGCGATGCCGTGGCTGATATAGTTGACGGCGTCGTAGCGCGTCATGTCCTGCTCCTGCAGGAAGTACGCAGCGTGGCTCTCGCGCTCGGCGAAGATCGCGATCAGGACATTGGCGCCGGTCACTTCCTCGCGACCGGACGACTGGACGTGAATCACCGCGCGCTGGATCACGCGCTGGAACCCGGCCGTCGGCTTCGCGTCGTCGGCGCCGTCGGTCACCAGGTTCTCGAATTCGGTCTCGAGATAATTGACGAGGCTGGTCCTGAGCTTGTCGAGATCGACGCTGCAGGCCCGCATCACCGCCGCCGCATCCGAGTCGTCGATCAGCGACAGCAGCAGATGTTCGAGCGTCGCGTATTGATGGTGACGCTCGTTCGCGATCGCCAATGCACGATGCAAGGATTGTTCAAGGCTTTGAGAAAAAGTAGGCATTCGCGTCCTCTATGGCCCCCGGCCATCATGATCGCCATTACCGGGTCAGGCAATAACAACCTTCGTGATCGCCATTGATATAGTTACGACGGATCGTGGCGAAAGACCGGCCCCGACACGATGGTTTTCCTCTAAATTGCAGGCTCCGGAACGTCGCATGCGGCCACGCCCGTGATCAAACGGGACGTGCGGCTGCGTCATGAAACGCGATGCAAGACCCGTTCCGCGGCCCGCGGCGGGTCAATCGTTCCAGCGAACTACTTCTTTTCCATCACACATTGCAGTGGATGCTGATGCTTGCGCGCGAAGTCCATGACCTGCGTCACCTTGGTCTCGGCGATCTCGTAGGTAAACACGCCGCACTCACCGATCCCGTGATGGTGAACATGCAGCATGATCTTCGTCGCCGCCTCGGCGTCCTTGTTGAAGAATCGTTCCAGCACATGAACGACGAACTCCATCGGCGTGTAGTCGTCGTTCAGGATCAGGACACGATACAGGTTCGGCCGCTTGGTCTTCGGCTTGACCTTGGTGATGACCGAGGTCGACGGGCCGGTGCCCGCGCCGTTGCGGTTGTCGTCATTGCTCATTGTCGGCGCATGCGCGGCGGCGACCGCCGGCATGGACGAAACCGGCTCGGAGATCAGGGCTGTAGACGTAAGTCGCAACATGGCTCAGGCGTTCGAATTCCCCAGGGGAAACCGGTTGGCGATTGGAAGGTTGTCGCGATGGCCGCAAGACTGATCGCGGAACCCCCAGCAATGCTTTCCAGATTGCCGCTCCCGGTTCGATCCGGCGGCCGGATCGACCTCCCGAATATGGGCCTCGCGACGCCCTGCCGCAAGCGCAGAACCCCGGCGACCCACCGGTCCGATTCCCGGCGCGGCAACCCTTGGAAGGTTAATCATTTCTGGCCGATTTGACAAAGGAGTCGGGCGTCCAATTTAGACGCCATTGAGGATAGCGAGCGCTTTTGCCCTGATTTTGAGCCTTCCGCAGGGCCGGATGCCGGGTTTCCCCAGCCCGATTCACCATCTGTTTAGCCGCGCGCGTAGAGATGGCCCAGCAATCCATTTTGACGAGAGCGCCATGCTTGGTTCAGCCATTTCCAATCGCTTCCGCTCGGCTGCCCGCCGGTTTTCCAGGGCAACTAACGGCAATGTCGCGGTGATCTTCACCCTGGCCGTAATACCCTTGATGGCCTTCGTGGGCGCCGCGATCGACTATACCCGCGCCAACAACGCCCGCTCCTCGATGCAGGCTGCGCTCGATTCCACCGCGCTGATGCTGTCCAAGGATCTGACCATGGGCAGCATCACGGCGGCGCAGATTCCCGCCAAGGCACAGACCTATTTCACTGGCCTTTATACCAACAAGGACGGCCAGGGCATTGCGGTCTCGGCCACCTACACCACCCCGACCTCCAGCACCGCGGCGACCATCCTGCTGAACGGATCCGGCTTCATCAAGTCTGACTTCATGCAGCTCGCCGGCTTCCCGACCATGAATTTCAGCAGCTCGACGACCACCACCTGGGGCAACGTCAAGATGCGCGTCGCGCTCGCCCTCGATAACACCGGATCGATGGCCCAGGACGGCAAGATTACCGCGCTGCGCAACGCGGTGGCCGGAACCGGCGGACTGATCGACCAGCTCAGCGCGCTGAGCAAGAGCAACGGCGACGTCTATATCTCCGTCATTCCGTTCGCCAAGGTCGTCAATGTCGGCACCGGCAATTCCGGCCAGAGCTGGATCGACTGGACCGACTGGCTCAATCCGCCGACCACGCAGCCCGCCAACGGCACCATGCAGGCAAGTCTGCCGATGAACTGGCATGCGGTCGGACCGGGTGCGCGCTGCCCCTGGACCACCAGCAGCGGCGGCTTCAGCTGCGTGAGGAATCCGACCAGCACGTCCACCACGAACTACATCCCCTCGAGCGGGACCTATTCCGGCTACATCTGCCCGAGCGTCGATGCCAACTCGCACACGCGCTACAACGGCTGCTGGGTGAGCACGGCGGCTGGCACCGGCGTGTTCTGCACCGGGTCGTCGTCCTGCGCCTGTCCGACGGATTCCTCCGGCAACGCCGTGAGCGGCTGTAGCTGCTCTACCAGCGGCGGCGTCAAGTCGTGCACCGGCAATCTGTATACCCACAACTGGACGCAGCCGGGCCCCAACGACACGACCGACAATCCGGGCCAGCCCCGCGTCAGCGCGGTTGTCGGATGGACCAACAACAAATGGACCGCGACCACCCAGACACCCACCGTGCAGAACGATTGGCGGCAGGCGTCCACCAATCCGATCGGCAACTGGACGGGCTGCGTCGCCGACCGCACCCAGCCGAACGATGCGACCGGCGTGCTGCCGGCGTCGTCCGACGTGACCACGCTGTTCCCGGCCAACGAGTACTATGAGAACAGCACGTACTACTGCAACACCAGCGTTTCGACGCCGCTCGAGCCGATCATCCCGCTAAGCTACAACTGGACCTCCCTCAAGACTGCGGTCAACGCGATGCAGCCGACCGGCGGCACCAACCAGGCGGTCGGACTGGCCTGGGCCTGGCAGTCACTGCTGGTGGGCGGTCCGCTGAACGCACCGGCGGAAGATTCCAATACGACCTACAACCGGGTCATCATCCTTTTGTCCGATGGTCTGAACACCGAGGACCGCTGGCCCGACTACGGCGACGGCAGCTCGCAGGCATCCGGCAATCCGATCGACGCAAGGCAGGCGCTGATGTGCCAGAATCTGAAGGCCGCGACGGATAGCGGTGGCCGGCCAATGTACACCATCTACACGATCCAGGTGAACACCGGTACGCCCGCCGATCCGACCTCGACCGTCTTGCAGAACTGTGCGAGCAGCGCCGACAAATTCTACATGCTGACCAGCTCGACCCAGATCGTGTCGGCGTTCAACTCGATCGGAACGGCGCTGAGCAAGCTGCGGCTGGCGAAGTAGCCGCCCGCTTCAGGCACAACAAAAAAGCCCGGCCGCAACGGCCGGGCTTTTCGTTTGTCTCGATCAGCGGGGCTTACTGAGCAGCCGGCGTGAACTTGGAGACCAGGCCCTCATAGGGCTTGAAGGTCTGCTTGGCGCAGTCGCTGTACAGGCCGGCGATCTTCTGCGATTCCGCGACGAAGGTCTCGTAGGACGAGCGCAGGTACTCGGTCTGCGCCTCGAGCGCCTTGTCCAGCGACTTCACGCCCGACAGCTTCTCGACGAACGACTTGGTGTCCTCAAAGGACTTCTTGGCATAGTCGCCATAGGCGGTGGCAATGGCCTGGACGCCGCTCTGCAGGTTGTTCGCGGAGGCGGTAACCGACTCCATATGCTCTTTGCCGTAGCTCTGAATGTCTTCGATCTTGACCATGGATAGAATGTCCTTTTCCCAGACTTGAACGCGCAAATTCCCATGCCGGGAAGCTCCCGGCCCCCTGACTTGATCAGAATACCGCATCGCACAATAAAGTCAACAAATATTGTGCAACGCACAATCACACAGCCCGAATCTTCGGCATTTGCGCTAAACCCCGGGCGACTGCGCAACGGTTGCTTAATCTTTTGGAAACTCGGTCCGCCTAACCTGATTCCCGGGCTCTTGTTCGCCTTCCAACAGACGGCCCCGAAAGCTGTTTGTGAACAACACCTTAGCTAGAAGAGCGACCTGAGCGGCCACCGCGGCGAATGGGTTCTGCCCGAAGTGGTTGGTTGCGCAGGCAAGGATCGATGGCCGCCGGGCACAATTTCGCCTCACGAGCCAGTGATCTAGATAGAAATTGGGACGGGGAAGTAGATGCTTCGAACAACCTTGGCCTCCTCGCGGGCGCTGCGAGTTGGCGTTCTTGGGCTCGTGACCGTCACGACGGCGATCCTGATCACCAGTGATAGCGCGGAGGCGCGCCGGCACCGGCGCCACTACGCCCGGCACCACAACAGCGAGCCCGCGCGCGAAAGCTACAGCCCGCAATTCGCGACGATCATTGTCGACGGCAACACCGGCTCGGTGCTGACATCAAACAGTCCCGACGGCCTGCGCCACCCCGCCTCGCTCACCAAGATCATGACGCTCTATCTACTGTTCGAGCGCCTCGATTCCGGAAAGATGAAGCTCGACACCGAGATGCCGGTGTCCGAGCACGCCTCCGAACAGGACCCGACCAAGCTCGGCCTGCGGCCCGGCCAGACCATCAAGGTCGAAGACGCCATCAAGGGCCTGGTCACCCGTTCCGCCAATGACGCCGCGGTCGTGATCGCTGAGGCGATCGGCGGCAGCGAAGACGATTTCGCCCGCATGATGACCCGCAAGGCCCGCGCGCTCGGCATGAGCCGGACCACCTATCGCAACGCTTCGGGCCTGCCGAACGACGAGCAGATCACCACCGCGCGCGATCAGTCGACCCTCGGCCGCGCGATCCAGGACCGCTTCCCGCGCTATTATCGCTACTTCTCGACGACGGCCTTCAATTTCCGCGGCCACACCATCACCGGTCACAATCGCCTGCTCGGCAGCGTTGAGGGCGTCGACGGCATCAAGACCGGCTACACCCGCGCCTCCGGCTTCAACCTCGTGACCTCGATCCACCGCGGCAATCGCTTCCTGGTCGGCGTGGTGCTCGGCGGCCGCAGCGGCGGCTCCCGCGACGCCATCATGCGCAACCTGCTGGCCGAGAACATCGGCAAGGGTGCGACCACCCGCACGGCCGCCGCGATCACCGAACGCAATCCGGCCGACGCCAATGTCGAGGTCGCCGATGCAGACGATGCACGCGCTTCGGCGGAGACCACGCCGGTCGCAGCGGCGGAGCCCGCCGCGCCTGCGGCGATGCCGGCGCCGCGCCCGGCCAAGCCCTCCCTGATGGCGGCCGCAGCCGCCGCCCTGCCGCCGCCCCCGGCAAAGCCGGAGCCGCAGGCCAAGCCCGAGCCGGCGCCGCTGACCTCGGGCGTGATCCAGACCCAGCCGATCGCCGCGATCCCGGGCTCGGCTGAACCGATGAAGCCGGTCAAGGTGAAGACCGTCCAGATCAAGGCCGGTCAGATCAAGCTCGCCGCCGCTGGCCCGGTGCAGGCCGCGCCCCCGATCACCAGCACGATCCCGTCGCGCGGCGAGATGCCCGAGACCTCCAATGCGATGATGGCGCGTGCCGCCGAGACCTCGAGGCCCGAGATGCCGCCGCAGCCGGCCAATTTCGGCACCGGCAACGGCATCCTCGGCGTGCTGCCGGCTTCGGCCGTGCGTGCGCCCGCCCCGCCGGCGCCGCAGACCGTGGCGTCGATCGAGCCCACCCGCAGCCTGCAGGCCGCGCCGCAGACCAGCGCCGCCAAGCCGAGCGCCGCGCACACCGGCTGGATCATCCAGGTTGGTGCGCTGGAGACCGAAGGCGAAGCCAACAAGCGTATCGATCTCGCGCGCAGCTCGGCCCGCGGCCTGCTCAGCAAGGCGGATCCGTTCACCGAGGTCGTCGCCAAGGACAATCGCAAGCTCTACCGCGCCCGCTTTGCCGGTCTCGAGCGTGACCAGGCCGAAGCGGCTTGCAAGACGCTGAAGCGCGCCGAGATTTCCTGCATCACCGTTCGCAACTGATCGACCCCGGAGTTTCGGTTCTGATTGAATCAGAACCGAAACTCTCGCTTCCTTGTTTTGACGCGTTTTCTTCACGCGAACCGGTGTCCACTTCGCTCGAAAACGCTTCTGACTGCTGATCTCAAAAGGCCGGCGCCAAAAGCGCCGGCCTTTTGCTTGGCATGCCGCCGCAAGAAAAACCGAGCCGTCAGCGCGCGGCGCAATCATGAAACTTCTCGTCAAGCTTTTACGGTTAAGTTTTCCCGAAAGAACATCGGTCACGCCGGACAGCGGCGGGCCAGACGGGGCATCGATCAGAGACGGAAGGCAGCTCTCGGCCGTGGCGTTGTTGGCGTAGCCGGAGTTAGAGATGCGTGCGAAGCAGAGTATCCTTGGCCTCGTTCACCCGGGCCGCGAGGTACGTCGAGCCCCCCTGGTCGGGATGGAGTTTCTTCATCAAGGTGCGGTGAGCCCGGCTGATGTCGTCGCGCGACGCGCCCGGCTGCAGGCCAAGGATCTGATAGGCCTCCTCCTCAGTCATTTTGCCGCTCGCCGCCGCACGGCCCTGCCGCCCTGCCCGGTCGCCCTGCGCGTCCTGACGCCAGGCGGGAAAGCGGCGGTCCAGATAGCTTTCAAGTAGCGCGACGCTCTCGGCGTCGAAGCTCGGGACCATCGCCAACAGCTGCGACAGGTCGAACTCGTCGAGCGTGCGGCCGGCCTGCGGTCCGGCCACGATCTGACCGCTGAGCACACCGCTGCCGTGATCAAGGCTCATGTCGATATATTGCGAGCGCACCCGCGAGCTCTGCCCCGCGCTGCGCGAACCGCCGAACATGCCGCCGAAATTGGGGAAGCCGGTATTGCCGAACGGCGACCAGCCGAGCAGTCCGGCGCCGAAGATGCCGAGCGGAATGGCCACCGCCAATTCGCCCCGCACACCGGTGAAGGCCGCAACGGCGAGCGCAAGCACCCCGCCTCCGATCTTGATTGCGCGCGCGAGCACGGCGGGATTGGCCGCACGAAACATCTGCAGCGCGGAATACAGGACGACAATTGCGACGACGCCGGCGATCAGGGTTGGCATGCGCAGAATATAGGCGGCCCGGCGACAAAAAGCATGCGAACCTTCGTCTCACCGGAGCGTGAAGCGCAGCCGCGTGGCGCCAGCCCCCGCCATTGAGTAGCTTGCGCCGACCGCACCGGAGGACAGTTGATGGCGATTGACGGACTGATCAGCCTTCGCAGCAATGTCGGGCCGAAGCAAACGGCCGATCGGCTCAAGTCCGAACTCGAGGCGCGCGGGCTGACCCTGTTCGCGCAAATCGATCACGCCGCGGGCGCCGCCGGCGCCGGTCTCGCGCTCCGCCCCACCGAGCTCTTCGTGTTCGGCAATGCGAAGGGCGGCACCCCGCTGATGCAGGCCACACAAGCGATCGGGATCGATCTGCCGCTCAAGGCGCTGGTCTGGCAGGACGCCGGCGGCGACACTTGGCTCTCCTACAACGATCCGGCCTGGCTCGCCGAACGGCACGGCGTCGCGGACAACACCCAGGCGGTGACCGCCGCCATGTCGGCGTTGCTCGGCGCAATTGCAAAGACCGTGACGTCAGGCGGGGCCTGACGCAGCGCCGCCCTACTTCATCTGACCGATCAGCTTCGCCGCACCGCTTGCGGTCTTGGCCAACTGCAATAGCGCCTCGCGGCCACCCGCGGCATAGGCCGCGGCGGCGCGCAGCAGCTCGCGGAGCTGCGCGGCCGCGCCGGGATCGAACCTGCACCATGCGCCGCCCGTCAGCCGCGCGATCTCGCGGAACGCTTGCTCGGCAGCCGCGTCGTGCCCTTCCTGGAACATGAAGACCGGTACCTTGAGCAGGCCGAGCTCGCCGGCCTTGCTGCAGAGCTCGTCGACGCTCTCCTCCATCGCGTCGCCCACGAACACCAGCGCGCGCACGCCCGATGCGACCGCCTCGCGACGCGTCTCCGACAAGACCTTGCCGATCTGGGTATTGCCGCCCTGGCAATCGATCTTGCTCATCAGCCGCGCGAGCTGCGCGCTGTCGGAGATCCAGCCGGTGGCACGGCATTCATTGAAGCCGCGGTAGTACACCAGGCGAATATCGAGGCTGCCGAGCGAGCCGGCCTCGCGGAACATGTCGGCCTGCAGCGTGCATGCCATGTCCCAGGTCGGCTGCCGGCTCATCGTGGCGTCGAGCGCGAACACCAGCCGGCCGCGTGCGCCGGCGCGATGCGGCGACATCGCCCGCGCCTTCGCCACGAACGCGGCGATGTCGTTCGCGGTCGACGACGGCACGTCCGGAGTGTCGGCCGGGCGTACATCGCTTCCGGATGTCGGTTTGATTGTCTTGCCGGCCATCAGCGCTTGCCTCGTGCAGCAAACACTATGTGGGCCGCGCCGTCGAGTTGGTCAACGTAGCGGATCGATCAAGATCGCGGACCCCTCTGCCCGGATCGGATCCCGGGCGGCCCCGTCAATTGGTGATCGACGGATCCTTCTTCGTCTCGGTCTTGGTCAGCGAGAGCGACTTCTTGACCTTGTCGGTGAAGGTCTGACGCTTCTCGATCGGCACGTAGAGCGAGACGGGACCCGGCTCCAGAATCTTCGGCGGCGCATTCCTTGTGTCGACCGCCGCGACATCGCTGTCGGTGTCGGCCAGGAATTTATCGAGCATCGCCTGGATCGAGTCCTTGGCCTTCTCGGGTCCGGTGTCGCGCATGTCGTTGTGCTGGAAGTTGGTGTTCACAACGGTGATGCCGGCCTTCTCGCACTCCTCGGCATCGGGAACGACGCCGGGATCAGGCTTGAACTGCGAGTCGTGGGAACGGAACGACAAAATCTTGAACCTGCCGTCGGTCATGAACGGCACGCGCAGATTGTCCAGCGTCACGACCTTCTTGATTTCGTCGGGATACTGCTTGGCGAAATACATCGCGATGTCGCCGCCATTGGAATGGCCGACCATCGTCAGCTTGCTGTAATCGGCGTTCGGGTGACGCTTCTTCATCTCCTCGATCGCGAATTTGATGTTGGTGATGCCGCGCTGATACTGCGGCAAGCGGCCGACATAGATCTCGCCGACCTTGGTCACCATCGGTCCGTCCGACGGCAGGTCGTTCTGAATGCTGATGGTCAGATAGCCGCGCGCCGCGAACACGTTCGCGAGGAAGGAATATTCAGTGAATTTGACGGTATTGCCATGATTGAGGATCGCAACCGGCAACTTGATCATGCCAGCGTCGGCCTGCATCTCCTTGTCGAAGCGCACGGCGACGTCGACTGCGACCGGTCGCTCATCGCGAGTCGGATCCTTGAACATGATGGTTTCGTGACGGATCGCCCACTTGCTCGCGGTGAAGTAAGCCGCCGTGACCACCACACAGAGCGAAAGCAGAACGGAAATTCCACGCTTCATGACGTCCTCAAGGCGCCCGCCTTACAGGGCTGATTTTCGCCGGAGGCTCTTCGGCCTCCTTTCTCAGAATATATGTCACAGCGCCGTGACAGGAAGTCCAAATATTGTGGCTTTGACGCCATAACGTTGTGCGCTGCACCTATAGTTTGTGCATTTGCTTCTACCGCGTTGGCGCGATGGCACCGCAGCACCTCACCCGCCGGCATGACGGATAAGGGAGCGATGGCGCCCTAGTCAAACCGGATTTCGGCTGCTTTGTTCCGGCTTTTTGGCCACTCTGTGGCAAAAATCACCGGAAAACCACGGATTTCAACCGATTTCGGTGTAAATGACCAGCTTCAGGCCGGGATCGTCATTGGCCTGGAAACTGGCGTATTCGAAACGCAGCCGGCCGCGCCTGCGCCGGGTTCTGAACCCGGTTGGCCGATTCCTCAGTCCGGCTGGCCGATTCCTGGGACGTCATCCGGGTTGCCCGCCCCGGACGCGTGCTTCGCGAGCGCGACGCGCCGGAATTCAGTCGGTGTCAGGTCGGTGGCCGCCTTGAAGGCCCGATTGAACGGACCGACCGACTGGAATCCGGCATCCATGGCGATGGTCAGCACAGGCACTTGCTTTTGCCCGAGGTCGGCCAGGGCCGCCTTGGCTTCATCGATCCGGTAGCCATTGAGGAAGGCATTGAAGTTGCGGTGCCCGAGCCCTTCATTGATCAACTGCCGCAGCCGGTACTCTTGAACGCCGAGCTCTGCGGCCAGCGCGCCGATGGTCAGTCCTTCACGCCGATAGGCGCGTTCCACGGTCATCAGCCGCTGCAACCGGCGCAGCAATTCGGCGTCGACCGCGGACGGCTTGTCCTCTCCAGGTGCCACAGCACTGGTCTCGCCCGGAACCCTGTCCGTGGTGGGCAGAAAAGCGGATGCCTGCTGCATTCGGGCCGCCTGAAACAGGCTCCATCCACTGAGGCTCAGCAGCGCCCACAGCCCGACCGCGTTGGCGATGCTCCAAACGGAGGAGCCGAACGCGGGCCAAAGGCCGTGAAAAAACCCCGCGACGCTATAGGTCACCGCGCCGACCAGGACGACGGCGCGCAATCGCCGTCGTCCCACCACCAGGTCCAGCCGCCATGTCGCGAGCGTCTGCGCCGCGGCCAGGAGAGCGAGGCCGAGATAGACGAACGACAGCGGTCGATCGAGGTCGCCTCTGAGCACGGTTCTTGCGGGCCAGAGGTCAAACAGTTGCGCGCCGACAATGGCGACCAGCAAGGCACCATGCCAGGGCCGCAGCACGAAATCGTCATCGAAGGTCGCGCGCGCCCAGAGCCAGAGCAGGACTGCCCCGCTGCTGGAAAGAGCGGCCAAGATCAGGCTCCAATATCGCCATGGCCGCGGAAATCCCGGCGCTGAGGAAATCGCTGATGCCGCGACGGCGACCAGCAGGGCGGCGCTCAGGCGCGCCGGCGCGTCCCTGCGGTCACGCAGCAACACGCCGGCGATCAGCAACGCCAATCCGACGGCCGCGCCCCGACAACTCAGATCGATCGCCATCAACGCGCTGCTGCTCACGATCGCTAGCTGCCGATGATGTCGTGGACTTCCAGCGGCTTGTCGACCTGGCTGAACCATTCCGCCCGGTTGGCGGCCCGGCGGCGGCCGCGCTCGTCGAGCGGCAGCTTGAGCTGGCGTAACAGGCCCATCACCTCCTCGCGCGCGGTGACGTGCCCGAGATTCGGGCGGGTACCGAGCGTCGCCTCGTCGATGTCGTCGAGCGCCGTCAGCCCGCGCGGGAAGAATTCGCGATAGACCACCCGCTCGGCAAAGCCGTCGACCGAACGGAACCCGAGCCGCAGCGAGAGCTGCTTGAGGCCGTCGGCAACCAGCTGCTTGTTGCGTGAGCCGAGCATCGACAGGCGGTTGCGCACCACGATCCAGTCGGTCGAGGCGCCGTCGAGCTGGCGGCGCTTGCGTCTGGTGTCGCGCACCATCTCGGCATAGTGGCTCTCGCCGGTCACTGCATAGGTCGCGGCATCGACGGTGCCCAGCACGTCGAAATCGAGGAAGCTGTCGTTGATCGGCGTCACCAGCGTGTCGGCCATCGAATGCGCGAGCCGCATCAGGTAGCTGTCCGAGCCCGGCGTATCGATGACGATGAAATCATAGCCACGTTCCACCGCGCTCACGGCTGCCATGAACTGCTGGAACTCGGCGTTCTCGTTGTCCTCGATCTGCATCGTCTCGCCGTACTTGATGCAGTGGTGCGCCGGGAGTTCGAGATCGAGCCCGGAGCGCCGCGCCCAAGCCTGGCGATTATTGATGTAGCGGGTGAAACTTTGCTGGCGGCAATCGAGATCGATGCTGGCGACGCGTTGTCCGGCCTTCAGGAGCGCGACGGCGATATGCAGGGCGGTGGTCGACTTGCCCGAACCACCCTTCTCGTTGCCCAGCACGATGACATGTGCGGAGCCGGACTGACCCTGACTAGCCTGCACCAACATGATTCAAACCCCGGCGATGATCTTCAAATCGCGCACGGCTGCGGTCAAGTGAAATGCATCACCGCGAGAGGAAATCAATTGCAGCCGTCCTTAATGATGAATCGATCAGGCAAGATGGCTGCGTCGATCGGCGGCATGACTTGCGTAATACGCGCGCGTCCGGGATCGGGTAAGGCTGGTCGCGACGCGACGGTTTGCCGATAGCGGTGCGGTCTTGATAAGCTGCGCCACCCGCCGAACCGCAAACATCCCACCCGGATCGCCCCACGAGTTGAGACCAGATGCCGAGAAATCCCACCGTCGTTCGTACCGTCCCTGCCCTTCGTCGCGCCCTCGACGCCTTCCGCGCCAAGAAGGCGGCCGTCGCGTTGGTCCCGACCATGGGAGCCCTCCATGACGGCCATGTGTCGCTGGTGCGGCTTGCCAAGCGCCGCGCCAAGCGGGTCGTCGTCTCGATCTTCGTCAACCCGACCCAGTTCGCGCCGACGGAAGATTTCGGCTCCTATCCGCGCACCTGGAAGGAAGACGTCGCCAAGCTCGCGGCCGAAGGCGTCGACCTGATCTGGCATCCGGAGGTGAAGGCGATGTATCCGGACGGCTTCGCCACCAGGATCGTGCCGGAGGGTCCGGCCACCGCCGGACTCGAGGATCGCTTCAGGCCGCATTTCTTCGGCGGCGTGGCCACCGTGGTCGGCAAGCTGTTCACCCAGGTCCGGCCCGACGTTGCGATCTTCGGCGAAAAGGATTTTCAGCAGCTCCGGGTCGTCACCCAGATGGCTGTTGACCTCGACCTCGGCGTCAAGGTGATCGGGTCCAGGACGGTGCGCGAACGCGATGGCCTCGCGATGTCCTCCCGCAACGTCTACCTCTCGGCGGAGGAACGGCGCACCGCCCCCGAGCTGCATCGGGTGATGAAGGAAACGGCGGGCCGGCTGCGTGCCGGCGAGGACACCGCAACCGCGATGGCCGCCGGTGCCGCGCTGATCACCAAGGTCGGCTTCGTGCTCGATTATCTCGAGGTTCGTCACGCCGCCTCGCTGGCGCCGATCGGCTCGCTGAAGGACGGCCCGATGCGGATGCTGGTGGCGGCACGGCTCGGCAGCACACGCCTGATCGACAACATCGCTGTGTAGCCATGGTGGGTTGAGCTTGCTCCGATGCCGCGACGCAGGGATGATCGCGCCTTTCAGGGGCGGTCGGAATGACTGGTTACTTCAAGCACGGCATTCTGCTCGGCATCGCGCTGCTGGCCGCGGGCCTGGCGCAGGCGCAGACCCGGCCACCGATTGGCGGCATCGGATCGGCGCCGGATGCGATGATCTTCTATGTCGCCCATGGCGGCCCCGATGCCTGCGGCCCGGGTTGTTCGGAGTGGATCGCGGCCGAGGGCGTCATTCAGTTCGATACCTTCAAGCGGCTAATCGCGATCCTGGACCGGCAGGCAGGCCGCAAGCTGCCGGTCGTGATCAATAGCCGGGGTGCGTCCAACCTCAACGTCGCGGTCAGTCTCGGCCGGATCCTGCGCGACCGCGGCATCGATGCCATAGTTGCAACCACGGAGGTCGAGGCTTGCAGCGGCAAGTCCGAAGCCGACTGCTTCGCGCTCAAACGGCCGGGCGGCCCGCTGGACGCCAAGGAAAATGTCTCCAGGATCGTCTGCGACCTCGCCTGCGCGCTGATGCTCGCGGGCGGTGTGCATCGCACGCTGCCGCCCGACAGCCATGTGGTCGTGAGCGGCATGTCGATCCATCACCGCATCGCGCCGAACGTCTCCGAAGAACGCCGTGAGGGCCTTACCGCGCTCTATACCAAGCAGTACCGCACGTATCTGCGCGAGATGGGCGTCGGGGAAGACCTGATCGATATGATGGAGCAAAGTGCGGCGGCCGCACAGAACATCGATGTGCCACCGTCCGAATGGACGCGGCTGCATCTGACCACAGCGCCACTCTAAAGCAATCCGATTGCTTACAGCAATCCGAGGTCGCGCAGCTCGCGGCGCATCGGCTCGGGCATCGACGCCACGCTGGCCGCGCTCGATTTGGTGAGATCTGCCGGCGCGGAGTCCGCGGTCAGATAACGCCAGCCCTGGAACGGCCGCATCGGCCGCGGCGAAACTGCGATCACCTTGGGCTGCATGACCAGCCGGCAGCGTCCGATGCCGTCCTTGTCGCGGAATGGCTCGATGGCAATGATCTTCTCGCGCGCGGCGATCTCGCCGCGGATCACCCAATAGAGCGAGCCGCCGGCAAGGAGCTCCTCCTCGCGCTTCGGTGTCATCCGCGTGATGTGGACGTGACGGAGCGGCAGGCCCTTTTTCTTCGCGGTCGCCATCCGTTCGGCGACCCAACCCTTGAGTTCCTTGACGGAGTCGCAACCGACGGCGAGCTTGATGAGATGAAGCGGCATGCGCCGGATGTAGCGGCCGGCGCGCACTTTGAAAAGGGAGCGCTATCCACGGCGGTGGATATCGGGATTTACTGCGCGAAACAGTGCAATGGCGACGGCTCAGGCCGCGGTCATCGCGCTCATCATCACGCCTATTCCTGGCCCTCGGCCGCCGCCGGCGCACTCGCAGCGGCGGGGGCCGCAGGCGCGGCGGAAGCCGGCGCGATCTGGACCGGGCGCTTCGCCGCCGGTGGCCGCTTCGGAGCGGCAGGCGGTGCGGCGGCAGCACGGGCGGCCGGCGGCGGAGCCGCGGCAGCCGGCTTCGTCGACGGTTCAGGCGTCATGATGCTGACCGGCGGCGTCGACGCCGCGCTCGGGAACTCGGCGTTGGTTGGCCTGCCCGTGGGTATCGACTGCGGCAGCGCCGCGACCAGACCGGCGGCCGACGGCTGGCCGGCGGGCGCGTTCCAGGACGAGGCGTAGCGCGTGACCAGGTTCTCGTAGGTGCGCTCGTTCATGTTGGCGATGATCTGATGATTGTCGCCGAGCGAGCGGAACGCGGGGCACGCGGTCGGTGTGCAGTGGTCGCGCGCCATCAGCGCATAGGCGACCAGGCCGTAACGGTCATGCTCGATGGCGCGGCGCAGTGCCTGCAGCTCGGTGGTCGCGTTGCGCTCCGCCGTGGCGAGGTCGCCGAGCGCGGTCAGGCGCGAGACCTGGGCTGCCGCATAGCTGACTGCCGCCGCCGCGGTATCCGATGAGCCGAACAGCACCTTCTCGCAGGCATTGAGAACGGCATCTCCCGCGAGGTCGTCGACGCAGGCCAGCGCCGGCACCGTCTGGCCGGTCAATTGCGCCGTGCGTGTCTCGGCCGGCGACGCCGTTCCGCCCGGCCCGAAGCCGCGGATCGTCGCGGCGACCGCAACCGCGATCGACAGCAGCGTGATGACGGTCAGCGCGCCGTTGGCGACGGATTTTTCCGCGCGCAGCAGCGTGACCAAAACGACCACCCCAAAGAACCCGGCGGCGGCCAAGGTCAGCCACATCGGGAAGGTCGGCGAGCGCCACACCTGATCCAGCGAAGTCCAAGCCCAGTTCATGCGCGATGTCCCTCAACGCAGCGTAAGCACAATCGGCGACGGCCAACGCCGCCACCCCGGCACTCGACCTTCAGCAGAATGTGTCTGCGAACAGGGCCTTTTGACGGCGACGGCGCGGAACCCGCTCCAGCCACCGGCTTGCGCACAACTCCATCAGGACAGCGCGAGCTGACTCTCCTTGGCCACCCGTTCGAACGCTTCGGTCGAGCTCTTGATTCGATACTGGCAGTCGTCACCATCGGTCGGCAGCAGGCGGATCACCTGGTAGGTGCCGCTCGCGGCGGGGCGCGCCACATTGCTGGCCGTGAAATAGACGGTCTCGCCAATCGAGTACTTATGCTTCAACGCCCTCTCCATTTTCTTAGAGATTGCTGGCTGAGCTGACAGTCCCGATAGCTCTGGCCGGCATTTTGAGAACCCTGCGGCAACCTAGCACAGGGCAGGGCTCAAAATCCAGCAACATTGGGGCATGGCAAAGGTACCATTTTTGCAGGTTTTTCAGGGCGATAGGCAGCAATTTATGTGCCAGCCGGAAATTGCCCGCAGACCCGGCCGAAACCGGGTTCCACCGTCCCTCAGGCGGTATGCGGCAGCTTGCCGTTGGGGCTCGCGCTGTCGACCGCCGTCGGCAGTTGCTGGGCCAGCACCTTGGACAGTTCGTCGACCGGAATGTTGAACTTGGCGGCAAGCTGCCTGACGGTGTCGCTGCCGAGCACCTCCTGAAGCTGTTCGGCCGTGATCGGCAGGTTCTGGCCGGTGCCGATCCAGGATTTGACCTGCTCGCCAAGGCCGGCCTGCTGGAGCTTGGCGACGATCGCCGACAATCCGCCCTGCCCGCCATTGCCCATCACCTCGCCGAGCACGACGGGGATCACCGCCGCCCCGAGCTGGCCAAGCATGCCCTTCAACTCCGGCGAGTTCTCCAGGGAATCCAGAATGCCCATGGTCTAAGTCCTTTCACGACTTGCAAAACCGGTTCTTCGGATTCGACGTCTTCGGCCCCGCGGCGTCAAGCCGCGATCTTTGCCGCCGCTGTCACATTTCGGAAGCGCAAGGAGCGTTTTCGAGCGAAGTGGACACCGGTTCGCGTGAAGAAAACGCCTCAAAACAAGAATCTAGAGCTTCGGTTCTGCTTCAATCAGAACCGAAGCTCCAGACGCAGTCAGGCGTCCTCGAATCGATCGATCCGCAGCGTCTCGGCGAGGCCGTCTCGCGTCCATTCGGCAAACGCCGGAAGCGACATCATGGCATCGACGTAATGCTGCGCCTCGGCCCTCACCGGGATCGCGTAGGTGCGGAAACGATGCACCACGGGGGCGTACATCGCGTCCGCCCCGGAAAATGCGCCGAACAGGAACGGGCCCTGCTTGCCGTAGCGCGCGTGGCACTCGGCCCAGATCTCCTGGATCCGCGCCACATTGGCGCGCGCATCGTCCGACAGCGCGACAGCACGGATCGGACGGTGCAGGTTCATGCCGCACTCGCTGCGCAGCGGCACAAAGCCCGAATGCATCTCGGCCGAGATCGCGCGGGCATGCGCGCGCGCGGCGCGATCCGCAGGCCACAGCTTCGCCTCGGGAAATCTTTCGGCGAGGTATTCGATGATCGCCAGCGAATCCCAAACCGTGACGTCGCCGTCGATCAGCGTCGGCACCTTGCCGGCCTTGCTGAAGCTCAGGATGCGGTCCTTGTCGGCCTTGTTGTCGGTGTAGAGCGGAATGAAGACTTCCTCGAACGGGATGGCGTTGGCGCGCAGCGCCAGCCAGGGCCGCATCGACCATGACGAATAGTTCTTGTTGCCGATGACGAGCTTGAGCATGTCCGGAGAATCCTGTTGTCACCGCATGTTGCCATAGTGCATTGCACGCGTTCAACCTGTACATGACGCGGAACGCCGCGCGGCGCGGCAGCCGCGCATTCACAGAGGCAGCCGCGCGTTCACGAAGGAAGGCACCATGACCGGCTATTGGGCCGACATCCTGGCCGTCAGCTTCTTCGCGCTGGAATGGCTGGTCTACGCCATCACGCTGGAGCACAGCGCCTATGGGCGCGACAGCCTGTCGGCGCGAATGCATGTCTATCGCGAGATCTGGGTGCGCAATCTACTCAATCGCGAGGCGCGGATGGTCGACATGCAGATCATGGCCAGCCTGCAGAACGGCACCGCGTTCTTCGCCTCCACCAGCCTGATCGCGATCGGCGGCGGGCTGGCGCTGCTGCGCGCCACCAACGACGCGCTCGCGGTGCTCGGTGCATTGCCGGTCGACCTCTCGCCCTCGCCCGCTCTGTGGGAGATCAAGTGCATCGGGCTGATCCTGATCTTCATCTACACGTTCTTCAAATTCGCCTGGGCCTATCGCCTGTTCAACTATGTGGCGATCCTGTTCGGCGCGATGCCGCCGGCCGGTCAGCGCGACACGCCGGAGGCCGAGGCCCATGTGGTCCGCACCACGCGGCTGTTCGAGACGGCGGGCCGGCACTTCAACCGCGGCCAGCGCGCGTTCTTCTTCGCGCTCGCCTATCTCGGCTGGTTCGTCAGTCCGTGGGTGCTGTTCGTCACCACCGCCGCCGTCGTGATCGTGATCTGGCGCCGGCAGTTCGCCTCGAATGCCTGGCAGGCGATGGGAAGCTGACGCTCGTCCCTGCCCTACGACGCGAAGTCGCGCGGCGTGAAGTCGAGGTCGAGCACCTTCCATTCGCCGTAGCGATCCCTGGGCAGCATCGCATAGGGCTGGCAGGCCTCCAGCGCATCGGTCGCGCTCTTCAGCAACAGCGGCCCCTTGGCCGACGCGCTGGCCTCGATCAGCAAGGGCGATGAGGCGAGCTTGCCGTCGGGCTTCATGAACACCCTGAGCTTGACCCTGACGTCGTCGCCACTGCTCAGCGTCGGCGGCAGCTTCATGCAGCTCTTCAGATGGCGGCGGAATTCGGCTGCTACGCTGGAGCCGACGTCGGCCTTCTCGGTCGCCGCCGCGTCGAAATTGTCCTTGCCGGGCCCGGGGCCGGCCGGCGCGTCAGCGGGCGGCTGCACGGAGATGTCGGGCGGCAGGCCAAGCATGACGTTGTATTTGACCGAGAGATCCGGCTCGGGCTGCACATAGGCCGGTGATGCCGGCGGGGCCGGTTGCTGCGGCGTCGGCGGAGGCGTCGGCGGCGCGGGCGGGACGGCCGCCGCCGTCTGCTGCGGCGACGGGCTGGGCTTGGGCGCCGGCGGGCTCGGCTGCTTCTGCGCGGGCTGCGGCGCGTTCTGTTGCGGCTGTGGTGCCGGCGCCTGCGCGGAGGGCTCCGGCTTGGCGGTGTCGATCGGCTTGTCGAGCGACGGCAATTGCAATTCGGGCGTCGGCGACGGGCTCGGCACCGGATCGGGCTCGGCCTTGATCTCGGATTTGGCGACCTCCTGCGGCGTCACGATCTCGACCGGCACCGTGTCAGCGGCGACGGGATCGAACTGATGGACCTCCGAATAAAGGAAAATCAGCGCGAGCAGCATCAGGTGCACGAACACCGACGCCATCAGATCCGCGTTTGGCCGAAATTTCATCCCACTCGATCACGTCGTGATGCTCCCCTGCCCGGCACCATAGCGGGCAATCAGGACCGGCCTCAATCCCATTCTGGTTCGGGCGGCGGATCCCGGCCGGGAGCCACCGCCCATCATCAGCGCGCAGCAACGTCTCAGTAGCACGCGCGGTTGCGTGTCCTGCAGGGGCGGTTGTTGGCTTGCCCGGTCGTTTGCCCGGCCTTCTTGGCACCGGCCTTCGGCGGGTTCTGCTGGGCGACCGCATCAGTCACTAAAAGCGGCGCCGTTACAGCACCCGCGAACAGAATACTCAAGAGAACGACTATGATTTTCATCGAAACCTCCCTTGAAAATGTCGGCCGGGAAAATCGAGCAAAAGAGATCGGCCGCAGCAAGGCGAACGGAAAAGGATTTCGAAGTCAAGGTATTTTGGAACCAGAGATTGCAGGCAGGGCCGAAGACCAGTCAGGCGATGCAGCGGGTCACCCGGTGGCCGGGCAAGGCGCCCATGCGCAATGCGCCGATCATCGCGCGTTGCCGCTGCCGATCGCCGAAATCTCGCGCATGTCTTCATCCGACAATTCGAAATCGAGGATGTCGATGTTTTCCTGGAGCCGCTCGAGCTTCGAGGTGCGCGGGATCGCGGACACATTCTGTTGCAGCAGCCAGCGCAGGCAGACCTGGGCAGCGGACTTGCGATAGCGGTCGCCGATCCGCCCCAGCGCACGGTCGCCCTTGACCCGCCCCTTCGCGATCGGGCTGTAGGCGACGAAGCCCATGCCATGGCGCGCGCAGGCTGAGATCACACCGGTCTGGTCGAGATAGGGATGGTACTCGGACTGGTCGCAGGCGAGCGGCTCGGGGCACGCCGCCACCGCCTCCTCGATCAGCGCCACGCTGAAGTTCGACACGCCGATATGCCGCGCCAGTCCCGCCTGCTTGACCCGCGCCAGCGCGCCGAGCGTCTCGGCCAGCGGCACATGCGGATTGGGCCAGTGCAGCAGCAGCAGGTCGACCTCGGTCAGGCGCAGCCGCGCGAGGCTCTCTTTGGCGGAGCGCTCGAGATCCTTCGCCATGAAATGCGTGGTCCAGACCTTGGTGGTCACGAACACGTCGTCGCGCTTGATGCCGGAGGCGCGCAGTCCCTCGCCCACCTCGCGCTCATTGTCATAGATCTGGGCGGTGTCGATGTGGCGATAACCGAGCCGCAGCGCCTGCTCGACGATGCGCGCGCAGACCCGCCCGCGCAATTCCCACGTGCCGAGCCCGATCGCGGGGATCATGACGCCGTTGCCTTCGACAACATTCATGCGGCCATTATGCGCGCATGACGACAGCCTGCCAACTCACCTATCGGTTCCGCAGTCGGTCGCGACGGCTTACCGCTCCACCTGGTAGCCGTCGGTCAACGTCTTCAGGAAGGCGATGATGTCGGCTTCCTCCTGCGCCGTCATCGCCGGCGTGTCGCCCAAATGGCGCTCGAACGGCGGATCGCTGACGTCGACATTGCCATGATATTTTTCCGGCAGGTCGTCGTATTTCCGTACTGTTCCGTCGGCTGCACGCGGATACACCTTCTCCGGATTGGTGTCGCGGAAATTATAGAAATCGAGCACCTGCTCGAGGCTGTTGAACACGCCGTTGTGGAAGAACGCGCGGCGCCTTGCGGTGTTGCGCAAGGTGGGCGTCAGAAACATCCCGCAATACTGCGTCTGCTCGGCGACGTCGGTGCGCTGCGGACCGCAGACCCCGAGGTCGAAATAATTGGCATCGGCGTTGCCGGCGAGCGCGGCATTGCGCGGCGCGCCGAGCGCCTCATACTGATGGTCGGTGAACAGCGGCGGCAGTCCGTCACGGGTCGGCGCCGAGGTATGGCAGCCGGCGCAATTGGCCTTTTCGGGATCGTTGAACAATTGCAGGCCGCGCAGCTCGGTCTCGCTCAGCCGCGCCTTGCCCTCCAGCCAGTAGTCGAACTTGCTGGTGTAGGGATGGAAGCTCACCTCCTCCACCTGATAGCGCGCCACCGCGAACATCGCCTCCGCGACCAGGAGCCGCCTGTTGTCGAAGATGCCGGCGCCGAACAGCTCAACGAAGCGCTTGGCGTAGGGCTCGCGGCGCAGCTTGTCGGCCACGATGTCGAGGCTGCCACCATCCATCTCATTGGGGTCGAGCAGCGGCATGATCGCCTGATCCTGCAGCGTGTCGGCGCGGCCGTCCCAGAACAGGCCGCCCTGCGGCACGATGTTCGCTGCCGACGCGGCGGTCGCGGTCGCGGTCTTCTTCGCGCGCGCGGTCTGCTGGCCGAGCGCCGCCATCTGCGCGAGGTCGACGACGTTGTCGTCCTCGTCCTTCTCGGGGCCGATGCTGAAATTCGGGTGACGTTCGAGATAGGTCAGCGACGGAACGGCGCGCGCGCCCTGCCGCTGCAGCGTGCGGCCGCCGAGCATCACCGGGCCATCATTGGGCGGGCCGTAGGCGTGATCGGGGCTGTGGCAGGAGGCGCAGGACAGCGCGCCCGACGAAGATAGCGAGGCGTCGTAGAAGAGCTCGCGGCCGAGTTGCGCCATCGCCGAGAGCGGCGCGACCGGCGGGCGCACGAGCCGGACCGGATTGGGATTGGCTCCCGGAAGCTGGCTTGCATCCGGAAGCTGCTGCGTCTCCACCGCAGCGACAGCGCCGGCCATGCAAAGCAGGCCGGCGCCGAGGAGCCACAAAGTGCGGCCGTTCATCTGACGTCCCGTAATCCGAGCGCGTTAGTGATGATGGTGGTCGTCGGGCGGGCTGACGATCACGGTGCCGCTGGTCGGATCGAGGAACAGCGCATCCTGCCGATCGTCGTGGTCGTGACCGCGGCCGTGATCGAAATCGAACATGTCCGCGATCGATTCGACGCTGTCGTCGAACGCGCCGCCGCCAAGACGCTGGCCGTGCAGCCAGTTGTCTTCGATGAAGCGAACCACGGAGGCCTGCGAGATGCGGGTGTGGCTGACGAAGTTCCTCTTGGCGAAGGGCGAGATCACCAGGAACGGGACGCGGGTGCCCGGTCCGCAGCGGCCGTTCACCGGCTTGCCGTCGAGGCCCTTCGGCTGCGTCTGCTTGCCGATACCGCGGCCGCACTGGCCGGGACCGTTGATCTGATCGGCGGTCGGATCATACGAGGCGCTGGTCGGCGCGACGTACTGGTGGTCGTACCAGCCGTCGGAGTCGTCATAGGTGATGATGACCGCCGTCTCGCCCCACTCCTTCTGCTTCTGCAGGAAGTTGATCAGCTCGACATTGCCGGCCTGCTCGTCGAGCGGATCGGAGTTGCCGGGATGACCGTCCTGATAGGCCGGCATCTTGATGTAGGAGACGGCCGGGAAGTTGCCGGCTTTCACCGAGGCGTAGAAGTCGTCGAGATCGTAGGCGTGATTGGCCGGATCGACGGCCTTGCTGCCGGGAACGTAGGTGTGGCCGACGGCGTTCACCGAGCTCGGCCGCGCATGGGTCGGGTTGGCGGTCGACTTGTAGTACTGGAACCAGGCGTGGTGCGGGATGTAGTCCACGATCGTGCCGTTGACGTTGCTCGAGAAGGTGCTGCGGCCGCAGTTGGTGGTGCCGTTGGTGTTCTTGAGCGTCAGGTCGAAGCCGCCCATGAAGCTGCCCCAGCTGATCTGCTCGGCATTGAGCAGGTCGCCGATGTTCTTGCTGGTCATCAAGACCTGGCTGGTCGTGCTCGAGCAGGAGTCGTAGGCAGGATCGGTATCACCGATCAACGTCAGGCCGCCTTGGCCATCGGCGATCGACGATGACGTGCCGACGATGTTCTGCGCACCGTTGGTCTGACCGGAAACCACCTCGAGCGCGCCGGGCGTCGACGGACCAAAGGTGTCGGTCCAGTGATTGTCGCTCATCGCGAAGTTCTGGGCGTAATTCCAGAACGCGGTGACGGTGTTGCCGTCGAAATAACCCATCACCTGCCCGTTGGTGCCGAAGGCGCCGACGCCGCCGGCAGTGCCGCGACCGGTGAATTCCGGAAACAGGTCGTCCTTGCCGTTGTCGACCGCCTGCTGCTCGGGCGTGTAGGAGTGGTTCTGCGAGCGCGTGTTAGCCTGGGTGCGGTCGAGGCGGAACGGATTGGTCGCGCCGGTGCCGTTGGCCGGATTGGTGTTCGGGTTGTTGGTCAACAGATTGGCGTTGGCGAGGTTGTTCACCTTCGGCGTATGCGGCTTGGCAACGAACGGAATCGAGCCCGACGGATTCGCCGCCTTCGGGTAGGTCGCGAAGTAATGATCGAACGAACGGTTCTCGTTGAAGATGACCACGAGATGCTTGATCGGCGTGGCCGTGTGGATGTCATGCGGATGACGATGATCGCGGTCGTGATCGTCTTGCGCCGCCGGAGCGCTGCTCGCGATCGCCGCGGCGACCACACAGAATCCGACCGTTGAAAGGAATTTCGCCTTCACTTCTTGCCCCATTTTTTAAGGATTTATGACGTCGACATGCGACACATTAGCCAGCGCGCGTAACAGCTCTGTGTCGGTTTTGCGATTGCCGCATCATCGCGACATAATCGTCCCGCGTTCGATTCACGCGGCGGTTGCAGCGCGCCCGAACGGATATTGAATCGATGTCATTGAAGCGATCGCTGCGTCGATGACGCCGGCAAGCACGATCGTCAGATCAATTCATTTGAACGACTTGATATCGTCATATCCATAGAATTTTGGGTTAGCCAAAATTTGATTGACCAGCGACTCCGCCTGGCTCTCCAGGTCAAGCTGCGTCAAAATCTCAATCGTCTTCGATCGATCCGCCGCATGGACCGCCTTGTCCCATTCCGCCAGCCGCCCGGAAACGACGATCCGTTCGTTCAACGTCATGCCAGCGTATGGTGATTGCATATTCCGGCTCCGCGGACGCAACTCGTCGACGTCATAGGAAACCACATGGTTATCCGCGTTCTTTCAGTTTCCCTTCGTACTCCGCCAATATGATTTCGAGCGGAGCGGCGCTTCCAAAAAAATCGACTTCGCCAGTCGCCTTGTTGACGAACACGGGACCATTCCCGGCAAAACGATGCATAAAGATGCCCGTCTCAAGAAACTCCTTAGACTGGTAGAAGAAAATCCATCCAAAGGGCTTCTCGATAGTGGAGCTCTCCACGACGACGTACTGAACATCGTCAGGCGATCTCAGCTCCAGCTGCTTCGAAACGAGTTCGAGTGCTTCTGATATTCGCAGCATAACTTTGCCTCGGCCATCTCGTTGGATACTCGATCCTTAATCCTTCATGCCCGTGATCGAGGCACTCACCGCTCTGGGATCGCGCTGCGGCCAGCGGCCGCTTTCGACCTGCGAGAGGAATTCGCCGACGATCCGGTTGTATTCGTCGGGCTCTTCGATGTTGATGGCGTGGCCGCAGTTCGGTATCACCGCGAGCGCCGCCGACGGGATGCTCTGCTTCATCAGGATGCCCGGCAGCAGGCACGGCCAATCCTCGTCGCCGGTGATGATCAGCGTCGGCACATTGATGCGCTTCATCTCGTCGACCAGCGTGTACAGCGAGGGACGCTCCTTCTGCACGCCCTGCTGGGTGTTGGCCGATCCCACCGCCGAGTGCTCGGCCAGCATGGCCTTGAACTCGGCGTGGCCGCGCGGGTCCTTGTTCTCATACTGCACGCGCGTCGGGCCGTACGCGTAGCGCTCGGCGAAGGCCGGCATGCCTCCTTTCCGGATCATGCCCGCGATGATGTCGGCCTCGGCACGAAACGTCTCGCGCTTGTCGAGCTCGGCGCCATAACCGCAGCCGCCGATACACAGCGACAGCGCCCGCGTCGGATGGCGCAGTCCGAAATGCAAGGTCGCGAAGCCGCCCATCGAGAGACCCACGATATGCGCCTTCGGCGCGCCGATGTGATCGAGCACGGCCAGAATATCGTCGGCGGCGCGCGCCTGCGAGTAGGACGCGACCTGCTCCGGCACGTCAGACGGCGGAAAGCCGCGCGCATTGTAGGCGACGGTGCGGAAGCGCTTGCCGAAATGCCGCATCTGCGGCTCGTAGCTGCGCAAATCACCGGCGAACTCGTGCACCAGGATCAATGGATGGCCCGATCCGGTCTCCTCGAAATAGAGGCGGACGCCGTCATCAGTTGTTGCGTAGGGCATGGTGGTCTCCTGCCTTCTTGCTTTGGGTGTTATGGGATGGTTGCTCCCGCCGGCGGCTTGGCGCGCGGCAAATATGTGCCGTGCTCCTTGCTGCCGACAAGGGCGCCGTCGTCAACGACGACCTTTCCGCGCACCATGGTCAGCACCGGCCAGCCGGTGACCTCGAGCCCTTCATAGGGCGTGTAGTCCGCGCCGTCGTGGATCAGCTCATGGCGGATCGTCACCTTGCGCTTGGCATCCCACAGCGCGATGTCGGCATCGGAGCCGACCGCGATCGTGCCCTTGCGCGGATAGAGGCCGTAGATCCTGGCATGGTTGGTGGCGCTGAAGGCAACGAAGCTGTTGAGGTCGATACGGCCCTTCACCACGCCCTCGGAAAACAGGATCGGCAGCCGCGTCGCGACGCCGGGGATGCCGTTCGGCACCCAGCGGAAGCTGGTGCGCCCTTTCGGCGCGAGCTTGCCTTGCGGGTCGTCGTAGCGGAACGGGCAATGATCCGACGAGAACACCGAGAACACTTTCTGCTGCAGGCCTTCCCAGCACGCCTTCTGGCTCGCGAGGTCGCGCGGCGGCGGCGAGCAGACGTATTTTGCGCCTTCCATGTTGAGCTGATCGAGATCCTTCTCGGTCAGCATGAGATATTGCGGACAGGTTTCGCCCATCACACGCAAGCCCCGCTGCTGCGCGCGCCGGATTTCCTCCATCGCCTCGCGGTTCGACACATGCACGATCATGATCGGCACATCGACCAGCTCGGACAGCGAGATCGCGCGATGGGTGGCCTCGCGCTCGACCGGGATCGGCCGCGAGGTCGCGTGGAAGCGCGGCGCGGTGTTGCCAGCGCGCTCCAGCCGATCGGTGAGGAAGCGGATGGCGTCGAAATTCTCCGCATGCACCATCAGCATGGCGCCGGTCTCACGTGCCACCGACATGGTCTCGAGCAGCTCGCGATCCGACAACGCCAGCCCCTCATAGGTCATGAAGACCTTCAGCGAGGTGTAGCCGTCCTCGACCAGCGCCGGCAGCTCCTGGCCCAGCACATGCTCGGTCGGATCGGTGACGATGAGATGGAAGGCGACGTCGACATGGCATTCGCCCTCCGCCAGCGCATGGTAATGCTTCAGCGCCTCGCGCAGCGTCTGCCCCTTCTCCTGCAGGCAGAACGGCAGCACGGTGGTGTTGCCGCCGAACGCCGCCGAGCGGGTGCCGCTGGCAAAGCCGTCGGCCATCACGATGCCGTCGCCGGACGGCTGGGCGAAATGGACGTGGCTGTCGATGCCGCCGGGCAGCACCAGCCGGTCGGTGGCGTCGATGATCTCGGTCGCAGCGCCGAGATCATGACCGAGCGCGGTGATCTTGCCGTCGCGGATGCCGACGTCACAGGCGAAGGTGTCGGCGGCGGTGACGACGGTGCCGCCGCGGATGATGGTGTCGAAGGACATCAGCGCGTCCCCTCCTTCGGTGAGCGGTGTTCGATGATTGCGGCAAGCGGCTCGGCGAGCCCAAGCGTCGGCTTGGGATCGGGACGGCGGTAGGTGCCGGCGACAGCCTTGCGCGGCTTCAGCACAGCAAGCGTCTCGGCCTGGCGCACCGCGGCCGCAACCGGATCGACCACCGGCACCGGAATGCGGTCGCGGACTTTTGCGGCCAGCCCGGCCAGCGGCGCGCCTGACAGAATCACGACGTCGGCCTTGTCCTGCTCTACCGCCTGGTTGGCGAGCGCGACCAGCAGCTCTTCCTTCTCGGCCTGTACCTCCGAGATCGACTGGAAGCTGCCATCGAGCGCGCGGATGCCGGCGCAGCGAGAGCTCAGCCCATGCATGGCGACGCATTCCTCGTACCAGGGTGCCAGCGCGCCGGCGAAAGTCACGATGGCAAACCGCCGGCCGAGCATGCAGGCGGTGAGCATCGCGGCTTCCGCGAGGCCGACGACGGGAAACGCAAACAGCTCGCGCGCGCCGAACAGGCCGGGATCGCCGAATGCGGCGATGATTGCGGCGTCGATGCCGGGGCCGGCCTCGGCCAGCATCTCCAGCGCGATCGCGCCGCCGATCTGCGCCTCGGCGCGGGTCGCGATATAAGGCACGCCGCGCGCGGCAGTGACCGGCACCAGCTCGGTACCGTCAGACGCCACCTTGCTGCCGGCGGCATGCAGCAGATCGGTCACCGCTGCCGTCGTGTTGGGATTGAGCAGCAGGATCTTCATGGCGCAACTTTCCTCGTCTTGCGGCCGCGTGGCTTCACGGGTGCGTCGGGCACGGCCGCTTCTTCCGGCGTATTGTCCAGCGTTTCGGCGACGATCTCGCCGGTGCGGCGGACGTGATGCGCCAGCATCTGCCCGGCTCGCGTCGCATCGCGCGCTTTCAGCGCGGCCAGTATGTCCTGGTGCTCGCGCACCGATTCATCCCAGCGCCCGAGCACCGACAGCGCGAAGAACCGCGCCCGCTCGGCCCGCGCCAGCAGCGCCTCATGGGTTGCCTTCAGCACCGCATTGCGGGCAAAGCCGACGATCGCCGAATGGATCTGCTGGTTGACCTGGAAATAGTCGCGCAGCTCACCGCGGCCGTGATGCCATTCGATCTTGTCCTGCAGCGCCTCGAGCCGTTCGAAATCGGCGCCCTCCATGCGCAAAGCGGCGAGTTCGGCAGCGCAGCGCTCGATGCCGCTGACGGCTTCGAACAATTCGGTCAGCTCGGCGCGGCGGAACGGCGCCACCACTGCGCTGTGGTTGAGCCGCAGTTCGACCAGGCCTTCGCTCGCCAATTGCTTCAGCGCTTCGCGCAGCGGGGTGCGCGAAATGCCGAGCGCGTCGGATAGGTCCGCCTCGCCCAGCGATTGCCCCGGCGCCAGCTCGCCGCGCACGATCATGGTGCGCAGCCGCGCCGCCGCCTGCTCATGCAGCCCGACCCGCGGCACGCGCAAGCGGCGCCGTTGCAGCGCGGTCATCGCGCGCTTGGGTTCCTTGTTGCGTCTGGTCGCCCTGACCTCGGTCTTGGCTTCAGTCACCGCTTGCCTGCATTGTCATGATTGGAGATCGCATCCTCGATCTGGATCGCGGTCGCCGCGCGCAGATCGGGGTTCGAGAACAGGCTGCCCCAGCTGCGCACGCGCGACGGATCGCAGGCGGCAGCTGCGAGGCATGCCCACAGCGTCACCGCAATCGAATCCAGCACGGGCACGCCATAGCCGCGCTCCAGCCGCTCCGCTGCACCGGCGCCGCGCATGTTGGTGCAGAGCACGACCGCGGCATCGCAGCCCTCGCGGATGACCTCCTCGATCAGGCCTGCGACCTCGGCCTCGCTGACCTCGGCAAAGGAGAAATTGTCCTGCAAGGCGAGATGCCGTTCGGCAAAGCAATGCAGCCCTTCCGAATTCCAGTTGGCGATGATGCGGTCCTGCACATCCCGGCGATACGGCGTCACCAGCCCGATGCGTTTGGCGCCGATCCGCCGCAGCAAATCGCGATAGGCCAGCACCGTGGTGCAGGCCTTGATGCCGGTCGCCGCGGTGATCTGCTCGCACAGGCTCTCGTCGCGATCGAAGCCGAGCCAGCTTGCCGAGGTGCCGTTCCAGGCGATGACGCCAACCTTGGCATGCGCCAGCAAGTCTGCCGCGCGAAGAATCTCGGTGGCGTCGAACTGGCGCAGGGCTGATTCCGACAGCGCGATCTCCGTCACCTTGAAGCGGGCGAAATGCGCCGAGACGTCGTCGATCCCGGCGAGCATCGCATAGGTGATCGGCTCGAGCGCGGTGTTCGACGACGGCGTCAGCATGCCGAGCCGGATAGGACGTGTCATGGACGGGCCTCATCAAGCGGCGCACCCCGTCGCGGGCTCGGCCGCATCCGTTCTAGAGTCTGTTCCGTTCCGATTGAATCGGAACGGGGCTCTAGATTCTTGTTTTGACGCGTTTTCCTCACGCGAACCGGTCTCCACTTCGCTCGAAAACGCTCTAGACCGGGAGCTTGCGGCTGTAGTCGATCAGGGTCGAGCAGATCAACAGCGCAATGCCCGCGGCGGCGAAATACATCAGGGCCAGGAAGTAGGAGCCGGTGGCCTGCACGATGAAGCCGACGATCAACGGCGTCGTGATGCCGGCGATGTTGCCGCCGAGATTCATGCAGCCGCCGAGGAAGCCGGACTTGCCGCGGCCCGCCAGCGCCGAGGGGATCGCCCAGTACATGCCGCACCAGCGCAGGAAGAACAGCGTCGTCGACAGCAGCACCACGACCACAACGGGATTGGTGACGTAGGCGACGAGGAAGATCGAGACGGTCGCCATGATCGCGGCGATGCCGAACAGGGTGCGGAACACGGTGTTCGGCGCCCCGCCCCGCTCCCGCCAGCCATCGCCGATCCAGCCGCCGACCAGTTCGCCGACGAAGCCTGCGAAGAAGATGATGAAGGAGGCGCCGCCCAGCGCCTTGATGTCGAAGCCGTGCACCTTGAACAGGTAGGTCGGCATCCAGGTCAGCAGGCCGTAGAAGGTGGTGTTGAAGAACATCCACCCAAGGCACATGCACCACACCGAGCGAAAGCGGAAATAGGCCACCCAGCTGGCGCCCGACGCGGCCGGCGTCGCCGCGTCCTCGATCGCATGCGCCGCTTCGAGATAGCGCGCCTCGGCCTCATTGACCGACGGATGCTCACGCGGCGCGTTCCGGATGTAGTACCAGGCCCACAGCCCGCACAGCATGGTGCCGACACCCGCGACGACGAAGGCGACGCGCCAGGAGCTGAACGCTGCCATCAGCCAGGCAATCACGATCGAGCCGAGCGCAGCGCCCAACGGCGCGCCGCCGTCCAGCAGAGTGGCCCCGCGGCCGCGCTCGGTCTGCGTCATCCAGATCGCGTTGAGCTTGCCGCCGGCCGGATAGATCGGCGCTTCCGATGCGCCGAGCCCGAGCCGGGTCAACAGCAGCAGCATCCAACTGGTGGACAGCGCCGCCAGCGCCTGGAAGAAGCCCCAGAATAGCGTCGCCAGAGCGATCACGATGCGCGGCTTGAAGCGGTCGGCGAGCATGCCGCCGGGCACCTGCATCAGCGCGTAGGTCCAGAAGAACGAGCTCAGGATCAGGCCCTGCATCGCCGGATCGATGTCGAACTCCTTGGCGATGACCGGCATCGCGACCGAGAGCGAGGCGCGATCGATATAGTTGATCGAGATCAGGAACAGCATCAGCAGGAAGATCTTCCAGCGCACGCCGGAAGGCTTCGCCGTATCTGCCATTGCGATGGTGGACACCTGATCGCTCATTGCTCGCTCCTCTGCCGGCAGATTGTAGTGTGCCCCTGGCACTACCCTCGTCATCGAAGGTCATCGGCCTCTCCTGCCCCGCGCAAAGTCTGCTTCAAGCCGCGCGAGGCGACAAGCACATTTTGTATTCTGCATGCAATTCATTGCAATACATTGATATCATAACATATTTTTCTATTGTAGCATTGCGATTGAGCAACCGGTGATGAGGGATTGGGCGCGAGCCACTTCGTTTTTTCCGAATTTACTCTTGACGTGGACCCCAACTCACCGGTCTAATGCCGGCGTCTCACCCGATTGAGGGGCGCTCGCGATCGTCACGAACGTTGCGGTGAGATGCGGTGGACGCCGATTGCGCAACTGACGAGGACGCAAGAGGCGGACGGCGAAGTCGTGCAGGCCTGACGCCCTAGCGGCAGGTGTCCTCTCGTAAAGCGCGCAAGCGTTTTTGCGAGGGCGGTGACAAGCAAGCCCAGTCTCGCCGGGGCGAGCACGTATAAGCCGTAAAACCATCGCGCAGGGAAAGCCGGAGTTCCCGGTTACACCTGTGGTCCTACCCCTGTGCTTTTTTGTTGCACAGGGCCCATGGGTGCGATCGGCACCCGGCTTTCCCTGCGCCCTCTGTGTGAGATGAGGGCGGAACAAAGAGCAAAGCTCGGACAGATCATGTCGCGAGAATGCGGATGTGTGAATCACAAACAGCGCCGCATACTCACTGTCGTCCCGGCGAAGGCCGGGACCCATAACCCCAAATGCGAATCGTTGTGCAATGCTGGAACGACGCGTCCCGTTCACAACAATTGCTGCGGCGTATGGGTCCCGGCCTTCGCCGGGACGACACCGACATTGTGGCGCGAGAATGCGAAGCTTCGTCCTCACGCACATTTCGCCCGGCTCGACCCGGCGATCCAGTACGCCGCGGCCTCTCATATTGAACTCGAACGTCTCTGGAATACTGGATCACCCGCTTGCGCGGGTGATGACACCGAGGGTGGGGCGACTGCGCTTTGCAGCAGCTCACGCCGCCGTCGGCTCGCTCGACAGCGCGGCGAACACCGTCTCCGGCGAATGGGCGATCACGGCGAGCAGCGCGCGGGCAGGGCCGCGCGGGGCGCGCTTGCCCTGCTCCCAGTTGCGGATGGTTTCCACGGGCACACCGAGCTTGGCGGCGAATTCGAGCTGGGTGAGTTGGGCGCGGCGGCGCAGATCCCGCACGGCCGGTTGCGTGGCCGAGGGCTGCATCGCCGGCACCGCCGGGTGTGCGGGCACGAGCGGGATTTCCTGTCCGTCGCGCAGTTCGACGATCCGTCCGTCCGCCTTGAGCCGCAAGCGCTGCATGATGGCCCCCGTAATGGCCCCCGTGGAGATGCGAGCATCATCCGCCAACCCCGTTAAGGCGCGATTAACGATAAACCGGCCCGCTGGCCCCCGGCTAACAGCATGATCTTTTCGGAAAACCGCTTCGCACTTTTCCGGATCAGGCGCTATTTCAGCCCGAACCACAGCGTGGCGATGCCGAGGAACGAGAAGAAGCCGACCACGTCGGTGACAGTGGTGACGAAGGTGCCGGAGGCGACCGCGGGGTCGGCCCGCACCCGATCCAGCACGATCGGAATCAGGATGCCGCCGAGCGCGCCGGCGACCAGGTTGCAGATGATCGCAAGCCCGATCACGAGGCCGAGACCAGGGATCTTGAACCAGGCCACCGCCGCGATGCCGGTGATCACGGCAAAGGCGAGGCCATTGACGAGACCGACCATGGTCTCGCGCAAGACGACGCGCATCGCGTTGGCCGAACCGAGCTCGCGGGTGGCGAGCGCGCGCACCGCGACCGTCATGGTCTGGGTCGCGGCATTGCCGCCCTGGCTCGCCACGATCGGCGCCAGCACCGCGAGCGCCACCATCTTCTCGAGCTGGCCCTCGAACAGGCCGAGCACCGACGAGGCCAGGAACGCGGTGGCGAGATTGACCAAGAGCCAGTTGAAGCGGCCGCGGGCGATGGTCCAGACCGTGTCGGACAGCTCTTCGGGATGGGTAACGCCGCCCAGCGCCTTGAGGTCCTCGTCGGCCTCCTCCTCGATCACGTCGACGACGTCGTCGATGGTGATGACGCCGACCAACCGGCCGACGGTGTCGACCACGGGCGCTGCGACCAGATTGTACTTGCCGAACATCCGCGCGACCTCTTCCTGGTCCTCCAGCGCGGAGACGCGGCGACGATCCTCGTCGATCAGGTCCTTGACCGCGACCGGACGGCGCGTGCGCAACAGCACGTCGAGCGGCACGGCGCCGAGCAGATGCTTGTCGGCGTCGACGACATAGATCTCGTAGAAGCGGTCCGGCAGATCGGGCGTGTCGCGCATGTAGTCGATCGCCTGCCCGACATTCCAGTCCGGCGGCACCGCGATGAACTCGGTCTGCATCCGCCGGCCGGCGGAATTTTCCGGGTACAGCAGGCTGCGCTCGATGTCCTCGCGCTCGGCCGCCGGCAGCTTCTCCAGGATCTCTTCCTGGTCCTCCTCGTCGAGGCTTTCCAGGAGCTCGACGGCGTCATCGGATTCGAGCTCGCGGACGCCCTCCGCCACCGTCTCCGGCTCGAGCTCCTCGAGGATCTCCTCGCGGACGGTCTCGTCGACCTCGTTGAGCGCCGAGAAGTCGAAATCCGTGCCGGTGATCTCGACCAGGGTGACGCGGTCGTCCGGCTCCAGCGCCGCGATCAGGTCGCCGAGATCGGCCTCGTGCAGTTCCGCGACCACCTCGCACAGCAGCGGCCGGTCCGCGGCGTGAATGGCCCGGGTGACCTCCGCGACGAATTCGGGGCGCAGCTCGCCCTCCTCGTCCCGCATCGGCATCCGGGCCAGCGGGTCGGTCTCGGCGGGTTCGGCAACGTCGAAATTCTCGGCCATGCCGTGTTTCGCCGGTTTGACAGGAGGGGGAAAACTGCTCTGATGAGTGCGGAACGGATTACCTAATCGGCGGTGCCCAGCGCAATGAGAAATATGTCGAGCGGCTCTCGGCCAATCCTGAACACTTGCCTGAGCGTCGTCGCGGCGCTGATTACCGTGGTGCCGGCTGCGCTGTTTAGCCCCGCGCGGGCCGCCGAGTGCCAGCGCAACGACGCGCTCGGCACCTCGCGTGTGCTCGAGGTCGATCCTGCGACCTATCCGCGCGTCGGGCTGAAGAGCTTCCCGCAGACCCTGCCGCTGCGCGACGGCGAGATCGTGCTGACCTTCGACGACGGCCCGACGCCGGGCACCACCGACAAGGTGCTGGCAGCGCTGGCGAGCGAATGCGTGCGCGCCACCTTCTTCATGGTCGGCCGCAACGCGGCTGATCATCCCGATATGGTCCGCAAGGTCGCGCGCCTCGGCCACACCATCGGCTATCACACCTGGGACCATCCGCATCTCAACAAACTCCCGTTGGACCAGGCCGAAGCGAACATCAATCGGGGGATAGAAGCAGTCGGCAAGGCCCTGCGCGGAACCGAGAGCACGACCCCAAGCACGCCGTTCTTCCGGTTCCCCTATTTCGAGTCGACGCCCACCCTGCTGAATCACCTGGAAAAACGCGGTATCGCGGTGTTCGGCGCCGATTTCTGGGCCAGTGACTGGGTCAAGATGGCGCCCGAGGAGGAACTCAAGCTCCTCACCGGACGGCTCGAAGGCCACCGCAAGGGCATTATCCTGCTGCATGACGCGCAAATGCGAACAGCCGAGATGCTGCCGGCCTTTTTAAGGTATCTGCGTGAGCATAATTATCACGTCGTCCACATCGTCCCGGCGGCAATGAAGACCGTGTCCGACCGGTCACATTGAACCCGGAACCAGAACTGGATTACAGACCGTTAAGGCGGCGTTCATGGCGCCATACCTAAGGATTCGTCAGTGCGTTTGGAATGCGGCCGAATTTGATGATTGCGAACGTCCTGGTAACTATCCGGAAGCGGTCGCGGACCGTGATCGGCGCGACGCTGCTCAGCTGCAGCTTCATGACGCCGCAGGCCGTCCGCGCCGCGGATTGCCCGGGTAACCCCAACGCACTCGGCACCTCGCGAACCCTCGTCGTCGATCCCAAGGAGCATCCGCGGATCGGCACCATGCAGTATCCGGAGACACTGCCGCTGGCCGATCACGAGGTGGTGCTGACCTTCGACGACGGCCCGCTGCCGAAATACAGCAACCAGGTGCTGGCGATCCTCGCCAGCCAGTGCGTCAAGGCGACCTTCTTCACCATCGGCGGCCAGGCCAGGGCCAATCCGGAAGGCGTGCGCAAGCTGATCGCGGCCGGACATACCGTTGGCACGCATAGCCAGAACCATCCGCTGACGATGAACAAGATGCCGCTCGAAAAGGTGCGGCAGGAGGTCGACGACGGCATCGCCTCGACCTTGGCTGCGCTCAACGGCGACAAGAGCAAGCTTGCGCCATTCTTCCGGATTCCGGGCCTGATGCGCGCCGAGATCCCGGAAGCTTATCTGGCGTCGCAGGGCATCCAGGTGTGGAGCGCCGACTTCCCGGCCGACGACTGGCGCCACGTCTCGCCGCAGCGGGTCTATGATCTCGCGATCCAGCGCATCGAGGCCAAGCACAAGGGCATCCTGCTGCTGCACGACATCCAGCCGCGCACGGTGGCGGCGCTGCCGCGAATCCTCAACACGCTGAAGGAGCGCGGCTACCGCATCGTTCACGTCGTCCCCGCCACGGCCGACCGCCCGGCGACACCGACCGAGCCGCAGCAATGGTTCATGCATCCGCCGACCGAGACGGTGGCGATCACGCGCTGGCCGAAAATTCCGAACTTCGTCTTCACCGCGACGCGGACGCTGCCAGCACCGGTGTTTGCCGACATGGATTGGCGTGACGCCGACATCCTCGATCACGCACAGCGCAGCCGAATCGCGGTGCCCGTCCGCACGCTGTGGCCGCAGCCGCAGCTCGCGCAGCTGGCGGCGGTCTCGACATTGCCGATTCCCTCGTCCGACGTGTTTCGTGTTCCCGAAGCGCTGGACCTGACCCTGCTCGCGACGCGATCGGCGGCCAGTCGCCGGATCGCGCAGCGTCCGACAATTGCCCCGGGCGCTGTCGCACCGCGTGCGCAGGCGATCTCCGCGCGCCAGGCCAGGCATCCGAAGCAGGCCGCGCATCAACCTCCCGCTGCAGCTCACAGCAGAGCCCACGCCGCGCCCCGGCCTGTCGCGCGGCCCAATGAGAGCAACGCGTCTGTCCGAGTCGCCAATTTGAAGAAGCGCACCCCGCGTGCCGAGGCCTCGGCGGCGGCCAGCAAGCGCGTGCCCGATTAGAGCGTGCTCGGGACGTGGCTTGCCGCGAAGCCGGAGCAACCGCTCCTGCTTCGAAAAATTCAGCGATTTCAAGGATCAGCTGAGGTATGGTGCGCTCGGAGGGACTCGAACCCCCACGGTGTTACCCACTGCCACCTCAAGGCAGCGCGTCTACCAATTCCGCCACGAGCGCTAAGGATGTCGGATGGAACCCTAAGGCGCCGCCGCATCGACGGGGCGATGTAACAAATCATGCATGCAGGGACAAGGCGCTAAATGCGAGAATTAACTGCGAACTCCGGGAGATTTCGGCAGCATTTGCTTGACCTCGACCGCAATCCGGTTGCGGTCGACCAGCACCACGCCGCTGGCCACCGGCAGGTTGTTGGCGAGGATCTTGACCTCGTCGGCCTCGGTGGCATCCAGTTCGATGATGGCGCCGCGGGACAGCCGCATGACTTGGTGAATCGGCATGGTGGTCGTGCCGAGGACCACCATGAGATCTACGCTGACTTTGTCGAGGGTGGGCACTTCTGAACCGCCGAACCGGAACTAAATTGTGGGTTCACCTGACCACGTTAGGGTTAGCTAATGGTTAACGACCGCCAAAGCCTCGATTTGACGACCTTTGCGCGCCCTTCGGGCGGCGGCGCGGTCGAATGGCGGATTTCGGACGGTCCGGTGCCCTACCCCGATTCTCTCGCCGCGATGGACGCCCGGGTGGCGGCGATCGCCGCCGGCGAAGCAACCGAGTTGGTGTGGCTGCTCGAGCACCCGCCGCTCTACACTTCCGGCACCAGCGGCAAGGCAGATGACCTGCTCGCCCCGCGCTTTCCGACCTTCCAGAGCGGCCGCGGCGGCCAGGTCACCTATCACGGCCCGGGCCAGCGCGTTGCCTATGTGATGCTCGACCTCAAGCGGCGGCGGCCGGATGTGCGCGCCTATGTTGCCTCGCTGGAGGAATGGATCATCCGCACGCTCGCCGCCTTCAACGTCCGCGGCGAGCGCCGCGAAGACCGCGTCGGGGTCTGGGTGCGGCGCCCGGACAAGGGACCGGGCTTTGAGGACAAGATCGCGGCGATCGGCGTCCGGCTGCGCCGCTGGGTCTCGTTCCACGGCATCGCCATCAATGTCGAGCCCGACCTCTCGCATTTCCAGGCGATCGTGCCCTGCGGCGTGGTCGATCCGCGCTACGGCGTCACCTCGCTGGTCGATCTCGGGCTGCCGGTCACGATGGCCGATGTCGACATCGCGCTCCGGCAAGCCTTCGCCGAGGTGTTCAGCGACACCGCGGCGCGCCTGCCGGAAGCGACGGCGCTGTGATCTGATGCGCAAGCGGTTCCTGGTCGGGTTTATCGTTCTGGCCTCCGCAAGCCTGGTGTATCGCCTGCTGGACACTCCGGTCGAAAAACTTCGACAAGACGCAACACTGCAGCGCGTCCAGGATTTCATGACGCGTCATGGCAGCGAGAGACCGGTTGCTTTCGTCGGCGACAGCCTGGTCGAAAGCGCCAGTTTTTCGCCTGCGATCTGCGGACGACCCGTCTTCAACGCGGGTTATGCCGGTGCGATCGCCAGCGGCGTGCTTCAGCTCGTCAAGGAGTTCGACCGCATCAAATTTTCGCCGGGCATTGTCGTGATCTCGGTCGGCGTCAATGACGCCCTCGTGGTCGACCGGCGCCCTTTTGCCGAGTCCTATCAGGAGATCGTGCAGCGGGCCGGCGCACTCGGCGCCAAGGTCTTCGTCGTGTCGCTGGCGCCGATTGCCGGGTCGGGCGTGCTGGCCAATGCCATCGACCGGTCACGCTTCGCCGACATCGACCGGGTGATACGGCAGACCGCCCGTGATCGTTCGATCCCGCTGATCGATGTCGGCACGTTGCAGACGCAGGCGAGCCCCCAGGTCGAGGACGGCATCCATCTCAGCGCAGATGGCTATGCCGCCTGGACCGGCACGATCGAGAGCACGATCGGCGGGCAGTGTCCTTGAGGCACGCGCCAGCCGGACAACTGGCAATCATGCCGCCGCCTTCTGCGGCGCGACCTCCAGCTTGCCGGCGATGTAGCGGCGCTCCTGGGTGAGGCCGCCGAAGCCGTAGGCATCGCCCTTCACCTCGTCGACATGGGCATAGCTCTCGGTGTGCAACGGCCCGAGCAGTTCGCCCATCCGCTTGAACAGCGCAGCGAGATAGGCCGCCTTCTCGTCCTTGGTGTTGGTGCCCTCGGTGACGTGGATGTCGAGCCAGTAGCTCGCGAGCCCCTGCTCGGCGAGCGACTTGCCGCCGGCGAACCAGTCGGCGGCGGCGGCCGATTTGACGATGATGGCGGTGACCTTGGGATCCTTGTGCAGGATGTCAGCGGTGAGTTCCGACACGGCGGCGGCGATGTCGGACTTCAGCGACGGCCTCTCGCGCGAGGTCGCATAGGTGACGGTGATAAGCGGCATGATCGGTCTCCTTGAATTCGGTTGGCGCGGGTCAACCGCGCCTCCTCTCACTAGACCTTTCGCCATCATCTTGGTATCTTATCTATACGGATAGCAATGATAACAATCTCTGATCATCAATGACGACGCTCGATATCGATACCGTGCAGGCCTTCCTCCTCGTCGCCGAGTTGCAGGGTTTTACCCGCGCCGCCGAGGCGCTCGGCACCACGCAGGCGGCGATCAGCATGAAGTTGCAGCGGCTCGAAACGCTGCTCGGCAAGCGGCTGGTCGAGCGTTCGCCGCGCGCGGTGCGGCTGACCGCCGACGGCGCCGCCTTCCTGCATCACGCCCGCGCGCTGATCGAGGTGCATGACCGTGCACTCTCCGGCGAGAAACCGGCGCGGCAGCAGCTCACGCTCGGGATCAGCGACCACGCCGCAGGTCCGGAGCTGGTACCCCTGCTGGAGCGGCTGCACGCGATGGCCTCGCAGCTCGCCCTCGCCGTGACCATCGGCTTCTCGCGCGAGATGCTCGACGCTTACGATGCCGGCGAGCTAGATGCTGTCATCGTGCGCCAGGAAGGCAGCCGGCGCGGCGGCGAGAAACTGACGGAGGACGAATTCGGCTGGTTTGCCACCAAGCGCTTCGTATGGCCGCGCGGCGACGCCCTGCCGCTCGCAACGCTCGCACCGCCGTGCGGCGTGCGTGCCATGGCGGTGCGGGCGCTCGATAAAGCCGGCATCGCGTGGACCGAAAGCTTCGTCGGCGGCGGTATCACCGCGGTGGTAGCTGCCGCCCTCGCAGGGCTTGCGGTCGCTCCGCTCGTCCGCCGCATCGCGCCGCCGGGCCTGATCGACATCGCACCTACGCACAGATTGCCGCGGCTCGGTATGTCAAAAGTTATGCTGCATTCGAAGGTCAGCGACCCCGCGAAGTTGGCCGCATTGCGGACCCTGGCCGCGACGTTCCGCAGCGTGGCGTCTGCAGCGTAGTGCGAGCATGGCTCTGCGGCATCACGAAGAATGCTCGGCGGCTTCCAGCTCTCGCACGACAAACCAGTAAGTCAGACCTGCGACAAATCCGGCTGCGACGAACAGACAGACAAGTCCTGATGTCCAGACGGCCGGAGACCGCAGCAGCACCGTGATGCTGAGCGCGCCGATCGCAGCGCCTGCGCCGGCGAAGAACCCGGCGGATCGGATCCGGAGCTCCTCGCCGAGCCAGATCGCGATCGCTGCAGGAATCGCGGTCAGCAGGCATGTGATGACGAAGATCACGGCCGAGGGAATCAAAAGCACCACGATGCCGTACAGAAGCCGGGCGAGATCGCCGCGCGCAGCAAACATCAGCACGGTCTGGCCGATAGCAGCAATCACCGCCGTTGCGGCACCGCAGCCTGCAAGCCAGCCTCCGAATGCACGGGAACAGCCACTGGACATATCGCCCTCCTCACAGGATCGCATCGAACGCGCTGCGCAAGGTTTCGTGCCGGAACACAAAACCGTTGCTCAACGCCTTGTTCGGCAGCACCCGCTGGCCGCCCAACAGCAGCTCATCGGCAAAATCGCCGCCGACGGCGCGGAGCAGCACGGCAGGAACGCGGAAGATCGCGGGCCGATGCAGGCGACGGCCCAATTCCTCGGTGAATTTCGTGTTGGTCACAGGGATCGGCGCGGTGGCGTTGACAGGGCCGGACAGTTCGGGCCTCGCGATCACATGCGCGATTAGGCGCACCAGATCGTCGCGCTCGATCCACGACATCCACTGCTTGCCCGAGCCGAGCGGACCGCCGAGACCGAACTCGAACGGCGTCAGCATCCGCGTGATGAAGCCGCCGTCGGTGCCGACCACGAGACCGATCCGCAAATAGGCCACACGCACGCCGTGATCGGCAGCAGGCCTGGCCGCATTCTCCCACGCTTCGCACAGCTCGTGACTGAAGCAGGCGTGGGATTTCGCCGATTCCGTCAGCACCTGGTCCTGCCAGAGCCCGTACCAGCCGATCGCCGAGCCGCTCACCAGCACCGAGGGCTTGCGCTCGAGGCGCGCGATCAGCCTGACGACCTCCGCCGTCATGTCGATCCGCGAGGCGAGGATCTTCCGCCGCTTGGCCTCGGTCCACAGGCCATTGCCGATCGGTTCGCCCGCGAGATTGACGATGGCGTCGATCCCTGAGTCGGAAGGCAACTGGTCGAGGCTCGTGATCAGCGTCACCGGCGGCGCCAGCATCTCGGCCTTCGCGGGGTTGCGGATCAGCGCGATGACCTTATGGCCTGACGCGGTGAGGCTTGCGACCAGGCGGCTGCCGATGAAGCCGGTCGCGCCGGTGACGAGCACGGTCTGCCGCGCCGGCAATTTCTCAACCAGCGTCGTGGCCGGCACGCTGGCCATCCGTCCGAGGCGTCTTGCCGCGGCGAAGTCTCGCGCACCGAACAGCGCAGCGCCGAAGGCTGCGGCCGTCGCGAACAGACTGAGCAGACCCGCAGAGGCAGGCGCAACGCCGGTCGGCAGCATCGCCCAGCCGATCAGGATCGGCACAAGCAGCACCAGGATCGCGCCATAGTTGATCGCCAGCAGCGTATGGTTGATCCGTTCGCTCGGCGGCAGCTTTCGGCTCAGATCCTCCTCGACGAAATCCATCAGCGTGATGACGACCTCGACGACCAGCACGGCCATGATGGCGATCGCAAAAATGCCGTGCACCTCGAGCCAGCCGAGCACCAGGAACAGCAGCGCGTAGAGCATGTTCCGCACGCTGTGCAGCTGCAGCTCATGGCGCTGCGACGGACGCCAGGCAAGCCGTTCGGTGAATTCGTGGTGATAGAAGGTGTCGAACGCCCCCATCGCGATCTGGATGGCGACGAGCGTCCAAAGCAGCGGCGTCATGACGAGGCCTCCCTGAACACGGCGGACTGACGGATCAGCCGGCCCAAACGCGGGTGGATGATCTCGAGCGTGAAGCGGAAATCGCCGCAGCCGAGATCGGAATGGGTCACGGTGAGAGCGCCGGGCGTCAACCATACGGGCAGCTGCATCCGGAACGGGCCGAGCTGCAGCGAATAGCCGACGCTGCGAAACACCAGCGCCTCGTGCTCGACCGCGATCCGCAGCGCCATGCTGAGGCCGAAGCCGACATACTCCTCGAGCCCGGTGGACCCGGCAAAACGCTTGGCGGAATGAATCACCTGCGGGAAGCCGTCGCGGCGCGCGCAGACGCGGGTCCAGATCTGGCCGCCGCTTGCCGCATCCTCGGTGACGGTGACGATCATCGGCACGCCGGTCTCGGTGCCGGTCGGAAGCGGACCGCCGATCAGCCGTGCGACCTGTGCCAGCCACCAGCCGGCGCGGCTGCTCGAGGCTTCCTCGACCTCGCCGACATAGACGACGGTGTTGCCGTCCTCGAAGCGTTTCGAAAAACGCCGCCAGATCGCAACCGGCAGGCGTCCCCAATCCTCATCCGGCAGCAATGCGCGGAAGCGATGGTCGTCGAGCAGTTTTGTATCCGGGACCGGCGATGTCTTGAGGCTGGATATCCTTGCTGACGCCATCGCACACTCCCGTTACGCCGCGGCCTCTATTTGGCCCTGCCTGTGGGCAGGAAACTTGCGATCTTCTCGCCGAGCTTGATCAGCGCGACCAGGCGCGGCCGCGGCACGTTCAGCATTTGCGTGTACCAGCGGTCGACGAGCTCGGTGAATGTCAGCATCTCCTTCAGCCGCTTGCTGGCGAGCGGACTGATGGCGGGATCGCCGGCCGCGTCGGTAACGCAGGCACGCAGGGCTGCCAGCGCGGGATCGATCTCGCGCTCCTTGCGCCCGGCCGCGATCTTGGCCGCGACTTCCCAGATGTCGGTCTCGGCCTCGAAATGGTCGCGGCGGTCACCGAGGATCGGCACCCGCCGGATCAACCCCCAGGACAACAGCTCCTTGATCGAATTGGAGACGTTGGAGCGCGCCATGCCGAGGGTGTCGGCGATGTCCTCGGCCGTCATCGGCGCCTCGGCGAGATAGAGCAGCCCGTGGATCTGGCTGACCGAACGATTGACGCCCCATTCGTCGCCCATGTCGCCCCAATGCAGGATGAAGCGCTCGACGGCGGCAGGCAGTTTTTTCTTGGCGGTTATTTCTGTCATGACAGAAATATCAGACTGTTCGGAGCGGAAGTCAAGGGGCTCCCGCACCGCTCATAAAGGGGCGCGCGACCCGCAAGGCCTCCTGCCCCGTGTGACGCACCGGTGAGCGCGATTGATCGCAGGTGACCAGTTTTCCTTTGTGGTTACGGAGGTCTTCGGCCAAGCTGATCGGGGTGGATCAGTTCGGGCCGTACGCCAGGCTGTCGACGTGAGCCGGCTTCACGGCCGCCCAGGGAGATTGCGATGCCAGCGTCAGACAAGGAGTTCGTCGGGTCCATTCCAGAACTTTACGACCGGCTGCTGGTGCCGATGATCTTTGAACCCTATGCGCGCGATCTGGCGCAACGCGCCAAGGCTCTTGGCCCGCACGACCTGCTCGAGACCGCCGCAGGCACCGGCGCCGTCACCCGCGCGCTGTCGTCGGCGCTCGGCCGCGCCACGAGGATCACAGCGACCGACCTGAATGAACCGATGCTCGAACGGGCGAAATCGCGGATGCCGGACGCTGCCGATATCAGGTGGCGGCAGGCCGACGCCCTCAACCTGCCGTTCGACAATGCGAGCTTCGATGTCGTCGCCTGCCAGTTCGGCGCGATGTTCTTCCCCGACAAGCCCAAGGGTTACGCGGAGGCACGTCGTGTCCTGAAGCCGGGCGGCCGCTTCCTGTTCAACATCTGGGATCGCATCGAAGAAAACGAGTTTGCCGACGTGGTGACCCAGGCATTGGCAGAGGTCTTTCCAACCGATCCGCCGCGATTCCTGGCACGCACGCCTCATGGGCACTATGCGGTCGACCCGATCCGGGCAGATCTTGCGGCCGCGGGCTTCAGCAAGATCGAGATCGATACCGTCCGGAAGCAAAGCCGGGCGAATGCGCCTCACGATCCGGCGATCGGTTTTTGCCAGGGCTCACCGCTGCGCGGCGAAATCGAGGCGCGCGGCGGGATCGGTCTTGATGCTGCGACCGAGCACGCAGCAGCGGCGCTCGCGCACCGCTTCGGCAAGGGCGCCATCGAAGGCCGCATTCAGGCGCTGGTGATTTCGGCCGTCGCGTAACAACGTGCTTCAGACAGTCGGCAGGACCGAGAACCGCTCCCCTGCCCGGCGCTGGTTCAAAAGATCGGAATTGACCGCCGTAGCGTGCACGGCATCGACGCGCGCAGAGAACGGGCCGCGGTCGCATGCTGCGATCATATCGGCGACAACGTCCTCGGCTCCGGCAAACACCGCCTCGACGCTGCCGTCGCGGCGGTTGCGGACCCAGCCTTCGAGGCCGCGCGCGTTTGCCTGCTCGTCGACCCAGGCGCGATAGCCGACGCCCTGGACGCGGCCGCTGATGGTGACGTGGCGGATCACGCCGCTCATTTCTTCAGACCGAGGAACTCGCCGCTGCGCGCCTTGGTCTCCGCCTCGCGCATCACGCGGCCGGTCAGTTCGGACGAAGCGATGCCTTTGAGGTTCTTCGGCGGGGTGCCTTCGCGCAGCGCCTTCAGCGTCTCGTAGACGGCTTGCGTTGCGGCGGCGAACGGCGCGTGGCCCTGCAGCGCGATCCTGACGCGCTGGCTCGCCAGGTAATCCGGCGCAGTCATCTCCTCCGGCGCCCCGCCGAGCACGATCGGCAGCGTCGTCGCGGCCGAGAGCGCCTCCAGTTCGCCGCGCGACTTGATGCCGGTGAAGAACAGCCCGTCGACGCCAACCGCTTCATAGGCCCTGGCGCGTGCAATCGCGTCGTCGAGACTTGTGATCGAGACGGCGCCGGTCCGGCCGAGGATCACGAGCGACGGATCGCTGCGGCCGTCGAGCGCGGCCTTCATCTTGCCGACGCCTTCCTCGAGCGAGATCAGTTGCGTCTTGGCCTGGCCGAACGCCTGCGGCAGCAGCGTGTCCTCGATGGTGAGGCCGGCGGCACCGGCGGCTTCCACTTCCTGCACGGTGCGGCGAACATTGAGCGCATTGCCGTAACCATGGTCGGCATCGACAAGCACCGACAGGGTCGAGGCACGCGACATCCGGCGTATCTGCTCGGCGAACTCGGTCAGCGTGATCAGCGCGATATCGGGATCGCCGAGCACGGCGAGCGAGGCGACCGAGCCACCGAACATGCCGAGTTCGAAACCGAGATCCTCCGCAATCCGGATCGAGGTCGCGTCATAGACCGAGCCCGGGCGAATGCAGGTTGACCCACTCAGAATCGATCGCAGTGCTTCGCGGCGTTTGCGGAAAGCCATGTCTGGGACTCCTTGTTCGTCCTTGCGACGGCGCCGGCGACAACTGGCCCGCCGATACCTTCGCGAAGGCGGAGCTCTTTTAAGCGAACTCCAGGATCAGCGCATCGACCGCGAGCGTGGCGCCGGCGGCGGCGTGGATCTTCTTGACCGTGCCGTCGCGCTCGGCGCGCAGCACGTTCTGCATCTTCATGGCTTCCACGACCGCCAGCGTCTCGCCGGCCTTGACCTCCTGGCCCTCGGTCACCGCGATCGACACCACGAGACCGGGCATCGGGCACAGCAGCTTCTTGCCGGTGTCGGCCGCCGAGGTCACCGGCATCAGCCGCGCCGATGTCGCCTCGGTCTCGGTGAAGACATAGACCGGCACCTCATAGCCCTGATGCGCGAGGCGGAAGCCGTTGTTGATGGCGCGCACCTGCACGGCGACAAAATTGCCGTCGATGGTGCCCTGCCAGACCGGCTCGCCCGGCGCCCAACTCGACACGAGGTTGTGCGGATTGCCGGGCAGCCCGTCGGTGCCGATGAAGCGCACCGCGATGGCGTCATCCTCGCGCGCGACGTCGAGCGCGATCTCGGCGCGGTCGAGCCACACCGCGCGGCGGCGCTCACGCTGCACCACGCGGCCACCCATCTGGCCGGAAATCTGCCGCTTGCGTTCGCCCAGCACGTGATCGATCGCAGCACCGACCGCGGCCAGCCGCCGCGCGATCTCGCCCTCGGGCGCGCGCGCCGAAAACCCCTTCGGGAATTCCTCCGCGATGAAACCGGTCGAGAGCCGGCCCTCGCGCCAGCGCGGATGGTTCATCAACGCCGACAGGAACGGAATGTTGTGCCTGATGCCGTCGACATAGAACGCATCGAGCGCGGTCGCCTGCGCCTCGATCGCGGCTGCACGCGACGGAGCATGGGTGACGAGCTTGGCGATCATCGGATCGTAATGAATCGAGATCTCGCCGCCCTCCTGCACGCCGGTGTCGTTGCGGATCGTGATGCCGTCATGGCTGGCCTCGGCCGGCGGACGGTATTTCACCAGGCGTCCGATCGACGGCAGGAAGTTTCGGAACGGATCCTCGGCGTAGACACGGGATTCCACCGCCCAGCCGGTCAGCGTCACGTCCTTCTGCGCGAGCGCGAGCTTCTCGCCGGCCGCGACCCGGATCATCTGCTCGACGAGGTCGATGCCGGTGATCAGCTCGGTGACGGGATGCTCGACCTGCAGGCGGGTGTTCATCTCCAGGAAGTAGAAGCTCTTGTCCTGGCCGGCGACGAACTCAACGGTGCCGGCCGAATCGTAGTTCACGGCCTTGGCCAGTGCGACCGCCTGCTCGCCCATCTTGCGGCGGGTCTGCTCATCGAGCAGCGGCGACGGCGCCTCCTCGATAACCTTCTGGTTGCGGCGCTGGATCGAGCACTCGCGCTCGCCGAGATAGATCACGTTGCCATGCTTGTCGCCGAGCACCTGGATCTCGATGTGCCTGGGATCGGTGATGAACTTCTCGATGAAGACGCGGTCGTCACCGAACGACGACTTCGCCTCCGCCTTGGCGAGGTTGAAGCCTTCGGCGACCTCCGATTTGGAATGCGCGATGCGCATGCCCTTGCCGCCGCCGCCGGCGGAGGCCTTGATCATCACGGGATAGCCGATCTCGTCGGCGATCTGGACGGCGTGCTTGTCGTCCTCGATGACGCCGAGATGACCCGGCACGGTCGAGACCTTGGCCTTGGCCGCGGCCTTCTTGGATTCGATCTTGTCGCCCATCGCGGCGATCGCGCCGGGATTCGGGCCGATGAACACGATGCCGGCAGCTTCCAGCGCACGCGGAAACGCCTCGCGCTCGGACAGGAAGCCGTAGCCGGGATGCACTGCCTGCGCGCCGGTCTTGCGGCAGGCCTCGACGATCTTGTCGATCAGGAGATAGCTCTCGGCCGCGGCGGGCGGGCCGATCAGCACGGCCTCGTCGGCCATCTCGACATGCAGCGCGTCGCGGTCGGCCTCGGAATAGACGGCGACCGTCTCAATCCCCATACGGCGCGCAGTCTTGATGACCCGGCAGGCGATCTCGCCGCGATTTGCGATCAGGATTCGTTTGAACATGCTCTTCTTGCTTGGGCTTTTTCGACTTGAATTTGTCTATTGGGTAGGATCCTCCCCGCGCAATCCGGCACGGGCGATTGGCCACTCCGTGGTACAGCAAATTACCCCGGAGGCAACGGTCTAATGCAGACCCTGCCGGGTGCATGGCCAGTCCTTGGCGGTAGCCTGAGGGGTATTTCAGCCCGAATAGGTCTTGAAGCGGCCGCGCGAATGCGCCTTCGCCACGGCTTTCATCAGCTCGCTGACCTCGTTCTCCAGGAATTCATTGGCGACAATCAGCGCCCGGATGGTTGCGCGCAAATTGCCGCCGCAAGCCGAGATGGCCTGATCGACAGCCGCTTCCAGCCCGTCATCGTCGTCAGATTCGGGCCGTGCAGACATCATGAGGTATCCGGGATTCAGTTGGCGCTTCATGTTCCTATTTTGTTCTCATCAAGTCAATCGGATCTTCGATCGGATGCCACCGCGCACGCGGCTCGCACGAACGGGCCCGCACTCGAACGGGCCTTGGTTGGATCGTGCCGGCCTGTGCTAGAAGTTCGGATGCCCGCCGAAGACCTGCCATCAAGATCTGACGCCCAGCCCTGACGCCCAAGCCCTGACGTCCAAAGACCTGAAGTGAGAATGATGCGGTTTCGAAATCCGGTCGCCACGACGCTCCTCCTGACCTGCCTGTCTGCAAGCCTTGGCCTGTCCGCAGCCCCCGCCCTCGCCGCCTCAGCGGTCATCAAGGATGCCGGCGCCGTTCAGCTCGGCAACACGACCTATCGGCTCGACGGCATCGACGCGCCGGCCGCCGATCAGCTCTGCATCGACGAGCATGCCGATGTCTGGAGCTGCGGGATCGAGGCGCGCGACCAGCTCACCAAGCTGATCGGCGGCAAGCCGATTCATTGCGACGATATCGGCGTCGACCCCACCTTCAAGAAGCGCCGCCTCGGCGTCTGCAAGATCGAGGGCGACCCCACCAGCCTGAGCCAGCTGCTGGTCCAGAAGGGCTACGCGCTCAATGTCGAGACGTCGGCCACTGGCCGATTCAAGCCGGATGAAGCGACCGCGAGGGATAATCGTGCCGGGCTCTGGAAAGGCTGCTTTGTGGCGCCGCGCGATTTCCGGACCGGCAAGAAGGACGGCGCCCTGCTCGGCAACGCCTGCCCGGCCGACCGCGACAAGCAGATCCGCGATGCGCTCTTCCCCGACGACCTGCCGATGCCGGCAAGCTGCAACATCAAGGGCAAGTACGCCGTGCGCGCCCGCGTCACCGGCAATGTCGGCATCTATCACTTGCAGGCGTGCCGCAGTTACCCCGGTCTCAACAATCCGGATCGCTGGTTCTGCTCCGAGGAGGATGCCCAGGCCGCCGGGTTCCGCAGGGCCTATAATTGCCGTCCGCCCAAAGACCAAGCCAAGACCAAGTGAAGAGCAAGTGAAGAGCAAGTGAAGAGCAAGTGACCGCGATAAATCACGCTGGCAAAGCCGCCTTGTCCTGTGTGAAAATGCGCCAAGAGGTTGCCGGCGCGTATGACCCCACCCGATCCCGCTGATGTGCTCCCCGAAACTGCGGCAGCCGAACGGCTGCGGCAGCACCTTGAGGAGATCGCGCGCGAACGCGATCGCGCCCATCGCGAGCTCCAGGAGCGCGAGGCCGAGCTGGCGCGGATTCAGCGCATTGCCCGGGTCGGCGGGCTCGAGATCGATTTCCGCGACGGCGTGCGCAACCGCCGCTCTCCCGAATATCTCCTGGTGCACGGGCTGCCGCCCGAAGAGGTCAACGAGACCTATGAGAACTGGGTCGCGCGCATTCATCCCGAGGACCGCGAACGCACCATCCAGCATCTGTTCGGCGTGCTCAAGGCCGGCGGCGAGGACTACACGGCCGAATACCGCATCATCCGCCCGAACGACGGCGAGAGCCGCTGGATCCGCGTCGTCGCCAAGATCGAGCGCGACCGCAGCGGACGAGCGTTGCGGCTGGTCGGCGCCGATCTAGACGTCACCGACCAGATGCTGGCGCAAGAGACCCTGCGCGAGAGCGAGGAACGCTTCCGCCTGATCGCCGACAGCGCGCCGGTGCCGATCTGGGTGACCAAGCTCGACCGCACCCGCTCCTTCGCCAACCAGGCCTATCTCGACTTCCTCGGCCTGCCGTTCGAGGAAGCGGTCGTGTTCGACTGGCGCAAGGCGCTGCATCCGGATGATCTGCCGAATATCCTGCAGGAGCAGATCACCGGCGAGCTCTCGCTCAAGCCGTTCGTGCTCGAGGCGCGCTACCGCAATGCGGCCGGCGACTGGCGCTGGCTGCGCTCGGAGTCGCAGCCGCGCTGGGACCCGACCGGCAAGCATATCGGCTTCATCGGCGTCGCCCACGACATCACGGCCGCCAAGGAAGCCGAGATCGAGCTGCGCAAGCTCAACGAGTCGCTGGAGCGGCGCATCCTGGAGCGCACCGCGCAGCTCGAATCCCGCGAAGCCCAGACCCGCGCGATCCTGGAGACCAGTCATCAATACCAGATGCTTCTCAACCGGGATGGCGTCCTGCTCTACACCAACCAGACTGCGCTCGCCGGCATCGGTACCGATGCCGCCGATGTCGTCGGCAAGCCGTTCTGGGACACGCCGTGGTTCGCCGCGACCGACGGCATGCCACGCCTGATCCAGAATGCCTTCGCGACCGCAATGCGCGGCGAGGAGGTCAAGATCGAGCTGCTACTGCGCCTGCCGGCGGGCGAGCGCTATTTCGATTTCGCGATGCGGCCGCTGCAGGACCAGCACGGCACGATCGTCGGCGCGGTGCCGGAGGCCGTCGACATCACCGAACGGCGCCGCGGCGAGGAGGCGCTGCGGCAGTCGCAGAAGATGGAGGCCGTCGGCCAGCTCACCGGCGGCGTCGCGCACGACTTCAACAATCTGCTCACCATCATTCGTTCGGCGACCGACTTCCTGCGCCGCCGCGAGCTGCCGGATGAGCGGCGTCGCCGCTACATCGACGCGATCGCCGAGACCGTGGAGCGGGCCTCCAAGCTGACCGCCCAGCTGTTGGCGTTTGCGCGCCGGCAGCCGCTCAATCCCGAAGTGTTCAATGTCGGCACCCAGGTCGACAGCGTGACCCAGCTGATCCGCCCGCTGGTCGGCGGACGGATCCACATCGAGATCAGGATCGACGACCCCGACTGCTTTGCGATCGCCGATATCGGCCAGTTCGAGACCGCGTTGATCAATCTTGCGGTCAACGGCCGCGACGCGATGAACGGCGAAGGCCTGATGACGATCCGCGTCAGGAAGGCCAGGAGCATCCCTGCCCTGCGCGGCCAGGCCTCGCGCAGCGGCGATTTCGTGACGGTCTCGATCCAGGATACCGGCACCGGCATCTCGCCGGAAAATCTCGATGCGATCTTCGAACCGTTCTTCACGACCAAGGAGGTCGGCAAGGGAACGGGCCTCGGATTGAGCCAGGCCTTCGGCTTCGTCAAGCAATCCGACGGCGACATCGAAGTCACCTCTACGCCCGGGCACGGCGCGGCCTTCACCATCTATCTGCCGCAGGCGATGCGCCCGGCCGATACCAAGGTCGCAGCCAGCGCGGGCACCGAGCAGACCTCGATCGGCCGCGGCTATCGCGTTCTCGTGGTGGAGGACAATGATGATGTCGGCCAATTCTCCACCGAGCTGCTCGAGGATCTCGGCTATTCGGTCAAGCGCGCCGCCAATGCCAACGCAGCGCTCGCGATCCTGTCGGAGAACGAGTTCGCCGCCGACCTCGTGTTCTCCGACGTGATCATGCCCGGCATGAACGGCGTCGAGCTCGCAGGCGTGATCCGCCATCGCTTTCCCGGCCTGCCGGTGGTGCTGACCAGCGGCTACAGCAACGTGCTCGCCGAGAACGCGCACAGCGGCTTCGAGCTGATCCAGAAACCCTATTCGGTCGAGGCGCTGTCGCGCACGCTCAGGAAGGCGATCGCCGAGCAGCGGGCTTCCAAGCCCTGATCCCGCCTTCGGTCGCGAGCTATTCGATCACCACATGCGCGACGCCGAGCTGAAGGATGCCAAGCGCGCGGGCCGCCGTGGTCGAAACGTCGATGATCCGTCCGCGAATGAACGGGCCGCGATCATTGACGCGGCACCGGATCGATTTCCCGCCATAGGACACCGTGACCATGCTGCCGAACGGCCGCTTGCGATGCGCACAGGTCATCTCGCCGCTCCTGCCGATGCCGTGATAATAGGACGCAAGGCCACTCTCTGCGTTTGCCATGGACGAGGCAAACAGCAGCATGGCCGCGGACGTAGCTGCGGTTCTCATTGATCGCCTGCCGGTCGAGCCCCGCAAGGGAACGCGGTTCCGGCAAAACAGTTCCTCAATGTCCGGGAAAACGACGACCGGCGGCGCCCTATGCCGCGTCCTCGACCGCGTCGGCCGCGAGCAGCGTTCGGACGTCCTGCGCGGGAACCGGCTTGCTGAACAAATAGCCCTGCATCTGCGTGCAGCCGAGCATCTGCACGGTGTCGCGCTGCTGGTCGGTCTCGACGCCCTCGGCGGTGGTGATCATGTTGCGGTCGGCGGCGATCGAGACCACCGCGCGGATGATCGAGGCCGAGCCGCTGTTGCGGGTGACTTCCTTGACGAAGCTGCGGTCGATCTTGATCTTGTCGAACGGGAAGCGCTGCAGGTATTGCAGCGACGAGTATCCGGTGCCGAAATCGTCGAGCGCGATGTGGACACCGAGCGCGCGGAGCTGGCCGAGCGTGACCAGCGCCGCATCGTCGTCGGCGATCAGCACCGCCTCGGTGATCTCGAGCTCGAGCCTGCGCGGGTCGAGCCCGCTCTCGGCGAGCGCGCTCGCGACCTTCAGCGCCAGCGTCTCCGACTTGAACTGGACGGGGGACACGTTGACCGCGAGCCGCACATGCGCGGGCCAGCCCGCCGCCTCGGTGCAGGCAGTGTGCAGCACCCACTGCCCGATCCCCTCGATCAGGCCGGTTTCCTCGGCAAGGGGTATGAACTCGGTCGGCGAGATCATGCCGCGCACCGGGTGCCGCCAGCGCAGCAGCGCCTCGCAGCCGGTGACCTCGTCGCTGCGCAAATCGACCAGCGGCTGATAGTGCAGCTCGAAGCCGCCCTCGGCCAGCGCGGTTCGCAAGTCGGCCTCCAGCGCCCGGCGCAGATGGGCGTGCTTCTCCATCGCCGGGTCGAAGAACCGATAGGTCCTGCGACCGGCCGCCTTGGCGGCGTACATCGCCAGATCGGCGCATTTGAGCAAGTCGAACAGGTCGGAGCCGTGGCGTGGTGCGATCGCGATGCCGATGCTGGCATCGCTCGACAGCCGATGGCCGAGACAGTCGAACGGCGTGCGCAGCGACTGATAGACGCGCGCAACCAGGTCGCTGACGTCGTCATCCGAGGCAATGTCGCGCTGGACGATGGCGAACTCGTCGCCGCCGAGCCGCGCGATGAAGTCGCCCGAGCCGACCGATTGGCGCAGCTTTTCGGCAACGCGCCGGAGGAATTCGTCGCCGATCAGATGACCCAGCGTGTCATTGATCCGCTTGAACTCATCGATATCGATATAAAGAATCGCGAACTCGCGCGCCGTCGGCCCGAGCAGCAGCCCTTCCGCGTGGCGCTGCAGCAGCGTCCGGTTCGGCAGATTGGTCAGGGCATCGTAATGCGCGAGATATTCGATGCGCGCCTGCGCGCGCCGCCCTTCGGTGACGTCCTCGAGCGTGGTGGCCCAGCCGCCGTCGGGCGAGCGCTTGTAGATCAGATGGATGCTGCGGCCGTCCGGGATCGTGATCACAGCGTCCTGGACTTTGTCGCTGTCCGGGTTGATGAAGCGCGCGCAGTACGCATCGACATCGCCGACGAAAGAGCCGGTCGCCTGGCGATGCAGGATCAGGTCGCGCAGATGGCATCCCGGCTTGGCGATGTCGGGCGAGAGGCCGAACATGTCGATATATTGTTGATTGCAGATCACGAGCCGCGCCGAGTCATCGAACAACAGCAGGCCCTGCGTCATGGTGTTGATGGCGGTGTCGAGCTGCTGGCTCTGCTCGGACAGCCGGCGCTGCGCCGCGTCGTGCTGCCGCCGCAGCTGCCGCACGATCAGGAAGACCATCATGATGACAATCAGCACCGCTAGCACCGCAGCGCAGAACTGCAGCTTGGTCTGGGCGCGCCAGTCCGCCAGCGCGCTGGAGGTTCGCGTGGTGGCGAGGATCAGGATCGGAAAGTGCGACAGTGACTTCACGGCCCCGACATTTTCGTCGCCCGACGCGCCGACGAAGCGTCCCGACAGATTGCCGCCAAGACTGATGACCTTCCGGAACGCCGGCTGATCGGCGATGTTGCGGCCAACCACGCTGGCATCCTGCGGATAGCGCGCGATGATGGTACCGTCGCGGTGGATAATCGAGATTACGGTGTCGCCGTTCAGCGCCAGCGAGGCCACGAAATCCTCGAAATGGCTCGGCTCGACGCCGCGGCTCGCAAAGCCGATGATCTCGCCATTGCGCCCGGTGATCTTGCGCGCAAAGATCGTGATCCAGTTGCCGGTCACCTTGCTCATCGCCGGTTCGACGATCACGGGCGACGTGGGCCGTCCCGAGGTGAACTCCTGGAAATAGCGCCGGTCCGCGACGCTGATGTCGGGCACCGGCCACATCTCGGACGAGTTGATCAGCCATCCCTTGGCATTGAACAGATTGAGCCCGCCGACATGCGGCAGTGTCGCCAGCCGCGTGCGCAGCATTTCGTGCGCGCTCAGTAGGGACATGCTCTTTTCGAACTGATCGGCGGTCTCGACCTGCTCGGCCCGCAAATAATTCACGACGTCGTCGTGGACGTGCTGGAGATCGACAAGCTGCTGGTCGAAATGCCGCGACAGCAACAGCGCGGTGTTGTTGAGCTCGCGTTCGGACATCTCGAGCGCACGCTCGCGAAACTGCAGCGCGAGATAGCCGGTGCCAAGCGTGATCGCGAGCACCAGCAGCGCGGCACTCAAGACGAGCCACTGGATGGCGCCCATCCTTGTGGTGCGCGACACACCTTTGATCGACAGCCGCCGGTATTCCGGCATCGCGCTGTTCGTGGAGACAACCGACATTTTCCCGCCCCTTGCGGCTGCCCTTGTAGGGGAACACAACCCAAGGGGCGGTTAGGAAAATCAGTTATCGGACGGTTAAGACGAACGCGGACCAGAGGCGATCCACCGTCAGGAGACAGCTCCGGACGCCGCGCCGGCCTCCTTCAGGCTGCACTCGATCAGCGCGCCCTCGATGGTGAATTTCGAGAACGGTGAATATGGCGTCGCGACCTTGAGCGCAGCGAAGAATTGCGAATCGCCCGGGCTCTTCAGAAGAAAGCGGATATGGGTGGCCGACAGCGCATCCCTCGACAGCCAGACGACACCCGAGAACAGCGCCACGAGCATCTGCCCGTAACTGCCGGAATCGGTGAGGCCGAGATCATAGATCGGAGAGACGTTGACGAACCGCGCGCTGAGCGCCGGCCCGGTATACTTGCTCATCAAGAGACGTCTCACCTGGCAGACCGCATGGACGCGCTCGCCGTCGGTCAGGTGATACAGCCCCTGGCTGTCGCCCTCTCTCGACGCCAGCGCCTCGAAAGCGGTGATGCCTCCGATGGTGGAAAAATCCTCACCGACGCCTTCAGCGTCCTTCTTCCATTGTGCCTTGATGTGACGCCAGGACCGCTCGGGATCCTTGAGTGGCAGAAGCCGCATGGTTGACCGGCGGTTAGCGCGGGGGGCAGTTGACCGCGGGATATTATGTAGCAGGCATTAAGCCTTTGCTTACAGCGGTAACGTGGTGCGTCAGCGCCCGCGAGGCGCCTCAAACCGCGTTCATACGAAGATCGGCTACAATCTACGACCGCATTCAAGCGGCGATAGCCGGCAGGCCGATTCCACCACCGCCGATTGCAGCGGGCTCCGAAGTCCCATCCGATGGCCCGACGGAATTGCCCATTACCGACGAACGCGTCGACGCAATTCATCGACAAGTATGGTTCTGCTTCAGGACCGGCAGCAGTTCGATGCCTCTGAAGGGACGATCTGGGGCTGCGGCGCGCAGCACGCGCTTTGTGTCTCGCCCGGCTTCTCGTGCGCGACGCGCGCAGTTCGCTCGCCGGTGCCGTCGCCATAGACGATGCTCTCGCCCGTCGTATGGAACGTCTCCCACGCGATCCCGGCGGGATCGTCGATCCACGACTTCTCCGACTTGGCATAGCAGCACACTGTCTGGCCCTGCTCGATGACCTCGCCGCCTGCCTTGCGCAGCCGTCCATAGACCTCGCCGAGCTCTTCCGCGCTCTCCACCTGAATACCGAGGTGATCGAGGCCCGGCTCGCGGCCGCGGCTCGAGATCGCGAAGTTGACGCAGGGATCGTCGAGCATCCATTTGGCATAGTCTGACTTCACGACCGTAGGCCCAGCCCCGAACAGTGCCGAGTAGAAGCCGATCGATTGCGGAATGTCCTTGACGGCGACGTGAACATGCATGCGCTTCATGGGGGCAGTCCTTTCAGGCGGCGACGCTGAATGGATATTCCACCTCAGGCATGCTCAGATATCAACATCGATATAGCGAGGTTCACCTGCGCGATGGATGCGCTCACGCTGTTCGGATTGTTCGCGGTGACCATGATGCTCGTCTGCTATGCGGCGGAAGATCGCAGCCCCTGGTTCATCCTGGCCTTCGCGGTCTCCTGCGCGCTCGGCTCGGCCTACGGCTTCCTGCAGGGCGCCTGGCCGTTCGGCCTGGTCGAAGCGATCTGGGCTATCGTCGCGGCGCGCCGCTGGCTGATGCGCCGAACCGCAGATAGCGTGTAACGTTATAGTATCCACGGCCAATCTGTCGCGGGTTCGAACTTGAATGCGCGCAGTCACAGCGCTAATGAGGGCTCATGGCCGCTTCGCGCACCATGATTCAGTTTTCCCTTCACGCAACGGGAACGCGCCGCTGGCGCAGCCTGCTTGCGGGACTGATTTCGCTTGCGCTGGTGCTGTCGTTCTTCCACGGCTGGACCTTCGACGGCGATGACGATGCAGCTCCCGGCTTCCCGATCGCACAGTCGATCAACGACACCGGCGGCAAGGCTCCCGCGCATCCGGCTTCACTGCACGGCGACCACTGCCTGACGCACTTCGCCTCGGTGGCTCCGCAGGAGACGGCGTTCCCCATCGCCTATGCACCGAATAGCTATGGCGACAGCAGCATCCGCCAGCCCGCATCGGCCGACCGCCTCTCTCCATTCAAACCACCCCGCGCCTGATCCGGTCGACATGACCGGCCGTGCGCCGCCGCCATCAGGCAGCGGGCACGCTTCCGCACAAATCGATGTCGCGACAGCGCAGGGCCACCGGCATGCGCTGCGGAGAGGCGCATATGAAACGGGTTGTTGTATTTTTCGCTGGCGTCGCCGCCGGCATCGCACTGGTCGTTGTGGCGGCCGGATGGATCGGCTGGCCGGTCAAGTTCCCGGCGACGACGCGGCAGACTGCGGCGACACACACGAAGACCGAGGCGAGCCATGAGGCTCCCGGACATATCGAGCTGAGCGAAGACCAGATTCGCGACGCCGGCATCACCTTCGCGCAAGCCGGTGGCGGCATGCTGAAGCGGCATTTCCTCGCGCCGGGATCGCTGATCCCCGATGCCGACCATATCGGCCGCGTCTCGGTGCGTGTGCTCGCGACGGTCACCGAATTGCGCAAGCGTCTCGGCGACGTCGTCGAGAAGGGCGAGATCGTCGCCGCGATCGAAAGTCGCGAGGTGGCCGACGCCAAGAGCGAATACCTCGCCGCGCGGCTCACCAACGATCTGCAGCAGACCCTCTATGCGAGGCAGAAGACGCTGGTCGAGACCCGTATCGTGTCGGAGAACGAGTTCCTGCGCACACGGCTGACCGCAAACGACGCCCAGATCAAGCTCGACGGCGCGCGCCAGAAGCTGCTTGCGCTGGGTCTGTCGGAAAGCGAGATCGCCGACCTGCCCAACCAGCCCCCGGAGAGCCTGCGGACCCAGTTCCTGCGCGCGCCGATCAGTGGCCGCGTCTCCGAACGGCGCGTCGACCTCGGCGGACTGATCGGGCGCGAGGGGCAGGAAAGCGAGCTCTACGTCATCGTCAATCTCGACGACATCTGGGTCGATCTGGCGGTTTCGCCCGAAGACATCAACGCAGTCCGCGAAGGCGTCTCGGTGAAGATCCGCGCCATCGGCACCGAGGATGAAGCCAGCGCCGGCGTGATCTTCGTCAGCCCCCTGCTCGACCGCGAGACCCGCAACGCCCGCGTGATCGCGACCATGCCCAACAGGGATCACCGCTGGAAACCAGGCACGTTCGTCACCGCGGAGGTCCCGCTGTCGGGCGCGCCATCAACCGTGATCGTCCCGAAGAAGGCGATCCAGACCATCAAGGGGACGCCGACCGTGTTCGTGCGCGATGCCGACGGCTTCGAGGCGAGGTCCGTGCGGACCGGCCGTGAAGACGACGACGATATCGAGATCGTCGCCGGCCTCGCTGCGGGCGAAACCATCGCCGTGCAGAACACCTTCACGCTGAAGGCCGAAATCGAGAAGGACGAGGCGGAGCACGGCAATGATTGAGCGCATCATCGGCCTTGCGATCCAGCGGCGCTGGGTCGTCGTCACGCTCACCGCGGTCCTGATGTTCCTCGGCGGTCTCGCGTTGACCAAATTGCCGATCGACGCGGTGCCCGACATCACCAACAAGCAGGTCCAGATCAACACCGTCGCACCAGCGCTGTCGCCGGCGGAAATCGAGAAGCAGATCACCTTCCCGATCGAGACCGCATTGGCGGGCGCGCCGGGACTCGAGAGCACGCGCTCGCTCTCCCGCAACGGCTTCTCGCAGATCACGGCAGTGTTCAGCGAAGCCACCGACATCTATTTCGCCCGCCAGCAGGTCGGCGAACGCCTGACCGAAGTCCGCGCGCGCCTGCCGCAAGGCATTGAGCCCAGGATCGGCCCGACCTCGACCGGCCTTGGCGAAATCTACATGTGGACCGTGCATTTCTCCGGACAACCTGTGCAGACCGACGGCGCGCCGGGCCTGCAAAGCGACGGCCGCTTCCTCACGGCCGATGGCCAGATGCTGCAAAGCGAGGTCGAGAAGGACGCCTATCTGCGCACGGTGCAGGACTGGATCATCAAGCCGCAGATCAAGATGGTGCCGGGTGTCGCCGGCGTGGATTCGATCGGCGGGTACCTCAAGCAGTACCAGGTCCATCCCGATGCGGCGAAGCTGATCGCGCTCGGCCTCACCTTTGCCGACGTCGCCAAGGCGATCGAGAGCAACAATGTCAGCCGCGGCGCGCGCTATATCGAGCGCAATGGTGAAGGCATCGTGGTGCGGTCCGGCGGGCGGCTCGAAGCCATCGAGGAACTCGGCGCCGTCGTCGTCACCACCCGCGGCGGCGTCCCGGTCCGGATCCGCGACCTCGCGACGCTTTCGATCGGCGGCGAGACGCGCACCGGCAGCGCCAGCGAGAACGGCCGCGAGGTCGTGGTCGGCACCGCGCTGATGCTGATCGGCGCCAACAGCCGCACCGTATCGGCCGCGGTCGACGCCAAACTGCGCACAATCACCCCATCCTTGCCGGCGGGTATCGAGGTCAAGACGGTACTCGATCGCACCCAGCTGGTCGATGCGACCATCGGCACCGTGGCACGCAACCTCTCCGAAGGCGCGCTGCTCGTGATCGCGGTGTTGTTCATGCTGCTCGGCAATTTCCGGGCGGCGCTGATCACCGCGCTGGTGATCCCGATCGCGATGCTGATGACGGCCATCGGCATGTGGCAGGGGCGCATCAGCGCCAATCTGATGAGCCTCGGTGCACTCGATTTCGGCCTGATCGTCGACGGTGCCGTCATCATCACCGAGAACAGCCTGCGTCACCTCGCCGAGAAGCAGCACGCGCTCGGCCGCGTGCTGACGCGCGACGAGCGGCTGGCGACGGTGCACGCCTCCGCGGTCGAAATGGTCCAGCCGAGCCTCTACGGCCAGGCCATCATCCTGCTGGTCTATGTCCCGCTGCTCACCTTCACCGGCGTCGAAGGCAAGATGTTCGAGCCGATGGCGCTGACCGTGATCCTCGCACTTGCCGCGGCCTTCGTGCTGTCGCTGACGCTGGTTCCCGCGCTGATCGCGATCGGCATCACCGGCCGCGTGCAGGAGAAGGAAAACTGGCTCGTTGCGGCACTGAAGCGCTGGTACAGCCCGTTGTTGCACCGAGCGATCGCAACGCCGGTCCCCATCATCGCGGTAGCGGTCGTGCTGTTCGCGGCCGCCCTGTTCGGGTTCTTCCGCCTCGGCCAGGAGTTCATCCCCTCGCTCGACGAGAAGAATATTGCCATGCACGCGCTCAGAATTCCGAGCACGGCGCTGTCGCAGTCGCAGTCGATGCAGCTCTCGGTCGAGAAGGCCGTCAGCCGCTTTCCGCAGGTGTCGTTCGTCTTCTCCAAGACCGGCACCGCCGAGGTGGCGAGCGATCCGATGCCGCCAAACGCATCCGACACTTTCATCATCCTGAAGCCGCGCGCAGAGTGGCCGGATCCATCGTTGACCAAGGAGCAATTGATCGGGGACATCTCGAAGGCGGTCGGCCGGCTGCCGGGGAACGTCTATGAGTTCACTCAGCCGATCCAGATGCGCTTCAACGAGCTGCTCGCCGGCGTGCGCGGCGATATCGCAGTCAAGGTGTTCGGCGACGAGTTCGAGCCGATGCAGAAGGCCGCCAACCAGGTTGCGGCGGCGCTACGGAGCGTGCGCGGCGCGACCGACGTCAAGGTCGAGCAGACGAGCGGCCTCCCCATCCTCGAGATCAAGGTCGACAAGGCGGCGATCGCCCGGCGCGGTTTGAGCGTCTCCGCTGTGCACGACGTGATCGGTGCCGCGGTCGGCGGCCAGGATGCCGGCGTCGTGTACGAGGGCGATCGCAGCTTCGACATCGTGGTGCGATTGCCGGAGAGCGTGCGCTCCGATCTGGAAGCATTGAGCAATTTGCCGGTCGCGTTGCCAAAGGCAACGCCGAACTCACCTGTGCAGAGCCTGCCGCTCAACCGCGTCGCGCAGTTCTCCTTCACCGAAGGGCCGAACCAGATCAGCCGCGAAAACGGCAAGCGCCGCATCGTGGTGACGGCCAATGTCCGCGGCCGCGATCTCGGCTCGGTGGTCGAGGAAGCCCAGGCCAGTGTCGCGCAATCGGTGAAGCTGCCGCCGGGGTACTGGATGACCTGGGGCGGCCAGTCGGAAAATCTCGCGGCAGCGCGCCAGCGCCTTGCCGTCGTGGTGCCGGCCTGCTTTGCGATGATCTTCCTGTTGCTGCTGGCCGCGATGGGCTCGGCGCGCGATGCGCTCTTGGTGTTCAGCGCGGTGCCGCTGGCGCTGACCGGCGGCATCGCGGCGCTGTGGCTCCGCGACATGCCGTTCTCGATCTCGGCGGCGGTCGGCTTCATCGCGCTCTCAGGCGTTGCGGTGCTGAACGGGCTGGTGATGCTGAGCTTCGTCAGGCAGTTGCGCGAGCGCGGCGTGCCGTTGCGGGAGGCCATCGAGCAAGGCGCCCTCACCCGCTTCCGGCCCGTCGTGATGACCGCGCTGGTGGCCTCGCTCGGCTTCGTGCCGATGGCCTTCGCCACCGGAACCGGCGCCGAGGTGCAGAAGCCGCTCGCCACCGTCGTGATCGGCGGGCTGATCAGCGCAACCCTGTTGACGCTTGCCGTGCTGCCTGCGCTCTATGCACGGTACGGACATGCCGGCAGTGCTGCGCACAATGAGCGAGCCGCGATTCAGCCCGCGGAATGACGGTGTGTTGACCGGCCGTCGCCAGGAAAAATCCGCCAGTTGCAGCGCTGAACAAGCGCTGTAACATCTCTGTCATATGGCAAAACTAAACGAAGGCGGCGGCGGGCTGCCGCGGGGCTTCATTTGGGGGAATAAAGAATGCGTCGAGCCATTACGTTACTGTCCGCGAGCATGATCGCGCTTTCAGCGGGCGCCGCCTCGGCGCAGAACGCCAAGCCCCGCAACCTCATCCTGTTCGTTCCGGACGGCCTGCGCGGCGGCATCGTGACGCCGGAGACGGCACCGACGATGGCCGAGATCCGCGACAAGGGCGTCAACTTCAAGAACTCGCATTCGCTGTTTCCGACCTTCACGATGGCGAACAGCTCGGCGCTCTCGACCGGGCATTATCTCGGCGACACCGGCACCTTCTCCAACACGATCTATACCGGCTACACCTCGGTGCCGGCCGGCGACACCGTGGTGCCGTTCATCGAGAACGACGCCGTGCTCGCCGATGTCGACGATCACTTCAATGGCGACTACCTCAACGAGGAGACGCTGTTGAAGATGGCCCGCGGCCAGGGCTTCAGCACCGCCGCCATCGGCAAGGTCGGCCCGACCCTGCTGTTCGACCACACCGATCGCGGCAAGAACACGATCGTGGTCGACGATTCCACCGGCGGCAAGACCGGCGTGCCGCTCTCCGACGAGGTGAAGGAGGCACTGACCAAGGCCGGCCTGCCGCTCGCCACCCCGAGCCGCGGCGATAACGCCAAGGCGGGCGACGCCAAGACGCCAGGCACGACGGTCGCCAACGTCGCCCAGCAGGCCTACATGGCCGATGTCGCGACCAAGGTCGTGCTGCCGATGTTCAAGGCGCGCAACAAGCCGTTCGTGCTGGTGTTCTGGTCGCGCGATCCGGACGGCAGCCAGCACAACACCGGCGACAGCCTCAACACCATCACCCCCGGCATCAATGGCCCGACCTCGATGGCCGGCATCAAGAATGCCGACAACAACCTCGCCCAGCTCCGCAAGGCGCTCGACGAGCTCGGGCTTTCCGCCAACACCAACATCATGGTCTCCTCCGACCACGGCTTCTCGACGATCTCGAAGGAGAGCAAGACCAGCCCCTCGGCCAAGATCGCCTTTGACGACACGCCGAAGGATTTCCTGCCGATGGGCTTTTTGGCGATCGATCTCGCCAAGGCGCTGAACCTGCCGCTGTTCGACCCCAACGACAAGAACGCCAAGGTCGCCGACAATGCCCATCCGAAGGCCGGCAACGGCGTGCTCGGCCAGGACCCGGCCAAGCCCGATGTCGTGATCGCGACCAATGGCGGCTCGGACCTGATCTATCTGCCGAACCGCGACAAGAAGCTCGCCGACCGCGTCATCAAGGCGCTGCTCGAGCAGGACTATGTCAGCGGCCTGTTTGTCGACGACAAGCTCGGCAACTTCCCGGGCACGCTGCCGATGTCGAACCTCAATCTGAAGGGCAAGGCGGTGACGCCGAACCCGTCGATCGTGGTCAACTTCCGCTCCTGGTCGAGCGGCTGCGCGATCCCGACCAATTGCTCGGTGCAGATCGCCGACACCGTGCTGCGCCAGGGCCAGGGCATGCATGGCAGCTTCAGCCGCGGCGACACCTTCAACTTCACCGCCGCGATCGGCCCCGACTTCAAGGCGGGCTATGTCGATCCGCTGCCGGTCAGCAATGCCGATGTCGGCATGACCGCGGCGCAGCTGCTCGGCCTGCGCGCGCCGAACAATGGCGGGCTGATCGGCCGGGTGATGTCGGAAGCGCTGCCGAACGGCATCGTGCCTAAGATGGCCGAGGGCACCCTGATGTCGAAGAAGCCTTCGGCCAACGGCCTGCGTACCGTGCTGAAATTCCAGCGCGTGCTCTCGACCCGCTATTTCGACGTCGCCGGGTTCCCGGGGCGGACGCTCGGGCTCGAGGAGACCGGCGGCAAACAGAAAACGGCGGGGAAGTAATCCCCGCCGCTCTCGTCAAGATCAGTCACTCGGGATGATGGCCTACATCATCCCGATGTCGAACACGTTGGGCAGCTGGGCTGCGAGCGGCAGCGCGGCGGCGCCGACCAGCGTCGCCACCATCGCCGCCAGCGCACGGCCGGTGCGGCGCTGGCCACGCATCTGGCCCGCGATCCATTCCAATACCTTGGTGTCGATCTTGGCGCCTTGGGTCGGCGCCCAGCGATCGATCTCGGTGTCGGGCGACAGCGCGACCGTGCGGGGCGGCACCGGCAGGCCGGACTCCGAGGCGGCATGATGGGCGATCGCCTTGGCGAGCAGATCGTCGAACCTGCCGTCATCGCTGCGCTCGGCGGCGGCCTCGTTGATCGAAAACAGCGCCTCGATCTCGGCCCGGCTGACCGGCTGATGCTCGACCGCGGCCGCCGTCAGGATGCGCGCGCACCAGGCTGCGTCATCGGCGTCGAGTGAGCGGGAGAAATGGATACGGCCCTTGGTGGTCGGGCCTTCGCCGGTGATCACGCCGTCGCGCACGATGGTCAGCGCATGGGCAGCGGTCTTGCGGCAGGATGGATGCAACGCACCGCTGAGAGCCTCAGCGGTCTTGGTACTTGGGGCAGACATTGTGGGAGCTTTCAATTCCTATCTCAGGCCAGCTTTTCCATGCGGGCGTAAACGAGTGGTTAATGATTCGAAACTTGCGTTCCGAGATTTTTAGATGGTTGCCATTTGGTCGCTTTGGAAGCTTTCGCGGTTCAGTCCTATAGCAGCCGGGGCCGGCGTGATGACGGCGATAAGCGGCTTTATCTGGGCATTTCCAAGCTTTTGTGCCGCATCTGATATTTCGCCGCAGGGATATCGATCAAAACAAGTTGCTTGGAATTCCCCCGCTATGAGAACAATCTCACCTTTTTCATGAACCGGTTCACTTAAGCCTTGTTCCGTCCTATACTGGAACAGACGACCTCAGATACGAATTATCCCGCAACATCAATGAGATGAGGTAAGATCATGACACTTCCGATTGGCGCGACCGCTCCCGACTTCGAGGCCCAGACCACCGAGGGCAAGATCAAGTTCCATGACTGGATCGGCAACAGCTGGGCCCTGCTGTTCTCCCATCCGAAGGACTTCACCCCGGTCTGCACGACCGAACTCGGCGCGCTGGCCAAGCTGAAACCGGAATTTGACAAGCGCGGCATTAAGCTGATCGGCCTGTCGGTCGATCCCGCGGATCGCCACGCCAAATGGGCCGAGGACATCCTGGAGACGCAGGGCGCCGCCCCGAACTATCCGCTGATCGCCGACACCGACTTCAACGTCTCCAAGCTTTACGAGATGCTGCCGGCTTCGACGTCCGGCGATCCCCTCACCCGCACGCCGGCGGACAATCAGACGGTTCGCAACGTCTTCATCATCGGCCCCGACAAGAAGATCAAGCTGGTGCTGGTCTATCCGATGACCACCGGCCGGAACTTCCAGGAGATCCTGCGCGTCATCGACTCGCTGCAACTCACCGCCAAGCATCGGGTCGCCACGCCTGCCGATTGGAAGCAGGGCGAGGACGTGATCATCGCGGGCTCGGTGACCAACGACGAGGCCAAGACGATCTATCCGCAGGGCTGGAAGGAGCCGAAGCCCTATATCCGCATCGTGCCGCAGCCGAAGTAACGGCAGATACGCATCCTCCGGGTGGCCCGCGCGCAGCCTGTTATCGTCTGGTTCCGCGACGATCTGAGGCTGTCGGATCACCCGGCCCTGCACGAAGCCGCCGGCCGCGGCGTGCCCGTGGTTGGCCTCTATGTCCGCGACCAACAAAGCGCTGCCTTGAAACCTCCAGCCGCGCGCCCCCTCGGGGGCGCGACGCGCTGGTGGTTGGCGCAATCGCTGCGCGCGCTCGGCAAGGGCCTCGAGGCGATCGGCGGAACGCTGGTGCTGCGCACCGGACCGGCAGCGTCCGTGATCGCCACGCTGACGCGCGAAACCAATGCAAGCGCCGTGTTCTGGAATGACGTCGCGCAGGCGCCGCATCAAGCTGTCACCGCCGACGTTGAGTCCGCGCTGGCAAGTGACGGAAGAGACTCGCAGAATTTCCCTGGCGACCTGCTCGTTGAACCCAAGGCCATCCGCAACAAGGATAACCGGGGGCTGCGCGTCTTCACGCCATTCTGGCGTCGTGTGCAGGGGCTTGGCGATCCGCCAAAGCCGTTGCCGGCGCCGAAGAAGCTCACATCGATCGGCGGCATTGCCAGCGAAGCCCTCGACGACTGGGGCCTCGAGCCTGTCAGGCCCGATTGGGCCGGCGGCCTGCGCGAGAACTGGACGCCCGGCGAAGCCGCGGCGCAGGCGCGGCTGAAGGCGTTCCTCGACGATCGCGTCCGCGGCTACACCGACGACCGCGACCGGCCCGACCGCGACGGCACCTCGCGCCTGTCGCCGCATCTGCGCTTCGGCGAGATCAGCCCGCGCCAGCTCTGGCACGCCGCCCGTTTCGCCGCCGCCAAGCACCCACGTCTGGCCGGCGGTATCGACAAATTCCTCAGCGAACTCGGCTGGCGCGAGTTCTGCCGTCACCTGCTGTTCGACGTCCCCGACCTGGCCGAGCGGAATCTGCAGCAACAGTTCGACGCCTTTCCGTGGAAGCGCGACGCCCGCGCGCTGAAGGCCTGGCAGCGCGGCCTCACCGGCTATCCAATCGTCGATGCCGGCATGCGCGAGCTCTGGCACACCGGCGTGATGCACAACCGGGTGCGGATGGTGGTCGCTTCCTTCCTGGTGAAGCACCTTTTGATCGACTGGCGCGCCGGCGAACAATGGTTTTGGGACACGCTGGTCGATGCCGATGCCGGCTCCAATCCGGCGAACTGGCAATGGGTCGCCGGCTCCGGCGCCGATGCCGCGCCCTATTTCCGCGTCTTCAATCCGATCCTGCAGGGCGAGAAGTTCGATCCCGACGGCACCTATGTACGGCGCTGGGTCCCGGAGCTTGCGCAATTGCCCAACAAGCTGATCCATCAGCCCTGGACCGCGACGCCGATCGAACTCGCCGGCGCCCGCGTCGACCTCGGCAAGAGCTATCCGCGGCCGATCGTCGATCACAAGCAGGGCCGCGAACGTGCGCTTGCGGCCTACGCGAAGATTCGCGGCAAGGATTAGAGCGTTTTCGAGCGAAGTGGATACCGGTTCGCGTGAAGGAAACCCGTCAAAACAAAAATCCGTAGCAAGGATTAAGCGCGGCGGTTGACCAGCAGCACCGCCGCGGCGCAGGCCGCCATGCCCGCGATCGATACCGGATCGAGCCGCTCGCCGAACAGCACATAGGCCATCAGCGCGGTCACCGCCGGCACCAGATAGAACAGGCTCGCGACCGAGGTCGCGGCATGGTGGCGGATCAGCCAGTACAACAGCCCGATCGAGCCGATCGACAGCGCGAACACCAGCCAGGCCAGCGCCAGCACGAACTCGCTGGTCCAGTGCACGACATTGGTCTCGAACAGCCAGGCGCCGATGCCGAAGAAGATCGTCACCGCGATGTATTGCACGAGATTGCCGGCGCGCCAGTCGATCTGGTTGCAGTAGCGGCGCTGATAAAGCGTGCCGAGCGTGATCGAGATCAGCGAGACGCCGGAGGCGAGCCAGCCCCACCCCGCCTCGCCCGTCATCGGCCGGTTGTGCAGGATCAGCACGACGCCGGCGAGGCCGAGCACCAGCCCGCCCCATTGCAGCGGCGTGACGCGCTCGCCAAGCCAGCGGTTGGCGATGGTCGAGGTCAGGATCGGCTGCAGCCCCGGGATCAAGGCCGAGAGCCCGGCGGGAATCGAATGCGCGATCGCAATCGCGGTGCCGCCGAGATAGAAGCCGTGCACCAGAATGCCGGCCACCGCGCTGTGGAAGACGCCCGTCCGGTCCGGCCATTTCGGCCGCGCGACCGCGGCGATGACAGCCATCACCACCACAACGAACGCCATCCGGATCGCCAGATAGGTCAGCGGCTCCGCATTGTTGATGACGTATTTGGTGCCAATGAATCCCGTGCTCCACAGCACGACAAAGATCGCCGGCGCCAGGCGAGCGGCAGTTTCCTCGAAGCTCTTGTTCATTGCCGACAGTCATTGCCTGAAGATAAGGCAGCCGGCAATCGCGAATTTTTGGAGGGGGCGATGCGCCGATGCCATTGGCGTTCGCGTTTAAGCAGACGGTGTCATCACCCGCGCATGCGGGTGATCCAGTATTTCAGAGACGCCGGAGCTTGAACCGGGAGGCCGCGGCGTACTGGATCGCCCGGTCGAGCCGGGCGATGACAGTGAGGGTGGGGACACAGCTTCGCATTCTCGCGACATGACTTGTCCGAGTTTTGCTTCTCGTTCCGCCCTCTCCTTGAACAGAGGGCGCAGGGAAAGCCGGGTGCCGATCGCACCCATGGGCCCCGAGCAAAAGGTAGAAAGCTCGGGGGTAGGACCACAGATGTAACCGGAGCAATCCGGCTTTCCCTGCGCGATGGGTTACGGCTTACTTCGTGCTCTCCCCGGCGAGACTGGGCTTGTTTGTCACCGCCTCGCGAAGATGCTTCGCATCTCGCGGGGGACACCGGCCGCTAGGGCGTCAGGACCACACGACTTCACCGTCCGCGTCACACGCGTTCGTCGCTTGCATGATCAGCGTCCACCGCATCTCACCACAACACCCGTGACGATGCGCAGCGCCCCTCGATCGGGTGAGACGGGCAAACCATACACTGAGTTGAATTTCTGATAAAGCGAAATATTTTCGCGCGCGAGGCTTGACAGGTTTTGCTGAGTTGCCCGTCGGTCGCCTTGTCGCGCCGAACAACAGTTCGCCACCGGCCTGCATGAGCGCAACATCGGGTTCGGCAACCTGCATCCTTGATCTCACTCGCTCTCGCCGACCTTGCCTGCAGAACATGTTCAGAAACCCAGACGACATCCGCATCGCGCGCCGCAACTTCAACGCGCGCGGGTGATCAAAATTCGAGTTGTCACCTTTCCCGTTTTCTGTGTGAACTGCTTCACCTGCGTTCGCAGGCAGGCATTCCAAGATGCGGGCTCGACGCGAACAGAGGAGTCGCTGACATGAGCGACAAGCCATCAACCGGAATGCCCGACTGGCTCACGACGGACATGCTGGTGATCGCGATCTCCATCGCGATCATCGCGCTTGGCATTTGGATCGCTCCCTAAAGCGCGATGAGATTGGGTCGAATCGTCATCGCGCTATAGTTCTTTGTCTAAGCATGATCTCCACGCAAACGCTCCGCGTTTGTCGCGAGGGAAAGCCGCTTCGCACTTTTCCGGATCATGCTCTAGCCTCGCGCAGCCTCAAAACGCCGTCATCACTCGAGGCGATATTTTCTTCCATTCTTATTCGGGTCGGTATTGTCGCTTGTCGAGAACACCAGGACCGGGCCGAACCAATTTGTTGTGTCCCGGTGCAGTTCGAACCGGCCGGCGCCTTTGGACTCGATTTCCCGTTGGTCGCTATTGGCCGGGCCGAGAGGTCGATCGTCTTCATACAGTCGCGCAGCGTTGAGCTCGCCGCTGAAATACTTGACGGGGATCAGGTAGGCGTGTCCCTGCAAAAAACGGAAGGTGCCGCGGAGCGTTCGATCGACCGGGCTCGGAGGCAACAGATAAAGCAATGCGCTCGACGCCAGGGCAAAAAGCGCCGATCCGATCACGATGCGGGTGGTGGCAGATATCCTGAACGACACGTTCTCTCGGGCTCTCGCTTGCCGGGCCCCTCCTCTAGCGCGCGCCTTGATCGCGGACAATGGTTGGGCCTCGACCGAGGCCGCAAAGGCCGCGCAGCCGAAGGGCAACACCGGCGTCAGGCCGAAGGACTCGGCCGGCGAGACGTTCCCTACCCCCGGGTACCGTCTCGAGACGGCCCAAATTCCCTGGAGATACGGCCAGGAACAGGCATCCCAGCTGCCCGGCCGGGCCGGCGGGCCTCGCAAATGCGTGATCCTGCGTGACCGTTCCCTGCCTTCATTTGGGCATCGATCGGGAACAGGCTATTCTGCGGAGATGCCAGGATGGCATGCCAAGGCGGCCACCGCAGGGGGGTGCCTGCAATTGAGCGACCGATCCCGCGATTCAATGCAAGATGTCGACTTGCGGAATTTTGTGCGGGTCATCTCGGCCTGCACACTGGGGCTTTGGGCATTTGCGGCCGGTCTGCTGATCGGGGTGTTTTGGCTCTCGTAATTCATCGTCACACGAGACCATGCGGCGCCAGCTGAGGCGCGTGCCCCTACCCGCCGCTGAGATGATGGGCGGCCACGAACAACACAAGCCCGCTCAGCACCAGCGCCGACGCGGCGCCGGCAACGCTGCGCGCGAGTTCAGCCTTCGAAAGATTGGATCTGGTTGCCATCACAACCTCCTGTGCGTGCGAGCCGAGGCCCAGCCGCTCCGGCGGTCGGGCTCGCTGGTGGAGCACCATCCCATCACGCCGATGAACGGATCATGAGCGAACGGCCGCATCGCCGAAGCTGAGCCCGGCAAGTCGAGGCTGTCAGTACCGCTGGTGTCGGACGGCGACGTCAGGCCCAGGACCTGAGCCGCTCTCGTCATGGCCGGGCTTGTCCCGGCCATCCACGTCTCCAGCTCCGCCGGAGGGAAAGACGTGGATGCCCGGCACAAGGCCGGGCATGACGAGTTGAAGCAGCAATGCCGATTTTACGTCAAACGCTTTTGCGGTCAGAGCTAGCGCGCCCGCGCCTACCACTCTTCGGGACAGGGATCGACGATGTTCCAGAGATCGACCCCGTTCTTGATCTTCTTCATCTCGGTGGTGAGCCCGCCATTGCGGCGGATCCAGTTCTTCACCGCGTCGGGGTAGTAGGACATCAGGTCGGAGGTGCCCTCGAGGCTGGTGACCTTGATGCCGAAGGTGAAGGCCTTGTCGTAATAGGCCTGGTGGAAGCCGATGCTGGCCTTCGGCGTGACGCAGATCTTGTTCAGCGGCACGATGCCGAACACCAGCGTGCAGGCCGAGTTGCAGATGCCGTCGATGACGACGCGCTCGCGGCGGTCGCGGATCTGCTTGTACTTGGCCTTGTACTCCTCGACATAGCCGCCATGGTCGCGCGTGATGTGCAGCACGGCCCGCGCGGGCGTCGCAGCCAGAACCGGGAGCAGCAAGGCGGCAAGGAGCGTGATGCGCATGGAACGTTCGAGACCGAGGGAATGCCAGATCCGGGCGGACCTGACCGCAAGACTCTGGCCGGACTGTGTTGGCAATCCGTTAAGCATCCGCAAAAAGGCAAAATTTGGCGCGCTGTGACTGATTTCCCGCAGCTTTTCGCCTGATTCCGGGTTAAATGGGCTTCGGATCGGCCCGAAATGCCGATTCCAGCGTGAATGCCCGGAGGCAGCCCATGACCAAGACCAAGCTTTTCGCCGCCCTCACTGTGACTGTTTCCCTGGCCGTCCTGGCCCTCACCCCGGCGGCCTCGGCCCACCCGCGCCACCACCGGCATCACCACCACCACGCCCATTGGGGCCTGCCCTACCACATCAGCTATCTGCACAATTACGGCCCGGGCCCGGCCGCCGGCACTTTCGCTTATTATGACGGCCCCTCTCGCAACAAGTGCTACCAGAGCTCGGCCGCCTATATCGGCCAGGATCACCGCCGCCATCCCTGCTTCTGAGGGCCTTGCGGCAACGGCCGGCCGGACGCGCGGACACCGTCTGGCGGCCGCGCGGGGCTGCTGGCCCTCACCGCCCAAGTCTGATAATCGACCCGCAACGCGCTCGTAGCTCAGCTGGATAGAGCATCGGATTTCGATTCCGAGGGTCGGGAGTTCGAATCTCTCCGAGCGCGCCAATAAAGTCCATCAATTGGCTTGAGACAGACCGGAACGGTATTGCCGGTTTGCAGACCGGCTTGCAATTTACGTTTCGCTAACCTGCTGCTCAAGCTCCACCACAGCCTGCTCTGCCAACTCGAATTTGCCGCCGAGATCGTGCGCCTGCAAGATGCGCTCGACGTCCTCTGGGCTGTGCCCGGTGAGCGCGGCAACAACGCCCAGGACGACGCTCCTACCCGCTTCGGCTATCCGGCGGCGGGTCGAGATCGGGCTAACGGCGAGGAGATAAAATGGATGGCCCAAGTCGCGGTCGCACATTAGCGATCTTCTTTGCACTGGTTATTGTGCTGCCTTCCGCTTCGCAGACGCGGCCGACGGCGCATTCACGGGACGAGTGGCGTGTGGTCGACAAGGAATGTCGCGATGTCTTGCCTCCTCAGGCAAAGATACGGGCATGCCTCAACTTGCTCGGGGATCGACGACTCCCGGCCGCCTCTGTCGCTCCGATCAACGGCGAAATATCGAGCGCGTTCCAAAGCCTGCGGGACTACAGCAACGCCATCAAATACAAGAAGATTGAAATTGAACGCGCGCTTGCCCCGTTGAAGCAACTCCCTTCGTCGGACGAAGCACTCCCAGCGACCTTTGGCGCGATGTCTCTACGTTACACGGAGCTCGGGACACTCCAGGCGCTCAATCGCCTGGCCAACTTCAACAGTCAGTCTGATGAAGCGCGCCGAGGTGCCACCGAGGAGCAAAATAACTACAACCTGGCGCTTCAGTACAACCCGATGAACTACAGGACATATCGATACCGGGCTGAAATTCGCAGCCTGTTCTGTGATAGCGCCTCTGCGGCTCAAGACCTGGAGGCCGCGGTCAGGTTTGCCGAGACAGCTGGAGATCAGACTGCAGCTCGAGACTACAAGCGCGCCACGCTAGGCGCTTGCATTCCAACATGGCGCCGAGAATAGATCTGCCGGGGCAGTGTTCTCCACCGTAAAAATCCGGAGCGAGCTCGCCGCCGGCGCCGAGCCCGCGTGCGACCGCTCCGACCGTGCTCTTACGGGCCCGACACTGGCAAGCAACTTGCGACGCATGCGTGAATAGTTCGGCGCCAACCATTCTCGGTGTGCCGAACTCAAACATTCGGAGCACCAAGATGAACATGCATCCTCGTTTTGAGACAGCCCGCGAAAGCACTCCACGAGAGTTGACGATCAGCAAAATACTGGCCGATCTGATCCTCGCCTGTCAGACGATCCAGGACGACATCACGGCCGAGGAAGTGCGCGCGGGGATTTCCGACCGATCGGACAGAAGGTATCCGATTTTGGCGAGGTCGCTGAACGAGCGGTACGATAATCTCAAGGGAACCATTGCCACCCTTGAAAGGCGTCTCTCAGAAAGAGAACTCGGCGCAGGCATGTAACCATTTCCATGAGCCGCCCCCCTGTGCCCCCTTTCGTCAGCGGTGCCCGGAAGAGCGACAGCGACTATGACCGAAATGGCGGCGCGGCAAGAATTTTAGTTCTACCCGATAATAATGCTTAATCAGACGCAATCAGAGGAGTAGCGTCGCACTCCCTCAGTATCAGTCAGGGACGCGCCCCATGTCTGCTCTCCATGCAAAGCTGGAACGATTTGAGGTTCTTGCGGCCGAATGCGAGATGATCGCTAGCCGTGTGCAGGATGGGAGCAGTCGCGAACTATATCTGCGCTTGGGTGCGCGCTATCGCGACCTGGCGACCGATATGCGGACCGTGATCGCGAGCGTCAACGAAGCTGCGTAACCGCAGCACAGAGCTCATTTCCAGCCTCCGGTGGACGCCAGCATATTCAAGTCCGGCCCGGCGGTTGTGAACGGTTCAAGTCACGGCAACGATGCTCGTCACGAGCCTGCTTCCGCTCGCGGAACGCGAACGTGAGACGTCGTGAATGCCGTCATGTTGAAACGGCGCCAAGTCGGGACTTGCATCAGGTTCGCACACCATAATGCTTGGGAGATTTAGCGTGTTCCGAGCAGCAATCTTCATCGCTATCTGTCTGGCTGTCACGTCGCCATCGCCGGCTCAGCAGGTGCGGGTCATCACGGGAGACATCGAGCACATCTACGGGCCTGGCGGTGAGGTCCTCGACGACGCCGATCTGCGCGCACGAAATGAGCGCGCCTTTGAAAGAATGCAGCTTGATAAGCAGCGCGCGATCGAGATGCGGCAAATCGAGGCAGAGAAAGAGCGACTGAGGTTCGAGCGCGACCAAGCCGCGCTCGCCTATGCAACTGGCCCGACACTGGACTCGACATACGGCACCGGACTTTTCACTTATCGCCATCGGGGCCACGGGAGGATAGGTGTCGCCCCCAAAATGGGCGGTTCGCGACGACGACAATGAAAATATTCATGTTATCAATATCTTGCCGGCTCTTCGAGCGCGCCAGTGAACCACGGGCGCGAGTGCCTTGGGCCGCCCGCCCACCCGCCTAATAACCTCCGCGTGAATGAAACATCATTTCCTGCCCCTCGAAGCGAGCCCGAAACAAACGGCGCTCAGCATCATCAGTGTTTTTCATCACCTGAACATTTCCGGGGTAAAGCCATGCAGCAAGACAACGGCATCAAATTCCAGGATCTCGACCAGGTTTTGCGTACCGCACAGATCAGGCGTTCCGCCGACCTGGGTCTCTGGATACGGCAGTACATCCAGAATCTCGGTCTCGCTCGCCAACAGAGAGCGACCGACAGGAAGCACGCGATCGCGACGCAGTCCGGCACAAAGCTTCTGGCCCACTGACCCAAGGGAGCGACGACGATGTGGACCCACAAAGTACGCATGCTGGTGGTCGTAAGTCTGCTGGCCGGTGCGGCTGTCATCTTGATGGCGATGGCCGCTCCTCACCCGGTATCGAGCGCTGCGCTCGGCAGTGAGTGGCAATGCAGCAAGGCAGGGTTCATCCTCACGACCTGCCGTCAGGTCCCGCCAGTCTGAACCGCTCTGGCATGGGCGCTGCAATGGAGACCATGCTGGGGATTTCAGTGTCCCAGTTCAGGAAGGAAACGCCGCCGGGCGTGTATTTTTGAAACCGGCGGCGTCTTTTCCTGAAACACCCTGCCTCGACGGGTCAGGCCCCAGACAGGAAGCCGGTCACAAGCTGCTCGGCCAACCGCAGCACCGCCCAGCGCGTCCTCTCGATACTCGGGCATCATTAGACGCCGCGCCGTCAGGACGTCCCGGTTTGTGCAAAGGTTTTGAACGGCAAATAGCCGTCCATGCGATTGGCCGCGTGCGGCAAGGTCGGCTGGGTTGATACCCGTCTGGCATCGAGCGAAGTGGTTGATTTCGCCAAAGGCGTCACTGGTTGATAGTCCGCTTAACTCACGCAGACTGCTGCCTGATGTCACGATCTGAACGCATCGATCGCGTGAGCGAGGAGGATGCCAACACTCACAATGAAAAGTATGGAAATCGCTGCGTCAAACATAATGGGCACAGCAAAACGGGCCGTCCGCGATCAGTCAAAAGAAATTCCATCGGCATGAATGTATCGCTCGACAGTTGATGCGTCGGTGCAACAGGGATCGGCTTCTCCCGCAGCAACCGGAAGTATTGAGCACGCTCTAGATTCATCGTGACGTTCTGTCGTGCGACCGCGGTGCCGGCCGATCTGCCGGTCGTTTCCGGCAGACCGGCCTCGCCTCAATGATGAGCCGACACGCCCTTCATGCATTGGGACACGAGATCGGCACCGGCGAAGTGGCCGACATCGCCCAGGCTGATCATGCCGACCATCCGTTTGCTCTTGTTGATGACGGGCAGCCGGCGGACCTTCAGGGTCTCCATGTGATGCACCGCCTTTGCCAGATCGTCGTCTTCCCGGCAGCAGTGGATGCCTTCGGTCATCACATCCCGCGCGGTGGCGCGCGCCGGGTTGAAGTCCTTGCTCGTAACACCTTTGCAGACGATATCGCGATCCGTCACCATCCCGATCAGGCGATCGTCTCGTCCAATCGGAATACAGCCGACGTCGTGCCCTTGCATCAATTTTGCGATTTCGGCGATCGGGGTATCGGGGCTCACCCAATCGACGCCCTTATGCATCACGTCCTTGACCTTCATGGAGGACCTCCCTTGCAAGGCAGCAGCCCCCTCGCCTGCAACTATACAGCAGATCGGGCGTGACCGCATGTGGGCCGCGCCTTGATCAGGGCGCACCGACAGTTGGTCCCGCCATCTAGCGCGTCAGTCGTGCGCGCTGATGCGGCCGCGCAGTGCGTTGGCGGTCAGGCGTGCGAATTGCGCACGACCGAGATGCAGCAGCGTCTCATGATCGCCGGCTTCAATGTAGACGTCGGGCTGCATCTCGATGCTGTCATCGACGATCACGTCAAGCCCGTAACAGATGCCGGCGGCTGGAACCGCCCCGTGCGCGCAGTCGGCGAACAGACGATCGATCTCGCTTTCAGTGGCCATGGCGATATCGTCGCCGAATCTCGCCCTCAGATCCTCAAGCCTGAGGTGATGCGAGGCCGGCAGCACGGCGAGCATGTAGCCGCCGTCGCGACGCAACACGATCGCCTTGGCCAGGCGATCGCCTGAGACGTGACATGCCTGGGCGCTATGGGTGGACGACATCGTGAGCACGTGCGGGATTTCGTCGTAGGCGATGTTTTCGGCAGCAAGATATTTGTGCAGTGTGGGAGAAATGGTCATGACGTCACCTCCGGTGCGACATGCAACCATCCACCGTGGTCCTGCCCGCCGCACGATGAGCGGTAGCGTGGTTCTCAACGCAGAGCATAAGTCCAGTTGCTGGGCACTGCAATTCGCCTGCTAGTTTGGGCGCCGCGCCAGGTTCAAGTTCCGGGCCTTGTCCAGATTGCGGGTATCGGCCAGCGCCGCCGCGCCCGGCAGGAGGGCCGACGCAAGGTCGGTCTCGGTGAAATCGGCGCCGGCGAGATTGGCGTCGGACAAGTCGGCTCCCACGAGGTTGGCGCGGCTGAGGTTGCAGTTTGCCAGATTGGCGTTCTGCAGCTTCGCGAATTCGAGATCGGCGCGCGAGAGATTGGCGCCGCTCAGATCCGCATTCCGGAGATCGGCGGAATTGAGCACGCCGCGCATCATGCCCATCGATTGGTTGCGCATATCAGCGCTCAAATCGGCGCCCGCAAGTTTGGCCCCGATCAGGCTGGCGCCGGAAAGATCGGCGGTGATGCGAGCGCCGCTCAAATCGGCGCCGCCAAGCCTCGCGCGTTGCATCTGGGTGCCGAGCAGCGATGCCCTGACGAGGGATGCCCCGGTCAAATCTGCGTCGATGAGCCAGGCCTGGTTCAGGATTGTCCCGTCGAAGCGCGCGCCTTTCAGGCTGGTGCGGTTGAGTTTGACGAGGCGAAGATTGCCGCCGGAGAAGTCGAGCCCCGAGAGATCGAGGTGCGACAGCCGCTTTCCCTCCAAATCTGCCGTGCGTCGGTTCGCCGGCTGTTGACGTGCCGCCTCGAGAAGCGTGTCGACCTCGGCGCGCGTCATCTCCGACGTCGTCATGTCGGGACTGTTGAGGTCGACATCGCGCAGCATGTCCTGCGCGACGGCGTCAATCGGAGCAACCAGCAGCGCCGCCATCGCTACAAAAGCAAATGCGAGACGAAACAGCATCGCTGTCTCCGCTTTCCGGCCTTCAGAGTATGAAACCGGATCATGATCCTGGCAATGCTCGTGACCGCGACCGCCGCGTCATTGTGCCACGGCTGAAGCAATACTGCCCATCTTCATCGGCCGAGGCGCGCCACTTCCGAATCTGCGATTTCATGCGGGGCGCTCCGCTCGGTTTCTACGGCGGAGTTTCATAATCATAAGAGCGGTGGGGTTCGGCGACCCGCGGCGTTCGCATCGGCACATTGCTCTTCGGCGACGAAGCCCGAGATGGCAAGCAAGCGCCGCCTCACGTCGATGGATCAAGTCCGGTTCAGGCACTCGCTCAAGAACTCGATAAAGCGCTGGGTTTTCGCTGGCAGCAAACGCGTCTCGGTGACGGCGTGCACGGAGATTGGCGCAGCCTGCCATTGCGGCAGCACCCGGCGCAGCCGTCCATCCTTCAAATCCTCGGCGACGATGGCTTCCGCCAGCATGGCAATGCCCAAATCCAGGCCCGCCATGCGCCGCATCATGCCGATGCTGTTGAGCCGGAATCGGCCGCCGGCGGCGACTTCCACCGTTTGCGCTCCGCGGTGCAGGGTCCAGGCGTCGCCTCTCGGGAAGCAGAGGCACTGATGCTCTTCCAAGTCGGCGGGTCCGCTCGGTTCTCCAGAGCGTTCGAGATAGCGCGGCGAGGCGTATAGATAGCGCGGAAGCTCGGCGAGCTTGCGCGCGATCAGGGTCGAATCCGGCAACTCGCCCATGCGGATCGCCACATCAAACGGCTCGGCCACCAGATCGACTCGCCGCGGCGTAAGGTCGAATTCGAAGCTGATCCCGGGATAGCGGTGGGAGAACTCCGCCAACTCGGGCGCAAGAAAGGTCGTGGCGAAATCCACGGGCAGAGAAACGCGCAAGACTCCGTTCGGCTGGGCAAGCATCTCGCCGAGTTGCTCGTGTGCGAGTCGCGCCTCATCGACGATGCGCCTGCAACGCTCGAAATAGATCTGGCCTGCTTCGGTCAGTTCTATCTTGCGTGTCGTGCGGTGCAGAAGCCGCAACCCGATCGCCTTCTCGAGGCCGCTGATCCGCCGTGACAAAGTGGAGTTGGGCACGTCGACCGTTTGGGCCGCCCGGCGGTAGCTCCGGGCTTTCACAACCTCAACAAACAGCGCCATGTCATTTAGTAGTTCCAAGTTGATCATTGCTCCATAAATGGATCAATCATTTCAGCTTTATCATATTTATCCCGAAAATGAATAGCCCATCTTCCCTCTCATCAACTCTTGAGAGGGAATTCACCCATGAATCAACTGTTCTCATCCGTTCGCGTTGGCCGCTACATGCTGCCCAATCGGCTAGCGATGGCGCCAATGACCCGATCCCGAGCGGATGCGGCGGGCGTGCCGGGCGATCTGGCCACCCGATACTACGCCCAGCGCGCCGGCGTCGGCCTGATCGTCACCGAAGGCACCCAGCCTTCGGACGATGGACAGGGCTATCTCACCACGCCGGGCATCTATAGCGACGCGCATACTGACGGCTGGAAGAAGGTCACCTCGGCCGTGCACGACGCGGGCGGCCACATCTTCATCCAGCTCATGCACGCCGGGCGCATGTCGCATCCCGACAACACGCCGCATCATCGTCAGGGCGTAGCACCGTCAGCGATAGCGCCGGGGGCGCCGATGTTCACCGCGAAGGGCATGCAGGACATCCCCGCGCCGCGCGCCCTGACCACCGTGGAAGTGCGCCAGACCGTTCAGGATTTCCGCACCTCGGCGGGTCGCGCCATCGAGGCCGGCGCCGACGGTGTCGAGATCCACGGCGCGAACGCCTATCTGCTCCATCAGTTCTTGGCGCCGAGCGCCAACACGCGCACCGATCAATATGGTGGGTTGGTCGAAAACCGCGCACGCTTCGCCATCGAGGTTGCCACCGCGATTACTGAAGAGATCGGCGCGGACCGGACGGCGATCCGCCTGTCTCCCGGGACGACGATGTGGGGCATCGACGAAGGCGCTGAGGGGCCGGATCTCTACCGCTATCTGGTCGCTGAACTCGACAAGCTCGGCCTCGCCTATCTGCACATCATGCACCAGGGCAACGACCCGCTTCTGAGCGACATCCGTAAGCTCTGGAAGCAGCCGCTGGTCCTGAACCGGCCGGGTCGCCCGCGCGACCGGATCGGCTCCGACGTGGCTTCGGGGCTGGCCGATCTGGAAGCCTACGGTCAGATGGTCTTGGCCAATCCGGATTTTGTTGCGCGGCTGAAGGCCAATGCGCCGATGAACGATGCCGACCGCAACACCTTCTTTGGCGGCGCCGCGCAGGGCTACGTCGATTACCCCGCCTTGAGCGCCTGAGGTTCGCGATCGTCAAAAGGAGAAGCATGATGGATTACGAACGATTCAATGCCGCCAATGCCGCGATGCTGCTGATCGACCATCAGGTCGGCACCATGAGCTGGGTGCACTCCATCCCGTTCGAGGAGATGAAACGCAATGCGCTGATGTTGGCCGACACCGCCCGCATCCTGAAGCTGCCGGTCGTGTTGACCTCGAGCATGGAGGAATATGCGCAAGGGCCGTTGCTGAGCGAGTTGCAATTCATCCTGCCGGCCGCGTTCACCGCTCGCATCAAGCGCGTCGGCATCGTCAACGCCATGGACGACGAGAACTTCGCTGCGGCCGTCAAGGCGACCGGGCGCAACAAGCTCATCATCGCAGGTGTCACCAACGATGTTTGCACGGTCTTCCCGGCGCTGAGCCTCGTCCGTGATGGTTACGAGGTCCAGGTCGTGGCCGACGCCGGCGGCTCGCCAAGCAAAATGGCCGACGATATCGCGCTGCGGCGAATGGAAAAGGGCGGCGCCACGCTGACCAGCACCAACCAAGTGATCGCCGAGCTTGCAGGAAACTGGACCACGCCGGAAGGCAGCCAGATTGTGCAGGAGGTCGTGATGAAAGCCCTGCAGCCGTGAGAACGCCGAACGCCTCCGGCGCAGTCGGAGGCGTTCCCTTACCCGGCGACGAAAACGACGCGAACCGCGCACGCGCCGATCCGCTAGCCCCGCACGCTCCTCTCGCCAAACCACCGCCGGCACGCCCGGCTGAAACTCGTCGCATCGGTGTAGCCGAGCGCCGCCGCCATCTCGTCGCGCGATTGCGTGTCCGCCGCGAGCATCACCCTCGCGCGCTCGCGCAGCACGCCGTCGAGCAGCGGGCGGAAGGCGCTGCCACCCTCCGCCAGCCGACGCACCAGCGTGCGCCGCGAGGTGCCGACAAGGCGCGCGGCCTCCTCCTCGCCGAGCCGCTGCGGCAGGCGCGACGCGATCAGATTCTCGACGATCCGCGTCAGCGCCTCGCTGTCCGAGCGCGGCTTCTCGATCGCTTCGAGCGCCTCGATCGCCTTGGCGTGCAATTCCGGATCGGCAAACGGCGACGGCCGCGCGCACAGCGCCTTTGGCACGTCGAACAGGAAGGCGGCCGCGTTGAACTTCACCGCGCAGGCATAATGCGGCACGAGCCGCTCGGCGTCCGCAGGCGGGGCCCAGGGAAATTGCAGCGTCGCCTGGCCGATCGCATCCTCGAGCAGCTGCGTGTACACCGCGTGCACGTTGAGGCTGACCGCCAGCGCCACGGCATGCCACAGCGCGTCATCCATCGCCACCGCGGGAGAGATTTCGATCTGGATCGCGCGCGCGGTGCGGCGCAGCCGGTTGCGGATGAAGGGCGCGCGGGTCGATCCGAAGCGGGCGCCGGTGATCAAGGCGTCTTCGATGGTCGGTGCCGTCCGGGTCGCGACGTCGAGCGCGCCTTGCAGCGATGTCGACCAGACCGAAGCGGCCGACAACGGCCACAGCTCGCCATGCCGGCGGGTGATGTTGGTGGCCAGCACCACCAGCCCGGACACCGGCATGTGCGCGCCCGGCTGATCGAGCGCCTCGAGCTGGATTCCCGTGCCCTTCAGCAGCTCGTCGCGCTCGCCCCGCGTCTTGCCGAAGGCACGGACCAGCGCCCGCGCATAGCTCACGGTGACCGGCGCGCGGAGGGCATCCGTGTCAGATCCCTGCATGGCGTCGGCCGCCTCCCCCGGCTGTCTGACGAAATGAGCTTGGCGCAAAATGCCACAAATTTGGCCTGTTGTGAACTGGCGGCGCAGGCCCGCCTCGCGGCATTCTTGATGCAACAACGGCGAATGCCGACGCGACGAGAAATGCTGGAGGGAATGCGATGATCTTCACGGGCACCAATGCCGCTGGCGAAACGATCACCTATCGGGACGGCAAACGCTATCTGTGGATGCTGTCGTTCATCCCGCCGCTGATCCCGCTGTTGTCCTACTGGCTGTTCCTGCGGACGCACAATCCGCTGGTGACGCTGATCCCCTTCGTCTTCATCTTCATCCTGATCCCGCTGCTCGATGTCCTGTTCGGCGAGGACACCCACAATCCGCCGGCGGAAGTGGTCGCCGCGATGGAGGCCGACCCCTATTATCTGCGGCTTGCGCGCTTCACCGTGGTGTTTCCCTGGGTGAACTACGTGGCCCTGATCGCCTTCTTCGGCACCCAGGAGCTGCCATGGTGGTCCTATGTCGCGCTGTTGCTCGGCGTCGGCACCATCAATGGCGGCGCGCTCTTGATCGGGCACGAACTCGGCCACAAGCCGGACAGGCTCAACATCCTGTTCGGCACGCTCGCCAATTGTGCGGTGGGATACGCCCACTTCCGCGTCGAGCATAATCGCGGCCACCACACCTGGGTTGCGACCCCCGAAGACCCCGCCAGCGCGCGGTTCGGTGAATCGATCTATGCGTTCGCGTTGCGCGAACTGCCTGGCGCCTTCAAGCGCGGCTGGCGCAACGAGGCCGAGCGGCTGACCAGGCGCGGCGAGCCGGTCTGGTCGGTCAACAATGAGATCCTGCAGGGCTTTGCGCTGACATTCGTGGTCGCGGCTATACTGATCGCGCTGTTCGGCTGGAAGGTGGCGCCCTTCATCGTCGCGCATCATTTCCTCGGCTGGTATGCGCTGACCCAGGCCAACTATGTCGAACACTACGGGCTGTTGCGCGAAAAACTGCCGAACGGCCGCTACCAGGCGGTCGAGCCGCGCCACTCCTGGAACACCAACCACATCGTCTCGAACCTGATGACGTTCCATCTGCAACGTCATTCCGACCATCACGCCAACCCGATGCGGCCCTACCAGTCGCTGCGCGATTTCGACGACATCCCGCGGCTGCCGAACGGCTACACCGGTATATTCGGGCTCGCTGCGATCCCGCCGCTCTGGTTCCGCGTGATGGACCCGAAGACGCTGGCCTGGGCCGGCGGCGACAGGAGCAAGCTCAATCTGCGCGACCGGCCGGCGAGTTCGTGATTGCAATTGTCGCCCGGCCTGCAAAACAGGCCGGGCGTCGTCGTCAACACGCTGCGCCCGCACTCATCGCGAGACGTAGCCGGCCGCGAGCGGCTTGAAGCGATAAATCAGATACGGAGCCTTGTTCTCGCCCTTGCCGCCGTGAAACATCGCGGCCGCGGAGATCTGCGACGCCGATACGTACATGTAGCCGTCCGCGGACGCCGTGATGCCGTCGGGCCAGACCATCTCCGCGTCGCTCAGATAGGTGCGATATTTGCGATCGGCCCCGATGACGCCGACCGACTTGCTCTCGACTGCGGTCAGATAAAGATTGCCAGCATAGTCGATCGAAAGCCCGCCATTGTTCGGCTTATCTGAATAGCGCTCGACCCTGGCGCTGAGCTCGGGTGGCGTCAGCTTCTCGTCGTTGAGATCGGCGACCCGCACACGGTAGATCGAGCGGCCGCTGAGCGGCGCGAAGTAGACCCATTCCGACCTGACATCCATGGTGATGCCGTCGCAGCCGACCTTGATGATCGACGGCTTGCCGTCCTTGCCCGACACCGTGAGATCCTTGCCGTCCACCGTGATCGGCAGGTCTTCAGGGATCGTGGAACGGTCTCCGTCAAGCACGCGCCTGGCGCGCCCGGTGTCCATGTCGATGATGATGATCGCGGCATGCGATCCATCGCCGCCCGGGCCGATATTCTCGTCGGCGATGTAGAATTTGCGATGCTTCTGGTCGATCACGATGTCCTGCGGCTGCGACCCCGTCCGCGTCACGGGATCCGGCATGTAATAGATGCGCTCGAGCCGGTCGCTGCGCGTATTCCATCCGACCAGCTTCGGCGTGATGTTGGTGCGGAATCCCATGTCGATGATCCAGACCACGCCATTCTCGTCCGAGCGGAGCCCGAGCACGTTGTCGAGATACTGGTCGGTGCCCTTCCGCGGCGTATTCCACTCCGCGCTTGGAAACGGCTGGAATGTCGTCGGCGACGTCAGCTTCGCGACCCTGATCTCCGGACTGAAGAACGGGTGATGGCTGAAGATCAGCTGGTTGTCCGGCGTGATGGCGATGTTGCCGACCGACTCGGGCAACCGCGCCACGATCTCGGCACGGACCGCCGGCTCGTCCGCACGCGCAGCTGATAGCAATACGTTCGCCGTCATCGCGGCGATCAACAAAATCCCTCGCTTCACGCGGGTCCCCTCCCTGTTGCCGTTGATGTGTCGTTGCGCGCCGGCCCGGCCTTGATCGGCAAGGTTCGGCTTTGCGGGACCAACGTTGCGCGCTAAGTTGGGCGCTGACAATTACGCACAGGAATGTCCGGTAGTATCAGGGAGTGAACCATGAAGGGGCGCGATGCGAAGAGCTATGATTGTGCGGCCGGCTGCCCCGTCGAGGCGACGCTCGATCTGATCGACGGCAAGTGGAAGGCCGTGATCCTCTATCACCTGCTCGGCGATACCATCCGCTTCAACGAACTCGGGCGGCGGCTGTCGCGGATTTCACAGCGCATGCTGACGCGGCAGCTTCGCGAGCTGGAGACCGCTGACCTGATTCACCGCGAGATCTATCCGGAGGTGCCGCCGCGCGTCGAGTATTCGCTGACGGCGCGCGGGCGTTCGCTCGAACCCGTGATCCGCTCGCTGTGGAGCTGGGGCAACGCCTATCTCGAGGAGCGACGCGCTGCGCCGCGCGCGCTCAACGGGGCGTCAGCCTCGGCACAACGCGCCGGGTAGAGCGGAGCAGCGCATGCCGCGGACGAACCTGCTCAACTGGGCGGTCCGGCGCCTGGTGATCTGGCTGCTCGCGCTCGGCGGCGGCTATCTCTTGGTGTTCGGCGGATCGTCGACGTCAAAACCGATCCGCAAGAAGATTTCGATCGAGGTGGCGACACCATCCGGCACGGCACGCGGCGCCTCCGTGATCGAGATGGTCCACTCGCATGCACCATGGTGGTACCCGGCCGCGGTGAAGGGCGCGACCTCCGAGCGGGGCGAAGCGCCCTACGCCGATCTTGGCGGCAGGCGCTACGTGTTCGTTACCATCAACAACCAGCTCGACGAGAGGCCGATCTCGGGAAGCCTGCTGCCGGAATCGATACAGGCCGATGGCAGCTTTCAACCGAACAGGACGCCGATGATCGTGACCTTTGGCGATATCGAGGATCCGAACACGATCCGGAAGCTCGAGCCCGGCGCATTTGAGCGGGCGTTCGGATCGGGCTATCGTCTGGTGAGCCTGACCGCGACCGATACGCAGGATCCGCCCACCAACGGAACGCTGGCGCGGACATTTCCGGTGCTGCATCGGCAGCTATCGATGCCGGCCCAACAGCGCGTGCCGCAGCCCTATCAGCGCGGCGACCTCCGAGCGATCAACTGGCGCGCCTTCGAGACGCCGCCAACACCGTAAGATCCCAACGCTCTTCCCGATCAGCGGCGCTTCATCGCGCCGATGCCGAGGAATGAACCGCCGACGGACGGATATTGGCTGGTGAATTCGAACGTATCGAAGATCGGTGCCTCGAACTCCTTGAGCGCCGTCCAGAGCAGCGTCGTATCCGGACAGGCCTGGGAGTGGACGTCGTGATGCACGATGATCCTGGCATGGGCGCGGACCAGCAGATGGTCGAGCATCGCACCGCGCAGGCTGTGATCACCGTCGATAAAGACGAAGTCCGGCTTCACCCGATCGACATAGGCGCTGACGACCGGCGCGGTGGAGAAGGCCTGTAGATAGACCGGCTCGATCTCCGCGCGCTCGCGAAGCAGCTCGAAATAGGTCGTGATGAACGGCGTCGGATCGATCGGATCGAGCGCGATCACGGTCTTGAGGTCGGCGCCGCTGTTCCGGAGCCACTCCGCAACCAGGATGAACATGCCGCCCCATCGGCAGCCGATCTCCATATACGATGAGACGCCGGACGCATTGCGTGCGAGCCAGGCCAGATACGGCGCGAGCTGGCTCGGATACTGCCAGAGGTGCAGGCCCTTGCCGAAGCTCGCCGACAATTCCGGCGGCTGTTCGCGCAGCAGCTCGTCGTTGAGGCCGAGCGCGGGGATGAACTCCCGCTCGAGGAATGCCACGTCGGTACGCTCTGCTGCGCTCAGTCCGGCGATCGCATCGACTGCCTCACCGACGGAATCGGAGAGATCGGCAAAACGCTGATATCGGTCGGCTTGAGCCTGCGGGACGTTGAGCATCGGCACCATCAACTCGGACGGAAGGGCAAGAGGAGACCGCAGCTGATGCGCCCCCGATGGTTGAACGGCGAGCGCGTCCGTCTCGGGCGCAAAATCTTGTGCTCGGCGCAAATATTCCGCCTGGCGTCCCGTGCATCTACGGGAAACCCGCCAACCCACATCCGGGTCGCGCCGGGCGCGCAGCCACGCAGCGCCTTCAACTGCTCGGGATCTTGCGCCGCACCGCCTCCACGCCGGCGTCGGTGACGCGATATCTCCGCCCCACCTCCGGGATAATCCAGCCCTTGTCGATCATTCCGGCTAGCGTGCTCGGGCCGACGCCCGCGGGAAACGGCCGGCGATGTTTGATCGCGTCGATCGCGACCCGCTCGAGATGGGTGGCGACATGAGACGGGCGGGCGCGAAACGCCTTGGCGATGATGAGAACCGACAGGACCTCGGCGCGCCGGCGCACCGCCGACGCGCTGCGGGTTAGTTCGTTGCTGATCTCGAGAGCATTCTTGCCGGCCCCGGCGAGCTCACGGAGCTTCTCGTCCTCGTCCGAGCTCCAGCGCCGCACGATCCCCATCTGCCCCTCACCGCCTGGATACCCACCTCACGCAGATGCATACGCAGGCGGCGCTGATTTGCCATGTGACTTTCGGCACCTCTTGCAGTGACGTTGGTGACTGTCACCATCAAGAGGCCCGATCGCCGTGCCGCGCGCTGCGGCGCTCAATGCTTGCTGGGTTCGAGCGTGATGAGCACGCCGGTCGGCTCGGGCTCGTGAGGCCGAAGCGACGTCAGCTCCGGATCGCTCCACTCGGCGAGACTCACGACCTCGCCCGTCTGCCCCGGCATGTCGGAGGTCTGCGCCGGCTCGAGCACCTTGAGTCCGCTGGTATCGACGAAGAATGTGTGCTCGCCGAAAACGCTGTTCAGTTGCGCCACCGCCGGATGATCATCCGGCAGCACCTGGGCATTCAGTTGCGTCATGGTCTGCTTGACTTGCGTGGCACTAAGCTTCATCCGCTGCTCCTTCTTGTTGGTTCCGGCCTTGACCGGTTTCCCTGGCTGGCTTCCTTGGTAGTTTCCTTGGCTGGCTTCCTCCCCGCTCACGCCCCTCGTTCGGGGGCTTCGAAGTCTCGAACCGATCAGGCAACGAAACGTTCCGCGCGCGCGACGCATTGACCGCGGGCGTGCTGGTTCCATGTCCATCGATGCGAGAGTTGCAACTTGTCCGCGCGCAGCGTGCCCCTTACGAGGCGGGAGACTTCTTCCTCGCGAGCCCTTCGAGATGCACGCGGCGCGCGGCGGTCTTGCGTGCGCGCTCCCTGGTGCGGCAGGCCCGGCAGCGCACGGCCGTGGTGAACACGTCGCCCTTGGCGGTCTCGTACCACCATTTCTGCTGCAACGGAGTCCACACCTCGGCAACGCCGCAGTCCTTGCAGACGAACGGCTCCGGTCGATAGGTACCGCGCTCGACGAAATCTGGGATCGAATAGCTGTTCGACGGCGCCAGCTCGCTCGTCACCACCGGAACTTCGCCGCGCGCCAGCGCAATCTTGTATTCGCGGAGACGGCGCTGCTCGGCGGCGCGTTGCGCCTGCAAGCGGCGCCATTCCTCTGCCTTGCGCTGCTTGGCGTCGATCTCCCCGCGCTTCTGCTTGCTGCTCTTCACGGCCACCGTCCAAGCCAATGCCTTGCGGCGCAGTGCCGGCCTAAATGCCGGGCAGCACCACCTCATCGATGATGGCATCATTGATGCGCCGCTGTTCGGCCGCCGGCTTGTCATAATTGCCGCAGTATTGCGCGACGACAAGGTCGAGTGCGGGGAATACATAGAGGCGCTGACCGCCCCAGCCGATGCCGGCGGCCCAGCGTTCGGGATGCGGCAATACTGCAGCGAAGGACGCGCCGAGATACCATTGGTAGCCGTAGCGGCCGCCATTCTCCATCACGACCGCCGGCGCCAGCACGCGCGTCAGCCAGTCGCGCGGCACGATCTGCCGGCCGCCCCACGCGCCGCCTGCGCGCACGAGTTCGCCGATCTTCAGGAGGTCGCGCGGCAACAGGCGCAGGCCCGAGGCCGCGCGATACTGGCCGTCGCCCACTCCCTTCGCCCAGTCCACAGGGCCAAATCCCAACGGATCGAACAGGACGCGGCGGCAATAGGCGAGCAAGTCCTCGCCAGTGCCGTTCGAGATCAGGCGCCCCAGGATCGCGGTCGCGCCGCCGCAATAGGTCCATTTGGTGCCGGACTCGGCAACAATCGGCCGCTCCAGGATGAAGCGGAAGCGATCGGGCGCCGCCTCCATCGCGATCTCCGAGTTGCGCAGGTCGTCGCCATAGGGAACGGTGAGCTCGTCCCATTCGAGCCCGAGCGTCATCGACAGCACGTGATGGATGGCGATGCGGTCGCGGCCCGCCTCGCGCGCGAGATCGGCATATTGCGGAAACTGGTCGTACAGCTTCGCCTCCGGCGGCGGCACCTTGCCGGCGGCAAGCGCAATGCCATAGGCAAGACCGATCACGCTCTTCGAGACCGAACGCAGGTCGTGTGGCACGTCAGGGCCGAACACGACGTTGGCGAGCGGCCCGCGGCCTTCGGCCTCATCGTCACCCCTGCCGTAGTGCTCGAACACCAGCCTGCCGCCCCGGCTTACCAGCAGCGCATGCAGGCCGCTGATCCTGCCGGCGCTCTCGGCCTGCGTCAGGCGACGGGCGATCTCCTCGGCCGTCGGTTGCGCTGACGCGACCCGCGGCGCGATCAGGCTCGCGCCAAGCCCGGCCAGAATGCTGCGGCGATCGAGCTTGGTCGTTGGATTGAGACTTTGCAGCATGTGCTTCATCACCATCCTCCTGATGCCGGCATCGTCAGCCGGCGTGCTGTTCGGGTTTGAGCAATCGGTAATGCAGGCGCGCATAGCTGCCGAGCTTGCCGACTGCCGCGTTGACGGCGAACAGCAGCAGCATCGCAATTCCGGCGCTGGCGGAGATCAGGCCGATGCCCGCCACCGCGCGCATCACCAGCTTGGCGATCGACGCGACGGCGGCGAGCTTGAAGACGCTGACCAAGAGCCCGATCCCTACGATACCAAGCACGAACATCACAAGGCCGAGGACCAGCACGGTGAGCAGCGCCGCGAACAGCAGCGGCAGCAGGAAGAAAATGTCGACCGCGGCAAGCCCGCCGAGCGCCAGCAGCGCTGAAGCCGAATTGCGCAGGCTGTGGTCATCCTCCCAGCGCCGCAGGCCGGTCTCGGCGCGCAACTCACGCGCCAGCCGCGAGGGATCGCCGAGCGCGGCCGCGACGTCCTCTTCGCTGCGTCCCGCCGCAAGGCCCTCGTCGAAATAGGCGCTGTAATCGTCGAGGATGTCCTCGGCCTCGCGCGCCGGAAGGCCGGCCAATCCGTCGGAGAGACGTCGCAGGAAGGCCGTCCGGTTCATTTGCGCTCTCCGAGCAGCTGATCGACCGCGTCCGTGAACGCCTGCCATTCGCGCTTCTGGGCGGTGAGTGCCGCGCGTCCCGCCGGCGTCAGCCGGTAATATTTCCGCGGCGGACCGCTGCTCGACTCGACGAGGCGCGTATCGACCAGCCCGTCATCCTGCATGCGGCGCATCAGGGGGTAGATCGTGCCCTCGCCCATGCCGATGCGTGAAGCGAGCGTGCTCGCGATCTCATAGGCATAGCTTTCGCCACGGGCCAGCAGCGCCAGCACGCACATCTCGAGCGCTCCCTTCTTGAGCTGAACCTGGATCGTCGATTCCGCCATCGAACTCCTGCGGGTGTTGGGAGCTATATATAACAAGGTACCATGCAATGCAAGGTACCTGTCAGAGCAACATGCTTCAGGCCCGATGATCACGGCTACGGCCCCCGATCAGCGATCAATTCGGACGCTACGCCCGCTCCTTCGCGGCCGGCCGCATGTGAATCAGCGCATCGAGCACGACGACGAGGACGGGACGCTGCTCGTCGTTGACCAGCTCCGTCCTGAAGATCACGACGGCGTCGCGCCGCTCCGGCCTGATGGTGATCCTCTGGATCTGCGACTGGCCGGTCAGCGTGGCTCCAGGGCGGACCGGACTGGGCAATCGAATCTCCAGGCTCCGCCCGACTATGCCCGCCACCTTGCCCCAGATCGCCTCGACGACGAGGCGCTGATAGATCGCAATGGTGTTGAAGCCGCTTGCGATCAAGCCGCCGAACGGACCCGCCGCAGCCGCAGTGGGATCGGTGTGGATCGGCACGGGGTCATACTTGCCGGCGAACGCCAGGATCTCGGCCTCGCCGATCGTATAGCTGCCGAGCTCAAACGTCTGCCCTTGGGTGAGATCTTCCGCATACAGCATCGCGCACCTCCGCTTTCCGGCACAACGATAGACGATCGCTGCGGGCATTCCATGACCTCTGACGTCATGAACTTCGCGCACGCGACGCCGGATGCGAAGACGTGACGCGAGCGGTATCGGCCGCTCGCGCAACGCGGCGCATATGCCGCGCTATTGCAGCCGTGCCGCCCTCGCCTTGGCGGCCTTCAGGGTGTTCTCCATCAGGCAGGCGATCGTCATCGGGCCGACGCCGCGCGGCACCGGCGTGATCGCACCGGCGATTTGCACCGCCTCGTCGAAGGAGACATCGCCGCACACCGTGTAGCCGCCGTCCGGCTTCTCGACGCGCGTGGTGCCGACGTCGATGACGATGGCCTGCGGCTTGATCCAGTCGCCGCGCACGAGGCCAGCCTTCCCCACCGCACTGACCAGGATATCGGCCTGTCGGCAGATCTGGCTGATGCCGCGGGTGTGGATGTGGGTCTGCGTCACGGTCGCCTGCTCCTGCAGCAGCAGCGCGGCCATCGGCTTGCCGACGATGTTGGAGCTGCCGATCACCACGGCATGCGCGCCGGTGAGATCAGGCCGGATCGATTTGATCAGGCGGAGACAGCCGAGCGGCGTGCATGGCACCAGCGCATCGTCGCCGTGAAACAGCCGGCCTGCGTTCAGGGCATGCAGGCCGTCGACATCCTTGGCGGGATCGACCGCCGCCATCACGCGCAAGGCGTCGACATGGGTCGGCAGCGGCAGCTGGACGAGGATTCCGTCGATATCGTCACGCGCGTTGAGCGCTTCGATCCTGGCCAGCAGATCGGCCTCGCTGGCGTCATCAGGCAGGCGTTCGACCTCGCCACGCAGGCCGAGCCGTTCGGCCATCCTGACCTTGCTCTGCACGTAGATCTGGCTCGCCGGGTCACAGCCAACCAGCACGACCGCCAGCCCCGGTGCGCGAGGCAGCCGGTCCAGTTCGCTTGCAACCTGATCGATGACAATCTGGGCATGTGCATGCCCATCGAGAATATTCGCCGTCATGGGACCTCCGTTTCGAAGCGGTGCCCAGGCGCGCGGCGTTCAGTCTCTGCGCTCCCCGATGGTGGTCCATCCAAGCGCCAGTCGCGCAGATGGCGTGGTCATAGCCGCCCGGCCTGCCAAAGGCAATGGCAGACCGCGCAAGCGCAGCGTGCGCGACAACTTGCGGTCTTCTGCAAGGTGTGGAACTTATCGAGCATGGCGGACTGCACGCCTAGATTGAGGGCACAATGACTGTTTTCAGGCATCGCTTTTGGTTGACGGCGCTTGCGTCACTGGCGTGTGCAATGAGCGGCGCGTTGCCGGTCCATGCGGACTGGGCGACGTGCCGGAGCAAGCCGACGCGCGCCTGCGTTCTCGAAGAGGCGTTCAGCAGCAACGGCAGGCCGCTCGCCGGCAAGGAGCGGCTGGACGTGTTGATCCAGGCCAGCGTGCTGCTTCATATCGAGTACGCCACCGCCGCCGACATCGCCGAGGCACAACAGCTGTCGCAATCCGCGCAAAACGCCAACGTGACGAGCTACGCCCTGATTGCCATCAAGGGACTGGTTGCCGCCAACCAGAAACAGCAGGCGCTTGATCTGGTCGGCACCTTCGGCGGGTCGACGCAGCTCATCGGAATCGCCGAGCTCGCGCGCAGCCTCGTCAAGGCCGACGATCTCGATACGGCGCTGGCGTTGGCCGATCGGCTGCAACCGCCGCCCGACCCAAAAAACATCTACGGCACGCGCAGCGTCATCGCGATCGAGGCGGTGAAGGAGCTGGCAGACGTCGGCAAGATCGAGAAAGCCCGTGCACTGATGATGGAGCAGCGCTTCATCACGGAATCGCAACTGGCCGACATGCAGGTCGCCCTGGGGCGTGCCTACGCCAAGCGCGGCGATACGAAATCCGCGAAGGAGTTCTATGACCAGGCCGAGAAGAATCTGCGCACCGCCCTGGACAAATTGAGGGTACGCGGCGGAGAAATCCCGCTTCGCTTCTCCATCATCAAAGTGATGGCGCTGCGCGGCGACGGCGAGCCGGTCAAGCAGGCGCTGCAACAGATGCAGGCGGAGACTGCCGACGCGCAATTCGAGCTCCAGCGCCTTGTCGGCTATACGCAGGTCATCGTTCCACTGCTGGAGACCAAGCAATTTTTGCTTGCCCTCGACATCGCCAAATCGCTGACGCCGGTGACCGACAAGGACATGATGCTCGCCAGCATCGCCAGTTGGCAGGCCACGAACGGCTGGCCCGATGATGCCCGCACGACGCTGTCGCTGCTGACGGATCCGGCCGAAACGCCGCCTCAGCAGACCGCGCTGCGTAGCCTTGCCGCAGCGACCGCGAGGGCCGGCGACGTGGCTGGAGCGCTGCAGATTGTCGGCCAGATCCACGCCCCGAAAATACGTGCCGCCGCGCTGTTCCTGGTCGCGCAGGCCATGCCGAAATAGGCACCGCCTGAGCCGGTGGATTGATACCCCCAAAGGCCAAGTCCGGGATAGGATTTAGCCAAAATTTGCGTTAGTCACGGTTCCACGCCACGGCCTTTCCGACCCTGGCGCCCTCCTTCGGTCATCACGCCATTTCGGACATTTCGACATGAGACAGATCATTCTCGCGCTGGCGCTCCTGTATCCGGCTGCCGCGCTTGCCCAAGGCACCACCCCACCTGCCGCGGCCGACAAGCCGGCGGCGGCCGCCCAGCCCATGATCGGCGACAAGCCGCTGGTCCAGGTCGGCAAGAAGCCGGCGGCCAAGAAGGGCGAGAAGCCGCCCGCGCCGGGCAAGCCGCAATCGGTCGCGCAGAAGCTCCAGGCCTGCGGCGACATCGACGACGCCACCAAGGAGCGGCTGCTCTGCTACGACGAGGTCTTCAAGCCGCAGCCCAAGCCGAAGGCGGCGCCTGCCAAGGGCGTCAATGAATGCCGCTTTGTTAAGGAAGAGGACGAGCGGCTGACCTGCTACAACGGTTTTGCCGACAAGATTCCGCGCCTGCCGCGGTAACCGCGTAGCGCGCCACCTGCGCAATCGGCGCCCGGCGACCGGCCTGATATCGCGGACATGAAAATGCCGCCGCGAGCATTCGCGGCGGCGTATCGATGTGGGCTACGGAGATCCCGCTTACCAGGTCCCGAAGCCGCCAAAGAAGCCCATGCGCGGCTGCTGCTGCGCGATACGGTAGGGCTGGTACATCCCGGGCTGCGCCAGCCGCATCGGCTGCTGGGGATGGGGGTGGTACCGCGCGACCTTGCGCTTTTTCGGTGCCTGCGGCTGGGCCTGCGCCGGCTGCTCGGCCGGCTTGGCTTCGGCCACGACCGGCCCCTTGCCCGCGTCAGCCTTCTCCGGCGGAATGAACTGGGCGAACGTATTGCGGACGCGGGACTGCGCCGACGCATCGCGGTCAGCCGGCGGGGCTGCAGCGGCCACCACATTCACCTGCGGCGGAACGATGGCCGGCACACTGGTGTCGTACACCACCCGCTCCGGCAATTTCTGGGTCGACTTGATGCGCACCATGGTCTTGTCGACGCCGGGCGACGACAGGCCCTGGCTGGTGACGACGGCCTCTTGCGGCACCACGAGGTTGACGACGAAGAGCAGCGCAAGCAGCACACCACCCATGTACAGGAAATAACGCGCCACAGGCATTTGGAAGCTCCCCCCGCGCCTCGGGCGCGGTTCATCTCGACGCGACGACATCAGTCATCGCGCAACGAACTCATCGTCTGCGCATGATCACCCGGACAGACGCCATCGCGCTCCCGGGTCGTTCTCTGACGGTCGGCTTATTAGTTAGTTCCTGCCTGGCCGTTACGGTTCACCCGGCAAGTCAATTCCCGGTCACTTTTTCGGGAATGGGGATTAAACACGGCTGGCGGTCACGACAGAGCATTTCGCCTTGCTTGCGTTAACGTTGACGAACCCGATCAGCATCCGCGAGTAGGTCTTGCGGCTTTTCATGGCAATGGTGTCTGATATCAGCCGCTTGCGCTCGGTCAGGGGGCTGCCGTCGCGGCGGATGAAGGCGCAGGCGATCTCGATGTCCTTGACCGCGAAATCATTGGCGTTGCGCAGCGTCAGGGTCACCAGCGCCTTCGAGCCCAGCCCGCCGCGCCGCCATGATTGCGAGGCGATCCGCAGCTTCTCCAGCGGTGACCGTTCGGCGCCGGACTCGGACGGCTTCGCCGCCTCCATCGCCTGCGGGGCGGTCGCCATGCCGACTGTGGCCGGCTCATCTGCCGGCGCGGTTGGGGCGGCCTTTGCGGGCTGAGCGGGCTCGGCCTCGGTCGATGTGTACTGCGCAGTGCGGATGACGGCGGGCGAGATCGGCCACAGCTCCTGGTCCCCGGCATCGCTCGGCTCGGGGAGCATGAACCACGCGGCGATCCCGGCAATGGCGATGACCGACAGCAGCAGGCTGGCATAGAAGCCGCCCTGACCGAGACGTCCGGCGGCAGTCCTTTGAAACGACAAGCCGATCTGCATCGTGGTGCCCTCACCCCCTGGACGCCCGATCGAGCCGCCGCGCACACCGAGGAAGCCACGCAGGCATCGCGCCAAGCGGCTTCCGGACGGCCGCAGGTCGAGCGGCCACGCGAGAAACAATCGCTGACGGCCGGAATGGTTTCATTCCGGGACGACAATCTTGCGACTGCGGTGACGGAGGGATGGCGTCACGGCGGGCCGCTCGCTACGTTCGCGCGCGAGAGCGCGTGCCGTGCCCTCCAGCGGCGCAAGAACAACAAGGAGATCGCAATGCCTGTCGTCACCTGGGACCACGTCCATCTGCGCAGCCCCGATCCCGAGGCCACCGCAACCTGGCTGCGCGACATTCTCGGCGGCGAGATCATCCGCGGCCCCGGCCGGATCGACGTCCAGCTCGGCGGCGCCAAGGTGTTCATCGCCGAGGTGACGCAAGGCGACGGCGTCAACGCCGCGCCGGTGACGCCCTATCAGGGGCTCGATCATTTCGGACTGACCGTGAAGGACATCGACGCGGTCGCGGCAGAGATCAAGGCCAAGGGTGTCGAGTTCACCAAGGAGCCGACCACGATCCGCCCCGGCGTGCGGATCTGCTTCATCCGCGGTCCGCAGGGCATCTCGATCGAACTGCTCGAGCGCGACAAGAAATACGTGTGAGCGACGAACCGCTTCGCTACGTCATGCTGCCCGGCATGAAACAGCGGATCGTCACGCCCATGTAGCTCTTGATCGGCCAGACCATGGCGCGGCCGACCCGGTTGGGCTCGGTGACCACGGCCTCGTCGGGGACGTCGATCCATGTACCATCGAGCCGCACGCGATAGTGCCCGTCCTTGGATTCCCAATCGACATCGCTGACCGCGCTGCCGTCGGCATCCGAGCAGCACGGCCCCTTGCCGCTGCGCAGACGGTCGAACCATTCCTTGAGCGGCGAATTGGCGTAGCGGCCGTCGGGATCGCGCGCCTGCGCGATTTGCACGGCGGCCACCAACACCGACATCGTCAACCCGAGGACCACCATCATGAGGCCCGCACGACGGGCCGAAGTTCCATTGGCACTGCGAGGGCGCGCCAAACGGCCGCCGGACTCAATCCAGTCTGTCATGTGTTCGCTCCAGCACTCACCGGCCAGTGCAACCAGAGCTATGCATTTCGCGGGCCACTTTGATTCGCGCGCACGGTCCGCTGTCATCGCGCCGTCACACTGCCTGGCAGGAACCGAGGGTTACCCGAACGGGGGAGACCCGGGAATCAACCTGCCGCATTGCACGAGGTTGCTCGCTTTGGCATAAAAAACCAACTGGCTTGCCGTGGGCGCGGCGGCCAGCAAACGGGACGTCATGAAGAACGGGCTCTATTCAATTCACGTCACCCTGCTGGACGGTCGCGTCGGCAAGGGCAGCGGCGTCATTCTCTTCCGCGACGGCCAGATTCTGGGCGGCGACGCCTACCTATATTACACCGGCAGCTACACGGTGAAAGGTGACGCCTTCAAGGGCGAGGTCCTTGTGCAACGCCACACCACGCCGCGCGACACCGACAACCCGCTGTTCGGCGGGCCCGCGCCGGTCGGCATCGGTGTCTCCGGCACCTTCACCGACACCCGCGGCACCATGAGCGGCACCGCACTGGTCGGCAAGGCCAGCCTGATCTTCAGCGCCACGCTGCACAAGCTCGCGGATATCAACTAGGCGCGACGAGATTGCGTTCGACTAGTCGTGTTTGAGCGCTTGTTGGACCCGCCATCCTGAGGAGCGCGCTCTTGCGCGCGTCTCGAAGGATCGACGGCCACCAGCGGGGCCGTGCATCCTTCGAGGCTCGCTCCGCTCGCACCTCAGGATGACGGAGCAAAAGCGAATGACGTTCCGGCCACCGCGAGTCCCACCTACTCCGCGGCCTGCTCCAGCGGCGCGACGCGCGGCAGGATCATCTGGATGCGCGTGCCGTTGCCCGGCGCGGAGTCGAGCGAGAGCCGTCCGCCGAGCCGTGTGGTGACGATGCTGTAGACGATGTGGAGGCCGAGGCCGGTGCCGCCCTGGTCGCGCCGCGTCGTGAAGAACGGATCGAAGGCGCGGCGGCGGACATCGAGGCTCATGCCGCAACCATTGTCGGCGAAGATCACCTCGACATTGTCGCCGCCGGACGCATGCACCTGGATCTCGACCTCGCCGGCCTTGCCGTCTGGGAACGCATGCGCGACCGCGTTGAGGAACAGGTTGGTCAGCACCTGGCCGTACGGCCCCGGATAGGAATTCATGATCAGGTTCGGCTCGCAATCGACGTTGAGCGTCAGATTGTGCTTGCGCAGACCGGGCCGCAGACTCATCACCACCTGCTCGGTGAGGTCGCCGAGATCGAAGGTGCGCTGGTCCGAATAGTTGCGGTCGGCGGCGACCTGCTTGAACGACTGGATCAGTTCCGCGGCGCGATTGAGGTTGGCGACGAGCTGCGAGGACGCGTCGCGCGCCGTGTTGAGGAAATCGTTGAGGCTGGAGCGGCGCAAATCGCCGCGCTCGACCTGGGTCGCGAAGATCGCGGTCTTGCGCTCCAGTGCGGACGCCACCGTCAGGCTGATGCCGACGGGATTGTTGACCTCGTGGGCGACGCCGGCCACCAGACGGCCGAGCGCTGCGAGCTTCTCGGCCTCGATCAGCGAATTCTGGGTCTCGCGCAGATTGCGCAGCGCGGCCTCGGCGGAGTCCTTTGCCTTGCGCATCTCCTGCTCGGAGCGCTTGCGATCGCCGATGTCGAGCGCGACAGTGACGATGTTCTCGATGTCACCCTGCGAGTCCAGGATCGGCAGCTTGTTGACCAGCCATTGCCGCATGTTGCCCGCCGAGTCCTTGTACTCCTCTTCATAGAAGCCGAGCTCGCGCCGCACCGACAGCACACGCTTGTCGTTCTCGTCGGTCTTGGCCGCGCCGTAGCGCGACATCAGCTCGGCGGTGGTCTGGCCGAGCGCGTCCTGCGGGTCGATGCCGAAGATTCCCGCCATGTAGCGGTTCATCATCACATAGCGCAGCTCGCTGTTCTTGACGTTGATGACGGCGGGCACCGTGTCGATGACCATCTGCAGCATGCGGCGGCCTTCGGCGATGGCGTCTTCGGCGCGCTTCTGGTCGGTGATGTCGCGCACCGTGCCCTCGTAGCGGGTCACCTCGCCCTCGTCGTTGCGTACGACGGTCGCGGAATCCGACAGCCACAATATGGTGCCGTCGCTCGCGCGCACCTGGTATTCGTAGTCGCGCACCGTGCCGTCGCGCTGCATCAGCTTCTGATACTGCTCCCGCGCCGCCGGATCGACATAGACGGTGGTTGCGATGTCGTCGATGCCGTTGATCAGGTCCTGCGGCGTGGCATAGCCCATCATCCGTGCCAGCGCCGGATTGGCGTTGAGCAGCGTGCCGCCCGGCGTCGTGACGTAGATGCCCTCGACCGACGCCTCGAACAGCTTGTGGTAGCTCTCCTCGGCGAGCCGCTGCTCGGCGAGCGCGCGCAGCGCCGCCTCGCGCGCGTTGTCGGCGTCGACCAGGGTCTGGCGGAACACTTCGGCGGCGCGCGCGATGTCGCCGATCTCATTGTCGAGATCGGCGCCGGGAATGAACGCGCTCTTCTCGCCGCCCGCGACCTTGCGGATCGATCCGGCGATCCTGGCGAGCGGGCGGACGGTGCGGCGGACCACCAGCACCGAGGCGAACAGGCCGATCAGCACGCCCGCCGTGCCGAGCACGATGCTCTGCCATTTCGCTTCCGCCAGCGTCCGCGCAAAATCGCGCGCCAGCACATGGCCGCGACGGCTGGAGAGCTCGCGCAACAGCTCGGTCACCTTCTGAATCAGCCGGCCTTCGGCGCCGAGCACCTCCCGGTCGATGTCGGCGATCTGGCCCTCGCGGACCGAGACCGCGATGATCGCCTCGGCATAATTGTCGACGGCGCGGCGCAAGGCGGGGTCGGTGACGGTCATCGCCCGCATGCTTTGCGCGGCCTGCTCGGCGGCGGAAGTGTTGTGCGCCAGGAGCGCGGTGGCAATCCGGCTCTGGTCCTGTGACAGCGCGTTGGCCAGCGCCGCATCGCCGCTCGAGTCGACCGCCTTGTCGAAGGCGTCGCGCAGCGCCGGTAGCCCGGCGACGATCTCGGCGCGGCGGCTGAGCAGCGCCGAGATGCGCTCGATCCCGCCGCGATAGGTCGCGAGCCGCTGGGTGACGCCGTCGATCATGTCCTGCTGCTCGGGCGCCAGCTCGATCCGGGTCTTTTTCAGGATTTCGCTCAGCGACTGGGCCGCCTGCGCGACCTGGGCCGACTGCGACTGGCTGCCGGGCTCGGTGACGAAGTCCCGCGCCGCCAGCCGCAGCTCGTTGGTGCGCCGGTCGATGTCCTCCGCGATGTCGCCGACGCTTTGCAGGCGCTGCAGCTCGGCAAAGGTCGTATCGATGTGGCGGATCGCGATGACGCTGGCCGTGGATGTGATGATGATCACAGCCAGCACCAGCAGGAAGCTGCCGAATGTGAGCTGGCCAATTGAGAGGGAGAACGCACGCGGCGCTTGCGAATTCGGCGGCAATTCAGCGGTCATGTCATCAAGGCCGGGGTCCAATACGCCCAATATACGGGAAAATACGGGCTTTGGGTAAACATGCTAGGCGGCTGAGCCGGCCGGCGGTGTGATCTGTGTCACCCCGATGATAGCAGCCGGTGGCTGATTCCGGCACAGGGCGACGCCGGGCCTAGTCGGGCGGGATGCCGGCTTCCTTGACCACCCTGGCCCAGAGGGCGACATCCGCCTTGATGATGTCGGCGAAGCGCCCAAGCGGCGCGCTCCTGGCGTCGCAGCCGGCGACATCGAGCTTCTGCCGCACCGCGGCGGAGGTCAGCGCCGTTTCCAGCGCCGCGCTGATACGTTCGACCACCGGCCGCGGCGTGGCCGACGGCACCACGAAGCCGAACCAGGGCGTCACCTGCGCCTCGGCATAGCCCTGCTCGGCCAAGGTCGGCACATCGGGGAAATACTTCGAGCGGCCGTCGCTGATCGCGCCGATGATCCGGATGCTGCCGGACTGCACCTGGGCCAGCGCCTGGTTGGCCGACAGGAAGCTCGAGGTGATCAGGCCGCTTGCGATGTCGGGCACCATCTGCGGATAGCCGCGATAGCCGATCGGCGTGACGTCGATCCCGGCAAGCCGCTTGAACAGCTCGAAGCCGAGATGGCCGGTCGAGCCCTTGCCGGGATGGCTGTAGTTCACCGTGCCCGGCTTGGCCTTGGCAAGCGCGACGTAGTCGGCGACGGTTTTCACCGGCAGCGAGGCCGGCACGATGAAGAAGTTCGGCGCGAGGCAGATCTGGCCGACCGGCGCGAAGTCTTTCACCGGGTCCCAGCGCAGCTGCGTGCTGAGCGCCGGGCTTGCGGTGAAGAAGGTCGTCACCAACAGCCACGTATAGCCGTCGGGCGCGGCGCGCGCGACCTCCTCGGCCGCGATCGAGCCGTTGGCGCCGGATTTGGCCTCGACGACGATCGTGCCCTTCCACTGCTCCTGCATGTCCTGCGCGACGATGCGCGCGAACACGTCGGCGACGCTCCCCGGCGCATAGGGAAGCACGATGCGGATCGGCCGGCTCGGAAAATCCTGCGCGCGCACCACATCCGCCATCGCCAGCCACGCCAGGCACGCACCGGCAATGAGGCTGATCCGCCGCAGCATCGTCCCTTTTCCCTACCCTGTGATCTCGTTGCGGGCAGGATGCAGGGACTGGCCGGCGGCAGCAAGGCGCCGGTTTCGGCTGGCGAAACTTCAGGCCGTGGCGATCTTTCGCGCCGGAATCGTCATCGCGGCGATGACCTCAGGCCGTTGCGATCCTTCGCACCGGAATCGTCATCGCGGCGACGCCGATCACGACGCAGGCGAGCCCGATCCACGCCGTCGGGCTCAACCGCTCGCCCAGAAATGCGACGCTGAGCGCAACCCCGATCGGCACCCGCAGATAGGCCTGCGCCGTGGTGCCGACCGAGCCGAGGGTCTGGATCAGGCGGAAATAGATCACGAAGGCGATCGCGGTCGAGAACACCGCAAGCGCCAGCAGAGCGAGCAGCGAGCTCGGCGACGGCGACAGCGTCCACGGCCGCTCGACGGCGAGGCTGAGCGGCGTGAGGATCGCGGCGCCCGCGATCAGCGAGCCCGCCGCCGGCGCCATCGGGTCGAGCCCCTTGAAACCGCGGCTGAAGATCGCAGCGCAGGCGTAGCAGATGGTGGCAGCGACGATCGCGACCTCGGCCACGATCCCCTCGCCGAGATCGCGGAACGCATCGACGCCGACGATCAGGCAGATGCCGGCCATGCCCGCGATCACCCCGAACAGCTTTCGCGGGCTCGCCGCCTCATGGCGGGTGATCGCGGCGGTGAACAGGAAGGTGAAGATCGGCGAGGCCGAATTGAGGATGGTGGCAAGCCCGGCATCGACGAAGCGCTCGCCCCAGGCGATCAGCGTCCACGGGATGACACTGTTGAGGCAGGCCTGGAAGATGAAGCGGCGCCAGGTCGCGCCGTCGGTCGGCATCGTCACGCCGCGCAGGCGCATGATGACGAGCAGCAGCAACCCCGCGATCGCGGTGCGCGCCGCGATCAGCGTGATCGGCGGGATGGTCGCAACGCCGAGCTTGATGAAGGTGTAGGAGCCGCCCCACAGGGTGGCGAGCGCGAGCAGCAGGGCCAGTTCGGAGGCCATGCCGGGTTGTCGCGATGTGGTGGTGGTCATGTTGCAGATTCCGCCTCGATGTTGAGACGGAGCCTACGTCGGCGGGAAGCAATGATACTTCGCTACAGGCCGAAGTGTGGAGAAAGCGATTCTCTTTCCCATCGTCGTCCCGGCGAAAGCCGGGACCCATTACCACAGGGTTGTATTGTTGGAAAAAGGTGTGGCCCCAGCATCGCGCAACAATGGATATCGGTGGCTATGGGTCCCGGCTCCCGTGCGCAATTGCGCACTAGGTGGTGTGGACACTTATCGCATCCATAAGACGATGGCTGCGAGAGTGACGACGGCCAGGTAATTTCGGGCGGTCTTTTCGAAGCGGGTTGCAACGCGGCGGAACTGCTTGAGCTTTGAGAAGCAGCATTCGACGAGATGACGCTGGGCATAGAAATGCTTGTCGAGTGGATATTTGAGCGCGCGTGACGGGTTGTTGGGGATCACGGCGAGCGCGCCTTTGGCGGCGATGGCCTGGCGCAAGTGATCGGCGTCATAGGCCGTATCGGCCATGACGACCTCGGCGGATAAGCCTTCGATCAATGCGGCGGCTTGCGGTGCATCGCCCTTCTGACCTGCGGTAAGCGTGAACCGCACCGGACATCCCAAGCCTCGAACGGCCATGTGTATCTTGGTGCTCAGGCCGCCGCGCGAGCGGCCGATCGCTTGATCTTCCGCTTGATCTTCAGACCCCCCTTTTTGGCGCCGGCGGCGTGCTGATGCGCCCGAACAATGGTGGAATCGACGATCAGATATTCGAAGTCCGGATCATCGGACATCGCCTCGAAGATCCGCCACCAAACACCCTTGATGCTCCATCGACTGAAGCGCCGGAACACGCTGTTCCAGTCCCCAAACACCTCCGGAAGATCGCGCCAGGGAGACCCCGTACGCACGATCCACAGCACACCTTCCACGAACATCCGGTTGTCGCGCCCGGTGGAGCCCTTCTGATCGGGGCGCCCTATGATCAGCGGCGCTATCCGCTCCCACGCCGCGTCGCTCAATACCAAACGGTCCATCACACCCAAGGCGGCCTCCCCAAAAGCAGCCTTGAATCTGATTTGCTCCTAAAAGGGAATCCTTAGAGTCCACACCACCTAGGCCGGGACGACACCAAATGTACTGCGCCGCGACTTCGTTACAGATCGAAGTGTGAAGATGCCGAACCGTCATCCTGAGGTGCGAGCGGAGCGAGCCTCGAAGGATCGACGGCCACCAGCCGGGCCGTCGACCCTTCGAGACGCGCGCAAGAGCGCGCTCCTCCAGCGACAAAGGCGAAGCCTTTGCGCGGGGGTGACGGGACTACCCCAGCGCGCCGACCTCGAACACCTCGCCGTCGTAGCCCGCTTCCTTGGGGATGCGGAGCTGGCGGCCGGTGGCGGTCTTGGTCATCACGGGCATCACCGCGACGATCGGCTTGCCCTTGCTGTCGGCGAGCGCGGCGCCGACATTCGGCTGCTTGCCGAGCTTGATCAGGTTGCGCGTGGTCGGGAACGGCAGCTTGAAGCGGCCGGTCTCGCCGCCCTCCAGCGCCTCGCGCGGCGATACCCAGATCGAGTCGGTGGATTCCTTACCGTCATGGGCGCCGAGCTGCTCGGGCGGTGCGGCGGCGAGGAAGAACCAGGTATCGAACCGCTTCGGCATGCCCTCCGGCGTGATCCAGTGCGCGTAAGGCACGAGCGCGTCGAGCGCCAACACCATGCCGTTGTCGGTCAGCACCTTGTGGAAGGTGATCTTGCCTTCGTTCAGGGCCGCGCGATGCGCGGTCGCGATCTCGCTCGCGCGCCTGGCATCGACCAGATCCTTCCAGCCCTGCGGCCGCGCCAGCAGGATGCCGCTTTCTTCAAAAGTCTCGCGGATCCCCGCGATGCGGAAGCCGAGTGCGTCGGCGTCGAGGCCTTCCCCGCCCGAATAGAGCGCCGGATCGGCCGCGATCTCCTTGTCGTTCTTGTCGACGCTGCCGCCCGGAAACACCAGCGCGCCCGAGTTGAACTCGATCTGGTGATGGCGGACCATCATGAAAATTTCAATTTCGCGCGCTGACGTGCCGTCACGCAGCAACAGCACGGTCGAGGCAAGGCGCGGAGCAACGATCTCGGTCATGATTAGCCTGCTGCACTGGATTGCGGTTGCAGATTGGCGCGGCGATCGACCCGCGCCACGCGGGAGAGCAGATAGTCGACTTCCGCCCTCGCCTGCGGCGTGATCACCGCCCCCGGCTTGCGCTGGGCGCTGGACGAGATGATGCCGCGCTTCTGCAGCACGTATTTGCGCACCGTCAGCCCGACGCCGGGCTGCTGCTCGTAGCGGATCAGCGGCAGATGCGCGTCGAACAGGTCGTGCGCGGCATCACGTTTGCCGGCCTTCGACAGGTTGACGACGTCGATCAGCAACTCCGGGAAAGCATAGCCGGTCATCGCACCGTCGGCGCCGCGCTCCATCTCGAAATCGAGGAACAGGCCGCCATTGCCCACCAAAATGGACAGCGGCCGCAGCGAACCGTCCTTCTGGAAGTTGCGCAAGGTCGAGATCTTCTCCAGGCCCGGCCAATCCTCGTGCTTGAGCATCACGCAGGACGGCGAATCCATCACGATCTTGCGGATCACCGCCGGCGTGAACACGACGGTCAGCGTCAGCGGATAATCCTGCAGCACCCAGGGAATATCGTCACCGATCGCCTCCTGGGCCTGCTTGAAGTAGCCGATGATCTGGTCATCGGTGCGCAGATGCGGCGGCGGAGCGATCATGACGCCGGCGGCGCCCGCATCCATCGACTTCTTCGCCAGCGAGCGCATCGTGGCAAAGCCCGGCGCCGAGACGCCGACGATCACCTGCAGCTTCCTGGCGCGCTTGACGAAGCGCAGCGCGACCTGCTCGGCCTCGGCGGCATCGAGCTTCGGCGCCTCGCCCAAAATGCCCAGCACGGTGACGCCGTCGCAGCCGACCTCGGTGTAGAAATCGGTCAGCCGGTCGATCGATGCCTCGTCGATACGGCCCTCGTCGTGGAACGGGGTCGGCGCGATCGCAAAGGTTCCTGCGGCCTGGGCGGTGAGTTTTGTCATTATCTGCCTCTATCCTCTTTCGTCATTCCGGGGCGCCCGTGAGGGCGAACCCGGAATCTCGAGATTCCGGGTCTGGTCCTTCGGACCATCCCGGAATGACGTTTTAGCCTAAAACCGCCGCGCGCCCATCTTGATCTGCTCCTCGGAGAAGAAGATCTCCTTGGCGTGGGTGGCGATGTCCTCGGCCTTCCAGCCGGTAAATGGCGGCTTCCAGCCCTCCATTTCCATCATCCGCATCTCGCGGACGCCGCGCGGGCCCGAGACGCCGAGAACCTTGCCGGTCTGGTCACCCGACAAGTCGCTGACCATGTACAGCACGGCCGGCGCGATGCCATCAGGCCCGAGCGCCGCGCCCGGGTTCTCCTTGTAGCGGGGCAGGTCTGCGGTCATGCGGGTCAGCGCGCCCGGCGCAAGGGTCCAGATCCGGATGTTGTACTTGCGGCCCTCGATCGCCAGCACGTTGGAGAGGCCCCAGATGCCGCCCTTGGCCGCGCCGTAATTGGTCTGGCCGAAATTGCCGATCAGGCCCGAGGTCGAGGACGTGTTGACGATGACGCCGCCGCCATTGTCGCGCATCCATTTGAACACCGGCTGGGTGCAGCAGAAGGTGCCCTTCAGATGCACCTTCATCACCCTGTCCCAGTTGGCTTCCTTGGCCTTGTGGAAGGTCTCGTCGAGCAGGATGCCGGCGTTGTTGACCAGGATGTCGGCGCGGCCGAAATGCTTGATGGCGTCGTCGAACACCGACTGGCCGCCGGCCAGCGTCGAGATGTCGGCGCCGTTGGCGACCGCGCGGCCGCCCTCGGCCTTGATCGCATCGACCACCTTGTCGGCCATCGACTTGTCGGAGCCCGAGCCGTCGCGCGGACCGCCGAGATCATTGACCACGACAGCCGCGCCCTCGCGCGCGAACAGTTTTGCGTAGGCTTCACCGAGCCCGCCGCCGGCGCCCGTGATCAGCGCCACCTTGCCGTCGAGCAATCCCATCGTTTCTTCTCCCTTGTTATCGTGTCCCGGACGCGATGCAGCGTGAAACGCTGCTTCGCAGAGCCGGGACCCACACCCGGCGACTGGGCCCCGGCTCCGCATCACACCGCTTGCGCGCTGCGCTGCGTCCGGGGCACGAGAGCTACGCCAGCACCGTCTTGCCGCTCTTGATCACGGTGACGCCGCGCGATTTCACCTTGGCTTCGAACGATACGACGTTGCCGTCCTTCCACAGCTCCATGGTCACGGTCTCGCCGGGAAACACCGGCGAGGAAAACCGCGCCACGTGCTGCTTGAAGGCGGATGGATCGTAGTCGGCATAGGTCTGCAGCACGCCGCGGCAGGTGATGCCGTAGGTGCACATGCCGTGCAGGATCGGCCGCGGGAAGCCGGCCTTCCTAGCGAACTCCGGATCGGAGTGCAGCGGGTTGCGGTCGCCGCAGAGCCGGTAGACCAGCGCCTGGTCGGGCCGCGTGGTGATATCGACGACCTTGTCCGGCGCGCGCTCCGGCACTTTGTGCGGTTCGGGCTGGCCGTCCGACGGGCCGCCGAAGCCGCCATCGCCGCGGGCGAAGCGCGACGCGACCAGCGTTGCGAGCTTGTCGCCCTTCTCGTCCTTCAGCACGGTCTGGTGACGGATCACCGCACCCTTGTCCTTGCCCTTGTCGAACACGTCGAGCACGGTCGAGTCGGCCGTGATGTGGGCCGCGGTCGCGAACGGCTTGTGGAAGGTGATGTCGCGCTCGCCGTCGACCACCATCACGCGGTTCAGATTCATCTCGCCGGGACCGGCGCCCCAGGCGGCGACCGAGGCAAATGTCGGCACCACCTTGAGCGGGCGCGGCGTCAGCACGCCCTCGTTGACGAAGGCGAGCTCCCTCTCGTCCATCGGATCGGCGCCGAGCCCGATGCCATAGGCGTACAGCATCACCTCGCGGTCGCTGTAGCTGTATTTCTGGCCGAGATTCTTCAGGGCCATCAGCTGTTCGTACACGATCGGCATTGTTGTTTTCTCCCCGAACCTTTTTCCTGCTGCGCTGCCAATTGATGCGCCCTCTCCCCTTGTGGGAGAGGGCTACACCGGCAGTCGTCACAAACTCGCTTCGGTGAGGGGTTCGCGCCGCAGAGAGATCCTTTGCGCGGAGGGAGACCCCTCACCCGCCTTCGCCTTCGGCGAAGGCACCCTCTCCCACAAGGGGAGAGGGTAAAATCAGGCCGGCGTGAAGAACGGCAGCGGGGCGCCGTCGGTCGGCTTCCACACCACCTTTACCTTCTGGCCGATCTTCACCTTCTCCAGATCGCAATCGACGATGTTGGTCTGCAGCGACGGGCCTTCCTTCAGCGTCACATAGGCGATCGCATACGGACCGGTCGGCGACTTCCGCATCAGGCTGTAGGTGTAGACCGTCGCCTCGCCGCTCGATTCTTCCCACACCGTCTTGTCGGAGAAGCAGAACGGGCAGATCGCGCGCGGGAAGTAATGCGCTTCGCCGCAGGTGGTGCAGCGCTTGATCATGAACTTGCCCGCCTTCGCCGCCTCCCAGAACGGCGCGGTCTCCGGACTGGTCACCGGGGCATTGTACTTCTTGGCTTCAGACATCACGCACGCTCCAGAATGCAGGTTGAGGCGGCGTGGCGAACGCCGAGCAGGCCGCCGGTGCCGTGGGCGATCGCGAGGTCGCAGTTCTTCACCTGCACCTTCGGATGCGCCTCGCCGCGCAACTGGCGCACAGCCTCGAGGATTTTCGTCATGCCGCCGCGGTTGACGGGATGGTTGCTGCACAGCCCGCCGCCGTCGGTGTTGAACGGCAGCTTGCCGACGCCCGAGATCAGATTGCCGTCGGCAACGAACTTGCCGCCCTCGCCCTTCTTGCAGAAGCCGAGGTCTTCCAGCTGCATCAGCACGGTGATGGTGAAGCTGTCATAGATCGAGGCGTATTTGATGTCCTTCTGCGTCACGCCGGCCTCTTCGAAGGCGCGCGGGCCGGACCACACGCCGGCGGAGTATGTCAGGTCGAGATCCTTGCCGCCGCGCGGGCCCTTCGCCGCTTCGCCATGACCGATCAGCCGCACCAGCGGCTTCTTCAGGCTTTTCGCGATCTCGGGCGTGGTGACGATCATCGCGCCACCGCCGTCGGTGACGACGCAGCAATCCATCCGGTGCAGCGGATCTGATATCATCGGCGAGTTCAGCACGTCCTCGACGGTGACGACCTCCTTCAGCATCGCATGCGGATTGTATTGCGCGTGATGCGAGGCCGCGACCTTGATCCAGGCGAGCTGCTCGGAGGTGGTGCCGTAGTCGTGCATATGGCGCATGGCACACATGCCATAAGCATTGTGCGTGGTAGCCCCGTAGGCGGATTCGAAATCGGCCTCGGCGCCGGAGGCGCGCGGCGGCATCGGACCGGTGCGCGGCTTACCCGCCAGCGTGACCAGCGCGACCGAGCACTTGCCGGCGGCGATCGCCTCGGCGGCGTGGCCGAGATGGATCAGATAGGAACAGCCGCCGGTCTCGGTGGAGTCGACGTGACGCAGCTTCTTGGTGTTGAGGCCGAGATAATCGACCATCGGCCACAGCCCGCCCGGCGCGTCGCCGGCGCAGAAATAGCCGTCGATGTCGTCCTTGGTGAGCCCGGCATCCTCGATCGCGCCCTTGGCGACCTCGGCGTGAAGCTGTGCTGTTGATTTATCGGGTGCATGCCGGGTGGGATGTTCGTAGATCCCGGCAATGTAGGCCTTGCCCTTGATGGTCAAATCGCTCTCCGCTGGCGTTTCCTGGCTCCAGCGTTTTTCTGAACCGCCGTAGCAGCCTTGGCAAGCGCAGAAATATTCCGTCAGGTGAGACTGCGATCAAGGACCGTAGGGTGGGTTAGCCGAAGGCGTAACCCACCATTGCGTATACCGTCAGGCTAATGATGCTTTTCCAGGACGATCACTGCCCCAAGCGACGCGCATGACCACATCGATGCGGCATAGCAGTAGTTGCCTGGATATTCGCCGAGATAAAGGCGATCCACGTTTGGTTTCGCCAGACGATGCTTCACTTCATCCTTCCAGAACGCAAAGCGATCATCCGTAGCTGTCCACCTCAGCGGAAAGCCTACGTCGGCAACCACGATGGTCGAACCAGCGCGCAGAAGCCGAACAATTTCCGCCTCGCCTATCTGCTCAATGCGACGCGCACTCACCAGGCCGCTGCTGTCCCAGAGTTCTGTGAGCGGCATCTGCGTGACGATTCTCTTGCTCGTATCCATGCCCGAGTCATTACCCATCAATGCACCTGAGTGCGGGCGAAATGGTGGGTTACGCTTCGCTAACCCACCCTACGCATCGTGGCTACGCCTACTCCGCCGCCATCTGCCGCGGCGCGGGCGGCGGGTTGGCGAGGTCGGCGGCGAGTTGCGCGTAGCGAACCTTTGCCTCGTTGATCGCCTTGTCCTTCACCGGACCGTAGCCGCGGATGCGTTCCGGCAGCGAGAGCAGTTCGACCGCGATGTCGTGGTTGAGCGGCGAAAGCAGGCCCAGCACCGTCGCAACATCCTTCTCGTAACCCGCGATCAAATCGCGCTCGAGCTTGCGGTCGGCGTTGTAGCCGAAGACGTCAAGCGGCGTGCCGCGCAGGAAGCGGAACCGCGCCATCACCCTGAAGGCCGACATCATCCACGAACCGAAGGCCCGCTTCTTCGGGCGGCCCTGCGCGTCGAGCCCGCCGCCGAGGATCGGCGGCGCGAGATTGAAGTTGAACTTGAACTCGCCCTCGAACTGGTCGCGCAGCTGCTTCTCGAAGCGGCCGTCGGTGAACAGCCGCGCAACCTCGTACTCGTCCTTGTAGGCGAGCAGCTTGGCGTAATTGATCGCAACCGCGCGCGGCAGCGCCTCGCCATAGCCGCCCTTGGTGGCGACGTCGCGCACCTGGTCGACCAGCTTGCGATAGCGCTTTGCCAAGCGCGCGTTCTGGTAATCAGTCAGGAGCGCCATGCGATGGGTGATGATCTCGTCGAGCGACATCGCATCCAGCGTCTTCGGCGGCGCGACCTCGTCGTCGGCCTTCATCATCGCGGCGAGCCGCGCCGGATCGGCCGCGGCCAGGCGGCCGAGCTGGAACGCCTGCGTGTTCATCTTGATCGAGACGCCGTTAACCTCGATCGCCTGCTGGATTGCTTCTGCCGACAGCGGCAGCAGCCCGCGCTGATAGGCAAAGCCCATCATCATGATGTTGGTGGCGATGGAGTCCCCGAGTAGCGCTTCGGCCGGCTTGGTGAAGTCGAAGAAGGCGGAGTCCTTGCGAAGCTCGGTCTCCAGCACGCTGTTGACCTTGCGGCTCTGGAAGTTGAAGTCGCGATTGAGGATGAAATCCGCGGTCGGGATCACGTGGCTGTTGATGATGCCGACGGTGCGGCTGGCATCGCACAGCGTGATGGTGTCCTTGGAGGCCGCCACGACCTCGTCGGCGGCGAGCACCAGATCGGCGGTGCCGGTCACGATGCGCGAACAGGTCACATCAGCGGTGTGCTCGGAGAGCCGGACATGGCTCAGCACCGCGCCGCCCTTCTGTGCCAGACCGGACATGTCGAGGATCATCGAGGCCTTGCCCTCGATATGGGCGGCCATGCCGAGCAGCGCGCCGATCGTCAGCACGCCGGTGCCGCCGACGCCGCCGACCGCGATGTTGTAGGGCCGGCCGAGCGCGGGCTTCGATGCCGGCTCCGGCAGATCGCCGATCGCTCCGAGATCGAGATCGGCCGGCGCGCGCCGCCTGAGCTTGCCGCCGTCGACCGTGACGAAGGACGGACAGAATCCCTTCACGCAGGAATAGTCCTTGTTGCAGGTCGACTGGTTGATGGTGCGCTTGCGCCCGAGCTCGGTCTCCAGCGGCTCGACCGAGATGCAGTTCGACTGCACCGAGCAATCGCCGCATCCCTCGCAGACCGCCGGATTGATCAGCACGCGGCGCTGCGGATCCTCCATCAGGCCGCGCTTGCGGCGGCGGCGCTTTTCGGCGGCGCAGGTCTGCACGAACACGATCGCCGAGGTGCCCTTGGTATCGCGGCACATCTTCTGGACGTTCTCGAGCTCGTCGCGGTGGTAGAGCTTGACGCCGGGCGCGATCGTATCGGCCGGATAAGCGTCGGGAGTTTCCGAGACCAGATAGATCTCGCGGATGCCTTCGGCGTGGAGCTGGAAGGTGATCTTTTGCGGCGAGAGATCGCCGTCATGGTGCTGGCCGCCGGTCATCGCGACCGCGTCGTTGTAGAGGATCTTGTAGGTGATGTTGGCCTTGGAGGCGATCGCCTGGCGGATCGCGAGGATGCCGGAGTGGAAATAGGTGCCGTCGCCGAGATTGGCGAAGATGTGGTTCTCGTTGGTGAACGGCGCGATGCCGACCCACGGCACGCCCTCGCCGCCCATATGGGTGAAGGTCTCGGTCGAGCGGTTCATCCACAGCGCCATGAAGTGGCAGCCGATGCCGGCCAGCGCGCGGCTGCCTTCCGGCACTTTGGTCGACGTGTTGTGCGGGCAGCCCGAACAGAAATACGGTGTGCGGGTGACGGGTGCGGTTGCCTGCATCTGCGTCGACTGGCGGCCGTTGAACCAGTCGGCCTTGGCGCGCAGCATCTCGGCGATTTCAGGATTGAGATTAAGTCGAAGCAGCCGTTCGGTGAGCGAGCTCGCAAGCGAGGCCACGCTGAGCTCGGCGGCGAAGGTCAGGAAGCGCTTGTCGTGATCGTCCATCTTGCCGACGATGCGCGGGCGCACGTCGTCGCGCCAGTTGAACAGCTCCTGCTTGACCTGGTTCTCGACGATCTCGCGGCGCTCCTCGACGATGAAGATCTCCTCGAGGCCGACGGCGAAGTTGCGCACGCCTTCCGGCTCCAGCGGCCACGGCATGCCGATCTTGTAGAGGCGGAGGCCGATCTTGGCGGCGATGTCAGGCGTGATGCCGAGCTCGCGCAGCGCCTGGCGGATGTCCTCATAGCTCTTGCCCGAGGCCATGATGCCGTAGCGCGCGTTCGGCGAATCCATGGTGATGCGGTTGACCTTGTTGGCGCGGGCAAAGGCGATCGCGGCAAAGCCCTTGTAGTCCTGCAGCCTGCGGTCCTGCTCGAAACGGTCGTCGGGCCAGCGGATGTTGAGGCCGCCGGGCGGCAGCTCGAAATCGGCCGGAATGATGAACGGCGTCATCTCGTCGGTCAGGTCGATCTCGGCGGTGGTCTCGACCGTCTCGGTGATCACCTTCATGCCGACCCAGCAGCCGGAGTAACGCGACATCGCGATACCCAGGAGGCCCATCTCGATCATCTCATGGATGCTGGAGGGATAGAGGTAGGGCATCAGCGCGGAGATGAAGGCGTGGTCGGACTGATGCGGGACGGTGGAGGATTTTGCGCCGTGGTCGTCGCCGGCGAGACAAAGTACGCCGCCATGCTTGGCGGAGCCGGCCGCATTGCCGTGGCGGAACACGTCGCCGCAGCGGTCGACGCCGGGGCCCTTGCCGTACCAGATGCCGACCGCGCCATCATATTTGGCGCCCGGCGACAGCGCGAGCTGCTGCGAGCCCCAGATCGCGGTGGCCGCGAGATCCTCGTTCACGCCGGGTTGGAATTTGATGTTGTACTGCTCGAGATGCTTGCGGGCGGCGAACAGCTGCTGGTCGTAGCCGCCGAGGGGGGAACCGCGATAGCCGGAGATGAAGCCTGCCGTGTTGAGGCCTGCGGCGCGGTCGCGTCTGATCTGCGCCATGGGCAGGCGAACCAGCGCCTGGATGCCCGTCATGAAGACGTGGCCGGTGCCCTGGGTGTATTTCTGGTCGAGGCTGATAGGCCCTTGGTTGATTCCCATTTAGCCCTCTTTGCGCTGGTCGCGACGACTGCATTTTAGCTAGTCATCCGAACTTGTTAGAACCAGTCTATGTCGGATTTTCTCGCCTGCGCAGCACAATTCTGGGCGACCAAGCCGGTCGCCCAAAAATCGCAACTTAGTGCCGGGAATATCGGAGCGCCGTTTCGGTTTCTGTCGCAGGACAGGCCCGTGGCGAAATGGCGTAACGCGTCTTGTGGACCGGAAGGTGATTGGATGCGGCGACGACATCGAGCGACGGGTGCGATTCTGGCCGTTGTGCTGTTGTGCGGTGCGTTCGCGGCCCGCGAATGCGCCGCTCAAGCCACCGACGACATCGCCCGCGGCAAGGCGCTCACGATCGCCGGCGATTGCGCGAGTTGCCACACTACCGATCCGGCCAAGCCCTTTGCCGGCGGCAAGCGGATCGACACGCCATTCGGCGCGGTGTTCTCGCCGAACCTGACCCCCGACCGCGATACCGGCATTGGCGGCTGGAGCGACGACGATTTCCTCCGCGCGCTGCGCAGCGGCGTCTCGCCTGACGGGACGCATTATTATCCCGCCTTCCCCTACCCCTCTTTCACCAAACTGATCCGCAACGACATCCTGGCGATCCGCGCCTATCTCGCGACGCTCACGTCGGTCAGCAACAAGGCGCCGCCGCCGGAGCTGCGCTGGCCGCTGAACTATCGCGGGCTAATGCGAGCCTGGAATGCCCTGTTCTTCACGTCCGGCATCATCCAGCCGGACCAGAGCAAGGGCACGGAATGGAATCGCGGCCGTTATCTTGTCGAAGCCCTCGCGCATTGCGGCGCCTGCCATACGCCGAAGAATGCGTTCGGCGCCGACCGACGCGACCAGGCGTTCGGCGGCAGCATGGTTCAGGGCATGTTCGCGCCACGGCTCGATGGCGCTGAACGCAGCGGGCTGAAATCCTGGAGTGCCGGTGACATCGCAGAATATCTGGAGAGCGGCCGCAACGGACACAGCCACGCCGGCCCCCTGATGTCCGAGGTGGTGGTCAATTCGACCTCGAAGATGAGTGACGCCGATGTGCGCGCGATCGCTGTCTATCTGAAGAGCCTGCCGGCCGGCGCACCGGAGCCTGCGGTCACCCCGCCCTCGCCTGCGCAGATGAGCAATGGCGAGCGGATCTATCGCGGCGCCTGCATCGCCTGCCATGAGCTTGACGGCTCGGGCGCGCCGCGGATCTATCCGCCGCTGCCCGGCAACGCCAATCTGCAATCGGCCAATCCGGCGAGCACGCTGCGCATCATCCTCGATGGCGCCCAGACCGTGACGACGCCGCGCGCGCCGAACGCAGGCTCGATGCCGGCCTATCCGAAGCTGACCGACCAGGAGGTCGCCGACGTTGCGACCTATATCCGCAATGCCTGGGGCAACGCGGCGCCGGCTGTGACGGCCGACGAAGTCGCCAAGGCGCGGACGAAATAGGTGTCGTGTCCCGGGCGCGGTGCGGCGCGAAGCACTGCTCCGCAGAACCGGGACCCACCTGGCTCCGCGGCTGACATGGGCCCCGGCTCAGCAGCGCACCGCGAGCGCGCTGCGCTGCATCCGGGGCGCGAGAATCCCCTCACCGCTCCTCGCCGCGAAACACGAATTTCGGCATCTCCCATTTGTAGCGGATCGCCAGCATCCGGAAGGTCAGGCCGAGGGCGAAGGTCAGCACGGTCCAGATCTGGTCGTTGAGATGCAGGCCGAAGGCCGTCGCATAGAACAGCCCCGTCACCACGGATACGCTGGCGTAGAGCTCGCTGCGGAACAGCAGCGGCACCTCGTTGCAGAGGATGTCGCGCAGCACGCCGCCGGCGCAGCCGGTGATCATGCCGGAGACGATCACGATCGGCAGCGAAGCCTCGACCTGCCAGGCGATGTCGCAGCCGGCCATGGTGAACACCACGAGCCCGATCGCATCGAGCACGAGGAAGGCGAGATTGAGCCTATGCACCAGCCGCGCCAGCAGGATGGTGGCGAAAGCGCCCGCCGCCGCGATTGCGAGGTAGATCGGATGCTTGACCCAGAGCAGCGGATAATGCCCGAGCAGCACGTCGCGGATGGTGCCGCCGCCGAGCGCGGTGATCGCGCCGAGCATGCAGACGCCGGCCCAATCCATGCTGCGCCTGCCGGCCGCCAGCGCCGCCGTCATCGACTGCGCCGCTACCGCAATGAAAGAGAGGATGTGCAGCACCGAATCGGTGGGCGGCATGGTCCACATTGAAAAGGCCTCATGGAACAGGTTCGGAACCTGGAATCGGCGGTTCCATCATGAACGGGTTGCAACATTGGCGCGGAACATCCTCACGCGCCAGCGATTGTCCCGTGCGTTTAGTCTTAGCGTCCAGCCTTTGCGTTTAGCCTTGGGGGGCAAACGGAGGAACCTTGAAATGGCTTACCAACCTGACGATCCGTATCGCGCCAACCTGACCGATGACGAAATCCGCCGTCAGGCGCGCCTCAACAGCCTGGACAACGAGCTGCAGCCGGATCCGGAACTCCAGGACGGACCGGCCAGCAGCACCAAGGTCGCGATGTTCGCAGTTGCGGTGGCCGTGGTGCTCGGCGCGCTGTTCTACGGGTTGAACAACACGTCGGTGCACGAGGCCGGCACGACGCCGTCGACGCAGACCGCGCAGACCCAGTCGGTCAATCCGGCCGCGCCGCCTCCGGGTATGCGCGACGTGACGCCGAAGTCGAACAGCCAGCCCGGCATGACCACGGGCGCGGCGCCGGCCAGCCCTGCGGCACCAGCCAACCCGCCATCTGACATGAACAAGTCTGACATGAACAAGTCGGACATGAACAAGCCGGCCGCCCCGCCGGCCGAGAATGCGAAGTAACGAGTGACGACACTGACCAGGCGCGAGCAGCGGGCCGAAACGGCCCGCTGCTTTTTTGTGACGGCTACTTGAACATCTTGTTGAGCTCGCCGCCGGGATAGCCGTTGGCGAATTCGGTGAAAGTGCCCTTCTCGGCCATCTCCTTCGCGGCCTTCATGACGCCGGTCCAGGCCATCCGCGCCAGCGCGCCGCCGACGCTGATCCGGCGCACGCCGAGGTCGGTCACCGCTTGCAGCGACAACTCGGACGGACCGCCGATCAGGAGATTGACCGGCTTCGGCGCCACCGCCTTCACGACCGCGGAGATCTCCTCTCTGGTCTTGATACCCGGCGCATAGAGAACGTCGGCTCCGGCATCCGAATAGGCCTGCAGCCGCTCGATCACCAGATTGAGGTCCTGCTTGCCCCACAGGAACGCCTCGCAGCGGCCGGTGAGCAGCGCGCCGCTGTTGTCGGCATCGATGGCCTTGCGCGCCGCCTTGATGCGCTCGACCGCGAGCTTGTGCTCGAACAGCGGGTTGGCGGCGTCTCCCGTGGAATCCTCGATCGACAGCCCGGCGACGCCTGTCTTGACGCCGCGCGCGACGTTGACCGCGACCTTGTCGGGCTCGACGGCAAAGCCGCCCTCGAAATCCGCGTTGACCGGAATATCGACCGCCGCGCACACCGCGGTCAGATGATCGCAGACGTCGTCGACGGTGACGCGGTTGTCGGCCTTGGCGATGGTCCAGGCAAAACCCGCGCTGGTCGACGCCAGCGCCTTGAAGCCGAGATGTTGCAATGCGCGGGCGCTGCCGACATCGAACGGGTTCGGGATGATGAAGCATCCGCTCTCGTGCAGCTTCCTGAAGGCGGCGCGTTTGTCAGCAATTGGCAGTGGCATGGATCGCTCCCTGATATCGTTGGCCGCGGAGAGATAGGCATGCACATGGCAACACGCCAGTGTGCTCGGTGAAGTGCAATGGCTAAGCCTCGACCTTGCGCAGAAATGTCCGCTCCTCCGCGAGGATGAAGCGATTTTCCTCCGCGAAGCGGAAGTTCGCCATGCCCTCGCTGTCCTGGCGCAGCCGCGCGCGATAGGCCTCGTAAGCGGCGAGGCTTTCGAACGAGATCAGCGCGAAGCCGATGTTGTTGGTGCCCTCATGCGGCATCCAATAGCCGAGCAGGTCGCCGCCGCAGCGCGGAATGATCGAGAGCCAGTTCTTCGAATATTCCTCGAACATCGCGCGCTTGAACGGATCGAGCTGGTAGCGGATGAAGACGGTGATGGTCATTGGCGGCCTCCTGATTTGTCCGTCATTGCGAGCGCAAGACGAGCCTGCTTCCGATGCCGACACTACCCGCTTGCCCGACACCAATGCTTCGGCTATCATCGAACTATGAAAGCAGGACCCGACATCTCCCGGATCGCCGCTTTGGTCGGCGATCCCGCACGCTGCAACATGCTGACCGCGCTGATGACCGGCCGAGCGCTGACCGCGAGCGAGCTGGCGCAGGAGGCCGGCATCACGCCGCAGACCGCGAGCTCGCATCTCGCCAAGCTCGAGGCCGGCGGGTTGATCGAGCCCGAGAAGCAAGGGCGCCACCGCTACTATCGGCTCTCCGACCCCGACGTCGCCGACGTGCTCGAAGGCCTGCAGGGCATCGCCGCCCGCGCCGGCCATATGCGGGTGCGCACCGGGCCGAAGGATCCGGCGCTGCGCCGCGCCCGCATCTGCTACGACCATCTCGCCGGCGATCTCGGCGTGCAGATGCTCGACAGCATGAGGCGGCAGAAGCTGGTGCGCCAGAGCAAGCAGGCGATCGAGCTCACCGGCGAAGGCAAGCGCTTCATGGCCGAGGAGTTGCAGATCGATGCCGATGCGCTGACGCATCCGCGCCGTCCGGTGTGCAAGGCCTGCCTCGACTGGAGCGAGCGGCGGCATCATCTCGCCGGCACGCTGGGCGCCGCGATGATGGACCGCTTCACGGAGCTGAAATGGGCCGCGCGGGATGCCGCGCCGGGCAGCCGCGTGGTCAATTTTTCGCGAAACGGCGAGAAGCGGTTCGCCGCGCTGTTCGGCGCGGGCGAGTAGCATCGCGCATTCCAGCGGGCATGCGTGCCCCCGCGGTCGCGTTCATTCTCGTGCACTCGCCGCTCGCGCGCACCGCCTTCGAGCCTGCGAAATATTTCGAATTGATGCTGAACCTGCTTGCGGCGCGCTGACGCAGCCGTGAGCTGCAACATTCATGTCGCATTCAGCCCGCAACATTAAGGTCGGCGACATCGGGCACGGCTTCTGCAATGATCCGGCCGGGCGAATCGGTAAGTAAAAGTTTGTTGCGGTGCCGCAGCGCGGCCCAATTAAAAAGGAGAAGACATGAAGTATCTTTTTGCAGCAGCAGTTTTGGTGACGACCGCATTCGCCGGCATCAGCGCCGCTGATGCTGCCGGCGGTTGCGGCCCGGGCTGGCACCGCGGCCCCTATGGCGGCTGCGTCAGAAATCGTGGCGTTGTCGTCGTTCCGGGCGCGGTCGTGGTTGAGCGCCCCGTCGTCGTCGCACCTGGCCCGGTCGTGGTCGCGCCGCGCGTCCGCGCCTGCCCCTACGGCTTTGCCTGGCGCTACGGCCGCTGCCGCCCGATCTGATCCGGCACACCTGCGCAAACAAAACCCCGCCTCGCGCGGGGTTTTTCTTTGACATCAAGTCAATGTCACCAGCGGCGCCAGTGATGATGACGCCAATGGCGGCGGCGCCAGCCCCAATGCCTGTGGTGCCAGCGCCTGTGATGCCAACCCCAGCGGCGATGATGCCAGCGCACCTGCTCGGGCTTCAGGCGATCGACTTCCTCGCCCGTGGTGACGGCCGGATGCGCATCACCGGCCGCCGGCGCACGTGCATCCTGATTGAGCGGAAGCGGCGCGAGCGGCGCGGCCTGCGCGGTCGCTGCGAAGGTCACCGCACCGGCGGCGACACCGAACGCGATCTTCAGAAAATCCCGGCGTTCCATGAGAGTTTCCCTTTGTTGCTGCGTTGGACCAAGGCGTCAGCCAGTTTTTTCGCCACGGCCTGAACGCTCGCTGAACCGCGGGTTCAGCTTTCGCGGAACCCGATGCATCGCAGTTGCATTCGCGAGGTTGTGACGTCACACAATCATCACGCCGTCGTCTCCTCCGCGAGCACGAGGAGATCGCGCGTGCGCGTCACCTCCGGCCAGTCGCGGTTGAAGTCGGCGACCAGCCGCTTCATGTCATCGCTGTTGATCGCGCGCTCCAGCGCCGCCTGATCGGCGAACTGATAGGTCGCCTGATGCAGCGATGGATCGCTGAGACTCCAGCATCGCCACGCCCGCTCTGCGCCGAACGATTTCATCGCATCGGGCAGATGCTCGCGCGAATACCAGGCGTCGAAGGCCGGACGCCTGGCCGCATCGGTGACGGTGGCGCGAACGACGAAATAGGCTGCGGGCATTGGTTCCTCCAGATTTTTGTAGTGCGGGTTAGGCGAAGCCGTAACCCGCCACTGCTCGCGCGGAATGAAGACGGCGGGTTGCGCTTGCGCTAACCAGCCCTACGCATCCCTGCTGCGCATCGACGCACGCTATCGCGTCCTGCCCGTCATGCCCATTCCGCTGGTTTCGCGCTCCGCCGAACGGGACTAGCATCGGGGCACAAGACCATCTCCGGGAGGCCGCCATGAAGTCAGGACAACCGATCACGGATGCCAGCCACCTCTACGAAGTCGAGCGCCGCGCCCAGCACGCCGCCCGCCCCGGCTTCCGCATCACCGAGCTGCAGCTCTCGCCGACCCAGAAGGTGCCGTGGCACACCCACAGCAACATTTCCGACACGTTCTACGTGCTGGAGGGAAAGATGCGGCTGTTCCTGCAGGAGCCGAAGGAGGAGGTGAACCTGAAGGTAGGCGAGGTCTACGCCGTGAAGCCGACCCGCCCTCACCTCGTCACCAACGGCGGCACGACGTCGCTGACGTTCTTGATCCTGCAAGGCGTCGGCGAGTACGACTACGTGCCGCTGGCGTCTCATTAGGAAGAGGCGCGCGCGACGGACACCCCGGCTTATCCGAGTAGCCTGCATGAGTCATCGGGCGCGCATTCGTGCGCCCCGCTGGCTCATCACTGCTACGCCTGCTATTTCCGCTTCTGCTGCTGGATGAAATCCTGGCCCTGCTTGATCAGCTTCTGCATCCTCTCGTCGGCCTTGGCGTCATCATCGTCATCATCGTCCTTTTCCTTGCTCTCGGCCTTGCTGCCGGCAGGCGGCGCCGAAGGATCCGGACAATTCGCCTCGGTCTCCTTCACCCGCGTGTAGACCCGGTCGCCTTTGGCGACCTCGCTGCACATCACGAAATCCTTCGCACCTACCGGCACCGGCTTGACGCAGACCACGGTGGCGATGCCGCCGGGGATTGCCATATCGCAATTCACCTCACAGGCCATCACCTTCGAATAGGGATTGCTGGCGGTCACCGTGACCGTCCTCTTGTCGGCACCGAGCGTGCATGTCGCAACGTCAGCCGCGCACGCCGGCCCGGCGATGAGCAACATCGCCGCCGCACCAAACCATCTTGTCATGAAAATCCCTCGCCACGCCATCGATCCCCTTTGTCGCGGCGAGAGGAGAAATGGTTCGACCCCGCTGACATTCAGCTTTGGCGAGAGCAGAACAGAAACAACCAGCAATATGCGGGCTCGATGAATCACATCAGCTTCAGCGGCGCGTCGTGAACCAGGCGCAGGTCGATGCCGCCGATCAGACGCGCGCGGCGCGCCTCGGCGGTACTGATCGCGGCCTCGGTCTGCCGCAACGTGCTGACATTCGATCCGAGCGACACGATGCCGCCGAGCACCAGCGCAATCGATCCGAGAGCGGCTGTCTCACCGGAGCCCAACAGGCCGAGCAGCGCGATGAGCAGCAACGCAAAACCGCCCGCGATGGCGACCTTCGACCCGAGAATGATCCGCCGGGATCGTTCGGCGCTTTCGGCAAGCTCCTCGATCCGCGCCTCGATCTCGGCAATCTCGTCGGTCGGATCGTCTTCGATCGTCATATTCAAGCCCCCTGGGGCAGATCAGGCGCAGCTGCAACCCGTCATCGGCCGCTCTTTAGACCCATTTTTGCCAAACTGCTGTTGGTTCCTCAACCCCGGGGCAGGACCTTCAATTTGGAGCCCTGCATGTTCAAACGAATCTTTGTTGTTTGTTTCTTTGTTTTGACCGGATCAATTGCTTCTGAAGCGCGCCCTTTTCACACTAATCTCAGTCCAGAATGCAATGTGACCATGCCCTGCGACGCATCGTTGTCGCAAGCGCGACGCGAGAGAGTTTCGCAGTCCTCACGGCAGCCGCGGCTTTTGGAGCGACGCGTACCATCAGACAGTTACGCTTTGGCCGAGGCGACTGTGCCGCGCGGTCAGACGGTCAGCGGCCGACCGGCCGGTTGCCCGCGGTCGTTCTGCGGTTGCGGCGCGGCGATACGTGTGTTTGGCCGCATCGTCCCGGAATTGAATCTCGCAGCGAACTGGCTGCGCTTTCCGCGGACATCCCCGGCACCTGAAATGGTCGCAGCACGACACGGGCACGTCTTCGTCCTGGAACAGCACCTTGGGGGCGACATGTGGATGGCATATGACGCCAACTCAGGCGGGCACGCCACGCGAATTCACGCGCGTTCAGTGCGGGGTTATGCAGTCGTCAACCCGCGCGGGGCGTGACGGTCATCAGGTGATCGTGCAACTCGCGGCGCGGTCGGCGGCTGAAGCCGTCGATCGCGTTCGCGACAGGCCCTGGAGATCGATTGCCTGGCTTGCGGAGCGATCCGTGGCTCCGAAGTTGCAGACATGGGGCAACTCGTAGGGCGGGTTAGGCGAAGCCGTAACCCGCCTCATTCATCGCCACAAGACGATTCACGCTTCATCCATCCGCCTTGCGCGGTCTTGCGCAAGTTCAAGGGCCAGCGTGAGCCGACGACGATCCATTTTCCCAATATGCTTCCGAGTGTTCAGATACTCTTCAATACCTAATTTCTCGAACACAACCTCATCGCTATGCGTGTCCCGCGGCAATTCGATATGGACGACTATTTTACCGTCAACGAGGACATCATACAAAACCTCGTACTGTTCCGGGATACTATGGAAAACATAGATATTTCGTGTGATCGACTGCAGTCCACGCCGCAAATTTTGCAAGAGGGTGCTCGCCGAAGGCTCGGAAAGCAACCACTTGCGCCCCGCCTCCAACTCACTGATCATCCGCTTGTCGGATAAGGATTGTCGAGTCACTGCCATATTCCAGCGTCGGCATCGTTCGGTGGGTTACGCTTCGCTAACCCGCCCTACGACACTAATGAAGCGCAACTCCACCAAACCACGCGACATGCATGGCTTCCAGAAAGTCCTCGGTCATCTGTATTCCGGACGCATCTCCAATTACGCTGTCGATTCCGCACACAGGGCACAAGGCCGTCGAGCCTTCGTCGATCCACTCGACGATTTGATCCGGCCAAACGTTCGCTTGCAGTAGAAGCAACCGCAGCGCTGGCTGCGTTCGATTTCTGAGCGATGGTTGGCGCACTTCTTGTGAGCGGCACGCAGAGGGTGACCTTCAGGCAGATCAAAAACCGTAGACATTTAGCTCGTGCTTCTGGTTGTCTGCTTCGATCGCCATTGGTGGGTTACGGCTTCGCCTAACCCACCCTACGCTCTTGTCACAACGGCAGATTGTCGTGCTTCTTCGCCGGGATCTCGACCTTCTTATCCCTGAGCATCGCCAGTGCCCGCGCGATCCGCCGCCTGGTCGAATGCGGCATGATGACGTCGTCGATGTAGCCGCGTTCGGCGGCGATGAAGGGGGACAGGAAGCGGTCTTCGTATTCCTTCGTTCGGGCTGCGATCTTGTCGGGATCGCCGATGTCACTGCGGAAGATGATCTCCACCGCGCCCTTGGCGCCCATCACCGCGATCTGGGCGGTCGGCCAGGCGTAGTTCATGTCGGCGCCGATTTCCTTCGAGGCCATGACGTCGAAGGCGCCGCCATAGGCCTTGCGGGTGATGATGGTGACGAGCGGCACCGTGCACTGCGAATAGGCGAACAAGAGTTTCGCGCCGTGCTTGATCAGGCCGCCATATTCCTGCGCGGTGCCCGGCAGGAAGCCCGGCACGTCGACGAAGGTGACGATCGGGATGTTGAAGGCATCGCAGAACCGCACGAAGCGCGCGGCCTTGCGTGAGGCATCCGAGTCGAGCACGCCCGCCAGCACCATCGGCTGGTTGGCGACGAAGCCGACGGTGCGGCCGGCGATGCGGCCGAATCCGGTGACGATGTTCCGGGCGAAGGTCTCCGAGATCTCGAAGAAGTCGCCCTCGTCGACGACCTTGAGGATCAGCTCCTTCATGTCGTAGGGCTTGTTCGGATTGTCGGGGATCAGCGTGTCCAGGGACATGTCGACCCGGCCGATATCGTCAAAACTCGGCCATTCCGGCACGCCGTCGCTGTTGTTCGAGGGCAGGAAGTCGATCAGCCGGCGCATCTGCAAGAGCGCATCGACGTCGTTCTCGAACGCGCCGTCGGCGATCGAGGAGCGCGTGGCGTGCACCGAGGCGCCGCCGAGCTCCTCGGCGGTGACCACCTCGTTGGTGACGGTCTTCACCACGTCGGGGCCGGTGACGAACATGTAAGAGGTGTTCTTCACCATGAAGATGAAGTCGGTCATCGCCGGCGAATAGACATCGCCGCCGGCGCAGGGCCCCATGATGACGGAGATCTGCGGGATCACGCCCGAGGCGATGACGTTGCGGCGGAACACATAGGAATAGCCCGCCAAGGCAGCGACGCCCTCCTGGATGCGGGCGCCGCCGGCGTCATAGAGGCCGATGATCGGCGCCCTCGCCTTCATCGCCATGTCCTGGAGCTTGGTGATCTTCAGCGCATGGGTTTCCGACAGCGAGCCGCCGAACACCGTAAAATCCTTGGCGAACACAAAAGTCTTGCGGCCGTTGACCGTGCCCCAGCCGGTGACGACGCCGTCGCCGGGAACCTTGGTCTTCTCCATGCCGAACTCGGTCGAGCGGTGCTCGACGAACATGTCGAATTCCTCGAACGAGCCCTTGTCGAGCAGAAGCTCGATCCGCTCACGGCGGTCAGCTTGCCGCGGGCGTGCTGCGCCTCGATGCGCTTTTCGCCGCCGCCCAATTTGGCGCCGGCGCGCCGCTCTTCGAGGGTGTCGAGGATGTCTTTCATTTGTTTCCGCCCGTGTTAGCTACAGTCCGCGTCCCGGCGCCAGCCGGGGTCCCGCTTCGTTCGGAAATGGCTTTAGCACGGCAATTTCGGAACCGGAAAGCCGCTTGTGGGCGGTATCGGGCGCAAAAACGGTAGGATTTTCCGACATATGGGGGAGACAGCGATGACTGAAACAACCGTGACCGAGGCCGGTGCGGCAACCGGCGGGGTGCGCACCCTGCTCCGGCTGGAGGGCCTGGTGCTGTTCGTCGGGATGACTGTGCTCTATTACAAATGGGAAGGGTCCTGGCTGGTCTATGTCCTGCTGTTCCTGGTGCCGGACTTAAGCTTTGCCGCCTATCTCGCCGGCCCTCGCGTCGGCGCCATCGTCTACAACGCCGCCCACACCTATCTGGCGCCGGTGGCGCTGATGACACTGGGCTTTGCCGGCGAAGGGCCGCTGGTGCTGTCGATCGCCATGATCTGGCTCGCCCATATCGGGATCGACCGCGCGCTCGGCTATGGGCTGAAATATTCTGTCGGGTTTGGCACCACCCACCTCGGACGGATCGGCAAAGCGCAATAGGGCGGTATATCCGGGGGGAGCTGAAGCGATGACGTCCCCGGCAAGCGATTTTGCCTGAACCTTTGCCGGGGCAGGCAGACCTATAACTGCCGGGGATTTTGCACCTCCCTTCCTGGGGCTAGGACCAACGCCGCCCGCGGATATTTCAAGCGGACGGCGTTGTGTTGTGAGGCCTCCGGGCCGGATGCTTGCGCCTGCTTCGTCATCGCCGGGCCTGGGCGAGCGGAAGCCACGCCGTCCGTCAGGCGCCATCCCGTGTCATTTGACAGCCTGCCTCCCGATCGGTCTATTTGCCGTCATCCACGACCATATCGGGTGATCAGATGCTGACAGACTGGCGCTTGGCCGCGACCGCGATCCTGTTTTGCTGCGCCGTGCTGTTCACCTGCATCGAGACCAGCGCCCAGCAAATCCCGAAGGAGATCGCGGCGCGCACCGAGATCTACAGCATCCCCTCGCTGACCATCTCCGACCAGCAATTCCTGACCGGCGATGCCAACGGCAAGCCGGTTACCGTCGGCGGCGAATTCCGGATCGCGCAGGGAAGTGGCCGGCTGCCGGTCGTGGTGCTGATGCATGGTTCGAGCGGCGTCGGCGCCGGGATGGACGCCTGGGTGCGCCACTTCAACGCCATGGGCATCTCGACCTTCGTGATCGACGGCTTCTCCGGCCGCGGCCTCACCGCCACCGGGCCGAACCAGGCCCTGCTCGGCCGGCTCAATCTGATCGTCGACATCTATCATTCGCTGGATATCCTCGCCAGGCATCCGCGGGTCGATCCCGAGCGCATCGTGCTGATGGGATTTTCGCGCGGCGGCCAGGCCACGCTCTACGCAAGCCTCGATCGCTTCAACAAGCTCTGGAACAAGTCCGGCGTGCAGTTCGCGGCCTATATTCCGTTCTATCCGGATTGCTCGACGAGCTTTCTGACCGACACCGCGGTCGCCGCGCGGCCGATCCGGATTTTTCACGGCACGCCCGACGACTATAACCCGGTTGCGAGCTGCAAGGCCTACGTCGCGCGGCTCAAGGAGGCCGAGCACGATGTGGTGCTGACCGAATATCCTGACTCCGCGCATGGCTTCGACGCCGGCCTGATCGGCAGCAACACGGTGGTGGAGTCGACGGGTTCGCAGACCGTGCGCCACTGCACCATCAAGGAAGGCGAAGGCGGCGTGCTGATGAACGCGGCGACAGCGGCGCCGTTCAGCTACGAGGATTCCTGCGTCGAGCTAGGTCCGCATGTCGGCGGCAACCCAACCACCGCGCTTCAAGCGCGCAAGGCGGTCAGCGATTTCCTGCAGGCGCTGTTCAAGCTGAGCTAGCGGGTCTAGCCGCACTCACGCGAACCGGCGCGCGAACACCACGCAGACCACGACGAGCATGGTTGCTGTTATCATCGACCAGGCGACCGGCTCGTGCAGCAACAGCCCGGCCAGCGCGAGGCCGAAGAACGGCTGCAGCAATTGCAATTGGCCGACGCTGGCGATGCCGCCGATGGCGAGCCCGCGATACCAGAACACGAAGCCGACCAGCATGCTGAAGATCGAGACATAGGCGAGCCCGAGCCAGGCCGCCGCGCCGATGCCGTCCCAATTCGGCGGCAGCGTCATGATCGTCATCAGCAGCACCACCGGCGCGGATAGCACCAGCGCCCAGGAGATCACCTGCCAGCCGCCGAGCCGGCGCGACAGCGCCGCGCCTTCGGCATAGCCGAGGCCGCAGACGACGATCGCCGCGACCATCAGGAGATCGCCGGTCAGTGACGCCGCTCCGTCGCCCGACAAGGCGAAGGCTGCGACCGTCGCGCTGCCGATGCAGGAGAACAGCCAGAACAGCGGCTTCGGCCGCTCGCCGCCGCGCAGCACAGCGAATACGGCGGTCGACAGCGGCAACAGTCCGATGAACACGATCGAATGCGCCGAGGTGATGTGCTGCAGCGCCAGCGCGGTCAGCAGCGGAAAGCCGATCACGACGCCGAGCGCAACGATCACGAGCGACACCAGGTCCTTGCGCTGCGGCCAAGGCTGCCGCAACACCGCGAGCAGCGCGGCGCCAAGCAGCGCCGCAATCGCCGCCCGCGCCGAAGTCAGGAACAGCGGCGAGAACCCGGCCACGGCGACGCGGGTCGCCGGCAATGAGCCGCTGAAAATAATCACGCCGAGCAAGCCGCTGCCCCAGCCATCGATCGAAGCCTTGTCCATCGCACCTTGCTTTCGCGCATTGCGAGATAGGGTCGAACCGCGAGCATCAGTGCGCCCCCTCTCCCGCTTGCGGGGGAGGGTTGGGGTGGGGGTATCTCCACGGGAAGACTCTTCGTGTGGAGAGAGCCCCCACCCGCAAGCGGAGAGGTGCAGCGAGGCTGGTGCTGCATCGATCCAACCGACTCTCATTTGTACTTCACCGCGACCATAGCGGTCGGGGGCTCGCCAAGGCAGCTACAGATCAGTACAATATCGCAAAACTGTAGGGATGAAGGTAGGCATACACTTGCAACAGCAATCCGATCCGCCGAAGGCGACGCGGACCACCGACGTGATGAACGCGATCCGCGCCAGGGTGGCGAGCCGGGCGCTGGTGGCCGACGACCGCCTGCCCTCGATCCGCGGCCTTGCCGCCACCATGGGCGTCTCGCCCTCCACCGTCGTCGAGGCCTACGACCGGCTGGTGGCGGAGGGCCTGATCCGGCCTCGGCCCGGCTCCGGCTTCTATGTCTCTTCAACCGCATTGCCGCCGCTCGCGCTCGCAAAAGACCAGCCGCAGCGCGACCGCGCCGTCGATCCGTTCTGGGTGTCACGACAATCGCTCGATGCCGAAGACGGCGCGCTGAAGCCGGGCTGCGGCTGGCTGCCGGCCGAGTGGATGCCGACCGAAGCGCTGCGGCGCGCGTTGCGCGGCCTGGCACGCGCCGACGACGCCGTGCTCTCCGACTATGGCGCGACCCGCGGCTCGCTGGCGCTGCGCCGTATCCTGATGGCGCGGTTCGCCGACGAGGGCCTCGAGGTGCCGCCGGAGCAGCTCTTGCTCACCGCATCCGGTACTCAGGCGATCGATTTGGTCTGCCGCTTCCTGCTGCGGCCCGGCGACACCGTGCTGGTCGACGATCCCTGCTACTTCAATTTCCGCGCGCTGCTGCGCGCGCATCAGGTGAAAATCGTCAGCGTGCCCTACACCGCGTCAGGGCCCGACGTCGCAAGCTTCGAGGCGGTGCTGGCCGCCGAGCGGCCGCGGCTCTATGTCACCAACTCGGCGCTGCACAATCCGACCGGCGCGACGCTGTCGCCGCAAACCGCGCATCGCGTGCTGAACGCCGCGGCGGCCCATGATCTCACGATCGTCGAGGACGATATCTTCGCCGATTTCGAGCCGGAGCCGTCGGCGCGGCTCGCTGCACTCGACGGGCTCAACCGCGTGATCCGGATCGGCAGCTTCTCCAAGACGCTGTCGGCCTCGGTGCGCTGCGGCTTCATCGCCGCTCGGCCGGACTGGATCGAGGATCTCGTCGACCTCCAGGTCGCGACCGGTTTTGGCGGCCCGAGCGCGGTCGCAACCGAAATCATCGCGAGCGTGCTGTCGAGCGGCTTCTACCGCAAGCATGTCGAGGAGCTGCGAAGGCGCCTCGCCCGCACCCGCCGCGACGTCGGCGACAAGCTGCAGCGCATCGGCATCGAGCCCTGGCTGATGCCGCGCGGCGGCTTCTATCTGTGGTGCGAGTTGCCCGACGGCCGCGACTCCGCCGACGTGGCGCGCGCAGCGCTCGCCGACGACAATGTCGTGCTGGCGCCCGGCAACGTGTTCAGCGCCTCGCAGACAGCTGCCGCCTTCATGCGCTTCAACGTCGCGCAATGCCGCGACCCCAGGCTGATGCCGGCCTTGCAGCGGGCGATCGGGCGGTAGAGCGCGATGAGATTAGGTTGAATACCGCGACGGCACTGCGTTCCCTCGCCCCGTGCTTACGGGGAGAGGGTTAGGGTGAGGGGCCGTATCCGCGTATACGGTGACAGCTGCGTTCGCGGAGACTCCCCCTCACCCGGAACGCATCTCACGATGCGTTCCGACCTCTCCCCGCAAGCGGGGCGAGGTGAAGCAGCGCCGCGCCCTACTTCTCGCCGACCTTGAACGGCTCCTCCTTGTCCGGGGGCACGGTCTCCTCGGCCATCGCCAGGATCATCGCGACCATCACGTAGTTGCCGGCGAGCGCGGTGAGATCGACGATCTGCTGGTCGTTGAACAGCTTCTTAGCCCGCGCATAGGTCTCGTCGGAGACCTTCTTGGTCGTGGTCAGCTCGGTGACGAAATCGTACACGACGGCCTCGTCCTCGGCCATTTTCGACGGCCGGTTGCCGGCCTTCAGGTCGGCTATCACGTCCGCCGACAGACCTGCCTTGGCCGCGAGCGGCGCATGCGCGAACCATTCGACCTGCGAGCGCCACTGGCGGCCGATGATCAGGATCGCGAACTCGTTCAGCCTGGTCGGCACCGAGGTCTGCCAGCGCAGGTAATAAAAGAGATCGTAGAGGCGCTGGCCGAGCACCGGGCTGCGGATGATCGGATTGTAGGGGCCGCCGATGCCGACGCTCGACACCTTCATGATCTGCTCGCCGAGCGGCTTTTGCAGGTCGTTGAGCTGCTCCATGGTGAGCTGCGGGAAGCGCGGCTCCTTGCTGGTGGCGGGTGCCGAGAACATCGTGGCCGCGAGCCAGCCGCCGGCCGCGGCCAGCGTGAGCGACGACAGCCAGACGGTTGCTGATTGCATGATTTCCTCCGGTTCTTGCTTTTGACGGAGGCATGCTAGTCGAGCAGTGATGCGCCTGCCAGCCGCGACGCACGCAGATCAGCCCGTCACAACGCGACGATATCGGTGAGGCATTGCTGCGTGACGCTCATCCGCGCGTCGATCTGCGCCTGGGTCTTGCAGTCCATGTTCATCGCGAACACCGTGACGTCACCGCCCTTCTCGGCCCAGCCGACCAGCCAGCCGAGCGAGCCGTGCTCCTTGTCGGTCAATCCGGTCTTGGCGCGAATGACGGCGTCACCGACTTTCGTCACCGGAAGGATGTCGCACACCAGTTGCTGGCTGCGCTTGCCGACCGGCAGCACGCCGCGGCGCAGCCGGTCGAGGAAATCGATCTGCTGCACCGGATCGATCCGCAAATTACCCGACACCCAGAACTGATCGATGCCGCCGCCGATGTCGCGGTTGCCGTAGTCGATAATGTCGAGATATTTCTTCATCCGCTCCTCGCCGATCCGGCGGGCGATCTCCTGAAACACCGGGAAGGCCGACACCGCGAGCGCCGAGCGCAGCGTGTGGTCCCTGTTCCAGGCCTCGATGCTGCGCGTTGTGCCGTCCCACTTGAAGACGTCATTGTCGGGGTCCTGCACCACGCCGGTCTCGAGCGCGATCAGCGCGTTCGGGATCTTGAAGGTCGAGGCCGGTAACTTGCCCTCGCCCGAGCGAACCTTGTCGCTCGCGATGATCAGATAGTCGTCGATCTTGTAGCCGACGAAGGTGCCTTCGGTGCCGAGATCAAAGAAGCGCTTTGCCAGATCCTCGCGAAACTCGCTGCGCTGGTAGGAGACGTTGGCGAGACTGCGCGACGGCAGGATGCTAGCGGCAGCAAGCAGACCGAGCGCATGGCGGCGATGGATCACGAGGGGACCTGGACCGGTTCGGGTTGACGACGATGCTGATGCCATCGTGGTGAAACGATGGCAATAAGGCTTGCTTGTTTGACGCGTTTTCTTCACGCGGGCCGGGGCCCACTTCGCTCGAAAGCAGCTAGCGCACCCGGCCCGACAGCCGCAGCACGAACACCAGCACTTCGGCGACGGCCTTGTAGAGCTCGGCCGGAATCTCGTCGCCGAGCTCGACATTGGAAAGCGCACCGGCCAGGACCTCGTTCTCCTCGATCGGGATATCGTTGGCTTTGGCGACCTCGATGATCTTGGCGCCGATCGCGCCCTTGCCTTTTGCCACCACGCGCGGTGCGCCGGCGTGGTCGTAATGCAGGGCGACCGCGAGCTGGTTGTTGGCGTCGCTCATGATGCGCGGTCCAGGAAATGGCCGGCGCGCGCGGGCGCGGGTTGCGGCGGGCTGCCGTCGCGGATCTCGATATCGCCGGGCGTGAGCTCGGCCCTGGTCAGCGCCTGGCTCAGTTCGGAAGCGCCGGCGCGCAGCTGCGCGGCGGTCGAGGGACGCTCGGCCCACATCCGCACCGAGGTGCGCTCGCCGTTCAACGAGACCAGCGCGTGCACCGGCCCGGCCGGCTCGACGTCGAGCGTGAAGCGCGCCCGCCATACCAGCTTGGCGGCCTCGACCTCGTTGCCGCCGCCATCGCGGGAAATCTCGAACTGCGCCATCGCCGTGCCCTGCTGGGTCAGGAACGGAATCTCGAAATTCCAGCGCGGCACCATCGCGTCGAGCTGCGGACGCTGACCATCGCCGCGATCCGGCAGCGAGGCGACCTGGAGCAGCGTCTGCCGCGCCAGTGCCGCGTCGGTGTTTTCCAAGAGGCGATGCGCGGCGGCAGCAATCGGCGTGCCCGGTGCGATCGACGGCTCGGCCACGGCCTGGGCCGACGGCAGCGCGCCGTGAAACGGCGGCGGCGGCGTGTTGCTGCGTGCGGGCACCTCACCCGGCAGCATCTCCCGCGGCGCGGCGCCCTGCCGTGCCGGGTAGCCGAGCTCGTGCAGCGCTTCCTGAATCAGATTGAGCGCGCCGCCCGACGACGGCCCGGCATCGAGCGCGTCCGCAAGCGCCCCGGCGAGCCCTGTGGCGCCGCGGCCGAGATCGTCGGCGACCGGCACGCGGGCCTGCGGCAGCAGGATCTCCTGGACGTCGAGCTCAGGCGTTCCCGGCGGCGCGAGGCTCGGCGCCGTGCCGGCGCTGGCGAGCGCCGGTTGCTGGGACGGCGTGGGCGCAGGACTTGCGGCGTCGCTAGTGCCGAGCGAGGCCAGCGCTTGGCGCAGCACGATCAGCGCGGCCTTCAGATCCGGCGCGCTGCCGCTCGCGGGCGCAACGTCCGAGGCAAGCGTCGCTTCCAGCAGCAGGCCGGATTTCTGGAAGCCGGTCTTCACGGCATCGCCGCTCAGATTCTCGTCGAGGCCGGTCTGCTGCGCCAGCACCTGTGCGATCGCGGCCTGAAGCTTTGGCGGCAGATTGGCGGAGGCGACCGCCGCGAGATTGGCAAATAGTGGCGCCTGGCTGCCCTGCACCGCCGCCGCGTTCTGGGCCGTTGCGGTGATGGTGACGCGCTCCAGCGGCGTCAGCACCGCCTTCGGCGCCGTGGCGACGGGCTGGGACGCGGCGCTGAGATCGGCCGCCCCCTGGGCGCGCGGCGACATCTGCACCGTATCGCCGGCGTCGGCGCCCGGCCCGACCAGTTGCAGGCGAACGCTGCCGTCACTGCTCTGCGAGACCGCAAGCTGCAAATTCTGGCCCTGCTGCAGCGGCACCTCGGTCTGGACGTCGATCGACAGGCTCGCAATCGCGATCCGCACCAGATCGGCCGACAGCACCTTCAAGACTTGCGCATTGACGACGTTGCCCGCCTCGAGCGTGAGGTCTGGCGCAACACTGCCCGCCTCGTTCGAGGCAAGCACCGGCAGCACGGGATTGATGGCAAGTGCCATGTCGGAGGTCTCGGCCAGGCGGCAGGATCAGGCCGCAGGCTAGCCCGGCGCCGTAAACCCCTCGTTAACCGGCAGCCGGCCTGAGCTCCCTCAGGACGCTGGCGGCGGCCCTGAAATCGACCTGCCGGGCCGCGCGGCGGGCAGCGACCTCCTCGTCGACGCCCCATTTCTCGATGTTCCAGTCCTCGTCGACATGGGCGGCGGCCCAGACCTGGTCCTCGTCGCGAGCACCATGCGCCAAGGCCAGAGCCAGCAGCGCTGAGCCGGTCAGCGTCGTCACCACATGGAGCGCCGCGACCGACCATGGATCGGCCGGGAACGCCGCGCGCGCCGCCTTGATCGCGGGCTCGGGCTGGCCGACAGGCATGACCCCCTCGGCCATCACGAAATGGGCGCCGAGCGTGTCAGCGGCCCAGAACAGGATCGGGTCCCAATGCCGGGCCTCGCGCGCCACCAGGGAATCGGGATAGCCCGCGCGATAGAACAGCAGGTCGCTGCCGAGGAATTTTGCGGCGTCATCGGCGACCTCGTCGACACGATCGATCACCCCCTCGATCACGCTGTTGGCAAGCCGCGTTAGCGGCATGGTCATGGGATCGATGGTCTCGCCCTGCGCATTCCATTCTGCCGCGACCGCGTCCGCCATGGCGCGCGTCGGCACCACGATCGGCTTGCCGGACGGCGAGCGGATCTGCTTGCCGTCGAGCGTGATCGCAAATCCGCCACTGGCGTCAGTGACGTCGGCGCCGATGTAGAACCGCTTGCGCTGGGGCTTGCGGATGTGGCGCCGCACCGCCTCCTGCGGATCGAGCGGGGATTGTTCGGGTCCATTGTCGAAGAGTTCGCGCATCAGGCCGGCAGGCTTTCGTTCGGGAGGATTTCCCTGCAAGATATGTCAGGGTCACCGGCAAATAAAGCTGATGGGACGGGTCAATATCCTGGCGGGTTTTTCGCTCGTTGCGGTGGCCTTCGGAGCCGCCGGCGCCGAGGCCGGGTTCCGCACACCGGAATCGCTGATCCGCAACGTCTACGCCCATTATGGACGGGGCAGCGCCGCGTTTTCCAATGGCCTGCCGCGCGACGAGGAAACCGCCCGGCAATTCTTCGATTCCCCCCTGCGCGCCGCCTGGACCGCCCTGCACGACGCACCCTACGATTTCCCGGTGCAGAGTCCGACCTGGCGGATCGGCCCGATCTCGATCGCAATCCTGCGCAGGCAGTTCGACCGGACCGATGTGACCGTGACGTTCGACAATGAGGGCCGCGCGGTCACGCTCAACTTCATCGTCGTCAACGGTCCCGACGGTTGGGTGATCTCAGATGTCGAGAGCCCGCACGATTCGTTACGACTGTTTCTGACGCAGTTCAGGCGCTGATCTCGATCACTGCACTCGCTCGGAACCACGCGGCGGTTTGCTGGAACCAAACCGCCGTCGGCACGACGGCACGTGACAGGATCGGCGCCGCCGAAAAAATATCTGACGATAGCCGGCGCGTCGCGCGTTCTCCGCAATTCCATCGGCGAATGGTCCATCCGATTGATCGCTCAGCAAGTTTGAACATCCTGCTCGCGTTCTGCGTCGAAGTGCCGCAAGAAGCTGTCATCTGCGTGTTAAAAACCTGCCAGATTTCGGCAACAACGCGCGGCTAGAGCATTTTCCGACCGGAAAGAATCGGGTGGGGATTCCCAAAACGGCGCGAGTCAGATTCAAGCTGCATGCTGGCGAGGGAGGCCAGCATGTATGGCCAGGGCGCTTTCGGTTGATCTTCGCCAAAGGGTGGTAGCCGCGATTGACGGTGGCATGTCCTGTCGACAGGCTGCTGAGCGCTTTGGTGTCAGCGCGGCCAGTGCGATCCGCTGGCGCGGTCGCCTCAAGAAAGTTGGCGACATCGTTCCTAAACGCCAGGGCGGTGACCGCAAATCGCAGCGCATCGAAGCGCATTCGCAATTGATTCTGGAGGCGGTGACAGCGAGGCCGGATATCACGCTTGCCGAGTTGCGAGAACTGTTGAAACGTCGTGGAATATCGACTGGCATCGCGTCGCTCTGGCGTTTTTTCCAGCGCAGAAAGATCACACTTAAAAAAAGACAGCGCACGCCGCCGAGCAACGGCGCGGCGATATAAATGCCGCACGTGAGGAGTGGTTCGAAGGGCAAATCGACCTTGACCCTGAGCGTCTCGTCTTCATCGACGAAACCAGCGCCAACACCAAAATGGCGCGGCGTTACGGGCGCTCGCCACGCGGCGAGCGATGTCGTGCAGCTATCCCACACGGACATTGGAAGACGACGACGTTCACCGCTGGATTGCGCTCCGACGGTCTGATCGCGCCGCTTGTTCTGGACGGTCCAATGGATGGCGACGCTTTCCTGGCCTACGTCGAGCAATTGCTCGCCCCATCGCTGCGGCCGGGCGATACCGTTATCATGGACAACTTGCCCGCTCACAAGGTCCATGGCGTTCGAGAGGCCATCCAGGCGGTCGGAGCTAGCCTGCTCTATCTTCCGCCCTACAGTCCAGACTTCAACCCGATTGAAATGGCCTTCTCCAAACTGAAAGCGCTGTTGCGGGCCGCCGCAGCGCGCACCATGCCCGATCTCTGGCAAGCAATCGCCAACGCTCTCAAACGCTTCTCACCCGAGGAATGTCAAAATTATCTCGTCGCGGCTGGTTACGACGCAACGTGATCGGAAAACGCTCTAGCCTTCCGACACCAAACAGAAGCATTTGTCGACCATTGCGGTCGCAAGACGTGGACTGACGTCACGCATGGCGTCGGTTGCGCGTTTGCGCGCCTATGTCGACGTATTGGCAGGGCGGCGTGGCACGACGACTTTCGACAGCTTGTTGTGTCATCGCCGCGGCTTGCCTCGGGCTTGCGGCGAGCGGCATGACTGCCTGGCTCGGCGCAACGGGCTTGCAGGACGTGCCGCGAACGCAACACGATGTTTGTGCGCGGCCGGAGCCCGGCAGCGCGCTCGAGGAACCCGCCGAATTGCGCAGCCGCGACGGCGTGCTCGAAACCGATCTCAGTATCCACGATCAGAAGCTGCCGGATGGAACGAGCCGCTACTGCTACCTGACACCGGACGGCAAGCCATCGCCGACGCTGCGCGTGAGGCCGGGCGATCAGCTGGTCATCCATTTCAAGAACGACCTCGTCGACCTCGACACGGCAACGCCTGCGATCGACCGCCCACTCGCCGGCGCACCGATCTGCACGACGAGACCGAAAGCCGACGTTTGCGCGAGCGCCGCGATGACGCCGATCTCGACCAATCTGCACTTCCATGGGCTGACCGTGCCGCCGGTCTGCCACCAGGATGACGTGCTGAAAACCTCGATCCAGCCCGACGATGCGCCGTTCGAGTATCGCCTGCGCATCCCGGACGACGCCCCGCCCGGCCTCTATTGGTATCACCCGCATCTGCACGGCTTCAGCAAGACCCAGGTGCTCGGCGGCGCCTCCGGCGCGCTGATCATCGAAGGCATCGAGCGCGCCGATCCGTCGCTCGCCGACCTCCCCGAGCGCGTGCTCGTGATCCGCGACCAGGATCTCGTCAATCCCGATGCGCCGCCGTCGAAATTCGAGCCGGTCATGACCAAGAGCCAGCTCGACAATGATGGCGACGTCGCCAATTCAGGCACCGGCTTCGGCAAGCCGTCGAAGGATCTCTCCGTCAACTTCGTGCCGGTGCCCTATCCGAACTATCCGCCGGCCGGGCTGACGATGAAGCCGGGCGAGCGGCAGCTCTGGCGCGTGCTGAACGCGTCCGCGATCACCTATCTCAACCTCGCTTTGCTGGTCGGCCGCGCGCCGCAGCAGATCGGCATCATCGGGCTCGATGGGGTGCCGTTGCAGTTCGAGGGCAGCTCGTCGCCCTCGGTGCAATGGGTCAACCATATCGGCCTGCCGCCGGGCGCGCGCGCCGAGTTCATCGTCGAAGGACCGCCGGCCGGCGCGCAGGCCTTGCTGGTGACGCAAGCGGTCGACACCGGGCCCGCCGGCGAGAACGACCCCAACCGCGCGCTGGTTGCCATCACGGTCTCAGCCAATGCGAGCGAGCCGCAGGCTGCACTGCCCGCGCACGCCGGGCCGCTGCCGAAACCGGATCGGCCGTGGGTCGGCGACGTCGCACCGATACGCGTCAGAAAACTGTTCTTTTCCGAGCAGCCGGAGAACCCGAACGACCCGAACAGCCCGACCAAGTTCTTCATGACCCTCGACGGAGAGACGCCGAAGCCGTTCGATCCGCAATCTGATATTCCCGACGTCACCGTGCGGCAGGGCGACGTCGAGGACTGGATCATCGAGAACCGCTCGATGGAGCTGCATGATTTCCACATCCACCAGCTTCACTTCCAGCTGCTCGACTGGTCCGGCGTCGCCGTCAACGAGCCGTTCCTGCGCGATACCGTCAATGTGCCCTACTACAACGGCCGGATGCTGAAGTATCCGAGCGTGCGCCTGCGCATGGATTTTCGCGATCCCAGCATCGTCGGCACCTTTGTCTACCACTGTCACGTCCTCGAACATGAGGACGGCGGCATGATGGGACGGATCAAGGTCGTGCCGCGAGACACCGCAAGTTCCACCAAGTCGCTTAATCTGCAAAAAGGAGAGCTTTAATGCGCGACAAGCACAGGTCACGTTGGCTGCAGGGATGCCGCCTTACCCTCAGCGCGCTTGCGCTAGGTCAGTTCACCGCCGGCCCGGTGCTGGCGGAGGACTGGAACCATCACGGTGGACACGAGACCCGGTCGCCGATCAAGCACGTGATCGTCATCATCGGCGAGAACCGCAGCTTCGACCACGTGTTCGCGACCTATGTACCTGAGCGGCACGAGGAGAGCGTGTTCAACCTGCTCTCGCAGGGCATCGTCAAGCTCGATCACAACAAGAACGCGATCCCCGGGCCAAACTTCGAAAAGGCGCATCAGCAGGCCGCGACCGATACCGGCCTGAACGATGCGTTCCTGCTGAGCCCGCCGAAGCAGAACTTCCCCAGGGATCAATTGCCGGCTCCGCTGGTCGGCGGCCCCAAGGTCTCCTACATCCCGAACAAATGCGGCAGCTCGCCGATCACCAGCTGCGAAGCGTCGCTTGCGCTGGCGCAGCAATCGGAATCCGGCCTGCCGTCCGAGTATTACCAGTACCTGTTGACCGGCGGCACCGGTCAGGCGTCGGCGACCCCCGACGCACGCATCACCAATGTCAGCGCGCTGCCGGCCGGTCCGTTCCAGCTCACCAACAGCGACACGATGCCCTACGACACCTATTCGGCAAGCCCGGTGCATCGCTTCTACCAGATGTGGCAGCAGCTGAACTGCAACCACTCGGCGGCCAGCCGCGACAATCCGTCGGGCTGCGGCGGCAATCTGTTCGCCTGGGTCGAGGTGACCGTCGGCGCCGGCGCAAACGGCGCGGCGCAGCCCTCCAACTTCTCGACGGACTATTCGCCGACGGCGACGACCACGGGCGAAGGTTCGACGGCGCTCGGCTTCTACAATGTGCAGAAGGGCGACGTGCCGTACTTCACGTCTCTTGCGCAGAAATACGCGATGAGCGACAACTTCCACCAGTCCGTCAACGGCGGCACCGGTGCCAACCACATCATGTTCGGTCATGCCGACATGCTTTACTTCAGCGACACCTATGGCAACGCCGCCGTGCCGCCGAACGGCACGCAGGTGTTCGGCGGCACGCCTGACGCCGGCATCGTGCATCAGATCGAGAACCCGAATCCGGCCTCGGGCACCAACAACTGGTACACCGAGGACGGCTACGGCGCCGGCGGCAATGGCGGCTTTCCGCCGCCCTACCAGACCAGCCCGGTGTCCGGCGGCGGCTCCTACAGCGACTGCTCGGATCCGAGCCAGCCCGGCGTCAAGCCGATCCTGGACTATCTGAAGGGGCTCCGGATCAACGCGAATTGCGAACCGGGCCACTACTATCTCCTGAACAACTACAATCCGGGTTATTTCGGCAACGGCAAGAACGCCTACACCGACACCAATCCGTCCAACACGCCGTTCACGATCCCGCCGTCGACCCGCAAGAGCATCGGCGACAGCCTGAACGAGCGCAACGTCTCCTGGAAGTATTACGGCGACCAGTGGAACAACTACGTCAACGACCCCTACCAGCTCAACTGGGGCGTGGCCGGGCCGAACGCCGACGAGTACTGCAACATCTGCAACCCGTTCCAGTACGACACCTCGATCATGTCGCACCCGGACCAGGTCGCAGCCCATATCAAGGACTCGTCTGATCTGTACTCCGACCTCTCCAAGCATTCGCTGCCGGCGGTCTCGATCGTCAAGCCGAGCGGCTTCACCGACGGCCACCCGTCGTCGTCCAAGCTCAACCTGTTCGAAGGCTTCTCGAAGAAGATCGTCGACCAGGTCCAGGCCTCGGACTACGCGAAGGACACCGCGATCTTCATCACCTTCGACGAGGGTGGCGGCTACTTCGACTCAGGCTATGTGCAGCCGCTCGATTACTTCGGCGACGGCACGCGGATTCCGCTGATCGTGGTGTCGCCGTTCGCGCGGCAGGGCCACATCTCGCATGAATATGCCGATCACGTCTCGATCATCAAATTCATCGAGCGAAACTGGGACCTGCAGCCGATCACCCATCGCAGCCGCGACAACTTCCCGAACCCGGTCGCGGCGCCCAATAATCCCTATGTTCCGGTCAACAGCCCGGCGCTCAGCGATCTCTTTGACTTCTTCGACTTCGACGGCGGCGGCCATCATCATGGCGGCGGCTGGGACCACTGACGACCGCACCTGACGAGACAACAATCCGCCGGCCCGAAAGGCCGGCGGATTTCATTTTCACCCAGCTGGATGTCCATAGCCAGCGCGAGCCTGTAAGGTGTCTGGCTTCGTCTCTGTGGAAATCCTGCTCAATGACATCAATCGCTTTCCGCCAGGCCCAGCCGGCCGACCTTCCGGCGATCATTGCGCTGCTTGCCAACGATGTCCTGGGGCAGCAGCGGGAAGATCCGAGTTCACCGCCGAATCCGAAATATGTCGACGCATTCGAGGCCATTCTCGCCGATCCAAACCAGCTGCAGGTCGTGGCGACCGCGGATGCCGAGGTGATCGGCACGCTGCAACTGACCTTCATCCCCGGCCTGGCGCGGCTCGGGGCCTGGCGCGGGCAGATCGAGGCGGTCCGAATTGCGGCGACGCATCGGAGCTCGGGCGTTGGGCAGCAGATGTTCGAATGGGCGATCGCGCAATGCAGGGCGAGAGGCTGCAACCTCGTGCAGCTCACGACCGACAAGGCGCGCCCCGATGCGCACCGCTTCTATGAGCGGCTGCGATTCACCGGCAGCCACATCGGCTACAAGCTGATGCTTTGACGCACAGCCGGGCCTGCTCTGTCATCACGTGCGTCTATTTGTTCCGGTCACCACCAAGAAGATTCTTGTAGACCTTCCCATCCTTCATGATGACCAGGAAGTTCTTCGCCGGATCTTCTATCAGCTTGATGTTGTCGATCGGGTCGCCATCGACCAACAGAAGGTCGGCCAGCGCGCCTTCCTCCACCACGCCTAGCCGGCCTGGATACGGATTTCGCGGCCCGGACAGACCGAGCAATTCGGCATTCGTCGATGTCGCCATCGTGAGCGCTTCGGCCGGCGTATACCATCGCGTAAGCGTCGTCAGCATGGCTCCTTGGCGGTCAGCAAGCGCCTTCGAGAACAAGACGTCGGTGCCGAATGCCGTCTTCAACTTGTACTTCTTCGCAAAGCCGTAGACCCTGTCGGTGCCGGCAACGACCTGTCGCATCTTGTCCTGCTCCGCAGGCCCAAGGGCGCTGGCGCCCGACAGGTCGACGAAGGGCTGGGTGCTCAGCCAAATTCCCTTCTCGGCCATCAGGCGGGCCGTCGCGTCGTCCATCAAGTGACCGTGCTCGACACATTTGGCTCCCGCTGCGATCGATCGCTGGATCGCGGCCGGCGTATAGGCGTGTACGGCGACATAGGTCCCCCAGTTCTCGGCAGCTTCGACCGCGGCGCGCAACTCCGGTTCAGTGAACGTGGACACATCGAGCGGACTGAATGGCGACGCGACCCCGCCGCCCGCGGTGAGCTTGACCTGCGTAGCTCCCTGCATGAGCTGCTCGCGCGCGCGCACACGGACCTCATCGGGGCTGTCCGCGACCATGGCGCCGCCTATCCTCTCCATGCGGCTGAGCATGCCGCCGATCGTTCTGGGCAGTTCGGACAGCTGCCGGAAGTCGCCATGGCCGCTGGTGATGGTGATCATGGCACCGGACGGGTAGATGCGCGGACCGGCGACGAGCCCCTCGTCGATCGCCCGCTTGAGGGAAAAGGCCGGGCCGCCCATGTCGCGAACGGTGGTAAAGCCGCGCATCAGGGTGGCCGTTGCTTCCGCGGCCGCAAGGAGATTGGTGTAGCCGACATCACCGGCTATCGCAGCCGCCGGCGTCGGGCGTACCAGCATCGCATGCCAATGCGCGTCGATCAGCCCGGGCATCAGCACCCGTCCGTCGCCGGCGATCACCTGCGCGTCGGCCGTGATCGCCGCAGTCGAAATCTTCTCGATCTTGTTGTTCCGGATCAGCACATTGGACGGCCCGGAGAGCGCGCCATTCTTGCCATCAAAGACGCGGACATTCTGGAACAGCACGCCAGTATTCTGCTGAGCTTGCGCAGGCAGTGAGCCAAGGAGGCTCAAGCCAATCGAGGCGATCAGTGCAGGCACCCCGAAGCTTTTGCTCAAATCTGACATGTCACTCTCCGCCCATGGCACATCGCTCGAGATTATCATTGATCTCGCTGTGTACGAGGGGCCGACTTGATTGCGCCTGATTAGTGAGCGGCCTACTGAGCCGCTCTGGCGGCAGGCTGCAAAGCGTAGGTCAGCCATCCGACGCCATGAGACAGCAGATCGATCCCCAGCAACAACCCGAGCACCCACAACCCGGTTGCCGGAAACCCGGTCAGGATGACGAGGCCCGCCAGGACGCCGAACACCCCGGATGCCAGCATGATCCAGCCGGACTGCTGCCAATGGCCGATGCCGACCAGCATGCGCACAACCCCGGAGACCAACAGCGAGAGACCGAGGACATAGGTCAGGATCAGCGCACTCGTCACCGGCTGGCTCAGCAGGACGATTCCACATGCAAGGTAGAGCACCCCAAGCAGAAGCTGCCACACGAATCCGCCCCAGCCCTTGGTCCAGAACGCATGCAGGATTTCGAACGCGCCGGCGACGATCGCCGTCCAGCCGATGAAGATGGCGCTGATCACGGTGAAGAGCACGACATCGCCCAGGACCAGAAGGCCCGCGGCGATCATGACGAGCCCAAGCAGCACGCACACCCATAGCGGCGGGCCAGGCAGGCCGCGGAGCATTGTGGAACTGTTCTCATAGGTAGCCATGTCATCCTCCTCGATCCCAGGCAGCTGCGGCGCATCCCAACTAGGCCGATCGCTCGCCCTCGCCTGTCGCTCCGTCGTCCGGTATTTCACCCGGCCGGTAATTCGGCAGCCGGCCCGCGGGAATGACTGCGAGCAAGGCGAGGCCGGCCATGATCAACAATCCGATCTTCAACGCACGCAGACGCGCTTCGGTGTTGACCCGCACCGCTTCCTCGACCTGCTGCGGCGTGCCGCTGGTGCCTTCGAGCACACTGCGCAGCCGGTCATTGCTGACGAAGGTGATGTTGCCGAGATCGACCTGGCTCTGAAGCTCCTTGGTCAGCACCGGACTGGCCGCGATCCTGCCGAGCGCGATCGTACTCAACAGACCGACGAGAAGAGCTCCGGCAACCGCGGTGCCGACTGCCGCCGCCAGATTCTGTGAGGTTCCGCGCAGAGACCCGACGTCCCCGGCCAATTCCTTGGGCGAAGCCGTGACCAGAACGTTGAACAGCAGCGTCACCAGGGAGCCCTGGCCAATGCCGAACAGCACGAGTCCAAAGAGAACGGGAAACTCGCTCCAGTCGTTGCGTACGACGAACGCGAGCCATAGCAACGCGACAGTGCAGAGGCCAAAGCCGAAGCGTCCGATCTGGCGCGGCGTCAGTCTGTCGTAGAGATTGACAATCAGCATCGCCGACAGAAAAACGGTCAGATTGAAGGGCATCATCGCGATCGCAGTCGCAATTGGCGAACGCCCCTGAACGATCTGGATGTAGAGCGGCACCGTGAAGTTCAGGGCCGCCTCGAGCGCCACGACTGCGAACAGCGCGTAGACGGCGCACCTCTCCTCTGGCGAGTCGATCACCTGCAACGCCAGCAGGGGCGTCTTCCCTGCGGCCTGCTGCCGATGCGTCCACATCAGGAATGCCTGCCCGAGTACAATGCCAAGCACGATCAGGACCGGTGCCGGCGAGACGCCCAGCACGTCGAACGGCGCGTTAGGCGTCGCCAGGATCACTCCCCAACCGTTCAGATTATTGAACCCGAAACTGATGAAGATGATTGCGCTCGCGGCAAGGGCGACGCCGATCAGATCGATCCGAACATCCGGGCGACCGCGGTCGGGCCGCAGGCGGAAACTCAGAGCGAAAGCGATCGCCGAAGCAGCAATGAGAATTCCGAACGCGGGGCGCCAGCCGATATAGGTGCCGAGCAACCCACCGACGACAAATGCCAGCACGCCGGCGGCAGCCCGCGCCGAGCCAAGCGCACCAAGGGCCGTCGCTTGCTGGCGTCCGGCATAATTCTCGGCAATCAGCGCGACGAGCGAAGGCACGATCACCGCGCCCGCAGCGCCGCAAAGCGCCTGAGCGGAGATCATCACCGAGGCCGTGGGACTGAACGTCATCGCGATCTGCGATATCAGGAAGAGCACGACGGCAACGCGAAAGACCTGCACCGCCCCGAACCTTTGGGCGAGTTTCGCGCCGAGCATCACGAACCCGGCCACCAGCATCGAGTACGCCACGATTCCGGTCGCGACCGTGGTCGGCGGCACGCCGAAGCTGGCGACCATTCCTCCCATGGCAACCGGCAACGACGCGACACTGAACGACATGATCATCTGACCGAACGCAATCGCGATCATGGGCACCCATGATGCGCGCTCTTCCTGATGAACGTCGCCGATCGAGATAGCTTGCGTTGCCATCGCGTCCTCCAACCTGCCTGGCGTTGCGACCGATCGAGCCACGGCTCTACCGATCCTCAGAGCATATTGTTTCACTCGTCCGGTTGGGACACGAACAGATCCATGCCCAGTCTTTGCGACAGGAACTTCGCGGCGAGCTGCCCTCGCACGCTGTTGCCGGCCGCATCCAGTGGCGGGGCGAAGGTGCCGAAACCACCTTTTCCCGGCGACACCGCAACGATGCCACCACCGATGCCGCTCTTGCCGGGCAGACCGATGTCGTACAGCCAGTCGCCTGACGTCTCATACAATCCGGCAGTGACCATGACGGCCAACGCATAGTGGCACACGGCCGCATCGACGACCCGCTGCCTGGTGACTGGATTGACCCCGCCGTCAGCCAGCGTCGCGCCCATCACGGCGAGATCCCTGGCGCTCACATTGAGGGAGCACTGCCGGGTGTAGAGATCGGTCGCCTGTCTGGCGTCGCAGTAAATCCGGTCATAGCTCTCCAGCAGCCGCGCGATACTTCGATTGCGAAAATTCGTCTTCGAGGCCGATGCGTAGACTTCCTCGTTGAGCGGGAGCTTGCGACCGGCAAAGCGTGAAAGGCCGTCATGGATCAACCGCCATCGTTCTTCCGCGCTCGCACCCGGAACGAGGCTGGTGGTCGCGATCGCACCTGCGTTCACCATCGGGTTGGTGCGCCCCGCCCCGTGCTCGATTGCCGCCAACGAATTGAACGGCAGCCCGGTCGCATTCGCGCCCAGTCTTGCGCGCGCCTCTTCAGGGCCGATGGCCTCGCACACCAGCGCGAACACGAATGGCTTCGACACACTCATAATCGAGAATTCGTATTCGATATCGCCGGCGCCGTAGATGCGTCCGCTGGCACCGGCCACGCAGATGCCGAACAGTTCACTCGGCACCCTGGCCAGGGCCGGATAAACCTGCGAATTGGTCCCTTCGCTGTTCGACTTGAAGCGCAGATGAGCTTGGGACACCAGCTCCTGCACCATCTCGGGATCGGGCAAGTGCCCCGTCGAGATGTAAGGCCGGTCCGCTTGTTCAGCGATCGAAGGTGGCCACATTGGCTTTCCTTCCCGATTTCGACCTTGGTGTTTCAGGTCTTCCAGTCGGCAACCGGAAGTAGGCACCCAAAAAAACACGGAGTCAACGATCCGCGTACAGCGCCTGCAATGCTTGTGTTGGTCCAGAAGACTTTACGACAAATGTGCTAGACGCATCGTTCCCGGAATTGCAGCGCCGTTGCGAGATACGCCACTCGACTTATTCGTGCGATGTTCCGGCGCGGCTAGAGCGTTTTCCGATCACGTTGCGTCGTAACCAGCCGCGACGAGATAATTTTGACATTCCTCGGGTGAGAAGCGTTTGAGAGCGTTGGCGATTGCTTGCCAGAGATCGGGCATGGTGCGCGCTGCGGCGGCCCGCAACAGCGCTTTCAGTTTGGAGAAGGCCATTTCAATCGGGTTGAAGTCTGGACTGTAGGGCGGAAGATAGAGCAGGCTAGCTCCGACCGCCTGGATGGCCTCTCGAACGCCATGGACCTTGTGAGCGGGCAAGTTGTCCATGATAACGGTATCGCCCGGCCGCAGCGATGGGGCGAGCAATTGCTCGACGTAGGCCAGGAAAGCGTCGCCATCCATTGGACCGTCCAGAACAAGCGGCGCGATCAGACCGTCGGAGCGCAATCCAGCGGTGAACGTCGTCGTCTTCCAATGTCCGTGTGGGATAGCTGCACGACATCGCTCGCCGCGTGGCGAGCGCCCGTAACGCCGCGCCATTTTGGTGTTGGCGCTGGTTTCGTCGATGAAGACGAGACGCTCAGGGTCAAGGTCGATTTGCCCTTCGAACCACTCCTCACGTGCGGCATTTATATCGCCGCGCCGTTGCTCGGCGGCGTGCGCTGTCTTTTTTTAAGTGTGATCTTTCTGCGCTGGAAAAAACGCCAGAGCGACGCGATGCCAGTCGATATTCCACGACGTTTCAACAGTTCTCGCAACTCGGCAAGCGTGATATCCGGCCTCGCTGTCACCGCCTCCAGAATCAATTGCGAATGCGCTTCGATGCGCTGCGATTTGCGGTCACCGCCCTGGCGTTTAGGAACGATGTCGCCAACTTTCTTGAGGCGACCGCGCCAGCGGATCGCACTGGCCGCGCTGACACCAAAGCGCTCAGCAGCCTGTCGACAGGACATGCCACCGTCAATCGCGGCTACCACCCTTTGGCGAAGATCAACCGAAAGCGCCCTGGCCATACATGCTGGCCTCCCTCGCCAGCATGCAGCTTGAATCTGACTCGCGCCGTTTTGGGAATCCCCACCCGATTCTTTCCGGTCGGAAAATGCTCTAGGTAAGCAGGATTGTCCAATCGCGAGACGCTCAATTGAATAAAAAGGGAAATCATCATGCCCACCAACGAGAGATTTCCATCGTTGGCGCTCAAGAGTACGATCCTCGTATGCGGATGTGAGCCACGCTTGTCCAGGCAACACCGGCCCGCGGCGATGGCGGCATGAACGCATCACTCAACGAGTGAGGTTGATCATGGTGGCGCGCGCAAGCGACGGACAGCTTCTACTAGTAAAGAAGCTGGGTGGACTTTTTGCTATCGTTCTTGGCTGCCTGCTGACAGCAGTCGGCGTGACATTCGAATCCACCAGCACAATTGTCGTCGGTCTGCTGTTTCTTGTGCTCGGAGCGGTCCTGCTCACGCTCAAGATCATGAGACGAAATCAAGCTGGTCCGTTTGGATAGCCTTCCGGCCAAATAGACCGACGCAGCCGGGGCAATTTCAATTGTGGGGAGTCGGCCGCAATCGCAACTGGCGAGCCCGCCATTGCGGTCGAGGGAACGTTTACTGAATTTCGGTATATTGGAAATATATCCTTGATTTGCCCGACGTGTCAAGTTGCCTTGTCGAACGCCGGCAGCCGCCAGCTACTTTGCATGGGGTTGTTTTCGATGTTTGGCAGCGCGCACCTGCGGCAGGGAGTTCCTCCACCGTCACCCATTATGCCGGCAAGGCACGATGCGATACGCATCGTAGCGGGTGCTCGCGTTGCACGGCAGTGCGTTCTGCGGCCAGCCATCACGGCTTCTGATAGATCACGCGACCTGCACGGATGGTGGTGCTCACCTTCGCGAGGTTGCCGACGTCGCTGAGCGGATCGCCGTCGAGCACCACCAGATCGGCGTCAAAACCCTGCTCCACCCGACCCTTCTTCGCGGCCTTGAAGAACGTCGCCGGATTGGTCGTGAGCGAGGCCAGCACCTGACGCTCCGACAGCGCGCGATGCATCAGCTCGACTTCCTGCGTGGTGTCGTATTGCGTGGTGAAGCCGACATCGGTGCCGAACAGCACCGTGCCGCCATTCTCCGAAAACTGCTTGAGCTGGTTGACGGTCGCGGCCACCATACGGTTGGTGACGTTGGGATCGAGCACGACGGTGGTGAACAGCGCCAGCGTCGGGATCAGCGCAGTCCCCTGCGCCTTGAACCGCGCCAGCTGGTCCTCGCTATAGGCACGCTCGCCCGGCGTGGTGTGCGCGAGCACATCGACGTCAGCTACGATCACCGTCTCGACGCCGATCTTGTTCTGCGGGTGGGCGAACACCCGCCTGCCTTGCGCGTGCGCCACATCGACGGCCGCCTTGGCGATCGCCGGATCCATGTTCACGACCGGCTTGTCGCCCATGAACGCGCCGGTGAACAGCTTGATGCCGTCCTCGCCCATCGCGAGCCAGTCGCGCGCCCACTTTGTCGACTCCTCCGGCGTCGCGGCTTCCGGAAGCTGTATTTCGGGCGGCAGATACACGGGATGGCCGCCTTTGGGAAAGATGTTGCCGGCCAGCAGGATGTTGGGACCGGCGACCTCGCCCGCCGCAATGCGCCGGCGCAGCGGCAGCGTATTTCTTGGATCGGAGCCGAGATCCCAGACCGTGGTGAAGCCCCAACGCGTCAGCATCTCCTGCATGTGCTGCGTCAGCGCCTCGGCCGGTGCTGCGCCGGCGTTGCGCCAGGAACTCTGCGTGAAATGCACATGGCTGTTCCAGAACCCGGCAACAATGGTCTTGCCGGTGCAATCGATCACGCGCGCATCCGAGGGCAGCGTGACATCGATTGATTTGCCGACCGCACTGATGACTCCGTCGGTCATCACGACCACCGCATCCGGCAGCGCGGCCGCATCGGGCGAGGCGTAAACGCTGCCGCCGCGCAGCACAACGGTCTCGGCATGCACTGCCACTGAGGCGAGAACCGAGCCAACAACAACAAGCGCGACGCGTAGCCAGGTCCCGATCATGGACAGCCCCTTTCAAGATTGCACGCCGGCAACGGCCGGCGCGCGGCAACATAGAGGCTGCGCGCGGCGCGGTTTGATCGTTCTTGCTGTCGGAAACGGTTTCGCGGGCGCCCGCCCGTCACTCCTCGGGCGCGTTCTCGATCGGGTCGAAGCGGTCGGCCTCGAGCCCGAGCAGATTCCAGGATTGCAGCATGTGCGGCGGCAGCGGCGCGGTGGCATCGATCACGCCACCGCGCGGGTGCGGAATCACGATGCGGCGGGCCAGAAGATGCAGCCGGTTCTGCAGGCCGCCGGGCAGCTGCCAGTTCTCCTTGTTGAAGTATTTCGGGTCACCCACGATCGCGTGATCGATATGCGCCATGTGGGCGCGCAATTGATGGGTGCGGCCGGTCACCGGCTTGAGCGACACCCAGGCAAGCTTGGTCGCCGAGGTCTCGACCACGGCGTAATAGGTCACGGCGTGGCTGGCGCCCTCGTCGCCATGCGCTGCGATCCGCATGATGCTGTCCTCCTCGCTCTCCTCCTTGGCGAGGTAGGTCGAGATGCGGCCCTGCTTCGGCTTCGGCACGCCGGCGACCAGCGCCCAATAGATCTTGCGTGCCGAGCGATGGCGGAACGAGCCGGTCAGGGCGGTCGCGGCAAAACGCGTCTTGGCGATCAGCAGACAGCCCGAGGTCTCCCGGTCGAGCCGATGCACCAGCCGCGGCTTCTGCCCCTTGGCGTCGCGCATCACCTCCAGCATGTCGTCGACATTGCGCGTGATGCCGGAGCCGCCTTGAACCGCCAGACCTGCGGGCTTGTTCAGCACCATCACGTCGGCGTCCTCGAACAGGATCATGTCCTTGAGGTCCTGCAGGGTCTTCTTGGCCGCCTCGGAGAGGCTGGCGGCGGCCTTCGGCGTATCGAGCTTGAGCGGCGGAATGCGGACGCTCTGGCCTTCTTCCAGCCGGTCCTTGCTGTCCGCACGCTTGCCGTTGACGCGCAACTCGCCCTTACGAACGATGCGCTGGATGTGGGAAAACGACAGGCCGGGGAAACGCGCCTCAAGAAAGCGGTCGACCCGCATGTTGTTCTCGTCCGCCGTCACGACCACGGTCTGCACCTTGGTCGGCAACGGCGGTGGCTCGGCGACATGCTTCTCGGGCTCAGGCACGAACGGTTTGGGCGCACGCTGCTTGTCGCCAAGGCGCACCGCTGGCTTGCCGCCCGGACGATGCGCCGGCCCCCGCTCGGCCGCCGAGCCGCGATGGGGACGCGCACCCTTGGGACGCGCGCCTTTGGCGCGGTCGGCGGCTGGGCGGAGGGGTCTCTTGACGCGTCGGCTCATGGGGTTGCAACTCCGAAGTTAAGCCGTTGGGTAGCGCAAATGCCGCGAATCGTCACGGCGAAATCGGTATAAATCCTGCCACATCGGCCAGGTCCGGCCGCACACGGCAAGCGACGGAGAGCCCTGGAATGAGACTGGCGGTATCGGCTTTGGCGGCGGCCCTGATGCTGTCAGGCCCGGCGCTGGCCCAGGAGAGCCCGATGCCGGAAGAGCTCGCCTAGAAGCTGCTCGAACTCGGCCGCGTCGTCGAGATGCCCAAGACAGCCGCGCTCTACGCACCGCTGCAACAGAGGGAGCCCTATCAGGGCGTCAGGGTCGAGCGCGACGTCAAGTATGGCCTCGCCGACCGCCATCTGCTCGACGTCTTCACGCCGGACACAGCGTCGCCGCCACGGCCGGTGCTGATCTACATCCATGGCGGCGGCCTCATTGCCGGCGACAAGCGCGCACCCGGCAGCCCGTTCTACGACAACGTCATGCTGTGGGCCGCCAAGAGCGGCTTTGTCGGCGTCAACGCCACCTATCGCTTGGCGCCGGCGTTTCCGTGGCCGGCGGGCGCCGAAGACATGGGCGCGATCGTGCAATGGGTCGCGGAGAACATCGCGCTCCGCGGCGGCGATCCCAAACGCATCTTCCTGATGGGCCAGTCGGCCGGTGCGCTCCATGTCGCAAGCTATGTCGCGCACGGCGAATTCCACAAAGTGAAGGGCGGCGGCCTTGCCGGCACGATCATGGTGTCCGGCATCTACGATCTAACGGCCTCGCCGGCCGGCGACGCCGAGCTCGCTTATTACGGCTCCGACCCCTCGCGCTACGCCGAACGCTCCTCGCTGCAGGGCCTCGTTGCGAGCCCGATCCCGTTCCTGATCACCGCAGCCGAGCTCGATCCACCGCGCTTCGTCGAGCAATTCGAGCTCATGAAGCAAGCCAGCTGCAAGCGGCCAAGCGGCTGCGCCCGCAGCTTCATGCTGCCGCAGCACAGCCACATGTCGGAGGTCTATGCGATCAACACCCCGGACACGCGGCTGACGGACGAGATTTTGGAGTTCGTGAAGAGCGTGAAGTGAGGGGCTATTTGCCGCCCCGCTCCTTGCGCAGCCTGTCCCAGTAATCCAGCCGCTTGCGGATCTCGCGCTCAAAGCCGCGGTCGGGCGGATCGTAAAAAGTCTGGCGGCCCAGCGCTTCCGGGAAATAGTCCTGGCCGGAGAACGCGTCGGGCATGTCGTGATCATATTGATAGCCGGAGCCGTAGCCCTCCGACTTCATCAGCTTGGTCGGCGAATTCAGGATGTGCTTTGGCGGCAGCAGCGAGCCGCCCTGCTTTGCGGTCTGCATCGCCGCGCCGAACGCAGTGTAGACCGCGTTCGATTTCGGCGCGGTGGCGAGATAGACCACGGCCTGCGCGATCGCGAGCTCGCCCTCGGGCGAGCCCAGGAAATCATAGGCATCCTTGGCGGCGTTGCAGACCGCCAGCGCCTGCGGATCGGCAAGCCCGATGTCCTCGACCGCCATGCGCACCACGCGCCGCGCCAGGAACAGCGGATCCTCACCGGCATCGAGCATGCGCGCGAGATAATACAGCGCCGCATCCGGATCGGAGCCGCGCACCGACTTGTGCAGCGCCGAGATCAGATTGTAGTGACCGTCGGCCGATTTGTCGTAGATCGGCGCGCGGCGTTGCAGGATGTCCTGCAGCTGCTCGGCGTTGAACACCTCGCCCTTGCGCGCGGCGCGCCAGACCTCCTCGGCGAGCGTCAGCGAGGCGCGACCGTCGCCGTCGGCCATCCGCACCAGCACGGCGCGGGCTTCCGCATCGAGCGGCAGGCTCTTGCCCTCGACCTTCTCGGCATTGGCGAACAGGCGTTCGATCGCGGCGGTATCGAGCGAGTGAAACACCAGCACGCGGGCGCGCGACAAGAGCGCCGCGTTGAGCTCGAACGACGGATTTTCGGTGGTGGCGCCGACCAGCACCACGGTGCCGTCCTCCATCACGGGCAGGAAAGAATCCTGCTGCGCGCGGTTGAATCTGTGCACCTCGTCGACGAACAGCAGCGTGCCCTTGCCGGTCTCGCGGCGGGCGCGCGCGGCATCGAACGCCTTCTTCAAGTCGGCGACACCGGAGAACACCGCGGAGATCTGCTCGAAATGCAGCTCGGTGGCGTCGGCCAGAAGCCGCGCCACCGTGGTCTTGCCGGTGCCGGGCGGTCCCCAGAACACCAGCGAGCCCAGCGTGCGCGTCTCCAGCATGCGGGTCAGCGCACCGTCGGGCCCGAGGATGTGATCCTGGCCGACGACGTCGGCCAGCGTACGCGGGCGCAGCCGGTCCGGCAGCGGGTGCGGCGCGTCCTGCTCCATCCCCGCCGCAGCGAACAGGTTGCTGGCTTCCCGCGGTTGCTTTGGGCTCACTTGGGGCTCATCCGCCGAGCGTCACGTTGATCTGCTGGCCGCCGCGCACCAGCGTGATGCGCCAGACCCGCGTCCCCGTCTTCGATGCCTTCTCGAGGTCGCTGGTCCGCGCGATCTTCTCGTTGTTGACGGCGAGGATGATGTCGCCCTTCTGGAAACCGACATTGGCGGCGGTGCCGTCATCGGCAAGCTCGGTCACCACGACGCCCTCGGCGCCGGCGTCGAGATGCAGCTCGTCGGCCAGCGCCGGCGAGATGTTGGCGACCCTTGCGCCCTGGAACGGCGAGCGCGCGGTCAGCACGATCTCGTCGCGGTTGGTATCGGGCGCGGTCTCCAGCGGCACGGTGAGTTTCACCGGCTTGCCGGCGCGCTGCACCTCGATCTCCGCGCTGCCGCCGAGCGGGCGGGTCGCGAAGCGATAGTCGAACGCGTTGGGATCGTCGATCGCCTGGCCGTCGATGCCCACGATCAGGTCGGAGAGCTTCAGCCCGGCCTTCGCCGCCGGGCTGTTCGGCGCGACATTGGCGACCAGCGCGCCGGTCGGCAGCTTCAGCCCGAGCGTCTCGGCGATCTCCGGTGTGACCGCCTGCAGCCGCGCGCCAAGCCATGGCCGCTTCACCGCCTTGCCACCGCCCTTCGCGGAGGCCACCACCACGCGCACCATGTTGGCGGGGATCGCAAAGCCGATGCCCTGCGAGCCGCCGGAGCGCGAGAAGATCGCGGTGTTGATGCCGGCGAGCCGGCCGGTCATGTCGACCAGCGCGCCGCCGGAATTGCCGGGATTGATCGCGGCATCGGTCTGAATGAAGAATTGATAATCCGTGATCCCGACTTGAGTGCGCGCCAGGGCCGAGATGATGCCGTGCGTCACGGTCTGGCCGACGCCGAACGGATTGCCGATCGCCAGCACGACGTCGCCGACCTGCAGCTGGTCGGAGTTCGCGAAATCCAGCGTCGCGAATTTCTCCTTGTTGGTCCCCTTCAGCCGCAGCACCGCAAGGTCGGTGCGGCTGTCCTTCAGCACGATCTCGGCCTCATATTCGCGCTTGTCCGCGAGCGAGACCTTTACCTGGTCGGCGCCCTCGATCACGTGATTGTTTGTGACCACGAGGCCCGAGCCATCGACCATCACGCCGGAGCCAAGCGAACGCTGCATCTGCTCGGGCTGCTGCCCGGGCACGCCGAAAAATCGACGAAAAATAGGATCGTCCAGGAATGGATTGCGGTTCTGCACGGTCTTGGCGGCATAGACATTGACCACCGCCGGCTGCACCCGCTGCACGATCGGCGCATAGGACAGCTGCAGCTCGGCCTGCGAGGACGGCACGCGGCGGTCCTGGGCCGCGGCCGGGCCGAGATTCCCGATGAAAGCCAACGTGCACAGAGCGGATAGGGCAGCAAAGCGGGCGGGTCGGAGCATTCTCACCTCTCGTGGAAAACGCCGGAATATAGGCGTGTTCGCCGGGCAATTGAAGGGCGCCGGGCCCGATAACTGCCCCCCGCCGCCGCGGTGCAAAACCCGTGGCAGCCGCGTTGAAGCGCGCCCCCAAACTTCTATGATGACTGTCATCTCACTGCGCCGCTCCGCTTGTTGCCCGCGGACAACAAGCGGAACTGCGATGCTAGGCAGCGCTGTCGTGCGTCAGTCACGATCAACTCCTAGGACGTTTCAGTGAGTGAGTGGGGACTTCAAACACAACAGGGGTGCACAATGAGTGCGACAAAAGTTGGTGCAATCGCCATAGGGCTGGCCGGGGTGCTCGCCGCCTCACCGGCCTACTCGCAATCGGCCGGAGGCGGCAGCGATGCGGAGATCGCGCTGCTGAAGCAGCAGCTGAAGATGCTCGAGCAGAAGCTCGACAAACTGCAGAAGCAGACCAATGCCAACACCGCGACCGCAGCCAGCGCAAACGCCAACGCGAAGGCCGCGGACGCCAAGGCCGCGCGGGTCGCAACCGCCAATGCCGCCATCCCGGTCAAGGGTCCAGTCGCGCCTTCGGGCGTCGTGGTGACATTGCCGAACAACCGGCCGACGATCTGCACCGCGGACGAACAGAACTGCATCGCGATCACGAGCCGCATCCACTGGGATGTCGGCGGTTACGACTATCGTCCGAACACCGCGGGCACGTCGCCGCAGAAGCTCGACAGCGGCGAGAATCTGCGCCGCGCCCGCATCGGCGTGATCGGCAAATTCTTCGGCGACTGGAATTACGCGCTGATCTACGACTTCGGCGGCTCGTCGGACGGCTTCGGTGGCACGGCGGCGGGATCGCTGCCCGGCGGCGGCACCTCCGGCGTCGAGAATGCCTATCTCAGCTATACCGGCTTCAAGCCGTTCGGCGGCAAGATGGCGATCGAAGGCGGCATCATGGATCTGCCCTGGACGCTCGACGAGTCCACCAGCTCCAACGACATCCTGTTCATGGAGCGCGCCTCGGCCGGCATCATCGCGCAGAACGTTGCGGCAGGCGACTTCCGTTCGGCCGCCGGCACCCGCTGGTGGAACGACCAGCTCTGGCTCGGCGGCTATGTCACCGGACCGACCACCGGCCAGATTCACTCGGCGTCCAGCGTCACCCCGCCCGGATCATCGGAGCAGTATGGCGCGGTCGTCCGCGTTGCCGGCAATCCGATCAGCGGCAAGAACTATTCGGTGCATATCGGCGCCGATGCGGAATGGCTGGTCCAGCCGCCGCGCAATCTGGTGACGCAGGCGCAGACCCTCACGCTCAGCGACCGGCCCGAGCTGCGCATCGATCCGACGACGCTGATCTCGACCGGTGCGATCGCCAACGTCTCGGGGGCGCAGGTCTACGGCGTCGAGGCGGCGGCGACCTATGGTCCGTTCATCGCACAGGGCGAGTACTACTGGTTCAATATCGACCGCACTGCGAATACCGGGCTGCCGCCGTTCGGTGCGTCGAGCCTGAAATTCGACGGCGGTTACGCGCAGGTCGGCTATGTGCTGACCGGCGAGAACCACGCCTACAACCCGGCAACGGCCTCCTATGGCGGTATCAAGCCGCATGATCCGTTCTCGCTCGCCAGCGGCGGCTGGGGCGCCTGGGAAATCGCCGGCCGCGTCAGCCAGATGAACCTCAACGATCAGATCGGCCAGGCGGTCGGCATCGCCGGTGGACGGCAGACCGTCTACACCGCGGCGCTGAACTGGTACGTCAACAACAACGTCCGCTTCATGCTGAACTACCTGCACGGCGACGTCGCCAAGCAGGCGTCGGCGACTTCGACTGCGGATGTCGGCTCGAAGTTTGATGCGGTCGCGCTGCGCACGCAGGTTGCGTTCTGAGACGATCCGATTTGTCGTCAACAAACAGACGGCCGGGGCATCGCTCCGGCCGTTTTCATTTGAGCGTTCGTTTGACGCGTTTTCTTGACACGAACCGGCCCCCGCTTCGCCCGAAAGCGCTCAAGCCGCGCGCTTCGGCTTCTTCACAATGACCTCGGGCGCCGGCGCGCAGGACAGCCGCTCCTGATGGCCCTCGCCCCACGCTTTCAGAATATCGATCACCGGACGCAGGCTCTCGCCGAGTTCGGAGAGCGTGTATTCGACCCGCGGCGGCACTTCGGCATAGACCTTGCGGATCACGAGACCATCGTCCTCGAGCGCACGCAGCTGCTTGGTCAGCATGCGCTGGGTGATGCCGGGCATCCGCCGCCGCAACTCGCCGAAGCGCTGGGTGCCGGCCTGCAGATGATACAGGATCACGCCCTTCCATTTGCCGTCGATCAGGTCGAGCGCCGCCTCTACGGCGCAGCCCGGCCGGCGCGCAAAATTCTTCCGTTTCATCGGTATTTTCCCAATAGTATACAAACAGGGACTAGTTCCCTGAATTTACAGTACTTGCCAAATGGACGCCAGCGCGACAGTTATCACGGCAGGCAATCGCCCATTACGGAGACCAGGCATGAAGGCCGTCGGATACCAAAAATCGCTGCCGATCGAGGCGGCGGACTCGCTCGTCGATTTCGAGATCGCCAAGCCCGAGCCGAAGGGGCGCGACATCAGGGTTGCGGTGAGGGCCATCTCGGCCAACCCGGTCGACTACAAGGTGCGCAAGCGCGCGGCGCCGACCGACGGCGGCTACAAGATCCTCGGCTTTGATGCGGCCGGCGTGGTCGACGCGGTCGGGCCCGACGTGTCCCTCTTCAAGCCCGGCGACGAGGTGTTTTACGCAGGCTCGATCCTGCGCCAGGGCACCAATTCGGAATTTCATCTGGTCGACGAACGCATCGTCGGCAACAAGCCGGCATCGCTGTCCCTCGCGCAAGCGGCCGCCCTGCCCCTGACCTCGATCACCGCATGGGAGCTGTTGTTCGACCGGCTCGGCGCCGTGCCGGGCAAGAGTCTCGACCCGCGTACGCTGCTGATCACCGGCGGCGCCGGCGGCGTCGGCTCGATCCTGATCCAGCTTGCCCGCCGCCTCACCGGCCTCTCGGCCGGAATCGCAAAAATGGTGCCTCGATCTCGGTGCGCATGCGGTGATCGATCATTCGCAGCCGATGAAGGAGCAGATCGAGAAGCTGAAGCTGCCGCCGGTCGGCCTCGTCGCCAGCCTCACCTTCACCGATCAGCACTACAAGTCGATCGCCGACTTCATCGCACCGCAGGGCAAGTTCGGCCTGATCGACGATCCCTCGGAGTTCAACGTCGCCGCGTTCAAGGGCAAGGCGGTCTCGGTGCACTGGGAATCGATGTTCACGCGCTCGTCGTTCCAGACGCCTGATATGATCGCGCAGCATCATCTTCTCAACGATGTCGCCGACCTCATCGACAAGGGCGTGCTGCGCACCACGCTCGATCAAACCTTCGGCACCATCAATGCCGCCAACCTGAAGCGCGCCCATGCCCTGCTGGAAAGCGGCAAGTCGCGTGGCAAGATCGTGCTGGAAGGCTGGTAGGCGCCAAAGCGTAGGGTGGGTTAGCCGAAGGCGTAACCCACCATCTCTCCCAGCGAAGGCGGCGGGTTACGCTGACGCTAACCCGCCCTACGCCCTCGCGAGACTTCCCCACAGGCCGGCGTGTCGCTTTTGCCAAAGCCGCGAGATCGCCTGTATAGTTTACGCAACGATCACCCCGTCCTCAATCCGGCCGACGCGAGAAGCGGCTGGAGCGGTGGTGACGCCCACGGGGATGGGAGGAAACCGATGAATTTGCTCACGGCCGATCCGTCGCGGATCGATCCGGAGTGGATGACGCGGGCGCTGCGCGAAGCCGGTGTGATCGACCGGGTCAGGGTCGTCGATCTCGCCTGCAAGCCGGTCGGTAATGGCCTTGTCGGCGACTCCTATCGATTTCGTCTGACCTATGACGGTGACGCGCCGAACGCACCCTTAAGCGTCATTGGCAAATTCCCTGCCGCAGATCCCGACAGCCGCCGCTCCGGTTCCGCGCACATGCTTTATGTTCGCGAGGTCGCGTTCTATCGCGAGCTGGCGGCGACCGTCGCCATTCACACCCCGCGGCCGATCCTCGCCGAAATCGATCCGGCGACCGACGACTTCACGCTGATTCTCGAAGATCTGGCGCCCGCTCGCCAGGGCGACCAGCTCGAGGGATGCTCGATCGCGGACTGCCAGACAGCGATGGCCGAGGCCGCCGCCTTGCACGCGCCGCGATGGAGCGATCCGACGCTGGACGCGGTGCACTGCTTCGTGGTGGCCGCAAGCCGACGCAAGGATTTCCGCGCGACGCTGCCTGCCATCATCGGTCACTACAAGGAGCGGTATCGTGGCGTGATCGAGCCGGAATTCCTTGATTTGATCGACCGGCTTCCGGACGCGGTCCCGCGCTACCAGTCCGAGCAATCGACGCCGCGAACCCTGCAGCATGCGGACTTCAGGCTCGATAACATCCTGTTCGACGTCCGCGGCAATACCCGACCGATGGCGACGCTGGACTGGCAGACGCTGACGGTTGGCCCTGGAATCGTCGACGTCGCCTATTTCCTGTCGGCCGGCATCGAACCGTCGGAACGGCGGCTTCACGAAGCCGATCTGGTGCGATCATATCATTCGGAACTGATCCGGCGCGGCGTGCGGGACTATGGCTGGGATCAGTGCTGGCGGGATTACCGGCGCTACACCCTGCATGGCATCATGATGGGCGTCGTCTCCGCGCTGAGCGTCCAGCGCTCCGAGCGCGGCGACGCACTGTTCCTGAAGATGACCCGCGGCGCCTGCGCGCAAGCGCTGGATCACGACAGTTTTGCATACTGGCAGGACTAAGGGGTACCGAAAGGGATTTGCGTGCTCAACAAACTCGACGAATTCCCGATCCACCAGACGCCGGAACCGATCGCGGTCCCCATCACCAGCGACCGCAATGTCTATGACCGCACCTGGTTCAATGGCTACACCGCCGACGGCGCGTATTATTTCGGCATCGGTATGGCGATCTATCCGCACCGCAAGATCCTCGATTGCGCGTTCAGCGTCGTGGAACGCGGCGGACGGCAGCACTGCTTCTACGGGTCGCGACGCGCGCCGATCGAGCGTACCGAGATGCAGGTCGGCCCTTTCAGGCTGGAGGTGCTCGAACCGATGCTGCGGACCCGGGTCGTGCTCGACGACAATGCGACGGGGCTGGCCTGCGACCTGACCTTTTCCGCGCGCACCGCTGCGATCCAGGAAGCGCGCCAGACGCTCTGGTCGGGCGATCGCCGTGCCATGGACTCGACCCGGTTCGACCAGTTCGGCCGCTGGCACGGCGTCATCAGCCACCCCGACGGCGAGATCAAGGTCGACGATCGCTCATGCTACGGCACCAAGGATCGCTCCTGGGGCGTTCGCAATGTCGGCGAACGCGATGTCGGAGGCGTGCCGATGCCACCGCCGAGCGTGTTCTTCCTCTGGGCGCCGCTGGTCTGGGACGACCACATCTCGCACGCCATCTTCTTCGATGGGACGCGCGGCGAGGCGCTGGTCCGCGAGGGCATCATCGCCCCGCTCTACCAGAGCGAGGCCGAGGTCCCCGGCGTCGTCGACGGGCTCGACCGCCGCATGGCGACCGCGCGGCACCGCGTGACCTACGTGCCGAACACACGGTTGGCGAAGTCGGCTGAAATCGACCTGGTCGACATCGACGGCCACACCAGCACGATCGCGCTCGATCCGATCCTCAAATTCCAGATGAAGGGCCTCGGCTACGGTCATCCGCAATGGGGCCAGGGCATGTGGAAGGGTGAGCTCGAGATCGGCGGCGAATCGTTCGATCCTTCGACGCTCGACCCGCTGGCGCGCGAGAACGTGCACGTGCAACAGGTGGTGCGCGCCCGCCAGGGCGACCGGACCGGAATCGGCGTTCTCGAGCAATTGTGCTTCGGCCCCTACCGTCCCTCAGGCTTCAGCGAATTCCTCGACGGAGCCAAAGGTTAGCTCGGCGGCATGCCCTCGACGAAGATCAGCCGGCGGTCGAGCGCAGTGCGCCGATGCTTGAGCGCCTCGGCATATTCCGGCGACGCGTACCACTCGCGCAGACGCGTCATCGACGGGAATTCGACGACGATGATGTTGTTCGGCGGCGGTCCGCCCTCAACCACGTCAGCAGCACCGCCGCGCACCAGATAACGCCCGCCATATTGCGCGATCGCCCTGGCGGCGATCGTACGATAGGCCTCGAAGCCCGCGGCCTCCTTCACGTCGACTACGGAAATCACATAGGCTGACATGGCCGCACCTCATGCGATGGTGTTGACGATGCCGCCCTCGGCGCGCAGCGCGGCGCCGTTGGTCGCCGAGGCCTGCTTCGAGCAGACATAGACCACGAGGTTGGCGATCTCCTCGGTGCTGGCAAAGCGCTGCAGCAGCGAGGTCGGCCGGTGCTGCTTGACGAAGTTGGAGGCCGCCTCCTCGACCGACTGGCCGTTCTGCTTGGCCAGATCCTTGACGAAGGTCTCGACTCCCTCGGACATGGTTGGCCCGGGCAGCACCGAGTTGACGGTGACCGCGGTGCCGCGGGTCAGCTGCGCCAGCCCGCGCGCGATCGCAAGCTGCGCGGTCTTGGTCGTGCCGTAATGGATCATCTCGGTCGGGATGTTGAGGCCGGATTCCGAGGAGATGAAGACGATGCGGCCCCAGTTGCGCTTCAGCATGCCCTGCATGTAGCCGCGCGACAGCCGCACCCCCGACATCACGTTGACTTCGAAGAATCGGCTCCAGTCCTCGTCGGGAATGTCGAAGAACGGCTTCGGCTCGAAGATGCCGGCATTGTTGACGAGGATGTCGACCTCGGGCAGCGCCGCCAGCAGCGCCGTGCAGCCGGCCGATGTCGAGACGTCGGCGGCAATGCCGCGGAGCTTGGCGCCCGGAACCGCCTTGGCGATCGCGGTAACGGCTGCATCAACCTTGGCCTGGCCGCGGCCATTGATGACGACCTCGGCGCCGGTCCCGGCCAGTCCTTTTGCAATGGCGTGGCCGATGCCCGCGGTCGAGCCGGTCACCAGCGCAGTCTTTCCGGAAAGGTCGATTTTCATCTGTCATCTCCTTTGATGTTGAAGGAGATATCGGGCGCGGCATGATGCACCGCAATTGCATCTCACCGACGCGTGAGGAAGTAGAAGACATCTCGTCGTCCTGGCGAAAGCCAGGACCCACTGCCACCGGTGGATGAAACCGGCGTTGGCCACTGTGCCCGCTTGATAAATCCCGCGGTAGGGGTCCTGGCATTCGCCAGGACGACGACGGGGATAGAGCGACGCCACCAACAACGAAAAACGGCGCCCGGAGGCGCCGCTTTAAAACCTTGGCTCGAGACCGGCTTACGCCGCCTCGGCTTCCTTGTCCTGGGTCGGACCGGAGTCCTGGCCCTTGGCGTCGACGTCGCGATCGACGAACTCGATCACGGCCATCGCCGCGTTATCGCCGTAGCGGAAGCCGGCCTTGATGATGCGGGTGTAGCCGCCCTGGCGGTCCTTGTAGCGGGTCGCCAGCGTGTCGAACAGCTTCCTGACCTGGTCGACGTCGCGCAGCTCCGAGATCGCCTGACGGCGCAGGGCCAGCCCGCCCTTCTTGCCGAGGGTGACGAGCTTCTCGACGATCGGCCGCAGCTCCTTGGCCTTCGGTAGCGTGGTGACGATCTGCTCGTGCTTGATCAGCGCGGCCGCCATGTTGGCGAACATCGCACGCCGGTGCTCGGCGGTGCGGTTTAGCTTCCGATGAACCTTGCCGTGACGCATTGACTTCTTCCTTCTTCAATTCTGCCGCGGTGGTTCAGCGACAAGTCTTGCAGGTGGGCATCCTGCGTTCGCCCATTAAAAAATCGTGGCCGGAGGTTTTCCGGCCACGACAGTGAAAATGGATCAGTAATGATCCTCGAAGCGTTTGGCGAGCTCGTCGATGTTCTCCGGCGGCCAACCCGGCACTTCCATGCCGAGATGCAGACCCATCTGGGCCAGCACTTCCTTGATCTCGTTCAGCGACTTGCGGCCGAAGTTCGGGGTGCGGAGCATTTCCGCTTCCGACTTCTGCACGAGGTCGCCGATGTAGACGATGTTGTCGTTCTTCAGGCAGTTTGCCGAACGCACCGACAGCTCGAGCTCGTCGACCTTCTTGAGGAACGCCGGGTTGAACGCGAGATCGGGGATGATCTCCTGCGTGACTTCCTTGCGCGGCTCTTCGAAGTTGACGAACACGTTGAGCTGATCCTGCAAGATGCGCGCAGCGTAGGCCACCGCGTCATCCGGCGTGATCGCGCCGTTGGTCTCGATCGTCATGGTCAGCTTGTCGTAGTCGAGGATCTGGCCCTCACGGGTGTTCTCGACCTTGTAGGAGACCTTGCGGACCGGCGAGAACAGGCTGTCGACCGGGATCAGGCCGATCGGGGCATCCTCGGGACGGTTGCGTTCGGCGGCGACATAGCCCTTGCCGGTCGCGACCGTGAATTCCATGCGGATCTCGGCGCCGTCGTCCAGCGTGCAGATCTGCAGGTCCGGATTGAGCACCACGACGTCGCCGACGGTCTGGATGTCGCCAGCGGTGACGGCGCCCGGGCCCTGCTTCTTGACGACCATGCGCTTGGGGCCTTCGCCCTGCATCTTGATCGCGATGTCCTTGATGTTGAGCACGATGTCGGTGACGTCTTCACGCACACCGGCGATCGAGGAGAACTCGTGCAGCACGCCGTCGATATGCACCGACTGCACTGCCGCGCCCTGCAGCGAGGACAGCAGGATGCGGCGCAGCGCGTTGCCGAGCGTCTGGCCGAAGCCACGCTCGAGCGGTTCGGCGACGACGGTGGCGAACCGGCTCGCGTCCGAGCCCGGCGTCACCTGCAGCTTGTTCGGTCGAATGAGTTCTTGCCAATTTTTCTGGATCGTCACTTTTTTCACCCTTTGCCAGTCGCAAGGCCAGTCGAATGGCCGAACCTGGCGTTGGAGATCGCGGAACAGTCCGCGCGGTCAATTCCAAAAACCATCGCAGGGCGGCAGACCGCCGCCCGCGACTTACAGATCAAACGCGCCGACGCTTGCGCGGACGGCAGCCATTGTGCGGGATCGTGGTCACGTCGCGGATCGAGGTGACGGTGAAGCCCGCGGCCTGCAGCGCGCGCAGCGCCGACTCACGGCCCGAACCCGGGCCGGCCACTTCAACCTCCAGCGTGCGCATGCCGTGTTCCTGCGCCTTCTTGGAGACGTCTTCGGCCGCGACCTGCGCGGCATAGGGGGTCGACTTGCGCGAGCCCTTGAAGCCCATCGTGCCGGCCGACGACCAGGCGATGGTGTTGCCTTGCGCGTCGGTGATTGTGATGGTCGTGTTGTTGAACGACGAATTCACGTGCGCGATGCCAGAGGCGATGTTCTTGCGTTCGCGGCGGCGTACGCGGGTGGCTTCCTTGCCCATTTCAAACCTTTCCTGTGATCTCAAGCGCCGCCGTAGTGCCAGCGGCTACACCTCAAAACGCAAATGGCGAGTAGCGAACTTCAATTCGCTACTCCCCACCTGCAATTCGCAAAACTTACTTCTTCTTGCCGGCGATCGCCTTGGCCGGCCCCTTGCGCGTACGCGCATTGGTGTGGGTGCGCTGACCGCGCACCGGCAGACCGCGGCGATGACGCAGGCCGCGATAGCAGCCGAGGTCCATCAGCCGCTTGATGTTGATGCCGACCTCGCGACGGAGGTCGCCCTCGACCAGATAGTCGCGGTCGATGACTTCGCGGATCTGCAGGACCTCCTGGTCGGTCAACTGATTGACGCGACGGTCCACCGGAATCTTGGTCTTCTCCATGATGTCGGCCGCGTTCTTCTGGCCGATGCCATGGATGTACTGAAGCGCGATCAGGACGCGCTTGTTGGTCGGAATGTTGACGCCGGCAATACGGGCCACGGACTTCTCTCCTGTCGCCGATCCATCACGGATACGGGCTGCTCAAGTTCTTGCTCTCTCGGGCTTGTGTTCACAAACGCGAACACGACGCCCTCCCCTCATGTCATTCGGGGCCCGGCATCGTCATAAAACTATCCAACTTGGATGCGGGGCTTATTAAAGGATTCATGTCGGTTTCGTCAACCGCTCCTAGCGTTTAGCTCGCTTTTTCGTGAGCTTTTTTGCCGCCTTTTTGACGGCTTTTGCCCCCTTCCGGGCATTCGCGGCACGAGAGGCCTGCTTTGCCCCCTTCTTGGCGGGTTTCTTCGCAGCCTTTTTGGCGCCCTTGTTGGTACCTTTGGCTTTGGCGACCGCCTTTGAGGCCCCCGTGGCGGCCTTCCGGGCCGGCTTAGCTGCCTTCTTGGCCGGCATTTTGGTCGTCTTCTTGGCCGTCTTGGTGGCCTTCGAAGCGCTCTTGGCCGGCTTCTTGGCCGGCTCGTCGGCCTTCGATTCGAGGGCGCCGATCGCCGCCAGGATCCGGTTGATGTCGCGGGTGACGTGCTCGATGGTCATCATGCCATCGACCGTCAGGAGCTTCCGCCGCTCGGAATAGTAGTGAATCAGCGGTTCTGTCATCGACCGGTACTGCGCGAGGCGCTTGGTCAGCACTTCCGGCGTGTCGTCGAGTCGCACTTCCTCGCCGCGCGCGCGGGTCTCTTCGGCGCGCTTCTCAACACGCGCGAGCAGCGCGCTCTCGTTGACACGCAGCTCGACAACGGCGTCGAGCTTGAGATGTCTTTTCCTGAGGAGCTCGTCCAGGGCCTCCGCCTGCGGCACGGTGCGCGGGAAGCCATCCAGGATGAAGCCCTTCTTGGCGTCGGGCTCCTCGATCCGGTCGGCGATGATTCCCACCACGACCTCGTCGGGAACCAGGCCGCCATTGGCCATGATCTCCTTGGCCTGCAAGCCCACCGGCGTGCCCGCGGCAGCCGCGGCGCGCAGCATCTCGCCGGTCGAGAGCTGGACGATGCCGTGCTTGTGCACCAGCCGCTGCGCCTGGGTTCCCTTGCCCGAGCCCGGCGGCCCCAAAAGGATCAATCTCATATCTGTTTCGCCCCCCGGCTAGGTGGGCGAGGTCCGCACACCTGAGTTTTGAGTTTGAAGCCGCGCCGTGATCAGCGGCGGCGGCCTCCCCTGAGCTTCGACTTCCTGATCAGCCCTTCATACTGATGAGCGAGCAGATAGCCCTGCACCTGCGACACCGTATCCATCGTCACGCTAACGACGATCAGGAGCGAGGTGCCGCCAAAGTAGAACGGGACCGAGGCGTAGGAAATCAGAATTTCAGGAATCAGGCAGACGATCGCGAGATAGATCGCACCGAGCACTGTGATGCGCGACAGCACGTAGTCGATATATTCGGCGGTGCGCTCGCCGGGACGGATTCCCGGGATGAAGCCGCCATGCTTCTTCAGATTGTCCGCGGTCTCGGTCGGGTTGAACACGATCGCGGTGTAGAAGAACGCGAAGAACACGATCAGCGCGAGATACATGAACAGGAACAGCGGCCGGCCGTGGCTGAGCTGGGTGGTGATCCACTGGAACCACTCCGGGCCCTTGCCGGCGTTGAAGTTCGCAACCGTGGTCGGCAGCAGCAGCAGCGACGAGGCGAAGATCGGCGGGATCACGCCCGAGGTGTTGAGCTTGAGCGGCAGATGCGAGGACTGGCCCTCGAACATCTTGTTGCCGACCTGACGCTTCGGATACTGGATCAGCAGCCGGCGCTGCGCGCGCTCCATGAACACGATGAACGCGATCACGGCGACCGCCATCACGATGACGATCAGGATCAGGCCGGTCGACATCGCGCCCTGGCGGCCGAGTTCCAGCATGTTGGCGAGCGCCGACGGCAGCTCGGCGACAATGCCGGACAGGATGATCAGCGAAATACCGTTGCCGATGCCGCGCGAGGTGATCTGCTCGCCGAGCCACATCAGGAACATGGTGCCGCCGGTCAGCGTGATCGCGGTCGACAGGCGGAAGAACATGCCGGGGTCGCTGACGACGTTGCCGGCGCCTTCGAGGCCGATCGCGATACCGTAGGACTGGAACGCGGCCAGTATCACCGTCAAATAGCGGGTGTACTGGTTCAGCGTCTTGCGGCCCGCCTCGCCTTCCTTCTTGAGCGCCTCGAGCTGCGGCGACACGGTGGTCAGCAGCTGCACGATGATCGATGCCGAAATGTACGGCATGATGTTCAGCGCGAAGATCGCCATGCGGTGGATGCCGCCGCCGGCGAACATGTTGAACATGCCGAGGATGCCGCCGGACTGGCTGCGGAACACCTGCTCCCAGATGTTGGGATCGATGCCCGGCAGCGGGATGTAGGTGCCCAGCCGATAAACAAGCAGCGCACCCAGGGTGAACCAGATGCGCTTCTTCAGCTCGTCGGCTTTCGCCAGCTGTCCGAAATTGAGGTTGGCGGCAAGTTGTTCGGCTGCTGAGACCATTTTCGGCTTTCTCCCGGAGCCCCCTTCGCCGACGCCCCCTTTGGGGAGTCGGCAGACACCGGACATTATCTGGTGCTCGGCCTCGATAAGTCCATCATTCGAGCTGCGGATTGCCCGCGCCGCGCGCGGGCAATGACGCAGATGTTACGCCGCCTCGCCTTCTTCCTTGGCGGGCGCCAGGATCTTGACCGAGCCGCCAGCCTTCTCGACCGCGGCAATGGCCGACTTGGAGGCGCCGTGCACCTCGATCGTCAGCTTGGTCTTGATCTCACCACGGCCGAGCAGCCGCAGGCCGTCCTTGGCGCGGCGCAGCACGCCGGCCTTCACCAGCGATTCGACGTTCACCGTGGCGGACGCGTCCACCAGCTTGTTGTCGATCGCTTCCTGCAGACGGTCGAGATTGATCTCGGCGAAGTCGAGCCGGAAGATGTTGTTGAAGCCGCGCTTCGGCAGACGGCGATGCATCGGCATCTGGCCGCCTTCGAAACCCTTGATGCGGACGCCCGAACGCGCGGTCTGGCCCTTGCCGCCGCGGCCCGAGGTCTTGCCCTTGCCGGAACCGATGCCACGGCCGACACGCATGCGCTTCTTGCGCGAGCCGGCGTTGTCGGCGATATCGCTGAGCTTCATCGCCCTTCTCCTTATCTCTGCTTACTCGCCGACGACGCGGACGAGATGCTGGACTTTGCTGATCATGCCGCGAACTTCAGGGGTATCCTGCAGTTCGGCGGTGCGGCCGATCTTGTTGAGCTTGAGGCCGATCAGCGTCGAACGCTGCGAGTGATGGCGGCGGATTGCGCTGCCGATCTGCTCGACCTTGATGGTCTTGCTGGCCTTGGCCATGACAGTAACTCCAAATAGCGCGCTGGCTGGTCGCGCGGGGTTATTCCGCCACCACTTCGGCGTCGCCGCCGACGCGGCGCGACTGCAGGGTGGAGACCTTGATGTTGCGGCGGGCCGCCACCGAGCGCGGCGAATCCTGATGCTTCAGCGCGTCGAAGGTTGCGCGAACCATGTTGTAGGGGTTCGACGAGCCGATCGACTTCGCCACCACGTCCTGGATGCCGAGCGTCTCGAACACCGCGCGCATCGGGCCGCCGGCGATGATGCCGGTACCGGCCGGAGCGGCACGCAGGTAGACGCGGCCGGCGCCGTGACGGCCGGCGATGTCGTGATGCAGCGTGCGACCTTCACGAAGCGCGACGCGCGTCAGATTGCGCTTCGCCGATTCGGTCGCCTTGCGGATCGCCTCCGGCACTTCGCGCGCCTTGCCGTGGCCGAACCCGACCCGGCCCTTCTGATCGCCGATCACGACCAGCGCCGCAAAGCCGAAGCGCTTGCCGCCCTTGACGACCTTCGCCACGCGATTGATGTGGACGAGCTTGTCGACGAACTCGCTGTCGCGCTCTTCGCGATCCCTGCTCCGTTCGCGTCCGCCGCGTTCGCGTTCACCTGCCATGGTGTTTTCCAATCTCTAGGAGGCCCAAGCCTCTTTCCTTGTAATCGTTCGATTCGTTTAGAAGCTCAATCCGCCTTCGCGCGCCGCATCCGCGAGCGCCTTGACGCGCCCGTGATAGATGTAGGCGCCGCGATCGAACACGACTTCCTTGACGCCCTTCTGCGCCGCGCGCTCGGCGAGCAGCTTGCCGACCGCCTTCGCAGCATCGATGTCGGCGCCGGTCTTGCCGGCGTCGCGCAGATTCTTCTCCAGCGACGAGGCGGAAGCGAGCGTCTCGCCCTTCTGGTCGTCGATGACCTGGGCGTAGATGTGCTTGGACGAGCGGAACACCGACAGCCGCGGACGGCCGCCTGCCGAGCGGCGAAGCGCAAGGCGCACGCGCTGCTTGCGCCGGGCATTCGTAACCTTGAGTGACATGACCGGCTCCGTTACTTCTTCTTGCCTTCCTTGCGGAAGATGAATTCGTTGGCGTACTTCACGCCCTTGCCCTTGTAGGGCTCCGGCGGGCGGTAGGCGCGGATCTCGGCGGCGACCTGGCCGACGCGCTGCGGATCGTTGCCGGTGATCGTGATCTCGGTCGGCTTCGGCACCGCGATGGTGATGCCTTCCGGGATCGCGTAGACCACGTCGTGGCTGTAGCCGAGCGCGAGCTGCAGGTTCTTGCCCTGCATCGCGGCGCGGTAGCCGACGCCGGTGATCTCGAGCTTCCTCTCGAAGCCCTTGGTGACGCCCTCGACGAGGTTGGCGACCTGCGCGCGCGCGGTGCCGTACATCGCCTGCGCACGGTTGGTCTTGACGCGCGGAGCGACCTTGACCTGGCCGTTCTCGAACTTCACCTCGACGTCGTCATGCACCACGAACTGAAGCTGACCCTTCGGCCCCTTCACCTTGACGGTCTGGCCCTCGACGCTCGCCGTCACACCCGACGGGATCGCCACCGGCCTTTTGCCGATACGTGACATCGTAAAATCCTTCCTCAGAACACCGTGAAGAGAACTTCGCCGCCCACGTTGGCGTCGCGCGCCTCGTGGTCAGCCATGATTCCCTTCGGCGTCGACAACACCGAAATGCCGAGACCGTTGTTCACGCGCGGCAGGTTCTTCACCGAGGCGTAAACGCGGCGGCCCGGCTTCGACACCCGCTCGATTTCGCGGATGACGGGCTCGCCGTCGAAATACTTCAGCTCGATCTCGAGTTCGCTGCGGCCCGAGGCATGCTCGACGCTGGCGTAGCCGCGGATGTAACCCTCGGACTTCAGCACTTCGAGCACGTTGGCGCGCATCTTCGAGCCCGGGGTCGAAACCTTGGACTTGGAGCGCATCTGCGCGTTGCGGATGCGGGTGATGAGATCGCTGATCGGATCGTGCGTAGACATGGTTCCGACCCTCCTTACCAGCTCGACTTCACGAGCCCGGGAACCAGGCCCTTGGAGCCGAGTTCACGCAGCGCGATGCGCGAGAGCTTGTTCTTGCGATAGTTCGAGCGCGGACGCCCGGTCAGCTCGCAGCGGTTGCGGATGCGCGTCGGCGACGAGTTGCGCGGCATCTCGGCGAGCTTCAGTGTCGCCGCGAAGCGCTCTTCCATCGGCTTGGTCTTGTCGGCGATGATCGCCTTCAGCTTCTCACGCTGCGGGGCAGCATTCTTCGCCATCCGCTTGCGCCGGTTATTCTTCTCGATCGAACTCTTCTTTGCCATGCTTGGCTCCTGGGTATCCGCGTTTGAGTGGCTTTGGCTCAGCTACTCACTGCCGGAACGGGAAATTGAAAGCGGCCAACAAGGCACGTGCCTCGTCGTCGGTCTTGGCGGTGGTGCACACCGTGATGTCCATGCCACGCGCTTCCGAGACCTTGTCGAAGTCGATCTCGGGGAAAATGATGTGCTCCTTGATGCCGAGCGAATAATTGCCGCGGCCGTCGAAGCTCTTCGGGTTCAGGCCGCGGAAGTCGCGGACGCGAGGCAGCGCCACGTTCACCAGGCGGTCGATGAACTCGTACATATGGGTCTTGCGCAGCGTGACCTTGCAGCCGATCGGCTGGTTCTCGCGCAGCTTGAAGGTCGCGATCGCGATCCGCGAATAGGTCACGATCGCCTTCTGGCCGGCGATCAGGCTCAATTCGGCAGCGGCGGTCTCGGCCTTCTTGCGGTCGTTGACGGAATCGCCGACGCCCATGTTGAGCACGACCTTGTCGAGGCGCGGCACCTGCATCACGTTGGCATAGCCGAACTTCTCGGTCATCATGCCGCGGATCTTCTTGTCATACTCCGCGCGCAGGCGCGGCGTGTAAGCTGTATCAGCCATCGATCTCTGCTCCCGAGCTCTTGGCAACACGAACCTTCTTGCCATCGGCCTGAATCTTGAACCCAATGCGGGTCGGCTTGCCGTCCTTGCCGACATACGCCACGTTGGACAGGTGGATCGGCATCTCCTTGGAGATGATGCCGCCTTCCTGGGTCTGGCTCTGCTTCTGGTGACGCTTCACCATGTTGATGCCGCGCACGAGAGCCTTGTTCTCGTCCGGACGCACCTCGAACACCTCGCCGGTGCGACCCTTGTCGCGGCCGGTGAGCACCATCACCTTGTCGCCCTTGCGGATCTTGGCAGCCATCACAGCACCTCCGGCGCGAGCGAAATGATCTTCATGTGGTTCTTGGCGCGCAGCTCGCGCGGCACCGGCCCGAAGATACGGGTGCCGACCGGCTCGGACTGATTGTTGATCAGCACGGCGGCGTTGCGGTCGAAACGGATGACCGAACCGTCGGCGCGGCGGATGTCCTTGCGGACCCGGACCACGACGGCCTTCATGACGTCGCCCTTCTTCACCTTGCCACGCGGAATGGCTTCCTTGATCGACACAACGATAACGTCGCCCACGGTGGCATAGCGGCGCTTGGAACCTCCAAGAACCTTGATGCACATGACACGGCGTGCGCCTGAATTATCGGCCACGTCGAGGTTGGTCTGCATCTGAATCATTGATGCACCTCGTCCTCTTTCTGCGCTTTAGCGCGCCCAAAATTTCCCTGAATTCCTCGGCCAGGCCGAAGTAATCAGGCCGTTTTCTTGTGTTCGCCCCGGACCACGGTCCAGCGCTTCAGCTTCGAGATCGGCTTCGATTCCTCGATCCAGACCATGTCGCCCGGCTTGAACTGGTTGTTCTCGTCGTGCGCGTGGTAGTTCTTGGAACGGCGGATCGTCTTCTTGTAGATCGGGTGGGTGAAGCGGCGATCGACGCGCACCACGATGGTCTTGGCTTGCTTGTCGCTGACGACCACGCCCTGCAGAGTACGTTTCGGCATAGGCTTCCCTTACTTCTTCTTCGCGCGCAGCTGCGCGGCGATGGTCTTGATACGAGCGATATCGCGGCGGGCTTCCCGCATCCGCGAGGTGTTCTCCAGCTGCCCGGTGGCGCGCTGGAAACGCAGGTTGAAGCGTTCCTTCTTCAGGTTAAGGACCGCGTCTTCCCGCTGGTCGTCGCTCATCGCGCGAATGTCTTCAACTTTCATCTCGGCCATGGCGATTACTCCGCAATGCGCGCAACGAAGCGCGTCTTGATCGGCAGCTTGGCGGCGGCGAGCGACAGCGCCTCCTTGGCGGTCTGCACCGGCACGCCGTCGATCTCAAACATCACGCGGCCCGGCTTGATCCGGACCACCCACAATTCCGGCGCACCCTTGCCGGAGCCCATGCGGACTTCGGCGGGCTTCTTCGACACCGGCACGTCCGGGAACACGCGGATCCAGACACGGCCGGCGCGCTTCATGTGACGGGTCAGCGCGCGGCGGGCGGCTTCGATCTGACGGGCGGTGACGCGCTCAGGCTCCATCGCCTTCAGGCCGAACTGGCCGAACGCCAACGTCGCGCCAGAGGTCGCAACGCCGTGGATACGGCCCTTATGCGCCTTCCGGAACTTCGTTTTCTTAGGTTGCATCATGGCTTTAAGCCCTCAAATTCCTGCTTTGCCTCAAGCGGCGTCGCGGCGCGAACGCGGGGTATTGTCGCCCTCGGCCATCTTCTTGTCCTGGGCCATCGGATCGTGCTCGAGGATCTCGCCCTTGAAGATCCAGACCTTGACGCCGCAGGTGCCGAAGGTCGTGAACGCGGTGGCAACGCCGTAGTCGACGTCGGCGCGCAGCGTGTGCAGCGGCACGCGGCCTTCGCGGTACCACTCCATGCGCGCGATTTCGGCGCCGCCGAGACGGCCCGAGCAGTTGATGCGGATGCCCTCGGCGCCGAGACGCATCGCCGACTGCACGGCGCGCTTCATGGCGCGGCGGAACGCAACGCGGCGCTCGAGCTGCTGGGCGATCGATTCAGCGACCAGGGTCGCGTCGAGCTCCGGCTTGCGGATCTCGACGATGTTGATCACGACATCCGACGAGGTGATGTCGGCGACCTTCTTGCGCAGCTTGTCGATGTCGGCGCCCTTCTTGCCGATCACGACGCCCGGACGGGCCGAGTGGATCGTCACGCGGCACTTCTTGTGCGGACGCTCGATCACGATGCGGGCGACGGCCGCCTGCTTGAGCTCCTTGTGCAGGATCTCGCGGATCTTGACGTCCTCGTGCAGGAGCTTGCCGTATTCCTGCTTGCCGGCGAACCAACGGGAGTCCCAGGTCCGGTTGATGCCGAGACGCAGCCCGATTGGATTGATCTTTTGACCCATCGTCTTCTCCTGCGCCCTTCTTAGGCGCTTGCCTCGGCCTCGACCTGACGAACCACGATGGTCAGGTGCGAGAACGGTTTGAACACACGGCCCGAACGGCCACGGCCGCGCGGAGCAAAACGCTTCATCACGATGCCGTTGCCGACATGCGCCTCGGCAACGACGAGATCGTCGACATCGAGGTCATGATTGTTCTCGGCGTTGGCGATCGCCGATTCCAGGCACTTCTTGACGTCGACCGCGATCCGCTTGCGCGAGAACTGCAGGTCGGCGAGCGCAGCCGAAGCCTTGCGGCCGCGGATCAGCTGCGCCACCAGGTTCAGCTTCTGCGGGCTGACGCGCAGCATGCGGGCGACGGCCTTGGCCTCATTGTCCGCGAGGCTACGTTCGCGCTTTGGTTTGCTCATCGTCTATTCCTCAAGCCTTCTTGGCTTTCTTGTCGCCCGAGTGGCCGTGGAAGGTCCGGGTCGGCGAGAACTCGCCGAACTTGTGACCCACCATTTCCTCGTTGATCGCCACCGGCACGTGCTTCTGGCCGTTGTAGACACCGAAGGTCAGGCCGACGAACTGCGGCAGGATGGTGGAGCGGCGGCTCCAGATCTTGATGACGTCGTGACGGCCGGACGCGCGCGCGGCATCTGCCTTCTTGAGCAGAGAACCCTCGACGAACGGGCCTTTCCAGACTGAACGAACCATGTCCGGCGTTCCTTACTTCTTCCGCTTGTGGCGGCTGAGGAGAATGAATTTGTTGGTCGACTTGTTGGTGCGGGTCTTCTTGCCCTTGGTCGGCTTGCCCCACGGAGTAACCGGGTGGCGACCGCCCGAGGTACGACCTTCACCACCGCCGTGCGGATGGTCGATCGGGTTCATGACGACGCCGCGGTTGTGCGGACGCCAGCCGAGCCAGCGGGTACGACCGGCCTTGCCGATCGAGATGTTCATGTGATCGGGGTTCGAGACCGCGCCGATCGTGCCGCGGCAGCGGCCGTGCACGAGACGCTGCTCGCCCGAGTTCAGGCGGACGATCACGTAGTCCTGGTCGCGGCCGACGATCTGGGCGTAGGTGCCGGCGGAGCGCGCCAGCTGGCCGCCCTTGCCGATCTTCAGCTCGATGTTGTGCACGATCGTGCCGACCGGCATGTTGCCGAGCGGCATGACGTTGCCGGGCTTGACGTCGACATAGTTGCCGGCGACGACGGTGTCGCCTGCCGCCAGACGCTGCGGCGCCAGGATGTAGGCCAGCTCACCGTCCTGATACTTGATCAGCGCGATGAACGCGGTGCGGTTCGGATCGTACTCGAGCCGCTCCACGACCGCCGGCATGTCCACCTTGTCGCGGCAGAAGTCGACGGTGCGGTAGGCCTTCTTGTGGCCGCCGCCGCGGAAGCGCACGGTGATGCGGCCGGTGTTGTTGCGGCCGCCATTGCCGAGCTTGCCCTCGGTCAGCGCCTTCACCGGCTTGCCCTTGTAGAGCGCCGAACGATCGACCATGACCAGCTGGCGCTGGCCCGGCGTCGTAGGATTGTAGGTTTTCAATGCCATCGTCGTTGCGCCTTATAGTCCGGTAGTCACGTCGATGCGGTGGCCCTCTTCAAGGGTCACGATCGCGCGCTTGGAGTCCGACTGCGAGCCGAGATTGCCGCGGAACACCTTGGTCTTGCCCTTGCGGACGAGGGTGTTGACGCTCTTCACCTTGACGTCGAACAGCTTCTCGACCGCTTCCTTGATCTGCGGCTTGGTCGCCTTGCCGGCGACCTTGAACAGCACCTTGTTGTGCTCGGAGGCGAGCGTCGCCTTTTCCGTCACGACAGGAGAGATGATGACGTCGTAGTGGCGCGGATCGATGTTCTTCATTTGAAGCGCGCCTCCAGCGCATCAACCGCAGCCTTGGTCAGCACCAGCTTGTGGCGGCGGAGAATGTCGTAGACGTTGATGCCCTGGATCGGCAGCACGTCGATGTTCGGGATGTTGCGGGCCGCGATCGCGAAACCGTTGTTCAGCTCCGCGCCGTCGATGATCAGCGCATTGGTCAGGCCGAGACCCGAGAAGTGCCCGATCAGAGCCTTGGTCTTGGCGGCCTCGAGCTGCGCATTGTCGATCACGATCAGCCCGCCGTCCTTGGCCTTGGCCGACAGCGCATGCTTCAGCGCGAGCGCGCGCACCTTCTTCGGCAGGTCGGTCGCATGGGAGCGAACCACCGGACCGAACGCACGGCCACCGCCGCGGAACTGCGGCACGCGGGCCGAGCCGTGACGGGCGCCGCCGGTGCCCTTCTGCTTGTACATCTTCTTGCCGGTGCGCCAGACGTCGGCGCGGCCCTGGGTCTTGTGCGTGCCGGCCTGACGCTTGTTCAGCTGCCACTGCACGCAGCGCTGAATGATGTCCTTGCGCGGCTCGAGACCGAAGATCTCGTCCGACAGCTGAACCGAGCCAGCGTCCTTGCCTTCAAGGGTGGTGACTTTCAGTTCCATCTCACACGCCCTCCTTCTCGGCCACAGCCTCGGCAGCTTCGCCACCGGCAACCTTGAACTTGCCGGGCTTCGGAGCTTCCTTCGGTAGCGGCTTCTTCACCGCGTCGCGTACCGAGATCCAGCCGCCCTTGGAGCCGGGAACGGCGCCTTCGACGAGGATCAGGCCGCGCTCGACGTCGGTCGAAACCACACGCAGGTTGAGCGTGGTGATGCGGTCGACGCCCATGTGACCGGGCATCTTCTTGTTCTTGAAGGTCTTGCCGGGGTCCTGACGGCCACCGGTCGAACCGATCGAACGGTGCGAGACCGACACACCGTGGGTGGCGCGCAGACCGCCGAAATTCCAGCGCTTCATGCCGCCGGCGAAGCCCTTACCGATCGAGGTACCGGTCACGTCGACGAACTGGCCGACCACGAAATGGTCCGCCTGGATTTCCGCGCCGACCGGGATCAGCGCGTCCTCGGACACGCGGAACTCGGCGACCTTGCGCTTCGGCTCGACCTTGGCGACCGCGAACTGGCCGCGTTCAGCCTTCGGCATGTACACCGTCTTGCGGGCGCCGGAGCCGAGCTGAAGGGCGACATAGCCGTTCTTCTCGGTCGTGCGGTGGCCCAGCACCTGGCAGTTGCCCAACTTCAGCACGGTCACAGGGATATGCTCGCCGGTCTCCGTAAAGACCCGCGTCATCCCGACCTTCTGTGCGATCACTCCGGAGCGCATCGGCGTGCTTCCTGTCTTTCTGTCCGCAAGCGGCGGACGTAAAAATCCAAAACCTTAGAGCTTGATCTCGACGTCGACACCGGCGGCCAGGTCGAGCTTCATCAGCGCATCGACGGTCTGCGGGGTCGGGTCGACAATGTCGAGGAGGCGCTTGTGGGTGCGCATCTCGAATTGCTCGCGGCTCTTCTTGTCAACGTGCGGCGAACGGTTGACGGTGAACTTCTCGATGCGGGTCGGCAGCGGAATCGGTCCGCGAACCTGCGCACCGGTGCGCTTCGCCGTGTTCACGATCTCACGGGTCGACGTATCGAGGATTCGATGGTCGAACGCCTTGAGACGGATGCGAATGTTTTGGCCGTTCATTGCCGTATTCTTTCTTTAGTGAGTGGCGAGTAGCGAATAGCGAATGGATCGATCCACCCGCTACTCGCCATTCCCTATTCGCGTACTTACTCGATGATGGCGGCGACGACGCCGGCGCCGACGGTGCGGCCGCCTTCGCGGATCGCGAAACGCAGCTTCTCTTCCATCGCGATCGGCACGATCAGGTGCACTTCCATCGCGATGTTGTCGCCCGGCATCACCATCTCGGTGCCTTCCGGCAGGTGCACGACACCGGTCACGTCGGTGGTGCGGAAGTAGAACTGCGGACGGTAGTTGGTGAAGAACGGGGTGTGACGACCGCCCTCTTCCTTGGTGAGGATGTAAGCCTCAGCCTTGAACTTGGTGTGCGGCTTGACCGAACCGGGCTTGCACAGCACCTGGCCACGCTCGACTTCCTCGCGCTTGGTGCCGCGGAGCAGCGCACCGATGTTGTCGCCGGCCTGGCCCTGATCGAGCAGCTTGCGGAACATTTCGACGCCGGTGACGATGGTCTTCTGGGTGTCGCGGATACCGACGATCTCGATTTCCTCGCCGACCTTGATGATGCCGCGCTCGACACGGCCGGTGACGACGGTGCCGCGGCCCGAGATCGAGAACACGTCTTCAACCGGCATCAAAAACGGCTGGTCGATCGGACGCTCCGGCTGCGGGATGTACTCGTCGACGTTCTTCATCAGCTCGAGGATGGCGTCGTGGCCGAGCGTCTTGTCCTTGTCTTCGAGGGCGGCGAGCGCCGAGCCCTTGATGATCGGGATCTTGTCGCCCGGGAATTCGTACTTCGAGAGCAGCTCGCGGACCTCGAGCTCGACGAGCTCGAGCAGTTCCGGATCGTCGACCATGTCGCACTTGTTGAGGAACACGACGAGCGCGGGCACGCCGACCTGGCGGGCGAGCAGGATGTGCTCGCGGGTCTGCGGCATCGGGCCGTCAGCAGCCGACACGACCAGGATCGCGCCGTCCATCTGGGCGGCACCGGTGATCATGTTCTTGACGTAATCGGCGTGGCCGGGGCAGTCGACGTGGGCATAGTGGCGGTTCTTCGTCTCGTACTCGACGTGAGCGGTCGAGATCGTGATGCCGCGCGCCTTCTCTTCCGGCGCCTTGTCGATCTGGTCGTAGGCGGTGAACGTCGCGCCGCCGGTTTCTGCAAGCACCTTGGTGATCGCTGCGGTCAGCGAGGTCTTGCCATGGTCGACGTGACCGATGGTGCCGATGTTGCAGTGGGGCTTGTTACGCTCGAATTTTGCTTTGGCCATTTGACTCTCCGTTCAGTCGTTAGTTGCTAACCAACGACAATCAAGCAAACTTTTTCTGGACTTCAGCCGACACGTTCGCCGGTGCTTCGGCGTAGTGATCGAACTGCATGGTGAAGGTCGCGCGACCCTGGCTCATCGAGCGCAGGTTGTTCACGTAACCGAACATGTTCATGAGCGGCACCATCGCGTTGATGACGTTGGCGTTGCCGCGCATGTCTTGGCCCTGGATCTGGCCGCGCCGGGAATTCAGGTCGCCGATGACCGAACCGGTGTAGTCTTCCGGGGTCACCACCTCGACCTTCATGATCGGCTCGAGCAGGACGGACTTGCCCTTCGTCAGCGCCTCGCGGAACGCAGCCCGCGATGCGATTTCGAACGCCAGCGCCGACGAGTCGACGTCGTGATACTTGCCGTCGACCAGCTGCACCTTGACGTCCACCACCGGGAAGCCGGCAACGACACCGGAGCCCATCACGCTATTGAGGCCCTTTTCGACGCCGGGGATGTATTCCTTCGGCACCGCGCCGCCGACGATCTTCGATTCGAACTCGTAGCCCTTGCCGGGCTCGTTCGGCTCGACGACGATCGACACCTCGGCGAACTGACCGGTACCGCCAGTCTGCTTCTTGTGCGTGTACTTGACTTCGGCCTTTTTGGTCACGCGCTCACGGAACGCCACCTGCGGCGCGCCGATGTTGGCATCGACCTTGTAGGTGCGCTTGAGAATGTCGACCTTGATGTCGAGATGCAGTTCGCCCATGCCCTTGAGGATGGTCTGGCCGGACTCCTGATCGGTCGACACGCGGAACGACGGATCCTCCGCGGCGAGCTTGGCCAGCGCGACGCCGAGCTTTTCCTGGTCGGCCTTCGACTTCGGCTCGATCGCGATTTCGATCACCGGCTCCGGGAATTCCATCTTTTCGAGGATCACCGGCTTGTCGGGATCGCACAGCGTGTCGCCGGTGCGCGCTTCCTTCAGGCCCGCCAGCGCGACGATGTCGCCGGCATAGGCTTCCTTGATGTCTTCGCGGTTGTTCGCATGCATCAACAGCATCCGCCCGATCCGCTCCTTCTTGTCGCGGGTCGAGTTCACCACGCCGGTGCCCGACTGCAGGACGCCGGAGTAGATGCGGCAGAAGGTGATGGTGCCGACGAACGGATCGTCCATGATCTTGAACGCGAGCAGCGCCAGCGGCTCCTTGTCGTCCGCCTTGCGCACGACCTCGTTGCCGTCGTCATCGATACCTTTGATCGCGGGCACGTCGATCGGCGACGGCAGATAGTCGACGACAGCGTCGAGCAGCGGCTGCACGCCCTTGTTCTTGAACGCGGAGCCGCACAGCACCGGATAGAATGCACCGGTGAGCACCGCCTTGCGGATCAGGCGCTTCAGGGTCGCCTCGTCCGGCTCCTTGCCGTCGAGGAAAGCGGCCAATGCGTCGTCGTCGAGCTCGACGGCGGCTTCCACCATCTTCTCGCGATATTCCTTGGCCTGCTCGATCATGTCTTCCGGAATGTCGACATAGTCGAACTTCGCGCCGAGCGATTCATCGTTCCAGATGATGCCCTTCATGACGACGAGGTCGACGAGACCCTTGAAGTTGTTCTCGGCACCGATCGGAAGCTGAATCGCGATAGGCTTGGCGCCGAGGCGGTCGACGATGTCGGCCAGGCACTTGAAGAAGTCGGCACCGGTCTTGTCCATCTTGTTGGCGAAGACGATGCGCGGAACCTTGTACTTGTCGCCCTGGCGCCAGACGGTCTCGGTCTGCGGCTCGACGCCCTGGTTGGAGTCGAGCACGCAAACGGCGCCGTCGAGCACGCGCAGCGAACGTTCGACCTCAATGGTGAAGTCGACGTGGCCGGGGGTGTCGATGATGTTCAGACGCTTGCCGTTCCAGAACGCGGTGGTCGCAGCCGAGGTGATCGTGATGCCACGCTCCTGCTCCTGCTCCATCCAGTCCATCGTCGCGGCACCTTCGTGCACTTCGCCGATCTTGTGGCTCTTGCCGGTGTAATAGAGGATGCGCTCGGTGGTCGTGGTCTTACCGGCGTCGATATGCGCCATGATACCGAAGTTGCGGTAGTTCTCTATGGCATGAACGCGAGGCATAGGCTGTTCCTTAAATTCCGTGTTTCGCCGTTACCAGCGATAGTGCGAGAAGGCGCGGTTGGCTTCCGCCATCCGGTGCACGTCTTCACGCTTCTTGACGGCGTTGCCGCGATTGTTCGACGCGTCGAGCAGTTCAGCCGAGAGGCGCTCCGTCATGGTCTTCTCGTTGCGCTCGCGAGCGGCCGAGATCAGCCAGCGGATACCAAGCGCCTGACGGCGCACCGAACGGACTTCGACCGGGACCTGGTAGGTCGCGCCGCCGACGCGGCGGGAACGAACTTCGATGGTCGGCATCACGTTCTCGAGCGCCTGCTCGAACACGCCGAGCGGGGGCTGCTTGGTCTTGGCCTCGATCATGCCGAGCGCACCGTAGACGATGTTTTCGGCAACCGACTTCTTCCCGGCGTACATCACCGAGTTCATGAACTTCGTAATGATGATGTTCCCGAACTTCGGGTCCGGAAGAACTTCACGCTTCTCAGCAGAATGGCGACGCGACATCTGATCGTTTCCCGCTTACTTAGGACGCTTCGCGCCGTACTTCGAACGACGCTGCTTACGGTTCTTGACGCCCTGGGTATCCAGCACGCCGCGGAGGATGTGGTAGCGCACGCCGGGCAAGTCCTTGACGCGACCACCGCGGATCATGACCACCGAGTGCTCCTGCAGGTTATGGCCTTCACCCGGGATGTAGCCGATCACCTCGAAGCCGTTGGTCAGGCGCACCTTGGCGACCTTACGAAGCGCCGAGTTCGGCTTCTTCGGGGTCGTGGTGTATACGCGCGTGCAAACGCCGCGCTTCTGCGGCGACTGCTGCAGCGCCGGCACCTTCTTGCGCGACTTCTGCACTTCACGTGGTTTTGCGATCAGCTGGTTGATCGTCGGCATGCAGCCTTCACCCTTTAGTTCGCGCGAAAGCCTTGAATGGCTCCGCAAATTTCTTCTCAGGACTAGCCGTCCCGTACGGCCCGCTCGACGCGGAACAAGCAACCGCGCAAAGCGAAATCGCGCCAACCACTCATCGCTGAGCGGAAAGCGCATCGACGCCACAGAGGACCGCGATCCCGGACCGTTCAGCGTTCGCTGTTCGGTCCGCCACCGAGGTCATGCATCCGAATTCACTCTCATGAGGACGTGCTCAAGAGAACTAAAATCGTCCTGGCATTGCCTAGCTATCATCGACAGCGTTTGAGCGGCATTCGTCGAGGTTGGTGCCCGTCCGGCTCCTCAAAAAAGGGCCTTCGGGTGTTCCGTTCCGACGCTGGCGTAGCTCACCGCCTGTCGTTAAGTGGCCGCCTTGTATAATCGAGAGATAGTGAAGTCAAGCAAAACGACAGGCAAAGAAACGCCTCTGGCGCTTGCAGATTTTGCATTTCGCCGCGGCACGGTGCGCGACGGAATATGACGGCCTGCGCACCTCCCCTCGCCCTTTGACCGAGTCGCGGGCCACCCGGCAGAATCATATTATACCCGGATAAAACAAGAATAGAAACAACTCTCCCCAACTTAGACCTGAAGGCAAACTGCGAAACTAAGCCTTTATTTGCCATTCGCGGCGCAAAAATCGGGGTCTACGGCTACGGAACTCACTCATGCGGTACACCGACATCGCGATCATCGGCGGCGGCCTTGCGGGCTCGATCGCGGCCGCCATGCTCGGCCGTGCCGGGATACCGAGCATCCTGATCGACCCACATCAGGTCTATCCGTTGGATTTCCGCGTCGAAAAGATCGCCGGCGACCTCCAACTCGAGCGATTCGCCAGGACCGGCCTTGCCGAATCCGTGCTCCGTTCGGCGACGCTGGACGGCGAGAACTGGATCGCGCGATTCGGCTATCTGCTCGACCGGCAGCCGAGCCGGCAATACGGCATCATGTACGACGCGCTTATCGCGGCGATCCGGAACGAAATCGCGCGGCCGGCGGAATTCATCTGCGACAAGGTCGCCAATGTCGCGACCAGTTCCGAGCGGCAGAAGGTCGTGCTCTCCAGCGGCGAGGAGATCTCGGCGCGTCTCGTGGTGCTCGCCAACGGCCTCAACGTCGGGCTGCGCCGGATGCTCGGCATCGAGCGGCTAGTCACGAGCCACAGCCACTCGATCTCGCTCGGCTTCGATTTCGTCCCCGTCGGCCGCCCCGCGTTCCCGTTCGCGGCGATGACCTATTTCTCGGAGCGGCCGAGCGACCGCATCCCCTACATCACGCTGTTTCCGGTCGGGAACCGGATGCGCGCCAACCTCTTCACCTACCGTCAGGCCGACGATCCCTGGCTGCGCGCGATGCGGCGCAATCCGGTCGAGACGCTGAACGCCGCGCTGCCGAGGTTGCGCCGGCTCACGGGCGAGTTCGACGTCGCCGGCGACGTCAAGATCAGGCCCGCCGATGTCTATGTCAGCACCGGCTATCGGCAGGCCGGCGTCGTGCTGGTCGGCGATGCCTTCGCCAGCACCTGCCCGGTCACCGGCACCGGGACCGACAAGGTGTTCACCGACGTCGCCCAGCTCTGCAACGTCCATATCCCGGCCTGGCTTGCGACCGACGGCATGGGCGAGGAGAAGATCACCGCGTTCTACGACGATCCGGTCAAGACGGAATGCGACGCTTGGTCGAACGACAAGGCATTCAGCTTCCGCGAGGTCTCGATCGGTACCGGGCCCTACTGGCAAGCCCAGCGCTGGGCGCGCTTCTTCGGCTATCTCGGCCGGAGCTGGCTGCGCCGGCTGCACAGCCCACTGGCGGCATCGTCAGCAGCGCGGCCGGCCAATCGCTTCCGGCAGCGTCCGCACGCAGCCGACAGGGCGTAAGGGCCGGATCGGCGGAAGCTCGCTCCCGGACATCCACCGGCAAGGCGGTGCGGCGCAGGCGTCACGCCTCCTCGTCTTCGCCCTCATCCTCCTCGTCGTCATCGTCATCATCGTCCGCGTCGTCGGCATCCTCGTCGTCTGTGCCGTGATGTCCCTGGTCGTCCCACAGCTTGCGGTAGACGCCGTTCTTGGCCAGCAGCTCCTCGTGCGAGCCGCGCTCGATCGCCCTGCCGCCTGATATCACGATGATCTCGTCCATCTCGACCACGGAAGTGAGGCGGTGCGTCGACCAGATCATGGTCCGGCCCTCAGCGACCTTGAGCAGCGTGCGGTTGATCGCCGCTTCCGTGGTCTGGTCGAGCGCCGAGGTCGCCTCGTCGAGCAGCAGCACGGACGGGTTGCGGATGATCGCGCGCGCGATCGCGATGCGCTGGCGCTGGCCGCCCGACAACGTGTCGCCGCGCTCGCCGACCGGCGTGTCGTAGCGCTGCGGCAGGCTCATGATGTAGCGATGGATCTCGGCCTTCTTCGCGGCATCCTCGACCTCGGCGTCATCAGCGCCCTCCTTGCCGAGCCGGATGTTCTCGCGGATCGACATGTTGAACAGCATGTTCTCCTGGAACACGACCGCCATGCTCGCCCGCAGCGACTCGCGCGTCACCCGGCGGATGTCGACGCCGTCGATGGCGACGCGGCCCTCGTCCGGCACGTAGAGCCGCAGGATCAGGTTGATCAGCGTGCTCTTGCCGGAGCCGCTGGGACCCACGATCGCGATGCTCTTGCCGGCATTGAGCTTGAGGCTGAGATTGTCGAGCACCGGCGTCTGCGCCCCCTCATACTGGAAGGTGACGCGGTCGAAGGAGATGTCGTTGGTGATCCGCGGCAAATCCGGCGCGCCGGGACGGTCGGCGCCGCGGGTCGGCTCGTCGAGCAGCTCCTGGATGTGCCCCACCGCCGCCGCCGACGAGATCGACACCGGGATGAAATGCATCAGATGGGCGATGTTGTACGACACCTCCCAGAACGCGCTCTCGAAGGTCACGAAGGTGCCGACCGTGATCTGCCCCTTGGTCGCCAGATAGGCGCCGATCGCCAGCACCACGAGGTGAAGCAGCAGCACCGAGATGGTGACGGTGCGCTCCACCATGGTCGACAGGAACATGGCCGAGGCGGCCTTGGCGCGGACGTCGCGGTTGCGCATCGTGAACCAGCCGAGCGCCCGGCGCTGCAGGTTGAACGCCTTGACCACCGCCTGGGCGGCGACGTTCTCCTGCACCATTCCGAGCAGCGCCGCCTCGTTCTGCTTCTGCTCATAATTGGCCAGCACCGCCTTCGGCGTCAGGATGCGCGGCCCGATCAGCGTGATCGGAAACACCAGCAAGGCGACCGCGGCGAGCTGCCAGTTCAGGAATAGCATCAGGATGATGCCGGCGACCAGTTCGAGGCCCGGCAGCGCGGCGCTGTTGGCAAAGGTCTTGATCGAGCCCTCGAAGGCCGACAGATCGATCGAGAAGCGCGACAGGATCTCGCCGCGCTTGGTGCGCGCGAAATAGGCCGACGGCAGGTTCTGGACGTGGTCGAAGATACGGGTCCGCACATCGGCGATGATGCCGGCGGCAAGCCGCGCATCCCAGCGCTCGTACCAGACCGCGATGATCGAGGTGACGATGCCGGCCACCGCGAGCACGCCGAGGATCTTGTAGAGGGCCTGGAAATCCTCCTCGCCGAGCGCGTCGTCGATCAGGAATTTCAGGCTGAGCGGCATGATGACGTTGAACAACGTCTCGACCAGCACGCCGATGGCGACGCAGGCGAGCGGCTTTCTGTAGTTCGCCAGGATCGGCCTGACGAAGCCGAAGATCGTGGAGAGTGCGCCGGCGGCTTCCTTGGCGGTGAAGACGACGAGGTCCTCGTCGTCATCATCGTCATCGAGCTCAAGCTCGTCGTCCTCATCCTCCTCGTCGTCGTCCGGCGCCGCGGCTGCTTTTGCGGAAGCCGCCGCAGGCGGACCGGTCATGATGACGGGCTTCTTCTTCAGCTCGGGATCGCCGGCATCGGCCCGACTGGGATCGTCTGATGCAGGAGGTTTAGGCGCCATGAAACCAACCGATGCTCCACGGCCGGCATGACCGCAAATCGAAACCGCAGCGACGAACGCTGCAGCGGCGATCCTATGCGATCAGGATGAATTCGGCAAAGCGTTTGCGGCGATCGCTGTGCGTGGGCGCGGCCCGTAGATTCTGATTGGAGCCATGCCGTCATTTGACAGGTGGTTGACGCAAGGCCGACCGCCTTGCGCCAAATGCCATCAGTCGCTGTCGCTAGTCGTCGAGGTCGGCCTCGACCTTGTCGAAGAACGAATAGCGCAGGCTATCGGAGTCGGCGTACCACTGCCCCGGCCCCTTGTTGGCGGCCAGCGTCAGCGCCCACAGCTGATCGGTGCAGTCGCGGCGGTGCATCGACAGGTCGAAGCCGTTGCCGAAGAACAATTCCGACCACTCCCACCAGGTGCCGAGCTTCTTCACCCCGCGCAGCAGGTCGTAGCGATCGATCACCGCCGGCGCCATGTCCGAGGTCACCGACGCGAACACCAGGCCGGTCTTGACCACGCGGTTCAACTCGCGCACCGCGCGCACCACCTGCTTCTCGCCGAGATGGCACAGCGATGTCTCGAATGCGAAGTCGAACTCGTTGGCCTTGAACGGCAGGTCGGCGATCGAGCCGAGCTTGTTGTACTTCTTCAACGCCTTCGGCGTCTTGCCGTGGATGTAGCGGTTGTTCTCGACACCCCAGGCATCGATGCCGCGCTCGCGCAGCGCGCCGACCAGCTCGCCGCTGGCGGAGCCGGCGATCAGGAGCTTGTAGCCCTTCGCCCTGCCCCACACCGTCTTGATCAGGTCGGTCAGATAGGCCGGGTCAGTGAAGTTGCGCCAGGCTTCGCTGTAGGGACCGGCGCCGCGATAGTTGTCGAAATAGCCGCGGTCGATCTTGTCGGAGACCTCGGCGCTTTCCTGGGCACGGGCGCGGCGCAATCGCATCATCTCGGTGACGACGATGTCGGTCGCGGCATCGGAGGAATCGAGCAGCCCGTTCAGCGTCGAATCGAACAGATAGTCGCCGACGACCACGATGCCGGGATGCTCCTTCGGCTCGGGACGGTGGTTGGTCATGACGTCGCGCACCGGCAGGCCGCCCGGCAGCGCGTTGACCGACGACAGCCAGCGATGGATCTTGCCTTCGAGGAAATGCGCGCGGGCATCGCCGAGCGAGGCCGGCAGCGACTTCAGCGCGGCATCGAACAGTTCCTGGTCGCTGAGATTGGCAAAGGCGAGCGCGTCGGAGCCCGCGATCAGCCAGTTCAGCACGCCGTGCTTGCCGACGTCGTGGCGCGCGCCCTCATTGTAGACGCAGCAGCCGCCGAACGCTTCCGACATGAACCAGGCGCCCGGGACCTTCTCGCCCCAGAACGGCTCGTCGAACAGGATCGAGACGCGCAGATAGTGCGCGGGCCGGTCGAAATAGGCGACGTGCTTGACCATCGACTTGCGCAGCTGCTCGCCGTCCCAGCGCATGGTCGCAAGCCAGGAGTGCGGCAGGCAGACCAGCACGAGGTCGAAGTCGCGCGTCTCCGGCCCCTTGCCGTTCATCATGTTGAGCTGGTAGCGGCCGCTTGCGGTCTTGCCGACCTTGAGAACGCGATGGTTGAGCTGGATGTCGGCGTTGACCTCCGAGCGCAGGCAATCGATCAGCTGCTCGTTGCCGTTCTGGATCGAATACAGGCCGATATAGCCGTCGACGTCCATCACGTAGTTCTTCAGTGCGTTGAGGCCATTCGTATTGTGGCTCTCGGTCGCGATGTCGGAGCGCGCCATCACCTTGAAGAAGCGCCTGGCGGTCGCGTCGTCGACCTCCTCGTCGAGGATCTGCTCGGCAGTCTTGTAGGCCCAGGGGTGCTCGTTGTCGTGGGCACCGATCCCCTCGTAATATTCGTGCGGCGACACCATGTCGCTGCAGCGCTTGCGGAACGCCTCGATCGCGGCCGCGGTCTTCGCGCCGTATTTGCGGCGCATGCCCGGCACGTCGGCGAGCAGTTCGCCGTCGAGCTGGACCTGCTCGGCATCCATCGGGATCGTCTGCAGGCCGAAATGCTGGATCAGCTCGCGCAGCGGGTCGGGTCCCGTCATCGAGTAATCGTAAATCTCGGCAACGCCGGCCTCATACATCGCAGGCGCGGAGTCGAATTTGCGCGTGACGATCTTGCCGCCGAGTCGGTTCGACGCCTCGAAGATGGTGACGCGGCAGAGGTCGCCGAGTTTGCGTTTCAAATACCAGGCGCTCATCAGCCCCCCGGGGCCGCCGCCTACGATAGCCAAGTCGAGCATATGGATTCCGTCGTCTCCGGCACGAGCCAAACAGCCGGTCTAAGTCACCTTAGCAAAAGCACTTTTTTGCCTGAAGGAAAGATGAACAAACTGCGTCCCTGCACCGCAGCAAGGAAAGAAAGCAGCAAAAAGGCCGGCAAAACGCCGGCCTTCTCGCCATTACCGTAGTCTTGCGGATGCCTATTCCGCGGGCGGCAGCGCCAGCGGCTCCGCTTCCGGAGCCGTCGGCACGATCGCCGCCTGCTGCTTCTCGCGCTCGTCGAGGATCAGCTTGTCGCGCTTGACCGCGACTTCGCGGATCCGCGCCATCGAGGCGCCGGTGCCGGCCGGGATCAGGCGGCCGACAATGACGTTCTCCTTGAGGCCTTCGAGCGGGTCCACCTTGCCGTTGACGGCAGCTTCGGTGAGCACGCGCGTGGTCTCCTGGAACGACGCCGCCGAGAAGAACGAGCGGGTCTGCAAGCTCGCCTTGGTGATGCCGAGCAGAACCGGCGTACCCGTGGCGGGCTTCTTGCCCTCCTCCTTGGCCTTGGTGTTGAGCGCGTCGAACTCGATCTTGTCGACCTGCTCGCCCGAGATCATGTCGGTGTCGCCCTGGTCGGTGACTTCGACCTTCTGCAGCATCTGACGGACAATCACCTCGATGTGCTTGTCGTTGATGAGCACGCCCTGCAACCGGTAGACCTCCTGGATTTCGTTGACCAGATAGGCAGCGAGTTCCTCGATGCCCTTGATCGCCAGGATGTCGTGCGGCGCCGGATTGCCTTCGACGATGAAATCGCCCTTTTCGACGATGTCGCCGTCCTGAAGGTGGATGTGCTTGCCCTTCGGGATCAGGTACTCGCGCGGCTCCTCGGTCTTGTCCATCGGCTCGATCGAGATACGGCGCTTGTTCTTGTAGTCGCGGCCAAAGCGGATCGTTCCGGCCGTTTCCGCGATGATCGCCGCGTCCTTCGGCTTGCGAGCCTCGAACAGTTCCGCCACCCGCGGCAGACCGCCGGTGATGTCACGCGTCTTGGCGCTCTCGGTCGAGATACGCGCCAGGATGTCGCCGGGCATGATCTTCGCGCCGATGTCGACCGACAGAATGGCGTCGACCGACAACATGTAGCGGGCATCGCCGCCACGCGCGAGCTTCAGCACCTTGCCGTCCTTGCCCTTGACCACGATGGCCGGGCGCAGGTCCGAACCGCCGCGCGTCGTGCGCCAGTCGATGACCACGCGCTTGGCGATACCGGTCGATTCGTCGAGCGTTTCCGAGATCGACTGGCCTTCGACCAGATCCTCGAAACCGATCGTGCCCTCGACTTCGCTCAGCACCGGGCGGGTATAGGGGTCCCACTCGGCGATGCGCTGGCCGCGCTTGACCGTGTCGCCTTCGTCGACGTGCATCTTCGAACCGTACTGAATACGGTGGGTTGCACGCTCGGTGCCGTCGGCGTCGACGATCGCAACGACCATGTTGCGCACCATCGCGACCAGATTGCCTTCGCTGTTGCGGGCGATGGCCTTGTTCCGGATCACGATCTTGCCGTCGAAGTTCGATTCGACGAACGACTGCTCGTTGAGCTGCGCCGCGCCGCCGATGTGGAACGTGCGCATCGTCAGCTGCGTACCGGGCTCACCGATCGACTGCGCCGCGATGACGCCGACGGCCTCACCGTGGTTGACCGGGGTGCCGCGGGCCAGATCGCGGCCGTAGCACTTGGCGCAGATGCCGTTGATCAGCTCGCAGGTCAGCGCCGAGCGGATCTTCACTTCCTGGATGCCGGCCTGCTGGATCGCGTCGACATGGGTCTCCTCCATCAACGTATCGCGCTTGATGACGATCTCGTTGGTGGCGGGATCACGCACGTCATCGCAGGCCGTGCGGCCCAGGATGCGCGAGCCGAGCGAGGCGACCACGGTGCCGGCATCGACGATGGCGCGCATCTTGATGCCGAGCTTGGTGCCGCAATCGGTCTGCGTGATGATGCAGTCCTGTGCGACGTCGACCAGACGGCGGGTCAGGTAACCGGAGTTCGCGGTCTTCAACGCGGTGTCCGCGAGGCCCTTGCGGGCGCCGTGGGTCGAGTTGAAGTATTCGAGCACCGACAGACCTTCCTTGAAGTTGGAAATGATCGGCGTCTCGATGATCTCGCCCGACGGCTTGGCCATCAGGCCGCGCATGCCGGCGAGCTGGCGCATCTGCGCCGGCGAACCACGCGCACCGGAGTGCGCCATCATGTAGATCGAGTTGATGTCGGCATCCGCCCCCGCCGCCGTCTTTTTGGTGGAGGAGATCTCCTTCATCATCGCCTTGGCGACTTCTTCACCGGCCTTCGACCAGGCGTCGACGACTTTGTTGTACTTCTCGCCATGGGTGATCAGGCCGTCATTGTACTGCTGCTCGAAATCCTTCGCCAGCGTACGGGTCTGGTCCACGATCTTCCACTTCGACGCCGGCACGACCATGTCGTCCTTGCCGAACGAGATGCCCGCCTTGAAGGCGTTGTAGAAGCCGAGCGCCATGATGCGGTCGCAGAAGATCACGGTCTCCTTCTGACCGCAGTGACGGTAGACCTGGTCGATCACGCCGGAGATCTCGCGCTTGGTCATCAGCTTGTTGATGATGTCGTACGAGATCTTGGTGCTCTTCGGCAGCAGGTTGCCGAGCATGACGCGGCCAGCGGTGGTCTCGATCCAACGCTTGGACAGCTTGCCTTCCTCGTCGAGGCCTTCCCACCGGTACTTGATCTTGGTGTGGAGGTGGATGACCTTCGAATGCAGGGCGTGCTCGAGCTCGGCCATGTCGCCGAAGATCTTGCCCTCGCCGGGCAGGCCTTCGCGCATGATCGAGACGTAGTAGAGGCCGAGCACGATGTCCTGCGACGGCACGATGATCGGCTGGCCGTTCGCCGGATGCAGGATGTTGTTGGTCGACATCATCAGGACGCGCGCTTCCAGCTGCGCTTCGAGCGACAGCGGAACGTGCACGGCCATCTGGTCGCCGTCGAAGTCGGCGTTGAAGGCGGCGCAGACCAGCGGATGCAGCTGGATCGCCTTGCCTTCGATCAGCACCGGCTCGAACGCCTGGATGCCCAGGCGATGCAGCGTCGGCGCGCGGTTGAGCAGCACCGGATGCTCGCGGATCACCTCATCGAGGATATCCCAGACCTCCGGACGCTCCTTCTCGACCAGCTTCTTGGCCTGCTTCACCGTGGTGGACAGGCCCTTGGCGTCGAGCCGCGAATAGATGAACGGCTTGAACAGCTCGAGCGCCATCTTCTTCGGCAGGCCGCACTGATGCAGGCGCAGCTCGGGACCGACCACGATCACCGAACGGCCCGAATAGTCGACGCGCTTGCCGAGCAGGTTCTGGCGGAACCGGCCCTGCTTGCCCTTCAGCATGTCGGCGAGCGACTTCAGCGGGCGCTTGTTGGCACCCGTGATGACGCGGCCGCGGCGGCCGTTGTCGAACAGCGCGTCGACGGCCTCCTGCAGCATGCGCTTTTCGTTGCGGATGATGATGTCAGGCGCACGCAGCTCCATCAGCCGCTTCAAGCGGTTGTTGCGGTTGATGACGCGGCGATACAGGTCGTTGAGGTCGGAGGTCGCGAACCGGCCGCCGTCGAGCGGCACCAGCGGACGCAGGTCCGGCGGAATCACCGGCACGACCGTCATGATCATCCATTCCGGCTTGTTGCCGGAGACGCGGAAGGCCTCGACGATCTTCAGACGCTTGGCGAGCTTCTTGTGCTTGATGTCGGAGTCGGTCTCCGCCATGTCGGCGCGCAGCGTCGCCTCGAGCTTCTCGAGCTCGAGACCCTTGAGCAGCTCGCGGATCGCCTCGGCGCCGATCATGGCGGTGAAGCTGTCCTGGCCGTACTCGTCCTGCGCCTTCAGATACTCGTCTTCCGACAGCAGCTGACGGTCCTTCAGCGCGGTCAGGCCGGGCTCGAGAACGACGTAATATTCGAAGTAGAGGATCCGCTCGAGATCCTTCAGCGTCATGTCGAGCAAGAGGCCGATGCGCGACGGCAGCGACTTCAGGAACCAGATGTGGGCGACCGGCGCCGCCAGCTCGATGTGGCCCATGCGCTCGCGCCGGACGCGCGACAGCGTCACCTCGACCGAGCACTTCTCGCAGATGATGCCCTTGTACTTCATCCGCTTGTACTTGCCGCACAGGCACTCGTAGTCCTTGATCGGCCCGAAGATGCGCGCGCAGAACAGGCCGTCACGCTCCGGCTTGAAGGTGCGGTAGTTGATGGTCTCCGGCTTCTTGATCTCGCCGTACGACCAGGACAGAATCTTCTCTGGAGACGCGATCGAAATCCGGATCTGGTCGAAGACCTGAGCCGGCGTCGTCGGATTGAAAAGATTCATAATCTCTTGATTCATGGTCTTCTCCTCGCGTGCCGATCGTCACCGGCAGCAAATTCGAAATTTTATTCAGCGCGCGCCCCGCCCAACGTCCGAGCGGAGTGCGAAGGCCCGGCGCTTCTCGCGCCGGGCATGATCACTGCGTTACTCGGCCGCTTCCGACGTCGACGCCGGTCCCACCTTGGAATTGTGCAGGTCGACGTTGAGGCCGAGCGAGCGCATTTCCTTGACCAGCACGTTGAACGATTCCGGAATACCGGCCTCGAAGGTGTCGTCGCCGCGCACGATCGCCTCGTACACCTTGGTACGGCCGGCGACATCGTCCGACTTCACGGTCAGCATCTCCTGCAGCGTGTAGGCGGCGCCGTAGGCTTCCAGCGCCCAGACCTCCATTTCGCCGAAGCGCTGGCCGCCGAACTGCGCCTTGCCGCCCAGCGGCTGCTGGGTGACGAGCGAGTACGGACCGATCGAACGCGCGTGGATCTTGTCGTCCACGAGATGGTGCAGCTTGAGCATGTAGATGTAGCCCATCGTCACCTTGCGATCGAACGCATCGCCGGTGCGGCCGTCATAGACGGTCGACTGGCCGGAGGCGTCGAAGCCCGCGAGTTTCAGCATCTCCTCGATGTCGGCTTCCTTGGCGCCGTCGAACACCGGCGTTGCGATCGGCACGCCGTGGCTCAGATTGCGGCCGAGTTCGACCAGCTCGTTGTCGTTCAGCGACTTGATGGTTTCATCCTCGCCGTAGATCTTCTTCAGGGTCTCGCGCAGCGGCTTAAGATCCTGCTTCTGATAGTAGGCGTCGATGGTCTGGCCAATGCGCTTGCCGAGGCCGGCGCAGGCCCAACCGAGATGGGTCTCAAGGATCTGACCGACGTTCATGCGCGAAGGCACGCCGAGCGGATTGAGCACGATGTCGGCATGCGTGCCGTCCTCGAGGAACGGCATGTCCTCGATCGGCACGATCTTCGACACCACGCCCTTGTTGCCGTGACGGCCGGCCATCTTGTCGCCGGGCTGGATCTTGCGCTTCACCGCGACGAAGACCTTGACCATCTTCATCACGCCGGGCGGCAGCTCGTCGCCACGCTGCAGCTTCTCGACCTTGTCGAGGAAGCGCTGCTCGAGGCCCTTCTTCGACTCGTCGTACTGCTTCCGCATGGCCTCGATCTCGGCCATCAGCTTGTCGTTCGGCGAGGCGAACAGCCACCACTGCGACTTCGGATACTCGTCGAGCACCGCACGGGTGATCTTGGTGTCCTTCTTGAAGCCCTTCGGGCCGGCGATGCCCTGGCGGTTCTCCAGGAGCTCGGCGAGGCGGTTGTAGACGTTGCGGTCCAGAATCGCCTGCTCGTCGTCGCGGTCCTTGGCCAGACGCTCGATCTCTTCCCGTTCGATCGCCAGCGCACGCTCGTCCTTGTCGACGCCGTGGCGGTTGAACACGCGGACTTCCACGATGGTGCCCTGCACGCCCGGAGGCACGCGCAGCGAGGTATCGCGGACGTCGGAGGCCTTCTCGCCGAAGATGGCGCGCAACAGCTTCTCTTCCGGCGTCATCGGGCTCTCGCCCTTCGGCGTGATCTTGCCGACCAGGATGTCGCCGGCGCGGACTTCCGCGCCGATGTAGACGATACCGGCTTCGTCGAGGTTCTTCAGCGCTTCTTCCGAGACGTTCGGAATGTCGCGGGTGATTTCCTCAGGCCCGAGCTTGGTGTCGCGGGCCATCACTTCGAATTCTTCGATATGAATCGACGTAAACACGTCGTCCTTCACGATCCGCTCGGAGAGCAGGATCGAGTCTTCGAAGTTGTAGCCGTTCCACGGCATGAACGCGACCAGCACGTTGCGGCCGAGCGCGAGCTCGCCGAGATCGGTCGACGGACCGTCAGCGATGATGTCGCCCTTCTTGACGATGTCGCCGACCTTCACCAGCGGACGCTGGTTGATGCAGGTCGACTGGTTGGAGCGCTGGTACTTCATCAGCCGGTAGATATCGACGCCCGACTTGGTCGGATCGAGATCCTCGGTGGCGCGGATCACGACGCGGGTGGCGTCGATCTGGTCGATCACGCCCGAGCGGCGCGCGGCAATCGCCGCGCCCGAGTCACGGGCGACCACGCCTTCCATGCCGGTGCCGACGAACGGCGCCTCGGCGCGAACCAGCGGCACCGCCTGGCGCTGCATGTTCGACCCCATCAGCGCGCGGTTGGCGTCGTCGTTCTCGAGGAACGGGATCAGCGCCGCGGCCACCGAAACCAGCTGCTTCGGCGACACGTCCATGTAGTCGACCTTGTCCGGCGTCACCGGCAGCACTTCGCCGGCGTGGCGGCAGACCACCAGGTCGTCGGTGAAGCGGCCCTTGGCATCGAGCGGCACGTTGGCCTGCGCGACGCGGTAACGGCCCTCTTCCATCGCCGACAGATAGACCACCTCGTCGGTGACCCGGCCGTCCTTGATCTTGCGATACGGCGTCTCGACGAAGCCGTATTTGTTGACGCGCGCGAACGTCGCCAGCGAGTTGATCAGGCCGATGTTCGGACCTTCCGGCGTCTCGATCGGGCAGATACGGCCGTAATGCGTCGGATGCACGTCGCGGACTTCGAAGCCGGCGCGCTCGCGGGTCAGACCGCCCGGGCCAAGCGCCGACAGGCGCCGCTTGTGGGTGATCTCCGACAGCGGGTTGGTCTGGTCCATGAACTGCGACAGCTGCGAGGAGCCGAAGAACTCACGCACCGCGGCAGCCGCGGGCTTGGCGTTGATCAGGTCCTGCGGCATCACGGTGTCGATATCGACGCTCGACATGCGCTCCTTGATCGCACGCTCCATGCGGAGCAGGCCGATCCGGTACTGGTTCTCCATGAGCTCGCCGACCGAGCGGACCCGGCGGTTGCCGAGGTGGTCGATGTCGTCGATCTCGCCCTTGCCGTCGCGCAGGTCGACCAGCGTCTTGATCACCGCCAGGATGTCTTCCTTGCGCAGCGTGCGATGGGTATCGGGCGCATCGAGCTCGAGGCGCATGTTCATCTTGACGCGGCCGACCGCGGACAAGTCGTAGCGCTCGGCATCGAAGAACAGCGACTGGAACATCGCCTGTGCCGAATCCAGCGTCGGCGGCTCGCCCGGACGCATCACGCGGTAGATGTCGAACAGCGCGTCCTCACGCGTCATGTTCTTGTCAGCCGAGAGCGTGTTGCGGATGTAGGCGCCGACATTGACGTGGTCGATGTCGAGCAGCGGCAGGTCCTTGTAGCCCTGCTCGTTGAGCACCTTGAGCGACTTCTCGGTGATCTCCTCGCCGGCTTCGGCGTAGATTTCACCGGTCTTCGGGTTGACGAGGTCCTCGGCGAGATAGTTGCCGACGAGCTCCTCGTCCGACATCCGCAGCGCCTTGAGGCCCTTTTCCTGCATCTGGCGCGCGCTGCGCACGGTCAGCTTCTTGCCGGCCTCGAGCACCACCTTGCCGGTGTCGGCGTCGATCAGGTCGTTGATCGTGCTGTAACCGCGGAAACGGTTGGCGTCGAACGGCACGCGCCAGCCTTCCTTGGTCCGCTTGTAGGTGATCTTCTTGTAGAAGGTCGACAGGATCTGCTCGCCGTCGAGACCGAGCGCGTACATCAGCGAGGTCACGGGCAGCTTGCGGCGGCGGTCGATGCGCGCGAACACGATGTCCTTGGCGTCGAACTCGATGTCGAGCCAGGAACCGCGATACGGAATCACGCGCGCGGCAAACAACAGCTTGCCGGACGAATGGGTCTTGCCCTTGTCGTGGTCGAAGAACACGCCGGGCGAACGGTGCATCTGCGAGACGATGACGCGCTCGGTGCCGTTGACCACGAAGGTGCCGTTCATCGTCATGAGCGGGATATCGCCCATGTAGACGTCCTGCTCCTTGATGTCCTTGACCGACTTGGCGCCGGTTTCCTCGTCGATATCGAACACGATGAGGCGCAGCGTGACCTTGAGCGGCGCAGCGAAGGTCATGCCGCGCTGGCGGCACTCGTCGACGTCATATTTCGGCTGTTCGAACTCGTAGCGGACGAATTCGAGCATCGAGGTGCCCGAGAAGTCCGAGATCGGGAACACCGAGCGGAACACCGCCTGCAGGCCCTCATCGAGGCGACCGCCGGCCGGCTCGTCAACCATCAGGAACTGGTCATAGGACGCCTTCTGAACCTCGATGAGGTTCGGCATCTCGGCGACTTCCTTGATGTGACCGAAAAACTTGCGTACGCGTTTGCGACCGGTGAATGTCTGCTGCGCCATCGTGGCCTCTCATTTTCGTCGCCTTTGTGGGGCGAACCTTCCGGGACGCGACTGCCATCGCCCCCGGGTTGAATTTTCGAATCGTCCCGAAGGAACGAAGCGCAAGGTCAGGAATTAAATCCCCAGCCCGGCTCCAATTTCCTCCAAAACGCAAAACAACGCGCGGGGCGCATCACTGCACCCGCTCGTCCAAACGCTCCGCTTTACGGACTGAAAAAGCCCGAAATCTGACTGTCTCCCAACGGCTTACGCCGGGTGCCCTGCCGCCCCCGCCGCCGACCGTGTTTTTTCGCTGCCGACCCAATATGGGAAGGCAATAAAGGAGATTCGAGGGTTAAGTCCACGGATCCCCACACTTTCTTGTGTCCGGCGCGCCTGCGGCAACCTGCCGCATGCCGCTTAATTGGCCCGGGAGCGCCCTGCGGCGCTCCCGGATCGCGCATTACTTGAGCTCGACCTTGGCGCCAGCCTTCTCGAGCTGGGCCTTGACCTTCTCGGCTTCGTCCTTGTTGACGCCTTCCTTGACGGGCTTCGGAGCGCCTTCGACGAGGTCCTTGGCTTCCTTCAGGCCCAGGCCGGTGATGGCGCGGACTTCCTTGATGACTTCGATCTTCTTGTCGCCGGCAGCAGCCAGCACGACGGTGAACTCGGTCTTCTCTTCAGCCGGTGCAGCGGCAGCACCGCCACCGGCCGGGCCGGCCACCGCGACGGCGGCAGCGGCGGAGACGCCCCACTTTTCTTCGAGGAGCTTGGCGAGTTCGGCGGCTTCGAGCACGGTGAGGCTCGAGAGGTCGTCGACGATTTTCTGCAAGTCAGCCATTGATCTGTTTCCTTAAACGTTTGGTTCGAACCAGGTTTTGAGATTAGCGAAGGGTCAGGCCGCTTCGCTCTTTGAGGCATGAGCCTGAATGACGCGTGCGAGCTTGGCCGCGGGCGCGTTCGACAGCTGAGCGAGCTTGGTCGCCGGCGCCACGAGGAGGCCCACGATCTTGCTGCGCAGTTCGTCAAGCGACGGCAGTGAGGCAAGCGCCTTCACGCTGTCGACATTCAGGACGGTTTTACCCATCGAGCCGCCAAGGATGACGAACTTTTCGTTCGCCTTGGCGAATTCGACGGCAACCTTTGGCGCCGCGACCGGATCGTTTGAAGTAGCGATCACAGTCGGCCCCTTCAGCAGGGAACCGATGGCAGCGACGTCAGTGCCTTCAAGAGCAATTTTGGCGAGACGGTTCTTCGAGACCTTCACCGACGCACCCGCCTGCTTCATCTGCATGCGCAGCTTCTGCATCTGGGCTACGGTGAGGCCGGAATAGTGAGCGACGATCGCAACGCTCGTGGCCTTGAAGGCCTCGTTGAGCTGTCCGACCGCCTCTTTTTTTGCCGCTCGTTCCACAGCAAGCTCTTTCCGGTTGGCGGCCTTATCCGCGAAGGCAGGACCGCCGGGTTGCACCCATCGTCCCACCCAAAACCTGATCCTTAGGGCGCAAGACCCTTCGGACATGCCGGGCAAGACGACATCTAGAAGCCTGCCCTCCCAAAGCCTTGCGGCCATGGGTTGTCGAGGTTCGAACCAAACCAGCCTCCCAGCCGCGAACAGGCCGCGACGTGGAGCACAAAATCCGGTCTTCACCCGTCTATGCAGGCCATGCGATTAAGCCGTTGAAAACACGAAGTTCTCGCGGGCGCCTGCAGTCTTGGACAGGATCGGGCTATCGGCCGAGGCCGAACGCCCTGCTCTTATGCCGTTGGAGGCGACGGGTCTCCTTCCTTTCGAGCATCCTTGCGGGCATGCGGAAAGGAATGATCTCCTATCACCTCAGGTTTTCGGAATGCGAGCACGGACCTGCCAGCAAGTGCCAGCACGCCCGGAAGGCGCTATGTAGCCGGTCCTGCCCTGCTTGCCAAGAGCAAAATTCAGACCAGTTCACCGATCCGCCTCGGCTCAGCGAAAATTTCTCCGACGCGACGTCACACGACGGCGGTGTCGCTCGTCTGGGCGCTGGAGGCTCGCATGAAACGGTGGATTGCAGGAATTCTCGCCCTCTTCAACCTCGGCAATGGGCTGGTGATGCTGTCAGCCGGTTCCGTCTGGTGGTCGCTGGTTCCCGGCGCCGCCGATACCGGCCCCTTCAACCCCCATTTGGTTCAGGACGTCGGCATTGCCTTCATTGCAGCCGGGCTCGGTCTCGCCGCGCGAGCCTGGCGGCCGGCCTGGTGGCCCGCGGCGGTCGCGGGCGCCGCGTTCCTGGTAGGCCATGGCCTGCTGCATCTTGCGATGATCGCCGGCGGCCATGACCGCCATGCCGCGTCCGACCTGATCGCGGTGATCCTGCCCGCGGCCCTCGCACTCTATTCCGCCCTGCCAAGCCCAAGAGAACAATCAGGAGAACACCATGCGTAGTTTCATCGCGCGCCGTATGCTGCGCGCTTATTCCAAGCGCTACGGTTACGACACCAGCTATCTTGAGATGATGCTGAAGCAATCGCCGACGTCATTCTTCAAGTTCGCCGGCGCGATGAAGGCCGCCGCCTGCCGCGAGGTTGCGCCGGTCGAAGCCTGCTTCGCCGCCAAGCTCACCGGCGCGCTGGCCGAAGATTGCGGTCCCTGCGCGCAGCTGGTCGCCGACATGGCGATCGAGGCCGGGATGGCGGAGCAGCAGGTCACGGCCGTGCTCAGGCGCGACGTTGACGCGATGTCGGCGGACACCGCGCTCGGCTTCCGCTTCGCGGATGCGATCGTGCAGCGTTCCACGGAGGATGACGCCTGCCGCGACGCGGTTCGCGCGCGCTGGGGCGAAAAAGGCGTGATCGACCTCGCGATGGCCCTGCAAATCGGGCGTATCTTCCCCATGATGAAGTTGGCGCTAGGCTATGCCAGGGAGTGTCGCCGCGTGACCGTGGCCGGCCATCAGATCGATGTCATCAAACAGGCCGCCTGAGCCCGACCCGCTCGGCCCGTATCGGGCGCGGCTGACCGGGCTCGCCTATCGCATGCTCGGCAGCCGCAGCGACGCCGACGACGTGGTGCAGGACGCCTGGCTGCGCTTCGCCGCGGCCGACGGCGTTCACAATCCCGAGGCGTTCCTCGTCACGGTGGTGACCCGGCTCTCCCTCGATCGGCTGAAGAGCGCCCGCGCCCAGCGCGAGGTCTATGTCGGCGCATGGCTGCCCGAGCCGGTGTTCGACGAGAGCCTGTCGGCCGAGGCAGCGACCGAGCTTGCCGACGATCTCTCCTTCGCCCTGATGCTGGCGCTCGACACCTTGTCACCGCTCGAGCGCGCCGCGTTCCTGCTGCACGACGTGTTCGACTGGCCGTTTGCGGAAGTCGCGCGCACGCTCGGGCGCAGCGAGGTGGCCTGCCGGCAGCTCGCGGCGCGCGCCCGGCGGACCGTGCGCGACAGCCGCCCTGCCCCGGCGGCTCCGCCCGAGGGCCACGCAAGATTGCTGACGGCATTCTGCCAGGCCGCAGCCAGCGGCGACGTCTCCGCTCTGGCCGATCTGCTGCGCGAGGATGCGATCGCGATCACCGATGGCGGCGGCCGCAAGCTGGCGGCGCTGAACCCGATCAAGGGGGCCGAGAAGATCGTCCGCTTCATCATCGGCATCGCCGGCAAGAATGCCGGCAGCGAGGTCCGTGTCGAGCCGATGATGGTCAACGGCAGCGCAGGCGCGCTGGTCCTTCTCGATGGCGAGATCGACCACACGCTCAGCCTGGCGATCGACGCCGCGACCAATCGGATCGCGGCGATCTACGTCGTCCGCAACCCCGACAAGCTGCGCCACGCGCCGCGCCTGACCTCCGGTCAGGACGCGGACGGCACCGGATAGGCGAGCGGCTTGCCGGCGAAGAACGCCTCGAGATTGGCGAGCACGCAGTCCTGCATCGCCACGTGCGATTCCAGGGTGTGGCCGCCGATATGCGGGGACAGCACGACGTTCGGCAGCGCCGTCAGTTCGTCGGGCGCGTGCGGCTCCCTGGCAAACACATCGAGGCCGGCGCCCGCGATGGACTGATCAGCAAGAGCCGCAACCAGCGCCTTCTGGTCGACGACGGAGCCGCGCGAGATGTTGACGATGATCCCGCTGTTGCCGAGCCGGCGCAGGATGTCGGCATTGACGGCATGGACCGTATCAGCACCGGCGCGCACCGCGATCATCAGCACGCTGCACCAGTCGGCGAGCGCCTCGAGGCTCGGAAAGTGCTGATACGGCACATCCTGCCGTGACCGGCTGAAATAGCCGACCTCGGTTTCGAACGCGGCGACGCGCGCCGCGATCTTGCGGCCGATCTCGCCGAGGCCGTAGACGCCGACCTTGCGGCCGCGCATGCCGGCCTGCGGCCGCATCATCGGCGACGGCTTGGCGCCGATCCAGTCGCCGCTGCGGACGTAATTGTCGGCGACCGGCAGGCGGCGGGCCGCCGCCAGCATCAGCGTCACCGCGATGTCGGCAACGGAGGCGGCATTGGCGCCGGGGCTGTGGCCGACCGCAATTCCGCGCCTGGCGGCGGCGGCAAGATTGATCCCCTCATATCCGGTGCCGTAGCAGATGATCGCGCCGAGCTTCGGCAGCATGTCCATCGCCTCACCGCCAAGCGGGGTCCCGCCCGCCGTGATCATCGCCCGGATATCGCCAAGCTCCGCCGCCGAAAACATCTCGGTCAGCCGCTTGCCCGCGGCATTCAACAGCTCGTAACGCTCACCGAAGCGCACCAGTTCGTTTCTGGGAAAGCGTGAATAGACCAGGACCTTATCGGGCATTGTTGTTGTTTCCTGCGAGAGGCCTCACCTGGAGTCTTTTCCGTTCCGGTTGAATCGGAACGGGCTCTGGATTGTTGTTTTGACGCGTTTTCTTCACGCGAACCGGTACCCGCTTCGCTCGAAAACGCTCTGGCAAAACAAAGGGGCGGAACCGGTTGCCCGATCCCGCCCCTCTTTATCTCGTCACGGCCAAAGACCTCAGCCGAGGATCGTGCCCGGCTCGACCTTCACGCCCGGGCCCATGGTGGAGGAGACCGCCACGCGCTGGATGTAGGTGCCCTTGGAACCCGCCGGCTTCGCCTTGGAGACCGCATCCGCGAGCGCCTTGACGTTCTCGACCAGCTTGTCCTCGGAGAACGAGGCCTTGCCGATGCCGGCCTGCACGATGCCGGCCTTCTCGACGCGGAACTCGACCGAGCCGCCCTTGGCGCCCTTCACGGCGTTGGTGACGTCCATGGTCACGGTGCCGATCTTCGGGTTCGGCATCATGCCGCGCGGACCGAGCACCTTACCGAGGCGGCCGACCAGCGGCATCATGTCGGGGGTGGCGATACAGCGGTCGAAATCGATCGCACCGCCCTGCACCTTCTCGACCAGGTCCTCGGCACCGACGACGTCGGCACCGGCGGCCTTGGCTTCCTCAGCCTTGGCACCGCGCGCGAACACGCCGACGCGCAGCGTGCGGCCGGTACCGTTCGGCAGGTTGACGACGCCGCGGACCATCTGGTCGGCGTGGCGCGGGTCGACGCCGAGATTGATCGCAATCTCGATCGTCTCGTCGAACTTCGACTTGGCGCGCTCCTTGACCATCTTGATGGCATCCGCGAGCGGGTAGAGCTTCTCGCGATCGACGCCCTCGCGGGCCTTCTTCAAACGCTTTCCGATTGCCATGGCCCGTTACCCCGCAACTTCCAGACCCATCGAACGGGCAGAGCCCTCGACCATCTTCATGGCCGATTCGATGGTGTCGCAATTCAAGTCCTTCATCTTCTTCTCGGCGATCTCGCGCACCTGCGCCTTGGTCACCTTGCCGGCCTTGTCACGGCCCGGCGCCTTCGAGCCGGACTGGATCTTGGCAGCCTGCTTGAGGAAGAACGACATCGGGGGCGTCTTCATCTCGAAGGTGAACGAACGATCGGCGTAGATCGTGATCACCACCGGGATTGGGGTATTCTTCTCTTCCTTCTGGGTCTGCGCGTTGAACGCCTTGCAGAACTCCATGATGTTGAGACCGCGCTGACCAAGCGCGGGGCCGATCGGGGGCGAAGGATTCGCCGCACCGGCCGGGACCTGAAGCTTCAGGTATCCGGTCACTTTCTTTGCCATTTATCACTCCTGTTGTGCCGGACGGTGCCGGCGGTTTCAGGTTCCGTGGTTCGGTTGAAGGGGCTGGCGACCGCCTCCTCCCTCCCACGGCCTCTCACTTGACGGGGGGCATATACCCCACGCCGTCCCGTCAGACCACCTTTTCGACCTGACCGAATTCCAGTTCCACGGGGGTCGCGCGGCCGAAGATCGACACCGCGACCTTCACGCGCGAGCGCGCCTCGTCGATTTCTTCCACCACGCCGGAGAACGAGGCGAACGGGCCGTCGGCCACGCGCACATTCTCGCCGATTTCGAACGACACCGACGCCTTCGGACGCTCCACGCCCTCCTGCACCTGATGCAGGATCCGCATCGCCTCGGATTCCGAGATCGGCATCGGCTTGTTTTCCGCGCCGAGGAAGCCCGTCACCTTCGGGGTGTTCTTGATCAGATGGAACGCCTCGTCGGTCAGCTTCATCTTGACCAGCACATAGCCCGGGAAGAACTTGCGCTCGGCGTCGATCTTGCGGCCGCGGCGCACCTCGGTGACCTTCTCGGTCGGCACCAGCACCTGCTCGAACAGCTCTTCCAGCCCGCGCTGCTTGGCCTGCTCGCGGATCGATTCCGCCACCTTCTTCTCGAAGTTCGAATAGGCGTGGACGATGTACCAGCGCTTGTCCATCAATTGAGTTCCCATGCTCATCAGTGGATGCCCAGGATCAGCGTGATGAGATAGCGGATGATCTGGTCCGCGGCGAAAAAGAAGACCGAGGCCAGCGCCACCATCACGAACACCATGATGGTGGTGATGGTCGTCTCGCGGCGCGTCGGCCAGGTGACCTTGGCGGTCTCCGAGCGCACTTCCTGCAGGAATTTGAACGGGCTGAAAGCCATCGTGGGATCCGCGTCCGTGACCGGACGATTGCAACGTTTCAAGGAATCCGAACAGCCGACCTTGCGGACCCAGCCCTCGTTTGAAGGTTGAGCCGATAAACGAGCTCGAATGTTCGGGGAATTAGGCCGCGCCGGATATCCGCCATCAAAGCGGGCCGGCTGCGAGTGCCGGGTATCTACTGCGGGACCGGCCAAACGTCAAGGTCGGTGAGGTCGCGCCCCACGGGGGCCAACCGTGGGCCGAGCGGGCATTGATCCCTTCAGTTCAACAGCTTAGCCGGGGCGCCGGGGCACTTGCGGGACTTCCCGCTCGGAGATTAGCGTCAAGAAGGTGCCCCTGTCGCGTGCGGTAACGCTCACCACCCCGTCTCGTCTAGGCCAGGACGGACTTCAGTGGCAGCAGCATCGATACCCGCAATCCGACCGGCTCCCGCGGCTTCAGTTCGATGCTGCCACCATGACGTTTGGCAATATCCTGGGCGATCGACAGCCCCAGCCCAAAGCCGCCGCTATCCTGCCGCGCGCTATCAGCCTTGAAGAAGGGTTCGAACACCTTGTCGCGCAGCGCCGGCGGGATGCCGGGCCCGTCGTCAACCACCTCGATCTCAATGTGGTTCGAGTCCTTGGGTCGGAGCGCGACCGCGACTGTGCTGCCGTGCTTGACTGCGTTCTCCACGACATTGGTGACGGCGCGCGACAGGGCGCGAGGCCGACAGGCATAGGGAAGACGCGCAGGCCCCGCATAGGACACCGCGTGGCCCAAATCGGCGAACTCGGAACAGATGGTCTGCAAAAAGCTCGGCAGGTCGATATGCGAGACTGCCTCCGAGCGCGCATCGTCGCGAAGATACTCCAGCGTCTCGTTGATCATGCGCGTGATCTTGGCGATATCGCCCAGCATTGCCGGGCGCAGAGTATCTTCTCCGACACGCTCGGCGCGCAGCCTGAGCCGCGTGAGCGGCGTCCGCAGGTCATGACTGATGGCGGCCAGCATGCGGGTGCGGTCGTCGAGCAGCGCGCGGATCCGGGTGCGCATGTCGTTCAGGGCGTCGGCGACCTGGGCGATTTCAAGCGGACCGCGCCGGCGCAGCGCCTCGGGAGCCCGCGGCGAGCGGCCGAACGAGGTCGCGGCGCTCGCGACTTCGGCCAGCGGCGCGATCACCCAGCGCACGGCATAGACCGACAGCAGCAGCATGGATATCAGCAGGATGATTGCCCCTCCGGCCGCCGGGCGGAGCAGAATGGACCAAAAGCCGCCATTGACCGCGACGTCGGCCATCAACGCGTGGCCGTTGTCGAGCTTCACGACCACCTGTGACGACGAACCTGCCGGATGGCGCAGCTCCTCCAGCAACTCAATTCCAGACTCGGCCGCCAGCTGCCGAAACGCTCTTATGGAAAACGGTCGCGTCTCTCCGGCCGTTCTCGGCACGAGTTCGCCCAGGGCGACGCGCCTGACGTCGAGACCGCCGCGCCTGGCCGCGGCCAGCAGTTCATCGGCGTCGGTCGGCGTCTTCGTGGAACGCAGCAGCTGAGCGACCTCCGAGACCCGCCCCGCAAGAAACTTCTGCGTGTCGTTGATCGAGGGAGAATCGAACAGAAAAATGACGGTCACCGCTGCGAGCGTGATGCCGATCAGTTCCGAGAGCGCGACGAGGCTCATGAGTTGCGCAGCGATGCTGCGCGGCATCAGCCGCTGCGCCCATCCCATCAGATCTGCTCGACCGCAGGCGTGAAGAGGTAACCGCCGAGCCGCACGGTCTTGATCATCGAGCGGTCCTTCGGATCCGGCTCGATCTTCTGCCTGATGCGGCTGATATGAACGTCGACGCTGCGCTCGACCGAGGCGATCAGGCCGCCGAAGGCCTGCTCGATCAGTTGCTCGCGCGACAGCACCTGCCCCGGATTGCGGCAGAACGCCAGCAGCAGATCGAACTCGGCCCCGGTCAGCGTGATCCGGACACCGGCGGGGTCATGCAGTTCGCGGGTGGTGGATTGATGCGCCAACCGGCGAAGGTCAAAGGACGCGGCCGCGAGCGCGACGCAGTGCCGCTCTCGACCCGGCGCAACAGTGCGCGGATGCGGGCCACCAGCTCGCGCGAATTGAACGGCTTGGTGACATAGTCGTCGGCGCCGAGTTCGAGGCCGAGGATGCGGTCGATGTCCTCGCTCCGCGCCGTCACCATGATGATGGGAATCGAGGAAGACATGCGCAGGCGCCGGCAGATGCTCAACCCGTCCTCGCCCGGCAGCATCACGTCGAGCACGATGAGATCGACGCTCGCGCGCTTGAGCAGCGCATCCATCTCGATGGCCGAACCGACCAGCATCGCTCTGAAGCCGTTGTCCTGGAGGACCTCCGCCAGCATGCGCGCGATATCGGCGTCGTCCTCGACGCAGAGGATGCGCGCGTTGGTGACGGGGAAAGCCACGAGGTCGTATTCCAGGATTTGCATCACGGTATTTTAGAGGCGCCGGCCTCACATGCGCAGCGTGCAAATATAGCGTTTTGTTAAGCCTGCACGTCCAAATGTGGCTCAAATAGGTCGCGCGGTTTCACGGCCTACATCTGACTTAATATCTCTTAATCCCGACCCGGGCGGCCCTGTTCTATCGTGACGTGCGATCGTTCGTGGGGTGAGCGGTCGTTCGAGGGGTGACATGAGATTAGAATTTCTGCCGGGCGCTGCGGCTGACGCGCAGGGCACGGGCCGGGCGTCGCGCGATGGCCAGCTCAATCGGTCATCCTCACTTGCCGGCGCTGCGGTTGCGATGGTGTTGTTGTCGGGCTGCGCCAGCGCTCCTATGACCCGAGGCGGATCATTGGCATCCTACGACAACCTCGCGCAATCCGACGGGCTGCTGGCGAAGTCGCTGGTTCGCGTCAACAAGGACGACGTCCTTGCCGCAAAGACCATCCATATCGTTCCTGCGACCTTCTCGCAGGGCGCGTCACCGACGCTGTCGCAAGAGCAGAGGAAGCTGGTGGCCAATGCCATCGATCGTTCGCTCTGCGCCGGCCTGAGCGAGCGGCTTCAGGTCGTTGCGCTCGATCAGCCTGCGGATCTCACCGCATACGCGCGCGTCACGCAGGCGGCGCCCACTGACGAAGTCGCCGCGGGCGCTTCCAAGGTGGTCGGCATCCTGCCGACCGCGCTCGGCGCAGGCGTCCCCGTGCCGGTGCCGCGGTTGCCGGTCGGGCTCGGCAGCCTGACGGTCGAAGCCGAGGTGCGCGATCCGGCCAGCCGCCAGCAGGCAGCGATGATCTGGGCTCGCGGCGCAAATTCATTCACCAGTTCGCCGATGGTCTCGAGTGCCGGTGACGCCTACGAACTCGCCTCCTCGTTCAGTGACGATTTCAGCAAGCTCGTGGTCACCGGAGCTACGCCGTTCGGAAAGCCACCGGACCTGCCATCGTTCGACAAGATCGGCGCGTCGTTCGGCGGCAAACCGAAATACGCGGCCTGCGAAGCGTTCGGGCGCAATCCCGGCCTGGTCGGGATGGCCGCCGGCAAGCTCGGATTGCCGCCAGAGTGGTCGGACAAGGGAGCGCCGACGGCTGGCCAGTGATTGCATTTGCCCTGACGCGCGCCGAAGCTTCGGATCATCCCCCTGCCCATGTCCTAGCCGGCAAAGCTCTTCTGGACCGCCTGGTCCAGCGTAGCCCCGCCGAGATAGCGCTGGCGCAGCTCGCGCTTGAGCAGCTTGCCGCTCGGGTTCTTCGGCAGGCTGTCGACGAAGATCACCCGCTTCGGCACCTTGAAATGGGCCATCGATGCCGCGCAATGCTTGATCACGGCGTCGGCCTCGAGGCTCGCGCCGGCCTTGACCACCACGATCGCGGTCACCGCCTCGATCCAGCGCGGGTCGGGCAGCCCGACCACCGCCACCTCGGACACCGCAGGCAGCCGGTAGATCATCTCCTCGACCTCCCGGCTCGCGACGTTCTCGCCGCCGCTCTTGATCATGTCCTTCACGCGATCGACCACGGTGATGTAGCCGTCGGCATCGACGGTCGAGAGATCTCCGGAATGAAACCAGCCGCCGGCGAACGCGGCCGCGGTCTTGACCGGGTCGTTGTAGTAGCCGGACAACAGATGCGGCGAGCGGTGCACGATCTCGCCGACCTCGCCCACCCCGACGTCGGTCATGTCGGAATTCACCACCCGCGTCTCGACATTGATCGCGGGCTTGCCGGCTGATCCTGCCTTCGGCAGCTGGTCCGCCGGCGCCAGCACGGTTGCGAGCGGTGCAATCTCGGTCTGGCCGTAGAAGTTCCAGAATTTCACATCGGGCAGCCGCCGCTGCAGTTCGAGCAGCACCTCGACCGGCATGATCGAGGCGCCGTAATAGCCCTTGCGCAGGGTCGACAGATCGGTGCGATCGAACGCGCCCGAGCGCAGCATCGCGATCCAGATCGTCGGCGGCGCGAAGAACGCGTTGATCCTGTGGGCCGCGATCAGCGCCAGGACGTTGTCCGGCACCGGCTTGCCGGTAATGAGACTGGTGGCGCCGAGATAGATCGCGGGGCCCAGGAAGACGTCGAGTTGCGCGCAGTGATAGAGCGGCAGCGCGTGCAGCACGGTGTCGTCGGTCGTCATGCCGCCGTCGATGATGCAGCTGACATACTGCCACATGACGGCTTCGTGGGTGAGGATCGCGCCCTTCGGCAACGACTCGGTGCCGCTGGTGTAGATGATCTGCGCGGGATCGCGGCTGTCGACCGAGGTATCCGGTACCGATGCATCGCTGTGCAGCACGCTGTCGAAGGTCGTGATGCCTTCAGGCGCGGTGGCCGGATCCTCGCCCGGCAGCCAGATCAGGGTTTCGACCGCCGAGCCCTTGGCGGCCGCAGCGTGCGCGGTCTCCACGAAATCCGGCCCGACCGCGAGCAGTTTTGCGCCGGAATTGGCGAGGATGAAATTGATCTCGTCCGGATTGAGCATGAAGTTGATCGGCACCAGGATCGCACCGATCCGCGCCACTGCGAAGCGCAGCGCGGCGAAGCCATGCGAGTTGCGCGACAGCACCGCGACCCGGTCGCCCTTTGCGACGCCGAGCGCGAGCAATCCGCGTCCGAGCCGGTTGCAGATCGCGTCCATCTCCGCAAATGTCCAGCTCACCTCGCCGCAGATCAGCGCGGTCTTGTTGGGGTAGCGCTTGGCCGACCGGCGCAGCAGATCGCCGATGCTGTGCTCGCGGGCGCGCTGGATGGTTGCTGCGATGTCTCCGCTCATATGTCCCTCCCGAATGTGCTTGTTGTCGTTGTCTTGTCTTCGTCGCGCCGCCTCACTGCCGCGCGGCGTAGGCGTGTTCCATGTAGGTGTGCTCGACCGAGCGATCGAGCGAGGCGATCTTCTCGAAGCCGCGCCGCCAGTCCTGCAAATGCCGCCGCGTCCACAGCACGCCGGCCTCCTTGTCGTGCCGCCTGATCGCATCGAGGATGTGGCGATGCGCCTCGACGAGGCGCGCGCCGCCCTCGGGCACGCCGCCGACGATCATCTCGGTGGTCGGAAAGAACAGCTGCGCGGCGGGCTCGCGGGCGAGCTGCAGCACGCGGTTCTGCGAGGCCTTGGCCATCAGCACGTGGAATTCCGCGTCGAGCTCGGCAAGATCAGCCGGATTGCCGACCACCGCCGCGCTGCGCTCGATATTGCCGGCGAGCTCGGCGATGTTCTCCTCGGTCGCGCGCTCGACCGCCCCCTCGACGCTCGCGACCTCCAGCGTCATCGACGTCTCGAACAATTCGCGGAACGTCACCTCGTGCAGGATCAGCGCACGCGACAGCCGGGTGGCGAGCTTGTTGTAGCGCGGCAGGCAGGCCTGCAAGCGTCGGCTGGAATCGCGGCGGATCAGGCCGCCCTCCTCGAGCACGCGAATGCCTTCGCGCACCGTCGAGCGGTTGACGCCGAACTGCGCGACCAGCTGCTGCTCGGTGCCGATCGGCTCGCCCGGCTTGATCCGGCCGTTGATGATCTCGCGTTCGATCGCGTCCGCGACCTTCTGGTAGGCCGGCGCGACATCGATGCGCCGGAATAGCGGCGTGGCGGGCATCCTTGGCTCCCTCGGGCTCCCGATTGTTGTTTGTCGGACAAAGAATAGGCGAAGGCATTTGGAGCGTCAAATAGGCATCTACGGCCTGAATGTCGCACCCGGCCGGCAAGAATTGACAGCGGAACCGGGCAAATCTAGCTTTGTCGGACAAACTGATAAGAACACCAAGCCGATAAGAAAATCTGGGAGGTCCATCATCATGAAATCCATCGTCACGAGTCTGTCTGCCGCCGGCCTGATCACCGCGGTGCTGGCGGGTCCGGCGCTCGCGCAACAGGCGCCGCTCAAGATCGGCGTCCTCACGGATTTCCAGTCGGTCTATTCGGACATCGGCGGCGCCGGGAATGTCGAGGCCACCAAGATGGCGATCGAGGAGTTCGGCGGCTCGATGTTCGGCAAGCCGATCGAGCTCGTCACCGCCGACGCCCTCAACAAGGCCGACGTCGCCGCCACCATCACCCGCAAATGGTACGAGGCCGAGAATGTCGACATGATCATCGACATGCCGACCTCGGCGACCGCGCTCGCCGGCATGGAGATGTCGAAGCAGTTCGAGAAGATCATGATCGTGACGGACGCGGCGAGCTCCGATATCACCGGTAAGTCCTGCTCGCCCTACACGCTGCACTGGACCTACGACACCTACGCCAACGCCCACACCGTCGGCAGCGCGATCGTGAAGAACGGCGGCGACAGCTGGTTCTTCATCACCGCCGACTACGTCTTCGGCCATTCGATCGAGCGCGACACCGGCGACGTGGTCCGCGCCGCCGGCGGCAAGGTGATCGGCAGCGCGCGGCATCCGCTCAACACGCCGGATTTCTCGTCGTTCCTGCTGCAGGCGCAGTCGTCGAAGGCCAAGATCGTCGGCCTCGCCAATGGCGGCGGCGATACCATCAATGCGATCAAGCAGGCCGCCGAATTCGGCATCGTCGCCGGCGGGCAGAACCTCGCTGGTATCGTGATGTTCATTTCCGACATCCACAGCCTCGGGCTGAAGCTCGCGCAGGGCCTGATCATCACCGAGGCCTACTATTGGGATCTCAACGACCGCACCCGCGCCTTCGGCAAGCGCTTCTTCGAGCGCATGAAGCGGATGCCGACCATGAACCAGGCCGCGACCTACAGCGCCACCCTGCACTACCTCAACGCCGTGAAGGCCGCCGGCAGCAAGGAGACCAAGCCGGTGCTCGCCAAGATGCGCGCGACCCCGGTGCGCGACGCCTTCACCGACAACGGCGTGGTGCGCGAGGACGGCCGCATGGTGCACTCGATGTTCCTGTTCGAGGTCAAGAAACCGGAGGAATCGAAGGCGCCGTGGGATTACTACAAGGTGCTCGCCGAGGTGCCCGGCGACCAGGCGTTCCGGCCGCTGAAGGACGGCGGCTGCCCGCTCATCAAGTGAGTGAAGACAATCATGGCCGGGGTCCAGGACCTCGGCCAACATCTTCAAATTATTAGGGAAAAGCTGGCAGGAGTGGCAGGGCTCGAACCTGCGACCCCCGGTTTTGGAGACCGGTGCTCTACCAATTGAGCTACACTCCTGCAGGGAACCTGCGTCGCCGCCGGTTCGCGCCGTTTCAAGCATAGGGCATGGCCGGTTTGCAAGGGCGAAGCGGTGAAGCTTCTGTTCATTGCAAAACTTCTGCGCCAGACTTCGGCCATCACTCCACGTCGGCGCGGCCGCCGCAAGAATCAAGAACCAGGGAGAGACCATGAACGTCCAGACCGCCACCAAGCATGCCGCCAGCCAAACCACCCCATCCCTCCCCCTCGCCAAGCCCGAATCGATCGGGCTGTCGAGCGTGCGGCTGCAGGCGCTGTCCGACACCTTCAAGCGCGAGGTCGACAAGGGAACCGCGCCCGGCTTCACGGTACTGGTGGCGCGGCGCGGCCAGATCGGCTGGTTCGATGCGATCGGCCGGCAGAGCCCGGCGGCCTCGGCGCCAATGGCGCATGACACGATCTTCCGCATCTTCTCGATGACCAAGCCGATCGTCTCCATCGGCATCATGATGCTGCTGGAGGACGGCCACTTCCTGCTCAACGACCCCGTCGCGAAATTCATCCCCGAATTCGCCGAGACCAAGGTCGGCGTCGAGCACAACGGCAAGCTCGAGCTGGCGCCCGTGCAGCGGCAGATGACGATCCAGGACCTGCTGCGCCACACCTCGGGCTTGACGTACGACCACACCGGCAACGGGCCGGTGCAGCAGCTCTACCAGCAGTCGCGGCTGCGCAGCCGCAAGATCACCAATGCCGAGCACGCCACCATGCTCGCCGGCATGCCGCTGGTCTGCCAGCCCGGCGCCGAGTGGAACTACAGCCGTTCCACCGACATCCTCGGCCGCATCATCGAGGTCGTCAGCGGCAAGACGCTCGGTGCGTTCCTGATCGAACGCATCCTCTCTCCCCTGCAGATGACCGAGACCGCCTTCCACACCCCCGAAGCGAATGCCGGCCGGCTCGCCGAGGCGTTTGCCAACGATCCCTGGACCAACGAGAAGGTGCAGCTGTTCAATATGCTCGAGAAGCCCGCGATGGAATCCGGCGGCGGCGGGCTGGTGTCGACCACGATGGACTATGCGCGCTTCGCGCAGATGCTGCTCAATGGCGGCGCGCTCGACGGCACAAGGATCATCGGCCGCAAGACGCTCGAATTCATGGCGTCCGATCACCTCGGCGCCGGCGTCAGGATCCAGGGCACGCTGGTGTCGCCCGGCCACAGTTTTGGCCTCGGCTTTGCCGTCCGGATGCAGCAGGGCATCGCGCCGTTCTCGGGCTCGGTCGGCCAGTACTTCTGGAGCGGCATGGCCGGCACGTTCTTCTGGATCGATCCGCGCGAAGACCTGATCGCGGTCTTCATGATGCAGGGCCCCGGCCAGCGCGAATATACCCGCTCGCTGGTGCGCAACGGCGTGTATGCCGCGGTGGAGTAAGTCTCGTGCCCCGGACGCAACGCAGCGCGCGAGCGGTGCGTTGCTGAGCCGGGGCCACCCTCGATCCAATCGTGCAGGTCCTCCTGGGTCCCGGCGCTGCGGAGCGGCGCTCTGCGCCGCACCGCGTCCGGGACACGAGAACATCCTCAGCTGATCGTCGCGCCGCCGTCGATCACGATGGTCTGGCCGGTCATGAAGTCGCCCGCACGCGAGCCCATCATCACCGCAGCGCCCGCGATCTCGTCGGGCACGCCGATGCGGAGCAGCGGCGAGCGCGCGGTCGAGGCCTTCAGATTGTCCGGATTGTCCCACAGCGCCTTGGCGAAGTCGGTCTTGATCAGGCCCGGCGCGATGCAGTTCACGCGGATATTGTGCTTGCCGTATTCGCAGGCAAGGTTGCGCGCGAGCTGCATGTCGGCGGCCTTGGAGATCGCGTAGGCGCCGAGGATGGTCGAGCCCTTCAACCCGCCGATCGAGGACACGATGATGATGGAGCCGTCCTTGCGCTCGATCATCTGCGGCACCACCATCGAGATCAGCCAGTTGTTGGCGACGATGTTGTTGTCGAGGATCTTGCGGAACTGATCGTCGGAGATGCCGGCGAGCGGACCGTAATACGGGTTCGAGGCCGCGTTGCAGACCAGCACGTCGATCTTGCCGAAGGCCTGGTTGCTCTCGTCGACCAGGTTCTGCAGATTTTCCTTCGACGAGATGTTGGCCGCGACCGCAACCGCGGTGCCCTTGCCGTAAGCGTCGTTGATCTCCTTCGCCACCTGCTCGCAGACATCGGCCTTGCGCGAGGAGATCACGACCTTGGCGCCGTGCTCGGCCATGCGCTCGGCGATCGCGCGCCCGATGCCGCGCGTCGAGCCGGTGATGACGGCGACTTTTCCCTTCATGTCGAACAAGGTCATGTTTCTCTCCCTGATGTAAGGTGTTTGAATTCTGCGTTGAGCTTAAGCAGCGTTGTCGTGTTGCGATAGCGGCATCATGCAAGCTTGCTCGCCGGCCTGACTTCCGGTCCGGACGGCTGATGCATCGCGGCGTGTCTGGGATCGGCGATCCAGGGCTGCTGGTTCACCATCGGCAACCGCCAGGTCGACAGGCCGGTGCCTGCGATGTGATCGAGCCGCGTCACCGAGACATTGTCGATGTCGAAGGACAGACCCCTGTCCGGCTGGCCGCCGAGCGCAAGACCGACCGCAGCCCGGATCACGCCGCCATGGCCGACCGCGATGATGTTCCTGCCCGGCTCCGCAGCCGTGATCCGCACGATCGTGCGGCAAACCCGCGTATAGAGATCCATGAAGCTCTCGCCGCCGGGTGCGGGCTCGTTGACGTCGGCAAACCAACTTCTGCCGGGGGGCTGGCTCGCGAGCAGCGCGGCGCGGTTCATGCCCTGCCACCGGCCGAGATGCTGCTCGGCAAACTCGCGTTCCTGCGTCATGTTGGCCGGCTTCGGAAAACCTGCGGCCCAGATCGCTTCCGCGGTCTTGTGCGTGCGCTTGAGATTGCTCGAATACCAGACAGCATCGCGCGGCAGCATCTTGGCGACCGCCTCGAACACTTCGACATCGCCGGTGTCGCAGTCGATGTCTTCTTGCCCGTAGATGTTGCCGCCATCGCTGCGCACCGGCGCATGACGAACCCACCACCACCGCGTCACCGTCACGTTAGGCTTCTCTGGATTGGACATCGGATGAGCCCTTCAATACTGTCCCCCGTCGCTGTACGTCACGTCGCACATCGTCTCAAGTGCTTCGAACGTTTGAAATTTTGTTTGAATTCCGTCGCGCGGCAGACGCGCCACGGACCACGTGAACAGGGAGAAAAACCATGGGCCGCCTCGAAGGCAAATCCGTCATCATCACCGGCGCTGGAAGCGGTATCGGCCGTGCGGCCTCGCTGCTGTTCACCAGGGAAGGCGCCAAGCTGATCGCGGTCGATCGCACCGATGGCGTCAACGAGACCGCCAAGCTGGTGCGCGACGCCGGCGGCACCGTCGAAGCCGTCACCGCCGATGCCGGCTCGGAGAGCGACGTGAAGGCCTTCATTGACAAGGCCGTCGCGAAATACGGCAAGCTCGATGCGATCTGGGCCAATGCCGGCGTCAGCGGCGGCCTCGTCCCGCTCGCCGACCAGACTGTCGAACACTGGCAGGAAGTGCTGCGGATCAATCTGATCGGCCCGTTCCTCGCGATCAAGCATTCGATTCCATACATGACCAAGCAGGGTTCCGGTTCGATCGTCTGCACCGCCTCCGTCGCGGGCCTGAAGTCCGGCGCCAGCGGACATCCCTACGGCGCCAGCAAGGCCGGCGTCATCAGCCTGGTGCAGACCACCGCCTACTCGCTCTCCGGCACCGGCGTGCGCATCAACGCGATCTGCCCGGGCCTGATCGAAACCGGCATGACCAAGCCGGTGTTCGATCGCGCCAAGGAGCGCGGCACCCAGGACAAGATCGGCCAGCTCAATCCGCTGAAGCGTCCCGGCCAGCCGCACGAGCTCGCCGCGATGGGATTGTTTTTGGCGAGCGATGAAGCGTCCTACGTCAACGGCCAGGCGATCCCGGTCGACGGCGGCCTCACCGCGTCGATGCCGTATACGGGCAAGCCGATTTAACAACGCCACTCTCCGTTCGCGGTGCAAGTGAATTCCCGCGATAGTTCCACACTCACAACTGTCGTCCCTGCGAAGGCCGGGACGACACCTTGGAGGGTCTCGCGCGGTGTCATCACCCGCGCATGCGGGTGATCCAGTATTCCAGAGACGCCAGTGCTTGAGCCGAGAGGCCGCGGCGTACTGGATCGCCCGGTCGAGCCGGGCGATGACAGCTGTGAATGAGAATGCAGCTTCGCGTTCGTCGCACGACCTTCTCCGCACACTCCAGCCTAGCGCGCAATTGCGCACGGGGGCCGGGACCCATACGCCGCGGCGGATGTTGTGTAGGGACTCGTCATTCCAGCGTCGTGCAACAATTCGCATTTGTGGCAATGGGTCCCGGCCTTCGCCCGGGACGACACTGAATTTGTTGTAGGGCCGGTGAGTCAAACCCCGGCATTCTCGCGACGTGATCCGTCCGAGCTTTGCTCTTCGTTCCGCCCTCTCTCGAACAGAGGGCGCAGGGAAAGCCGGGTGCCGATCGCACCCATGGGCCCCGAGCAAAAGGTAGAAAGCTCGGGGGTAGGACCACAGGTGTAACCGGAGCAATCCGGCTTTCCCTGCGCGATGGGTTACGGCTTATACGTGCTCTCCCCGGCGAGACTGGGCTTGCTTGTCACCGCCTTCGCAAGACGCATTCGCGTCATACGAGAGGACACCTGCCGCTAGGGCGTCAGGACCACACGACTTCGCCGTCCGCTTCATGCGCACTCGTCAGTTGCGCACCAAGCGTCCACCGCATCTCGACCCACGTTCGTGACGACCGCGAAGCGCCCCTCGATCGAGCGAGACGGGCAAACCATACACTGAGTTGTACTTCAGATAAACCGAAATATTTTTGCACAAGGTGGTTGACAGCTTTTGCTGAGTTGCCCGTCGTGCCGAATGGGCAACACCGGTCCGCGCAACCGTGCGCCGCATCCTGCGCGCTGTTCTCCCCGTCGCATGGGGCGACATGCGTGGACCGCAATACCGTCACGCATCGGCCCGAATATTGCTTTGCTTGGGCAGGCAAACCAGCTGTTATGCTGGGGCCAACCAGATCACCGGCGCCCTCTCAATCCTCACAAACGAACAGGCAATGCAAAATCAACGTCCCGACCGTATCCGCAAGCTATTGGCCGACCTCGTCGCGTTCGACACCGTGAGCGACCGTTCCAACCTGCCGCTGATCGATTACATCGAAAAATATCTCGCCTCGCACGGCCTCAGTGGACAGCGCATTGTCGACGACACCGGACAGAAGGCCTCGTTGTGGGTCACGATCGGCCCCGAGGACAAGGCCGGGCTGGTCTTGTCGGGGCATACCGACGTCGTGCCTGTCGCCGGACAGGAATGGACCCAGAACCCGTTCGAGCTGGTCGAGCGCGACGGCCGGCTCTACGGCCGCGGCACCACCGACATGAAGGGCTTTGTCGCGGTCTGCCTCGCGATGGTTCCCGAGATGGTTGCGGCCGATCTGAAGACACCGATCCATCTGGCGATCTCCTATGACGAGGAGATCGGCTGCGTCGGCGTACGGCCAATGCTGCGCGAGGTCGCACGCAAGGTGGTGAAGCCGCTCGGCTGCTTCGTCGGCGAGCCCACGCAGATGCAGGTGATCATCGGGCACAAGGGCAAGCATGGCGTGCGCGCCACCTTCCGCGGGCTCGCCCGCCACTCCTCGATCGCGCCCGACGGCGTCAACGCGATCGAATACGCCGCCGACCTGATCACCGAAATCCGCCGCCGCGCCGCGCTGCTGACGGCCGACGCCGAACAGGGCAGCCTCTATGACGTCCCGCACTCGACCCTGCTCACCAGCATCGTCCACGGCGGCGCCGCGCTGAACATCGTGCCCGACCATTGCGCGGTGGAATTCGAATGCCGCGGCATCGGCATCACCGAGTCCAGGGAGGTGACGGATGCGATCGTCGCCTGGGCCAAGGCCGAGATCGACCCGGCGATGCGCAAGCGGCATCCGGACTGCGGCATCGACTTCGAGGAGATCCTCGACTACCCCGCGCTCGACACCGGGGCGGACGCCACCATCGTCACGCTCGCCAAGCAGCTGGCCGGCCGCAACGACCACGCCAAGGTCGCGTTCGGCACCGAGGCGAGCCTGTTCGTCAGCATGGCGGATGTGCCGTCGGTCGTGGTCGGCCCCGGCGGAATCGCGCAGGCGCATACGCCGGATGAGTTCGTCGAGATGTCGCAGCTCGCGGCCTGCGGAGATTTCGTCGCGCGGCTGATCACGCATTGCGCGAAGTGATGGTGGGCGACCGATTGCGTAGCCCGCATGGGCGACTTGTCCGCCATAGCTCGAAGAGCGACGGCGGAAGCGATATGCGGGAGCGGTTTCCCCGGGTATCATTTCCGCTCACCCGGGCGACGCTTTCTGTGGCGGTCTCACTTTTTGATGAAGGAAGGTAAGGCGAACCGCCTTTGTGGTACTGTCCCGCCGCACATTGGAGAAAGACCATGGCGTGGTGGATTTTCGTGATCGTTTCGATTGGGTCGATCCCCCTCGCATCCGCCATGGCGCGCGAACGCAACAGATCATCCCGACGATGGACTTGGACAGCCGTGGTCGTGGGACCATTGGCGCCGTTGGCACTGTTGATCCTCGGCGATACGAGGCGTCCGGCCTAACCCAACTAGAGGGCGGCAATCCGCCGATCCGGCCTGTCGACACCAAATCTATCGAACCGAGGTCCATGAGCGTGTCGACCGAGAACGAACGTCAGCAGGGCGGATTGGCGGAAACCTTGCGCGTGGTCGTGCATGCGCTGATCATCGCGCTGGTCATCCGCACCTTCCTGTTCCAGTCCTTCAACATTCCCTCAGCGTCGATGGAATCGACGTTGCTGGTCGGCGACTATCTTTTCCTCTCGAAATACAGCTACGGATATACGCACTACTCTCTGCCCTTCTCGCCGCCGCTGTTCTCCGGCCGCATCTTCGGCTCGGAGCCCAAGCCCGGCGACGTCGTGGTGTTCCGCCTGCCGAGCGACGACTCGATCGATTTCATCAAACGCGTGATCGGCCTGCCGGGCGACCGGATCCAGATGATCGACGGGCTGTTGTACATCAACGGTACCGCGGTCAAGCGCGAGCGCGCCGATGACTATTTTGATCGCGACGAGGGGCCGCGCCCGGTCCGCGTCAAGCGCTGGCGCGAGACCCTGCCGAACGGGGTCAGCTACTTCACCCTCGATCGCATCGAACGGTCCGAATACGACAACACGCAGGTCTATGTCGTGCCGCCCGGGCATTTTTTCGCGATGGGCGATAACCGCGACAACTCGGCCGACAGCCGCGTGCCGCCCGCCCGCGGCGGGGTCGGCTACGTGCCGTTCGAGAACCTGATCGGCCAAGCCAGGATGATCTTCTTCTCGATCGGCGACGACGCGCCGGCGTGGCAGGTGTGGCGTTGGCCGTCCTCGCTGCGCTGGAACCGGCTGTTCACGATCATTCGATGACGATCAGTGCGTAGTCGTGTAGTCCGCATGAGCGGCCCGTCCGCCGTAGCTCGTAGAGCGAAGGCGGAAGCGATATGCGGGAACACTGTCCCCGGGTATCGCTTCGCTCACCCGAGCTACGCGCTCTGTTCCGGATACCCCAAGATCGTCTTGAGCAATTTGGGAAAGCGCGCATTGATATCGGCTTCGCGCACCACATTGCGATGCTCGACGCCTTTTTTCGAGGTTTGAATCAAACCGGCTTCGCGCAGGACGCGGAAATGGTTCGACAGCGTCGATTTGGCCATCTCGGGGCACGGCGCCGCCGCGGTACACGACATGCAATCGTCCTGCTCTAGCAGGCTTCTGACAATCCTCAGCCGCATCGGGTCCGCGAGTGCTGCCAGCACTCCGGCCAATGTGATGTCCTCACGCGACGGGTGAACGAATTGCACCATGCCTAAATATATAGCGCTGCCCTTGAACAACTTCAATAGTTCATTATTACTGAACTATTGAACCACTCGCGCATCCGCGCGGGCAATGGAGAACAAGATGAGCAAAAGACTCGAGGGCAAAGTGGCGCTGGTAACCGGCGCGTCAAAGGGCATCGGCGCCGAGATCGCGGTCCGGCTTGCCGCGGAGGGGGCCGCGGTTGCCGTCAACTACAGCGCCAGCAAACCGGCGGCCGAGCGCGTGGTGGCTGCGATCACCAGCAAGGGCGGCAAAGCCATCGCTGTGCATGGCAATCTCACCGACGCCAGCCAGGTGAAGTCGGTGGTGGCCGAGACCGTCAAGGCGTTTGGTCCGATCGATATCCTGGTCAACAATGCCGGCATCTACGAGTTCGCGCCGCTGGATGGCATCACTGCCGAGCACTTCCACAAACATTTCGATCTCAATGTGCTCGGCCTGCTGCTGGTGTCGCAGGAAGCCGCGCGGCACTTCAATACGGCCGGCGGCAGCATCATCAATATCAGCTCCGGCGTATCGACGATCGCGCCGCCGAACTCCGCCGTCTATACCGCGACCAAAGCCTCGGTGGACGCGATCTCCTCGGTGCTGTCCAAGGAATTGGCGCCGCGCAAGATCCGCGTCAATACCGTCAACCCCGGCATGATCGCGACCGAAGGTGTCGTATCCGCCGGCCTTTCCGAGGGCGACATGCGCAAATGGATCGAGTCCGTCACGCCGCTGGCGCGGATCGGCAAGGTCGAGGAGATCGCAGCGGCAGTGGCTTTCTTCGCCTCGAACGATGCCTCCTACGTCACCGGCGAAACGCTGCACGTGACGGGCGGTCTTCACTGAACCGGTTGTTTTGCCATGCCCGGGTATCGGGCGGTGAACTTGTGACAGGCCACAGGGCGGATCACGCTACGCGAATCCGCCCTGCACGCCTTGCCAATTGCGGTAGTCCGCATGAGCGAAGCAACATGCCGGAGCATCACCCGGGTATCGCTATCGCTCACCCGGGCTACGGACTGGAAGGCAACTTTCCAGAGCGGTCTCGGGTTAGATTCGTGGGATGGGTAGAGCGAAGCGAAACCCATCACCTCGTTTCCGCGGCGCCATGATGGGTATCGCTTCGCTCCATCCTACGGACGACTACGTCGTAACAAACGAAACGGTCAATCCGTCAAGGACCGACGGATGTCATGTCCGTTGATTGCGTAAATCTCGAGTACCCGGTCAAAGGTGACTCCGAGCCTTTGCTCGACCGCCAATGGGTGTTCAGTCGGTTCCAACTCGATCTTTGGCCGTTGACGACCGCTCTTGAGATGTACCCTGCATTTGAGATTCAGCGTCTCGGGATAGCCTTGCAGGCAGTTCGAGAACCACCCGAACCACGGCCCCATGCCGTCCTGCCCGCCACTGTCGAAGCTCGCGACATACCGTTCGAAATTCTCGCGCGACAGCGTCGTCCACACGCCGAAGCCGAACCGCTTGTCGTCACTGCCGATGATCGGCAGTTCCAGCACGGAGCGCACGAAGAAGTGCTCACCCTCGAGCACGCAGAAGTCCTCCGAGAGAAAATCACCGTCGAGATCGAGGGCGCTATTGGGGGCCAATTCCTCCGGTCCGGGAAATTGCGCCGGCTTTCCGCATGCGAGATCAAAGATCCCATGGTGCTCATCCCCGCATGAATTGCAGCGCCAGGGCCGTTCCCACAGGCGTCGCCAACGAGGGTCATTGGACAAATCAAGGTCTGGCATGGTGAAGTCCTACCTCTGGTAGAACGAGCACGCAAGTTGCCCATGATGGGTTGAGCTCTTGCGAAACCCACCCTGCGTCTACGGATGGATCATAGCCCATCCGGCGGCAGGCCCGGTCCGGTCGCGGCCGGGCGAAGCTTGTCGCGCTTGCGCTCGCGGTAGAAGGCATAGAGGCCGGAGGCGACGATGATCGCGGCGCCGGCGAGCATTTGGACGTCGGGCTTGTGGCCGAAGGCGAGATAGCCAAGCAGCATCGCCCACAACAGCGCGGAGTAACGGAACGGCGCCACCGCCGAGATATCGCCGGTGCGCAGCGACACGATGATGCATTGATAGCCGATCAGGATCAGCACCGCGGCGAACACCAGCAGGCCGAGCGCGTGGCCGGACGGCGGACGCCAGCCACCGAGCGGCACCAGCACGACGGCGCCCGCCGTCGTCACCGTGACCGTCGTGAGCAGCGTGATGAACACCGTCGGCAGCTGCTTCGGGATGCGGCGCGTGGCGAGATCGCGCACCGCGCAGAAGCCGACCGACGCCAGTGCCAAAAGCGAGGCCTGGCTAAAACCTTCCGCGCCGGGCCGGACGATCACCAGCACGCCGATGAAGCCGGCGGCGATCGCAAGCCAGCGCCGCCAGCCGACCGGCTCGCCGAACACCAGCGCCGCGCCAAGCGTGATAACCAGCGGCAGCGCCTGGAAGATCGCCGAGGCATTGGCGAGGGGGATCTGCGCGATCGCCGAAAGGTAGGTCAGCGTGCCGCCGATCTCGCCCATGACGCGCAATCCGACCGGCCAGATCAACAGCGCGGCAAAACTGCGCAGCGCGTCGCGGTACCAGGCGAGCGCTGCGACCAGCACCATCGCGACCAGGCCGCGGACCAGCAGGATCTCCCCTATGTTGAGCTCCGCCGCGACCGCCTTGGTGATGGTGTCATTGGCCGTGAAGCTGGCCATGGCGGCCGCCATGAACAGGCTGCCGCGAAGATTCGGGGAAAGGGGCAAGATGAAAGCGTCCGATCAGGACAAAAGGCGGGAGCGTTGACCGGACTGACTTGCCAAAGCGGCGCGGTGAACTCAAGTCACAGATGGCTACAATGCGGAAACATGCCGCAGCTCGCAGAAGCGGCGCGATCTTGCTCCCTCGCCCCGCTCTCGCGGGGAGAGGGTTGGGGTGAGGGGCTGCCTCGGCAAACTCCGTGAAAGACGAACTCGCGGAGAGTCCCCCTCACCCGGATCGCATTTTGCGATGCGACGTAGCCGAAGCTGCGCTTCGGCGTTCTAGAGGACGGCCGCCGCAGGCGGCCTACGCCTCTCCCCGCAAGCGGGGCGAGGTTAAGAGAAGAGCGGCGCGAGCCCTTAAGGATCGCGCCGCGTTCGTATCAGGTTGCGCCGGCCTTCTGCGCGTATTCCCATGACGCCTGCGACAGCGGCACCGTGCGCTTGGCCGACTCGAGGGCCTTGGCATTCGCGGCGGTGCCGTCGCGGACCCGACCCGCGATGCCCTGCGTGATGCCGGCGAGGCGGAACAGATTGTAGGAGAAGTACCAGTTCAGATCCGGCACAGCCATGCCGGTGACATCGCAGTAGATCCGCGCGGCTTCATCCTGGCTCGGAATGTTCAACGCCTTGAGGTCGGCATTGGCGAGGCCCGGCATGGTCCACTGCATCAACAGATAGGTGAAGTCGGCCATGGGATCGCCGAGCGTCGACAATTCCCAGTCGAGCACCGCTTGCACCCGCGGCTCGATGGCATGGAAGATCATGTTGTCGAGGCGATAGTCGCCGTGCACGACCGAGACGCGCTTCTGCTCCGGCACCGTCTTCGGCAGCCACTCCGCGAGCTTCTCGAACTCGGGAATGTGCTGCGTCTCGGAGGCGCGGTACTGCTTGGTCCAGCGATCGACCTGGCGCGCAAAATAATTGCCGGGCTTGCCGAAATCGCCGAGGCCGATCTTTTCGGGATCGAGCATGTGCAGCTTCGCCAGCGTCTCGATCTTGCTGGTGAAGATCTTGCGGCGCGCGTCGCTCTCCTGGCTCGGCAGCGTCGGATCCCAGAACACCCGCCCCTCCTCCATCGACATGATGTAGAAGGCCGAGCCGATCACCGCATCGTCGGTGCACAGCGCGTAAGCTTTCGCGACCGGAAAATTCTGCTTGCCGAGCGCCGCGATGACGCGGAACTCGCGATCCACCGCATGCGCCGACGGCAACAATTTACCGAATGGACGGCGGCGCATCACGTAATTGCGGCCGGGGGTTTGGAGCTTGTAGGTCGGGTTGGACTGGCCACCCTTGAACTGCAGGACCGTCAAAGGTCCTTGAAAGCCCTCGACATGCTCCTGCATCCAGGCCGCGAGGTTCGCCTCGTTGATGCGATGGCGTTCCTCGACTTCCCTTGTGCCGGAAAATTCTTCGTCTTTCCTGACGCCGTCCGCCACGATGACGCTCCCTCAACTTCGTTCTCGGCAGCGCCGTCGGGCGCTGCCGCGATCAGGCCGGTTGGCCAGCCTGATCTCTTTTTTCATTCTGAGCACGATATCCGCGCGAACGCCGTGCGTTCCGGATCATGCTCAGTGCGACGTGTTTGCATACTTCCGAAGTTCAAGTCTGGCAATGGCGCGATTGTGCACCTCGTCCGGACCGTCGGCCAGCCGCAGCGTACGGATATGGGCATAGTCCTTGGCGAGCCCGGCCTCGTCGGAGACGCCGCCGCCGCCATACGCCTGGATCGCGTTGTCGATGATCCTCAGTGCCATATTCGGTGCGGTGACCTTGATCATCGCGATCTCGGCCTGCGCGGTCTTGTTGCCGACCTTGTCCATCATGTCGGCGGCCTTGAGGCACAGCAGGCGATTCATCTCGATGTCGGCGCGGGCCTCGCCGATGCGCTGCTCCCAGACCGAATGCTCGATGATCTTCTTGCCGAACGCGGTGCGCGAGGCGAGCCGCTTCACCATCTTCTCCAGCGCCTCCTCGGCCTTGCCGATGGTGCGCATGCAGTGATGGATGCGCCCCGGACCGAGACGGCCCTGCGCGATCTCGAAGCCGCGGCCTTCGCCGAGCAGGATGTTTTCCTTCGGCACGCGGACGTTTTCGAGCAGCACCTGGGCGTGGCCGTGCGGTGCATCGTCGAAGCCGAACACCGGCAGCATCTTCTCGACCTTGATGCCGGGGGTGTCGAGCGGCACCAGGATCTGCGACTGCTGCTGATGCTTGGCGGCGTTGAAATCGGTCTTGCCCATCAGGATCGCGACCTTGCAGCGGGGGTCGCCGACGCCCGACGACCACCATTTGCGGCCGTTGATGACGTAGTGATCGCCGTCCTTCTCGATCCGGGTCTCGATGTTGGTGGCGTCAGACGAGGCGACCGCGGGCTCGGTCATCAGGAAGGCGGAGCGGATCTCGCCGTCCATCAGCGGGCGCAGCCATTTGCGCTTCTGCTCCTTGGTGCCGTAGCGGATGAACACTTCCATGTTGCCGGTATCGGGGGCGGAGCAGTTGAACACTTCCGACGCCCAGGAAATGCGGCCCATCTCTTCCGACAGCAGCGCGTATTCGAGGTTGCTCAATCCCGCGCCGTGGAATTCGTCGTCCTCGTGCGAGGACGGCGGCATGAACATGTTCCAGAGGCCTTCGGCCTTCGCCTTCTTCTTCAGGTCCTCGAGGATCGGGATCACCTTCCAGCGCGGGCCTTCGGCGTCCTGCTTGTCATAGATCGGCACCGCGGGGCGGACATGCGCCTTCATGAAAGCCTGAACGCGCTCGAGCCATTCCTTCTGCCTGGCCGACATCGTGAAATCCATGGGACGCTCCTCGTTTTTTCCTAGACTTTGGGCCGCACTGTCCACCCGGCATCCGCAGGCCGCAAGGGCATTCGCTGATACGGCGGTGGTGGTGTGCCAGAATGCCGCCCGCATTGTTGCGGATTGACATTTCCGGCCGTTCAAACGATAGTTTCATACAAATGTTTGAAATGCAACTCCCGTCCACTTCGTCATTCCGGGGCGGCGCGTCAGCGGCGAACCCGGAATCCAGAGGTTACGGCGCGAGAGATCCCGGGTTCGATGCTGCGCATCGCCCCGGAATGACCGGAGGCTCAAGGCCATGGCCAGCGATCAGACCCGATCCGCCATTCTCGCCGCCGCCGAGCGGCTCTATGCCGACCGCGGCTTCGGCGACGTCACGCTGCGCGACATCGTCGCGGAGGCGAACGTCAACCTCGCGGCGGTGAACTATCATTTCGGTTCCAAGGACGAGTTGATCGCGGAGCTGTTCGTCACCCGCAGCATCCAGACCAACCGCGAGCGCCTCAATGAATTGAAGGCCGCGGAGGAGCGCGGCGGCGGCCGCGCCTCGATCGAGGACATCATGCGCGCCCTGGTCGGCCCACCCCTGCGCGGCTGCCTCGGGCCGGATCGCGAGGGCTCGACCGCGGCGCGCTTCATGATCCGCGCCTCGATCGAATCCGTGCCGCCGATCCGCCGCATCAAGAATCGCGAGGTCGATCATTTGCGCAAATTCGCCGCCGCGATGCGCCGCGCGATGCCTGGTCGCGACGACACCGAGCTCTATTGGGGCCTGCACTTCGCGCTCGCGATGGCGCATCACACCATTCGCGAGAAGGAACGCCTGCTGCGGCTGTCGGAAGGCAAATGCGACCTCGACGACGTCCGCGCCATCATCGATCGCGTCGTCACGGTCTCGGTGATGGCACTGACAATGGGCGACGTGCCGGCAAAACCGGCCGCGCGGCCGGTCGTGGTGCACGGCCGGCTGACGCGACAGGATCTCTGAGAGCCCCTAGTCTAAGGTTACAGCATGGCGATGCAATCGACCTCGACGTCGAACGGCCCGGTCCATTCCGGGATGCAGACGAAGATCCGCGCCGGCGGTTCGTGCGGGAAATACTTTGCGTAAACTGCGTTGAACGTGGTGAAGTGCTTGGCCGACGTGCAGAACACGTTGCACTTCATCACATTATCGAGCGTGGCGCCGGCGGCCTCAAGGCACTGCTTGAGCTGTGCCATGACCAGTTCGCTCTGCCGCTCGATCGAGGCGCCGGCGGCGAACTCGCCGGTTGCGGGATCAAACGGCGGCAGGCCGGACACGAAGATCATGTTGCCGGCCCGGGTGACCGGCGAGGCCGGCGCCTTCCAGCGCTCGAGCCAGCTCGAGATCGGTTCGACGCGAACGACTTCCCGTTTCATGATTGGCACCTTCGACAAGGGATCGATGGCGCCAAACTAGCAGGTCCATGTCAATAATGCTTCGATGCCGGTCGAAGTGTTATCGCCCACCAAACAGCCCTTTCCCCGTCATCCTGAGGAGCGCGTAGCGCGTCTCGAAGGATGCACGGCCGCCAGCCGGGCCGTCGTGCTTCGAGACGCGGCGCCAGCGCCGCTCCTCAGCATGACGGGATAGATATACCCGGCGTGGCTTCAATCCCGGCCTACAGAATCCCCTGTGCTTTCAGGCCTTCTACCCTGGCGTCGTCATAGCCGATGGTCGCCAGCACGTCCTTGGTGTCGGCGCCGAGCAGCGGCGGGGCGCGGTATTCGGTGATCGGCGTGCCCGAGAAGGTCAGCGCATTGCGGATCAGCGACAGGTTCGGCTCGTAGGGATGGTCGACCTTGACCTGCATGCCGCGCGACTGCACGTGCGGATCGCTGAACACCTGCTCGAAATTGTTGATCGGGCCCGACGGCACACCGGCTTCCTCGAGCTTCTCGAGCCAGTACGCGACCGGCTTCTTCAGGAACAGGCCGGCGAAGATCGCCATGATCTCCTTGCCGTGCACGACGCGGTCGTTGTTCTTGAAGAAGCGCTTGTCGTTCGCGAGCTCGGGCTCGCCGAGCACGGCGCAGGTGCGCTGGAACTGGCCGTCATTGCCGACCACCAGCATCAATTCGCCATCGGTGCAGCGGAACACGCCGGCGGGCATGCCGCCATTGCCCCAGGTGCCGCGGCGCGGCGGCATCTTGCCGTTGACGAGGTAGATCTGCAGCCAATGCGACAGCGATGCGATCACGGTGTCGAACAGGCAAACGTCGATGTGCTGCCCTTCCCCATTATTGGCGTCGCGATGATAGAGCGCCGAGAGAATCCCGATCGAGGTATTCATGCCGGTCATGTAGTCGACGATCGAGGGGCCGACCTTCATCGGGCCCTCGCCGGGCTCGCCGTCGATATGGCCGGTGACGCTCATCAGCCCGCCCATCGCCTGCAGGATCGCGTCATAGCCGGCGCGCGGGGCATAGGGGCCGGTCTGGCCGAAGCCGGTGACCGAGCAATAGATGATGCCGGGGTTGAGCTGCTTGATGGTCTCGTAGTCGAGGCCGTAGCGCTTGAGGTCGCCGACCTTGTAGTTCTCCATCATCACGTCGGCCGTTTTGGCGAGCTCGCGGATGATCGCCTGTCCTTCGGGCTTGGCGATGTTGACCGTGACCGACTTCTTGTTGCGGTTGGCGCAGAGATAGAACGAGTTGTTGTTGTTCTGCTTGCCTTCGGGATCGGCGAGATAGGGCGGGCCAAAGGCGCGGGCGTCGTCGCCGCCGCCGGGCCGCTCGATCTTGATCACTTCGGCGCCGAGATCCGCCAGCATCTGGGCCGACAGCGGGCCCGCGAGCACCCGCGTCAAATCGAGAATCTTGATGCCCGAGAGTGGCAAAGCCGACATGAAGCATTCCTCCGATATCTTGCAAAATCTTGATTATCTGGCGCCGGACGGTGTCCTGAGCGCGCCAAGGCTTGGGCGGCCAAGGCTTGCCGATACACCATTTTGGTGCGGCGAGCACTGCATTGTCGGCATGAAGCCATCCGTCCGCGGCCTATGTGCGGCGCACCGGCGGTATTTGGCCGGAACCGGCCGGCCGCTAACCCGATTGCCGCCACGCGAAATTGTGAAAGCGGCCGACACCGATTTGCCGCAGCGCCAGCGGTATTTTGCCGCGACGAGGAGGACACCATGCGGACGATCACGACGGCCGCGCTGCTCACCCTGCTTGCGATCGCAATTCCGCCGGCGGATGCGCGTGGCGGCCACGGCCATGGCGGCGGCTTGCACAGCATGCATACCGGCGGCGCAAATCGCGGCGGCGGATTTGCCGAGGACAAGCGCCATGGCAACGACCCCTACACCAAGGCGGCCTCCGACGAGGAGGACCACCTGCTCAACAACAAGCTGAAGAGCATCTGCCGCGGCTGCTAAAGCGCGTAGACATAAATCCGCGATGTCCGCTTCTCCCCCGGCAGAGGCGCAGGAGCGGACATCGCATAAGGCCGAAATGGGCCAACAGGAGACACGCCGGCCATCGGTCTTTGTCTGCCGCCGACGTCAATGCTCACGGTCGTCTCGCCGCTCGCTATGAACACTCAAGCACCCGCGGGCACGAAACCGGCCGCGGCCGTCCCGCGACCGTTCGTTGCCCAGACTTCGGCGGCGCCGCTGGCGATCACCAGCGATAGCCATACCCGCGATAGCCATACCCGCGATAGTACCCAGGGCCGTAGGCGTATGCGGGGCGAATAACGCGCCGGTACGCGGGACGAGCATAGTAAGAGCGGTATCCGCCGTAGTATGCGGGGGCGTAGCCGTAGTTGTAGTATGCCGGGGCATAGCCGCCGTAATACGCGGGGGCGTAACCCCCGTAATAGCCATAACCCGGTCCGCCGTAGTAGCCGTAACCTGGGCCATAGGCGTAGGCGCTGGAGGCTATGCCACCAACCACCGCCGCTCCGATTAGTCCGGCCGCGAGCCCAGCACCCCAGCCACCACCACGCCACGCTTGGGCTGGTGATGGAGCCACCAAGGCAGAGACACCGATGGTGGCAGCGGTCACTAACGCCAATGCTGCTTTGTTCATTTCCGAAGCCTCCGTTGTTCCCGGAACTTCAACCGACAATCCAGCGATAGTTTCCTCCGACCGCCGTTGGCGGAACGGTTTCCGTGAAATTTAATACTGATGAACGGTTTGGGAAAGCAAAACCACGGTGCCCAACGTCCGTGTCGGTTCAAGACCGGAAGCACTCAAGGTGAGCATGACGAGCCCGCTTCTGGTCGATAGCGCCCCAATTTCAGTGTTTGCGTTTCGCCCTGGCGCGGAAACTCAGGACGCGATCGCCTGCCGCGGCTGCGCGGTTGCGCCGATCAGCTTGCCGATCTCGGGCTTGCAGCCGCCGCAATTGGTACCGGCCTTCAGGCAGCGGCCGATCGCCTCGACGCTGTTGGCGCCCTTCTTGATCTCGGCGGTGATCTGGTGCCGACCGACGCTGAAGCAGGAGCAGACGATCGGGCCGACATCCTCCCCGGCGCCGAACGGCCGTCCCGCGAGCAGCGCCATCCGCGCGTTCGCCGAGAGCTGCTGTTCCGCAAACAACCCGGTCAGCCACGCCCGCGACGGCAGCGTGTGGTCGGGCGCGATGAACACGCAGCCATCGAGCCGGCCGTCGCGCACCGCCGCGTAGCGGAACCGCCCCACGGCAGGATCGCGATAGGCGACCCATTCGATCTCGACACCGTCGAGGCCAAGTTGCACGCGCGCCCAGTCGCGCCAGCTCTCCGGGCGGGCGTCGAGCGCGAGTTCCAACCGCCAGCAGTCGCCCGCCTTGCCATGAACCCAGTAGCCGGCTTGCGGACGCTTGATCGGATTGCGGCTCAGGATGAAGGCATGCCATTTCGGTGCGTAGGGATCGGCCTTCACCGGCGTGTGCTTGGATTCCGGCTGACCGGACACCGGATCGACGGCGGGATTGACCAGTGCGTTGACGCGCCCCTCTCCGGCAAACTCCTCGTTCCAGTGCATCGGCACGAACACGCAGCCGCGGCGCTGGTCGGCGCTGACCACGACGCGCGCGATCATCTCGCCCCAGCTGCTGGTCAGCCGCGTCAGCCCTTCGTTTTCCAGGCCGGCCAGCCGCGCATCCTCGGGATGGAATTCGGCATAGGGCTCGAAGACATGCGACAGCAGCCGCCCGGTTTTCCCGGTCCGGGTCATGGTGTGCCACTGGTCTCTGATACGGCCGGTGTTGAGCACCAGCGGATAGTCGCGGCTGGTCGCATGGCGCGCCGCGCGGGGGGCAATCGGAATGAAGCGCGCCTTGCGATCGGGCGTGAAGAAATTCGGCGTCTCGAACATCCGCGCCGTGCCGTCCGGACGATCTGATGTCACCGGCCATTGCACCGGCGCCAGCGCCTCATAGGCTTGGTCGTCGAGCGACGACAGCGCCGAGATGTCGAAATCACGCCGTCCATCGTTCTCATAGCCGGACAGTTCGGCATGCTCGCGGAACACGGCGGCAACGTCAGGATAATCGAAGCCGGAATATCCCATGCGTTGCGCAACGTCGCAGACGATGCGCCAGTCCGCACGCGCTTCCCCCGGCGCGGGCAGGAACGGCCGTTGCCGTGAAATCCGGCGCTCGGAATTGGTGACGGTGCCGTCCTTCTCGCCCCACGCCAGCGCCGGCAGCAGCACGTCGGCATGGCGCGTAGTGTCGGTATCGCGCATGCAGTCAGACACCACGACAAGCTCGCAGGCATCGAGCGCAGCGCGCGCGCGGTCGGCGTCCGGCAGGCTCACCACCGGATTGGTCGACATGATCCACACCGCCTTGATGCGGCCGTCGGCGATCGCGTCAAACATGTCGACCGCCTTCAGCCCGCCCTTCTCCGCCATCACCGGCGCGCGCCAGAACCGCTGCACGAGATCGCGATGCGCAGGGTTCTCGAGTTCCATATGCGCGGCGAGCTGGTTGGCGAGCCCGCCAACCTCGCGGCCGCCCATCGCGTTGGGCTGACCGGTGAGCGAGAACGGCCCCATGCCGGGACGGCCGATGCGCCCCGTCAGCAGATGGCAATTGATGATGGCATTGACCTTGTCGACGCCGCTCGACGACTGGTTGACGCCTTGCGAATACAGCGTGACGACACGCTCGGTCTTCGTGAACCAGTCGAAGAACAGCCCGACCGCGCCTTCGCTCAGCCCGCAGGTTGCCGCGGTCTGCGCCACGGTCTGGCCGGCGACCTGCTTGAGGGCGTCGACGACGCCCGTGGTCGAACTGCCGACAAAGCCGCGATCAACCGCATTGCTGCCGGCGAGGAACGCAAACAGCCCGTTGAACAGCACGGAATCGCTGCCCGAGCGCAGCGGCAGATGCAGATCGGCGCCCTCGCAGGTCGCGGTGCGGCGCGGATCAATCACGACGATCTTGCAGGCCGGGTTCTTCTCCTTCGCTGCCAGCATGCGCTGATGCAGAATCGGATGGCACCAGGCGGCATTGGAGCCGACCAGCACCAAAAGGTCCGCCTGCTCGAGATCCTCGTAGCAGCCGGGCACGGTGTCGCTGCCGAAGGCGCGCTTGTGCCCGGCCACGCTGGAGGCCATGCACAGCCGCGAATTGGTGTCGATATTGGCGGTGCCAACAAAGCCCTTGGCGAGCTTGTTGACGACGTAATAGTCTTCGGTCAGAAGCTGGCCGGAGACATAGAACGCCACCGCGTCGGGTCCGTACTCCCTGATGATCCGGCCAAAACCATCGGCGACGCGATCGAGCGCGTCGTCCCACGCAACGGGCGCGCCGTCGACGACAGGCGCGAGCAGACGCCCGTCGAGGTCGATGGTCTCGGCGAGCGCCGAGCCCTTGCTGCAAAGCCGGCCGAAATTGGCCGGATGCTGCTTGTCTCCTTCGACCTGGATGGTACCCGCCGCGTCCTTGGACGCGACGACGCCACAGCCGACGCCACAATAGGGACACGTGGTCTTGACGGGCATGCCTGGCCCCTCAGCCCACCGCTGCCGCCTGCCGCACCGACAGCCAGACAACGCCGTTCTCGACCTTGGCCGGATGTGTATGCGTGCAACCCTCGTCGGGCGCGACCGCCTGCCCGCTCGCCAGCTCGATGACGAAGTTGTGCAGCGGACAGGTCACCCGTTTGTTGTGCACGATGCCCTGCGACAGCGGCCCACCCTTGTGCGGGCAGCGGTCGTCGAGCGCGAACACCTCGTCGCTCTCGGTGCGGAACACCGCGATGTTGCCATGGGGCGTGCGGACCACCCGCGAACCGAGACGCGGAATGTCGGTCAGCGCGCCGATTTCAATCCAGCTGGTCATGCGAGCTCCAATTCGGCAATCGGGGCGAACTCGTTGCGGTCGACGCCCTGGCTGGCGCGTTCCGCCCAAGGATCGCTCTGCGAGAACTGCTGCGAATGGGCAAAGCGGGCGAACAGCGCCTTGCGGTTGGTGACGTCGTCGACCACCCGCTTCCTGATCTGCTCGAGACCGACGCGGTCGCACCATTTGTACATCCGCTCGAGATACCAGCCCTCCTCGCGGTACAGCTGGGTCAGCGCCACGATCACCTCGAGCGCCTCGTCCTCGGTCTCGACCTTGGTCAGGAACTCGGTGCCCTTGATGTGCAGTCCGGCGGCGCCGGCAAAATGGATCTCGTAGCCGGAATCGACGCAGACCACGCCGACGTCCTTGCAGGTCGCCTCCGCGCAATTGCGTGGACAGCCGGAGACGCCGAGCTTGACCTTGGCCGGCGTCCAGGAGCCCCACATGAACTTCTCGAGCTTGACGCCGAGGCCGGTGGAATCCTGGGTGCCGAACCGGCACCATTCGGAGCCGACGCAGGTTTTCACCGTGCGCAAGCCCTTGGCGTAGGCGTGGCCCGACACCATGCCGGCGTCGTTGAGATCGGCCCACACCGCCGGCAGGTCTTCCTTCTTGACGCCGAGCAGGTCGATGCGCTGGCCGCCGGTGACCTTCACCGTCGGGATGTTGAACTTCTCGGCGACGTCGGCGATGGCGCGCAGCTCGCTCGGCGTGGTGACGCCGCCCCACATCCGCGGCACCACCGAATAGGTGCCGTCCTTCTGGATGTTGGCGTGGACGCGCTCGTTGATGAAGCGCGACTGCTGGTCGTCGCGATATTCGCCGGGCCAGGTCGCGAGCAGATAATAGTTCAGCGCCGGGCGGCAGGAATGGCAGCCATTCTGCGTCTTCCACTCCATGAAGCGCATGACCGCCGGAATGGTCTTGAGCTGCTGCTCGACGATGACGCGGCGAACGTCGTCATGGCTGTGATCGGTGCATTTGCACAGCGGCTTGACCTTCGGCGCCGCCGAATAGTCGCCGCCAAGCGTGAAGGCGAGCACCTGCTCGACCAGACCGGTGCAGGAGCCGCAGGACGACGACGCCTTGGTATGGGCGCGGACGTCGTCGAGCGTGAACAGCTTCTTCTCGCTGATCGCCTTGACGATCGCGCCCTTGCAGACGCCATTGCAGCCGCAGATCTCGGTCTCGTCGCTCATCGCGGCGACCGAGCTCTGGCCGCTGACGCCGCCATCGCCCAGATTGGCGGCGCCGAACACCAGGCGCTCGCGCATATGCGAGACGTCGGTGCCATCGCGCAGATGCTGGAAGTACCAGGGCCCATCGATGGTGTCGCCATAGAGCACGGCGCCGACGATCTTCTTGTCCTTCAGGATGATGCGCTTGTAGACGCCGCGATTGGCGTCCTGCAACACGATCTCCTCCTTGTCCGGACCCGGCGCAAAGTCGCCGGCGGAGAACAGGTCGATGCCGGTGACCTTCAGTTTGGTCGAGGTGACCGAGCCGTCATAGGTGGCAAAGCCCTTCATCGCGAGGTGATTGGCGCAGACCTTGGCCTGGTCGAACAGCGGCGCGACCAGACCATAGGTCTGGCGGCGGTGCTGCACGCATTCGCCGACCGCGTAGATGCGGCCGTCATAGGTCTGCATGGTGTCGGAGACCACGATGCCGCGCTCGCAATAGAGCCCGGCCTTCTTCGCGAGTTCGAAGTTTGGACGGATGCCGACCGCCATCACGACCAGATCGGCCGGCAGCTCGGTGCCGTCGCCGAAGCGCACGCCGGTGACGCGGTCCTCACCCAGGATCGCCTGGGTCTGCGCCGGCATCTTGAACACCATGCCGCGCTCTTCCAGCGACTTGCGCAACAGACCGCCGGCCACCGGATCGAGCTGGCGCTCCATCAGCGTGTCGAGCAGATGCACGACCGTGACGTTCATGCCGCGCTTCATCAGCCCGTTGGCGGCTTCGAGGCCGAGCAGGCCGCCGCCGATCACGATGGCGTTGCGATAGTCGGTCGAGGCCTTGATCATGCGATCGACGTCGTAGATGTCGCGGAAGCCGATCACGCCCGGGAGCTCCTTGCCGGGCAGCGGCAGCATGATCGGATTCGATCCGGTCGCGATCAGCAGGCGGTCGTAGGGCACGCGCGCGCCGGCCTCGGTGACGACCTCGCAGGTGCGGCGATCGATCATGGTGACCGTCTCGCCCTTGCGCAGCGTGATGTTGTTGTCCTCGTACCAGTCGACGGTGTTGAGCATGATGTCGTCGACGGTCTTCTCGCCGGCAAGCACCGGCGAGAGCAGGATGCGGTTGTAATTGCCGTAGGGCTCGGAGCCGAACACGGTGATGTCGTAGAGATCGGGCGCGCGTTCGAGCAGCGCCTCCACCGTGCGGATGCCGGCCATGCCGTTGCCGATCACCACGAGCTTTTGCTTGGTCACTTTGTCGAGCATGGTCTGCCTTTCAATTCCGACGATGCTGCTCAGCGACGCGGCGTGCGTCGTTGATGGACACCGATAAAGGTTTGGAGTTGTAGGAAGCCCAGCCGCGGGCGCAGACCGTCTTCGATGACGACCGATGTTCCGTTACCGACTGATATTCAAGACGCGTGCCAACTTCCCGTCGGGGAATTTTGAAGCAAAATCAAGGATTTCCCGACCAACCCCGAATCACCAGCCGGCGCTTGAGGTGGATTTTTCGGCCACATTTTTAGCCACGCCGATGATCTCTTGTGCAGCACAGCATCGCGCGCACCGCGCGTTATCATGCGCGCGGCATTGACACGCCCTTGCAAGCAAGCACGCGCGCCGCTCAAAAAAGCACCAGCCTGCGCGTTTGCGCGGCGGCATGTGCTGTCAGCGGCAGCACGCGGAGCCTTCACACGCGATCGCCGACACAGCGGCAACGCCTTGCGATCGCTGACGAAGCGTCCGCATGCGATTCGATGGCACGGTTATTGCTGAACATTCGTCAATCAGGTGCGCCTCAACGACGAGCGCGCTCACCTTTTCATCCATATCATGACTGTTTGCGCCGGAACTGACCGCGAGAATGCGGCTGCTCCGGCCGCATCATTGCGAGGTCGTTGCCAATGAAGTTCGCTGAATTCAAGAAGGCAGGTCACTGGCCGACGCTGCTCGCCGCATTCCTCTACTTCGATATCAGTTTCATGGCGTGGGTCGCGCTCGGCCCGCTGATCGTCTACATCGCGCACGACATGAATCTGGCGGTGAACGAGAAGTTCACCCTGGTCGCCATTCCCGTGCTCGCCGGAGCATTGTTGCGCGTGCCCATGGGCATTCTCGCCGACGTCATCGGCGCCAAGCGCACCGGCATCATCGCCCAGCTCGTCGTGATCGCCGCAACCGTGTCGGTCTGGCAGTTCGGACTGCACAGCAAGTTCGCGATCGAGCTGTTCGGCCTGGCGCTCGGCGTCGGCGGCGCCTCGTTCGCCGTGGCGCTGCCGCAGGCCAGCCGCTGGTATCCGCCGCAATATCAGGGCGTCGTGATGGGGATTGCCGGCGCCGGCAATATGGGCGTCGTGCTCGACACGCTGCTCGCGCCCACGATCGCCGAGCATTGGGGCTGGCAGGCCGTGTTCGGCTGCCTGCTGATTCCGATGCTGATGGTGCTGGCCTATTACATCATGGCGGCCAAGGACGCGCCGGGTGAGCGCAAGCCGATCTCGCTGAAGGCCTATGGCGCGCTGCTGAAGGATTCCGACAGCCGCTGGTTCATGTTCTTCTACTTCATCACCTTCGGCGGCTTCGTCGGCCTCGCCAACGCGCTGCCGCTGTATTTCACCGTACAGTATCATGTCTCCGGCGTTGCCGCGGGCATGCTGGTGGCGCTGATCGTCGCGTTCGGCTCGGGATTTCGTCCGGTCGGCGGCATGATCGCCGACCGCATCGGCGGCATCCGTTCGCTGTCGATCCTGTTCGGGGTCGTGGTCGTGGCCTATCTCGTGATCGCGTTCATGCCGGAGGGGCCGACCGCGCCGACGCAAGCCGGCTGGTCGCTGACCGAGCTGCCGCGCATCGCCTGGACCTCGGTGCTGCTGTTCTCGATCGGCGTGCTGGCGCTCGGCATGGGCAACGGTGCGGTGTTCCAGCTGATCCCGCTGCGCTTCCGGCAGGAGATCGGCCTGATGACCGGGCTCGTCGGCTGCGCCGGCGGCGTCGGCGGCTTCTTCCTGGCGCAAACGCTCGGCACCGCCAAGGGCATGACCGGCAGCTTCGGCGCAGGCTTTCTGTTCTTCGGCCTGCTGGCGTTGCTTGGCTTCATCGGACTTGCCATGGTCAAGGTCCGCTGGCGCACCACCTGGGGCGCGGCGTCGGGAGCGCGCGTCTGACCGCCCGCCCCCGCGAGATGACGGGGCACCGACGTGGCGAACGGCTCGCAACGGGAATTGGGAGTGCGGCTCGGCTTCGCCAGCGAGATCGGCAAGCGCGCCGCCAATGAGGACTATGTCGCGGCGTGCTTCGGCACGCCGGGCACGCTGCACCGCGACGTCGTCGCGGCCGTCGCCGACGGCGTCGGTGGCCACAAGGGCGGACGCGAGGCCGCGGAGGTTGCCGTCCGCAGCTTCATCGACGCCTATTATTGCCTGCCCGAGACGCTCGGCGTCCGCCGCCGCGCCGCACGGGCGCTCGAAGCCACCAATAGCTGGATCTACGGTCAGGGGCGGGTCGATGTCGCGCGCAGCGGCATGGCGTGTGCGTTCTCCTCCGTCATCCTGTCGCGGCGGCAGTGCCATGTGATCCATATCGGCGACACCCGCGTCTACCGCCTGAGCGATGGACGCCTGGAGCGGCTGACGCAGGATCATATCGCCGGCCGCGGCGATCTCGCGCACCTGCTCAACCGCGCCATCGGGTTCGAGGAGTTCGCCCGCTTCGACTACACCTCCGTCGGGCTGCGGCAACATGACCGCCTTCTGATCTGCAGCGACGGGGTGCACGGCGCGCTCGGCGATTCCCGCCTGCTGCACTTGCTGGAGGAGCGCACGCCACCGGAGGAATCGGCAGGCGCCATCGTCGAGGCCGCACTCGCAGCGGGCAGCAGCGACAACACCACCGCGCTGGTGCTCGACGTCGTCGACCTGCCGCCGGCGGATCGTGACGAGCTCACCCACTCGATCGCAACGCTGCCGATCGGCGATCTGCCGGAAAGCGGCGACATCGTCGACGATTTCGCGCTCGGCGACGTGCTGTCCGACGGACGCTACAGCCGCCTGTTCAGGGCGGTCGACAAGCGCGCCGGCCGCGAGGTCGTGCTGAAATTTCCGCATCCGCGGGTCGCCAGCGAGGGCTCCTATCGCCTCGCCTTCGTCCGCGAGGCGTGGGTCGCCGCGCGCGTGCGCAGCCTGTGGATCGGCGAGATCATCGAGGTGCCGGCGGAACGGCGGACCAGGCTTTATTCGGCGATGCCGCTCTATGACGGCGAGACGCTGGAGCAGCGGCTCAATCGCGCGCCGCGGCTGTCGCTGACCGAAGGGATCGGGCTTGCCACCAAGCTGGTGCGCGCGGTGACGGCGCTGCACCGCGCCGGCATCATCCATCGCGACATCAAGCCGGACAATGTGATCCTGCTCAAGGACGGCGGCTTGCGGCTGGTCGACCTCGGCGTCGCGCGGGTGCCGCTGCTGGAGGATTTTCCGGCCGAGGACATTCCGGGCACCGCGAGCTACATGGCGCCTGAACTGTTCGGCGGCAAGGCAGGCGATGAGGCGTCCGACCTGTTCGCGCTCGGCGTCACCGTCTACCGGATGTTCACCGCGAATTATCCGTTCGGCGAGATCGAGCCGTTCTCGCGGCCGCGCTTCGGCAAGCCGGCGCCGCTGTCGCGCTACCGCCCCGATTTGCCGGCCTGGCTCGATGCCGTGATCGGCAAGGCGCTCAGCGTCGAGCCGGCACAACGCTTCGGCGACGCCATCGAGTTCGCGCACGAGCTGGAGAACGGAGCGACCTGGGCCGGCCCCGCCGTCACGACCCGGAAATCGCTGCACGACCGCGATCCCGTGACATTCTGGAAAGTGCTGTGCGCGATCCTGGCCGTGATCGTCGTGGTGCTGCTGGCGCGGCACTAATCCGCGCCAAGACCGGGCGACCAAGCAACCAGCAACGCCGCCGCCTGCGCGAGCGTAACCGCTTCGTCACCAAGCACCAGCGCGATGGCGTCGCGTTCCCATGCGTCGTCGGCCGGCGCCAGCGGGTCCTTCGCGGTCAGGCGATGCTCGAGCACGAAGCGCGAAAGTAACAGCCGCCTTGCATCGACCTGCGCCTGGCAGCCTTCCCACGCCAGAACGATCGCCGACGCGGCATGGTAGAGCGCGCTGGCCGCAAGCCGCGCCGAATGCTCCGCCGCGCGATCGGCCGCCACCTGCTCGGCAAAGCCGATTGCGCGGTCGAGCGCTGTGCGGAGGCGGTTGCGGAACGGCTCCGGCAAAGCCTTCGCCTCGTCGAGCCGCGCATGCAGGGCCGCGGCCAGCGCCCGCTGCGCGCCGCTCTTGCCGACGGCGCGCGTGATGATGTCGAGCGCGTTGATGTTGCTGGTGCCTTCCCAGAGCACGCCGACATGGGCGTCGCGCACCAGCCGCGGCTGCACCCATTCCTCGATGTAGCCGTTGCCGCCGCGCACCTCCATCGCGCCGGTTGAGACCGGAATGTTGTCGCGGCAGGCGCGGTACTTCAAGAGCGGCGTCAGGATGCGCAGCAGGTCCCTCGCCTGCGCCGAACCGGCATTGGCATCGTCCATCGCGCGCGCGGCCACCAGCATCATCGACAGCGCCTGCTCGGTCGGCACGATCAGCTTCATCAGTTGCCGTCGCAGCAGCGGGAAATCAATCGCGCGCCGGCCGAACGCCACCCGCGAGGAGGCGCTGACTTTGGCCTCGTTGACGCAACGCCGCATCATGGCCGCAGCGCGCACGCCGTGCGACAGGCGCGAGAGGTTGACCTGCTCCATCATCTGCTTGAGGCCCTGCGTCGGATCGCCGACGAGATAAGCGACCGCGTTGTCGAGCCGGATCTCGCCTGACGCCATCGATTTGGTGCCGAGCTTGTCCTTGAGGCGCACGATCCGGTAGCTGTTGCGCCGTCCGTCCTTCAGGCGGCGCGGCAGCGCGAACAGCGCCAGACCCCTGGTGCCACCGGGCGCGCCTTCCGGCCGCGCCAGCATCAGCGCGACGTCGGCATCGGCGTGGGAGCAGAACCATTTGTCGCCGGTCAGGCGCCAGACATCGCCATCGCGGCGCGCAACGGTCTCGACCGCACCGACGTCGGAGCCGCCGGCGCGCTCGGTCATGAACTGCGTGCCCTTCCAAAGCGTCGCCATGTCGTCGGACAGCATCTTCGGCAGCAGATAGGCCTTCAGCTCGTCGGAGCCGAACTTGCGGATCAGATGCGTCGAGGTGTCGGTGACGCTGATCGGGCACATCAGCCCGAACTCGGATTGCACGAACAGATACTGGAACACGTACTTGGCCACGGCCGGCAGCGGCCGATCCATGCCGAGCACGCCGGCGCGATGGCTCATGGCATGAAACTGGAAATCGGCGAAGGCGATCGCCTCCATCTCACGATACGCCGGATGATAGTCGATCCAGTCCTCGTCGCGGCCGTAAGCGTCCCGCGGATTGAGCACCGGGCCGTGCTTGTCGGCGATCCGCGCCAGCCGGTCGAGCCTGCCTCCCGCCAACTCGCCCAGGCGGTGGAAATGCGGCTCCAGTTGCTCGCGATCCTCGCGCGACAGATGCAAATTGAGCAGGCCGCGCAGTCCGCGATCGAGATCGTAGAAGTTGAGGCCTGCGCAATCATGCGAGATGTGGCGGGCGGGATCGGCCGGATTTGCGGCATCGTCGGGGCTGCGAAGGTCGCGCGCGCTCATCTGCATCGGGGCTCTCCTTGTTCGGGATGACGTCGCACCAGCCTTTCCGGTGTGCGGGATGTCATCCCCGGTCTGTCTGCAACATCGAGAACGATGGTGCCGATGTCCATCACCGGCCCCCCGCGCGAGAATAATTTCAGATACGTGGAGGAAATGCCGTCCGCTCGTGGATCGCATGCCAGGTCGATGCTGCACCGCGCACTATTGACCTCAGCCGGTTTCGCTGCACATTCGATAGCAGAAGGCGACATCAAGGATGTTGCGGCGCACCAAGTTGGCGCTGCGCAAGGACGCGAGCGGCAGCAGATGAAGGGAGCGCGCTCCGACACCCATCCCCCGTCGCGGCGGGGCCGCAGGCGCATCGTCGCCGAGCGGGTGCGCGCGCAACTCGACGATCCCGCCGCGACGGTGATCGAGGCCAACCGGCATGACGAATTGTTTCGCGCCGCCGACGGCAGCGCGGATCCGTCCGTCGTCAAGTCGGCGCACCGCGTGCTCCGCATCTTCGAATATTTTGCCGAGATCGAGCGGCCGGCGGCGATGACCGAGATCGCGCGGCGGCTGAACTACCCGCCGTCGAGCACGTCGGCGCTACTGAAGAGCCTCGTCGAGCTCGGCTATCTCGACCATGACCGGCAGGCACGCACCTACCGGCCGACGGTCCGCATCGCCCTGCTCGGCGGCTGGCTCACGAGCGAGCGGCTGCCGGGCGCAACGCTCGATGCCATCACGCGCGAGCTGCACGAGGCGACACGGCTGACGACGTTCGTCGTGGCGCGCAACCAGCTCTACAGCCAGTACATCCGCGTGCTGCAGGGTACGACGCCGGTGCGCTACTATCTCGAGCCCGGTGCGCGGCGGCTGTTGACCCATTCGACCCCGGGCCGGGTGTTTCTCAGCCTGATGAACGACGAGGATGCGCGGCGGATCGTGCAGCGGATCAACGCCGAGGAAGCGCCGTCATCTCCGGTCCGCTTTCCGGATATCCAGCATGCGCTGGCGACGATCCGCCGCCAGGGCTTTGCTTATACCCGCGACATGGGCACGCCCGGCCTCAGCGCAATCGCGATGCGGTTGACCGATACCGACCGGACGCCCCCGCTGGTCATCACGGTCGCCGGCCCCAGCGCGATCGTCTCCGCGGACGCCAGGGCGATCATCGGCAAGATGCGCGAGCTGGTCGAGCGGCAGTCGCCCGGCCTGCTGCCGCAGATCGACATCGACGCAGCGCCGATCGAGACCTGATCTTCGTCATGCCCGGCACAAGCCCGGCCATGACAACGAGAACCTTCTACGACCCCGCGCGGCGGATCGTGATCCGGGTCTCGTCGGTCATATCCTTCAGCTCCTTGTTCGGCTCGCGATAGAGATGACGCTCGATCACGACGGTGCGGCCATCGGTGGTCTTGCTGCAGGTCTCGTCGACGAAGACGCCACCGACCTCCTGCTTGCCACCGGCCGGCTGCGCGTTCGAGCAGGTCCAGCCGTCTTCGCCATAGCGCGACCTCGCCTGCAGGCCGAGCAGGAAGGCCTTCTTGCGCAGATAGAGCCGCGCCTTCGGATCGGTCTCGATCGTCAGCGCCGCGATCTTGGCGTCCTGATCGATCATGACGGTCAGGATCGCCGGATGGCCGGCGACCATGGTGCCTTCCCGCGCGGTCTCGCGATCATACTCGAAGCGGATGCCGCGCAGCTGGTCCGGCCCGGCCGGGCAATTCGGCCACTGCGCCCATTCAGCCAATCTGTGCGTAGTCTTCTCCCCGGCGCACGTCAGGTTGATGTATCCGGCGTCGGGAACGCTGCTGATCGCCATTCCGACATTGATGTCGCGCAGGTCGCCCGCGGTCGCCATCGCCGGCACGGCTGCGGTGACGGTGGCGGCGAAGACGAGGCCACGGATTGCCGATCGTTGCTTGCTCATGGCTTTGCCTTCTCGCTCTGGTCGGACGGCGCGGCGGCGTGGCCGGCGTCCTTGTAGACGTTGCAGACGCGCGAGCCATCGCCGAAGAAGGTGATGCATTCGTCATAGCTCGGCTCGCCCTTGCTCTTGACGTGCGCGAGCACGTAGTCGGCGACGGCCTCGATCTCGTTCGGCCGCAGGAACACATTCGCCTCAGGCGGTATGCGGTCCGCGACGTCCTGCCGGGTCATCTCGTAGCATTTTGTGGTGTCGTAGGAGCCGCGCACAAAGAACGGCATGCCGGTGCCTGGCCGCCCGCACGTCACGGTCTCGATGATCTGCTCGCGCGTCAGCTCGGTCTTGCGCAGCGACAGCGCGTCGCCGCCATAGCCGCCGCCGCCATTGCCGTGCCATTTGTGGCAGCCGATGCAATTGCCGCGCTTGAACACCGCCTTGCCGGCATCGGTCGGATCGCTCGCCGACTGCGCATGCGCCGTACCGATAAATCCCATCACCAGCGCGCAGCCGAGCCACGCGCCAACCAGCCATCCTTGCTTCATTTGTTTTGTTTCTCTGGATCAAAAGTGACGCGGGAGGCCTCTCACCGAAGCCTCCCGCGCGTGCGACGTCAAAGGGCGAACACGTAGAGCATCGAGCCCGGCTGCATCCGCTTCAGCTCGGGCGTGGCATCGATGAACCACTTGTCCCAGGCACCGCCGAGGCCGACCAGGATCGCGACATACTGCTTGCCGTCCACCGAGAACGTCATCGGGGGCGCGTTGACGCCACCGCCGGTGTTGAACTCCCAGAGCTTCTGCAGCGACTTTGCGTCATAGGCGATCACCTCGCCGGACGGCTGTCCGGAGAACACCAGGTCGGGCGTCGCCAGAATGCCGCCGAGGTTCGGGAATTCCGTCTCCGCCTTCCCCGCCATCTTGCCAGTGGTGACGTCGATCGCGGTCACGCTGCCCGTGATCTTGAACGGCTGGCTCGGCCCGCCGCCGGTGAAGAACTCGCGCGCCTTCACCTTGTCCGGCGTCATCTCCTCGACCTTGATCCGGTTGCAGCTCTCGATCACCGGGATGTACCAGAGCTTCAGGTTCGGATTGTACGCGGTCGGCGGCCAGTTCTTGCCGCCCATGTTGCCGGGGCAGATGTCCGTTTCCTTGTTGGTGCGGCTCGGCGTGACCGACGCGTTATACTTCTGCACGCCCTGCTTCGGATCATACTCCACCGGCTTGCCGGACTCCGGATCGAGACCCTTGGTCCAGGTCACCTTCTTGACGAAGGGCAGACCCCAGACGAACTTGCCGCTGTTGCGGTCGATCGCATAGGCAAAGCCGTTGCGGTCGGCCTCGAGCGCGAGCTTCAGCGTCGTGTTGTTCGGACCGGGGACGTCGACCAGCACGTTCTCCGCCACGCTGTCATAGTCGTAGGGATCGTTCGGCGTGTGCTGGTAGTGCCACTTGATCTTGCCGGTGTCGGCATCGAGACCAAGCGAAGAGTCGGTGTAGAGGTTGTCGCCGGGCCGGTATTCATTATCCCAGTCCGGTCCGGGATTGCCGACGCCCCAGACGATGGTGTTGGTCGAGGGGTCGAAGCTGCCGGTGACCCAGGTCGATCCGCCGCCGCTCGCCTTGGCGTTCTTGTCGTCCTTCCAGGTCTCGTGACCCGGCTCGTCCTTGCCCGGGATAGTGTGGGTGCGCCAGACTTCCTTCTGGCTCTTCAGATCGGTCGCGGCAATCCAGCCGCGAATGCCGTATTCGGCGCCGGCCACGCCCGTGATCGCCATTCCCTTGACGATCAGAGGCGCACCGGTGATGACCTCACCCTTGTCGGGATCGGCGACCTGACGCTGCCAGGCAACCTGCCCGGTCTCCTTGTTGGTCGCGATCAGGCGGCCATCGAGCGTGTGCGAGACGACGAGGTTATCCCACAGCGCGACGCCGCGATTGTCGACGCCGCAGCAGGCGACCGCGCCGGCCCAGTCGTGGTCGGTCTTGGGATCCATCTTCCAGACCAGCACGCCTTTGCCGCCGTGGGCATCGATCTTGTAGACCGAACCCCAGCCGTCGGTGACGTACATGAATCCGTTCTCGACGATCGGAGTTCCCTCCAGGCCGCCATGCGACCAGATTCCGCCGCCCTCGACGCCGCCGAGATGCATGGTCCAGGCGACCTTCAGGTTCTTGACGTTGTCCTTGTTGATATCCGCCAGCGACGAGAAGCGGGTCGCCGAGTAGTTCTTGTGGTGGTGCAGCCAGTTGCCGGCTTCCTTGTCGGCATTGAGCAGACGCTCCTGGTTGACATCGTCGGCGAGCGCGAAAGAGCCCGCGAGGGTCGCAGCGGATGCTACTGCCGCCGCGAGCATGTGCGATTTAACCCAATTCAACCTTGTCATAGATTCATTTCCTCCGGATCTAGCATTCTTCATTGATCGAACCGCCCGTCACATACGGGCGATCGCGCGAGAAGCCTTGAGTCCCGACAGGTGACAGTCTCACCCGCCGCCTTCCCGTGGTCACTTCTGGACCAGCACCTCCGTCTCGATTGTGCCTGCCTTCTGAAAGACGATCGCGCATTTGAACGTCTCGCCGGGCGTGAGCACCTGGCGCAGCTGCAGCAGCATGACGTGATAGCCGTCGCGCTTCAGCTCGAGCGTCCCCTTGGCCGGGACTGGTATATTGGATATCGAGCGCATCGCCGGCGCGCCTTCGCCGCGATCGACGATGTGACGCTCGGAAAAATTCGCAACCGGGCAGCGGACACGGAGCAGCGCATCGGCGCTGTCGGCCTCGTTCTTGATCGTCATCGTCAAGGGAAGGTCCCCGCCTTCTTTGTCGGCCGCCGGTACGCGCGCGTCCACAATCTGCAAGGATTCGCTAGCGGCGGCGCGATGCATCACTCCGAAGGTGCTGATCAGGCAGAATAATGGCAACGCGATCCATGATCTGCACTTAACGGTCCTGCACGCAACGGCGCAATGCAACCCCCGCTCGAACGACATCAAGTTTTCTCCCAACATGATTTTTACGGCACTGTTTCATGCTTCGTCGCGCGCTGCCAGCAATAGATCGAGAACGCTGCATCAATGCGATTTCGGCACGCATAGCCGTCATGCTAGTTCTTTGTGCATGAGTGATCTCGATACACTTCCGCCTGTGCAGCGCGAAGCGGCGCATGCCGCACTGCGTGAAGTGATCGGCACGGCAACGATCGACGCCGTTACATCTGTCTCGGGCGGCGCCACATCCGCGCAATTGTTCCGGATCGATGCGGGCGGCGAGAATTATTTGCTACGGATCGAAGGGGTACCGAGCCCGCTGCGCAATCCGTATCAATATGTTTCGCTCAGGATTGCCGCCGAGGCCGGCATCGCGCCGCGACTCTATTATGCCAACGAGACGTCGCGAGTCGCGGTGATGGATTTCGTGCAGCGGCAGCCGCTCGGCCGCTATCCCGGCGGCCTGCCGGTGCTGGCGAAGGCGCTCGGCGAATTGCTGGCGCGGCTACAGGCGACGCCGACCTTTCCGTCCTTCGTGCGCTATCCCGACATCGTGGCCCGGCTCTGGGCCCATGTTGGCCGCACCGGCCTGTTCGCACCCGGCGTGCTCGACCTGTGTAACGAACATCTCGAACGCATCCGCGTGGCCTATGTGTGGGATGACACGAACTCGGTCTCGAGCCACAACGACCCGCTTCCCGCCAACATCCTGTTCGATGGCGTGAGGCTTTGGATGATCGACTGGGAGTCCGCCTACCGGACCGATCCACTGGTCGATCTCGCTGTTGTCGGCGACAGCCTCGCGAGGACGCCGGAGCTGCAAGACATTCTGCATCGTGCCTGGCGCGGCCATCCGCTGAACGACGCGCTGCGCGCCCGGCTCGCGCACGTCCGCGCCCTCACCCGTCTCTATTACGCCGGCGTGCTGCTCAGCGCATCCGCCACCGCCCCGCGCACCGCACCCGACACGAGCCTTGCGGCGCCGACGCTGGCCGAGCTCGCAGAGGCCACAAGTGCCGGCCGGATCAAGGTCGGCACCCCCGCGGCCAAACATGTGCTTGGCAAGATGTTCCTCACCTCCTTTCTGACTGACGTCGCGACGCCCGGCTTCGATCTTTCGGTTTGACGCCCGGTCACGTATCTCAATCCGGCGGATTGAAGGTCCGCGCGAAGAACACCGGGGCCTTGGACCTCTTCAACCGGTAGAGCTGCGCCGGCCGGTTCGGCCCCTTGCGCATCTTCGCAACCGGCTCGATCAGGTCGGCGGCGAGCATGCGGGTGCGGAACGCGCTCTTCTCCAGCGGGCGATCAAGCACGATCTCAAAGGTCCGCTGCAATTCCGGCAGCGTGAATTCCGGCGGCATCAGATAGACCGGCAGCGAGGTGTACTCGACCTTGCTGCGCAGCCGCTGGATCGCGGCCTGCAGGATCTCAGCATGGTCGAAGGCAAGCTTCGGCCTCACCTTCTCGCCCTCGACCGCGAACCACTGCGCATCCGCGGCCAGCGCGCCGCCCGCGGCGTGCTCGCCCAGCAATGCGAAATAGGCGTGCGTCGCAGACCAGCCGCGCGGATCCCGCGTGGCACTGCCCCAGCTGCCGAGCTGCTCCAGATACGGACTGACGACGCCGGTCTTGTCCTTCAGCTTGCGCGCCGCGCAGGCTTCGAGGTCGCGATCGCCGGCGATATCGACGAAGCCGCCCGGCAACGCCCAAGACCCTGGGAACGGCTCGGTTTCCGCTCTTGGGCGTTGAACCAAGAGGACCTGAAGCGCGTCTGACCGGATGGCGAAGATGACGACGTCGACCGTCGTCAGCGGCCTCGGAAAGTCGAGATCCGGCTTCTCGGGCATGCTCTCCCCGCTCCTCTAGAGCTTCTTGTCTTGACGCGTTTTCTTCACGCGAACCGGTATCCACTTCGCTCGAAAACGCTCTGGTGGCGTGAACCCTTTCGCGCCCCGGCTTGACAATAACATACTTAGTTGTACAGTCCAACTAACTTAGTTGTTCAGACCAACTTACTATGGGAGTGCACGCCATGTTCGGTCTCCGCTTCATCAAGGCCCAGCCGACCACCTACCTCATGAAATTCCGCCGCGGCGCGGTGACCCAGCAAGGCGCCGGCCTGTCCGGCTTCTATTATGGGCCGGTCACCTCGCTGGTCGCGGTCCCGATCGGCAGCCGCGACGCGGCCTTCATCTTCCAGCAGATCGCCCGCGACTTCCAGGCGTTGACCATTCAGGGCCATGTCACTTACCGGATCAGCGAGCCGCAGAAGGCAGCTGCGATGCTCAACTTCACCCTCAAGGCCGACGGCAAGACCTACGAGTCCGACGACCCGGAGAAGCTGCCGCAGCGGATCCTCGCCACCGTCGAGGTGCTGGCCCAGCAGGCGGTCAAAGAGCTGACCTTGAAGGAGGCCCTGCAGGCCGCCGACCGCATCGCCGGCCTGATCGAGACAGGATTGCGCGGCCGCGCCGATATCGCTTCGCTTGGCCTGGAAATCCTCGGCGTCTCGATCCGCGGCGTGAAGCCGACGCCGGATACCGCCAAGGCGCTGGAGGCCGAGGCGCGCGAAGCGATCCTCAAGAGCGCGGACGAGGCGATCTTCGCGCGGCGCAATTTTGCCGTGGAACAGGAACGCGCCATCCGCGAGAGCGAGCTCGACACCGAGATCGCGGTCGAGCAGAAGAAGCGCTCGATCCGGGAGACCCAGATGGACGCCGAGGCGAGCGTCGCCGCCAAGCAGGCCGAGCTGCGCGAGGCCGGCATGGTCGCCGACATCACGCTGGAGAGCAAGCGCAAGGATTTTGTCGGCCTCAACGCCGAGAACACCCGCACGCTGGCGGATGCCGAGGCCTACCGCGTGGGGGCGCTGATGAAGATCTTCGAGGGCGTCGACACCCGCGTGATCCAGGCGCTGGCCTCAGCCGGCATGCAGCCGGGACAGCTGATCGCGCAGGCCTTCAGCGGCATCGCCGAAAAGGCCGAGAAGATTGGCCAGCTCAACGTCTCGCCCGATCTGCTCAACTCGCTGCTGGAGAAGCCCGCCGCTGTGGAGGTTGCCCGTGCCCGCCGACAATGACCGCAAGATCGTCCTCGTCACCCGCAAGACGCGGCTCGAGGAACTGATCGCAAAATACCTGACCGCGGCGCAGGCCCGCTTTTATGTCGAGCATCTCGGTGCCGACTTCTCCGACTACCAGCGCGAGCACGATATCTACCAGGCCGAGCGCCACGTCACCGTGCAGGCGCTGGAGCAATGGGGACGCTACCAGATCATCGACCGGAGCTTTCTGCCGAACTTCATCTTCGGCCCCGCCGACATCGTGGTGGCGCTCGGCCAGGACGGCGTGGTCGCCAACACGATGAAATATCTCGACGGCCATCCCCTGATCGGGCTCAACCCCGATGCGAAACGCTACGACGGCATCCTGCTGCCCTTCGTGCCGCGCGATCTCCCTGCCCTGCTGCGCGAGGTCGCATCCGACAGACGCAGCCACAAGGCGGTGACCATGGCCAGGGCCGAGCTCACCAACGGCCAGGTGCTCTACGCCGTCAACGACCTCTTCATCGGCGCGCGCACTCATACGTCAGCCGTCTACGAGATCGCGCTCGCCGGGCAGAAGGAGCGGCAGTCGTCGAGCGGCCTGATCGTCGCGACCGGCCTCGGCTCGACCGCCTGGTTCAAGAGCATCGTCACCGGCTCGCTCGCGATCGCAGGCAGCTTCGGCAATGGCGGCAGCGCCCCGCCCTATCTGCCGCAGCCGTGGGACGCGGGCGTACTACGCTTTGCGGTGCGCGAGCCGTTTCCAAGCCGCACCTCGCAGGTCACGCTGGTCTGCGGCAGCCTCGACCGCGCCGAGCGCCTCAGCCTGCGCTCGCTGATGCCCGAGAACGGCGTCATCTTCAGCGACGGCATCGAGGCCGACCGGCTCGAGTTCAATTCGGGGACGGAAGCGCAGATCATGGTCGCCGAGCGCGAAGGTCGGCTGGTGGTGTGAGGCCGCCGGCGCTCGCGCGGCTGGTTCACTCCGGCACCGGGTGCAATCTCGCGAGCTGGTCGATCGACAGCGTGGCTTCGCGCTCCGTCAGCGGAAAGCGCACAATGATGTCCTGGCGGCCAAGCTGCCCCCAGAGCCCGTCCGACGACCATTTCTGCGGTTCGGGCCCGCGCGGGCCATCAAGCCAAACGAAATACCATTCCGTCATCGCAATGTATCCAGACGCTATCCCTGGAAATTTGGGCCTTTGGCGATCAATCCGCAATGCCCAACCGCTGCCGCGTCCGTTCGGCTATTCGTAGGGCGTGCCGTCCTTGTGCAGGAAGCGGCCGTCGGAGCTCGGGCTCATCATGTCGATGTCGGAGCAGGTGATGACGTCGGCGCGCGAGCGCGAGCCGACCTCGAGATAGGTCGCCGTCATCTGCGAACGGTTGATCAGATGGTGTCCGTTGCCGGAGTTTTTCGGAAACGCCGTGCAATCGCCGGCGCGCAGCACGGTCTCGCCGCCGTCTTCCACCAGCACCACCTCGCCCGCTAGCACATAGACGAATTCGTCCTCGTCCGAGTGCCAATGGCGCTGGCTCCAGTTGCCCGGCGGCAACCGCATCAGATTGACGCCGAAGTCGGCGAGCCCGCCGGCGTCACCGAGACGCTGCCGCACGCGCTCGGCGCATGGCGCGGCGAACTCGGCCGGGTAACCCGTCCCCTTGCGTTCCGGCACTTTTGTCAGGTCGATCTTCGGCATGGCTGTTCCCCGGGCGATGGCGGCAAGCGAATGCGCGACCTTATGCGTGGACGTGCATCGATCGCAACGGCCCGCCGCAACCGGGGCGCTGCATCGCGCGCAGTCAGCCGCGCGCGACGAGATCCTTCGCCATCAGGATGTCGTCGTAGTAGCGGCCGTCGATCTTCAGGGCACGCCGCTCGATCCCGTACTCGACAAAGCCCGCGCTGCGGTAGAGCCGATGAGCCTGCTCGTTGCCCTTCACCACGCCGATCAGCACCAGCTCGACCGTTTCAGCGGCAAGATCGAGCGCGGCATCGATCAGAAGACCGCCGACGCCGGTGCGCCGCGCCGCCGACCGCACGTACATGCCGACCAGCTCGCCCTTGTGCCGCCGCTTCGGCCCCTCCGCCACGACGAAGCCGACGATGCCTGCGAGTTCGCCGCCGCGAAACGCCCCAAGTATCACCGCGCCGCGTTCGAGCCGCTCGGCGAACCAGCCGACGGGATGCGCGCTCTCCGTCTCATAGGCGCTGCCGAACGCCTCAGGGCTCAAGCGCAGCGCCTCGAGGCGGATGTCGCGGTAGAGGGCAGCGTCCTCAGGCAAGAGCCGACGAATCTCGATGGGCGGCACGTTCATTTCGAGTCCCTGCGATCGGGTGGATGTCTCACACCAGCGAATAGCAGGTTCCCGTCATTGCCGCGATATCGGCGCGAGCGATCCTGCCGCCGGGCAGAGGCCGCGGCGGATCAACTCACGATGTTGAGGTTGGCCGCCGTGACCGTGTCTACCGTCGCACCGTTCTACGCCAAGGATAGGGCGAGCGGCGTTCTCGGCTTCCTACTGTTCGCTAAGCCCTTGTCCGGAATTCACGTTGGCCAGATCGATGGCCAGAGCGCGGGCAGGTCAGCTCGATCTCGATCAGCCTTCTCTGGCTGAGCGACGCGTCGTTCGTAGTGAGCGGCCAGCTGCAACAGGCGCTTCCTGATGAACGGGTCAGCTTGCTCAGCAAGCGCCCGCACGGTCCGCGCCCTCTCTCTGCAAAAATCGTCGTCCATGGTGTCCCGCTGAAATCACAGCGGGATAGTGTCAGCTAAGCGTGTGACGGCATGTGAAATAGCTCACATTGCCTTGGCATTTTCCCTCAATTCGAGGTTATCAAACACCCGCCCCTGTCATCCAGCAACGAATGCGACGCCGAGCCATGCGCCTTTTCGCCAAACGACGTTGCACGAGTAAGTCTTGCTTGGCGGAACAATAAGCGTGAATTGGTCAGGAAGGGGTGACGGCGGATCATCCGCCTTCAGCGCCGCGCCGTTCTCTGTGATGTCGCCGACGACACAGCACAATGACATGTCGCCAAACCTGATTAACGCATTATCCAGCGATGGATTACGCACAGACTTTCGCCTGTCGGGAAAAGCAATCATTTCCGAGCCCATCAATAACTAATGCAAATTAGATCGATGCTGCGCGTGAAAGATTGCGTTTCTACTAACGATCGGGGTACCGCGCGCGCCGCGACCGGCGCGAAGCCGGCGCCGCTGCGTCACGCTGTGCGCCGGTTGGATTGGCTTTTGGCGCGGCGCCGCCGCGGCTTCTGACGACGGTTTCTGGGTAGATCAAGTGATCTTGCCGCATCCGTTGCCGGCGGCGCAGCGGGCTCGCCGGGCGGCAGATCGGCGGTCGATCGAGGCGGCTCTCTCCGAACGGCGACAGCCGTTTCGAGCGTGGAGAGGAATTGCCGACCTTCTTCTGTGATCGACCAGCCTTCAACATCACGGAGCACGAACCTGGCCGAGAAGATATTCAGGTCCGGCGCATGCGCGAGCAGCCGCTTCATGCGATCGGTCCAGTCCTTGCCGCTGTTCATCAGGATTTCGACGGCATGCCGTACTTCGGCAACGGAGGCCCGCCCGGTGGGCTGGCCGGCCAGCACTTTCAAGACGGTCAGCTGGAAGGACACTTCCCCGTCTCCAATCACTGGGGGTGCAGTTTCCGGCAAAAGGGATCAGCCACAAGTGCGCGACGTCAATAACATGGTGCGGTTAACCTCAACTAAATGGGGCTAACCCGAGCGCGGAGGTTCCAGATTTAACCTCGCCGCGCGACATCAAGCTTAACGCGCGAGTTCGTTTGCCTTGATGCTCAGAAGCCCTCAGACATCAGCGTACCGGATATTGCCCTCCATCCGGGTCCACCATGGCGAAGCCGTCGCGCCAGGATATTCGGCGTGGCGGCTTCGTACATACGAACCGATCGAATTGACTGAAGAAGCCGTATGACGAAGCCTGACTGGATGTCGCTTTGGCACGTGTGGACTGTGATTGTCCCACGGCGAACAATTACGAGCGAGTTGGCTTGGGGGCGCGTCTGGCGACGGTTTGACGGACGATCGTGGATATACAAGCGGTTCGCCGAACTTGAAATCGAAGTGGACCGCTGATCCAAAGCGCCCGCAGGGCTGCCGCGCCCGCGGCTGCTAGGCGGTTCGTAGTGAGCGGGCAGCCCGTTGGAACGGAGGCGCCGCGGGAGGCACGGTGCCAACCGCGCTCAGAAGTTAGCACGAACGCCATTGCAGCCCTTGTTAGTTGGGTCACAGTCGCAGCGGCGGGCCTTCACGTGCCCCCTTGACCGCCATCCTCAGTCGAACTGGATCGGCTCCGATCCCGGATAGGCGTGCGCGACAAACTCGCAGAAGGCGCGGGCCGCCGGAGAAAGGCGCGACTTGCTCTTCCAGGCCAGACCGACGTCCATCGTGTGCACGTCATCGTCCAGCACCTTGACGTCGATACGATGTCCCTCGAGGGACCAGGGCCGATAGACCATGTCGGACAGGATCGTGATACCCATTCCGGTCGCCACCATGCTGCGGACCGCCTCCACAGACAGCGTACGGAAAGTCACGTTGGGGACATGCGGGGTGCGCTGCCAGTAACGCATCGCGGAACGTTCGGCCTCGTCGACCGTCAGCATCAGATACGGCTCGCCGGCAAGATCGGCCAGCGTGACCTTGTCCTTGCGCAACAGCGGATGATTGGCGCAGGTCCAGAGCCGGCGCGGAGACCGCAGCAAGAGGCGTGAATGGATGCTGCGCCGATCATGCAGATTCGAGACAAGCATGATCGCCGCATCGACGCTGCCTTTCACCAGGCTCTGCTCGATGGCATCGCGCTGAAACTCATGAAGCCGCACGGTAATGCCGGGAAAGGATCGCCAGAAGCGCGACAGCAGCGGCGGCAGGAAATATCCGGCCACCGTGTAGCTGACCGCGACGTCGACGGTGCCGTCGACCTGGGTGCCCCAGCGGTGCGGCCCCCGCATCGCATCCGACACGCTGGCTTCGATGGCGCGGGCGCGCTGCAGGAACTGCTGACCGTCGACGGTGAGCGTGACGCCGTTGGAATGCCGGTCAAACAGCTTGTGGCCGAGATCGGCTTCAAGCGCCTTGATCGATGCCGTGACGGCCGATTGCGTCACGTTGAGCGCAGCCGCAGCCGCCGAAACCCTGCCGGATTCCGCGGTGGCAATGAAGTGGCGGACCTGACGGAAAGTCAGGGTCATCAATTTTTCCGATATCAGTGACTACTTTTTCGAATTTTACAATCGCCCCGCGCGTCGAAAAAATCAATCGTTGCTTCGCGTAGGGGACCGCAGCTCGATGACTTCCCAAGGCTTGGAGTTGGTCGCTCGCGACGTCAGCGTCCAATTCGATGGCCTGAAAGCGCTGTCGAACGTGACCCTGGCTGTCCCCCGCGGCCGCATCACCGGATTGATCGGGCCCAACGGCGCGGGAAAAACCACGCTGATCAACGTCCTGACCGGATTCCAGACGGTCGGCACGGGAACCGTCGAGCTGGAGGGCGCCGCGATCGGCGGCATTGCCACGCACAAACTGCGGCGGATGGGCGTCGCGCGCACGTTTCAATCGGGACGATTGTTCCGCGATCTCCCTGTTCTCGACAACCTCGAAGTGACGGGCGTCGGCCTCGGCCAGAGCCGGCGCGACGCGATTGCGGAAGCCAGGCGCGTCTTGACCTGGCTCGGCATTTCGCCGCTCGCAGCCACGATTGCCGGCGCCCTGCCCTATACCGACGAACGCCGCGTCGCGATCGGCCGCGCCATCATGTGCACGCCGCGCTATCTGCTGCTCGACGAGCCCGCGGCCGGCATGTCCGAGCATGAGAGCCACGATCTGGCCGCAGTTATCAAGCGGATCGCCGCCGAGCTCGGCATCGGCGTTCTCCTGATCGAGCACAATATCGGGCTCGTGCTCGAACTGTGCGAACGCATCTTCGTGCTGGATTCCGGCGAGATCATCGAGGTCGGCGCGCCCGACCAGATCCGCCGCCGCGACGCGGTTCGGCATGCCTATATGGGCACCCAGCAGGACGAGGTCGTTCCGGCGCTCGCGGAAGAGGCCGCGGCGTCATGACCTTGCTGGCGGTCAACGACATCACCGTGAGCTATGGGCGCCTCACCGCCTTGCGCGGCGTCACGCTGACCATCGCCGAGGGCGAAATCCTGTTCGTGACCGGCCCCAACGGCGCCGGAAAGTCGACCCTGCTGAATGCGATCGCCGGCGTCGTGCCGACAGGCTCGGGCAGCATCACGCTGGACGGCGCGCGCGTGACCGGCGCAGCACCGGAAGAGATCGCGCGGCGCGGATTTTCGCTGGTGCCCGAAGGACGCAACGTGTTCGGCGGCCTGACCGTCGAAGAGAACCTGAAAGTCGGCACCGGCATGCGCGCCGACCGGACCAGGATTGCCGGCGATCTTGAGTCCGTCTACCGGGATTTCCCGATGCTGGCGGAGCGTCGCCACACGACGGCCGGCATGCTGTCGGGTGGTCAGCAACAGATGCTGGTGATCGGCCGCGCCTTGATGGCGGCTCCCCGCATCATGGCGATCGACGAGCCGTCGCTCGGCCTTGCGCCCAAGATCATCGACCAGGTCTACGAGATCCTGATGCGCCTGCGCGCACAGCGCAAGCTCACGCTGCTGATCGTCGAGCAAAGCTCGACCCGCGCCAAAATGACGGGCGGGCGGATGGTCCTGATCCGGGGCGGCCGCATCGTGCTGGAGGGCGAGGCTGCCGACATGGTCAAGGACGCACGGCTGAAACAGGCCTATTTCGGCTTCGGGGACCATTAGGCCATGACCGCTGCCCTGCAAATCGTGTTCGACGCGTTGAGCCTGGGCAGCCTTTATGCGCTCGGCGCGCTCGGCATCGCGGCGGTGTTCGGGGTCATGCGCCTGGTCAACTTCGCGCATGGCGATTTCATCGCCTTTTGTGTCTTCGCCATGTTGTTGCCGTCGGTCGATGCTGCCGCGATCGTATTTGCCGGCCGGCTGCCATTTTACCTGCTGATCCCCCTGCTGCTGCTGGTCGGCGCCGGGCTGTCGATGCTGTCGGAAGTCGTCGTCTTCCGCCGCTTCCGCAACGCCAATCCAGCGACCATGATGATCGCGTCCTTTGCGCTCGGCTTCGTGATCCGCCATCTGCTGCTGTTGCTCTATTCGAGCCGCCCGAAGTCGATCACGCTGTGGCCAAACCTCGGCCTGCCGGTGGAGTTTCTCGGCGCCCATATTCCGATGCTGCAGGTCGTCACCATCATCATCACGCTGGTGGTGCTCGCGGTGCTGGTGCTGTTCCTGAAGCGCACGCGCTATGGCCTCGAGATGCGCGCCGCCGCCGAGAATTTCACCATGGCCCGCATGCTCGGCGTGCGCGCCAACGGCGTCATCCTGCTGGCCTTTGCCATCAGCGGCATGCTGGCGGCGGCGATCGGCCTGATCCTCGCCACCAATTCCGGCACGGCCGATATCGGCATGGGCGCCAATGTCATGCTGATCGCCTTCATCGCAACCGTGATCGGCGGGCTCGGCAGCGTGCCCGGCGCGGTCGCCGCCGGCTTCCTGATCGGAGCTGCGAGCGTCGTGTTCCAGGCCACCCTGCCGCACGATGCCCGCGTATTCCGCGACGCCTTCGTCTATGGCGCGGTGATCGTGGTCCTGCTGGTTCGCCCGCAGGGCCTGTTCGCCCCGAAATCCGCCAAGCAGCGAGTCTGATCCATGTCGCGGCCGCCATCCGTCATCCGGCAAACGATCATCACCCCGATCATCCTGATCGTGGTGCTGCTGGCCATGACGGCGTTGACCTATCAGTTCGGCAGCCGCGCCTTCAACCGCACGGCGATCGAAATGTTCATCAACATCATGGTGGTGGTCGGGCTTTACGCCTTTATCGGCAATTCCGGCCTGCTGTCATTCGGGCATATCAGCTTCATGTGCCTCGGCGCCTACATGACGGCATGGCTGGCGATCCCGCCTGTCATGAAGTCGATCACGCTCAAGGGATTGCCGGCCTGGCTGCTGCACACGCAATTGCCGATGTGGATCGCGACGCCGATCTCCGGTGCATTCGCGGCCCTGTTTGCGCTGATCGTCGGCCGCATCATCATGCGGCTCTCGGGGATCGCCGCCTCGATCGCCACCTTCGGCCTGCTCGGCGTCGTCAACAACGTCTATTCGAACTGGGACTCGGTCACCGGCGGACAGGGTTCGATCGTCGGAATTCCCCCGACCATGAACGTCTGGGTCGGGTGGCTGGGCGCCGCGGTCGCCATCGCGATCGCCTATCTCTACTCGGTGTCGCGCTCCGGGCTCGCGCTGCGCGCGGCGCGTGACGAGGCCGTCGCCGCCAGCGCCTCCGGCGTTGATATCGTGCGGGAGCGGCTGGTCGCCTTCGTCGTCAGCGCCTTCATCATCGGCCTGGCCGGTGCGCTCTATGCGCACTTCCTGAGCATCGTCAATCCCGGCTCGTTCTACCTGCGCACCACCTTCATCGCGCTGTCGATGCTGGTGGTCGGCGGTATGTACAGCCTCAGCGGCGCGGTGTCCGGCGTGGTCGCGATGTCGGTGCTGATCGAGCTGTTTCGCAACCTCGAAAGGGGTTTCAGCGTCGGCGGCCTGACCGTGGCGCTGCCGAACGGCGCCCAGGAGATCGCGATCGGCATCATCACCATCGTCATCCTGATCTACCTGCCGAGCGGCCTGACCCGCAACCGGGAATTCACATGGCGCGGCTGGCCGCTGCAGCGGCGCCTCGCACCGCCGGTACAGACTGCGCTGAAGGAAACCAACTGAAGTTCGTTGCATCATTGGAGGAGTGGATCATGCGTTTTACCAAGATACTGGGGATATTGGCCGGCGTGTCCACATTGTGGCTCACACCGTCCCATGCCGCGAACGAGATCGTGGTCGGATTCGCGACCGCCGCATCAGGCTTCATGCAGGCCTATGACAAGCCCGCGCAGGATGCCGCCCTGATCCGCATCGACGAGATCAACAAGGCGGGCGGCCTGCTCGGCAAGAAGATCAAGCCGGTGTTCGCCGACACCAAGACCGACCAGGCCGAAGGCGCCAAGGCCGGACTTGCGGTGCTCGACCAGGGTGCCGACCTCGTCATCGTCTCCTGCGACTATGATTTCGGCGCACCGGCCGCGCTGCAGGCGCAGGCGGCCGGCAAGGTCTCCTTCTTCCTGTGCGCCGAATCGATCAAGGCCGGCATCCCCGGCGTCGGGCCGTTCTCGTTCTCGGCTTCGGTGCTGGCGCCGGTGCAGGGCGCGACCATGTCGGAATGGGCCTACACCAAGAAGAATGTCCGCAGCTTCTATCGGCTGCTCGACAGCTGGACCGTCTACAACAAGGGCATCTGCGACGGCTTCGACTGGATGCTGCCGCGTCTGAAGGACGCTACCCTCGCCGGCAGCGACACCTTCAAGAACGACGACGCCTCGATCGCGTCCCAGATCACGCGGATCAAGAGCCTGCCAAAGGAACCCGACGCCATCATGCTCTGCACCATGATGCCGGGCGCCGTCTCTGCCATCAAGCAGATCCGCGCCGCCGGCATCAAATCGATGATCCTCAACGGCTCGGGCGTCGACGGCAGCTACTGGCTGAACGCCGTGCCTGACCTGTCGAACTTCTACGTTCCGGTGCAAGGCTCGGTCTATGGCGACGATCCGAACCCGAAGGTCAACGAGTTCAACAAGAAGTACAAGGAAGTCACCGGCGGCGATCCGTCCAGCCAATACGTCTATCCAGGCTACGTCCTGATCGACGTCTGGGCCAAGGCGGTCGAACGCGCCAAGACGACCGACGCTGCGGGCGTGGTGGCCGAGCTCGAGAAGATGACCAACGAGCCCACGCTGTTCGGGCCGCGCACCTTCAACAAGGACATCCACCACCAGAACCAGGGACGTTATCTGATCGTCGACACCGAGGCCGGCAAGCCGAAGGTGATCGATCAGTGGACGATCTCGGAAAAAATCCCGGTCGATTATTTGATCTCCAAGTAACTCTGCGAGCAAGCTCGCCGCGCATCGCTTGCGGATGCCTCGTCGCATCCGCAGGCGGGCCGGCCGATCGGATCACACGCAACAGCCCGGAACAGGACAACGGGAGGAAAGTGAAATATGGTCGTCATCAATTGCGACATGGGCGAAGCCTACGGCCTCTACAGGATGGGCGATGACAAGGCCCTGATGCCTCATATCGACGTCGCGAACGTCGCCTGCGGCTTTCATGCCTCCGACTTCAACCACATGCGCAAGACCGTGCAACTGGCCAGACAGCATGGCGTCAAGGTCGGCGCCCACCCGTCGCTGCCTGACCTGCAGGGCTTCGGGCGCAGGGAGATGAAGATCGATCGCGACGAGCTCGCGAACTGCCTGCTCTACCAGATCGGTGCGCTCAAGGCGTTCCTCGATGCCGAGGGCATGCCGCTCAATCACATCAAACCGCACGGCGCGCTGTACGGCATGGCATCCCGCAACGAGGACATCGCGGAGGCGGTCGCCGACGCCGCCGATGTCTACAAGGTGCCGCTGCTCGGCATGAAGGGCACGCTGCATCAGAAGGTCTACGAGCGCCGCGGTCACACCTTCGTCGCCGAATACTATGCCGATCTCGACTACAACGCCGACGGCAGCCTCATCATCACCCGCGAACACGATGCCAAGGATCCCGTCGATGCGGCCTCACGCTGCACGCGCGCGGTGAACGAGGGCAAGACCCGCACGGTGGCCGGAAACGACATCATTGTCGGGGCCGATTCCATCTGCATCCATTCCGACACGCCCAATGCGGTTGCCATCGCGGAGGCGGTACGCGAAGCGGTGCGTCCCTATCTGACCGCGCCCTGATACATCGCGCCACGACGATCGAAGCGAACACACGAGGACATTCCATGGCCACTCAGCAGATATTCTCGCCGCTACCGGGGATCTTCTACCGCAAGCCCGCCCCCGACAAGCCGGACTACAAGTCCGATGGCGACAGCATCACGGAAGACGACACGATCGGCCTCATCGAGGTGATGAAATCATTCAACGAGGTCAAGGCGGGCGCGGCGGGCAAGATCGTGCGCTTCCTGGCGGAGAACGAGGAAGCCGTGATGGCCGGCCAGCCCATCGCCGAGATCGACGTTTGAGCCGACCAGCATCCATGACGATCAAGAAGCTCCTCATTGCCAACCGCGGCGAGATCGCCGTGCGGATCAACCGCGCGGCACGCCAACTCGGTATTGCGACCGTGCAGGTCTACAGCAAGGCCGACAAGGACTCGCTTGCCGTCCGCCTCGCCGACGAGGCGGTCGACATCGGTCCGCCGCAGGCCTCGAAATCCTATCTCAACCAGGAGGCAATCCTCGCCGCGGCCAAGGCCAGCGGTGCCGACGCCATCCATCCCGGCTATGGCTTCCTTGCGGAGAACGCCACCTTCGCCGCGGCCGTCGAAGCCGCCGGCCTGACCTTCGTCGGCCCCACCGCACAATCGATCCGCCTGATGGGCGACAAGGTTGCCGCCCGCGAAGTGGCCGCCGCTGCCGGCGTTCCGACCGTCCCGGGCAGCCGCGGACGCCTGGAGTCCGCCGAGGCCGCCTTCGCGCTGGTCGAAACGACCGGCTTCCCGGTGATGATCAAGGCCGCGGCCGGTGGCGGCGGGCGCGGCATCCGCATTGCGCGAACCGCGGAGGAATTTCATCACCTGATGCCGCAGGCCCAGGCCGAGGCGCTGGCGGCGTTCGGCGATGGCGGCCTCTATGTCGAAAAACTGGTCGAAGGCGCGCGGCATATCGAGGTGCAGGTGCTGGGCGACGGCAACGACGTCATTCACTGCTTCGAACGCGAATGCTCGTTGCAGCGCCGCCGCCAGAAGGTTTGGGAAGAAGCGCCCTCGCCGTCGCTGACGCCGGCGGTGCGTGGACTGCTATGCGCGTCAGCGGTCGCGCTCGCCAAGGCGGTGAACTATCGTGGCGCCGGGACGATCGAATATCTCTATGACGACCGCAGCCATGAATTCTACTTCCTCGAGATGAACACCCGCATCCAGGTCGAACATCCGGTGACGGAGATGGTGACCGGGATCGACCTGGTGGTCGAGATGATCCGGATCGCGGGCGGTGAGCGGCTCCGCATCCGTCAGGATCAGGTGCAGGTCGAAGGCCATTCGATCGAGGTCCGCATCAACGCCGAGGATCCAGCGAAAGGCTTCATGCCGAACCCCGGCACGGTGAGCGCGCTCAGCATCCCCGGCGGAGACGGGGTGCGTTTCGACAGCATGCTCTATGCCGGCTACACGGTGCCGCCCTTCTACGACAGCCTGCTCGGAAAACTGATCGTTCACGATCGCGACCGTCCCAGCGCCATTGCGCGGCTCATCCGCGCGCTGGCCGAGCTCGAGGTCGAAGGCCTGGCGACGACCAAGCCGTTGCACCAGGCTCTGGCAGGCGATCCCGACGTGCAGGCCTCGCGTTTCCACACCGCCTGGCTCGAGCCGTGGCTCGCCGCGCATGCCGAGACCCTTGCGGCGGCAACGACGCCGCCGTCCGCTACACTCACTCCGACAACCGCACGATAACCCGCCCCGTCAGCAACAGGAGGCCGCAGTCCCATGCAAACCAGATTTTCCTTCGGCGGCGACGAGCACATCTTTGCCGAAGTCGACGAAGCGATGTCGCTGGAGGCCTTTTTCAAGAGCCTCTTCGTCACCAACGCCGTGCGCGACGCCAGGATCAAGGGCGTGACCGAAATCTGCCCGGCCAATGCCTCCTACCAGGTCAAGTTCGATCCGGATCAGATCAAGCCCGACGACCTCCTCGCCGAGCTGAAGCGGCTGGATTCGTCGACCGAGAAATCCGAGCCGGTCATCAAGACGCGGATCATCGAGATCCCGGTGCTCTACAACGATCCCTGGACGCACGAGACCTTGATGCGGTTTCGCGAGCGCCACCAGAATCCCGACGGCACCGATCTCGAATATGCGGCGCGCATCAACAACCTCGATAGCGTCGATTCGTTCATCAAGGCGCATTCCAGCGCGCCCTGGTTCGTCTCGATGGTCGGATTCGTTGCCGGCCTGCCCTTCCTCTATCAGATGGTCGAGCGCCAGCGGCAGCTTCAGGCTCCGAAATATCTGCGTCCGCGCACCGACACGCCGAAGCTTACGGTCGGACACGGCGGCTGCTTCAGCTGCATCTACTCGGTGCGCGGCGCCGGCGGCTACCAGATGTTCGGCATCACGCCGATGCCGATCTACGATCCGAACCAGAAGATCAGCTATCTCCGGGATTTCATGTGCCTGTTCAGGCCGGGCGACATCGTGAAATGGAAGCCGATCGACCGGCCGGCCTATGACGCTGCGGTTGCCGATGTCGACGCCGGCCGCTTCGCGCCGGTGATCCGCGACGTCTCGTTCTCGCTGACCGAATTCAACCGCGACATCGATGCCTATAATCGCAAGCTCGAGGGGGTGCTCCATGCCCATTAAGGTCTTGAAACCGGGTCTTGCGACCACCGTCCAGGACCTCGGTCGTCCCGGCTATTATCACATCGGCATCCCGCTCTCCGGCGGCATGGATCGTCACGCGCTTGCGGCGGCGAACCTGCTCGTCGGCAACGAAGAAGGTGCCGCCGTGCTGGAAGCCGTCTTCATGGGGCCCGAGCTCGAGTTCACCGAGGACGCGATGGTCGCGGTCACCGGAGCCGAGTTGCCGCCGAAGCTCGATGGCGCGCCGCGCGAGACCTGGACCAGCTTCAAGGTAAAACGCGGCCAGAAGCTCTCGTTCGATTTCCTCAAACAGGGTGCGCGCGCCTACATCGCGATCGCCGGCGGCATCGACGTGCCGCTGGTGCTCGGCTCGCGCTCGACCTACGCGCTCGGCGCGCTCGGCGGTTTCAAGGGACGCAAGATCGAGGCCGGCGATGAATTGCCGGTCGGCGCATCGGCGGCGCCGGTCAAGGAAGGCCGCACCATCGCCAAGGAGTTGCGCGGGCTGCCGGCGGGGATGCCGACCGAACTGCGCGCCATGCCGGGGCTCTATTGGCACCGCCTCACCGAGGCCGCCGGCAGCGGCTTCTTCTCCGATACCTGGAAGGTCGCGCCGGAAGCGGACCGGATCGGCTACCGCTTCAAGGGCGGCAAGCCGCTCGCATTCGTTCCGCGCGAGCCTCCGTTCGGGGCCGGCTCCGATCCCTCCAACATCACCGACGCCTGCTATCCCTATGGTTCGATCCAGGTGCCCGGCGGCACCGAGCCGATCGTGTTGCATCGCGATGCGGTTTCCGGCGGCGGCTATTTCATGGTCGGGACCGTCATTGCGGCTGATATGGACCTGATCGGCCAGTTGCAGCCCAACACGCCGGTCAAGTTCGTCAAGGTCGGGATGGATCAGGCGCTTGCCGCGCGCCATGACCGTGCCGGACTGTTGGCGCGGCTGCGCAGTTCCCTGGCGTAATTGCGCCGGGGCTGCTTCGACAACACGCAGCGTGGCGGACGCAGTCCGTTCGGCACGCTTGTCTGTGCAGCAGATGTCGTCATTCTGTGCGTCCAGCGTATGATCCGATCGCGCAATGCGCGGAACATGACAAGAACCTATCTCCCGCGTTCGGGCACGGGAGTTGCAGGGGAATAGCAAGAAGGAAAGTCGCAGGCGCTGCGACGGGCCGACGGTCAACACCGGAACGGTCCGCGCCAGCAGATAAGACAAGATCACAGTCGACGGCAGTGACGGAGCGCAAGATGCAGACCACTTACGCGACCAACGACATTCCCGCGCAGCAACGCCGGCAATACTGGCAGCAAGTCGTTTCCGACATCTACTTCTCGCTCGACCTTCGCTTCCTCGGAGGGCACGACTTCAACGGCAGTCTGGGTGCCTGGTCGCTCGGGCCGCTTTCGGTCTCCCGCAACGTGTCGGACGGCCTGCTCTACAAGCGCCACGAGCGCCATCTGCTCAATGAACGGGAAGAGTGTTTCCTGATCACGGTGCCGGAGCTTGCGGAAATCCGCTTTGCGCAGGACGGCAAGGAGGTGCTGTGCCGTCCCGGCGCTTTCCTGATCGAACGCAGCCATTTGCCCTACGAGTTCAGCCACCGCGATCCGACGGCGCTCTGGGTGCTGAAAGTCCCGAGCGCGGTGCTGAAGGCGCGGATCTCCCGCCCCGAACGGCTCGCGACTCTGCAATTCGACTGCAGCCGCAGCGTCGGCGGACTGTTCGTCGATACGCTGCGCCTTGCCGGGGAACGCATCGAAGAGATGGACGAGCCGGCGCGAGCCATGATGGGCCGGCACCTCATCGATCTCTTGGCGATGGCGGTCGAGTCCGACGAGCGCGTGCTGGCCGGGCATTCGTCCACGATCCGCAATGCCCATCTGCATCGCTGCGAGCACTTTATCCGCACTCGCCTCGACGACATGCGGCTGACGCCGCAGATGGTGGCGGACGCCTGCGGCATCTCGCTCAGATATCTGCACCAGCTATTTGAAAGCGAAGGCATCACCGTCAGCACCTACGTTCGAACTCAGCGCCTGGCGATGTGCGATGCCATGCTGCGCGATCCGCAGTGCCGCAAGAGCATCTCGGAGATCGCCTATCACTGGGGATTCGGCGACCAGGCGCAGTTCAGCCGCAACTACCGCAGCCGCTTCGGCTGCACGCCGAGCGAGGCGCGGGCGGCGTCGCGCATGGCGCGTCCCTGACACCTCGCCACCCCCTCCTCCCGTTCCAGCTTGAACGTGCGTTAGGCAGCCAGCAATTCAACGCCTCGTGCTCTCCAGCGCAAATCTTCCTGCGCTGAGCGTCAAGAGCTGAGCCGGTGGCCTGCCTACAATCCTCGCGACATCTGCGGAAATCCGCCGGTCGAACCGATCGTCTGTGCCAGCTGGATCATCGATCCGGCGCGCGCAGCCGCGTCACGACCTCGTCCGGCCCGGGCTCGAAAGGAAGTCGTATCGTGCAGAACCTTCGCGTTGCCGTCGACGTCGGCGGCACCTTCACCGACATCTGCATCATGGACGAGGCAAGCGGCCTCATCCGCATCGAGAAGACGGCAACGACGCGCGATCCCATCGAGGGCATCATGGGCGGCGTCTCCAAGGCGGGCATCGACCTCTCCAAAGTGGCGCTGTTCTCGCACGGCACCACGGTCGCGACCAATGCGCTGATCACGCGCCGGCTGCCGCGCACCGCCGTTGTGACCACGCAGGGATTCCGCGACGTCATCGAGATCCGCCGCGCCAACAAGGAAGACCTCTGGGATACCTACAAGGACGTGGTCAAGCCCTACGTGCCGCGGCGTGACCGCCTCACTGTACCCGAACGCATCGATGCGGCCGGCAAGGTGATCGAGCCGCTCGACGTCGATGCCGCGCGCGAGGTCGCGCGCATCCTCAAGCGCCGCGGCGTTGCCGCGATCGCGGTGTGTTTCATGAACGCCTATCTCAACGGCGCGAATGAGCGCGCGATGCGCGACATCCTGCTCAAGGAAATGCCCGATATTCCGGTGTCGATCTCCTCGCAGGTGCTGCCCGAAATTTTCGAGCATGAGCGGTTCTCGACCACGGTCGCCAATGCCGTGGTGAGCCCAGTGGTCGTCAGTTACACCACCAGGCTCGGCGACCGGCTCGCCAATGAAGGCTATACCCGCGATTTGCTGCTGCTGCACACCGGCGGCGGCGTCATGACGCCGGCGAGCGTCAAGGATTTCGCCGCACGCCTGGCCGGCTCCGGAATTGCCGCGGGCGCCATCGCCAGCCGCTACATCGCCGGTCTGTGCGGCTTTCCCAATTCCATCGGCCTCGACATGGGCGGCACCTCGACCGACGTGTCGCTGGCCTATGAAGGCCAGTCGCGCATCACCAAGGACTGGTACATCGAGTTCGGCTATCCGATCCGCTTTGCCTCGATCGAGGTGCTGACCATCGGCGCCGGCGGCGGATCGCTGGCCTGGACCGATCCGGCGGGCTCCCTGCGCAACGGACCGCAATCGGCCGGAGCCCATCCGGGGCCGGCCTGCTATGGCAATGGCAATACCCAGCCGACCAACACCGACGCCAACGTCACGATGGGCCGGCTCGGCACCAGCCTTGCCGGCGGCAAGGTGACGCTTGATCCCGAGCTCGCCCACCAGGCGGTCGAGGATGGCGTTGCAAAACCGTTCGGCCTCGGCCTGCACGAGGCGGCGGACGCCATTCTCAAGGTCGCCAACGCCAACATGTCGGATGCGGTGCGCCTGATCTCGATCAGCCGTGGCTACGACCCGCGCGATTTCGCGCTGGTGGCGTTCGGCGGCGCCGGTGCCCTGCACGGTGTCGACGTCGCACGCGAACTCGCGATCCCCGTCGTGATCGTGCCGCCGAATCCCGGCGTCACCTCGGCGCTCGGCTGTCTCCTGGTCGACATGCAGCACGACTTCTCGCAAAGCTGCATGGTCGGCGCCGATGAAGCCGATTCTGCCGACATCGAGGCGCAATTCGCTGTCCTGGAAAAGGAAGCGCTGGCGCGGTTGACCCACGAGGGCGTCGCCGCCCAGGACATCGTGCTGCAGCGGTCGATCGACATGATGTATCGCGGCCAGTGGCGCTCGCTCGCGGTCAGCGCACCGCGGCCGATCGGCCCGATCAGCGATCTTGTCCAGAGCTTCCACGCCGAGCACAAGCGTGAATACAATTTCCGCCGGGACGACTCGCCGGTCAGCTTCTTCCGCCTCAATTTGAAGGCCATCGGCGTCGTCCCCAAGGCCGAATTCGCCGTGCACAAGGCCACCGGGGCGATCCCGGAACCGGTCGATCGGCGCCGGGTCTGGTTCGACGGCAACGGCCTCGACACGCCGGTCTATCAGCGCGACGACCTGCCCTGCGGTTTCAGCTTCCAGGGCCCCGCGATCATCGAACAGGTCGACGCCACCACCGTGGTGCCGCCCGGCGCCAGCGCCGAGGTCGACAAATACCTCAACATCATCATTCGCGTGAAGGAGTGATCCGATGGCCGGAGATTTTGCGCTCGACCCCGTCACATTCGAAGTGCTGAAGAATTCCTTCATCACCAGCGTCGACCAGATGGGCGAGCAGGTCTTAAGGACCTGCTACTCCTTCGTGATCTACAACCGCGATTTCTCGAGCGCCCTGCACGACGCCAAAGGCGAATGCGCGGCGCAGGGCAATCAGGACATCGCCGTTCACGTCGGCACGCTGCACTTCACCTGCAAGGACGTCATGCGCCACTTCGAAGGTGACATGCACGAAGGCGATGTGTTTGCGATCAACGACCCCTATGCCGGCGGCACGCATTTCTCCGATGTGCGCCTGATTCGGCCGATCTTTGCCGACGGCAAGATCATCGCCTTCAGCCAGTCCAACGGGCATTGGTCCGACGTCGGCGGCAGCGTGCCGGGCTCGTTCGATGTCGCCGCCCGCGAGATGTTCCGCGAGGGGCTGCGCATCACGCCGATCCGCCTGTTCGACAAGGGCCGCTTCTGCAAGGACGTTGCGCATCTGATCGCCTCCAACACCCGCGATCCGGCGTCGATCATCGGCGACATCCAGGCGCAGGCCGAGGCGACCGCGGTCTGTGAGCGCGAGATCCTGCGGCTCGTCAACAAATACGGCCGCGACACCGTCGAGACCGGGCTCGCCGCGGTGCAGGACTATGTCGAGCGTTCGGCGCGCCAGCGGATCGCAGCACTGCCCGACGGCGAATGGGAGACGGTCGACTTCATCGACCGCGACCCCGCCGGCGGCGAAGGCATGATCCCGATCAGGATCAAGATGACGATCAAGGGCGATCGCGCGATCTACGATTTCACTGGAAGCCATCCGACCATCGGCTCGATCTACAATTCGGCCTTCGGCGCCACCTTCTCGGCGGTGGCGGCCGGCATGAAGACCTTCTTCCCCGATCTGCCGCTCAACTCCGGTTTCTACCGCTGCTTCGACATCATCGCGCCGGAGGGCTCGATCGTCGATGCCAAATGGCCGATCGCGGTCACCGGCTTCCTGATGCCGTTCGAGAAGATCATGAACTCGATCTACGAGATGTGGTCGAAGCTGATGCCGGAGCGCGCGCTCGCCTGCGCCTTCAACCTGGAATATCTGCTGACCGGCGGCCTTGACGCCCGCAGCTCCGACAAGCCGATCTTCATGTTCTACGACTGGCTGCCCGGCGGCTGGGGCGGACGCAACGGCAAGGACGGCAGCAACGTCACCACCGCCTGCTTCGGAACCGGGCTGATGTCACAGCCGGTCGAAGGCCAGGAGCGCGCCAACCCGATCCTGACCACGAAGTGCGAGATCCTCACCGACTCGCCCGGGCCCGGCAAATGGCGCGGCGGCGCGGGTGTCGAGAAGGTGTCGCGCATGTTGCAGGCAGAGAAGACCGTGATCTCCTACATCTGCGACCGCGAACGCGCCGTCGTCTGGGGGATCGAGGGCGGCCTACCGTCGATGCCGCACGGCCTGACCTTGCATCGTGCCGGCAGCAAGCCTGCGGAACGGCTCGGCTCGATCTTCTCCGACGTTCCGATCGGCGAAGGCGACGTGTTCGCGCGGCCGACCGCAGGCGGCGGCGGCTTCGGCGACCCGCTCGAACGCGATCCGCGCTTCGTGATCGAAGACATCAAGGACGACTACGTCTCGGTCGCGCGCGCCGCCAAGGACTATGGCGTGGTGGTGCAGATCGTCGACGCCGAGCTTTGCGAATACGAGGTCGACAAGGCCGCGACCGATGCGCTGCGCTCCCGGATCAGGCGCGAGCGCGTCGCCAATGTGCGGCTCGATCCGGAAGTCGTGGCGCAGCGCTACCGCAGCGGCGCGCTCGACGTCCTCGACGTGATCCGCCAGCACGCGGTGATCCTCGACTGGGGCAGCGGCGCGCTGCTTCCGGAAACCACGCGTCAGTTCCGCGAGGTGTTCGAGCGGCGCTCGGTCGCCAACTGGGCCGCGGACTGATCCGACCCGATACCGCGCCGCCCGTCGGCGGCACGGCGCGTGCATGCCTCACCTTCAATTCGAACAACGAGGACAGACCATGACCAACCATCCCGCCAATCGGTTTCGACCGATCCGCTCCACCCTCGGCATCATTGCGAGCCTTGCCGTCACGAGCCTCGCCCTTGCCGGCGCGATCACGCCGGCGTCGGCCGAGACGCCGTGGTTTCCGATGAAGGTCTATGACGCTTCGTCCGGCACCCCGAAGCCGGCGGAGTACACGCCGCTGCCGAAGGCCGAGAAGCCCTACAAGCTGTGCGTGCTGTTCCCGCACATGAAGGACAGCTTCTGGGTCGCGGTCGCCTACGGCATCGTGAAGCAGGCCGAGACCATGAACGTCAACATGACGCTGTATGAAGCCGGCGGCTACGAGAACCTTCCCAAGCAGCTGTCGCAATTCGACGACTGCATGGCGAGCGGACCGGACGCGATCATCGTCGGCGCCATCTCCGGCGCGGGCCTCAGCAAGAAATTCGAGGAAGCGAAGGCCAAGGGCGTGCCGGTCGTGGGGGTCACCAACCCGCTGCCGCCCAACGCGCTGCCCGCGGCCAACTATGTCGACTTTGTCGCAATGGGAGAGGTCACCGGCGAAGGCCTGCTGGCGCAGACCAAGCCCGGCGACAAGCTCAACATCGTCACGTTCCCCGGTCCGGCCGGCTCAGGCTGGGCGGAATCTTTCAACGAGGGCTTCAAGAAGGCGGTCGCCAAGAACGCGAACGCCAAGATCCTGGCCGAGAAGTTCGGCGACTCCGGCGTCGCGGTGCAACTTCAGCTCATCCAGGACGCGCTGCAGGCCTACCCCAGTATGAACGTGATCTGGGGCACCGCTCCCACCGCGGAAGCCGCGATCGGCGCAGTCGCCGAAGCCGGACGAAATGATCTGAAGATCGTGTCGTCCTATGAAAACCAGGCGATGCTGGACGCGCTTAACCGCGGCGACATCCTCGCCTTCGCAACCCAGTATCCAGTCGGCGAAGGCGCGATCGCAATCGACCAGGCTGTGCGTCTCATCGAGAAGAAGCCGGTGATGGCGCTTGTGCAGCCGATCGCCGCAGTGATCGACAAGACCACCGTCCCGAAATTGCAGATGGACCTCGTGCTGGCACCGGCAAGCTGGACGCCGGTCTATTCGGTCAAGGCCAAGTAAGCAGCAAGTAAGCGCCAAGTAAGCCCCGGCAACGCGTCGCGGGCGGGAGCAGGATGCTCTCGCCTGCTTGCCGGACCTGCACGGAGAAGCTGATGGATGCCGACACCGACTTGAATCGGACCGAGCCCCTGCTCGCCTTGCGGGGCATCTCGAAGCGATTTGCCGGCGTCCGGGCGCTCGATCGGGTCGATCTCGATGTCCGCGCCGGCGAACTGCACGTCTTGTTCGGCGAGAACGGCGCCGGCAAATCGACTTTGATAAACGTGGTGTCGGGCACCTTTGCCGCCGATGAAGGCACGTTCCATTTCGGTGGCGAAGAGATCCGCCATCTCACGCCGCAGCGGGCGCGCGCCATCGGCATCAGCCCGGTGTTCCAGGAATTTTCGCTGGTTCCCAGCCTCACGGTAGAAGAGAATCTGTTCCTCGGTCGCGAGGTCTCGAACGGCGGCGTTTTGCGGGCGCGGGAGATGCGCAAGCGCGCGACGGCGCTGATCGACGAGCTCGGCTTCGACCTCGATCCCTCGCAGCGGGTCGACGATCTCTCGCGCGCGCACCAGCAGATGACGGAGATCGCCAAGGCGTTGCTCGGCCGGGTGCGGCTGTTGATCCTCGACGAGCCGACGGCTTCGCTGACCGAGCGGGAGACCGGACGGCTGTTCGAATTGATTGCCCGGCTGAAGCGCCAGAATGTCGGGCTGATCTACGTCTCGCACCGCATGCGCGAGATCCGCGCGCTCGCCGATCGTGTGACCGTGCTGCGCGACGGCCGCCATATCCGCACCCTCGAGGCCGCCTCTTCGACCGATGGCGAGCTGGTCGAGCTGATGACCGGCCGCAAGATCGACCTGCTGTTTCCGGCGATCACGCACCAACCGGACAAGGTGATGGTCGATGTCGAAAACCTGACGCTCGCCGACGGCAGCGTTCGCGACGTGAACTTCTACGCCCAGGCCGGCGAGATCACCGGCATTGCGGGCCTCGTCGGCTGCGGCAAATCGGAGCTGATCCGGGCGATCTATGGACTTACGCCGATTGCCTCCGGCGTGGTCCGCCTCGACGGCCTGCCCTACGAATTCCCGGCGCCGCGGCGCAGCCTGACGCACGGCGTTGCCTATTTTCCCGCCAACCGGATCGCCGAAGGGCTGGCGCTGTCGCGCCCGATCCGCGAGAACGCATCGATGACCGCGCTCGACCTGCCCGCCTTCGCCCGCTTCGGCATGCTGCGACAGGCCGCGGAGCGCGTCACCATCGCCGGCATCATGGAGCGGTTGCAGCTCAGGCCGCCCAACATCGAGCGCACCGCCGGTGCGCTGTCCGGCGGCAACCGCCAGAAAGTGATGCTCGGCCGCGCCCTGACCCGCGAGCTGACCGTGTTCCTGTTCGACGAGCCGAGCGTCGGCATCGACGTCGGCGCCAAGCTCGAAGTCTACGAGTTCATGAAACGCCTGGTCGAGGCCGGTGCCGCGGTGATTGTGGTGTCGTCCGAGCTGCCTGAGCTGCTGGCACTGTCGAACCGGCTCTATGTCATGCATAACGGCCGGATCGCAGCCGAGCTGAAGGGCGCCGAGAAGACCGAGCAGAACGTGCTTGCGAGCTTCTTCAGGGATCACCTCACGGCGGAGGTCGCATGAACACCCTCGCCGCCTCCCGACCGTCGACATCGATCGGCCTTCAATCGATCGCCGGGCGGATCGGCTTCCTGCCGGCGCTACTGGTGGCACTCGTTGCCGGCATGTCGGCGATTGACCCGCAGTTCTACGGCATCATCAATGTCCTCAACATCCTGCGCAACGCGTCGTTTCTGGCCATCGTCGCCTGCGGCCAGGCGCTGGTGATCATCGCAGGGGGTTTCGACCTCTCGGTCGGCGCCGTCGTCGCACTGGCGAGCGTGGTGACCGCCAAGACCATGGCGGTCACGGCGGCGGCGTTTCCCGGCAACAACGCCCTCATCGTCGCAAGCGGCATCGCCGCCGGGCTCGGCTGCGGGCTGGTGGTCGGGCTGATCAACGGCTTCTGCGTCGCGAAGCTCAAGGTCTCCGGCTTCGTGGTCACCCTGGGCACGATGTCAGCGACCGCAGGCGTCGGCCTCATGATCACGAGCGGCATCCCGGTCTACGGCATGCCGGAAGTCTTCGTGAAGGGCTTTGGGCGCGCCCAGGTGTTCGGCCTGCCGACCGCGGTCTATATCGCGCTCGCCGTCATCGCCGTGATGGTGTTCGTGCAACGGCGCACGCTGTTCGGCCGCTACGTCTATGCGATCGGCGGCAATGTCGACGCCGCCGTGGTGTCGGGCGTCTCCGTCCAGCGCCACATCGTCGGCACCTATGTCGTGTCCAGCGTACTCGCCGCACTCGCCGGAATCCTGCTCACCGCGCAGGTCGGCTCCGGCCAGGCGAGCTTTGGCGGCGACCGCATGATGTTGCAGTCGATCGCCGCGGCCGTGATCGGCGGCGTCAGCCTGCGCGGCGGTGTCGGCCGGATCGAGATCGTCGCCATCAGCGCGCTGTTCCTGACCATCCTCGGCAACGCGCTCAATTTGCTGCACATCGATTCCCGCCTGCAGCCGGTGTTCCTCGGAATCATCATGGTCGCTGCCGTGGCGCTGGACGAACTCAGCCGACGGAGGAAATCCCGTGTCTGACGTCGAGCTGTCTGTCGCAGCCAAAGATACAGGACTTGCAAAGAGGCTGCCGGCCCAATTGCTCTGGCGCGCGATGCTGCCGATTGCGCTGGTCATCCTGCTGCTCGGCTTTGCCGCGGTCGACGGCCGTGTGCTTTCGCCTGCCAATTTGCTCAACATCGCGCAGCAGACCAGCTACCTCGCGCTGTTCGCGATGGCGCAGACCGTGGTGATCCTGACCCGCGGCTTCGACCTCGCGCTGGGTCCGACGGTGTCGATGGTCAGCGTCGGGACCGCGCTGGCGATGGCGGGCGCAACGGCATCGGGCCACGACACGACCCTGGTGCTGCTCGCCGGGCTCGCCGCCGGGTTCGGCCTTGGCATCGCCTGCGGCCTGTTCAACGGTGTGGTGATCGCGCTGCTCGGCGTCAATCCCTTCGTCGCGACGCTCGGCAGCTACAATATCGCGATCGGTGTCGCTACGACGCTGTCGGCGGGACGGCCGGTGCAAGGCGTGCCAAGCCTGTTCTCGCAGATCTTCTATGGTGGCAACGTTCTCGGCGTCCCCGCCGCCATCGCAATCACAATTGCGGTCGGTCTCGTGCTGCACCTGACGCTGGTGCGCACGGTCTTTGGCCGCTCGCTCTACATCATCGGCACCAACCCGCGCGCCGCGGCGGTGGCGGGCTTGCCGGTGAAGCGGATCCTGACCTTGACCTATGTGCTGTGCTCGGCGCTCGCCGCGCTTGGCGCCATCATGATGACGGCGCGCACCGGCTCCGGCGAGCCGAATCTCGGTGGTTCGCTGTCGCTGCAGGCGATCGCCGGCGCCGTGGTCGGCGGGACGAGCCTCGCAGGCGGCCGCGGCGGGGTCGGCACTGCGGTGCTCGGCGCCCTGTTCGTCACCATCCTGTCCAACGGCATGAACCTCACCCGCATCGATGGCTACGTCCAGATGGTCGTGCTCGGCGCGATCGTCATCATCGGCGTGCTGCTCGATCGCCTGCGACAGGAGCGAAGCCAATGACGGCCGGGTCTCAAGTGCAAGACGATCGGACAGCATCGATCTACGTTGCGCCCTCATTGCCGGCGGCACTCGATGCGCTGGCCGACTACGGCCCTGCCGGTGCCCCTTTTGCCGGCGGCACCTGGATCATGCGGTCGCCGATCCGGCACGAACCGCTCAGGCCGCATTATGTCGCGATCGGGAAAATCCCCGAGCTCAGCGCGATCCGGATCGGCAAGGATGCCATCGAGTTTGGCGCGGCGGTGACGCACGCGGCGCTGGCGGCGGCGTTGGCCGGCCTCCCGGAGTTCGCCGTGCTCGCGGCGGCCGCCGGCAGTTCAGCGAACCCGGCCATTCGGGCGTTGGCGACGGTCGGTGGCAATCTTTCGGCAACGGATTTCTACGCTGCCGATTGCGTGCCGGCGCTGCTCTGTCTCGATGCCGCGGTCGAGATTGCAAGCCGTGACGCCAGCGAGCGGATGAGCCTGGTCGACTTTCTCGAGCGACGATCGACATTCCTGCCTGGCCGGTTGCTCACCAGGATCATCGTGCCCCGGACAGAACGCAGGACCGCGCATGCCCGCCTGCCGCTGCGCAAATCAGGAGACTATCCCGTCGCGATCGTCAGCCTCTCCGTCAATGTCGATACCGCCAGCCATATCCAGGCGGTCCGGATCGCCGTCGGTTCCGTCGAACAGACCCCGCGCCGTTGGGGGCGGCTCGAAGCTGCCTTGCTTGGCGCCGTGCTCGATCCCGCGCGGGTGGCCGATATGGCCGCAGAACTGGCCGCGGAGTTCACCGGTCGGGACAGCGTCGAGGTGCCGCCCTGGTATCGCGTGAGCGTGCTGCCGAGCCTGGTGCGCCGTGCGGCTGCCACGGCACTTGCCAACTGACGAGATAAGGGAGACAGCAGGCATGGTCTTCACCCTGAGCGTCAACGGCGACAATCTCGCTTCGACCGCCGATCCCGTCACGCCTCTCGTCGACGTCCTGCGCGAGGAGTTTCACCTGACCGGCGCCAAGCCGGTCTGCCGCGAAGGGTTTTGCGGCGCCTGCATGGTGCTGGTCGACGGCAAGCCCGCGCCCTCATGCCTGATGCCGGTGGCGCTCGCAGAGGATTGCGAGATCCGCACGGTCGAAGGCCTCGCCGGCGGCGGCGCGCTCAACCCGATCCAGCAGGCGCTCGAGACCTGCGATGCCGTTCAGTGCGGCATGTGTTTTCCCGGCATGGTGGTGACCCTGACGCATCTTCTGACGACCACACCAGGCGCAACGCGCGACGACATCCGCGCGGCGCTGACCGGCAACATCTGCCGTTGCACCGGATATGAACGGATTATCGACGCCGCCATGCTGGCGCTCGCGGCGACTTGATGGGAGGCGCAGCGATGGCCGATGTTTCAGCGACCATGGATCTCCGGCGCCGCGATGCAAGCGACAAGCTGCGCGGCCGCACCCGCTATACCATCGATCGTTACTTGCCGGGCATGCTGCACGCGGCGGTGCTGCGCGCCAGCGTTCCGGCAGGACGGATCGTTCGCCTCGACACCGCCAGGGCGGCGCGGATGCCCGGCGTGCACGCCGTCGTGACCGCCGCCGACGCGCCCGGCAAGATCGGCATCGGCATCGCCGACCACCCGTTATTCGCGCGCGACGTGATCCGCTACGACGGCGAACCGCTGGCCGCGGTTGCCGCCAGCACGCTCGCCCAGGCGCAGGCCGCGCTTGCCGCAATCGAAGTCGAGATCGCACCGCTGCCGGCCGTGCTCACCATGGCCGAAGCGCTCGCGCCCGAAGCCGCACTCGTTCACCCCGATTGGCGCGAGCATGAGATCCTGCTCGAAGGCGGCGCACGCGCGGGCAACGTCGCCTGGGAGGCGACCGTGGTCCGCAGCGATGTCGATGGCGCTTTCGCCCGGCCAGACGTCGAGATCGTCGAAAGCACGTTCCGCGTCGGGCGCCAGAACCATGTCGCCTTCGAGCCGCGCGCGGTCGTCGCCGACTATGAGGACGGCCGTTTCCACATCGAGACGTCGACCCAGGTCCCGTGGACCGTCCGCAATGCAACCGCGCGACTGTTGGGTGTTGCTCCATCGCAGGTGCGGGTCACGGTGCCGCCGGTCGGCGGCGGCTTCGGCCTCAAATTCGACCTCGCGATCGAACCATTCGCGGCGCTGCTCGCCCGCGCCAGCGGACGGCCGGTACGTCTGGTCAACTCGCGTGAGGAGGAAATGCTGACCTGCCTGTTCCGCGAGAATGCCGAGATCCGGATCCGTTCAGCCGTGACGCGTGACGGCGAGATCGTCGGGCGCGAAGCCGTCGTGCTGATGGACTGCGGGGCATATGGCGGCGAGCAGGTCTTCCTGACCACCATGACCGCGCACACACTCGGCGGCAACTACCGGCTCGGTTCGGTGCGGCTGGTCTCGCGTGCGGTCTACACCAACACTGCGCCGAACGGCGCGTTCCGGTGCTGCAACGGCGTCTACAACACCTTCGCACTGGAGCGGCACACCGACGAGATCGCGCAACGCATCGGCATGGATCCGCTTGTCTTCCGCCGCCGCAATGTGCTCGGCGACGGCGATCTCGGCGCCACCGGCCAGGTGTTCGAGGGCGACGTGCTCGGTCCGATGCTGGAGCGGATGGACACGCTGCGGGATCCGGCCGCACCGCCGCGCGCGCTTGCAGATGGTCGGCTCTATGGCCGCGCCACCACGGTCGGCACCTGGTTCGTCTTTGTCGGTCCGTCAGCGGCGACCGTGAACATGAATGCCGATGGCACGGCGACGCTGGTGACGTCGGGCGTCGAGATCGGCTCGGGCTCGATGATGCAGAGCCTGCCCCAGATCGTCGCCAGCACGCTCGGCATCCCCCCGGAAACCGTGATCGTGCGCGCCGCCGACACCGACGCCGCCGGCTATGACGTCGGCGTCGGCGGCGGCCGCACCACGGTCTCGCTCGGCGCTGCGAGCCTGTCGGCCGCGCAGGAAGTCCGCACCAAACTGCTCAAGATCGCCTCCGAGTGGATCGAAGCGGCGCCCGAAGACCTCGTGATGCGCCAGGGACGGATCGAGATCGCCGGCGCGCCGGGGTCCGGCCGCACGATCGCCGAGGTCGCGGCGCGCGCCCAGGCGCAGATCGGCCCGATCTCCGGCACCGGCGCCTTCACCGGAGCCGGCGTACAGGCGATGCCGGGATGCGTTGCCGGTCACTTCATCGACGCGATCGACATCCCGATCTTCGCGGTCCATGATTGCGAGGTCGCAGTCGACCCGGAGACCGGCCATGTCGAGGTGCTCGCCTATCGCGTCGTCCAGGATGTCGGCCGCGCGCTGAACCCGCGCGCGATCCACGGCCAGATCCAGGGCGGCGTCGTGCAGGGACTTGGCTACGCCCTGCACGAGGAGGTGACGATCGGCGCCAACGGCCGGGTCTGCCAGAACGGCTTCGAGACCTACCGCGTGCCGCTGGCGCAGGACGTCGTTCCGGTCGAGATCAGCCTCTACGAGGGCGCACCGTCGATCGGACCTCTCGGCACCAAGGGCGCGGGCGAGGTCCCGATCCTGAATGTCGGCGCGGCCGTGGCATGTGCGGTGGCAAACGCGACGGGAAAGCGCGTCCAGGAATTGCCGCTGACGCCGCCGCGCGTGCTCGAGCTGCTGCTCGACCGCAAACAGGACCTCGCATTGGCGCACATCGCAGCGGCCTGGGCAGACAATCTCGTCCGCCCTCACAACCAATCGGATCGCTCGTGAAAACTGAGTGAGCGCCAACGCGCGGCGTCAGGTTCGATCCAACGAGCGGCGTTACGGAGAGACTGTTTCCGCCGATGGCAGGCTGATGATCCGCAGCGCGCCCACCTCCCGGGACAATGGCGCGCCGAGCACAAGTGAGAGCTGATGCGATGCGTCGGTGAGGCGGGACGCCAGCGCCTGCAGGTCGGCCCGGCGGATGCGTTCGATGGGGCCGCTCACCGTCATCGCACCCATCAGCGCGCCGTCGTGTCCGAAGACGGCGGTGGAGAGCGAGGCCGTCACGGCGTCGTAGACTCCCGAACTGACGAACACATGCACACCGTCATTCATGCGATCCGCAAAGTGGGCCGTCTGCAGCACCTGTCCCGTCGAGGTCAAATCGAGCGGTGCGAGATTTGTCGGCCGCGCGACATCGCGCACGAGCTGGGGCGAATCCACCCGAAACAGGCAGAGCCGGCTATCGCGTTCGCGCACGTGGAACGCGCTGCTCTCCAACGTTTCCTGGCTTAGCCGCTGAAGCACCGGCAGCACATGCTGTTCGAGATTGAAATTGGCCCGATAGGTGGTGCCGAGCTGGAACGTCTTTGCACCGAGCGCGTAGCGGCCGTCGCTGAGGCGGACGACGTAGCCGGCCTCATCCAGCGACACCAGCGAGCGCATCACGGTCGGCTTCGCCAAACCCGTGATCCTGGCGATGTCGGCCAGGCTGCGCGACCCGGCTCCAGCGAAGGTATCCAGGATCGCCAGCGCACGTTGCACGGCGGTGACCCCCTGCGTCTTGGGCATCGAAATCCCCTGTCCTGCCGATTCCGGGTTGACCTCGGCGCGTCGCCATTACACTATGCGTAACGGCATTCCATTTTCAATGGGGTTCGGTATGGCCGTAGGGTTCAGGATCCTTTCCCGCAGGCGCGTGGTCGCAGGCGAATGGGTCGAGCGCGCCCGCGCCCTTCCGGTCGCCAATATCAGTGATGTGATGTCACGCATGACCTCGGGCGGCGCCGCGCTCCGGCCGATGCATGCGGCCGGCGGCATGGCCGGTCCCGCTCTGACCGTGAAGACCCGTCCCGGCGACAATCTGATGGTCCACAAGGCGCTCGACATGGCGGTCGCCGGCGACGTCATCGTGGTCGATGCCGGTGGCGACCTCAGCAACGCAATCTTCGGCGAGATGATGCTCGCGCAGGCGGCCCGGCGCGGCGTCGCCGGCATCGTTGTCCATGGTGCGATCCGTGATGCCGCCGCCATCCGCGCGAACCGCCTTCCCGTGTTCGCCGCGGGTGTCACCCATCGCGGTCCCTATAAGGACGGTCCGGGTGAGATCAACGGACCGATCGCGATCGGCGGCATGGTCATCCAGTCCGGCGATTTGGTGTTGGGCGACGACGATGGCGTGCTCGCCGTCGCCATCGATGATTGCCGAGCGGTGATCGAGGCCGCCGAAGCCAAGCAGGCCGCCGAGACCAAGCAAATGGCGGCGATCGAAGCCGGTACGCTCGATCGTAGCTGGGTCGACGCCTCGCTCCGCCGTCTCGGTTGCGAGATGCCAGAGGTCTAGCGATGGCCGGGCGCACGATCTCCGAGAAGATCCTCGCTCGAAAATCCGGGCAGGATGCGCGCGCCGGGGACCTCGTGGTCTGCGAAGTCGATTGCGCGCTCGGCACCGACGGTTCGGTCCCGATGGCGCTCGACTATTTCAAGGCGATGGGCGGGAAGAGCGTACGCGATCCCACGCGACTGGTGTTTGCGCTCGACCACTACGTGCCGCCGACGAGCCCGCAGACGATCGAACTGCACCGCGTGATCCGAGACTTCGCCAAGCGGTTCGATGTCACACTGCATGAGGCCGGCGAAGGCATCGGCCACCAGCTCATCGTCGAGACGGGCCGCGCGCTGCCGGGCGGCTTGGTCGTCGGAGCCGACAGCCACGCCGTGACCTACGGGGCGCTGAATTGCTTTGCGACCGGGATCGGCTCATCCGATCTCGCCGCCATCATGCTGTGCGGCCGGATCTGGTTGCGGGTGCCGGATTCGATCCGCGTCGTTCTGGCCGGACAACTGCCGAGCGGCGTCTACGCGAAGGATATCGCATTGGCGCTCGCGGGCGTGCTCGGCGCTGACGGTGCCGCCTATCAGGCACTCGAATTCGCGGGACCGGGTGTCGCCACGCTCGCACTGGAGGACCGCCTCGTCCTGAGCAATCTTGCGGTCGAGATGGGAGCGAAGACCGGCATCTTCCCGGCCGACGTTGAAACCGTCGCCTATCTGCAGGGCCGCACCGGCCAGGCTTTCGAGCCGGTCGCAGCGGATCCGGATGCGCGCTACAGCCGGACCGTGGAGATCGCGCTCGACGCCCTGACGCCACAGATCGCGTTGCCGCATCTGGTGGATCAGGTGGTGGCGCTCGAGGATGCGGCCGGCACGCCGGTGCAGATGGTCTATCTCGGCACCTGCACCGGCGGCAGGTTACGCGATTTCCATCAGGCCCTCGCCGTGCTCGAGGCGGGCGGAGGCGTCGCACCCGGCGTGCAGCTCGTGGTCACGCCGGCATCGCGCGAGGTCCGCGACGCCATGGCGGCCGATGGCACGCTCGAAGCCCTGGTCGGCTTCGGCGCGACGGTGGTTGAGCCGGGCTGCGGCTCCTGCTGCGGGACCTGCGGGGTGATTCCCGGAGACGGAGTTTCAGTGATCTCGACCGCCAACCGCAACTTCAAAGGGCGCATGGGCAACGCCAAGGCATCGATCTACCTCGCCTCCCCGGCCGCATGCGCAGCCGCCGCGACACGCGGTGTCGTGACCGATCCGCGCAAGGTGTCGCGATGACAGTTTTGCGAGGGCGCGCGCGGCTTGTCGGCGACGACGTCAACACCGACTCCATCATCAGTTCGACCCGCAAGCGGCAAAGCCTCGACCCCGCCGTTCTCAGGCAATTCCTGTTCGAGCATGTCGACCCGGCCTTCGCGGCCTCAGTGCAGCCCGGAGACATCCTGGTGGCGGGCAAGAATTTTGGTTGCGGCTCGGCCATGGAAGTCGCGGTCACGACGGTGCTCGGAGCCGGAATTCCGGCGGTGCTGGCGCGAGGCTTCTCGCGCACCTACTACCGCAACGCCATCAACAACGGCCTGCTGCCGCTCGTCTGCGATACCGGCGGGATTCGCGAGGGCGACATCCTGGTCTCCAACGGCACCGGCGCGATCCGCAACGAACGCAGCGGCGAGACGCTCAGCCCGGAGCCGCTGCCGCCGATCATGCTGGCGATCCTGCGCGCGGGCGGCCTCGTTCCCTACATGCGTCAGAACGGTGACTTCAAACTATGACTACCACAGAGACTCCTTCCGCCATCGCCTCGACGGGCTACCGTCTTCGGCTTCCCGGTCCGACCGAAGTGCCCGAGCGGGTGCGGCAGGCGATGGCTCGGGTGATGGTCAACCATCGCGGTCCCGAATGCCGGACTGCGATTGGCGAGGCGGAAAAGATGATCCGCCCGATTCTTGGCGCGACGAACCACGTCCTGTTCTTTGCCAGCTCCGGAACCGGCGTCATGGAGGCCGCGCTCGTCAACGTGGCCGGACCGGGCAGCCGGATCCTGGTGATCGAGCATGGTCAATTCGGTGAGCGTTTCACCACGATCGCTAAGGCCATGAACATCACCGTCGATACGGTCGCGATCGAGTGGGGCCAGGCGATCGATGTCGCCGCGGTGGAAGCCCGGCTGCGCGAGCACGCCTATCGCGCCGTCGTCGTCGTGCACAATGAGAGCTCGACCGGGATCGTCGCCGATCTCGCGGCGCTCGGCGCGCTTATGCGCGACAGGCCGACGCTGCTCATCGCGGATTCCGTCAGCGGTCTCGGCGGCATCGAGATGCGGCAGGACGAATGGGGCGTCGACATCGTGGTCTCGGCCTCGCAAAAGGCCTTGATGTGCCCGCCCGGCCTCGCACTTGCCAGCGTCAGCGCCAAGGCGTGGCGCGTGATCGGGCAGGACGAAGGGCGATCCGTGTTCTATTGGGATTTCCGTCGCGCGTTGAAATCCGCGGAGCAGAACGAGACCCCGTTCACGGCGCCGGTCAGCCACATCTACGGCCTGCGTGAGGCCTTGACGATGATGCATGAGGAAGGCTTGCCCGATGTACTCGCCCGCCACAAGAAGCTTTCCGGCGCGCTGCGCGCCGGCGGCGCGGCGCTCGGGCTTGCAGATTTTTGCCGCGAAGAGCCGCGCTCGAACACGGTCGTGGTTTTCAAGGTCCCCGACGGGCTCGAAGGCGGAGCCATCGTGCGGCAGCTCTACCAGGATCACCGCACGGTGATCGCAGGCGCCCGCAACCGTCTGTCAGGCCGCGTCATCCGGTTTGGCACGATGGGTGCTTTGAGCGCGGGGACCATTCTGACCGACCTTCTGCATCTCGAAGACGCACTCACGAAACTCGGCCTGCCGATCGAACCCGGCGCCGGGCTCAAGGCGGCCACCGAGTACCTCGCCGCAACCACATGAGCAACCGCTGAACCTGCAAGGGCGAACCACGATGAGATCTCCTGCCTCCGTCCTCGCCCGAGTCGTGACGCTCGCGGCATCGCTGTTCGCGGCCGGGCTGGCCTCGGCCCAGCAGAACGTCGTGCTTTATTCCGCCAACGACGACACCGTGAACAAGCTTGTCGCCGAAGGCTTCGCCAAGGCGACCGGGATCAAGGTCGATGTGGTCTCGACCGGATCAGGTGTGCTGGTGCGCCGCGTCGCCTCCGAGGCCGCCAATCCGCAAGGCGACGTGATCTGGGGTGTCAGTGCGACGCTGCTGCGGCTGGCGAGCCCGCATCTGCAGGCTTACGCGGCCAAGGGCCGCGAAGCCGTGCCGGCCCAATTCCGCGACCCAAACGACCTTTGGCTCGGCACCAACATCCAGGTCGTTGTGATCGGCCAGAACACCAAGGCGATCGACAAGGCCAGCGGGCCTAAAGCCTGGGCCGACCTCCTCGATCCGAAATGGAAGGGCAAGCTCGCCTTTACCGACCCGGCCAATTCCGGATTCTCATATGCGGCCGCGACCACGCTGCTCTCGCTGTGGGGCGCTGATGACGCAGCCTGGACCAAGATGGACGGGCTGCTTGCCAATGCGAAAGTGCTCAACCGCTCGACCCAGGTGTTCGACGGGATCGGCAGCGGCGAATATCCGCTTGGCATCACCCTCGAATATGCCGGGTTCCTGTGGGCCCATAATGGTGCGCCGGTGAGCGTCGCCTATCCGGCCGAGGGCACATATGCGGGCGTCGAGGGCGCGGCCGTCCTGAAAGGCGGACCGAACCCGGAGCCTGCCAAACGGCTGGTCGACTATCTGGCCAGCAAGGAAGTCCAGGAAATGCTGCTGAAAGCGACCTTCCGGCGCCCTGCCCGTCAGGATATCGAGCTCGAGGCAGTCGCACCCGGGATGCTGCCCTTCTCGGCGATCAAGGTGCTGCCCTATGACGACGTCAAATGGGAAGCAGCCCGGCGCGACACGCTCGCGCGGCTGAAGACCACGATCCAGAACACGCGCTGATCCGATGACCAGGATCCGGATTAAAAACCTGACCCGCACCTTCGGCGCGGTGCGGGCCGTGGACGACATCTCGCTTGACATCAAGCATGGCGAGCTGTTCACGCTGCTTGGGCCTTCGGGCTGCGGGAAGACGACGCTGCTGCGCATGATCGCAGGCTTCGTCGATATCGAATCCGGCTCCATTTCGTTCGACGACCGGCGCATCGATGCTCTGCCCGCGCATCGCCGCGACACCGGCATGGTGTTTCAGAACTACGCGATCTTCCCGAACCACACCGTCGCCGAAAACGTGGCCTACGGGCTGAAGGCCAGGAAGGTCCCGGTTGCCGAGATCGCATCGCGCGTCGACAAGGCGCTCGAGCGGGTACGCCTTGCAGGCTACGCTCCCCGCTCGCCACACCAGCTCTCCGGTGGTCAGCTGCAACGGGTGGCAATCGCCCGCGCGCTCGTGATCGAACCCGCCGTACTGCTGTTCGACGAGCCCCTGTCCAATCTCGACGCGCAGCTGCGCACCGAAATGCGGATCGAGGTCCGACAGCTGCAGCAGGCGCTCGGTCTGACTGCGATCTACGTGACGCACGATCAGGAGGAGGCACTCGCCATCTCCGACCGCATCGCCGTCTTGCGTCATGGCAAGATCGAGCAAGTCGACACGCCGGAGCGCATCTATCGGATGCCGCAGACTGCCTTCGTTGCCGAATTCCTCGGCTCGACCAATATGGTGCCGGGCATCGCGGGAGCTTTCGACGGCCGTAACACCAATGTCGCGGCAGCAGGAACGGAGTTCTCAGTCAGAGGCGAAGTCGCAACGCCAGGTGCACCGGTGTTGCTGTCGGTCAGGCCGGAGGCCCTGCGGCTGGGCGACGGTTCCGGTGGCCCGCTTGTGCAAGCGCGTCTGGCGCTGCGCGAATTTCTCGGCCCAATGCAGCGTCTCCACGCAACCCTGCCGGACGGCACCCCAATTCGGATCGCGGCGCTCGGCGGCCAGGCGCTCGATGTCGCGCCCGGTGCGCCGCTCACCCTTGCCTACGACCCCGCCCAGATCACGGCGTACCCGGCGCCATGAAACGCTTTGCCACCATCGTGACGCTGGCGGCCCTGGTGCTGCTCGCGGTGTTTCTGCTCTACCCGCTGGCGCTCGTCCTGGATGCCAGCGTACGGGTCGACGGCACCGGCAGCCTGACGCTTGGGAACTATGCGGCGATTGTGAAGAGCCGCTACTATCTCGGCAGCATCGGCAACAGTCTGTTCTGCGCCGCGCTCGCGACGGCCTTCGCATGCGCGATCGGCATCCCGCTCGCCTTCTGTCTTGCCCGCATCGACATACCGGGCCGCGCGCTGCTGCTGACGCTTGCGTCCCTGCCGCTGGTCCTGCCCTCCTTCGTCAGCGCCTATGCGCTGGTGCTGCTGTTCGGCCATGCCGGCGTCGTCACCACCGCATTGCGCGGGATCGGCATCCCGATCGGCTCGATCTATGGTGTGCCCGGCATCGTCATCGTGTTCACGTTGACGCTCTATCCGTACGTCGTCATGCCTGTGCTGGCTGGTTTCCAGGCCGTGGACGCCTCGATGGAGGAGGCAGCGCGCAATCTCGGCGGTTCACGGCCCTATGTGATCCGCACCGTGCTGCTGCCGATCGTGATGCCGGCGATCCTGGCCGGCGGACTCCTGGTGTTCATTGAGGCGCTGGAGAATTTTGGCGTGCCGGCGGTGCTGGCTGAGGACCGGCCGTTCCTGGCCGTCGACATCTTCAAGCTGTTCGCCGGCGAATCCGACGCCAACCCGGCTGCGGCGGGCGCGCTCAGCGTGCTCCTGATCGCCTGCACGGCGCTCGCGCTTCTCGTGCAACGGCACTATCTCGGCAAGCGCCGTTTTTCGACCAATGCCCGCAGTGCGCCCGCGAAGCTGCCGCTGACGCCGGGACTGCGGCTCGTGGCCACGGTCGTGAGTTGGGGCATCGTGATCGCCTCGCTGCTGCCTTTCGCGGCCGTACTGATGATCTCCCTCCTCCGCTTCCGCGGCCCCGTCCTGACCTGGGAGCTCGGATTGGGCAATTACGCGACCCTGCTGTCGGGCTCCTATCGGCCGCTGCTCAACACGCTGACGCTCGCCAGCATCGCGGCCGTCGCCACCATGCTGATCGGCGCTCCGATCGGCTATGTCGTGGCCCGGCACCGCTCCCGCCTGTCGGGGTTGCTCGACTTCGTCGGCATGGTGCCGTTCGCGGTCTCGGGCACGATCCTGGCAATTGGGCTCATCATCGCGTTCAACAGCGGTCCTTTGGTTCTGACGGGCGGCTGGCTGATCCTGGTCATCGCCTATGTCGTGCGCAAATTGCCCTTCGCGATCCGCTCGTCCGCGGCGATCGTGCATCAGCTCGATCCCTCGCTCGAGGAAGCCTCGATCAATCTCGGGGTCTCGCCGAGCAAGACCTTCGCGACGCTGACGGTGCCCTTGATGGCGAGCGGCCTTGTCGGCGGGCTGGTGCTGGTCTGGATCACCGCGGCATCCGAGTTGAGCGCAACCATTGTGCTCTATGCGAGCGGCTGGGTCACCACGACCGTCGTGATGTACCATGCGATCGAGGGCACCGGCGCGGGCCTCGCGGCCGCCGCGGCCGCAGTGCTCATCCTGGTCACCGCAATCCCGTTGCTTCTGATCAACCGGCGCATCAACAAGCAGGAAACGACGGTGATATGACGGCAGGACAGGACGCTATGAACGAAGCAACCCCGACGCTCCCGAATTTCCGCAGCGACAACGTCGCGCCGGTCAGTCCCGAGATCCTGCGAGCGATCGCCGAGGCCAATCGTGGCCCGGCCGCCGCCTATGGCGACGACGATTATTCGAAGTTGTTGAATGCGCGTTTCTCGGAGCTGTTCGAGACCGAGGTCACCGTATTCCCGGTCTCGACCGGCACGGCGGCCAATGCCTTGTCACTCGCGAGCTGCGTGCGCCCCTATGGCGCCATCTATTGTCACGAAGAGGCGCATATCCACACCGCGGAAGGCGGCGCCACCGAAGCCTTCACCGGCGGGGCGAAGCTCGTCGCCATGTCCGGCCGAAACTTTCGGATCGAGCCGCCGAGCCTGCGCGAGGCGCTGGGCCGGGCGGCCTGGGGAGTCCGCAACCGCTCGCAGCCCGATGCGGTGTCGATCACGCAGGCCAGCGAATATGGAACGATCTACCCCCTCGCCGAGATCGCCGAGATCGGAGCAATCGCCCACGACAGGAATCTGTCGCTGCACATGGACGGCGCCCGGGTCGCCAACGCGCTCGCGCGGCTCGGCTGCAGCCCGGCCGATATGACCTGGCGTGCCGGCGTCGACATTCTGTCGTTCGGGGCGACCAAGAACGGGGCGATGTCGGCGGATGCGATCGTGGTGTTCGACCAGGATCTCGTCGAACCCCTGTCCTATCGGCTTCGCCGTGCCGGCCAGACCTTCTCAAAGATGCGCTTCGCGTCTGCGCAGCTGCTCGCTTACATCGAGGATCGCCTTTATCTACGGCTCGCGGCCAAGGCCAATGCCGTAGCCGCCCGCCTTGGAGCGGGTCTTGCCGCGCTGCCCGACGTGCGGCTGGTTGCCCCGGTGGAGGCCAATCTGGTTTTCGTCAACCTGCCCGCTTTGGCCATCGACCGGCTCGCGGCGAATGGGCTGCAATTCGCGCGACGCGGCCAGGAGGTGATCCGGTTCGTCGCCCGCTTCGACAGCACCGAACAGGAGGCTGACGAGGTCATCGCACTCGTCCATCGCGCGATCTCGGGAAGCTGAGAGCGATTATTCCGTAATCGCTCATTCTGGAGACGGATGCCCGGCCCTGAGTCAGGACGAAGCTGGTCGAACCATCCTGGCATTTCCGAGCAGCACGGCTTCAAAGTCGTCCGCGTCACCGCTGACATTCACCTGCTCGAAGTATTCGTACCAGCCCGACGCGGCGACCTGCCGCTCAAATTCGCGTTGAAAATCGACGTTCGGTACACGATAGACGCAAAAGAAATCGTACGGAGCACGACGATCGGTCGCGGGAGAGTTCAAACCATAAGCGACGACCTCGACACCAGCGGACTTCAGACCTTTGACCGCCTCGGCCACTTTCGTCACGAAGTCGGTTCTCTCGCTTTCCGGGCATTTGGTCCAGGCGGGCCGGTAGTTATAGAGCTCGATGAAGATTTGCTGCATGACGCGCATCCTTCTGAAGAACGACGATTTACACCACAGAATATCCGCAAACTACGGCACCGGACGAGACGGCCCCTAGAGCCGTCCCATCGTCGAGCAGCGGGCTCTCACACCCTCCAACTCTTGAACCGGCATCAGCTGCTTCACGATTTCCGTCGTGTGAGCCAATGTTGCAGGATCGGCCAGTTCGGGGCGCCCGGTTCCGAAAGGAGGTTGCGGCGCGTACTCAAATGACAACTCGGCGACGCGGCCGACGGCCTCTCCGGCGATTTGGCCGATCATGGCAAGGCCGAAATCGATCCCCGCAGTCATGCCGCCGCCCGTCGCACGGTTGCGGTCGATGACGTACCTGGCGTCGGTCGGAATTGCGCCGAACAGAGCGAGATGCTCCCGCGTGTACCAGTAGGAGGCCGCCTTGTATCCCTTCAGGAGTCCGGCCGCGCCGAGCAACAGCGAGCCGTTGCACACGCTTGTGATCCACGTGGCGCGACTACCGACACCGGCGATGAAGTCGAGGGTCCGGTCGTCCTGCAGCTGCTTGAAAAGAGAGAGTGTGTTGCCAGGGACGAACAGGATGTCCGGATCCTTCCAGCAACTTCCAAAATCCTCCGTCGCCTGCACGCTGACACCGGCGTCGGAATCGACGATGCCCTTGTCCTGCCACACGATCTGCGAGGAGAATCCCGGAAGCATCATGAAGGCCTGCATCGGACCGGCCAGGTCGATGAATGTGAAGCCAGGAAAAGCAAGCGCCAGTACCTTCATCGCTACCTCGTTCGCCTGAATTTGTGAATTCGCGTTGAAATCCCGCGCAATCTAGCTGAGAATGCCCATGTCAGAAATGACATATAAACGGCAAATCCTGCCATCCGGGCCAGTGCCGGTTCTTGCTCGACCTCAGCGGTCCCCTATGCGCTTTCAATCTGGCGTCGGAGATTCATCGTGCTCCCTATCGGATCGAGGTGATTTCCGTCCATGGCGGCACAATCACGAGCGCATCGGGTGTGCCGATCCATACCTTGAAGGCTTCGCGAGGCAGATCCGTTGACACACTCTTGATCGTGGGAGGCGCCCCCGACAGCGCCGTCGACGGTGATGCCGACACCGTCGCGCTGATCGGGAAGTTGGCGCCGCGGGCGCGGCGCGTGGCCAGCGTGTGCACGGGAGCCTTCCTGCTGGCCGCCGCCGGCCTGCTCGACGGGCGATCGGTTACGACGCATTGGCGATATGCCGCCGGGTTGCAAAGGCGGTTTCCGCGCGTGCGCGTCGATGCGGACAAGATATTCGTGAGGGATGGCAACGTCTGGACATCGGCGGGGATCACGTCGGGCATCGATTTGACGCTCGCGTTGATCGAGGACGATTTCGGGATCGAGGTATCGAAGGCCGTTGCAAGGGACATGGTGGTCTATCATCGCAGATCGGGTGGGCAATCGCAGTTTTCGACGCTGCTTGAACTGGAGCCCTCATCCGATCGCGTCAGGGATGCATTGAATTTTGCGCGCGAGCACCTGCACGAACCGCTTCCCGTCGACCGCATGGCCGCGGCTGCCCGGATCAGCGCACGGCAGTTTGCCCGTCTTTTTCTGAAGGAGACCGGAGATACGCCCGCCCGGGTCGTGGAGCGGCTGCGTGCCGAAGCGGCGCTTCCGCGCATTCAGGAGGGAACGGAGCCGATCGACATCGTTGCCCGCAAAGTCGGCTTTGGAGACAAAGACCGCATGCGGCGCGCCTTCCTGCGGATCTACGGCCAACCGCCTCGCGCGCTCAGGCGTGCGACGGCGATTTCGAAAGCCGCGTCCCTCCCCGACTCCCGTGATCCCCTTGGTTCTCGAGCACCAAGGCGAAGCCGCACCAAATAGGACAACAAAAGCCCGCTATCCGAAGTGCTCGATCAGCAACTCGGTGAGGACTCGGACTTTTCGAGCGGGGTGCTGCCCCGGCGGCCGGACGACAAACACTCCGGCTGTGGGCGGAGGATAGCGCGTCATCACCGGAGTAAGGGCGCCGGAAGCCAAATAGTCCTCGACGAGGCAGTGCGGAAGCCAGGCAATACCGAGCCCTGCTACAGCGGCGACGGCGAGAGCAGTGCCGTTGTCCGCCTTGAACCGCCCCTGCGGATGAATGGAGATTGTTTTGTCCCCGTCGATGAACTGCCAGGTTTCCGTGCCCTGCATGAGCGCCTGATGCGTGAGTAGCTCATCCGGCGTCTCGGGAGCGCCATGCTCCCTGATGTAATCCGGGCTCGCGACGAGGGCACCATGGATTGGTCCGACGCGCCGCGCCATCAGGATTGAATCGCTGAGATAGCCAACGCGTACGGCGCAGTCGAAGCCCTCCCCGACAAGGTCCACGAAGCGATCACTGTAACACGTGTGCACGTGAAGCAGCGGATGGCGCCGCGCCAGTTCCGCAAAAGCCGGCGCCAACAGCGTTGGGCCGAAGGTCAGCGGCGCTGCAACGCGCAGGCGGCCGCGCAGGTCCCCGGCGGGCAGGATCGTCTCCCGCGCGACATCGATTTCGGCGCAGACCCGAGCGGCGTGGTCGCGGAACGTGACGCCGGCCTCAGTCAGTGCAGCGCCGCGAGTTGTCCGTGCGAGAAGCTGGACGCCCAGTTCAGCTTCCAGCCGGAACAGCCGCCGGCTCACGATCGACTTCGAGACGCCGAGCCGGCGTGCGGCCGGCGACACTCCGGCGGCATCGGCCACTTCGACAAAAGTCCGCAGGTCTTCGATATCCATTATCGGCGTTCCGCTTTCCGCGACACTGCTAGGCAGATCGCGAGGCTAGCGCATCGCGCTTCGGAACGACACCATAAACCCGGTGAGAGCGGACAACGCCGCGCACACGCACCGCCTGCTGAAACGGAGATCAAATGCCGAGCCCTTCTGGACATTCGCGTCGCTCCGCCGCAGTCACCGGCGCGGGCGGCGGCCTCGGCCGCGATATCGCGCTCGGACTTGCCGCCAAGGGCTATATCGTTTTTGGCACGGCCATGTCCGGCGCAGAGGTCCAGGATTTGAAGGACGCCTCCGGCGGGCGTGTGAGCTTGACCGTCTGCGACATGACCAAGGAGCAGGCCGTGAAGGCCTGGGCGGGCGGCGTGTCCGACGCGCTCGGCGCTTCCGGCCTTGATCTCCTGATCAACAATGCGGGCATCCTGACCCCGGGCCCGATTGAGGTTCTGCCGCTCGACGCCATCCGGCGCGAGTTCGACGTCAACGTGTTCGGGGCTCTCGCGGTCATGAACGCTTTCCTGCCGGCGCTGCGGACGGCACGCGGCCGCATCGTCCAGGTCAGTACTTGGACGGCGAGCGTTCCGCTTCCCTTCAACGGGCCGTCAGGCGCGTCGAAGGCGGCGATGGAGGTGTTTGCGGCTGTTTACCGCGCCGAACTGAAGTCCTTTGGTGTCGACGTCGTCGTGGCGGCTGCGGGCAACATGAGGACCGGCGGCCCCGCCAAAACGGCGGCGGCGCTGGCACGTGTTGCCGACGACATGACGGCCGAACAACGCAGACTGTACGGAGAGTCCTTCAACACGTTCGCGACCACGCTCAATGGCATGCAGAGCAGCGGGCTCGATTCCGTCCTGGCGGCCAGGCGCGTGATCGAACTGGCCGAGCAGGTGCCTGCACCAAGTCGCGCGCCGGTCGGCGCGGACGCCGATGAGATGCTCCGAGCCGCTCGCGAGAAATCCGACGATGAACTGGATACGCTCCGCCTTCAGATCGTCGGCCTCGGCTAGGGCCATCCGGCCAATCCACTTTTCGCAAGAGGAGTTACCCATGATCGAGCTGTTTGATTCCGATGACAGCCGCGCCGTTCGCAACAGGGCCAGCATCCTTAGCTTCTATGATCTGGTGATCAACCAGAAGAAGTCGGAGGAGTTCGTCGCCGAGTTCATCAGCCCCGCCTACGTCCAGCACAACCCGCTCATTGCAAACGGCCCGGAGGCGCTGGGGCAGTTCTTCGGCCAGATCACCCGGGAACGCGCCAAGGCGCGCGTCGTCGTCCACAAGATCATCGCTGTCGGCGACTATGTGTGGGCTCACGTGAATTTTCTGAATCTGTTCAACGACGATCCAAACGATACGGGGATCGCCGGCGTCGACATCTACAAGATGGATGCCGACGGAAAGGCCATAGAGCATTGGGACACCTTGCAGCTCGTCGGTGACCCGAAAAACTCGGCTCCGTGGCTCGCGCCGAACGTGTCGCGCGCCAACCCTAACGGCATGTTCTGAACAGGAGGGTCAGCTATGAGCGACACACTTGGTCCTCTGATGCAAAGGAACCTGCACGAAGTATTCGGGCAGCCAGATTCCGCGCGCCGAGCGGTCGCAATCGCCGAGATCTACACTGCGAATTGCACGTTCTTTGAAGCGGGGGAACGAATCGTTGGCCGCGACGCTCTGAACGCGAAGATCGAGCGTATTCTCCAGGACGCTCCCGGATTTGTGTTTCGCGCGACGGGATCTGCCGAGGTGAACCACGATCTCGGCCGCTTGCGGTGGTATCTCGGACCGGCCGGATCTCCGCCTGTCGTCACAGGCATGGACGTCGCGATCTTCGAGCACGGGAGAATTCGGGCGCTGTACACCTTTCTCGACAAGCCTGCGAGCGATTGAGCCGGCCCGGGCGCCGGCTTCTTCACCACGGCGACACTGCGATTTACGGGCTGAAAACACCGGCAAATTTGGAAAGGCATTCAGCCCGGTTGCCGAAATGACTTCAACAGTTGTCGGAATGAGATCGAGAACTCGCGCCAAATCACTGAAATTGTTTGGAGCGGGTGAAGGGAATCGAACCCTCGTATTCAGCTTGGAAGGCTGCTGCTCTACCATTGAGCTACACCCGCGTCAGGCGATCACCTAACACGGCCGGACGGCCGCCTCAACTGGTTCGGCTCGCGTCCCAATTCCCCGGTCAACGGAGCATATTTCGATAAGATCCGGCCGGTTTCTGGCGCGGATGGGCCGGACGGCGGCCTTAACAGCGGCGGATTCGCCGCCTATATTGTGAGTCCCATCAACAAAGAAAGGAGGTGATCTAGTGTCTTGTCTCAAGCGCTGTCACCTCGCTGGGATCGCCCGCTAGGCTTTGAGTAATCAGCCTGGCATCGGGGCGCTCTCAGCCCTGACCAGCGAGACAACAAAAACGGGGCGCGGCGGGAGCGATTCCGCCGCGCCTTTTTTGCGGTCCGGGCTGAGCGACTAACTCCGCCTGCCCCAAACGCTGACATCGAATCAGAGGCCGACAATGCCGAGCCAGCGCCGCAGCCAGCGGCGCCTCGCGGGATACCTTGTCGCACCACAAAAACGATCCGGTCCGCTACAAGGGAAATGTCGGCGTGGGTTGCCGCGAGACGTCCTTCGGCCTGCCGCATCAGAAATGAGGAGCACATAGATGCTTTATGCCATCCTGGCCTATCACGTCGAAGCCGAGGTCAAATCGTGGACCGCCGAAGAGGACGCCGCCGTGATGGCGGGCCTGCGCCAAGTCCATCAACGGCTGAAGGGCCGGCTCGGCCCCGCCGCGCGGCTCGGCGATACCCGCAAGGCCAGCACGCTGCGCGGGCCCGGCCACGGCATGGTGATCGACGGCCCGTTCTCGGAGACCAAGGAACAGCTGCTCGGCTTCTATGTGATCGATTGCGCCGATGAAGCGGCGGCGATCGCAGCGGCGCGCGACCTGCGCAGCGTCAACCCGTCGGCGGTCTACGAGATCCGCGCGCTCAAGGTTTACATCCCCGGCGCGCCGTTTCCGGAGACCGCTGGGCCTAGCGACGCGTAGCAGGGTGCCCGATTCTTTTTGACGTGTTTTCTTCACGCGAACCGGTACCCACTTCGCTCGAAAACGCTTCGGCTCAGCGGCTGGAGCGTTTCGGCAGCTTCGGAAGCCTGCTCGGATCGAACTTCGGCAGCGGCAGATCCGGCGGCGGCTCCGGCGTCACGTCCTGGCTCGGAATCAGCGTGACCGCGAAGGCGAGATCGGGCACGGCATCCGCCCTGCCCGTGCAGGTCGCGATTGCGCCAGTAAAGACACCCTCGAGCCGCACCACGAGATCGTCGGTGCCGAACACGGTCGCATGTCCATCGGAGTGCCGTCTTGTGGTCAGAACCGCGGAGAAGCGCTCGCCGTCGACCTCATAGGTGCCGCTGTAGAGCATGATGGCATCGCTGCCCCACAGCCGGCCATCGGCCACGTGGACGATGCCGGTGCCATCAGCAAGCGACGTTCGGAACCACGCCGCATAGGTGCCGTTCTTGAGCATGGAGCCTTTTTTCCATTTGCTCCGTTTCACCGCAAACGATCTGGGCACCCTTGCGTTAACAGGGGGTGAAGGAACCTGGACGTGAAGAATTTGGGCCCTGCGCTCATTGGCCGTCAATCTGCCGCCCCATGATCGCGATCGCCTTCTGATAGACCCCTGCGGCGTTCCACGCCTCGATCGCGGCGAAGTTGGGTTCCCCCGGCTGATAGCCGACGCCGGCGCGCCAGCCATGGGCCCGCAGGAAGTTCGCCGTCGAGTTCAGCGCGTTGGCGGCGACGTCGAGATTGCCGGTGCCATAGGCGAGGACGTTCTTCGGCATGAACTGGGTCTGGCCGATCTCGCCATGCATCGAACCGCGCGTGCTGCCAGAGAGCGTGCCCCGGTCGATCAGCTTCAGCGCGGCATAGAGTTGGTCGGTGAAGAATTCCGGACGGCGGCAGTCATAGGCAAGGGTTGCGATCGACGACAGCATGTTCTGGTTGCCGCGCTGGCTGCCGAAGCCGCTTTCCATGCCCCAGATCGCGATCAGCGGTCCCGGCGGCACGCCATAACGCTGCTGGATCGAGGCGAACAACGCCGCCTGCGATTGCTTGAGCGAACGGCCGCGCGCCACGATGGTCGCAGAGCCCCGCTTGGCCATGAACTGCTCGAGCGACAGGCCAAAGCTGCGCTGGCCGCGATCCGCGGCAATCGTCGCGCTGGCGTAATGCGCCTGCATCAGCGCGTCGATCGCGGTGGCGCCGACGCCCTTGGCCCTCGCCTCGCCGGCGAATTGCTCCTTCCAGGATTCGAAGCCGCCAGGTCCGTTGCCGCACTGCGCCGCGTTCGCCTCAACGCCCAGCGTTGCAACCATCGCGACAGCAGCGAGCGCCGATGCCGCAATCCGCCAGCCCCTCACCATCCGAAACCTCCTCCGCAAATGTGCCGCCCCTCCGGGCGCAGCGCTGACGATGGCCGGATTCATATGACCCGGCGATGAACGATCCGCCTCAGATTCGGCCGCGGATCGCCACGATATGTCGCGGGAAGCGGATTGGCCATCCCGGCCAGATCAGGCAGGCCGGGACATTTGGCCCCTGCGGCCGCCACTGCGCTTGACATTGACGTTAATGACAAGGTGCTAGGCCGACCCTCGACAGGAGATCGCGATGAGGATTCAGGAGGCGGCGCGCCATCTTGGCGTGAGTGCCCGTGTGCTTCGGCACTATGAGGCGGCGGGCCTGATCGAGCCGCAGCGGATTTCGAACGGCTACCGAAGCTACTCCGCGGCGGAAATCGAACGGGCCGCCTGGGTGCGAGACCTGATCGCCTCGGGGTTCTCGACCCGCGAACTTCGCAATCCCTTGCGCGCGCTGGAAGGCGGCCGGCGCGGCGCCCGCGTGAACTGCTCCGCAGTGATGCAGCAGAAGCTCGACCAGATCGATCGGGCGATCGCGGTGCTGCGCAAGCGGCGGCGCGCCTTGTCGCGTCGGCTGACCGAGCCGGATCGCGGCCGCAGCAACACATGAGGACATGATGAGGGCACCATGAGGACCTGGCAATGAAGATACTCAATATCCTCGCGAGACGTTACTTGCCGCTAGACGGTCTGGATGAGGCCGTGGCCTTCCATGAAGCCCTGATCGGCCAGACGGCGCGCCTTCGCTTCGACTATCCGGAATATGATCTCAGGCTCGCGCAGGTCGCCTCGATCCTGTTCATTGCCGGGACGGAGCAGAGCCTGAAGCCGTTCACGGCGACGCATCTGACGTTTCTGGTCGATGACATCGACGCGTTCGCCGCCCATCTCCCCCGCGTCGGCGCTACGGTGCTGGAGGCTCCCAAGCCGGTCCCGACCGGCCGCAACATGCTGGTGCTGCATCCGGACCAGACTCGCGTCGAATATGTCGAGCATCGCGACAAGCATCCGGCCGATATGCTGCCCTGAGCATTGCCGCCACGAGATCATGACGGACGGCGGCTCGCTAATTCAGAACTGTCGGTCGTGCGTGAGCGAGACGGATTGGTCGGTGGTCTGCTCGCGTCCCGTTCAGTCAGGAGGCCCCGTATTGTCCCGGATTTCCAGTTGCCGATTTTTCCCGGCTACAACTGGCATTCACGATCAAAATGGGGTTCCTCCGATCGGGACGTCTTGGCTGATCGCGTAACATGCTTCATCGATCTTTCCGGGAATACGGGTATGCAGATCAAGCCGGCACAGTGGACCACGGAGGACGAGCACCGGCTGTTGCAGTTGCTCAGAGAGACGCTGCTGACGCAGCGGGAGATCGCCCAGGAGCTTGGACGCACGGAGGCCGCTGTGAACTGCCGGCTGTCGGTGATCCGGAAACGGCTCGCAGGCGGCAGGCCGGACGAGCCGTCTCCATCATTGATGCGTCCGCACCCATAATTTCACGGTGTTTCAAGGCTGTTGGGCAATGACGTAACGTAGCCCCGTTGATCCGGTGCCTACTTCATATTTCGAATTGATTGCACAAAGAGGGGCCGCGAAAACGCGGCCCTTTCTTCTCTCCCCTCTCGATTTTGCAACGCCGGGGTCCGTCTCCGAAACGAGAACGGCAATCGGCGAGCGAACCTACCGAGCCCAGCGACGAACGACCGGCCCCGGCGCACAAGGCGTTGGGATTTCGTAGGCGAGCACAATCCACACCCGTAATACAGCGGGCATTCCAATTGCCACTTCTTCCCGACTATAATCCACGCTCTGGGAGAAAACACCAAGGACGGGGACGGCTCCGGCGATCACGACATCTCGCCGGGGCCGTTCAACCCGCCTGCCCCACGCAATACTCGCAAGCAAGTCGGATGACATCAACTGCCCAGGCGGCGTGCTACGGCACGTCGCCTCGCCTGCGCGGGCCGACGGTTTGCGGCCGGTTGAGGAAGAATTCGCGGTTGCCGAGCGCGGCCTCCGCATACTGATCGATCGCCACGATGATCGCCTGCACGTGGTGAAAGCACCAGCCTTCCCGCGTTGCCCGGTGCCGAACCTCGGCCAGCGCCTTGATCCAGGGCGCGTGATCATCGCTGTCGTGGAAATACCGAAGCGGCTCTCTCATCTTTCCTCCGGCAGATCACGTCTTCCAGCTCGGCGCGCTTGCGCGACAGCAGAAGCTGCGCCGACGCGCTGTCGCGCCCGGCCCGCCTGAGCCGGTTCACGGATGCGTCGAGCTCGCCCAACTCGGCGCGCAGCCGCAGCATCCTGAGCGCGTCATCACGCACGCGCTTCGCTGGCGACCAGCGCTGGCCTCCCCGGGCGAATGGAGACGGGTGCCGTCGTGCGGCGCCGCGGCGCCACGCTCGCATGCACGATGATCGGTTCGCGGTCGCCGAGGACGCCGCGCTCCTCGACCAGACGGCTCATGACGAGACGCATCTTCAGCAGGTCCCCGGCCACGAAGGCGCAGTCCTCGTCCCGGTTGAGCTGCTCGCGCATGATGGCCTCGGCCTCGAGCATGCTGACGCGCAGCGCCCTGATCTGCCTGCGAATTTCACTGATACGGTTGTCCATGGCGGCCTCCTGTTCACGGTGGAGGGCGATTAGAACAAAACAAGAACATTGAGTCAAGCGGTACACCCGCTTATCATGGGACGCCGCTACCGAACTCGATCCGGCGAGTTCCTTCTGTCGGAACCTGAGGGTGACAGTTGTCACGACTTCAACGTGGGGCTGTCGGGGGATGAATACCTGATCGACAGAGGACGCACAGCGTCGCAAGCTCCTCAATCGTCACGTCCCGCGTCGTCGGCGAACAGCCGACAATGGCAGTGGAACAATGCGCCATCGAACTTGTCTACTCAAATAGACAAATTAAAATGACGGCGATTCTGTTTCGATCATTGCACAGTACATGCCCAAGTCCTCCAAGCTGGTCGCCGCGAAGCGCGGCAAGGTTCTTCTGGTACGGCGCCGATCCGACGGCCTGTGGATGTTCCCCGGCGGACGCAGGCGCGCGCGGGAGACCGGCAAGGATTGCCTGAAGCGCGAGATCAAGGAAGAGCTGCCGAAGCTCAAGCTCGGCAGGCTCAGCCTGTGGAAGGAAGTCACGGCCAAGAACAAGCGTTCGGGCCGCCGGATGAGCGATGCGATCTTCATCGCCAAGTTTGCCAAGGGCAGGCTGGCAATCGGCGACAAGAAGGAGATCGACCGCGCGGCCTGGCAGAAGCCGCGGGGCCTCCGCCTGACGCCGACCTCGCGCTACATCCGCGATCGGCTGTTTCCGAGAAAGCAGCGGCCCCGGAGATAGGCGGCGGAAGATTCGCTGTAGCGGGAGCTGACGTCCACGTTAGAGCGTTTTCGAGCGAAGTGGCTACCGGTTCGCGTGAAGAAAACGCGTCAAAACTAGAATCTAGAGCCCCGTTCCGATTCCATCGGAACGGGGCTCTAGGGATTGGCCTCTCTCCGAACGTCCCGGCACTCACCCTTGAAATGCAAACAGCTCGATCGGCTCACTGAAGCCGCGCACTGCGTGTTCGCCGACGCGTTCGAGCCGGAAATCGCGTTCGACGAGGTCGGCGAACGCACGCGACAGCAGCACGTTTTTTCCCAATTGCTTGGTGAGGGCTTCGAGGCGCGACGCCATGTTCACCGCAGGTCCGATCACGGTGAAGTCGAGCCGGGTACGCGATCCTATGTTGCCGTACATGACGTCGCCGACATGGACGCCGATGCCGTAATTCATCGGCGCGCGGCCCATCATGCTGTTCTTTTCGCTGAGCGCCGCCATCGCCTGCCGCGCCTCGGACACGGCGTGCAGCAGATTGGCGCAGGCTTTTGGGTCGCTGAGCGGGAAGATGGCGAGTAGGCCGTCGCCGATGAATTTCAGGATTTCCCCGCCATGCCGCGCAATCGGCTCCGACATCGCGTCGAAATAATCGTTCAGGAGATCGATCACGTCGTCGCGCGGCCAGCTGTCCGAGATCCGGGTGAAGTCCCTGAGATCGCAGATCATGATCGCGGCGCGCACCGTCGTCCCGCTGCCCCGCCGCGTCGCCCCCGCCAGGATCAGCTCGCCGGCATGCGACCCGACATAGGTCTCGAGCAGCGTCCGCGCCAGCCGGTTCTTCATCCGGATTTCGCTGACCAGCGCCAGCACCGGCAGCAGCTTCGAGAGGCCGGCGATCTGCGCATCGTCGAAACCTCCGGGCCGGTCGGTCGCAAACGTCACGACATGCCGCTTGCCAAGCGTATGGAGCAGCGGCCACGCCACATAATCCGTCAATCCCTGTGCGCGCATCTCGTCATAGAGCGCGTGCTTGCGGCCGGGCGCCCGTTCGAGCCGTTCGCGCACTTCGGTCGCCCCCTCATGGATTTCGTAGACCGGACTGCCGATATATTCCGAGCGCTCCCTGACCTCGTAGTCGACCCGCGTGATCTCGGCCTCGCGCTTGCCGTCGGCCCAGATGATCCGGGCGCCAAGCCATTGCGGATGCTGGATCAGGAGATTCATCGTCGCCCGCTTGAGGGGAATGCCCGCGCGCTGCAGCCGGAGGCAGAGCTCGGCGAAGATGTTGTCGATGAAGCGCTCGTCGCGCGTCTCGTTGGTCAGCCAGCGCACAATCTCGCCGTCAGACTGCGGAGCGACGGAATCGATGTTGGGCGCGTTCATTTCTTGCTCCAGAGCGGCGAGTTGGATTCGGCAATCGGTATGTCGTGTGTCCGCCCGGCAACGTCAACGCTGCCAGCGGTAATGTGATCGTGCGCGTCTGGCGGTCGAGGCACCGCATGCCGGCCTGCCCAAGCCCCTCCATGCCGTCGATCTGCTCCCGGTCACCGAACGACGTTACCCCTGCGATTGCGCCGCTGCCCGGCGGCGGCCTCGGACATGTGCTTGCGCACGGCACCGTGCCGAACGCGACTCAACTGGTTAGCGATCGATTAATTGCAGCGCGCGGACGTTGCATCGCGAGCACACCAGGCTTGGTTTCGATGCGAACGATACAACCTCCATTTGTCAGCTCACAGTGAGTCACATAGCGTAACACATATCCGCCGCCGGCGAATGTTTGCGCGAATGCAACCTGCCAGGCGGTGGCAAGAACAAGGGGCCAAAGCACCATGCGCGAATGCATCGGGGCTGCGACGATCTCGCGACCAGCGGATGACAATCCACACCTGAGTGCGCGCCGGACTGCATCACCATCCTACAGACGCGCGCAATCCCAGCGCCTGCTGCTGATGAGCGCCTCGGTGGCCGCGCTCTCGGCGCTAATGCCGGGCTTGGCCGCCGCACAGACCTGGACCGGCGCCACCAGCAACGACTGGACGGTCGGCTCGAACTGGAACGGCGGAACAGTTCCGGCCGGCGGTGCGGTTAGCATCGTGGCCGGTTCAACCGTCGTCCTCGGCGTGACCGGACCGGCGACCGGCACGACCGGTACCATCAATGTTCGTGACGCAGTCGGGGCACCGGGCAGTCTCACAATTCAGAACGGCAGCACGCTGACAAGCACCGGCACCGTCTCGATCTCCGACGTCGTAGGCGGTACCGCCACTATAACTGTGACCGGGGCCGGGTCACGGTGGAATGCTTCCACGATCACCACCGGCACTGCCGGCACGGGCATCCTCAATATCACTGATGGCGCGACCGTCACCGTAACAAGCCGGATCATCGTCACCACTCCGGTCAACGGCACCGGCACCCTCAACATCAGCAACGCCACGCTCGTGAATCGCGGCTTCGGCATTACCGTTGGCAACGCAAGGGGCCAGATCAATTTTGACAATGCCACTTTCCGCGCGGCCATCAATACCCCCGGCATCTCGAGCGGAACGGCCGCCCAGAACAACATCGCCGCGGGCGGACTGACCGTCGATAGCAACGGGTTCACCGTCCTCCAAGCGAACGGCTTCAGCGGCGTCGGCGGATTGACCAAGACCGGCGCCGGGATCTTCAGGTTCGCTGGCGTCGGCAACAGCTACACCGGCGAAACCGTGATCCAGCAAGGCACGCTCCAGCTGTCTAACATCGCCGGCTCCGGCAATGCCGTCGCCAGTTCGAGCCGGGTGGTCGATAACGCAATCTTCGATCTTTCACTCATGCCTGACCCCAACGCGCGCATCCAGAGCCTGGCCGGCAGCAGCGCCGGCAGCGTCACGCTGGGCACCAAGGACCTGATCATCACCAATGCGAACGATACGTTCGCAGGCTCCATCAGCGGCACCGGCGGATTGCAACTCACCGGCGGCACGCAGGCGCTGTCCGGCGTGCAGGCCTATGGCGGCGCGACCACGATCGCGGGCGGCACGCTGGCACTGACCGGCGGTGGCGATATTGCCGCCTCCAGCCAGGTGATCGCGAACGGCACGTTCAGCATCGCCGGCCTTTCCGGCGCGGGCACCAGCATCCAGCGGCTGTCGGGCACCGGCGGCGTCGATCTCGGCGCCAAGACGCTGACCGTTACCAACGCAAACGACACGTTCTCCGGCGTGATCGGCGGCAGCGGCGGCCTGACGCTCGCCGGCGGCACCGAGACGCTGTCCGGCGCCAACACCTATAGCGGCCTGACCACGATCTCTGGGGGCACGCTGGCGCTTGCGGGCGCCGGCGCGATCAGCAATTCGAGCCATGTGGTAGCGAATTCGGTCTTCGATATCTCCGGACTCACCGGCGCCGGCACGAGCATCCAGAGTCTGGCCGGCAGCGGCAATGTCGCGCTCGGCGCCAAGACGCTGACACTCACCAATGCCAGCGACACGTTTGCCGGTGCGATCAAGGGCACCGGCGGGCTTGCACTCACCGGCGGCACGCAAATCCTGTCCGGCATCAACAGCTACAGCGGTGCCACCACGGTCAGCGGCGGTACGCTGCGCGCCGGTGCGGCCGATGCCTTCAGCTCGGTATCTGCCGTCACGGCCGGCGCAGGCACCACGATCGACCTCAACGGCTTCAGCCAGGTCGTGGGCGGATTCAGCAATGCCGGCACGTTGCGGTTCGGCATGACGCCCGGGACCACGCTGACGGTCGCCGGCAATTACGCCGGCAATGGCGGAACGCTGCTGTTCAACACCGTGCTCGGCGGCGATAGCTCAGCCACCGACCGCCTCTTCGTGCTGGGAAGCACTTCGGGCACCTCGACCGTGAAGGTCACCAATTTCGGCGGCGGCGGCGTGCAGACGGTTGACGGCATCAGGCTGATCGACGTCGCCGGCGCCTCGAACGGCACCTTCGCGCTGGCCGGCGACTATGTGCTGAAGGGCGAGCAGGCGATCGTCGCCGGCGCCTATGCCTACACGCTGCAGAAGAATGGCATCTCGACGCCATCGGATGGCGACTGGTATCTGCGCTCCAGCCTCGCCAATCCCAGCGATCCGACGACACCACCCGTGATCGCAGGTCCGCTCTATCAGCCCGGCGTGCCGCTTTACGAAAACTATGCCGGGGTGCTGCTCGGCATGAACGAACTGCCGTCGCTGCAGGAACGCGTCGGCAACCGCTATTGGGGTGGCGGCGCCGGAGAGGCGATGGCGCGGATGGGCGTCACGCCGGCGGCGCAGGCGGACAGTTCGTGGACGCAGTCGCCATTCTGGGGCCGCGTCGAGGGCGGTCAATCCAGCCTGCGGCCGTCGAACACCACGGGCTCGACCACCAACAGCGATCAGTTCAAGGCGCAGGCCGGGCTCGACGGCCTCGCGCTCGAGAACAGCTATGGGCGCCTGATCGTCGGGCTTACGCTGCAATACGGCCTGACCACGGCCTATGTGAATTCGCTGTTCGGCAACGGCCGCATCCGCGCCGAGGGCACCGGCGTCGGCGCCACCGCCACCTGGTACGGCGACAACGGCGTCTACGTCGACGGCCAGATGCAGACCATGTTCTACCGCGGCGATCTCACTTCCGATCTCGTCGGCAACATGGCTCACGGCAATGAAGGCCTCGGTTATGCATTCAGCGTCGAAGGCGGCAAGCGGTTCAATCTCGGCAACGGCTTTTCGCTGACGCCGCAGGCGCAGCTCGCCTATTCGAAGGTCGACTTCGACGGCTTCACCGACCGCTTCGGCGCGCTGGTCTCGCTGACCAATGCCGACAGCCTGCTCGGCCGCATTGGTCTCACGCTCAATCACCAGAAGAGCTGGACTGACGGGACGAGCATCGTCCGCTCCGACCTCTACGCGATCGGCAATCTGCACTACGAATTCCTCGACGGCAGCAATGTCGATGTCGCGGGCACCGGCTTTGCCAGCGCCAATGACCGTCTCTGGGCCAGCATCGGCGGCGGCGGCAGCTACAGCTGGGCCAACGGCCGTTACACCGTATTCGGCGAAGCGACCTATCGCGCCAGCCTGCAGGATGCTGGCGACAACCACAGCTACAAGGGCAGCGCCGGGTTTCGGGTGGTGTGGTGAGGACGGAAGACTAAAGCAAACTGAAGTCAGACTGAACTGGCTGCACCTCTCCCGCTTGCGGGGTCGAGATGAGCGAAGCTGCACGATTTCTGGATAATCGAATAATACCGCTGAGTTGCCCGACGAGTCAAGCTGCCGTGTCCGCCGGCAGCCGCCGGCTACTTTGCATGGGGTTGTTTTCGATATTTTGGCATTGCCTCCCTGCGACGGCAGGCTATCGCATGCGGCTATCAGCCTCGTCCCATAGCCCGGCCATGACAACGTGGACACCTCAGTTGCAGAAGCCCGCAAGCGCCATATGCGATCGCCATGCCGCACGCGGGGCGAGGTGACAAGGAGCCCTACCCGCCCAGCCGATCGACCTCGGCCTTGCCGGCCTTCATGACAAGCGGGATGTGCTCGCCCTGGCCGAGCAGGCACGCCACGTCGCGCAGCGGATTGCCTTCCACCACCAGGAGATCGGCAAGGGCCTCCGGCACGATGCGGCCGAGCTTGCCCGTCATGCCGAGCACTTCGGCGCCGACAATTGTCGCGCTTTCGATCACCGCCCGCGGGCCCAGAACCTCGGCGCGGATCCGGAACTCGTCGCTCTGCAGCCGCTGCGACGGTCCGAGCAGATCGGAACCGTACCCCATCCTGACGCCGGCCTCGCGGTAGATCGCGAGCGAACGCAGCCCCGCGTCGCGCACGTCGGCGACCTTGGCGACGCTCGCCGCCGGCAGGCCGTATTTCGCGCCCTCGGTGGCCAGCGCCTCATAGGTGACGAGGGTCGGCACCGCATAGGCGCCCTGCTCGGCCATCAGCCGCGCGGTCGGCAGATCGACCAGATTGCCATGTTCGATGGTCCGCACGCCGCAACGCACCGCACGCTCGATCGCCTCGGCCGTGTAGGCATGGGCCAGCACATAGGTGTGACGCGCCCGCGCCTCCGCGACGATGGCGCGGATCTCGTCCTCGCAATAGCCGAAGGCGCCGATCGGATCGGTCGGCGACGCGACGCCGCCGGACGCCATGATCTTGATCTGGTCGGCGCCCATCTGCAGCTCTTCGCGCACCGCCTTGCGCACCGCATCGACGCCGTCGACGACGCGTGCGATCGCGCCGACCCGCACGCAGCAGGAGCAGGTCGGGTCGTTCAGATAGTCCGAGCGGGCGCGTCCGTCGCCGTGTCCGCCGGTCTGGCTCAGCGCGCGGCCTGAGACGAACAGCCTCGGACCATCGGTCAGCCCGGTGTCGATCGCCTGCTTCAGGGCGTAGCCGGCGCCGCCGGCATCGCGGACGGTGGTGAAGCCGCGCTTCAGCATGCCGCGCAGCAGCATGGTCGAGCGCAGCGTCACCAGCACATTCGCCATCCGCGCCTGCTGTGACAGGTCGAGCTCGACGGCGACCGCATGCACGTGAAGGTCGATCAGGCCGGGCATCAGGGTCTTGCCCCTGAGGTCGATGACCCGGTCCGCGGCGGCCTCGATCGGCCGGTCGGACACCTCCCTGATCAGGCGATCCTCGACCAGCACGTGATGGCCTTCGAGGAGATCTGGCCGCAGCGGATCGAGCAGCGCGGCATTCTTGAAGAGGATGGTGGACATGATGGTCTCCTTGTCAGGACGCGGCCTGCGTCACTTTGAGCATGATCTTTTTCGGAAAACCGCTGCGCACTTTTCCGGATCATGCTTCACGCAGCTTCGGTTGCGATGTCTTCGAGCGATCGACCGCGCGTCGGCACGCCCATCAGCACGACGGTGACGGCACCGATCAACAGCACGGACGTGGTGACGCCGAACACGCCGGCAAAGCCGAAATTGGGATAGAGATAGCCGACCAGGATCGGCGCGATGATCGCACCGATGCGGCCGATCGCAGATGCGAGCCCGGCGCCGGTGGTGCGGATCGCGGTCGGAAACACCTCGGCCGTGTAGGCATAGACACCTGCATAGGTGCCGTTCATGAAGAACGACAGCAGCAGGCCGGCCAGCATGATCTGTCCGTCGCTTTTGGCAAAAGCGAGCCCGAGCGCGCCGGCGCCGCCGAGCAGCATGTAGGAGGCGATCGTGGCCTGCCTTCCGATCCGCTCGTTGAACCAAGCCGCGGTGAAATAGCCGGGCACTTGCGCGCAATACATCGCGAGCGAGTAGCCAAAACTCTTGGTGATGCTCATGCCGTTCTGGACCAGGAGGCCGGGAATCCAGACGAAGAAGGAATAGTAGCTGAACGTGATCGACAGCCACATGATCCAGGTCATGGTGGTGATCCGCGCCTGGCGGCCGGCCAGGAGCGCGGCAAAATTGCTCAGCAGTGTCCCCGACGATGCGGCCGGCGCAGCGGGCTCTGCGACCGCAGGCGGCAGCACGCGGCCCTCGCGCGCGAAGCTGGCCTCGATCTTGTCGAGCACCGCCTCGGCTTCCTGCACCCTGCCCCGGCTTTCCAGCCAGCGCGGCGATTCCGGCAGCGAGCGGCGCCACCACAACAGCATCACGACCGGCACGGCGGTGATGACCAGCACGATGCGCCAGCCGTTCTCGTAGGCGGGCACGATGAAATAGCCGAGCAGCGCCGCAGCGACGAAGCCGAAGGAGAAGAAGCCGGCGAGCGCGCCGGTGAAGCTGCCGCGGTAACGCCGCGCCACGAACTCTGCGAGGTATGGCGCGATGATCGCGCTCTCCGCGCCGGTGCCCATACCGGCGACAACGCGTGCAGCGAAGAACGACGGCCAGCTGTCCACCGCCGCGCTCGCCAGCGAGGCCGCGCTGTAGAGCGCGAGTGCCGACATCATCACCGCGCGGCGGCCGATCAGGTCGCCCAGCATCCCCGCTAGCAGCGCGCCGAATAGATAGCCGACGAAGGTGCTGCTGCCGAGCACGCCGGTCTCGACATTCGACAGCCCCCACGCGGTGCGCAGCACCGGCAGGATGAATGCGAGAACCGCGGCATCCATCGCGTCGAACAGATAGCCCAGGCCGCCCATCAGCAGCAGGTGAATATGGAAACGCGCGAACGGCAGGCGCTCGATGCGCGCCGATATCATCGACATGAAATCCCCCTCTGCGCCCACGGTTCGGCACGCGCCGCGGGGTCAATCGGGGAATGATAGACAAATCGGCATTATCGGAATAGTTTATAATTATTATCTGGTACATCACCAATGTGAATATTGCCGATGGCCTTCCGCACGCTCGACCTCAACCTTCTGAAAGTCTTCGAGGCGCTGATGACCGAGGGCAGCGTCACGCGCGCCGCGAGCGCGCTGACCATGACCCAGCCCGCCGTCAGCAACGCGCTGGCCCGGTTGCGTGACGCGCTCGGCGACCCCCTGTTCGTCCGCACCGCAAGCGGGATCCGCCCGACGCAGCGCGCCGTGGCGCTGTGGGAGCCGATCGGCGACGCCCTGGAAAACGTCCGCCACGCGCTCGACGAGGACGCCTTCGATCCGCGGCGCACCCAGGCTGAATTCAGCCTGTCGATGTCGGATTACGTCTCCTCGCTTGTGATGCCGCGGCTGCTGAACCGCTTTAATGACGTGGCGCCGTCCGCGCGCATCCACACCATGCCCAACACCATCCTGGAGATCGGCGACCGGCTCGAAGACAACCGGGTCGATTGCGTGCTGAGCGTCTATGTCAACGAGGCGCAGCAGCCGCCGGCCGTGATCCGCTCACGCTCGCTGTGGACCGTCGAGTATGCCTGCATGATGCGGCGGGATCATCCGCTCGCCAGGCAGAAGCGGCTCAGCACCCGCAGCTTCCTCGCCGCCAAGCATGTCGATGTCAGCCTCGCCGGCAGGACGCTGCCGACCTACGACCAGTTCCTCGCCTCGCGCGGGCTGTCGCGCAATCTGGTCGCCACCGTCAATCACTACAACACCGCCTACGAAATCCTGCGGCAGTCCGATTTGATCGCCGTGCTGCCGCGCGATCTCAGCGCGCAGTCCCGCCACGCGCCCGATCTGCACGCGATGCCGGTGCCGCTGCCGGCCCCGCCGCGCGTCGTCAGCCTGTTCTGGCACCAGCGCAACGACACCGTGCCCGCGCAACGCTGGCTGCGTGAGACGCTGGTGGAGTTGTTTGCGCGGATGGAATGAGCGAGCGGGACGTCGGACGCCACCCGCCTGCGCCGGTTCGGGGCTTCGGCGCGGCAGCCCTCGCCCGACCCCGTGTGCCGGAACTGCATCGGGGCCCGGTGCATCACCCAATTGGGTCTTTCTAACCGCCCCGCAATGCGTAACCTAAGGTTTTAACGAGCGCCCTCGTTGGCCCATATTGCCGGAGTTGAGCATGGCCGTTTATACGATCAGTCCTCATCCCGAACCGTTCATGTTTGCGTCGTTTCCCAACGGCGATCCGATTTGGCAGATCGTCGAGCCGCAAACTGATTTCGTCGCGGAACCCTGGGGTTTGCAGTTCGGCTTTGATCCCATCTATCCGAGTGGACTGCCCAGCTCCACCTACGGTCTGATCAACATCATCGGGACTGGGCTGACCTATAGCGGAAGCAGTCTGACAGGCGGTGTCGTCACCGGGATTAGCTGGACGTCCAGCGACGGGGCGTCGCTTTGGGAATCGATCACCGGGGTCAGCTACACCATCACGTCGAGCCTCGATATTTCAGGGCTGTGGCGCGCAATCCTGGCCGGCAACGATACGGTTCTGGCGAACAACCCCGCCAACAATTTTCTCTCGGGTGAAGCCGGCAACGACACCGTCGTCGGTGGCGGCGCGTTCGATTATCTGAGCGGCGGCCCCGGGGACGACGTCGTCTACGGCGAAGATGGCAACGACTCGCTGAACGGCAATTCCGGGAACGACATTGTCTACGGCGGCAATGGCAACGACTCGGTGTCGGGAGGCGCCGGAGACGATATCCTGCTCGGCGAAGCGGGTGCGGATTACATCACCGGCGATGCCGGCAAGGATGTCCTTTACGGTGGTCTCGGCGACGATCAGCTATGGGGCGACACACCCGGCTGGAACCTGTATGGCGGCGACGGCGGCGACGCGGATGTCATCCACGGTGATGCCGGAAACGATACGATCGACGGCGGCAGCGGGGCCGACCAGCTCTATGGCGATGATGGCAATGACCTCATCTATGCCACGTTGGGTTTTGCATTCACGGCAACCACCGACACCGACTCGCTTTACGGCGGCAACGGCGACGATTGGCTGATCGGCAATGAAGGGGGCAATCTTCTCGACGGCGGTGACGGCAACGACCTGCTTTACGGCGGTGACGGCAACGACACGCTCGACGGCGGCGCAGGCAACGACCGGCTTTACGGGGCTAACGGCAACGATGCACTCGCCGGTGGCGCCGGCGACGACGTGCTCTACGGGGGTAACGGCAGCGATACGATCGACGGCGGCGCAGGCAACGATCTGCTTTACGGCGGCTCGGGGACCAAGACGTTCATCTTGAGCGGCGGCAACGATACCGCCTTCGGCGACCCGCTCGCCCAGAACACGGCCTTATTCGCTGCACCGCTCAGCGCCTTCCAGATATCGCGCGGCAGCGGCAACTCCTTCATTCTCACCGACACGCGCGCGGGATCGCCACTTGGCAGCGCCGCTCTGATTGGCGTGAATACTCAGCAGTTTTCGAACCAGACGTTGTCCCTGGTGACGCTTGGAACATCGCTGGCCGAGACGCTGACCGCGCCATCCTACGGCGGCTGGCTCGAAGGGCTGGACGGGGACGATACGCTGAACGGGAGTGCCGAAGGCGATACGCTGAGCGGCGGACCTGGAGACGACACCCTCAATGGCGGTGGCGGACTTGATCTCGCGGACTTCTCGGGCGCAACAGGCAATCTTCTCATTTATCTCACCAGCCCGGTCGTCACCGCGCCCGGGCTTGGCACGGATCAGCTCAATTCGATCGAGGGGTTGGTCGGCGGCGCATACAACGACGTATTTGTCGGTACGACCGACCCGAACATTTTCTATCTCAACGGCGGCAACGACTACGCCTATGCCCGCGCTGGCGACGACACCGTCTATGGCGGCGACGGCCTCGATGTGCTGCTCGGCGAAGACGGCAACGATGTCCTCTACGGCGGCGCCGGCTTCAATTACCTGTTCGGCGGCGCAGGCAATGATTTGCTCGATGGCACTGGTGGAGCGTCGGCATCGGACGTGAATGTGATCTACGGCGAAGCCGGAAACGATGTGCTCTACGGCGACATGGGCACCAATTACTTCTACGGCGGCGCAGGCATCGATACGATGTATGGCGGCGCAGGTCTCAACCTCTTCATCTCCTCGGGTGAGACCGACGGAAACGTCATTTACGGCGGTTCGGGCCAGAATTACATCTACGGCTCCAATGGCGGCGATACAGTTACCGGCGGCAGTAGCGTCGACGTCTTTCTGATGGGCACCGGTGCCGATGTGATTAATGGCGGCGGTGGCGTCGACTACGCTTGGGGCGGTGGCGGTTCCGACACCTTCACCATCGACGATACGGCGTCGGAAGTCATGGTCATCCAGGATTTCAACGCGGGCGGTGTCAATGACATCCTGAACTTCGTGGGGACATCGCTGCATTCGTTTGCCGATGTGCAGGCCGCCGAGACCTACGCCGCTGGCATCGCCTCGACCATCATCACCGATGCCGCAGGCAACGCGGCCTGGCTGATCGGGATCACACCGGGACAGCTCGACGCGAGCATGTTCAGATTTTCCTGAGCAGTCGCGCCGCGATCCTTGTTACGGACCCGCACGTCTCAGCTTGAGCGGATTGGCGTTGCGTCCAGATGGGCGCAGTTCGCGGTCCCATGGAACAGGCTCGCGGCTGCCGCAAACAGTCGAGACCAGCCGGTTGACCCTTCGCCACAGGAACCAACAACGCGCCCGTCCCAACCTCACGATTCGGCACGAGCATCGCTTGCGCATCGGACGATGCGCACTCAATTCTGAGTTCACTATCAAGGGATGGAACTTCGCTTGGCGAGCCTTGCCGGTTGCCGGCACTCCCAGCCGCCCTGCGCAAAAGACAAAAAGACAACCATCTCAATAGCTTACAAGCCGCCCGATGTCGTTCGGATGCTCGCCATGACCCCTACACTCTTCCGTGTGCGCTTGAACGTCCTCCCTGCCCCGAACGACAACATCAGGAATGGATTGGACTCAAGATTGTTACTGTACGGAGGTAGGCCGGCGCTCGTAACGCTTGACGCAGTGGAGTCTGTGCGCGGCCATCTTCGGTAAAGCTGCCATTGTTTCGGGCCGAATTCGGACGTTCGCCATGCGCTTGTACACACACCTCAGAGTTTTTGTTCTTCTTGCTGCTTCAGTTCTCCTGGCGTCTCAGCCAGCCTGGGCGACGAAGCGAGTGGCTCTGGTCGTCGGAAACTCCAATTATCAAAACGCGCCGCTGCTTCCGAATCCTGCCAATGATGCTGCCGCTATCGCCGCGACCCTGAAGGGCGCCGGGTTCGATGTGGTAGAGTCTCGGCTCAACCTGGCCTCGAGCGACATGCGGCGGGCACTGAGGGATTTCGCCGATCAAGCCCGCGATGCAGACGTTGCCGTGGTCTACTATGCAGGTCATGGCATCGAGATCGACGGGACGAATTATCTGATCCCGACGGATGCCAGACTTGAACGCGACACCGATATCTATGATGAGGCCTTCTCGCTCGATCGTATCCTGCTGGCGATCGAGCCCGCCAGGCAGCTGCGCGTCGTGATCGTTGACGCCTGTCGCAACAATCCATTTGCCGACACGATGAAACGAACCGTCGCTTCGCGCGCGATCAGCCGCGGGCTCGCCCGGGTGGAACCCGCCGTATCCAATACGCTGATCGCGTTTGCGGCGAAAGCCGGACTGACCGCGCTCGACGGCAACAGCACGAACAGTCCATACGCGACAGCACTGGTCAAGTATATCGCAAAGCCTGGACTCGATTTGCGCAGGGCTTTCGGCTTCGTCCGCGACGATGTCTTGCAAGCTACCGGCAATCGACAGGAGCCATACGTCTACGGCTCGTTGGGCGGCGACGACGTTGCGCTCGTGCCAAAGGCAGAGGAGCCGACGCCGCCGCCGGCCAACGCCTCGTCGGAGACTCGTCGTGACTACGAATTGGCCCTGCAGGTCGGCAACAAGGCTGCCATGAGTGCGTTCCTCGCCCAGCATCCCGACGGCTATTACTCAAATCTGGCCAAGCTTCAGCTCAATCAGATCGACGCCGAGGACGCACGCGTTACCGCGACCAAGAAGGCGCAGGAAGCGGAGCAGCAGCAAGCTCGGCTTGTGTCCGAAGGTGCCCAGCGGGCCGAGCAGGAAAAAGCCGCCGCAGATTTCAAGGCTGCGGAGGATGCCCGTATTGCGGCTGAAAGAACAAAGCAGGCAGCGCAGGAACAAGCGACCGAGGCCGAACGGAAGCGGACTGCATCCCAATCCTCAACGGTCGCCATGCTTTCCCCGAACGGACCCGCCCTCGACAGCGCCAGGCCGGACAATCTTGCACCCCCACCCCCCTCCCAGACTAGCGAGGGCGCGAAGGTTGCCGCCTTGAACCCGGCGGCGCCACAGGAGGATCTTGCCAAATCAGTACAGAGCGAATTGAGCCGGGTCGGCTGTTTCACGGGCTCGGTCGACGGCGAGTGGAACGCGGCCTCGCGTCGTTCCCTGACCCTGTTCAACCGGCACGCCGGGACCAAATTTGACGTCAAGCTCGCAAGCCTCGATGTGCTCGATGCGATCAAGCTGAAACCGGCCCGCGTTTGCCCGCTGATCTGCGAGCAAGGCTACAGGGCGGACGGCGATCAGTGCCGCAAGATCACCTGCGCCGAGGGCTCGTTCCTGAACGAGGACAACCAATGCGAAAAGCGCCGCGGGAAAAAGCCGGTGGCGAAGCGTAACATGGACGAGCGCCCGTCGCGCGCGAATCGTTCGCTACGCGATATCTCCGAGCCGCAAGCCGATATTCCCCGACGACGACAGGCGACTGCAAGACCCTCGGGTGGTAGCGGCCAGATCATGTGTGATGCATATCTGTGCCGCCCGGTCCGTCGCGGATGTCATCTCGATTACCGTGGCGGCGGAGGTCCCGGCGGCGGTACCGGCAACGTTGAGGTCTGCAACTAGGACGGTATGCACGGCGGCGCGCCCGAGATCGTGGAAGGGCCGCCGTCTCTTCCGCGATCGGTAAAGCGTGGTTTGGCGACGATTGAGGGCAAGGGAGCTCAGCCGCAGAGCCCTGCATTGAAGAAGCTGAACGTCAGCCTCGGCCACCAGGACATTCACCACATGATCGCGCGGGGCGGTTGCTTCAGCCGCCTGAGCAAGCCGTAGCAACGGGATCGCTTACCTACTTGATGGAGTATGATTTGATGTCGAACGACCAATTGTTCGGCACCAGTTTTCCGCTGCCGCTGTCCGGTACACGCAGCTGACTGGTCCAGTCCGACAGATAGCTCAACGTGTCGGCCGGCCCCTGAAGCTTGCGCTGAATGTCTGGCAAATCGAGCAATTGCGCACGCCGCTCGCTCAGGATCGCAACGATCACAGCGGACCCGGCCGGCGGCGCGACGACATACTCAAATCCACGTTGCTGTGCCGCCGGGGTCGGAACAATGAATTGGACGCCAGGCTTGACAAGATTCATGTCGGGTCCGACCGACTGCGCCAATAGCTCGGCAGTCGGAAAGATCTGGGACATGCGCCCTTCCGCATCAACATCCACCAGCATGAGATACCCGGGCTTCCTGGCGGTTACGCCGAATGACACCTTGCTGCCAATGTTGACCGTTGGACCCGGCAGGATTTCAAGCGACACGCTGGCAGCATTTGCCGGGCCGCGCGGGGCCTGTACGCGCCGGACCGATTGAGCGTTCGTCGCACCTGCAGATGGAGATGCCGACGGCAGCGGCGCCGCGCACGCGACCTCGCTTCCCGCCAGCACCAGCACGATCACGAGCCATGATTGCTTGCGGCAAACCAGTTCCGCTGGCGACATGACCTGCTTTCCCAAGTTTGTCAGGGAACGCTGAAAAAGCCGATCGACGCGATCCGCGCGTCCGCCGGCAGGTAGCGCTCCAGACTCTTGATGACCTGCCCCGAGGCACGACGCCGGTTGAGCTGCATCAGGACCGTCTCCAGGTCAACCATCCGCTGCTGCGAGGTCACCGCAACGATCTGCTCGGCACCGAACGGCTCACCTACCCGAAGCGGCAGCCGCAGATTTGCCGATCGCGCCAGCGCGGCATCAGAGCCCACCGGATACAGCATTTGGATAGTTCCATCACCGGACACGTTGAACAGCAGCACCGCGCGTGAACTGACGTCGGACAATTCGACCTCGACGGTCTGGCCGCTGCGCTGCTGTCGATCATCCGGCCAAATACGCATCACCTGCGGCGACCGCGTCGCCATGCGCTTAAGCTCCCGAATGGCTGCAGTTCGGTTGACCACTGTCGTCAAGCCGGCAACGTCAACACCATAGGCGACCACATCGCCCCAGGCGATGACGTCATGCGACACGGGGTCCCAGATCAGGTCGGGATTATCAGTTGGTTGAACGGCCTGCACACTGGCATCCTGCGGCTTGACGCCGGCGAAATAGTTCATCTTGCCGTCAAGCGCCGCCAAACGGATCGGCGTGGTGAGACGGAAGGGCGGCAGCGCGGCACTGGGCGCGGCCGGGCCGGTCGCGGCGACGCCGGTTGGAGCGGTTTGTGACGTGGCCGTAACGGCCGGCGGCGTGGGGGTTTGTTTTTCGGCGGGCGTGACGGTAGCAGCCTGACCGGAGGCAGCTCTTGCGGCCGTCCCCTGGATCAGCACCACGCCGCGCGTCAGTTCGAAGGCGACGTCGGTTTCCGGCCTCTGTGTCGGCGACGATACCGTCACGATGTTCTGGCGTTGGTCGGACAGTTGATAGACCACCTGCCGAACATTGCTGAAAAGCTCCTTCAGAGTCACTTTGCCATCATGATTGATGTCCGCGCTGCCCTCCACTGCCCGCGCGACGGCATAACTCAGTGCGCCGCGCAGGCCATCGATCCCGGGGATCCGCACTTCCGGCGCCTTGGTGTTTCGATCGACGGCGGCGATGAACGCAGTGTGGTCGAGATCGAGTTCGGACTTCGGGTCGTCGCTGCTCGACACCGGCTTCAATTCATCAACCAGCAGCGTGTAGCGCGGCACCTGTCGAAAACTCATCTCTGCCGCACGCGGATCGATATCGCGCACCATTCCACCGCCGTGGCAGGTATCCGCAACGAAGATCACTTTCGCGCCACGCAATTCGAACTGCCGGATGAAATGGTTGAATTCGCTTCCCAGAATGCGCTCGGCCGATCCGGCCGGCGTAGTAGCGAATTCGGGCAGCAGGAACACGTTCTCCATTCCGTCGGGTTCGGAGCCCTTGATGCGCTCGGGCTCCTGCGTGCCGTGACCTGCGATCGACAGGAAGATGAGGTCGTTGCTCTTTGTCCGCTCCACCAGTGAGCTGATCTCACGCAGCACGCTTGCCCTATCGACCTGTGCATTGGTCAGTTCGACCACATCGCTGACGCCCATGGTCCTCAGGCTGGACACGATGTCATTGGCGTCGGCGACCGCGCCCTTCAATTTGCGTACATGCTGGTAGTCGTCGACGCCGATGACGAGCGCCCGGAGGGCCGCACCGTCCGGGTTACTTATCGACAGTTCTCCCGCCGCATGCGCGCGCTGGAGTGGCAGGCCGACCAACGTAGCGAGCAGGATGGCGCTACACAGCCAACCGGTCTTTTGATCAAAGCCCTTGAGCCTTCGCATCGTGATCCACCTCGATATCAAGCAGGTCTGCCCTGGAACCACACCGGTAAGGTAGAGCGGCAGGATGCCGTCCAGACCTCCAGAAACCAGCCCGCAGGCAGTGATCCATGTTCATCTGTAGCCCGAGCAAGTTCCCAGGTTCAGCGCCGCTTGTTCGCTGTCTTGCGGCCTGCCGGCGCCTCGCTCTCCTGATAGGCGTTCGCGGAAACAGTCGTCTGATCATCTGCGAAGGCGCGAAAGCGGACCGGAACGTAGCCGCGCGCCAGCAGGCTTGCCAACGGATAGACGTTGCGGCAGACGCGACCGTTGCAGCCACCCGTCGAGGATTCCATGACCTCCGCCTTGCGATCCGGCGTGAACCGCAGGAACAACATCACGTGGGAACCCGGCTTGTTCAGGGCGTCACCAGGCTTGAGGTCCCAGGGGTTCGTCACGGGTGCAGCGATCGCGGGGATGGCGGCGGTCGTGTAGTGGACGGAAAGTCCCCACGCGGCGCTGACGAATGCCGAACAGTCGACGCCGGCCACATCCGGCCGTGGCTCGTTACGGGTGCAGACATTGCCTGCCAGCGTCCCGCTTTCGATCCGCTGCCGGAAGTTCGCGAGCGAACCGTGGCAACCCCAGCAATAGGGCACGCCGCGCACTTCCTGGTTTACCTTGCCCTGCAGATACCACGGCCGGCGAATACGGCTGAAACCGGAGCATTGGCTGTCGGGATCGCTACCGTAGTTCGCCTGTGTCAACTTCCACTGGACACCCTCAAAGGCGAAGGCCGTCTCGATCGCCTGCTGGCGATTGGACGGCCGCACGGCGGCGGTCGCATTGAACTTGATATCCGGCTGCGCCGCCGGTGCGGCCGGAGTGCGCGATGGCCTGACGTCAATGACGGATACCTTCCCCATGGGCCGGAAGCCGACACCAACCACCTCAACCCCCTCCGGCTTGGTACGCAGAAAATAAACATCGCCATCGCCTGAGACGGTGACGAACCGCCGGGTCACGGGCGTGTTTTCCAAAGGCAACTCGTAGATGCCCTCCAGGCGTCCGTTCGCGGCATAGCGTGCAACGAATGTGGCGGCATTCTTGCCCGACGGCGGAATGTCCTCGGCCAGCAAGTAGAAGCGATCACTGTTGTCGATCTCGAGAAACTCCACGGTGCCGAGCTGGTTGCGGACACGCAGGCCGAGCTGACCGATGGTCTCGTTGGACACCATGGTCTGGATTTCGACCCGAACGCTGGCATTGCCCTTGTCGGGAATAATATCAGCGATCACCGATCCCTTGCTGCGCGAGGCGATATACTGCCGGTCGGGCTGTCGCGTCGTCCTTACGATGGCCGCGCGGCTGTTCTGATCGAGCAAGTCGGTTGGACTGCTCAGCGCCTGCGAGCCCATTTGGGCGAAGGCCGAAACGGCGACCTGGTCGTCCGTGCCGCGGGACGAAACTTCCTCAAGCTGGATCACGTCTCCGCCTACCCCGCGCGTGGACTGTCCCGGTGCCGCCTTCAGCATCCGTACGCCGCCGTCCCAAACCATGATGTCGTCGTTACGGACGACGAGGTCGGTGGGCTGGACATCGCCAGGCATCTTCAGGATGTCAGGCGCAGTGTTCGGTTGCTTGGGGTCGAACTGCAGAATGCGGCCGTTGACCTGATCAAGCACAAACAGGTTTCCCTGTCCGTCAGCGCTGAGCGCTTGCGGGCCCCCGAGTTCGACGTCCTGGCCGGCCGGGACGATCCCTACCATGGAGGCAGCCGAACCACCGGCAAAGCTTCGCACGACGGCATCGTCGGCCTTTGCGCCGGTTGCAGCGAAGGCCGCGCCGACGATAGAAAGCCAGATCCAGCTAGATCGACGAAACATATCCGCCTCAATGTAACCGAACCGAATGCGGCGTCAGTCCGACTAATCCAAGACTGCGCGAGCGCAGCGTCAATTAGTGGCTAGCAACCCCAATCCCGTTCAACTCTTTCACTGGACGGTGATAGTCCGAACTCCTTCAGCTTGCAGTGCAAAATCATGGCCAAAAACAGATTTGAGCAAGTCAGCGAAATCCAGCCCGACGCGATTACTCTGGTTTTGAGGCGCGACGATGGGGGCGCCTCCGGGTCGATCGTGTTGCCAGCCGCCGCAAGCGGGGGACGCCTGAGCAGCGACCAGGTCAGCGCCCATATGCCGGCCCAGGACGCCTTTCGCGGCGCAATCCGGCTAGCCAATGACATGAAGCTCGCGATCGTGGTTTGCGACCGGGATGGCGTCTGGAAGCCGGAATGGGGAGAGCTTTACCAGGCGATCGATTGACCCCACACGGGCAGACGCCGCGGCGCCGCATGGAGGCCGGCATGGCAAATGGAGCGTTAAGCGGGCTGTCGTTGCGGTCGCGAGCCCTAATGATCGCCCTGTTGGCCGCAACCAGCTGGCCCGCGCGGGCAAACGATTCCGCCGCCGAATTGTCCATCGGCGGGCTGCAATTCGTTCGCACCAAGGATGTGACCATGGCGAGCGAGGAGCTTCGTATCGGGCTGGACAAGGTCAACGTTCGCTACCAATTCGTCAACCAGACGAGCAAGCCGGTTGCGCTCACTGTCGCTTTTCCGCTGCCCGACATCGACCTGTCCGAAGCCGAGAACATTGCGCTTCCATCGAGCAATCCGGTCAACTTCGTCGAGTTCGAGACCAGGATCGACGGCAACCCGGTGCCGCTGACCATCGACCAGCGCGCCATGGTCGGCAATAGGGATGTCACGGCCCTTCTCCGTCAGTTCAAGCTATCCCTGCTGCCGCTCGGTGATCGGGAGATCCGGGTGGCCGACCTGCCGGCGACAACCCGCACAAAGCTGATCGATGATGGCCTTCTGATGCCTGCCGGCATGAGCGACAACGGCCGCCAGCAATACACGCCCGGCTGGATAACCAAGACTTCAGCTGTTCGCGAGCAAGTATTTCCACCCGCGCGTACCGTCATCGTCGAACATCAGTATCGCCCGAGCGTCGGCTCCAGCCCTGACACGGTCCTGCGCTCGGGTCTGCGTCGCAGCGCAGCGCTAGGTCCGGAAGTCGAGCGGTACAGGAAAGAGTATTGCGTCACAGATGCGTTCCTTGCCGAATTGGACAAGCGCACGGGCAACAGCCAGGACAATGCGGCAAAGCTGCAGGAGCGGCGCATTTCCTACGTGCTCAAGACGGGCGCGAACTGGGCGGGTCCAATCCGGTCCTTCACGTTGACGATCGATCCGGGCGGCGACGACCGTCTGGTCAGTTTTTGTCCGGGACGGCTCATGCCGTCATCTGCCAGCAACTCGCGTCAATTCACGGCAAGCGACTTCAAGCCGGATGCCGACCTGAAGATCTTGATGATCGGCAAGTTCTGACGAGCAGCTCAATTCGTGAGCATCACATAGCGTGCGGCCGCCGTGAGGGTCACATTGCCGCGCTGAGCTTCGCTGATCGCTTGCAGGAAGAATGTGTCGGCCGCCATCGGTCGCGGCTGGCGCAGCGAGTCCAGAACACGCGGGGCCGCAACGACCAACAGGAGCTGCGGACCGGTTGAGCGCGCCATTGGCAGGGCAAAAGAAAGCGAGTCGATGCCCGGCTTCAGGAGATAGGACAGGCTTTGCACCTCGCCGCGATCCGAGACCATGAGCAGTTCCACCACCCGGTTGGCAAAATTCTCGATGGTCCCGTTCAGGGTTTCGCCGGCCTTCAGTTCCGTCGCCGACAGGTTGATGCGCGGCGCACGCGCTTGATCGCTTCCGACCTGACTCAAGAATTTGACGGCCGGACATTGTGCCTGATTCACCTGCCTGACGCCGACCGAAGCCTCAAATCCCTGCTCCTTTCGAAACGCCTTGTCGAAGGTATCGAACGGGGCGGTCGAGGCGCCGAAGCCTTCAATGACGGCAGCGCTGGAGCTCACTGCAACAGGCAGGATGAAGAAGCAGTCGCCGCCCGCATATTGGGCGACATATCTGCGGATGCGCTCGGCTCGACCCGGCCCATCGGGCGACGAAGACGGCGTCACCGTCGGCTGAGGCGGCAGCTTCACCGGCTCCTGACGTGCTGGCTGTGGCGGAGCAGGCTCGATCCTCGGCGGCGCGGGTGTCGCGGCGAGTTTCGGCGGTGGCGGCAAGGCCGCCTGACCCGATGACGACCACACAAATTTATAGAAGGTGTACCCACCGCCCCCCAGCAGAAGCAGCATCGCTGCGACGCCGGCGCCGAGCCAGACGCGGGGAGAGTTCCGCGTGGTTGATGGCGCCCGCTCCAGCTGCGCAGACGTCCCGGCTTCCGGCCTCCCCAACGGATCGAAGCCGTGGAGCGGTGCGGCAGACGGCTGAGCCGAAGCCGCCGGCGCCCAGTTGGCGACCTCCGCCATGGTCGGGCGCAAGGCCGGGTCCGGCTGCAGCATTCTCTCGAGAAGCGGCCTGATACGCATATCCACTGCGCCGAGATCGGGCACACGCCGGCGCTTCTCGACCAGTTGAAACTGGCTTCCGCCCATATCGAGCTTCTGCCCGGTCAAGGCTTGGAACAGCACGAGACCAAAGCTGTAGACATCGGACTTCGCGGTGACATCATTGCCGTACAAGCCGACCTGTTCCGGCGATGCGTAATTATCCTTGCCGGCGAAGCCGGAGCCGATGATGGTCTTGTCACCCATCTGGGTAGACCGGGCGATACCAAAGTCGATGATCTTCGCCCGCCTTACATCATCGAGCGGCACAATGATGTTGTCGGGGGAGACATCGCGATGGATGATGCCGTGCTCGTGAGCGGCGTGCAGGCCCGATGCGACCCGCTGCATCAACTTGATCAGCGCTTCGAAGGTCAGCGGCCCATCGTCGAGCATGTTCGACAGCGAGCGCCCATTCACGAATTCCATCGCGAGATAGGGGCGCTGCAGCACGGGTTCGACCGTGAACAGGAAGTAGCGAACGATCGCTTCATGCGGAAGATTGTGAAGTGCCGCCGCCTCCCGGCGGAACAGCGCAAGTGCCGCCTCGTTGTCGACCATGTCGGGCAGCAACATCTTGACCGCAACGGGCGATCCGGTCTGGATCTCGCGGCATCGGTAGACCTCCCCCATACCGCCTGCCCCGATCATCGCTTCGATCTCGTAGATGCCGTTGAGCCGGGTGCCGGCCGGCACACCGCGGTAGGATGATCGAAACGGATCGTTCGCGGTCATGCTCGCGGCTCCTGATCGAGCGGCGTCCTCGTGGGCTCTGAGGATCGTGGCGCGAGCAATCGCACGATCACGATCGTAACATTGTCGAGCCCGCCGCGATCGAGCGCGAGCGCAAGCATGTCGTCGCATGCTGTCTGGGCAAGGCGAGTGGCCGCGTGCTGCTGAATCTCGTCATCCTGCACGTGTCGGGTCAAGCCGTCGCTGCAAATCACGAAGATGTCTTCCGGTTCGGCCGGACCGGTCACCACCTCGAACTCGGGGTCGGCGACAACGCCGACAGCCCGGGTGATGGCATTGTTCGGCCAATCCTGGACCTCTTCGCGCGATAGCGCGCCGCCGGCGATCAGTTCCTCCAACTCGCTGTGATCGTGCGACACCTGGGTGATGCCATGGCGGTTGATCAGGTACACCCGGCTGTCTCCCGCCCATATGCAGGCATAATGGTCGTCGCGTACGAGCAGGACTGCCGTTGTGGTCCCGACAGTGGCACCCTGCCTTGCCTGGCTGAGTGCCAAAATCTGCTGGTTGGCGCTGAACAGGCGCGCCTCGCATTGCGCCAACAGGTCCGCCGCGGAGTCCGGCGCGGCGATCGCATCAAGCGACTGTACCACGATGCGGCTGGCAAGATCGCCTGCCTCATGACCGCCCATGCCGTCAGCGACCGCCCATAGGCCGACGTCGGTTCTGACCAGACACGAATCCTCGTTCCGCGCCCGCACCCGTCCGGCATGAGTGACGCTACCGACATCGAACAAGGACGGGACGTGTACCATCGCGCGTCATCCCGTCCCGGCTACCGCGCGGCTGACGTCGCCGGTCAGCAGCGTGGAATAGTGAAACGGATCCGGCAATCCGCGGCAACAGAGTGCGATCGGCGGGAACCCTTCGCCTCCGGCGGTCCACCAGAAACTAGCCGCGGCATAGATTTGAGGGTTCGCGCCGCAGAGCGTGCCGAACGACTCGGCAAACCCATCGGCCGACGAAACCATTCCCAGCGTCGTGTCACTCAGCGACACGATTGGCGCTCCATCAGTCCCTGACGCCCGCAGACGCGGAAGCGCGAGACGATCCAGCGCATCGGAGATCTGCTCGAACGTCGCCGCCCGGTCCAGGGTCGAGAGCAGGAATGTCTCCACTTGCGCAAACCATTCGTCCTGCGGATCGATGTTCGGCGGCGGCAGCGCGGCGTCACCATCCAGCACCGCATGCAATGTCAACGGATAGTATCGCCCCACCCCGTCAAGCGACGGCATGATCGCTCCTGCGACGGTGGTGCCGCAGATCGCGCCGCCAAGCCAGAACCGCCAAACCGGCGCGGTCAGGAATGCTTCCTGCCAGGCGGAGCCGAGTTGATGGCGGCTCGCGGAGATGGCAGCCTGCACCCACGGCTCCCAGACTTCCAGGAAGCTGCGCGGCGTCGCGATCGCGATGAAATCGCGCTTCGCGCCGATCTTGCCGAATAAGCCGCATCGCATGGTCATATTCCGGTCGGGCAACGAAACTCGCGGAGCACTGACAGGTTTAGCGGATTGCGCAACGATCCGGTGGAAATCTGATAGTTGAGCTCACGTCCGGCAACAATGAAGGTTGCGCTGGCGGTTTCCGCCTTGGCAACCAGCGAGCCAGCCTCCAGCATTCGGAACAAGGACCAGGGGCCGATGCGCTCAAGTACGGATGGCGAGCCGGACTCGTTGCTGACCGAAATTGCCGTCCGCGGCGATGGGCCGGGCCAGAGGACCGTCGTCGGCGAATTGCTCTGCGGCGGCGACGGAGCAGCGGGTTGCGGCGCGCCAAACATGGAGGGAGCTGCGGCTGGTCCCGGTGTGGTGGGGCTGTTGATCGTCGTGCCACCGATCTCGGTCTTGACCGTGATGCCCGGTCCGGCGGCAGCCGGCGGCCGGATCGCAAAGGACACCGCCGGCACGCCGCCGCCAGTTTGGAAAAAGGCATCGCGGATATAGGCGGCATTCTGGAATTGCTTCAACGTGTCGGGCGAGAACGATCGTCCGACGGGGCTCTCCTTCCGCCAGACCCAGTCCGATCGCGAAGTATCGGCATAAGGCGCCAGGAACTGAGTAAAGAACTTGTCCATGACGCCGTTCGGGCTGAACAGCTTGGCGAAATCAGCGAGCGGGACTTCCTGACCACTGCTGCGGACAAACGGGTAGCGGTTGGTCACCGTCTGCTGACAGACCGGCGTGACCTGATCGCGCAATGACTGCAGGATCTGACCGGCCGTGGAGGCAGCGATGCTGCCTTCGAACTCCGCGGCTGCCGCCCGCAGCATATCGGAAAACGGCGGCGGCATACGCGAGGCATTGTTGCGCAGCGCGGCAACCTGGGTCTGAAGCCCGGCAGTTGCTTGCGCCGTCAGTTGCGGATTCTCGATCATCAGCGTCAGATTTTGCGCAATGTCGTTCAGGTTTGCGATCGTCGAGTCGATCGGCCGGCGGGTGCTCTCCCCCTCAAGCGCTGCATGGTAGGGCTTGAACTGCGACTCAATCGTCGCGCCCGGTGTACCATCCTGGGCATTGTTGAACAGCGCCGGCGTGGTCACCGAGGGCGGCACGGCCGGCGTTCCGGTGCTCGCCGGCTTCGGGCGTTCCTTGGTCAGCATGGTCTCATCGCGCACCGATTCCAGGATTTGCCGCATCGGCGAGGTCGGCGCCGAAAGCGACCTCAGCACCTCGTATTTCGGCTTGTCCGCGAGCAATTTCTTCAGACGCAGGCTGCCGAGCGCGGTACGCCACGCCGTTACAAAATCATTGGAGTAGATGCTGAGCAGATCGCCAGCCAGGTTGTCATATTGCTGGTCAATTGCCGACTGCTGGCCGGCGTCACCCAAGACCCACCGCTCCCGCTTCATGCGCTCCGACAATCCGGGCAGTCGAGCGATGAACTTCTGATTGAAGCCGTTATAGGTGAAGAACTCGGGCACCCGCACGTTGTCCAGGGGCTGCCCAGTCGTGGTTTCGAACACGACTGCGACGTCCGGACCGCCTCGGCGGCTGGCGATCCAGTCGCCGGCGGTCGATCCACGAGCCTCTGACTTCAGGAACTCGTAGGCACGTTGCGAGACGCTGAGGCGCGCCAATGAATTCTGCGCCTGCTTGATCAGCCGGCCATCAAGCTCGACCAGCGGCGGTTGCTCGGTTTCGAGGTCGAACATTGCCATGAGATTTTCATCGAGCAGACGCCGACCTTCCGCGTTGGTCGCGCCAGGATAGAGGTTATCCGCCCAGTCCCGCTGCATCCAGGAGCGGATGAGCTCGCGGTCCGGGGATTGCAGGCCGCCGAGCATCAGGTAGACCTTCAGCGCCTCATAGACGAAGGCAGGCTCGGCGATGCGCGCATTGAGCTGCTCTTCCAAACGGTACAGCAGCCGAGGCCTGAACATGCGCTCAAGCGCGGTGTGATAGGCCGCCTTCGCAGGCGATAACAGGCGCGCGTGCTGACTGAGCCCGTAGCGCGCCGAGAGTGCTACCGGCTCATTCCGTGAGGCGTAGCCCGCGGGGGCGTTCCGCAGCCGATAGAGCAGCGGCAGCACCTTGTCGAGATCGTGATCGGCGATCAGCGTTTGCTTGATGAGCGGCGCACCGGCGGCGGCATACTCGTTGTCCGCCTGCAAGCTCTGCTCGATCAGGTCGGAGTTGCGCTTGTAGCTGGTCAGCCACGCACCGATCAGTCCGATCGCCACCAAACCGATCACCGACAGCGCCGCGGTCTTGAGGATCAGGGCGCGGCGCACCGCAGCACGGTCGGTCGAGACCCAATCAGCCTCACCGATGATGACCTTCGAAATCAAATCGGCGAGGAAATAGCTCTTGCCGGTTCCGGAGTAGGCTCCTGCACCGACTTCCTCCGCGCCGAATGTACGCGCCAGCGATCCGATCAATTGATCGATCGGCGTACCCTGCTGAGTGCCCGATGTGAAATAGAACCCACGCAGATTGGCGTTCACGTGATATCGCGTCGGCTCAAAAATCTGGTTGAGGAAATCGTGGATCTGCGGCTTGAGCCGCGCCATCTGCGCCGGGAAGCCAAACAACTGCACCCGGTGCTGCGGCGTCGGCTCGTCCTGCAGACGGTCGAGCGTTTCCTCGCTCAGGCGCTCCAACAGGCGATCGAACTCGACCGGGACCTGCCCCACCAGGTTCTGGGTCTTGTCGGCGGTCTGGAAAGTGGCGCCCCAGACCTGGCGCCGGCCAGCCTCGCCGAGATACGCGAAATATTCGGTGAAGCCGGCGACGAGATCGGCCTTGGTGAACAGCGCGTAGACCGGGAAGCTCACTTTCAGCCGCTGATGCAGTTCGAGGAGCCGCATCCTGATGGCATCGGCATGAAGCGCGAGTTCCTGCTTCGGCAGCGTCAGCACGTCTTCCAGACTGATTGCGACGAGAACGCCGTTGATCGGCTGGCGCGATCGAGTTTTCTTCAGGATATCCAGGAAGGAGATCCAGCTTTCCTTGTCGGCCTTGCTGTTTGAATCCTGGGTTGTGTAGCGACCGGCGGTATCGATCAGCACCGCTTCCTCGGTGAACCACCAATCACAGTAGCGAGTGCCGCCGACCCCGGCGATCGCCGCCGGCGTTGCCCCTCGCGCGAGCGGAAACTTGAGCCCCGAATTCACCAGCGCCGTGGTCTTTCCGGCGCCGGGCGGGCCGATGATGACATACCAGGGCAGATCGTAGAGATAACCGGACTTGTTGCCGCTCGCAGTCTTAAGTGTTGAGAGCGCATCCTTCATGCGCTCCTTGAGCACCGGCTCGTCGCTGACGGCCTGATCCGCACCGCTGACACCGTCGGCGATTTCCTTGGCATTCTTGCGTCGCTTGAAGAAATGAAGACCGGTGACGCCTGCTGCCGCAGCGCCGAGCAGCAGGATCGCGATCTGGCGAATGATGTGGTTTTCCAACGGATGCCAGTCGCCGAAAGCAATAAAGGGACCGGCAAGGTAGATCACCGCCCCAAGCGAGCTGAGCCCGACTCCATAGAGAACGATGCGTAGAATGTCCTTAGCGAGCATTTACCGGTACCTGTCGCTTATCGCGTGAGCTTGTGGCGTCCGCTATTCGCTACGTTCGATGAAGATTTCCACCCGACGGTTCTTGGCACGCCCCTCGGGTGTCGAATTGCTGGCAATTGGTGAATCCGATCCCTTGCCGTCGACGTCGACGCGCGAACCGTCGGCCAGGCCGGGTTTCAGCGCGGCGGCAACCGCCTTGGCGCGTTCGACCGACAATTCGAAATTCGAGGGGAAACGCACGGTGCGGATCGGCGAGCTGTCGGTATGGCCAACCACCCGGATTCGGCCGGGCTCCCTGTCGAGCGTCGCCGCAACCCGGGCCGCGATCGGCTTGAAACCATCCAGGATGGTTGCCTGACCCGAGGCAAACAATGCGAGATCGCAGACCCTGATCACGATGAAGCTCGCCGTCTGATCCGCCGTCATGGCGCAGGCCGTCTTCTCCAGTGCAAGCGCGTTGCGAATGCGCTGCAACTGGGTGATGCGGTCCGGGGGTGGCGGCGGAGGTGGAGGCGGCGGTGGCGCAACGACGCGGCGCTTGAGTTCGATCGGATCGCCGGGATGCAATGCCAGCGCTACTTCCGCAGCATTCTCTGCACGGCCAGCCAGCAACGTCCGCAGGACAAAATAGGATCCCGTCAGCAGCGCGGCGACCACGGCCGCCACCAGCCAAACTGGAATACGCAAGTGCTTCCGCCGACCGGCCAAGGCCTGCCCGCGCCAGTGCGGCGACAAATCGTTGGTCGGCTTGGGCCGAACCCGGCGCAGCGTTTCATAGAGGTTGCGCTGGATCACCTGGAGGTTCGCAAGCCCGCCCGGCGACGTCCGGTGAATGCCCTGGAACCCGAGCGCAAGGCAGGCGTGCTGGAGCTCGAGCACCGGGTAGTTGACCAGCGGATCAGTCTTCAAATGGTCGAGGATCTCGAAGAAGCGTACGCCGCCCACGCGTTCGCCGAAGAACCGGCTGAGCATCGAGTATTGCGCCCAGACGTGTCGATCGTCGGTCGGGATGTGTTGCACAATATCGTCGGCGGTAGCGCACAGGATATATTTCGCCGTGTTGGCCTGGTGCTCGGAAATGCCGGCCGAGCGGATATCCTTTTCGAAGAACTTGATGGCGTCGGCGACCTGCTCCATCAGGCTCGCGAATGACGCCCGCATCAACGCTACTCGCAGCCGGCCAAGCAACTGCAGCAAAGGGCCGCCGGCGCGTATCACCGGATTGGCATTTGGCGCAACCAGATCGTCGACCCGCAAGGGCGGTCCGGGCGGCAAGAGTTGCGGCGCCTGAGCCTGCGCCGGTGTCGAAATCCATTCCTCGGACGGCTGGCTGGTCGGCGGGGCGGCGTAGCTTGCGCTCTGCGGTACAGGAGAAAATGACGGCGACGAAGGGGCACCAGGCGAAGCCACGGGCGATGGCGAATACGCTGGACGGCTTGCAGGTCCCTCGCCCGCCGGAGATTGAGGAGCCGGAGCCGGCGGCATCTTCCCGCCGGGATTCGGACGGATGATGGTCCGCTCACCCCGACCGAAAGGATTAACCGGCTTGTCCCTGTCGGTCATGGCCGCTCTTCCAGGATGGCCCAAAGGTACAACTCAAGCTCCGGCCAGTCGCCGGAAAAATGCATCCCGATCGAGGCCGCAGTGCTGAACTCGGGCCACAGCGGCGACTTGCGATCGAGGTAGAAATAAACGTGGTCTGTGATGGCTCGGATGTGCGGTGGCGGCGTCGGCAGATGCACCAAGGTCAAACCCGGCAGGTTTGCGTGCACGATCTCGGTCATTTTGGTATTGGGCCCGACCTTGAACAGGTGCGGGAATTCGTTCTGAATCTCCACCAGTGGCCGCCGCGCGGCGACCTCCAGCACGAGGGTCGCATTTCGGAACAACGCGCGATCGCGGATCGGTGATACAAAGGCGTTCTGGGCGCGTTCGATGATCTCGAGACGGATCGCCCGCCTGCCCAGCCGCGCGCTCAGGAAATCCTGGATGTCGCGTACCAGCGGCGTGAAGACGTATTCGAGGTTGTCGTGATCATATGCCGGATAGTCCCGCGCGCGTCGTTCGGTCGTCGCGAAGGTCGCAAGCTCACCAGCAAACCTCAGTAGCTCTTCGTACAGCCGCTCGGGATGTACGCTGCCGGACCGCTTGAAATGAGTCAGTACGGGAATGGTTCGGTTCAGAACCTGCAGCACCAGGTAATCGACGCTCTGCAAACCGCCGCCGGACGAAGGATCGACCGCGTAGCGTGCAAGCTCGTCGAGTTTGGTCTCAACCCAGCCAATGATGCGATTGAGCCAGCCATCGACGACCGGATGTGCGGCGCACGCCAGCATCGGCGGCACAAATTTGTCGTCGAACAGAATGTTCTTGTCGCGTACTTCGAGGATGCGGGCGATGCCGAGACCCATGTATCCCGGCTTGCTGGTCTTGCGCAGCTCGAACGACAGCCGCGGATAGACAATGTCAATCTCTTCTTCGATGCGCAGCGCCGAGGTTGAATCGATGAACGTTTCGGACGTCCGAACGTAACGACTTGCGCTGTCGGTGCGATCCTCATCCACCTCCCGCGTGTTGGGCGCCGCGACCGGCATCATCAGCCAGACGATCTGGCCTGCGGCCGAATCCGGCACTTCGATGGCTTCCGGGATCGGACTGTCAGCAGGGATATCGAACGGCGTTCCATCGGGCATGACGCCGGTCGCACTGCGCACGGCGAATTTGCTCTGTTGAGTAAGATCGTTGTCGATCTCGAGCTGAGCAAAGCCCCACGGGTACGGTGTTGTGTAACGAACGCGCTTTTCCAGCAGATGCTCGAGATAGCGATCGTTCTGCTGCAGATGATGCGGCCGCAGAAACAGACCTTCCGACCAGAAAACTTTGCTGTACCAGGACATTCCTGCATCCACTTGGCAATGATCGGCGACGGCATCGTCACCGACAGTTCACTTTGACCCCGACTTGTCTGCGCGGTCGTAATATTCAGAGAAATGCAGCATGAAGGTATCGATCGGCGCGCTTTCGTCGCGACCGAGATGCGCCTTCCAGCGCGTCAAGAATTCATCCCACAACTTACTCTTGTTCGAGCCGAAAAAGGATCTTGCGCCGCGCTGAAGCTCGAGCTCGCGCGCCATCAGCGTCGGATCGATACTGGCGATCAGCCCGCTGACGGCATGCTGCATTGCCGCATAGGTCTTCAATTGATGGGATTTGAGATCCTTGAAGCCCTGCGCGAAGGCATGCGGCGCATCGAGGTAACTGCGCGTCGGCGGCCCGAACAGGATACGCATCGCGTCTTCCGCGGTCGGCGAGAATTTCAGCGGATTGTTCTCGATGGCCTGGATGGTGGTTTGACTGGTGCTGCGCGTCAGCTGCTTGGCCTGGGTCCGCGCCTGCAGCAGAGCCATCAAGTTTTCCACGGTCATGCGCAGGATGATGCCGAGCTGCTCCGCGAGTTCGGCCTCGGTCTTGTCGGCAAAGAAATTGTCCGGCAGTCCGGCAGCACGTGCCACCAGGCGCGCAAATTCGGGATTGCCGATCGAGGTGGCCGTAGCCGGTGCCGGCTCGGCCACCTGCGGCCGCGGCGCTCCCGCATGCCCTGCCGGTGGCGCCGCCGGCGGTGGCGGGACAGCCGCTTCATCCTCGGCCCAGACCGATGGTCGGCGCGGCGTCGGCATCGCGTGCAGCACGTCGAACGGCGGTTTGGGCGTGGCGGCGGGACCGGCTGCCCAGCTCATGTCGTCGTGCAGAGGCGGCTCCCGTTGAGGCATCTGCGGTGAATGCCGGACGGGGTCGACGCCCGCCGGCGGAACGCTCGCCGCCCAGTCCAGGAATTCCGCATTGACGGGCCGCGCTGCTTCGCGCGGTTTTCTCAACTGCTGGGGGTCGATTGGCGGCGGCACGTCGCGACCGGGAGCCCACAGTTCCTGGTAATCGGCGTGCTGCTGCGCGAGAGGAGCTTGCTGCTGGGCGCCATGGCTCGGAGTGCCCTCGGCACGCTCGTCCAGGTCCAGCGAAACGCCAATGACATAGTGGCCGATGACGAGCCGATCGCCATTGCGCAGCCGATGCGCTCCCCGTATGCGCTGGTCGGCCCCATTGAGAAAGGTGCCGTTGGTCGAGACGTCGTGCAACCAGTAGCAGCCGTCGCGAAAATGGACCTCGCAATGCTTCCCCGAAATCATCCGAGACGGATCGGGCAATGTCCAATCGAGATGACGATCGCGGCCTATATCGACCGAACGTCTTCCGGTGACCGTAAATGACACAGGTCCGCCATCGGGTAGGTTGGGCTCGTTCTCGATGTTGAAGCGAAGCACCATCACATCGTCTCGTCAGCGCAGAGGGCGCGGTTCGCCGCGTGCCAACTGAATACCATCCTCCAGGCAGGCCGTCATTATCCGGTCCCTGGACTCGCGGGCAAGCCGGCAAAGTCCGATCAAAAGAGCTGCGCGAACCGCCCGCGCCGTCTGATCTGGCTTGGCTTCGACCGGGGCAAATTCCGCTGGGACCACGCTTCCGCCAGACCAGCCCGCCGCCAGCGCCAGCCAAGTCGCCGGCTGCTCGGGATCGTTGGCATTGCCGACCGCCAACGCCTTGTTACGCGATTGCTCGTCTGGCTGCCGGACCCAGGTCTCCGCAAAGCTGAGCGACCTGCCTTCGTTGCCGTCGAAATGGTCGAACATCTGCCGCAGCGAGCGACATCCCCAGGCGACGGCCACGCGCCTGGGGAGCAGATACGCGCAGAAGGATACAGCCTGGTGCCAGTTGCCTGCATCAGCGGCCTCCTGCAGGAAATCCAGCGACAACTTGTCCGGCGAGGCTTTGCCGACGTCGTAGCGCGCCAGCGGATAGGCTTCGAACAGATCGCGGACTGTGCTGAACCGAACCTGACCCATGGCCGTCAGCCGACAATGGTTGGTGTGCCGTGGGCAACCAACGGGCCGCCGGCCGCAAGTGCCATGGCGGCCTGCGCGGTCATGGTGATGGTCGGGGCGTTGATGACGATTCCGGCGGGGGTCAGGATGATCTGGCTGGGACCAACCTGGAGGGTGATGTTGACATTGGCCGTGAGCGTGATGCTCAGCCCTGCATTGACGGACTGATCCATCGCCAGCTTGATGTGCTGACCACCCAATTCGATATCAAGCTTGTCATTGCCGTTCTTGAGTGTGGTCTTGCGGGTATCGCCGCCGAACGCGGCTTCACCGATGGTCCTGGTCTCGGTGTCGCGGACCGTTACGTCGTAGTCCTTTTCGGCGTGCAGGGTGATCTTCTCGGACCCTTTCTTGTCCTCGAAGTTCCATTCGTTATAACCGCCTCCTCCCTTGGTCGAGTCGGACTTCAATCCCGCAATCGTCTTCTTGGACGGCAGATCGTAGGGCAGCTTGTATTCATCGTTATACACCGTGCCGATCACTAAGGGCCGGTCGGGGTCTCCTTCCAGGAATTCCACGACCACTTCCTGCCCGACGCGCGGGATGATCTGACCGCCCCAGCGCTTGCCGGACCAGACTTGGGCCACGCGCAACCGGCACGACCGCTTCTTCTTTCGATCCCAGAAAAAGCGAACATAGATTTCGCCGAGCGACTCGACGTCGATTTCCTCGCTCGAATTGTCGTCCTTGGTGACGACCTTGGCCGTCTGGATACCATTGATCCTCGGCTTCGGCGTCATCATGGGAGATCGAAACGGCCGATCGCTTGGCAGAAATTCGAAGCTGCCGAAGTAGACGTGCTGTCCGCCGTCGCCGGGACCGCCAGTGCGATAGGACTCGATAGAAAATGAGTGAGCCGCTCGTACGACGAGATATTCAACGTTCTGCGAGTCTTTCGAGTGCTTCTCGAGCTTGGTTAGTCCGCCGGGGAACAGGCTGACGGCGTCGCCGTTGCCGCGGCGGCGCCGATCCATCGCCTGCTCGGCCTGGAGCTGAATCTTGGCGTATCGCTCGCCGTCGGATTTCTCCTTGAACTTGCCGGGATAGTCGTAGAACTCCATCTCGGATCGTGTGTAGTGCTCGGAGCCCTTGGCGTCGCTGATCATCTGCGCGTTGGGTTTCTGGTAGTTGTAGTCGTTAAGCTCGAACTTGCCGGTGCGAAACCGGCGCTCGGAAACCCACTCATAAATATGCTGCTCCTCGCGACGGTCGGATCCGGTCAGCGGGATATAGGGGATCTTTGCGAGACCGTTGATTGGGCTGTGCGAGGACTTGGAGTCAGCCAGCACCAGCGTATGCTTGCCACCCTCATGCTTGAAGAAGTAGTAGATGCCGTGCTGTTCCATCAGCCGGCATACGAAATCCAGATCGGTCTCGCGATACTGAACGCAGTACTCGAGCTTTGGACATGAGCCCTCTTCGGTAAGCTTGGACTCATAATCCGTGAAGCCGCGCTCGTTGAAGACCTCCTTGATGATGTCGGGCGCCTTCTTGTCCTGAAAAATCCTGCAATCGGTGGTGCGCGACAGCAGCCATAACCAGGGCCTCAGCACGATCCGGTAACTGAAATAGTCGTTCTTGACCCCGAGCCACTGCGCTTCCGTGAGAATGCCGCTGAACTCGCGCTCCTTCCCGTGCAATTTGATGGTGAGCGTGCACTGCTGGCCGATTGCGCGATCGAAGTCGAGATCGGCGTCCTCGCTGAGGCACTCGATACGATATTCGAACAGTTCACTCAGACCTTCAGAGGCCTCGAACCTGACAAAAACCAGAACGTCCTTGCCAAGGGGGGTCTTGAGCTCGCAAAGGCGGGTATCCTGGGTAAGCTGGCCCATGTGGGCGTTAAACTCCTTCGTTGACCGCACGATCCGCGCAACCGGCGCATCAGGTCGTCAAGCACGAAACAACCGAAATCCGAGCCAGCCATCGGTGGGATGACCGACAAGTCCGTCCGGTGTCGCCCTCTCCTGACGCGCCAAAGGACGCGCCCGATGGAACCATCCCGGCACTCTTGTAGTCGGCTCCAAGAGCTTGTTGGTTCACGCGAAACGGTCGTGGCCGCCGGGAATGAACCGAGGTCATCGTTGATCTGACCTAACAGACAATAGGATCATGATCCCCGCCTGATCCGCCACATGTGACGGACTTGGCAAAAGGGGGCCAGGGCCCCGCAGACGGACCATCTTTGCATGCTCGATGTCACATCCCTGACCAAGCCCATAGCCCCGGACGATCCCTGCGGGCCTGACCTCGATGCGGCCGGGGATGTCCAGTACATGAATTTCTTCGCAGGTGCGGAATCGCTGCTTCCGATGTCGTATTTCGAGGTCGTCAACGCCAACGGAGAGCGCGGCCGCTTCGACCCAAAGGCCATCGACATTGCCGGCCAGTTCGCCGCTGCGCAGCCCCTCCTGGCACGCACCCGCGATCTGCGCCTGACCATGCTGCTCGCCAAGTTCTCCATCCTGAACCGCGATCTCGACGGCTTTCTCAGCTGCCTGAAGGCGACCACCCTGCTGCTCCGCGAACAATGGGAAGCGGTTCACCCGAGGGGCGAGGACGGCGACTATGCCTTTCGCGCCGTCACCGTCGAGGCGATCGACGTGTTTCCGACGGTGATCAACCCGCTCCAATTCCTCCCCCTGATCGAAAATCGCAGGCACGGCAGCCTCAACTACCGTGCCTATCAGATTGCCAAGGGCGAAATTCCCGCCGCTGACGCTGACGTCGACGCGCCTGACCTCGGAACCATCGAGCGCATCATCGGCGAGACCGACCTCGACACCCTCAAATCGTTGAGCGCCCGCTGTTCCGCGGTCGCGGCCGAGATTGCCGGCATCAAATCGGCTTGGCACGAAAAGTTGAACTCGGGGCAACCCGTCAGTCTCGACAGGCTTGCGGGTGTCGCGAATGGCATGGCGAACTGGCTCGCGGGCCTGGTCACAGCACGCGATCCAACCGCAGTTGCTCCATCTCCGGACGAAACTGCTCAAGACAACCAGCAGCTTCCCATTGAAATGGCCGGCGCAGTGACCTCACCGGGCCGGGCATCCGCGGCGCTGGCGGCAGCCGCCGACTATTTCGCTCGGAAGGAACCGTCGAGCCCGGCGCTCTTGCTGGTGCGGCAGGCGCAGGACATGGTTGGCAAATCGTTTATCGAAGTGATGCGGATGCTGATGCCCGCCCACGTCGAGAGCGCTGCCATCAATATCGGACGTGACAAGGTTTTCGACCTGCCGATCGAGCGCATGGCGGAATTCGCCACATCGCTCCCAGCTGCGGAAGAAAATGACCCTCAAGATACTGTTTTTGCAGCAGAAAACAGAGCGCAGGCGTTGGATTTGCTGACCAAGGTTGCGTCTTTCTTCCGCGCCGCGGAGCCGTCCAGCCCGATCCCGTTTCTGGTCGATCGCGCGCGCGAACTCGCACAACGAGATTTCCTCAGCCTGCTGAGTGACGTTTTGCCCGAGGGTGCTCTGAAGGCGATCGATAAATCGAATTGAACCCGCCTTCCGTTCGACGGGACTAAGAGAAGGAAGCTCCGCTGACGAAAGACCGAGGCACTTCCCGAGCCTGCGTCGCGCAAGTCGGCTTCCGCACAGATTTTGTGAAGAGGGCAACCCAATGGCAACCGACAGCGGTCAGAAATTCATTCGCCGAAACCGCGCACCGCGCGTGCACATCACTTATGAAGATCCCTACGACGCCGAACGGCTGATCGAGCTGCCGTTTGTCATGGGCGTCCTGTCCGATCTTTCCGGCAACAACCCCGGCGTCGAGAAGGCGAAGGTCGAGGAGCGCAAGTTCCTCGAGTTCGACATGGACAATTTCGACAACCGCATGGCAGCGATCCAGCCCGGCGTGACGACGCGTGTCGCCAATCGTCTCGGCGATGAGTCAGACGAGAAGATCTCCGTCAACCTGAGCTTCAACAAGATGTCCGACTTCACGCCGGTGGCGGTCGCCCGCCAGGTACCGGCGACGGCGAAGCTGCTCGAGGCGCGCGAACAACTCGCCAACCTGCTCCGCTACATGGATGGCAAGGTGGGCGCCGAGGACCAGCTGAAGAAACTCCTCGCCGATCCTCAACTGATGGCCGCACTGCGCGAGCGCGCGACCAGCCAGTCAACCGAAGCCGACACCAACAGCTAACGCAAGGGATGGGGACCATGGCAAAAGAAGCAACTCACAAAGAGACCACCACCCAGGTCAAGACCGTCGAAGCTGACGAGTTTGCTGCCCTGCTGAAGCAAAGCTTCAAACCGCGCACCGAACGTGCGGCGACCGAAGTCGAGAACGCGGTCTCCACGCTCGTTCAAGAGGCGCTGAAGGACACGAGCGTCATCAAGTCGGACGTGCTCGACACCATCGAGGAGATGATCGCGCGGATCGATCAAAAGCTGACCGCGCAGATGAACGAGATCCTGCACGCACCCGAATTCCAGGCGATCGAGAGTGCCTGGCGCGGTCTCCACTACCTCGTCTTCAATTCCGAGACCGACGCCAACCTCAAGATCCGGGTGATGAACGTCTCCAAGACCGAGCTGTATCGGAACCTGCGGCTTTATCCCGATGCGCGCTGGGACCAGAGCCCGCTGTTCAAGCAGATCTACGAATACGAGTTCGGACAGTTGGGCGGCGAGCCATTCGGCTGCCTGATCGGCGATTACTATTTCAGCCACCTTCCGACCGACGTGCAGTTGATGCGCGATCTCAGCAAGATCGCCGGCGCAGCACACGCTCCGTTCTTCGCCGGCGCCGAGCCGACCCTGATGGGGATGGATTCATGGACTGAGCTGTCGAACCCTCGCGACATTGGCAAGGTGTTCGACACGCCGGAGTATGCGGCCTGGAAGGGACTGCGCGACCAGGACGACTCGCGCTATCTCGGCTTGTGCATGCCCCGCGTGCTGGGCCGCCTCCCTTACGGCGCGAAATCGGAGCCGGTGGAAGAATTCGCCTTCGAAGAGGAGACCGACGGGCATACCGGGGACAAATACGGCTGGATCAATGCGTCCTACGCGATGGCTGTCAACATCAATCGCGCTTTCAAGGAGTTCGGTTGGTGCACGCGCATTCGCGGCGTCCAGTCCGGCGGCGAGGTGATCAATCTGCCCACACACACCTTCCCGACTGACGACGGCGGGGTGGACCTGAAATGCCCAACCGAGATTGCCATCAGTGACCGTCGTGAACACGAACTTGCAAAATCGGGGCTGATCCCGCTGATCCATCGCAAGAACACCGACAAGGCAGCGTTCATCGGTGCCCAGTCGCTCTACAAGCCGAAGAAATACTTCGGCGAGAAGGGTGTGGACGCAACCGCATCCGACAACCTGTCGTCACGTCTACCTTACATGTTCGCCGTGTCCCGCTTTGCGCACTACCTGAAATGCATGGTTCGCGACAAGATCGGATCCATGAAGGAGAAGGATGAGCTGACGGTCTGGCTGCAGACCTGGATCAACGAGTACGTTGATGCCAACCCAGCCCTGTCGTCAGAGGCGCAGAAAGCGCGCAAGCCGCTGGCCGCTGCGAAAGTCGAGGTCATAGCAAACGAGGAGAACCCGGGATACTACAACGCACGCTTCTTCCTCCGTCCACATTTTCAATTGGAAGCGATGGACGTCGGTCTCAGCCTTGTTTCGCGCCTGCCAGGCCCGAGCTCCTGACGCCGCGTTATCGCAACCGTCACTCATCCAAGGTTTTTTGAAAGGACTATTCTATGGCTGTCGACATCTTTCTGAAACTCGATCCGATCAAGGGCGAGTCGCTCGACGACAAACACAAGGACGAGATCGACATCTTGAGTTGGTCGTTTGGCGAGAGCCAAAGCGGCACCTTCCACAGCGGCTCGGGCGGCGGCGCCGGCAAGGTCAACATGCAGGATCTCCACTTCACGCACTTCGTTGACAAAGCGACGCCTGAACTCTTCAAGGTCTGCGCCAACGGCAAGCACATCGATACCGCGATCCTCACTGTCCGCAAGGCCGGTGAAAATCCGCTGGAATATCTCAAGATCGAGATGAAGCACGTCCTGGTCGCCAGCGTATCGACCGGCGGATCGCATGGCGAAGATCGTCTCACCGAAAACGTGAGCTTGAACTTCGCGAAGGTGAAGATGATCTACAAGACCCAGACGGAAAAGGGCGGCGCCGGCGCATCGCCGACCTTCGGCTGGGACGTTCCGGCCAACAAGGAATGGGCCTGATCGAAAGCTTCCTGCTCGGCGCCGGCTGCCAATAGTGGCAATCGGCGCCGGCGGTATGGGGACCGTCGATGACCGTTACGCCAAAGAAGGACCGGCTTTCTCCTCCGTTGATGCTGGCCTTTCGCGCGGCCCACGAGGCTCGTGATTCGCGCAAGAAGATCGAGCTGCGCGATCAGTTCGGCGAGCGCGTCATAGCGGGGCGGCGCAGTGTCGGCCGTTTCCCGATCTCCGAAACGTTGCTGAGGCGAGAGGTCTCGCATGATCTCGAAACTCTTCTCAATACAATTGCTCTCGAATCGACCCTGGACTTGACAGGCCGCGACTGTGTCCGGACCTCGATCCTGAACTACGGCTTTCCCGATATCGCAAACCGGTCGATCGACGACGTGACGGACGAAGAGCTCAGCGATGCCCTGCGCACGTCGCTCACGACCTATGAACCCAGGCTCGACCGCAAATCGATCCGGGTCCGGCGTGATACCTCGGTCGGCCCCGAGCAGCTCAAGCTTCGCTTCATCGTGCACACCGACCTGAAGTGCGAGCCGCTCAACGTGCCCGTGGAATTCGTCGCCGACGTCGATCTCGACAGCGGCGATATACAGATCAATCGAATGTAGCATGAATCGCGAGTTCCTCGACTTCTACAACCGTGAACTGTCGCTGCTGTACGAGCATGCGGAAGACTTTGCCGAGGAATATCCTGGCATCGCGGAGCGCCTCGGCGGCCTGATCCGCGATCGCTCAGACCCAATGATTTCGGGCCTGCTCGAAGGCGCCGCGTTCCTTGCTGCTCGCGTTCAGCTCAAGCTCAAGCACGAATTTCCGGAGTTCACGGCAAACCTGCTCGAACAGCTGGTTCCGAACTACCTCGCGCCAACTCCGTCCGCCATGCTGGTCAAGGCACAGCCGACCTATGCCGATCCGGCATTGCGCGACGGCAGGAAAATCGCGCGGGGCGCCTACTTCGATGCGAGCTATCGCGAAAGGGAACGTAGCCTTGCCTGCCGTTTCCGGCTCTGCCGCGATATCGTGCTTTGGCCGTTTGACGTCACCGGCGCCGAATATTTTGCGACCGCGGGCGCATTGCAGGCCCTCGGGATTCCAGTCGGCGGAGAGGTCATTGCGGGGCTCAGGCTTTCCTTGACCCACCGTACCGCCGCGCGGCTCGACGAAGAGCCGGCAGACGCGGAGGCGCGCAGCAAACCAGAAACCTGGTTCGCCGGCTGCCGCACCAGCGAACTGCCCATCTATCTGACCGGCGCCGAGTCAGACGCTATCGCACTTTACGAACAATTGACCTCGAACTGCGTCGGCCTCTATTTTCGTTATCTCGACGATTTCGGCGATCCGGTCGTCATCCGGGCTCCGAACGACTGTGTGCAGCAAGTCGGCTTCAGCGAGAACGAATCCCTGTTTCCGAACGATAACCGGGTCTTTCGCGGCTCGGAGCTGCTGCGGGAATATTTCGTGTTTCCGCGCAAGTTCCTTGGCGTCAATCTGACGGGACTTCGCGCCGTGATGCCGCGGTTGCGCAGCAAGTCCATCGATATCGTCTTCGCGTTCGATGAGCACAACTCACGGCTTGCCGCCTCTGTCCGGGCGGAGACTTTCAGTCTCTACACCGCCCCGGCGATCAACCTGTTCGAGAAAACCAGCGATCGCATCCCGGTCAAATCGAATACGCACGAATACCACGTGGTGCCCGACCGAAGCCGCTATCTCGAGTACGAACCGCACCAGGTGCTGGAGGTCTACGCGCACTTTCCGGCAGAAAAGGACAAGCGGCACGTGCGTCCGCTGTACTCCGCCGCCGTCGACCGGACAGCCGGATCAGTCGAGGGACTTTATTTTACCGTTCGTCGGCTACCGCGGCGCCGCACCGTCGAAGAGAAGACCTATGGCGCGTCCTCCGACTACACCGGGACGGACATGTTCCTTTCGCTGCTCGAGCCCGGCGACCTGAGCGGCGACGGATCCGCCGCCGAGCTGAGCGTCCGGGCGTTGTGCTCCAACCGGCATCTCACGGAACATCTGCCGGTCGGCCAGGGCGGAGCCGACTTTCGCCTGTTGGATGACACCTCGCTCGAGCTGATGTGCATAGCCGGTCCCACCCGGCCACGCGAGCCGGTGGTGGCGCAGTTGCGCAGTCGCAGCGAAATCGCCAATAGCGGCGTTGTCAGTTGGCGCCTGATCAACATGCTGAGTCTGAACTATCTCGGCCTCGTGGAACGCAGCGGCGGTAAGAACGCCGGAGCGCTGCGGGAGATGCTGTCATTGTTCGCCGACCAGTTCGACGACGCTACGGAACGAAAGATTCGCGGCGTGCGCAGCGTCGAGAGCAGGCCCGTGGTGCGGCGGGTGCGTGAGCGTACTGGCAGTGGCGCAGCGCGCGGCCTGGAGATCACCGTCACGCTCGACGAGAAGGCATTCGAGGGCAGTGGCGTGTTCCTGCTCGGGGCTGTGCTGGAACGCTTCTTCGCCGACTATTCGGGCTTCAACACCTTCACCCAAACTGTCATCTCGACTTCGGAACGCGGCGAGATCATGCGCTGGCCGGCCCGCATGGGCACCCGGAGGCCGCTGTGACGCTGATCGACCAGATGAAGGCCGAGCCTTGGCGGTTCGATTTCTTCCAGACGCTCCGCCAGCTCGAGCGATCCAATCCGGATCGGCCGCGGATCGGCGACAGTGCCGCGCGTCGTGAGGAATTTGTTGACCTCGGTCAAACCCCCTATCTGGAGTTTCCCGCTTCCAATCTGAGCTCGGTCGACGACCGCGATGGCAGGCTCAGGATCCTGGTCAAATTCCTCGGTCTGCTCGGACCGCAGGGCGCACTGCCGCTGGCCACCACCGATGAGAGCCTCGGCTGGCAGTTGATGCGAGACGACGCTTTTCCGCGCTTTCTCGACCTTCTCAATGGACGCTTTCTGCAATTGTTCTTTCGTGCCTGGGCGGACGCACGGCCGATCGCGCAGCACGATCGGCCATCGGATGACCGCTTCATCGCCTATGTCGGCTCCTTTGCCGGCCTCGGCTCTGATATCTTTGCCAATCGCGACACGGTACCGGACATGGCGAAGCTCAGCTTCGCTGGACTGGTCTCACCCAGGGCGAAATCCGCGTCACGACTGGCCCGGCTGCTGCAGGGGCTGTTCGATGTCAGGGTCGAGATCGACGAATTTGTTGGCACCTGGCTCCCGTTCGACTCGAGCCATTGCAGCCGCCTCGGCGCGGCGCACGCCAAGCTCGGCCACGACGCGCTTCTGGGCTCGCGGGTGTTCAGTGTCGAAGACAAGATCAGGGTTCGCGTTTTCGTGAAGGACTTCGCTCAATACGAGCAGTTCCTGCCCACCGAAGTGCCTAACCTGTCCGAGCCCCTGGCTGACGCCGTCTACTTCTATATCGGGGACGAACTCGAGTGGGAGGTGGAACTCGCCATTCCGGCGGGAGCGGTCGTGCCGATGAAGCTGGGACAGAGCGGACGCCTTGGGTGGACCAGCTGGGTTTCACCGAACTGGGCCTCGACCGAGGAATATCGCCGCGATGCTCGCTTTCACCTTGCCGAGCGTCTGAGAGCCCGGCGAAGCGCCGCGGCAGACGCCCCGCCGATTTGAACCAATGCACCGGTCCGATTGTCCTAACATCATGGAATTCGCGCCAGTTTCCACGATGAGCCGGACATCGCCCGGGGGAATTGAGCAGGAGGCCCCACCGTGACCGACATCAGCCTTGAGGCCGTGACTGGAAAACTGAACCGCGCTGGCTACGATGCCTTCATACAAGCCCTGCGCCACGCCAAAAGCGCGAGCAACCGCAACATCGAGCTCGCACACTGGCTGTTTCACATCCTGCAGCAGGAAAGGACGGACCTCAGCCTCGCGGTGGATCACTACAAGCTCGACCGCGCGCGGCTGCTGTCGGACCTCGCAGGCGTCATCAACGGCTTCCGCAAGAACGAAACCGACATGCCGGGGGTCGCCAATTCGGTCATCGATATTCTCGACCGTGGCTGGCACTATGCCACGCTGTTCTTCGGCGAGACCCAGATCCGCACCGGCCATCTCCTGGTCGCCGGACTGAAATCGAATGAGATCCGTCGTGCGCTCAACAACATCTCGCAGGAATTCGTTAAGATAAACGTAGACGCATTGGCTGCGGAGCACCGCGCTGTCTGGGCAGGCTCCGAGGAAGAGACCATGCGTCCGATGGACAGCTCCGGATTGGCCGGTGCCGGCACCGACGGCGCGGACCGGGCAGGTCCCAAAGGAACAACACCGCTCGACCGGTTCTCCCAGGATCTCACCGCCAAGGCCAAGTCGGGCCAGATGGACCCGATCCTCGGTCGAGACGACGAGATCCGCCAATTGATCGACGTGTTGATGCGCCGGCGGCAAAACAATCCAATTCTCACCGGCGAAGCTGGCGTCGGCAAGACCGCCGTGGTCGAGGGATTTGCGCAGCGCATTGCCGCTGGCGAAGTGCCGCCGCCACTGCGCAACGTCAGGCTCTGCGCGCTCGACATCGGCCTGATGCAGGCCGGCGCCTCGATGAAGGGCGAGTTCGAGCAGCGCCTGCGCTCGGTGATCGACGAGGTACAGAATTCCCCTACCCCCATCATCCTGTTCATCGACGAAGCTCACACGCTGATCGGCGCTGGTGGCGCGGCCGGCACCGGTGACGCGGCCAATCTGCTTAAACCTCCCCTCGCCCGCGGCACGCTGCGTACGATCGCCGCCACCACCTGGGCAGAGTATCGCCAGTACATCGAGAAGGACCCCGCGCTCACACGACGCTTCCAGCCGATCCACGTCGATGAGCCGGATGTCGCGACCTGCTGCATCATGTTGCGCGGCCTCCTCGGCCCGATGGAGAAGCACCATGGCGTTCGCATTTCGGACGCCGCGATCGTGACCGCGGTCAACCTGTCGCATCGCTACATTCCATCTCGACAGCTGCCGGACAAGGCGGTCAGCCTGCTGGACACTGCCTCGGCACGGGTAGCCATCAGCCAGAGCGCAACGCCGGCCCTGATCGAGGACGCTCGCGTCGCCATAGCGGCTCGCGAGGCCGAACGATCAGCGCTGGTCAGCGACGGCGATCTCGGGGACGAGAACGCCGAGCGCATTACCGCAATCGACGGCGACATAGCGGCGCTGAAGGACAAACTGACCGGCCTGGAGGCCGATTGGGCCAAGGAACAGGAGCTCGTCAAGGACATCCGCAGCATCCGCGAAATCCTCTCCGGAAGCGGAGACGAAGATCGGGCCGCGGAACGCGTGGAGTTGCGCGGCAAGTTTGAGACCCTGGAGGGCATCAATCCGGAAAAGCGGATGATCTATGCCCATGTGGACCAACAGTCGGTGGCCTCTGTCGTGTCCGACTGGACTGGTATCCCGACCGGCAGAATGATGCGTGACGAAATCGAGACCGTCCTGAAGCTGCCCGAAATCCTCAATCGCCGCGTGGTTGGCCAGTCCCATGGACTGACGATGATTGCCAAGAGAATCGAGACCAGCCGCGCCAAGTTGGACAACCCGTCCAAGCCGATTGGCGTTTTCATGCTGGCCGGACCGTCTGGGGTGGGCAAGACAGAAACTGCCCTTGCGCTTGCCGAAACCCTTTATGGCGGCGAGCAGAACATGATCACGATCAACATGTCGGAGTTCCAGGAGGCGCATACGGTCTCGACCTTGAAGGGAGCACCTCCGGGTTATGTCGGCTATGGTGAAGGCGGTCGGCTCACCGAAGCGGTCCGGCGCAAGCCTTACAGCGTTATCCTGCTCGACGAGGTGGAGAAGGCCCATCCCGACGTCCATGAGATTTTCTTCCAGGTGTTCGATAAGGGGGTCATGGAGGACGGTAACGGTCGGCGAATCGACTTCAAGAACACGTTGATCATTCTGACCACAAACGTCGGCACTGATCTCATCATGGGCCTGGCGCGCGATCCAAAGTATCGCAACGAGCCGGAAGAACTCGCCAGGCTGCTGCGGCCCGAATTGCTGAAGGTGTTCCCTGCCGCGTTGCTTGGGCGCATTGTTTCGATCCCCTACTTCCCACTTTCGGACGAGATGCTTGCCGGCATCGTCAGATTGCAGCTCGACCGGATCGGACAGCGCTTGCGCGATAATCACAAGGCTGCCTTCGGCTACGACGATGCAGTCGTCGAGCACATCGTATCCCGTTGCAACGATCCGGACTCCGGCGGGCGGATGATCGATAACATCATCACCAACACGCTGCTGCCCGAACTGTCGCGTGAATTCCTCAGCAAGTCTCTCGCCAAGGAGGAAGTCAAGCAGACGCGCGTCTCGATCGTGAACGACAAGTTTGCATATTCGTGGAACTGACTGCGATGAACATCCAGACCGAGCACCGCCAGCCGACCACCGGTACCACAGCATACGATGAGGTGTATTATCCAGGGCACGTCTACGGACACACTCACCCGAACCATCTGGCGGCAATCGCAACGGTCTATGGCATGCAGCCGGCTCCGGTCGAGCGCTGCCGCGTTCTCGAGCTCGGCTGCGGCGTTGGCGGCAACCTGTTGCCGATGGCCTTTCAATATCCAGACAGCGAGTTCATCGGTATCGACCTGAGCGGCGCTACCGTCGAACGCGGCCAGCGAAATATCGCCGCATTGGGCTTGAGCAACATCAAGCTCCTGCATTGCGATATCATGGATGTCGACGCCGCCTTCGGACAGTTCGACTACATCATCGCGCATGGCGTGTATTCATGGGTACCCCCGAACGTGCGCGAGAAGATGATGAGCATCTTCAAGCAGAACCTGGCACCCCAAGGGCTCTGCTACGTCAGCTATAACGCGCACCCGTTCTCGCATCTCCGCGACATGGTCCGCGACATGATGCGTTACCACACAAGGCACATCACCGGGATGAAGGAAAAAGTGGGACAAGCTCGTGCCATCGTGAAATTTCTCAGCGACGGCTCGAAGTCCAACTCGGTGCACGGTGCAGTCATGCGCGATCAGTGCAACCGCGTCCTCAAGGCTCCGGACGAATTGCTTTTTCACGACGATCTCGATCAGGGCGCGACGGCCTTCCTGTTGCACGAAGTCGTCGAAGGCGCTGGCCGGCACGGGCTGCAATATCTGAGCGACTCCGATTTCTCGCGACGCTATCTTGCCGGTTACACCGAAGAGGTCCGCGCCACGCTGCAGCGCTTTCCCGAAAGCGAGTTCATGGCGCGCGATCAGTATCAGGACTTCATCGACGGCAACGGGTTTCGGCGTACGTTGCTCTGCCACGATGGCATCTCCCTTGACCGCCAGGTCGATCTCGACTTCATCACCCGGTTCTATCTGCTGAGCGCCACCAGCTCACGTCGCCCCGACGTCTGCCTGACCGACGAGTCCGAGATGGAATTTGAGACTCAGGACGGCAGCCGAATCACGGTGACCAAGCCGCTCCTGAAGGCTGCGCATCTTTGTCTCGGCCGGGCCTGGCCGCGCGCACTCTCGTTCACTGAACTGCTCGATGGCGCCCGGACGCTGCTCGAGGGCCGGCAAACAGACGATGACCAACGGATCTTGACCGAAGCGCTATACATCCTGGCATGCAGCGGAGAGATCTCCTTTCTGAAATCACCACCCTTTCTCGTGAAGGAAGCCACTGAACGCCCGCAGGCGAGCCTGCTCGCCCGCAGACAGGCGCAGACCGGCCCGCTGGTCACCAATCTGCTCCACCAGACCGTACAGTTGGAGGACGACAGGACGCGCCAGTTCCTGCAGTTGCTCGACGGCTCTCGGACGATCGGGCAAATTGCAGCCGAAATGACTGAACGCTTCGGACCGACCATCCAGGTCAAACAAGTGGATGATGCCGGGCAGCCCGCCGAGCCGCTGCTGCTCTCGACCCGAGACAGCGTTGACCGTTCGCTGGCGACGGTCGGAAAGCTGGGTTTGCTGGTTGCCTGACGCTTTCAACGGCGTCGACCTCGGTAAGGAACCGGCGGCAGCGAGCAGGTCCGCCAGTTTGTGGAGCGGACGCAGCCCGTCCCATCAACCGTCGTGGGTGTATTGTTGGCCGAGGAGCCATCCGGTGAGAATGCCGCCAGGTCCGCTGGCATAGACCGAATTTAGGCCCACACCGGCGCGCAGCATCCGCCACTCATGTTCGCCGACCCAAGGAATGCCGGGATCACCCTTCTGATATTGCGACAGCAGCGTTCGGGCGACCTCTGCGGCATTGGCGTAGATCGGGCCGTTCGCCCAGCGGGGTCGCGGTAGACCTGTCATGCGGCAATAGAGCGCAGTGCAGACATAGGCGGACGCCTCCTCCGCATTGGCGTCAAGGCCGGTGCGCAGCAGATCGTAAGCCGCATGCAAGGCCTCATGGACGATATAGGCTTCGTCCATCCGCCCCGTCGCCGACACGACCTCCAGCGTATTCGCCGCGACGACGGTACCATCCGCCCGTGTTCGCGCGACATCGTTATATTGTGCCGCAACACCTGCCGCGAGGTCCGTCGGAACTCCGACGCTGACCTGTCCCAACCGGATCGCACGTGCGACGTGATGGAACGTTTGCGGTGCAATCGTCACGTGGCTGCCACGGATCGGAAACCGAAAGCGCATGCGCGCGACCGCCGGGCCGTTGAGCACGTCTAGCACCCTGCTCCGAAGTGACATCGGATCGTCCTTGCTCTTTACACTGATCCACGAATGGTGGTCGGCCTTTCCGGTTGGGAGGTTCAGTTGAACCCGGCCCCGTCCGGACCAGACCAATCGGAGACTGGCTTTGTCTCTGAGGCGGCCCCGTGACGACCACCGACCCGACCACGACCGACACCTACCGGAAGATCGCCGCGCGGCTAACCATGCTTCGGCCACAGATCGATCTGTCGAAATATTTCGCCGGGCCGAATCCCAATGTCCGCCTCTATGACGAAAAGGCCTATATCCGACGTCAATTGGAGAAGTACGGCGTGGCGGCCGCGACGAGCACGCTCGACGGCGTCACGTTTCTGCCGAAGGATTGGGAAGACCTGATCAAGGTGCTGCGGATTGCCAAGACGTCGGACGGATTCGACGCCTTCGCCGAAGGGAAAAGCCCGGAGAAACCGTCGCATTGGGCCCTCGATCTATCGATGGCAGCGACAATCGGCACGGGATTTCGGGAGATCTGGCGCCCAAGGCTATCCGACCGGCCGCTCTCGACGCGAGACCTTCCGGGCCGGCACGGCTTCGGGTTGGGGCGCGGCCGAGGGCAATGGAGCGACGACTATAGTGCGCAGTTCGGCAAGGACCCGCAGCCGCAAGACATCACGTCGCTGCATTTCGCAGTAGCACCCGACCGGGTCAACGTTCACATCGACGAGACGGGCTTCGTGTTCGAGGGCGCAGACGGCGCCCTCACGGTCGGACCGAATTTCGGGCACCACGCCGTCAATGAACTGTTCTGGAAGAGCAACCCTCACCTGCCGCGCTGGGCGATCGATCACATCGACCTGATCCTGCCGAACAGCGCCAACGATTTTTCGCGATTTGGTGTTTCGCTCGACATATTTCAGCGGAAGAACTTTCGCGTTACGGTCACGGGGTCCTGCGGAATTTTCGGCGGATTCGAGTGCTCGGGAACGTTGAGCGTCAGTGGGACGCACGATCTGCTAGGCTCCAAGCCAAGAGGCGCGCGCTGACGTTCCGCCACTGATAACGACCACATCGCTGGTGATCAGTCATGCCGCAATTGAAAGACAAAGTCGGTCGGTTTGCCGCGACGGGTCGCAGCTGCCAGAACTGGAAGCAAGACCAGGAACTGGTCATTTCGCTGCTCAACAAGATCGCCATTTCCGACGGAGGCGCCGAGACCACGCTCAAACCGCAATTGGTCGTGACGGGTCACGCCAGCGACAGCCTCTACAGCTCGATTCTGTATTTCCAGCAGAAAAACTTCCCGGGCACGCCCGACGGCTATATTCGGCCTGGCGGCCCAACGTTCAGCCGGCTCGTTGACCTCGCGACAAAGGTGGCCGCCAAGCCTTCCCCTCCAAAGGGTCAATGGGATGCGATCTCTACGCCATCCGTCGATGCCGCGCTTCGCAAGGGTTTGCTCGACGATTCCAAGCTGGATTACGCGGAAGTGGTCGATATCATCCGGGCGACCGTCGCGGACGGCACGGTCACTTCATTCGAGCTGGATGACCTGACCACGATTGCGAGCACCTCCAGAACGCTCTCTCCGACTTCGAAAAAGCTCATCACGCTCTTCGTCGGCGACGAAAAGAAGAAGTGGCTCGGAGTTGGACCGTACGACCTCAATTCGGATCAAAAGAAGCTCGCCGCGGAGATGGTCTGTGATTTCCTCAAGAACACGAGGACCACATTCTTTCCGAAGCTCGACCCGCACCGCGTCGGGATCGGGATTCTCAGGCGCATTGCGAAGCCGAGCCTCATCGATCAGGATCAGGCAAGCATGTGTGGCCCCTCCGCGCTGATGTTCAGCTACGCGTCGGACAAGCCGGGGCAGTATGCGCGGTTCGCCATCGACCTGTATCAAAAGGGGCAAGCGAGCCTCGGCCGCCTGCTGATCAAGCCGGGAAAGGACGTGAAGAACTACACGCCGCCCTACTCGCTGGACCACGTCGATTGGCTGACATGCGCCTCCATCCGCGACTCCGAAAATTGGTTCCTCGATTTTGACGACACCGGCAGAATAAGCGATGTCGCGGGGATCACGCTGCCGAGCGAAATGGAGCAATGGTTCCGCAAGGCGGGATACCGGGACGTGCGCGAGGAAACCAATCTGAAATTCAGCAAGGGCATCGACAGCGTCAACGAAGCCAACGCCCTGCTCGCCGGCGGATATCGCGTATGCCTTTTCATAAGCGCCAACATGATCGAGTTTGACGACCAATCTGATGAAGGCTCCGTGTTGACGAGGCACTGGGTCGTCTTGCGTGACAGGATACAAGTGTCGAACGGAAACGTGACGACAACGATCTTCACATGGGGCAAAGGAGATTACGCGATACCGCATCCGGGCAAAGGAGGCGCTCTGAAGCCCCTCCCCCTTGGGGACTTTGTTATGAATTATTACGGCTACGTTGCCGCCAAACCGTAACTGGCCCTCGCTGGTATCCGCGGTCTGCCGAGACGATTCCCTCAGTCGTCCCAGCCTCTACAGGTGACATCGGGATCGCCGCGCAGCGCGGCGCTAGGCTTGCGGATCGACGGCCTTGGTCGACAGCTTCCGGCCCGCGTGACGAGCCAATCGCCCCATGCATGTGGGGATCAGTCTTGCCGGGATCAGGAAGGGCGTTCTCGCGGCGTAGGCGTCATATTCGGGGAAAGCCAGCCGAAGAATCCGCTCTTCGTTGATCATGCGCCGGCATTGAATCGTCACAACCATAATCGCGATGAGCACGGCGAGCGGTGAAAGCACCTGGAGTGTCACGCCGATCAGGGCAACCATCTCACAGAGGTAGAGGGGATGCCGGACGATTCGGTAAGGCCCGTTCGTCACAAGGCGTCTTGCCTCGGCCAGAATGCTGAAGGATTTGCCCAACCAGCGAAGGACCACAATACACAGTGAGGTCGCCACCAGGATCAGTGCCGTGGACAGGATCGACCAGATTGGACCGAGCTCCGCCTTTGGAAGGAACGCGAGCGCGATGCTTAGGAAAGTGCCCAACAAGGCTGATATCCGCGTCTCAATACCCTTCGACTTCATGATGGGGACCAGGCGGGTCATGGTCGTCACTGCCACCAGGCTGAGAAAAAGCACGTTTGCCATGTGGGCAGCGACCATCAGCAGCTTGGGAAAACTGTCCAACGGGAGCAGGTGCGGGATGCCAGCGGCGCCGACAACAGCAGACCCGCCGTAGATGATGATCACTGCGGTTCTCGCGGTCCAGTCCAGCCAGGGATTGACGCCAAAACTGGCGTTCCCGTTGCTGGCTGTCGCGGGGTCCGTCTGGCTGAGCTTTACGTCAGTCACAGCACTGATCTCGCCCGTTCGAAAATCGCGGTTACTAAAAGCCACGCCTCCGGGAAGGTCAATCGGCCGGCCAGGGCGCGCCATCTTGCCGCCCCGGTTCCACTTTCCGCAGATTGCCTTGCGGATCATCGACATGCGATTGAACCGTTTCGGTCGTGACGGCACACATGTAGAAGACATTCATTTGAACAGTAGCATCGCCATGCGTGCACGCTGCTTCGCAAAACTGCGACAAATTTGCCTCTTTCTTATCGTGCTGCTGTTTTGTCAGCCGGCATCGGCTGCGAGCCGTGTCGCCCTCGTTATTGGCAATTCTTCATACAAGAACGCGGCGCCCCTCTCGAACCCAGTCAACGACGCCCAGATTGTCGAGGCGACACTGAAGAATGCGGGTTTTGACGTGGTTCAAACTCGCCTGGATCTTCAGGCGGCCGAGATGCGACGTGCGCTGCGCGATTTTGCCGACCAGTCGCGCGACGCGGATGTTGCTGTCGTCTATTATGCTGGTCATGGCATCGAGATCGAAGGTACGAACTATCTGATCCCGGTCGATGCCACCCTCGAGCGCGATACGGACGTCTATGACGAGGCGTTTTCGCTCGATCGGGTCCTGCTGGCCGTTGAACCGGCAAGGCAACTGCGGCTTGTGATTCTCGACGCTTGCCGCAACAATCCTTTCTCCGACAAAATGAAGCGAACGGTTGGCTCGCGCGCGATCAGCCGCGGCCTTGCCCGCATTGAGCCCCCGACATCGAATACGCTCGTGGCCTTTGCCGCCAAGGCTGGCTCGACGGCGTCGGACGGCAACAGCAAGAACAGTCCGTACGCATCCGCACTGGTGAAGTATATCGGAACTCCCGGCCTGGATTTGCGCAGGGTGTTCGGTTTCGTCCGCGACGACGTGATGAAAGCAACAGGTAATCGGCAGGAGCCGTACGTCTACGGCACCCTTGGCGGCGACGATGTGCCGCTGGTGCCAGCCAAGGAAGTTGCCAAGGAAACTGCCAAGCAAACTGCCAAGGAAGTTGCCCGGGAAGCCGCCCCAGCGCCAACGCCGCGGTCCGAAATGCGGTATGACTACGAACTCGCGCTGCAGGTCGGCAACAAGGATGCATTGAACTTTTTCATCGCCCAGTATCCTGACAGTTACTACGCAAATCTGGCAAAGCTTCAGCTTGCCAAGGTTGATGCGGAGGAGAAGCGTGCCGCTGCGGCCGAAAAAGCGCGTCAGGCGGAGCAGGAACAGGCCCGGCTCATCAACCAGGGCGCTCAACAGACGCAACTCGCCAAGGCGGCCTCGGACCTGAAAGCAGCACAGGAAGCTCGGGCGGCCGCTGAGGCAGCCAAGGAAGTCGCGCAACAACAAGCGGCTCAGGCTGAACAGAAGCGTCCCGCGGCTGAGAGCGCCGCGACCGCCGCTAAGAGCACCGCGCCAGCAGCTCCCTCCGCGCCAGACCAACCGCGAGAGCCGAGCGCAAATGCGGGTCCCAAGGTGGCCGCGCTGCCCAGTCCGCAGGCGACCGTGCAGCCAACAGCACCAGCCGCGGTTGCCAAATTGCTACAGACCGAATTGCGCCGGGTTGGTTGCTTCACAGGATCGCTCAGCGGGGAATGGGACACGGAATCGCGGCGCTCGCTCGAGCTGTTCAACCGAAACGCCGGCACCAAGTTCGACGCAAAAGTCGCCAACGCCGATGCGCTTGACGCGATCAAGCTCAAAACGGCGCGAGTTTGTCCCTTGATTTGCGGATCCGGCCTTAGGCGAGACGGCGATCGCTGTGTCAAGATTACCTGTGCCGCAGGTTACTTCCTCAATGACGACGACGAATGCGAGAGGCGCAAGGCACGTCATGCCCCGTCCGCCAGGCTCGAGCGCGGGAGCAGGGATCGCGAGGCGGAGGCTCCGGCAAGACCCGCACGGCCGAAGGCCGAGGCCAACGCAGGCAGAAGGGGCGACGGCGGAATGCCCTTCATGCCCTTCTTCTTTCCCTGACGGGTCTGTTGCCGCAATCGGTGCACGTTCATCCGGTGGTCGATTGCACCCGGTCCCGAGTGCGTCGAGATTCGACCTGACGGTACAATTCACATCCTACTGAAGGCGCCTCCCCTGGTGGCAGCGCCGGAACTGATGGACCCGTTCGATGCCCGGCGTCGCGAGCGCGACTAAGGTCTCGCCGACGGTACCAAGCAAAAGTACTTCTACGCTTGGCGCGGCGGTCCGCTGTTCAAAGGCGAGAATAACGAGCCCCTGCAGCCAAACGATCCGCAGTTCGTCGTCGCATACTTATGAATTACTACGGGTACGTTGCTGCCAAACCGTAAAAGCCGAGAACGAGCGATCTCACCACGCGTTGAAGTTGCTGACGAGTTGCCTGTCCAGGGACAGGCTTTCCATGCCACTGGAAAGCAAAATACCGCTTCGGTCATGGTGTCCACTCCCGGGCATGTTCCGTTTGTGGTGCAAGAAGTGACCGAACTCGTGCGCCATGACGCCAATGAATGCTTCGCCATAGTCGAACACGGGTGGATTGCCCTGGTCGACAACCACGCATACCTGCTCATCAGGCAGATACTCCCCGGCCGCCTCATTATCCTTTGCATCATAGTCGCCGACGAGAAAGCACGTAAGGTCGGCGCCGCGCCCCTTCAACGGCACGATATCCTTTCGAAAAACATCCCGCGGGATTTTGGGCGCCAGGGCTTTCTGGACCGTAATCCATGTGGCCTCGGCCGGGGTGAAAAAGATATTTGCCTGAGCCCCGAACGTCCAGTTCAGCTTGGTGAGGAACGATGGCACGTCATCCGGCGTCCATTTCGTGGCGTTGATCACTTTGCCGGATTGATCGAGGCGCTTGAGGAATTTGAACGCGACCGTGAAATCTTTGCGCGGCAGAATGGCGACATCCAACTTGATGCTTGCGTTGCCGCGGATGGCCTTAAGTTCCGGAATGCCTTTATCTTTGGGCGAGACCTTGAGGCCACGCGCAGGGCCGTCCGGCCGTGCGGTGGCATACAGCGCTGTACGCAGACGCAGCAACTGATCGTCGCGCTCCTGACCCTTTTGCTCCCTGAAGCGAAACTTGATGTATTCCTGAGCGACGCGTTCGACGTCATCGAGGCGCACATCCTCGACCAGCAACCGATTGCGATCATACGACAGGCCAACGTCCTTGCTGTCGCGGAGGCAAACCAGGTTGAAGCCTTCCCGAGGAACGATCATGAAGTTTTGCGCAGCGAACACACCAGAATTCTGCAAGAACTGAACGAAGCTCGCCATAGCTCTCCCCAACCTCAATCCACGATGGTGTCGCGCCCGGTCCATCGCGCCGGGGATAACCATCCGGGATCATTGCTGTCCGGTTGGGCGAGCATAGCGAAAATTGGCTTTGCGAGGCAATTTGTCGGCTTCGATTTTACTTGATGTCGAATTGAACCCGGGTCGATGATCTTGCGGTAATTTTTTCGGATCTTTCCTGACCGGCGACCGCGACCACGCCGAAGCCGCAACGGCGTCCTGTTGGTCACGCTGTTTCGCGGCGACCCGATCTAGCTGGCGTCGGCCTTCTCCGAATGTGGCGCGCGCTGGAACGTGATGTCGGAGACGGAGTTCTTCTCGGCCACGTGTCAGTTCGGCGCATCGTCGATCCGGTGGTGAGCAAGCCGTTCACCGAGGGCCTCGCCATCCGCCCGTTCAGGCCGAAGATCCACTACCCTTTCTCCCACGCACGAAGCGCCGTTCCGGATGGCGCAGGATTTCGCCAAACTGCTGCGGCGCACCTTGCGGGCGTGAACTTCGCGCTCGAAGCCGGCGCCAGCGCTTTCTATCGGGCGATCTGCGCGTTCACTGACAAACCAGCACGGGGGTCTTCGCCTGCGTCAGCACCTTGTTTGTCACGCTGCCGATCAGAACTGCGGAGAGTCCGCTACGTCCGTGCGATGACATGACAATAAGGTCGCAGCCTTTGTCCTTGGCCGCTGCGATGATGGCCTGATGCGGTTGCCCGCTCTCCGCTTGAATCGTCTCGCAGGACACACCGGCCTCCCGGGCCGCACGAGCCGCGCCATCCAGCGCGCTGGTGGCCTGTTCCTTGCGTATCGCAGCATATCCGGCGAGCACCTCACGGTACCGTGCCCCTAGCTCTGAAAGGGGCTCCAGGACAAAGATCACCGATACCTTGGCTCCGAGGGATTTCGCGAGCGCTACCCCGTGCGCGACTCCATGCTCCGCCAGTTCCGACCCATCTGTCGGAATGAGAATATGCCGGTACATGCTTCACCTCCCGATTATCTGCATGACGCATCGCTGCCTTCCGAACGAAAGCTGAGCCTTCGTTCCAGATACGGTCTTGAGATAGATCAATCTATCGCTCCGCGCACCGCGGTCCGGATCTCTGCAATTGATCCAAAGCAAGAAAACTCGATCGATAGGAAGCGTGCACGCTTGCTTGCACCCTTGATCTAGATCATGGCGGACCCGGGACCTTCGCCACGACATCACGTAGGTGACGGCTCAATCCCTGCGATAATGCGCAGGCATCGGGCGATCCTCGCATCGCAAAGGGAGCACGCTGATGTGGGTACTGATGTACGTGTTCTCATATTCGGTCAGCCCGGCCGCTACGATCGACAAGGCGGAATGGAGGCTGCTCCCAACTGTGGTGTTCCAGGAATTCACGAGCGAGGAGCGATGCAGGGCGGCCAAGGCCACACTTGAAGGCAGCCTCAAAGAGGCGGGCGCGAAGCTAAGGAGCGGCCTGGAAGACCTGAAAAGTGTTGGCAAAGCCGACCCGGCACAGATCATCATTGCTTACAACGTGGAATGCCTTCCGAAATAACGCTCCAGATGGCGCGATCGTCCACGACGGCCGAGCTTCGGCAAGCCGGCCATGCAGGCCCGCCTCTCGGCCTGGCTCTAATCGTCCTCGTCCTCGGGTTCGTCATCATGCTCGATCGCATCTCGCATCCCGCGCATGACGGCGAACGATACGAAGGCCATTCTCCTCTTCTGATCATCGCTCAACGTCTTGTAGAGCGGCTCCCAGGCATCCGCGAGCTTCTTGAGATCAGTCCCGCGTTGAATGAGCCGATCCGCCCGTCGCTGCATGAGTTCAACCGGACTGCCGTCACCGAGAATCGAGCCTTTCTCGTGCAATTCGGCTATCCGCTCCAATCGGGCTTGCCGATTCTTCGCTCGCGCGCGGATGGCATCCTCGATGGCCGGCCAGTATTTCTCTTGGTCGGGCGTCAATTGCAGGGCGGCCTTGACGATGCCGACGCGCATATCCGTCAAGGCTTTCAAGTCGGCGGCGCTGGGTTGTGCTGCTCCGGCAGTCGGAGATGTCTCCGCTGCGCGGGTGAGAGACGACGTTGTGAGCAAAAGTGCAATCGCTGCGGCAGCTGTAATTCTAGTCATGACAAACTCCTGAGCTGCTTCTCATTGATGTCCCTGACAAGAAGCGCACAACCGGATCGGCCGCGGGTTGATCTAGGTCAAATGGCACGGAAGCGGAAATATGGACACGCGTCGAGCCGTTCAGGAAATGCCGCGCGACTTCAGGTCAGTCCACCTCGGGCTATGACCGGCGTAACGGCGTGCTCATCCATGCGATTTTCGCCATGACGCTGCATAGCGCCACCTGGATCGCACGGTCCGATTTGAGCAACAACGGAACGCCTAGTCGCGGTTACGTTTGGGCCGATCCAGGCGCAGCCTCTGCGCTCTCATGCGCTTTATTTCTTCGTCGAGCGCACTCATTTTCTCCTCGTGGCGTTCGTCCTTCGACTTTGGCTTATCGCTATTGCGTAACTTTTCGAGCGCTTTCTCGACCGAGAGCTTTGGGGTGTCGGCCATTGGTCCTCCGAAGCGATCCAATCGTCGTTCAATGTGGCTGGCAGCGGTGTTGCCGGGGCTGGAGCGAACTCCCCTTTCCTCCGGCATTCGGACAACGATCTGAGTGCCGCGTTACGCCTCTCCTCTGCCATCGAGTGATCGGCAACGGCTTACGTCCCGCTAGCCTCGATACCTCCTCGGCTTACTGGCAGAGGTGTTGGCGGCCATCCTCACCCCGAAAATACGTACCGGGTGTGCAGACAAAACCCTGACCGCTGGAAGGATAGTTATAATAGCCATAAGCGCCGGCCGCAGCCGCTGCTCCCACAGCAGCGGTTCCGACCACTGCCCTTCGTGTCTGGCGACGGGCGACACCCGCGACGCTCACCGGCGTCAAAGGGCGACCGACGCGCGCTTGCGCGCTCTGGACAGAGATCGAGACACCGCTCTGCTCCGACCAGTCAAAAGACAGCAGCATGGCACACGCGAAGATGGACGTCGCTAGCGTGATCGTCTTCGAATTTGTCGGCATGGCTCTTCCTCCAATCTGCGGGTCCTACCCGGTCTGGTTTGAAAGCCAAGAACCCGGAGAGCCGTTGATCTGGATCAAGCTTTTCCAGATGCGTTCGCTGCGCGGACCCCCGGGTGGCGGAATTCGGGTCTGCGTTCTCGCCGATCTTGAAGACCTTAAAGCGGGAGCTCGCCCTGGCCGTTCGTCCAATCGATGAGATCGATCCGGAGCCCTCGCCTCAGCATCTCGGTCTCAAGATTGCTCGCATGCAGCTTCCATTCGGCCGTCGACCGGACCCGGAATTTTGGATCTTCACCAATAGCCTCGAACTCATCGTCGGCTTCGAGCGCGCCGCGAACAGCCTCGTACATCATCTTGAGGCTCGCGTCGGTGAACGCGCCGTACTCCATCGATCCTCTCCTTAAAGACTCAAACAGAGGAGCTCGCCACGACGGCGATCGCGGCGATCTTTTGCGTGCAACAAATCCAAACGCGGTCGTGCTGAAGTGCGACCGGTTCTGATCAACGAAGCGTAGCGGAGCGACGGCTGAACTATCCACCACCGCTCAACCGGATCAGTATTGATACTGGGACTGCGGGCAGACCATTTGACCGGACTGATCGTAATAGCAGCCTTGGTTTCCGTAATAGCCGTAGCTGCCATAGTATGCGCCGGCAGCGGTCGCGGCGCCGACGGCGGCAGCACCGTAACCCCAGCCAGGGCGATAGTAACCTCTGCCATATCCGGGATAACCGGCGACCGGGCGGCCGGGGCGACCTGCAATCGGCCGGCCCGGATAGCCCGGACGGCCGGCGATCGGGTGTGATGGCCGCGGGCGGCCGGCAACGCGATATCCTCCACCATGAACCCTTCCGCCAGCTACATGCATGCCACCGCCACGCATCCCGCCACCGTGAAAGCCACCTCCGCCGCCGCGGAATCCGCCGCCTCCTCCACGACGGGCATAGGCATCATCGGGAAACACGCAGACAGCAACGAGAAGCAGAACTGCCGAAGCGGCGAGGATCCAACGAAGCATGGCGCGCCCTTTCTCTAACGAACGATTTGGCGAACGACGAAGCTGCGACTCGTAGGCGCCGCGAGATTGACGTAGATCAACGGAATGCGATCGCGTCGGAATGAAACTCGCCCCGCCGTGGCGCTTTCGAACGTCAGGTGTTTCCCGGCTCTCGGAACCGCAAGCAATGTTCCTTTGGCACGATTTGCACTTTGGCGGCGACATGCGGCGATCGGGACGGCTTCGGGGATAGTGACGTTCTGGCCGTGATTTCTCCAACCTCCTTCGCTTTGGCCGTGTTCATGTAAAGGGCAGGATCGCCTCAGGGCGAGGATGAACGTGCTGAAAACGGATGTAACGTGTGCGAGCTGTGGCGCAGGTTTCCGCCGGCTGGAGCTATGGTCAGAGCCCGGCGCCATCGGTCGTGACGCAGACACAGCTAGGCTGGAGAGGATGCCAAGATGATCACGATTCCTCAACTGACCGCGCAAGCCCTTGGCTCATTTCTTGCCAAGGAAACTGAAGGCCGATTCCGCTCCTCACATTCCGATTTGACCAAGCTGCTGCCCTTTGCCGCCAGGCTGACACTGGAGTGCATCGGTAACAGCGATGCACTCTATCACGATATCGAACACACCATGCTGGTGACCCTGGTCGGGAACGATATCTTGGCCGGAAGGGCGCTGCAGCGAACCACCACGGCCGACGACTACGCGAACTTCATTCTGGCCTGCCTTGCCCACGACATCGGATACGTCCGCGGCATCGTCGAGGGCGACGAGGATGACGCGTATGTCGCGGACCTCAGCGGCCGCACCGTCCAGTTACCGGTTGGATCGTCCGACGCCGCGCTTGCGCCCTACCATGTCGACCGCTCAAAACTGTTTGTGATTGAGCGGTTCGATGCCGTGGAGGAAGTCGATGCGGCCCGAATTGCCCGGGCAATCGAGTACACCCGCTTCCCCTATGCGACGACACCAAACATCGACACGGACGATCTCAACGAGGAGGAAGGGTTACTGTTGCGCGCCGCCGATCTGATCGGCCAACTCGGCGACCCCCATTACATGCGAAAGTCAAATGCGCTTTTCCACGAGTTCGAGGAAATCGGGCTGAACAAGAAGCTCGGCTACGCGACACCCGCCGATATCGTCTATAAATTCCCGCAGTTTTACTGGACCAATGTCGCACCACAGATCCAGCTTGCGATCCGCTATCTTAATGTGACGTCCAGCGGTCGCCAATGGATCGCCAACCTTCACAGCAACGTCTTCCGGGCTGAACGCGAGGTAAATCTGTCCGGCCCCCAGAGATAATCCCCTTTCCTGGTAGACGATGACGTCTGAGCGCGATTGGTCGGGCTCGTCTGCTGCCCACATCGGACAACGCCACAGCTTCGCGGATACAGCCCGCCTTCGCCCTTTGGGCTTCGGCGCGGCAGCCTTCGCTCACTTCGCTACGATGGAGTTATGCTGGCTTGCCCAGCCGTAGCTCGCGAAGCGAGCGAAGGCTGGTGGGGGAGGCAGGACTCGAACCTGCGAAGCCATGAGGCGGCTGATTTACAGTCACTTTCAAGCGGCAGACACAGCCCGACAAATCAGGACAATAGATTAGTCTCCAGCTCAGAAAACATTGGGAAAGAGCCGAAATGTCTGGCTATGTCACCGACACGGGGTAACATAGTCAGACAGACTTGACCCGTTACCCCGGCGATACCCCCATGGCCGCTGACGTTCTGACAGTCACCCGGATCGATGGCGCCAAGCCGCGCGTCGGCCCGAATGGCAAAGCGATCCGCACCGAGATCCCGGACGCCCGGCAGGCGGGGCTGTACCTGATCGTCCAGCCAAACGGTAAAAAATCTTGGGCGGTACGCTACCGGCACGCTGGTGCGCCGAAGAAGCTAACCCTTGGCCCCTACCCTGGCCTCGAGCTGAAAAAAGCACGGCGCCTCGCCGGCAACGCTTTTACGGCTTTGGCGGAGGGCCACGACCCCGCCGCGCTGAAGCGCGCCAATCAGGAGCAGGAGCGCAAGGCGGCCGCGGAGAAGAAGCGAGGTCAGCGTGACCGCTTCGAAAACGTCGCCCGGGACTTTATTGAGCGCTATGCGAAACCTCGCGCGAAGAAGAAGGGGCGCCCCGACGCCTGGAAGGAAACCGCCCGAATTCTCGGCCTCAAGGCGGCGGCGGATGATCACGGCGAGCTCGCCGAGCACCGCGGCGAATTCATCCCTTATTGGCGCGGCCGGAGGATCCAGGAAATAACCAAGCGAGACGTCGTCGAGCGAATAGAGAAAATCGCCGACCGGGCGCCTATCATGGCGAACCGGTCACTGGCAGCCATCCGCAAGCTGTTCAATTGGGCGGTGGCGCGCGATATCCTTCCCGCCTCGCCGTGCATCGGCGTCGCCGCCCCCTCCCCTGAGAGGAGCCGGGATCGCGTCCTGACGGACGATGAGCTTCGCCTGGTCTGGACCGCGGCTGACATCGACGGCTGGCCCTTCGGACCGATCGTCAAGCTGCTAATGCTGACCGGCCAACGAGAGGCGGAAGTTGCCGGCTTGTCGGCAAAGGAAATCGACACCGGCACCCGCCTTTGGTCACTCGCCGGATCGAGGACCAAAAATAGTGAATCCCATGACGTCCCCCTCTCCGATCCGGTGCTTGAGATCATCACGGCCCAGCCGAGGATCGGCACAAAGGGCTTCCTATTTTCAGTCGATGGCGAGCGTCCGGTCACAACCTTCTCCCGCGCGAAGGACCGAATTGACGCGGCGATCGTCTCAGCGCTGGGAAACGGCGCGAAGCCGATACCGCATTGGACTTTTCATGACCTCAGGCGAACCGCGGTCAGCGGAATGGCGCGCCTCGGCATCGCTCTGCCCGTCATTGAAAAAGTGGTCAATCACAAGTCCGGCAGCTTTCGCGGTGTCGTCGGCGTCTATCAGCGTCACAGTTTCTCGGAAGAAAAGCGGGCTGCGCTCGACGCATGGGCGACGTTCGTTATGAGCGCCATTGTAGATCAGAAGCGCGCCGGTGAGGGCTAAGCCGGTGCAACCATACAAAATAATCAGGCTCGTCTCCGATTCTCGGACGATCCAGATCGTGATGATTGAGAATGAAAGCGGAATGTGGGAGCGCTTCGTTAAGCCCAAGAACAGCGAAGAAAGTATAAGGACCGCTCGCAAATACTTTGAGCGAGAGCTGCCCAAGCTGACGGCGGACGCAACCCGGCACCAGCGGCAGAGTGCGCTCTATCTACAGCTCTTCAACGAACTCAATATAACGCGCGATGGTCTTCAGCCAACCAAGAGTTCAAAATGGAACGGTGCCTGGGCATCGGATCTGACTGTCGCAGCTCGCTCAGGCGACAAGGACGCGGAAGCTGTTCTTCGGAAAGCGGCAGTCGGGTTTCTCCGGCGACGCGATTCGTTACCGGTAGAGCTATACGAGTTTGTTATTGCACAGCTAGGTGGAACCACCGGCGCAGCGAAAGGAGGTAGGCCTCCTGTGCGCAACCTCTCTGCGCTTCGCGATCATTCCATTGCTTATATGGTGCAGCAGGTCATGCGATGCAGTGATCGGAGGCTGACTGCCACAAGGAACGAGGCAACCAGAAAGACCGAGTCGGCCTGCTCGATGGTGACTAAGGCGTTCAATCTTGCGATCGGCGTCCTCCACCAAAAAGGCGAATGCAAGCACGAGAAAAAACTCAGTGAAAAACGTGTCTCGGAAATCTGGCGAGCAAGAAATGCCGATTTCCCAAAAACCCGACCGCAGGTGTCGCTGCCATCCGCTCAAGCGGCGATGAGTCACTTGGGATGGGTTGTACCCAAATAACCCGATGAGTTTCTCGGGTATGACAGTGTTCTAAAGATGAGGCCATTTGCTGCTCGCTGACTTTCACAGACAGGAGTAGCAATGTCAGACACCAACACATCTCGATTGCTTCCCGGCCCTGCCGTCGACGCGCGTTACGGAATTTGCAGCCGCACGCGCGCGAGGTGGAAGAACAGCCCGGATCTCAATTTTCCAAAGCCGGCAATGTCCGTAAACGGACGGGAATATTACGACGAGAATCAGCTTGTCGCTTGGGAGCGCTCTCGGAATACCAGCTCGAGGGCAGCCTAATGCAAAACAAGAACCCCGCCACAAAGGGCGGGGCTGTGTCTGTCGGTGATCTGCTTGGCGGCGATCTTCCTCAGAATACAGCCAGCCCCCTGACCTTGCAAGCGACGCGCATCATGTCGCGCTTCGCTACGCCCGTCGCAACCGCCTTTGTCCTGGCCGAACTGGCCTACGCCGGAGGCCAGTCATGAGTACTGAAATCGATCGCATCATCTCCGGCGTTGTCGGCGGCTCCGTGTCCATCGCGGCCGTGCGCGATCCCAGCGACGGTACGCTCCGGTTCGCCGTGACGTACAAATCCCGCGGCATCTTCTGGATGTCGCGCGCTCGCTTCCCTGAAAGCCATATGGCGGAAGCAGCCGCAATAGCGCTCGGCGAGTGGCTGTCTGCGAAGGTGGTGCTATGAACCAGCACACGGCGATCACGCCCCTTAAGGTAACCGACCCGAAAATCAGAAAACTGCTTCAAATTGCGGGCTTGCGGTTCGTCTATTCGCGCGCCCGTTGGCTCGCCAGTGAAGCCGAGACGCTCGGCAAAGCAATTCAGTCGAATGGTCTGACCTGCGACGAGGTGGACGAGAGATTGACGGAGATGGGCATCCTGGATCTCGTTTATCCAGAACTCATGTCGGAGGCGGTTTGATGGATATCAGCACCGCCGACAACATCGAGCTTGATCGCTTTGTAGAACAGGTCGATCTCGGCCAGGGCGAACGAGTACTCCGCGAGATCTATGAGTTCATCGGCCGTTACGTGCGTTACCCTAGCGATCACGCGCAAGTTGCTCATGCATTGTGGATAGTTCACTCGCATTGCATGCAGCACTTCCATACTTCACCGCGACTTGCGTTCATGTCGGAGGAGAAGGAGTCCGGCAAGACCCGCGGGCTAGAAGTTACGGAGCCACTGACGCCTGGAGCTTTGCTCAGCTTCAATCTGTCACCGGCGGCTCTCGTTCGAAAAGTGGCCGAGGGCGGTCACACCATCTTGTTTGACGAGATCGACGCACTCTTCGGCAACAGCAAGCGCGAGGAAGGCAACCTTGATGTTCGATCTATCCTCAATTCCGGATACAAGCGCGGCGCCAAGGCATATCGTTGTGTCACCGTCGGCAAGCGCATTGAGGTCGAGGAGTTGGACTCGTTCGCTCCGGTTGCTCTCGCCGGCCTGAAGGATCTGCCCGATACGCTCGCCTCTCGCGCGATCATCATTCGAATGCGCCGGAGGGCACCTGATGAGCAGGTGGAACAGTTTCGGACTCGAATGATCCAGCCGATCGCCACCGGCATCTACGACAAGACCGCCAACTGGGCAGCCTCGTTGCCGGACTTGAGCGGTGCCACGCCGGAGATGCCGGCCGGGGTCACCGATCGGGCGGCCGAGTGCTGGGAACCGCTCTTGCTCGTCGCGGAGGTCGCGGGCGGCAAGTGGCCGCAGCTGGCGCGAAAGGCCGCAGTGCACTTCACGCAGGGTGGCAAGTCCGAGACCATGTCGCACGGCGTCGAACTCCTTGATCACGTCCGGGACGCATTCGGCACCGATGCGAAGCTGTGGACGGATAGCCTGTTGCAGCGGCTGCACGACCGACCGGAATCGCCATGGAAGAACATTGGCGGGCGACCGCTCGATGACCGCGGGCTCGCGAAGCGACTGAAGGGGTACGGGATCAAGTCCTGCGACGTCAAAATCTCAGGGACCAACAAGAAGGGATACCAGGCCGAGAGCTTCGCAGACGCGTGGAAACGCTACCTGCCCATTATGAGCGCTACCAGCGCTACCAGCGCTACCGAATTGAACAGTCAAAACAATCCGGTAGCCGAGGTAGCGCAGGTAGCGCACAAATGTGCCCTTTGCGGCGTAGGGGGGCAATTAGTCGAAGTGCTCCGCGGTGATGTCGGTGTTCATCTTCATCGACCCTGCATTGATGATTGGTCGGCGCGGGAATGTGCATGACCGAAATCTCGTCCCGCCCGGAAACCCTTCCACCGAGGCAGGGTTTAACCGGTTCTCCGACGGCACCGGTTTCGCCGACATCACCATTGTACGATTCAGCGGCCGAAAACCTGCGAATTGCTGCAGCGATAGAGGCCGGCGACGACTTGACACCGGAGGAACGCGCCGCGGCCGCGCAGGCGATCCGGTCGCTTTGCGCACCACCCCGGAATGCCGATCGCGATCAGATCCTTGCCGATGGGTTGGCACAGTTCTTCGGCCATCTGACTTCCGCCCGGTCGCGCGCGGAGGAGTTTCACCGCGCTTGGCGCCGCTACGAAGCCCACTCATGGCTGCACGAGCGGCTTCTCGATGAGCCGCCGCCAAAGCGCCGCGGCCGGATCGAGGAAGTCTTTTGGCGAGCGCTGCGAATTTATCCACACGTCCTGACCGCCGAGCGACTGAGGCGCCTGGGTTAAATTTACTTAACCCAGCAAATCGCCGAATCGTAGCGACGACACAAACGAGGAAATGCTCCATGGTCACCGTCACCGCCTTATCGAACGCCGACGCTCCGAACGCCGCGGCAGCAACTGCGATAATCGCGCCCATCGTCGGTGGCGGACCGCATGGCAAGCTGCCCGAGCCAGCGCTGTTCCACTACGAGGAACTGAAGCAGCTACAGAAGGAGGCTCACTCCCGTTTTATGCTGGTGGTGGACGAAATCTTCGAGTTGCGTCAGGAGCGCGCGCTCTTGAACCAGAACGTCACTTACATGAAATCTGCGCACCGCATCGAAGGCGGTCATCCGAGCTTGGCGACGGAAACCAGGAGATTGGCGACCATCGATCGCCGCCTTCCTTCTCTGCAGAAGCGCCACGATGAATTGCAGCCGGTCTGGGCCGAACTCGCGGGATTGACCAGCGCGATCGACGATTGGCTGCGCACCGCGCCTGCTGGGCTGCCCGAATACGTCGGTCCCGCTCCGACATTGAAGGCGAAGGAAACACTTCCGCAAGCGGTCGAGCGTTGTCGGCGCCGAGTTCGTGAGTTGGATGCCGACCTCCAGAAGTACCGCACGGCGCCGATCACGTCGGCCAAGGCGAAGGAACTGATCTGGGCAGAGATTGACCGGATTGCAGCCGCCGGCGAGCCCGACCTCACCAGCCTTATCGACCACGGCGAAGGCATTCGCTGGCCTATCCAAGCAGTAGCAGGCGCTGGCTACAAGTTGGCGGCCAAAGGTGCCACCGGGCCCCATACCACGTTCGATGGTCTAGCGGTCGACATCTGGAGAAACCGAGATGCGTACATCGCGCGGCTAGAGCAGCTGGTCGACGAAAAGTACGCGGACGACAGTTCAGCGCTCAGCGATGCCGAGCGTGCGCGGCTGATCGCCGAAGCAGAGCGCGACCTGCTTGCAACAGCTCGTGACGAGGAAGGCTTCATTCGCATGAGCGAGCAAGCCGGCACTCCAATCTCTCGCCGGCGCGATGCACATCCTGCAGCCGTGCTCGGGATCGAATGGCAAGGGGCGGTCTAAATGCCGAGCATTGCACGAAACGGAGAAATCCTCTTATCCGGTGCTGTCGGCGACGGCTTTTCGGGCGAATTCTTCACCTATCTCGACGTGGTTGAATCTCTCGCCTCCCTTGGCCGAAGCAGAGACGTCACTGTCCGGATCAATTCCGGGGGTGGAAGCGCTGCCGACGGGATCGCAATCTTCAATGCCCTGGATAGCCACAAGGGCAACGTGACCGTTGTCGTCGAATCCATCGCCGCGTCCGCGGCCTCGGTGATCGCCATGGCGGGGCAGAAGATCGTCATGCGAGCAGGCTCAATGATGATGATCCATGATCCGTCCGCCCTGACACTGGGGAACTCTTCAGACCACGCCAAGAGCGTCGAAATGCTCGAGACCATGGCAAACTCGATGGCGGACATCTATGCGGAGAAGACCGGCCGGCCCGTTGCCGAGATCAGGGCGGAAATGAAGGCCGAAACCTGGATGTCGGCACAGGAGGCGGTCGCCAAAGGCTACGCAACCAGGACTGATACAGCTCGCTCAAAGGAGCCAAGTGCCTTTGACTACAGATTGTATCAGCGGCCCCCGGACCGCATGGCGGCGCTCGCCGATGCGCGGGGATGGACGCAATCCGGCGCGGCCGTCACCGCCGAACGCCAGCGCGCTGCCGACATCCACGCGGCGTGCCAAATGGTAGGCAGGTCAGACAGGGCCACGGTCTTCATAGCCGAAGGCAAGTCGCTACGCGACGTGACAGCCATCCTTCAAACCGAGCGAGTATCGGCCGAGGAAATCCACACTCGACCAGCGACGAAGTTTGACCGGCCTTCCGCGCTTGACCGGAGCGTCGCTGAGATCAATGCCCGCTTCGACGCCAACCACCTTGTGTGGGGGGTTCGGTAAATATGCAGAGTTCGCCGGGGCTTTCCTTGCGATGCGTCAGCCAAACCGGACGGCGGGGCGAGCGTCTTCGGGCTCTCGCCCCCGAGCAGCCCCGCGGGGCATGGGTGACCGGGCCGGCCCAGATCAAAGGTACTTCCCAGCGTTTGGAGCAATACGGGGAAGCTGAGCGCTCGATAACGCTAGCGTCAGACCTCAAAACTTATGCAACGCACAACATGCAACCTGCAACGTTTCGAGACAAAAGCAAAATGGCATCAATAGCTAAGCGGGTGTTCGGAAAGTGTAGACGTTGCGTCTACGGTCTTAACTTGGGCCTTAAGTTAAGGCCCGCGGTGAACACCGAAGGTGACAGGGGTGCCACCCAATGAACAAAGCGGAACCGCTCATTTCGATCTCGGAGGCGGCCCGGCAGTTGGGCTTGCACAAGTCGACACTGAGCCGGCAGATCGGCCAGAAGCGAATTCGAACGCACGGCGGCAGAGTGCGCCTGAGTGAGGTTAAGGCCGATCGGTCGAACACCATCCCTATGCGGTCGGCCACAAGGGCAGCCAATCGGGCCCGGGCCTACGTCGAGACGTTCAAAAAGCGCCACAACGAAGAGTACATGGAACTGGCGGAGATCTTAGAGCCTCTTCTCCCGAAATCGAACTCGGGCGACTTCATGAGTGCGTCCTTCTCGCTGTGTCTGGCAGTCCTCGTCTACTGCGTCATCTACGAGGAGACGAACGAGTACGAAACCAGCAGCATCGAGTGGACCTGGCAGGAGGGCGAAGCCGTGGAGAATGGCGCCGCCGCTGGGGCCGCCGCTGCCGTGCGCAGGATCATCAGCCAACATGTTCGGATGCAGCGCGAGTTGATCGCGCAGAACCGCGGCCAACTGCGAAAATAGGAGATCGACCATGGCTGACCGGATCGTCCAGCGCATCCTTGCTTGGATACTGGCCGAAATAGGCCACTCGCTATTTCAAAACAGGCCATTCTCATCAATCTGGTTCTGGACCGTCATATCCGGATGGTGGCCGCACGGTTCGCCATCGAGCTGCGATCTCGTCGCAGGCGTCCGCAACGTTCCGGAGCTTCTTCACGAAGCTTCCCGGCGGCTTATGTGCAATTCCGCCGAACACGTCTACCGCAAAGCAAAGAGTGGGATCGGCATCTCCCATGCCTTCGAGGAAGCGGCCAGCATACGTGTGTAGCAGCCCCGCGATAATCTTCGACCGTTCAAGTCGCGCGTTTGTGGATGTCTCGCCCTTGGAGAACAAGAGAACGGCCCCGCCAACGGCCTTCTTGCCCCCGACGGGTTGCCGATGAATGGTGAAGTCAAGGGAGACGCTGATTCTTGTCGGCCAAAGATCAAGAAGGGCCTGGCGGCCATGCACCGGACGACAATCAAGCTTGCTGAATCCAAGCTTGTTGTAGTGGCGCTGGAATGCTTCGATTGCTTCAATCGAGCCGCGACTATCGCGCTTCATCCAAGTGGATGCACCCGGCTTCGCTTCCCGCTTTTCCAGAGCGACAACCGCGTCGGCTAGATGGCCGTAACTTCGCGTGCCGTCGCCAAGGAAATTAACGAGTCCTTCTCGCCCCATCCCGTACTGTGCGACGATGGATTTTTTAGGAAAGCGCGCATCGCGAATGATGCCAGTGCGTCGGGTCGAAGAAGTCGATGGGCTCAAATATTCGGCCATCTGATTGGCCGAGAGCTGCGGCGACGCTCGATACGAGAATTTCGGTTTATCTTCGGTGGGTGCCATGGATGATATCTTTCTAACCAAACGAATCGACAATCAAAGGTTGATATGTATATCACCTCTCCCCGCTAAGCTGTACAAAGAGGCTGGGGGTAAAGGCCTTGGCGGTGAATTTGGCTATTTCATCTACGAGACAAGCGTTGACCACCCTGAGGCTGGGATTGAGGTAATCGGTAAGGCCGCCTCTCTCGAAGCGGCCCTGAGGTTGTTTGAGGTTATTGGCGGGGACGAGGGCTAACGTCCCTCCCTGAATTACCGTGAACTTTCGACGACGATCCGGAGGGGTTTCCGTAGGCAGCCCGGGGCCACAGAGAGCGCGGCGTCCACAAGCTGCGCAATGGTCCAAGCCTTGTCTGCGACGCCCAGCGCCTTCGCTGGCGTCGTGCGCAGGGGATTCATGAGCGCGGCAAAAGATTGTAGTGGCGGACGTGTACACAGCGCGACCGATGTCGGTTCTGTGACTCACTTCAAGGCTTGCCAACGGTCCGGACCGCCGCCCCCGTGTGACCACGACTTCAAGTCACATTACGACCACGCCGGTCACGAGCAATCCTGAAGACTCAGAAGATTATCGGGAAGAAAACGATCGTTCTCGGTCTTGAGGTACTCGCGACCATCGTGTTTTTTGACGATCACCTTGACTGTCTTGCCCTGCTCAGTGACATCGTAAGCGCTTTTGTCGTGTTTGACGTTTGCAATGGCTGTTTCTTCCGAGTCTTGCCATCCTGAAACACCGACTGCTTGAATACGCCGATGGCGGTCTTGATGGATAGGCAGCCTGGTAATGCAGGTAATCCGGCGAGTCATGGCTCACTCCTATTCGTCTCCCTCGGCAGAACGGCATCTCAGCAAATCCCCAATCAACCAAGTGAGGATACGGCGAGCAGCCTTACGGCCCGACGTGCGTCACTATTATCCCGACCAGCAGGACGGCGCTTAAGACCGCAAGGCCAATACAAATGCGAGCCGGGATTGAATAAGAACGGAAGTGTGGTTGTTCGAATATGCCACGCACCTCTGAGTTCTTTCTTTGGGCGTCGCGGGCTTCGGGATTGCGGCCTCTCACTGTCGCTTTAGCTCTCCCGCGTCGCGACAAGGTCTCGTCTGAGAATGCCGACCCGTTTGTTCAGCGCGTGGCGCAACGCATTGCCCTCACATGCCGTCATCCTGCCAGCAGACCGCTCGGACATACAATCCATCATGACCCGTTGAATCTCGACTAATGTCATACCTTCGATCTGGGCAATGCGCCTCTTAACTGCGGCGCGCATGTGAGTAGTCTTTTTAGGCATCGAACAGATTCCTGATGCTCCACGGGAGTTCCAGCCCGAAAGGCTAACGACGTTTGACGTACAGCATCAACATTGGATCGGCTCCTACCTACTCTAGGGGGGCAGCCGGCCGACGGCGTACCAGGCGCGCTCGTTGCCATAGCGACGTGCGTCATAGGTTCTTCATCTCGTCGCGTGAGACATCACAGCACGATGCTTTTTGGCGCCGGGGCCATGCGGCCCGCCCTAATAGCCGAGCGCAATCTGGGGTTTCACCGTGGGTGAACGAAAAGTTTTCGAGATGACGTAAGCCTGATGTCAGCTGGAAATGTTTAGATACACAAAGACTCCAACGGCCCCGGTTTCGTACCGCTCTGGGGCCGTTTTTTTTTGATGGTGGCCGCAAATGGGAAAGACCCCGCCACGCCGCCGCTGGGTATCCAGCACAGCCTCAAGAACAATGACGGGTAAGATGTGGGGAGCGGTTGGCGAGGCCAGCCAGCACGGGTGGCGTTTATCGGAGCCGGATTAAATCAAAGGGCCACCCAACCGAGGCGGCCCTGAAAAACCTAAAAGCGCTAAGCGGCGAGAGGCCGATCTACCAAACTGGTCGGCATCTGACCCAGATGTTACTGGCGCGGGGCGTGAAAACCCCCGATCTGTCTCCTCAGGTCTTACTGAGGGCGGGCCATATAGGACCCCATCACATGAGCCGGTTAGGGCCTGGCCCTATCGTTCGGGTCTTTCGCCTTCCCCCGTTTAATGGGAGCAGAACGCGAGATATTTGCACAAGGGGCAGCTCCAAACCTACGCAGGACCGTCAATCGCGTCCAAACCGTGAACGGCGGCACGATTATTTGAGGTAGCCTTGACACGGGCCGGTCGAAAGAGAATCTTAACCCGATTACAACTGAACCGGGAACAAACTCGCTTCGACTGACCTTTTAATAAGTCACTCGGTGAGGCCTGCCATGGATATTAATATGTCATTGGAATATATGGCGATTGTGCCTCTCGCGGCTGGTGCCGCCCTCGCCGCCGCAAACCTTACCGTTATCGTCGCTCGTATCCTGCACAAGGACAAACTTGTTCGACGGGTGATCGAATCGTTCTCTGGCGTGATTTGGATTTTCCGCCTTGGGGGAGGCAGCGGCAGGAGCGTGAACAATCACGCTCGGCCGCACATAAATGGCGGCACCTGAGCCTCTGACAGCTTATTGCATCGGAGTTCTTGGCAGTCTCGCGATTGAGGTCGCGGCGGCGGTAAAACTTTCGTCTGAACAAGGCGGTCATTGTCCGCCGATTTACAAAAAGCCGTTCTACGTGCTTGCTCGCCTAGGATTCGCATTTATCGGGGCCGGCTCTTTGCCTGTGATGATGGATGCGGCGTCTCTTTGGAGTGCATTCTACCTTGGGATCAGTGCGCCGGTCGTTTTCGATCGCCTCGCGCGCGGCCTCCAGCCCGATAAGGCCTAATCCGCAATATGTCGCTGCCAGTACCCGGTGAAGTCTAACGACTTGCCGCGCTTCAAGGTTAGCGCGGCAATTCCCGCTTTTTGGCCCGCAATCCTATTGGGTCCCGATCTCACGCCGACGATTTCGTGGCGGTGAGCCAAGAAAGATCCGGCAGAGTTGGCAACTGGGGACTCGGCTCGAGACTCGGCTCCGTGGCCGGTTCGTCCTGGCCCTTCGCCTGGTGTCGGCGGCTGATCACAAGGCCAATGAGGCCGACGACTACCAGCACGGCTCCTGCGAGAATGAGCCAGTGCGGTAATTGCAGCCATCCTGTCGCGGTCTTGATCATATCCGCCTACTTCTTCACCTTCAGCCCGATCTCGACCACCATCTCAAGCATGGCCCGCAAAGCTTCTGGTCGCGTCATGGGTTCGGATTGTCGCGCTATCCAGCTATCAAGGGCGGCCAGGTCGTCAGGCTGTAGCCGAACGCCAACCAGCGTGCCTTTTCCCGTCGGCGGCGGCCCCCGACGTTTCTTTGTTATCACGGTTTGACGCTTCATAGAAACTGTGTTATCACAAAAGCGAGCCGAAGGGAAGATTGCACCTTCCGCCCCGGCTCTTGATCCACAGCACGGAGTGACCCATGCCAAAGACCCAAGCCACCACTAGCACATCGAGACGGCGGTTTCTCGCCGGTACCGCCGTCGCGGCCGCCCTAGCCGGGGCTCCCGCGATGGCCGTCGCCGCACAGCAGACCGATCCCATATTCGCTCTGATCGAGGCGCACCGCGCGACCGCCAAGGCATACTGCGATGCCACGGCCGAATACTGCCGGCGGGAGCAGATCCTGGTCGACGAGGGTATTGGCCGTTGCCACAGCCGCGCAGCGCTCAGGCTCGAGCGGCGTGCAGATGTCTTAGGCGACGCTGAGGACATCATGGATGCGGCGGGCGATGCTGCCTCTGAGGCTCTCGACAAGCTTCTGTCGGCGACGCCGGCGACGCCAGCAGGCCTTCTCGCACTGATCACCTACCTCGTTGAGGAAACCGAGGACGTCAATTTTTATCTCCGGGGCGAGCACCGGATTGAGACGTTGCTTTTTTCGATCCAGGACGCACTCAGGGGGCAGGCATGAGCACCGCAACCCGCCGGGGCTTTCTTGCAGGGGCCGCAGCAACGGCTTTGGCTGGCGCACCCGCGCTTTCGGCCGAGCCCCCCGTGGATCCGGCTCTGGACGCCATCACCAAGCATCGGCAAGCCTTTGCCGACCTCTTGGCGGCGATCACCGCTACCGACAACACCGATCCCCACACGGACGCACGTTCCGACGCGGAAGATCGCCAAACCGAGGCCTGCAGTCATGAGACTGATATGGCTTGGGAACTGGCAGGCACGACACCGACGACAACCGCCGGCATCGCCGCCATGTTGGAATATGTCAACCGGTACGAGACCGCCGGCGAAGAGTGGCCAAACGTCCACGACTGCACCGGTCCTGGGAGCTGGCACTTCAAGCTGAGGCAAACCATGGCTCGGGCTGCGGCCAAGCTGAGTGGGGCTGCGGGTTTCGAGCAGGCCGACGCCGGGGACGAGCGCCGTTCGGACTTGGTTTCCGTCGCGGCCATCCCTTACCGCGGCACGGTTCAATGACGATGCGGATGGCCGGGTGAGGCCCGGTCATCCAGCCTCCGGGCAATGTTGGTATCGGCGTTGGTATCGAAATCGACATGACAAAATTTCATCGAATATCATCCCGAGCGCTGGGGAGAGCTGCGTACACAAGAATGCTGGGTTCGCATCCCCGGGAAGCACAGGGACATTGACGCGGCTTGGGACGCTTTCGAGGACATGCGAGCGACGCGACATTGACAGCCTGCCCCCGTGTGCGCGGCAGTTACCCCACAAGTTACCCTCAGCGAGGGTTGAGGTATCAAGCGACAGCCGAATTAAAGTAAGTGGCTGAATTTATTGGTGGGGGAGGCAGGACTCGAACCTGCGAAGCCATGAGGCGGCTGATTTACAGTCAGCTCCCTTTGCCACTCGGGACACTCCCCCGTCCAACAGCATCAGAACCGGCCGCGCGAGTGGCGGCGGACCGGGTCATCGAAATGACGCTGATAACCGGCCGACCCGAAGCGGGTGCGCGGTCGGGCGCGTTTATGGGCGAAGGCGGTCCCCAAAGTCAACCAAGCCGGCCGCCTATTTGGCATACTTTTGCGGGCTGGCGAGATCTCTGTTCCAAACCGGCAAATGCGGGGGCTAGATTCTTGTTTTTGACGCGTTTTCTTCACGCGAACCGGTCCCCACTTCGCTCGAAAACGCTGTGTAAATTGCCAATATTCGGGAGCCGTGACACAAGCCTCACATGAGCGATCGCGACCGCAAACCCAATTTCCGAGGCAAGGGCGGTAAACCCTTCCAAAAAGGGCCAAAATTCGCCCGTCCGCCGGCCTGGCGGGACCGCGAATCCGGTTCCGACGGGCCGGTGATTCTGTATGGCTGGCACACGGTGGCGGCGGCCCTGGCCAACCCGGACCGCCAGATCCGCAAGCTTTACCTCACCGAGAACGCGGCAAGACGGCTCGCCGAGGAAAACATCGCGACCCGCGTCACCCCGGAGATCGTCCGTCCCGGCGACATCGACCGGCGCCTCACCCCGGATGCCGTGCATCAGGGTCTGCTGGCTGAGGCCGATCCCCTGCCCTCGCCCGATATCGACACGCTGGCGCTGGAGGGCATCGTGCTGGTGCTCGACCAGATCACCGACCCGCACAATGTCGGCGCTATCCTGCGCTCGGCCGCGGCATTCGCGGTCAAGGCGATCGTCACCACCGCCCGCCACAGCCCGGAGGCGACGGGCGTGCTGGCGAAATCCGCCTCCGGCGCGCTCGAGCTGGTGCCTGTTGTCACCGTGCAGAATCTGGCGCGCGCGCTGAACGAATTGAACGAGCGCGGCTTCCAGACCGTCGGCCTCGACAGCGAGGGCTCGGAGGATCTCGGCAAGGTTCAGCTGCAGGCGCCGCTCGCGCTGGTGCTCGGCGCCGAAGGCAAGGGCTTGCGGCAACTGACGCGCGAGACCTGCCGCGTCGTCGCCCGTCTTGACATGCCCGGCGAGATCAAGAGCCTCAACGTCTCGAACGCCGCCGTGCTCGCGCTCTATATCGGCGCCAGCCGGCTCGGGCTGATGTAATAGCAACGCCCGCTCGCGAGACGCGAACGGGCGCTGATGTCTTCGACAGATCGTCGGATCAGTAGTAGCGGCGCAGCACGCGGTGGCCGTAGTGATAGCCATAGTGCGACGACCGGTAGTGATGACGGTAGCCGTAGTGCCGGTAGCCGTAGTGGCGATAGCCATAGCCGTACGGGCGACCATAGCCCTCGCGATAATACGGACGCGGCGCCCAGTTGCCGGGACCGGTGTAGGTCGGGCCCTGGTTGACGTAATAGTACTGCTGCGCCGCGCTGGGATAGGCGGCATCCGGGTCGGGCAGACGTTCGACCGCGCCGTAACCGCCATAGCCATAGCCGCCGCAACCGCCGCAGCCGTAATTCACGACGGGCGCGGAATAGCCGCAAGGGTTGAAGCCGCACGCCATTGCGGGCGCGGTCACCATGACGGCCACGGCCGCAATCAGTCCTTTGATCATTTGACGCATTACTCTCTCCTGTGGGTCTCGTTGTCGTCGCGTAGCTCTTGATGGCTATGATGGGCCCCTGCTTGAGGGGCTCCTGATTTAGGGGCCTCTCGGTCGCAGTGGCCGCGGCACCGGTCCCGGAAGCCGCTGCGGCCCGTTGAATTGCGGCGCGTAGATCACCGGCGGCGGATCGACCGGCACATTGGATTGCGCCGGCAGCGGCGCGGAATGCGCCGACCATGATTCATGATAGCTCGCGGCCGGCTGCGGCAGGCGCCGGTTGGCCGGCGGCTCGATCTCGAGGCGGCCGTAACCCGGCATGCGGCCGAGGCTCGGATAATAGTGGCCGACATTCGGCACCGGATCGATCGGGCGGCCGCCATAGACGGTCGGCACCATCGAGTCGTTGCGGGCAAGGCCCATCGCGCTTTCGATCACCGCGTAGGAGGCGTCGACACCGTTGATGATGATGGGCACGCCCGGGCGCACGGGCACGACAATGTCGAAGCCGCCCCCGGCCAGCGCCGTCGAGGTCATCGCAGCCAATATCGCCAGCGCAAGACTTACGCGCATGTCACCCAGCGTCCCGAATTGTTCGATCCGCAGCCTAATCCAAGCCCTTGGCGGAAGGGTTAAGGACGCGGGCCAAACTTCCGGTAAGCCTAACGCGTAAGCATCGGCATCCGCTCAATGCGGCGATGCGGGATCAGAAATCGTTAACGGCCGCTGGCGGATCAGGTGAACGCATTCTCGACGATCGAATGGATCCCGATCGCGATCGTGACCGCGCCGACCGCGATTTGCAGCCCGCGATTGGCCCAGGTCAGCCAGCGCGCCGAGGCCGCGAGCGGCACCGCGATCACGCTCGACAGCACGCCCATGCCGATCATCGAGCCGACGCCGAACAGCGCGACATAGCCAAGCCCGATCACCGGGTTTGGGGCCTGCGACACCGTCAGTACCAGGAGCGCCGCGGAGCCCGCCATGCCGTGCATCAGGCCGACCAGGAGCGTGCGCCAGCGGAAACCGTGCGCGTGGCTGTGTGCGGCGCGGGCATGCGGCAAGATTTCGCCGGCGTGGCTGTGGGCGTGGAAATGCGCAGTGCCGTCGCCATGCGAATGGGTGTGGAAGTGCACGCGGTCGCGCCACAGCCGCCACCACAGATGCGCGCCGAGGCCGACCAGCATGACGCCGACCGCGGTCTCGATCGGCTGCGCGACCGTCTCGGGGATCGCCCGCCCGAGCAGGATCGCGGCACCGGCAAAGATGAACAATGTCAACGTGTGGCCGAGGCCCCAGGTCAGGCCGTGCTTGACGATGTCGCCGACATGGGTCCGGCGTGCCGCGATGCTCGAAACGGCTGCGATGTGATCGGGCTCCAGCGCGTGCTGCATGCCGAGCAGAAAGCCAAGACTCAAGATTCCGAACATCGATCCCCCGCGCCCGCGCCGTCACTGCAGATCAAACACCACATCGCTGATCTTGTCAGGCCAGCACCTGGTCAAACAAGCACTTCGTCAAACAGGCCTTGCATCGCCGCCCAGGAGCGGCGGTCGGCCCGCGCATCGTAGAGTGCCGATTTCATGATCGAGCCGTCGGCGGTCGGGTTGGTGAAGCCGTGCAGCGTGTTGCCGTAGCTGATCACCTGCCAGTCGGCAACCTTGCCGGCACGCATCTCGTTCTCGAAGGCCACCACCTGATCGGGCGGCGTCAGCGGATCGTCGGCCCCGGTCAGCACAAGCTCGGCGTCGTTGAAGGCGAGATAGCCACGCAGAGAGGCGTCGCCGCCAGCATAATCGACGTCGCGTGTGTGCATGCAGTGCTCGTCAAAGGCTGCGTGATCCGGAACGCATCATGCGCGAGCATTGCGGAACTTCACACTGGTTTGAACGCAGGGCAAGGCTGCGCCGGAACAGGCGCCGTGCAGCGAGATTAGCCCCTCACGACGACAAGAGGAGATATCGCATGACACAACTGAAGATCCTTGGACGCTTCCTTGGCGCAGCAGCCCTGCTCGCATCGGTCGTGGCGAGCCCCGCGATGGCGCAACAGACCATCGGCACCACCGCCCGCTGCTCGAATGCCTGGCCGGACGCCCGATGCGAGAGGATGGCGCCTGGCACCACCGCCACCACCACTCGCGACCGCACCTATCGGCGAGATCGCGACTGGCAGGGCAGCTACAACCGGTATGACCCCGGGCCTGCCGACGTCGCGGCCGGTGTGGTCGGCGGCGCGGTCGGCACGGCGGCTGCGATCGCCACCGCCCCGTTTGGCGGTCCGGAATACGCCCGCACCCCGATCGGCGGCGAGGAATATGCCCGGCAGAACGGCTTCGTCTGCACCCCCGGCACCTGGTTCCGCGGCAGCGACGGCCTCCGGCATCCCTGCCAGTAGCTCACGCAAGCCGCTGACGGCGCAAAAGGCGGCCTGCGGGCCGCCTTTTCCGTGCCCCTCCGCTCGAAGCGAAGGGATCGGTTCTGGCCTTCAGGTTCTGGACATCGGTTCTTCAGGTTCTGGCCCTGGCGCACCAAGTCTGCTATGCGAGCGCGCAAATCATTCCCATTTCGCCGGCTTAGCTCAGCGGTAGAGCAGCAGTTTTGTAAACTGAAGGTCGGGGGTTCAATCCCCTCAGCCGGCACCATTGGTTTGGCCGACATTCCGCTCTTATCCATTGGGGTGGACGAGATCGCCCGTGCGGCCTTTGGCGGTCCACCAGGACCGCCAATCAATCCGGCTGGCCGGTCATCACCGGGCTTCCAGCCGATGGGGCTCCCCGGCCTTCCACGACGCTATCGACAAACTCTCATGTCGGATTTCCGGGTTCAGATGGCGAAACACCGTATTTCCCCGGAATCCTAAAAGCCTGTTGAAAACTTTAATCTAACTGTTGCCGGGGCTAGCTTTTCATCCCGAACAAATTTTCAGACTAAACCGGCAAGGGGCCGCGCGTGGAGCGGCCCCTTTCGATTCTCCCAAGATGAGTAGCGAAGGTGGATCGTCCGTCCTTCCACTCTTTATCGCTGATGGTCTGGGTCTTGGCGGCCGCCCTGAGTGCGCTTGTGGCAGCCCACCATTGAAAGGCCGCCAACTGAGGCGGCCGGAGAGGCTTCAAATGCAACCGAAGGTCAAAGAGCGTATCTGCCCGGCCTGCAAAGGAACGGGCTTCCCGCCGGTTGAGCAGCCTGTTCACCCGGGCCACAAAATCTATCCGGTCAAATGCAAGACCTGCGACGGCAAGGGCAAGATCCCGGAGGACAAATGAGGCGGCCTTATTCCTGCGTCGGATAGAGCTCCTTCTTTCGAGCCTCCATCTCCCCAATCAAATCGAGGGCCGCTTCGGCTGCGCGCGCGTCTTGAATCCGGATCGCAGTGGTCCTTGCGCGCCTCACGTGCTGTATCTCCGCGTCGATCGCATTTGTCGCACATTGAACTGAAACAGCCCTCACTCGTCCCAGGTTCGTTCGCCGCACGTCCTGCTCTCAAACATGCGAACGTGTTTCCCGGTGCGAACGTTCAGCATGGTCCGGACCAAATCCTGTGGCTTGCCGCACCAACAGGCTTTGACCGGCTGCAGTTCGATCTCTTGGATTTTCTGCGCATTGCGCTCATGGACTTGCCCTCCAGCGAGGCGAATCCTTAAGTTACAAAGTGAACACTTGTTCCTGGAGCGAATGGCAGAATCCAGAACGGGCATGGAACGTTTTCGAAGTGGCGCTTCCTAACTCCGCTCACCTCATTGCGGGCGCTTCATCCGAGAAAGAGCCACGCAACGCTTGCGATCAGGGCCACGAAAGACACCGCCGCTGCGCAGACAAAGGCAGCCTCGATGCCGTCAATTGGGTGGTGGTTCGTGTGCATCGGCGCCCTCCTTAGATGGGCGCTCGTGGACCGGGGGACATCAGCCACTCGGTCAAATGAGCGGCAGTCTCGTCGTGCCGCGCCTTCCTCAGCAAGGCCTCTCGCTCTCTACATGGGGGAAGTTCTCTAGCCCGTTGGCGTAACACTTGGGCTTCTTGGGCAAGGCGTTCTTCAAGCGGGACAAGCTGCTTAACGCGGCGTCGTCGCTTCATGGCTCCTCTCTCCAAAGCTGACGTTGCTGCCCCGAAAACGGAATCAAAAGCGCGGGAGACAGAAAAGTTCCAGCGAACTTCGCGTCGCAGAAAGAGGTTTCCAACTGAGGCGGCCCAGACAAAGTAACGCCGCCCGTTTGAAATAAATACGGACGGCGTTTCCCTAGCCCCGAGAGGGTACGAACAAAATCCCGGATATTGCACTTTTCGAGTGCGATGACCTCTTTACTTGAGGAGCCTGTCTTTCTCCTTCTGTATGGCGGCAGCACTTCTGTTGATCTGTTTGCTCCAGAAGTGGTTCAGGGCGGTTTTAATTACCGTGTCGCTCTTGTTTGCCCATCGCCTGCGGAAATTAACTATTCTCTTCACGCCGATATCTGCATGGGATGGGTATCGACCCATCACGTCGGCGCTCGCAAACCCGGGGACCGCTGCCATTCGCCCAAGTGTGAGCCGGTTTCGGCCAGACGAGCCTTGCGGACTAGGCGCTGGCGCTCGATGCCTGGGGGAGTCCCCCGGGCCTCCTTGCGGAGCCGCTCTGCCTGGATGCCAAGCCGCTGTTCAAGTGATTGAGTGTGTATGAGATGTCGCTTCAAGGACATGGCACGCTCCATTCCGTTAGAGGAAGGCGGGAGCGCGATCGAGCGTTCTCATCACCGATATAAGCCACGGGTTCGGGCGGTGATGGATTTACTGTGTGCCTGTCTGGAGCGAATAGCGAGCTATTTATTTCAGGCTTATTGTCGCAACTCGCTGAATGATTGGCGCCCCAAGGAATGACGGCGCCGGAACGTTTGCTGTGGCTCGACGGTAGGCCGCCAACTGACGCAGCCTTACCCCGAGCGATCTGCCATCGCCTTATCGATTTCCACAGCCAGATTCCTAAAGTGGGCAGCGAGGCGTTCGTACAGTTCTCGCTTCTTCTGGTCTGTAGCGCTTCTGGCGATCTGGTCGGCATAGTCGGCTTCGGCGCGTAGTTTCTTTGCGCAGGCCTTCATCGGGAAGTGACCTCAGCTGACCGAGATCGTCCGCCGACCACGGCAGCCCCGCCAGCTCGCAGGAGAATACGGCAGCTCCGAGTTTGGGGACGCGAGCGTTGTCGCTGCAGGACTGGCCGGAGGATGGCTCTTCGACGCCGCCGCCGATGCAGTCCGCTCCTGCAAGTCTCTTGATGACCCCGTGAACGCCGACCGTCCTGCCGCCGTTGTTGCCTTCAAACCGAAGTGCCTGGGCATCGAGTCCTCCATCAAGATAGACTCGGCTTAAGCCGAGTTGTGTTGGACCAAGCCGAGCATTTATTTGCGGCTCAATCAAAGCGCCTTGCGGCTTACCCACAACGTACAGAGGAGGCCGTATTTTTCCGGTTGTCAGGCGGCGCTTCACATCACCGATCGCGCTGACGGCGCCCCACTGCAGCTACGCGCCGACCGACGCTGAGCCGTCATACGAAGCAATTACCTTCCGGCGATCCGCCTCACCGCGGCCATCTCAAGATTCCCGATTGCTGAGAAGGAGAACGCGAATGTGGAGATCAGCTTTGGCAATAGCCGTCATCGCCTGCATGATGTCGCGTGTCGCATCGGCGCAGGACATCTTCCTGCCGGACCCCCAGAAGATCGATTCCATGACGAGGAATTGTGTCTACAACAACGCGTTTTATTCCCAGGGAGCCCTCATCTGCCTCGGCGGAGGTCGCGGCCTCCAGTGCAGCAGCGGGAGTTGGATCCCCACGCAGGATCCCGCTGCCTGCAAGGACCAAGTCCCCACACCATCCCCGCGGTGACCTTTCGCCTTCCCGTCTCGCTACACCAGCCAGTTCGATTTCTCGGCCGCGTGCTGCGCATCGTCCTGTAAGCGGAAGCCGAAAGGCGCGATGGACAACGGCCAGCGCCACGCCGAATTGCAGGCATGCACCGCCAGGCAGAAAAAGACGAAGCAAGCATCGCGGCCTGCTGACGAAGCCGCTGCGGCTGGTCAGCTTGGCGCTGTCGAGCGTCAGTGCGCGTCGGGCAAATGCACCTGCTCCTACATCGCGTCGACCTGCAAGAGCTGGAATCGCACCCATGGCGGCGATCTCGCCGTCTGCGACAGCTACCGTCAGAGCTGTCTGCAGAGCGGCCGGTGGGACGACAGAAACCGCCATATCGAAACGGTGGTGAAGCGCTAGGCTCGATCGCCCTCCAGACCGGCCCTTGCCGGAGGGCCGGTTCGGAAACACCCGCGACGCCCTGCGCCTTGGCAGGAATCGTGGGATCATTCCCGTAGGATCACCCATCCTCCGCCTTGTTTCTGTCCTTGCGGCCCAGAATGGGGTATGCAGAATGCGGGATGGGACTCAGCCAATGACCTATTTGATCCTTGCCCGTGATGGCACCAGCCAGATCGTGCTGAAGCGCGACAGCGAAGATGCGGCCGAGAAGAAGGCGCGCGAGCTGAAGGAGATGGGCTGGTTCGAGGTCGAGGTCCGCGAGGACAAGGCGGGGCACGCAGCCCCGGCCGCGCTGACCGATCGCTCACAGACCCTTCAATAGCGCCTTCCCGTCAATGACGGCTTGATGAACCTTTGCCTGATGGCCCTTACACATATGTGAGGAGCCATCCCATGTCCGATACAGCACATTACCGCTTCCAGTCCGATCAGGCACGACGGCTGGCCCGCCAGGTCACCGACGCCACGGTCCGCCAGCAGCTGCTCGAAATGGCCGAGGAGTATGGCCGCTACGCCGACCTCATCGAGGCCCGCAGCACCGAACCAGCGCCGGCCGCCGCGGCCGCCGCCGCGCACTAGACTGAGCCCCACCCCGTCGCGATGCTGCGCCCGCCCGCCGGCTCGTCCCCTGATCAGCACGCCCAAGGCCTTCAGGTCCGCTCCTGACGCGCTCTCTGAGCGCCGCGCCAAATCCACGCGAAACCGCCTGAGGATTTGTTCGGAACATTAAGCCCCCTCACGCGATTTTCCTCGCATGAGGCTACGCGAACCCAACCGCAACATGCTCCTTCTGGGCACGTTCACACTGCTCAGCATGGCTGCCGCCGGCGCCGTTGCGGTGCTGGATCCGGCATCTCCGCCGGCCAATGCCGCGGTTAGGCCGGCCCCCAATCAGGTGCCGGCCCCTGACCTGACGCCGGTCCGGATCGTCGGCACCCCGTTCGTCCCGAACACCAACCCCCGCCAGCGCTGACCCGCCTCGCACGCCGGGTACGTCACAATTTTGTCACCGCGCCTGCAAAACAGGCGTCTTCGTCAACCATCATGATGGCGAGTGCTTGATTCCGCGCGGTTGCTCTGCTGCAATCCGCCCGCTCAAGGTGCGCCATGAAGTGGATGAAGGAACGCGATCTCCTGATCGCGCAGACAATGGCTTTCGTGGAGTCGGTGAAGGGCAAGCAGCCCGACGCCGGGATGCCGACGCCTGCCCCGCGGACATCAGCGCCACCGGCCGCCCAGCAGACCGCCGCGCCGCCTGCTATTGCGCCCGCACCCGCCACGCCGGCACTCGCCGCCGCTGCAGAGGCCTTGGCCGAGGCCATCGCCACATTCGACATCAAGCCCAAGCCTGCGGCCGAGACGCGGCCCGCGGCCGTCCCGCCGCCGCTCCCCGTGCCGACCGTGATCGAGGGCCTGCCGCCGGCTCCGCCGCCTCTGGCAGTGACCGTCGTCGAAGTCCCGCCGTCGCCGGCGCAGCCGCCGCAATTCGCAAAACTCGACATCAGTGGCGACTTCGGGTCCGAGGTGCGCGAGCGGGTTGCCAATTTCCGCGCCCAGCAGCAGCGCTTCCTCAAGGAGCGCGAGGAATACTGCACCACGACGATGGCCAAGGTGCGCGCCGCGATCCGCGACAACAGCGAGCTGCCGCGCTCCGGCAAGTAACCAGCGACCTGTTCACCTGATGGCCTTGCCCCCCGCGCTTGTCCGCCGGGGTCGATTGGACTTCAGCGCGGCGCGCCCGATTTCACCGGATCGGTCAGGAAGCGTCCGCTCGATCGCGTCAGCGCCGGCTCTTCCATGGCATCGGAAGCAGGCTGCTTTCCTTCCAGCATCGATCGCAAGCCGGCGATCGCCCGGGTCATGCGCTCGGCGTATTTGGCCAGGGCGCCGTCGACGAACGCCCTGTCCTTCGGCTTCGGCTTGGCGAGCCGCAGCTCCAGATGCGTCGTTCCGTCTGGACCGTCCAGAACGGCGCGGGTCATCACGATCCGCGGCGCGTCGGGGACCGGAAGCGTGATGCCCACCGTGAAGTAGTCGGCCGGGTGCCAATCGAGCAACTCTTCGACGACGGTATGGTTGCCGTGCATGCAGTGATTTTTGGTGCCGACCCCGCGCCGTCCCTTGCCGGATTCCTCGACAATGGTGTCGGCGTCCCACCATTGCTGCCACTGCCCGGGCACGGTGAGAAATTCCCACACCCTCTGCCGGGGCGCGGCGATATCGAACTCCAGCATGGCGTGGGCGTCGGCGCGCGTCACCTCCATCCGCCTTTGCGCGTCGTCCTGCTGCCAGGCCGCCTCGAGATCGCGCACCCACAGCGTCACATCGCCGATGATGTCGATGGTTTCGTGATGCGCGATGAGATCTTGCGCCACCGGATCGACGCCCATGGCGCGGATCGCCGCGTCGCTGTAGAGCGCGTAGGCGCACCCGCCGACCTTGTCGCAAACCGTGTTCTTGAGCAGCCGGTGGACCAGAATGACGTCGCGCCCGGCGAGCTCTTCCCGCCCGCCCATCTTCTGCTTCACCATCTCGCCATGATGGACGACGAATTTGAAATCGAGATCGCCCATCGCGACGCAGGCCCGGCACTCGCAGGCCGAGGCCTGGCTAACGCTGCGCAGGCGCCGGCGGAACTTGAAATAGGCGCCCTCGATCGCGTCCTGCAGCAGCGATCCGTCGATTGTCTCGGCGGTGGTGTAGACGAACGCGGCGTCGCCCTCGAACTTGGCGAGGCGAAATGGCGGGCGCAGCGCTTTCACCACCGCGTCCATGAAATCGGCGATGATGTCCTGCGCATGGTCGAGTTCGACCGCTGCGAGGAAGTTCGTATAGCCGGAGATGTCGGCAATCGCGAAATAGGCCACTTCAGCTTTCGGAAGCATCGGGACCTCCTACGCAACCGGTTCACGCCAATCGTGCGGATGCGCAGTGTGTCACCCGCGCCGCCCGCGGTCGAGGGGCGCGGCTGTTGTTCTGACGCGATTTCTCAGCGCGAACCGGCGCTCTGGCGGCTGCCGATCTTCTCCAGCACCGGCAGCAGATGTTTCAGGAACTCGCCCGGATTCTCGCTCATCGGAAAATGGCCAAGGCCTTTCATGATGGTGGCCTCGCTGCCGGCAATGCTGCTTGCCACCGCCAATGTCTCCTCCGGCGTGCAGGAATAATCGTACTCGCCTGACAGCAGGAACAGCGGGCAGCGTTTGGTGTCGATCTCGGCGATGCGGGCGCGGATGTCGCCGTCGATCTTGTAGAAATAGAGGTCGCCCTTGAACACGCCGGGCCCGCCTTGCATGTAGTGCCACAGCGTTTCCCACCTCTCCTTGTCGGGCGCGTCGGGCCCGACCAGCCCCGAGACGATGGCGGCCGCGACCTCGCCGCCATGCACGTCCGGCCGGTGCAGGAAATTCAGGTCGTAATACGGATCGACATGCGCGCCGGCCTGCAAGCCGATGATGGCGCGGAAGCGTTCGGGATGCTCGAGTGCGAGATGCAGCGCGATCCGGCCGCCGATCGAGCAGCCGATCACGATCGGCCTGTCGAGGTCGAGCGCATCCATCACCGCCAGGATCATCGTCGTGTATTGCGCTGACGTGAGCTGGTATTCTTCGTCGTGCCAGCCTTGCGGCGGCGACGACTTGCCGTGCCAGGGCATGTCGAAGGCGATGACGCGATGGTTGCGGGTGACGCGCTCATCGTTCATCAGGCCGCGATATTGCCGCCCGTCGGCGCCGGCGGTGTGCAGGCAGAGCAGCGGCGTGCCCTCGCCCGCCTCCTCGACATAGACGCGGTGCGCCCGGCCGGACAGCTCGAGCTGCATATAGCGGCCGATGATCGGCTCGAATTTGACGCTCATGCCGCCACTCCCTCGCGGCGCAGCTTGCCGAGCGCCTCCTTGAAGTAGCGCAGGTTCGCCATGAAGATTTGCAGTTCGCCCTCGGCTTTCAGCACGCGGCGCTTGATCAGCGCCATCAGGTCGTTGGAGCCCGGCGGCGGCCGCCGCTCGCAGAAGCGCTCCCACTCCGCCTCCGAGGTGCGCAGCGCAAAGGACGACGAGGGCATCACGAACGGCCCTTTGGTCACCGACACGATCCGGCCCTCATGGATCGAAATCAGCCAGACGGCCGCGCCGATCTCGAGCAGGAATGTCGTGGTGAGGTAGCGGCCGCGCCGCACCAGGCCGGCGTCGCAATTGACCCGTTCCTTCAGCGTTTCGATCAATGTTCGCTCCCCGATGGCGGCCCGTCCGCGCAGGCGGCGGCGGGCGCTTGTTCTGCCGACAATGATGGAAGGAATGCAGGGGCCGTCAATCGTTACAGCCGTCGCGCGGCCACGGCGTTTTCGCTTAGGTCGCTAGAGCCAAATTTCGCTAAAGCCACGACCAGACCAGCGCCACGTTCGCGGCGCAGGCCGCGAGCAGCGCGATCGCGAGCACGAAGTGCACGCGTTCATGGGGGGTCTGAAGGATCGCTCTCATGGGGAAAGCATCCGGCGATTCTACCCGTGGAGTCCCGGGGATTCTTTTTTCCGGGGTTTACCACCCGTTAAGGACTCAGGGTCCCCGGCGAAAGGGCCGAAATGACTCATATTTTCAGATGCTTGGCCCGGAACCCCGCTCACGGTTCCGTGATTGGAACGGTGATATTGCCTGAAACCCGGGACGGGTGCTGGCGTTGTCGGGGATTGGGGAAAACGACGAATGCCATACGCGCTGTTCTATCAAGACGCCAAGCTGAGCAAGGCCTATCCAACCGAGGCCGATGTCTGGAGGCTCGCCAGGAAATCGGGGCTGGTGGTGGATGCCGTCTCCGGCGAGGAGCAGTCCTCGCCCCGCCCGCTGCTCGAGAATAACTATGAGATCCGGCCCTGCCAAGCGGAGCCGGACGAGGACCCGGTCAAGAACAAGGCCGATGCTGATCGCGAAGCGCGCCTGGAGCCGCGGTTGAATTAAAAAACAGCAGACCGGCCGGCACGCATCGCGGCCGGATGCAAAAGCGGTCGTCCCGCCCTTACGGCGTCGCGGTCGCCAGCGAGGCCTGTTCGGCCGCGAGCGACACGCAGATCTTCCGCCGATGCAGACCCCGGATCGACCCCGTCACCTTGAGCACCTTGCCGGCCGTGCAGGACGCGTCCTGCACGAACACGACTTCATACGGCGCAAGGACGAGGGGTTCGGATTTGAGGATCGTCTGGGCAAGGCACGGCACAGCGACCGCAGAGAGGATCAGCCCTAACGCAAAGCTACGCATGTTCGTTTGTCCACCAGCCCCGGCGATCGCATAATAACGCATCACGATGAAAGTTCCGTGCAATGCAGGAATTATTTTTTGCATTGCACGATCCGGCGTGAATATCCGCTGAATAAGCAAGCGTCGGGCCAACAAAAAAGGCCGACCCGAAGGTCGGCCTTTGATCTCGATGCGACGATGACGCGATCAGTAGCGGGAGCCCACCGGACCGCCCCAGCCGAAGCGGTAGTTGACCCCGACCTTGACGGTATGCTCGTCGTTCCGGAAGCTCGTGCCGACAATGTCGGCCGGACCGCTGGTGAAGGTGGTCTTGCCGAAATTGTAGTACTGGTACTCGGCCTTCGCCGACCAGTTCGGGGCGAACATGTATTCGAGGCCCGCGCCAACCGTGTAGCCGTCCTTGTGGCCGCCGTCGGTCGTGAACGCCGCCGGCACGCCGCCGACCGACGCCGTGATGTTGTTGTTGTCACGCCAGGCGTAACCGCCCTTGGCATAGAGCAGCGTCGGGCCCCAGGTGTAGCCGAGGCGGCCGGTCACCGAACCGAGCTGGTCGGTATTCCCGGTCACGACCGTTCCGGCGGGGAACACCAGACCGTTGTTCGACGAGCTCGGCAGCCAGGAGTACTGCGCCTCGACGCCCATCACCCAGTTGGGGGCGAACTGATAGTCGAAGCCGCCCTGCACGCCACCCATGAAGCGCGCGTCGCTGCCCATCAGGTTGTTGCCGTCGGTGAACGCGCCGCCGACATGGCCGCCGATATAGAAACCGGTCCAGTTGTAGATGAGCGCCGGCGCGGTAGGCGGCGGTGCCTTGGTATAGGTGCGGGCCGGGATGTCGGCTGCAAAAGCCGGGCTCGCAAGAGCGGCCAGCGCGACCGTGCCGAGCAAAAACTTCTTCATCTCTGATCCCCGTGACTTACGCTGCGCTGTTAAGCCAAACAACGTGACGCCAATTAGGTTGCTTTGGGGCAGTGCCAGACCTGTGATGTTTCCGAGCTGTGACAGGGTCGCAACAACGCCCGTTTGTTCCTTGGCACAGAAGGTTTTTTCATCGGTTAAGCAGCCGCATTTCGGCTGTATGGATGTCGCAAATGCCTAAGCTGAGGTTCAGCGCTCCCCGAAAAGTGATCGGGGTTGGCTAACGATCCGGTCAGATCTGCGACAGGCCGCCGCGCCTCAACGCGGCATCTTCTCCAGATCCGGAAATGGCGCGTAGGACGCGCCGGCGCAAGGCTCGGCGGAATTATCCAGGATGCGGTCGAGCCGGCCGTCGACGAACAGCACGCCGCGCTCGCGCGCCGGCCGGTAATTGCCGTCGGTATCCTTCGCGCTGTAGCGCAGGCACACCACGTAGCGCAGCCTGCCCCCGACCGTGCGCTGCGCCGGATCGGCAATTGCCGCCTCGCGCACCCCGACCGGGTTGTTGAGGTAGGTCCGCATGAAGGCGAGGATCTGGTCGCGGTACCGGTCCGGAAACGGCTGGTTGGCCACGCCGCGATCATCGGTGAAGGTCGTCGGCCCGCCCCCGCTGTCATCGCTGGTGAGGCAGCCGGCGAGCGGAATCGACAGCAGCAGGATCGCCGCCAGTTTTGATGAAATCCGCAAACGTCGCTGTCTCATGGGTCCCCGGTCGCGTCTCATAGACCGCCGGGCGGCGGAAGGGCAACTCGGTTGTTACCGCTCGTAAAGCCCAGAGCGTCTTTCTGAAGTCCGAACGCACTCCGGCCCGCCGCCATTGGGGAAGCAATGGACGGACGGGCCGGTTCTGCATCCTGAGGGCGCAGTGGGGGCAATGTGGAGCGGACTGCGCCCCTCGGATCAGGATCAGCCGCGCTTGGCCGGCGCGACGTGCTTGATCGAGGCCTTCGCCAGAACGTGCTTGGAGACGTGCTTGGTCGCATGCTTCGGCGACTTCACCTTCAGCATGCCCATGTGCTTGTGGTGGCGGTGATGGCGATAGTGCTTGTGGTGGCCCATCTTGGCGTTGGCGTTGCGCACCTTCGACGGCAGCTGCTCGCTCTTGATCACCGGGGCGGCCTTGGTCGCCGGGGCAGTCGTGGTCGCCGGCGCGGGCGTTGCGACCTTGCCGGTTTCGGCGGCGAGCGCGGGCGCTGCGATCACGGAGATGGCGAGCAGCGCGGCGGAAATCGTCTTGAACATGGTGGTCCTCCTGTTCGGGATCGAGAGGTCTCCGGCCGGATGGTCGGCCTCACCGATCAATGCACGTGACCTTATGGGCCGCGCACTGAACCCGTTCTGAAGGGCGCTGACGGAATTCATTCATGTGAATGACTTCTTTGTCATGTTGCCCGCCCCCGCCGATGGATCGCGGGAACACGCGATCGTGGGATCGGCCGGGAATGTTTTGTAGCCTCGGGTGTTCAAGTCAGCAGGCTTCGGTGTAGGATTACCGAGCACGATCAGGAACGATCAGGAGCAACCAGGAATGAGCAAGACGCCGCAGTTTCGTTGGAAGTTTTTGGGCCTCGCAGTGCTATCGATGACACTCGCCGCCGGGCCAGTCATCTCGGCCTACGCCGCAGGCAGTGACAATCCCTCACCGCCGGCCTCCGACAGCAGCGCCAGCAAGGGCAAGAAGGCCAAGAAGGACAAGAGCTCCGCGATCGACGATCAGAAGTTCCTCGCCGGCTACCGCGCCGCCTATACCACGATCTACGACCAGCACGACTATACCGCCGCGATCGAGCAGCTGAAGGCGCTCGGCCAGGACGACCGTGCCGACGTCGCCAATCTGATCGGCTACTCCTATCGCAAGCTCGGCGACTACAAGGTCTCGCAGGTCTGGTACGAGCGCGCGCTCAAGGCCGATCCGGCGCATGTGCGCACCTGGCAGTATTACGGCCTCTGGCAGGTCGAACAGGGCAACCGCGATCAGGCGCAATATCATCTGAACCGCATCGCCCAACTCGCCGGCACCAACAGCGACGAATATCGCTCGCTCGCCGCCGCGCTGGAAAAGCCGCCCGGCACCGGCCTGGTTTACTGAGCGGCCGATCGTCCTGACATCAAGCCGGCGCCGTCACGAGGACCGCGCCGGCTTTTTGCTGCTCTGTAGGATAGATAGAGCGAAGCGAAACCCATCCTACCGGCTACGGCTACGACCTACGGACGCGGCAGATCGGCCGCCCTTGCGGCATAGGCATCGAGCACGTCGTCGGCGCTGTAGGCTTGGCGTGCCGCGAAATCATCGCGCAGGCCGAGCCTCGCCGATGTCCAGAGCCGCGCAGCGGTGGCTTCTGTCATGATCGGTTGCAGGCCGATCTCCCGCAGCCCCTCCGCGATGCCGTCCATCTCGACCGCGCGGCGCTCGGCATGCAGCACGTCGGTGCGCACGCACATGTCGACGAACTTGCTGTAGCGCGTCGCATCCATCGGCTCGCAAATGCCGCGCAACGCTTCGCTGCGCACCCCCGCGAGCGAGGCTGCCGTCAGCGCCTCGACGATCAGCGCCTCCATGCCCTTGGTCACCACGCTGCGCAGCATCTTCACCGCGGCCGCCGTGCCCGCCTCGGGGCCGGCCTGCTCGATGGTGAAACCGAGCGGCGCAAACAATTCGGCGAAGCGCGCGGCACCATCGCCCGAACAGTACAGCGGCACCGCCGCGCCGTAGATGCTGACTGCGCCCATCAAATTGGCATCGACGAAGGCACCGCCGTTCGCCGCGACGGCATCGCCCACCAGCCGCTTGGCCTTGGGCGTGGAGGCGTTGACGTCGACCACCAGCATGTCAGGCCGAACCAGGCTGGCGATGGCTTGCCCGGCCGGCACGGCGGTCGCGACCACGACCGCGGAGAAGACGATGTCGGCGCGCGCCATCAGCGCGGGCAGACTGTCGACCAGCTCGACCCCGCAATTGGACGCCATGGTCCGGAATGCTTCCGAATATGGCGGACGGTTGGTCTTGCCGTCGCAAAACACCAGCGGCGCGGAACCACCCTTCACGCGCCCCTTGGCTGCGAGATGCCTCGCGAAGCACTGCGCCGCCTCGCCGAAGCCGACAAAGCCGATCACCTGCTGGGTCATGTGAATGCCCTGGGTCATGTCGTGAGCGTGCGCGCTGCCGCATCACAACCAATGTCAAGCAAGAAGCGTGCCCGCGACGAAGGATCACCATCCTGCGATCTGTCACGAAGCGGCGGCGATCCCGACCTCGCGCCGGCGGCGGCCGAGAATGGCGAGCATCACAAGTGCTCCGATCGAGCAGGCGAGCGCGAGCTCCAGCACGGCATTGCTGCCGGACCGCGTCAGCAGCCAGGCGAGCAGCGGCGGCGACGCCGCCGAGATCAGGTTCAGCGGCAGCGCGATATGCGAGGTCGCCTTGGCGAATTCGCTCTTGTCGTAGAACACCAGCGGGATCGTCGCGCGCGCGACCGCGAGCGCGCCGCTGCCGAGGCCATAGATCAGGATGAAGCCCGCGATCGCCCAATAGGTGCCATGGCCGACGATCAGGATCAGCATCGCGACCGGCAGCAGCGTGCCGGCGACGAGCCCGGTCGTGATGCCGTCCCAGCGACCGCTGCCGAGAAAGTCGATCGCGCGCGCCGACACCTGCACGACGCCGAGCGTCGAGCCGAACGCGACCGCCTGGGCCGCCGGCAGCCCCTGCGCCTTCAGAAGCTCGACCAGCACCGCGCTGAAGCCGAAACTGACGAAGGCGTTGAGCCCGATCGCCGCGACCACCAGAAAAAACGTGCTCCTGCCGGCCGGCGGCGGCGCACCCGACCGGTCCGATGGCGATGCGGATGCCGCCTCGCCGACCGCCCGGCGCGGCAGCCCGAAGCTGTAGAGCGGCAGGCAGACGAGAGCCATCGCGGCGGCATAGGCCAGACAGGTCCCGCGCCAGCCCAGGGCCTCCGCGAGAAACGCTGTCGTCGGCCAGAAGATGCTGCTGGAAAGCCCGGTGACCAGCATCAGCGCGCCGATCGCGCCTTTCGCGTTCCGCCCGGCCACCTCGTTCAGCATGATGTAGGCGGCCGTGCTCAGTGCCGCGCTGCCGGCAGCGCCGAGGACCGTCCAGGCGATGAAATACAGCACCGGCTCGCGCGCGCAGGCCAGTGCTATGAAACCGAGCGCGGCGATCACGCTGCCGGTCATCATGACGCGCCGCGCGCCAAAGCGCCGGAACGGCTCCGCCAGCAGCGGGCCGCACAGGCCCATGGTGACGTAAAAGGTCGATGTGCCCGCAAACACCGTGGGAAGTGCGATCTCAAGGTCGGCAGCAATCCGGTAGCCGACTATGGCCGGCAGGCCGAGGGTCCCCCACCCGAACACTTGCGCAATGGCCAGCACGAGCAGGACGCCGGCGATGTCTCGATCCATTCCCAGGAACCGTGCCCGGTCCGCCTTCGCCATTCCCACCCGCCGCGTTTCAACCAAACGCCTTCGCTAACCGACGTGGCATGACGGTATCATGACTGGGGTGCGCTGGATCGCGCTCGGAAACGTAAAGATCCCCAAGATTGCAGCCCCCTCTCCTAAGACTCGTCATGCCCGGCCTTGGGCCGGGCATCCACGTCTTTGCTTCGGCAACCAGAGACGTGGATGGCCGGGACGAGCCCGGCCATGACGACGGAGATAATGTTGAGGCCCAGTCTGCGGCCGCTGCGGTCGCCCCAGGCTACGGATAATGCTCGAGGCGCCGGTCGGGCTTCGGCGGGCGGTTGGCACCCACCGTGTTGCCGGCCGCGGCAGCATCCGGCTTCGCGGGATGCGGCGCCCTCTCGATCGGCGGCCCGCTGTCACCCGTCTTCGTGTTACTGTTCAGCGCCTGGCCGATGGTGGTCAAATTGGCCGCCTGCCCGGCCCCCGCCGCGCCGGTCGAAGGGCCGGAGCTCTGTGCCAACACGGTTCCCGATAGCACCAAGGCTGCCATCAGTATTGCCGCGTTGACTGTCATGGAGGGAGCCTTCTGCACACGAATGATGCACAGCAACGCGCGGCTGCCACGGACGTTCCCCCGGCGCCCTCATTTAAGGTAAATGCGAGGCGAATTCTGTACCCTGCCACGGCCAATGGCAGGGAGCACAGGCGGCTCGATCAACCACGCGCCGCCGTCGCGCCGCGCAACGCCCCCTCGCAATACTCTGCCCAGGCCTGCCGCAGGATCTGCACCGACGAGGTCAGGAATATTGCAGCCATCACGGCGGCGACCGCGAGATCGGGCCATGGCGTGGCCGTTCCCCAAACGCCCAGGGCGGCCACCATCACGATGAGGTTTCCAATGGCGTCGTTGCGCGAACAGAGCCAGACCGAGCGGACATTGGCGTCGCCGTCCTTGTACGGCAGCAGCAGCAGAACCGACCCAAGATTGGCGGCGAGTGCCAACGCACCGATTGCGCCCATCACCTCGGCTTTCGGCACGCCGAGCACGAACGTCTGGTAGACGGTCGAGCCGAACACCCACAACGCCATCAGGCTCAGCGAGGCGCCCTTCAGCAGCGCCGCGGAGGCACGCACGCGCAGGCTCGCGCCGATCACCGCAAGGCTCAGGCCGTAGGTGACCGTATCGGCGAGGAAGTCGAGCGCATCGGCCTTGAGCGCCTGCGAGCCGGCCAATTGACCCGCGACCATCTCGGTCAGGAACATCGCGCCATTGATGCCGATGACGGTCCAGAGAATGCGCTTGTAGCGCGGGTTGAGGCCGTCAAAGACCGGCACGCCGCCCGAGCAGCCGCACGCATCCGCCGCGCGATTGCGGTCCTCTGCTCGCACGCCAGCCTTCATCGGCAGCGTCAGCGGCGGTGGCGCACAGCACTCGGAGGTTTTCTGCTCGCAGCAATCGCTCATTGATCTTCCTTTCGGAGAGCAGGATAGGACCGCCGATGCCACCGATTCAACCCAGTCCGCGCGAAACAGGGCCAATCCGCGCGTTACTCACCACCGCAACAGTCGGGGCCCCAGCGCCGCGCCCGCGATCGTGCAGAACAAGATCGTTCCACCGTACCAGACCGCGACAAAAGGCAACGAATCGTCGGTGCAGTGAAGCGCATAAGCCAATGCGCTGATGCCGCCGGCGAGCAGGCCGGCGAATGCACCCGCCCGGCGCAGATCGGTCGGCGCCGCTTGTCGCACCGCCCACATCGCCAGTGCAAACGGCACGACCGCAATCACCGGGATCGACACCAGGCACTCCAACCACGCGTCACCTGCGACCATCCGATTCCAGTGCGAGGCAGGCGCCGCGCCGAGGCTGACGACGGCCAGCACAACGATCAGCAGGAACGGCAGGATGACGAGCAGCGCGCCCGGCTTCGACCCGCCGCCGGGGCGCGACAGCCTGATCAGGTACATTGCCGCCACGCCGGCGATGGCTGCGGCAAAGGCGATCTTCACACCCAGCAGTGCACACGCGCCGACGCTGGACAGACCCGTGCGCGGCCCAAATCCGATCAGGATGGCCGCCACGGAGATGGCCGCGCCGGCAGCGACGGCCATCGCGATACGGCGGCCGACCGCCCTGAAATCGACGGGGCCAACTCCTGCGCTCAGCGCCACAACAAGATCGTCGGTCTTCATCACCTGCTCTCCGCCAGCACCGGCCGTCTGACGAACGCTCCCTTCGTCAAGGTCAAGTCCCCGTCTCTATCACAAGGGGCGCTTTCCAGCGCCTCTTTCGGTCAGCGCAGCAGGTTGCGGTCGAGATTGGTCGTCCGACGCCCGTGCCGATCGGCCAGGGCCCCGCACTAGAAACCGCGGGACGGCGGAACGGACGATTTCGGGCCGCCGGAATAGCGCCACGAATTGACTTCCACGGCACGTCCGGCGGCGGGCTCGGCCGCCCAGCCAATCGCGGCGTAGGCGTCACGCGGCGCATGTTGTGCCGTGGTCGCGCGGTGAGCGCGTGTGGCAGAGGTCATCGCTCCGGCATTCGCCGCCGCGGACATCGCCACCAGCGATGTCAGAACTGAGATCGCGAGAATGGATTTGGTAAACTTCGTTGACATTGTCTGCTCCGTTGTCATGTGAAGGGCGCTCCATGCGCGCTTCTGTAAGGGAGTACGGAGCCTTTCGTCGGCCGGTTACACGATCACGCCGAGGTGAGGATGGTGGATTTCGGCCGCAACGCGGCATCAAGCCACGCAGGAAATTGAAGGGCCGCCTTCAGGCGTCGCGGTCCCCGCGAATGAAGGACGCCAGCGCCTGCAGGCCGCGGTGGATGCTGATCTTCACGTTGGATTCCGACATGCCATAGCGTGCCGCGGTCTCCGCGACGCTGTTTCCCTCCAGCTTGACCGCCTCGATCGCCTGGCGCGTCTTTCGCGGTAGCCGGCCGAGCAGCTTCGCCATGTCGTGCGTGCTCTCTGTCGAGGTCTGATCGTCAGCCGCCATCAGATCCTCACGGTTGTCGATCGGAACATTCATCCGCGACATCTTGTTGGCGCGGAGGTAGTCGATCAGCTTGTAGCGCGCGACCGCGTGTAGCCAGGGCGTGAACAGGGCCTCGGGATCGTAGGTGTGGCGCTTGAGATGAATCGTCAGCAGTGTCTCCTGGACCAGATCCTCCGCCTCTTCCGCGCTGCGCCCGGCTCCCATCAGCCTGCGCTTGTAGTAGCCGCGAAGACGCGGCACGAGCTTCGCCAGCAGCGCGCCGTGGCTGGCCGCATCGCCACGCTGGCTCGCCAGCATCAGCGTCTTGAGCTCGATTTCGTCACTGGTCATGTCGGCAGTCCTGCCTCGCAGTTCGGCTCGTCTAGGCGATGTGCTTGAGCGTGCGCGCGCGTGTCTGCGTAGTCTCGACAGCGGCTTCCGGCTGCAGCTCGCCGCTGTCGCCGGCCGGCGGCAGTCGAAAGCCCTTCACCATGGCGAAGATCGCGGGAATCACGATCAGCGTCAGCAAGGTCGACGAGATCATGCCGCCGATCATCGGAACCGCGATGCGCTGCATGATCTCAGAGCCGGTGCCGGTGCTCCACATGATCGGCAACAGCCCGGCCATGATCGCGACCACCGTCATCATCTTCGGCCGGACACGCTCGACCGCGCCTTCGATGATCGCGCGGTGCAGGTCGTCACGATCGATCGTGCGTCCCTCGGCAGCGCGCCGCGCCGTGATCTCGGCCAGCGCGTGGTTGAGGTAGATCAGCATCACCACGCCGGTCTCAGCAGCGACGCCGGCGAGCGCGATGAAGCCGACCGCGACCGCAACCGACAGGTTGAAGCCGAGCGCCCACATCAGCCAGAGCCCGCCGACCAGCGCGAACGGCAGCGACAGCATCACGATCAGGGTCTCCGCCACCGAGCGGAAGTTGAGGTAGAGCAAGAGGAAGATGATCGAAAGCGTCACCGGCACCACGATCTTGAGCCGCGCCGTGGCGCGTTCGAGATATTCGTACTGACCGCTCCAGATCACATAGGCCCCGGGCGGAAACTGCACAGCGGCCTGCACCGCGCGCTGCGCGTCCGCCACATAGCTGCCGAGATCGCGATCGCGGATATCGACATAGATGTAGGTCGCGAGTTGCCCATTCTCGGTCCGGATCGTGGTCGGCCCGCGCGCCGGCTTGATATCGGCGACCTCGCCGAGCGGCACCGCCCCGCCCGCCGGCATCGCCACCAGGATGTCGCCCGCGATCGCACCGGGATTGTCGCGCAGGTCGCGCGGATAGCGCATGTTGACGGTGAAGCGCTGGCGTCCCTCGACCGTCGTGGTCACGCTTTGCCCGCCGAGCGCGGTCGCGATCGTGTCCTGGACGTCCTGCACGGCGATGCCGTAGCGCGACAACGCCTCGCGGTTCGGCGTGATCTCGAGGTAATAGCCGCCGAGGCCGCGCTCGGCATAGGCCGACGAGGTGCCGGGCACACCCTTCACGATCTGCTCGACCTGGCGGGCGAGCTTGTCGATCACGGCGAGATCGGGACCGATCACCTTGACGCCGACCGGCGTCCGGATCCCGGTCGAAAGCATGTCGATCCGCGCCTTGATCGGCATCGTCCAGGCGTTGGAGACGCCGGGGAATTGCAGCGCCTTGTCCATCTCGGCGATCAGGCCGTCGAGCGTGACGCCCTTGCGCCATTGTTGCTTCGGCTTGAGGTTGACGATGGTCTCGAACATCTCCGACGGCGCCGGATCGGTCGCGGTCGCGGCGCGGCCGGCCTTGCCGTAGACCGAGGCGACTTCCGGAAAGCTGCGGATGATGCGGTCCTGGGTCTGCATCAGTTCGGCCGCCTTGGTCACCGAGATGCCCGGCAGCGTGGTCGGCATATAGAGCAGCGTACCCTCGTTGAGGTCGGGCATGAACTCGGTGCCGAGCTGCCGCGCCGGCCAGACTGTGACGGCGAGTGCTGCAAGCGCCAGCACGATCACCAGCGTCTTGGCCCGCAACACGCCGTTGATCACGGGACGGTAGATCCAGATCAGGAAGCGGTTGATCGGGTTCTTGTGCTCGGGGACGATCCTGCCGCGGACGAAGATCACCATCAGCGCCGGCACCAATGTGACCGACAATAGCGCCGCCGCCGCCATCGCAAACGTCTTGGTGAAGGCGAGCGGCGAGAACAGCCGCCCCTCCTGCGATTCCAGCGTGAAGATCGGCATGAAGGACACGGTGATGATCAGCAGGCTGAAGAACAGCGCCGGTCCCACTTCTGCTGCCGCCTCGATCAGGATCGCGACCCGCGACCGGCCGGGCTCGGCGCGCTCGAGGTGCTTGTGCGCGTTCTCGATCATCACGATCGCCGCGTCGATCATAGCGCCGATCGCGATCGCGATGCCGCCGAGACTCATGATGTTGGAGCCGATCCCGAGCAGCTTCATCGCGCCGAACGCCATCAGGACGCCGACCGGCAGCATCAGGATCGCGACCAGTGCGCTGCGGACATGCAGCAGGAACACGAAGCAGACCAGCGCGACCACGACGCTCTCCTCGATCAGCGTGCGCTTCAGCGTCTCGATCGCGGCATAGATCAGGTTGGAGCGGTCATAGACCGGCACGATCTCGACCGATTTCGGCAGGCTGGTCGCGATCTCCTTGAATCGCTTCTTGACGTTTTCGATCACGTCGAGCGCGTTGACGCCGAAACGCTGCAGCACGATGCCGCTGGCCACCTCGCCCTCGCCGTTCAGCTCGGCGATGCCGCGCCGCTCGTCGGGGCCGAGCTCGACGCGGGCGACGTCGCGCAGCAGCACCGGCGTGCCGTTGTCGGTCTTCAGCACGATGTTGCCGAGATCGTTGATGTCCTTCAGATAGCCCTTGCCGCGGATGACATATTCGAACTCGGAGAGCTCGACGGTGCGGCCGCCGACATCGGCATTGCTGGCGCGGATCGCGTCGCGCATCCGCTGCATAGTGATGCCGCGGTCGCGCATCCGCTGCGGATCGAGGATCACATTGTACTGCTTGACGAAGCCGCCGACGCTCGCGACCTCGGCCACGCCCTCGGCCCTGGCAAGGGCGAACTTCAGGTTCCAGTCCTGGATCGTGCGGGTGTCGGCCAGGTTCAGCTCTTTCGACATCACGGCGTACTGGTAGACCCAGCCGACGCCGGTCGCGTCAGGACCGATGGTCGGCGATACGCCCGCCGGCAGCCGCGACGCCGCGCCGTTGAGGAATTCGAGCACGCGCGAGCGCGCCCAGTAGATGTCGGTGCCGTCCTCGAAGATGACATAGACGAACGACACGCCGAAGAACGAGAAGCCGCGCACGACCTTCGACTTCGGCACCGTCAGCATCGCCGTGGTCAGGGGATAGGTGACCTGATCCTCGATCACCTGCGGCGCCTGGCCGGGATATTCGGTGTAGACGATGACCTGGGTGTCGGAGAGATCGGGGATCGCATCGAGCGGCAGATGGAGCAGCGCGTAGAGACCCGCGGCCGCCGCAAAGCCGGTGCCGAACAGCACCAGCAGCAGATTGCGCGCCGACCAGGCGATGAGACGGGCAATCATGGCTTGCCTCCCGTCATCTCGCCCTCGCCCGCCGCCTGCGCAGCGCCGGCCCCGCCAAAGCCCTTGATCGCCGCCTTCAGATTGCTTTCGGCATCGATCAGGAATGTCGCTGACGTGACGACCGCATCGCCCTCGGCGATCCCGTCACGAATTTCGACATAACCGTCGCCGCGCCGCCCGAGCTTGACCTCACGCGGCTCGAACCGTCCGTTGCCCCGGTCGAGCAGCACCGTCTGGCGGCTTCCGGTATCGAGGATGGAGTTGTCAGCCACCGTGAGCACCGGCGCCGGGCTGCCGGTATCGATCTCGGCGTCGACATACATGTCCGGCAGCAGCGCGAGATCGGCGTTTTGCAATTCGATCCGCACCCGTGCGGTGCGCGTCTCCTTGTTGACCTGCGGGTAGATCATGGCGATCTGGCCGGCGAACGCGCGACCGGGATAGCTGCGCGTGCGCACCGTGACCTTCTGGCCGACTACGATGTTGCCGAGATCGCGCTCGGCGACATCGACCAGCGCCCACACCATTGAGACGTCGGCGATCCGGAACAGCACGTCGCCGGGCTGGGCGCGCATGCCCTCGATCGCGGCGCGTTGCAGCACGATGCCGTCGCGCGGCGACGACCATGGAATTGCGATCGGGACCGTGCGGCTCTGCTCCATCTCCGCGATCACGGCCTCGGGCACGTCGAGGTTCATCACCCGCTGCCGCGAGCCCCGCCCGTATGGATCGATCCCCGCAGCCGCTTTCGAGCCGATGGTCGCAACATATTCGGCGGCGGCCGAGGACACCGCCGGGCTGTAGATCTCCATCAGCTTCTGTCCCTTGGTCACCCGGCTGCCGGTCGTGACGTCGGCGACCTTCTGCACATAGCTCTCGGCGCGCATCGCGATCACGGAGACACGCCGTTCGTCGAGCTGGATCGTGCCGGGGGCACGAACCAGCGTGCGGATGCGGCGCATCTCCGCCGCTTCGGACTTGACGCCGGTGCGCTGGATCTTGCCGGGCGACAGCGTGATCGAGCCATCGTCGCTGTCGTCGCCGTCATAGACGGGGATATAGTCCATCCCCATGGAATCCTTCTTCGGCGCCGGCGAGGTGTCGGGAAGCCCCATCGGGTTGCGATAATATTTGATCTTGCGCTCGCTCTTCGCGGCCGTGGCCTTGATGTCCGCCGGCCGCTCGGGCGCGCCGGATTGCGCATCGGCATCCGGAAAAACCGGCAGATAGTCGCGCCCGTCCGCCGTCTTCTTCGGCGTCACCGAGTAGAACGGCTTGCCGTCGGGATCGCGGTAATAGATCGGCGCAGCGCTCTCCGCAGCCTGCGCGGCGGAGACGATGGCGGTCATAGGCCGCGGCGGCAGGCCGTGACCGGTCCATGCGGCGCCTGCCGCTGCGGCGATCGCAGCGGCAGCGCCGGCCCAAGTGAGGGCCCACGCGAGGCGGCTCATTGCTCGGCCGTGACGACGAGCTTGTTCTCGACCGAGCCGGTCTCGCCCTGCACCTTGGCGCCGAGCGATAATTGCCAGCGGCCGGCCATACCGAAGGTCGCCTTGAACCGGTAGGTGCCGGGCTCGGTGCCCGGCATCGGCGTCACCTTGGTGGCCATCTCCTGCATGCCGTCGGGCGCCATGTCGAGCCGGGTCGAGAAGATCACCGCGTCGGGAACGGCCTTACCGGTGGTCTTGTCGACCAGCCGCACCGTGACGATGCGATCGTCCCCGGCCTTGACCGTCGGCTGGGTGAGCTGGAATTCGTAGTTCTTGATCTCGGCGTGAGCGGGCGCGCCGGCCAGGGCAACGCCGATCAGCGCGGCCACAGCGGCGCGCGCGAGGTGGAAAGTCTTCATGGTTAAGATCCTCGATACGTCTGATGCACCGCGTGAGCGGCATGCGACGACACGCGCGCCATCAGGCGCACGCGTCAGCGATCAGGCGCTTGCGCGCCCGTCAGACGTGGGTTCGAGGCGGATGATCCGGAGGTTTGGCGCCGAGGCCGTCAAGCAGGCGGTCGTCGCGCGCGGCGAATCCGCCTCGCGACGGCTCGCGTGCGATCAGCGATGCGGCACCGGCAGGAAGCGGCAGCGAGACGCTCAGCATGCAGAGCGCAAGGAACGGACAGTCGTCGCAGCCCTTGCTCTTGGTCTGGTCCGGGCAGCACGGCATGTCGCCGGCCATCGCCTGCCCCGACATGGCCTGATCGAACTTGGCCATGCCGTGCATGGCTTGGTCCGACATGGCCGCGTGGCTGGACATCGCCTGCATGGCGGTGGCCGATGCATCCGGCATCATCCTGGCAAACGCCGGCGCCACGGGCGCGAGCAACAGCCCGGCCACGACGAGCAGCAGAATCCAGAGATTGGCGAGCCGCCTCACATACATACCTGCTTGTCGCATGGATCAATGCAACCTGCAAATTCACGATTCCGCCAGCTTGGCCTCGCCCGGCGGCGTATCCGGACGTCCCCGGCACGAAGTAAGCCCTGCGGCCGTCGATTCGAATCCGTCCAGTCAGCGGGACTGAGCGTAGGGTGCAGCATTCATCAGCAGCACCCCAAAAAGAAGGACCAGATAGAGCATCGAAAACACGAACAAGCGACGAGCTGGCCGCCATTCCTTGTCGTGGCTCCGACGTACCTGCCATGCGAGAACAATCATGATCGCTCCCAGCACCGCCGCGGCCGCGCCATAGATGGCTCCCGCGAACCCCAGTGCACAAGGCAGCAGTGAGATCAGAACCAGAAGCACGCTATAGAGAAGAATCTGGCGCTTTGTTTCGGTCTTGCCGGCCACGACCGGCAACATCGGCACACCGGCGCGGGCATATTCTCCGGAAAGATTAAGCGAAAGTGCCCAGAAGTGCGGTGGCGTCCAAAGGAAGATGATCAGGAACAGGATGAGCGGCTCGAGCCCAACATTTCCGGTGACCGCAACCCAGCCGATCACCGGAGGGAGCGCACCGGCGGCACCGCCAATGACGATGTTTTGCGGTGTTCGGCGCTTGAGCCACATCGTGTAGACGACGACGTAGAAGAAAATTGTGAAAGCAAGCAGTGCAGCAGCGGCCATGTTCAGCAAAGTGCCGAGGGCCAGGACGGCGCACGCGCCGAGCATCAATCCGAAAACCAATGCTTCCGAGCGCGATACGCGGCCGCTAGGAATTGGACGGATGGCGGTACGCGCCATCACCGCATCGATGTCGGCGTCGTACCACATATTGAGCGCAGCCGCGGCGCCGGCTCCGGCAGCAATGCAAACCAGAGCAGCGACGCCGGTGACGGGATCGATGCCGCCTGGTGCGACCATGAGACCGACCAGGGCGGTAAAGACGACCAGCGACATGACGCGCGGTTTCGTCAGTGCGACGTAGTCTCCGATGTTGGCATAGCTCCGGCGAAGAATTGAACGATTGATTTGCACGAGATTGATTCCTCGTCAGTTCGATACTCAAAAGGCCATCGGTTGAAGGCCTTGTTCGCAGCACAACCGTCCTGCTTCTAGCTCGCTGACGCGAAAAACATGACCCGAAGCAGATGCGTATAGTCGGATTCGAACACCATGATCGCTACAAAAACCAGCACCAGCACCGGCGGCAACAGGATGGCGTAGGCCAACGCCAACCGCTCCCAGGCCATGTGCATGAACACAGCAACGATCAGGCCGGCCTTCAGCACCATGAACAGCAGGATCAATGACCAACGGAGATGGCCATGGATGCCAAAGAAGTCGACAAGGTATGAGCAGGTGCTGAGCACGAACAACCATCCCCAGACCACGAGATAGAGCTTGATCGGGTGCTGCTGGCCCTCGGCGTGCGTGGCTCCCGATGCGACTGCGTCATGCACATAAGTGTGGAGCGCATGTTGCGTTGCCTGCCCTTCCACATGTACCGCTGCGTTTGTCATGCGCTTACCTCACCAGAGATAGAAGAAGGCAAAGATGAACACCCACACGAGATCGACGAAGTGCCAGTACAGGCCCATGATCTCGACGATCTCGTAATGCCCCTTCCGGCTCGTGAAGAAGCCACGCCGCTCGACGTCGAAATCGCCCCGCCAGACCTTTCGCGCAATCGCGATCAGGAAGATCACGCCGATCGTCACGTGCGTGCCGTGGAAGCCGGTTATCATGAAGAAGCATGAACCAAACTGCGCCGCGCCCCACGGGTTGCCCCATGGCCGCACGCCCTCCATGATCAGCTTGGTCCATTCGAAGGCCTGCATTCCGACGAAGGTTGCGCCGAACGCTGCGGTGGCCAGCATCAAGGCCGCCGTTTTGACGCGATCGCGGCGATAACCGAAATTGACCGCCATCGCCATCGTCCCGCTGCTCGAGATCAGGATGAAGGTCATGATGGCGATCAGGATCAGCGGGATGTGCTGGCCCGCGATATTGAGGGCGAAGACTTCGCTCGGGTTCGGCCACGGCACGGTCGTCGACATCCGCGCGGTCATGTACGACAGCAGGAAGCAGCTGAAGATGAACGTGTCGCTCAAGAGGAAGATCCACATCATGGCCTTGCCCCAGGACACGTGCTTGAAGGCACGCTGGTCCGAGGCCCAGTCGGCGGCGATGCCGCGCCATCCGGGTAGCGTTCCGGGCGGCGCGTTGGGGGTTGCCAGTGTGGTTTCCGTCATCGCTTCCTGCCCTCGCTAGCTGAGCAACTGGCGACAGATGTCGACGATATTGTCGGTCCAGCCCGTCAGCAGACCGAGCAAGACCAGCCAGACCAACAACAGGAAATGCCAATAGATCGCGCACAGCTCGACGCTCAGGCGCACCTGCATCATCGGCGCGCCGCGCCACACCTTTGCGGTCGTCCTGCCGAGCGCCACCAGTCCGCCCGTCAGATGCAGTCCGTGCACCGCGGTGATCAGGTAGAAGAAGGAATTGGCAGGATTGGACGCCACGAAATACCCGGCGACGTTCAGTTGCTGCCACACCCATAACTGCCCAACCAGGAAGGTTACAGCGGACGCGCCGCCGATCAGCAGGCCGACGATCAAGCCGTCAATGTCGTCGCGTCGCGCGGCGATCAGCGCCCATTGCAGCGCCACACTGCTTATGACCAGGACGCCGGTATTGAACCACAACAGTCTGGGCAGGGGCAGCTCCCGCCAGTCCACCATGCTGTTGCGCATGGAGTAGGCGCTGATCAGGAGCGCGAACAACGAGCCGACGACCGCGAGAAACACGCCCAGTCCGATCTTCGCCGTCGGCACCGACGAACCGCGCTCACCGCGAAGATCGACGTCCACGCCTTGCTCCAGCCACGGCTTGGCCGCCAGCCGCTGCTGCGAGAGCCACCATCCCGCGATCGCTGCAATTGTAGCAATGAACAGGATGATGGCGCTCACGGGTGGGCTCCCTGCGCCACCAATCCGGCCGGTGGTTCATTCTGCGGCACAAAGTCCCTGGCAGCACCGGGCACGCTGTAATCGTAGGCCCAGCGATAGACGATCGGGAGTTCTTTTCCCCAGTTGCCATGTCCCGGCGGGGTTTCCGGTGTCTGCCATTCCAGCGAGGCGGCTCCCCACGGATTGCCGCCAGCCTCTTTTCCTTTGAACAGGCTCCAGATCATATTGAACAGGAAGACAAGCTGGGCGAAGCCGACGATCAGCGCCGCCACGCTCATGAACGCATTGAGGTCATGGGCGGATGCCGGGACGAAGGTTGTCTCGCCGATGTCGTGATAGCGGCGGGGCATCCCGAGCAGGCCGAGATAGTGCATCGGGAAGAACACGGCATAGGCCCCGATGAACGTCACCCAGAAATGGAATCGCCCAAGCGCCTCGTTGAGCATGCGTCCGGTGATTTTGGGATACCAGTGATAGATTCCGCCAAACACGGCCATGATCGGCGCGATACCCATCACCATGTGGAAGTGCGCGACGACGAACATCGTGTCGGACAGCGGAACGTCCACGACCACGTTGCCGAGAAACAGCCCGGTGAGACCGCCATTGACGAATGTGATGATGAACGCGAGGGCGAACAGCATCGGCGTCGTGAGATGGATGTCGCCGCGCCACAAGGTCAGCACCCAGTTGTAGACCTTGATGGCGGTGGGGACCGCGATGATGAGCGTCGTGGTGGCGAAGAAGAACCCGAAATACGGGTTCATGCCGCTCACATACATGTGGTGCGCCCACACGACGAAGCTGAGCGCACCGATGGCCACGATCGCCCAAACCATCATGCGATAGCCGAAGATGTTTTTTCGCGCGTGGACGCTGATCAGATCGGAAATGATGCCGAAGGCCGGCAAGGCGACGATGTAGACTTCGGGGTGGCCGAAGAACCAGAACAGATGCTGGAACAGGATCGGGCTGCCGCCGCCATACTTCGTCAGCTGGCCCATCTCGACCAGCGTCGGCATGAAGAAGCTGGTTCCCAGCAGGCGGTCCAGCAACAGCATCACTGAGGCGACGAACAGCGCCGGGAAGGCCAACAGCGCCATCACGGTGGCCGTGAAGATGCCCCACACCGTCAGAGGCATGCGCATCAACGTCATGCCGCGCGTACGCGCCTGCAGCACCGTCACGACGTAATTGAGCCCGCCCATCGTGAAGCCGATGATGAACAGGATCAGCGAGGCCAGCATGAGAACGATGCCCCAGTCCTGCCCGGGGGTGCCGGAGAGAATCGCCTGCGGCGGATAGAGCGTCCAGCCGGCGCCGGTCGGCCCGCCCGGCACGAAGAACGTCGCGGCCAGCACCAGCACGGCGAGCAGGTAGACCCAGTAGCTCAGCATGTTCACGTAGGGGAAGACCATATCCCGCGCGCCGACCATCAGCGGGATGAGGTAGTTGCCGAAGCCGCCAAGGAACAAGGCGGTGAGCAGGTAGATCACCATGATCATGCCGTGCATGGTGATGAACTGAAGGTACTCATTGGCATCGATAAAGGAGAATGTACCGGGAAATCCCAGTTGCAGGCGCATCATCCACGACAGCACCAGCGCCACCATTCCGATCGACATTGCCGTGATCGAATACTGGACGGCGATCACCTTGGCGTCCTGCGAAAAGACGTACCTCGTCCACCAGCTCTTCGGGTGATAGAGCTCGACCTCACTCACTTCGGCGGGCGGTATACCTGCGACCTGATCAAACGGGATATCGACCATCGGAATTCCCTCCTTGGTCTTCTGCTCAGCGACGAGTTCGCTTCACAATATCCGGCGCATCCGCGTCGGCATGTTCATTCGCTACCGGTCTTGTACGCGGCCTTCGCGACGTCGCGCTGGCCTGACAATTCCGCGAACGTCCGCTGCTTCTCGAGCCACGCGTGATATTCCTTCTCTTCCTCCACGACGACCTTGCTCCGCATTTGCGCGTGCGCGGCGCCGCACAGCTCCGCACAGAGGACGTCGAATGTTCCGGTACGCGTGGGCGTGAGCCAGTAATACGTCACCGAGCCCGGGATCATGTCCATCTTCGCCCGGAACTCGGGCACATAGAAATCATGCAGAACGTCGATCGAGCGGAGCAGCACCTTCACCGGCTTTCCAATCGGCAGATGCAGATCCTCGTTTTGAACGACGACGTCGTCCTGTCCGTTCGGATCATTGGGATTCAACCCGAGTGGATTGTCGGAACTGATCAGGCGCGCATCTGACGTGCCGAGCCGGCCGTCCTTTCCGGGAAGCCGATAACTCCACATCCACTGTTGTCCAACGACCTCGACGTCGGTCGCGTCGTCGGGAACGGTGACGAACTGGTGCCAGACGACCAGGCCGGGCGCCAACATGGCGGCGACGCCGACCGCCGTCACGATGCTGAGCCACCATTCGAGCTTCTTGTTTTCGGGATTGTAGGCGGCCCGCCGTCCCTCCTTGTGGTGGAAGCGGAACACGCAGTAAGCCATGAACGCGATGACCGCGCAGAAAACCGCCCCGGTGATCCAGAACGTCAGGTTGATCGTGTCGTCGATGTAGCGCCAGTTCGAGGCGATCGGCGTCCACCACCACGGGCTGTAGATGTGAAACAGCACCGAGGCGACTGCAACCAGGAGCAGTACGAGCGCGACAGCCATCCCTCATTCCTCCTTGCCATTTAAGGCTGCGGAGACGAACGAAAGGGCGGAGCTCACGTCAAAGGTATGGTGTCAAGGTATGGTGTCACGTACACCATCACCGTGCCTTTTGCCTCGCCCATTCTGCCGGTCGCGACGCTGGGACATCATGACAAAGGGTCAACGTCACGACCGCAATCTCATCGGAGCTTGGGGGCGTTCAGTGCATTCAAGATGGTACTCGTCGAGCCCGGCGTCAATAGAGGAGTATGCCCCGCCTCGGTCCGGCGCGTGTTGGCGCGAATGCGTTGCATGCCGGAGAGCACCGATCGGGACCCACCATCAGATGGTGCATCGCAAAACCTGGCTTTGTGCGATTGCACAATTCTCCCGACGCGTTCGCCATCTTGCTTCTGCTGCATATCGGACTAGTTTGATTGGACCGGTTGCGACAGATGTCGTCCGGCAAGCTCCTTCTGGTTGAATCTGATTTGCCGGACTCGGTCGCGATTTTCGCGCATGAGGCGGATGTGCGTGTTTTGAGGGCGCTCCGTTCCCCTGCGACCACCAGCAAGGAGGCCGGAACCATGACCACAGTATTCGCACGGCCCAAACTGCAATTGTTTGGCGTCTCTACCGCCTTTGTCGTACGCAAGATCAGCCTTTCCGATTTGGGCGACGCGCTGCGCCTCGGCTGGGAAGACTTCAAAGCCATCCCGACCCACGCAATCGTCCTGTGCGTGATGTATCCCGTCCTCGGACTTTTCCTGTTCAGACTTGTGATCGGCTATTCGGTGCTGCCGCTGCTGTTTCCGCTCGCCGCCGGCTTCGCCCTGATCGGTCCTTTCGCCGGACTCGGCCTCTACGAACTGAGCCGCCGCCGCGAGCGGGGAGAGGAGCCGGGAGCCTGGGACGCAATGCAGGTGCTGCGCGCGCCGTCGTTCGGCGCCATGCTCGAACTTGGGTTTCTCCTGTTCGTTCTGTTCGGGGTCTGGATCGCCGCCGCGAACGCGATCTACGTTGCGACTTTCGGCTATGCTCCGGCTGCGAGCATCCCTGATTTCGCACAGCGCGTGTTGACGACGCCCGAAGGCTGGTCGCTCATCATCATCGGATGCGGCGTCGGCTTCCTTTTCGCCCTGATTGCCCTGTGCGTCAGCGTCGTCTCATTTCCACTGATGCTCGACCGCCATGCAACAGCGATCGATGCGATCCGCACCTCGATACGGGCCGTGAAGATGAATCCAGTTGAGATGGCTGCGTGGGGATTGATCGTTGCGGTACTGCTGGCCGTGGGCTCACTGCCATTCTTCGTCGGTCTCTGCGTCGTTCTGCCGGTGCTTGGTCATGCGACCTGGCATCTTTACAGGAAGGTGGTCGAGCCTGACCCGAATCCCCCGCAAGAAGAGCCCCGCCCGCCGATCGGTCACCGCTACGCGGCTGATTTCCCGGCCTCTCTCTTCCCGTGGAGCCGTGAGCGTTAGTGATACCGGCGCGAGCCAGAGATTCGCGAACCGCCTCACATGCATGCCCGCTTGTCGGATCAATGCGGGGCGCAAATCCGCTTGGCTTCACGATCGCGCCAGCATTCCGTCATTTCCCGGGCATAGCCGTCCGAAGGACGGCGTCGCTTGCGCTCGCCTATGCCCGGGCATGACGGCCGGTAGCTTACGTTTGCTTCAACAATGCCGGGTCGACCGGCATCTTTCGCAGCCGCTTGCCGGTCGCCGCGAAGATCGCATTGCCGATCGCAGGCACGATGCCCGATGTCCCGGTCTCACCCATGCCGCCGGGCGGCTCCGAACTCGGCACGATGTGGACCTCGATGGCCGGGGCCTGATCGATGCGCAACATCTGGTAGCTGTCGAAGTTGGTCTGCTCGATGCGCCCGTCCTTCAGCGTGATCTCGCCATAGAGTGCGGCAGTGACGCCGAAATTGATGCCGCTTTGAAGCTGCGCCTGCACCGTGTCGGGATTGACCACGGTGCCGCAATCCATCGCGCAGACGACGCGGTGGACGCGAACCGAACCGTCCTTGGCAACCTCAACCTCGGCAACCTGCGCAAGGTAGCTGCCGAACACGAATTGCAGCGACACGCCGCGTCCGCGCCCGGCAGGTAGCTTCCCGTCCCAGCCGGCCTTGGCCGCCGCAAGTTCCAGCGCCGCCTTGGCGCGCGGCGACTTGCCCAGCAGCGCCTTGCGATAGTCGACCGGATCCTGCTTGGCGGCCGCCGCCATCTCGTCGATCACGCTTTCGGTGACGAACACATTGTGCGAGGGACCGACGCTGCGCCAGAACGCGGTCGGAATGCCGGGCGGCTCGACCCGGACATATTCGACGTGGAAATTCGGGATGTCGTAGACGAGATCGATCGCGCCCTCGGTCGTGTCGGGATCGAGACCATTGCGGAACGCCGGCGGCGCCCATCGCGCCAGCACCGACGAGCCGGCGAAGCGGTTGTTCCAGGCGATCGGCTTGCCGGATGCATCGAGTCCGACCGCAATCCGGTCGCACCAGTAGGGACGATACATGTCGTGCTGGATGTCCTCCTCGCGGGTCCACACCAGCTTGACCGGCGCATCGACCTGCTTTGCGATTTGCACGGCGCGAATGACACCATCGACCTCGAGCCTGCGGCCAAAGCCGCCGCCGAGCAGATGATTGTGCACCACGACGTTCTCCGGCGGCAGGTCCAGTACCTTCGCGGCCACCGCCTGGGCGCGCGAAAGCGCCTGGCTGCCGACCCAGATCTCGCAAGCATCGGGGCGCACGTGCACGGTGCAGTTCATCGGCTCCATCGTCGCATGGGCGAGGAACGGCAGCTGATAGGTCGCCTCGACTTTCGTCACAGCGCCCGCCATCGCCTTGTCGGCGTCGCCGATGTTTTGCGCGACCGTGCCCGGCTTGGTGGTGGCGGCTTCGAGCTCGCGCGCGATATCTGACGTGGCGAGCTTGGCGTGGGGCCCCTCGTCCCACTCGATCACGAGCGCCGCGAGACCTTTCTTCGCCGCTCCCATATGATCGGCCACCACGGCGACTGCGTCATCGAGCTTCACGATCTGGCGCACGCCGTTGACGGCTTTTGCCGCTGCGTCATCCACGCGCTTCACCCGCCCGCCGAACACCGGCGACTGCGCCAGCGTCGCGATCTTCACCCCGGGCGGCCGTGCGTCGATGCCGTAGACCGCCGAGCCGTTGATCTTGGAGGGTGTGTCGAGCCGCTTGGCCGGCGTGCCGATCAGCTTGAACTCGGCCGGGCTCTTCAGCGTCACATTCTCCGGCACAGGCATCTGCGCCGCATCGGTCGCCAGCTCGCCGTAACCCAGCTTGCGTCCGGAGGCTGCATGATGCACCTCGCCGTTCTCGGCGCGACACGAAGCGGGCTCGACGTTCCAGCGTTTCGCCGCGGCTGCGACCAGCATCGCCTTCGCGGTGGCGCCGGCTTTCCGCATCGGCTGCCAGCCGCCGCGCATCGCGTTCGAATTGCCGGTGGCCTGCACGCCGAGCAGCGGGTTGGCATAGAGCTTGTCGCTCGGCGGCGCGTGCTCGAGTTGCACCTGCTTCAGGCCGATCTCGAGCTCCTCGGCGATCAGCATCGGGATCGAGGTGTAGGTGCCCTGCCCCATCTCGACATAGGGCATGGTCAGCACGACCTTGCCGTCGCCGCCGATCCGGATGAAGGCATTCGGCGCGAAGCCATCGGCGGCCGCGGCTTCGCTCTCGCGGCCCGCGAACGGCAGGCTCACGCTGAGCAGCAGGCCTCCGCCTGCGATCGCGCTCGCGCGGAGGAGGTTGCGCCGCGACAGATCGGCGGAGCGCTCAGACACATTGTCCATCAGCGTCATGATCAACCTCCCGACTGCGCGGCTTGCTTGATGGCTTCGCGAATGCGGACATAGGTGCCGCAGCGGCAGATGTTGCCCGACATCGCGTCGTCGATATCGGCGTCGGTCGGCTGCGGTTTGCTCGCAAGCAGCGCGGAGGCGGACATGATCTGTCCCGACTGGCAGTAGCCGCATTGCGGCACCTCATGCGCGAGCCAGGCGTCCTGGATCTTCTTGCCGGCGGGCGTGGTGCCGACCGCCTCGATGGTCGTGATCTTGGAGTCCCCGACGCTGTCGATCGTCGTGATGCAGGAGCGCACCGCGGCATCATCGAGATGCACCGTGCAGGCGCCGCACAGCGCCATGCCGCAGCCAAACTTGGTGCCGGTCATGCCGAGCACGTCGCGCAGCACCCAGAGCAGCGGCGTATCGCCGTCGGCATCGACCGAATGACTGAGACCATTGATCGTGAGCTGGAAAGGCATCCTGACACTCCTGTCCTGGTTCGAGACCCGCGCGGTCCGCGCCCCTCCGGGCGCAACCGGCCACATTCCAAAGCGATCGTACGCGCATTCGCGCTGATTGCTCACTTATGGTAATAAATACAAACGCTGCGCCCTATAAGCGGCGCTTTGATCCGCAGTGAAATAACCATTGGTTTATAATCATGGACCGACTGACCAGCATGTCCGTGTTCGCCCGCGTCGCCGATCTCGGCTCCTTCACCGCGGCGCCAAGGAGTTGCGGATGTCGCCGACCATGATCGGCAAGCATATCCGCTTTCTCGAGGACCGGCTCGGCTCGCAATTGATCAACCGGTCGACGCGGCGGCAGGGCCTCACCGAGCTTGGCCGCAGCTATCTCGATCACTGCAAGCATTTGCTGGAACAGGCCGAGGCCGGCGATGCGTTGGTCGAGGAGGCCTTGAGCGCGCCGCGCGGCAAGCTCCGCATCGCGACCTCGGTCGCCTTCGGATCGTACAGCCTGGCGCCCACGCTCGTTCGCTTCATGAAGAGGTACCCGGAAGTATCGGTCGACCTCGTCCTCAGCGACAAGATGGTCGATCTGCTCGAGGAAGGGCTGGATGCAGCGATCCGGGTCGGCACGCTGACCGACTCCACCATGATGTCGCGCTCGCTGTCGCCCTATACCGGCGTGGTTTGCGCCGCGCCGGGCTATCTCGCCGAACACGGCACGCCGACCCATCCGGCGGATCTCGCCAGCCATGAGTGCCTGCGTTATCCCGGCTGGTCGGACGGACAGCGATGGACCTTCTTCGGGCCGGAGGGCGAGGTGCATGTCGATGTCGAGAGCCGCCTCTTCATCAACAGCGCATTCGGCATCCGCTATGCGGCGCTCGCCGGCGCAGGCATCGTGCTGATGCGCGACGAGTTGCTCGCCGACGATATCGCCGCGGGGCGGCTGCAACTGCTGCTGCCGAACTACACGACGCAAAGCCGGGCGCGCCAGATCCTGTGGCCGAAGAACCGCAAAATGACCCCGAAGCTGCGGGCGCTGATCGACTTCATCGTCGAGACGTATGGGTGACCGGTGCGGCATGCCGAGTGCGCCCCGCGAATTCAATCACTGAGTTGCCCGACGGCGCAAGCCCGGCCCGCAAAAATATTTCGGTTTATCGGAAGCGCAACTTGGTGTATGGTTCGCCCGTCTCACCCGATCGAGGGGCGCTTCGCGATCGTCACGAACGCGGTGTGAGATGCGGTGGACGCCGAGCGTGTCGCTGACGAGAGCACGCGAAGCGGACGGTGAAGTCGTGTGGTCCTGACGCCCTAGTGGCCGGTGTCCCCTTGCGAAACGCGAACGCGTTTCTGCGAAGGCGGTGACATAAAAGCCTAGTCTCGCCGGGGAGAGCACGAAGTAAGCCGTAACCCATCGCGCAGGGAAAGCCGGATTGCTCCGGTTACACCTGTGGTCCTACCCCGAGCTTACTACCCTTTGCTCGGGGCCCATGGGTGCGATCGGCACCCGGCTTTCCCTGCGCCCTCTGCTCAAGATGAGGGCGGAACGAGATGCAAAACTCGGACGCTTCATGTCGCGAGAACGCGAAGCTGTGTCCCCACCCACACCTGTCATCGCCCGCGAAGGCGGGCGATCCAGTACGCCGCGGCTTATCCGTTCGAGTACCATCGTCTCTGGAATACTGGATCGCCCGGTCCCGTCTACGCCAAGGCTTCGACGAGGCCACGAATCCCAGGCACGCCGAAGCTTTAGCGAAGGTGGCAAGCCGGGCGATGACAGCGAGAATGCGGATGTTTTTTGATGCCGCAACACGTTCGATGTCGTGCTGGCGAAAACCAGGACCCATTACCCCAAATGGAAATTGTTGCGCGACGCCGGGGCCACGGCCACGTTCACAATCAAATTTGGTGGTTATGGGTCATGGCTCCCGTGCGCAATTGCGCACTAGGTCAGGACGACGACAACATTTGCAGCGGACAGCGCAATCCACGCAGCCATCCCCCTCACCTCATCAGCGCCTCTGCCTCCTTGCGGAACGCCTGGCGGGAGCCGTCGCGGGAGTAGAACATGTGGCCGCCGGGATAGACCACGAGCCTGGTGCGGCTCGGACCGGCAAAAGCCGGCAGCTGGTCGAGGATGATCTTCGAGGCGAAATATGGCGTGGCGAGATCGAACAGGCCGTGGCCGATCAGAAGCTTCAGTTTGGGGTCGAGCGCCAGCATCTGGCGCAGCTGCGTCACCGACTCCGCCGGGCTGATGCCGTGACCGAACTCCCAGGCCTTGTTCACGCTCTCGCTGAGCAGATGATAGGAGCCGTCCGGCCGCCAGTTCAGCTTGCGCGTGGTGAGGTCGACGGCAGCGCTGGTCAAGGGCGCCATCAAGGGATCGCCGGACGGATCGTTGAAATGGAAGTAGCTGGAATCCGGATAGGGATCGAAGCCCTCGACCGAGGCGTCGTAGCGGCCGGTCACCTTGCCGTTCTTGCGATCGAACTCGCGGCGGAATTCGCCGATGTCGAAACGGCCGGCCAGCCTGCGGCTCACCGCCTGATCGATGCCGGTCAGGCTCGCGACCCTGTCGGCGAGCCGCGTGGTGGCCTCGGCGTCGGCCTGGCCCTTGACGAGGTCGAGCAGGAAATCGCTCTGCGCATAGCGCTCGACATCGGCGAGATCCTCGCGCGTCACCGCTCCCTTGGCCTGCCGCGCGACCGCCGTCATGGTCGGCAGGCTCGCGACATATTGCAGCAGGCTGGAGCCGGTATATTCGCGGAAATCGAGCACCGGCGAGATCAAGATCAGGCCGCGCGGGCCGACGCCCTGCTGCATTTGCAGGTTGCGCACCACCTTGGGCCCGCGAATGCCGCCATAGCTTTCGCCGACGACATATTTCGGCGAGGTCAGCCGGTCGTATTTCTCCAGCCAGCGGCGGATCACCAGCGCGACCGAATTGGCATCGCCGTCGACCGTGAAGAAGCGCTTGCGCGCATCCTCGGACGTGGTGACGAAGCGGCTGTAGCCGGTGCCGACCGGATCGATGAAGACGAGATCGGTGAAATCGAGCCAGGTGTCGGCATTCGCCTGCAGCTCGGGCGAGGCCGAGGACACCGCGCCGTCGCCATCGAACGGCAGCCGCCACGGCCCGACATTGCCGAATTGCAGCCAGGCCGACGCCGAGCCCGGACCGCCATTGAACAGGAAGGTCACCGGACGGCTCGCCTTCTCGGCGCCGTCGAGCTGGTAGGAGGTGTAGGCGATGTCGGCGAGCGGCTCGCCCTTGTCGTCGAACACGCGGATCGAGCCCGCGGTCGCGCTGAAGGCAAGCGTGCGGCCGGGCAGCGCGACGGATTGCTTTGTGGTGGAGTCCGGCGGCAGGCGGTGCTGCTCGGCGGCGGGCGTGCTGGCCGCGGTGTTGGCGCCGGAGCCGGCCTCGCCGCGTCCTCCCCGGCCCTTCTGGCCGCTGGGAGCCTGCGCGCTCGGCGACGGCGAAGGCTGCGGGGTCTCGTCATCGGCCCGCGCCGCGGTCGCAAGACAGGCCACCAACAGCGCCGCAGCACACCGTGTCGCAAAACTGTTAGCCATGTCGTTCACTCCCTGGGCCGGCGTTTACGCATTCCACCTGGAAATTGCGCTAGCTTGGCGGCACCTGTGGGGCATGCGGTCCTTTTCCGGACCATCTCGACAAGGCCGCCGGGGATGTATAGACGAGCGCGGCGTATTCCGTGCCAAACGAGTTCGTGAGCGATGGCCAGCCCCAAGCGGTATGACAAGATCGCCTTCGTCGCCAGCGCAAGCGCGGAAGCGCAGTCGGCGCTCGAGGCGCTGACCGCGATGTACGGCAACCTTCCACCCGCCGATGCCGACGTCGTGGTTGCGCTCGGCGGCGACGGATTGATGCTGCAGACGCTGCACGCCAACATGCGCAGCGGCAAGCCGATCTACGGCATGCACCGCGGCACCGTCGGCTTCCTGATGAACGAATACTCGACGCATGATCTGCGCACGCGGCTGGCGGCCTCGCGGGAGTCGCTGATCAATCCGCTCCTGATGCGCGCGACCGACATCCACGGCGCGGTGCACCTGCATCATGCCATCAACGAGGTCGCGCTGTTCCGGCAGACCTACCAGGTCGCCAAGCTGCGCATCCTGATCGACGAGCATGAGCGGATGGCGGAGCTGATGGCCGACGGCATTTTGGTGGCGACGCCGGCCGGATCGACCGCCTACAACCTGTCCGCCCAGGGTCCGATCCTGCCGATCAACGCGGCGCTGTTGGCGCTGACCCCGATCAGCGCGTTCCGGCCGCGGCGCTGGCGCGGCGCGCTGTTGCCGAATTCCGCCTTCGTCGTGATCGAGGTGATCGAGGGCGAGAAGCGCCCGGTCGCGGCGGTGGCCGACCATGACGAGGTCCGCGACGTCCGCCGGGTCGAGGTGCTCTCCGACAAGACGATCGCGATGCGGATGCTGTTCGACCCCGGCCATTCGCTGGAAGAGCGCATCCTGCGCGAGCAGTTCGGCTACTGAGGACGGCCGCCTTCCCTTGCTCTCCTTGCCCCGGCAACCAATCATTAACCCCGGGCAGGATATGGTTAACGTCGGGTAATACCGCGTTGGCCCGGTATGCCCTTTCGGGACCGGACCATGTATCGCATCGATTTCAACAAGCTGCGATTTTTGATTTGCGACGACAATCCGCACATGCGCCGCATCCTGCGGACGCTTTTGCATTCGTTTGGCGCGCGCGAGGTCTATGAGGCCGAGGACGGCGCCACCGCGCTCGAGATGTACACCCACTACGTGCCCGACATCGTCATCACCGACTGGTCGATGCCGATCTTCGACGGGCTCGAGCTCGCGCAGATGATCCGGCAGCCGGAATCCAAGGGCAATCCCTACGCGCCGATCATCATGCTGACCGGGCATTCCGAGAAGCGCCGCGTCACGGTGGCGCGCGACGCCGGCGTCACCGAGTTTTTGGCCAAGCCGATCTCGGCCAAGGGCCTCTACCAGCGGATCATGAACGTGGTCGCCAACCCGCGCCCGTTCATCAAGACCAAGACCTATTTCGGCCCCGACCGTCGTCGCAACACCACCAACACCTATATCGGCCCCGAGCGCCGCGGCAGCGGCGAGGTCGAGGTGCTGCAACAGCCGTCGCTGCTCGAAAAGGCGCGCTCGACCATCTAGGACATCGTCATGGCGAAAGACAAACCGGGGACGATCGAGGTCAAGAGTTTCGGCACGCACCATGTGATCACGCAGCCGAACCCGCTGCGCAAGATGCTGCTGCGCGTCCCCGAGAGCGATCTCGACGATCCGGTCGGCCGCGCCGAAAAGGCGCTCGCCGGGCTGTCGGGCGAATTCAAGGAATGGATGACGGTCGAGGCCGACCGCCTCTCCGCCGCGCACGCCGCGGTGCAGCGCGAGGGCTTCAATAAGAAGACCCGCGAAGAGCTGTTCCGGGCCGCCCACGACATCAAGGGCGATGCCGCAACATTTGGTTATCCCTCGGCGGCCGTAGCCGCCGAGAGCCTGTGCCGCATCATCGAGCACGCGCCCGACCTTAGCGCAGTGCCGCCGCAGCTGATTTCCCACCATATCAACGCGGTGCAGGCGATCGTGCGCGAGCGCACCAAGCTCGACACCGCGGTCGTGGCCGTCGTGCTGAGCAAGCAGCTCCGCGGCATCACCGATGAATTCCTGACCCACGCCAACCGCGACCGGCCCGAGCATCTCGAGGCGATCCTCGCGCCGAGCATCGCACCGAGCGAGTAGCCGCGCGGCCGGCTGCCGCGCCGCGGCAGCCCTTTAGCTCCATGCATCGAAGAAACGCGGCCTAGGCCGCGACGAGATCGTCGTAAGGCAGCACCGCAACCGCGTCTTCCGCGGCGAGCTCCTCGCAGAACATCCGCGCATCGTCGCGCGCCGATTCCGTCGCGAAGCGGCGCAGCAGGATCAAGAGCGGCTCGGCCGCCGAATGGTCGGTCTCGCAATGGGTCAGCACGCGCTCGACCATGCGGCGATGCAGCCGCGCTGCGCCGTCGCCGCTGTCGACATAGCCGACCTCATGGCTGGCCTCGAGCGCGACGCGGAACGCGACATAGGTGGACTCCGGCAACCCCGCGCGACGCAGCAACGCCTGCAGGCCATTGCCGCCGCGGTCGTTCACCAGCGCGGAGACGCGGCTATAGGGCAGTCCGGACAGTTCGGCGAGCGCAGCCCCGAACAGATCGAGATTGCCCGACAGCAGCGCGCGCAGGATCAGGCCTGCGGTCAGTTGCCCGGTGGCGCGCAGATGCGTGATCAGGCCATGCATGTCGTCGCCGAAGGCGCGCGCGGCGATATTCACCGTGGAACGCTCGCGCGCCTCGCCGGCAATCCGGTCGGCCCGGTCGGCGCCGAGCCAGTTTCGCGCGACGACGAACTGCGCCAGCGTGTCGGAGAGCTTGGCGACCAGCGCCAGCCGCGTCGCGGACGGCAGGTCTTCGAGCTGCAGCATCGATTCCCGGATCGCCGCGAGATGGCCGTGACGCTCGACGATGCGGTCCCAGGAGAACGGCGCGAGGCCCGCATACGGGTTCTCGATCAGCTCCAGCGCGGCTGCCGCCGAGCCGACCTCGGCAATCGCGGCGGCGACGGAGGCCGGCAGGTTGATGCGGCGCGCGATCGCGCACTGCATCTCGTCGGAGCCGGTCGCGACGATGTCGACGAGGTCGGCATCGATCAGGAGCGGTGAATGTTCCAGCACCGGCAGCGCGATCGCCGGCTGGTCGGCCGACAGCGCCTGGACGATCGCAGCCGGCGCTTCCGCGCTGCGTGCAAACACCTCGGCCATCGCCTGCCGCACCAGCGGCGACGGGTCGTCGAGCAGCATCAGCAGCGCGCCTTCGGCGGCGATACGATCCTCCTCGGCGAGATCCGAAATGAGCCAAGCCCGGGCCAACGCCCGCGTCGCCTCGGCCCGCTCGCCTGCCGGAGCGGTCCTAATCCAACTAATGAACTGCCGAACGATCATGGTCCTTCCGGCTTACGCAACGAAACGGCATCGACTTACGACGCCAACTACAAGGAAAAATAAACCATGACGCTTAACAAAGGGTTCACCATAAACGTTTGGGATTATTGACGTTTCGTTAAGACGGTCGAGGCGCCACGACTTCGCGCGCGCAGCAATGCAGCGCTAGCCGCTGCTGTAGGTGCCGTTGGGATCACTGAACAGATCCAGCCGCCCCGGCGCGCGGACCTTTGGCGTCGCCGAGCTGGTCAGCGCGGAGGAACTGCCCCACAGTTCCTGCACCGCCGGCGAGATCGGCTGTGAGCGGTCGCCGCCCTGATAGAGCGAGCGGAACGCCGGCGCCGGCTGCGCCGATGCGACGGTCGAGGTCGCACTGACCGCCGTGGTCGAACGGGCGTCCGGGAAGGTCGAGAGATAGGACGCGGTGTCCATGGTCAGCGCCGGTGTCGGCGCCGCGCTTGCGATCGCGTAGGGACTCATCGTGTCGCCGCCCGCCGCGGCAAACGCGGTGCGCGTATCCGTCGAATCCGCAGCCGCGGCGTAGCGCGTGGTCAACACCGAATAGACCTGCGAGACGCTGCGCGCGCTGCCCGACTTGTCGTAGAAGATCGACTGGTTCGCCGCCGCCGCCTTTGGAAACATCGCAGCCGCACTGGCGCTCGGACTATCCTCGGCACTCGAGATCAGCTTGCCGGCGCCGCCCACCCCCATGAAGTGAGCCATATAGAGTTCGGCATCGGTCGGGCGACGGCCGAGCTTGCCGGTGAGCTTGAAGCTGTTGGATTGCGTCAGCACCGCCGCCATCGAGGACGCCGCATCGGGATCGTCGCGCAGCTTCATGATCGCATTGCGCGCGGTGGGATCGCTGACCGAATAGCTGCCGTCGGAATTCTTGGTGATGGCGTCGGCATACTGGCCGTAGCCGAGCTGGCTTCCGGCCTCCTTGACGGTGCCGAGCCAGGTCTGGTCGATGAATTGATAAAGCCCATGCGCCGACGAGGTGGTGGCGCCGGCCCGCGGATTGAAATTGGATTCCATCTTCGCGGTCGTGAGTAGATATTCGAAGCTCGTGCCGGTGGTCGCGGCCGCCTGCTTGATCGAGCTCGCAACTTTCAGGCGCGAGGAATCGACACCTGCCGCAGCCGTGGCATTGTAGAGGTCGACCGCCATCGATCCGGTGCCTTGCAGGCGCCGGCAATCGGCACCCATGTCATGTCAACCTGCCGTAATTATGGTTAACGGCACGTTAACATCCCGCTCAGGGCTGGGCCTCGTAGTAGTGCGCGACCTGGTCGATCTCCTCGGCCGTCATCTGGCGGGCGATGTTGCGCATCTGCTGGCTGATGTCGTTGCGCCGGGCGCCCGACGCGAAGGCGTCGAGCTGCGCCTTGATATAGACCGCCGACTGGCCGCCGAGCCAAGGGCTTCCCGCCTTGTTGTCGATATCGCCGTGGCAGGAGCCGCAGGGCGGGATGTTGCGCATCGGGGCGCCCGTCACCACGATCGCCGGCGCGGCGCGCCCGGTATCCAGATTGTTCGAAGGCACCCGCGGCAGATAGGCGTAATAGGCCGCAACGTCCTTCATGTCCTGATCGCTCATCGCCGCCGCGAACGGGCTCATCACCACGCTCACCCGCGCGCCGGTCTTGAAGTCGGCGAGCTCCTTGTACGTCACCGCGGCAAACTGCCCGGCGAGGTTCGGTGAATGGGCGTCGCTGACGCCCTGCGGTCCGTGGCAGATCGCGCAGCGCTGCGCCAGCGTCGCGCCCCGCCCGATCGAAACCTGATTCACCTTGGTCAGCATCTCCGACGTCATGACGACATTGGAGGTCTTGAAGTCCGGCTTGACGCCAGCCTCCTGCACGGCGGCGCGCGGAACACCGGCCGCACTGCAGATCGCGTCCCAGACGCCGGCAAGCTTGAGATCCGGTTGCGCCAGCGGCAACCAGATCAGGCCCGCGATGGCCGACAGCACGGCGATAGCGACCGTGATGCCGACGCTGGTGGCGAACCACGGATTGCGCAGCGAGAACAGCGGCTGATCGCTCATCGGCCCGCTCCGACATAGACCGCAGGCACACTGGTCTCGTTCAGCGCCATCAGTTGCGCGATCGGGAAACCATAGTTCACCACGGTGAGACCGACCATCAATGCGAGCCACAGGCCGAACGAGTTGAGCGCGACCGGAATCCGCGCCGGCATGTGCAGCGGCACCGCAAAGCGGTACGCGCCGGCCTCGCCTCGCGCGCCGAATTGCCCGCGGATCAGCACCAGCAGGAACAGAAAGCCCGAGATCAGCAGGATGAAGCCGCCGATCGCCGACATCGTGACCGACAAGGCCTGCGGCGAGATCGCCGGGTTGGCATAGTCATAATACGCCATGCGGCGCGGCATGCCGAGAATGCCGACATAGTGCCATGGGAAGGTGGTCACGATCATGCCGATGAACCACAGCCAGAGCTGCGCGCGCATCAGGCCAAAGCTGTCCAGCGCACGGCCAGTCAGATGCGGCCACAGATCATAGGCGATGGCAAAGTACATGATGACGATGGCGCCACCGAAGATCAGGTGGAAATGGCCGGTGATCCACTGCGTGTTGTGCACGCTGGCGTCGAGCTGATAGCTCATGTTGATCAGGCCGCCGGCGCCGCCGAAGCCGAGCATGACCAGCGACAGCGCCGTCGCCAGCATGATCGGATTGGACCATGGCAGAGCGCCGATCCAGCCGAAGGCGCCGCGGCCGCCACGCAGGCGGCTCGCAATCTCCGCCGACGCGCAGATCGTGAACACCGTAAGCAGCGTCGGCAGTGCGACGAGGCCGGTGAACACCGAGTGCATGAACTTGAATCCGGCGCCGACCTGCGGGTCGGCAAACAGATGATGCACGCCGATCGGCATCGCCACCACGACGAACAGGATGAACGAAATCCGCGCCATCGGATCGCTAAAGAGCCGGCCGCCGATCGCGCGCGGGAAGATCGTGTAGTAGGCGATGTAGGTCGGGATCAGCCAGAAATAGACAATGGCATGCAGGGTCCAGGAGAAGAAGACGCGCGCCAGCCCCGCGTCGATCGTGGACTTGAGCCCTAGCGCCACGGGCAGGATCTGGAACAGGATTTCGAGCGCCGCACCGACCGCGGTCCAGCCCCAGAGCAATGAGCCCGCGACATTGGCATACATCGCAAGCGGCACCGGCTTGCCGGGGTTCTCGCGCTTCCAGATCACGAAGTTGATGACCATCAGTGCGACCCAGATCCATGAGCCGACCACGACCATCACGACGCCGATGTAATAGAAGGGATTGCCGACCATCGGCGGATAGAAGGTGTAGAGCACCGAGGCGAGCCCGAGCGACACCGGGATCATCGCGACAACGGCGCCGACGGCGACCAGGAGGAAGCCGGCCCAGGCCCAGCGCCGCCCAATCAGCGCCTTCTCCAGCGCCGCTTCGGTGATCGCATAGCCGAACCCCATCGCGATCAGCGTCGGGAATACGTATCCCATCGCGGAGCCATGGGCGGTGACCGAGCGATAGTAGAACTCCGGATTGAAATGCCAGGCATTCAACGGACTGCGCACGAACATCTGCCAGGCACCGAGCACCAGCGCCGCGCCGAACACGATGAAGGCGAGCCAGAAATGCGCCGCTATCAGCCGCTTGTTAGTCAACACAGGTCAGTCTCCGCTTCGCTGCTGCCATGTCGCGGAACGCGCTCTTGTCGACCACCTTGACCTTGCCCCACATGCCCTGGTGACCGATGCCGCAGAATTCCTGGCACGGCATCACATGATCGCCCGGCGCCTTGAAACGCACCGGCAGGTCCGTGACGTAGCCCGGCACCAGCATCGTGTTGACGTTGGTGCCCTCGATCAGGAAACCGTGGACGACATCCGCGCTGGTGACACGGAGGGTGATCGGAGTTTCCGCCGGCACCACGATGCATTGCGGCGTGAAGGAATATTGCTGACCGATCGCACGCACCGTGACCGAGCCGTCGGCCTCCACGGCAGTGCCGAGATTGCTCTCGACGAACTCGCCGGACAGATGCAGCGTCTTGGGATCGGCGGTTTCGACCCGGCCCTGCGGCATCGTCGCCTGATGGATGCCGATATAGGCCGCCATGCCGACCAGGAGGCCGACAATGACGATCGACAGCGTCGCCCAGCGCCGCTCGATCCGTGCGGCAACGGCTTCGCCAAGGCTGTGATCCGTCTCGGTCGCCATCAGGGAGCGCTCCGCGGCAGGAAGACGAGCAGGTAGAATGCAAACCACAATCCGACCACGACGGCCGTCGCAATGCCCGCGACCGCGATCGCGCCACCCGGACCCGCGCGCACGATGGTCTCGACGGCCTCGTCTTCGGAGCCGGATGCCGGCGGTTGCGGCGAAGATGAGTTGATCATGATCGCGCCCCTAGTTCAGCGTTGCCGCACGCAGTTCGTTGGCCTGCCGCGCCGACACCGGCTCGCCGCGATTGCCCCAGGCCGTTCGAATGTAGGTCACGACGGCCGCGACCTCGTCGTCCGACAGCTTCTGCGCGAATGGCGGCATGCCGTGGGGCATCGGATTGCCTGACGTGCCCGGCGGATAGCCGCCATTGAGCACCATGCGGATCGCATTGACCGCCGAGACCATCTGGATCGACTGGTTGCCGGCGAGCGGCGGATAATCCGGCGGCATCCCCAGCCCAGTCGCGCCATGGCAGCTCGCGCATTCGCGGTCATAGAGCTGCTTGCCGAAAGAGTGCAGCAGGCTGCTCTCGGCCGTCGGCAGTGGCGTGGACGCCTTCTCGGGCGATGTGCCCTGCGCAAGGCCCTTCAGATAGATCGCCATCGCGCGCACGTCGTCGTCATTGAGATATTGCAGGCTGTTGTAGACGACCTCGGCCATCGGGCCGTACACCGCTCCCTTGGCGGAGACGCCCTTGCGCAGATAATCGACGATCTCCTCGAGCGACCAGTCACCAAGCCCGGCCTCCTTGTTCGAGGTCAAGGACGGCGCGTACCAGTTCTGCATCGGGATCAGGCCGCCTTCGAAGGCCTGCGACTGCGAGCTGCCGCCGAGCGCATTGATCGCGGTGTGGCACATGCCGCAATGGCCAAGGCCCTCGACCAGATAGGCGCCCCTGTTCCACTCCGCGGATTTGGTCGGATCCGCCTTGAACTCGCCTTCCCTGAAGTACAGCGTGCGCCAGCCGAGGATCAGCGAGCGGTTGTTGAACGGGAAGGTCAAGTCATGCGGCTTGTTGAGCTGCCTGACCGGCGGCACCGTGCGCAGATAGGCGTAGATCGCGTCGGTGTCCTCGCGCGTCACCTTGGTATAGGAGGCGAACGGCATCGCCGGATAGACCAGGCCGCCATCGGGGAAGCGGCCATTGTGCATCATCTGGTAGAACTGGTCGGACGTCCACGTGCCGATCCCGGTCTGCGGGTCGGGCGTGATGTTCGAGGTGTAGAGCGTGCCGAACGGCGTCTTCATCGGAAGGCCGCCGGCGAAGGTCTTGCCTTCGCGCGCGGTATGGCAGGCGATGCAATCGCCGGCACGCGCAAGATACTCGCCCTTGGCGATGACCGCCGGATCGGCCGCCTTCTGCTGCGCCAATGCCGCGAGCGGCGACAGCGCCAGCACCAGTCCGACAAGCAGTCCTATTGAGGTTCGCGACATCGGCACGATCCCTTCAGTGCGGTTCGCTGCCGCATTCGAGCGGCATCGGAAGGCTGCCTCGCGGCGCGAAGGACGGATCTGCCGGTGCCGGCCGCGACGACAGGTAGGCTGCCACCGCCTTCACGTCGTCCTCGGTCAGGAGGCCTGCGACGATCTGCATACAATCGGGAGCGAGCGCCGTCCGCGTGCCGTAGCGCCAGCCGCCGAGCTGGCCGCTGATATAGGCCGCGCGCAGGCCCAGCAGTCCGGGAATGCCGGGCTCCATCCCGCCCAACGCCGGACCATGACAGGCCGAACAGGGCGGAATGCCGTGCTGCGGATCGCCGTTCTTCACGATCGATTCCCCGCGTGCCAGGATCTCCTTGCTGTCGACCGGCGGGACCGGCGGCGGAAATGCCGGCCTGAGCGAAGCGAAATACTCGGCGATCTTCTTCAGGTAATCGTCGGTCTGAAACTCCAGCAGGTAGTTCATCGGCGGATATTTCCGCCGTCCGTCCCTGAACGCGATCAGCTGATTGTAGAGATAGCCCGCCGGCTTGCCGGCCAGCCGCGGGAAATAAACGTCGCTGGTGCCCTCGCCTTCGGCGCCGTGACAGGGCGCGCAGGCGAGGACGCGCGCGGCCATCGTATCCGGCGCACGCTCCGCCGTTTGCGCTCGCGCCGCACCGATCGGCCACACAGCCCAGGCAATAAACCCAACAAGCGGTATCAGGCGATGCGCCACAGTTCACCCCCAGTGACGACGATGCGCAATGGCTTGCGCATGGCGTAACAGGAGGCCACGAAGTGCACGACTTTGGCGCGTTGTACTTGATTCAGATCAATGATCTATTTGCGATAGACCTGCGCCGGATCGAACAGCCGCTCGGCATCGACAAAGGACAGGCTGACATCGCCGTCCTCACCCCTTACCGCACGATAGAAGCAGGAGCGCCGTCCGGTGTGGCAGGCGGCGCCGATCTGCTCGACCTTAAGCCACACCGCGTCCTGATCGCAATCCATCCGGATCTCGAGCACGCGCTGGGTCTGGCCCGAGCTCTCGCCCTTGCGCCACAGCGCATTGCGCGAGCGGCTGAAGTACCAGCCTTCGCCGGTCGCGATCGTCTTGCGCAGGGCCTCGTCGTTCATGTGCGCGACCATCAGCACATCGCCGGTCGCGACATCGGTCGCGACGCAGGTCACGAGACCTGCCGCGTCGAATTTGGGCTGGAAGGCCAGCCCCTCTTCGCGGTCGTGATCGTGGGTCGATGCGGACACGGAAAACCTCGCTTAAGAAAACGCGAGGTTACCGGTTCGGTCCTCGCACCAGGGACAGGAAGCGCTGCTGCTCGGCCGGATTGTCGCGGAACATGCCGGTGAAGCGGCTGGTGAAGGTCGATGCACCATGCTTGGCGACGCCGCGCACCGACATGCAGGTATGCTCCGCCTCGATCAGCACCGCAACGCCGCGCGGCTTCAGGACCTCGTCGATCGCAGCCGCGACCTGGGCGGTGAGATGCTCCTGGGTCTGCAGGCGGCGGGCGAAGATGTCGGTCAGCCGCGCAAGCTTGGAGAGGCCCACGACGCGCTCCACCGGCGTATAGGCGATATGCGCCCTGCCGTAGAACGGCATCATGTGATGCTCGCACTGCGAGGTGAATTCGATGTCGCGGACGAGGACGAAATCGTCGTAGCCGGCTGTCTCACCAAAAGTGCGGTTCAGCACTTCGGCCGGGCACTGATGATAGCCCTGATAGAGCTCATCATAGGCCTCGACGACGCGGCGCGGCGTGTCGAGCAGGCCCTCGCGGCCGGTGTTCTCACCGATATAAGCGAGCAGCGTCTTTACGGCATCCTCGGCTTCCGCCCGCGACGGGCGCGGCTGGTCGGCACGGACGGCCGCCGCCATGAATTCTGCGGGGTCGAGCTCGCTGGCTTTGGCGTCGGTCGGCTTGTTGGGGCGGATCGATTTGATCAAGGCGTCCATGTCTTCTCCGTTCGACCGGCCCTGGCAATTGCCCTCGGGGCCGGATGTGTCACCGGGCAGACGGGGCGGATCGTCGAGCCGCCGGGCGCCTGAGTCCCATTGTTATAGCACCGCCGCGGCGCAGCTGTGCCGCGGTCGCTGCATTGCCGGGCTATGTTTCCGGCGCTGCCGTCCATATATAGGACGGTGAAACCCAGCCGCCAAGAGCGCCCGGCGCCGCCGGAACCAGGCATCTGTCCCCATGCTGAACGACATTTACAACAAGCGGATCATCGAGTTGGCCGGCAATATTCCGCGCCTCGGACGGCTGGCCGAGCCGGACGCCAGCGCCACCGCCCACTCCAAATTGTGCGGTTCGACCGTCAAGGTCGACCTCAAGATGGACGGCCCGGTGGTGACGGACTTCGCCCATGACGTGAAGGCCTGCGCGCTCGGCCAGGCCTCCTCCTCGATCATGGCAAGCCATGTGGTGGGCTCGACCGCGGACGAGCTGCGCGAATTGCGCGAGACGGTCCGCAAGATGCTGAAGGAAAACGGCCAGCCCCCGCAGGGCGGCAAATGGGCCGATATCGCGCTGCTCGAGCCGGTGCGCGACTACAAGGCCCGCCACGCCTCGACGCTCCTGACCTTCGATGCCGTGGTCGATGCGATCGGCCAGATCGAGGCCAAGACAAAACAGCCGGCGTAGACCTTGCTGCCAGCCTAAACCTTACTGCGACGGCTGGACCGGCGCCGGCGCTGCGGTGCCGCCGGTCGGAACCACGGCCTCGGCGGTCTTGGTCGCCTTCGCGACCTGCGGCTGCGCCTCACCTTCCATCGCGCTGCTCACGAAGCGATCGGCGTTCTTCGGCTTCGCTTCGGCGACAGGAATTGCACTGTCCTGCCGCGGCAGCACGTCGGCGACCGCATCCGTGGTGACGAGATTGGTCAGCCGCAATTCGGCCGCCGACAATTCATGCAGGTCTTCCCACGGCGGCACGCTGAGCGCGAGCGACAGCAGCTCACCGGCGCCGCCCATGTCGAAGGTGTACTTGGCAAGGCGGCCGATATCGCGCTCGACGATCATCAGGTCCTGAGCGGTGTAGCTCGCGGCCTTGGCATCGTCGGCGCGGTCGCCCATCCAGATCTGATGCACGCGGACATGGGCGGCCGGCGGAACGTAACGCGTCTTGCCCGACAGCAGCAGGAACACGCACATCGATTCGCAATAGGCATCCGGCAGCACGCTCGCGCGGTCGCCCGCCGCCGCCTGATCGACGATGCTGGTGCCGACCGTGGTCAGCGCGCCGAGACCGCGGAAGCGGCGGCCGAGCGCGATCGCGTCGTTGACCGAGCCGCCGCTGGAGTCGAGCACGATGGTGGCGCCGCTGAGCTGGCGCCCGCGCGCGAACTCGTCGAAATCCTTGGGGCTGTCGGCCGTGATGATGCCGACCGCCGACACCCAGCCCCGGCAATTCGGCTGGCATGCGATCCAGCTGAACTTCATCGGCAGCTTGCGTTCTTCGAGGGTCGAGCCAGCCTGCGCCGAATGACCCGGCGTCGTCACGGAACCGGTAGCTGCGAAGCAAAGGGCAACGGCGCCGATAAGCGCCCGACTGCGCGACGAAAGCGAGTTCACGAGCCTCAATTTGGTTCCTTCCCCCAAGCCCTTGGTGACGCGAGCGGCGGCAATGGCCCCATGGCAATGCGCCGCGATTCTGTCATCGGCGCGTTATGAGAACGGTAGCGTTGCTGACCCGGACCGTCCATAGAGCCCTTTGCTGCAGCGCGACCCGCGCTGTGCGATAATTGCGAACTGTGGCGTAAATATCTGCAGCAGAACAGTTCCTTGGCTTGGAACCCCCGCAAGACTACGTACATACTTGCGTATGCCGCAGACAGATCATTCAACGTCACACCATCCGCGATGCATGGACTGTGCCACCTCCATGCGCCGCCTGCCGCGCAATTTCGGACGCGCCTTGATCTGGATCTACCGGCACACGCTGTCGCCGCTGGTCGGCTACAACTGCCGGCATCTGCCGACCTGCTCGGTCTATGGCGATGAAGCGATCGAACGCTTCGGATTGTGGGGTGGCGGGTGGATGACGCTGGCAAGACTGCTGCGCTGCCAGCCCTGGGGCACCTCCGGGATCGACAATGTCCCGCAGACGAGGCCCCCCGGGGCACACTGGTATCTGCCATGGCGCTATGGCCGCTGGCGCGGCGTCAACGAGGGTTGACGGGCGTCAACGAGAATTGAGGAGTTGCTGCGGCGCTCCTAAACCCGGCACGCATAGCTGTTCCGGCGGAACTGTGGCGATACTTGGCGCATTGTTTCGTTGCCCCCTAAATCAGCGACAACGGTCACGATCCCCGCCAGATAGATTTGCTGGCCGTGCTTGCGTTGCTGGTCGTGATCGTCGCCGCCTACGGCTACTTCACCCACAATCCGAACAAGCCGAGCACGACGGCGTTCATCGTGCCGAGCCAAAGCGTGAAGTGGTGATCGACGAGGCGTCGGCCTCCGGTCTGCAGCAAAACCGGAAGTCGCTGCAGAGGCCGGTCGAGCAACGAACTGCACTCCCCGCGAACAACCTCAGCGCCGCGTCAAAAGGGAAGCTCACTCGGCGGCAGCGCGCGCGGCCGACCGCGGCCGCGTGATGAGCACAACGGCAAGCGCCGCCGCGACGAACGCCGTGGCCACATAGCCCGCACTGAGGAGCCATTCGCGCGCGAACAGCAATCCGCCGATCGCGGAGCCGATGGCCTGGCCGATATACAGCACCGAGGTATTGAGCGAGACCGACGCCGCGGCGAGCGCCGGCGCCGCACCGACCAGGCGCACCTGCTGCATCGAATTGGTCGACGCGAAGCCGAGGCCCCACACCGCAACCGAGGCGGCCATCAATGCATAGGCGCCGGCGCTCAGCGCCCAGCCGGCCACGCCGGTGAGCAGCAGGAAGGTGAACAGCACCGAGGTCTTCCAGGCGCCCCAGGAATCCACGATGCGCGTCGCGATCGCGATGCCGACGAAGCCGAAGATGCCGTAGAGCGCGAACACGATGCCGATGGCGTCGGCATTGGCGCCGGTCAGCTTGGCGAGCAGCGGCCCCATGAAGGTGAACACCACGAACTGGCCGGACATCTGCAGCGTCGTGATCGAAAGCAGCAGGATGACGGTCGGGTTGCGGGCGAGGTCGGCCCAGGTCCTCAAGTCGACCGGCGCGCCATGCAATCCGCCAGGCAGCCGCCACCACAGCAGCAAAGAGCTTGCGAGCCCGGTCAGCGCGATCGCGCCGTAGGTCGCGCGAAAGCCGTAACGGCTTGCGATGAAGGCAATCAACGGCAGCCCGATCGCAGCCGCAAGCGACCAGCCGAGGAAGACATAGGCGATCGTGCTGCCGCGCTTCTCCACCGGCACGATCAACGCCGCGGTGCCGGCCGCCTGCGGCGTGTAGAGCACGCCGACTGCGAGCATCACCATGCGGATGATCAGGAGACTGTTGTAATCCGGTGCGAAGGCGGATGCCGCATTGGTCAGCGTCAGCACCAGAAGCGTCGCCGTCAGCAGCGCGCGCCGTTCGATCCGGCTGGTCAGCCACGCCGTCACCGGCGATCCCACGCACAGCACGATCGCGCCGAAGGTGATCAGAAGACCCGCGGTGTGGATCGTGACGCCGAGCCCGCCGGACAGTTCCGCCAGCATGCCTGCCGGCGCCAGCACCGAGCAGCCGGTGACGATGTTGCCGAGCATCAATGCCGTGGGAGCGAAGCGTTTCACGCCGCGTTGATAGCAGACCCAAAAATCAATGCAACTGCATCTAAATGCATGGCACTTGACCGATATGACACGTGGTCGATCGCGCGCCTTGCACTCCCCCTTGCGCTCACGGCGACGGCGATGCCGCGCGCGCGGCGTTGACGCTCGGCGACACAACGGCCGGGAACGGGCTCGCAGGCTTCGGGCCGGCAGTGGCAGCCGGGCACGACGCCAACAGCTGCGTCCATCCCTGCTCCAGCCCGGTGGTGTCGATGTCGAATGTCAACAAGCCGGGCTTGGGGTCAGACTTGGCGTCGGACTTGGGATCGGATTTGGCATCGGAGGACGGTGTGCTCTCGCCGACCTGCAGATGCGGCGCCGCCAGCATCGCCTTGACGGTGTCCGAGCTCACCGCGTCGCTCCAGACCTCGTATTTGCCGAACCGTGCCGGCAATCTGCCGAAGGCGACAGTCTTGTCGGCGCCGGCCGTCATCACTACCGTGCTCTTGCCGGCGGCGCCCTCGTCGAACTCGCGCACGAACATCAGCCGCCCGCGGTCCTTGTTCTCGCAAAGCAGGCGCCACTCCATCATGCGGAACGCGCTGCCGTCGGCCTTCTTCTGCTGGGCGATCTTGCGGACATAGGGCCGTGTTTCCTTCTCCACCGCCCACAGGGTTTCCGGCAACGGCCGCGTATCGATGCCAAATCGATAGAGTTCCGGCCGCGTCAGCACATGCAGGTTCTCGTATTTCACGGTCCGGATCAGCTCGCTGAGCTCACGGCTGATCCCCATCGCGGCGAGGAATGCATTGCGGTCGCGATCGGCGCTCACCATCTCGCGCCTCCTGAAGTCCGCAACGACCTGCGGCGGCGGATGCCCGTGAACCACGAACATCAGCTTGGAGTTATGCACCGCGACCACCGAATCGGGCGCCACTTCGCGGCTGGTCGCGCCGAGGAACAGATAGGCGCAGGCCGAAACGCACATCGCGTTGCGCGTGGCGAGCTCGGCCTCGACCTCCCCCTTCGCACTCTTGATCTTCAGGCAAGCGGCATCGACCTGCGTGCCGGTGGAACATGCCGGCACGCTGGTGCGGCCGACCCGGGCAACCGCCTTGCGGGCGCGCAGCAGCCGCGCGATCGCGTAGGACTGCTCGACGTTGCCGCCCGGCGAATGAAGGTAGATCGGAAGCTGCGTATCCTTGACGCCGGCGAGGAAACGGCGGATCCGCGCCGCGGCGTCCCGATCGATCTCGCCTTCGATGGCGATCCAGCGATCGCAGCCGGCACCGCAGGCGTTTGCCGGTCCCCTGGCAAGATAGATCGTCAGCCGTTTCGCAAATCCGGCCTTTTCGACCGGTGTTTCTTCCGCCCGCAAAACGCTGGGGATCAGAAGCAACGCCACGAAAAACAGGAGACGGGAAAACATGAACCTTGCGGATCGCGCGATGGCGGAAAACGGACTTTCGACGTTAGACGATGATGGCCGCGGTCGCAATGTTGGGCGGCATCCGGTGCAGGCGAGCTTCGCTCGATTCGGTGCGGCCAGAGGCCCATTTTCTTGATATTGCCGGATTGCAGGCGCCAAATCCCCTGCTATACCGCTGCTTTCCCGCTTACCTGCGCTCGTTCGCAGGAGTGAGCTCCAGGAGCCTTCGATGACTGATACGCCCAAATCCGAATCCGGATTCCAGTACAGCCTCTCCAACCTCAAGCCCGCAGAACCCTTGCACAAGATCGCCCTCACCTTTCCAGACGGGGCGACCCGCGAATTCGCCAGAGGCACCACCGGCCTCGACATCGCCAGGGGCATCTCGCCCTCACTCGCCAAGCGCACCGTCGCGATGGCGCTCGACGGCACGCTTGCCGATCTCAACGATCCGATCGAAACCGACGCCAGGATCGAACTGGTCAACCGCGACGACCCGCGCGCGCTGGAACTGATCCGGCACGATGCCGCGCATGTGCTTGCCGAAGCCGTGCAGTCGCTGTGGCCGGGCACCCAGGTCACGATCGGCCCGGTGATCGAGAACGGCTTCTACTACGACTTCTTCCGCAACGAGCCGTTCACGCCGGAAGATTTTGCCGCCATCGAGAAGCGGATGCGCGAGATCATCGCGCGCGACAAGCCGTTCACCAAGGAAGTCTGGGATCGCGAGAAGACCAAGCAGGTGTTCCGCGACAAGGGCGAGGCCTTCAAGGTCGAGCTGGTCGACGCCATTCCCGGCAGCGAGCCGATCAAGATCTATTTCCAGGGCGACTGGTTCGATCTCTGCCGCGGCCCGCACATGACCTCGACCGGCAAGATCGGCAACGCCTTCAAGCTGATGAAGGTGGCCGGCGCCTATTGGCGCGGCGATTCCAACAATCCGATGCTGACCCGCATCTACGGCACGGCCTTCGCCAAGCAGGAAGACCTCGACGCTTACCTCAAGCAGATCGAGGAAGCCGAGAAGCGCGACCATCGCAAGCTCGGCCGCGAGCTCGACCTGTTCCACTTCCAGGAGGAAGGCCCCGGCGTGGTGTTCTGGCACCCGAAGGGCTGGACCATCTTCCAGCAGCTGATCGCCTATATGCGGCGCCGGCTGCTCGGCGACTACAACGAGGTCAACGCCCCGCAGATCCTCGACAAGGCGCTGTGGGAAACGTCTGGCCACTGGGACTGGTACCGCGAGAACATGTTCGCGGCGCAATCCGCCGGCGACGAGGCCGAGGACAAGCGCTGGTTCGCGCTGAAGCCGATGAACTGCCCGGGCCATGTGCAGATATTCAAGCACGGGCTGAAGAGCTATCGCGACCTGCCGCTGCGGCTTGCCGAGTTCGGCGTGGTGCATCGCTACGAGCCGTCGGGCGCGATGCACGGCCTGATGCGGGTGCGCGGCTTCACCCAGGACGACGCCCATGTGTTCTGCACCGAGCAGCAGCTCGCCGAGGAGTGCCTCAAGATCAACGACCTGATCCTCTCGACCTACGCCGATTTCGGCTTCGACGGCGAACTCACGGTGAAACTCTCGACCCGGCCGGAGAAGCGGGTCGGCACCGACGAGATGTGGGATCACGCCGAGCGCGTGATGGCGACCGTGCTGTCGGAGATCAAGGCCAAGGGCAGCAACCGGATCCGGACCGAGATCAATCCGGGCGAAGGCGCGTTTTACGGGCCGAAGTTCGAGTACGTGCTGCGCGACGCCATCGGCCGCGACTGGCAGTGCGGTACGACCCAGGTCGATTTCAACCTGCCGGAGCGGTTCGGCGCGTTCTACATCGATCACGACGGCTCGAAGAAGGCGCCGGTGATGGTGCACCGCGCGATCTGCGGTTCGATGGAACGCTTCATCGGCATCCTGATCGAGCACTATGCCGGCAACTTCCCGCTCTGGCTGGCGCCGACGCAGCTTGTGGTCACGACCATCACCTCCGAAGGCGACGAATACGCCAAGGTGGTGGCGGCAGCGGCGCGCCGCGCCGGCCTGCGGGTCGAGATCGACCTGCGCAACGAGAAGATCAACTACAAGGTCCGCGAGCATTCGCTGGCCAAGATCCCGGCCCTGCTCGTGGTCGGCAAGAAGGAAGCCGAGACGCATTCGGTCTCGGTCCGCCGCCTCGGCAGCGAGCGCCAGACCGTGATGCCGACCGACGAGGCGATCGCCGCGCTGGTCGACGAAGCGACGCCGCCGGACGTGAAACGGATGCGAACCGTCGCCTGATCTTCACAATCGGTCTAAACTGGCTTTCGTCTGACAGCTCGTGCCCCCATCTTGGGGGCACGACTCCCCCTGAAGGACATTTCCGTGCCCGATGCCATTGAACTGTTGAAGACACGCCGCTCGATGAAACCTCGCGAGATGACCGGGCCCGGCCCGTCCGCGACCGAGCTCGAGACCATTTTGACGATCGGCGCGCGCGTGCCGGACCACGGCAAGCTTGCGCCGTGGCGCTTCATCGTGTTCGAGGGCGACGCCCGCTCGCGCGCCGGCGACGTGATCGCAAAGGTGTTCGCCCGCAAGAATCCCGGCGCACCGGCCGCCGACATCGAGGTCGAGAAGAAGCGCCTGACCGACGCGCCGCTGGTAATCGGCGTGGTCTCCTTCACCAAGCCGCACCCGAAGGTGCCGCCGTGGGAGCAGGAATTGTCGGCGGGCGCGAGCGCCATGAACATCGTCACGGCGGCGACCGCGCTCGGCTACGGCGCCTGCTGGCTGACCGGCTGGTTTGCCTTCGACCGCGACGTGCTCGACGGTCTCGGCCTGAAGCCGGATGAGAAGCTCGCCGGCCTGATCCACATCGGCACGCCGACCAAACCGAGCGAGGATCGCCCGCGCCCGGCGCTGTCGGATATCGTGACGCGGTTTTGAAACCGTAGACCTGTCATTGCCGGGCTTGACCCGGCAATCCATCACCGAAAGACTCTTCTGAAGAACGATGGATGGCCGGGTCAAGCCCGGCCATGACGCGTGGAGGCTCACGCCGCCTTCGACGCGCGTGCCGCAAAGCCGCTCAGCAGCGCCGCGATCTCGCCCGCCGGCCTCGCCGCGCTGAACAGGAAACCCTGCACCTCGTTGCAGCCTTCGGCGCGCAGCCAGTCGAGCTGGTCCGTTGTCTCGACCCCTTCCGCCGTCGTCGTGATCTTGAGGCTGCGGCCGAGGCCGGAGATCGCGCGCACGATGGCGAGGCAGTCGGAGCGCCGCGCCAGATCCTTCACGAAGGAGCGGTCGATCTTGATCTTGTCGAACGGGAAGCTGCGCAGATAGCTGAGGCTGGAATAGCCGGTGCCGAAATCGTCCATCGAGATGCTGACGCCGAGCTCGCGCAGCTGGTGCAGGATCGCCAGGTTGGCTTCGGTCTCCGCCAGAAACACCGACTCGGTGATCTCGAGCTCGAGCCGCCGCGCCGGCAGGCCGGAATGCGCTAGCGCCGAGATCACGGCCTGGACCAGATGGCGGCTGCGAAACTGCACCGGCGACAGATTGACCGCGACCTTGACGTCGGCGGGCCACTTCATCGCCTCGGCGCAGGCTTCGCGCAGCACCCATTCGCCGAGCGCGACGATCAGGCCGATGTCTTCCGCAACCGGGATGAACTCCGCGGGCGAGACCATGCCCTTTTGCGGGTGCTGCCAGCGCAGCAGCGACTCGAAGCCAGAGATGCGGTCGGCCGCGATGTCGACCAGCGGCTGGTAGTGCAGCTCGAACTCGCCGTTGCTGAAGGCCGCGCGCAAATCGCGCTCCATGTCGCGGCGCTTCTGCGCCTGCTGGTCCATCTCGGGTTCGAAGAAATGGTGCACGCCGCCGCCCTCGGACTTGGCGCGGTACAACGCCATGTCGGCATTGCGCATCAACTCTTCGGAAGTCGTACCGTCGCCTGGCGACAGCGCGATCCCGATGCTGGCGCCGACCACGACCTCGAGCCCGTCGATCCTGTAGGGCGCACTCAGCACGTCGATCAGCCGTTCGGCAAAGCCGCTCGCCTCGTTCGGCGACACGTCGGCGGCAAGCACGACCGCGAACTCGTCGCCGCCAAGACGGGCCGCCACATTGTCGTCGCGGACCACCTCGCGCAGCCGCTCCGCCACCAGCTTGAGCAGCCTGTCGCCCATCGGATGCCCGAAGGAATCGTTGACGTTCTTGAACAGGTCGAGATCGAGGCACATCACCGCAACGCGCTTGCTACTGGGCCGGCCGCGCTCCAGCGCCTCGCGCAACCGCTCCTGGTAGAAGTCGCGGTTCGGCAAATTGGTGAGCCCGTCATGGTGAGCCATGTGCGCGATCCGCGCTTCGGCGGCCCGGCGCTCGGTGATGTCGACCACCGCGACCAGATAGCCGTCGCGGCCCTCGAAGGTCACCTTGCGTCCGAAGGTCAACACGTGGATCTCGGTACCGTCGGCCCTGATATGCCGCCAGTCGCGGCTCGATTGATAGACGTCGCCGATCTCGCGCAGCGCGGCGCTGTGCACGCTCCACTCATCTTCCGGCCAGATCTCGCGCAGCGTCATGCCGAGAAATCGGTCGCGGCTGTAGCCATAGTGCTGAACGGCAGCGTCGTTGACGCTGAGGAATTCCATCGTGTCGGCGGCGAACACCCACATCGGCATCGGGTTGTTCTCGAACAGCAAACGGAACGACTCTTCGCGCCGCTTCAACGCGGTGACGTCGGAGACCGTCAGCGACAGCATGTCGCCGAACGCTGTGACGCCGAGCCGCAGACAGCGATCGCCGTTGTCGATCTCGAACTGGCCGCCGGGACCGCTTCCGACGAATCGACGCAGACGGTTCATCACCAATGGCGCCGCAAGCGGATTGCCGCCGGCGCTGAGCCGGCGCCACAGCAAGTCGGTCGCGGGCTGCATCAGCAGCCTTGCCGCGCCCTGGTTGAGATGCACGATCTGGAAGTCGGCCGCTTCGCCCCGCGCATCGCGGATGGCGGCAAGCGACAGCACGCCCTCGTCGGTGGCCGAGAAGATCGTATCGAGAAGATTGTACTGCGCATTACGCTCGTTGACATAGACGCCGACCAGGATGCCGCCCCAGCGCGACCGCGTCGGCAGCGCCAGCACGTCAAAGGTCCGCACCAGACCGTCGCGCACGCAATGCGCCGACGCGAGATAGGGCCTGCAGTTCTCGCGCGCGTTTGCAGCGGCTTCGGTCAACGCGGTCGCGCAATCCGGCGGCAGCGCGCTGAGCGGAATGTCCCAGCGCTCATCGTTCAGCCAGGTCTGGACGTAGCGGCCGGTGTGAGACACGCTGAGCACGCCGTCAACGTTGCGCAGCAGCACGATGTGATCCGCGAGCCGGCCGAGGCTGCCGAGCATGACGTCTTCATAGTGCGGCAGCTTCTCACCGGGACGGACCGCGGCCTGCCACTTGCGCTGCAGAACCGGAACGTCGGCGAACATCTCCGAATTGAGTTTGGCCGATGTCTTTACTGATTTCTTGTTGGCCATGATCATGGCACGCCCGGTTCACGCAAACGCAAATCCCCATGGCATCCAAGTCATGCCGCGGCTTAACGTCATGTAAAGATAGCGAGGCCGCGCGTCGCGGCGAGCGATTGTGACGGCTCAAATTCGCGCGATGGTTAGCTCGGATTAGAGACTATGACAGCTGCATGAAATGCAGCCCTGTCAGGCGTCAACGCGCCACGACCTCGACTTCGCCATCGACGCCGTTGACGACGTTGAAGGGACGCTCGAACACCTTGCCCTCGTTCTTGGCGATCGCGCGATACTCGCCTTCGGACAGCACGACACGCGGGAACGCGCCGATCGATTCCTTGATCACGTCGCCGCCCGGCGTGATCACCGACCACGCGGTGTTGGCGAGCGCCTCGCCGCCCTTCTCGCTGACCAGCTTGAGCGTGATGACGGCCGCGCGATGGGTGACGGTGACATCGGTCAGCTTGCCGGCCGCGACGCGGATGTCGGAACGCACCACCGAGTTGGCGTCACCATAGTTGGAGATGATGTAGTAGGTGCCCTCGGGCAGCAGCGCGACGTCGCCGGCGGCGACGTTGGGCACCAGCGCACCGCGATCCGAGCCGTCGAACTGGCTGCCCTTGTAGATCGCGAACGAAATCTGGTTGGCCGGGATCTTGCTGGTGCCGACCCGGCCTTCGATCCGCAGGCCCCCGGCCGGCAGCACGAAGGACTCGCGGTCGGTCTCCGACTTCAGGCTGACCGCGCGCACCGCGCTGACGAGGCCGAGCGCGACATGGACGACGTAATTGCCGGGCGGCAGCACGAGGTTGGGCGTCGCCCCCCGTTCCTCGCGGATCAGCTTGTAGGTGCCGTTGTCGTCGGGCTTGTCGGCGAACACCCGCCACACCAGCCCGGCGTTGATCACCGGCAGGTCCTTGCCGTAGCGCGCCGTCAACGAGAGCACCGCCTGCCCCGCAGTCGGCGCGGCGCCGGTCGGAGGCGGCGCCGCCGGCGGCGTGGTCGCAATCGACGGCTGGACGATGGTCGGCTGGGTCAGCGGACCGGGCAGAACGGGCCCCGAACCGGGCCCGGACGGCGGCGCCAGATTCAGCGCCGGGCCGGACGGCGCCACCTCGGGCACCGAGGCCGGCGGGATCGGCGGCGGCCGGTCGCTGAAGAATTGCGCCGAGACGGAAGCAGGGATCAGGGCGAGCAAAAATGCCGCAAGCGCCAGCAGCGGAAGGAGCCGCGCGCCCCGCCCGCATCCGCCGATGCCGTTGCCCCTCGAAGTCATCACCATGCTTTTCAACGAAAACGCGGCAAATTCAAGCCTTCGTCCAAGGGGCGTCCAAGGCTTTGTCACAGTCCTGGGGCCGCCGTCCCCCATTTGGAACCGGCCGATCAAGCCGATGTTAGCCGTAAGGTCGCGGTCCAGTCACAATCCCTGCCTACCGCGATCGGGCCGGGCATGAATTATGCCTGCGGGGAATAACCATGAAGATGGACGACGCTGGCGCAGCCCTGCTGCGCGGCCTAGTCTTGCGCTGGCAGGAGATTTGTCGTGTTGGATAGCTGGATGGGCCGAGGCCACAAGAGCTCCGACGGCCCCGACAAGGTAGGACTGGGAACGGTTCGCCGGCCGGTGATCGGGCTTGCGCTCGGCGGCGGCGCCGCTCGCGGCTTTGCCCATATCGGCATCATCAAGACCCTGCTGGCCCACGGCATCGTCCCCAACGTCGTGGTCGGCACCTCGATCGGCTCGGTGGTCGGTGGCGCCTATGCGGCCGGCCATATTGATACTTTGGAGAAATGGGCTCGCAGCCTGCAGCCGCGCAGCGTGCTCGGCTACCTCGACATCCGCCTCAACGGCTCCGGACTGATCGGCGGCGCCAAACTGGCCGCCGAGATCGAGGGCGCCCTCGGAAAATCCATGATCGAGGACCTCGCGGTCAAGTTCGCAAGCGTTGCCACCGAGGTGCGGACCGGCCACGAGATCTGGCTGACCCAGGGGCCCCTGGTCGACGCCATGCGCGCCTCCTACGCCCTGCCCGGCATCTTCGCACCGGTCCTGATCGGCGACCGCTGGCTGGTCGACGGCGCGCTGGTCAACCCGGTGCCGGTCTCGGCCGCCCGTGCGCTCGGCGCCGAGATCGTGATCGCGGCGAACCTTTCCAGCGACGTGTTCGCGCACTCGACCACGATCTACAATCACGGCGCGACCGCCCCAGCCCCCGAAGTGACGGTCGCGGTGACCGCCGAGGCAGAAATCGAACCGGAGCCGCCGAAGCGGCGCTTCGGCCGCTTCTTCTCGGCCGAACGCACTGTGAAACGGGAGTTTTTCGGCAGCGCCAGCCGTCCCGGGATCTCCAGCGTCATGGTCGACGCCTTCAACATCATGCAGGACCGTATCACCCGCGCACGCCTCGCCGGCGATCCGCCCGACATGCTGATCTCGCCGCGGGTCGGCCAGATCGGCTGGTTCGACTTCCACCGCGCCGACGACCTGATCGCGCATGGCATCCGCGCGGCCGAGCGCGCCATCGGCGCGATCGAGGAAGCGATCGAGATCCTGGCGCCGCCGTCGACCGGCGCCGGCACGTCAGGGAAATAGCGCTCAGGCGGTCTTGATGTAGTCGCGCAGCGCCTCCTGCTCGTGCTCGTATTCCTGCACGCGGCGCTTGACGACGTCACCGATCGAGATCAGCCCGACCACCTTGCCGTCCTCGACAACAGGGAGATGGCGGAACTTGCCGGTGGTCATCACCTCCATGAGGCCGCTGACAGTGTCGGACTCGCGGCAGCTCACGACCTTCCTGGTCATCACCGCGCTCACCGGCTCGTCCAGTGCGCCTGCGCCGCGCTCGCTGATCACGCGAACGATGTCGCGCTCCGACAGGATACCCTCCATGCGGCCCTGCTCAATCACCAGCACCGCACCGATCTTGCGCTCGCCGAGCAGCTTGACCGCGGCCGAGAGCTTCGCGCCTGGCGCGACGCTCATCACCTGATGGCCCTTTGCATCGAGAATGGAACGTACCGTCATTGTCGTCTCCCTGAATCCGTCGGCGCCCCTTTGAGGAGGTCGCGCCTGTTCGCCAGAGTCTTCAATCAACAGTTCCGCGCCGATTTCGGTTCCGGGGCGCGGTCAGTAGCAGGGCTCCATCTGTCGGCCCGCTTTGTTTCTGCGTCGCAAAGATGATGGAGGAATTCGATCCGAGCCGCAAGCGGCGATCAGACGCGCCCCGACTGATCCACCGACGACGCATCTGCAGCATCGTCCCGCGCGCGCGGGACCGGATCGAACAGCGAGAACAGCAACAGCCCGGCGAGGAAGCCGCCGATATGGGCCTGCCAGGCGACGCTCGCGCCCTCACCGCCGAGCGAAAGCGAGGTGGCGCCGAACAGGATGTTGACGCCGAACCAGATCGCCAGGAACGCGAGCACCCGTCCGTTGCGCAGCGCCCGCCACAGCGACAGCGCAGGCACCTTGGCGGCCGCCTCGGCGTCGCCCCGGTTGAACGACAGGAAGCTACCCTTCACGAAGGCAAAGCGGATCGCCGCCGCCATCGTGCCCGACACCGACGCCGATGCGCCGATCATCGGCGCGATCGCGTGCTCATGGGTCAGCAGATGCGCGAGCGCGCCCGCGGCCGCCGTCACCGCCATGAAGACGAAGAAGCGCACCGCGCCGAAGCGCCGCGCCAGCGCGCTGCCGAACGGCAGCAGCCACAGCACGTTGAAGGCGATGTGGGTGAGGTTGGCGTGCAGCAGCGAATAGGTGACGAAGGTCCAGACCTTGGCGCCGTCCCCGCCCGGGAAGGTGATGTCGAGCAGCGTCGAATCGTAGCGCTTCGGGATGAAGCCGAAGACGTCGATGGTCCAGTTTTCCATCTCCGGCGGCAGCAGCACCCGCAGATGGATCACCGCGATCAGGAGGATGTAGGCGGTGAGCGCCGGCGGCAACGTCAGGATCGGCTCGCGCGGCGCCTCCGGCGGCGGCGCGAGCGGGGATTCGGGATGGGAGTCCAAGGGGTCGGCGACCTCGCATGCGGCGGTGAATCAGAGATAGGCGGCTTTGACACCACTGTGCAAGTGCACAATCCCGAAATCGGACACCTCTCGTGTCCCGGACGCGTCGCAGCACGTAGTGTTGCGACGCTGAGCCGGGACCCACGGAAATTGGCTATGCTGCCTAAACTTGCAAGACTTCGAACGCTTTCCGTATCCATTTGGTCGAGGATGAGCACGCAATTCTTCGTTTACATCCTCGCGAGCGGGCGAAATGGGACCCTCTATGTAGGCGTTACAAACAATCTTGCGCGCCGAATCGCTGAGCACGAGGCGAAGCTCGTCCCGGGCTTCACGCGACAATACAATCGATCAGCTGGTCTACTTCGAGGTATTCGAATCCGTTCTGGAGGCGCGCTCGCGTGAACACGCCCTCAAACGATGGCGTCGTGCCTGGAAGATCAAGCTGATTGAGGGGCTCAATCCAGATTGGCGAGATCTGTCTGACCAGCTTAGTTCTTGAGTGGGGTCTGGCATGGGTCCCGGCTCTGCAGCGCACCGCTTCGCGCTGCACTGCGTCCGGGACACGATACTCTGGCCAAAAGAAAAGGGAGGACGCTGAGAACGTCCTCCCTGATCGGCTGATCTTCTCGTGTCCCAGAGGGATCGGGAAAACATCCCCACCCCTCCCCGCACGATGACCATACTGTTTGACGCCACCTGTGTACCAACCACGCCGGCGCTTGGGGCAGCCGGCGAACGGGAACGCGCGGACCCTACGCGGAGGTTCCACGGGCGCCAAGGACATAGTTAAATTTACGTTAACAACACAAAGCTGCCGATAAGCCGCCCAAAGCGCGGCCGCGGCATGGACGCTGCACAGCCTTCCCTGCACAACAGAGAAGGGAAGGCGCCTGAGCAAAACCGGGACAGATGTGTCCCGCCGAGACAGGCGCCGGGCAAGGTTCTTTAGATGAAACACAGCTCCAGCCGCGAGTACTTCGCTTATTGGAATGCGAAGCGCGGCACCGCACGTGCACCTGACCGGAGTGAGTTTGAGCCGTCCGCGGTGCGCGAGCTGCTGTCCGACATCTTCGTGCTGGCCTATGACGGCGAAACCCGCTTTCCGTTCCGCGTCGCCGGCACCCGCACCTCCGCCCTGCTCGGCTGCGACCTCAAGAACCGCAGTTTTTCCGCCCTGTTCACGGGTGAGAGCCGCGGCGAGATCGAAGACATCATCACCTGCGTCGTCGAAGAGACCCTGCCGGCCATCGCCGGCGTCACCGCCACGACCGAGACCGGGTCCAAGGCGCATCTTGAGTTGCTGCTGCTCCCCTTCACCGCCCGCGTCCATACGCCGGCGAGCCTGACCGGTCTGCTCGCCCCGTTCGAGGACGACGTCACCCGGCTGCGCGACCTGGTGCTGACCTCGTGGCGTTACCTGCATCCCCAGGAACGGTTTGTGCCACGGGCCCTGCGCAAGCTCGCGATCGCCCGCGGCCTGATGGTCTACGAAGGCCTGCGCTAGCCCCGCGCCCCGAACCGGGCCCGGGGACAGGAAAGCGGGTGCCGGTCGTCGCTTGCACCGCAGCCCGCGGAACTCTATTAGCTGTTTCGCCGCCACGGCGGGATACACCCGCCTATTGCAGCCGCGGCAGGGCCGGGCATGTTTCGAAATTCGATCAGGCAGAAGATCGTCGGCATCGCCACGGGGCTCATCATCCTCGCGGTGATCACCTCGCTGCTGTCGATGGTGATGGCGGGTCAGGTCGGCCATCTCCTCGACGAGCTCACCAACCGCTACATCCCCGCCTACGGCCATCTCGCCCGCGTCAACATCCGCGCGCTGGAGCGGTCTTTGGCGATGCGCCGGATGATGATGGCGAAGATGCAGGCGCCCGGCGAAGAGACCGGCTACGACAGCGCGCGCAAGACCTTCGACGAGATCGAGCCGCTGATCAAGCGCGAGGCCGATGCCGCGCGGGTGCTGATCGATGCGATCATCGCCGATCCCTCGACCCCCTCCGACAATGCCGCGCTCGGGCGCCTCGATGACCGCATCGACAATGCCGTCAACGACCTCCTGATGCGCCTGAATGCGGAGAACAAGACGCTGCTCGAGCAGCTCGACGCCAAGGACTTTACGGCCGCGCGCCAGACCACGCTCCGCGCCGACGCCCTGCGCGACGAGTTCAACAGCCGGATCGAGGGCATCCGCGCCGACATGCTGGCGCAGGTCGGCTCGGCGGCGGCCAAGGTGATGTCCGCCCAGCAACGGGCGATCATCATCTCCGGCGTCGTCACCGCGATTGCCGCGATCCTCGGCTTCGTGTTCGCGATGCTGGTCGGCAGCGGCATCACGCGCCCGGTGATGCGCCTGCTGGAGGGCACCCGCGAGGTCGAGGCCGGCCGCCTCGACGGCGCCATCGCCATCACGACCCAGGACGAGATCGGCCAGCTCTCGGCCGCCTTCAACCGCATGATCGAGACGCTGCGCCACAACCAGCGGATCCGCGAGACCTTCGGCCGCTACATCAATCCGCGGATCGCCGAGGGCCTGCTCGAACAGCCGGCGATCGCCGCTACCGAAGGACAGCGCCGCGTCATGACGGTGATGTTCTGCGACATGAAGGGCTTTACCAGCCTGAGCGAAGGTGTGACGCCGAGCGGCCTCGTCAAGATCATGAACCTCTATCTGTCGACGATGTCCGCGCCGGTCCATGCGCATCACGGCATCATCGACAAATATATCGGCGACGCCATCATGGCCTATTGGGGCGCCCCCTTCGTCGAGGAGGCCGAGCAGACCCATCTGGCCGCGCTTGCCGCCATCGACATGATCGGCCAGGTCAGCCAGCTGCGCAAGGATCTGCCCGAACTGCTCGGCGTGCGCGCGATCCCGACCGACTGCGACATCCGGATCGGGATCGCCACCGGCGAGGCGCTGGTCGGCAGCATCGGCTCCGAGTTCATGATGAGCTACACGGTGCTCGGCGATACCGTGAACCTCGCCTCGCGGCTCGAAGGCGCCAACAAGTTCTACGGCAGTCGCAGCCTGATCTCGGAGGCCACCGCCACAGCCTGCGCCGCGACCATCGAGCTGCGCGAGATCGACCGTCTCGTCGTGATGGGCCAGAGCCAGCCGGTCGCAGTGTTCGAGATCATCGGCAAGAAGGACGAGCTGACGCCGGCGCAGACCGAGTTGCGGCAGCACTACGCGGATGGTCTCGCCGCCTATCGCGACCGGCGCTGGGATGACGCCGAGACCGCCTTTGCCGCGGCGCTCGCTGCAGTGCCCGGCGATGGGCCGTCGATCGCCATGAAGACGCGTGTCGCAGGCTTCATGCAAAATCCGCCGGCCGCGGATTGGGACGGCGCTTGGCATATGGAGCAGAAGTAGCGACGGTTGTCGCCCGCATGAGCCGACGGGTCGCACGAATGCGTACCCGATCACAGGCTCCGCGATATGCGGCGAAGAGAGACCCCGGATATCGCTACGCTCATTCGGGCTACACGCGTTGACGCTGGCTCGCCCTTCGCACAGACCTCGCGCGACCGACGCAATTCTAACACCGATGTTAGTTTCGACTCCGCCGTTCGATGGTGCGAACAACACACTCGGCCAGCACGCATGTGCAGCCGCGACGTCCTGAAGCGACAGTGGGATTGCCGCATCGGCTGCCGCAGACAATCTTTCAGAACGAGCGGAATGTCTCCCGCGATCGGGAGTTAGTGCTTCTGACCAAAGACTGTCCACGTCGAATCGGGAGGTGTGCATGATCAAGTCACCGATGAAGCTCGCAATGCTTGCGGCATTTCTGACAGCGCCGATCATCCTGTTTCCACCGCAGACTGCCGTCGCGGCCGGTGGAGGTGGTGGAGGCGGAGGTGGCGGCGGAAATCCCTACGGATCGAGCTACGACACTCCGGCGCCATCCTACCCTCAGGAGAAAGGCAGGAAGAGCACGCACCGGGTCAAGAAGCCGACCAAGCAATCCGGCTTCGACGATCCGGCATTCCGCGATGCCTATCGCGCGGCCTATGCGACGATCTACGAACGCAACGACTACGCCGCCGCGATCGACCAGCTGCACGCGCTCGGCCGTGACGATCATCCGAACGTTGCCAATCTGATCGGCTACTCCTATCGCAAGCTCGGCGACTACAAGCAGTCGCAGGTCTGGTACGAGCGCGCGCTGAAGGCCGATCCGAACCACGTGCTGACGTGGAACTATTACGGCCTCTGGCAGATCGAACAGGGCAATCGCGACCAGGCGCAATATCACCTGAGCCGGATCGCCGAGATCTGCGGCCCCGACTGCGAGGAGTATCGCACGCTGGCGGCGGCACTTGAGAAGCCGCCGGGCACGAACCTCGTCTACTGAGCGCGTCAGCGTGTAGCCCGCATGAGCCAACGGGTCGCGCAAAGTGCGCGACTGATGACAGCCTCCACGACATGCGGGGCAGGACCGCCCCCGCATGTCGCTGCCGCTCATCCGGGCTACCAATTGCGGCGGACACGCCGCTTGTGCGCGGACATCCGCGTGTCCGGTTTTACGGAATTGTGCCATTTCGATTGATGTCTTCGCCGGCTAGCTTCCGCGCGCCCCAACGGATTCGTCGAGACACTGACACGCCCGCCCAGCGCGATTCGCCTCGCCGCACACCATCCGCTATCGTGGCCCGCGAACCACACGCGAGGACACCATGCCCGAACTGATCGATATTGGCGCGCTGCAGCTCAAATTCCTGGAGAGCAAGGACACGACCGGCGGCAGCATCGACCTGTTCGAGATGACGCTGGCGCCGAATGCACGAATGCCGATCCCGCATTATCACGAGAGCTGGGACGAGACGATCTACGGCCTGTCCGGCGTCTCGACCTGGCGGGTCGACGGCAAGGACATCGACCTCGCTCCCGGCGAGACCGTGTTCATCAAGCGCGGCATCGTGCACGGTTTCACCAACCGCTCGAACGGTCCGGCGACCTGTCTGTGCCTGCTGAGCCCCGGTGCGCTGGGCCCGCAATATTTCAAAGAGATGGCCGCGCTGATGGCCGGCGGCGCGCCCGATCCGGCGAAGATGAAGGAGACGATGCTGCGCTACGGCCTGGTGCCGGTGGCGGGATAACATACGGATTCTTCGCTGCGCCGGAGCCATCCCGCCCATTGTCATCTGATTGTCATGAATTGTGCCGACAGGTTCAGCCGGACCAGTTCGGGGACACGCATGGACTATTTCAAACGCTTCAACTTCCTGTTCGCCGCGCCGGTGTTCGAGGCCGACGACCTCGAGGGCATCCGCTTCAACCAGATCATCGCCGAGATCGAGCGCTCCGGCTTCGAGGTGGTCCGCGCCCGCAAGCTGGAAGACGCCGAGATCGCGGTGCAGACCGATGCTGCGATCGGCTGCATGGTGGTCGACTGGGGCAAGAAGGGACTTGAAGGCAAGACCGCAGCGCTGATCAACCTGATGCGCCGGCGCGGCCTCGACTTCCCGATCATCCTGTTGATCCGCCGCAAGCGGTTCGAGGACCTGCCGGTCGAGGTGCTCGATTTCATCGACGGCTATGTGTTCCTGTCCGAGGAAACCCCGCCCTTCATCGCCAAGAACCTGATCTCCAGGCTCAAGCAGTATGCCGAGAACCTGAAGACGCCGTTCTTCGGCGCCCTGGTCGACTATGCCGAGGAAGGCAACCAGCTCTGGACCTGCCCGGGCCACAATGGCGGCGTGTTCTACAGCCGCAGCCCGATCGGCCGCGTGTTCGTCGAACATCTCGGCGAAGCCGTGTTCCGCGACGACCTCGACAATTCCGTGCTCGACCTCGGCGACCTGCTCACCCATGAGGGGCCGGCGCTGAAGGCGCAGAAGGAGGCGGCGCGGATCTTCGGCGCCGAGAAGACCTATTTCGTGCTCAACGGCACCTCGACCTCCAACAAGGTCGCGCTCGGATCGTTGGTCACCGACGGCGACCTCGTGCTGTTCGACCGCAACAACCACAAGGCCGCGCATCACGGCGCGCTTTTGATCGGCGGCGGCATCCCGGTCTACGTGCCCACCGTGCGCAACGCCTGGGGCCTGATCGGCCCGATGCGCTGGGACCTGCTCGACGAAGGGAGCTTGCGCGACCACATCCGCAAGCACCCGCTGGTCAAGGACGAGAACGCCTGGAAGAAGGAACGCCCGTTCCGCGTCGCCGTGGTCGAGCAGTGCACCTATGACGGCACCATCCATTCGGCCGAGATGATCCTCAAGCGGATCGGCCATCTCTGCGACTACATCCTGTTCGACGAGGCCTGGGCCGGCTTCATGAAATTCCACCCGATCTATTCCGGCCGCTTCGCGATGGGGCTGTCCGATCTCGGCCCCGAGGCGCCCGGCATCATCGCCACCCAATCGACCCACAAGCAGCTCGCGAGCTTCTCGCAGGCCTCGCAGATCCACATCCGCGACCGCCACATCAAGGGGCAGAAGCGCCGCGTCGAGCACCGCCGCTTCAACGAAAGCTTCATGCAGCACGCCTCGACCTCGCCGTTCTATCCCATCTTCGCCTCGCTCGACGTCGGCGCGCAGATGATGAAGGGCCGCTCCGGCGAAGTGCTGTGGGACGATACGATCCGGCTCGGCATCGAGCTGCGCAAGAAGATCCGTGCCGTCAAACGCGAGTTCGAGGAGAAGGAGACGCGCGCGGAGCGGCGCTGGTTCTTCGAACCTTTCGTGCCCGATCGCGTCATGATCCCGGACGTCGCGCGCGAGAACGGCGTCCACAATGTCGCCTGGGAGACGATCTCGACCGATCAGCTTGCGACCAATCCGTCCTACTGGCAGCTCAACCCTGGCGAGGCGTGGCACGGCTTCCCTGAGCTGACGGCGGGCTTTGCCATGACCGACCCGAACAAGCTCACATTGCTGACGCCCGGCTTTGACCATGCCACCGGTGCCTATGCCGACCACGGCATCCCCGCCCCCGTGGTGGCGCAATATCTGCGCGAGAACCGCATCGTCGCCGAGAAGAACGACCTCAACTCCCTGCTCTTCCTGCTGACACCCGGCGTCGAGGCCAGCAAGGCCGGCACGCTGGTCTCTGGACTCGTCGCCTTCAAGAAGCTGCATGACGACAACGCGCTGGTCGAGGATGTCATCCCCGAATTCTTCCGCCGCCGCCCCCAACGCTACACCGGGGTTCGGCTGCGCGACCTCTGCGGCGACATGCACCGTTTCTTCCGGGACGGGGGCGTCAGCACACTGCAGGCCAAGCAATTCCTGCCTGAACATCTCCCCGAGATCGCGATGTCGCCGCGCGAGGCGGCGCAATATCTGATCCGCAACGACGTCGACTACCTGCCGATCGACCAGATTTTCGGCCGCATCGCCGCGACTCCGTTCGTGGTCTATCCGCCCGGCATTGCCACCATCGTGCCCGGCGAACGGCTGTCGGAACGCAGCAAGCCGATGATCGATTACTTGCGGATGTTCGAGGCGAGCTTCAACGCGTTCCCCGGCTTCGAGGTCGAGGTGCAGGGCATCTACAAGGAGATCGATGATTCCGGCCGCGTCCGCTTCTACACCTATGTCGTGTCCGAATAGGCGAACGGACGCTGTGCGCAATGGAGAATGATCACAAGATCACCGTCCGTCCCTCGCGCGACGGCGACGTCGACGCGATGCTGTCGATCTACCGGCACCATATCCGCCACGGCATCGACGAGAGCGTGGACGATAGCGGCACGCCCGAGCCCGACGATCTGCGCGACCGCCGCAAGAATCTGCGCAATACCCGCCTGCCGCATCTGGTCGCGGTGTGCGACGGCGAGGTGGTTGGCTACGCCTATGTCGTGCAGTTCCGCAAACGCCCGGCCTATCGCTACACGGTGAAGCATTCGATCTATGTGCATCATCGATTCACCGGCAAGGGCGTCGGCGGGCGGCTGCTGCAGGAATTGGTCGACACCTGCGCCGCGGCCGGCTTTCGCCAGATGATCGGCTATATCGACAGCGACAATTCCGCATCGCTCGCGCTGCACGACCGCTTCGGCTTCGTCCGCGTCGGCCACTTGCCGGGTGTCGCCTACCGCTACGGCCGCTGGTCCGACACCGTGATGGTGCAGCGCTCGCTCGCCGCCGGCGCCACCGCTCCGCCCCCGCCCGCGCCGCTGTCGCGAAGGTGATGGGTAAACAGCTTGCTCAGTGTCATCACCCGCGCATGCAGGTGATCCAGTATTCCAGAGACGCCAGTGTTTGAGCCGAGAGGCCGCGGCGTACTGGATCGCCCGGTCAAGCCGAGCGATGACAGTGTGGGTGGGGACGCAGCTTCGCGTTCTCGCGACATCACTTGCCCGAGCCTTGCTCTTCGTTCCGCCCTCCTCAAGCAGAGGGCGCAGGGAAAGCCGGGTGCCGATCGCACCCATGGGCCCCGAGCAAAGGTAGAAAGCTCGGGGGTAGGACCACAGGTGTAACCGGGAACTCCGGCTTTCCCTGCGCGATGGGTTACGACTTATTTCGTGCTCTCCCCGGCGAGACTTGGCTTGTTTGTCACCGCCTTCGCAAAACGCCTTCGCGTCCTGCGACGAGACACCGGCCACTAGGGCGTCAGGACCACACGACTTCGCCGTCCGCCTTGCGTGTTTTCGTCAGTGCCACGCCCGGCGTCCACCGCATCTCACACCGCGTTCGTGACGATCGCGAAGCGCCCCTCGATCGGGTGAGACCGGCGAACCCTACACTGAGTTGCACTTCTGATAAAGCGAAATATTTTTGACGGAGGGGCTTGCGCCGTCGGGCAACTCAGTGATTGGCGTGTGAGGAAGGCAGCGGCGGCAGGGTTCCCTCTCCCCTTGCGGGAGAGGGTTAGGGAGAGGGGTGCCACACGACGAACTCTCTCCGTATTTTTCGAGGTGACAAGCACCGCATTTGCGAGGACGATGCGTTCATCAATCATCATCTCGCCCGGGGCCACCCCTCTCCCCAACCCTCCCCCGCAAGGGGGGAGGGAGCCTGAGTCGCGCGCTCACCTCACCGTCATTCCAACGCATGGCGAGGTGTCGGGCCCGGAATCCGCCGGGCCGTGCCTTGCGCCGATCTGCGTGACTAGCAAACCGCCCGACGCGCCCTACTCCAGCGTGAAGCCGACCCGCAAGGTCACCTGGTAGTGCCGGACCTTGTTATCTTCGATATGGCCGCGCGTCTGCACCACCTCGAACCATTTCATCTCGCGGATCGTCTTCGACGCGCGGGTGACGGCGTTCTCGATCGCCGCCTCGATGCTTTTGTCCGACGATCCGACCAGTTCCAGGATTTTGTAGGTGTGATCCGCGTCGTGCGTGGTGGGCATGTCGACCTCCTTGGGTGGATGCGCGATCCGGATAATATGCTCTCCGATCCGGACAGTCCGTCGTCCGATGCGGACCGGCTGCCGCCGAGCGGGACGAATGCTGCGCGGCAACACATCGATTGATTTGAATCAACGTCTCCGGGCGCCGGAGGTGCCACCAAGCATGCATTTCGTGCCACCTCGGCACCCGACCTTGTCCGCGCCTTCACCTATGGTAGCATGGTTTTGGTTCAGCATTCGGGAGCGATACGATGTCCAGCGCGTCCAGCTCACCCGCTACACCTCCTCACAGCCTCGGATCCGGGCTTGCCAACCTTCGCGCGAAGTGGGGCTGGATCGTCGCCCTCGGCGTGATCTATCTGATCGCGGGCGTGCTCGCGTTCGGCAGCGTGTTGTTCGCCACCGTCGTCAGCGTGCTGTTCGTCGGCGCCATGATGATCGTGGCGGGCGCCGCCGAGATCGTCAACGCGTTCCAGTTCAAGTCGTGGGGCAAGTTCCTGTTCTGGCTGCTGCTCGGCGCGCTCTATGTCGTGGCGGGCTTCATCACCTTCGAGAATCCCCTGCTCGCCGCGGCGACGCTGACGCTGTTCCTCGGCATCGCCCTGGTCGTCTCCGGCATCGTCCGCATCTTCCTCGCCTTCGGCATGAACTCGGCGGCGCCGTGGGGCATGGTCGCGATCTCCGGCCTGATCACGCTGGTGCTCGGCGTCATGATCCTGGCGCGCTGGCCGGTGTCGAGCCTCTACGTGCTCGGCATCTTCCTCAGCGTCGATCTGATCTGCGCCGGCGTCAGCTGGATCAGCATGGGCATGGCGCTGAAGAGCAGGACGTAGGCGCGATTGTAGGGCGGGTTAGCGATAGCGTAACCCGCCGCAAAATCTCACGCGCGGAGAGATGGCGGGTTACGCTTGCGCTAACCCGCCCTACGAACCTGCAAAAATCCTCACGGCTGCGCGAGGTGCCAGGCGCCGTTGAGAAAACCGTCGCCGGTGATGTCGCCGGCCTTCTGGTCCTTGGCGAAGGTATAGAGCGGCTTGCCCTTGTAGGCCCACTGCTTGGAGCCGTCGTCACGCGAGATGATGGTGTAGCCGCCTTCGGCCTTGTCGCTGGCCTCCGCCTTCAGCACCGGCCAGTTCGTCGCACACGGGCCGTTGCAGGCCGACTTGCCGTCCGAGTCCTTGTCGAAGGTGTAGAGCGTCATCCCCTTGGCGTCGGTCAGCACCGAGCCCTTTGCCGTGGTGCCGGTCTTGGTCGGCGGGGCGGCAAAGGCGGCGGATGCGAGTGCGAACGACATGGCGGTGGCGAGTGCGAGCGAGATCGATGTCTTCATAATGTCTCCTTTTCGAATGCAAACGACTTGCATGCGTAAGGACGCCCGACGCCGCACCATATTCCGCCAGCGGCGCTGAAAGAATTTCGCGCTTGTTCGCGATCGAAGCGGAATAAAGCCTGAAGCGCGCGCCAATACCGGCGTGTAGCCCGCATGAGCCAACGGGTCGCGCGAATGCGCGCCCGATGACAGGCTCCGCGACATGCGGGAACCGTCCCGGATATCGCTTCGCTCGTCCGGGCTACATCTTGCTAGCGCCTGATCTCCTCGGCGGCGCGCACCAGCGGGCGGTCGGAGAGCTGGATCGGGCCGGAGAACGGCGTGCTCATTTCAAGGATCAGGTAGATCGCGGCCGAGATCAGCGCCGCGGCGGCGATGTAGGTCGCGATCACCACCGCGTTGCGCGGCGCGCGGAAGCCGAGCGTCACGAACATCAGTGTCAGCCAGGCGACCAGGATGCAGATCAGCGGCGACGGAAACGAACCGTCGGACTGCTCGACGAAGGTCCAGCGCTGCTGCACCGCCTGCCGGTAGACCGACCTTGCGTCGTTCCACAGCGCGACCTTCTGCTCGTCGTCGAACCGCAGCTCGCGGAGGCTGGTGCCGACCTCGTCGAGCAAATGTTCGGACACTTCGCTCGCCCGCGAGATCGGCACGTCCTTGAGCACCTGCTCGACATAGGCGAGCAGCCGGCGGCGCGGCTCGTCGGCGCTGGGGCCGAGCGGCCGCAGGCCGCGGTCGAGCAGGATGATGTCGGTGGCGAACACATGCAGGTTGCGGTCGACTGCCACATAGGTGTTGGCGGCATTGTTCATCATCAGGCCGAGCAGCAGCGACGGCATGGTGACGAACAGCGTCGCGACCAGGCGCACCGAGGTGTTGGTCTCGTCGCTGCGATGATGGTCCTTGAGCCGGGCATGGATCGCCATGGTCCCAAGCGCGGCGCCGCTCAACAGCATGAAAATCAGGATAGCGACGACGACTGCAACCACGGCTTGCAAAGACCTGCGAGAGAATCAGTCAACAGGATAGCAAGTGACGGGCGGCGGTGCATGTCCGGTTGACTGGCCTTGTTGACTAACCTTGCCCACGCGCTATCCAGTCCGGACCGGTTTTTGGCGCGCCGGTCGCGCCTGGGCGGAGCGCAGGGGCGCCCTGGGAGAGCAACACGTGCATATTGTCGACGACAACGAGGTCAACCGCGTCCTGACCTTTCCGATCCTGATCGAGGCGATCGAGGCCGCGCACCGGCGGCCGAAGATCGCGGTACGCGACGGCTATCTCGGCGACGACAAGGGCCAGCAGCTGGTCACCCGCAGCGCGGTCGATGCCGGCCGCTTCATGATGACCAAGCTGTACACCAGCTTTCCGGGCAACCTTGCGCATGGCAAGCTGCCGGCCGTGCAGGCGGTCTGCGTGCTGTTCGACGGCGATGACGGGCGGCCGCTCGCGGTGATGGACGCCGCCGAGATCACCCATTGGAAGACCGCCGCGGATTCCGCGCTGGGGGCCAAACATCTCGCCCGGCCCGATGCCGAGACGCTGCTGGTTGTCGGCGCCGGCGAGATGGCGCACTGGCTGGTGCGCGGGCACCGCACGGTGCGGCCGCAGCTGAAGCGGGTGCGGATCTGGAACCGGACCGTGGAGCGCGCGCAAGAGCTGGCGACGCTGCTGGAGGCCGACGGCATCGCCGCCGATGTTGTCACCGACCTCGACGCCGCAACTCGCGAGGCCGACATCATCACCACCTGCACCCGTTCGCGCGAGCCGCTGGTCAAGGGCGCCAATTTGCGGCCCGGCACCCATCTCGACCTGGTCGGCGGCTTTACCCCGGAGACCCGGGAATCCGACGACGAGGCGGCGCGCCGTTCACGCGTGTTCGTTGACCGCCGCGAATCCGCCTTCGACGGCGTCGGCGACATCCTGCAGCCGATCAAGAGCGGCGCCATCAAGGAGAGCGACGTGCTCGGCGACCATTACGACCTCGCGAGCGGTGCGGTCAAAGGCCGGCTCTCAGCCGACGACATCACCTTCTTCAAGAACGCCGGCGGCGGACATCTGGATTTGATGACCTGCGAGACGGTGTTCGCGCAGTTGGGGAAGGAGTTGCGGTAAGCGTCGCTGCCGTAGGGCGGGTTAGCGAAGCGTAACCCGCCGCAGCTCGTTGCGCCGAAAGACGGCGGGTTACGGCTTCGCCTAACCCGCCCTACGCCGCTATGCTGCTACGTCTCCCGCAACCAGACCTCCCCGATCGAATGGTCGGCGCGCTTGCGCAGCACGACGTCGGCCCGGGTCCGCGTCGGGTGGATGTTCTCGCGCAGATTGGCGCGGTGATGCTCGCGCCACAGCCGCTCCGCAACCTCCCGCGCGTCGCCGGGCGGCAGGTCCCTGTAGTGGTGGAAATAGGAAGCGGGATTTCGGAACGCGGTCGGCTGCAGCCTGAGGAAGCGCTCGACATACCAGGTCTGGATGTCGGCCTCATCGGCATCGAGGTAGATCGAGAAGTCGAAGAAATCCGACACCACCACCGGCGCGGTGCCGCGCGCCAGCAGCACGTTGAGGCCCTCGAACACCAGGATGTCCGGCTGCCGGATCACCTGACGTTCCGACGGCACGATATCGCCGATCAGATGCGAGTAGACCGGCAGCTCGAGCTCGCGTTCGCCCGCCTTGACGGCAGCGAGAAACCGCAGCATGCGCGGCAGGTCGTAGCTCTCGGGAAAGCCCTTGCGCCGCATCAGACCGCGTTCTTCCAGCACGGCGTTGGCATGCAGGAAGCCGTCGGTGGTCACCAGCTCGACTCGCGGATGATCGGCCCATCGCGCCAGCAGCGCGCACAGCACGCGGGCAAAGGTGCTCTTACCGACGCCCACGCTGCCGGCCAGCGCGACGATGTAGGGCGAACGGCGCGCCGGCCGGCCGAGGAACTCCGCCTTGACCCGCGCGAGGTTGCGCGCCGCCGCGAAATGCAGGTTCAAGAGGCGGGTTAGCGGCAGGTAGACGTCGGCGACTTCGGCAGCATTGATCGGCTCGTTCAAGCCGCGCAGCGCCGCGAGATCGGCGTCCGACAGCGTCAGCGACGTGCTGGCGCGCAAGGCCGCCCAATCGCTGCGACCGAACACCATATAGGCGGAGAGCTCGTCGGGCTGGGCCATCCTCATCCGTTCAGGGTGAGCTTGATGCATCCGATCGATCTTGCCGAAGCGAAGCCAGCTACGTCAATGGCCGTTGTTCGGAACGGAATCGTAGGGCGGGTTAGCGTCAGCGTAACCCGCCGCTACTCGTTGTGCGGAAAGATGGCGGGTTAGGGCTTTCCGCCTTCGCTCGTTGAGCTACGGCGGACGCAGTCGCCTAACCCGCCCTACGCTCCCTACTCCGCGGCCTGCTGCGTCGGCGCATCGAGCGCCGCCGAGACCTTTGGCGGCGACATCGGCAGGCTGTAGAAGCGTTTGCCCAGCGCGTTGTGCACGGCGTTGGCGACCGCGGCCATGACAGGCACCAGCGGCACCTCGCCGACGCCCTTGACGCCCTGCGGATGCTTCGGGTTCGGCACCTCGACTAGCGCGCAATCGAGCATCGGCAGGTCGGAACAGACCGGCATGCGATAATCGAGGAAGCCCGGGTTATCGACCTTGCCGTCCTTGTTGTAGATGTACTCCTCGTTCAGCGCCCAGCCGATGCCCTGCGCGACCCCGCCCTGCAGCTGGCCCTCGACATAGCTCGGATGCACGGCGCGGCCGACATCCTGCACCGCGGTGTATCTGACAACCCTGACGATGCCGAGATCGACATCGACCTCGACGTCGCAAATATGCGTGCCGAAGCCGCCCTCCGCGCCCTGGGTGTTGAGCTGCACGCTGGCGCCGATCGGGCCGCCCTGCGACGGCGCCTTCTCGGCTAGGTCGGCGAGCGTCAACGGCTCGAACTGGCCGGCATTCGGGCTCACCGGATGCGCGGCGCCGTTCTCCCACTTCACGGCTTCAGGATCGATCTCCCAGATCTTTGCCGCGCGCTCGCGCAAGGTCGCGATCACCTTGTCGGCCGCCTGCGTCACCACCATTGCGGAGGCGAACAGCACGCGGCTGCCGCCGGTGAGGTTGGAGAAGCCGACCGTCTGGGTGTCGCCGATGATGACGGAGATGCGCTTGTAGTCGATGCCGAGCAGCTCGGCGCAGATGTTGGCGATGCCGGCGCGCGAGCCGCCGATATCGGGATGCCCTGTCGTGACGACGACGTTGCCGTCCTCGGTGATGTTGACCTGGGCGGAGGACTCACCGCCGGCGTTGAACCAGAAGCCGGAGGCGACGCCCCTGCCCTGATATTTGCCGAGCGGCGCGGCGTAATGCGGATGGTTCCTGGCGGCTTCCAGCGTCTCGATATAGCCGATGCGCGGAAACACCGGGCCGTGCGCCGCCTTGGTGCCTTCCTTGGCTGCGTTCTTCAGCCGCAACTCCAGCGGGTCCATCTTGAGGCTATCTGCGAGCTCGTCGAACACGCATTCCACCGCATAGGCGCCGATCGGCGCGCCGGGCGCGCGATAGGCCGCGACCTTGGAGCGGTTGGAGCAGACGTCAAACCCTTCCGACAGCACATGCGGAATGTCGTAGGGCGCAAAGCTGCAACCGACCGCGCCGCGGATCGGCGAACCCGGAAACGCGCCGGCCTGCAGATAGAAGGTGCCGTGGGCGGCAACGATGGTGCCGTCCTTCTTCGCCCCGATCTTCACCGTGCTCTTGGAGCCCGAGGTCGGCCCGGTGGCCCGCATCACCTCCTCGCGCGTCATCACCATCTTGACCGGACGGCCGGATTTCCTGGCGAGCAAGGTCGCGAGCGGCTCGAGATAGACGATGGTCTTGCCGCCAAAACCGCCGCCGATCTCGGCGGGGATGGCGCGGATGTCGTTCTGCGGGATGCCGGTCAGCATCGAGGTCATCGCCCGCACCATGAACTGGCCCTGGCTCGACGACCAGATCGTGGTCTTGCCGTCGGCGGCGACCGAGACCAGACAGGCATGCGGCTCGATATAGCCCTGGTGCACCGGGCGCGTGGTGAAGGAGCGCTCGATCACGACATCGGCGTCCTTGAAGCCTTGCGCGATGTCGCCCTTCTTGGATTCGATCCGGCCCATGATGTTCGAGGGCTTGCCGTCGAATTTGTTGAACTCGTGCAGGATCGGCGCGTCAGCCTTCAGCGCGTCGTCGATCTCGATCGCCCAGGGCAACACCTCGTAGTCGACCTCGATCAGCTTGCAGGCCTCCGCCGCGATCGCTTCCGTGGTCGCGGCGACGGCGGCGACGGGGTGACCAGGGAACAGCGCCTTGTCGCGCGCCATCACGTTACGACACATCCAGCGCATGTCCTGGATGCCGAGCATCACGGCGCCCTTCTCGATCGTGAAGTCGACGATGTCGCGCGACGTGACGACCGCCTTGACGCCGGGTAGCCGCTCCGCCTTGGCGGTGTTGATCGACCTGATCCGGGCATGCGGATGCGGGCTGCGCAACACCTTGCCCCAGATCATGCCGGGCATGGTGGTATCGGCGGCAAACGCCGCGCGGCCCGTCACCTTGTCGACGCCATCGGGCCTGATGGTGCGCTGGCCGATCCATTTGTTGTTGACGACGTTCATCGAGCAGTCTCCCGCATTTCAGCCGCGGTCTCCATCACCGCGCGGACGATCTTGTCGTAACCGGTGCACCGGCAGAGATTGCCGGCGAGCCAGAAGCGGACTTCCTCTTCGGTCGGGTTGGAATTTTTGGCGAGCAGCGCCTCGGAGGCGACCAGCATCCCCGAGGTGCAGATGCCGCACTGGAGCGCAGCATGCTCGAGGAATTTCTGCTGCAGGGGATGCAGCTCGCCGCCCTTGGCCATGCCCTCGATGGTCCTGATCTCATGGCCCTCGGCCTCGGCCGCGAGCATCAGGCAGGAGCAGACCAGGCGGCCGTCGAGCGTGATCGAGCAGGCGCCGCAATCGCCGGAGGCGCAGCCCTCCTTGGAGCCGGTGAGCGCCAATTGCCCGCGTAACGCGTCGAGCATGGTCTCATAGGGCTCGCACAGGAATTCGACCGGCTCGCCGTTGACTGAGGTGGTGACGTGCAGTTTCGCCATGGTGCTAGTGTCCTCCGGCGCGCTGGGCGGCGATCGCGGCCGTGCGCTTGAGCAGCACGCCCGCGGTTTTGATGCGGTAGGCGATGGTGCCGCGCTTGTCGTCGATCGGACGGCAGGCGGCGCGGCATGCAGCGGCGGCGGCCTCCAGCGCTGTAGCGTCGAGTTTCGAGCCAACAAGCGCCTGCGCAGCCGGCGCGACCAGCAGCACGGTCGGTGCCACTGCGCCGAGCCCAACGCGGGCCGCGGTGCAGACGCCGTCCTTCAAGGTCAGGCTGACGCCGATGCCGACCACGGCGATGTCCATCTCGGTGCGCGGGATCATCCGCAAGTAAGCGTCGCTCGAGCCTTTGGGCCGCGGCGGCAAGGTGAAGCTGACGAGGATCTCGCCCGGCTTGAGGTTGGTCCGTCCCGGCCCGGCCGGCACATCCTCGACCTTGAGCTCGCGGCGGCCGTTCGGGCCCTGCACCGTGACGACGGCGCCGGCCGCGATCATCGCCGGCACGCTGTCGCCGGCCGGCGAGCCGTTGCAGAGATTGCCGCCGGCGGATGCGCGGCCCTGAACCTGCTTGGAGCCGATCAGGTTCACGGCCTCGAGCACGCCGGGCCAGACCTTGCCGAAGCGTGCGTGCTCGGCGAGCTCCATGCCGGAGACGGCAGCACCCACGCGGAAACCGCCGTCGGCGGTTTCGGTAATCTCGGTCATCTCGCCGATCTTCTTGATGTCGACGATCAATCCCGGCCGCACCAGGCCGGCGCGCATTTGCACCAACAAATCGGTACCCCCTGCCATAATGCGGGCGGCACTTCCGGCGGCAGCGAATGCGCCAATCGCTTCATCAAGCGAGCGCGGTGCTACGTATCGGATATCGGTCATGTGGCTTTTCTGGACTCCCTCGGCTGCTTGTTCCCATAAATTGGCGGGATATGGCCTTATTGCTGGCGGCCTTATTGACGGCTTGCAGATCGCAAGCCTACACGGCCGAGCACGCTCCGAACAGCCGTCGAGGTGCGGTGGAAAGCGCAGGCTCCTATGCAGGATGCGCGCTTGCGCGGCCACGGCGCAGCCCGCGCCACGGCGGCGGTCATGGAACGTTCACGTCCAGAGCCCGGGCGAATCCGGCGCCGGGGCCCGGCTTGTGCGCGTCCGACCGGCGGCATGAGGCTTGCTTGCGCTGGGCAGCGGATTGGTGAAGCATGCCGATCGCTGCGGCATGCGTGCCGGCGCAACGACAAATCGGGAGACGGCGAATGGTCGATGTTTCGCGCAGAACGCTCCTCAAGCTCGCGGCCAGCGTGCCGCCGGCGATCGCGGTCCCGGCTATCCTCCCATCGCGCGCGATCGCCGCGGCCAAGGGCAAGACCATCACCGCGGTGATGCATTCGGATTTGCGCATCATCGATCCCGGCTTCACCACCGCCTACATCACCCGCGACCATGGCTACATGGTCTACGACACGCTGCTCGGCATCGATGCGAGCTTCAAGGTCCGGCCGCAGATGGCGGAGTGGACGATCTCCGAGGACAAGCTCACCTACACCTTCACCTTGCGCGACGGACTGAAATGGCACGACGGCGCGCCTGTCACGGCGGAAGACTGCATCGCCTCGCTGAAGCGCTGGGCCACCAATGACGGCACGGGACAGAAGCTGATGGACTTCACGGCGTCGCTCGAGGCCGCCGGGCCCAGGACGATCGTGCTCAAGCTGAAGGAGCCCTATGGCCTGGTGCTGGAGAGCATCGCAAAGCCCTCCTCCTATGTCGCCTTCATGATGCCGAAGCGGCTTGCGGAGACGCCACCCGGCAAGCAGATCGCCGAACAGATCGGCTCCGGCCCGTTCAAGTTCTTGACCGCCGAATTCCAGCCGGGCGTCAAGGCGGTCTATGAGCGCAACGCCGATTACGTGCCGCGCAAGGAGAAGCCGGAATGGACCTCCGGCGGCAAGGTGGCGAAGGTCGATCGCATCGAATGGATCACGATGCCCGACGCACAGACCGCGATCAACGCGCTGCAATCCGGCGACATCGATTTCCTGGAGCAGCCCTCGATCGACATGGTGCCGGTGCTCGAGACCAATCCCGATCTGACCGTGGCCGTGCTGAACAAGTTCGGCTTCCAGATCGAAGGCCGGATGAATTTCCTGCACCCGCCGTTCGACAACCCCAAGATCCGCCGCGCCGCGTTCCTGGCGATGAACCAGAAGGACGTGCTCGACGCCACCGTCGGCAATTCCAAATATTACGAGATCTGCGGCGCCTTTTTCGCCTGCGACACGCCGCTCGCCAGCGACGCCGGCGCGGAGACGCTGATCAAGGGCAACGGCATGGCCGAGGCCAAAAAGGCGCTGGCCGCCTCGGGCTATGACGGCACGCCGGTCGTGATCATGATCCCCGGCGACGTGCAGACGTTGAAGGGACCGCCGACCGTCGCGGCGCAGCTGTTGCGCGCGGCCGGCTTCAATGTCGACGCGCAGGTGACGGACTGGCAGACCGTGGTCAGCCGGCGCGCCAGCCAGAAGCCGCCGAAGGAAGGCGGCTGGAACATGTTCTTCACCTTCACGGGCGCCACCGAAACGATGAACCCGATCGTCAACAACCAGATCGCCGCGAACGGCAAGCGTGCCTGGTTCGGCTGGCCGGAGAACGCCAAGATCGAGCAGATGCGCGACGCCTTTGCGCGCGCGACCGCCCCCGACGCGCAGAAGCAGCTCGCAGTCGACATCCAGACGGAGGCCTATAAGCAGGTGATCTATATCCCGCTCGGCCAGTTCCGGATGCCGAGCGCCTGGCGCAAATCGCTGAGCGGCGTGCTGGACGGCCCCGCGCCACCGGTGTTCTGGAACGTCGACAAGACCGAATAGGATCGGTCTGCCCGCAGACTCGCTTCGCCTCTCCCGCTCGCGGGGGAGGCCGGATCGCATCGCAGATGCGATCCGGGTGGGGGCTCTCTCCTCGATAGGACTCGTGGAGAGACCCCCACCCCGGCCCTCCCCCGCAAGCGGGAGAGGGAGCGCACTTCCTTCGCGGCTATCGTTCGCCGTACTGCCGCCGCCCTACTGGCCGTTGATCCGGCGCGCGGCCTTTGGCGCCTCGTCCTTCAGCCTCTCCAGCGCGCCGGGCATCATCTGTCCGAACATCGAGCTCAGCATCGCGGTCGGGATCAACCCCGCATTGCTGTTCTCCTGCGCGGCACCGCCCGACATCAGGAATTGCGGCACCAGCGGCTGGTTGATCCGGGTCAGCGCGTCCGCAAACTTCGCGAAGTTCTGCTCGGCCAGCCGGTACTCCGGCCCGCCATAGGCATCGACCGACAGCTTGGTCGCCTGCGCGTTGGCGGTGCCGACCGCGAGCACCCGGTCAGCCTCGCCCTGGCCTTCGAGCCGCGACTGCTCGCCGACCGCGGCCGCCGTGACCTTCCTCGTTTCAGCATCCTTCTGCGCGCGGGCGAGCGCCGCCGCGCCCTCGTTCTCGTTGACCTTGACCTGGATCAGCGACTGCGTGAGCGCCGACTGCGCCGCCGCCGTCGCCTTGGCCTCGTTGAGCGCGCGCTCCTGCACCGCGGCCTTCTCCTGCTCCTGATAGGTCTCGATCTGCTCGCGCGCGATCTGGCGCGAGCGGAGCTGGATCAGGATATTCTCGATGGTGTGGTCGCCGGTCGCAGCCCGCGGCGTGCCGATCAGGACCTCCTGGAGGTCGAGCGAATAGCCCTCGAACTTCGCCTTCATCACCCGCGCCGATTCCTCCTGGATCGCGGCGCGGTTCTGCAAGAGTTCGATCAGCGTCATCTTCTGCGCGATGTTCTTGAAGAACGCGCTGACCATCGGGTCGAGCGTCTGCTCGACCAGCTTCTTCACGTCGCCGAAGCGCTGGATGATCATCGGCGCCTTCTTGTAGTCGATATGCATCACCACCGAGAGCGGCAGCGTCGGCTCGAACGCGTCCTTGGTGATCAGCGAGATCTCCGACAGGTTCTCGTCGAGCTTCATCGAGCCGACCTCACCGCGCACCCATTTCAGGATGAAGTTGACGGTCGGGATGATCTCGATCTTGCCGGCATAGGTGTTGAAGGCGTACTTGCCGGGCAGCAACGGGTCCTTCCAGACGCCGCGGCCGCCATTGAGCACCAGCTCGCCGTGGCGATACTGCTCGCCCGAGACGTCGTCGGTGCGTGGGCCGGTGTAGAAGATCACGACGCCGACATTGCCGACCGGGATCACCGTCTTCGGCACCGCCTCGACGGTCGCGAACAGGCGGTTGATGTACCAGGTGCCCTCGACGATGACCTGCAGCTGCCGGCCGCGATAGCCGCCGCCGCTCAGGAATTTCTCGGGCTCCTGGAAGTTGTTGTGGAACGTCTCACCGTCGCGCAGAACGGTGCCGACCTCGGGCGCGATGATCTCGCCCGGAGGCAGCGACGGGCCGTCATGCACGGTGACGATGCCGACCAGATCGTGATCGGCCGCCAGCACGACAGGCGCAAAGCCCCAACGCTCGGTGATCGTGAGCTGCATACCCTCGAGCACGCCGCGTTCACGCTCGCTCAGCGCATGACCATAGACGCGCTCGTCGGTGATAACAGCGAACTGCGTGGTGTTGATCGCATAGGTGCCCTCGCGCAGCACCTTGCGCTGCGGGCCCTTCTGGCCGCCACCAAGCAGGAAGCGGCGCGCGTCCTGGAAGTCCGACTTCTCCTCGGTATCGTTGGCACCGAGCACCTGCGACGACTCCAGCGCCGCGCCGTCGCGCGCGAACACATAGGCGATCTTGCCCTGGCCGACGGTCACGAGATCCGAGCGGTGAATCCGGTACATGAAGGGAAACAGCAATGCAGGCCGCCGCGCAGCACTTCAGGCTCGTAGCCGGCCTCGCCGTTCAGTGCGATGAAGCCGTCATCGATCGAGCCCTTCAGCGACCACAACTTTTCGACGATTCCGACCTGATTGTTGGGAATGTAGCGAAACACGTTTGATACGCGCAGCAGGATCACACATGCGACCGCTGCGGCTATCCAAATGGCAGGCTGGGTTAAACCTGAACCATTAAGAAAACCGAGGAAGTCCATAGTCCATCTCCACAATTCGCAACTGGGCGGTTTGGGAGCCCAAATCTGCACCCAAGAATTGCGGTGCGGAGATGTGGTGCGCGGCCTTGTCCGCGCAAGGCGGTGAATATTGTTCTCTCGGCCAATCTTTTTTTGATGACAGGATGAACCGCCGATCGAGTCGCGTGACATCGATTGGCGCGATCAACTTGCTGCGATTGCGCACCATTCGCAGCACCTGGTCAGCCGGGAATATTTCCGCGCCGCTTCGGGCAAAACGCCTGATCACATTGCGAGACCGCATGCGCGCGCCAATGCTATGGAGTCCGTTTGCTGAACCGGCGCGTCGCGAGAACCGGCATGGAAGCACGCAGATTCTACCACGAGGGAATGCTTGCGCGGCAGCAGGCAGCCGAGAGCCGGCGCCTGGTCAACGGTCGTACCACTCCTGCCACAAGCCGATGCGCGGGACGTCCCGTCGACAACATCGACGGCCGTGGAGCCGCGTGATGCGTAAGAGCTGGTACAAACCGGCAGCCGGAGCCGCAATCATCAGCCTCAGTCTGTTCGCTGCGGCCGACCTCTGCGCCGAAGGCCGCAAATATGATCCCGGCGCCAGCGATGTCGAGATCAAGGTCGGACAGACGATGCCCTATAGCGGCCCGGTGTCGGCCTTGTCCGTCATCGGCAAGGTGCAGGCCGCCTACTTCCGGATGATCAACGACGGCGGCGGCATCAACGGCCGCCGGATCAACCTGATCTCCTATGACGATGCGGCAACGCCGGCCAAGACGGTCGAGCAGGTTCGCAAACTGGTCGAGCGCGACGAGGTCCTGTTCACGTTCCAGGGCGTCGGTAACGCCTCAAACATCGCGGTGCAGAAGTATCTCAACGACCGCCATGTCCCCCAGCTGTTCGCGGGTGGGCGCGCCACGCGGCTCGAGGATCCGGTCGGCTTTCCCTGGACCATGGGATTCGCGCCGAACCTGCGGACCGAGATCCGCGTCTATGCGCGGTTCATTCTCGACAATTATCCGAACGCCAGGATCGGCCTGCTCTACCAAAATGACGAGAGCGGCAAGGAATATCTCGCGGGGCTCAAGGACGCGCTCGGCGCGCGGGCGCCGGACATGCTTGCGTCCGAAGCCCCGTATGATGCGACGGACCCGACCATCGACTCGCAGGTGGTCCGGCTCAAGGCGGCAGCGGTCGACGTGCTGATCGACATGGCCGCGCCGAAATTCGCCGCCCAGGCCATCCGCAAAGCGGCCGAGCTCGGCTGGCAACCGCTGCATTTGCTCGGCGTCGGCTCGTCCTCGATCGACGCGGTGCTGGTGCCGGCGGGAACAGAGAATGCCAAAGGGCTGATCTCGGCGAGCTCGTTCAAGGAGGCCGCCGACCCGACCTGGGCTGACGATGCGGGCATGAAGAAATGGCGCGCGTTTATGGACTCCTATTATCCGGACGGCGACAGGAAGAGCCTGTTCACGGTCTACGGCTATAGCGCCGCCGAGCTGCTGGTGCATGTGCTGCAGCAATGCGGCGACGATGTCTCGCGCGACAACATCATGCGCCAGGCCGCCAGCCTGAAGAATGTGAAGCTCGATCTGCTGCTGCCGGGTCTTGCCATCAACACCAGCCGCACCGACTATCGCGTGATCAAGGAGTTCCGGATGATGCGCTTCAGCGGCGAACGATGGGAGCCGTTCGGGCCGATCGTCGCCGACTAGGGCGCGGACTCATTGAGGCGCAGCCATAGCCTGATTGATGCGAGTTGAACGAAGGCTGGATAGTTGGCGGCAAGCCTATCGCAACGCGTCGCCACCCGACGGCATTGTTTGATCCTGTTGAAGAATCGCTCGACATAGCGGTCGTCGAGCCGCTGCCGCTGTTCAGACCGCTCGAACTTGGGCAAGCCGCTTGATTGAGTACGCGTCGTCCCAGCAGACGGCGGCTTCCCATGCGGCCGATGCTTGCGCGGCGATGTCGTGCGCGCCGCCATCGAGACCGGCGGCGTTGTGGGGCAGCACCAGGTCGAGATCGGGGACGTCAACATGCGACTCGTCCCAGTCGATCAGCGCGACCCGATCTGCGGTCATGCGGATGTTGCGCGGGTTGGGGTCGCCGTGGACGACGCAGGTCTGACGTCCGACGAGCCGCGCCCACGCGGCTCGGCATCGAGCAACGCCCTCAGGCGGCATTGCGCCGAGGTCGATCTTCGTCCCGGTCTCGGTGTGCAGGAGGTCGGTCGACGATCGCCAGCCCGGACGCTGCGGCCACCCCGCCGTCAACCGATGCAGCCGGCGGAGAATGTCGGCCACGCGACGCCAGTCGGCCTCCGTCTCTGGCGGTCCGCCCTCCACGTATGTCATCACCACCAGACCGTCCGCGAACAGCCGGCCGTCTGTCGTCGGGATCGGCACCGGCACGGTCAGACCTTCACGGTCGAGGTGTCGGAGAAGCTCGGTCTCCCACCCGAGATCAGCGTCGCTCCTCGCACCGAGACGACCGACCGCGAGGTGCCCTCGGACGCGCACGCTCCACACGTCGTTGGCGACGCCGCCGGCGAGCGGCTCGATGCGAGCTGCGTCTTCACCCCACTGCCCGAGTGCCTCCCATCCCATTGGCGACATCAAGGGCACTCCTCGTCGAGTTGGCTGACAAACTCCGCTCGAAGACGTCTTAAAGCGCGATGAGATTGGGTTGAATCGTCACCGCGCTTTGGCTCATTGTTTAAGCATGATCTCCGCGCAAACGCGTTTCGCGTTTGTCGCGAGGGAAAGCCGCTTCGCACCTTTCCAGATCATGCTTTAGCGCGAATGTCTTGGTCGCTTGAGTTCGGCGACTCGAAACTTTCCGGCGGCGTCCAGGCTGCTGCAAACCCAGTAGGCTCTATTTCGGTAGTCGCCCAAGAACACTTTGGTCTCGACGCAGTCTACGTAAGATTTGTAGGTGAGGTTGTCTCTGCACGTTGACGAGAAAGGCCCATGTACTTGTCCGCCCGCCGACTCGCTACATCCAACCCAAGGGTCTTTGCCGTGTGGGAGGCTTGATTCACAACCACCGTTGCAATTGCTGGCGACTTTCTCCAGCCTGGCAATCCTCCCCAATATTGAATCTGGTGCAGGTGATGGCGTTCGAGCAGTTGACGATGACGTTTGAGCGGATGGCGTTCGACCGGTTGACGACGTCCGGCGAGATGCCCCTGTGTTTGCCGTCTGCTTCGGCCTGTTTGGCCTTGCTGCCTCCTTCGGCGCATCGACCGTGATGCCGGGAAGCGGGCTGGCGGAGCCTGTTGGGGTTTGCGACGCCGCCGGGCCGCACAGCAAGACAGTTGAGAAGAAAGCGACGGCTGAGTGCGCGACAAGCCTTGACGACAATCTCATGACCATGTCCTCTCGAGGAGGGACATCCCGTCCCAATTGCGTTACCACGCATACTCAACTAGCCGAAATATCCGAACTTGGCCACTGAGGGTCAAAGGAATTTCTGCCGATGGCCGCCATTGACATGGTTGCCGAGGATCATGCGGACACCTCGCTCAAAGCCGTTGCCATGTCTGATTGTATCTCACAGGCGACCGGCTTCGATGTTGTTTTCTTGAGAGCAAACGGACGCGGGTCTTTGAACAGGCGTCCTACCTTGGATGCCACCAGCGTCCGCCGATCACCACGCCTTCGGATGCGATCTTGCGATCGCCCGTCAGGTGCTCGCCGACGACGTCGACATAGTCGAACTGCCCTTCCCTGATCGAGATCAGCGTGGCGTCGCCGACGCTGCCGGGCTTGAGGCTGCCGAGCTCCGGACGCCGCAATGCCATCGCGGCATTGACGGTGGACGCCGCGATCACGTCCGGCAACGACATTCCCATGCAGAGGAACTTCGACATCGTCGTCACCTGGTCGAACGCCGGGCCGTCGATGCAGAGCTGGTGGATGTCGGAGGAGATGGTGTCGGGGTAAAAGCCGTCGGCGAGCATCGCACGCGCGGTCTTGAAGGCGAACGAGCCCTTGCCGTGGCCGATGTCGAACAGCACGCCGCGCTCGCGCGCCTCCAGCACCACCTTCTTCACCGTGCCTTGCGTGCTCAACGTTTCGGGTTGCGCCCGCGGATGTGGTCAAAGCCTTGCTTGATTGCGGCGAAGCGCGCTTCGATCATCGGCTCAAATTCGAGGTCGGTGAAGATATATGGCCAGTCGTTTTCGACGCCTTCGCGGACGAGTTCACCGACATACATGGGATCGATGCCCTGAGAGACGCGTTCCCGGATCAGATTGATCTGCTCGGCAAGTGGGCCCGAAGTCGGCAAGGCACGGACCGCCCCCTCGAAGCGCTTGGGGAGGTTGCGCCCTGAGTTCACGATTTGAGTGCGGATGAACCCGGGACACAGCACCGATACGCCAATCCCGCGGGGCGCGAGTTCACGCCGCAGGCCCTCGGACAGCGCGACTACGCCATACTTCGAAACGTTGTATGCAGTGCTCCCCCCTGAAATAAGGCCAGCGAGCGAGGCTGTGGAGACGATGTGTCCACCCTCGCCATGCTGCTCTATCAACGGCCCGAAAATCTCGATCCCCCAAATGGTCGCCATCAGGTTGACGCCCATGGTCCAATTCCACGACGCCTCGGTCCAGGTGCCATAGGGCCCACCGCCGCCGACGCCCGCGTTGTTGACGAGGATATGCACCTTGCCGTAGCGCGCAGTCGTGGCTTCGGCGGCCGCCACGAGTTCGGCTTTGAGCGAGACGTCCGCTTTCACTCCCTCGACATCAACGTTGGTGAGCCTCAGTTGCTTGAGCGCCGCGGACAGAGCCGCTTCCTCAATATCGCAAAGCATGACTTTCGCCCCCGCCTGGGCGAGAGCGGTCGCGATCCCCAATCCAATGCCCGACGCTGCACCGGTGACGAAGGCGGTCTTTCCAGCGAGTTCCTTCACGCGCATTCTCCCCCCTGCAAGCGGACACCCTTGCCCCGAAACGCCAAGTGTCAAACGTCCAAGTGTCACTGGACGCCATATGACCGCACTTTCAAGCGATTGGGAAGTGTGCAGGATGTCCGCTCTTTGCCCTTAGCCGACATTGATTGAGACCGCCTTCCATGTCGCCTTTATGAAGGTAAAGCGGACACGGGTTTTGTGAGTACGCGCCCTATCTCGGATGCCACCAGCGTCCGCCGATCACCACGCCTTCGGATGCGATCTTGCGATCGCCCGTCAGGTGCTCGCCGACGACGTCGACATAGTCGAACTGCCCTTCCCTGATCGAGATCAGCGTGGCGTCGCCGACGCTGCCGGGCTTGAGGCTGCCGAGCTCCGGACGCCGCAATGCCATCGCAGCATTGACCGTGGACGCAGCGATCACGTCCGGCAGCGACATGCCCATGCAGAGGAACTTCGACATCGTCGTCACCTGGTCGAACGCCGGGCCGTCGATGCAGAGCTGATGGATGTCGGAGGAGATGGTGTCGGGGTAAAAGCCGTTGGCTAGCATCGCGCGCGCGGTCTTGAAGGCGAACGAGCCCTTGCCATGGCCGATGTCGAACAGCACGCCGCGCTCGCGCGCCTCCAGCACTACCTTCTTCACCGTGCCCTGCGCGGTCGCGGGCGTGTTGGGGAACGGACGGAACGCATGGGTCAGCACGTCACCGGGGCGCAGGCGCGCCAGCACCTCCTCATAGCTCGGCGGCGGATGGTCGATATGCGCCATCAGCGGCATGCCGACCTGTTCCGCAACCTCCAGCGCGATCTCGAGCGGCACCAGCCCCGAAGTGCCCGAGGCGAACAGACCGACCCGCACCTTGATGCCGACGATCAGGTCGCGGTTCTCATCGGCGACGCGGGCGGCGTCGACCGGGTTCATCAGCCGCAGCTCCTCGCTCTCGCCGACCATCACCCGGTCCGAGAAGCCGAAAATGCCGGCATGCGAGACATGCAGATAGGCGAGGATGCGGACCTCGCTCGGCTGGATCACATGCTTGCGGAAGCCGGCAAAGTTGCCAGGGCCGGCGCTGCCGGTATCGACCGAGGTGGTGACGCCGGAGTTGCGGCAGAATTCCTCGGCGTCGATGCCGAGCGAGGTGCCGCCCCAATAGACATGGGTGTGCAGGTCGATGATCCCTGGGCTCACGATCAAGCCGGAGACATCACGCACCTGGGTCGCAGGATCGGCGACAAGCCGCTGACCAACCGCAGCAACCTTGCCGCCCGAGAACGCCACGTCAGTCACGGCATCGAGCTTTTGCGACGGGTCGATCACACGTCCGCCGCGCAGAATCAAATCGAAAGGCATCGTCATCTCCGGATTTCAGTCCGGCACGATGGTCGAGATCGCCTAAGCCTGCAAGCGGCTCAGCCGGCGCGGGCCTCATGGGAAAGCGGCGCGGTCACCGTCGCCTCGTCCGCGCTGTTGTCCGCACCCTCATCCGCCGCCTTGGCCGACGCGACGATGGCCGCAATAGCCGGGTTCTGCGCCGCCTCCGAGGCAGCAATGGTCTCGCGGGCCCAATGGTAGGAGGATTGGAAGATCTCCTGATGGCGGTCGAAATCGGTCACGTCGATGCCATCGGGCGTTGGCGGGCGCATCACCATGTCGAGCGGCGTGGTCGGCAATGTATCGTAGCGTTGATGGGCGACGAGGCTCCGCCACAATACGTTGACGGCGCTCGGCGCGGCCGGGAGCGATTTCCTCCGGAACGGCGTCAGCAGGGACGCAAGCAGTTCAAGACGTCCCGGCAGCTTGGCATAGTCGACGTCGAACATTTCACTGGCCGGGTCGCCGAAATGGACCACCAGATTCGGGCCGCTCTTCAGCTGATGCATTGGCGCCAGCGGAACGTTGTCGACCAGACATCCATCGACCAGCATCAAGCCGTCCCTTGTGTAAAACGGCGGCAGCAGACCGGGGATGGCGCTCGATGCGCGCACCGCCTGCCAGAGCAGGCCGGTCCGGATCAATTCGAGGCTGTGCGTCGAAAGATTGGTCGCAACCGCCGCGAACGGCCGCCAGCAGTCCTCGATCCGGCAGTGATGGCCGTACTGATCGGCAAGCGCGGAATCGAAGGCCTTGTGGTCCAGCAGTGCGTAGCGCGGCCAGGTCGGGCGGCGGAAGCTGCGGCTGGAGACGAAGATCTCATGCGTGCCGCGCTCGAGATGCTCGGCGTCGTAGTTCTTGGCAAAGCCCGCCGCCATCGCCGAACCGACGCTGGTGCCGACAAAGATATCGAACATCACGCCGCGCTCACGAAACGCCTTGTAGATTCCGACATGCGCCGTGCCGAGGCTGCCGCCGCCACCGGCGACAAATCCGACGGCGCGCCCGCAGAGAAAGCGGACCAGGCTGTCGATATCGATCATGTCCTCGAGCGCGACATGGTGGTGCATGAAGCAGGGCAGCCGCATCAGCCAGGCCGCGGTGCCGCTGACCTCGTTGCGCCTGATATCATGAACCCGAACGAGGCGTCGCGTTGACGCCGGATGCACCCCGCAGGCGAACCTTTCGATCTCCGTCAGATCAGGCGCAGGCGCATGGCCACGGCAGGCGAATACGACGAGGTCAGCCTGGCGAATGGTTTTTCGCGCCCACTCCGATGCGTCAGCTCCACCGAAATAGGCCACCAGCGGCGCGTCATACTCGATCCTGTTGAGCCAATCGGCCACTTCGGATGCGTCCAGCGGGCGGCCGGGAAACATGGCCTGAACCCGCGCGAGGTCGACGATCTCGGCACCGGCGGCGGCAAGGCTCTGACGCAAGCGCTGTTCAAAGGCCGCAGGCACCGGCTCCCGTCCGCCGGAGATCAGCGCGACGGTGCGTGCCTTCGGCGACGCCCGGGCGGGCAACAGGCGCGCGGTCTGGATGGCAAACCGCTGGGCAAGAGCGGCAAGCAGCGCCTCGACGATCTCAGGCGTTTCCTGCACGAGCGTCGCATAGGCCGCACGCGTCAACACCAGCACGCTGCTATCGCGGATCGCGATCACATTGGCCGTACGCGGGATATTCGCAAAGAAGCCGATCTCGCCGACCAGTTCGCCGGCGCGGAGCTCCGCAATCGGTTCAGGATGATCGGTCCTGTACACGGCGAGCGCGCCGTGCAGCACCAGAAACAATGCGTCCGAGGGGCCGCCCTGCTCGACCAGCAGCTGGCCACGCACGAGATCTTGTCGGGTCATTGCGCCGACGGCGATCAGCCGCTGCTCCGCGCTGAGCGTTCTGAACAGCGGGAAGTCCTCGGACACGTTTCCCCACGCAGACGTTGCACTCGGCGGCACTCGGTTCGATTGCATGCGCCGATGTTAGCCCCGGGCCGCCGTCCCGGCGAGTGATATCAGGGCCATACCGGCCTCACCCTCGCCACTATTGTTGGGGGCACTGCAACAGGATTTGCAGCACCGCATTCGCCGGGCTCACTCCACCAATTCCGGCCACGGCACGATGGTCGACTTCACCGTCTTCATGGCCATCGCGTCCGCGACCGCCTGTCCGACGCCCTCCTCGGTGAACGGATAGATCGTCTGCATGTCGAGCCAGGGATATTTGTTGCGGGTGCGGTAGAGCATGTCGACGCCGAGCGGCAGGTCGTTGCCGGTGAAGCCCCAGGAGCCGAGCACGTTGAGATCCTTGGTGCAGATGCGGTGCCACGACGTATCGATCGAGCCGGCATCGGTGAACTGGCCCATCTCGACATAGGTGCCGCCGTCGCGCAGCATCTCGATGCCTTCGGGGCCGGCGGTCGGATGGCCCGAGCAATCCATCACGAGGTCGGCGCCGAAACCGCCGACGATGTCGCGCACCGCCTTGATCCTCTCCTCCGGCGTCTTGAGCTGCTCGATATCGACGGTCGCCTCGGCGCCGAACTTGCGCGCCAGCGCCAGCCGCGGCGTCTCCGGCGCACCGATGCAGATCACGCGCCCTGCCCCCATCTCCTGCGCGGCGGCGACCGCAAGGATGCCGATCGGGCCCGAGCCCTGGATCACCACCGTGTCGCCCCAGCTGAAACCGCCGGCGCGGGTAGCGCGGTTGAAGGCGCGGATGCAGGAGGTCAACGGCTCCGAGAGCGCCCCCAGCCGCAGCGACATGTCGTTGGGCAATTTGTAGATCTTGGTGCCGGGCAGCATGTCGAGATCGACATAGACATATTCGGCCCAGCCGCCCCACATGTGCGGCGGCTTGTCGAAGCCGAGGTAGCGGCCGTAATACACCGGCGTCAGGCACTTGTTGGCGCTTTGCGGGTAGTGAATGCAGTAATAGCAGCGGCCGCACGGCATCAAGGGCGGGATCATCACCTTCGATCCCACCTGCAGCGGCTTGCTCATGAAATCCTCTGAAAACTCCGGGCCGCATTCGACGATCACGCCGCCGAGCTCATGGCCGAGCGTGAACGGCCATGGCAGCGGCTTCGGCCAGTGCCCTTTCAGGATATGCAGGTCGGTGCCGCAGACGCCGCAGGCGCCGACCTTGATTAGAGCCGCCTTTTTGCTGACATCAGGCCATGGCACGGTGCGGATCACCGGCTTGGCGCCCGGCCCCTCATGCGTGCAGACGCGAATCTGCTCCATCGGTTCGTCCTCCCTGTCCTTGTCGTTGGGCCGGGTTCGGCCGTGCCGACTTTAGGTCAGGACGATCGGGATGTCATGAAGGCAGCTTAAAGCGGCAGCCCAAAGCGGATAGGCTTGTAGCATCGCGGGGAAAGGCACGATGAATCCAGGTATCGAAGGTATCGTTGGCATGTACGTCAAGTTGGGCGAACTGGACACGCTCGAACGGATGAAGGAGCATCGGCAGGGCTTGCTGGAGCAATGCGTCGATACCGAGCATTTCAGCTTCGATGTGACGCGATCGATCTACAGGAGCGACCTCGATGTGATCGAAGCCGGCATCGAGAGCCTCTCGGGCGAGATCACCGGCCATGTCGACGCCTTCAACGAAAACAGGATCGCCGGTTGGGCCCTTTACGACCAGCACCCCGACAAGCGGGTGAAGATCGATATCTACTTCAACGGCGACCACGTTGCCGAAGTCGTCGCCGATCAGTTCCGCAATGATCTTCTCAAGCTCAACAAGGGTGACGGGCACCATGCCTTTGTGTTCGTGCCGCCAAGCGGGTCGTTTCAGCTGCCCCTGCAGCTCGAGGTCCGCGCAGCGAACCGGAAAGTCCTGAAAGCGGTGACTGTTGAATAGGAAGTGAACGCCGCGATCAATCGGCGCCGAGATCAGATGACGGTGCGGTCCGACAACTGTCGAGCCGCTTTTTCGGACACACCCCAGTCATCATTCCCAAATAACCTGCGCGAGCTTGTTTGCGCTTTTGGGCGTCCAACGGGTCATGTGCCCATTTGCCGGGCGCCTCGACCTGTAAGTGAAGAGGTCATAGCCCCTCTCCACGATGATTTCCGACGCCTCGACGAAGCCCAGATCGTCTTCCGGCGTCTTGACGCTGTGAAAGGTCGTGTCGCTTTCAATTGGGGCGCCATCGGCAACCGTCAACGCAATCGCTCCCTCTCCGTCCCGGAGGGGCTGGCAGATCGGAACCAAGCGCGCCTCAAAATTCGTTGGATGGTAAGCCCGCAGCCGCAGGTTCTTGTAAAATTTCCTGTCGCCCTCGATTTCAAGAACGCCCTTGCACGCCGCGGAATTGAGCAGCATGCCACTTAATGCACTGATGCTGCCGACCTTCAGCTCATAGGTTTTCCCGCGTTCAAGACGCACGCCTCTGAATTCGATCAGGGATGTCTTGTAATTTGCCGGGGGAGCCGCAAGCCGATCCTGCAGGTTGATCACCTCGAACCGGGCGATCGGGAACATCCTGTCCACCTCGATCATCGGCATCGCGCGAATTGCGCTGATCAGTTCCTTCAGGCTGTCGGCGATGAGTTCCGAAAGTTCCACGCCTGGATGGCTCGGATCCTTGTAGAGGCTTTCCGGACGTCTGGTTCCGTCTTCAAGAAGGTGGGTGATGCAATCCCGCACATCCAGATAGAACCATTCGTTTCGTTCAAACACCGAGATGCAGTTCGAGATCAAATGCTTGGATAGCTCCACGGTGCTGACCGGGATGCAGACGAAGATCGGCTCGCATCCATTCTTCTTGGCGCTGTGCCCGATCCATTCGATCCATTTCACCACGTCGTAAAGCCCGATCGCACCGGCCGACAGCAGCGAGTAATCGATCGCGCACATGTCAATGATGCAAAATTCCGCGTTCCGAAAGAACGAGCGGCCAGCAAAATAGGGGCCAAGCAGCGAAGGACTCGCGCCGACGCGTCCCATCGACACCACTTCAACCGGCTGATGACGATCTAAAAATTTGTTGAAGAAACCTTCCTTGAGAATGCTGTTGGATTGACCCAAAATCGCGATCCTAGTCGTCATCCCACTCCCCAACGGCTGTCAGCATATGCTCAGACTTCGACTTCGAACCATCCCGCTTGCATTGTCAATCGTTGCAATGGCCACGATCTCATCAGCGACTGCCGCGCCATTGAGCGGACCCGCATGCGATGAGGCGGACCAGCAGATCGCGTCGACGCCGACGATCCCCGACTCCGCAAATGCGCTTCGGCGCGATCTGAAGAACGTCAGCTCGCTGCCTGCCCAGGCCTCGATCGTGATGCTTGGCGACTCGCTGGTCGAAGCCTGGCCGGAAGACCTCGCTTCCTCGCTCGTTGCGGGACATCCCGTCCTGAATCTCGGGGTCGGTCGAGATCGCATCCAGAATACGCTGTGGCTACTGACCTCATTCGAACAACAGCTCAAGCGCATCCAACCTCAGTCCGTGATCCTGCTGCTTGGCACGAACAACATCTACCTGGACAAGCCGTGCGGCGTCCGGCTTGCCTTTGACCATCTGTTTGACCGCATCAGCCGGATCTGGCCAAAGGCTCATCTGGTCCAGATTCTCATCTTGCCGCGCGGCCCGAATATGACGGGCGCAAAGGAAAACATTTCAGCCGTCAACGCATCGCTCTCGTCGCGAGAGAAGTCGGTGCAGAAGTACCGCGTTCTCGATGCGTCGGCGATCGCCTGCCAGAACAGCACGCCCTGTGCCAACTACCGCGAAGACCTGCTGCACCTGACAAGGACAGGGTATGAGCAGTTGACGCAGATCGTCAGGACAAACCTCAGCAGCAACTGAGCCGCTTCACGGGCCCCGGACTTCCAAGGCGAGGCGATCTCGAGCGGGAGTATCGACGCCGGACGGGTGCAAGGAGCGCAAACCAGAGTCTCAGTCGCATGATCGAACGTCTCCGCCCCGTGAGCTGACTAAATCACGACAGGCCAGGTGAAGCCGCCGGACATGCCAATACCGGCTGCGACATGACGGACGTGCGCGGCCAATTGACAGCGACGATCGCTTCACCGCAACCTGCGACACAACCTCAGGTGATGGAATGAAGCTGCAGCCCGGCTCCGAACGAATTCTCGCGGATAGCAGCACCGACCCGCTGGACGGACAGGTGCGATGGGCGCCAGCGAAATCGCTGTGGCTCGGCACCATGACCGCGGTCGCGATCATGTTTGGACCAATGACGTTTTCGTGGAGTGCATTCGCGCTGTTCATCGTGACCAGCGCGATCACCCTGTGCTTCGGGCATTCGGTCGGCATGCACCGCCGCCTGATCCATGCGAGCTTCGACTGCCCGCTGTGGCTCGAACGGCTCTGCGTCTATCTCGGCACGCTGGTCGGCATGGCCGGCCCCTACGGCATGGTACGGCTGCATGATTTCCGCGACTGGGCGCAGCGCCAGGCCGCGTGTCACGACTACTCCTGCCATCGCGCCGGCTTCTGGCGCGATGCCTGGTGGCAGCTACATTGCACGCTGGTGCTGAAACACCCGCCGGTCTTCCGGCTCGAGCCGCGGCTCGCCAATGATCGCTTCTATGTCTTGGTCGAGCGAACCTGGATGTGGCAGCAACTGCCCTGGGCGCTGCTGTTCCTTGCGATCGGCTCATGGAGCTGGCTGGTCTGGGGGATCTGCGTCCGCGTCGCCGTCTGCGTCACCGGTCATTGGCTGATCGGTCATTACTCGCATCGCAAGGGCGGACAGACCTGGATCATCGAGGGAGTCGCGGCTCAGGGCTACAATGTCGGATCGCCGGGCTGATCAGCATGGGCGAAAGCTGGCACAACAACCACCATGCGTATCCGAGCTCCGCGAAGCTCGGGCTGCTGCCGGGTCAGATCGATCTCGGCTGGTGGCTGATCAAGACGTTCGAGGCCGCAGGACTGGCGAGCAACATCAAGACACCGGACAATCTTGCGCCGCGCCCGGGCGCGCGCCGCGTCGACGACCTGGGCACAGCTGACGCGGTCGCCGGGACATAGCGGCCGTGTATTGGTCCGCACGCCAGTTGCAGATCGATCGCCATGCCGCTATATGGCCCGTGTCGGAAAAGGCAGACTTGGTTTGGTAAGCCCAAGTCCTCTCGAAGACGAAGTCCCTTCGAAAACGAAGTCACTTCGAAAACGAAAGCTCTGGTCTTCTGCCTCGTGCATGAGATCCCCACGACGAACACCGGACGCCATCGAAGCGTCCAATGTTCGTCCGTGTGGTTCTCAACCCGACGAACCGCTCCGGTCGAACATCGACACAGGAGTAGTTCATGCACAACGGTCACCCCCTTCCCCATGATGTCGTGATCGCCGGCGCCGGCCCCGTCGGCCTGCTTCTTGCCTGTGAGCTGCGGCTCGCGGAGCTCTCGGTGCTGGTGCTGGAGCAGGCCGCGGAGGCGCGCTCGCCGTTGAAGCGGCTGCCGTTCGGCATGCGCGGCCTGTCGGCGCCCACCATCGAAGCCTTCTATCGCCGCGGGATGCTGGCCGACATCGCGCCGCCGCAGCGCGCGAAGGTTGACGCGGACAGCAACGCATCGAATGAAGCGCACCGGATGCAACAGCCGCGCCGCCCGGCCGGCCATTTCGCGGGCATCCAGTTTTACCACGACAAGATCGACAGCTCGGCGTGGCCGTTTCGCCTGCCGGGTCCGGCCAGCACCAGCATGGCGGTCGATATGGAGTCGCTCGAATCCGCGCTCGCCGCTCGCGCAACCGCGATGGGGGTAGAGATCAGGCGCGGCCTGGCCGTCGAGGCGCTCGAACAGTCGAACGACGGCGTGACCATTCGCGCCAGTGGCGAGATCTTCGACGGACGCTGGCTGGTCAGTTGTGACGGCGGCCGCAGCGCGGTGCGCAAGGCCGGCGGCTTCGCATTCGTCGGCACCGATCCCGAATTCACCGGCTATTCGGTCGAGGTCGCGATCGCCGATCCGGAAAGACTCCGCGCGGGCCGCCACTACACGCCGACGGGCATGTACACCTACGCACGGCCCGGCACGATCGCGATGGTCGAATTCGACGGCGGCGCCTTCCACCGCACCCAGGAGATCACGCTTGAGCATGTGGAGGCGGTGTTGCGTCATGTCTCCGGCACCGACGTCACCTTGACTGCGCTCCGGCTTGCCACCACCTGGACCGATCGCGCCTGTCAGGCGACGGCTTACCGAAGCGGGCGCGTGCTGCTCGCCGGCGACGCAGCGCACATCCATTCGCCGCTCGGCGGCCAAGGCCTCAACCTCGGGCTTGGCGATGCGATGAATCTCGGCTGGAAGCTCGCCGCCACGATCCGCGGCGACGCGCCGGCCGATCTGCTCGACAGCTATTTCAATGAGCGGCATCCGGTGGGCGCGCAGATTCTCGACTGGTCGCGCGCCCAGGTCGCGCTGATGCGGCCGAGCCGGAGTTCGCGCGCGCTCGAAGCCATCATCCGCGATCTGATCGAGACGCCCGACGGCACGACCTACTTTGCCGAGCGCGTGTGGGGTGTTTCGCTGCGCTACGATCTTGGCGACAGCCATCCGCTGGTCGGCCGCAGCGCGCCCGACTTCGAGCTCGCCTGCGGGAGCAGGCTCGGCGAGTGGCTCAGGAATGGGCGCGGACTGCTGCTCGACTTTGACGCGTGCGCTTCCCTGCAGGCCGTTGCAGTTCGCTGGAGCAAGCGGATCACCTATGTCGCAAGCGACGCCCGGGATCGACTGGGCTTGCGCGCGGTGCTGGTGCGCCCCGATGGCTTCGTCGCCTGGGCCACCAACGCTGCCGCTGACCTCGAGGACGCCGCTCAAGCCATGGCACGATGGTTCGGCGAAGCTGACGCGGCGCATGAACGCGCCTAAGTCCTCGGGCACGGCGCGCGTGAAACTCTCTCGCTCCGTGTCCGGGTTCCCTGCCACAACCGTAACGCCCCGTTAACCCTATCAGCCTTAGGGTCATCGGGGCTCCGAATGGACGGCGGCCGGGTTTGTTGTGATGTCGTTTGCACAGAAGAAAACTACCGTCGTCCCCGTAGCCGAGGAGCGGCGGCGCTTCCAGCGCGTCAAGGTGCACCTGCTCGGCCGCTACATGCTGCCCGACCGGCGCGAGTTTCCCTGCCAGATTATCAACATGTCCCCGGGTGGCCTCGCGCTGCTGGCGCCGGGCATCGGCAATGTCGGCGACCGCGTGATCGCCTATCTCGACCATATCGGCCGGGTCGAAGGCCGCATCACCCGTATCATCGACAACGGCTTTGCGATGACGATCGGCGCCACCGCGCGCAAGCGCGACAAGCTCGCCGCCCAGCTCACCTGGCTCGCCAACCGCGATATCCTCAATCTGCCCGAGGATCGCCGCCACGACCGTATCGTGCCGCGCAACCCGATCGCCCTGCTCACCCAGGAGGACGGCACGCGGATGACCTGCCGCATCATCGACCTTTCGTTGTCCGGTGCCGCGATTGCCGCGGAGAACCGTCCGCCGCTGAAGTCGCTCGTGATGCTCGGCAAGGTGCAGTCCCGCGTGGTGCGAAATCTCGAGGAAGGCTTCGCGCTCGAGTTCGTCCACGAGCAGTCCGCGGAAACGCTCGAAGAGAGCGTTACCGCGAGGTAAAGCGAAAAGCCGCTCAAGCCCCCCGTTTTCAGCCCGCGAAGGCGGCCTCCGGTGTACCGGTGGCCGCCTTCGCCGCGTTTGGGCTGGTGAAATCGGCGGTTAACGGCCGGCGCGTTTGGCGCAACAAACCGCACAGGCGCAGCGCGCGCCGAGTTAATGCATAAAATTTGAATCAATTGCAGTTGTTTCAAATTTTATGCGAATTCGATTCAAGTATAGATCGAATTAGCGGCGGATTTTACGAGTATTCGCGTCAAATCTACTTTGCGTACTTAGCGGCGGCGAAAAAGCTTTGTGCGAAACGTGGTCCCAACAAGAAGAACGGGGGCCACAATGTTTGGGTTCAGGGGACAGGGGAAAGGTTTGGCAGTTGCCGCCATCCTGTTTGCGACGTGCGTGTCGGCCAAGGCCGGCGACGTGGTCTACGCCAGCCTGGGTGACGTCGCGCGTTCGCCGATCGGCTGGGTCGAATTCTGCGCCGACAATCCGGGCGAATGCCGCGGCAGCGCGACGCAACCACGCGACATCGTGTTGTCGCAGACCGCCTGGCGCGACCTGGTGCGGGTCAACAAGTGGGTCAATGAGTCAATCAAGCCGATGACCGACATGGATCATTGGGGCGTGATCGAGAAATGGTCGTTGCCATCCGACGGTTACGGCGACTGCGAGGACTACGTGCTCCTGAAGCGCAAGATGCTGATGGATGCCGGCTGGCCGCGCGAGGCGCTGTTGATCACGGTTGTCCGCGACAAGAAGGGCGAAGGCCACGCGGTGCTGACGGTGAAGACCGACAAGGGCGAGTTCGTGCTCGATAACCAGAACGAGAGCATCGTCGCCTGGACGGAGACCGGCTACCGCTTCGTCAAGCGGCAATCGCAGAGCGATCCCAATGTGTGGGTCTCGCTCGGCGACAACCGCCCGGCAGTCTCAACGGCAAGCTCGCGCTGAGCAGAACAGGAATTTCGAGTTCGCGACCCGGTCACATCCCCACCCCTCCCCGTCCCAGACCGGTTCGCGCGCGCCCACCCTTCCCCCAAAGGGTGGGCGCAACCTTTTTGGGGGCTGGAAAGCCTTGACGGATGAAGGTGATCGAGGCTTGCAACGCAGGCAGGCGCGCGTCGCTACGCGAATTGCGTAACCAGCCAGGTCACATAGACGAAGTTCAGCGGTGGAAAGAACATCGCGGTGCTCTTCAAAAGCACTCCGCTGCAGGCAACAGCGCCGCCGCAATCGCCCCAACTGCTCGACAGGCAGTGACCGGCAGCGAAAAGCCCCAGCGCAAACGAGATGCTCTTCCTGCCATCCGTCGCCGTCACGGCATTATCGATGGCATCGAGCATCGGCCCGAAACCGTTCGCGACCGGCCACCAGATCGGCCAGATGAGGGTGCAAATGATCTGCTTGACGCCGATCGGGCGCTCGCGATCGCGGTAGAAGGCGCCGATCGTGAAGATGCAGCCCAATGCGTAGACAACGAAAATTGGCAACAGAACCTTGTCGGCGCCCATCGCTTCCCCCAGCGTGCTAACAGAACGTAGCAGGGCCCGCTTTGCAGAAGGCCTGCTTAAAAACCTGATCGAAAAAGGTATTAACTGGCCAATATTCTAACTCCGGGCGGGGCCTCCTGCAATCAGTAGGACCTCGGGTAACGCCCGGTTCCCGACCGCAGGCCTCAGAAGAAGCGATCGAGAAAGGACGCAGCCTCGTCCGTGATGCCGACGATCTTGTTGGTGGCCTGGCGATAGAATTTAAAGTTGAGCTCGCGGCCGACCTCATTCTCGCTGGCAAACAGGACCACGATGTCGTCTGTGGCGACGTGCCCGCCGCTTATGCATGGTTTTCTGGGCGGTGAAGCTGAACGCCTTCGCCCGTGGATCGGGGATCTCGGTCTTGATCGCAAACGCCATCGCAGGCCCTCCACCGGTTCACTGCGCCTTCAGGCATCGGAGGCTTGACATGCTGGCAGCAGCGATATTGAATTGAATTCAGTTCAGCGGATGACCAAGCGATGAGCAACCAATGAGCGCGGCGAGTAGCACGACGAGTCCTGGGACACGGGAACGGCTGCTCGCGGCGGCGCAAGAGGAGCTCATCGAGGGCCATGGGCACCTGGAGATGCAGGCCGTCGCCAGGCGGGCGCAGGTGTCGGTGGGGCTCTCCTATCATCACTTCGGCTCCAAGGCCGGCCTGATCGCCGCCGTGGTCGAGGAGTTCTACGACCGGCTGGATCAGGCGGCATTCGCCGGTGCCAGGCTGTCAGCCGAGAGCTGGGCGGACCGGGAAAGGCAGCGGATCGGGGCCTACGTCGCCTTCCACTACGATCATCCGTTTGCGCCGCTGGTCATTGGACCGCTGAGCCGCGCGTCCGAGGTCCTCGATGTCGAGACCGCCTTCACCCGCCGCCAGCTCGCAGCCGGTGCCCGGATGCTTGAAGCCGCCCGGCGCGACGGGATCGTATCCGGCGACATCGACGCTCACCTCACCATCGCGCTGATGATCGGCGGCATCCGCCAGGCGCTGATTGGCGCACTCACCGGCGAACGGCGGCCCGATCCGGCTCAGCTGACCGACGACATCTGGGCCTTCATGGCGGCCGCGCTGCGGCTGCCTGCGGAGGCTCAATCCGGGCCGTCAAACACCATGCGGCGAAGCCGCCCTAACGTTCAACAATAACCGCAATTTCAATGGCCAGCTTGTTCAACCCGCACGATTTTCACACACCGCAATCGTCCTACACAAGGCCGGATCTGCTGCGATCGAGCGAGGGCGGCTATTTCGGCCCCGGCAACGCCCAGCTGCCGGCGCCACCGATGCTGATGATGGACCGCATCACCGAAATCAGCCTCGACGGCGGCGCCTTCGGCAAGGGCCATGTCGCCGCCGAGCTCGACATTGCACCCGGCCACTGGTTCTTCGCCTGTCACTTTGCCGGCGATCCCGTGATGCCGGGATGTCTCGGTCTCGATGCGATGTGGCAGATCATCGGCTTCTGGCTCGGATGGTCGGGCTCGCCGGGCAAAGGCCGGGCGCTTGGGGTCGGCGAGGTCAAGTTCAGGGGCCACATCACGCCGGACGTCCGGCTGGTCCGCTATGAGGTCGACATCCGCCAGGTCAGGCGCGGCCGGCTGGTGCTCGGCATCGCCGATGGCCGCGTGCTTGCCGACGGCGGCTGCGTCTATGTCGCGAAGGACATGCGGGTTGGCCTCGTCGCGCCCGCGACCTGACCTGCGGCGGCAGGCCCGTCGGCCGGTCGGAAGCCGTCCCGTTTTGGGGCAGCGCGTGCAGTTGTCGGCAAATTTCGCTGTCGCCGCATGGGTCTAGCGGACCCCGGGTTTTGCCCGCGCCGCGGTTGTGCTAATCAAAATCTTTCAATTGATGTCCGGTTCTGGTCGCATGGTCGAACTTGCCCCCCGGAATTCACCAGTCGGCAGCCTGATTGGCGTGCAGCCGATCGCGATCGGCGCCGTGGCGCTTGTGCTCGTGCTGTTCGGAATTGGCTCGATCGCGCTGTGGCGCAGCTTCACCGGCAACGTGCCCGAGACCGACCGCATGGTCGCCACCCGTCTGTTGCAGGCTAGGACCGCACAGGTCTCCGAGGCCCTGGTGGAGAAGACCAAGGGAATCGAGGAGACCCAGCAGGAAGCGATCGACCAATTGCAACTGGTCCAGGACGAGCTGCAGACCATGCGCAAGCAGTTCGCGGCGCAGCAGGCCGACGCCAAGAAGCTGTCCGATCAGGTCGCCCAATTGACCGAACAGGTCGAGGGCCTGCGCCAGTCACTGGCGAGCGCACAGGCCAACGAGCCGGCCGCCGAGCCCTCCCCGCGCAAGCGCTCGAAGGCCAGCCGCAGCGCCAGCCGGAAGCGCCACCGATCGCGCGGTTGATCCCTCGCGAGGTCTCCACGGCGCTCCCCAATCGGCCGGCCCGTAAAATTCCGCGAAACCGATCAAGTGCCCGTTAGCGGGAATTAATCCTGACTTTGTGAACTGGTTCACATATCGGACTTCGAATCCGAGTCATCTTCAAATAACCGGATGGCGTGAGCCGATTTCAATATCCGGGGCTGGCAAGGTCGTTGACGGTATACTACGTCGACGGCCTTGTTCTTTTGAGGGCCTTGGAATGCGGCCCACCCTTCCCGACTATCATTGGCGCGCTCGGGACAGCTGCACCCGCGCAGCGATGCGCAAAGAAGAGCGAAACCGCGGCGCGGCGGGCTCGAGCTGATCGAAACCCCGCGTGCAGCGTTGCGGACTTAACCGATGCGTTCGCGGCGGGCGCGATCAACTCGCAGCCTCAGCCGGGCAAGCTTCGGCTCGAGCTGATGGAGCATGTAGATCAACGCAACGGCGAGACTCGACACAACGACCATGAACAGCAATGTCAGATCAGGAATGGTCAGCATCTCTATTGTCCTCTGAGGCCCGGCTCAAATCGCAGCCGGGCCTTTTGTTTTCGCGACGCGTTCACGCATCAACTGCCGAAATGCGAAGCAAGCCGCATACCAGTGCACGACCGCCAACGTAGCCCTCGCATCGCAACATCGAGGCCGCGCCAACCATTCCAAAACCATCACCATGGCAATCGAATGGACTGGCCATGCGTCAGTGGATGGCTCAGTTGCAAACCTGCACGGGGCGGATCTGCCAGCCGTACGGCGTCAGCATGCGACGACGAACGACGTAGCAGCCGCCATCACTGTAGCCATAGCCGTAGCCGTCGTCGTAGCCATAGCCCGCGTAATACGGATTGCCATAGTAGCCGTCATAGTAATCGTAAGCGCCGTACCAGAGTCCGAACCCAACCGCTGCAGCAGCGAACGGATAGCCCCAGCCGCGCCGGAATCCGCCACCGTGCCAGCCTCCGCCGTGCCAACCGCGGCCAGCCCAACCGCGGCCAGCCCAACCGCCGCCGCCGATTGCAGCCGAGCGGAAGCCGCCGCCTCCGCCCATCGCGCGGAAAGCGCCGCCATGGAAGCCGCCGAAACCGCCGCCGCCGCGGAAGCCGCCACCACCACCACCGTGGAAACCGCCGCCGCCAAAACCGCCGCGCGCCGACGCGGCGTCGGCCGTGAACAGGCCGACCGATGCCGCAGCCAACAAGGCAATCATCGTTTTACGCAACATCACCCGTTACTCCTTCTTTCCAAGGCTTTTCTTTTCAAGCCTCCTCCGCCGCGTCCTGCGCATGCTAACTCAATGTAGGACCGCAGCTTCCGCCGCGCGCTTTTGTCGCACTCACTTCTACGCGACCGTCGTTCATCGAAGACGCAGCCGTCGAAAAGCTAACAGCCGCGGCAGATGCCGTTCATCCGGCGATCGACCATCCTGTTCTCGTCGGCGATTGCCTTGTCGATGCTTTCGGTCGACGCCGATCCGGTGGTGACGCCTATACCGCTGTTCAGCCGGCCGGAGGATTGCGCCGTGCCGGCGCTGGTGGTGCCGGGCGGCGGCGACGTGACCTGCGGTGGCGTCGGGGTGGCCAACGAGGGGCTGCCGCTCCCGGTGCTTTGAGCGACGGTAACCGCTGGCGCCAGCAGAATGGCGATTGTCGCTAACGCGGCGGTGGCGGATAATTTGCGCACGGAATTCTCCCTTGCGGACATCAACGAGTCCGCAAAACCCCGGTTCCGGCAGGCGTTGGAGCAATACAGTTTGGGAGCAATGCAATTTGCGCAAGCTGATCGAGTTTGACGACGACACGTTCGACAAGCTGAAGCAGCTTGGCCGCGACCGGATGGCGACCCTGCAGGAGCTCGCGGACGAGGCCTTCGCCGACCTCTTCAAGAAGCACGGTATTCCGATCGACCTGAAGGATGCGCTGCGCAAGAGCGCAAGACTTCAGGGGGCAGCAAGACTGCAGGAGACAGCAAAGCCAGGCGGCGCAGCACCGAAGCGCGCACGCAGGCAGGGCCGGAAGCGCTGAGGGCTAAAGCGCGATGAGATTGGGTTGAATCATCATCGCGCTTCTGGTTCTTGCTTAAGCATGATCTCCACGCAAACGCTTCGCGTTTGTCGCAGGGAAAACCGCTTCGCACTTTTCCGGATCATGCCTTAGCCGATCTTCTTCAGCCCGGCTTTGTACTGCGGGCCCCTGATCGCGTAGGACTTCGCCGGCCGCGACAACGCCTCGATCTGGGCAGCGTCGAGCGTGCGCACCACGCGTGCGGGCGCACCGATGATCAGGGAGTATTCCGGAAATTCCTTGCCCTCGGTGATGACGGAGCCGGCGCCGACGACACTGCCGCGCCGGATGCGCGCGCCGTTCATCACGATCGATCCCATCCCGATCAGCACGCCGTCTTCCAGCGTGCAGCCGTGCACGATCGCGTTGTGGCCGATGGTGACGTGGTTGCCGATGGTCAGGGGGAAGCCGGGATCGACATGCAGGGTCGAATTGTCCTGGACGTTGGAGCCCTCGCCGATCTCGATCCACTCGTTGTCGCCGCGCAGCACGGCGCCGAACCAGACGCTCGCCGCGGACTTGAGGCGCACCTTGCCGATCACAACGGCATTGTCGGCGATGAAGTAGCTGCCGTCAGCGGGAAGATCGGGCCCCTGCCCGTCGAGTTCGTAGATCGCCATGAAGGTCTCCCTGGAGCGTTTTCGAGCGAAGTGGACACCGGTTCGCGTGAAGAAAACGCGTCAAAATGACAATCCGGCGCTTTCGGTTCCGATTAATCAGAACCGAAGCTCTGGTGGGGGCGACATTGGCACAGCGACTGATGTGGTTTCAAGCAACCGCAGTCATTGATCCGCGCGGATCGCGACCGGATCAGGCGAGCACGCCGGCGGCGCGCAGCGTCATCATGAAGAAGGTGCCCGACATCAGGCTCCAGAAGCCGGAGATCACGGTTGCCATCATCACGAATTCGAAACGGCGGCGCTCGATGCGGGCGCCGCGCAGCGTGTTGCGCATGATGATGAACGGTGCGGCGAAGACGAGGAACGGGACCGCGGCAAAGGTCCTCGGCGCCACGCCCTCCTGCAGCAGGCCGAAGCCGGCCGGGCGCTCGGCCATGGCCTGATAACCGCTGGCCAATGCGCCGGCGAGCGCGAAGCCAATGAAGAGCGAGAACAGGGAATTCAGGGTATCGGGCGACATCGGCACTTCCGCTACGTAACAGGCCACTCACCCTGCTTCGCAGAATTGGCGGACGGCCGCCACATCATCCTTAAGGAAAGGTTAACCGGACCACTCCGGCGCGGCGTTTGCGCATGGCCAATCAATTTGGGATTCCATTGGAATCGTACGGAAATTCCTCGCCTCGTGGCATATTCGGCAGGTGATTCGGCCACTCCCGGCCTGCTCTCAGCTTCGCCCATGACGCTTCTTTCGACGGCCCAGCATCTCGCCCGCGACACCCGCCGCAACCCGCGCGCGCATCTCGTTCCGGTCATCGCCTCGGCAGTGATCGCAGCCGGCGCGATCACGCTGGTCGCCTATCTGTTGTGGCCGACCTACACCACCGCCCCGCCGAGCGATCCGTCGCGGCTGCCGGTGAGCGTCGGCGGCACGCTGTTCAACGTGCCGACCATGGCCGTGCGCATGAAGATCCAGCGCCATTCCGGGCCGCAGGAGCGTGTCGATCTGAGCTTCCTCTATCCGTCGCTGGAGGCACCTGCCGCGCCGAAGCACTACAGTGCCGACACCGTCGAGGACAAGGTGCAGCCGATCGACCGGATCTTCGTGTCGATCGCGGCGCACCACGATTCACTCGCACCCGAGATGCGGCTACGCACGATCTATCCGCGCTATCTGGACGAGCGCGCGACGACCGATGACGGCTTGACGACGCGCGCATTCCGCGACGGCACGCCCTATGGCGGCGAGGACCTGTTCACCGCGAGCGAGCCGCAGCTGACCGCGCGCTGCACGCGCGATAGCTCGACGCCCGGCATGTGCCTGAGTGAGCAGCGCATCGAGGGCGCCGATCTGACCTTCCGCTTTCCGCGCGGCTGGCTCGCGCAATGGCGCGACATCGCCACCGCGATGAACCGCCTCTCCGCACAGATGCACAGCGCGAAGGGGTAGCCTCCTCGTCATTGCGAGCAGAGAGAAGCCCGATATCGGGCGCGCATTCGCGCGCCCCGTCGTGACAGCGTGGCAGGCAGCGAGGCCGTTCGGCCTTACTCGCTCAGATCTTCTTCCAGGATGGCCATCTGGAACTGGAACGAGCGATCATCGTCCTCGTCGTCGACGAACAGCACGCCGATGAACTCCTCGCCGATATAGACCTCGGCCGAGTCGTCCTTCTTGGGCCGCGGCACCACGCGGATCTTGGGATTGCTGAACACGCGTTTGAGATACGCGTCGAGCTTCCTGACTTCCTGAACGTCCACGGCCGTCTCCAATCGGGTCGATGATTTTCGGGGGAGTTTTAGGACGAGACGGCAAAGATCGCCAGAGCCTTTTCGGGCTTTGGCGACGTGATGTTGCGCACGCAATTCTTGTTTTGACGCGTTTTCCTGACGCGAACCGGTGCCCACTTCGCTGAAAAACGCGCCGCGGTCAGAAAACGAGTGAAATCAAAGACCGATCGCGTTGAGCATCTGGTCCATGGTGCGTGACGGCTCCGCACATCCGGCTTCGCCGACGATTTTTGCCGGCACGCCCGCAACCGTGACGTTGTGCGGCACGGGCTTGACCACGACGGAGCCTGCCGCGATGCGCGCGCAATGACCGATCTCGATATTGCCAAGGATCTTGGCGCCGGCACCGATCAGCACGCCGTGGCGGATCTTCGGATGGCGGTCCTCGTTCTCCTTGCCGGTGCCGCCGAGCGTGACGCCATGCAGGATCGAGACATCGTCCTCGATGACAGCGGTCTCGCCGCAGACGAAACCGGTGGCGTGATCGAGGAAGATGCCGCGGCCGATCCTGGCGGCCGGGTTGATGTCGGTCTGGAACACCGCCGACGAGCGGCTCTGCAGGTAGAACGCAAAATCCTTGCGGCCCTTCTGATGCAGCCAGTGCGCGAGACGATGGGTCTGCAGCGCGTGAAAGCCCTTGAAGTAGAGCAAGGGATCGATGAAGCGCGAGGTCGCGGGGTCGCGATCATAGACGGCGACGAGGTCGGCGCGGAAGGCGTTGCCGATATCGGGCGCATCGCGCAACGCCTCGTCATAGGTCTGGCGGATCAGGTCGCCCGACAGCGCCGCGTGATCGAGCCGCTCGGCGATGCGATGGACCACCGAATCTTCCAGGCGCTCATGATGCAGCACGGTCGCATAGATGAAGGATGCGAGTTCCGGCTCGCGCCGCAGGATGTCTTCCGCTTCGCCGCGGATTCGATCCCAGATCGGATCGAGCGCCGCCAGCTTTCCCCCCTGCGGATTGACCTGATGAACTGCCATGGCTGCTCTCGCAATTCGGTTGTTCTGATGTGCGTTATAGCACGATGGACCCAGCGCGTCCCGGGATGGCTCGGTACGGTAAACCTCAGCCGAACACCCCCGGGCCGACGTCTAGGGGAGTTGGTCGGGATTTTGCCGAAATCAAGCCGTGCTTCTGCAACTATTGACGGATTTCGTCGCGAGTGTGGTTTTGGGCATGGTCGGCCCCAATAAAAAGGGGGCAACATCATCAATACCCGGAGTTTACGCGCCCGCCTGACCGACGCGCGGTCGGTCTGGATCGCCACCATTGCCATCCCCCTGCTCCTGCTCGCCCCTGCCTTCTGGAACGGCTATCCGCTGCTCCAATGGGATACCAGCGGCTATCTGGCGCGCTGGTACGAGGGCTATCTGGTGCCGAGCCGGTCCACGGTGTTCGGCATCTACCTCCATGCCGGCGAGGCGTCTGGCTTCTGGCTCAACCTCGGCATCCAGACCCTGGCGACGCTGTGGATCCTGCAGCTGACGCTGCGCGTGCTCGACCTCGCCCGGCCGGTCAGGCTGATCGCGATCAGCCTCGCGCTGGTCGCAACCACCGCCCTGCCCTGGCTCGCCAGCATGCTGCTGACCGACATCTTTGCCGGCCTCGCGGTGCTCGCGCTCTTCATCCTCATCCTGCGCGGCGAACGGATTTCGGCGCTGGAGAAGGCGGTGCTGTTTGCGTTCACGGCGTTCTCGGCCGCAACGCACAGCGCGACGCTGGCCGTGCTGCTCGGCCTGTGCTGCGTCGGCTGGATGCTGCGTCCATGGCTTGGCCGGCGCATCCCGATCGCGGGCCTCGTGCAGGGCAACCTGACCGCCGTTGCCGGCGCGGCGATGCTGCTGGCGGCGAATTTCGCGCTGTCAGGGCAGCTTGCCTGGACGCCCGGCGGAGTAGGCGTCGCCTTCGGCCGCATGCTGCAGGATGGCATCGTGGCGCAATATCTGCGCGACCATTGCGCGAAAGAGAACCTGAAGCTCTGCCCCTATCGCAACGAACTGCCGCCGACCGCCGACGACTTCCTGTGGGGCCACAGCATGTTCAACACGCTCGGCCGCTTCCAGGGACTGAATGACGAGATGGGCTACATCGTGGAGCGTTCGCTGGCCGAATATCCGGGATGGCAGGCCAAGGCGGCGCTGGAAGCCACCGTCGACCAACTGATGCATGTCGCAACCGGCGAAGGCTCTTCGGGCTGGATCCCGCACACCTACGGCATCATCGAGCGCTACATTCCCGAACAGGTCGCGCCGATGCGCGCAGCGCGGCAGCAGCGCTGGCGCCTCGACTTCACCGCCATCAACCGCATCCATGTGCCGGTCGCACTGGCCTCGATGCTTGTGGTCGTGATCCTGTTCGGCCGCGGGCTGTGGCAGCAGCGGCTCGACGACCTCACGCTGCTCGCCGGCACCGTCACGCTCGCGCTGCTCGGCAATGCCGTGATCTGTGGCGTGATCTCGGGTCCGCACGACCGCTACGGCGCGCGCATGGTGTGGGTTGCGACCTTCGTCGTGCTGATCGCGGCGGCGCGCGCCTTCGCCAAAGACGATGCGGAGAACGAAGCCGACGAGCTATCTTCGCCGCGACAGGAAGTCGATGACGCCGCTCTTGTAGACCTTGTCGCCGACCGCCCGCATATGATCGCGGTTCGGGATGTCGAGCACCTCCGAACCCGGAATGATCCTGCCGAGCGCCGCCGCTGAGCCGGCGATCTCGTCCTTGCTGCCGACTGCGATCAGAACCGGCACGCGGATGCCGGCCGCCTCCTCGCGCGTCATCAGCCGGCGCGAGCCGCGCAGGCAGGCGGCGAGTGCGCGGCGGTCGGAGCGGGTCTGATCGGCAAAGGCGCGGAAGGTGCGGCCGACCGGATCGGTGACATCGTCGAGCGACGGCGCCTCCAGCGCGAGGGCTACGGTCTCGCCGGGGCCGCCGCCCTCGATCAGCCCGATGCCGATGCCTCCCAGGATCGCCGAGCGCACCCGATCGGAATTTTCGAGCGCCAGGATCGCTGTCATCCGCGAGCCCAGCGAATAGCCCATGATGTCGGCGCGCGCGATCCCAAGATGATCCATCAGCGCGATCACGTCGCTTGCCATGATCGCGATCTCGTACTGCGCGGCATTGTAGAGCTTGGCGGATTCGCCGTGGCCGCGATTGTCGAGCGCGATGACGCGCCGGCCGGCCTTGACGAGATCCGACACCCAGGTCGGATAGATCCAGTTGACGTTCTTGCTCGAGGCGAAGCCGTGCACGAGCACGATCGGCTCGCCCTCGCCTTCGTCGATATAGGCAATTTCAACGTCGCCGTGATGGAAACTCGGCATCATCCATTCCGTTGTTTTTTTGGGATTGGGTTTGGCGATCGAAAAGCCGACCGCGAGCTTAGCCTTGGGCAGCGGAACCCGCCAGCGCAACCTGAGCGGACATCTGCCGCTGCAGGCGCCGCGCCTTGCTCCGCCTGAGCCACCACGCGGTAGCCCGTTCGGTGGTCGCCTTGATCGAGGACAGGAAGCCGAACAGCGCAAGCAGCGCGCCGAACAGCCACATGGTGAGATTGAACGTGCCGGCCGCGAGCAGCAGCGCGCCGCGGCCGAGCAGCTTCAGGATCGCGCGGGTCTGGCCGCCCTTCGCCTCCGCGATGCGGGCCGCACGCGCAATCTCCTGCGGGTTCTCCGCGACCTTCAGCGTGTCCCGCGCGGCACGAATCCCGGCGGCCTCGCCGACGCGTCCGACGTCCTTGGCGACGCGCACCAGCGCCCCGGCCTTCTCGGCGCGGAACGCCGCGCGGATCGCGGTTGCGGTCTCTGCCGGGCGAAGCACCGAGCCGGAGGCGACCGCCTCGCGCAGCGCCGGCTGGTCGACGACCTCGCGGGTCGAACGCCCGGCCCATTCGATCAGCCCTTCGCTCAGCCGTCCCGCCTTGCGCGTATCTTTGACCAGCGTCAGCCCGGCGCGCAGCGGCCCGGCGCCGCCGACCGACACATAGGTCGCCGCCGTCACCGCGAGCCCGGCGGCCGCAAGCCCAAGCACCAGCTGGTCGGTGTCCTCGCCCATCACGAGATGCTTGCCCTCGCGCACGACGTCCCTGACATCGCCGAACACGAACAGGTCGCCCGCAACCGTGCCGGACAGGCTTGCGACATCGTCGGCGTTGCCGGTCACGAGGCCAGTGGCGAACCCCTTGGCGAAATGCGTGGTGGACGATTGCTCGGCGCGCGCCTCGTCGACCCGCCTTGTGAGCTCATCGCCGAGCGCGATGTCCTTCTCGGCGGCGAGCGCGACAAAGCTCGTCGCAAGGTCGGCATCCCCCGCGGCCAGTGCCGCCTCGATATTGTCCGAAATCAACGCCGGGTTGTTGCGCACCACGGAATTGATCCTGAGGTCAGCGAGCTCGGCGGGATCGTCCCGCGCGGCGAGGATCGTGCCAGCATCATGGGCATGCGGCCAAATGACCGCGCCGATGGCAGCGCTCGTTGCCAGGCCGGCCACCGCAAGACTGAGGCGAACCCCGTTCATTCCGCTTGAAACCTCAAGTTTAATTCGCCTCGTTCAGTTCGCCTTGGAAATAGTGTGCCGTTTTTGCGACACAACGGCTCCGACCAAAGAAGGGCTTCTCTGGGACGACAAGATTGTGTCGAATTTGCATGAGCAAATGAGCCGTCGGGGCTCTAGGAATCAACTGTTCCCGCCAGTATGGTGCGCGGCATTTCGCGATGCCGCATGCTGTCGATTGCGTCTGCCCATCGTTGCCACCAAGGTGAGAATATGTCCGACCACGTCGTCCCGCACTTCCATAACGATGCCGGTGTCTCGGTGATCGAAATCGGATCGCAGGAGTTCATGTGCGTGGGCGCCAACCCGCCGTTCGACCACCCGCACGTGTTCCTCGACCTCGGCAACGACAGCGAGATCATCTGCCCGTACTGCTCGACGCTTTATCGCTTCGCGTCCGACCTCGCTGCCGGCGAAGCGCGGCCGCCGGAATGCGTGCTGAAAGACAAGGTCGCCTGACCGCTCCGTGGCGCTGACGCGAACCGTCATCGTTGCAGGCGCCGGGATCGGAGGACTGACGGCGTCGCTGACACTGGCGGCACAAGGCTTTCGCGTCGTCGTGCTGGAGAAGGCCGAGCGGCTCGAGGAAGCCGGCGCCGGCATCCAGCTCTCTCCCAATGCCAGCCGCATCCTGGTCGGGCTCGGGCTCAAGGAACCGCTTGCGCGGCGCGCGGTCACGCCTGAATCCGTCAACATCCTGAGCGCGCGGGCCGGCGGCGAGATCGCGCGGATGCCGCTCGGCCAGGCGGCCGAGTTCCGCGCCGGCGCCCCCTATTGGGTGATCCACCGCGCCGACCTGCAGGCCGCACTGCAGGCCGCGGTCAGCGACCACCCCGATATTGACCTGCGGCTCGGCTGCCAGTTCGAGGATGTGACAAAGCACGCCAAGGGGCTGACGGTGGTGCAGCGCCGCGGCAACGCACGGCAGGAGGAATTGGCGGTTGCGCTGATCGGCGCCGACGGCATCTGGTCCGCCGTGCGCGGGCATTTGTTTCCGGATATACAGCCGCAATTCTCCGGCCTGATTGCCTGGCGCGGCACGCTGGAGGCAACTGCCCTGCCGCGTGAATACACCGCGCCGCGCGTCCAGCTCTGGATGGGGCCGGACGCCCATCTCGTGGCCTATCCAATCTCGGGTGGGCGCCAGATCAACGTGGTCGCGATCGTCGCAGGCACCTGGAACCGGCCGGGCTGGAGCGCGCCCGGCGACATCAACGAGATCAAGGGCGCGTTCGCCACGGCGCGCTGGCCAGCGACTGCGCGGATGCTGATCGGCGCCGTCGATGGCTGGCGCAAATGGGCGCTGTTCACCCTGCCCGACATCGGCCGCTGGAGCGAAGGCGCGGTGACGCTGCTCGGCGATGCCGCGCATGCGATGTTGCCGTTCGCCGCACAGGGCGCCGGCATGGCAATCGAGGATGCCGCCGTCCTCGCCAAGGCGCTCGGCGACTGCACCGGGGAAAACACCTCAGGCATTCCCGCCGCGCTGAAGCGCTACGCCGAGATGCGGCGCAGGCGCGTACTGAAGGTCCAGCGCCTGGCCCGGCAGCAGGGCCGCATCTATCACCTGCGCGGGCCGCTCGCGATCGCGCGCGATCTCGCGATCCGCGCCATCGGTCCAGAGCGCATGCTGGCGCGACAGGACTGGATCTACGACTGGCGCGTTTGAGCCATCAGCTGAACGCGCGCGAACAGCGATCGGCTTCGCTCGAACGCGCTGAGTTTAGTGGACGACGCCCCGCGGGGCGCGTGCCCCCTTCGCGGCTGCCGCCGGCGCGGCGGGCGCTGCGGCCGCAGCGGTCTCGTCCGGCGGGCTTTCATGGCACTTGTTGCTGCGCCAGGCCTGATCGGCAAGCTTCTGCTGGGCGTGGATCGAGATCAGCTCGTTACGATAGACCATCTCGGAGACCACGGTACCGCCGACGCCGGTCTCCGCCTTGGCCATCAGCTTCTCCTGATCGGCCGCGCGGGTCGCGAGGTTCTTGCGCTCGGTCTCAAGCTGCTTGCAATCATAAAGGTCGTATTTGGCGGGATCGGCGAACGCCGGCGACATGGTGTCGCCGATCTGTGCGCAGCCGGAAACGCCCGCGGCCGAGGCAAGCAGCACAATGACGGCCGCCGCGCGCGACAGCTTTGAGCGGCGTGGGAAACGAACAGACATTCGGCTTTCTTAATCAGACAGTGTTGAGATTGCCTAAAGCAGCCGCCGGTGTCCGGATTGAGGCTCAATCGCGGCGGCGCGCTGCTTATCCCAATGCGGGGCGGCCGAAGCAAATGGAATTGCTGGCCACTGTTTAAGTCTTTGAAACCGCACCTGTTAGCACCGGATAATGACAATTCCACTTCGCGCTCAAACGCGCTAGAAATCGGCGCGCCTGGCGCAATGCGGACGTGGCGGAACTGGTAGACGCAAGGGACTTAAAATCCCTCGATGGCAACGTCGTGTGGGTTCGACTCCCACCGCCCGCACCAGCCTTCGCTCGCGAAATGAGTAGCGTCGGCGCGACAGCCAGCCAGGCGAAGGCGATGCGGTTGCCGCGAGTTACGGCTCGGCAAGCCGAGCCTTACGCAAACCCCAGACCGATCCGCCGCTCCTTCTTCCAGATCACCCGGCAGGTGTGCCGCTGGCCGTCGACGGCGAGGACGAAGCGGTCGGGAAACCACAGCGGCGAATTGACTTCGATGCAGGCCCCCTGCGGAGAAAGATTTCGGACCGTGCAGGATATCGCTTCATTGCCGAACTCGATCGCCCCTGATTTGAGGACGCGGCGACGGGAGCCGCCACGCCGCTCATCGGTCGGCATCGGCTGTTGCCCGCCGGCTGGCGCGGGCCTGCTTTCGTCGTCGGCCATGAACCCGTCGCGGTCGGTACACAAGCTGGCGGTCAGGTTACGACGCGATTCTGACGGGAACCTTAAGACATCGCCAAACGCGTTGGCATGCCACGCGCGCGCCCGCGGCCTCGGCGGGCACGCGCGGTATCACGATGCTCGCATCACTTGATCGTGTTTCCGGGCTGTGGCGCGGCTCACAAGCCGGGATCGCGGCGTGTCGTAGTCGTGATGCGTCGTCTTGGCGCGTTGTCTTGGCGCATTGGAAATTCCGGCCGCATATTTCGCGGCCGTCGCATTTCGAAATCGATTTTGGTCGGAGATCGGTGATGGAGATTGCAAACTGCAATCGGATTGCTGGCGACAGGGCGCGCGATCAAGGCGCCTCCATTCTCGAGCATGGCGACGACGCGGCCCATTGCAGCAACGGGCTCAATGCCCAGAAATTCCGCGACGCGACGCCCAACGAGCGCGTGATCTACCGGCGATGGATTCGTGGCGCGATCATGCTGTACGGATTGCTGGCACTCGCCGCAGGAACGGCGGTCTGGATCAACGGCGCGGCGGTCGGGCCGACACAGCTCTCCAGCCTGTCGAGCGCGAGCGCCGCGAAATCGGGTCACTCACATTAGAGCGTTTTCGAGCGAAGTGGGCACCGGTTCGCGTGAAGAAAACGCGTCAAACAAGAAACTAGAGCTTCGGTTCTGATTCAATCAGAACCGAAGCTCTAGAGGCGACAGCTCAAACGAAAATGGCCGGGACAACGCCCGGCCATTCGTCGTGAGTAAGACCGCAAGCCTACTCGGACTTGTCGATATTCCAGAAGATCGGCGTCGCCGGACCGTCGAGCACACCGGTCAACGACTTCCGCCAGGCACTCGGAACCGTGTACTGGCCGAGCGGAATGTAGATCACCTGATCGTAGGCCTCGGTCTGGATGTCAGCGGCGATCTTCTTCTTTTCCTCGGCCGAGCCAGCGCGCGCGAACTTGTCGCGCAGCTCCTCGATCTTCGGATCCTCGGCCCAGCCGAACCAGCCGCCGTTCTTGCCACGGCCGGTGATCGACGCGTTGACGATCGGATCGGCGACGTCGGCTGCGACCCAGTTGGTGAAGAACATGTTCCAGCCGCCTTCCTTCGGCGACTTCTGGCTGGCGCGGCGGGTCACGACGGTCTGCCAATCGGTGGCCTGGAAATCCACCTTGAAGCCGGCATCGCGCAACTGCTGCGCCACGACGATCGGCTGGGCCTTCAGCGTGGTCACATCGCCCGGCCCCATGATCACGACGGGCGTGCCGTCATAGCCGGACGCGGCAAGCGCCTTCTTGGCTTCCGCCATGCCGCTGCCCTTCACCAGCGTTTCGGCACCGACGTCGGTCTCCAGCGGCGTGCCGCAGACGAAGAAAGCGCCGCAAATCTTCTGGTACTTGGCATTGCCGACCAGCGCGTCGAGCACGTCCTTCTGGTTCATCGCCAGGAACGCGGCGCGGCGCACCTTCGGATTGTCGAACGGCGGATAGAGGAAGTTCATGCGACCAAGGGTCTGGAAGCCGAACTTGTTCAGGACGTCGATCTTGAGATCCGGATTGGCTTCGAGCACCGGCAGCATGTCGAACGGGAGGTTCTCCATGAAATCGATGTCGCCGGACTGCAGCGCGTTCACCGCGGTCTGCGCGTCAGCCATCGTGACCCACTCGACGCGGTCGACCTTGACGACCTTGCCGCCTGCGGTCCAGCTCGCCGGCTCCTTGCGCGGCACGTAGTCCTTGTTCTTCTCGTACACCGCCTTCACGCCAGGCTGGAATTCCGCCTGCACGAATTTGAACGGTCCGGAGCCGATCTGTTCCGGGATCGGCTTGTCCGGCGGCGTCTCGGCGAGACGCTTCGGCATCATGAACGGCACGCGCGACGACGGCTTGCCGATCGATTCGAGCACGAGGCCGTAAGGCTCCTTCAGCTTCAGCGTGATGGTCTTGGCGTCGGTCGCCTCCAGGCTCGCGACGAAGTCCATCAGCTTCTGGCCCATGCCGTCGACCTTGCCCCAGCGCTGCAGCGAGGCGACGCAGTCTTCCGCGGTAACCGGCGCACCGTCATGCCACTTCAGACCGTCGCGCAGCGTGAACGTGTAGGTCAGCTTGTCGTCGGAAACCTTCCAGTCCGCCATCTGCGGCTGGATCTTGAAGTTGGAATCCGTCGCCAGCAGCGTGTCATAGACCATATAACCATGATCGCGGGTGATGTAGGCGGTGGTCATGATCGGATCGATGACACGCAGATCCGAGTGCATCACCGCGGTGATGGTCTTGCCCGCAGCCATCGCCTGCGGTGCAAATGACAATTCCTGCGGCGCGAACGACAGTGCAAGCGCCGTCAACGCAGCCGCAAGCGTGCGGTGCTTCCAACGCGAGATAGGGAACATGAAATCTCTCCTGACGTGAAACTGGTCAAAGCCGGCTTATTCGTTATGCATGAGGTTCGTTATTTAGGCGAACTAACATGCTGTATGGCTTGTGAAATCGAGACTTGCACCAAGCGCAATGCGCGTCAATCGGTTTCGGGCGGGATCGGACGTACACAAACGAATGAGGCCGCGCGCCAGATTTTGGCTTTACAAGTTCGTCGGCTGAGATTTTCGTAACGCGCGCGCGATGCCGGCGCGATCAAAACAACAAGAGAGAAAAACGATGAACCCAGCCAATCTTCCCTTTGATTCCGAAACAATGCTGCAGGGCCTGCGCGGCTGGGTGGAGTGCGAGAGCCCGACCTGGGATTCGGCGGCAGTCGAACGCATGCTCGACCTTGCCGCACGCGAGATGGCGATCATGGGTGCGACGATCGAGCGCATCGCCGGTCGCCAGGGCTTTGCCGGCTGCGTCCGCGCCCGTTTTCCCCATCCGAAGCAAGGCCAGCCCGGCATCCTGATCGCCGGCCATCTGGACACCGTGCACCCGGTCGGCACCATCGAGAAGCTGAAGTGGCGGCGCGAAGGCAACAAATGTTTCGGGCCCGGCATCTTCGACATGAAGGGCGGCAACTACCTGTCGATCGAGGCGATCAGGCAATTGGCGCGCGCGGCCTTCACGACACCGCTGCCGATCACGGTGCTGTTCACCCCCGATGAAGAGGTCGGCACGCCGTCGACGCGCGACATCATCGAGGCGGAAGCCGCGCGCAACAAATATGTGCTGGTGCCGGAGCCCGGCCGTCCGAACAACGGCGTCGTCACCGGTCGCTACGCGATCGCGCGCTTCAATCTGGAAGCAACAGGCAAGCCGAGCCACGCCGGCGCGACGCTGTCGTCGGGCCGCTCCGCGATCCGCGAGATGGCCCGGCAGATCATCGCCATCGACGGCATGACCACCGAGGACTGCACGTTCTCGGTCGGCATCGTGCATGGCGGCCAATGGGTCAATTGCGTTGCGACGACCTGCACCGGCGAAGCGCTCAGCATGGCCAAGCGCCAGGCCGATCTCGACCGCGGCGTCGAGCGCATGCTGGCGCTGTCCGGCACCGCCAACGACGTGACATTCAAGGTGACGCGCGGCGTCACCCGCCCGGTGTGGGAGCCGGATGCCGGCACCATGGCGCTCTATGAAAAGGCAAAGGGCCTCGCGGCGGCGATGGGCCTCGATCTGCCGCATGGCAGCGCCGGCGGCGGCTCGGACGGCAACTTCACCGGCGCGATGGGTATCCCCACGCTCGACGGCCTCGGCGTTCGCGGCGCAGACGCGCATACGCTCAACGAACATATCGAGGTCGACAGCCTCGCCGAACGCGGCCGCCTGATGGCGGCACTGCTGGCGACGCTGGACTGACATCGATTTGCACTGCACAACACGTTGGCACTGCCGGATCGAAATTTAGCCTTGTCCAATTTTCAGGCTTCGCCTACGGTCCGGCCGTCCAACACGACGATGCGGGAGAGATCGGAGCAACAACATGCGTGTTGTTGGCTTCGGCGCCGACGGAGCAACCGCCCCGGAAACTCTCAGGCAAAAGGACTGTATCGTCAGGACGATCTGGAGAGAGACGGACATGGCCGCACATCAAGGGCCATGACGTCCACCGAAGGGGATAGTTCGCTATTGGGCCTCGGCCCGATGCGGATCAAGCTCTCAGGTACCGTGACAGATGGGGCGCCGACGCCGGTTTCACCGGTGGTTCGGCGACTCTAACCCACGGGAGCCTGAAGGCCATCATGCCTCACATTGCGATCATTGGCGCCGGCATCACCGGCGTGACGACGGCCTATGCCCTGCTCGAACGCGGCTACCGGGTGACTGTCCTCGACAGGCATCGCTACGCCGCGATGGAAACCTCGTTCGCCAATGGCGGGCAGCTTTCCGCCAGCAACGCGGAAGTCTGGAACAGCGCCGCAACCATCCTCAAGGGTCTGCGCTGGATGCTCAGGAGCGACGCGCCGCTGCTGATGAACCCGAAGCCGAGCTGGCACAAATATTCCTGGATCGGAGAGTTCGTCGGCCACATCGGCCGCTATCGCAGCAACACCATCGAGACCACGCGGCTCGCAATCGAAGCGCGCAAGCATTTGTTCTCGATCGCGCAGCGCGAGAACATCGCCTTCGATCTCGAACGCCGCGGCATCCTGCACGTCTATCACGACAAGGCCGGCTTCGAAGCGGGCCTGCGGGTCAACACACTGCTGCAGCAAGGCGGGCTCGACCGCCGGCCGGTGACGGCGGACGAAATCCGCACCATCGAACCCGCGCTGCAGACGGCCTGCTATGGCGGCTTCTTCACGCCGTCGGACGCGACCGGCGATATCCACAAGTTCACCCGCGGGCTTGCCGACGCCTGCATCCGCCGCGGCGCGGCCTTCATCCACGAAGCCGATGTCGATGCGATCGCGCGCGGCGACGACGGCTTCCGGGTCAGTTGGAACGAAGCCGCTTCGCACGACGCTGACGTCGCGACGCGGCATGAGTTACAGGCGGACGGTTTGGTCATCTGCGCCGGGGTGGCGAGCCGTCACTTCGCTGGCATGCTCAACGACCGCGTCAACGTCTATCCGGTGAAGGGATATTCGATCACGGTGCAACTCGATGCGCCGCAGAGCCGGGACGCTGCGCCGACCGTCAGCCTGCTCGATGAAGCTGCGAAAATCGTCACCAGCCGGCTCGGCGCCGACCGCTTCCGCGTCGCCGGCACCGCCGAGTTCAACGGCTTCAACCGCGACATTCGCGCCGACCGGATCCAGCCGCTGGTGGACTGGGTGCGACTTCATTTCCCCGGGATCGACACCTCGAAGATCGTGCCATGGGCGGGCCTGCGCCCGATGATGCCGAACATGATGCCGGTGGTTCGCGCCGGACGGATTCCGGGCGTGTTTTACAATACGGGCCACGGTCATCTCGGCTGGACGCTCTCGGCCGCGACGGCGCAGATGGTAGCAGGGGCGATCGATGATTGGAGCGACCTCGACACGCCTTCAATGGTGCCGTCGCAGGTCGATACGACCGAGACCACACACGCAGCTTTCCCCTAATTATCCGGCCGAAGAGGAAGAATATGAGCGTATTTGCCAGTGCCGAAGTCGGAATTCGCTGAGAAACACCGCGTGATAGGAACTAGCGTCACAATGGGAAAAAGCGCTTCATCGCGAGAGGGGACAATGCGCATTGGGGTGGCGGGCACGCATGACATTGCGCCAACTCCGTGCGCCGTCTTTCCAAAACAGTCAACGCTCAGCCTTCTGCACAGGGCTCCACGAAAGGCGCGACATGACAACTGAGACGTTGACCAAGCCTGATCAGATTGCCGCAGAGCTGTGCGCGGCCGTCGATCGAAACTTCGACGATCAGATCGCGTTCCTGTCAAGCATGGTGCAGTTCCGCAGCTTGCGCGGACAGGAGGCGCCGCAACAACTTTGGCTGGCCGAGCAGTTCGCAAAGCGCCGCTACGACGTCGATGTGTTCAGCCTTGCGGACGTCAATCTGATGAGCCATCCGAAGGCTGCGCCAATGGACGGCATCGATCTTGCCGGATCGCAGCAGGTTGTTGCGACGAAGAACAGCAAAGGCAGCGGGCGCAGCCTGATCTTGCAAGGTCATATCGACGTGGTGCCGGAGGGGCCCGCTGACCTCTGGGACCAGCCGCCGTTCGCAGGCGCCGTGCGCGACGGCTGGATGTTCGGGCGTGGCGCGCAAGACATGAAGGCCGGTGTCTCGGCAATGATCTTCGCGCTCGATGCTATCAGAGACGCCGGCTATGCCCCGGGCGGGCGCGTCCATCTGCAGACCGTGACCGAGGAAGAGAGCACCGGCAACGGCGCATTGTCCACTCTGATGCGCGGCTATCGCGCCGACGCCTGCCTCATTCCCGAACCGACCGGACACACGCTGACGCGCGCCCAGGTCGGCGCCATCTGGTTTCGCCTGCGCGTGCGCGGCACGCCGGTGCATGTCGCCTATTCCGAGGCGGGTACGAGCGCCATCCTGTCGGCGATGCATCTGGTGCGCGTGTTCCAGGATTACACCAAAACGCTCAATGCCCGGGCGCTCGACAACAGCTGGTTCCGCACCGTCAAGAATCCGATCAAGTTCAACGTCGGGATCATCAAAGGCGGCGATTGGGCCAGTTCGACCGCGGCGTGGTGCGAGCTGGATTGCCGGCTCGGTCTGCTGCCGGGCGAGACACCGCGAGAGGCGATGCGTGGCATCGAGGAATGCCTGGCCGAGGCGCACAAGGCCGACGACTTCCTGTCCGACAATCCGGCTGAGCTCGTGTGGAGTGGTTTTCAGGCGGACCCGGCGGTGTGCGAGCCTGGCAGCGAAGCGGAAGCAGCTCTGTCTGCCGCCCATCACTCCGTCTTCCAGGCTCCAATGCACGAGCGCCTGTCTACCGCCGTCAACGACACCCGCTACTATTGCGTCGACTACGGCATCCCTGCCCTTTGCTACGGTCCTTACGGTATCGGCCCGCATGCGTTCAACGAACGCGTCGAGCTCGACAGCCTTCGCAAGACAACGCAGAGCATCGCATTGTTCGTCGCCAACTGGTGCGGCGCGATGAGAGCGTGAATCGACTTGTGGTTTCAGATCGGTGGCGCGTGACGAAATGTGCAATTCGAAATAGCAGCTTCAGACCAAGGGAGGCTTCCAACAGCCCGAACCGCGCCTTGATATAGCGTCGCCATTGGCACAGTATTTGCCTGCAAATTCATCACTTTCGCGCTAGCTTTGAGAGAAGACGCAGAAGCGCATGAGACACATCACGGGGACACCATGAGTATGATGCGGCCCAGCCTTCGCTTCACACCGTCTGACGGCAGGAGATAGCAGCGATGATCGGCTATCTCATCCGCCGCATCCTCGCCGCCGTACCCGTGATGGGCGTGGTGGCCCTGTTCGTGTTCCTGTTGCTGCGGCTGACGCCGGGCGACCCCGCCGCAATTCTCGCCGGCGACAATGCGACGCCGGAACAGCTCGAACGCATCAGGACCTCGCTTGGTCTCAACGAGCCGATCTACATCCAGTTCTACACCTGGGTCGCCAGACTGCTGCATGGCGACCTCGGCGTCTCCTTGATCTCGAACAAGCCGATCCTCGAGATGATCGGCCCGCGCCTCGAGCCCTCGATCTCGGTCGCGCTCGCCACCATCATCCTCTCGATCCTGGTCGCGGTGCCGCTCGGCGTGATCGCGGCGTGGAAGCACGGCACCTGGATCGATCGCTTCGTGATGGGGCTCTCGGTGCTTGGCTTCTCGGTGCCGGTGTTCGTGATCGGCTATGTGCTGATCCAGATCTTTGCGATCGATCTGCGCTGGGTGCCGGTGCAGGGCTTCAAGAGCATCTCGGCCGGCTTCGGTCCGTTCTTCGAGCGCATCATCCTGCCAACCTGTACGCTCTCCTTCATCTATGTCGCGCTGATCGCGCGTATGACGCGGGCCTCGATGCTCGATGTGCTGGGTGAGGATTACGTGCGCACGGCACGCGCCAAGGGTATCGGCGAGACCGGCGTGCTGCTGCGCCATGCGCTGCGCAACGCCGCGGTTCCGGTCATCACCGTGATCGGTTCCGGCTTCGCGCTCCTGATCTCCGGCGTCGTGGTCACCGAGAGCGTGTTCAACCTGCCCGGCATCGGCCGCCTCACCGTCGATGCGGTGCTGGCGCGCGATTATCCGGTGATCCAGGCGATGATCCTTCTGACGTCGGGTATCTATGTCGCGGTCAATCTGTTGATCGACCTCGCCTACACCCTGCTCGATCCTCGTATCCGGTACTGAGCAATGGCGATCGAAACCCTTCCCGAATCCACTATCCCCGTCACCCGGCCGTTCCGCGTCAAGCTCGGCTTCCTCACCTCGACGCCGATCATCGCGGTTGCGACGATCTGCCTCGCCCTCATCATCCTGATGGCGATCTTCGCGCCGCTGCTCGCGCCGCACGATCCGCTGCTGCTGACGCCGTCGCAGCGGCTGAAGCCGTCGAGCGCGCAATACCTGCTCGGCACCGACGCCTATGGACGCGACCTGTTGTCGCGCGTCATCTATGGCGCGCGGATCTCGCTGGTGATCGGGCTCGGTGCCGCCGTCTGCTCGATCGCCGTCGGGCTGCTGATCGGCCTCGTCGCCGGCTTCTTCCGCTGGGTCGATGCGGTGATGATGCGCGTGATGGATGGCTTGATGGCGATCCCCGCCATCCTGCTCGCGATCGCCGTGGTGTCGCTGTCGGGCGCCAGCATCTGGACCGTGATGATCGCGATCACCATCCCCGAGATCCCGCGCGTGGCGCGGCTGGTGCGCGCGGTGGTGCTGACCGCACGCGAAGAGCCCTATGTCGAGGCCGCGATCTCGCTCGGCTCCAGCCTGCCCAAGATCATGTGGCGGCATTTGATGCCGAACACGATCGCGCCGCTGATCGTGCAAGGCACTTATGTCTGTGCATCCGCGATCCTGACCGAGGCGATCCTGTCGTTCCTCGGCGCCGGCATCTCGCCGGAAACGCCGACCTGGGGCAACATCATGGCCGAGGGCCGCGCCTACTTCCAGGTCAAGCCGTCGCTGATCTTCTGGCCGGGGCTGTTGCTCTCGATCGCCATTCTCAGCATCAACCTGATCGGCGACGCCGCCCGCGACGCGCTCGATCCCCGCATGAAACAGCGTGAGGGCAAGTGACGGCTTCAATGCCAATTGAAGCCGTCATCCCGGGGCGGTGCGAAGCACCGAACCCGGGATCTCGAGATTCCGGGTCTGGTGCTGGCGCACCATCCCGGAATGACGCAAGACGAAACCTGTCGCTATCACTCGCAACGCCGGTGGAACCAGCCTGACATGACCAACGTCGTCCTCGACATCAACAACCTCGTCGTCGGCCTCGGCCGCAAGGCGGACGCGCACCGCATCATCGACGATCTCTCGCTGCAGGTGCACGAAGGCGAGACGCTCTGCCTGGTCGGCGAAAGCGGCTCGGGCAAGTCGGTAACCTCGCTCACCGTGATGGGTCTGCTGCAGAAGGGCACGCTGGTGCCCTCGGGCGGCAGCGTCAAACTGGTCGGCGAGGAACTGCTCACCGCCAGCGACCGGCGGCTGCGCCAGCTTCGCGCCACGAGGATGGCGATGATCTTCCAGGAGCCGATGACCGCGCTCAACCCGGTGGTGCCGGTCGGGCGCCAGATCGACGAGGTGCTGCGCGCCCATACCGATCTCGACGCCCGCGCGCGGCGCCAGAAGATTTTGGCAATGATGGAGCATGTGCGGCTGCCGGACGTAGAGCGCATCTTCTCCTCCTACCCGCACCGCCTGTCGGGCGGACAGCGCCAGCGCATCATGATCGCGATGGCGCTGGTGCTGGAACCGAAGCTCCTGATCGCGGACGAGCCGACCACCGCGCTCGACGTCACCACGCAGAAGCAGATCCTCACCCTGATCCGCGACCTGCAGCGCGATCACGGCACTGCGGTGCTGTTCATCACCCACGACATGGGCGTGGTGGCCGAGATCGCCGATCGCGTGTCGGTGATGCGGCACGGCCGGCTGGTCGAGACCGGCTCGCTCGAGGGCGTGCTGCGCAATCCGAAGATGGAGTACACCCGCAACCTGCTGTCCGCAGTGCCGAGCCTCGTGCCGCGCGCGCCGCGCCCGGAGACGAAGGAGCCGGTGGTGCTGGAGGCCAACGAGCTCAGCAAGGTCTACCGGGAGCGGTCGCTGTACGGCAAAGCCCGTGAAGTCGCGGCCGCCAGCAACGTCACGCTCACACTGCGCAAGGGCCGCACGCTCGGCATCGTCGGCGAGAGCGGCTCCGGCAAGTCGACGGTCGCGCGCTGCATCGTCCGCCTGATCGATCCGACCTCTGGCGGCGTGCGCCTCGCCGGCCGCGAGATCTCGGATCTGTCGCGGCGGCTGTTGCAGCCGCATCGCCAGAAGATCCAGATCATCTTCCAGGACCCCTACCGCTCGCTCAATCCGCGCGTCACCGTCGGCGAGAGCATTGCGGAGGGCCCGATCAATTACGGCATGCCGCGCAAGGACGCGCTGGCGCGAGCCCGCGAACTGCTGGAGCTGGTCCATTTGCCGCCCGACGCGATCTCACGCTACCCGCACCAGTTCTCCGGCGGCCAGCGCCAGCGCATCGCGATCGCGCGCGCACTGGCGCTCGACCCCGACGTTCTGGTGGCGGATGAAGCCGTGTCCGCACTCGACGTCTCGGTGCAGGCGCAGGTTTTGAACCTGCTTGACGAAATCCAGCAGCGTCTGGGCATCGCACTGTTGTTCATCACGCATGATCTGCGCGTCGCCGCGCAAATCTGCGACGACGTCGCCGTGATGCAGCGCGGCCGCGTCGTGGAACAGGGACCAGCGGCCGAGGTGTTGACCAATCCGCAGCAGGCCTATACCCGCGCGCTACTTGATGCCGCACCCGGCCGCGGCTGGGATTTTGCGAATTTCCGCCCGGTTTCGGAAGGCATTGTGGCGACGGCCTAGGTCTTTAGCCGCAGCCTTACGACCTAGCCTTGATGACCTGGCCTTATGACCTGGCCTTGGGCCTTTACGCCCATAGGGCATGCAAATCCGGTAGTGCTCCCCGGCTTGCGCTTGGCGCGACGACACGCTTAACGTCGCGCGCTAGAGCGTGAGCCGGAAGGTGGATACCGGCTTCTCCGAAAGATCGCGCTCCAACCAACGAGACGAGATCGTGGCGCGGGCCGTTCCATTCGCATCATGATCGAAGAAACGTATCGAGACCAACTTGATGACCCGCATTGCCGTTGGCGGCTTCCTGCACGAGACCAACACCTTCGCGCCGACGAAGGCAACTTATGATGACTTCGTGCACGGCGGCGGCTGGCCGTCGATGACGCATGGCGCCGATGTGCTCAAGGTCATGCGCAAGATCAATGTAGGCCTCGCCGGTTTTGTCGAGGCGGCGGAAGCCAATGGCTGGGAGCTGGTGCCGACGATTTTCGCGGCGGCAAGCCCGTCGGCGCATGTGAGCAAGGATGCGTATGAGCGGATCGTGACCGAAATGGTCGACGGCATTACCGCGGCCGGGCCGATCGATGCGGTCTATCTCGACCTGCACGGCGCCATGGTCGCCGAGCACTATGACGACGGTGAAGGCGAGGTCCTCGCCCGCGTGCGCAAGGTGATCGGCAACGACCTCCCCTTGGTCGTGAGCCTCGATCTGCATGCGAACGTCTCGCCCAAGATGATCGAGCATGCCGATGCGTTGATCGCCTACCGCACCTACCCGCATGTCGATATGGCCGACACCGGCCAAGCCTGCGCCAGGCATCTGGCGCTGCTGCTGAAAACAAAGCAAAGCTTCGCAAAGGCGTTCCGGCAATTGCCGTTCCTGATCCCGATCAGCTGGCAATGCACCAACGACCAGCCGACCAAGGGCATCTATCAACAGCTCGCGGCCCTCGAGAGCGACGCGGTGCCGACGCTGTCATTTGCGCCGGGCTTCCCGGCGGCCGATTTCCGGGATTGCGGGCCGAGCGTGTTCGCCTATGGCCGGACCCAGGCCGATGCGGATGCCGCCGCCGACAAGATCGTCGCGCTTGTCGAGAGCCATGAGGACGATTTCGACGGCCGGATCTATTCGCCCGACGAAGGCGTCCAGCTGGCGATGGAACTGGCGAAGTCGGCGAGCAAGCCGATCATCATCGCCGACACCCAGGACAATCCCGGCGCCGGCGGCGATTCCGACACCACAGGCATGCTGCGCGCGCTGGTGCGCAACAGAGCGAGCGCCGCGACCGGTGTGATCTACGACCCGCAATCGGCCAAGGCCGCGCACACCGCCGGGATCGGCGCGACCGTCACGCTCGAACTCGGCGGCAAGTCCGGCATTCCCGGTGACGCGCCATACCGGGAGAGTTTCGTGGTCGAAAAGCTCTCGGACGGCAAATTCGTCGCACCGGGCCCCTATTTCGGTGGCCGCGACATGGACATGGGACCTTCCGCCTGCCTGCGCATCGGCGACGTCCGCGTCGTGGTCGGCTCCTACAAGGCCCAGCTTGCCGACCAGTCGATGTACCGCTATGTCGGCATCGAGCCGACGGCGCAGAAGATCCTGGTCAACAAGAGCTCGGTGCATTTCCGCGCCGATTTCGAGCCGATCGCCGAAAAGCTGCTGATCTGCGCCGCGCCGGGCGCGATGCCCGCCGATACCGCCACGCTGCCGTGGAAACATTTGCGTCCCGGCATCCGTATCAAGCCAAACGGCCCGACTTTCACACCCACCTCCCCTTCACGCATAAACGGATAGAAACCATGCCGACCATTGAGCGCATCGACAGTTTTGCCGACGAACTCACTGCCATCAGACGGGATCTGCATGCGCATCCCGAGATCGGCTTCGAAGAGGTCCGCACCTCCGGCATCGTCGCCGACAAGCTGACGAGCTGGGGCATCGAGGTGCATCGCGGTCTCGGTGGCACCGGCGTGGTCGGTGTGCTCAAGGGCAAGGGCGGCGGCACCAAAAAGATCGGCCTGCGCGCCGATATGGACGCGCTGCCGATGGAGGAGAACACCAATCTGAAGTGGCGTTCGACCATTCCCGGCCGCTTCCACGGCTGCGGCCATGACGGCCACACCACGATGCTGCTCGGCTCGGCGCGCTATCTCGCCGAGACCCGCAATTTCGACGGCACCGTGCATTTCATCTTCCAGCCGGCCGAGGAAGGCCTCGGCGGCGCCCGCGCCATGATCAAGGACGGCCTGTTCAAGCAGTTCCCCTGCGACGAGGTCTATGGCCTGCACAATGCGCCCGACCTGAACCATGGCGAGATCGCGATCCTACCCGGCCCGGCGATGGCCGGCGCCGACTTCTTCGACATCAAGATCCACGGCTACGGCGCCCATGGCGCGATGCCGGAGCGCTCCAAGGATGCGGTGGTGATCGCGATGACGCTCGGACAGGCGATCCAGTCGATCGTCAGCCGCAATGTCGATCCGCTGCAGCCGGCGGTGGTCTCGATCACCCAGATTCACTCCGGCTCCGCCTACAACGTCATTCCGGGCGAAGCCTGGCTGTGCGGCACCGTGCGCGCCTTCGACGACGACACCCGCGCCCTGATCCGCAAGCGCATGCGCGCGATCTGCGCCGGCATGGCCGCGGCCTATGACGTCGAGATCGAGGCTGACATCCGCGACACGTTCAGCGTGCTGGTGAATCAGGAAGAGCAGTCCCGCGTGGTCGAGGAAGTTGCGCGCACCGTCGTCGATCCGGCCAAGGTGCTCACTCGCTCGACACCCAAGATGGGCAGCGAAGATTTCGCCGACATGATGCAGGCCATTCCCGGCGCGTATTTCTGGGTCGGTCATGACGGTTCAGTGCCCGTGCACAATCCCGGTTACGTTCTCGACGACAAGATCCTGCCGATCGGCGCCAGCATGTTTGCCCGCATCATCGAGAAACGCATGCCGGCAGGTGCCCATGCATAAGCCGAAACCGGACACCATCACCTCGCTGCACGATCTCACGGCCGTCGACCTGCTCGCCGGCTACCGTGCCAAGCAGTTCTCGCCCTCCGAGGTGCTCGAGGAGATCATCTCCCAGGTCGCGACTTGGGAGCCGCACATCAAGGCGCTGTATCTGTACGACCCTGACGGGGCGCGAAAGGTCGCCAAGACCGCAACCGAGCGCTGGCAACAAGGCGAGCCGGTCGGCACGCTCGATGGCGTGCCCGTCACCATCAAGGACAACGTCGCGACCAAGGGCCAGCCGGTGCCGCTGGGTGCCGCGAGCGTCAAGCTCGCGCCGGCGGAAAAGGATGCGCCGCCTGCCGCGCGGCTGCGCGAAGCCGGCTGCGTGATCTTCTCCAAGACCACGATGCCGGATTACGGCATGCTGTCGTCGGGACTGTCGTCGTTCCATCCCCTCACCCGCAATCCCTGGGATGTCAGCAAGAACCCGGGCGGCTCGAGCGCCGGCGCCGGCGCGGCCGGTGCCGCAGGCTATGGTCCCTTGCATCTCGGCACCGATATCGGCGGCTCGGTGCGGCTGCCGGCCTCCTGGTGCGGCCTCGTCGCCCTGAAGCCGAGCCTCGGCCGCGTGCCGATCGATCCGCCCTATGTCGGCCGCGTCGCCGGTCCGATGACCCGCACCGTCGACGACGCCGCGCTGATGATGAGCGTGCTGTCGCGCCCCGACCGCCGCGACGGCATGAGCCTGCCGGCGCTCGAGGTGAACTGGAAGGCGATCGAGAAGTCGCCGCGCAAGCTGCGCATCGGGCTGATGCTCGACGCCGGATCCGGCCAGAAGGTCGAGAAGGAGGTTCGCGAAATCGTCGTCAAGGCGGCGAAGGCGTTCGAATCCGCCGGCGCCGTCATCACCGAGATCGACGGCATCCTGACCCCGGAGATGCTCGAGGGCCTCGACAATTTCTGGCGGGCGCGGACCTGGGACGAGCTGTCGAAATTGCCGCAGGCCGACCGCGGCAAGACCCTGCCCTATATCCTCAGCTGGGCCGAGGCCGGCGCAAAGCTCTCCGGTGTCGACGTGATGCGCGGCTTCAACATGACGATGGCGATCCACGCGGCCGCCGCAAAACTGTTCTGCGAGTTCGACTATGTGATCTCGCCGGTGTCGCCGGTGGTGAACTTCCCGGCGGAGTTCGCAGCACCGCTCAACGACCCCGCAAAGCCGTTCGAGCACATCTGCTTTACCGTACCGTGGAATATGTCGGAGAACCCGGCGCTGTCGATCAACGGCGGCTACGACAAGAAGGGCTTTCCGATCGGCGTCCAGATCATCGGCCGCCGCTTCGACGATATCGGCGTGCTCGGCATGGGCAAGGCTTTCGAAGGCCTGCGCGGCCCGCAGAAGCCGTGGCCGACACCGCCGAAGAAGTAGCGCCTCAACGCAAGTCGCGATGCGCGGCGCGGAGCCACGCCTGCGCATCCGACTTCTTCACAAGGGATGATTGCCGGGTTAACTGGATGGAGACGCGCGTTGCGCCGCCCATTCAAGAAAACCGAGAGGAAATCATCCCCATGGCGTATGAGACGATCAAGTACGAGGTCGCCGAGCAGATCCTGACCATCACGCTGAACCGGCCCGACAAGCTCAACGCCTTCAACGCCACGATGCAGCAGGAGCTGATCGACGCGTTCGACAAAGCCGACAAGGACGACGACGTCAGGGCGATCATCGTCACCGGTGCCGGCCGCGGCTTCTGCGCCGGCGCCGACCTGTCCTCCGGCGCCAACACCTTCGATCGCGACGCGCGGCGCGGTCCGGTCAAGCGGCATGCCGACGGCAGCGTCGACTACAGCGATCCGCAGGTGCGCGACGGCGGCGGCCAGGTGACGCTGCGCATCTTCAAGTGCCTGAAGCCGGTGATCGCCGCGGTGAACGGTCCCGCGGTCGGTATCGGCGTCACCATGCAGCTCGCGATGGACATCCGCATTGCGTCGGAGGCGGCGCGCTTCGGCTTCGTGTTCTCCCAGCGCGGCATCGTGCCGGAGGCCGCCTCGAGCTGGTTCCTGCCGCGCATCGTCGGCATCTCGCAGGCGCTGGAGTGGTGCTATTCCGGCCGCGTCTTCCCGGCGCAGGAAGCGCTCGCCGGCCGCCTCGTCAGCAAGGTGGTGCCGCCGGACGATCTGTTGCCGACCGCGCGCGCGCTCGCCAAGGAGTTCGCGGCCAAGACCGCGCCGGTGTCGGTGGCGCTGATCCGCCAGATGATGTGGCGGATGATGGGCGCCGATGATCCGATGGAGGCGCACAAGGTCGACAGTCGCGGCATCTATGCCCGCGGCCGCTCCGACGACGTCAAGGAAGGCGTGGTGTCGTTCTTGGAAAAGCGCCCTGCGCAGTTCAAGAACAAGGTGTCGTCTGACATGCCCGACTATTTCCCGTGGTGGCAAGAGCGCGACTATAAGTGAGCGAGCGGCGTCCCGCGGCGTCTCCATCTGACGGCGTCGTCCTGCTGCACGGCATCAGCAGGACGGCGCGCTCGTTTCGCAGGATGGAGCTGGCGCTTGATGATGCCGGCTTTGCCACTCTCAATCTCGACTATGACAGCCGGCGCAAGCCGCTCGATGCGCTGGCCGAGGACATCCATCCGGCGCTCGATCGGTTCGCGCGCAGCCTCGAAGGCGCTGTGCATTTCGTCTGCCATTCGATGGGCGGGCTTCTGGCACGCGTCTATCTGGCACAACATCGCCCGGCGCGACTTGGCCGCGTCGTGATGCTGGGCACGCCGAATGGCGGCAGCGAGATCGCCGACCGCCTGAAAAACCTTGCTGCCTATCGCGCCTTCTTCGGCCCGGCCGGCCAGCAGCTCGTCACCCGCCGCGATGCCGCGACCAGCGCGCTGCTGCCGGCGATCGATTACCCGACCGGCATCATCGCCGGCAACCGCTCGGTCTATCCGATCACGTCCATCGGCCTGCCGCGACCGCATGACGGACGGGTGTCGGTCGCCAACACCAGGCTCGACGGCATGGCCGATCACATCGTGATCCGTACCTCGCACCCCTGGCTGGTGCGCAACGCGGACGCGATCGCGCAGACGATTGCGTTCCTGCAAACCGGGCAGTTCGCAAGAGACGCAGTGATCAGGCAGCCTTGATTCTGCCGATGAAGCTCTCGACCTGATTGCGCATCCGGGCCGACTGCCGCGACAGTTCTTCCGAAGCGCCGAGCACCTGACTCGCCGCTGCCCCGGACTCCTCGGCAGCACCGGTAACCGCACCGATATTGGCCGAGATATCGCCGGTTCCTTTTGCCGCGTGCTGGACGTTGCGCGCGATCTCCTGGGTCGCTGCGCCCTGCTCCTCGACCGCGCTGGCGATCGACGAGGCGATCTCGTTGATCTCGTCGATCGTGACGGTCATGCACCGGATCGCGGTCACAACATCGCCTGACGTAGCCTGGATCGCCCCAATCTGCGCCCGGATATCGTCGGTCGCCTTGGCGGTCTGTTCCGCAAGCGTCTTCACCTCGGCGGCGACCACGGCAAAGCCGCGGCCGGCATCGCCCGCGCGCGCTGCCTCGATGGTCGCATTGAGCGCCAGCAAATTGGTCTGGCTCGCGATCTCGCTGATCAGCTTGACGACGTCGCCGATCTTCTCCGCGGCGGCGGAGAGACCCTGCACCGTCTCATTGGTGCGCCGACCGTCGGCCGCCGCACGCTGCGCGATTTGCGCCGATTGCGTCACCTGACGCCCGATCTCGCCGACCGAGCCTGACAGTTCCTCGGTCGCAGCCGCGACAGTCTGCATGTTGCTGGACGCCGCCTGCGTCGCTTCGGCGACGTTCGCTGCCTGTTCGCTGGTCTTGCCGGCGCTCCTGTTCATCAGTGCAGCCGTTGCCTCGAGCTGTGATGACGCAGATATCACGGCGTCGATGACCGCGCCGATGTCGTCATGAAATTGATTGGTGAGTTCGCCGACGCGTGCGGCGCGGGCCGCACGCTGGTTGACGGCTTCGCTATCCTTCGCGGCAAGCTCGGCCGAGCGGATCATGCTCTCCTTGAAGAACCGGACTGCCCGCGCCATTACGCCGATCTCGTCGCCGTGATCGGTGGAGTCGACCTTGAGATCGAGATTCCCTTCGGCCAGCCTCGTCATATTGGACGCCAGCGTGTTGATCGGCCCGGTGATGCTGCTCGCCATCGCCAGCACCGCGAGCGATCCCACCAGTAGCGCCAGCAGCATCAGGCCGGCGATGATACCGAGGCTCATGGTCGCCTCTTCCTTCTTGTCGGCCATAAGGCGCGACAATTCAGCGGCGAGACCGTCCTCGACCATCTTGAGCATGTCGATCCGGACTGTGGCGGCATCGAACCATGATTTGCCGTCGAGCAACTTGAAGTCGCCCGCGAGCCCGCCCTGCTCCACCGTCTTGCGCATGGCGTTGAAGGTGTCGATGGCGCCGCCCGACATCGTCCGGCTGAACAGCTCGCGCGCCTCGCGCGACGCGGCTGCACGGAACGCGCTGAAGAAGCTCTCCTGGGCCGCTGCAAGTCCCACCGCGCGCACATAGAGCTGAGGTTCTAACCGGCCCGCCGCGATGCCGCCGGCGACGGTCGCGCGCTCCTGCCCTGCGCGCTCCTTGCCCTCGATCAAATTGGCGTAGGCGGCGATGGATTTCGAGATGTCGTCGTCGCTGCTGAGCTTGGCGATACCGGTGATCACGGTGATCAGACGGCCGATCGTATCGGTGAGATAGCCAATGGCGGCCGGCGGCGCGATCGCAAGCCCATCGATGTCGGTGCGACGCGGGTCAAGCTGGCCAAGGCCGTCCTGGGCAGCCTGCGCGGCCGCGGCAAGTTCCGCTGCTCCTGATTGCTTCAGGCCGGCGAGCACTGACGTGGCGACCGTCCGGTCTGCGTCGGTTCGCTTGCGCTGCTCGCCGAGCTCGCTTCGCATCTGGACGCCCTTGCTGCCGAGATAGGCCGACGACAAGCCGCGCTCGCGCTGCAGTTCGTGCACCAGCCGGCTGAGCTTGCCGACGCCTTCGGCAATCGGCTGGATGCGTGCGATATCTGTTCGAACCGACCACTTCGCCGAGATGTCGTAGATTGCCAGTGCTGCAAATGCGAACAGCGGCAGCAAGGCGGAGATAGCAATGCGATAAAGTATCTTGGTGTTCTTGAACATGACTCAACCCCCGGTTGGATCATGCCTACATTTGATTGGTAAAAAAGCCCTGCCGCAGCGCCGCTAAAGTTTTGAGCAGGCGCTGCGCAGAACGTGTGCAAGGCACGTAGTTCTACCGGGTGATCAACGCCACACGCCCGATGGCCTTACGTTCGACCAGCAGCCGCATCGCCTTCGCATAATCCTCCAGCGGCAGCCGGTGTGAGATATTTGGCCGCACCCGGCCCGCCTCGGCCCACTCGCTCAGCGCCTTGATCCTGACCTCGCCGAGCGCGGGGTTCTTCCGCACCGCTTCGCCGGCGCGGACGCCGAGCACGCTCGCGCCCTTGATCATCAACAGATTGGTGCGGGCGAGACCGATGCCGCCGGTGAAGCCGACGACGAGAATCCGCGCACCCCAGTTGATGCAGCGCATCGAGTTCTCGAACACCTCGCCGCCGACCGGATCGAACACCACATCGGCGCCACGGCCGTCGGTGAGACGCTTGACCGCGTCGCGGAACGGCTCGCGCGCATAGAGCACGAGATGATCCGCGCCGCGCGCCTTCGCGATCGCAAGCTTCTCCTCGCTGGAGGCCGCCGCGATCACGGTGGCGCCGAGCAGCTTGCCGATCTCGACCGCGGCAAGCCCGACGCCGCCGCCGGCACCGTGCACCAGCAGCACCTCTCCCGGCTGGATCTGCCCGCGATCGATCAGCGCGTGATACGCCGTGCCGTGCGCGGCAAGGAAGGTCGCACCTTCCGCATAGTCGAAGGTCGACGGCACCGGCACGAGCTGCGACGGCACAGCAACCGTCTCATCGCAATAGGCGCCGAAGCGCATCTTGACGATCACCTTGTCGCCGACGACGACGCCAGCGGCATCGTTGACCTCGACGACATCGCCGGCGGCTTCCGAGCCCGGCGTGAACGGCAGCGGCGGCTTGAGCTGGTACTCGCCCGCAGCCATCAGGATGTCGGGGAAATTGATCCCGGCGGCGCGGATCGCAACGCGCACCTCGCCCGGCTTCAGCGGCACCGAGGCGAAGTTTTCCAGCTGCAGGCGCTCGGGCGGCCCGAGCTCGCGGCAAACAACGGCTTTCGGCATCAGGCAGCTCGCGCCTTGAGACGTGCCAGCGCCTCGCGGATCAGCGGCAGGCGGTCGTTGCCGAAATACATGTCGGTCTTGTCGAGATAGATCGTGGGCGAGCCGAAGCCGCCGCGCGCCATCACCTCCTCGGTGTTGGCCTTGAGCTGGTCCTTGATCGCCTGATCGCCGATGCCGGCAAGGAATTTTGCGGGATCGATCCCGACCTTGGTGCAGATCTCGGCCAGCACCGCATCCTGCGAGATGTCCTTGTCATCGCCCCAATAGGCCTCGAACACGGCGCGCGCGAACGGCACCATCTTCTCGTTGCCGAGAAGGATGCAGCCGCGCATCGCCTTCACGCTGTTCACCGGGAACACGGTCGGCGGCATCTTGATCGCAAGGCCGGCCGAGCGCGCCCAGTCGGCGAGATCCTTCTTCATGTAGCGCGCTTTCAGCGGCACCGGCGTCTCGCGCTGCGCGTAGACCGACGGATTGACGGTGTTGAAGATGCCGCCGACCAGGATCGGCCGCCAGCTGATCGGAGCGTCGAACTCCTTCGCGATCGGCTGGATGTTGTGCCAGGCCAGATAGGTCCACGGGCTGGAACAGTCGAAGAAGAATTCGATCATGGCGTTTCCTTTTTATCATGCTTGTAGCGCTGTCTTTTCCCGTCATCCCCGCGCAAAGGCTTCGCCTTTGTCGCTGGAGGTGGCCGCTTCTTCAGCGGCCCTCGAAGGATGGAGGGCCTCCGGCTTCGCATCCTTCGAGGCTCGCAAGAGCTCGCACCTCAGGATGACGATACCTACTTCCTCTCGACTAGCTCCTTCGCACGCTGGCCGAACATATTCTTGCGTGATTCCTCGTCAAACGGCTCCTTGACGAATTTTCCGAGCGCCAGCCCCGCCTGCACCTGCGGGCGGGCGCGCACGGCCGCGTACCAGCGCTTGATGTTCGGGTAATCGTCGAGGGTAAAGCCCTGCGCCCTGTGGGTCATGGTCCAGGGGAAGCAGGCGATGTCGGCGATCGAATAGTCGTCGCCGGCGATATAGGCACCGGTCTTGCCGAGCTGGCGGTTGAGCACGCCATAGAGCCGCGCCGTCTCGTCGCGGTAGCGCTCGATCGCATAGGGAATCTTCTCGGCCGCATAGAGCGCGAAATGGCCGTGCTGGCCGAGCATGGGCCCGAGGCCACCCACCTGCCACATCACCCATTGGATGACGGTCGACCGCGCACGCAGCTCCTGCGACAGGAAGCGGCCGGTCTTGTCGGCGAGATAGATCAGGATCGCGCCGGTCTCGAACACCGGGAACGGCCCGCCACCGTCGGCAGGCGCATGGTCGACGATCGCGGGGATGCGGTTGTTCGGGCTGATCGCCAGGAATTCGGGCCGAAACTGCTCGCCGGCGCGGATGTTGACCGGGATCACCGTGTAGGGCAGCCCGAGTTCCTCCAGCATGATCGAGATCTTCCAGCCGTTCGGCGTCGGCGCGTAGTGCAGGTCGATCATCGGCGTCCTATTCCCCATCACAAAGACTTTTGTTGTTCTGTACGTCCACCTTAGGACATGGCACACAGGCGCTCAATCAGAACCCACCGGGAGGCACCCATGCTGTTTCCAACCACGATCGCAGGCTCGCTGCCGAAGCCGGAATGGCTCGCCGAACCGAACATGTTGTGGGCGCCCTGGAAATCGGAAGGCGCCGAGCTCGCCCGCGCCAAGCGCGATGCCACGGTGCTCGCGGTCAAGCTGCAGGAGGATGCCGGCGTCGACATCGTCACCGAGGGCGAGCAGGCGCGTCAGCATTTCGTGCACGGTTTTCTGGAGCGGATCGAGGGCATCGATTTTGCCCACAAGGTCGAAATGGGCATCCGCAAGGACCGCTACAAGGCAATGGTGCCGCAGGTGGTCGCGCCGCTGCAGCTCAAGGGCCGCGTCCATGAAAGCGAGGCGCGCGCGGCGCGCGCCCACACCAAAAACAGGCTGAAGTTCACCCTGCCCGGCCCGATGACGATCATCGATACCATCGCCGACCAATATTACGGCGACCGCGTCAAAATGGCCTTCGCTTTCGCCGAGCTGTTGAACCAGGAAGCCAGGGCGTTGCAGGCCGACGGCGTCGACATGGTCCAGTTCGATGAGCCCGCCTTCAACGTCTACATGGACGAGGTCCGAGACTGGGGCATCAAGGCGCTGGAGCGTGCCGCCGAGGGCCTGACCTGCGCCACCGCCGTGCACATCTGCTACGGCTACGGCATCAAGGCCAACACCGACTGGAAGCAGACGCTTGGCGGCGAGTGGCGGCAATATGAAGAGACCTTCCCGGTGATCGACAAGAGCACGATCCAGCAGGTCGCGATCGAGTGCCGCAACTCGAAAGTGCCGATCGAACTGCTCGCGGCGCTGCCCGGCAAGATCGTGCAGGCCGGCGTGATCGACGTCGCCAGCGACGAGGTCGAGACCGCCGAGGATGTCGTCAAGGTGATCGAGGCGGTCGCGAAATTCGTGCCGAAGGGCAACATCATCGCAACCACCAATTGCGGCATGGCCCCGATGCGGCGGGACATCGCCGAAGCCAAGCTGATTGCGCTCGGTGCGGGTGCAAAGCTGGCACGGCAGCGGCTGGCGTGAGGGTCGCGCCTGCGGCTCAGCCCAGAGCAGCCGCGGCGCTCGGATGCAACACCGGCCGGTAGCCGGCCTGAAACGCACGGATGGTCGACGGCGGCGTCAGCAGCAACGCGGGACCGGTCACGTCAGCCCGGTCGTAACCGGCGAATGACCAGCGCAACGTCTCGCCATTGGCGACGAGATAGCTTTCCCCGTTCGCCTGCACCATCGTGCCGTCGGGCAGCCCGGCTATCGGCAGCGGCAGCGGATGCAGCCGCTTCTTGCCGCGATCAAGCCGCTCGGCGTGCAGCACCGCATCCATCGCCCTGGCACTGAGATCGCTGACGCCGTTGCCGCTCTCGCAGGCCGCGCGAAACCGCTTGGCGTCATCGCGGCGGCAATAGAAGCACGGCCGGTGCCCGGCCGCGAAGGCGGTCGCTTCATCGAGGAAGAACAGCTCGGTCCAGCTCTGCCGGCTCATCACCTTGCGCCGCCGTCCCCTGAACTCGCAGACACAGGTGAGCCACGCCGGCGACGACCAGCGCTTGTTCAAGAGCGTCCGCGTCGCCGGATCGTGGATGATGCCGCGATTGCCGGTGAAGGTGCCGCGATGCTCTGACGCGACGATGTCTCCGGTCGGGGTGACGCGGTTCTGCAGGGGCATGCTCTTCCTTCTCCCTCGCCCCGCGTGCGGGGCGAGGTGGAAATCTACGCCGCCCCGTCGCGGATCGGCGGCTGGAACGACAGCGCGGTATCCCAGGGAAAGAAGATCCAGGTGTCCTGCGACACCTCGGTGATGTAGGTGTCGACCAGCGGCCGTCCCTTCGGCTTAGCGTAGACGGTTGCGAAATGCGCGTCGGGCAGCATCTCACGCACCAGCTTGCCGGTCTTGCCGGTATCGACGAGGTCATCGACGATCAGCAGCCCCTTGCCGGTGCCGCCGCCGAGCTTGGCGGTCTGCTCGGAAATGCCCTTGAGCACTTTCAGGTCGCCCTGCTTGTCATGGTCGTAGCTGGCGACGCAGACGGTATCGATGATCCGCAGCCCGAGTTCGCGCGCCACGATCGCCGCCGGCACCAGCCCGCCGCGGGTGATGGCGATCACCGCGTGGAACGGGCCGACCTCGTTGAGGCGCCAAGTCAGCGCCCGGCAATCGCGGTGGAATTGATCCCACGAGACCGGGAAGGGCCTGCCGGCCCGCTCCTGCGCACTCGGTTCAGAACTTCTCTCAACCATATCGTCTCAACCCGCTGCCGGCTTTTTCTGCGCGGCCTGCACCTGCTTCAGCATCTCCTTCACCGCGGCCATCGCAGCCGCGAGCTTCTCCGAATCGCGCGAGCGCACCACCAGATTGGTGTTCGGCTTCTGGTTCTCATCCTGGAACGGATAGCTGCCGATGATGGTGTCGGGATGGGCCTCCGCGATCGCCCGCAGCGGACCACCGATATCGCCTTCCCGCGCGTCGGCGCGGACCGAATCCGACAGCATCCGCTGGCCGGATTTCAAGGTCGGCGCCACGATGTCCATCATCGCCTGCATGATGGTCGGGATACCGGCCATCACGATGACATTGCCGAGCTTGAAGCCCGGCGCCAGGATGGTCGCGCTCTGGATCAGCTCGGCGCCGTCGGGCACCCGGGCCATCCGGAGCCGCGCCTCGTTGAGGTCCTGCTCACTCCAGCGCTCCCTGAACCGCGCCACCACGTCAGGATGATGGTGGATCTCGACCCCGAACGCCTTCGCCACGCTGTCGGCGGTGATGTCGTCATGGGTCGGCCCGATGCCGCCGGTGGTGAACACGTAAGCGTATCTATGCCGCAGCGCATCAAGGGCTGCGATGATGTCGGCCTCGTCGTCGGCGACGACGCGGACCTCCTTGAGGTCGATGCCGATATTGGTCAGGTATTCGGCGATGAAGCCGATGTTCTTGTCCTTGGTCCGGCCGGACAGGATCTCGTCGCCGATCACCAATATCCCCGCCGTGACGATCTCGCTCATGGTCTCATTCCCTAACTTGATCCCCTGACATTGCCGACCCAATGCCTTGATGTCACGAGGTTTTGCCGCCGAATTAAGCAGACCTCAGCCGGTTTTTCGGGCAGGCCTTCCGTCTCTCCCTTAGCAAATGCCATAAGCCAATGCATATCGCGCTGGCCCGCCCCTTGCTACCATCCCATCAAGTCATGCACTGTGTCACATGGCTTTGGAGGGCAGTCGGGATATATGGCAGTCGCGTTCGATGAGATGAACGGCCTTGGCGAGGACCTTCGCCCGGCCTACCAGGAGCTTTCCCGCTGGCTCAAAGAGACGCCGCCGGATGCGCTCGAATATCGACGCCAGGAAGCGGAGCTGCTGTTCCGCCGGATCGGGATCACCTTCGCGGTCTATGGCGATACCGAAGCCCAGGAGCGGCTGATCCCGTTCGACGTCATTCCGCGCATCATGTCAGCGAACGAATGGACGCTGCTGGAGAAAGGCCTCAAGCAGCGCGTGCTCGCGCTCAACATGTTCCTCAAGGACATCTATCACGGCCGCGACATTCTGCGCGCCAACGTCATCCCCGAGGATTTGATCTTCCAGAACCCGGTGTTCCGTCCGGAGATGAACGGCCAGGACGTGCCGCACGACATCTACGTGCACATCGCCGGCATCGACATCATCCGCACCGATCCCGACAACTTCATCGTGCTGGAGGACAATGCACGCACGCCGTCCGGCGTCTCCTACATGCTGGAAAACCGCGAGATCATGATGCGGCTGTTTCCGGACCTGTTTGCGCGGCACCGCGTCGCGCCAGTGGAGCGCTATCCGGATGAGCTGCTGTCGGCACTGCGCTCGGTGGCGCCGCACAGCGCGTCCGCCGAGCCGACGGTGGCGCTGATGACGCCCGGCGTCTACAACTCCGCCTATTACGAGCACTCGTTCCTCGCCGACAAGCTCGGCATCGAGCTGGTCGAGGGGCGCGACCTCATCGTCAAGAACGACGAGGTGTTCATGCGCACCACCGAGGGGCTGAAGCGGGTCGACGTGATCTACCGCCGCGTCGACGACGATTTCCTCGACCCCCTCACCTTCCGCCCGGATTCCGCGCTCGGCGTTCCCGGGCTGATGTCGGCCTATGCGGCCGGCAACATCACGCTCGCCAACGCGGTCGGCACCGGCATCGCCGACGACAAGGCGATCTATTCCTACATGCCCGACATCGTGAAGTTCTACCTCAGCGAGGAGCCGATCCTGAAGAACGTGCAGACCTGGCGCTGCCGCGAAGCGCAGGATCTGTCGTACGTACTCGACAACCTCGCCGACCTCGTCGTCAAGGAGGTGCACGGCTCCGGCGGCTACGGCATGCTGATCGGCCCGGCCGCCACCAAGGCCACGATCGAGGCGTTCCGCGACAAGCTCAAGCGCGAGCCCGAAGGCTTCATCGCCCAGCCGACGCTGGCGTTGTCGACCTGCCCGACCTGCACCGACAAGGGCCTGGCGCCGCGCCATGTCGACCTCCGCCCGTTCGTGCTGACCGGCAGCAGCCAGACCACCATCGTGCCCGGCGGGCTGACCCGCGTCGCGCTGAAGGAAGGCTCGCTCGTGGTCAATTCGAGCCAGGGCGGCGGCACCAAGGACACCTGGATTCTGAGTGAGTGATTTGAAGCCCAACGCGCTGCGCAAGCCCTCCCTCCCCCTGCAAGGGGGAGGGTCGGGGTGGGGGTCGGCCACTTGCGCCGAACGGAGAGAAGACCCCCACCCGCCGCTGCGCGCCGACCTTCCCCTTTTAGGGGGAGGTGAATTCAGAACATTTTTCGTCTTGTAGGGACTATCGCATGCTGTCGCGCACCGCCGAAAATCTGTTCTGGCTCGCCCGTTACGTCGAACGTGCCGAATATCTGGCGCGCACGATCGACGCCACGCTACGCGTCACCGCGCTGCCCGCGGCCTATATCGGCAAGACCAATGAATGGGATTCCGCGCTGCTCACCGCCGGCGTCGGCGCGAGCTTCTACGATCACTACCCGGAAGCCAACCAGCAGAACGTCGTCGAATATCTCTCCTTCTCGTCGGAGAACCCCTCCTCGATCAAGAACTGCATCGAGGCGGCGCGGCTGAATTCACGCTCGGTGCGCACCGCCCTGACCTCGGAAATGTGGGACACCATCAATTCGGCCTGGATCGAGTTGCAGGCGGTGTGGGGCAAGGGCGGGACCGGCAGCCGCGAGGAACTGGCCAAATTCCTGCGCTTTGTGCAGGAGACCTCGCTGCGCTTCGACGGCTCGGCCTACCGCACCATGCTGCGCAACGACGCCTATTGGTTCTCGCGGCTCGGGGTGCATCTCGAGCGCGCCGACAACACCGCGCGCATTCTCGACGTGAAGTATCACATGCTGCTGCCCGAAGAGGAGCATGTCGGCGGCCCGCTGGATTACTACCAGTGGACCTCGATCCTGCGCTCGGTGTCGGCAACGACCGCCTATCACTGGGTCTACCGGGAAACCCTGAAACCCTGGCTGATCGCCGACCTTCTGATCCTCAACGACACGCTGCCGCGGTCGCTCGCCAGCTGCTACAGCAACCTCGTGCGCAATCTGGACCAGATCGGCGTCGCCTATGGCCGCCAGGGCGCCGCCCAGCGCCACGCCCGCGGCATCAGGAACCGGCTCGAGCACAGCCATATGGACGACATCTTCCAGCACGGCGTGCACGAGTTCATCCAGGAATTCATCGCGGACAACTCACGGCTCGGTGAGATCGTCACCAAGCAGTACCTGATTTGACCGGTTTTGACGCAAAATCCCGTCATGACCGGGCTTGACCCGGCCATCCCCGTCTTGCTTTGAAGGACGATAAGGGCGAAAGACGGACGCCCGGGACATCTGGCGAGGACGCGCTTCGCGCTTTTGCCCTGATATAACGATCCCAACTGTGTTGGTCGACCATGCGCCTGCGGATAGCCCACACCACCACCTATCGCTACGAGCCGGCGGCCTCGGGCGTGATCCAGATCCTGCGCATGACGCCGGGCAGCCATGACGGCCAATATGTCGCGGATTGGCAGATCGACGTCTCGACCGATTCCCGGCTCGACACCCATGAGGACGCTTTCGGCAACGTCACCCACGTGCTGACCCACGGCGCGATCAGCGACCTCACCATCCATTGCGAAGGCCTGGTCGAGACCCAGGACACCGGCGGCGTGCTGCGCGGCAGCGACGAGCGGTTTCCGCCGAGCCTGTTCCTGCGGCCCACGCCGCTGACCGACCTCAACCCGGCCATGACCGCCTCCGTGCGCGAGCTGCGCGCCGAGGCCGGCGCCGACGTGCTCGGCTTCCTGCACGCGCTGATGGTGCAGATCTACGAGCACATGGCGTTTGACGAGGATCCGACCAACAGCGCCACCTCGGCCTCCGAGGCGTTCGCGCTGAAGCGCGGCGTCTGCCAGGATTACGCGCATATCCTGATCGCGTGCGCACGCGCCGGCGGCGTGCCGGCGCGGTTCGTCTCCGGCCACTTCCTGCGCTCCGACGGCATGGTCAACCAGCAGGCCGGTCATGCCTGGGCCGAGGCGTTCGTGCCCAATCTCGGCTGGGTCGGCTTCGACGCCGCCAACGGCATCTGCACCACCGACGCCCATGCCCGCGTCGCGATCGGCCTCGACTATCTCGGCGCCGCCCCGGTCCGCGGCACCCGCTATGGCGGCGGCAGCGAGACGCTGACAGTCGCGGTCAAGGTCGATCAGGCCGGGCGCCCCGGACAGTGGCAGAGCCAGACGCAGTCGTAGACTGCCTCCTCGCCACCGTCATTCCGGGGCTCGCGAAGCGAGAGACCGGAATCCATCGCGCCCCCGGCTGTGCGGAGAAATGGATTCCGGGCTCGCGCCAAGAGGCGCGCCCTCAGGTGCGCAATTGCGCACCGGGGAATGACGATGGTGATATGATCGCGGCTCCAATCCGAACCAGCGAGACAAGCCATGGCAACCGTAAAACTGCTTTCCGATGACGAACTCTCGCCGGAAGCACGCGCTGTGTTCGAGGATATCCGCACGATTCGGAAGTCGGACTTCGTCAACAATTTCTGGCGCGCGCTCGCGCATGATCCCAAGACGCTGCGGCGGACCTGGGAGAGCATCAAGGAGGTGATGGCACCGGGCGCGCTCGATCCAAAGGTCAAGGAGATGCTTTACGTTGCAGTCTCGGTGGCCCATGGCTGCAGCTACTGCATTCACTCGCACACCGCGAGCGCCCGTGCCAAGGGCATGACCGAGGCAGAATATCTGGAAATGCTCGCGATCGTCGGCATGGCCGCCGAGACCAACCGGCTGGTCACGGCGCTCGACGTGCCGGTGGACGAGGCGTTCCTCGTCGATGCGCGGGATGCGTAGGGTGAGCAGGGCGCACAGCGCCGCCTGCTCGCTCCTGGAGCGGTTCTGCGTCCCAGGTTCTGCTATTTGGTGTTCGAGCCGCGACGATGCAATACTAGGCCAGCTCGCTTTTGGCGCCTGCGTCGGCGGCCGGATCGCTGGGATCGATCGAAGGGATCCGTGGAAACAGCGCCGCGATAGCAGTATAAGAGAGCATGGCAAATGGTCAGGTTGTCCTCGTAACAACTGAGCCGTTGGACGGCGGCCCGCCTATTCGCTCGGTCTTCTTCGTGGCTGAAGGAGATGCGGCAAAGGCCACGGCAATTATTGCGGAAATGATGGCCCCGAATGAAAGGGTCGAAGCGTGGGGCCAGCTTCCCGAAGCAGCTGTCAAAGCGCTCGGATTGAAACCGGGTGATTACACCCACACCTGACTTACACCAGATGGCAGCCCGGCACGCGAAGGCTTTCCGCGGCTCTTACTCGTGCGCAGAGGTGTGACCTCGACGCAGCGTCTCGCCTACGCGAATTCCGGGTGATCGCCGAACCCCGTCACCGCGTTTGCGATCACAACGCGGGGAGCCCTCTTTCTCCAGCAAATGACATGGCGTAATCTGCAGCGAGCTGCTCTTTGAGACGGGACGGGCCGACGTCGCCGTCGGATGGAACAGGCAGCGGTCAGGCCGTCGGCAGGCATCGCAGTCTGAAAGCAGCGCCTGCCTTATGGGGCGCTCCCTCAACTTCAACATGAAGCACGTTGGCCTGCCGCGCGCGCGGCAGACAAGGGCAGTGCGTAACCCTTGGAGGACGACATGGCGACATTCATAGTGAGGATCGACTGGACCGACCAGGGAATTCGTAATGTCAAGGAAGCGCCCAAGCGCAGCCGAGCAGCGAAAGAACTCGCCAAGACTCTCGGTGTCGAGATCAAGGAGGTCTATCTCACCTCCGGCGAGCATGACATCCTTCTCCTCGCCGAAGCGCCTCTCGGCGACAACATCACGAAACTCGCGCTCGCACTCAGTTCTCAGGGAAACATACGGACCTGCACCTCACGGGCCTGGCCCGAGGCCGAGTGGACCAAGCTGATATCCGAGCTTCCGTAGCGGCTTCGGATGTCCGGTCGAGCTCTGCGCGGCCTGATTGACGGGTGCCGTCACTATGTGACACCCGGCGATCGGCGCGAGCACTCAGCGTCTGCGCAGGGCGACTCACGTCGTCGCCAGCGGGGCAGCACGCATTATTTGTCCAGCCAGACGTCCTCGAAGCGCAGATTGTTGTACTGGCTGTTGTCGTGCGGGCGAAAGTTCCTAACGTAGGGCTGCCAGCAATTGCCGGCCGATGAGTGCAGGATCACCGGCCGCGCGGCGTCTTCGACCAGCACGCGCTCGATGTCGAACACGATCTTGCGGCGCTTGTCCTTGTCGACCTCGGCATTGCAATACTGGGTGTAGTTGCGCTCCGAGTTGCAGGAGTAGTTCTCGACCAGGTTGCCGTCGGGATCGTCGACGCTGACGCCGGTGACATTGAGGCCGATCGTGTAATCCTTGCGCTGCAGCCGCGAGTACCAGCGCGGCGTATCCAGGATGTCGAGCTCGGCGACGATATAGATATTCTTGAGCTGGTCGGCGAGGATCACGGCCGGGTCGCGATAGGTCGGCAGATTGCGGGTCTGGATATTGATCGAGAGCGGCTTGGCGTCGCTATAGCCGAGCTTCTGCATGATCGCCTGCGCGTCCGCGAGGTTCTTCTCGGTATCGGGGCCGTAGCCCATCATGGTCGACAGCACGTCTGCCGGCATGCCCCACTCGCCTTCGGGCTTGGCCTGCATCGCGCCGCCGAGCCGACCGGTGCCCTCGAACAGGATGCTGTTGAATGCGTTGCGGTCGAGCGCCAGCGACATCGCCTTGCGGATCTCGGGATTGTCGAACGGCGGATTGACGCGGTTGACCAGCAGATTGATCTGCAGATTGGTCGAGGTCATCTCGCAGATCGCGTTCGGCGCCCGCGCCTTGACGTCCTTCATCAGGGGAATGCTGACGTCGGACGGAAAGGTGATGTCATAGTCGCCGGTCGCAAACGCCAGCATCCGCGTGGCCCGGCTGTCGATCGAGCGCACCGTGATCTCGTCGAGATACGGCCGGTCCTTCTTGAAGTAATCGGGGTTGCGGACGAGACGGATTGAATCTCCGCGCCGGAATTCGACGAACTTGAACGGCCCGGTGCCGACCGGCTTGGTGCGCATCACCTGCTGCGGCACATGGCAGGGATAGACCACCGAGAAGGCGCTGGCGAGCAGCGCCAGCAGGCCAGGCTGCGGCTCGGTCAGCTCGAAGGTCGCTTCATCGTCGCCATTGACGCTGACATCCCTGAGCTTCGTGTACCAGACCTTGCGCGGATTGCGCTTGAAGTCCTGGGTCTCCGCCTTGCCGATCAGCATCCGCCAGGTGCATTGCACGTCCTTGGCGGTGAAAGGCTGGCCGTCGTGCCACTTCACACCGTGATGCAGCTTGAAAGTGAGTTTCGTGTTGGTCTGGTCCCACGACCAGCTGTCGGCGAGATCCGGGATCACGGTGTCGATCGATTCGTGCACCTTGGCGGCATCGAACACCACGAGGTTGTTGAAGACCGCCGCGAACGGCATCACCGAGGCGATGGTCGACTCTTCAAGCAGCGAGGTCGAGGGCGGATTGTCGTTGTGATAGAGCCGCAGCGTGCCGCCCCTCTTCTGCGCCGATGCCGGGCTCGCGGCCGTTGCCACGATACTCAAGGCCACGATGCATGCGGCCAGTTTGAACGACATTCTCGTCTCCCGGAATTTCTTGTTGTTGTCGGTTGCAGGCAGTCGAGCACAAGGGAAAGCCTCTCGCAATCGCGAGAACATCCGATCATTGCCGGCTGCGCGCGGCGCAGAACGAGGTTGGCGCCCGGGCATCTCCGAACGGCCTGCGGGCGGAACAGCCCCATACGGGCCATTCGCCGCGGCAGGCCACCCGCCCCTTTTTGACCGGTCGCCGCATGTCCCGCGGCGGGGAATTGGGGTTGGATGCGACCTCGAAATTGGCTACTAGTTCTGCGCCGAGAAATTCGGATCGTTGGGGACTGGAAATGACCTATTGCTGCGGAATTCTGGTGCGAGACGGCCTCGTCATGATCGCCGATACCCGCACCAATGCCGGCCTCGACAATGTCTCGACCTTCCGCAAGCTGCACATCTTCTCAAAACCCGGCGAGCGCATCATGGCGATCGCCAGCGCCGGCAATCTGGCGATCAGCCAGTCGGTGCTGTCGACCCTGACCGAGGGCATGGAAGATCCGCACACCGGCGAGCTCGAGACGCTGATGAACGCGCCGACCATGTTCCAGGCTGCGCAGCGGATCGGCCGCGCCATCCGCTCGGTGCACGCCACCGAGGGCGACGCGCTGCGCTCCGAGGATATCTCCTTCGACGTGTCGTTCCTGTTCGGCGGCCAGATCAAGGGCTCGCGGATGCGCCTGTTCATGGTCTACACCGCCGGCAACTTCATCGAGTGCACCACCGACACGCCCTATTTGCAGATCGGCGAGCACAAATACGGCAAGCCGGTGCTCGACCGCGCCATGCACTATGATGTCGAGCTCTACGAGGCGCTGAAGACCGGGCTGATCTCGATGGATTCGACGATGCGCTCCAACCTCGGCGTCGGCCTGCCGATCGACGTGCTGGTGGTGCGCACCGACGCCTGCGAGGCTGACCTCAACCACCGCATCGAGGCCGGCGAGCCCTATTTCCACGACCTGCGCTCGCGCTGGTCGGCGGCGCTGCGCGCGGCGCACCAAAACATTCCACGCCCACCCTACAAGAACGAAACCGAAGCAAAAACCAAATAAGAGGAAACTCGGATGACTGAGGCAACCAGCAAGATCGCACTCGTCACCGGCGCCGGCACCGGCGTTGGACGCGCGGCATCGCTCGCCTTGATGAACGCAGGCTATACCGTGGTGCTCGTCGGGCGCCGCATCGAGATGCTGGAAGAGACCAGCAAGCTCGGCCCTGCCGGCAAGAGCCTGTGCGTGTCGGCCGACATGGCCAACCCGGCCGCGATCGCCGCGCTGTTCGACAAGGTGAAGGCGACCTATGGCCGGCTCGACGTTCTCTTCAACAATGCCGGCATGGGCGCGCCGCCGGTGAATTTCGAGGACCTGCCGCTCGAGCAGTGGCAGGCGGTGGTCAACACCAACCTCACCGCGCCGTTCCTGTGCACCCAGCACGCCTTCCGCATCATGAAGGACCAGAAGCCGCGCGGCGGCCGCATCATCAACAACGGCTCGATCTCTGCGCATGCGCCGCGGCCGTTCTCGGCGGCCTACACCTCGACCAAGCACGCCATCACCGGCCTCACCAAGGCCTCCAACCTCGACGGCCGGATGTATGACATCGCGGTCGGCCAGGTCGATATCGGCAATGCCGCGACCCCGATGACCGACCGCATGGTCAACGGCCCCGGCGTCCTGCAGCCGGACGGCACCACCAAGCACGAGCCGCGCATGGACGCCAAGGCGGTCGGCGACGCCGTGGCCTACATGGCCGGCCTGCCGCTCGACGCAAACGTGCTGTTCATGACGGTGATGGCGACCAAAATGCCGTTCGTGGGCCGGGGCTGATCTTCTCCTTGTCCCCGTTTGCGGCAGGACTATCACGTCGTCATGGCCGGACTTGTCCCGGCCATGCCGTCGCGGGGGGCGCGCTGCCAAAATATCGAAAACAACCCCATGCAAAGTAGCCGTCGGCTGCCGGCCTTCGACACGGCAACTTGACACGTCGGGCAAATCAGCGGCACTCTTCCATTATTCCGAAATCGTGCAGGGGTCTTCCACAAAGACGGTGAGGGACGGCTCGCGGAGAGTCCGCCTCACTCGAATCGCATTTCGCTTCGCTGCATGCGATTCAACCTCTCCCGCAAGCGGGGCGAGGCAAGAGAGCCCCCTACTCCAGCTTCTCCACATCCCGCAGCGTCGGAAACAGCTTCATCCAGAGCAGCGCGACCGCAACGGTGGCGACGCCGCCGAGCACGGCTGACGGCACGGCGCCGAGCAGTGCCGCGGTGACGCCGCTCTCGAACTGGCCGAGCTGGTTCGACGCATTGATGAACAGGAAATTGACGGCGCCGACGCGGCCGCGCATCTCGTCCGGGGTCGCAAGCTGCACCAGCGAGAAGCGGATCACGACGCTGATCGTATCGGCGGCGCCGAGCACCGCGAGCGACAGCGCCGACAGCCACATCCAGTGCGACAGCGCGAACACCACCGTCGCCACGCCGAACACGATCACCGCCTGGAACATGCGCATGCCGACGCGGCGGTTGATGGTGTGCCGCGCCAGCACAATCGTCATCAATAGCGCACCGACCGCCGGTGCGGCGCGCAGGATGCCGAGGCCGAGCGGGCCGGTCTGCAGGATGTCGCGCGCATAGATCGGCAGCAGCGCAGTGACGCCGCCGAACAGCACCGCGAACAGGTCGAGCGAGATGGTGCCGAGGATCGCCGGATTGCTGCGCACGAAGGTGACGCCGGCAAACAGATCATCCGACACCTGCCCGTTCTTCGGCGCCGCCTGCTGCAGCCGGCCGATGCCGCCGGTGAGCAGCGCGCCGAACAGCCAGAACACCATCATCACCGCATAGGGCGCACTCGGCATCAGCGCATAGGCGAAGCCGCCGAGCGCGGGTCCGGTGATGGTCGCGACCTGGGCCGCGCCGCTCGAGATCGCGGTCGCCCGCTGCAGCGAGCCCTGCGGCGCGATCAGCGGCAACAGCGCGGCGGTCGCCGGGCTCTCGAACGCGCCGGCAATGCCGAGCACGAAGGTCGCAGCGAAGATCTGGATCTCGGAGATGGTGCCGGCGAACGTGCTTCCGGCGAGAAACAGTGCGGTCAGCGCTTCCGCGATCTGGCAGGCCTGCACCACGCGCTTGCGCTCGAAGCGGTCGGCGGCGTGGCCGGCGACGAACACCAGCAGTGCCGTCGGCAGGAACTGCACCAGTCCGACCATGCCGAGGTCGAACGCGCTGCCAGTCAGCTCATAGATTTGCCAGCCGATCGCGACCGCGCCGATCTGGCTCGAGAATCGCGACAGGCTGCGCGACGACAAAAAGAACAGGAACGGTCTGTGGCCGAGCAGATCGCGGGCGCCGGCCGGCGTGGCGGTGAGCATGGATGATTGCGTGGCTGAGCCCCTGCAACTTGTCAATGGAGACGAGGTAAGAGCTATTCCGTTCCGATAAGATCGGAACGGGCTCTAGATTCTTGCTTTGACGCGTTTTCTTCATGCGAACCGGTGTCCACTTCGCTTGAAAACGCGCTTAGAGCGCCGAGCGCAAGGCCGGCGAGCTAACGCAGCGGGTCTGATCCGTCATCAGGCGCAGTGCGAAGAAGGCAAAGGCAAAAGCCAGATCGCTCGCAGCGACGCTCCGCTCACAGCCGAGGGCGCGGCGCAGGCGCGGGGATAGGTGGGCCGACGCGTCGCGGACCGCTAAAACGCCAACCGCTGTAGCACGGAAGCCACGAAAAGGATGCCGCCTTCGTTCGGCTGTCCCTGAGCGGCGCCGTTGACGGGCGCCAAGGAATTGATGTTTTTGTCCGCGTCGGAGACGGCCAGTGTGCCGGTGAGAACCTCAGCGCGGTCGCCAGGCTTGAGCGCCACACCGACGAGGCAGCCGAGAATATCGTCGAGGGAAACCCCGTTCGAGAACTTCATGGTTCCGACCTGGATGCAGTTGACTGGCGTACCCAGGGTATTCGCAAACTTCACAGGTTTAGAAGTGAGAAAGTTTTCGCTGTTGCCGTCGGGATCGGTCAGCTCCAGCCTGAAGCTAAATATGCTATCCGCATTCGTCTGTAGTTTGAGGCTGAACTTCCAGACGCGGTCCGTCGGTTTGGGCGCGGGCGGCGGAGGCGTCGGACGGGGAGGCGTCGGAGGCGGAGGCGTCGGAGGGGGAGGCGTCGGACCGGGAGGCGTCGGACCGGGATTCGGGCCTTTTCCGGCCATTGCCTTGTCGAGTGCAGCGATGGTCTGGATGCCGACGACACGGTCCGGAACTGTCTGGCCAGGGCCGAGGATCGGCTTGGGACGATGAGCGCTCTTGAAAGCGAACACCGCCTTCGCCGTCGACTCTCCGTAAACGCCGGCCGCATCGGAGATGGTGAAACCCAGCGACCGCAGCGCGGTCTGGATTCGCCCGACCGCGTCCTCCGTGCCGGGAAAATTCGGCGTCTTGTCCTTGAAGATATTAAACTGATGATTGACGGCGCAGTCGGCTAGACGCTTTTTGCCCGGACCTTCCTTTGTGAACAGTTCGGATGAGAGCGGCATGATGCTGTCCTCCGGCGTCGCGAGCGGATGCAAGGTCGCCGATCGTCGCCTGTAACACACGTCTGGCTTCCTGTCCTTGCGGTATGGTTGCGCACAGCGCCGCCATCGAGTTCGGCTGGCAGGGAAACGACGAAATGGAGCCAGCCGAAGGTGACGGTTGGGCCGAACTAAAGGATGACGGCTCACTCGAACGGGAGATCTGCCTCCTCAACGGCGACGACATCGCACTCATCGCACGTCGAGCAAAGACTTCTTCACCAGCCTGCCAAGCGCGCAACAGCATTGCGCTGCGCGAGGCCCCTGCCATAATCCCGCGCGGGTTCCTGGGGGCATCATGCTGCAGTTGCAATCGGCGTTCGGCGTGGTGGCGTTGCTCGTGATCGCCTGGGCGTTGAGCGAGAATCGGAGCGTCGTGTCGCTGCGGCAGGCAGCGATCGGGCTCATCGTCACGGTCGCAACCGCACTGGTGCTGATCAAGGTGCCGCTGGTGACGCAAGCCTTCGGCGCGATCAACGATGCCGTCGGCACCATCGCGGCGGCGACGCGCGCCGGCACCGCCTTCGTGTTCGGTTATGTCGGCGGCGGTCCGGCGCCGTTCGATCCCAAGACGCCGGGTTCGGATTTCATCCTCGCCTTCCAGGCGCTGCCGATCGTGCTCGTCATGAGCGTGCTGACGACGCTGTTGTTCTATTGGCGCGTGCTGCCGCCGGTGGTGCGCGGCATGGCCTGGCTGCTGGAGCGTACGCTCGGCGTCGGCGGCGCGGTCGGGCTCTCGACCGCCGCCAATATCTTCCTCGGCATGGTGGAAGCGCCGCTCTTCATCCGCCCCTATCTGGCGCAACTCAGCCGCAGCGAATTGTTTCTGGTGATGACCGGCGGCATGGCCGGGATCGCCGGCACCGTGCTGGTGCTGTATGCGACGCTGCTCGCACCGCTGATCCCTGACGCGGCCGCGCATTTCGTCATTGCCTCGGTGCTGGGCGCGCCGGCCGCAATTTTAGTCAGCCTGATCATGGTGCCGGAAACGTCTGACAGGCACACCGGCGGATCGCTCGATGAGCCCGATGTCCAGGTGTCATCGACAATGGACGCCATCGTGAAGGGCACCGCCGCCGGCCTCGAGCTCCTGATGAACATCATCGCGATGCTGCTGGTGCTGGTCGCGCTGGTCTATCTCGCGAACGCGATCATCGGCCTGCTGCCGGAGGTCGGCGGCGCGAAGATCTCGCTGCAACGCTTGCTCGGTTACGTCATGGCGCCCGTGTGCTGGCTGATGGGCCTGCCGTGGCCGCAGGCGATCACGGCAGGAAGCCTGATGGGCACCAAGACCGTGCTGAACGAGCTGATCGCCTATGTCGACCTGTCGAAGCTCGGTCCCGACGCGCTCGATCCGCGCTCGCGGCTGATCATGCTCTACGCGATGTGCGGTTTCGCCAACTTCGCGAGCCTCGGCATCATGATCGGCGGCCTCGGCATCATGGCACCCGAGCGGCGCGACGAGATCAACGCGCTCGGGCTGAAGTCGATCGTCTCGGGCACGCTGACGACGTGCCTGATGGGGGCGATTGTCGGGATGATGACACAGCCGTAGCCCGGATGAAGCGAAGCGCAATCCGGGGCCATGCTGATCGTTTGCGCGAATCCCGGATTTCGCTTCGCTCCATCCGGGCTACAAGACCGATGGCCGCCACTTACAAAATCGTCATGCCCGGGCACAGCCGTCCGAAGGACGGCGTCGCTTCCGCTCGCCTATGACCCGGGCATCCATCGCTCGTGAAAGACTCTTGCGAAGCAGGATGGATGGCCGGGTCAAGCCCGGCCATGACAGCGCGAGGCCTACGCCTTCAACTCCACCGTCTTGAATTCGGCCGGCAGGATCACCTCCAGCAGTTCGACGTCGTCTGAGTAATCCAGGATCATGTGCCGGATGCGCGGCGGCTGGGTCCAGGCGCTGCCCTGCTGCATCAGCGTCTCGCCCTCGCCTTCCATGTAGGTTTTCACCCAGCCCTTGAGCACATAGACCATCTGGAAGTCGACGTCGTGGAAGTGCAGCTTCGACACCTCGTCGGGATTGCACGGCCCCTGCAGCCGGATGACGTGCGCCTGGGCGAGGCCATGCGAGGCGGCGGCGATGCCGAGGTCGCGGTACTTGGCGTAGGTGCGCAGCCCATCGGCCTTGAAGTCCTCTTCGCGGTGATGGCTGATGACGACGCGCTGCTTCGGCCGTGCCTTGCTCGCCGCCTTTGTTGCAGTCTTTGTCGCGGTCTTGGGCGCGCTCTTCTTCGCCGCCGGGACGCGGCCCTTGGACTTGATGGTCTTGCGTGCGGACGACTTGGTGCCGGCTCCGAGCCCCGTCCATTTCTTCTTTACCGCGGTCTTGGCTGCGGATCGTGATGCCGTCTTCTTGGCCATTGTTCGCCTCCCGTCTTTTTCTGACGGTGAGAGGCTAACACAAGTCGCGCGGCGCTGGTGGGCAAAGGCGCAAGCTGCGCCCTGCCCGCAAGCTCCAAGTCCAAGGCCTATGTCAATGCAGCCGGAACACGCCGTCGACGGCGCGCAATTCGGCCGGCTTGACCAGCTTGGAATGCGCCACCGTCACCGAGAACAGCGGGCCCTCGAGCTTCGCCTGCCAGAAGGCGAGGAAATCCTGCAGCACCGGAAATCTCGGAAACAGGTCGTAGTTCTGCCAGACATAGGTTTGCAGCAACGAGCGATGATCCGGCATCCGATAGAGGATTTGCGCCGTCGTCAGCCCGTACCCCAGCAACTGCTTCCGGAAATCGTCGGAAGCAACCCCACCAACTCGCGAGACCATGCCAACCTCCTGTGACGGAGCGCATTCACCTGGCGGCCGGATCCCAACCGGACCACCGGCAATGGATGCGCTCACATGAGAGAAATGTGACGCACGCGACTAACCAATCTCAAGCCCAAATGTTTAATAGGTTGTTGAAATTTCTTGCGTTGGCAGCAGCTTACCGCATCTGCTAATAGCCTCGGCGACCCCGCGGGCCGGCATTAAGGATGCCGAAATGATCGTGGCAGCCGTCATTCGCGAGTGCCAATTTTTCTGCTAGAGGCACTTGCCCGCCGCCCAGGCTTGGCCTATCTCCTGCGAAGCTGGCTTGGCACTCGCCGGGCTGGACTGCTAACACTCCAAAAATCTACAGCATCCACAAAAGTTTAGGAGGACTGCATGAAATTCCGTCCGCTTCACGACCGCGTCGTGGTCAAGCGTATCGACGCCGAAGAGAAGACTGCTGGCGGCATCATCATTCCGGACAGTGCCAAGGAAAAGCCCTCCCAGGGCGAAATCATCGCCGTTGGCCCGGGTGGCCGCGACGAGGCTGGCAAGCTGATCCCGATCGACATCAAGGTCGGCGACCGCGTCCTGTTCGGCAAGTGGTCCGGCACCGAGGTCAAGATCGACGGTGAAGACCTGCTGATCATGAAGGAAAGCGACATCATGGGCGTCCTCGACGTCCCCGCTTCCAAGAAGAAGGCGGCCTAAGCGCCTCCTCTCTCCCCAAGATTCCTCCAGGGTAAAACCATTCCAAGGAAAAATTCAGATGGCAGCTAAAGAAGTCAAATTCGGCGTTGATGCGCGTGACAAGATGCTTCGCGGCGTCGACATCCTCGCCAACGCCGTCAAGGTGACGCTCGGCCCCAAGGGCCGCAACGTCGTGCTCGAGAAGTCGTTCGGCGCTCCCCGCATCACCAAGGACGGCGTCACCGTCGCCAAGGAGATCGAGCTCGAGGACAAGTTCGAGAACATGGGCGCCCAGATGGTGCGCGAAGTCGCCTCCAAGTCCGCTGACGCGGCCGGCGACGGCACCACCACCGCAACCGTGCTCGCGGCTGCGATCGTTCGTGAAGGCGCCAAGTCGGTTGCCGCCGGCATGAACCCGATGGACCTGAAGCGCGGCATCGACCTGGCTGTGGAAGCCGTTGTCGCTGACCTCGTCAAGAACTCCAAGAAGGTCACCTCCAACGAGGAGATCGCTCAGGTCGGCACCATCTCGGCCAACGGCGATGCCGAGATCGGCAAGTTCCTCTCCGACGCCATGAAGAAGGTCGGCAACGAGGGCGTGATCACGGTCGAGGAAGCCAAGTCGCTCGAGACCGAGCTCGACGTCGTCGAGGGCATGCAGTTCGATCGCGGCTACATCTCGCCCTACTTCGTCACCAACGCCGACAAGATGCGCGTTGAGATGGACGACGCCTACATCCTCATCAACGAGAAGAAGCTCTCCTCGCTGAACGAGCTGCTGCCGCTGCTCGAGGCCGTGGTGCAGACCGGCAAGCCGCTGATCATCGTCGCTGAAGACGTCGAAGGCGAAGCCCTCGCCACCCTCGTCGTCAACCGCCTGCGCGGCGGCCTGAAGGTCGCGGCCGTCAAGGCTCCGGGCTTCGGCGATCGCCGTAAGGCCATGCTGCAGGACATCGCGATCCTGACCGGCGGCCAGGCCATCTCGGAAGACCTCGGCATCAAGCTCGAGAACGTCACGCTCGCCATGCTCGGTCGCGCCAAGAAGGTGATGATCGACAAGGAGAACACCACGATCGTCAACGGCGCCGGCAAGAAGGCTGACATCGACGCCCGCGTTGCCCAGATCAAGGCGCAGATCGAGGAGACCACCTCGGACTACGACCGTGAGAAGCTGCAGGAGCGTCTCGCCAAGCTCGCAGGCGGCGTCGCGGTGATCCGCGTCGGCGGCGCGACCGAGGTCGAGGTGAAGGAGCGCAAGGATCGCGTTGATGACGCGATGCATGCGACCCGCGCGGCTGTCGAGGAAGGCATCGTCCCGGGCGGCGGCGTCGCCCTGCTCCGTGCTTCCGAGCAGCTCAAGGGCCTGCGCACCAAGAACGACGACCAGAAGACCGGCGTCGAGATCGTGCGCAAGGCGCTGTCGGCTCCGGCTCGCCAGATCGCGATCAACGCCGGTGAAGACGGTTCGGTCATCGTCGGCAAGATCCTGGAGAACAAGGCCTACAATTACGGCTTCGACTCCCAGACCGGCGACTATGCCGACCTCGTCAAGAAGGGCATCATCGACCCGACCAAGGTCGTCCGCACCGCGATCCAGAACGCTGCCTCGGTTGCCGCGCTGCTGATCACCACGGAAGCGATGGTTGCCGAGCTGCCGAAGAAGAACGCCGGCGGCCCCGCGATGCCTCCGGGCGGCGGCATGGGCGGCATGGACTTCTAAGTCCAGCCTCTCAGGGCACTGCAAGACATGCGAAACCCCGGCAGCGATGCCGGGGTTTTGTTTTATCTCCACCGACGTCCGTCAGGATGCACGAGGACGACGGACCAGCCAATCCATCTGACTGAGCAGTTCGTCGGCCTCCTTGATCTCGGCGAGATCCTGCCCCGCATCGAAGCGGGCGCGCGCCGGGGCAAGCACCTCCGGCACCGCATCCACCCGGCCATTGCCGGCGCATAGACGTGCAAGTCCCAGCGCGCTGCGCAGCTCGAAGGTCTTGGTCTGTTGCCCTCGGGCAATCTCGAGGGCGCGGTGGAACGCATCCTCGGCGCCGGAAATGTCAGGGGTGTCGCGACGCGACAGCAGCTCACCCCGCACGCGGTATAGCTCGGCATCCAGCCAGTGCTGCCCGGACTGCTCCGTCGCGTCGATCAGCTCATTGATGATGTCGAGCCCCGCCTCGACATGCCCGGCCTTTGCACTCGCCACGGCAATCTGCAATCCCCAGAACGGCTCACAGAGGTAGCAGTCGTTCTCGTGAAGCAACGTCCAGCCACGCTGCATCTCCGCGAGACCTGCCGCCCGGTCGCCAGCGCGCCACTTCGCCAGACCATTGAGATAGGTGCCGGCGGCAACATACAGCGGCATCGTGTGGTTTTGCGCCAGACCCAGGGCAAGGATCGTCTCGGTCTGCCGCAACCTGCTGCCGCACAGCCCGTCGAAAACCGCCTTGTGAACCAGCGCATTGGCACGGGCGAGCGCGCGCTGCTCCCCGGCGACGCTCACCGCTGCGCCCGCGAGCTGCCGGGCTCGATCGATCTCGCCAAGCGGCCAAAGCACCAAGGCCAGAAATCTCATGATGACGAACGGCAGGTCGAGCGTCGACGCCTTGAAGGTTGCCGGATCCGGCTCGGTCGTATAGGCCGCAAACGCCTGCTCGAGATGGATGCGGGCGTTGAGGTAATCGCCCGCGAACCAGGAGGTCACCCCGCTGCTCCAGCACGCGACAATCGTCGCCACCGGCGATTCCGGATGCCGTTCCGCCGCGCCCATGATCGCCTCCTCCAACTCCCGCATCGGCGCGAGCTCGCCGTGGGTCAAGCAGGCATTGAAAAGGCCCGACTGGATCGGCGCCAGTTCGATTGGATCATCGATACCAGAGGCGAACTGCCGGGCGCGCGTCCAGGCGGCCACCGTCTCGGGGGCGCTGTGCCCAAGACTGCCTCGCAGCGCGCGGCCATACGCGATTTGCAGATGGAGCCGGCCGATCATCCGACCCGGCTCGTCGGGCAGTTCATCGGCGATTGCGACCGCCTTGCCGAGATGTGCGATCGCCTCGCAATAGGCCGAGCGCTTCAGCGCCTGCTGACCCGCCTTGCGCCACCACGCCAGCGCGGTGTCGCCGAGCCCTGCTTCGGTGAAATGGTACGCAACGACTTCCGGCTCGATCTCGGCGATCTCGGCAAACTTGTCGCGCAGCACGTCGCCAATATGCTTGTGGAGCAATTGCCGGCGGCTCTTGAGCAAGCTCTCGTAAGCCGCTTCCTGAACCAACGCATGCTTGAAGCTGTAGCTTGCATCCGGCGGCGTGCCCCGGCGCAACAGCAACTCGGCCTCTTCGAGCTGGGCAAGCGCCGCGCCAAGGGTCAGATCATCGCGCCCGGCCACGCTGCGCAGCAGCGCATATGAGAACTCGCGGCCGATCGCTGCACCGATCTGCGCCACCTCCTTGACCGGCGCCAGCCGGTCGAGCCGGGCCATCAGCGAGTCCTGCAGCGTCGCCGGGATCGCAAGCGGCGGCAGTGGATTGTCGAGGCGATAGCGCCCGGCATTCTCGACGAGCAGCCCCGACTCCATGATCATCTTGGTCAGTTCCTCGACGAACAGCGGGACGCCGTCCGTCCGCTCGATGATCTGCGTCATCATTTCGCCGGGCAGCAACCGACCGACGGTCACCTGCTCGATCAGCGCGCGCGTGTCCTGCCGGTCGAGGCGATCGAGCCGCAGCAGGCTGACATTTGCGAGCCCAGCCCACGGCGGCTCGAACTCGGGCCTGAACGTCATGAGCATGAGGATCGGCAGCCCTCTGATCCGGTCGACCGCGAGGTCGAGCAGTTCGAGCGATGTGGCGTCCGCCCAATGCACGTCTTCGCAGACGACAAGCACCGGCTGCTGCCTGGCGAGGCCCTCGAGCTGGTCGAGTAGTGCTGCGAATGTCTGCCGCCGCTGCTGCGCCGGGCTCATGCCGAGCGGCGGATAGCGGTCGCCGGTTGGGATCGACAGCAGCGCCGCGATCAGCGGCGTCACGCTGGCCACCTGCTGCGTCCCGAGCGCCAGCATGGCTTCGAGCTTGTCCAGCTTCTGCTCCGGCAGATCTTCCGACCTGATGCCGGCGGCGCGCTCGAGCTGGGCGGCGAAGGGATGCAGCGCGCTGTTGGTGTGATAGGGCGAGCATTGATACCGCACACGGCGATGCGTCCCGGGCGGGAGGCTGTCGGAGAGCATCGCCACGATGCGCGACTTGCCGATGCCCGCTTCGCCCGATATCAGCACGGCCTGCCCTTGGCCCTGCCACGCCAGTTGCTGGCGCGACAGCGCAAATTCGATCTCCGCCTTGCGGCCGACGAAGCCGATCGAGCGCGCGGTGCGCACCGCCTCGAAACGGCTTTCCGATGCCAGCTCGCCTTCGACAGCCCACACCGCGATCGGCTCGGCGATGCCCTTGACCTCGCGGCGACCGAGGTTGCGAAGCGTGAACAGATTGCCGAGCAGCCGGCGTGTCGAGGCAGCCACGACGACCACACCAGGCTCCGCCAAGCCCTGCAGCCGTGCGGCGATGTTCGGCGCATCGCCGACCAACGCCTGCTCCTCCGACGCGCCGCCGGAGACGAGGTCGCCGACCACGACGAGCCCGCTCGCGATCGCGACCCGTACCGCGACTCCCTCGTTCGCGCGGATCTCGAGCCCGCCGATTGCGGTGATGACGTCGAGGCCGGCGCGCACCGCGCGCTCCGCGTCATCCTCGTGGGCACGGGGATAGCCGAAATAAGCGAGGATTCCATCGCCGATAAATCTGGCAACGACGCCATCATATGTCGCGATCACCCGCGCACAGGCCGCGCGATAGGCGCGGATCACTTCCCACATGTCCTCGGGATCGAGACGCGCCGACAAGGCCGTCGAGCCGACCAGGTCGCAGAACATCACGGTAAGGTGGCGGCGCTCGGCATCGTGCGGTGAAACCGGCGCGGCGATCAGTTCGGCTTGAGTGAAATCGGCGATCGCACGCAGCATCTTGCGGCGATGGCCGAGCAGGACCCCGAGCCTGTCGAAGTCTTCATCCGTCAACTCGGGAAGAACATCGACGTCGATCCCGTTCTCGGCAAAACGCAGCGCGTATTGCCCAAGCCCCAGCTTCTCGAGCCATTCCGCAATCTGTTGCATTGGCACCACCGACGGGTTGACGGCTGGCCGAATTCCGGACCACGGAGAGCGCAGGTTATCGCAATCTGTCCGGAGTGGCACCTTCTGTTTGCGGAAGTTCGCACGGAGCAGGACATGCGAATTGTGCCATGTTGTGCCTTGGCGGTGCCCCGTTACAGCGGGCCTGCACGCTAACAAACATTCGCAAGAATGCCGGCGGTCCGTTCCGGCGGAAAAACGAAGGGCCGCCCGTGGGCGGCCCCTCTTCTTACGCGCTCTCGGGCGCCTTGAGGCGGACCAGCTTGGTCAGCGGCGCATCGAGGCCCTGGCCGTCGCCGGCATGCAGGTCGATGCGGCCGACCTTCTCGACCAGACGCTCGAGCGACTCCAGCTCCTTGAGCCGCAGCAGCAGAGGGTTCTCCTCCATCAGCTTGGCAGTGTTCAGGAGCGAACGCGTCGCCGCGGTCTCCTCCTGGCGGCGGATCAGGTTGGCCTTCGCCACCCGCTCCGCCTCCACCACCTTGTTGACGAGCTCGCGGATCTCGCCGGGCAGGATCACGTCCTTCACGCCGAGCTCGGTGACCTCGACGCCGGACTCCGCGACACGGCCGCGGACATAGTCGCGAAGCTCATCGTCGAGCGCCGCCTTCGCAGACAGCACCTCGTCCAGCGTGCGGCCGGCCACCGCCTCGCGGATCGCGAACTGCACCAAACGATACAGCCACGCATCCACGTCGGGGACTGTGGCCACGACCCGCGCGGGATCGACGATCCGGCGGAACGCGGTCAGCGTCACGCGCAGCGCGATGCGATCCTTGGTCAGCATCTCCTGCGCCGTGATCTCGACCGCCTGGGGACGCAGGTCGAGGCGCTTGACCTCGATCTTGCGGCCCGCGATCCAGAACGCGTGCCGGCCGGGCGCGAGCCGCTCGACCAGCTTGCCCTCAACCGTGAGCAGGCCGGCCTCGTGGTTCTCGACCACGGCCTCGGTGATGACGCCGGCCCGGTTGGGCTGGATCATCGCCAGATGCCGCGCGGTCACGCGGGGATCGTCAGCCACATCGATGCGCTCGACATCGACTGTGGTTGCGACCTTCCAGTAGACGCGCGTCTGCCAGGGCGTCATCAGCTGCACAGGACGGCCGTCGAGGCTGACGATCGCGACCTCGTTCGCCTTGGTCTCGACCGCCTCGAACAGCGCTTCGGCGAGATCAGGGCGCGCGGCCTTGATCACCGCGAAGCGATCCGCGGGGAATTCGGTCCGCACGACACTGAACAGCTCGGCCTTGAGCTGATGCAGGGGATCGAACAGGCGGTGACGTCCGGGCGCGAGCACCTGCTCGAGCCGGCCGTCGCGCGTCAGCAACGCACGCTCGCCATCCTTCACCGTCAACTTGGTCGTCAGGAAATGCCAGGTCTTGTTCAGAGTCATGACACGCCTCCATTGTTGCCATCGGGCCCACGGGCCGGAGAGCGGGTTTCATTTTGCAAAGGACGTGAGGACGCGAACGCGGCTTCCTGTCAGCCAAGCGGGCCGTGGCTTAAAGCTTGCGCGATGACGGACGCACGCGCGCGTTCGCGCGACATTTGTCGCGCGGCCGAGCGGAGCCACCCGGCATCAGCGCAAGCGGTATCCACCGCGGCGCAAAGCCGGTCTCACAGTGTCTGGGTTCGGACGAAGAGCCTTGCGGCAAGACGGCCGGACTGCGACTGAAGCGCGCGTCCGGTCCCCTTCAGAGGAATCAGCTTTTCAGGCTGAAACGGAGCGCTGGAGCGGGATTTGAACCCGCGACAAGATGATTCGTAGTCACCTGCTCTACCTAACTGAGCTATCCTTTGGTGAGAGACCGGAATCGAACCGATACCTTCGGGATTTCATCCCCGACGCTCACCCATGAGCTTCATCTCGTTGCCTTCATCTCAGCGGAACACGACACCGCAGAGCGGCACGCGCCAGTCGGGATCTCAGAGAGCCCGAACCCATGGCCGAAGCGAAGGAGCGGGCTAATAGACGAAGCACGTCCGGGTTGCAAGGGGGCTCGGCGAGATTTTTTTCAAGACGAGACGGCGCGGTAACGCGCGCACCGCAACACGCTCCACCATCCCGAGGCCGTCTTACCCGCTGTGCGCGACGTCCTGAAAGCAGCCGCGCAGCCAGTCGATGGTGACGCGCGTCGCCGCATCGCGCTTGAGATGGCTCTGCACCAGCAGCCAGACATCGCGCCGCTTCGGCAGCAGCGTGGCGCGCAGCCGGCGGTCGGTCAGCAAGTCCACACAACTATGTTCCGGCAACACGCCGACCGCTTGATGCGACTGGATCAGCTTGTGGATGATCCGGACATTGTCGGTCACGCAGCGCGCGCGAAGTCGCTTTGCGCGCAGGAACTGCATTTCCGGAATCGCTCCGAGCTCATCGGGATAGGCGCACGACACCGCTTCTCCCGCTGTTGTCGCGACTGGCTCGAAGAAATACAGCCTGACCTCCGCGAGCTTCGAGATCGCAAAATCGCCCTTGTCCGGCTTGCGCAGCCGGATCGCGAGGTCGGCTTCCCAGCGCGAAAACTTGACGTTGTCACTCGAGGTCAGGAATTGCAGCGTGAGGCCTGGATTGGCGCGCAGCAATTTGCTGGTGCGCGGCGCCAGCACCTCCTCGGCGATCGCATTGGTGGAGGCGATGCGCAGCCGGCCGACCGGGCCAGGCAGGCTTTCGCCGATCCGGCCGATCTCCTCGGCATGCGCCGCCATCGCCTGGACATGGGCGAGGACCATGTCACACTGCCGGGTCGGCCTGCGGACGCCGTCGGCGGCCTCGAACAGGCGAACACCGAGCGCCCGCTCGATCCGCGCCAGCCTGCGGCCGACCGTGGTCTCGTCGATGCGCAGCCGCGCGCTGGCGCCGGCATAGGTGCCCTCGTCCCTGACGGCTGCGATGATGCGAAGGTCGTCCCAGTTCATCGCATCAGGCTACAGCGTGAGCCGGCTGCCTGCAATAACGCAGCCACCGGCTGCAATATCCCTGCATTACGGCAGGCAGCTCCACCGCTATATTTTCGAGGAGCACATCTCGTGGAGATCTCAGGATCATGACAGCAGCCAAAACCCTGATGCAGCTTGCCGGCATCGACCTCACCCCGCCCCGCCTCGCGAACAGCTGCCTGGTGCTGATCGATATCCAGAACGAATATCTCGCCGGTCCGCTGGCCCTGCCCGGCGCCAACCCGGCGATTGCGCACGCAACGGCACTACTTGCCCGCGCCCGGGAAAGCGGCGCCGCGATCTTCCACATCGCGCACAAGGGACAACCCGGAAGCCTGTTCGACCGCAGCGCGGAGCGCGGCGCCATCGTCGCGCCGCTGGCACCGCGGCCCGGCGAGGCCGTGATCGAGAAGCAATTGCCGAACGCGTTCGCCGGCACCGACCTCAACGCGCAGCTTGCGGCGACCGGCCGCAAGGAGCTCGTGCTCGCCGGCTTCATGACGCATATGTGCGTGAGCTCGACGGCCCGCGCCGCGCTCGATCTCGGCTTCCGCACCACCATCGATGCCGACAGCTGCGCCACCCGCGACCTGCCTGACGGCGTCGGCGGCACCATTGCGGCAAAGCTCATTCACGACGTCGCGCTCGCCGAACTGTCCGACCGCTTCGCGATCATCGCCCGCGGCAACGCCCTCGCCTGAGACATCAGCCATGCTGCAGCTCTATTTCTGGCCGATGGCCTGCTCACTCGCCAGCCGGATCGCGCTGATGGAGGCCGGCATCGAGGCGCGCTACCACATGGTCCATCTCTGGACCAAGAAGGTGCTGGAGAACGACGGCGACTTCCGCACCGTCTCGCCGAAGGGCGCGGTGCCCGTGCTGGTGCTCGAGAACGGCGAGCGGCTCACCGAGAGCGCAGCGGTGCTGCAATATGTCGCGGACCTCAAGCCCGAACTCGGCCTGGCGCCGCCGCCCGGCCATCCGGACCGCTATCGCCTGCAGGAATGGCTGAGCTTCATCGGCACCGAGCTCCACAAGGGATTTTTGTTCCCGACCTTCTGGTACAAGGACGATGCGGCCTTGGCCAAACCGCGCGAACGGATCGGACAGAACGTCGCAATCGTAGCCGCGCATCTCGCCGGCCGTGAATACCTCGTCGGCGAACGTTTCACGGTCGCGGACGCGCATCTGGCCTGGGCATTGACGCTGCTCCGCCCCGCCGGCGTCGATGTCGCGCAATGGCCCGAACTCGCGGGTTATCTCGCACGAATGCAGGCGCGGCCGCAGGTCAAGGCCGCGATCGGCATCGAGACGCAATTGTGGAAGACAGTCACGGCGTGATCGCAGCGGGCACGAACCTCCAGACCCTCCGCTGGAGGGGGTAGAGGCGCTGCCGTGAGAAACGCGAAGGCCGCAACGCCCGGCGATGCCGGCGTTTTCGTATTGGGGCAAACCACCTGGGATCCTTCCACAGCGCGCTCATGGGGATGCTTTGCGCAACCTCACGCTGAAGCAGGTGTCTTCTGCCGCTCACGATATCCACATTATGCACAGCACCCGTAAACATACGTTGGTGTGAGTTGACAATCTTAAAAAAATTCTTCGCGAGAGTCGCAAACCGAACCGACAGTCGCGCTTTCGTTCCGCACAGTAGCGTCGGGACGCGATCGAAGCTCACCCAAAATCTGAATTGAACACGGAGCGTCAGCTCTCGTGACGCGAGCGAGCGTTGCGAGCAACGCTTTCGCTTGAGAAGGGGACTGCATCTTGAGTGAAGGTGAAATGAAAGTCACAGTGAACGATACGAATGTCTTCGGAATGCCGTTGTTGAGCTTTCCGAAGATCGGCTTGCCCGGCGTGATCGGCGATCTTGCCGACCAGGGCTTCTCCCACGCGCGGGCCGCCTCCGGACGGATGACCGAGGTGCTGGGCGAAACGTATTCGTGCAATGCGCGAGGCGCGGCCGACTACGCGCTCAAGGTGATCGAAATCTCCCACGCCAATGCCGCCTCCGCGCTCGATTTCTTCGCCCATCTCCTCGGCAGCAAGTCAGCGGCCGACGTCCTGACCTTGTCCACTGAGCAGGCCCGCAAGGCCTTCGACACGGCATCGGACCAGAACAGGGAATTGTGGGCGCTTGGCCAGAAGCTTGCCACGGAAACAAGTGAGCCGGTCAGGAAGCACTTCGCCAAGGTTCTTCGCCAAGCCGGCTAAAAGAGCGGCACTCAATTCACGTCGAGGATTCGTTTGAGGAGGGATCCGGCCGGTTGGAATAAGCCCAGCGACGAGCATGCAGCCCCCACTGCCCGATGCTCTGTCAAACGCAGCAGGTGCGCGATGCCCCCCAAAGTAGTCGCACCGGCAAACGGGCGCAATCCAACCGGCCGGTACTTTTCTGCAAAGAGCAAGAAGCAATATCGAGGGAGGCTCACATGGGCATGCTCATGGTCAAATGTCCGCAAACCGGAGACGCGATTTCCACCGGCATCCGGACTGATCGCGAGAGCTTTAGACGCAGCGCAGTGTTCTTCTCGCGCACCAATTGCCCGTTCTGCCGCACCGATCACGCCTGGTTCGCGCGGGACGCCTGGGTCGATGAGCCGAGCATCCGCGTCCGGCGCCGCGGCGCCGGCTCACCGGCCTGAACGACGACACAGACCATTGATGATCGCGATGGAGGGACGCCATGGCGCGCATGCAGATCGCAACGGAAACATCCACCTGGCTGGTGCAGGCCAAGGACTTTCTCAACGAAGCTCGACGGCTGAAGCCGGGACCGGAGCGCAATGAATTGCGCCAGACGGCGAAGGTGCTGCGCGAGATTGCGAAGCTCGAGACGGCATCCGCCCCCGCACAGAAGCTTGATCGGCGGCGGAGAAGCTGATCGCGCCGCACCGCGCTCACAGCGCGTCGTCCGTTTCGATTTCGGAGATCCGCGGATTGTCGGTTAGGGCTGCCGCGCGAGATCGGGCCTTATTGTCCGAGAAGATCTCCTCGGCTTCGAGACGCATGACGCGATGGCACTCGCACGCCGCCGCCGAGAGCCGCGACCTGTCGATCTCGATCCGGCCTCGTTGATCGGACCTGATCGCGCCGCGCGTGCGCAGATTGCGCATCAAGAGGGTCACGGTCGTTCGTCGCACGCCGAGGATTTGCGACAGCGCCTGCTGGGTCAGCGGCAGGACGTCGCTGTCGACGCGATCGCGGAGCTGGAGCAGCCAGCGCGCCATCCGGGCCTCGACCGGGTGCAGCGCATTGCAGGCGGAGCCGAGCTGGAACTGGATTAGCATCGACCTGATGTGCTTTTGCATCGCCTGCCGGATCGCAGCACTGCGTCCGAAAGCGGCATGAAAGCGCGGCGCGGAAATCCGCGAGGCGGTGCCCACCGCACGAACGACTGCGGTAATACCCGACGGGGACGACCCGAGCACCGAAAGACTGCCCACTGCCCCTTCGCGCCCGACCACGCCGGTCGCAACCGTGCTCCCGTCTGCCATGTCGATCATCAGCGTGATCGCCCCGCTATGAGGGAAGAAGACGTAGTCGATCTCGTCACCGGCTCGCGCCAGAACCGCATCCTGATCGAGCGCGACCGTTTCGAGCTCGGGACCCAGCAGATCCAGGTCCGCTGCCGGCAGTGTTGCGAGAAGGCGATTACCATTTCCGCCGGAAGCACTCACTGGCGGGGCCCCAAAGTGAAGCGACACCCAACCAACTCACTCAGACAGGCTCTCAAAAATAAACTCCAAACGCTTGACCGCAAGGCGGAATTTTCTGCAGACAGTACACCGAGAAGTTAGATGCAAATGCGCCGCCGGACGCAACAGCAAAATGCGCACGGTCGAACCGTAGAACTGCGGAACCCAAAGTTCCAATTTCCGGGCGCGGAAAATGCTACCTTCGCTTCCGCGGCGTCAGGCAGCCAGCTGGCGAAATACGTGCAGGAGCCGCGATCTGAAGGCCGAGATAGAGCGTCGTCTGCGGCTTGGCGAACGGAGCTATTGAAACGCGACTTCGGCAAAGCTGCGCAGCTTGCGCGAATGCAGCCGCTCGGATTCCTGGTCCTTCAACCTTTCGAGCGCCTTGAGGCCGATCTGAAGATGCTGGCCGACACGCTGGCGATAGAACTCGCTGGCCATGCCGGCGAGCTTGATCTCGCCATGCAGCGGCTTGTCGGACACGCACAGCAGCGTGCCGTAAGGTACGCGGAAACGATAGCCATTGGCGGCGATCGTCGCCGATTCCATATCAAGCGCGATGGAGCGCGATTGCGACATCCGCCGGATCACCTGCGGTCCGCTGATCTCCCAATTGCGATTGTCGACGCTCGCGACCGTGCCGGTGCGCATCAGCCGCTTGAGCTCGAAGCCAGTGAGCCCAGTCACCTCGCCGACCGCCTCCTCGAGCGCCACCTGCATCTCCGCAAGCGCGGGGATCGGCACCCACAGCGGCAGCTCGTGATCGAGCACGTGGTCCTCGCGGACATAGCCGTGGGCCAGCACGTAGTCGCCGAGCCGCTGCGTGTTCCGCAAGCCGGCGCAATGGCCGATCATCAGCCAGGCATGCGGCCGCAGCACCGCGACATGATCGGTGATGTTGCGCGCATTGGACGGACCGATCCCGATATTGATCAGGGTGATGCCGCGATAGTCGGGTTCGACCAGATGAAACGCCGGCATCTGCGGCACGCGCTCCGATGCCGTCCCGCTCACACCGCCGCCTGCCAGCGCGTTGCGCGTGATCACATTGCCGGGCGCGACAAAGGCCTCGAGGCCTGCCTCACCCGAGGCGAGACGCTGCAGGCTCGATTGCGCGAAGGCATCGACATAGAACTGGTAGTTGGTGAAGATCACGAAGTTCTGGAAATGCTCGGGGTCGGTACCGGTGTAGTGATAGAGCCGGCGCAGCGAGTAATCGACCCGTGCCGCGCGAAACAGCGCCAGCGGCTCCGGCGTGCCCGGCGTCAGATCGAACGTCCCGTCGGCGATCGCATCGTCCATCGCGGCGAGATCGGGCGTATCGAACACGTCGCGCAGCGATCGCGTAAACGCCGAGCTGTCGGCGATGCTCAGCGCCGCCTCGATATTGATGTCGCGCCGGTAGGCGAAATGGATCGGTATAGGCTCGCTGGACTCGCCGATCTCGACCGCCACGCCGTGGTTCTTGATCAGGAGCCCGATCTGCTCGGTGAGATAGGTCCGGAAAATATCCGGCCGCGTGATGCTGGTCTCGTGAACGCCGGGCCCCGCGACAAAACCGTAGGCGAGCCGGGAATCCAGCCGCGCATGCGACGAGGTCGTGATGCGCACGAAGGGGTAATGCGCGCGCACCCGCGTCGTGAACGGCACGCCGTTGACATAAGCCTCGAAGCGACTGCGCAGGAAGGCCGTGTTGCGCTCGTAGATCTCTTCGAGGCGGGCAACCGCCGCGCCGGCCTCGACGAACGCTTCGGTCGTGATGGACGGCGGGGTTTCGATGGGAGGTGTGGGAGACATGTCGCCTCTGGCCAGTTACGTTGCCGATCCGAGACTCGCTACGCGGCTGCCGAGAACATTACCACATTCGATATCTGTTCAGGAAACACCACAAGCCGGGTCCGCCATGCGATGGCCCCTGTTCAGCACTTCACGTCCGAGCCGTTCAACGCACGACCGTGCCGATGCGCTCCGTCCGCATCGCTCCGTCAGGTGATCGCGAGAAATAGATCAGCCCGGCCCGGCCGATGATGTTCTCGAGCGGAATTGTGCCCATCGACCGCATGCGGCTATCCGTGGAATTGTCGCGATTGTCGCCGAGCATGAAGAACTGACCGGCGGGCACGGTGAAGACGTTCGTGTTGTCGAGAAGCGCGTTGTCGATGCAATCGAGCGTCTCGTAGCTCGCGCCGTTCGGCAAGGTCTCGCGCCAGCGCCGCGCACCGGCCTCGCCGCTCGATCCGCAGGGGTCGTCGCCGACGAAATCCGGCATCCGCTCGCGCGCCACGGCCGTCTCGTTGATGATGAGCTGGCCGTCCCGCATCTGGATGCGGTCACCGGGCAGCCCGACCACCCGCTTGATGTAATCGACGCGATCGTCCTTCGGCAGCCGGAACACCACGACGTCGCCGCGCGCCGGGGATGATCCGAAGATGCGCCCCTCAAACAGCTTCGGCGAGAACGGAAGGGAATAGTGGGTGTAGCCGTAAGCGAATTTCGAGACGAAAACATAATCGCCGACCAGCACCGTCGGCATCATCGATCTGGCCGGGATATTGAAGGGCTGAAACAGGAAGGTGCGGAACAGCGGCAGCGACACGAACGGAAGCGCGACGATCACGACCAGCGCGATCAGCAGGATCTTGCCCCAGGGCCGCCGCCGGCCGGTGTCCTGCACGAGTGTCATGCGCCTGCCCTGCGCCGAAATTGATGTCGCGCAGGATAGCCGACGATCGCGGGACAGGCCAAGGGGGCAGCGCCCCCGTAGCGGACCGCGCCTACTGAACCCTCGCGAGCACCGCGAGACGGCGGATGCCCTTGTTGCGGTAGGCGTCGAGGAACGCGTAGTAGTCCTTGAACGAGACGCAGCCGTTGGAATCGCCGTTCGGGCCGAGCATGAAGGTGTGCGCGAGCAGGCCATCGCGGTTGAAGATCTTGCCCTCGCCGCCGATCGGATTGAGCCGCAGCGCCGGCACGCCGTGGAACAGCGCCTCGCGCGGCTTGAGCTCGTAAATGTGCGGCGGCGTCACGCCGACCATCTTCAGATGCGATGACCTGGGATCGTCGAGCCTGGAGCCGAGGCCCGAATGCGCCTCGAGGCGCGTGCCGTCCGGCAGGTACACGGTCTTGGCCGAGATGTCGTAGACCGCGGTCTGGCGGTCATAGGGCGGCGAGCCGCCGAGCATCGGATTCTGGTCCAGCGACGAGGGGATGCTGCCGGTGACGTTGGCGTCGGCGGAGGCGAAGGAGAGCAGCCCCCCGCTTGACTCGCGCTTGCCCCACAGCTTCTCGACCATGGTCTGCCGCTCGCTCGATGCGATCGACATCACCGCGGCCTTGGCACGCGCGGCCATGTCACGAACGCCGCCGGATTTCGCAGCCTGCTTGGCTTCGGCGGGCTTCGCTTCCTTGGGCTGAACCGTTGCGGAGGGATCGTTGAGCGCCACCTGCAGATTGGCGGCGGCTTCCTTCTTGGCGGTCTCGACCGACTTCGGCGCCGGCAGCGGCTTCGATGTCTCGGCGAGCTTGGCCGAGGCAACGGCCCTCGCAGCTTCGGCCACCTTGGGCGCGGCCGCCTGCTTGATCGGGTCGATCTGCGGCGCGGCGACGGCCAAGGCGCTGGACGGCACGCCCTCGGGCGATGCCGCCGCAAACCGGTCGTTAAACATAAGCGAAGGTGCCGGGCCTTCCGACTTCGCGACCTCGGTCTTGGCGGGAGCCGCCGGTGCCGGCGTCAGGGACGCGAACACCTCGTTGAACGCCGGCGCCGGCCGTGCGGCGACCGCCGCGGGCCGCTTCACCACCGGCGCATCGAACGCTGCATTGCCCACTGACGGGTAGACGCCCGCCGCGAAGATGTTGGCGTAGACGGTCCAGGCGCAGCCAAGCACCATCCCCGCCACCGCGGCGCTGCCGAGGAAATGCTGTGGGAGGATTTTTCGGGAAGCTTTCTTGCGGCTCGGCGCCCCAAGAACATACGCACTCGCACTCGTACCCATACGCCCGACGCTCAAAACAGGTCCACCTTTGTCCCTCACTCGACGACAGGTCGAACGGATGTTCGGCTCAACGTCGCGCGGGGGCACAGACGGCCATTAAGGCGACTTTTAGTTAAATGCGACTTAACCGGACGCGATCCCCTGCAACGCGGGAAGTGCCTGTGGCATCGGGCTTTTTTAAGATGGCAATGGACCGCCAAAGCGGCTTTTCTGTCCCATCATGGGACATTCCGGCACGCAGTTCCACCCGCTGCATGCCGCACTAAATTAGAGGAGAATTTCCTTGCCGATCACCCCGGATTCGCGCGGGGATTGAGCAAGAATCTCCTCAGTAGCTGAGCTTCGGATACCAGTCCTTGCCGCGCCCTTCGGGCGTGGTGTCGAGCACGGCCCACAGCGGATCCAGGTCCGGCGCGCCGCGCGGATCCTGGCCGGGATCGACGGTGCCGGCCCCCATTTCGCCGGCCCAGAAATGACGGATCGTGCCGTTTTGGCGCGTGAAGACATTGTAGCCGGGCACGTCGCCGTCATCCCTGCTGACATAGTCGCGCGTGTAGTCACCCGACGCGTCGGAACAGACCTTGTGGCGCGTCCAGCCGCGCGCCCGCTTCGCCTCGATCAGCCGCGCGATCGGCGAGCGCGCCACGAACACGAACGCCACGCGCTGCTCGATATCGGGCAGCTTCGCTTCCCACGTGGCCATGAACGACGTGCACATCGGACACGGCTTCTCGCGCTGCGGGCCGAACATGTAGCTGTAGATGATCAGCGTCTGCTTGCTGCCGAACAGATCGGCAAGCGACGCCTCGCCTGCCTCGCCGGTGAACTCGTAGGCCCTGGTCACCTCGCCGCCCGGCGGCAAGGCGCGGCGCAGCTCGGCCACGCGCTCGATATGCCGGCGCAGCTCGATCTCTTCGACGAGCAGCTCCTGGCGCGCGCGGCGATATTCGGCGCTCTCATTGGGAAAGCGCCTGGCATTGGTCTTGGCGAGTTCGGCAGCGGGCTTCAGGACGGAACTGGTCATGTCGGGACCTCGTGTGGTTGACGGGTACCTGGAAGACGAGCCGGAACCGGCCGGTCCGACATTCGACTTCGATGATTTCTACTGCAGTTCCGGCGGCGGCGAGCGGTCGAGGACGTCGCCCTTGGGACCTTCCAGCAGATCGAGCGCATAGGTCTCCACAACCAGCGGCCCACGCATGCGTTTGGCCTCGGCGATGGTTTCGACACGGGCGAAATTGTCGCGCAGCGAAGCCGGCATCGTCTGTTCGAGCTCATGCACATACAGCAGCTTGCCGGACAACTGGGCCGGGCTCGGCTCAGGCATGTTGACCCAGCGAATGCGCTGGCCCTGCTGCGCCACGCAGCTGCCCTCGGGGAGATAGAAGGCAAGCCAGCCGACGGTGCCGTAGTCCGGCGCCAGCACGCAGGTCGCACCGTGACGGACGCGCGCCGCCTCGATCTCGTCGGCGAGCTCCTGCCAGCCGACACCCACGCTGCGCACGGTGGCGTCCCGGCGATAGCCTGAGAGCATACCGGTGTTGGCCTGCACGATCAGCAGCGCGAACAGCACGATGCCGACCGGCGCGGCCCAGCGGCGGCAGAAATCGATCGTGCGCTGCTCGCGCGGCGTCCACTGCACCTGGATCGCGGCGACCGCGGCCGCCACCGCAAAGGCGGGATAAACCGGTGCGAACCAGTTGGCCTCGACCCGCGCATGCAGCGCGTGCCAGGTGAAGTAGACGACGATGGTCCAGAACATCGTGTTGATCAGCACGCGCGCGCCCATCGCGCCGGCGCGGCGCCGAGAGAGCGCGTAAAGGCCCATCACGCCGAGTATGAAGACCAGCGGCGTCGCGAACGCGAACTGCGTCGGGATCAGCTCGGCGATATAGGTCGGCCGGAAATCCTCGATCCGGGCGCGGCCCATCTGCTTGATGAAGGATACCCATTGGTGATCGGCATTCCAGCGGATGACCGGCGCAAACAGGCCGGCTGCGACCAGGCCGCCGAGATAGAGCCAAGGCGAGAGAAACCAGCGCCGCAGCTGCGGCACCGTCGCAAGCCAGATCAGGATCGCGGGACCAAAGAACAGCGCGGTGTATTTCGACAACAGCGCCACACCGGCGCTGGCGCCGACCGCCAGCCACCAGGCGCCGCGGCCGGTCTCCAGCACCTTGGCGAGCGAGAACAGCAACAGGCTGGCAGCAACCAACAGCGGCGCATCCGGCGTCACGATCAGCGTGCCGACGGCGGCCATGAGCGTGACGTTGAGCAGGATCGTCGCGCTCGCGGCGACGCGCTGGCCGCCGAACAGGATCTCGGCCGCCCGGTAGATCGCCCAGCTCATCGGCAGCGCGAGCAGGATCGACACCAGCCGCACCCCGAACGGCGTATCGCCCGCGATCATGGTGCCGAGCCGGATCACGATCGCCACCATCGGCGGATGGTCGTAATAGCCGCCGGCGAGCGACTTCGACCACATCCAGTAATAGGCTTCGTCGAAGGTCAGCGGCGTCCATGCGGCGGCGGCCAGCCGCAGCGCCACGAGCGCGCACACCGCAAGAGCGGTGTTCCGGGCGAGCCGCGCCTCGTTCGCGCTCATGCCACCGTCATCGCTTGCGCCAGACGAACAGCCCGGACATCGCGTAGTTCCACACCACGCCCATCAGCGCGCCGGCCGCGCCAGCAAGCCACCAGATCGGCTCCTGGTCGTAGACCGAGAACGCGACGCCGACATTGGCGAGCAGGCCGACACTGCAGACCAGATAGAACAGCAACAGGCCGCGCAGGATGCCGAACCCCTTCAGCCGCTGGTCGCGGTAGGTCAGGAAGTTGTTGAGGATGAAGTTGCTGGTCATCGCGACGATCGCGCCGGCAGCCTGGGCCTCCGGGAATGGCGCCTTGAACAGCTCCAGCGAGATGAACAGCACGCTGAGATGCACCAGCAGGCCGAGCCCGCCGACGGCTGCGAACAGAATGAAGCGCAGCGAGATCAGATCATTGGTCAGCTTCGCCAGCACCAGGCCAAGGAAGTCGAGCGCGACCATCGAGTCAAGCTTGCTCTCGCCATGCTGGCGGGCGCCGAACGTGAAGGGAATTTCGACCGTACGCAGCTTGCCCTCCGCGGTCGCCACCACGTCGAGCAGGATCTTGAAGCCCTGGATCGACAGCTGCGGCGCAATCTGCTCGAAACGGTCGCGGCGGATCATGAAGAAGCCGCTCATGGGGTCGGCGATCTCGACCTTCAACGTGCGGCGCGCGATCTCGGTGGCGAAGGCGCTGGCGCCGGCGCGCTGCTTGTTGAAGCCGTCGGCCTTGTAGCCCTCGATATAGCGGCTGCCGACCACGAGCTCGGCCTCGCCGCTCTGCAGCAGCGCCACCATCTTCGGCAGCTGGGTCTCGTCATGTTGCAGGTCGGCATCCATCACGGCAGCGTAAGGCGCGCTCGATGCCAGGATGCCCTCGATGCAGGCGCCAGACAGGCCACGCCGGCCGATTCGGCGGATGCAGCGCACGCGGGGATCGTTCCGCGCCAGCTCGCGCACCACGTCCCAGGTTCCATCCGGCGAGTTGTCATCGACGAAGATGACTTCCCACGACACGTCCTTCAGGATCGCATCGAGCCGGCGGTACAGCACCGTGACATTGGCGCGTTCGTTGAAGGTCGGGACGACCACCGAAAGCTGCGGCAGACGTGCTGCCTGCGACAAGGTTTCGGGGCCTGGCTTGATGGCTTCATTCATGAGCGCCAGCGTATAGCGGCAGCCTCTCCCGCTGCCAAGGCGGGCCGAACCGAACGCTGTCTCGGGAAGCGGGAAAACGGGGCCAAAATACCCCTGAAAATACCAACGACCACGAACAAGGGGGCGCGCGTACATCCGGCGCAGCCGACATTGTCGTGGTCGTCCCAGCGCCGGAGCCCTTACAAGCTGCAACGTCGCCGTTCTAGGCTAAATGGGAAGCCCCCGGGCGGTCCGCAAGAGGCGCAGGGCGCTAGTTGTTCGGGACGTCCCGGATGACGGGGCCGCGGGGCGCCGGGGCCGCCGGCGCAGCTTCCGCGGCAGGAGCAGCCCGCGCCGCCGCGGGCTGGGCGGGATTGCGGATCTGGCTCGGCGACGGCCCATAGATGAACGCCGCCGCCAACACGATGACCGCGACCACCGCGCCCAAAAAGCCTGCCGTCGATTGTGAGTTCATGCCGCCGATCCCCTCGCCTGCGCGGATTGATATCAAAAATCGACCGCCCGCAACAGGATTTGGGAACCTATTTCGCCGCGGCCTTGCGCCGGACGAAGGCGGTCACGATGTCCTTCTGCGCAAGCTCGATCGCGCGGTTGGCGGTCGTTAGCTGCGTATCGGCGTCCTGCTTCGGAAATTGCAGCGACAGGAAGTCGATCAGCGACACCCGGAAGTTCTGCCGCTCCGAGGGACAGACACTGGCGATCAGCGAGGTGAATTCCTGGTCGGACATCGTCTTGTTGCTGTCGCGGGGATATTCGCGGGCGAGACAATTCCAGTAGGCGTCGCGGCCGGTGATCGCGAGCTTGTGCGCATCGTCGACGTCGTCGGCCATTGCAGCCGACGACGTGATCAAGAGGGCGGCTGCAACCAGCATGCGCATTGTTGTTCTCCCGTTTTTTTACATCCTAGCCAACACCAGCAAGCACGATAAGCACCGCCGCGCAAACCTAGCAAACTGGCCAATCACGATTATTTTGACTACTCTTGCCCCCCGTTCCCTCCTTCACGATGAGTGCAGTCGTGGCCAAAGCTCCCACCAAGGCGACCAAGACCAAGACAGACGCAGGCAACATCTATATCGGCATCGGCGGCTGGACCTTCGAGCCGTGGCGCGGGGTGTTCTATCCGGAGAAGCTCACGCAGGCGAAGGAGCTGTCCTACGCCGCCTCGAAGCTGACCTCGATCGAGATCAACGGCACCTATTACGGATCGCAGAAGCCGGAGAGCTTTCGCAAATGGGCCAGCGAGGTGCCCGACGGCTTCATCTTCTCGCTGAAGGGACCGCGCTTTGCCACCAACCGCCGCGTGCTCGCCGAGGCCGGCGATTCGGTGAAGCGGTTCTATGATTCGGGCGTGCTGGAATTGAAGGACCGGCTCGGGCCGGTGCTTTGGCAGTTCGCGCCGACCAAGAAGTTCGACGGCGCCGATTTCGGCAAGTTCCTCGAACTGTTGCCGCGCAAGCTCGATGGCCGCGCGCTGCGCCACGTCGTCGAGGTGCGCCACGACAGCTTCTGCGTGCCCGAATTCATCGCACTGCTGCGCCAGTTCGAGGTGCCCGTGGTGTTCGCCGAGCACGGCAAATATCCGGCGATTGCCGATCTCGCCAGCGACTTCGTCTATGCCCGGCTGCAGAAGGGCAATGACGAATTGAAGACCTGCTATCCGCCGAAGCAGCTCGACGCCTGGGCCAAGCGGTTCCAGGACTGGGCCGGCGGCGGCGAGCCGGACGACCTGCCGAAGGTCGACAAGACCAAGCCGAACAAGGCCCCGCGCGACGTGTTCGCCTACGTGATCCACGAGGGCAAGATCCGCGCGCCGGCGGGCGCGATGGAGCTGATCGAACGGGTGAAGTGAGGGAGGTAGCGATGGCGAAGGCATCGAGGCTGTTCACCATCGGCTACGAGCAGACGCCGTCAAAGGCTGTGCTCGAGGAGCTCCAGCACGCCGGCGTCAAGCTATTGGTCGACGTCCGCGCGGTCGCTTCCTCGCGCCGCCCCGGCTTCTCCAAGAGCCAGCTCGCCGCGGGCCTCGACGAGCGCGGCATCGCCTATGTCCATCTGCGCGGCCTCGGCACGCCGAAGAGCGGCCGGGAGGCTGCGCGCAGCGGGCAATATGGGTTGCTGCACAAAATCTATTCGGCGCACCTGAAGACGGTGCAGGCCAAGGAGGAGCTCGACGAGCTGTCGTCGCTGGTCAAGAAATCTGGCCCGGTCTGCATCCTCTGCTACGAGCGCGACCACGAGCATTGTCACCGCCGCTGGATCGCCGAGATCATCGAGGAGCGCGATGGGGTCAAGATCGAGAACCTGGCCGCGCCGCAGGTCTAGGACGCGGTCTCATTAAGCCGCAGCCATAGCCAAGTTGACGCGAGTTGAACGAAGCCAAGTGGACATCACCCGTCGACTCCCCCGCTGAATCCGTCGAAAATCAACCCAAAGCGGACGTGTTTGAGAATGCAGAAGTTGCTAATTCCAGTTCGCGTATGCATTATGTGCAGGGTCGTAGTGTGAGCAATTCAAATGGCGATGGAGCTGAAGGGCGCGAGAGGCGAGGGATTTGCGACGATTGCCGCTGACGGTCGCGTGTTAGATTCCTGGTTTCTTCAGCTGCGCCTGATTGTGGAGGCCGACAAGGCGGCAACGGTACGGCTGACGACGGACGAACTCAAAAGATCGTTGGGTGGATCGGCAGACGGATATGCGCGACACGATGACATCCGCAATGTCGACATCGTTCCAATCCGTACAGAAATTGACTCCCTTGCATCTGCGCCGACTGATGTGCACGACGCATATCTTCGACTCCATCTCCTGAGCCACCGGCTCGTCCAGCCGAACTGCCTGAACCTTGACGGAATTTTCGGTCTGTTACCTAACGTTGCCTGGACGACCCTCGGTCCCTGTGAATGCTCTCGTGTACCGGAAGCACGAATGTTGGCACGAAAGCGTGCTCTCGCATTTGAGGTGACAGGCGTGGATAAGTTTCCGCGCATGACTGACTATGTGACGCCTGCGGACGTGAGAATTGCCGATGCGGATCGCGTAAGGCTCGGAGCCTACCTGGCGCCGGGCACGACCGTCATGCATGAAGGCTTTTGCAATTTTAATGCAGGTACGCTCGGTCCCTGCATGGTCGAAGGCCGGATAAGCGCCGGTGTGGTTGTGGGACGTGGCAGCGACGTTGGTGGCGGAGCGTCGATCATGGGCACTCTGTCCGGAGGAGGGAAAGAGAGGATTACAGTTGGTGAGCGCTGCCTGATCGGAGCGAACGCCGGTATCGGCATTTCATTGGGCGACGATTGTATCGTCGAAGCGGGCTGTTATGTCACGGCAGGCGCGCGCATCCTCTTGGAAGATGGCCGAGTCCTGAAAGCCAAAGAACTCTCAGGCCAGAAGGGCCTTCTTTTTCGTCGTAACTCCCAGAGCGGCGCTCTTGAGGCAACCAGACGCACACCAAATTGGGACGGCCTCAACTCGCAACTTCACAGCTAGGCAGCTCACTCGAAGAAGTCGTCGGCGACATGTGGCGCGTCAGCGATGTCGCTTTCTGGCCCCTCGCGTCATTTGCTGCTGCTGCACAAAGCGGCCGTTATCGGAGCGAAGCGGACATCATGAGAACTTATGAGTACGCGCCCTAGCTTCGGCTCTCACCCTCCTCCCCCGCGACGCTGATCGTCCCCTCCATCATCTTCACGCAGCCGCCGCCGACATGCACCGAATTGATCGCGCCGCCCTGCTTGCGGACCCGCGTCAGCAACAGGCTCGGCCGGCCCATGTCGACACCCTGCCCGATCCGCAGCCGCAACTCGCCGTCACGCGCGGGACCGATATCGGCGAGCAGCGCCGCGCAGGCCGCGGTCGCGCTGCCGGTGGCCGGATCCTCGGACAGGCCGCTGGCGCCAGGGTGGAACATGCGCGCCTGCAGGTCGAGCGGCTGCTCGCTCGCCGGCACGTCGCTTGTGTAGAAATAGACCGCGTCGCTGCCGATCCACGGGAACACCCTGGCAAACGCCGCAGCATCAGGCCGGGCGCGCTTGATGGCCGCACGCGAGGCGATCTCGACCACCAGGAACGGCAGGCCGACCGATACGACCTGCGGCGCATGCCGATTGGTCTTCACGTCGTCCGCCGACAGCGACAGGCAGGCGGCGGCATCCGCCGCGCTCACCTCGTTCGTGCGTTGCAAGGCTTGCGGCGCCGTCAGCTCGGCGCCGATCACCCGGCCGCCGTCGGACAGGATCTCGACCGGCACGAGACCCGCCTTCTCCTCGAACCGCAATCGCGGCGGCGCCTTCGCCGCCTGGCTCGCCAGCACGAAGGCGGTGCCGACATTGGGATGGCCCGCGAACGGAATTTCCGAGCGCACCGTGAAGATGCGAACCTGGGCGTCGTTGTCCCTGTCCTGCGGCGGCAAGACGAAGGTCGTCTCGGAATAGTTGAACTCGGTCGCGATCGCCTGCATTTGCGCCGTCGACAGCCCGCCGGCGTCGAGCACCACGCCGAGCGGGTTGCCGCCGAAGGCGCGGTCGGTGAAAACGTCGACGGTGATATAGCGCCGCTGCATCTTGCTGGTCCCTGTGCTCCCGGTCACTCGCGACCGATGGCGCCATCGTAGCACAGAAGCAACGACGCCCTTCAGAGCACTCGGTGCAATCACGCGCGGGCTAGAAGCGAAACAGCTCGCGCGGTGACGCGAGCACGCGCGCGCGCTCATCGGCATCGGTGACGAGCTCGTCGAGGAATTTGCGGTTCTTCGCGTAGCTCTGCGTCGCCTCGAATTGCGTGTGCGGCCAGTCGCTGCCCCACAGCAGCCGGTCGACGCCGTAGGCCGTGCGCAACAGCGGATAGGCCTGTTTCGCAAATGCCTCGCCGGCCGCGCCGTTGCGATAAGGCGCCGAAATCTTCACCCAGACATTTCGCGTCGCGCCAAGCTTGAGGACCGACTGGAATCCGGGATCGTCGATGCCGAGTTTTGGATCGGGCAAGGCGAAGTGATCGAGCACAACTTTCACGCCATGGTCGAGCAGCCTTGGCGCGAGCATCGCGAGATCGCTCGCGTTGCGCTGGATCTCGATCTGCCAGTCGAGCGTCCTGATCTGTGGCAGCAGCGCCGTCCAGTCCGACGACGTCAGATCGGGAAGCTGCTGGCCGACCAGATTGAGACGGATGCCGACCACGCCGGCGCGGTCGAGCGCGCGAAGCTCATCCGCCGCGACGCCGGGATCGACCACGGCGATGCCGCGCAGCCGGCCGTTGGTCGCCTTCAGGCATTCGACCAGATAGCAATTGTCGGTGCCGAGAAAGCTCGGCTGCACCAGCACACCATTGGTGATGCCGTTCTGGTCGAGCTGCTGCAGATAGAGGCCGAGCGGCGCGTCGTAATCGGGCGCATAGCGCCGTCCCGGCGCGAGCTTCAGGGCGCGATGGAAGACATGGGCATGGGTATCGATCGCTGATTGCGGCACCTCAGCCCTCACCCTGCTCGCCAGTCCGCCTGCTGCCACAGCGCCAATCAATCCCGCGGCAAACCGGCGCCGCGTCACCCCATGTTCGCGTGATGTCATCATCGTCCCTCATCATCACGCGCGCGTGGCGGCGACCTGCTCGAAGACCTTGCCACGGGTCTCCGGCAACATCAGCACAGCGACCAGCACCAGCGAATAGGCGAAGGCCGCATCGATCCCGATCGCCGCACCAAGGCCGATGTGATCGCTGAGATAGCCGACCAGGAACGGGAACGCCGCAGAAACGATGCGGCCGAAATTGTAGCAGAAGCCGACGCCGGTGCCGCGCACTCCGGCCGGATAGAGCTCGCTGAACAGCGCCGCCATGCTGGCGGGAATGCCCGCCGAGAAGAAGCCGAGCGGGAACCCGAGCACCAGCATCTGCGAATTGGAGAGCGGCGCGAAGATGTAGACCAGCACCGTCACCACGCAGGCCGCGGCGAACAGCGTCACATTGGCGCGCCGCCCGATCCGGTCGCTGATGATCCCTGACACCACGCAGCCGCAGAAGAACGCGACGATGATCACGGCAAGATACGCGCTGGAGCCGAGCACCGAGAGATGCCGCACCTCGCGCAGATAGGTCGGCAGGAACGTCGTCAGCGCCGCATAGCCGCCATGGGCGCCGATGCCGAACAGGCCGCCGATCAAGGTCGCACGCAGCACGTCGCGGTGAAAGATTCCGGCGAGTGTGGCGAAGAACGGAGGCTCGGCCTCGCGCGAAGCGGCACGCGGCGGCTCCTTCAATCCGCGGCGGATGTACAGGATCAGCAGCGCCGGGATCAGGCCGACGGCGAACAGGATGCGCCAGGCGATATCGGCCGGCGCGTAAGTGAAGACTAGCGCCGACAGCAGCACCGCGGCGCCCCAGCCGACCGCCCAGGCGCTCTGCACGGCGCCGAGCGCCTTGCCGCGATGCTCGGCGCGAATGATCTCCGCCATCAGCACCGCGCCGCAGGCCCATTCGGCGCCGAAGCCGATGCCCTGGATCGCCTTCAGCACCAGCAGCTGGGGGTAGCTTGTCGCGAAGGCGCAGGCGAAGGTCGCCAGCGCAAAGGTCGCGACCGTGATCTGCAGCGCCTTCACCCGGCCGAAGCGGTCGCCGAGCGCACCGCCGAGCCAGCCGCCGAACGCGCCGAAGAACAGCGTGACCGAGCCAAGCAGGCCGGCGTCGGCCTTGTTGATCCCGAAGGCTGCAATCAGCGCCGGAATAGCGAGGCTGAACATCTGGACGTCGAGCGCATCGAGCCCCCAGCCGCCAAAGCTTGCCCAGAAGGTACGCCGTTCGAGCGGCGAGCATTCGCTGTACCAGTTTGCCATCATTCCACCCTGTGATTTGTTGTGTTGTTGTGTGTTGTTGCCGCGCTCACCTGATCTCGGCGTGGTAGCGGAAGCGGTCCGCCGGCCCGCGCGAGCGGCGCCATTCGATCGGCCGCCGTTCCAGATCGAAGGCGAGGCGCTCGATCACGATCAGCGGCGCGTTGACCTCGAGCCGCAGCAGGCGCGATTGCATCTCGGTCGCGATCTCGACGGTGAGGACTTCATCGGCCGAGACCACGACCTGGCCGCAGCGGTCCTCGTAGAGCGGATACAGCAAGTCGCCGAACTCGGAAGTCGCGAGCGCAAGGATCGCCTCGAAGCGCGATCTCTGCAGCCAGATCTCCTCGGCCAATAGCGGCACATCGTCGATCAGGCGGAGGCGCGACAGGCTGATGACGGGCTCGCCTGCGGGAATGCGCAGCGCCGACGCCACCGCCGAGGTCGCCGGCATCGCCTTCCGCCGCAGGATGCGGCTCTGCGGCACGCGGCGCTCGCCGCTTTCGGACTGGAAGCGGAAGAAGCGGAACAGCGACGAATTGAACCGCGCCCGCCGCACGAAGGTGCCGCGGCCCTGCTGGCGCTCCAGCACGCCGTCACTGACCAGCTGATCGATCGCCTTGCGCACGGTGCCGATGGCGACGCCGTAATGCGCGCCGAGCTCGGCCTCCGAGGGGATCAGGTCCCCGGGACGCCATTCATTGCGGTTGATGCGCGCGGCGAGATCGTCGCGGAGACGCTGGTAGCGCGGCAGGCGGTCGTCGAGCGGTGAATTCATCTAGTCATCTATATGAATATATGACCAAACGTCAATCACTACTTTTATACCTCCATCTATTTCCGATAGTGGCGCCTACCCCAGCTGCCAGACGGGCACCGGGTGCTCGTAACCCCTGACCGGGATCTCGCCGCGCGAGACGGCGTCCTTGCATTCCTCGCCGAGCGCGTCGCGCACCGCGGACGAGATCAAAAACTGCGAGCCGAGCTCCTTGTTGAGCGCTTCGAGCCGGGCGGCGAAATTCACGGTGTCGCCGATCACGGTGTATTCCTTGCGCCGCGGCGAGCCGATATTGCCGGCCACCACCTCGCCGATATGGATGCCGATCCCGATGCGCAGCGGCCAGCTCGACGCTGCGTTGGACCGTTCATTGGCCGCAAGCATTTCGCGCGCCGCGGCGACCGCCTGATGCGCGGCATCGCCGGCCTCGAACGGTGCGCCGAACAGCGCGAGAAAGCCGTCGCCCAAAAACTTGTTCACGATGCCGCCATGGCGATCGAGGATCTCGACCAGCACGGCAAAGGCGCCGTCGAGCCTGTCAACCACCTCCTGCGGCGAGCGCGTGCGTGCGCCGGCGGTGAAGCTGCGGAAATCGACGAACATCACGGCGACGCGCCGGATGTCGCTCCCGGTCGAGGCGCCTTCCGTCATCAGACGTTCGACCACCTGCGGCGAGACGTGCTGGCCGAACAGGTTGGTGATGCGGTCGCGCGCGGTGGCAGCCATGATGCTGGCGCCGAACTGAAGCCGCAGTTGCCGGCCGACGGCGCCGGCAAGGATGCCCGAGACCAGAATCACGACGCTGCGGGCGGCGTGGTAGAAGAAATCCGGCGCGGGATCGAGCGTTCCCTCGGGGCGATAATACATCGCCATCCAGAACAGCTGCGAGGCCGCGACGAGGCCGGTGAACGCCGACAGCCAGAAATCGAGCCGCAAGGTCGAGGCGATGATGAAAATGAAATAGACCAGCGGAGCGACCCAGCCGAGCGCCGCGACCGGGCCCATACTGTCGATATGCAGCGCAAGCGCGACGGTGGGCATCGACGTCTCGATCAGGGCGCCGACATAGCGCCTGAACACCGGCAGGTCGCGGTCCTGCTTCATGTGCCTGGTGATCGCGCCATGCACCCACAATTCGAACAGGATGAACGGCGCAATGACGGAATAGAGATAGGACGGCTTGAAATTTCCGTGCCATACCCGCACCAACGCCTCGGGAGCAATGAGGTAGATCGTACACGTGATCACCGAGAATCCTGCGGCAATGGCGATCAGCACCTTGATGCGGAGCAGCTCGGTGGTCATCACCTCGCGCATCAGGGCGTGTTGGAAGTCCGTTGCGACGGTCGCGCCGCCCTCCGCGCTGTCCTTATTACCCCAGAACCCGGCCATTTCCCCTCGCCCGTCATTCCGGGGCGCGAAGCGAACCCGGAATCTCGAGATTCCCCGATGCGCAATTGCGCATCTGCGGTTCGCCTCTTCGAGGCGCCCCGGAATGAATTGTCACGTCCATTCTGCCTCAATCCAGCGTGCGGCGGAAGCGCGTCACGGCCACCGTCATGGCGAACAGCATCAGGGCGGCCAGCGCGATGGTGTCGTATTGCAGGTTCTGCATGGCGGCGCCCTTCAGCATGATGGCGCGGACGATGCGGACGAAATGGGTCAGCGGCAGCCCCTCGCCGATATATTGCGCCCAGACCGGCATGCCCGCGAACGGAAACATGAAACCGGACAAAAGGATGCTCGGCAGGAAGAACATCATCGAGAGCTGCATCGCCTGCAGCTGGTTCTGCACGATGGTCGAGAATGTGTAGCCGATCGACAGATTGGTGGTGATGAACAGCGTGGTCAGCAGTGCCAGCAGCGTGAGGCTGCCGAGGATCGGCACGCCGAACAGCACGATGCCGATGGCGATGATCAGCGTGGCCTGGATGAAGCCGACCAGCACATAGGGGATGATCTTGCCGAACATCACCTCGACCGGCTTGATCGGCATCGACAGCAGGCTCTCCATGGTGCCGCGCTCGATCTCCCGTGTCACCGACAGCGCGGTGAAGATCAGCATGGTCATGGTCAGGATGGTCCCGACCAGGCCGGGCACGATGTTGAGGCGCGAGTCCGCCGCCGGGTTGTAGCGGGCATGGGCGCGGATCTCGAACGGCATCTCCGGCGGATCGCCGATGTGCAGGTCGTGCGCCAGCGCCGACTGCACCAGCGGCCCGAGCGCGCCGAGCGCAGAGCCCGACGCCACCGGGTCGGTGGCGTCGGCCGCCACCAGCAGCGCCGGCTTGTCGCCGCGCCGCACCGCGCGCTCGAAGCCGCGCGGGATCTCGACGCCGAACAGCACCTTGCCGGATTGCAAGAGATCGTCGAACTCCGCGACGGTGTGGACCTCGCGGGTGAAATGGAAATAGGCGGTGTTCTGCATGGCCTTCAGGATCGAACGCCCGAGATCGCTGTCCTCCTGGGTCAGCACCGCCGTCGGCAGGTTGCGCGGAGTGGTGTTGATAGCGTAGCCGAACAGCGTCAGCTGCATCACCGGCAGCATGATGATCATGGCGAACGAGACGCGATCGCGGCGAAGCTGGATGAATTCCTTGACCAGCATCGCGTAGCTGCGCCGCCAGAAGCCGAATGCAGGCTCCCTGGTCTCGTCATTGTGGATCGTGTCCGTTGCGCTCATCGGAACCTATCCTTGAAAATTGTCCTTGGAGCGACCCATCAGGTCGATGAAGACGTCTTCGAGTGACGGCTCGCTCGCCTGCCAGCGCCACTTCGGGTTGTCGCGGTAGGGCGCAATGGCGGCCTCGAGCGCGGCCTTGTCGCGGCCGGAGACGTGCAGGCTGGTGCCGAACGGCGCCACCATGTCGACACCGGGCCTGCCGGTGAGCTCGGCCATCAGCCCGTTGAAATCCTCGCCCGTCACCGTCCAGGTCGACAGCGCGGAGGCTGCGATCACCTCGTCCACCGTGCCGTGCGCGAGCAGGTGACCGTAAGCGATATAGGCGATCTCGTGACAGCGCTCGGCCTCGTCCATGTAATGGGTCGAGACCAGCACGGTGAGGCCGTCGGCGGCGAGCGCGTGGATCTCGTTCCAGAAATCGCGCCGCGCCTTGGGATCGACGCCAGCGGTCGGCTCGTCCAGCAGCAGCAATTGCGGATTGGGCAGCGTGCAGGCGCCGAGCGCAAGCCGCTGCTTCCAGCCGCCGGAGAGATTGGCGGCAAGCTGCTCCTCCCGGCCCTTGAGGCCGATGCGCGCGATCATGTCGCGCGCGGCGCCGCGCGCATCCGGCATGCCATAGAGTCGCGCCACGAATTCCAGGTTCTCGCGCACCGACAGATCCTGATACAGGCTGAAGCGCTGCGTCATGTAGCCGACCTTGCGCTTGATCTTGTCGGCATCGCGCCTGATATCGTAGCCGAGGCAGGTGCCCTCGCCGCTGTCGGGCGTCAACAGGCCGCACAGGATGCGGATGGTCGTGGTCTTGCCGCTGCCGTTGGGACCGAGGAAGCCGTAGATCGAGCCGCGCTTGACCTGCATCGACAGGTCATGGACCACCTCGCGCCCGCTGAACGATTTGCTCAGGCCCTTCACATCGATCGCGATGCCGGATGCGTTGGGCCGCGCGCTGGTCGGGCCGCTATTCATCTGCGGTCCGCCAACGGCGTCTTGGGATTGAGGTAAATGCTGATCGGCTGGCCGACGCGCAGCACATCGGGCCGGCTCGGCCGCGCCTGGATCAGATAGACCAGCTTGTTGCGCTCATCGAGGCTGTAGATCACCGGCGGCGTGTACTCCGCCGTGGTGGCGATGAAATAGATTTTTGCAGTGAGATCGGCGGCGCAATTGTCGCAGGTCACTCTCACCTCGTCGCCGAGTGCGAGCTTCGGCAACTCGGCCTCCGGCACGAAGAAGCGCAGCTTCATGTTGCCGGGCGGCATGATCGACAGCACCGGCCGCTGCGCCTGCACCATCTCGCCCTCGCGGAAATAGATCTGCTGGATCGCGCCTGCGATCGGCGCAAAGCCCTTGCGGCGATCGAGCCGCGTCTGCGAGCTCACGACGCGGGCCTCGGCGACACGCAGCGCCGAGAGCGTGGAATCCAGATTGGCCTGGGTGCCGGCACCGGTGCCGCGCAGCGAGGCCGCGCGGTCGTAGCTCTGCTGGGCGTTCGCCAGTGTCGCGTTGTTCTGGTTGAGATCGGCGCGCTGCAGATCGTCGTCGACCGAATAAAGCTGATCGCCGGGCTTGACCTCGTCGCCCTCGCGGACGTTGAGCTTGATCACGCGGCCGGACTCGTCCGGGCTGACGAAGATCATGTCGGCCTCGACCCAGCCCTGGAAGCCGGGATCCCGCTTCTCGTTGCAGCCGGCGAGCGCGGCCGCCAGCGCGGTGACGGCCACAAGCTTCATCATGCGCGACGAGGTCATGTTGTCCTCCGTTCGCCGAAGATCAGATCGAGATGCACCTTGAACATCGCGAGCCCGTCGAGCGGTGCATGCCGGGCAAACAGGCTCTGCCAGATCACCGCAACGATCGCGGGCGCGACGACCAGCTGAGGAAACTGCCCGAGCTCCCGGTGCCTGATCTCGCCGCGCGTGATCGCGAGCTGGACCAGCGCCCGCATGCCGGCCAGGCCCTTCGACACCACCTCGCGGAAGTAGAAATCGGCGATAGCCGGAAAGCGCGGCCCTTCCGAAACAATCAGGCGGATGATGTCGCCGCGGCGGGTCGCCACGACCTCGCGGATGAAGGTCTCGGCAAATCCCTCCACCGCGTCGCGCACGGGACCCTTGATGGTCGGAAGCGCGGTCATGCGGCCGATCAGCGGCACCAGCGCGGTGCGGATCAGCTCCTCGAACATCGATTCCTTGTCCTTGAAGTAGAGGTAGAGCGTGCCCTTGGCGACGCCCGCCCGCTTGGCGACGTCGTCGAGCCGGGTCGCGGCAAAGCCGCGCGCGATGAACTCGTCCATCGCCGCCTCGACGATCGCCGCCCGCCGCTCCGCCGATTTCTCGGCACGGTTCGCGGCCGGCTTCGGCTCGGGCAGCTTGGCCGAGGCCACCTTCGGGACCCTCGCCGCGGCCGCCCGGATGGTGGTCCGGCGCCTGGCAGGCGGGGTGCGGGTCGATGTTTTCGTGCGCTTGGTCATGCTCGTGTTATGACTGACTAGTCAGTCATTGTCAATATGATGGAAGAAGACGTCCCGTGACGTTAAGTGTTCCTACCCGCCGGCAGGTCGTCAGGACGCGCCTGAACCCCATCTCTCGCCGTCATTGTTCGGTGTCATCACCCGCGCATGCGGGTGATCCAGTATTCCAGAGACGTCAGTGCTTCAGTCGAGAGGCCGCGGCGTACCGGATCGCCCGGTCCCGTCTACGCCAAGGCTTCGACGAGGCCACGAATCCCCGGCACGCCGAAGCTTTAGCGAAGGCGGCAAGCCGGGCGATGACAGTGCGGGTGGGGACGCAGTTTTACGTTCTCGCGGGTGCAGCGGGAGCTGATACAAGCGATCGGCGGGGGAAACACCAATGAGCGATTGGTTACACAACCTTTCTGTGCCGTGGATGGCCTTCATCGTCTTCGGCTTCACCTATCTTCTTGCCATTCTTGTTTTCGCAGGCGTTGCGATCCTGTCGACCAAGGCGCGAGCACCGTCATTCAAATCGATCTCGCCCGGCATGTTGCCGGTGCTCGGCATCATCTTCGGCCTGTTTGTCGCCTTCACCGCGGCACAGGTCTGGAATGACAGTGATCGCGCCACCGCGGCGGTGAGCCGCGAAGCCAGTTCGCTGCGGGCAGTCATCCTGCTCGCTGGCGGCTTGCCGCCGGAGCAGGAGGCGCGCTTGCGCGACCTCGTTCGCGACTACGTCGAGGAAACTGTCGCCGTGGAATGGCCGATGATGGCGCGCCAGGCGGCTTCACTCAAGGCGGCACCTCCCGCACTGACCGCGGCGTTGCGGCTTGTCGTATCCATGCCCGCGCAAAGCCCTGGCCAGCAGACGACGCAGCACGAGATCATCACCGCGCTGAATTCGGCGCTTGATGCGCGACGACAACGGATCATCGTCAGTCAGTCGGAAGTCAACTCGGTCAAGTGGTGGTGCCTCTACCTTCAGGCCGTCTGCGAGTTGCTGGTCATTGCCCTTGTTCACTGCGACAATCGGCTGGGATCGGCCATCGCGATGGGACTGTTCGCGACGGGGGTGGCCACATCGGCTCTGCTGATTGCCGCGCATGATCGGCCATTCACGGGTCAGATATCGATTGCGCCGACGCCGTTGCTGCAAATCATGCCCGACAAGGAGGCGAGCCGATAATCGCCGGCCTGCACCGGTAGATCCGTAGGATGGAGCGGCTTGTTCGCCGTAGCTCGCAGAGCGAAGGCGGAAGCGATACCCATCATTCGCGCCGCGGACATGATTGATGGGTTTCGCTACGCTCTACCGATGCTACGCCCGCAGCCCGCTACGTGTGAAACTTCAGCCCGTCGAGGATCTTGTCGACCACCTTGCGCTCGGCGCGAAAGGCAAGGCCGACCAGGTTGAGTTCGGTGCGCGCGACCGCCTTCACCACCTCGCGGTTGGCGGCATCATGCGTGGTCCTGAACATGTCCTCGGTGTAGAGCGCCGGCCGCACGTCGCGCGCCAGCGCGCGCTCCAGCGCTCGCGACAGCTGCGCACGGTCGGCGCCGTAGATCAGGATCGGCTGGCCGATCAGGGAGAGATATCTGGTCCCCGAGCCGTCCTCGTAATTGTCGCCGATACATTCGGGAAACGAAGCCGCGATGCCACCGGCCAGAAAGGACGCCACGTTGAGCTTCTGCCAGACTTCCAGGTCGGTGCGGATCACGACCGCGATCTTGGTGTCGAACTGCATCGTGGGAGTTTAGCGGCAACACGCCGGTTCAGACCAGTCCCGGCGATGCAAACCTTGCCTTCATATTCGCAGCAGCCGGACGCTGCTTTCTCCTCGCTGCATCGCGCGGCTCCATGATAAGGCTCGCTCGCGGCCCCTGCCCTGAGGGTTTGACATGCGAATTTTGCTCGCGCTGCTGCTGTCGTTCGTCACCGTCGCGCATGCCGAGGACCGCGGCCTGCTGCCCGGCCTGATCGCCGCGCCGCTGCTGTTGCCCGTCAACATCTCCGGCAAGGACCTGACGCTCGACGCTTACGTCATTCGCCCGGATCGGCCCGGCCGGTTTCCGCTGGTGATCATGACGCATGGCACGCCGAGCGGCGGCGAAGGCTTCTTCGATAAGATCACACGACGCACGCCGATCAGCTTCAACCTCGCCGCTGTCGCACTGGCACAGCGCGGCTACGCGACGCTCTCCATCATGCGCCGCGGCTTCGGACGATCGGGCGGCGGCTATTCGGAGGGACTGCCGGCGCCCTGTGACTACACTTCAGGGGTGCGCATCGGCGCCGACGATGTCATCGCGGCGATCTCAGCGGTGCGCAACGAGCCCTGGGTCGACGGCGATCACATCCTGCTGCTCGGACACTCCACCGGCGGGCTGACCATGCTCGCCGCCGCTGAGCGCAATCCGGCCGGGGTCGTGGGTATCGTGAACTTTGACGGCGGTTACCACTCAACGGTCAAGCCAGGCGAACCTTGTGCGCCTGAGCGTCTCGTCGAAACCGTGGCGGCGCTCAGCCGCGCTGTGCGCGTGCCCGCGCTCTGGCTCTATGCCGAAAACGACCAGTTTTACGGTCCCGATCTGGCGCGCCAGATGTTCGCCGCCTACACGGCCGGCGGCGCGCCGGCCCGACTGCAGATATTGCCGCCCTTTGGCAAAAACGGCCACGACCTCGTCACCGAGGGCGCGGCCAGCAGATGGCTGCCGATCGTCGAGCCGTTCCTGGCCGAACTGAAGCTGCCGAGCGCGGTTGCGATCGATCTGCCGGAGCCCGCCGCGCTTCCTGCACCGCCCGGTCTTTCGCCGGACTGCCAGAAGATGTTTGCCCGCTACACCAGCTATCGCAGCGATGCCAAGGCCTTTGCCGTCGACGACAAGGGCGGCTGCGGCTCCAGCAACGGCCGGACGGTCGCCGAAGCGCGCGACAATGCCATCGCGGAGTGCTCCAACAAGGACAGCGCGTGCCATGTCTATGCCGTTGGACAGCACGTTGGCGAGAACTGAACGGCGCTGGATGCTCCAGCACCAAATCCCTGAACCTGCCTTTCCCCGCCCGCGACAAACGGGCGGGCATGCGGCTTCGCGATGCCCGAACCTTGTCATTCGGACCTCATCGATGGCGAAACGCCGTTCGTCAAAGTCTTCCGCCTGGATGATCGGCGCCGCCCTCGCCCTGACTTGGCCAGCGGCGCATGCGCGCGCTGAGACCGCGCTGGATACGAGATGCACCGGAAAGCCTGACGTCGCTTGGGACGTGCAAGTCGCGGGATGTACCGAGGCAATCACGTCAGGCAAGTTCACCGGCAAGGATCTCGCAAAAGCCCTCACCTCCCGCGCCCAGGCCTATGCGCAGACCGGCGATCTCGACCGCAGCCTCGCCGATATCGAACAGGTGATCCGGCTCGATCCGAGCGATGCCTTTGCGGTCGGGGCGCGCGGCGACATCTATCTGGTGCGGAAGGATTACGACCATGCGCTGGCCGACTACAGCAAGGCGGCCGCGCTCGCGCCCGACTTCGATCTCGCCTTGATCGGCCGTGGCATCGTGTTTCTCGCAACCGGCAAATACGACAATGCGGTCGACGAATTCGATTCAGCGCTCCGGCTGCAACCGGCCTCCGCCGCGGCGCTGTACTGGCGCGGCATCACCAAACGCCAGCAGGGCGATGTTGCGGCCGGCGAGGCAGACATCACTGCGGCGAAAAAGATCGACCCGCATGTCGACCGCTAGAACGCGATGAGTCGGGTCGAATAGCGACCGCGACGGGGCTGCGCTCCCTCTCCCCGTTCTTTACGGGGAGAGGGTCGGGGTGAGGGGCTGTCTCCGCGCATTCGGTGATGGCTGCGTTTGCGGAGACTCCCCCTCACCCGGAACGCATCCAGCGATGCGTTCCGACCTCTCCCCGCACGCGGGGCGAGGTGAAGCGGAGTCCGTTGGTCTAGCCCTTGGCGTCGCAAGCCCAGGCGCGGATCACGCATTCCTTGCCGCCATAGTCGTAGCATTTCTTGGTGGCGGCATTCAGCGAGCTCGAGATCTTCGGCGCCACCGCATAGCCGTGCGCGCCGCAGGGATTTTTCATGTCGATCGCGAGCGCGGTACAGGCGCGCTTCATGGTCACGCTGGTGCAGTCGCCCTTGCACTGCTTCAGCGCCGCGGCACGCGCCGCGCCCTCCGCCGGATAGTCATAGGCCTGGCCATAGGCACCGCATTTGCCGACCGCGAACGCGCCGGCCGCGTGAGCCTTGGGGACAATATTGTCCACGGTGAAACGCGTGGCGCCAATCAGCAATGTCAGGACAAGAATCGTCAGCGCGCGACGCTGCGCGGCGGCGGTCGAAATGATCAAGCGGAAATCCCCCAGAACCCGGCGCGGACTGTACGCGGGGGTCGTTTCCAGATGGTGAATGACGGGTTGATGGCGCAACTGCAACCACGCGTCGTCCCGGCCTAGTGCGCAATTGCGCACGGGGGGCCGGGACCCACAAATGCAGATTGTCTTGCGAGGCTGGGGCCGCTTCCCCGGCGACAACAACGTTCGGTGGTAATGGGTCCCGGCCCCCGTGCGCAATTGCGCACTAGGCCGGGACGACGGCGGATGGAGCTATCCCCGCCTTGCCGCTTCCAGCGCCTGCGGCGTATCGATGTCGAGGAAGGCGCTGTTGCCTTCGACCGGGACCTCGGCGACCACCTCGGCATGCTTGGCGATCAGATGACGGGCGCCGATGTCGCCGTCGAGCGTCATCAATTCCCTGAAGAAGCGCCGCGACCACAGTACCGGATTGCCGCGGCGGCCTTCGCTGACCGGGACCGCGATCAGATGGCCGCGGTCGGGCTCGAAGGTCTCGATCAAACGGTCGACCAGCTGCGCATCGATCAGCGGCATGTCGCCGAGGCAGACGATCGCGCCGTCGGCGGCGTCGGAGACCGCCGCGATGCCCGCCTTCACCGAACTGGCGAGGCCACCGGCGAAATCCGGATTGCGGATGAACTTCACCTTGAGGTCCGCCAGCGCCTGCTCGACCAGATCGGCCTGATGTCCGGTGACGACGATCACCTCCGAGGCCTTCGAGGCCAGCGCCTGCTCGGCGACGATGCGCACGAGCTTCTTGCCGTCGAGCTCAGCGAGCAGCTTGTTCGGGCCGCCCATCCGGGTCGAACGTCCCGCCGCGAGCACGATGGCCGCGACGTTGCGGTTGCCTTCGATGTCCGGCACGGTGCGCGGCTGCGGCCGCGTCACGATCTCCATCAGAAGTCCGCCGACGCCCATGCCGGTGAGATCCGATCGCGTCACCTTGATGCCGGCGAGCAGCCGCATCAGCACCCAGTCAAAGCCGTTCTCGACCGGCGAGCGCGCGCAGCCCGGCGCACCGAGCACCGGCACGCCGCCGGCGCTGCCGATCAACAGCAGATTGCCGGGATCGACCGGCATGCCGAAATGCTCGATCGCGCCGCCGATCTCGGTGATCGCGGCGGGAATCACGTCGCGGCGGTCGGCGATCGCCGATGCCCCGAACACGATGACGAGCTCGGCGCCCAGGCCGAGCAATTCCTTGATCGCGGCCGCCAGCACGGTCTCGTCATGCGGCACGCGGCGCTCGGCAATGATCGTGGCACCGGCGGGCGCGAGCCGCTCGGCGGTGACGCGCAGCGTCTTGTCGATCACCTTCGGCGCGAGGCCCGGCAGCAGCGTCGAGACCACGCCGACCTTTTTGATCACATAGGGCGCGATCCGCAACGTGTCCTTGCCGGCGACCGCGACGGCCGCGTCGCGCAGCCGTCCCTCGACGCCGAACGGGATCAGCTTGACGGTCGCGATCATCTCGCCTTCGACCACCGGCTTATACGCCGCGAGCGTTGCGAAGGTGATGGCCTCGTCGACGCCATTGATGCGATCGACGGCGGCGCGGTCGACCACCAGTACGCCGGGGCGCGCCGCGAACAGATTGGCGCGGCCGGTGAAGGCGCGCTCGACATTGACGCCCTCGCCCGCCACCGCCTGCGCGATGCTGGCGGCCGCGACGTCCTCGGAGACGTCGCCGTCCTCCAGCCGCACCACCACGACGTCCTTGACGCCGGCTTTGGTCAGCGCCTCGACCTCCGCCTCGCCGATCGTGGTGCCCTTCTTGAGCACCAGCGCGCCCTGGCGGAGCGTATGCACGGTGACGCCGCCAATCGCGTCGGCCGGACTGGCGGGACCGAACTTCATGCCGCTTCTTCTTTTTCTTTTGGAGGCAGACGCAGCTGCGCGGTGATCTCGGCCATGATCGCAACCGCGATCTCGGACGGCGACACCGCGCCGATGTCGAGGCCGATCGGCGCGTGGATGCGCGCGATGTCGCTGTCCTTGGCGCCCTGCGCCCGCAGCCGCTCGGCGCGCTTGGCGTGCGTCTTCCGCGAGCCGAGTGCGCCGATATAGAAGCAGTCGCGATCGAAGGCGTGCAGCAGCGCCGGATCGTCGATCTTGGGATCATGCGTCACCGCGACGAACGCCGTATAGTGATCGACGTTGAGCGGCGGCAGCGCGACGTCGGGCCATTCGGCGACCAGCGGCACGTCGGGGAAACGCTCGGGGCTCGCAAACGCGGTGCGCGGATCGACCACCGTCACGTCATAGTCGAGCGAGCGCGCCAGCGGCACCAGCGCCTGGCTGATATGGACCGCGCCGATGATCACGAGTTTTGCCGTCGGCGCGTAGACGTTGAGGAACAGCTTCTTGCCGGCGACCTCGGCATTGCCGCTCTTGCCCATCCTGAGTTGCTTGGCGAGCTCGGCGCGTAGCGGATCGGCCGCGATGTCCTTGGCCTTCACCAGGCGCTGCTCGCCATTGGCGGTGTCGGTGACGATGATGACCGGGCGGCGCGCGGCGCGCTCGGCGTTGAGCTCTTTCAGGACCTCGAGTTTCACGGCTAACCGACCTTCTCGACAAACACGCGGATGGTGCCGCCGCAGGACAGGCCGACATTCCAGGCCGTCTCGTCGGCAACGCCGAATTCGAGCATTTTTGGCTGGCCGCTTGCGATCACGTCGAGCGCCTCGGTGACCACGGCGCCCTCGACGCAGCCGCCGGAGACTGAGCCCAGAAACGTGCCGACGTCATTGATGACGAGGCTCGAGCCTGCCGGGCGAGGCGCCGAGCCCCAGGTCTCGACCACGGTGGCGAGCGCCACGCCGTGGCCCTGTTTCTGCCAGGTCTCGGCGGCCTGCAGGATGTCTTCGTCGCGGTTCAGCATGGTGGCCTCCTGCCTATCAGTCAGGCTTCTTAGGCTACGGAACGGATCAGGCTGCGGTGGTGCGCCGGCGGCGGCGACGACAGCGCCCCGATCAAGCCCTTGATGGACGTCAAGTTATGCACCGGGCGAAATTCGTCAACGTGGGGCAACATCATTTTGATGCCCTGCGCCTTGGCCTCGAAGCCGGAATAGCGCAGCAGCGGATTGAGCCAGATCAGGCGGCGGCAGGAGCGGTGCAATCGGTCCATCTCGAAGGCCAGTTTGGCATCGGCCTCCCGTTCTAGTCCATCAGATATAAGGAGTACGATGGCGCCCTGCCCGAGCACCCGACGGGCCCAGAGCTGGTTGAAGGTGTGCAGCGAGGTCGCGATCCGGGTGCCGCCGGCCCAGTCCTCGACCGAGGACGAGCAGCTCGCCAGCGCCTCGTCGGGGTCACGCGCCCGTAACGCGCGCGTCACATTGGTCAGGCGGGTGCCGAACAGGAACACCGAGACCCGCTTGCGGGCGTCGGTGATGGCATGCAGGAAGTGCAGGAACAGGCGGGTGTACTCGCTCATCGAGCCCGAGATATCGAGCAGCGCCACGATCGGCGCCGGCTTCTCGATCCGGCCCAGCTTTCTGATGTCGATGATCTCGCCGCCGGTGCGCAGCGAGTTGCGCACGGTGCGGCGCATGTCGAGCCGCAGCCCCCGCGCGTCCGGCTGGTAGCGGCGGGTGACGAGCTCGGCCTGCGGCAGCCGCATCTTGGCGATCTCTCTGACGACCTCGGCGATCTCGGCCGCGGTCATCTGCGCAAAATCCTTCTTCTGCAGCACCTCCTTGTCGGAGACCGAGAGTTTCAGCTCCTGCTCCTGGGCCTGCGGCCGCTCCTCGTGCCGCGCCGGTTGCGCTAATGCCTCCTGGACGCGGCGCGAGGCCGGCGGCGGCTTCTTTTTGGCGTGATCCGGCAGCGGCACCGAATCCAGCATGCTCTTCCACTCCTCGGCGGCGCGGAAGAACAGCGCAAAGGCCTGGCGGAAGATCAGCGCATGCTCGTGGCGCTTGACGAAGATCGCTTCCAGCGTGGCGTAGAAATCGCCGCGGTGGCCGACCTCGATTAGCTGCAGCGCGTCGAGCGCATCGATCACCGAACCCGGCCCGACCGGGAGCCCGGCCGCCCGCAGCGCGCGGGCAAAGCCGACTACGTTGTCGGCCATGTGGCCGGTCGGAGGCGCGAGGTGGTTGATCGCCATCGTAATCCATTTCCCGTCGTTCGGGGGCACGCGCAGCGTGAACCTCAGGTGCGCAATTGCGCACCGGGGAACCTCGAGATTCCGGGTTCGATGCTTCGCATCGCCCCGGAATGACGGGCGTTGTTATGACGCGAGCCTTACGTCTCGCTCGTCGCTTCCTTCAATGTCTTCTGCAACGCATCGCCCTGCATCCGCGCGATGTCGTCCTGGTATTTGAGCAGCGCGCCCAGCGTGTCGCCGACCACCTGCGGCGTCAACGAGCGCGCGTCGAGCTCGGACAGCGCGGTGGCCCAGTCGATGGTCTCGGCCACGCCCGGCGACTTGTAGAAATCCTGGTTGCGCAGCGCCTGCACGAAGCGGACGACCTGCTGCGACAGCTTTGCGGAGATTCCCGGTACCCGCGACTTGACGATCGCGAGCTCGCGCTCGGCGATCGGATAGTCCACCCAGTGATAGAGGCAGCGGCGCTTCAGCGCGTCGTGGATCTCGCGGGTGCGGTTCGAGGTGATGATCACGATCGGCGGCGCCGGCGCCTTCACGGTGCCGAGCTCCGGGATGGTCACCTGGAAGTCGCTGAGGATTTCCAGCAGATACGCCTCGAACGCCTCGTCGGCGCGGTCGAGCTCGTCGATCAGCAGCACCGGGGGACCCGCGACGTCGGGCTCGAGCGCCTGCAACAGCGGCCGCTTGATCAGGAAACGCTCGGCGAAGATGTCGCTCGCGAGCTGGTCGCGATCGGTGTCCCCTGAGGCTTCCGCCAGGCGGATCGCGATCATCTGCGCCGCGCTGCTCCACTCGTAGACGGCGGAGGCGACGTCGAGGCCCTCATAGCATTGCAGGCGGATCAGCTTGCGCCCGAGCGCCGCCGACAGGACCTTTGCGATCTCGGTCTTGCCGACGCCGGCCTCGCCTTCGAGGAACAGCGGCCGGCCCATGCGCAGCGCCAGATAGGTCACGGTCGCAAGCGACCGTTCGGCGAGGTAGCCGCGCGACGTCAACAGCTCCTCGAGCGCATCGACGGAAGTGGGTAACGCCGATGCACTCATGGAACAGCCAGTCTTCGAACAGGGGTTAGCAGTGTCACGCCTTGGTACTTAGCCCTTGGCGGTCGCGGCTTCCACCGCCCTGCGCGCCAAGACGCCGATCAGATGCGCGCGGTATTCCGCACTGCCGTGCAGGTCGCTGTTGAGCCCATCGGCCGGAACCGGGATGCCGTCGAGCACCTTGTGCGAGAACCGCTTCTTCAAGGCGTCCTCGAACGCGGTAACGCGGAACACGCCGTCGGAGCCTGCGCCTGTGACCGCGACGCGGACATCGGACGGACGCTTGGCGACGAACACACCGACCAGCGCGTAACGCGAGGCCTGGTTGCGGAATTTCACATAGGCCGCCTTCTTCGGCAGCGGGAACATCACCTTGGTGATGATCTCGTCAGCCTCGAGCGCGGTCGAGAACAGGCCCTGGAAATACTCCTCGGCCTTGAGGCGACGCTTGTTGGTGACGATGGTCGCACCCAGCGCCAGCACCGCAGCCGGATAGTCGGCGGTCGGGTCGTTGTTGGCGAGCGAGCCGCCGATGGTGCCGCGGTGGCGCACGGCGGGATCGCCGATCATGCCGGCAAGCTCCGCCAGCGCCGGGATCGCCTCGCCCACGATCGCGGAGTTCGCGACCTCGGCGTGCTTTGCGGTGGCGCCGATCACCAGCGAGCGGCCCTTCATCTCGATGGTGTCGAGACCTTCGATATGGGAGAGGTCGACCAGATGCGGCGGGCTGGCGAGCCGCTGCTTCATCACCGGCACCAGCGTGTGACCGCCGGCGATCAGCTTGGCGTCCTCGTTCTTCACCAGCAGGTTGGCGGCCTGCCGCACGGTGCCGGGACGATGATATTTGAATTCGTACATTGGAATGTCCTGATCGCTTGTCGCGACGAATTGCTGATTAGGCGAGGTCCGACTTCGCCATCGCCTTGGCGCCGGCGGCGATCGAAGCGACGATGTTCTGGTAGCCGGTGCAGCGGCACAGATTGCCTTCCAGCTCCTCGCGGATCACCTCGTCGGAGAGGTCGTGGCCCTTGCGATGGACGAGGTCGACGGCGGTCATGATCATGCCCGGCGTGCAGAAGCCGCACTGCAGGCCGTGATGCTCGCGGAAGGCCTCCTGCATCGGATGCAGCGGCGCGCCGTCGGCCGCCAGCCCCTCGATGGTCTTGACTTCATGACCATCGGCCATCACCGCAAGCGTCGTGCAGGACTTCACCGCCTTGCCGTCCAGATGCACGACGCAGGCGCCGCACTGCGAGGTGTCGCAGCCGACATGGGTACCTGTCAGCCGCAGATTTTCGCGCAGAAACTGGACCAGAAGGGTACGGGGGTCGACGTTCGCGTTCACGGGGTTGCCGTTCACGATCATTGAAATCTTGGCCATCAGCACTCTCTTATCTGCCCCACCGCATATCGGCGAAGCAGGCGGTTTATAATCATTCCAAACGGCATAATATGGGCGCGTCCCGCGATGGGCAACCGTTCGAGCCACCCATCCAGGACATAGCGGGAAGGCATGGCCGGACCCTAATCATCCAGCCGAAAGGCGGAGCTAACCCTGCACGGCTTTGGCGAAATTTGCAAAGAATTCGTCCGCCAGCTTCTTGGCGGCGCCGTTGATCAGGCGCTGGCCGAGCTGGGCGAGCTTGCCGCCGATCTGCGCCTCCACGTTGTAGCTCAGAAGCGTGCCGCCATCCTTGTCGGCAAGGCCGACGGTGGCGCCGCCCTTGGCGAAGCCGGCGACCCCGCCCTCGCCTTCGCCTGAAATCTTGTAGCCGTTCGGCGGATCGAGGTCGCTCAAGGTGACCTTGCCCTTGAAGCGGGCGGAGACCGGGCCGACCTTCATCTTGGCGGTGGCGCGGAAGCCGCCCTCGTCGGTCTTCTCCAGTTCTTCACAGCCGGGAATGCAGGCCTTCAGCACCTCGGGATCGTTGAGCTTGTCCCACACAGCCTGGCGCGGCGCCGCAAGCTGGACTTCGCCGGTCATTGTCATGGCCATTGGGGACCTCCTCGATCGCTAGAACCTTTTCCCCCCAAGTAAAGCAGCCGGGGCGCAAAGGAAAGGGCACCTTCGGAGGATGAGCGATGCATATTCGCACCGCAGCAAGACCCGTCCGCCGTTCACAAAATCGCGCGATCCGCGCTGTTGAAAATAGCGGCAGCGGCGGGGCATTGGCAGGAGCGCGCGACAGTGGTTAGGTCGCGCGCCATGAGCACAGCCCTCTCCCCCCTGCTTGCGCCGATGCTGTCGAGCGCCGCGATGCGCGCGCTATGCGACGATGCCGCCGCCCTGCAGAACATGCTGGATTTCGAGGCCGCGCTGGCCCGAGCCGAGGTGGCCTGCGGCGTGATTCCTGCCGTTGCGGCCGGCCCGATCGCCGCCGCCTGCAAGGCCGAATCATTCGACCTCGCCCCGCTGGCCGACGCCGCGACGCGGTCGGGCAATCTGGCGATCCCGCTGGTGAAGGCCCTGACCGCCAACGTCGCCAAGAAGGATGCCGAGGCGGCGCGCTATGTGCATTGGGGTGCGACCAGCCAGGACGTCATCGACACCGCGACGATGCTGTCGTTGCGTGCCGGCATCGATGCGCTGCTCGCCGACCTCGACCGCGCCGTTGCCGGTTTTGCCAGGCTTGCGCGCGCCCATCGCAATACCGCGGTGGTGGCGCGGACCTGGCTGCAGCACGCGCTGCCGATGCCGTTTGGACTCAAGCTCGCCGAATATGCCGCGGCCCTGCATCGCTCCCGCAAGCGGCTGCAACGGCTGCGCCGCGAGGCGCTGGCGCTGCAATTCGGCGGTGCCGCCGGCACGCTCGCCGCACTCGGCGACAAGGGTCTGGCGGTCGCCGCGCAGCTTGCCAGGGAGTTGGACCTGCCGCTGCCGGATGCGCCCTGGCACACCCATCGCGACCGCATCGCGGAGGCCGCGTCGGTGTTCGCCATCCTCGCCGGCAGCTGCGGCAAGATCGCGCGCGACGTCTCGCTGATGATGCAGACCGATGTCGGCGAGGCTTTCGAGCCGGCAGGCGCCGGCCGCGGCGGCTCTTCCACCATGCCGCACAAGCGCAATCCCGTCGCTGCTGCGAGCGCGCTGGGCGCCGCGACCATGGCGCCGAACCTCGCCGCCACGATCTTTGCCGCGCAGGTACAGGATCACGAGCGCAGCGCCGGCCCGTGGCATGCGGAATGGCCGACATTGCCTAGCCTGATGCTAGTGACGTCAGGCGCGCTCGCCGCGATCGTCGATCTCGCCGAAGGGCTCGAGGTCGATGCGGCGCGCATGCGCGCCAATCTGGAGACGACCGGCGGGCTGATCATGGCGGAAGCGGTCGCGATGGCGCTGGCCGAGACGATCGGCAAAAGCGACGCCCATCATCTGGTCGAGGCCGCCAGCAAGAAAGCGGTCGCGGAGAACAAGCATCTACGCGACGTGCTGTCATCAGATGCAAAGGTCACCGCGCATCTCGACGCCAAGCGAATCGCAGAACTGTTCGAGCCGATGGCCTATCAGGGCTCTTCGCAAGCGCTGATCGACCGGCTGTTGGCGTCACTCAACGAGACATAGAAGCCGGAGTATTGTCTGATGCCGATGATCAACGCCGACGGGTGCCTGCTCAACGTCCAGGTGGACGGCCGCGACGGCGGACCGACCCTGATGCTGTCGAACTCGCTCGGCTGTACCCTGCAGATGTGGGAGCCGCAGATGCCGGCGCTGACGCAGATGTTCCGCGTCATCCGCTACGACCGCCGCGGTCACGGCAAATCCGGCGTACCGGCGGGCCCCTACTCCATGGAGCGGTTCGGCCGCGACGTGCTTGATATCCTCGACGACCTCAACATCGACAAGGTGCATTGGTGCGGGCTGTCGATGGGCGGCATGGTCGGGCAATGGCTCGGTGCCAACGCGCCTGAAAGATTCGGCAAGATCATCCTCGCCAACACCGCTTGCTACTATCCCGATCCGACCAACTGGCTGAACCGGATCAAGGCGGTGAAGGAAGGCGGCATCGCCGCGGTCGCCGACACCGTGATCGCGGGCTGGCTGACCGCTGATTTCCGCGAGCGTGAGCCCGAGACCACCGCACGGATGAAGGCGATGCTGATAGCCTCGCCGGTCGAGGGCTATCTCGCCTGCTGCGAGGTGCTGTCGACGCTCGACCAGCGCGCGCTGCTGCCCAGGATCAAGAGCCCGACGCTCGTGATTGCAGGAAAGCAGGACATGGCGACGCCGGTGTCGGCCGGCGAAATGATCCGCAGCGGCATTCCCGGCGCCAGCATGACGTTGCTCGATGCCGCGCACATCTCCAATGTCGAGCAGTCGCACGCCTTCACCGAAGCCGTGGTCGGCTTCCTGACGCAACGGTAACGCGGATCGTCATTCCGGGGCGATGCGAAGCATCGAACCGCAGGTGCGCAATTGCGCACCGGGGAATCTCGAGATTCCGGGTTCGGTCCTCCGGACCGCCCCGGAATGACGAAATCAGAGGAACTCTCAATGGACGACAATCAGCGCCGCGACGACGGCATGACGCAGCGCCGGAAGGTGCTGGGCAATGAATGGGTCGACAAGTCGATCACAAACCGCAACGCGTTCAACACCGACTTCCAGGACCTGATCACCCGCTATGCGTGGGGCGACATCTGGACCCGGCCGCATTTCGATCACCGCACACGCCGCGTGCTGGTGATCGGCACCATGGTCGCGCTGGGCCAATGGGACGAATTCCGCCTGCATGTGCGCGCAGCCCTCAGCGAAGGCGGCTTCACCCCTGAGGACATCAAGGAGATCCTGCTGCAGCAGGCGATCTATTGCGGCGTGCCCGCGGCCAATCACGCCGTCAAGGAAGCCGGTGCGATCGTTGCCGAACTAGGGCTGCTGAAGGGATAGCTCGGTCGCCGGCAAGTCCGCTTCGATGGCAGGCGCCTCGGCGGTTCGCTTCGGCGAGGTCTCGAACAGCATCACGATCGCGGTGCCGAGCAGCATCAGAAGCTCCGCCGCATGCATGCGCAGCGCTTCGATCTCGCCGACTTTGGAGGCCATCATCATGCTGGCGAAGCTCAGCACGCTGCCGAGGCAGAGCGCCACCGCAAGCGCCTCGTCGATGCCGCTGGCGCGGCTCTTGCGGAACGGCGCAAAGGCGGCCATCGCGAGGAAGAGCACGAAGAACGCCACCACGGTGATGCGCGCCAGCGCCAGCAGCCATGCGAGCCGCACCGTCGCCATCTTGGCAAGGTGCAGATGGTCGCTCGCATACAGCGCGATCGACACGCTCGGCCGCTCATAGAGGCCGTGGATCGGCGACACCATGATGCTGAAGGCGATGATGGTCCAGACCGGAATGAAATAGGCCGCAAGCAGCGCGCCGTTGAAGGAGCTGATCCGCCAGTTACTCGACATTGCCGCTTCCCGTGGTTCCGGCGCCTTATCGGATTGGCGACGGTTCAGCCTGCGAGGTAACGCCGATCAATTGCCGGCGGCAATTTAAACCCTTTGTTTACCTTAACTAGGCTGGGGATTGCTTGGGGACGGCTAAGGCCGTGCCAAAACGGCGCAGACGGAAGGGCCCCGCCCCTCCGCGAGACCGTCAGTGACGCAGTTGCGCGGGGAACACGGGTTCCGGCGTGATCATTGCAAGGCAACGGCGTGTCGGCCCTGTGACATCGGAACCGCACCGGCCGAAGTAGTTATGTACAAGCCCTTTCGGCGGCAGCCAGCACTGTTGCCGCCGCCGGGGTTCCACTGTTAGAAAATGACACGACGCGACGGATCAGGCTGCCGGGGGCCCTCGCCGCGTCACCCTCGACGTAGCGTTTTCGAGCGAAGTGGGAACCGGTTCGCGTGAAGAAAACGCGTCCAAATCAAAACGAGAGCCCGTTCGGTTCTCCACCGAACAGGCTCTGACGGCAGCGCATGGATTATTTCGCCCAGCAACTGATCAACGGCCTCGTGCTCGGTTCGATCTACGGCCTGATCGCCATCGGCTACACGATGGTCTACGGCATCGTCGGCATGATCAACTTCGCCCATGGCGACATCTTCATGATCGGCGGTTTCATCGCCCTGATCTCCTTCCTGGTGCTGGTGTCGCTCGGCCTCACTGCGATCCCCGTGATCCTGCTGATCGTGCTGCTGGTCTCGATGGCGATCACCGCGCTCTATGGCTGGACCATCGAGCGCATCGCCTATCGTCCCTTGAGGCATTCGTTCCGCCTGGCGCCGATGCTGTCGGCGATCGGCATGTCGTTCGTGCTGACCAACTTCTCGCAGGTGTCGCAGGGCGCGCGGGTGAAGCCGGTGCCGCCGATCATCACCGGCGGCTACACGCTGCACGAAGGCCCGGCCGGCTTTGCCGTGCAGCTCTCCAACGTCCAGATCATGGTCGTGCTCGCCACCATCGTGGTGCTCGCGCTGTTCACCTGGCTGGTCTCGCGCACCCGGCTCGGACGCGACATGCGCGCCTGTGAGCAGGACCAGACCATGGCCGCGCTGCTCGGCGTCGACGTCGACCGCACCATCTCGATGACCTTCGTGATCGGCGCCGCGCTCGCCGCCGTCGCCGGCATGATGTACCTGCTCTATTACGGCCTGGTCGATTTCTTCATGGGCTTCGTCGCCGGCATCAAGGCGTTTACCGCCGCGGTGCTCGGCGGCATCGGCTCGCTGCCGGGCGCGATGCTCGGCGGGCTCGCGATCGGCCTGATCGAGACGATGTGGTCGGCCTATTTCTCGGTCGAGTACAAGGACGTCGCCGCGTTCTCGATCCTGATCGTGGTGCTGATCTTCATGCCGACCGGCCTGCTTGGCCGTCCCGAAGTCGAAAAAGTCTGACAGGCACTTCGTGAGCGCGACCTCAGCCCGCCCATCGCCCGCCGCGCAGCCCTCGGGCGGCGCCTTCATTCTCAAGAAAGCCCTGATCAGCGCTGCCGTCGCGCTGGTGCTGTTCTCGCTGATGATCGGCGTGCGCACCGAGGCCGGACCGCAAGGCGGCCTGATCTACTGGACGCGGTTCGGCGACCTCGCCGCCATGGTCGGCACCGTGTTCGGCGGCAGCATCATCGTCGAGCTGCTGCGGCAATGGTGGGGGCCGGTCGACAAGGACCGCATCGTGCCGAAACCGGTGCAGAGCGCGATGTCGTTCGCCGGACGATGGCTCGCCCCGGCGCTGCTGGTGTTCGCCTTCCTCGTGCCCGTCATCTTCTACAACCAGCGCTACATTCTCGACCTTTCGATCCTGGTCCTGACCTATGTGATGCTGGGATGGGGATTGAACGTCGTGGTCGGCCTCGCCGGCCTGCTCGATCTCGGCTATGTCGCCTTCTACGCGGTCGGCGCCTATTCCTATGCGCTGCTGGCCACCAATTTCGGATTGTCGTTCTGGGTCTGCCTGCCGCTTGCCGGCATCCTGGCGGCGTTCTGGGGCGTGCTGCTCGGCTTCCCGGTGCTGCGGCTGCGCGGCGACTATCTGGCGATCGTGACGCTCGCCTTCGGCGAGATCATCCGCCTCGTCATCATCAACTGGCAGAGCCTGACCGGCGGCCCCAACGGCGTCTCGGGGATTCCGCGCCCGACCATGTTCGGCATTCCGTTGACGCCGGGCGATGACGGGCTCGCCGCCAGGCTCGGCATCGAGTTTTCGCCGACCCACCGCCTGGTCTTCCTGTTCTATCTGATCCTGGCGATGGCGCTGCTCACCAACTGGGTGACGATCCGGCTGCGGCGGCTGCCGATCGGCCGCGCCTGGGAGGCGCTGCGCGAGGACGAGGTCGCCTGCCGCGCGCTCGGCATCAACACCACGACCACCAAGCTGACGGCTTTCGCAACGGGAGCGATGTTCGGCGGCCTCGCCGGCGCGTTCTTCGCCACCCGGCAGGGCTTCATCAGTCCGGAATCCTTCACCTTCCAGGAATCGGCGCTGGTGCTGGCGATCGTCGTCCTCGGCGGCATGGGCTCGCAGCTCGGCGTCGCGCTCGCCGCGCTGACCATGATCGGCGGCTTCGAACTGTTCCGCGGCTTCGATCAATACCGCATGCTGGTGTTCGGCATCGCGATGGTGGTGCTGATGATCTGGCGGCCGCGCGGACTGATCGGCCACCGCGCGCCGACTGTGTTCCTGGAACGCAATCAGGCGATCTCGTCCGACCTCGTCAAGGAGGGCCACGGATGAGCGGCGACCACATCCTCACTGTCGACCGCCTGATGATGCGCTTCGGCGGCATCGTCGCGGTCAACGAACTCTCCTTCGCGGCCGAGCGGCGCAAGATCACCGCGCTGATCGGGCCGAACGGCGCCGGCAAGACCACCGTGTTCAACTGCATCACCGGTTTCTACCGGCCGAGCGGCGGCACAATCCGCCTCACCCATGACGACGGCCGCGGCATCCAGCTCGAGCGGCTGAACGATTTCCGCATCTCCAAGCAGGCCAAGGTCGCCCGCACCTTCCAGAACATCCGGCTGTTTCCCGGCATGACCGCGCTCGAAAACCTGATGGTCGCCCAGCACAACGCGCTGATGCGCGCCTCGGGCCTGACCCTGCTCGGCCTGCTCGGCCTGCCGTCCTGGCGCGAGGCCGAGCAGCGCGCCATCGAACTGGCGCGGACCTGGCTTGAGCGCGTCGGCCTGCTCGACCGCGCCGACGATGCCGCGGGCAATTTGCCCTATGGCGACCAGCGGCGGCTCGAGATCGCGCGCGCGATGTGCACCGAGCCTGCGCTGCTCTGCCTCGACGAGCCGGCGGCGGGACTGAACGCGCGCGAGAGCGGCGGGCTCAATGAGCTCCTGCTGTCGATCCGCAACGAACAGGGCACCTCGATCCTCCTGATCGAGCACGACATGTCGGTGGTGATGGAGATCTCCGACCACGTCGTGGTCATGGACTACGGCGTCAAGATCGCCGAGGGCACGCCGCAGGCCGTGCGCGACGACCCCAAGGTGATCGCCGCCTATCTCGGCGCCGACGAGGAAGAGGCGATCGCCGTGATGGAGAGCGGCACGTGAGCGCGGTATCGGCAACCACTCCTCTCCTCGCGGTGCGCGGCGTGCGTGCGGCGTATGGCAAGATCGAGGCGCTGAAGGGCGTCGACATCGAGATCAATGCCGGCGAGATCGTCGCCCTGATCGGTGCCAATGGCGCCGGCAAGTCGACGCTGATGATGACGATCTTCGGCCGGCCGCGCGCCCGCGCCGGGCGGATCGAATTCGACGGCAATGACATCACCGGCGTGCCGACCCACGAGATCGCGCGGCTGCGCATCGCGCAATCGCCCGAGGGCCGGCGAATATTCCCGCGCATGAGCGTCGCGGAAAACCTGCAGATGGGCGCCGATGCCACCGAATGCAGCGACGCCGAACGCGCGAGCGGCCTGGAGCGCGTGTTTGCGCTGTTCCCGCGGCTGAAGGAACGCGTCGCGCAGCGCGGCGGCACGCTGTCGGGCGGCGAGCAGCAGATGCTGGCGATCGGCCGCGCCCTGATGAGCCGGCCGCGGCTGTTGATGCTGGATGAGCCTTCGCTGGGGCTGGCGCCGCTGATCGCGCGGCAAATCTTCGACGCCATCCGCACGCTGAACCGGCAGGACGGCCTCACCGTCCTGATCGTCGAGCAGAACGCCAACCATGCGCTGAAGCTCGCCCATCGCGGCTATGTCATGGTCAACGGCCTGATCACGCTGGCCGGAACAGGCGCCGAATTGCTGCAGCGCCCGGAGATCCGCGCCGCCTATCTGGAAGGCGGCCGCCGCGGCTAGCGCCGCCCCGAGCAGCAAGATGCGGCGGATGCAGCGTCGATTTGCCTGAAAATTGCCGGTGACTTCGCCGCGAAATCAGCCGAGAATGCGCGCGGTTTTGGGGCCCGGCGCGCCGGGCCCTTCCGCTAGAGGCAACGACCACGAGGGACGTCTCATGAAATCACTGAAGCTGATCGGCCTGGCATTGGGCGCTTCGTTCGCATTATCGGCGAGCGCATTCGCGCAAGACATCACCATCGCCGTCGCGGGCCCCATGACGGGCTCCGAATCCGCTTTCGGCCGGCAGATGAAGAACGGCGCCGAGCAGGCGGTCGCCGACATCAACGCCGCCGGCGGCGTGCTCGGCAAGAAGCTCGCGCTGGAATCCAATGACGACGCCTGCGATCCGAAGCAGGCGCGCTCGATCGCGGAAAAGATCGGCTCTTCGAAGATCCCGTTCGTGGCTGGCCATTTCTGCTCGTCGTCGTCGATCCCGGCCTCCGAGGCCTATGCCGACGCCAACGTGCTGCAGATCACCCCGGCCTCGACCAACCCGCTGTTCACCGAGCGCAAGCTCTGGAACGTGGCGCGCGTCTGCGGGCGTGACGACCAGCAGGGCATCGTCGCCGCCGAGTACATCGCGAAGGCCTACAAGGGCAAGAACATCGCGATCCTGAACGACAAGACCACCTACGGCAAAGGCCTCGCCGACGAGACCAAGAAGGCGCTCAACAAGGCCGGCATCACCGAGAAGGTCAACGAGTCCTACAACAAGGGCGACAAGGACTTCAACGCAATCGTCTCGCGCCTGAAGCGCGACAACATCGATCTGGTCTATGTGGGCGGCTACCACCAGGAAGCCGGCCTGATCCTGCGCCAGATGCGTGACCAGGGCCTGCAGGCGGTGCTGATGGCGGGCGACGCCATGAACGACAAGGAGTTCGCCTCGATCGCCGGCCCGGCCGCTGAAGGCACCCTGTTCACCTTCGGCCCCGACCCGCGCAACAAGCCGACCGCGAAGGCGATCGTCGAGAAGTTCAAGGCCAAGAACATCGACCCCGAAGGCTACACGCTCTACACCTACGCCGCGATGCAGGTGTGGACCCAGGCCGTCGCCAAGGCCGGCTCGACCGACGCCAAGAAGGTGATGGACGTCATCAAGGCCGGCGAGTGGAACACCGTGCTCGGCAAGATGGCCTTCGACGCCAAGGGCGACATCAAGGCGATCGACTACGTCGTCTACAAGTGGGACGCCAAGGGCAATTACACCGAGATCAATCCGAAGGGCTCCTGAGCCCCTCGCACCTGATCTGAATCCGAGAACAACGCCCCGGTTCGCCGGGGCGTTTTTGTTTCGGCAGATCCTCTTCCGAATTGCGCGAGCATCTGCCGCAGTTGACGGAGCGACGAGCCCCGCAAGATCGAACGCATATGATCTGGGCAGGTCACGATTGAAGTTTAATCTTGCCTGGTTTTGGAGCGCACAATAACGTTTGAGCGTCCAACGCGACGATGCGGGAGAGATCGAAACGAAAACAAGCACTACGTTTTCGTGTTCGGCGCCGACGGAGCAACCGCCCCGGAAACTCTCAGGCACAAGGACCGTGTCGTCAGGACGATCTGGAGAGAGACGCCGTGTCCTTGATGCGGCGTCCACCGAAGGGGATATCCGTCATCAAGCCATTGCATTGCGCAAGGGCTCCAGCGGATCAAGCTCTCAGGTACCGGGACAGATGGGGCGCCTCCACCGGTTTACGCCGGCGTCGGGGCGACTCTGGCATCCGGGAGCCTCGTCAAGACATGCCCATCATTGCACCCGTCTGCGCCGGCCTCCCCGGTGCAACGACCATCCGTGCGACGCGGACCCGCGACTGCCTTCGTCCTGCCTTCGACGGATGTCTCGACGCCATGACAAAAGGCATCGCGCATCGGCGAGCAGGCTTCCATTCAATCAGCGTGCTCTTTCACACCAATTGAAGTCCGTTCACCCGAGGAAAATGATGTCAGCCACACCGCGCGCCAAAAACACCCCGATGTCCTGGAAGACCGCGTTACGCGGGCTGCTTGTCGCCACGGCGCTGGCGTGGCCGGGCCTGTCTCACGCCAAGACGATCAGGGCGGTGATGCACTCGGACCTGCGGGCGCTCGATCCGATCGTTTCGTCGGCCTACATCACGCGTGACCACGGCTACATGGTCTACGACACGCTGGTGGCAATGGACTCCAGCTTCACGATCCGGCCGCAAATGGCGGACTGGAAGGTGTCCGACGACAAGCTGACTTACACGTTCACGCTGCGCGACGGCCTGAAGTGGCATGACGGAACGCAGGTCACTGCGGAAGACTGCATCGCTTCATTGAAGCGCTGGGCTGCCGTCGACGGCATGGGCCAGAAGCTGATGGACTTCACCGCCAGCCTGGAAGCCCCCGATGCCAGGACGATCACACTGAAACTCAAGGAGCCCTACGGCCTGGTGCTGGAGTCGCTCGGCAAACCATCCACGCTCGTGCCCTTCATGATGCCGAAGCGCCTTGCCGACACGCCGTCGGACCGGCCGATCCCCGAGCAGATCGGCTCGGGTCCGTTCAAGTTCGTCGCGGCGGAATTCCAGCCCGGCGTGAAGGCCGTCTACGAGAAGAACAAGGACTATGTGCCGCGCGCCGAGCCGCCAAGCTGGACCTCGGGCGGCAAGGTGGTGAAGGTCGATCGCGTCGAATGGATCACGATGCCCGACGTTCAGACCGCAACCAGCGCGCTTCAGTCCGGCGACATCGATTTCCTTGAACGGCCGTCATTCGACATGCTGCCGATCCTGCAAGCCGACAAGGATCTGACGTCGCGCCCTCTGAGCGGCCTTGGCTTCCAGACCATCGGGCGGATGAATTTTCTTTATGCGCCATTCGACAACGTCAAGGTGCGCCGGGCCGCCATGATGGCACTGAGCCAGAAGGACGTGCTCGACGCCATGGTCGGGGATCCGAAGCTCTACAAGATTTGCGGTGCCGTTTTCGGCTGCGACACGCCGCTCGCTACCGATCTCGGATCGGACTCTCTCGTCAAGGGCGGCGGCATGGCCGAGGCCAGGAAGCTGCTCGCCGAATCCGGTTACGACGGCACGCCTGTCGTGATGCTGGCGCCGACCGATGTGGTGACCCTCAAGACCCAGCCCATCGTTGCGGCGCAGTTGCTGCGCCAGGCCGGCTTCCAGGTGACGGTCCAGTCGATGGACTGGCAGACGACGAACATGGTCCTCGCAAGCCAGAAGCCGCCGAAGGACGGCGGCTGGAACATGTTCTTCACCAACTGGGGCATCGCCGACATCATGAACCCCGTCGTCAGCGCTCCCCTGAACAACAGGGGTCGCAAGGGCGGTTGGGTCGGCTGGCCTGATGACCCGCAGATCGAGAGCCTCCGCGATGCCTTCGCTCGCGCCGGCTCGCCGGAAGCGCAGAAGAAGATCGCGGCCGATATCCAGGCGCGCGCGCTCGACCAGGTGACTTACATTCCCCTGGGACAGTATTTTGCGCCGAGTGTGTGGCACAAGGAGCTGACGGGCATGCTCGATGGTCCGGCCACGCCGCTGTTCTGGAACGTCGATAAACCGGAGTGATCCCACATGATCCTGATCGACGCGGGCGGCTATCCGGGACAGGCCGAATCCTCCACCGTGCGATGCAAATGGAAATCTCCGAAAATGTCGGGATGCAATCTGATGTCCCTTCTGCGGACTTTCCGACACAGCAAGGTTTGAAGCCATGTCACTTGATACCATGTACGATGTGATCGTCGTCGGCGGCGGCTCGGCCGGCGCTGCCATCGCCGCCCGGTTGTCCGAGGATCGAAAGCGGCGGGTGCTGCTGCTGGAAGCGGGCCTCGACTGGCGGGCCGATGAAGCGCCCTGGGAAATCAGGACGCCTAATCCGATTCCGATCATTCACAAGCGGGAATTCCAGGAGAAATGGCAGTGGCCCGACCTCCTGACCCGCCGCATCGCAGGCCAGGAGCCGCGCTTCTATTGGCGCGGCAAGGGGCTGGGCGGCAGCTCGATGATGAACGGCCAGATTGCCATTCGCGGCGTCGCGGATGCCTTCGACGAATGGGCCGCGCTCGGCTGCACCGGCTGGTCCGCGCGCGAGATCATGCCGTTTTTCTCGATGATCGAGGACGATGAGGAATTCGGCGACACCAACGGACATGGACGCGGCGGCCCACTGCCGGTCTATCGCGCGCCGCTAGAGACGTGGGGGCCGATTGATCGCGGCCTGCGCGATGCAGCGCTCGCCAGCGGCTATCCGTGGTGCGCCGACGTCAACGGCCCCGATGGCGAAGGCGTAGCCTGCTATCCGATCAACAGCCGCAACAGTCGTCGCATCACAACCAACGAAGGCTATCTCGAGCCGGCGCGCGGCCGCGCCAATCTGGAGATCCGTGGCAAGGCGCTGGTCGACCGGGTCATGATCCGCGACGGCAAGGCGACCGGTGTCCGTGTCCATATCGACGGCCAGGGCACCAGCGAGATCGGCGCGCGTGAGATCGTGCTGTGCGGCGGCGCCATCCACAGCCCCGCGATCCTGTTGCGATCGGGCATCGGCCCGGCGGACGAGCTGCAAGCCATGGGGATCGCGGTCGAGCGTGACCTGCCGGTCGGCCGCAACTTCTTCGACCATCCGCTGTTTCGCATGACGATCCAGTTGCGTGAGGATCTGCGGCCCACCGATCCGGATACGCGTCACACCAATTGCTGCGTGACCTATTCATCCGGTCTCGCCGACGGCGGCAAGCGCGATATGATCATGATCGGGTTCAACCATCGCGGCATCGGAAATCCCGGCGCGATCGGCGCCGGACTGTTCAACGCCTATTCGCGCGGTCAGCTGAAGCTGGCTTCGCCCGATCCGACGATCGATCCGATCGTCGAGGAGAACATGCTGGCCGATCCACGCGACATGCTGCGCATGACTGATGCGGTGAAGCGGTTCGCCGTCCTGGCCACGCAGCCGGCGCTGGCCGGCATATCGGACTGGATCCGCCTCGGAGATACCGAGCTGACCCTGCCCGCCGCCGCGGCCTTGCCGACGGCCGAGCTCGAAGCGGTGTTGCGACGGGAGACCGGCGATATCCAGCACGCAGCCGGGAGCTGCCGGATGGCCGGCGTCAACGATCCCGCGGGCGTGGTCAATCCCGACGGTACGGTGAAGGGCATCGGCGGCCTTCGGGTCGCCGACGCATCGATCATGCCGTCCGATTGCCGGGCCAATACGCACTTCACCACGGTTGTCATCGGCGAAGCCGTCGCCCGGATGATGAGGTCATAGACGAGGCCGTCAGCGCGCCTCTAGCCGTGCCCGCCGCAGCTGCTATACCGGTTCGAGCCAAAGCTCGGACAAGACGCGGACGGACCTATCGTGAAAAACCTTCTCACCGATATTGCCGGCGTCAGCGTTGGCCATGCCGACGACGCGGTGATCGCTTCCGGCGTCACCGCCATCCTGTTCGAGCGGCCGGCGGTCGCTTCAATCGATGTCCGCGGCGGCGGTCCCGGCCTACGCGAAGAGGCGCTGCTGGCCCCGCATAATGTCGTCGAGGCGATCGATGCCATCACGCTGTCGGGCGGCTCCGCGCTCGGGCTCGACGCCGCCGGCGGCGTGCAGGCCTGGCTCGCCGAGCGCGGCCGGGGCTTTCGCATCCGCGACGCGGTGATCCCGATCGTGCCGGGTGCGATCTGCTTCGATCTGCTCAACGGCGGCAACAAGGCTTGGGGACGCTTTCCGCCCTATCGCGATCTCGGCTACGCGGCGGCGAACGCCGCCTCTGACAGCTTCGAGCTCGGCAGCGTCGGCGCCGGCATGGGCGCGACCACCGCCAATTTGAAAGGCGGCCTCGGCTCGGCGTCTGACGTGACCGACGACGGCGTCAAGGTCGCGGCGCTCGCGGTGGTCAACGCGGTCGGCAGCGTGACGGTCGGCGGCGGCCCGTGGTTCTGGGCGGCGCCGTTCGAGGTCGACGGTGAGTTCGGCGGGCGCGGCCTGCCGCCGTCGTTCACGCCTGATATGCTCAAGATACGGCTGAAGGGCGGCGCGGACGCAACCGCCGCCGAGAACACCACGCTGGTCGTGGTCGTGACCGATGCGCAGCTGACCAAGCCGCAGGCGCGGCGCCTTGCGATGATCGCGCAGACCGGCATGGCGCGCGCGATCTATCCGGTGCACGCCCCGCTCGATGGCGATGTGGTGTTTGCCGCGGCGACCGGTGTCAAGCCGATCGATCCGCTGTTCGGGCTGACCAAGCTCGGCGCGATCGCGGCCAACACGGTGGCGCGCGCGATCGCCCGCGGTGTCCATTCAGCCACCGCCCTGCCGTTCCCCGGCGCGCTGCCGAGCTGGCGGGATAGGTTCGGGTAAGGCCGCGAAGGCAGTGCGCTCCCTCGCCCCGTTCTTACGGGGAGAGGGTTGGGGTGAGGGGCTGCCGCCGCATCAAAGGCGATAGACGCACTCGCGGAGACTCCCCCTCACCCGGAACGCATCTTACGATGCGTTCCGGCCTCTCCCGCACGCGGGGCGAGGCAAGGAGCTCGCGGTCAGATCGGATCAGACAAGGTAGCGCCTTAGGCGCTGACCGATACGCTCGACGACGCCTGCGCGGAGATCGCCTGCGACTGGCGCTGGATCAGCTGCTCGATGAAATTGTAGGACGAGGTCGCGCTGCTGCTGGCGGAGGACGAGGTCGTGCTGCTGGTGCTGGAGGCCGCCGCCGGCGATGTCATCGACACCTTTGAGCCGTCGGCATAGGTCATCGTCGTCGTAGTCGAGCCGTCGCTGTTGGTCACCGACGTCGAGGTTGCGCCGTCGAGCGCCTGCATCAAGGGATCGGAGCTCGATCCGCTGCTGGAGCCGGATCCGTCGGTCGCGCCGCCCGCGTGATGGTGATGATGGCCGCCGCCCTTGTGGCCCTGCAGCGCCTGCGACATCTCGTCGAGGCTGACGCTGCCGTCGCCGTTGGTATCGAGCTTGGCGAACACGTCGTCGGCCTGTGCGGTGTTGGTGCCGCCGGCGCCGAGCGCATTCTCGAATTCCGTCTTGGTGATCTGGCCGTTGCCGTCGGCGTCGATCTGCGAGAACAGGTCCTGCAGTGCGTTCGACCGGCTGGTCGGGGTCGTGCTGGTGGAGGACGTGGTCTGCGACTGGCTCTGCGCGGCGAGCAGTGCGCTCATCGTCTCCGCCGAAATCTGCGTCGAGCCAGAGCCCGATCCGGTGCTGGTGCTCGTGCTGGCCGACGTCGAGGTACTGGTCGCAGGCGCGAACAGGCCGGTCGACGCACTTCCCGAACTGGAGCTGCCCGTCTGCGCCGTCGACTTCGACGACATCAGCGAGCTCAGAAGATCGATGGCGGACGACGCAGCGCCTAACGCAAATAGCATGGCAATACTCCAACAAGGCCGCGGCCCCGCGGCTCAAACGCTTCTCAGTGGCTCAGCAAGGGGTGTGCCATGGCAAAAACCCAATAAAACCAGGCCTTGGCGCTCCGATGCGGGTTCCGCGCACCCGGCAAGAGCTGCCGCCAGGGGCAGATTTTTCCGGTCTCCGAACGCCGTCCGCTCGCATTGCCCGCCAGGCGTCCGCGTGTTAGGCGGGATCACCCGTCGCCCCCTGAAGTCTTTCGGAACTGCGCTATGACTCAGTCATTCACCCCGCGTCCCCTCGTTATCGCGCCCTCGATCCTGGCGTCGGATTTCTCAAAGCTCGGCGAGGAGGTCCGCGCCGTCGACCAGGCCGGCGCCGACTGGATCCATCTCGACGTGATGGACGGCCACTTTGTGCCGAACATCTCGTACGGCCCCGACGTCATCAAGGCGATGCGGCCACACACCAAGAAGATCTTCGACGCCCATCTGATGATCTCGCCCTGCGATCCCTATCTCGAGGCCTTCGCCAAGGCGGGCTGCGACCACATCACCGTGCATGCCGAGGCCGGCCCGCATCTGCATCGCTCGCTGCAGGCGATCCGCGCGCTCGGCAAGAAGGCCGGCGTCTCGCTCAATCCGGGCACGCCGCCGAGCGCGATCGAATATGTGCTCGACCTGATCGACCTCGTGCTTGTCATGTCGGTCAATCCCGGCTTCGGCGGCCAGGCTTTCATCCGCTCGGCGATCGGCAAGATCTCTGACGTCAGGGCGATGACGGCGGGCCGGCCGATCGACATCGAGGTCGATGGCGGCGTTGCGCCCGATGTTGCCGGCCAGCTCGCCGCCGCCGGCGCCAACGCCTTTGTCGCAGGCTCCGCCGTGTTCAAGGGCGGCACGGTCGAGGCCTACAAGACCAATATCGCCGCGATCCGCAACGCCGCGGCAGCGGCGCGCGGCGAAGCGATCTGATCGGCCGATCGGGCGTTAGAACAACGCGGGCGGCGTCACCGCGGCATCCGCCGCGTCGTCGCCCGCGTCCGTCGCCGACGCCAGCCGCGATGGCCGCACCACCGTCACCGTGCACGGCGCTTCCGCGGCGACCTTGGCGGAGACGCTGCCGAGCAGCGCGCGCCGCATCGAACTCTGCCGCGCGCCGATGATGATGTGATCGACCAGATTGACATCGGCGAATTCCAGGATGGCGGCCGCCGGATCGATCGCCTCCAGCACATGCACGGTCAGCCTGTTGTCCTCGAGCCTGAACGGGCGCGCCCAGTGCTGCAGTGCCACCAGGCGGTCGATGTGCTTGTTCTGGCCCTGCTCGTCATGGGTGCGGTCGATCGCCAGCCGATTGAGCTTCAACACGTTGACACAGGCGAGCCGCGCCGACGGCGACGTCGACAGCACCCGCTCGGCGGTGACCCGGATGGTGTCGTTCAGCGTCTCCGCCCCCTCCCCGAGATCGAGCGCGACGGCGACGATCGGGCTCGAGGCGAGTTGCGCCGCGACGTCGGACTTCGGCTGCGGCGGCGCCGCGCCGAGATTGAAGCGGCGGCGCCAGACCGTGCCGAGCGGATCACGGTTCAGCCGCTGCGCCCGCGCCGTCAGCTTGACCTGCTCCGGATGGCCGAGATCGAAGGCAAGCTGCGCCGCGGTCGGATAGCGCGCGGCCGGGTCGATCTCCAGACACCGCAGCACGATCTCCTGCAGCCAAAGCGGATAATCGGGCCTCAGTTCGCGCGGCGGGGACGGATCGCGCCACAGCCGCCGGCGCATGCCGCGCAGGGTCTCGGTCTCGCCGAACGGGCGAAGGCCGGTGGTGAAGAAATAGAGCAGCACGCCGAGCGAAAACAGGTCGCTGCGCGGATCGTCGCGCACCCTGAGCAGACGCTCCGGCGCCATGTAGGGCGCGGTGCCGTAAGGCAGGCGAAACTCCTCCTGCAGCAGGTCGGGCAGATGGTTGTGATGCGAGAGACCGAAATCGATCAGCACCGCCTCGCCGCGCTCGCGGAACATTATGCTGCTCGGCTTGATGTCGTGATGGATGACGTTCTGCCGGTGCAGGCTGGCGAGCGCGGTGGCGACCTTGCCGCCGATCACCCTCGCCTCCTCATATGGCAGCGGCAGATCGCCGAGCCGCTTGTAGAGCGTCTGCCCTGGGATGCGCTCCATCACCACATAGGCCTGGCGCTCGAAGTCGCCGGTGCCGAAACAGGCCGGCACGTGCAGCCCGGACAGCCGCGGCAGGATCATCTGCTCCATCTCGAAGCTGACGATCGCGGCCGGATCCTCGCCCTCCGAGGTGAGCGGCACCTTCATCAGCAGCGGCATGGTGATGCCGGGATGGGTGACGCTCCACAGCGTCGCCATGCCACCGCGGTGCACGCGCTCGCCGATGGTGAAGCCATCGATTTCGGCGCCCGGCCGCATCGTCCGCGCCGCCATGTCAGTCACCGGCCGATCGGCAGACGGTCGGCCAGCCAGTGCGGCAGGCCGCTCGCCTTGATCCGCGCTGCGGCCGTCGCGACGTCATAGGGGACCCGCAGATAGGTGATCTCGCGGCTCGCGGTGTCGAACATCGCAAACGCCGCCGCGGGATCGCCGTCGCGCGGCTGGCCGACCGAGCCGAGCACCGCGAGCCAGCGCCGCCCGGTCAGCAATTGCACCGGGACGCCCGAGGTCGGGACGAAGCTCGTCATCTTCGCGGTCGACGACATCGAGTAGAGGCCGGGACGATGGATGTGGCCGCAGAAGGTAATCTGCAGTTCGGTCGCCATCATGCTGCGCGCCGCATCCGACGTGTCGCGGACATAGCGCCACTTCGCGGGATCGGAGGCCTCGGCGTGCACGTAGAGGCGGTTGTCCTCCTCGCGGCTGAGCGGCAGGCCGGCGAGGAAGGCCTTCTGGGCGGCGCTGAGCCTCTCGCGGGTCCAGTCGATGGCGGCCTGCGCATCGGCATTCATGCTGTCGCTCGGGGTGCCGATCGCATTGTCATGATTGCCGCGCACCGCGATCGCGCCCTTTGCGACGAGGTCCATCACGGTGTCGACGGCCCATTCGGGGTCGGCGCCGTAGCCGACGATATCGCCGAGGCAGATCAGCCGCTCGGCGCCGCGCGCACGCGCGGCCTCGAGGCAGGCGGCGAAGGCCTGCCGGTTGGCGTGAATATCGGCGAAGAGTGCAAGCCGCATGTTGATCCTCGTCCGACATCAAGCACATGCGGCCCCGGGCTCGCAATCGGGCCGAAGGCATCTGACGTTCAGGGGATATGGGAAGAAGCGCTGCCTAGTGCTTGCAGGCCTGAAGCCCCTTCATCAGCAAGCTGATCAGGGCGTCGATCCGCGACGGGCATTCCGGCTTGGCCCATTCCTCGGCATGCGCCGGGTGGTGGTAGCGGACGGTGGCGTCGAACACGGCACGCGCGGTGGCCTTGACATTGTCGATCTCGAACACGCCTTGCGAAACGCCGTCGGAGAGTATCTTCGCGACCAGATCGACCTGCTTGTCCTTGTAGGCCTCAACCACCTCGCGCGCCTCCTGGGCGAGCGCGAGATAGGTCGCGAACATCTCGGGATCGTCGCAGACCTTCTTCTGCTTGATCGCAAACATGGTGCGCAGCCACTGCTCCAGCCGCTCCGGCGCCGGGCCTGAGGCGGCCGCGAGCTTGCAGAGGGGTTCATTGGCGCGGTCGAGCCAGCGTTTGGCGACCGCGTCGCGGAGCGAGGCTTTGCTGGGGAAATGGCGGTAGACGCTGCCGTGGCTCACATCCAGCGCACGGGCAACGTCGACAACGGTGGCCTTGGCGAGCCCGAAGCGCCTCAAAACATCCTCGGTTGCTTCGAGGATCCGCTCGGGTGTCAAAACCACCGCCTCGTTCATGCGTTTACCGTCTGGTTATCGCTGTCCTGGCCGCGGCTGAACTTGGCGGCCTGGGCGGCCAAGTGGCGGGCGACGCGAAGATTGAGCCACTGTTGAATCTGGGCGGTCAATTGAAAGATTTCTATCGTCATGGAGGCAGTCCTTCGAGGTAGTCAAATTACGTACGGCTCTCCCGGCCAAACGCCGGAACAGTCACTGGGCGCCCTCCTCCCTTGGGCTGTTGAGTATATACACCATCCCGCTGACAGATTTCAATATCTGTCAGACAGTATCCTGAGGATGACAGCTATGCATTGGACGCGCCCGCTGCGGGACATGCTGGTCGGACCTCAGGTCGGACTTGGGGCAGGAATCGAAAGGGGCCGCTTCACGCAGCGGCCCCTTTGCCGGGAAAAATGGCTTCGGGATAAAATCTAGCCCCGGTTATCCACAGACTACACGGTTCAGGGAATTGAGGAATTCCGGATGATTACTGTCCACCCCGCTGACTGATTATTGGCGATCCCTATTTTTGTGCCACTCCTCTGAATGGTGCGCGTCCTGCTATTGCTGCTCGTCCTTGGGCGGCATCCGGGGCGGCGGCAGCGGCGTAAAGACCGCCCCCTGCGCGCCCGCCGGCGGGGGCACGAAGGTCCCCGTCGTGGAATCGCCGCCCGTGGTCTCCAGGATCGTCTTCGGCGTGATGTACTCCCTGACGAGGTCCATGATGGTGCCGTCGCCACCGCCGAAATCGGCCGCACGTCCGCCCTGCGGATGCCCGGCCTTGATCTCGTTCTCGGCGGTGTGGGTCTGCTCGGCCAAGGCGTCGCTGTAGGGAATGCGGAAGGCGCGCGGCACCGCGCTCGGCCGGTTGTCCTCGTCGAGCTCCTCGACCCAGAGATAGATCGAGCCCGCGTCGCCCTCCAGCGAATGCGGCTCCACGATCCGCGAATACAGCAGCTTGAAGTTTGCCGGCAATCTTTCTGCAGACGCCCAGCCGAGCAGGCCGCGCATGCCGCCGAAGCTGACGAAGTAGAACGCGCTGGTCACGACGATGACGAACGCCTTCAGCGACCAGTGCAGCCGCGCATAGACTAGCACGATCAAGAGCAGCGCGGCGATCACCGCATAGGCGACCGCAAGCGTGAGGATGATTGACTGCAGGCTATTCACGGCCGATCACCCTGACGCCGGTTTTCGGATCGACATCGGCGCCGTTGCGCCAGCTGCTGCGGAAGGTCTCGAGCAACGATTTCGGCCGCCGGTCGACGTTGATCACCTTGCCTTCGGCATCGAGACGAAACCGCACCGCGGTCTTCTCGTCGCCGGTGTGATCGACGGTCAGCTTGTCGTCGAAGATCACCTGCGCGGTCGGATTGAGCTTCTGCACCTTGACATTGGCCTGCACCGGCTCGCCGGTCGTCGCCACGAAATGCGAGATGTTGACGGTGTATTCGCCGGCGACGATGCCGCGCAGCGTGACGATCTCCTCGCGGATCGGGGATGCGATCTTCTTGCCGTTGACGATGATGAAGTCGTTGGCGCCGCCGCGATCGTCGCGGTCGAGCGTCAGGAAACCGGCCTCGCGATGCCGGTACCAGGCGATGTTGCCGGCCGGATCCTGCACGAACAGGTCGAGATCGTCAGGATGATTGTCCGGCCAGTCCATCGTGATGATGAACTCGGCCTTGGATTCGATCTTGCCTTCCTTGGAGTCCGGCGAGACCGCGAGCAGCGCCAGGAAGAACAGGAAGGCGATCACCTGCAGCGCCTTGAACAGCATGACGCCGAGCGGATCGAACGGCTCCTCGCGCGGATAGAGGCCGAACTCATCCATCATGTCGGCGTTCCAAGGCGACGCTCCAGGGCCGGGGTGACGTGCGTCTCGGTCAGCACGACGGCATCGGAAAACACCCGCTGGGTCGCGGAATCGAGCATGTAGTACTGGATCCGGACCAGGATCGATCCGATCAGCCCGGCCAGCGTGGTGTACATCGCGACCGCCATGCCGTCGCTCATCAGGCCCATCGAGGATTTCATCGCGACCTTGTCGGCGGCATCGAGGGATGCGATCGGCGCCAGCATGATGATGAAGCCGATGATGGTGCCGAGCAGGCCGAGCTTCATCAGCGTGTCGGAGACGAAGGCGCCGAAGCCGTTGGAACCGCGCAGGCGGTCGGCCAGCGTCCGCAGCAGCAGGGTCTGGTCGATGCGCCCCTTGGCCTGCGCCTCGGCCTTCTGCACCAGGCTCTTGATGTGATCGGTGACCAGCCCGCCGGGAAGGCCGCGCGCCCCCGATACAAGCGCCCTGGCGCCATCAGGCGCCGCCAGGATCGTGCGGCAGCCGCGCGCCACCTCGCCTTCCCGCGCGATCGCCCGCGTCCGCCAGAAGCAATGGACGCAGGTGACGATGTAGAGGACGCCGATGACGCTGGAAATGTAGGTGCGGTCGGAGGTCACCATCAGGCGGATCAGCCCGTAGCGCCACAGCAGGAAGGCGGCGAACACCGAAAGGCCGGTGAAGATCATCCAGAGCAGCAGGACGCTGCGCTCCGCCGCCTCCGGGCCGGCCGACGCGGCCGCAGCTTCGACCTTGGCATCCATGCTGCGCTCGCTCCCTGTGGCGACTGTTCCATGAGGCTCTGCGGCGGCCTCATTTGCCGTTAGAGCAGAGCCGGCCGGTGCCGTCCAAAGACATCTGCCCAAGTTTCGTCGGGCAAATTTCCCGACCTGCATAGCTTCGCATGCTTGCGATTGGCGGGGAATACCGGTGCTGTTAGCATCACTCTCTCGTTTGAGCATGACCTCCGCGCAAACGCGTTCCGCGTTTGTCGCGAGGGAAACCGGCTCACGCTTTTCCGGATCGTGTTCCGGCCGTGGAGTGATCGCATGCGCCTCGTGCTTCAACTGGTCGCCCGCCTGCTCGTCATCGTCGCGCTGTGCCTCGGCGCCGCCACCGTCTGGGCCACGATCGACGCCTATCGCAGCGTCGATCGCGCCACCGAGGCGTCCGCCGAGCGGGTCTCGCAGGCGCTCGAAGCGCTGTATTGGCGCGAATTGCTGCTGCGCAGCAACCGGATGCGCGAACAATTGCTGCCGGCGCCGGAGTGGCGCACCATCGAAACCATGGGGCTGATCGCGCCCGGGATCTGCGTGCAATTCGAACCGGCCGGCGCCTTCGAGAAGCCGCTCTGCGGCCAGAGCAAGGGCATCGGCAAGGCGCCGCCGCGCTGGTTCGCGGCCACGGTGCAGGCGGTGCTCGGCGATCACGCCACGGTGCAACGGCCGATCAGCGCCCGCACTGCGACCGCGGGAACCGTGCGCGCGACCTCCGATCCGGATGCCGCCACCGCGCTCGCCTGGCAGCACATCCTGGACAATATCCATGTCGCGCTGCTGATGGCACTCGCCATCGCGCTGCTCGCCTCGCTTGCCATCGCGCATACGCTGGCGCCGGCCCACGCGATCGTCACCGCGCTGCGGCGCATGGCGGACGGCGAGTACCGCACCCCGCTGCCGCGCGTCCGCTCGATGGACCTCGCAATGATCGGACGCGCCGTCGGCGATCTCGGCGACCGCCTCGCAGAGGCCGAGGAGGAACGCACGGTGCTGACGCGGCGGCTGCTCGAAATCCGCAACGACGAACGCCGCACGCTGGCCCGCGAGCTGCACGACGAGTTCGGCCAGAACCTCACCGCGATCCTCGCCTTCGCCAACACGATCGAGGCAAGCGCCGGGGACAAATACGCCGCCGGCACCGAAATTGCGCAGGATGCACGGATGATCTCGCAGGCCACGCGCCGCATCATGGCTTGCCTGCGCGATACGCTGAATCGGCTGCGCCATCCGCCGGCCGAGGAGCTCGGGCTGGAGGCAAGCCTGGTCGATCTGGTCGACAGCTGGCGGTCGCGCGCGGCGACGCAGCCGCTGATCCAGCTCGATATGCAGGGCGACCTTGCCGATATCAGCGGCACCGTCGCAGCCACCGCCTATCGCGTCGCGCAGGAGTGCCTCACCAACGCGCTGCGCCACAGCGACGCGCGCGAGATCGTGCTGCGGATCGAGCGGCGAACCGGAGCAGAGAACGCGCTGCTGGTGCGGGTCGAGGATGATGGCGGCGGCGATGCCGCCAAGGTGGCGCAGTCGGCGGGCTTCGGCCTCACCGGCGTCAGCGAACGCGTCGCAGCCCTCGGCGGCTCGCTGTCCATTGCGCGCGCCAGCCACGGCCTCTCCGTCGCCGCCACGATCCCGCTTGCCGCCTGAGATGACGACCGCGAAGACCCCAACCTTGAAGACTCGGGGCATCTCGATCCTGCTGGTCGACGATCATCCCGTCGTCCGCCAGGGCTACCGGCGCGTGCTTGAGCACCAGGACGATTTCCGCGTGGTCGCCGAGGCCGACAACGCCGCCAATGCCTACCGGGAGTTCAAGTCGCACACGCCAGACGTCGTCGTGATGGATATCTCGATGCCCGGCGCCAGCGGGCTGGAAGCGATCCGCAACATCCGCGCCCGCGACGCCGATGCGCGCATCCTTGTCTTCAGCATGCACAGCGAGGCGGCGCAGGTGAAGGCGGCATTCGGCGCCGGCGCCAGCGGCTTCGTCACCAAGGGCAGCGAGCCGGCCGAGCTGATCGCCGCGATCCGCTCGGTGGCGCGCGGCGAGCACGCGATGAGCGACGACGTCGCGCGGGTGCTGGCGCTGGAAAGCCTGGTGCCGACCAGATCGGCGCTCGACCAGCTCGGCGAGCGGGAGATCGAGATCCTCCGCCAGCTCGCGGCAGGCCACACCAAGGAGCAGATCGCGGCCAACCTCAACCTCAGCACCAAGACCGTGCAGAACTACCACTACCTGATCAAGGCCAAGACCGGCCTGCGGACCGACGCCCAGCTGGTCCGCCTGGCCGTCGAATGCGGGCTGGCCAGTCTGACGTAAGGAGCGAAATGCACTTCGATCACATCTCTTCAGCAATTCGCGAAACCGGAACGCCGGCCGAAATGCTGGACGGCAAACAGAGACAGGCACTAATCATCGTATTGCTCGAGAGACTCGGCGTTAACGTCACCACTCGTGCCCCCTGGGACAAGAGGACCGCACACAAAGATCGAGCTGCGTCCGAAGGTAGGCAGATGCTCGGTGGTTGGAGGCTGATTTCCGGCTATGTAGGAGCAAATACCTGCTTGCTATTTCTCGAGGGCGCGCGCGAGATCTGGAAATTCCGAAATGGTTCCGACTTGCTGCGGGTTTTGAGCGACTGCCCACCACTGGAGTTCTATGTCTGCGATCAAGATGCCAGCTATCTATTGTGCAGCAATCACCACGACTTCGTCATAGGCTGGGGTGTGGCCTTGTCGTGGGTACAGAGATTGGGCGGGACGTAGGATTTCTTAGCCGGGGTCAGCGAAGTGAGTCCCGACGATGGGAGGCTGACTGAGCCGTCCACTTCAGCCGTTTTTCCGCCTTTCAAATTCCTGAGCGGGTAGCCTCCTGGGGCCCGATTTGCTAAAGCACGGCGTAAAAAACAATTCGCCCGGGAGCAGCCTTGTGCGCGCCCGCCCGCTCGCTTCGGAGTTTTCGATGATCCCCCGCTATACCCGCCCGGAAATGGCCTCCATCTGGGAGCCGCAGACGCGTTTCAAGATCTGGTTCGAGATCGAGGCGCATGCCGCGGACGCCCTGGCCGAGCTCGGCGTGATCCCCCGGGAGGCCGCCAAGACGATCTGGGCCAAGGGCAAGGACGCCACCTTTGACGTCGCGCGGATCGACGAGATCGAGCGTGAGACCAAGCACGACGTGATCGCCTTCCTGACCCATCTCGCCGAGATCGTCGGCCCCGAGGCGCGCTTCGTGCACCAGGGCATGACCTCCTCCGACGTGCTCGACACCTGCCTCAACGTCCAGCTCAAGCGGGCCGCCGACCTCTTGATCGCCGATCTCGACCGGGTACTGGCGGCGCTGAAGACCCGCGCCTTCGAGCACAAGATGACGCCGACCATCGGCCGCTCCCACGGCATCCATGCCGAACCGGTCACCTTCGGCCTCAAGCTCGCCTATGCCCATGCCGAGTTCGCTCGCGCCCGCGCCCGCCTGGTCGCCGCGCGCGACGAGATCTCGACCTGCGCGATCTCGGGCGCGGTCGGCACCTTCGCCCAGATCGATCCGCGGGTCGAAGAGCACGTCGCGAAAGCAATGGGGCTGCGGCCGGAGCCGGTCTCGACGCAAGTCATCCCGCGCGACCGCCACGCGATGTATTTTGCCACCCTCGGCGTGATCGCCGCCTCGGTCGAGCGGCTCGCGGTGGAGGTGCGCCATCTGCAGCGCACCGAGGTGCTGGAAGCGGAGGAATTCTTCTCCGAGGGCCAGAAGGGCTCCTCGGCGATGCCGCACAAGCGCAATCCGGTGCTGTCGGAAAACCTCTCCGGCCTGTCGCGCATGGTGCGCGCCTATGTGACGCCGGCGCTGGAGAACGTCGCGCTGTGGCACGAGCGCGATATCTCGCATTCCTCGGCCGAGCGCATGATGGGTCCCGACGCCACCGTGACGCTCGACTTCGCGCTGGTCCGCCTCGCCGGACTGATCGAGAAGCTCCTGGTCTATCCGCAGAACATGCAAAAGAACCTCGACCGGCTCGGCGGCCTGGTGCATTCGCAGCGCGTGCTGATCGCGCTGACCCAGAAGGGCGCCAGCCGCGAGGACGCCTACAAATTCGTGCAGCGCAACGCGATGCCGGTGTGGCGCGGCGAAGGCGACTTCCAGACGCTGCTGAAGCAGGACCCCGACGTGAAGAAGTACATGACGGATGCCGAGATCGAGGAGAAGTTCGACCTCGGCTATCACCTCAAGCATGTCGACACGATCTTCAAGCGGGTGTTCGGCGAGAGCTGAGCATCTCTTTGTCATTCCGGAGCGATGCGAAGCATCGAACCCTCAGGTGCGCAATTGCGCACCGAGAATCTCGAGATTCCGGGTTCACCCTTCGGGCGCCCCGGAATGACAGTCGCTTTTCCGTGACAAAGCGGCGGGTTACGCTACGCTGACCCGCCCTACGAATGACAAGAAAACGGACGGTCCCCATGCCCATCGTCAATCGCGTTGCCGCCCTCTCGGATGAAATGGCCGCCTGGCGCCATGACTTCCACGAGAACCCTGAACTGCTTTACGAGGTCCACCGCACCGCCGGCATCGTCGCCGACAGACTGCGCGAGTTCGGCTGCGACGAGGTGGTGACGGGAATCGGGCGCACCGGCGTGGTCGGCGTGATCCGCGGCCGCAAGTCCAGCTCTGGAAAGACCATCGGGCTGCGCGCCGACATGGACGCGCTGCCGATCGCAGAGGCCTCGGGCGTCGCCTACGCCTCGAAGGTTCCCGGCAAGATGCATGCCTGCGGCCATGACGGCCACACCGCGATGCTGCTGGGCGCCGCGAAATATCTCACCGAGACGCGCAATTTCGACGGCACCGCGGTCGTGATCTTCCAGCCCGCCGAGGAAGGCGGCGCCGGCGGCAAGGCGATGGTCGATGACGGGCTGATGACCCGCTGGGGCATCCAGGAGGTCTATGGCCTGCACAACATGCCGGGCCTGCCCGAGGGTTATTTCGCGACCACGCCGGGCCCGATGCTGGCCTCGTCGGACACGCTGAAGATCGTCGTGCACGGCAAGGGCGGCCACGCCGGCGCCGCGCCGCACGAGGCGGTCGACAGCGTGCTGATCGGCGCCCAGATCATCAATGCGCTGCAGTCGATCGTGTCGCGCAATGTCGATCCGCTGAAATCCGCGGTCATCTCGATCACGATGTTCGAAGCCGGCACCGCATTCAACGTGATCCCGGAGACCGTGACGCTGGGCGGCACCGTGCGCACGCTCGATCCGGGAGTGCGCGATCTGGTCGAGCGCCGGATCGGCGAGGTCGCCTCCAGCATCGCCCGCGCCTATGGCGGATCGGCCGAGACCGACTATGGGCGCATGTATCCGGTGACGCTGAACCATGCGCGCGAGGCCGGCGTCGCCGCCGAGGTCGCCCGCGACGTGGTCGGCGCCGACCGCGTCAACGACAATCTGGTGCCCGTGATGGGCGCCGAGGATTTTGCCTTCATGCTGGAGGCGCGCCCCGGCGCGTTCATGTTCCTCGGCATGGGCGATGGCCCGATGTGCCACCACCCGGCCTACAAGTTCAACGACAACATTCTCGGCCACGGCGCGTCCTACTGGGTCCGGCTGGTCGAGAAGCAGATGCCGGCGGGATGAGGTCGCCCGCTGATCGTTATTCGCGCGACTTGATCTGGAGATGCTCGATCGTCACCGACGCGCTGCCGCCGTTGTTGGCGTAGAACTTGCCGTAGACCGACGGCAAGCCCCACACCGCGTCGTTGACGAAGATGAAAACCTCGCCATCGCTGCGCGGCCTGAACCTGGCCTCGTAGAGCGAGCTCTGCCCGGGATCGACCGGCTTAAGATCGAGGACATGCTCCTCTCCGCCCTTGGCCCCGATCCGGATCACCGGTGCGAACCAGCTTGCAAAGACGACCCGGCGGAACGGCAGCCCGAAATACATCGGCCAGGACATCTTGCTGAAGCCGAAGCCGCGAGGATCGGTCGCGATCGTCTGGTCGCTCCAGCCGTCCTTCACGTCGATCGTGATGCGGTAATCCTCGTCCCGCACCACGGCGACCTTCGTCGGCATGCAGATCTCGCTGGTCGCAAAGTTGACCTGGCCGGAGCCCGCCCCGGCGCCCCCGCTGCCGACGCAAAATGCTCCGAAGGAATCGGCGACGCGGAACGCAGTCTGGCTGGCCAATGCCAGCAAGATCAGCAGGATCAGGGCGGCGAACAGCGACGGCAGGCCCTGGTGTTTGGACCAATAGAAGAAGATCCGGTAGGCCGGCTGGGTGCGTATCGCGTAAGCGACCGTATCGAAAGCGCCGGGAGTCACGGGGAGCGACATCCAGATCATCCGCATGACGTCGCGAATTCTTGTTTGCAGCCAACCGCTGACGAATAGCAGAACCGCCACGGTGACCCCGCCCAGTACGAGAAAGCCTGGTGCGGCGCTGTAGGCTGTCAGCCACGGAGCGACCATCGACGGCAAAAACGCGCCTGCAAGCGCAATCAGCGGCCGCAGCAGAACCAGCGGCGTATCCGCGCCGAGCGTCGGATGATCGAGTAACGGCACGGCTGCCAGGGCCACGGATGCGAACACTGTCAGGAAATAGACGATGCGCCGCAGCCAAACCATATTCCAGACCGTGTGGGTCTGCAGCTGATGACGCGGCGGCTCCGGATCGCCCGGATCATTCGCTGCGAAGAGATCACCCGCCTTGTCAGTGACCTGATAGGCGGCGGGCAGCATGATCGGCACGTAGCCGTCGGTCCCGACGCTGAATGGCGGTGCGGGAGTCGGCTTTGCGGTCGCCTCGATCCGTTGAAACACGGCTTTGTGGATGATGGGGTCCGGCTGCCACAGATAGGGCGTGCCCGGCTCCAGATCCTTCATGACCGCCTTCTGTTCGACGCGGCGCTCCGGATCAAGGTTGATCAATTCACCGAGCATGTACTCGATATCGCCGCTGAACGACGGCTTGTACGGCAAGGCGGTGCTGAGTTCGTGCACGTTGCGCGGCTTGTAGCGATAATAGCCGGCGAGCCCGTGGCGTGAATCGTTCAGCTTGTCGAAACGGTCGGCCATCGATCGCACAAGCTCGAGCTGAGGCGGATTGTACAGCAGCCCGAACGACGCGGCGCGGTCCAGCATCCAGCTGAGCGTGAAATACGACAGGCCATCTTGCGGATACCCGCCGCCGATATCGGCGTGAACGCCGACGAACCAGACCTGGCTGAGCCGGCGATTGTCGATCGGCGTCAACCTGCCGCGCCATTCGTCCGTAACGTCCGCGCTCCACCCCTGCTGCATGTCACGCAGCTTTTGGGTGTCGAAATTGCGCACATAACGCTCGTCCCAAAGCACAGGCCTGAAGGCGTCTCGCTCATCCTCGAGCGCAAGCGCATGACAGGCGCGGTGGATCTTCGAGCTCATGAAGCGATCGGGCATCGACAGTGGCCAGTACCAATAGTCGATCGCACTGACGATCTCCTCGATCGGCCCGCCATATGCATCGACCGTGTCCCACAGACCAAGGAAGTGGATTTGCGGGACACCGACCTGATCATCTTTTTCGTATTGCGGAATGCCCCGCAGATGACGATAGATCCTGATGCAGCCGTCGCGCAGGTTGCGCAGCGGCGTGACCAACCCCTTCGTGATGCTGAACCGCCTCCGGTAAACCCGGTAGGCGTCGGTCGCGTAACGCGCGAGCGCAATCTCGTCGCCATGATACGGGACAAGACCTTCATTCGCGATCAGGCCTGCGACAACGCGCATGGTGAAGGCGCCCCGGCTGAGGCCGAAGCCGTAGATGCGGTCACCCGGCACATAATTGCGGCAGCAGAAGCTGTAGATATCGATGACGTTCCGCTTCAACCCGAAGCCAAAAATGCCGCCCAGGATCGCGAACAGCTTGAACGAGGATGTCCCGATGCCGTTGTCGTAATAGGCAATCTGCCGCTGCGCGTCCGACAGGTCGAGCGTCTGGAACATTCGCCAGACATTGGTCTTCAGGACTTTGGCGGAGCTGTTTCCCGTTCCGTCGGAAAGGAGGACAATATTCTTTGGCATGGATGCCTTGCCTGAAAAACTGGAAAAGCAGCATGCTTGCCTGGAATTGCTTTTCAGGCAAGGTACAATCACAGAGAGCAGATAGGAAATCCGCTGGAAAATCCCTCCAGCGTGGCAAACCAGGCGATCGCCGAGCAAGACTGTGGCGTCTCTCGTCAGCGCGGCTGCTGTTGCGTCGTGCAGTGAATTCCGCCGCCGCCAGCGGCGATGCCGTCGATGTTGAGCTGGATAATTTCCCGGTCCGGAAACAGCGCGCGCAACGTGTCGCGCGCGTTGCGGTCCGCGGTCGCGTCGCCGAATTCAGGAGCGATCACGGCGCCGTTGCAAACGTAGAAATTGATGTATCCGGCGGCGAAGTCCTTGTTGACCTTTGGCCGCATCGTCGACGGCCCCTGCAGCACCACGGCCTCCAGGCGCCGGCCCTTCGCATCGACAGCGCCGCGCAGGAGTTCGAGGTGTCGCCTCGTCACCGCATGATCAAACGACGACAGGTCCATCTCCAGACCGGCCACGACAACGCCGGGACTGGCAAAACGTGCGTAGAAATCGGTATGCCCGTCGGTGATGTCCTTGCCGGCAATGCCAGGCAGCCAGATGATCTTCTCCAGCCCGAGCAGGCGAGACAATTCGGCCTCGCATTCGTCCCGGGATACACCCGGATTGCGATTTGGATTGAGGACGCAGCTCTCGGTGATGATGGCCGTCCCCTCGCCGTCGACTTCGATCCCGCCGCCTTCCAGCACCAGGCCGGCCTTGATGAACACAGCCTTTGCGGCCCGGGCCACGTTCGCGGCGACCTCGGCATCGAGCGCATGGCGTTGCTTGTTGCCCCAGCCGTTGAAGTTGAAACCGACGGCGCCGAGTTGGCCCGACGGATCCCTGACAAAAACCGGCCCGGTATCGCGCATCCACACGTCATCGATCGCTTGAACGACGAGGCTGACCGAGGGCCCGCACAGCCGCGCGGCGATCTCCTGGTCCTCCTCGCGCACCAGCATGTTGACGCGTTCATAGGCCGCGATCGCCTTGGCAATGCTGGCGAGATTTTCCCTGGCGACTGGAAGCAGCTTGCCGCCCCAGATCGCGGCGCTGGCGCCAAAAGCCATCCAGGTCGCGGCATGCGAAGCGCCCTCGTCCGGCATCCGCCAGTTCGCATGATCCCGCGCCAATTGATCCACGAGCGTTCAGGCCGCGATGGCCATCCCTGTTTGTCACAAGGTAGCGGAGTTAGCCCCGCACGCGTGGCCAATTTGGGACGCCCGGAGCCGCGGGGCTCTAGCGAGCGCCGTCCGCCTCACCCGCCCCCACCATCCGCGCCACGACGCGGTCGCGCCTGACGAAATGATGGAAAGCGACCGCCGCGAGGTGCAGCACGATCAGTGCGAGCAGCACATAGGCAAAGAAGATGTGGCGATCCTCATAGGCATCCGCCGCCGCCTTGTCGGGCGAGGTGATCTGGGGCACATGAAACAGGCCGAAGAAATCAGAATAATTCTGCGCGCGGGCGCCGGAATGCGCCCAACCCAGCATCGCCACCAGGATGGTGACGGCATAGAGCGCGCCGTGACTGACGCGGGCGGCGATCCGCTGCCAGGAGGGCGTGTCGGCCGGCAGCGACGGCGACGGGTTGACGCCGCGCCAGACCAGCCTGAGCACCGTCAGCAGCAGCACCAGATAGCCGATGTCGGCATGGATCGACCGGTAGAAGAACTTGTCCGCCCGCGCCGGGATGTGGTTCATCCACCAGCCATAGGCCAGCATGCCGATGATGGTGATGCCCAGCACCCAGTGGAACGCGCGGGCGAGCGAGCCCCAGCTCACGGTGGTATTGCGGATCATGGTGGATTGGTCCCCAGGCGGCCCCATTTGGATTTCGCACGTCGCAGCAATAGCTTGCCGTGATACTTGCAGGTATCTGCCAAAGCCATATGAAATTCCCGCCCTTCACCGCCTTTTGTCGGCCCAACTCGCCCGATAGCCAAAAACAACTGAATGGTAACCCTGCTTCGGATAGAATTTCCGCGTGTCCAATCCCCCAACCATCCTTGTCTTCGATTCCGGCCTCGGCGGCCTCACCGTGCTGCGCGAGGTCGTCCGCGCCCGGCCCGACGCACACTACGTCTATGTCGCCGACGACGCGTTCTTCCCCTATGGCCACCACAGCGAGGACGAGATCGTCGCCCGCGTGGTGCCGCTGGTCGGCGAGCTGATCGAGGCCCACGTGCCCGACCTCGTCGTGATCGCCTGCAACACCGCCTCGACGCTGGTCATGTCGCACCTGCGCGACGCCTATCCTTTGCCCTTCGTCGGCACGGTGCCGGCGATCAAGCCGGCATGTGCCTCGTCGAAAACAAGGCGCGTCTCGGTGCTCGGCACCAGGGGCACCGTGAAGCGGGAATATACCCGCAAGCTGATCTCGGATTTTGCGCAGGGCTGCGAGGTGACGCTGGTCGGATCCGGCGAGCTCGCCTCGCTGGCGGAAGCTGCGCTGAGCGGCGAGAGGGTGCGCGACGAGGACATCGCGGCCGAGCTCGCGCCCTGCTTCGTCGGCGATGGCGCTGACGACCCCGCCCGCACCGACACCGTCGTGCTCGCCTGCACGCATTATCCGCTGCTGCTGGAGCGGCTGACCAGGCTCGCGCCCTGGCCGGTCGACTGGATCGATCCGGCGCCGGCGATCGCCCGCCGCGTCGCCGACCTGCTCGGCCCGGCAGGCTCGGAGAGCGACGAGGCCGGCGCCGAGATGATCTTCACCTCGAAGCGCCCGCACAGGCTGACCGAGGCGCTGACGCCGTTCTTCGGCGGCCGCGTCCCGGCCTGATCCTTTTCGCCGTCACCATGTGCTGCTAGCTTCCCTCGCCTCATCGAGGGAGCACTGCATTGACCCCAGCACCGCCGCTCAACCGCTTGCGCAAGGCGTGGCGCGACAAGCGCCCGACCTTCGGCGCGATCGCGACCATTCCGAGCATCCAGACCGTGCAGATCATGGCGCAGTCGCTGGACTGGATCATCGTCGATCTCGAGCACGGCCCGATCGATCTCGGCACCGCGCATGCGATGATCGTCGCGACCTCGGGCACGCCTTGCGTGCCGATGGTGCGGATCGCCGCCAATGAGCCGTATCTCGCCAAGGCGCCGATGGACATCGGCGCGCTCGGCATCAATTTCCCGATGATCTGCAATCGCGGCGATGCCGAGAAGGCGGTGCGCAGCGTGCGCTATCCGCCGAACGGCGACCGGCTCTGGGGCCCGTTCCATGCGCCGTTCCGCTGGGGCGTCTCGATGAACGACTACATGGCGACCGCCGACGACGACATGATCTGCATGATCACGATCGAGCATGTCGAGGCGGTGAACCGGATCGACGAGATCATGGCAACGCCCGGCATCGACCTTGCGGTGATCGGGCCCGGCGATCTCGCCACCTCGATCAACAAGCGCGGCCAGCCTGACGATCCCGAAGTGGTCGCGCTGATGCAGCGCGCCGAAGCAGGGATCTTGAAGAGTGGCGTGCCGATCGGCGGCGTCGCCCGCACCGCCGAGCAGGCCAATGCGATGATCGAGCGTGGTTACCTCGCGCTCGCGCTCGGCTTCGACTGGTCGCTGTTCCAGCGCGGCATCGCCGCCGCCTTCGCCGGGATCAAGCGGTAAGAAAACGCTAGACCGTCGCGAGGTAAAGGCTCGGATCGAAATATTGCGTGGCCGGCGTCGCGGCTGCGATCGGGGCCTCGCTCAGGAAGAAATCGCTGACCTGCTGCAGCCATCGGGCCACGGAGCCGTCGGCATAGAGCCGTTTCCACTCCCGCGACGAGAACATCTTCTGCGCGGCCAGCGCCTCCTCGATATCGGCGATCGTGGCTTGCGGATAATGCTTCTTCTGCAACGCGTCGGCCACGGCCTTGCCGTTGCGCAGCATGTGGTCGTTGGCGTCGGCCCAGCCGCGGATGATCCGGGCGAACACGTCGCGGTTGGCGGCAAAATAGTCCCGGCGGGCGACCCAGCCGCCGACGACGGCGGACTGCGGATAGTAGGCGGATGCGTCGACCAGCTTGACGGCGCCGGGCGCCTTTTCACGCACCGTGATATTGAACGGAACCCACAGCGCAACGGCGGGCACCTCGCCTGCGACGAACGAGTTCACCGCCGCGGACATGCTGCTGTTTGCGATTTCGACATCGGCTGGCGCGAGGCCGTTGGCGCGCAGCGCACGATCGAGGAAGATGTGGGCCGTGGTCATCCTGGTGGTTGCAATGCGCTTGCCGCGCAGGTCGGCGAATGTCGTGACGCCCTTGTCGGGCCGCACCCAGAGCTGAGCGGTCGCGATCTCGATGTCGTTGACAAGGAACGCGGTGTAACCGCCGCGCGGCAGCAGGCTCGAGATGACGCCGCCGGCCGAGAGCACGTCGAGCTTGCCCGCGGCCATCGCCTCTACCACCTCGAAACCGGTGTTGAACTCGATCAGATCGAAATCGATCCCTTCCCGGTCGAACGAGCCGCGGTCGAGGCCGGTGAGAATCTGGCCGTCGACCGCGATGACATGGAGATAGCCGAGCCGCAGCCGGGCTCGCTCTCGCGCAATCGCAGGCGTCCCGAGCGCCGCGGCGCCCAGCGCTGATCCGATGAGAAAGCGCCGCCGGCTGGTCCTGCGAGACAATAGCCTGGCCCCGACCTGCATCTCAGTGCACCGGATGATCGAGCAGCGGTTGCAGGAAGACATCGCGCAGCCGCTCAGCGTGGTATTGCGCGACGCCATCCCCGGGATATTCGGCCAGGAAGTCGGCAATGTGCAGCAGCGCCGTGGCGGGCTCGGCGCCGCGGATCGCAGCGTAGACGGCCTCCCAGCACGCGCAGAACGTCAGCTCCGAATCGCCGCGCTCGCCGCAAAGCTCGTAGACGGTGATTGCCTCGGCAAAGCCCTTCGGCCGGATCTCGTCGACGCTGCGGAACGCGAATTTGTGTTCGGCGCGCGCCCGCACCGCGGCGCTGACCAGCACCTGCGTGCCGTAATTCTTGTTGAGGCCTTCGAGCCGCGAGGCGAGATTGATGGTGGCGCCGAGCGCGGTGTAGTTCATGCGGTCGGCGGAGCCGACATTGCCGACCACGGCGTCGCCGAGATGCAGGCCGAACCGCGTGGTGTAGGCCGGCCAGCCCTCGCTGCGGAACGCCCGGTTGAGCTCGGCGTTGCGCTGCAGGCAGTCCAGTACGGCCTCGCAGGCGTGAATGGCGTGATCGGGATCCTGGTCGGGCGCGTTCCACAGTGCCATCACGGCGTCGCCGATGAATTTGTCGATGGTGCCATGGTGTTTCATGATCGCCTCCGACATCGCGGCGAAATAGCGCGAGGTGAAGATCATGACCTGCGACGGATCGGCTTTCTCCGTCTTCGCGGTGAAGTCGGCGACGTCGGTGAAGAGCACCGTGACCTCGCGCCTGACGCCGCCGAGCTTCAGCGAGGCGCCGGACGCCATCAGTTGGCGGACGATCGGCTGCGGAATGAAGCTGGAGAAATTGCGTACCACGGTGCGCATCGTGAACACCGAACGGCCGAGCTCGTCGAGCTCGTCGATCGCCGATCGCATCCGCGGCCGGTCGGCGAGCTGAAAGCGCTGGATCTCGTCGGTCTGCCGCGCCAGCTCGCGCAGCGAGCGGGCGAGCAGCGAACCGAGCCAGAATGCGAACGGCAGCATCGCGGCCACAAAGCCGAGCGCGATGGCGAACAGCGCGCGTCGCTCCGAGATGATCTGGGCAAAGAACTCGTCGAGCGGGGCGATCACCGCAAGGCGGATGTTGGCCGCGCCGGCGGTCTCGATGCGGTGGAAGGCCGCCACCAAAGTCCGCCCGTCGGCGTCGGTGAAGAACTGCTGCGCGCGTCCGTCGCTGCGCCAGGACTGGATCGCCGCGGACAGGCCGGGAAGCTTGAGGGCGTCGACCCTGGGCAGCGCGTCGCGGCGTTCGGCCATCAGGTCGCGCATCTCGGGATGGCCGACGATCCGGTCGGCGTCGTTGAACAGGAAGGCCAGCCCGGATTTGCCGAGCTTCTGCCGGCTCAGCATCTCCTCCAGCCGGTTGAGCAGGAGGTCGGCGGCCACCACGCCGCGGCGGCCCTCCTTGAGCGGGATGCGCAGCGTGTAGCCGGGCTCGCCGGTCGCATAGAACACATAGGGCCCGGTGAGCAGCGTCTTGCGGTCCTTGAAGGCCTCGACATACCAGGGCCGCTGCCGCGGGTCATAGCTGTCCGGCCCCGCCACCTCGCCGACCTGGATCAAGTTCTCCGACAGGAACAGCGTCACCGGCGCGGCCGCGGCCGCTCCGGTGCGCGCAATCACCACGACGCGGTAGACCGCGTCGGCGTCGACATTCAGCGCCGCGCGGAATTGCGGCTTGGCGCGGTCAATGACGTCCATCTCGAGGAACGAACCGTCTTCGTATCCGACATAGAGATTGAAGATCTGCGGATTGTTGCGCAGCATCGAGGCCAGCAGGCTGTAGAGCTGGCTGTTGTCGGCGATGTCTGCCTCCCGGATCGCCGGCAGACCCGCCAGGATATCGAGATTGTCGCGCACGTTCTTGAACTGCGCGTCGATGCGATCGGCGCCGAGTTGCCCCACCTTGTCGATGAAGGTGCTCGCGGCCATCTGCGTGATCGACGAGACCCGGCGGAAGCTGAGATAGACCAGCGTCAGACCGACGACCAGCACCGCGGCGATGAACACCGTGATGATCGAGGTACGGAAGCCGATCCGAACCGGCCTCCGGCTGGTCGCACGCGCGTCACTCATCGGGCTGGTTGTCCGCCTCCCCTAATATTTCCGCACGATCGGCTTCGCCGGCGCGGTCTGCGGCGCGGCGGTCGAGAGCTGGAACGTCACCCAGGCCGTCCATCCCTCCGCGCGGTTCTCGGCGGCGAAATCCTTGTAGCCCCGGAGGTTCAGATAGCCCTGATAGCCCTCGCCAACGGGAAAGATGAATCCGACCTGCGGGCCAATACCGGCGACGCGCCCCTTGAAATCGCCGAGCTTGGCGCCGGCTCCGCTGTCGCCGGTGAGCTGCTGGAAATAGTAGCCGGCGACGCCGACATGGACATTCTTGGCGACGAACTTCGACAGTCCCCAGTCGAGGTGGAAGTCGATGCCGTTCTGGTATTGCAGATCCTTGTTCATTCCATTGTAGGTGACGCCGGCCAGCACCGAGAACTCCTGGCCGGATTCCGAATTGAGATAGGTGTAAGCGCCGCCAACGTCGATCGCGACAAATCCAAAGCTGAGATTGGCGAGGCGGGTGCTGTCATAGGTCCCGCTCGGGATGTTGCCGAAAATGTAGAACATCTCGTTGTTGACACCCTGATTCCATTTCAGCGTGCCCTGGTAGAAGACATCAGAGATCGTCGTGCGGTTGTCGGTTGCGACGCCCGAGATCGTGTTGCCCCGCGGGCCCGTCAGCGTCGCGTCGACACCGACACCGATGTTCCCCGGCGCGGTCAGGAAGGTCACCGCCGCCTGCCCGCCTAGCACGGCCTGTGCCCAAGTATAGGTGAAGCCTTCAATCAGCACGTCCGCATGCGCGTTGAGACCGGCGACGACCGATCCCGGCACGCGGTTGCCGATGACGAAATTCTTGCTCGCGTTGGCGCTTTGATCCAGGTGGATATAGATCGTCTCATAGGCCCAACCGGGCATCGCCGGCGCCGCCGTCAGGCTTGCGAACGCGCCGGGGAGCCAGAAGCTCAGTCCACCGGCGTCGGCCAACGCCGTGCGCGGCATCGCCGACAGCGCCAGTGCGCCAACAATGCCAAGCACCGCACGCTTGTGACGTTTGACCATTGTCATCTGAACCTCCCCACCTCGTTCAAGACATCGTAACGGATTCGCATCAGCTCGCTGGCTGCGGCTCCGGGAATTTCCACTTGCCGTTCAGGATTTCGGCGCGCGGCCGATAGAGCCGGACCGTGTAGTTCCAGCCCTTGGTGATCGGCAGGCAGTTCACAATCTTGCCGTCGCAGCCGCCAAACTGGATCGCGATCGCGCCGTCGTCACTGCGCCTGGCGGTGAGGTTGTTCAGCGTATAGGCGTTGTCGGAATTCTTCTCGTAATAACCCTGCTCGTTATAGACGCTGACCGACCAGAAGCCGTCCACGGGCACGTCCTTGACCTTGAGCTTGTAGACGGTGGTGCCGTCGTTCTTCGCGGGCGTGATGTTGAGATAGGTCGCGTCCTTGTCGGGATTGCCGCCCCAGGCGGACGCGGTCCCGACCAGATGCCTGATAGGATCGACCTGCTGTTTGGTGCCGAACGCCTTCTTGAAGTCGGGAATGGTGGAGCCCAGCACGAGCAGCGCATCGCGGACCTTCTTCTGGCTGGCCGGATCCCAGTTCGGCACCTCGAACTTGCCGGCAGTCTTCTGGCTGACCTTGATGGCGTCCTGAAGCTTGTGGACCGCATCGACATCCTTGGCGTCCGTTGGATCGACCAGCGTGCGGATGGCGACAACGACGTAGCGCGTGCCGACCTTGTCTTTCGACAAGGTCCGGGTGCCGGCGCCATAGTCAACCTCCACGACGTAGTGATCCTGATTGATCACCTCCATCGACATGAATCGCTTGCCTGCATCCGGCAGCGTAATCGAGACCGGTCCCGCGTCGAGATCGAAGACCGCGCCGGAGTAGAGCGTGTCGCGGTTGAGGCGGATGACAGCCTGCTTGTCGAGAGAAGCGGGTTCACGATTATGATTGAACCTGCCGAAGCCGTTCTCCCGGGCGATGTTGCCGAGATAGAGGTCCGACTCGGCGCGAATGAAGTTGTCGACCGTGACCGGCACAGCGCCGTCCGCGGGCGGCTCAGCCTGTGCGCTCGTGATCAGGGTGAACGCCACCAAGCCAAAGCCAATCTTCCTGATCATCATGAACCAACTCCACTACTTGCACGTAGAACGAGAATCTGCTCCGGGCGCCGGCAATCCGTCCGGCCCCCGAAAACTCAATTGACCTTTGTCAGAGCCGGCGGTGTCCATTCACACGTCCTTGCCGGCTCCTTCGGCACATATGTCCGGAATGTCAGCGAGAACGGCTTGCCGTCGGCGGCCGGCAGCCAGTTAGCCTCGGGAACGCCGGCCACCGGCTTCGCTCCGATGCCGATCTTCAGCGAACCATCCGCCTCCTTCACCAACGGCGAGTGATTGTTAAAGTTGTATCGTTTCAGGGGATTCTGCACCACACGATAGTCCGGCACGCCGACCAGGATGACAGACCAGTAGGCATCGACTACCGATTGCGGCAGTCCATTGGCCGGAAAGTGCATGACATAGCTGTTGCTGCCATTGAGCGGCTGCTCATTGGCGTCGCGGGTCGCCGGAAAGTACACGACCTCGGCGGGGTTGTTCGCCCAGATCCCCGCATAGTTGGCCGACGAGCGCAATCGATAGCCTGCGCCATAGTTGCCACCGGACGACGCGCACAGCCAATGATTCACGTATGGCGCGGTCTTGGTCAGGGCATCCTCGCGAAACTGCGTCGAGACCTTCTTGAGCTGCGCATCGATCGATGCGCGCGCCTCCTTGCCGGACGCGACATAGGCCGCGACGGCGCGGACCTTCTGCTGCATCTCGGCGGCGTTCGGCGAGACATCGAGCGCGCTCCCGAGCTTGGCGTCGACGTCGTCGAAAATCTCGACGCCAATCAGGTCCACATTGCTGAACATCGGAATGGCCGGAGGCGGCGCAATCGCCGGCTTCCCGAGCGCTGTCACGGTGAACGCACGCTGAAGCTTCACGGCACCATCCGGATCGCCCTTCAACTCGACGCGGCCGAGCATTTTCGCCTTGCTGGAATGCAGCTCGATGCGGCCGGCGTCAGCGGGGATCTTTGCGGAGGAACCCGGCTTCACCAGAGCGAACTTGCCGTATGGTTTGGTCGGAAAGATGCGCTCGTTGATATTGGCGATGACCTCGCCCCACTCATCCAGAATCTGCGCGGTGTAGTAGCGCCCCTTGATCTCGGGTACCTCCAGGATGACAGGCGTCTTGTCGTCGACCGCGAACCACGCCTCCAGATAGGCAACATCAAAGTTCGGGTTGACGAAATCGGCCGAGCCGAGCGGATTGTACTTGATCTTGTTGTAGGCGAAGCCCTCACCCTTGCGATCTATGTGCTCCTGGCGGATCACGAGGACGCGCCCGAGCAGATAGATATAGGCATCGGCGACGGTCTTCTCGTCTGGCGTCACGCCGAGAACTGTGGCCGCCTGCTGCGCGGCAGCCGGCGAACTCGGCGCAGCCAGAACCGTCGATACGCAGAATGCCGCCGTGATCGCTTTGGAAATGTGTCTCACCCGTACTGCTCCCTGCATTTGTCAATCCGCTCCCCTCAGAACGGATTGACGTAATTGACGATCGCGACCTGGCGCAGAATCACGCGCCGCACGACATGCGTCGGTTTGAGATGCTCCGTGTAGATCGCCGCCGTGCCGGTTGCGCCCGCGGGCAGCCGGTCGGCGAAGGCAGCATCGTCGAGCTTGACACGCACGACGAATGGCGCAGCCTCGATCGCCTTCGGCGCCACGGCCGTACCCGAGGTCTGGGTCTGACCCGTCGCGATCGCCTGCAACACACTTTCGACCTTGCCGGAATAAATTTGCCCGGGAGCGAACTTGAACGTGACTTCGGCCTCCTGTCCCGGCGCGACATACCGCGCATCGATCTGGTTGATCTCGACGCCGATGATCGTGCTCGAGGTGTCGATGAACGCCATCACCGGCGACAGCGGCAGGTTCGCCACCCGCGCGCCCTTGCGCAGCGCGAGGTTGGTGACGTAACCGTCGGCCGGCGCGCGGACCACCGTCTTGTCGCTGTTCCACTGTGCTGCCTCGAGCTGGCCGCTGAGCTGATCGACCTCGGACTGCCGCTGCTCGACGTCAAAGCCGCGCCCGGCATCGCGTTCGTAGAGCGTCGTCATCTGGGCGAGCCGCGTCCTGGACAGCTTGAGCTGCGCCTCGATCGCCTTGACCTGTGCGTCGTAGGGCGTCGGATCGATCTTGAAGAGAATGTCGCCCGCCTTCAGCGGCGTGTTGGCGACGACGGGCACCTCGGTCACCTCGCCCGCGACGTCGGGGACGATCGACACCGCATTGCGCACAACCAGCGCCGAGCCCTGCGGCGCGCCCCAACCCATCGGCACCAGCAGGCCGAACAGCAAGAGCACCAGCACGACGAAGGGCGACGCTTTCCAGAACAGGTTGAAGCGCACGATCCTGAACTGCACCAGCAAGAACAGCAGCACCAGATAGGTGTTGAAGATCGCGACACCCATCACGCATCTTCCGCCCGGTGCGGCGCCGGCACGTCGACATAGGCCCAGACGAAAGCGACCGGCCACAGCGCAAAGCCGCAGATCAAGGTGATCCAGCCGGCGACGGTCACGGCCTGCGCGTAAGGGTGATTGCGGGATTTCGCGATATGCCCGGGCAACCAGCCGGCGATGCAGAACATACTGATCGCGCTCGCGACCAGGATAAGCAGCACGATCCAGGCGAAGATGTCGTAGCCGCTCATGGCTTCGCCTCCTTCGCAGCACCTGTTGTGGCCAGGGGCGGAAAGACCTCTTTCCAATCCTGCTTCATGTCGACCACGGTCCAGCCGCCCGCAATGGCCGCGTCGAGCGCCTTGTCGAGCTTGCCGATCTTCGATTGCCGGTCATAGGCGTATTCGCGCGCGGCATCGGTGTGGTGCACGATGCCGGCGAAGCGCGCGCCCTGCCCCGCCGCGGTCCATTGCAACATCTGCAGATCGCCATCCGAGTTGCCGAACGCGAAGATCGGACGGCGACCGATAAAGCGGTTGATCCCGACCGGCTTGCCCGGACCGTCATCGATGAATTCGACCTTGGCTTCCTTCATCAGCACCGGCTTGCCGTCAGCACCGATCTGGAATTTCACCACGCCCGACGAGCCGACCACCTGCTCCGGCGGAATGCCGTAGACCCGTTCCATCCACGGCCGCATGAACTCGACGCCGCCGCCGGAGACGACGAAGGTCTTGAAGCCGTTGGCCCTGAGATAAACCAGCAGCTCCAGCATCGGTTGATAGACCAGGCTGTCATAGGGACGGTTGAACCGCGGATGCCTTGCCGTCGCGAGCCAGTCGCGGACGGACTGCGCAAACGCCTCCGTGGTCATGCCGGCATGCGTGACCGCCAGGATTTGCAACAGCCCTTTCTCTCCGCTGGCCGCAAGCGCCTTGGTGTCCTTCTCCAGCAGCGCCTTGAAGGGTTGCCGCGTCTTCCAGTCCGGATGCTCCGGCGCCATCGCCTTGACGCGGTCGAACGCGAAGGCGAGTTGGAAATAGAGTGGCTGCTCGGTCCACAGCGTGCCGTCATTGTCGAAAGTGGCGATGCGCTCCGCCGGCGGGACGAAATCCGCCCCGCTTTGCGTCGTCACCCGCGCGACGAAATCGGTGATCGCCTGCTTTGCCGCGCCGTCGTTCCAGGACGGCAGCGGGTCGGCCTGGGCACGGGCACCGACAACGCTGCACAGCACGAGAGCGACGAGCGCCGCAACGGCCGCTCGTCGGTTCAGTCCTGTGCATCCAGCCATCACTGCAATCCGCAACGGATTTCCCCTACCGCCTCTCGTTGAGCTTCATGCCTATTGGGTCACCTCAAAGCTCTTCTGCATCTTCTCGACCAGCTGGTCGATGCTGAAGCTCGATGGCCGCTGGCTCGGAGGATAATCCTTGAAAGTCGCGAGAAAGTCTCCGACGACCGCCGAGGACGCCAGGAATGCGCCGGCAGCGTCCGACATGAACCAGTCGTAGTAAGTGTTCGAGGTGACGTCCGCACGTTCGTACGGATCGGAACGCAGATTGAAGAATTTCGGCACCCGCAGCTTGGTGAACGGCTCCGCCCAGATCCGCATGGTGCCGTTGACGCGCTGCTCTTCGAACACCGCTTTCCAGTTCTCATAACGCATCGCCACGACATCGCCGTCGTCGTTGAAGTAGATGAATTCCTTGCGGGCGCCGCGATCCTGCTGGCCGGTGAGATATGGAAGCTGGTTGTAACCGTCGAGGTGAACCTTGAATGTCTTGCCACCGACGTTATAGCCGTTGAGCAGCTTCTGCTTGATCTCCGTATCGCCGGCCGCGGCCATGAGTGTGGGGAACCAGTCGAGTCCGCTGATCATTTCGTTCGAGACCGAACCCGGCTGGATTCGTCCCGGCCAGCGGATCATGCAGGGCACGCGGAACGCGCCTTCCCAGTTGGTGTTCTTCTCGCTGCGGAACGGCGTCGTGCCGGCGTCCGGCCAGGAGTTCTGATGCGGGCCGTTGTCGGTCGTGTAGAGAACGATCGTATCATTGGCGACGCCGAGATCGTCCAGGGCCTTGAGGTTCGTGCCGATCGTCGCATCGTGCTCGATCATCCCGTCGGCATATTCGGTCCGTGAAGTCAGGCCCGGCTTGTCGCGATGCTCCGCCCGCACATGGGTGCGGAAATGCATGCGGGTGGAGTTGAACCAGCAGAAGAACGGCGTGTTCGCCTGAACCTGACGCCGCATGAAATCGACCGCCGCGGCCGACGTCTCATCGTCGATGGTTTCCATGCGCTTCTTGGAGAGCGGCCCGGTGTCCTCGATGGTCTGCTTGCCAACCCTGCCCCAGCGTGGCTGCTCGGTCGGGTCGTCGCGGTCGGATGCCTTGCAACGCAACACGCCGCGCGGTCCGAACTTGTCGAAGAAGCCGGGGTCTTTCGGGTAGAACCAGTTCTCGGGGTCTTCTTCGGCGTTGAGGTGATAAAGGTTGCCGTAGAACTCGTCGAAGCCGTGCACCGTCGGCAAATATTCGTTGCGGTCGCCAAGGTGGTTCTTGCCGAACTGGCCGGTGGCGTAGCCCAGCGGCTTGAGCACTTGGGCGATCGTGACGTCCCTAGCCTGCAGGCCAACGGTCGCGCCGGGGACGCCAACCTTCGAGAGGCCGGTTCGCAACGTGCATTGGCCGGTGATGAAGGATGATCGCCCTGCCGTGCAGCTTTGCTCGGCATAATAGTCGGTAAACATCATGCCTTCTTTGGCAACGCGATCGATATTCGGCGTGCGATAGCCCATCAGGCCGAATGAATAGGCGCTCAGGTTGGTCTGGCCGATATCGTCGCCGAAGATGATAAGAATATTCGGCTTGCGCCCCGAGGCCGCCGCCGCGGCCGGACTTGCAGCCGGCGCCGGGGCAGCCTTCTGCGCCTGTGCCAGCGCGTCCGATGTCAACGCCGCTGCTGCGACCAGCGAGGATGTACCGAGCAGCAGATTTCGACGATTGATCGCCTGTTCCGCTTCGGTCTGGCTCCTGTTCCTGGTTTCATTGCTCATTCGACACTCCTTACTTTTCAGAAGGCTGTAGCGACGGTCGAGAAACTGCAGGCCGGCTCACCGAAGGATGAGCCGGGTGCGCAGAGTTAGCGATTTTGCAGTTGCTGCTGGATGATCCGGTTCAGTCCGGCGCGGACCTTGTCGACATCCATTCCTTCGATTAGCGCCTTCTTCTGCTTGATCCCATCCATCATGCCTTCCAGGATGTTGGCGGGATTGAAGCTCGGCGGGAAGGCGCGCGGCGGAAACTCCTTGAACGTCGCGACGAACTGGAACACCTCATCCATCATGCCGTAGGCGCTGCCGACATGATTCAGATTCCAGTCCCAGAAGGTGTTGGAGGTGATGTCGGCGCGCTCGAAGGGGTCCTGCATCAGGTTAAATATCTTCTGCAGGCGGAGCGTGGTGAAGGGTTCGGCCCACAGCCCCATCGTCCCTTCCTTGCGCTGCTCGGAGAAGACGTATTTGTAGTCGCCCTGCCGGAAGCACACCAACAGGCCATCATCGTCCGAGTAGAAAAACTTGTCGCGCGCGCTCTTGGTGCCGTTGTTGTTGGCGGCGGTCCCGCTGACGTTGCGGAGGAACGCCGACTGGTCATAGCCGTCGAGATGGACTTTGTAGCTGGTGCCGTTCGCGGTGTAGCCAGCCCTCAGCTTGTTGACGATGTCGGGTTCGCCGGCGATCGAACATAACGTTGGGATCCAGTCGTTGTGGCTCATGAGTTCGTTGCTGACCGTACCGGGCTTGATCACACCGGGCCAGCGGACAAGGCAGGGCACGCGGAAAGCGCCCTCCCAATTGGTGTTCTTCTCGGAGCGGAACCAGGTCATGGCACCGTCGGGCCAGGTGTTCATGTGGGGCCCGTTGTCGCTCGAATAGACCACAATGGTGTCGTTCGCGATTCCCAGATCGTCCAGCGCTTTGAGCAGTGAGCCGACGGTGTCGTCGTGCTCCATCATGCCGTCAATGTATTCGCTGTCGCCGTGGGTGTAGCGGCCCCGGTGGTCGGCGCGCACATGCGTTCGCAGATGCATGCGCGTCGCGTTGAACCAGCAGAAGAACGGCTTGCCGGCCGCCTGCTGCCGCTTGATGAAATCGATCGCCGCCGCGGACGTTTCGTCATCGACCGTCTCCATGCGCTTCTTGGTCAGGGCGCCGGTATCCTCGATGGTCTGCTTGCCGATCTTGCCGAACCGCGGATCGACCGTGGGATCGTCACGATCCGTCGCCTTGCAGCGCAGGACGCCGCGCGGGCCAAACTTGGCGCGGTAGGCCGGATCCTTGGGATAGTCGGGCAGCTCCGGCTCTTCCTCGGCATTGAGATGGTAGAGGTTGCCGAAGAACTCGTCGAAGCCGTTCACAGTCGGCAGCGATTCGTTGCGGTCGCCGACGTGATTTTTGCCGAACTGACCGGTGGTATAGCCGAGATTCTTGAGCAGACCGCCGACCGACGGATCGAGCTGGCTCATCCCCATTGGCGCACCGGGAAAGCCGACCTTGGTCAGACCGGAACGAATACCATGCTGGCCGGTGAGAAACGCAGCGCGGCCGGCCGTGCAAGACTGCTCGCCGTAATAATGCTGCATCTTGAGGCCTTCGCGCGCAATGCGGTCGATGCTTGGCGTCTCGTATCCCATCAAGCCATTCGAATAGGCGCTGATGTTCGCGATGCCGATGTCGTCACCCCAGATCACCAGGATATTCGGCTTGCGGCCCGAGGTCGCCGCAGGGGACGGACTTGCAGCCGACGAAGGCGCTGCCTTCTGCGCCTGCGCGAACGCATCGGACGTCAATGTCGCCGCGGCCACCAGGGTGGATGTGCCCAGCAAGAGATTGCGACGGTCGATAGCCTTGTCGGCCTGTTTGTTGTTGTCGGCGTCGTTGCTCATAAGAAACTCCTTACATTGCAAAGGCCTTCATTTCGGCGGGTGAGAAACGGCTGGCGACGACCGCACCACGCAGCGGAATCCGACATGGCTGGTCGAGGTATCGACCGGCTCGGCATGGCGCGCGGCCGGGCGATAGCGGCGGCAGTAGTTCGGCGCGCAGAGATGCGAGCCGCCTTTCAGGACCTTGCGGGGAATCCTGATCGCCGGCTGGGCGGGGTCGTAGCTCGCGCTCTCGCGGCCGCCGCGCGGATTCTGCGGAATGCAGCAAGGTTTCGCGGCATCGGCCTCATGGCGGGCCGACCACCAGTCGGCGGTCCACTCCCAGACATTGCCGATCATGTCGTGGACGCCATAGCCGTTCGGCGGGAACGCGGTCACCGGCGAGGTCCGGTCAAAACCGTCCTCGCAGAGATTCTGCAGCGGGAAATTGCCCTGCCAGGTATTGGCCATGTGCTTGCCGCCGGGCGTCAGGGCATTGCCCCAGGCATATTCCTCATCCTCGAGCCCGCCGCGTGCCGCGAACTCCCACTCCGCTTCGGTCGGCAGCTCCTTGCCGGCCCATTTGGCGTAGGCCAGCGCATCGGCATAGGCGACGTGGACGACGGGATGGCTGCCGAGCACGTTGATGTTGCTGCGCGGGCCATAGGGGCGACGCCAGTTCGCGCCCCGCAGGTAGGTCCACCATTGGCTCCAGTCGCGCAGGGTGTGGACGCGGCGCGGCGGAGAAAACACCAGCGAGCCGGCATAGAGCATGTGCGGCAGCGCGCCCGGATATTGCGCGGGATCGGGCGGCCGCTCGGCGAACGTGATGTGGCCGGTCTCCCGCACGAAGTCGCGGAATTGGGCGTTGGTCACCGGCGTGCGGTCGATCCAGAAACCATCGACCGACGCGCGATGCGACGGCGCTTCCTCGGGATAATGCTGGTCCGATCCCATGCGGAACGTGCCGCCGGGAATCCAGACCATGTCGTCGGTCTGCATGCGGTCGTCCGGCTCTGCTTCAGCGGAAGCGATCTCGGCCCGGGACATGGCGATACACCTGTTCGCGCATTACCGCGGGCAACAGTCCCAAAAACCCTGTGTTCTCGATGGGTCGGTGATTTCGTTGAGTGCTACGCGGAAGATCTTGCCGAAGATCGCAGGCTTGAAGATCGCAGGATTGGCTTCTCGGTGATCGAACGTCGTGCTCGATTGCATTGTCGCGCCCTTCCATTTTTTGATGCTGCACTTTTCGGCAGCGTTGATTGCGTCAGGCCTTCTTCCCTTTCTCTCCTCGTCGCCATCTACCCGAGCGCTCGCGTGCGCAGCCGCCCATGCGGCGCGTGATCCGTCCCGCCGGACGTTGTCACGAGCTGTTTCGCTTTGAGATCAAACGATAGCGCAACGTGTTATGCGTGGCATGTGCACTTTGTGCCAATCTCAACCCCAAGGCGTGCAGCCTTAACGAACGATGTCCCAATTCCATCAATCCGATGCCGCGGGCATCATTGCCTTCTTGGAAAAACAAGCGAAAATTTGCACGTCGGCAAATCCGCGCCACGATCTCGCCGTGCAAATCAAACCGGCGTTGTCGCCGGGGAAGTTCTTGTCCTGACTTCAAGCACTTGGTCTCGGCAGATCAATCGCACTCTCCAGTTGTGAACCTGAAAATAAGCGAGCACCTCTCGGTCAGCACCAGCGAACTCGTCGGCTTCGAAGGACTTCACGACGCCGCCAAAGGCTCGCACGTCGGGGCCATGCAGCTTGAGCGCGGCAGGCTGCGCGGCACATTGTCTCACGCGAATTGAACGGCCTGCACGAACCGGAACTCGGCCCGCTGCGGGTACGGCGCAACGAGCCGGCGTCGCCCGAAATCGCGATCACTGAGTTGCCCGACGTGGCAAGACCCGTCGTCAAAAATATTTCTGTTTATCGGCACACCCAACTCAGTGTATAGATTTGCCCGTCTCACCCGATCGAGGGGCGCTTGCGCATCGTCACGGGTGTTGCGGTGAGATGCGGTGGACGCTGAGGTCACGACCGACGAAGCGTGATCGATGCGGACGGCGAAATCGTGTGGTCCTGACGCCCTAGCGGCAGGTGTCTCGTCGCAATATGCGAAAGCGTTTTGCGAGGGCGGTGACAAGGAAGCCCAGTCTCGCCGGGGAGAGCACGTATAAGCCGTAACCCATCGCGCGGGGAAAGCCGGAGTTCCCGGTTACACCTGTGGTCCTACCTCCCGTGCTTTTTGTTGCACGGGACCCATGGGTGCGATCGGCACCTGGCTTTCCCTGCGCCCTCTGATAATCGAGGGCGGACAAATGATGCAGAAACTCGGGTGGTTCGCGCCGCGAGATGAACGGACTTATCCGAACGTCGCAAGCGCACATCACACTTCGCAGGCTTTCCGCCGCGAGTCCGCGCTGCTAGGCTTTGGCGCCTTGGGAGGAAATGCATGTTCAGGAAATTGCTGATTGGTCTCACCGTGATTGCCTTTGCCGGTGCCGGCGCTGCTGTTGCGCAGCAGAGCGGCATCAAGCGCACGCCGCTGCAAAAGGTCGATTTCCCGGCGGGCTACAACACGGTGACCGCGATCGCCGAGGTTCCGGCCGGGGGCGCGTCGGGGCGTCACAGCCATCCCGGTGCTGAAACCGGCTATGTGCTCGAAGGCGAGCTCGAACTTGTGATCGACGGCCAGCCGCCGTTGAAAGTGAAGGCGGGCGATTCCTACCAGATCCCGGAAGGTGCGGTGCACGACGCCAAGGCCTCCGGCGACAAGCCGCTCAAGGTGCTCGGGGTCTACGTGGTCAAGGCCGGCGAGCCCCTGGCAAAACCGGCGCCGTGAGCAGAACCAATTGGCTTACCGCCAGTTGGTTCATCTGAACTTCAGGTACGGCGAGCGACAATTTGCGCTCGCCGGACATTGATATTTTGCCGGTTTATAGGGACTTGAACTGAACGGATGCGCGGTCGATTTCGTCGAATTTCATTGCCGCGCCGTCCCGTCGCCGATCTGATGTACGCGTCGGCCGGCGTGCCGTTCGTTTCCCTGACACGCTCCCTGAATGTCCGCGCCGTGGTCGAGGCCCGCGCTGGCACCCGGCTGGGCCGCGATCTTCGTCAAGGCGTTCGCGCTGGTCGCCAAGACCGAGCCGACCCTGCGCACGCTGCACGTCAAATGGCCCTGGCCGTGCCTCTATGAGCTGCCGCGCAGCGTCGGCATGGTGGCGATTGCGCGGGTAAATTGCACGCGCTGAGCCCGGGCCCATTCCTGCTGAGCTATGGCGTGATCAAGCCGGATCACACCGTCGATGTGGTGCTGCGCTGGGACCATTTGGTCTGCGACGCGGCGCTGATCGCCCGGACGCTGGCCCGGCTCGAGCAGGTATTGAGCGGCGTGATTGCCCCCGAATTGGGCGCGATCCGGCCGGAAACCGGCACTCGGCCGGTCCGGGCGGCGGCAACCAGGCTTTGAGGGGCGAAAACAGCCGATTTTGGCGTCGATTCGGCCCAAACCGCCCCGCGTTTTGTTTGACAGACCCGGACTTTCTCCTTAAGACCACCCTTGCTCGCGGGCCGGTTTCGGCCCGCGATGCGTTTCGCGACCCGTGGTTCTCCCCGAGCTTTCGAGGCGGACCTGTCGGTACAGGCCTTTTGGCCGGTACACAGGAGGGCGCGTCTCCTCAAACCTGAAACTGACAAAACGCCGGGCGCGACGCAGCGACGGCTATACAAAGAGGACGCGATGACAAAGCGCAGTGAGGCGAAGTACAAGATCGATCGCCGCATGGGCCAGAATATCTGGGGCCGCCCGAAGAGCCCCGTGAACCGCCGCGAATACGGCCCCGGCCAGCACGGCCAGCGCCGCAAAGGCAAGCTCTCCGACTTCGGCGTGCAGCTCCGCGCCAAGCAGAAGCTCAAGGGCTACTACGCCAACATTTCCGAGCGCCAGTTCCACGGCATCTATGTCGAAGCCAGCCGCCTGAAGGGCGACACCGGCGAGAACCTGATCGGCCTGCTGGAGCGCCGTCTCGACACCGTGGTGTACCGCGCCAAGTTCGTCGCCACGATGTTCGCCGCGCGCCAGTTCATCAACCACGGCCACGTCAAGGTGAACGGCCGCAAGGTCAACATCGGCAGCTACAAGCTGAAGGTCGGCGACAGCATCGAGGTCAAGGAAGCCTCCAAGCAGCTCACCCCGGTGCTGGAAGCCGCCCAGCTGCCCGAGCGCGACGTGCCCGACTTCCTCGAGGTCGATCACGGCAAGATGACCGCGAAGTTCGCCCGCATCCCGGCGCTCGGCGACGTGCCGTTCCCGGTGCAGATGGAGCCGCATCTGATCGTCGAATTCTATTCGCGCTGATCACGGCACGCATGCGAGATCCGAAAGGCCCCGGTTTTGCCGGGGCCTTTTTGTTTGGCTAAAGTCAGCACACATCGACCGAGAGAGACATCATGCACTACACCCCTGCCCCGCCCGATCCGAAGGCGCCGCCCGTCCGCATCAACCTGCTGTCGGACACCCAGACCAGGCCGACGCCGGCGATGCGCGAGGCGATGGCGAAGGCTGAGGTCGGCGACGAGCAGGTTGGCGACGATCCGACCACCAATGAGCTCTGCGCCCGCGTCGCCGATCTGCTCGGCAAGGGGGCCGCCGTGTTCATGCCGTCGGGCACGATGTGCAACGTCGCGGCGACGCTGGCCTATTGCCGCCCCGGCGACGAGATCCTGGCGCACGCCACCGCGCACATCATCGCACGCGAGGGCGGCGCGCATGCGGCGCTCGGCGGCTTCCAGATCACGCAGCTCTCGGGCGACGACGGCCAGTTCACGCCGGACACCTTCCGCGCCGCGCTGCATCCGCGCACCCGCTACCAGCCGCCGCAGGTGCTCGTCAGCGTCGAGCAGACCGCCAATATCGGCGGCGGCACGATCTGGAAGAAGGCCGCGCTGGACGAGGTCGTGAGCATCGCCAAGGCGCACGGCCTTATCACCCATATGGACGGCGCGCGGCTGCTGAATGCGACCGTGGCGTCAGGCATCTCGCCGCGCGACATGACCGCGGGCTGGGATTCCGCCTGGATCGATTTCTCCAAGGGCCTGGGCGCGCCGATCGGCGGCGTGATCGCCGGCACCCGCGCCTTCATCGACGACGTCTGGCGCTGGAAGCAGCGGCTCGGCGGCTCGATGCGGCAGTCCGGCGTCTGTGCCGCCGCCTGCATCCATGCACTCGATCACCACGTCGACCGCCTCGCCGACGACCATGCCAATGCACGGGCGCTGGCGCGCGGGCTGTCGCAGATCAACGGCATCGCCGTGCAGGCGCCGGAGACCAACCTAGTCTTCTTCAAGCCTGACGGCGCCGGCGTATCAGGCGACAAAATGGTCGCCGAGCTGCGCAAGCGCGGCGTGACGCTGGCGATGATGGATGGCCGGATCAGGGCCTGCACGCATCTCGATGTCACGGCGGCGATGATCGAGGAGATGATCGGCCACGTCAGGGACATCGTGCGCGCGGCGTAGCCCCCACAGCCCGGATGGAGCTCCACAAAATCCGGGCTACCAGACTACGGCAACCGCTTTCCGACGTAATCGGTTCCTTCCTGGTGAAGGGTCACTTGCATTGCCGCGTTCTGACCGTCCGTGTCGAATGACAGCACGGCATCGACGACCTTGAAAAAGAACTCGCGATCGCTGGCGGCGAAGATTTCGCGCCGCTCCCGCCCTGTCGCCTCGCTGAACAGGCGATCTCCTTCCCTTGTAACGTGGATCGAAAATTCGGGCGTGAACCGATAGGTCCCGACCAGACGGTCCAGCGCCTGCGGGCTCACCGTGGCGAGCTTCCCGACCTTGGCCTGACGATCCGGCCAGCCGTACTCGGCCGCGATGCTGCGCAGGATTTCGTCGACGAGGATCCGCCCGCCCCAGCCGTTGGTCATGACAACAGCGCCATCGCCATTCTCGAAAATGACCATGGTGTCGATGAAGCCCTCGTTCACCCCGTTGTGCCAGAATTGCCGGTTGGGCGCCGAGCCGCGAACCAGCCAGCCCATCCCACGTCGTCCTATCCCGGGGGGTAGCCCGTCGGCACTGCCCAGAACCGGCGAAAGCATCTCGGCCGTCATCGATTGCGACAGAACGGGATTGCTCCGACCGGCCAACGAATCCAGCAGGGCGAGCAAGAGACGGGCGAGATCGCTCGGCGTCGTCCATAATCCCGCCGCGGCCAGCTCGGGATAGACATGCGCCCCTCCGGGCACCGGCGCGCCGTCCGCCCGGTACGGCGTCGCGGCCATCGGCAAACGAGCCGCAGGCAATGGCTGCGCGAAGCTGGAATGCGTCATGGCGAGCGGCTTGAAGACAATGTCATCGAGCAGCGCCGGAAACGGCCGCCCCGTCACGTCGATGAGCAATTGCTGGACGATCGTGTAGCCGCCGCCGGAATATTCAGTCTGCTTGCCGGGTTCGTGCTCGACCCGAACGGGCGCAGTGTTCGCAGGCGGCCTGCCGTCGAGGATCTCGACAAGCGAGGGGACCGGCTGGCCGGCCTGATAGCCCGGGTAGAAGGGCACGTTCGTTCCGGCCGTATGGCTCAGCAACCGCCGAACCGTCACCTGGGATTGGGAATACGGATGGTGCGGGATCTTCCAGCTCTTGAGCGCGACGTTGACGTCGGCATCGAGATCGAGCTTGCCGGCCTGAACGAGCGCGAGCGCGGCAATGGCGGTCACCGGTTTGCTGATCGAGGCCGCCTGGAACAGCGTTTCCGGCACCAAGGGCGGACCGCCGATGGCGACAGAGCCAAAACCGCGCGCCCATTCGATGGCGCCGCCATGAATCACCGCGATGCTGACACCGGGAACGTGCAGTTCGTTCATGCGATCGGACAACGTCATCGGCGCATCGCCATCGACGACGATCGCCGTCCTCAGGCCGTTTACGACGTGGTCGATCCGCTGCACGACGTCGGCATCACCCCGTTCTTCGGCCAGAACGGGCCGACACGCGGCCACCGCGGCAAGCGTGACGGCCACCAGGATGAGCTTGCGGAAGGTGAATGTCATTGCCTGCATGACCACCTCCGCCCACCACCTCTAGCGCCCCATCGCCTGGTAGATCAGCAGCTTGAGCTCCTGCTGGATCCGGCCGCGCTGTGATGGCGTCTGCACCATGAAGATTCCGAACAGATCGTCTGCGGGATCGATGAAGAAGAACGTGCCCCCGACACCGTCCCAGCGATACTCGCCCAATGGCCACGACGTGTTCGGCGGCACCGAGGTGCGGACCGCGAAGCCTAGGCCGAAGCCGGAGTTCGGACCCGGGTAATAGTTCTTGTCGCGCACGACCCCGGTCTCCGGACCGATATGGTCCGACGCCATCAGCGCGATGGTCTCCGGCTTCAGATAGCGCCGGCCGTCATAGCTGCCGCCGTTGAGAAGCATCTGCGAGAAGCGAGCATAGTCGCCGATGGTGCCGACCATCCCGCCACCGCCGGATTCCCAGCGCAGCGGCTTGCGCGGGTCGCGAATTTCGGCCACCGGACTGATGGTGCGATCCTTCGGCATCGGCTCGGCGACCAGCGGCCATTTGGCGCGGTCGGCGACATAGAACGCGGTTTCGTTCATCCCGAGCGGACCGAGCAGCCGCTCCTTCTCGACCTGAAACAGGGATTTCCCTGTGATCACTTCGATGATGCGGCCGAGCACGTCGGTGGAATGACCGTAGTCCCATTGCGTACCGGGTTGCTCAGCAAGCGGCAGCGCCGCGAGCCGCGCCACGAACTCGGCATTGTCGGGATCGTTGTTGAACAGGCCAGCATCGGCGTAGGTCGTGTTCACGATACCACCACCGTAATAGCCGTACGGCAGGCCGGCGGTGTGGCGCATCAGGTCCTCGATGGTGACGGGACGCTTGAGCGGCGCCAGCATCATCGTCGCCTTGCCCTCATCGCCGCGCTTTTCCACGCCGACCTTCATGCCGGCAAAGGCCGGGATGTATTTCGACACGGGATCGCTGAGCGCGAGCTTGCCTTCCTCGACCAGCATCATCGCGATGACGGTGGTGATCGGCTTCGACATCGAATAGAGGCGGAAGATGGTATCCGCGCTCATCGAGAGCTCGGTGGCGACGTCGCGAACCCCGAACTTCTCGTAATAGACCGGCTTGCCGTGCTGCTGCAGCAGCAGGATCGCGCCGGGAATCTTGCCGGTTACGATCTCGTTCCTGACATAGTCGGAGACCTTGGCGAGGCCTTCCGGCGAGAAGCTGTGCGCGGCCGGCCCCGCGGCGCCGGCCTTCGCACCCGTTGCGACGAACGCGACCGCGAGTGCCGCGACGACTGCGCGGCACCCACGCATGTAAGAGCATGACCGGTTGAATCCGGTCATGCTCTTGTTCCTTTGTTTTGACGCGTTTTCTCCACGCGAACCGGTATCCACTTCGCTCGAAAACGCTCTAGTTTTCCATGGCTTCATAGACGAGCAGCTTCAGCGTCCGCTGGACGCGCTGGCGCTCGGTCGGCGTCTGCTCCAGGAGGATGAAGAAGAAGTCCTGCTTGCGGTCGATGACGAAATAGCAGCCGCTGGCGCCATCCCATTTCAGTTCGCCGAGATCGCCGGGCGGCGGCGGCTTGGCGTTGCCGGGATCGGTGCGCACCCCGATCCCGAGCCCGAAACCGAAGCCGTCGCCGGGGAAGTAGAAAACGTCGCGCCCGACGCCGGAGCCCGGGCCGACCTGGTCGGTCGTCAGCTGCTTGAACGTCTCGGGCTTCAAAATGGTCTTGCCGTCGAGGGTGCCGCCATTGAGCAGCATCTGCGCGAAGCGCGAATAATCCGCCATGGTCGAGACCATGCCGCCGCTGGCGGACGCCCATTTCTTGACCTTGGTCGGATCGTTGACCCGGCCGACCCGGAAATCGCTGTCGTTCGGCATCGGCTCGGCCATCAGCTTCTGCTTCTCGGGATCGGTGACGAAGAAGCGGGTGTCGTTCATGCCGAGCGGATCGAGCAGCTTCTCGCGCTCGATCGTCAGCAGCGGCTTGCCGGTCGTCACTTCCATCACGCGGGCCAGAATGTCGGTGGAATGGCCGTATTGCCAGAGCGCGCCGGGCTGGTTGTGCAGCGGCAGCTTGGCGATCCGCTCGGCGAATTCGGCGAGGTCGAAATCGCCGCCATAGATGTTGGCTTCCTTGTAGGCCTTGCGGACCAGGCTATCGCCATAGAAGCCGTAAGTGATGCCGGAGGTGTGCCGCATCAGGTCGAGGATCGTGATCGGCCGCTCCAGCGGCACCAGCTCGAGCGTCTTGGTGCCGTCCTCGGCCTTCTTCTCGACGCCGACCTTCATATTGGCAAAGGACGGGATGTATTTCGAGACCGGATCGTCGAGCTTGTACTTGCCATCCTCCAGAAGCTGCATCGACACCACGGCGGTGATCGCCTTGGTCATCGAAGCCAGACGGAAGATGGTCTTGTCCGTGATCGGCGCCTTGCTGACCACGTCCTGCACGCCGAAGGATTCGTGATACACTGGCTTGCCGTGCTGCTGGATCAGGACGATGGCGCCGGGAATCTTTCCGGTCGCGACCTCGTTCTTGAAGAATTCGCCGATCTTGGCGAGCTTGTCGGGATTGAAATGCGCACCCGCCGGAATCTCATAGGTGCCCTCGGCGCGGGCCAGCGGCGCCGCAAGCAACAGCGCGGCGGCCGCGACCGCCCGCCAAAATCCAAATAAACTCATACGGTTTATCCCTCCCCGAAAATCACAAGGAAGTGTAGCGGCGGTATCATCAGGCACAAGGGCTACCGAGGGTGTCCAGGACCTTCTGATGAAGCTCGCCGCTTTGGACCGAGAAGCAGCAGAAGATCACATGCGTGAGGTCGGGTGCCGCCGCCAGGGTATCGACGACGGCCTTGACCGCGATACCGGCGGCGCGGTCCGGCGGGAAGTGGTAGACGCCGGTCGAGATGGCAGGAAATGCGACCGAGCCGAGACGGTTGGCGTGGCAAAGCTCGATGCCGCGGCGATAGCAGGATGCGAGCAGCGCGTCCTCGTTTTGGGTGCCGCCATTCCACACCGGGCCGACCGCATGGATGACGTGCTTGGCAGGCAGCTCATACCCTTTGGTGATCTTGGCATCACCGGTCTTGCAGCCATGGAGGGTGCGGCATTCGGCGAGCAGCTCCGGGCCCGCAGCGCGATGGATCGCGCCGTCGACGCCGCCGCCACCGAGCAGCGACGAATTGGCCGCGTTGACGATGGCGTCAACGCGCAGGGTCGTGATGTCGGTAACGATGACGTCGAGCCGCGCCTTGCCGATCTGGCGCGCGCTCAAGGTCAGGCAACCACGTCGACCGGGATGCCCTTGTCGGCAAACAGCTGCTGCAATTCACCGGCCTGGAACATCTCGCGGATGATGTCGCAACCGCCGACGAACTCGCCCTTCACATAGAGCTGCGGAATCGTCGGCCAGTTCGAATAGACCTTGATGCCGTCGCGCAGCTCGGCCGATTCAAGAACGTTGAGGCCCTTATAGCCGACACCGATGTGGTCGAGGATCTGCACGACCTGACCGGAAAACCCGCACTGCGGGAATTGCGGCGTGCCCTTCATGAACAGCACGACGTCGTTCGCCTTCACTTCGTTGTCGATGAATTGCTCGATGCTCATTTTCGCTTCCTTCGGGGGCGGCGCTCTCAAGCCCTAACGGACCGGCCCGCCCTTCTAACCCGTGACTGGCTATATATGTAGCTCAAACCATTGTGCATCCAAAGCAAAATGGCGGAAATCTGGCATGCGGCAGGAGCCGGGCGGCGCCCCAAAAGGGGCCGGGATTACCTGACGATCCCAATATCATCATGGGGGGAGGCTTTTTTCCTGTAACCGAACCCCTATCTAGGACGAACTGTCCGTCTGGAACCAGTTTGCCGAAGCAACGTTCTCCCCTTGAATCGGAGACCATCGTTGACGAAACCAGCCTCTGCCGCGGCCGCCATTCCCGGCGCCTCCCCGTCATTGTCCTCCGAATCCGGGTCGTCAGCCCAGCGCCTGGTGGATGCCTATCGCGCGGTCCGTGACGAGACCGAGCGCCGGGCCGCGCCGCTGTCCGCGGAAGACCAGCTGATCCAGTCGATGCCGGATGCGAGCCCCGCCAAGTGGCACCGCGCCCATACGACCTGGTTCTTCGAGCAGTTTCTGCTCGGCGAGCACGTCAAGGGCTACACGCCGTTCCACCCGGACTACGCCTATCTGTTCAATTCCTATTATGTCAGCGCCGGTCCCCGGCACGCCCGCCACCAGCGCGGCCATCTGACCCGCCCGACCGCCGACGAAGTCACCGCCTACCGCTGCCATGTCGACGCCGAAGTGGTGAAATTCTTCCAGACCGCCGCAGCGGACAAGCTCGAGGCGCTGGTGCCGCTGGTAGAGGTCGGCCTCAATCACGAGCAGCAGCATCAGGAGCTGATGGTCACCGACATCCTGCATGCCTTCGCCCAGAACCCGATCCCGCCGGCCTACGATCCGGCCTGGCGCTTCCCGGCATCGCAGCGCGGCACTGAGGAATGGTTGACGCTGAACGAAGGCATCCACACCGTCGGCCACGCCGACGACAGCTTTCATTTCGACAATGAGAAGCCCGCGCATCGCGCTCTGGTTGGTCCGGTCAAGCTCGCCAAGAACCTCGTCAGCAATGCCGACTGGCTCGCCTTCATGAAGGACGGCGGCTATTCCACCGCCACGCTGTGGCTGATGGACGGCTTCGGCGCCGTGAGCAACGAGGGCTGGCAGGCGCCCGGCCACTGGCGCGAGATCGACGGCGAATGGAAGATCATGACGCTGGGCGGCCTGCAGCCGATCGATCCGGCAGCCCCGGTTTGCCATGTCAGCTATTACGAGGCCGACGCCTTCGCCCGCTGGGCCGGCAAGCATCTGCCGACCGAGATGGAATGGGAGGTCGCCGCCCGCGCCGGTCTGCTCAACGATGCCTATGGCATCGTCTGGCAATGGACCCGCAGCTCGTATTCGCCGTACCCGGGCTACCGCGCGATCGAGGGCGCGCTCGGCGAATACAACGGCAAGTTCATGGTCAACCAGCTGGTGCTGCGCGGCTCGTCGCTGGCGACGCCATCGGGTCATAGCCGTGTCACCTACCGCAACTTCTTCTATCCGCACCATCGCTGGCAATTCACGGGGTTACGCCTCGCCGACTATGCCTGATTGAGTCCTGTCGACATCAATATCGCGCCGGTAAGCGCGTTCGGGAGAGTATCATGAATGTGCATGCCGCCGCTTTGGCCAAAGCGTATCCGTTCGACGAAGCGACCTCGGCGTTTGCCGGCGATGTGATCGGCGATCTCGCCCGTCACCCGAAGCGGCTGTCGCCGAAATATTTCTACGACGCCACCGGCTCGGAGCTGTTCGAGCAGATCACGGTGCTGCCGGAATATTATCCGACGCGCACCGAGCTCGGCATCCTGCGCGACCGCGGCGACGAGATCGCCGCGATCATTCCGGAAGGTGCTGCGCTGGTCGAGTTCGGCGCCGGCGCGACCACCAAGGTGCGCCTGCTGCTCGAGCACTGCGAATTCGCAGCTTACGTGCCGGTCGACATCTCCGGCGATTTCCTCAAGGCCCAGGCCGATGGCCTGCGCAAGGATTTCCCCGGTCTCGGCATCTACCCGGTCGCGGCGGACTTCACCACGCCGTTCGCGCTGCCCGAGGCCGTCGCCGGCATGCCGAAGGTCGGCTTCTTCCCGGGCTCGACGCTCGGCAATTTTGAGCCGAGCGAGGCCTTGGCCTTCCTGCGCAGCGCGCGAAAAATCCTCGGCCACGGCGCGCAGATGATCATCGGCGTCGACCTCGAGAAGGACGAACGCGTGCTGTACGACGCCTATAACGATGCGGCCGGCGTCACCGCGCGCTTCAACCTCAATGTGCTGGTGCGCATCAACCGCGAGCTCGGCGGCAATTTCGACCTCTCGGGCTTCACCCACCGCTCGATCTACAACCGCGACCGCCATCGCATCGAGATGCACCTGATCAGCCGCAAGGCGCAGACCGTGCGCATCCTCGGCAACACCTTCGCATTCCGCCCCGGCGAGAGCATTCACACCGAAAACAGCTATAAATACTCGCTCGAGCGTTTCACCGCGCTGGCCCGCAGCGCCGGCTGGACGGTGCGCAACAGCTGGACCGACGCCAACACGATGTTCTCGGTGCACGCACTGGTCGCCGATTAGCCAGGACCAGAACCGAGGGGATGGGGCAACGACCATGGGCAGGCGCGGGCTGCAGATCGCAACGGGCTTGCTCGCCCTCGTCCCGATCCTGACCGGCATCATCACGATGCTCGGCGTCAGCGACCCGCTCTACGCCTCGTCGGGCGTCCCGGCGCTGCCGGTGCTGGACAGCAATCTGCGCTTCTTCGGTGGGGTCTGGCTCGGCCTTGGTCTCGCGCTGATCTGGCTGGTGCCACGCATCGAAAGCGAGAGCGTGCTGTTCCGCGTGGTCTGGGGCGGCATCTTCCTCGGCGGCGTCGGCCGGCTGCTGTCGATCGTGATGGTCGGCGCCCCGCCGATCCCGTTCATCGGCTTCACCGCGCTCGAATTGATCGGCGCACCGCTGTTCGTTTATTGGCAGCACCTCGTGGCGACTGCCGCCGCTCGCAGGTAGGTGATGCGAGAATCATTGCTGACGCTGCTGCGCTCCACGTAGGGGGGCCTGTGTCTTCTCGTCTTGCAGGTTGACCAGGTGTCCGTCCGCGATCACCGCCCTGAACATGCCGTCGCCACCCTTGCCATAGGACCAGAGAAGATCGGCACCGTCCCGTCGCTCCGGTTCACCCAGCCACAGCACCAGCTTCGAGACGGGATCGCCCGGCGCAACTCGGTTCGTCCAATCCACAGGCGCGGCCCATTGCCCGCAATCACCGAGCCAGTAGCACACACGCGTCAAGCAACGCGTGCTAACCGCATTTGTGGCATGTTTGCCTCCGATCGTGTCGCAAAGGGGCCATAGAGGCCGTAAGCCGAGCAGAGTGCCCCGTGTCACTTCCTCAGCGATAACGGCCGCCGTCAGAACAAGCGCGATGGCTGCGATCCGGCGCATGGGCGCACTACTCCTCACCTTCCGTCGACCGCAGCGAGATCGACTCCCAGGCCGCGACCATGATCATGATCGCGGTGGTGACGAGCGAGAGCACCAGTGGCGACATGTCGTGAGCAAAATAGGCGGTGATCGCCAGCGCGATGAGGCCGACGCCGTGCGAGAGCTGCAGGAAGTTGCGGATCACGAATTTGAACAGGATGGTGCCGACCAGGAACAGCACGGGACCGCCGACCGAGCTCACGATCGTCTTCAGATCGGAATGGCCGCCAGGGTGCTTCAGCACCAGCTCGTCGGCGACCGCGGTGAGGATGATGCCGCCGACGATCGGCATGTGCAGATAGGTGTAGGCGATCCGCGCCACGCGGCCGGATTGCTCGGATTTCGAGATCATCTCCGAGCCGGCCTCGGCGCCCTTGTGGAAATAGATCCACCACATCGCGATGCTGCCGACCAGCGCCGAGATGAACGCGGCGACGTTCTCCGGCGTCCAGGTCAATTCGGCGAAGGTCGCGCCATCGACCACGATGGCCTCGCCGAGTGCGATGATGATGAACCCGGCGCAGCGTTCGGCCATGTGGCCGCCCTCGACCGACCAGGCCTCCATCGAGGAGAAGCCGAGCCCCGGGGTCCAGAAGCGGGCGGCCGGCGCGACATATTCGATTGTCAGCGCCGCGATCCACAGCCACATCCGCGTCTCGTGCTCGGCAAAGCCGCCGAGAACCCAGAGCACGGCCGAGCAGGACAGCCAGGTCAGGATGCGGATCGCGTTGTGGCGCACCGCCGTCCGCTGCCGCGGCGTCACCAGCAGCCAGAACGCGGTGCGGCCGACCTGCATTGCCGCATAGGTGCCTGCAAACCACAGCCCGCGCCCCTCGAAGGCGGTCGGTATCGAGGTCGACAGCAACAGCCCGCCCAGCATCAGCACGAACAGCAGCAGGCGGACCGGCGTCAGGTCGGGATTGAGCCAGTTGGTGACCCAGGTGGTGTAGACCCACACCCACCACACCGCGAGGAACAGCAGCGTGACCTGCACCGCCCCCAAAGGGGTGAAGTGGTGCAGCAGCGTATGCGACAGCTGCGTGACGGCGAAGACGAAGACGAGATCGAAGAACAGCTCGGCATTGGTGACGCGGCTGGGCTGGTTCGGCACGATGACGCGAAACATCGCGCCGCGCGGATTATCTGCCATCGCTTGGGGCCCCCGCCCGGTTGCCGGGGACTAGCCTTCCGGCACGCCGGTTTGCAGGGCCAACGCGTGCAGCACGCCGCCCATCTGGCCCTTCAGCGACTGGTAGACGATCTGGTGCTGCTGGACACGGGACTTGCCGCGGAATGACTCGGATATGACAGTGGCCGCATAGTGGTCGCCGTCGCCGGCCAGATCGCGGATCGTCACCTCGGCATCGGGGATCGCTGCCTTGATCATCGATTCGATATCACGGGCGTCCATCGGCATCCCAGTCCACCTCCGTCAGGTCGTTCGAATCAGGCCGGCTCGGCCAAGGTAAAACCTAGGATAAAACCTGGCGCTTGGGGTCTTCTAGGTCATCCCGGGCACACTATATTCCCATTCCCAGCGAATTAAACCTGCATCAATCGGTCACAAGCCATCACGCCGAAATGACCAGAAGAGGCGCAGAATCATGAAGCTCCCCGGCCCCGACCATCCGATCACGATCACGCCCAATGCCAAGCGCGTCCGCGTCACCGCCGACGGCGTCGTGATCGCCGAGACGACCCATGCGCTGACCCTGAAGGAAGCAAGCTATCCTGCCGTGCAATATGTCCCCCGGCAGGACGCCAACATGGAGCTGTTGACCCGCACCGAGCGGACCACGCATTGCCCCTATAAGGGCGACGCGAGCTATTTCAGCATCAAGGCCAATGGCAAGACGCTGGACAACGCGATCTGGACCTATGAGGAGCCGTTTCCGGCCATGACCGAGATTGCCGGCCATCTGGCGTTCTATCCGGACAAGGTGAAGATCGAGGAAGTGGCCTAAGGCCGTCTGCCGCAAGCGCCTCGCGTCATCCAAGCCTGAAAAACGTAAATGCCCGGGCATGACGACGACAGTGTTCGGCCGGATCTCCGTTAGGCTCTGAAGATCGTGAGCCCGAGGACCAGGAGTACCAGGAAGATCACGACGAACACGTAGAACAGGAAGCGGGCGATATCGGCGGACGCGGCGGAAATGCCGGTGAAGCCCAGCAAGCCCGCGATGATCGATACAACAAGAAAGATCAGCGCCCATTTCAGAAGTGTCATTGCTTGCTCCTCATTACCGCGCGTCCGCGCGGCCGCCAGTTTTCCCGGTAACGCCCGCTACCGACCACAGTTCCAAAAACGAAACAGCTGAAATGACCGACCTCGACACCAGGGAAGCAAGACAATTGGGCCTTGCTGAATCGGGTTCCCGGCTGCAACATCAGGGTGCAGACCCGGCTGGGGGCACCATGAAATCGATTGCTCACGCGGCTCCGGCCGTCGACATCCAGGCAGCACCGAAGCTCCACAAGCGTAACGTCGCGTTGGACCGTGCGCGCACCTTCCTGACGCTGGTCGTGCTGCTGCATCACGCGGTGATCCCCTACACCCATTTCGGGCACACCGACCCGACATCCTGGATCGGCTTCGACTGCGTGGTGCTCGCCACCGACAGCTTCTTCATGGCGATGTTCTTCTTGCTGTCGGGGCTGTTCGTCTGGCCGGGGCTCGGCCGCAAGCCGTGGCTGATCTTCCTGCGCGACCGGCTGCTGCGGCTCGGCCTGCCGTTCGTGATCTGCGCGGTCACCGTGATTCCGATCGCCTATTACGCGATCGCGCTACGCGCGACGCCGGAGGTGACCTTCTCCGAATTCTGGCGGAAGACCATGACGTTCGGGCCGTGGCCGAGCGGCCCGATCTGGTTCGTCTACGTCTTGATGACCTTCGACCTGACCGCGAGCCTGCTGTACCGGGTGTCGCCGCACCTGCTCGATCCCATCAACCGTCTCTCGATCATGGGATTCGAACGTCCGTCGAAGTTCTGGCTGTTCCTCGTCGTCGTCAGTGCCGCCGCCTACCTGCCCATGCTGGTCCATTACGGCCAGAACTACTGGTTCGAACTCGGACCGTTTTCGGTGCAGGCGAGCCGCGTGCTGCTGTATGCGTCCTATTTCTTCATTGGCGCGGGGATCGGGGCGGCCAACTTCGAGAACGGCGTGCTCGGCGCGCACGGACGGCTCACCGAGCGGCGCTGGTTCTGGACGGGCATCACGCTGATTCCCTACTGCATGATGTGGGTCATGATCTACATCAAGCGCGAAATCATCGGTAACCCCGATCCGCTGCCGGGCTGGTATCTTGCGATCTACGGCAGCTTCTACGTGCTGTTCAGCGCCTCGATCCTGTTCGCGATCCTGGCCTACTTCCTGCAATCGAGAGACGGCGGGCCGACGCTGCTCGACCGCATGCAGGGGGATGCCTACGGCATGTTCCTGGTGCACTATCCGATCGTGCTGTGGCTGCAATACTGGCTGTTTGATTTCGACCTGCCGGCGATCGCCAAGGCTGCGATCGCGTTCTTCGCCACCGTGGCGCTGAGCTGGGCCGCCACCGCAGCGCTGCGCAAGCTGCCGGGCGCCAATTACGTGCTGTAGCTTCGGCCATGATGCGTGATCGCATCATGGCCTCCCTCGTCGGTGCGCGGCCGGCGCGCATCAAGGCAGCCGCGGACAGGTGCGTTGCAGCAGGGCCGGTTGTGAACCGGAATTTGCGCGCAACCTGCCTTTGGTCACATGCCGCCGGGCGATTCTCGTTTATGCTCGCCGGACTGATTGACCTCAGGGAGTCCCAGGGATGAACGACCCTCAAGTTGGATGGATCGCCGCCATCATCGTCGGCGGATTGGCCGGCTGGCTCGCCGAGATGTTCATGAAGACCGGAACCGGCATCGTCATGAACATCATCCTCGGCATCGTCGGCGCCGCGCTCGCGAACTGGCTGTTGGGTCTGCTCGGCGTGTCGCTCGGCGGAGGATGGATCGGCTATCTCGTTGCCGGATTCATCGGCGCCTGCGTGATCATCTTTGCCTGGCGCTCGATCCGCGGCGCGACCTAAAGCATGATCCGGAAAAGTGCGAAGCGGTTTTCCGAAAAGATCATGCTTAAAAAGTGAGCTAGAGCGTGATCCGGAGCGATCGTGCTTGAACGAAAAATAGCGCGATGATGGCTTCATCGCGCTATTGAGGTCTTCTTCGCTTGACGTTGCAGCGCCTGGTCCGCCCGGATCAGGCGGCCGTGCTGTGCATGTAGTTCGGCAGCCAGTGCTCGAACGCGCGCGACAGGTTCTCGACCGAGACCTGCGGCTCGCCGGCGACGGCAATGGCATCGCCACCCGTGGTGCCGATGCGCGCGCAGGGCACGCCGGCCCCCTTCATCTTCGCCAGCACGAGGCCTGCGTCGGCCGCCGGTACGGTGACGATGTAGCGGGCCTGATCCTCGCCGAACCAGTAGGCATGCGGGACAATCGATGACGGCGCGGCGAGGAGCTGCGCGCCAATGCCGCTTGCGATCGCCATCTCGGCGAGCGCGATCAGGAGGCCGCCGTCGGAGACGTCATGCACCGCGGTCGCGGTGCCGGCGTGGATCATGCCGCGCACCACGTCGCCGTTGCGCTTCTCGGTGGCGAGATCGACCGGCGGCGGAGCACCCTCCTCGCGGCCGCAGACATCGCGCAAATAGACCGACTGGCCGAGCCAGCCTTGCGTATCGCCGACCAGGAGGATCGCCTCGCCCGCCGCCTTGAACGCCAGGGTCGCCGACTTGGTGAAGTCGTCGAGCAGACCGACACCGCCGATCGAAGGCGTCGGCAGGATGCCGCGGCCGTTGGTCTCGTTGTAGAGCGAGACGTTGCCGGAGACGACCGGGAAGTCCAGCGCGCGGCAGGCTTCCGAAATGCCCTTCAGGCAGCCGACGAACTGGCCCATGATCTCGGGGCGCTCGGGGTTGCCGAAATTGAGATTGTCGGTGATCGCGAGCGGCCGGCCGCCGACCGCGGTGATGTTGCGCCAGGCTTCGGCGACCGCCTGCTTGCCGCCCTCGAACGGATCAGCCTCGCAATAGCGCGGCGTGACGTCGACGGTGAGCGCGAGGCCCTTCGGCCCGTCCTCGACGCGGACCACGGCGGCATCGCCGCCGGGACGCTGCATGGTATTGCCGAGGATGACGTGGTCGTACTGCTCCCACACCCAGCGCTTCGAGCACAGTTCGGGCGTGCCGATCAGCTTTTCCAGCGCCTCGGCGATTCCGAGCGGCGGCTTGACGTCCTGGCCGCGGATCACCGGCAGCGCAGTCGAGGCGACGTGCGGACGGTCATAGACCGGCGCCTCGTCGCCGAGCTCCTTGATCGGCAGATCGGCCATCACGTCGCCGCCATGCTTGACGACGAAGCGCTTGCTCGGCGTGGTGTAGCCGACGATGGCGAAATCGAGCCCCCATTTGCGGAAGATCGCCTCGGCCTCTTGCTCCTTCTCAGGCTTGAGCACCATGAGCATGCGCTCCTGGCTCTCCGAGAGCATCATCTCGTAGGCGCTCATGCCGGTCTCGCGGGTCGGCACCGCGTCGAGGTCGAGGTCGACGCCGAGATCGCCCTTGGCGCCCATCTCGACCGCCGAGCAGGTCAGGCCCGCCGCGCCCATATCCTGGATCGCGATCACGCAACCCTTTTCCATGATCTCGAGGCAGGCTTCGAGCAGCAGCTTTTCGGCGAAGGGATCGCCGACCTGCACGGTCGGCCGCTTCTCCTCGGAGGCGTCGTCGAACTCGGCCGAGGCCATCGAGGCACCGTGGATGCCGTCGCGGCCGGTCTTGGAGCCGAGATAGACGATCGGCATGTTCACGCCGGAGGCCGCCGCATAGAAGATCCTGTCGGCATCGGCGAGGCCCACCGCCATCGCGTTGACCAGGATGTTGCCGTCATAGCGGGTGTGGAAGCGCACCTGGCCGCCGACCGTCGGCACGCCGAACGAATTGCCGTAGCCGCCGACGCCCGCCACCACGCCCGACACCAGATGCCGAGTCTTGGGGTGCTCGGGCGCGCCGAAGCTCAGCGCGTTCAGGCAGGCGATCGGGCGCGCGCCCATGGTGAAGACGTCGCGCAGGATGCCGCCGACGCCGGTGGTCGCGCCCTGATAGGGCTCGATGTAGCTCGGGTGGTTGTGGCTCTCCATCTTGAAGACCACGGCCTGGCCGTCGCCGATATCGATCACGCCGGCATTCTCGCCGGGGCCCTGGATCACCCAGGGCGCCTTGGTCGGCAGACCGCGCAGATGGATCCGGGACGACTTGTATGAGCAATGCTCGTTCCACATCGCCGAGAAGATGCCGAGCTCGGTGAAGGTCGGAACCCGTCCGATCAGCTTGAGGATGCGCTCGTACTCGTCCGGCTTCAGCCCGTGGGCGGCGACGAGTTCGGGGGTGATCTGGGGCTCGTTCTTGGGCGCGTTCATGGGACCCTTAATAGGTAGATCGAACGGGGGCGAAAAGGCCTTTTACGGGGCATTTTCGGCCTGTCCAGAGCTTTGCGGCGATCAGAGCCCCGCGCGACGGGGCTCTGGATTTCTGTTTTGAGGCGTTTTCTACGCGCAAACCGGTGCCCACTTCGCGCGAAAACGCTGCGCCCCGCGGGGTGCGGGATTTGCACAATGGGGATGGATCGGATTTAAGGACCCGAACCCGATAATTGAAGGCCATATTTCGTGAACGAGCTCGCCAAGACCGCATTCAACCGCCGCCCCGACCTCCACGTCGAAACCGAGGGCGAATTCGCCGGCTGGCGGACCTGGACCCGGGACAATTTCGAGACCCATACCGGCCCCTTTTACCACCGCATGGACGAGAACGGCCGCATCAGCTGCGCGTTCCGGGTCGCCAAGAGGCACCTCAACGGCTCCGGCAATGTCCATGGCGGCTGCTTCATGACCTTTGCCGATTACTGCCTGTTCGCGCTGGCCGGCTCGGTGCTCCAGGGCCCCGGCGTCACGGTGTCGTTCGCCTCGGAGTTCCTCGACGCGGCCCGCGAGGGCGACCTGATCGAATGCACCGGCGAAGTCACCCGCGCCGGCATGTCGCTGATCTTCGTGCGCGGCATGCTGACGTCGGCCGAGCGGCCGCTGTTCACCTTCTCCGGCACCATCAAGCGGGTGAAGCGCAAGGCGGCGGCTGCCGGTTGACGCATTGGCTGCGTCCGCAAGCCTCTGGCTCCAGTACCGGTCCCGAAGTATCAGTGTCCTCGCCCGCCAAGGCGCGAAGGGAGCCAATCAAGGTGCCGAAGAGCACAGCGAAGACGGGCGGCGTGACGGCTCCCGCGATCACACCCACTCCGTCGACGTCTGCGCCGGGCGCACGCGGCTGGCGCGACTATGCGTTGCTCGTGGCGCTGGCCTGCTGCTGGAGCTCGACCTATCCGCTGACCAAGATCGGGCTCGGCTCGATCCCGCCGGTCACCTTCATCTCGGCGCGCTCGCTGGTCGCCGCAGCCTTCCTGCTCGTGGTGCTGCGGATTCGCGGCATCCGTATCCCGACCGACCTCAAGGCGTGGAAGCTGTTCGCGTTCCAGCAGACCATCAACTCGACGATCCCGTTCCTGGTGATCACCTGGGCGCAGCTCCATGTGCCGGCTTCCAACACCGTGGTGCTGGCCTCGACGACGCCGATCTTCGCCTTCCTGATCACCTGGGCGATCACGCGGCACGAGCCGGCCTCGCTGCTCAAGCTGGTCGGCGCGATCCTCGGCCTCGCCGGCACGGTCGCGATCATCGGCCTCGACGCGCGCTCGGGCTTCGGCAAGGAGATCTTTGCCGAGATCGCGATCCTGCTTGCGACCGTGTCGTTCGCCTGCGCCACGATCTTCGGACTGCGGCTGTCGGATTACGATCCGATTGTGGTCGCGGCCGGCTCGCTGTTGTTCGGCGGCACCGTGCTGCTGCCGGTCGCCCTGATCGTCGATCATCCCTGGACGCTGCACCCGACGCCGCAGGCGCTGGTCGCAACCGTCACCATGGGCATCTTCTCCAGCGCGTTCGGGTTGATGCTGTTCTACATGTGCCTCACCCGCCTTGGCACGCTCACCACCAATGCGCAGGGATATCTGCGGATTCCGATCGGCGTCGCGCTGTCGGTGCTGCTGCTCGGCGAATCGGTGCCGTCGAACCTAGCGCTCGGCCTCGTGCTGGTCATGGCCGGCGTCGCCGCGATGACGGTGCCCGCTGAGGCCATCAAGCGCTGGCTGCGAAGGCTGTAACCGCGCTTCAGGCCGACAGCTGCTTCTCGGCGATCGAGAGCCACTCGGCCTGGGCGTCGCGCAGGTATTTCGGCGCGCGCCGCATCTGGATCAACAACTCGTTGAACACCATGCGCGCCTCGCCGGTGCGGCCGACCAGCTGCAGCAACAGGCCGTAGCGGACCCGCGCCTCCGCGCCCTGAAAATACTGCGTGACCGCCTGATATTCTTCCAGCGCCTCATCGAGCCGGCCGATTTCGGCGAGCGAGCGGGCATAGAGCAGATGCCCCTCGGCGGACTCGAAATCCGGCCAGCGCTCGCGCAGGGCGTCGAGCGTCGCCAGTGCTTCGGCCGGCTGCTTGCGGGCGAACTGGGCCTGCGCCTTGGCCAGCGCGTAGGCGGGATCGTCGCCCTGTGGCAGGCCCAGGACGCGGTCGTAGTGGCTCTCGGCCTCCTCGAAGCGCCCGACATTCTGGCACTCCGCGGCCAGCGCCGCGCGGTTGGCGATCGTATCGGATGTCGCGAGCCGGTCCGACAGTTCGCGATAGCGCTTCTCCGGATCGAGCCGGTTGGCGACGCGCTTGCGCGCCTGCGCGGCGCCCGGTCCGCCCCACCATTCCGGGATCAGCTCGACGACGATATAGGCGAGCGCGCCGATCAGCGGCACCATCAGGATGATGAAGGCCCAGGGTTGCAGGCGCCCGGTGCGCGCGGCGTGATAGATCAGCGAGATGTCGAGCAGCAATATGACCAATGCAACAGGCATTGCGGATCCCCGCGAAGCGGACAGTTCATCCAAATCGCCTCCGTCATAACGTGCCCTTCACTCTGCGACAATCCTCGGTTGTTGCGCCGGCCGACTTAGCGTGAAGAGATCGTGAAGCGGAAGCCGCTACCCCTGCATTGGTCTCGGACGGAACCGGGCAGGTTCATGGGCACAGCGCTCCGAAAGCACCGCGCCAAGCCGCTACTTCTTGTCGTCCGCGAGCAGTGCCCGGTATTTCGCGACGTCGCGGGTCACGAGTTGCTGCAGCACCTCGGGCGCGAGCTCGTTGGCGTCGGGCGCGACCGTCGACAAATCGACAAACCGCTTCTTCACCGCCTCGCTCGCGACCGCGGTGCGCGCGGCAGCGTTCAACTTGCCGATGATCTCAGGCGGGGTCCCCTTCGGCGCGAACAGGCCGTTCCAGCCCTGCGCCTCGAACTCGGGCAGGCCGGCCTCGGTCGAGGTCGGCAGCTCCGGCAGCGAGGCGAGCCGCACCGTCGAGCCAACCACGACCGCTTTCACGAGCTTGTCGTCGATCGCCTGCGACACCGAGGCCGCGGCATCGCAGACGCCGTCGATCTGGCCGCCGATCGCATCCGTCAGCGCCGGCGCCGCGCCGCGATAGCCTACCAGTTGGACGTCGACGCCGGCGGCATGCACGAAGCTCTTGCAGATCAGATAATTCGAGGAGCCGACGCCGGCATGGCCGAGATTGATCTTGCCCGGGTTCTTCTTGGCGTAGTCGATGAATTCCTTGAGGTCCCTGGCCGGAAAATCCTTGCGCAGCGCGACGATGCCGAAGGTCTTGGCGACCACGGCGATCGGCGCGAAGGAGTCGGGCGTGAACGGCAGCTTCGGATAGATCGTGTAGGTCGCAGCATTGGTGCCGGCATTGCCGATCGCGATCGTGTAGCCGTCCGGCTCGGCGCGCGCCGCGCGCGTCAGCGCGGTCGAACCGCCGGCGCCGCCGACATTCTCGATGATGATGGTCTGGCCGAGCGCTGCGCCCATCTGGTCGGCCACCGCGCGGGCGATCACGTCGGACGTGCCGCCTGCCGCGAACGGCACGATCATCGTGATCGGGCGCTTCGGGAAGTCCTGGGCGTGTGCCGCCGTCGCAAGCACAAGCGCCGCAGCCGCGGCAACGCACCACCGGCGCAGCATTGTCGTTACGCCGCCTTTTCGAACTGCTGGACCAGGCCTGCGAACAGGCCGCGGCCGTCGGTGCAGCCCATGATCTCTTCGACGTGGTTTTCCGGATGCGGCATCATGCCGAGCACGTTGCCGCGCTCGTTGACGATGCCGGCGATCGAATGCGCGGCGCCGTTGAAGTTCGAGGCCTCGTCGACCACGCCATCGGCAGAGCAGTAGCGGTAGAGCACCCGCCCGTCGCCTTCGAGCCGCTTCAACGTCTCCTCGTCGGCCTCGTAATTGCCCTCGCCATGCGCCACCGGCACGCGGATCACCTGGCCGGCATTGTAGCCGCGGGTGAACGGCGTGTCGGAGCGTTCGACCTTCATATGCACGTCGCGGCAGACGAATTTCAGCCCGGCATTGCGCATCAGCACGCCCGGCAGCAGCCCGGACTCGCAGAGGATCTGGAAGCCGTTGCAGACGCCGAGCACGAGCCCGCCCTTGGCGGCGAAGTCGCGCACCGCGTCCATCACGGGCGCACGCGCCGCGATGGCGCCGCAGCGCAGATAGTCGCCATAGGAGAAGCCGCCGGGCACCACCACGAGGTCGGTGCCTTTGGGCAGCGCGGTCTCGGCGTGCCAGACCATCGCGGTCTCATTGCCGGAGGCGAGTTTCAGCGCACGCGCCATGTCGCGCTCGCGGTTGATGCCAGGGAAGACGAGGACGGCTGATTTCATCGGATCACCGGATTTTCGACGCTAGTGCAACCATGAATTTTGCGTAGTTGTCATTGCTGGCCTTCTCGTCGCGCGCCGAACTGATCAGGCTGGCAGAGGCGCGCGCACCGAACAGCAAGCCATTGACTTGGTACTCGCTGGCACCGTTGGGCGTCACCGTCAGGCGCCGTGCCCGAAACATCCGCGGCACCGCAGTGCCCTTGTCGCCATCGACACCGAGAATCGTGATGCGCTGTCCCGGCGTTCGTTGCTGCAGCGCCTTGATGATCTGGTCCTGGCTGTCACGGAACTGCTCCAGGGTCATCGGATTGTCGGCAGCATAAAGCCGATAGCTGACCTTCGACCCCGCACCACAGCTCGCTTGCTCGCAGTGGAAGATGTGCCTGTCAGGACCACTGCGCTCGTAGCGCCATCCGCTCACCGCAACCAGCGGCGGTTGTGTCGCGGTGGCGGCAGGCGCCGGCTTCGGTTGGGCCGACGCAGCGCCGATGCCGGCAGCCGTCAGCAGGGCAAGCAGGAACGGTCGGACCAACGCGCAATTGCTGCCGGAAAAGGCGGGAGCGGCTGATGTCATTTGGCTCGCTCGGTTAGCTGAGAACCTCGACCCGGTAGTTCTCGATCACGGTATTCGCCAAGAGCTTGTCGGCGGCGGCTTTCAGCGCCGCCTCCGCCTTGGCCTTGTCGGTCGCGGCGAGCTCGATGTCGAACACCTTGCCCTGGCGGACGCTGGCGACGCCGTCGACGCCGAGCGATTTCAGCGCGCCCTCGATCGCCTTGCCCTGCGGATCGAGGATGCCCGACTTCAATGTCACAGTCACACGTGCCTTCACGGTCGCCCCTTAAGTCTAGCTCTTCACCAGCACCGGGCCGCTGCCGGCCGGCCGCTCGTTCTCGATCAGGATGCCGAGGCGTTTTGCCACCTCGGTATAGGCTTCGAGCAAGCCACCCAGGTCCCGGCGGAAGCGATCCTTGTCGAGCTTCTCGTTCGACTTGATGTCCCAGAGACGGCAGGAGTCCGGCGAGATCTCGTCGGCGACGATGATCCGCATCATCTCGTTCTCGAACAGCCGCCCGCACTCCATCTTGAAGTCGACGAGGCGGATGCCGATGCCGAGGAAGAGGCCGGTCAGGAAGTCGTTGACGCGGATGGCCAGCGCCATGATGTCGTCGATCTCCTGCGGCGTGGCCCAGCCGAAGGCGGTGATGTGCTCTTCCGACACCATGGGGTCGTTGAGCTGGTCGTTCTTGTAATAAAACTCGATGATCGAGCGCGGCAGCTGGGTGCCCTCCTCGATCCCGAGCCGCTGCGACAGCGAGCCGGCGGCGACGTTCCGCACCACCACCTCGAGCGGCACGATCTCGACCTCGCGAATCAGCTGCTCGCGCATGTTGAGACGGCGGATGAAGTGGGTCGGCACCCCGATGTCGTTGAGGTGCTGAAACAGGTACTCCGAAATCCGGTTGTTGAGGACGCCCTTGCCCTCGATCACCTGGTGTTTCTTGGCATTGAACGCGGTCGCGTCATCCTTGAAGTGCTGGATCAGGGTTCCCGGCTCCGGGCCTTCATACAGGACCTTGGCCTTGCCTTCATAAATGCGGCGTCGACGGCTCATTGGGATGTACCGTGTTTTGTTGAAATCCATGGATTTGGGTGCTCCGGATGATCAGGGGTTACGACCCACGACGGAGCTGCCGCGGAGGCCTGGAACCTGGGCAATCCAACTGGAAACAGAACAAGAACCATGCCTGTTCGCAACCTATCTGATTGGGTCATCCAGCACAATCGATACCGCCCCTTTGGGGGCACTTATACCGCCCTATCATAAAGGGCCGATTCCGCGTGTTTTGCCTGCGGCTTAACGGCTCGTTGTCTTGCCGATTCCTCCCCCCTATCTAGGCAGGCATTGGGGCTGCCGCAACGCGCGGCGGCCCTTCATTCAGCAAAGGGAACTGGAACTTCAGCCATGAACGAATTCAACAAGCGCGAGGAAGGTTTCGAGAAGAAGTTCGCCCTCGACGAGGAACAGAAGTTCAAGGCCGAAGCCCGCCGAAACAAGCTGCTCGGCCTGTGGGCCGCCGAGAAGCTCGGCATCTCAGGTGACGCCGCCAGTGCCTATGCCAAGGAGGTGGTGGCCGCCGACTTCGAGGAAGCCGGCGACAATGACGTGCTGCACAAGGTTCTGAAGGACCTCACCGCCAAGGGCCAGGCCGTCACCGAGCGCGACGTCCGCGCCAAGATGGACGAACTACTGGCCGTGGCGGCGGCCCAGGTAAAGGCGGGAACGTAATCCCCGGCAACGCTGAACGCCAACCTGGCTGGTTACCCGCGCCGGACACCGTTCCGGCGCGATCCGTTTGTGGACCTCGCCTTGGTGAAGTCGGCGCGGATGATGTCGAGGAGACGGCGTGACGCGGCGCTGAGGAAGCCGCCATGCCGCGTCACCGCGACGACCTCGTGACTTGCCGTGAGATTGCCGACGCGGATCGTCGCGATCGTTCCGGCGCGCAATTCCTCCGCCGCATTGCTCTGCGACAACAACGCGATCCCGAGCCCGGCCTCGACCAGCCGCTTCTGGGCCGTGAGGCTGTCGACCGGCGTCCAGTCGACCTCGCCGAGCCCGCTGGTCAGGAACAGGGCGAACACGTGCGAGGCAGTGATCTCGCGGCGTCCCGGCACCTCGGGAAAGGCGATCCAGCGCTCATCCCTGAGGTCCGCGAGCTTGCCGATCCTGCGTCCGGCCAGCGGATGGTCCGGCGCGCAGACCACCTGGAGCGGCTCGGCAAACAGCACCTCGCAATCGAGATCGCGTGAACGGTCGCGGTCGTAGCGCAGCCCGATCGTCGCCTCGCCGCGCCGGATCAGATCGCTGACCTCGGCGCTGGTTGCGGTGCGCAGCGTCAGCGCGACGTCCGGATGCTGGCGGGCAAAGCGCTTCAGCACCTTCGACAGCCGCTCGCCGGCCAGCGTGCCCGTCACCGCCAGCGCAACCGGTCCGGAATTGTCGCGCAACAACGCCCGCACCACATTCTCGGCGTCCTGCGCCGCGGCCACCGCGCGCTCGGCATAGGGCAGCATCACCCGCCCGGCATCGCTGAGCCGGGTCTTGCCGGCGATCCGCTCGAACAGCGGCACGCCGAGCTCCTGCTCGAGCAGCGCGATGCGCCGGGAGATCGCCGGCTGCGAGCGATGCAGCGCCTTCGCGGCATTGGAGATCCCGCCGCGCCGATGCACCACCAGGAACGTGTTGAGCGCCTCGCTGTCCATCGCCGACCTCATGCAAAAAGCTGATGATATCGAAAGAAATAACAAATTTGTCTGATGGGCGAAACCGCCCTATCGCTACGGCCAGCGGCATTTGCAAGGACAGGAGCTCACATGCGCAGCCAGGCAGACAAGGCAGCACGGTTTCGCGAGCTGCATCAGCGGAGCGGGGCCTTCATCATTCCCAATCCATGGGACGCCGGATCGGCAAAGCTGCTCGCGGCGATGGGTTTCGAGGCGCTCGCGACCACCAGCCTCGGCCTCGCCAACACGCTGGGACAATCGACCGTCGGCCTCGACGCCATCATCGAGAATTGCCGCGCGATCACTGATGCCACCGACCTGCCGGTCAACGCCGACCTCGAGAATTGCGGCGCTGACATGCCGAAGCTGGCGGCCGAGGCAATCCGGTTCGCCGCGGAAGCCGGCGCAGTCGGTGGCTCGATCGAGGACTCAACCGGCAATCCCGAGCATCCGATCTACGATTTCTCGCTCGCGGTCGAGCGGGTGCAGGCCGCGGTCGAGGCCGCGCGCGCCCTGCCCTTCCCGTTCACGCTGACGGCGCGGGCGGAGAATTTTCTCTGGGGACGCAAGGACCTCGACGACACGATCAAGCGGCTGCAGGCCTTCGAGGCTGCCGGCGCCGACGTCTTGTATTCGCCGGGCCTGTACGACCTCGCCACCATCAAGACCGTGGTGTCGTCGGTGAACAAGCCGTTCAACCTGGTGATGGGCTTTGCCGACCCGACCCTGACGGTCGCGCAACTCTCCGCCGCCGGCGTCAAGCGCATCAGCGTCGGCGGCGCGATGCAGCGTCACGCACTCGCCGCGTTCCTGCGCTGCGCTCGCGAGATGAAGGATCACGGCGCCTTCACCTTCGTGCGCGACATGGCGCCGGTGAAGGAGGTGCGCGAAGCGTTCGCTGCCGCGAAAGGCGAATAGGGAGTGGCGAGTGGCGAGTGGCGAATAGTGAATTCCATTCGCTACTCACTATTCGCCATTCGCTCTCTCACTCCTCCTTGAAACCGTATTCCGGCACGTTGCCGCTCGCCCCGTAATATTTGTACGGCAGGAACTTGCCCGACATCGTGATCTTGACGCGGTCGCCCTTCGGATTGGCGACGCGTTCCATCGCCATGTCGAAGTCGATCGCCGACATGATGCCGTCGCCGAACTCCTCCTCGATCAGCGCCTTCCAGGCCGGGCCGTTGACCATCACCATCTCGTAGAAGCGGTAGATCAGGGGATCGGTCGGCGGCATCGGCGTGCCGGTGCCGCGCATCGGCACCTCGTTGAGCATCGCGGTCTCGGCCTTCGACAGTCCGAACAATTCGCCGGCATTGGCCGCCTGCGGTTTTGTCAATTTCATCTGGCCGAGGATCGCGCCGACGATCAGGACTTCGGAATAGCCGCCGATCTTCTCGCAGATGTGCTTCCAGCTCCAGCCCTTCTCGCGCTTGATGTCGAGCAGCTTTTCGGTGAGGTCTTCGCGTTTCATGGCAGGGTCTCCCTTGTTTGTCATGCCCGGGCTTGTCCCGGGCATCCACGTCTTTGGTTGGCTCAGGCAGACGTGGATGGCCGGGACAAGCCCGGCCATGACGCCTGTGGATTTGGTTCGGCTCCGGCAAGCGCCAATTCCGGCAAGCCCGGCCGCACCGTCGGCACGTCGCGCGGATCGTGGCCGGTCACGTCAGCCGCAAAGCTCTTGCTGCGGCTGACCAGGAAATCGACGATATGGTTGCGGAGCGCATAATAATAGGGGTGGCGGTGCAAATCGATGCGGCCGCGCTCCTTCGGCAGCGGGTTCTCGACGATCTCGGCCAGCACCGCGCCGGGTCCGTTGGTCATCAGGAAGATCTTGTCGGCGAGAAAGATCGCCTCATCCACGTCATGGGTGATCATGAAGGTGGTCTGCCCGGTCTCCAGGCAGATGCGCCGCACCTCGTCCTGCAGCGTGCCGCGGGTCAGCGCGTCCAGCGCCGAGAACGGCTCGTCCATCAGCATGATCTTCGGCGTGATCGACAGCGCCCGCGCGATGCCGACGCGCTGCTTCATGCCGCCGGACAGTTCCGACGGATGCTTGTGCTCAGAGCCGGTCAGCCCGACCAGATCGATGAACTTCTGCGCATGGGCCCTGACCCGGGCGCGGTCCCATTTGCGCCATTTCGAGCTCACGGCGTAGGCGACGTTGCCCAGCACCGTGCGCCACGGCAGCAGCGCATGGCTCTGGAAGATCACGGCGCGGTCGAGGCTGGTGCCTTCGATGCCCTGCCCGTCGACAATCACCGTCCCCTCGCTCGGCTCGTCGAGCCCGGCCAGGATATTCAGCACCGTGGTCTTGCCGCAGCCGGAATGGCCGATCACGCAGCCGAACTCGCCGCGCGTCATCGACAGCCAAAAATTCTCGAACACCGTGGTGGTGCCGCCGCCGGCGCCGGGATAGCGCCGGGCGATGCCTTCGATCGAGATGAACTTGTCGGTCATCCGCAGTAACTCCGCGAACGAGCTGCGCTCCCTCGCCCCGCTCTTCGCGGGGAGAGGGTTGGGGTGAGGGGCTCTCTCGGCGAGGACGGAGACAGCTGGACTCGCGGTGAGTCCCCCTCACCCGATCGCTTCGCGATCGACCTCTCCCCGCAAGCGGGGCGAGGTGAACATGCGGCGGCGCTCGTGGACGTCATCAGCACTGCATCACTCCGGAAACGTCACCATGCGCGTGACGCGCGCCAGCACCTGGTCGAGCAGCATGCCGACGAGGCCGATCAGGAGGATCGCGATGATCACATTGGTGATCGACAGGTTATTCCACTCGTTCCAGACGAAATAGCCGATGCCGGTGCCGCCGACCAGCATCTCGGCGGCGACGATCACGAGCCAGGCGATCCCGATCGATATCCGCATGCCGGTCAGGATCGTCGGCGCCGCCGCCGGCAGGATCACGGTGAAGGCGCGCCTGACGGTGCCGACCTCGAGCGTCCGCGCCACGTTGATCCACTCCTTGCGCACGCTCGCCACTCCGAAGGCCGTGTTCAACAGCATCGGCCACACCGAGCAGATGAAAATGACGAAAATCGCCGAGATCGAGGAGTCCTTGATGGTGTAGAGCGCGAGCGGCATCCAGGCCAGCGGCGAGATCGGTTTCAATATCTGGATGAACGGGTCGATCGCCTTGCTGATCAGAGGCGACATGCCGATCATGAAGCCGAGCGGGATCGCGACGATCACCGCGATGAGATAGCCGAGCCCGACCCGTCCGATCGAATAGGCGAGCTGGATGCCGAGCCCCTTGTCGTTCGGCCCGTTGTCGTAGAACGGCCGTTTCAGATGCTCCCACAGCTTGGCCCCGACATCGAGCGGCCCGGGCATCGCCGACTTACCCTGGGTCGCGGTCAGCCCCATCAGTTTTGCATACTCGGGACTCATATTGGCCGTCGTCCCCGCGCTGCGGGTCGCGAGATGCCAGGCGCCGAGAAAGGCAGCGAGCAGCGCGATGGAGACGATGGCGGCGCGAAGGCGGAGGGAGAGTGTCATGCGCGCTCCCTCAATCCGTCGTCCCGGCGAAGGCCGGGACCCATACGCCGCGCTCGCGCAATCGGGCACGCAGGGAGACGTCGCGCCAATCACCGCCGGTCGTGGTTATGGGTCCCGACCCCGTCCGCAACCGCGCACTAGGCCGGGACGACGGAGAGATTCCCCTCACGACGACTTCCTGATCTTGAAGCTCGCGAGATAATCGTCGGGCTTGGCCGGATCGAAGGTCTTGCCCATCACCGAGAACGACTTGTACGAGGTGGCGGGCGGCGCGAGCCCCATCTCGGCCATCACCTTTTTGGTGTCGGTGGCGAGATAGACCTGCTCGGCGACCGCGTGATAGTCGACGTCGCCCTTGATCTGTCCCCAGCGCTTCATCTGCGTCAGCATCCACACCGCAAAGGACTGCCAGGGGAACGGATCGAAGTCGACGCGCTTCGGATCGGTCTTCACGCCGCCGAGGCCGTCGGCATAGGTGCCGGTCAGGACCTGCTCCAGCACCGTCACCGGCGCGTTGATGTAGTTGGCCGGCGCGATCGCCTCCGCGATCTGCTTGCGGTTCTCAGGCCTAGACGCATAGCCGGTGGCGTCGACGATCGCGCGGGTCAGCGCCGCGAAGGAGTTCGGCGCCGTCGTGATGAATTCGCGGCTGGCGGCAAAGCTGCAGCAGGGATGGCCGTCCCAGATCTCCTTGGAGAGAATGTGCAGGAATCCGACGCCGTCATAGATCGCGCGCTGGCAGATATTGTCGGGCGCGAGGAAGCCATCGATGTTGTCGGCGCGCAGATTGGCAACCATCTCCGGCGGCGGCACCGAGCGGAGTTGCACGTCGGTATCCGGATCGAGCCCGTGCTCGGCGAGATAGTAGCGCAGCAGGTAGTTGTGCATGGAGTAGTCGAACGGAATGGCGAACTTCATGCCCTTCCAGTCCTTCGGATCGCGCCTGTCCTTGTGCTTCATGGCAAGGGTGATGCCCTGCCCGTTGATATTCTCGATCGCGGGCACGGTGAACGGAATCGCATCGGCGCCCAGGCCCAGCGAGATCGCGATCGGCATCGGCGCCAGCATGTGGGCGGCGGCGTATTCCTTGTTGATGGTCTTGTCGCGGATCACGGCCCAGCCGGCGGTCTTCACCACCTCGACGTTGAGACCCTGCTTGGCATAGAAGCCGAGCGGCGCCGCCATGATGATCGGGGTCGCGCAGGTGATCGGGATAAAGCCGACCTTGAGGTCCTTCTTCTCCAGTGGACCGGCATCGGCGAACGCTTCGGTCACCGTCTTCAGCGGGAAGAATTGCGACAGCGCGGCAAGCGCGGTCGCGGCGCCGACCGATTTCAGGAAGGCGCGGCGCGCGATATCCTGCGGAAACACCGCCCGCATCACTGCCGACGCGACGATGCTTTCGTAACGCTTCTCATCGCTGACATCTGCGACCGGCTCGCAGCGCAGCGCGCGCGCCGCATGATCGTGCTCGGCCGCGGTGCGATGCAGCCCGCAGCCGCAGGGCGATCGCGCAAGCGCGCGGTCGGCGTCGAAGGCATCATCTGACGTGGACATGCTGCGCCCCATTGTCGCACCGAAGCACGGAGAGCGCCGCGATCCGGTTCATTGATCGGCGTCCGGCCGCGTTTTGCGCCGCCGGACGCCAACAAACATGCAGGTTCTATGCCGCCTTGCCTGTTACGACGGCAGCGGTCGGCAAGCCTTCGTCGATCGGCAGCGACGGGTCGCGCGACCACTCGTTCCAGGAGCCGAAGTACATCCGCACGTCCTTCACGCCGGCGTTCTTCAACGCCAGGAACGTGTTCGAGGCGCGCGCACCCTTGAAGCAGTAGAGATAGACCGGCGTGGTCTGCGAGATGCCGACGGTGGCGCATTCCGCGAGGATCTCGTCCTTTGACTTGAAGCGCGGGCCCTCGCCGGTCGGCTTCATCATGCGGTACCATTCGAGCCAGACGGCGCCGGGGATGCGGCCCTTGCGCGGGCAGAAATCCTTGCCGTAGGGCGAGGAGCTGTCGCCGATCCACTCGTCGACGTCGCGCACATCGAGGATCGCGATCCCTGGCTTGTCGAGCGCCGCCAGCATCGCCTTGGCGTCGATCATGATGTCGCCGGCCTCGGGCACGATCGCGAAGGAGGCCTTCGCCGGCACCGTCACGTCGGTCGTAACCGGCAGGTCGGCCGCCTTCCAGGCATCGAAGCCGCCATGCAGCACCTTGATCTTGGGATAGCCGAGCATGGTCAGCAGATAATAGCCGCGGCAGGACTGGCCGAAGCCGGAATTCATCGACTGCTCGTAGATCACGGCGGTCTCCTTGCCGGAGAGACCGGCGGCGCCGAACGCGTCGGCGAACTTGGTCTTCAGCTCGTGGATGCCTTCCGGCGTCGAGGTCGCAAGGAACGTGAAGATGTCATGCACATTGACGGCACCGGGCAGATGTCCCGCCGCAAAGGCATCCGGATTCCGCGTGTCGATGATGACACACGGTTCTTTGGTGATGAACCCGGCAAGTTCGCCGGCGGTGATCAGAACGTCCGTCATGGCAGCCTCTCCTGTTGCGTGGTTGCAGTTGTGGTGGTCCCGAACTCTCTCTCACCCGTCCGCCAGCATCTTGCGCAGCTGCTTGGTGGCAGGCGTGACGATGGCGACGAAATAGGCTTCGCGCAGCCTGCGCTGGGCGCGGTGGCTCATCAGGTAGCCGCGCGCGCCGCAATGGAGCATCGCGGCATGCGCGACCGCGACGCTGGCATCGCCGATCCGCAGGCGCAGCGCGACGACACGGCGCCAGTAGCTGTCGTCGGCATTGTAGGGATCGTGCGCCAGCGTCATCGCCTCCTTCTCGAACTCGGCATAGAGCTCGCGGAATTGCACCGGCTGCTGCGGCAGATAGCGGTTGACGTGACCGAGCGGCGCATGGACCTCGTCCATGATGTTGATGCAGTCCTTCATCAGGCCGAGGCCCATGCCGGCCTGCAGCAGAATGAATCCGGCGCGGATCTTCTTGACGAACGGCGCGGCCGGCTCGGCCAGGATCAGATCGTCAGGCACGAAGACATCGCGAAACTGGACGCCATAGGTGCCGGTGCCGTCCATCGCCAGGAACGGCTTGCACGGCGTCAGCGTGATCGCGGGGTCTGAGCAGTCGGCGAGGAACATCACGGTGCCGCCCGGCTCGCCCTTGGCGATGCCGCCCTCGTCCTCGCGCTCGAAGATAGTGCCGAAGTAATGGTCGGGGCCGAGATTCGACACCCAGGGCAGCGCGCCGCGCACGATGTGGCCGCCATCGACCTTGCGGCCCTTCAGCTTCAGCCGCTCGATGCCGAAGAAGCTCTTCATCGGGTTGGAGAGCCCGGTGCCGCCGAGCGCGCGCCCGCTGGAGAAGCAATTGCCGAAGCGCGCGGCGAGCTTCATGTTGGTGGAATTGGCGACGTACCAGACCAGCGTGTTCTGGCACCAGGCCATGAAGGCGGTGGCGCCGCAGACCTCGCCGAGCGCGGCCATCGACTGGATCGCCCAGCGCAAATCGGCGGGGCCCTCCTGCGGCACGTGGCTGCTCCACGCCCCGACCTTGCCGAGCCGGCGCAGGAATTCGCCGGGATAGACCGAGCCGGCATCGATCGCGGATGCAAGCGGTGCCAGCTCCTGACGGGCGAGGCGCGCGACCTCGTCCGTAATGGTCGGTGCGGGATCTTGAGCTGCGACCCGCGATAAAGCCAGTGAACCCATGGATGGTCTCCGCACCTGGAATGGCGGTCGAGCGCTACGCGCTGACCTCGAGATTGACGGGACGGGTGAAGGTGTTGGCGACCGGCGACCACTTCTTCACATGCGCCACCAGCGCGTCGATCTCGGCCTGCGCGACGCCCTCGCATTCCATGTCGACCTTGACGCGGACGTCGGTGAAGCCGACAGGCTTCTCGCTGACGTCGCCGGTGCCCCACACCGCGGTGATGTTGAGATCGCCCTCGAGCTGGAGCTCGAGCTTGTTGACGATCCAGCCGCGATGCACGGCGTTGGCATGCAGGCCGACCGCAAGGCAGGAGCCGAGCGCGGCGAGCGAAGCCTCGGAGGGATTCGGCGCAGTGTCGTCACCGAGCAGCCCCGGCGGCTCGTCGACGATGTAGGGCGCGAGGTTGCGGATGTAGTTGGCGTGGCGGAACTTGCCCTCGGCCACCGTCTTGCATTTCAAGGTCTTGATCACCTTCGGGTTGGCCTTGCCGTTGGCAATCAGCTGCTCGAGCCCGCCTCTGTCGATCGGCGCGAGGCAGCCGGTCAGTGCGGTTTTTTGAGCGACAGCGGTCATCAGTTTTCTCCCTGGGAGCGATTGAAATGGTCAGGATACCGAACGGTCTGTTTCCTGCACGAAGCGTGCCAGTCCGCCACCAAATCAAAAGGTGAAATCGCGCAGGCGCTTAGCTCTGCCTGCCTGCGGATTGATCAGGGTGCGGCTGCTCAAACGCGGTGCATCTGCCGCGCTGCCGCGATTATTTTCAGCGCAGGACCGCGCAGATAACCGCCCCCGTGAAGATGCGGCTTGATGATTTCACCGCGCTCCGATTTACTGCCGCGCATGGCCAAATCGCTTGCAAAGAAAAAACCTGCCGCCGCGTTCGCCGCCGGCGATGACGAATCCGCGCGCGGACGCCTGCTCAACGCGGCGACGCATCTGTTCTGCAAGAACGGCATCAACGCCACCGGCATCGATGCGATCATCGACGAGGCCGGCACCGCCAAGACCACGCTCTACAAATTGTTCGGCTCGAAGACCAACCTCGTGCACGCGGTGCTGGAGAGCGAAGGCAAGCAGTGGCGCGAATGGTTCATCGGCGCGATCGAGGCCGGCGGCGGCGATCCGCAGACCAAGCTGTCGCGGATCTTCCCTGCGCTGAAGGTCTGGTTCGCCGAGGAGCGCTTCTATGGCTGCCCCTTCATCAACGCGGTCGCCGAGCACGACAAGGACGCGAAGCAGTTCCGCAATATCGCGCTGAAGCACAAGAAGGTGGTGCTGGCGCATATCGAAAAACTCGCCGCCGAGATGGGCGCGGCCGAGCCGGCCGTGCTCGCGCACCAGCTCGCGCTATTGATCGACGGCGCCATCGTCGCCGCGATGGTGTCGTGTGATCCCGCTGTCGCCGACACCGCGGGCCTCGCCGCGGGCAATTTGTTCGCGCCGGCCAAGGTGAAGAAGCCGAAGCGCGCAGGCGGCGCGGCCGAGCAGCTGGTCGCGGTGTAAGGCAGATACTCCTACAGATCGAAATTCGTCGGCATCATCACGACGTCGCGAATCGTCATGCTGCGCGGCCGCGTCAGCATGAACATCACGACTTCGGCGACTTCGCTCGCCTCGAGCAGGCTGCCCGCCGCCTTGGCCTCCTGCAGCTTCTCCGCCGGCCAGTCGGCCAGCAGCGCGCTGATCACCGGCCCGGGCGAGATCGAGCCGACGCGGATGCCGTGCTTGAACACCTGGCGCCGCACCGTCTGCACGAAGCAGTTGACCGCCCATTTCGACGACGCATAGACCGGCTCCCACGGCGTCGGGAAATGCGCGGCCAGCGAACTGGTGACGATGATGTCGCCGCTGCCGCGCGCGATCATGTGCGGCAGCACGTCGTGCACGTTCTTCATCACGACGTTGACGTTGAGGTTCAGCATGCGGTCGATCGCTGATGTGTCGGCATCGACGAGATCGCCGCCGACATAGCTGCCGGCATTGGCGTGCAGGATGTCGAGCCGGCCGGCCCCCGCCAGCACCTTCGGCAGCAGCGTCGCGCAATCGGCGGGATCGAGCAGGTCGATCACCAGCGGGATCACGGCATCGCCGTGCTTGCCGGCGAGCGCCTGCAGCGCCGCGGCGTCGCGGTCGACCATCACCACGCGCGCGCCCGCACCCAGCATCGCCTCGCTGCTCGCCAGCCCAATGCCCGACGCCGCCCCGGTCACGGCCGCGACCTTGCCTTCCAATTGCTTCGCCATCGTCTCCACCTTGTCAGGTCAGTGCGGCGTACATGGCAACACATCACGGTCGCAATGTCAGCTCCCATGCGACGAGCGACGTTGTCTGACGCACACGTCTTGTCACATGCGGAGCATCGGCGGTCGCGTGGCGAAACGGCGGCGCAGCCATTTTGCCGCCGGCCCCGCCGGCCGCTGCTTGTGCCAGACCACTTCGAGCGCGACCGGATGCGCGCCCTCGTCGAATTCCAGTTCGGGAATTGCCAGTTCTTCGGCAACCGACGAACTCGCCATGATGTGTGCCGGGATCAGCGCCCAGCCGACGCCTTGCTTGAGGATTTGCAGGATCACCCAATGGCTCTCGACCCACCACACCTCGGCCGCCACGCGCAGCCGATGACGCTCGGTGCCTTCATTGCGCACCGTGACCATGATCTGGCGATGCCGCTTCAGCTCCTCCCAGTCCACCCGCCCATGCGCCAGCGGATGGTTCTTGCCGCAAACGAGCTGCAGCGCCACCCAGCCGATGGTCTTGAAGCCGAGTTCAGGCGGCAGATGCTCCTGCCGCCACATCACGCCGACATCGGCCTTGCCGTCGAGCACGAGACGGCTGACGTCCTCCATGATCGGAAACAACAGCTCCAGTTCGACATGGGGAAAACGCCCAGCGAATTCCGCAAACAGCTCCCCGACCGCGCTCTCCGGATAGAGCTCGTCGATCGCCACCACCAGCCGCTTCTCGACATGCGCCTCGAAACTGCTCGCAACACCGATCAGGTGCTCGCGACGATCGAGGATCAGTTTTGCTTCCGGCAACAGGCGCGCCCCAGCTTCGGTCAGCACCGGGTTGCGGCCGGCGCGATCGAACAGCGCGATGCCGAGGTCGGTTTCCAGGTTGGCGACGTGGGTGCTGACGGCCGATTGCGCTTTCTTCAGAAGCCGCGCCGCACCGGAGAACGAGCCCTGCTCGGCAGCCGCCACGAAGGATTCTAGCTGGTCCATGGAAACGGGCATCTATCGCTTTTCCAGATACTATCCAACTTTGTTATCGCACAATATCAGATAGAAAGCCGGTCACAACGACAAGAAAGGTTTCATCATGTCAATGCGTTCCTTCTCCGACCGGATTCGGCACGCAGTCCTGTTCGAGCTGATCGGTATCGCCATCTTCACGCCGGCGGCCGCCTGGCTGTTCAATCAGCCGATCGCCCATATGGGCGTCATCGGCGTCGTCTCGGCGACGGTGGCGACGGCCTGGAACTTCATGTTCAATCTCGGCTTCGACCACGCACTGGTCCGCTTCACCGGCCGTGTTGCCAAGACGATGCCGATCCGTGTTGCGCACGCGATGCTGTTCGAGGCCGGTCTGATCGTGCTGCTGATCCCGTTTGTCGCTTGGTATCTCGGCATCTCGCTGTGGGCCGCGCTGATGATGGATATCTCCATCGTCGCGTTCTATCTGGTCTACGCGTTCGCATTCAACATCGCTTACGATCGCGTCTTTCCGCTGCGCCGGCTCGGCGCGCACGGTCGCACGGCAAGCCGGGCCCTGCCGGCCTGATCGGCCTCAATGCCCGGCGCGGTGCCTGGGATCGTTTGATCTGCCGCGCCGGACCCTGACACCGCAGCAATATTCCTGACGGTAGCGACTGCGCACAAGTTCCGCCGTGCAGCGCTCATACACTGGTTCGATCCGGCTTGAGCGCTGTACGGTGCTGGAAGCCGACATGCCCGTCAGAGGCTGCCAAACGGCCAACAATGCCAAAACGGCCAACAACAAGAAGCGGAGGACTCCAATGACAACAACCCGTTCAATCCAGCCGACCCGCCGTCATCTCATCAAGGGCGCTGCCGCCACCACTGCAACGCTGCTGCTCGGCAAGCCCGCGATCGCCAAAGGCAAGACCGAGATCGTGATCGGCAACATCGATGCCTATTCGGGACCGGCTGCGGTCTATTCGTCGATCGGCCGCACGCCGGGCGGCTATTTCAAGATGATCAACGAGCAAGGCGGCATCAACGGCCGCATGATCCGGTACATCACTTATGACGACGCCTACAGCCCGGCCAAGACGGTGGAACAGGCGCGCAAGCTGGTCGAAGGCGACGAGATCGACGTGCTGTTTGCGCCGCTCGGTGCGCCGACCAATGCGGCGATCATGAAGTACATGAACCAGAAGAAGGTCCCGCACCTCTTCATCGCCTCGGGCGCCACCAAGTTCGGCGACTACAGGAATTTCCCCTATACCATGGGCTTCCAGCCCTGCTACCAGATCGAGGGCCGGGCCTTCGCGCAGCATGTGCTGTCGACCCAGGCCGACGCCAAGATCGGCATCGTCTACCAAAACGACGATTTCGGCCGCGACGTCTTGAAGGGCTTCAAGGACGGCCTCGGCGCCAAGGCATCCGCCATCGTGGCGGAGCTGTCCTACGAAACCGCTGATCCGACCATCGACAGCCAGGTGGTGCGCTGCAAATCCGCCGGCGCCAACGTGTTCATGAGCATGACCACGCCGAAATTCGCAGCCCAAGGCATCAAAAAGATCGCCGAGCTCGGCTGGCAACCGGCGCATTACATCGGCAACAACGCCTCGTCCGCGGGCTCGACGCTGAAGGCCGCGGGGTACGACGTGTCCAAGGGGATCATCTCCAGCGCCTATTTGAAGGATCCGGTCGACGCCGCCTGGGACAGCGATCCCGCGATCCAGAAATGGCGGGCCTTCCTCGACAAATACGATCCGGCAGCCGCCAAGAACGACATCTATGCCGTCACCGGCTATCTCACCAGCCAGATCCTGGTTCAGGTGCTGAAGCAATGCGGCGACGACGTCTCGTCCGACAGCATCATCAAGCAGGCGGCGAACCTGGAGGATTTCGAATCCGACATGCTGCTGCCGGGCATCAAGATCAACACCTCGCCATCAGACTATTATCCGCTCGAGCAGTTGCAACTGGTGCGCTTCAGCGGCGAACGCTACGAGCCGATGGGACCGGTGATCGACGGCGGCATCTCGAAGGCCTGATCGCGGCGCCACCCAGGGCGTGAACTCATCAACGCGATGAGCACGCGCCCTGGCTTGGCCTAACCCGACAAGCGCTCAGTAGTCCCAGAACACCGGCACCCAGCGGAAGGCGTCGCCGTCGGCCGCCACATGGCCGACGGAGGGGAACGGCAGGTGCGTGGCCACCAGCAGCCCACCGGTCTCCACCAGCTCGCGCAAGAGACGGATACGAACGCGGGCCGCCTCCTCGGGGTCGTGCTCGAAGCCGTTGTACCAGTCGGGGTGCTCGAACCCGGCCGCGAACACGGCGTCGCCTACGAATGTCAGGCTGTCGCCGCCGGACGCGAGGCGAACCACGCTGTGCCCGGGGGTGTGGCCGCCGGTGCGATGGACGACCACCCCCGGCGCGATCTCATGCTTGTCCTCGAACGTGCAGAGCTGGCTCTGGTACTCTTTCCTGAACCGCTTGGCGGTCGCCCGAAGCGCGTCCGGGAATCCCGGCGGCATCGAGACGTGGGAAAAATCAGGCGCCTCCCAGAACTTGACCTCGGCGGCCGCCACGTGGATCCGCAGGTCCGGACGCAGCTGCTCCTTCACCCCGTCGACGAGCAGCCCGCCCACGTGATCCATGTGCATGTGGGTCAGCACCACGTCGGTCACGGACCCAAGATCGATGCCGGCGGCCTCCAGCCGCTTGATCAATTGCCCGGCCCGCGGCAAGTGCAACTCCGGATCGAGCCCCAGCCCGGCGTCGACGAGGATGGTCTGCCCGCCGCTCCGCACCACGACCACGTTCAGCGCCCAATCGAAGGCGTCCGCCGGCAGGAACATGTCGTTCAGCCAGGCCGCCCGGACGGCCGGCGCGGCGTTGTGTGCCAACATCGCGGTTGGGAGCGGCAGCACCCCATCGCTGACCACCAGCACGTCAATCTCTCCGATCCGCAACGCGTAGCGCGACGGAACCAGCTCTTCGGGCCCCGGCCGACCGAGGTGTGAGGTGTTGTGTAGGTTCATGGTTCTCTCCAGCTGACCGACCACGCTGCGTTGCGGCGTGGTTGCGTTAGAATGGAGAGATGTCTAGCGAACCGCCTCTGCTGCTGCGCCAGAGTGATTGTCGTCAGTGTAGAGGGATTGCTGCCGATGCGCGCAAAGGCGACGGCCCGACAGCGCGGCGCGCCCGAGGAAAATGAGCACGAACGATCACAACGCGAACGCGAATGGACCTTCGCGCCACCCGGTGATGGCATTTTCAACCTGCTGTAGAAATGACAACTTGACTGACACGAGGTGTGGCAAAGATGAGCGCGGGGAGCGCCGGCGTCCCGCCACGTGGTCATGCATTCACCTTTCGACAGCGAAAATACGCCATTCGCCTGGAACGCCTTTGAGCGAATGACTGCCTCGGTCACCAAAGCGCAAGCCGGACCCCGCCACCAGATCCTTGACCGTACCCGACACCAGCACTTCGCTTGCACCGGCAAGGGCCGCGACGCGAGCACCGATGTGAACAGCAATTCCGCCGACATCATCGCCCATCACTTCGCACTCGCCTGTGTGCAGTCCGGCTCTGACGTCAATGCCCAAGCCCCTGACCTCGTCGGCAATTGCGCACGCGCAACGCACGCCGCGGGCCGGTCCGTCGAAGGTGGCGAGCACGCCGTCGCCGGTCATCTTGACTTCGCGGCCGCGGAATCTGGAGAGGCTGCGCCGGATCACGGCATGATGATGATCAAGCAGGTCGCGCCATCGATGGTCGCCGAGCGTGGCGGCTTTCTCTGTCGAACCGACGATGTCGGTAAAGAGCACCGTGGAAAGCACGCGATCGACCGCAACGGGGGGCCGTGAGCCGGTCAGAAACTCCTCGATTGCATCGGAAATGTCACCGGCATTCTCACCGAAGAAAGGGAGATGGTCTTCCCCCGGCAACTCCAGATAGCGCGCGCCTGGAATATGCTTCGCGAGAAACCGGCCCCCCTCGACGCTGACGACCCTGTCGTCGGTCCGATGGATGACAAGGGTAGGAACCCGAATTGTGGAGACGATCTCGCTGACGTCGATCAGGTGGTTCATGCGGGCGAACGACGCGGCACCGGCCGGGCTATTCGACATCCGTTCGTTCCTGGCCCACCAGCGAGTGACTGCCGGATCATGCGCGCGGGAGGGCGCGTACCGCGTCAGGCTGAGGCCGCTTCCCCAGGCGCGCCGGATATATTCGAGGCTTTGCTCCAGCCTCACCTGCGCGAATGTTGATGCAGGATAGGCGTTGCAGAGCACCAGCGCGCGGCAGCGATCGGGATAGGTCGCGGCGAACAACGCCGACATCGTGCCACCCTCGGAGTTGCCGAGGAGCGCCGCCTGCTCCATGCCCGCAGCATCCATCACCGCCCGCAGATCGTCCATACGCTGGTCGAGACCGGGGAAGTCGGTCACGCGATCCGACAGGCCGGTGCCACGCTTGTCGAACATGGCGACCCTGGCGTAGCTGCCCAAGCGGAGCAGCCAACGAGTAACGTCCGGCTCCTCCCACCACTGCTCGACATTGGTGAAGCCAGGGGGCACGAAAACGACATTGACGGGGCCTTCGCCGAAGGTCTGATAGGCGATGTGAACGTCGCCGCTCTTGGCGTACCGCGTGTCCGGCTGCATTAACGCCCCCCACGCTCCCCGAGGTTTTCACGGCCAGCGCGGAATTATAGCGAAAGATTGGATCGTCCGAAACGGCTCAAGGTCGCCTGCCCAAGCGCGTCGAAAGCCAGCTCGGTACGCTGTCACAGCCGCCCATGTTCGATCGAGACCGAACGCGTACCCAGGCGCCGAAGGTGACTGTGTGGAAACCCTGCCTATTGCGCGCTGAAGGGCACCTGCCCCCTCGCCTTGAAGGTCCAGGTCTGGAAGTTCGCGCCGATGCCACCATATTCGGCGCCGACGCCGAGGGCGGCGCCGCCTTCGAATTTGGCACCAAGTCCCGCGGTCACGCGCGCCGACCAGCCGTCAAGCAGCGGCGTCGAGGCGAGCGGAACGCCGCCGGCCGCGACGATCGCGGCCGCATTGTCCTGGTTGAAATAATAGTCGCCGTAGATGCCGAGATACGGCGCGAGCAAGACGATATCGGTCCAGGCGAATGGATAGATCGCCTTCATGCCGGCCGAGGCGCGGCCGCTCGAGAAGCGGCGGCTCGCCTGCTGGGTGCCGAGTGAATCGACATAGGCGCCTTCATTCTCCCACAACGCATAGACCTTCGCCGACGGCTCGAAGGCAAAACCCCACGCCTTGTAGGTCCCGGTCAGACCGGTTGCGACCATCCAGCGATCGCCGCTGAAATTGCCCTGGGCCGTGCCGGCAACGCTGTTATAGCCGATGCCGGAATAGGTCACGGCGGCGTCGTAGCGCAGCGTCGGCGTGATCTTCCAGCCGAGATAGGAGCCGATGGTCCAGCCGTCGCCGGTCAGCTTGCCGTTGATGTCCTGCTCGGTATAGCTGAAATTCTCGTAGCCGCCGACCACGCCAACCAGGAAGTCCGGCCGCATCCGGTAGGTCAATCCCGCCAGCGCGTTGATCTGCTGGCCATAGAGCGGCGCTGCTGCGGTGGTGGTGCCGGCGGCCGTGGTCGTCGAGGTCAGGCGGTCGATCCCCGAGCCGCGGACATCGACCCAGAACAGCCAGTCCTTGTCTTCGCGGAAATTCTTCGTCGGCGCCTTGCGCGGCATCTGCTGGTCGATCGCCGCGAAGGCATCGTCGACGCGGCGGCTGCCTGTCTGGCCCGTTCGCCCATTGCCGGTGCCTGCAAGGTCGCCGCTCGCACTGTATGCGCTGCGGGATTGCGCGGGATTGACTCCGGCTTCGCCAACATCGTTGCCATCGGCGGCGAAATTGAATCGCATGCCCGACGGGCCCGGGGTGGCAAAGTTGCCGCCATTGTCGTTGAAGCCGTCGGAGATCGCCGAGTCGATTGCCCCCGAAATCGCCTGACCCGAGGCCTGCGCCACCACCTTGGTGACGTTGACCTGCAACTCACGCAGCTTGGCGCTGTCGGACGGCGTATTCACCGTCTGCGCCAACGCTTGCGAGGCGCTCGGGTTGAAATTGGCGCCGCCGCCATAGCTCGCCATGATCGAATGGCTGCCGGCGGCGAGCGTCGTCGTGGTGATAGTCGCGACGCCGGCAGATAGCGTGGCGGTGCCGATCGCGGTCCCGCCGTCGCTGAACGTCACCGTGCCGCCGGGCGTTCCGCCGAGACCCGTGACGACAGCGGTGAACGTCACCGGTTGCCCGGATGGGCTTGGATTGAGCGAGGAGGTCAGCGTCGTGGTGGTGGCGCCCTGCACCACCTGCGATACCGCAGCCGAGGTCGAACCGGTGTAGCTGCCGTCACCGCTGTAGACAGCAGTCACCGCGTGCGTACCCGCGCTCAGCGCATTGGTCGAGAAGGTTGCGGCGCCGCCGCTCAGCGGCACCGGTCCGCCGATCGTCGTTGCGCCGTCCTTGAAGGTCACCATCCCTGTCGGCGTGCCGCTGGCGCCCGTCACCGTGGCGGTGAAGGTCACGGACTGCCCGGCCTTGCTCGGGTTCGCCGAAGACGTCAGCGTCGCGGTCGAGGACGTGACATTGACATTCTGGGTCAGCGCCGACGACGTCGAGCCGGTGAAATTGGTGTCGCCGGCCTAGACCGCGGTGATGGAATGCGCCCCGCCGGTCAATGCGGTGGTGCTGAAGGTCGCGATGCCGCCGGCCAGCGTGACCGGCGCGCCCAGCGCCGTGGCGCCGTCCTTGAAGGTCACCGTGCCGGTCGGCGTGCCGCTGGTGCCCGTCACCGTGGCGGTGAAGGTCACGGACTGCCCGGCCCGGCTCGGGTTCGCCGGCGACGTCAGCGTCGTGGTCGAGGGCGCGACGTTGACGTTCTGGGTCAGCGCCGACGACGTCGAGCCCGTGAAATTGGGGTCGCCGCCGTAGTCCGCGGTGATGGAATGCACCCCTGAGGTCAACGTGGTGGTGCTGAAGGTCGCGATGCCGCCGCTCAGCGTGACCGGCGCGCCAAGCGTCGTCGCGCCGTCCTTGAAGGTCACCGTACCGGTCGGCGTGCCGCCCGACGCCGTCACCGTGGCGGTGAAGGTCACGGACTGGCCCGTGCTGCTGGGGTTGACCGAAGACGCAACCGAAATGGTGGTCGCCCTGGTGCTGACACTGATGTTACCGGTGCCGGTGATGGCGCTGCTCGCCGTATCGATCGCCGTGACGGTGCGATTGCCGGCGGAGTTCAACACGACCGAAAACGTATGCGCGCCGGCGTCGCCGGGGCCGAACGTGTAGTTCGCGGGCAAGACCGCCGCGCCGTCATTGCTCGTGAAATGCACCGTGCCGAGATAGCTCGTGGCAATATTGCTTGAAGCATCCAGCGCCGTGACCGTGACGTTGAACGCCGTTCCCGGCGCGGCGGACGCAGGCGCAGACATGGAGAAGTGCGTGGCCGGTCCGGCGTTGATGGCCTGGCTCAACGCTGACGACGTCGACGTGGAATGGTTGGCATCTCCCTGATAGACGCCGGTGATCGAACGGCTCCCGATTGGAAGCGACGAAGTCGTGAAGCTCGCAGACCCGCCGCTCAACGTGCCGGTGCCCAACAGGGTCGCACCGTCGAAGAATGACACGGTTCCGGTCGGCGCGCCCGACGTCGGCGACGCCGGAGCAACGGTTGCTGTGAACGTCACCGCTACGCCCGCCGTGCCCGGATTTGCCGACGATGACAACGTCGTGCTCGTGGCGTCCTGGTTGACGGTCTGGGGAACGCTGAAGACCGAGCTGCCGTTGAAGTTGGTGTCGCCGCCATAGGAAGCGCGGAGCGAATGGTTGCCTAGCGAGAGCGACGAGGTGGTGAAAGTGGCAACGCCGCCGCTCACCGTGCCGGTGCCGATCGGCGTCCCGCCGTCGGAAAACGTCACCGTTCCCGTCGGCGACAGCGAGGTCGAGATCGCAGGCGTGATGGTTGCCGTCAATGTCACGGACTGGCCGACCGTGCTGGGGTTGGCCGACGATGCCAATGCCGTTGTGGTGGAGTTGGGATCTACCCGCTGCGCGACAGCAGAAGACGTGCTGGTCGTGTAATTCGAGTCCCCGACATAGACGGCCGTGATCGTGCGGCTTCCCGTCGGGAGCGACGAGGTCGTGAAGGTGGCCCTATTGCCGCTCAACGTCCCGGTGCCGATCAATGTGCCCCCGTCAAGGAAGTTCACGGCCCCGGTCGGCGTACCCGTGCCCGGCGCCGTCACGCTGACGGTCGCCGTGAAAGTGACCGGCTGTCCTGCGACGCTGGGATTGAGCGATGAGGTCAGCGCCGTCGTCGTGCTGGCCTGAACGGCAGTGAGGTTGACGGACCGGGTGTTGGAGATGTTGTAGGCGGTCGTATTATCCGGAACGAACCGGGCTATGATCGAGTGAGGTCCCGCGCTGGAGAACGTCGAGGTCAGGGTGACTGCCCCCGCAACGACAGTGCCAGCTGGGTTCAAGGGGCCTGCGTCGATCGCAACCCGCATGGTCCCCGAAGGCACCGAGCTATCGGCGGCGCTCACGGTTCCGTTGATGGTGACCGTTTCTCCAACGACAGGGCTGAAATTGGACACCGATTGAATTGTAAAGGTCGTGTTGGTCTGTGCATGCGCCGCAGCGGCAGAAAGAAGCATCGCAAGACAGATCGCCGTGACGTACCGTCCGGCTTGCGCCGAACTCGCGCGCAACATGCGCGCAAAGGCGCTCATCCCCAAAAAGGCAGCCACCGGAAAACCCCAACCCCACGAAACGGCGGAGGCGAGCGAGCCCGCAACGCGCCAAACTCATCAATTATTTTCAGCCAGAAAGTCGCCGCCACTTAGCAACGACAACGATGCAAAGACAATTGGCACACGCACAGATCTCGCTGCATCCACCCGGAGAACAAGCAATTCTCTCGCCGCGTTACTCAACTGCAACAACGCGAACTCGCGGCTCACTGCCGACAGTTTGCATCTCGTGCGGTGCATGCGCTGAATGAGAATATCCCGTGCGCAAAGTGATATTCATCGGCGCTGACGATCGACGAGAAACGTCTGACCGCAGATGATGCGAATCGAAATTGGAGACGGCGGACACTCGGCACGTCAGGCGACAACGAGTGCAAAGGCGACCCGACGGGCAACTCAGCAAAACCTGTCAAGCCCACGCGCTGAAAATATTTCGCTTTATCAGAAAAACAACTCAGTGTATGGTTCGCCCGTCTCACCCGATCGAGGGGCGCTGCGCATCGTCACGGGTGTTGCGGTGAGATGCGGTGGACGCTGATTGCGCAACTGACGAGTGCGCATGACGCGGACGGTGAAGTCGTGTGGTCCTGACGCCCTAGCGGCCGGTGTCCTTTTGTGAGACGCAACTGCGTCTTGCGAAGGCGGTGACAAGCAAGCCCAGTCTCGCCGGGGAGAGCACGAAGTAAGCCGTAACCCATCGCGCAGGGAAAGCCGGATTGCTCCGGTTACACCTGTGGTCCTACCCCCGAGCTCTCTACCCTTTTGCTCGGGGCCCATGGGTGCGATCGGCACCCGGCTTTCCCTGCGCCCTCTATTCTCAGAGGGCGAAACGAAGAGCAAAGCTCGGACGATTCATGTCGCGAGAACGCGGTTGTTTGACTCACAGGCCGGGCCACACATTCACCGTCGTCCCGGCGAAGGCCGGGACCCATAACCACAAATGCCGATTGTTATGCACCGTTGGAACGACGAGTCCCGTCAACCACATCTGCCGCGGCGTATGGGTCCCGGCCTTCGCCGGGACGACGTGTGGAGAGTATCCGGGCCTCAAATCGATTCTTGCGCGAACGGAACGCCCGCAAACCTCACCGCCCCTGCCGCAAACTCCCCTCCAGCCGCGCCAGTTCGCCGTCGAGATCGCGCTCGACGTCAGCCACATGCATGTCGACCACCCGATAGTCGCGCGCCTCGAGCCAGGCGCGGCGCTTGGTGCGGTCAGCGCCGATGGCCTCGCTCTCGTTCGGATTGACCAGCTCGATCGCGATCCGGTGCACGAACGAGACGAAGTCGGGGATGTGGCGGCCGACCGGGGTCTGGCGCTTGAACTGGCCGGCGAAGCGGCGGTCCCGGGTCAGCGCCTGCCACAGGATCCGTTCGGCGTCGGTCGGATTGCGGCGGAGCAGCCGGGCGAGGCCGCGGACCGTGCTGCTGTTGTCCGCGGCCGCACCGCCCCCTCCCTGTTCGGCGAGCAGCGCCCGCAGCCTTGTCGCCTGGGCACCGTCGAGCACCCCGCCCTTGGCCGGGCCCTTGCGCCCCTCGGCGATCGCCATCACCACGCCGTGCAGCGTGTGCATGTCCTGCTTGGTCGGATCCATCCGGGTGAATATGTTGCGCAGGTTCACCAGCATGGTGTCGCGCTTCTCCGCCGGCCGCAGGAACTCGACCTTGTCGAGCTCGGTGACGAGGTTGTCGAAGAACGCCTGCATCTGGTGCTGGGAGGCCGGCTCGGACCGCTCGGGCATCGCGAACGGCAGCGCGCCCGCGGTCGACAGCTTGAACCACTCATAGCCCATCAACAGCACCGCCTGCGCCAAATTGAGCGAGGCGAAGCCCGGGTTGACCGGGAAGGTGATGATGCGGTTGGCGAGCGCGACCTCCTCATTGGTCAGGCCGGAGCGTTCCCGCCCGAACAGGATGCCGGCGCCCCCACCGGAGGCGACATGGCCGACGATCTCGCCGGCCGCGCCTTCCGGCCCGACCACCGGCTTGGCCTGGTCGTGCGCGCGGGCGGTGGTCGCAAACACCAGCGTCAGGTCGGCGATCGCCTGCTCGACGGTGTCGAACAGTTCAACCGAACCGATGATGTGGTCGGCGCCGGCGGCGGCGCGTTGCGCGGCGACATTCGGCCAGCCGTCACGCGGATTGACGATGCGCATCCGGGTCAACGCGAAGTTACCCATCGCGCGCGCGGCCATGCCGATGTTCTCGCCAAGCTGCGGCTCGACCAGGATGACGACGGGACCGGCAAGGTCGTGCCCTGCCTTGGTCTTGTCGGTGCCGGACATCTCACTTCACTTTCTGATTCAACGTCTGAAGGTTTTGAATCAGCTTCCGAAGAGCCTGATTCAAAGTCTCATGCAGGCGGCCCAAGAGCAGCATCGACCAGCTGTGTACCGGTTTTGCGCGGGACCATTTTCTCCAAGGAGATAACAGGGTTAGCGGCGATTGCGAATCCTCAATCGGAGTCCAGGTGGCACGCAGCGCAGGCTGCCGCTTGCGCGCGCTTCGCCTTCGGATAGGCTATCAACCACAACCAAAGCGAAGCTGTAAAGGCACGCTTGAGACGCCGGTTGAACGGCGAGGCACCTTGGGGGGACGACGATGCGGGGCAGATGGACGCTGGCGATTGTGGGCCTGGTTTTGATCTTGGCGGGGGGCCTGCTCGCCCACCTCACGCAGACCGCAGGCGGCATCCGGATCGAGGAAGTCAGGTTCAAGGGCGCCAAGGGCAACACGATGAGTGCCCTGCTCTATATCCCGGCGAATGCCACGGCGCAGATCCCGGCGCCAGGCATCCTCGCGGTCCACGGCTACATCAATTCGCGCGAGACCCAGGACGGCTTCGCCATCGAATTCGCCCGCCGCGGCTATGTCGTGCTGGCGCTCGACCAGACCGGCCATGGCTACAGCGACCCGCCCTCCTTCGCCAACGGCTTTGGCGGACCCGACGGCCTTGCCTATCTCCGCAGCCTGCCATTCGTCGACAAGGAGAACATCGGGCTCGAGGGCCATTCGATGGGCGGCTGGACCGTACTGGCCGCCGCCGCCGCGATGCCCAACGACTACAAGTCGATGGTGCTGGAGGGGTCTTCGACCGGCAAGCCGTTCGCCGCCGAGGGCACCGCGAGCTGGCCGCGCAACACCGCTTTGGTGTTCGCCCAGTACGAGGAATTCTCCACCCTGATGTGGGGCGTCGACCTCGCCCGCGACGTCGCCACGAGCCCAAAGCTCTGGGCGCTGTTCGGCACCCAGGGCGCGGTCGAGCCGGGCAAGGTCTATGGCGATCCTGCTGCGGGCACCGCACGGGTGCTGTACACGCCGGCGATGACCCATCCGGCCGAGCACATCTCGCATGAGGCGATCGGCTACAGCCTCGACTGGTTCGCCAAAACGCTGAAGGGCGGCACGGCGCGCCCCGTTGACGACCAGATCTGGTTCCGCAAGGAGATCGGGACCCTGATCGCGCTGATCGGCTTCGTCGCGCTCGTGATCGGGACGTTCGACGGGCTGCTGGAGGCACAGATGTTCTCCCGCCTGCGGCTGCCGGCGGTCGCCGACGGCACCATGCCGCCGCATGAGGCCGCGAGCGGCCGGCGCTGGACCACGGCGTTCATCCTCTCGGCCTTCATTCCGGCGCTGACCTATTATCCGGCCTTTGCGCTGGGCGGCACCTTCGTGACCCCGAGCACGTTCCTGCCGCAGGGCATCACCAACCAGATCCTGGTCTGGGTCATCATCAACGGCCTGATCACGCTCGCCCTGATGCGGTTCGCGCCGAAGCGCGCCAGCCGGGCCGGCCTCGTCGGTCAATCCGTCGTGATCGCGGTGATTTCGGTTGCGGTCGGCTATGCCGCGCTCTGGCTCGCCGACCTCGCGTTCAAGATCGACTTCAGGTTCTGGATCGTCGCACTCAAGTTGATGAGCGCGAAGCAATTCCTCATCTTCCTGATCTATCTGATTCCGTTCACGACGTTTTTCGTCGTGGCGCTGCACGTGCTGCACCGGAATTTCTCGACCATGGATGCCCCGCGCGGGGCGCTCTATCTGACCAACATCCTGGCGCTGACGTTCGGTTTCATCGTGTTGCTGGTCCTGCAATACGGCACGCTGTGGCTGACCGGAAAACTGTTCAATCCGATCCCGGACCCCAGTTTCGTGCCGCTCTCGACCATCGTTGCGATCCAGTTCGTGCCGCTCCTGGCGATCGTCGCCGCGATCGCGACCTTCACCTGGCGGCGGACCGGATCGAGCCTGCCGGGCGCCCTGATCGCGGGCCTGTTCGTGACCTGGTACATCGTGGCCGGGACGGCGACCCAGGTCCCATTTTAGAGGGTTTTCAAGCGAAGCGGGCACCGGTTCGCGTGAAGAAAACCCGTCAAAGACAAGGACCGGGAGCCGCCATCAGAATGGCGGTTCTCGATGAAAAGATGGGCTTAAAGTGCATAACCGGTCCGCTTCCGCCGGCCCCCGGGCGGTGCTATAGCGCAGGCGTATTCCAACCCGCGGTCAAAAGCGCGCTGTTCCCAAGAGGGCCCCTCCGTCATGGCAAAAATCAAGGTATCCAATCCCGTCGTCGAGCTCGATGGCGACGAGATGACCCGGATCATCTGGCAGTACATCAAGGACAAGCTGATCAACCCGTTCCTGGATGTCGAACTGCTGTATTTCGATCTCGGCATGGAATACCGCGATGCGACCAATGACCAGGTGACCATCGACGCCGCCAACGCCATCAAGAAGGTCGGCGTCGGCGTCAAATGCGCCACCATCACCCCGGACGAGGCCCGGGTGAAGGAATTCAACCTGAAGGAAATGTGGAAGTCGCCGAACGGCACCATCCGCAACATCCTCGGCGGCTGCATCTTCCGTGAGCCGATCATCTGCAAGAACGTGCCGCGCCTGGTTCCCGGCTGGTCCAAGCCGATCATCATCGGCCGCCACGCCTTCGGCGACCAGTACCGCGCCACCGACATCAAGTTCCCAGGCAAGGGCGTGCTGACGATGAAGTTCGTCGGTGAAGACGGCGCCGTGATCGAGAAGGAAGTGTTCAAGGCGAACGGTGCCGGCGTCGCAATGCAGATGTACAATCTCGACGATTCCATCATCGATTTCGCCCGCGCCTCGTTCAATTACGGCCTGATGCGCAACTACCCGGTCTATCTGTCGACCAAGAACACGATTCTCAAGGTCTATGACGGCCGCTTCAAGGACATCTTCCAGGACGTATTCGACCGCGAGTTCAAGAAGGACTTCGACGCCAAGGGCCTGACCTACGAGCACCGCCTGATCGACGACATGGTCGCCTCGGCGCTGAAATGGTCCGGCGGCTATGTCTGGGCCTGCAAGAACTATGACGGCGACGTGCAGTCCGACACCGTGGCCCAGGGCTACGGCTCGCTCGGCCTGATGACCTCGGTGCTGCTCACCCCGGACGGCAAGACGGTGGAAGCCGAAGCCGCCCACGGCACCGTGACCCGCCACTATCGCGAGCACCAGAAGGGCAAGGAGACCTCGACCAACTCGATCGCGTCGATCTTCGCCTGGACCCGTGGCCTCGCCCACCGCGCCAAGCTCGACAACAATCCGGAACTGGCGAAGTTCGCCACCACCCTGGAGAAGGTCTGCGTCGCGACCGTCGAAGAGGGCTACATGACCAAGGACCTCGCGCTGCTGGTCGGCGCCGACCAGCGCTGGCTCTCGACCACCGGCTTCCTCGACAAGGTTGCCGACAACCTCGGCAAGGCGATGGCGGCCTAAGGCCGCCTGTTGCCGAACGTTGCAGTGAGCGTGACCATGACCCTACTCGGCCGGGTGACGCTCGCATCCTTGTTGCTGACCGGATCGGCGGCGCTCGCTGCCGATCCCCTGCCCGCCCCCGTTGCGGCGCCGGACGAGACCGCGGTCCTCACCGTCCACGCCGAGGGCGCCCAGGTCTATGAGTGCAAGCCGGTCACCGACGGCAAGCTCGCCTGGTCGTTCCGCGAACCCATCGCCACCCTGATCGCCGGCGGCCGCACGGTCGGCCGGCACTATGCCGGCCCGAACTGGGAGCATGTCGACGGCAGCGCCGTGACCGCCCGCACCGCCGGCAGCGCACCCGGCGCGACGGCCGCCGACATTCCCTGGCTGAAGCTCGAAGTGATTGCCCACCGCGGCAATGGCCTCTTCACCAGCGTCGCCACCGTGCAGCGGATTAACACCTCGGGTGGTGCGCTCGACGGCGCCTGCGACAAGGTCGGCGCGTTGCGGAGCGCCCCCTATTCGGCGGATTACGTGTTCCTGCGCCGCGACTGAGCTAGTCGCGGATGCCGCCGTCGGTCTCGCGCGGCGCCTGCGCGATTTCGCCGGCGGCAAGGTCGCCACCGGCCGTGAGCGGATCGGCGAGCCGCGCCTCCGCCGTTTCCCGGACATGGGCGGCGAGCGCCGGCATGCGCTCGATCAGGGCATGGAAGTCCTGCGCGTCGAGCGCCAGCAGCTTGGTCTTGCGCGTCGCCGTCACTGTGCCGGAGCGGTTGGTGCGTCGGAGCAGCGCGATCTCGCCGAAGAACGCGCCGTCGGCAAGCTTCACAAGCTGGCTCGGCAGGTCGATCTCGACCTCGCCGGCGGTGATGAAATACATCGACGACGCCGCGTCGCCGCGCCGCACCAGCACCTCGCCGGCCTCGATGGTCTGCGACCGCAGCAGGCGCATGATGTCGGCGATATCGGCGGCGTTGAGATGCGAGAACAGCGGCACCCGCGCCAGCATGCCCCAAGTCACGACGAAGTCGCGGCGCCGGACCTCGTCGGCGAACGCGGTCGAGACGATCGCGACCGGCAGCGCGATCATCGCGAAGCCGACCACGATCGCAACCACGGTGACGATCCGCCCGAGCGGCGTCACCGGGACGACGTCACCGTAACCGACGGTGCCGAGCGTCACGATCGCCCACCACATCGCCTGCGGCATGGTGCCGAACTTGTCCGGCTGCACCTTGTGCTCGATGGCATAGAGCAGCGAGGCGAACAGCAGCACCGCGCCGGTCAGGATCACGACGCAGCCGAACAGCGTGCGCCGCTCGGCGTGCAGCGCCGCCAGCAGCGAGCGCATCGCGGTCGAATAGCGCACCAGCTTCAGGAACGGCAGCATGCCGAACAGCACCAGCGCGGTCTTGTCACCAATCACAAGCGCGATGGCCGACGGCAGGAAGGCGAGCAGGTCGATCACGCCGAGCGCCGAGAAGGCGTATTCGAGCCGCGCCTGCAGCGGCGTCATGTCGCGCAGCGAGCGGCCGACCACGCTCCAGAGCCGCGCGGCATATTCCAGCGCAAAGGCGATGACGGCGGCGATTTCAATCGCCGTGAACAGCCACCACAGCTGCGCGTCGAACTCGGGCACCGATGCCAGGATCGCCGCCAGCACATCGACACTGATGATCGCGATGACGAGCCGGACAAAGCGCGAGCCGACCGAACGCGGCAGGTGGTCCTGCTCGAGCAGCTCGCAGAGACGGTCGCGCAGCCCGGGATCGCTGATCGTGGGCTTGCCCGGAGCCGTCGCCACGATCAGCCTCTCCGTCAGGCGCCGGCCGATGCCTGCTGAGTCATGGCCTGCTCGATCGCCGACAGCGCGGCATCCGCCTTGGCGCCGTCGGGGCCGCCCGCCTGCGCCATGTCGGGCCGGCCGCCGCCGCCCTTGCCGCCGAGCACCTCGGAGCCCTTGCGCACCAGCTCGACCGCATTGAAGCGCGAGGTCAGATCGGCGGTAACACCGACCACGATACCGGCCTTGCCGTCCTCGGTGACGCCGACGATCGCGACCACGCCCGAGCCGATCTGCTTCTTGCCGTCGTCGACGAGGCTCTTCAGGTCCTTGGTCTCGACGCCCTCGACCGCGCGGGCGAGCAGCTTGACGTTGCCGACCTCGCGCACGCCCGAGGCCGCGCCGTTCGACGACGCGCCGCCACCGCCCATCGCGAGCTTCTTGCGGGCGTCCGACAGGTCGCGCTCGAGCTTCTTGCGCTCTTCCATCAGCGCCGTGATGCGTGCCGGCACATCCTCGATCGTGGTGCGCAGCTCCTGCGCCGCGCTCTTGGCCAGCGCCATCGTGTCATTGGCGTGCCTGCGCGCATGGCGCCCGGTCAGTGCCTCGATGCGGCGAACGCCCGACGCCACCGCGCCCTCGCCGGTCACCGAGATCAGGCCGATATCGCCGGTGCGGCGGACATGGGTGCCGCCGCAAAGCTCGACCGACCAGCCGAGCACGTTCTGGCCGTGCTCGCGGGCGCTCTTGCCCATCGAGACGACGCGGACCTCGTCGCCGTATTTCTCGCCGAACAGCGCGCGTGCGCCGGCCTCGCGGGCGTCGTCGACCCCCATGATGCGGGTCGTCACCTCGTCATTCTCGAGCACGACGTCGTTGGCGATGTCCTCGACCCGGGCAAGCTCGTCCGGCGTGATCGGCTTCGGATGCACGAAGTCGAAGCGCAGCCGGTCCGGCGTGACCAGCGAGCCGCGCTGGGCGATGTGATCGCCGAGCACCTGGCGCAGCGCCTCATGCAAGAGGTGCGTCGCGGAGTGGTTGGCGCGGATCGACGAACGCCTCGCGTGATCGACCTCGAGCTGCAACGCGGTGCCGACGTTCAGCGTGCCCTGCTCCACCGTGCCCAGATGCACGAACAGATCGCCTGCCTTCTGCTGCGTGTCGGTGACGCGGAACTTGACGCCGTCACGCGTAAGGATGCCGATGTCGCCGACCTGGCCGCCGGACTCCGCATAGAACGGGGTCTGGTTCAACACGATCGCGCCGCTCTCGCCGGTCTTGAGAGTGCCGGTCTCGGCGCCGTCCTTGACCAGTGCCGTCACCACGCCTTCCGCGCTCTCGGTCTCATAGCCGAGGAATTCGGTCGCACCGAGCTTCTCGCGCAGCGGAAACCAGATCGCTTCGGTCGTCGCCTCGCCCGAACCTGTCCAGGAGGCGCGCGCCTTGACGCGCTGCCGCTCCATCGCATCGGTGAACGCCGCCTGGTCGACGCTGATGCCGCGCGACTTCAGCGCGTCCTGCGTCAAATCCAACGGGAAGCCAAAGGTGTCGTACAGCGTGAACGCGGTGTCGCCGTCGAACATGTCGCCCTTCTTGAGGCCGGCGCTCTTCTCGTCGAGGATCGATAGGCCGCGCACCAGCGTCTTGCGGAAGCGCGTCTCTTCCAGCCGCAGCGTCTCCTCGATCAGGTTCTCCGCACGCACCAGGTCCGGATAGGCCTGGCCCATCTCGCGGACCAGCGCCCAGACCAGCCGATGCATCAGCGGCTCATGCGCGCCGAGCAATTGGGCATGGCGCATCGCACGGCGCATGATCCGGCGCAGCACGTAGCCGCGGCCCTCGTTCGACGGCAGCACGCCGTCGGCAATCAGGAACGCCGACGAGCGCAGATGGTCCGCGATAACCCGATACGACGCAACGGTCTGCTCGTTCGGACCGTGTCCGAGCGCGGATGCGGCCGCATCGATCAAATGGTGGAACAGATCGGTCTCGAACACGCTTTCGGCGCCTTGCAGGATCAAGGCCATGCGTTCCAGGCCCATGCCGGTGTCGATCGAGGGACGCGGCAGCGGCACGCGCTCCTCCTTCGTCACCTGGTCGAACTGCATGAACACCAGGTTCCAGAACTCGAGGAAGCGATCGCCGTCCTCCTCCGGACTGCCCGGAGGTCCGCCCCAGATATGCTCGCCGCGGTCGATGAAGATCTCGGAGCACGGACCGCACGGCCCGGTATCGCCCGCCGCCCAGAAATTGTCCGACGTCGCGATGCGGATGATGCGGTCGTCCGAGAAGCCGGCGATCTTCTTCCAATGGCCCGCCGCCTCGTCGTCGTCGTGGTAGATGGTGACGAGCAGCTTGTCCTTCTTCAGCCCGAAATCCTTGGTGACCAGGTTCCAGGCGAGCTCGATCGCGCGCTCCTTGAAGTAATCGCCGAACGAGAAGTTGCCGAGCATCTCGAAGAAGGTGAGATGGCGCGCGGTGTAGCCGACATTGTCGAGGTCGTTATGCTTGCCGCCGGCGCGCACGCATTTCTGCGCGGTGGTCGCGCGCTGATAGGAACGCTTCTCGACGCCGGTGAAGACGTTCTTGAACTGCACCATGCCGGCCGCCGTGAACATCAGGGTCGGGTCGTTGCGCGGCACCAGCGGCGACGACGGCACGATTTCGTGGCCGTTCGCCTTGAAGTAGTTCAGAAAAGTCGACCTGATGTCGTTGACGCTGCTCATGTTCATCCAATCGGAAATAGGGGCCGGTCAGCCGCAAAAAGGCGTCATTTCCGGCCGAACGCTTTTAGACAAGGCCAGCTGCGGTGTCCAGAAACTGTGCAGGCGGATCATGGGCTTGCCGCGGCAGCACAAAGCCCATTGGATAGTTGCTGCGGCTGCGTTGACAGTCTTGGTGGCGCCGTGTTTTCTACCTACCTATAGCTAAGTCACGTCGGGAGAGACCGGCCTTGCGCCGGCGCCGAAGGAGCAACCGCCCCGGAAACTCTCAGGCAAAAGGACCGCGTGACGTCTGACATCTGGAAAGAGGCGCTGGGGTCATCCCCGATGCGTCCGCCGACGGGATAATACTCTCAGGCACAGCGACAGATGGGGCTTTCTGCAGGTTTCTCAAGGGGAAATAGGTCCCCTGCGGGAACCGCGAGGGCCCTGTGATGCTTGCGCGCGAAACTTCCCCGCTGAAACAGACCCCGCTGCACGCGCTGCACCTGGCGCGCGGCGCCAAGATGGTGCCGTTCGCCGGCTATGACATGCCGGTGCAATACACCGCCGGCGTGCTCAAGGAGCACTTGCACACCCGCAGCAACGCCGGCCTGTTCGACGTGTCCCACATGGGCCAGCTCGCGCTGAAGCCCAAATCCGGCAAGGTCACTGATGCAGCGCTCGCGCTGGAAAAACTGGTGCCGCAGGACATTGTCGGCATCGCGCCGGGACGGCAGCGCTACGCCCAATTCACCAATGACGACGGCGGGCTGCTCGACGATTTGATGGTCGCGAATTTCGGCGATCATTTGTTCCTGGTGGTGAACGCCGCCTGCAAGGCCGAGGACGAGGCGCATCTGCGCGCGCATCTCTCCGACGCCTGCGAAATCGTGTCGCTGGCCGACCGCGCGCTGATCGCGCTGCAGGGGCCGACAGCCGAATCGGCGCTGGCGAAACTTTGTGCAGATGTCAGTTCGATGAAATTCATGGACGCCGGCCCGCGCCGCGTCGCCGATATCGACTGTTTCGTCTCGCGCTCCGGCTACACCGGCGAGGACGGTTTTGAGATCTCGGTGCCGGCGGACAAGGCCGAAACCCTGGTCACCGCACTGCTGGACAATCCCGACGTGCTGCCGATCGGGCTTGGCGCGCGCGACAGCCTGCGGCTCGAAGCCGGGCTTTGCCTCTATGGCCACGATATCGACACCACGACGACGCCGGTCGAAGGCGCGCTGGGATGGTCGGTACAGAAGGTTCGCCGCAGCGGCGGCGGCCGCGCCGGCGGTTTTCCGGGCGCCGACAAGATCCTCGCACAGTTCGCGCAAGGCGCTTCCCGCCGCCGTGTCGGCTTGCGACCGGAAGGCCGCGCGCCGGTGCGCGAAGGCGCCGTCCTGTTCGCCGATCCGACCTCGACCGAGCCAATCGGCAAGGTGACGTCGGGCGGCTTCGGCCCGAGCCTCAATGCGCCGGTTGCGATGGGCTATCTGCCGACCTCGCTTTCCGCGCTCGACACCACCGTTTTCGCCGAGGTGCGCGGCCAGCGGCTGCCGCTGAAGGTCGCCGCCACGCCCTTCGTTCCCAACACCTACAAACGCTGAACGCCAAAGGATCGATCCCCATGACGACGCTGTACACGTCCGACCACGAATGGCTCCGCATCGAGGGCGACGTCGCCACGATCGGGATCACCGACTACGCGCAATCGCAGCTCGGCGACGTCGTGTTCGTCGAATTGCCGAAGGTCGGCCGCAGCCTGAAGAAGGCCGAGGCCGCCGCCGTCGTCGAATCCGTCAAGGCCGCCTCCGACGTCTACGCGCCGATCACCGGCGAGGTGATCGAGGTCAACGAAGAACTCGCGGCCGAGCCCGCGCTGGTCAATTCGGATGCCGGCGGCAAGGCCTGGTTCTTCAAGCTGAAGATATCAGACAAGAGCGAGCTCGGCGGCCTGATGGATGAGGCCGCCTACGCCGCCCACACCGCCTAAAGGATCAGCCCGAGGATCAAGCCATGAACGCGCCCTTCAAGCCGATCAACGAAGCCGCCACCGATTTCGTCCGCCGCCACATCGGACCGTCGCCGCGCGACGTCAACGCGATGCTGGAGACGGTCGGCGCTGCGAGCCTGCAGGCACTGATGAACGAGACGCTGCCGGCGTCGATCCGCCAGAAGGCGCCGCTCGATCTCGGCCGCGCGCTGAGCGAGACCGAGGCGCTTTCGCATATGAGCGAGCTCGCCGCGCAGAACCAGGTGTTCACCTCGCTGATCGGCCAGGGCTATTCCGGCACCATCCTGCCCGCGGTGATCCAGCGCAACATCCTGGAGAACCCGGCCTGGTACACCGCCTACACGCCGTACCAGCCGGAGATCAGCCAGGGCCGGCTCGAAGCGCTGTTCAACTTCCAGACCATGGTCTGCGACCTCACCGGGCTCGACGTCGCCAACGCCTCGCTGCTCGACGAGGCGACCGCGGCGGCGGAGGCGATGGCGCTCGCCGAGCGCCACTCGCAGGTCAAGGCGAAGGTGTTCTTCGTCGACAAGGAGGTGCATCCGCAGACGCTTGCGGTGATGCGCACGCGCGCCGCGCCCTTGGGCTGGGCACTGGTCGTCGGCGATCCCCTGACCGAACTCGACAAGGCCGACGTGCTCGGCGCGCTGCTGCAATATCCGGGCACATCAGGCGCGGTGCGCGACCTCAGGCCTGCGATCGCGTCGCTGCGCGCCAAGGGCGCGCTTGCGATCGTGGCGGCCGACCTGCTGTCGCTGACGCTGCTCACCTCGCCCGGCGAGCTCGGCGCCGACATCGCAATCGGCTCGGCGCAGCGGTTCGGCGTGCCGATGGGTTATGGCGGGCCGCACGCCGCCTACATGGCGGTGCGTGACACGCTGAAGCGCTCGCTGCCCGGCCGAATCGTCGGCCTGTCGGTGGATTCCCGCGGTGCACCCGCCTATCGGCTCGCGCTGCAGACCCGCGAGCAGCATATCCGCCGCGAGAAGGCGACCTCGAACATCTGCACCGCGCAGGTGCTGCTCGCCGTGATCGCCTCGATGTATGCGGTGTATCACGGCCCCGAGGGCCTCACCCATATCGCACGCAGCGTGCATCGCCGCGCCACCGTGCTTGCCGCAGGCCTGCGCAAGCTCGGCCTTGCGCCGACCAGCGACGCCTTCTTCGACACCGTGACGGTCGAGGCCGGTGCGAAGCAGATCGAGATCGTCTCCCGTGCGCTGGCGGAGCGGATCAATCTGCGCATCGGCGCAACCACGCTCGGCATCGCGCTCGACGAGACCACGACGCCGGAGACCGTCGAGGCGGTGTGGCGCGTGTTCGGCGGCAAGCTCAGCTATGCCGAGATCGAGGCGGCCGCACGCGAGGCGCTGCCGAAGGAGCTGCGGCGCAGCAGCGCCTTCCTGACCCATCCTGTGTTCAACACCCACCGCTCGGAGACCGAGCTGCTGCGCTACATGCGCAAGCTCAGCGATCGTGACCTCGCGCTCGACCGCGCCATGATCCCGCTTGGCTCCTGCACCATGAAGCTGAACGCCACCACCGAGATGATCCCGCTGACCTGGCCGGCGTTCGGCAATCTGCATCCGTTTGCGCCTGCGGATCAGGCCAAGGGCTATCACGCGCTTTTTAAGCGGCTGGAGGCTTGGCTGTGCGACATCACCGGCTATGACGCGGTGTCGCTGCAGCCGAACTCCGGCGCGCAGGGCGAATATGCCGGGCTTCTCGCCATCCGCGGCTATCATCTCGCGCGCGGCGAGCCGCACCGCAAGGTGTGTCTGATCCCCTCCTCCGCGCACGGCACCAATCCGGCCTCGGCCGCGATGGTCGGCATGGACGTCGTGGTGGTGGCCTGCGACGCGCGCGGCGATGTCGACGTCAATGATCTTCGGGCCAAGGCGGAGAAGCACTCGAAAGACCTCGCCGCCGTGATGATCACCTATCCGTCGACCCACGGCGTGTTCGAGGAGCATATCAGCGAGATCTGCGACATCGTGCATGCGCATGGCGGACAGGTCTATCTCGACGGCGCCAACATGAATGCGCAGGTCGGGCTGTCCCGGCCCGGCGACTACGGCGCCGATGTCAGCCATCTCAATTTGCACAAGACCTTCTGCATCCCGCATGGCGGCGGCGGCCCCGGCATGGGCCCGATCGGCGTCAAGGCGCATCTGGCGCCCTATTTGCCGGGCCATCCCGCAACCGACGGCACGGTTGCGCACGCCATCGGCCCGGTGTCGGCCGCGCCGTTCGGTTCGGCGTCGATCCTGACCATCTCCTACATCTACATCCTGATGATGGGCGGCGAAGGGCTGACGAGCGCCACGGAGATCGCGATCCTCAATGCGAATTACATCGCCGCGCGGCTGCAGCCGCATTTCCCGGTGCTGTATCGCAACGTCCGCGGCCGCGTCGCGCATGAGTGCATCGTCGATCCGCGGGCGCTGAAGACGACCAGCGGCGTTACCGTGGACGACATCGCCAAGCGGCTGATCGACTACGGCTTCCATGCGCCGACCATGAGCTTCCCGGTGGCGGGCACGCTGATGATCGAGCCGACGGAATCGGAATCGAAGTTCGAGATCGACCGCTTCTGCGACGCCATGATCGCGATCCGCAACGAGATCGCGGAGATCGAGAAGGGCCGCTGGAAGGTCGAGGCCTCGCCGCTGCGCCACGCGCCGCACACCGTCCACGACATCGCCGACGATGCCTGGAACCGGGCCTACAGCCGCGCCGAGGGCTGCTTCCCCGCGGGCGTGTCACGTTCCGACAAATACTGGAGCCCGGTCGGGCGCGTCGACAACGTCTATGGCGATCGCAATCTGGTGTGCTCGTGCCCGCCGGTGGAGGATTACGCGCAGGCGGCGGAGTAGCGCGGGCGATTAGCGTAGGTGCCGTAGGATGGGTAGAGCGCAGCGAAACCCATCACCAGTGCCAATCACGCTCAATGAACGATGGGTTTCGCTTCCACCTTCGCTCTTCGAGCTACGGCGGACAAGTCGCGGTACCCATCCTACGGTCTGGCAATCATAAGGCCCGGCGAGACTGCGGGGCGAACGACGGCGAGCAATGCCGCGGCAGGAGGATTCATGCGCCAGGAATTCTGGTTTCATTTCCCGTTTCGCGTCCGCTATTCCGAAGTCGACGCGCAGGCGGTGGTGTTCAACGCCCACTACCTGACCTATTTCGACACGGCGATCACCGAATATTTTCGCGCGATGGGCTACGACTATCTCGGCGAGGTGGCGCGAACCGACGTCGACTTTCATACCGTGAAGTCGGTCGTCGAATACAAGGCGCCGATCCGGTTCGACGAGGACATCGAGGTCTGCGTGCGGGTCGCGCGGATCGGCCGCTCCTCGATCGTGCTTGCGCTTGCGATCTTCGCCAAGGGCTCCGACGACCTTCGCGCCACCGGCGAAATCATCTGGGTCGCCACTGACCAGAAGACGCACCAATCGGTCGCCGTGACCGAGGACCTGCGGGCGCTGATCGCGAGCCGGGAAAAGGCGCTGGCGCAGGGGTAAGCCGACTGCCAATCCGCGTTGCGCGGATTGAGACACAACGGCCACTCCGCCATCGGGCGCTAGTGCTTCACCAGGGTTGGGCTCCAGCGCCAGAGATTGTCGTTGGTGAGGTGCGTGCCGCCCCACCAGCGATCGATCGGATTGTGACGACTGAAGTCCTCCTTATGGGCGAGGACAGCTTCGCCAAATTCAGTCAGCGACAGCCGGCTTCGCCGATAGGCCTCCATGCGCGCTCGCAAATTCTCAGGGGCGATGACGCGTAGCTCATCATCGAGCCCGGCGATCGCGGGCTGCGGCCCATGCGCGAGCCCTTGAAGCAGCGTCCCGATTTCCATGTCGGTGAATACCGCGCGTTGACCGAACCCGCGAAGGTAGAACAACCCGTTCGTACCCATGAAGCCCGCCGCAATCAGTTCGAGCAGTCGTAGTTCGGTCGCGCCAAGTCCCGATCTGCTCCACGGAAGCTCCTGGAGCAGGTCAAGCAGGGCCGGCCTCAGCAAGGGAAAGCCGCTGAGGTCTCGACATAGCGCATCGAAGCAAGCCTCGGGCGTTGCCGCGCGATAGGCCTGCCAGCAGATGCTTGCGGTCTCGAGGTCGGCAGGCCGTATGTTGATAAGCGGCACTTCGTTCCATCCGCGCCATGTCTCGTGCAGCGTCGACAGAGCGAAAGCGACCAGGCGCAATTTCAACTTGGCCGCCATCGCCGGGTAGGCCCGGAAATGATCGAGCAACCAAATCAGCTGCAATTGATCATTTGGGTCCGGATCGAACCAAAGCTCGACAATCTCGTAAGGTTCGCAGAATTCGATCAGCGCGAGATCCCTGCGCGCCCTGGCATCCTGAGGCCACTGGCTCCGCGTGCTCCAGTGCGACCAATGTCCGACCGGATCCTGGTCCGACCTTAATCCGAAGTAAGTCTCAAGCTCTCCTAGCGGCGGCAGTGGTCCGCCGACAAATCGAAAGCCGGATGTAATAGCGACCTCGGCGAGCCCCGAACGTGTGAGGCTAAGGCCGGACGGACTGGTCAGGATGAGGCGCTTCATCGGCACAACTCTCTCGACGCCGGCACCAAACGAAACGGGCGCCGAAGACGTCGGCAACTCAACGTCCTCAGCGCCCGCTTGCAGCGAAATCCTGCAGCCTTACGGCTTACTCCTCGGTCGGCTCCTCGCCCTCGGCGTCGCGCTCGGGCGTGCCGGCGAGGATCTGCTCGGAGATCAGGCCGGAGTTCTGCCGGATTGCGGCCTCGATCTTGGCGGTGATGTCGGGGTTCGCCTTCAGGAAGGCCTTGGAATTCTCGCGTCCCTGGCCGAGCCGCTGGCTGTCATAGGAGAACCAGGCGCCCGACTTCTCGACGATGCCGGCCTTGACGCCGAGGTCGAGGATCTCGCCCATCTTGGAGACGCCCTCGCCATACATGATGTCGAACTCGACCTGCTTGAAGGGCGGCGCCAGCTTGTTCTTCACCACCTTGACGCGGGTGGTGTTGCCGACCACTTCGTCGCGCTCCTTGATCGCGCCGATGCGGCGGATGTCGAGGCGGACCGAGGCATAGAACTTCAGCGCGTTGCCGCCGGTGGTGGTCTCCGGCGAACCATACATCACGCCGATCTTCATGCGGATCTGGTTGATGAAGATCACCATGGTGTGGGACTTGTTGATCGAGGCGGTGAGCTTGCGCAGCGCCTGGCTCATCAGGCGCGCCTGCAGGCCCGGCAGTGCATCGCCCATCTCGCCCTCGAGCTCGGCTTTCGGCACCAGCGCCGCGACCGAATCGACCACCAGCACGTCGACCGCACCGGAGCGCACCAGCGTGTCGCAGATTTCCAGCGCCTGCTCGCCGGTGTCAGGCTGCGAGATCAGCAGCTCGTCGATGTTGACGCCGAGCTTGCGCGCATAGACCGGGTCGAGCGCGTGTTCAGCGTCGATGAAGGCGCAGATGCCGCCCTTCTTCTGGCCTTCCGCCACCGTGTGCAGCGCCAGCGTGGTCTTGCCCGAGGACTCCGGCCCGTAGATCTCGACGACGCGGCCCTTCGGCAGCCCGCCGACGCCGAGCGCAATGTCGAGCCCGAGCGATCCCGAAGATATCGTCTCGACATCCATCGAGCGGTCGTTCTTGCCGAGCTTCATCACCGAACCCTTGCCGAACTGGCGCTCGATCTGGGAGAGCGCGGCTGAGAGGGCCTTGGACTTGTCCATGGAGGATCCTTCGACGATACGCAGGGCAGTAGCAGACATTGGGATGTGCTCCTTATGGCGGGGATTCGCTAGCGGGACAAACGGGTGATGAGATCGGGCGGAATGCGTTTTTGATTGGAACCTCGTACCACGTTTGTTCTATGTTCGCAATATGTTCTTTCTGGCAAATCGGTGCTGGCCTGCTTTATCCCCTGGTGGCCCGGTTTGAATCTTGGCGTGGTCCGTTTTGGATTAAGCGAACAGAAACCAAGGCTTGGCCGATGTTCTCAGTAGGACTACTGAGCGGCCCTATTCACTGTTCTGGGCATATAAATCTTGATGATGCTCAATCCGTTCTTGCGAGAACAAAAGATAGGGCCGTCCGTGACCGGGATGGACCGAACGGCCCCAGCCAGCCCGTAGTACCAAAATGGAAGAATGGGCCGACACTCCTAGTTACGGGACATCGGGCAACCGGTTGCGCGAGAGGCGTTGCTGAGCCCCTTTCACCGAGTGGCCAATGTCCCCAGGATTAGGATCGCCCAGCCCGAAACTAACCCACGATAACTTGGTTATAGAACATCACCGACACGATTTTGGGCGTCGGTGGCTGAGAGACCTATCGGGCTCCCGCCTTTCATTGGAATGGGAGCGCACTCCATGTGTGCGAAGTGTGTCGAGTTGGACGAAAGAAGCGTCCATTACGCTGCGCTCGCCCGAACGATCACGGATCGGCAGACCATCGACGGCATCGCGCAGTTAATTGCAGAGCACGAAGCCCAGAAGCGCAAGCTGCATCCGGAGCCGAAAGAGTAAGACCGCCCTCAGTTGGCGAACGCGCTTCGTTCCTGTTTTCAATTGATAGCCCCGCAAACGTCTCTGATATCCGCAGATTGTGCCAACGAGAGAAGCGGCGCTCTATTTGGCGACCGGGTGTGAACCTTTGGTTGCTCCGGCAAGACCGACCATCACCGGGATTTTGTTCGTACCCTCTCGGGGCTAGAGCCCAGCGCCGCCTGCAAGATTTTCAAGCGGGCGGCGTTGTGCTGTCCGGTGTCCTTCGATCACTCGAAACGGCCCCGGCGCGCGGGCTAGCGGGATACGCGCCGGGGCCGCCCCCTTGGGCGCTCCGTCCGGAGAGCGCAATTCACTGTATCGGGAAAAAGTGGCAACGGAGCCCGCCCTGGTGGATTACCTCATTTTGACAAGTGTCCTAATTTCCCGCTGCGAGGAACATCCCGTCTTTCGATCCGTTGATGATTCATCACCGCACCGCCCGTGGGCATCGACCGGGGATGAGATCGCCCGGTTAGTGCTCCCGCCCAATACCAGCAGGGTGCAGCGCCATGCAGAAGCGGCGTCGTTCCAGGCACTCGCAATCACTGCAAGAACGTCTTGCCGACGAGGCCATGCGCCTGCGCGAGGAAGCCAGCACGCTTCCCCCGATCCACCAAAAGAAGGAGACCTTGCTGAGGAAGGCGCGGCATGACGAGACCACCGCTCACTTGACGGAGTGGCTGATGTCCCAGGGTTTGCGGATGCCCCTCTAGATCAGGGAGGACGACCATGCAGGCGAACCACCACCATATCGATGGCGTGGAGGTTGCCTTTGTCTGCGCTGCGGCGGTGTCGCTGGTGGCCCTGTTCGTCAGCGTGGCCTGGCTCTTGTTGCGGTGACATCCAGCAGCGACATCCAGCCGGGGAACGCGGACGGCCGCGGGCTGTTCTGCGCTGCCTCATTCCTCGCTTCGACGATCCGAACGAAAAGGGCCCCGGCGAGGGGGACCCGCCGAGGCCAGAACAACTTAGTCACTCGATTCTAGACCTCACACCGACACTTTGCTGGGTGCGTTTGGAGTACCGGAGTCATACGGACCAAAGATGTGAACCTTGCGCCCTCCTCGTCCGTAGCTATCCAGGTCAGGATTTTGCCAACCCTCCTGGGGCTAGAACCAACGCCGTCCGTCGTATTTCAATGCGGGCGGCGTTGCTCATTTTTGGGCCCTGGACCAGCAGTCCGAGGAACGAACCGAAACCTGGAGAGTCGGTTCTCAAGCTCCCGGCCTTAGCCCCCAAGCCCACCGGGAGTAGCGATCCCCGGCGCTGTGAAACCTCCGGCGCCCGGGGATCGTTGGTTGGCGAAAGGCCGATGCAATCTTCAACAGGAAATGACGAATGCGATGACCGGTAGGGACCAGGCAATTGGCTGACGAAAGCCGCCTGCTCCACTAGGCTCGCCCCATGACCTGCTTGTCTCGTCACAAAATAGACGACCCCAGCGCGGGGGCCACGCTGAGGCCGAACTTCCCACATCGCCCGGTGCCGTCGGCGGACAGCAACCGAACCTGTGACAACTGGGCGCTGCTCATGTCGGTTCCTGTTCAGCCAACGTCGTCCGCATATATTTCAAGCGGGCAGCGTTGTGCCGGAAGACACGCTGAGGCCGGAAAACCGGAATCGTCGCGCGGCATCCTCACGCGGGACGCATTGCCGAAATCAATTAACGTGTTAAGATTTATCGACTCCGACAATCAGCCGACAAGAGCCCGGAGCGACGTCAATGCTGGCACCGCGGACCAGAGTTTTCCCAGATGCTCGAACGGCCGTCAGAAGAGTGCGCGGCGGCGATCAGGGTGAGACTCCAGCGACAATCAAGGTGAGACTGCGCCGATGGGGACGGACCGAAGGGAGGGCGCAGCCCGACCGGAGGACCGTCCCCATCGGCGTCGCGCGTTTTTGGACCCGTCTGGCGGCCGGGTGCGGCTGGTGCAAGCTGTTGGTTCGTCTCGACAAGAGGGAATCGATGCCTTGCCTGGCCTCCACATCACCGACCACCAGATGAGGCTGTACATGACGTACCGACTGACACTGTCCCCCGAGGCCGCCGCGGCCAAGGCGGGGTTCTCGAAGGCAAGCGCGTATCGAATCGAGGGCGATTGTCGCCCGCCATCGCAGAAGAAGACGCCGAGGGGCCGGCGCCGGTCCGATCCGCTCGGGCAGTATTGGGACGCCGAGATCGTTCCGATCCTGAAGGCTGCGCCCGGCATCCGCGTGATCGGCGTGCTGGACGAGCTGCGCCGACGGCATCATGACTTGAACCCGAACATCCGCCGCACGCTGGAGCGGCGCATCAACGCCTGGCGGGCGCTCAACGGCCCCGAACAGGACGTGATCTTCCGCCAGCAGCACGAGCCCGGCCGCCTGGGTCTGTCCGACTTCACCGACGTGAGCGCGCTCGGTATTACCATCGCGGGTGAGCCGCTCGATCACCGGCTCTATCACTTCCGGTTGGCGTTCTCCGGCTTCGAGCATGTCCATGTCGTGCTCGGCGGCGAAAGCTTCGTCGCCCTGGCGGAGGGCTTGCAGAACGCGCTGTGGGCGCTTGGCGGCGTGCCGCGGGAGCATCGCAGCGACAGCCTGTCGGCAGCATTCCGCAATCTGGCCGCCGACGCACGGGGGGATCTGACGCAGCGCTACGCCGGGCTGATGGGCCACTATGGCATGGCGCCAACGCGCAACAATGCGGGCATCGCACATGAGAACGGCTCGATCGAGAGCGCGCACGGCCATCTCAAGCGGGCACTGGAAGATGCGCTGTTGCTGCGGGGGACGCGCGAGTTCGCCAGTCTCGATGCGTACCGGGCTTTTGTCGACGAGATTGTCGGCCGGCGCAACGCCAACCTCGCCAAGCCGATCGCGCTCGAGAAGGAGGCCTTGGCGCCGCTGCCAAAAGGCCGCACGACCGACTTCGAGGAGAAAGTGATCCCGGTGACGTCGTCAGGCGGCTTCATCCTGCGGCGCGTATTCTACACCGTGCCTTCAAGATTGATCGGCCATCGCCTGCGTGTGCGCATCTTCGACGACCGGCTCGAATGCTTCCTTGGCGTCACGCCGGTCGTGACGCTGCGGCGCGGTCGGCCTGTGTCCGAGAGCCAGGGCGGTCATGTTGTGGATTACCGGCACGTCATCCATGCCCTGCGGCGCAAGCCGATGGCGCTCCTCAATCTCGTTTATCGCGACCAACTCTTCCCGCGTGCAGCTTACAAACGTCTGTTCGAGACCTTGCGGGAGCATGGTGATGACCGGCGCGCCTGCAAGGTGACGGTCGAGCTTCTGGCGCTGGCTCACGAGCGCGCCTGCGAAGCAGAACTCGCCGAGGTGATCGCGATGGATCTGGACGCCGGACAGTTACCCGATCTTGCCGCGCTGCGCGACCGCTTCCGACCCGAGGCGGCCTCGATCCCGCGTGTCGCCGTCAAGCTGGCGCCGCTCGACGTCTACGATGAACTCGCCTCCGTCAGCGTCATGTCGGGCCGCTCGAACCTGGGAGAGGCAGCATGACCGGTATCGCTACCTCCGTCGATGCTGCCCGTGTCGAGCTGCTTCTCAATGAGCTCCGCCTGCCGGGCGTCAAGGCGATCTGGCCGAAGCTCGCCGCACAGTCGGACAAGGAAGGGTGGCCTGCCGCCCGCTTCCTCGCCGCCCTTGCCGAGCACGAGGCGGCCGATCGCACCCGCCGTCGGATCGAGCGACACATGGTGGAAGCGCGTTTGCCCGCCGGCAAGACGCTCGCCACCTTCGACTTCGAAAGCGTGCCGATGCTATCAAAGGCACAGGCGATGGCGCTCGCCGCTGGCGACGCCTGGTTGAAGGCCGGCGCCAATTTGCTCTTGTTCGGTCCACCGGGCGGCGGCAAGACCCATCTCGGCACGGCGATCGGCCTGGCTCTCGTCGAGAACGGTTGGCGCGTTCTCTTCGCGCGCACCACTGATCTGGTGCAACGGCTGCAGGTCGCGCGGCGCGAGCTGGCGCTGGAGTCCGCGATCGCCAAACTCGATCGCTATGACCTCCTGATCCTCGACGACATCACATATGTGAGCAAGGATCAGGCGGAAACCAGTGTGCTGTTCGAGTTGATCGCCGCCCGCTACGAACGACGCTCGCTGCTGATCACGGCCAATCAGCCATTTGGCGAATGGGGGCGTATCTTCCCGGACCAGGCAATGACGTTGGCTGCCATCGATCGTTTGGTCCACCACGCCACGATCCTCGAGATGAACGTCGAAAGTTACCGTCGAAAAGTTGCCCTCGATCGCAAGCGCGGTCCAGGCCGGCCACCTGTTCACACGACCCCCAACGAACTCGACAAGACTGTGATTGACGCTGGCAGCGCCGCTTGATTGTCGCGCAGCGTCAATCAACGCTTGCCAAGTAGGCGGCCAGCGTCAATTATCTCCTGACTCGGCCGCCTCGTCTCATCTTGATTGACGCGCCGCTCTCATCCTGATTGTCGCGCTATAGAAGAGGAAGCGCTGAAGCTCGCGATTGCGTTCTTCTGTATCCTGGAGCCCGACAGGCGCGCGGAGGTTTTGGCGCTCGCGGAAAAATACGCCAGAGAAGCTCCGGTTGTCGCGGATCGCGTTCACTTCACCCTGCTCGACCACGTGAGGCATGAAAGCTATCCCGCTTCCGAGCGTCTTGATCCGAAGAAATCGATGTCCTGACCGGGACGGCACCGGCAGGTAACCAGAGCCTGCGCCCGGCCATCCTGACGGCTATTGCCGCCCCTGCTCCGACCCGAGTTCCCGGTTCGAGCGGCTGACGAAGCCGGTGCGGAAAGGCGGCCATCCAGCGATGGCTGACCGCAATCCGTAGTTCTCCGGGCAAGAACAAAGTTCCTGCGGCGGATGGTCCCACACACGCTGCGTGCCGCTTGGATAATCAAAGAGTTACCGACAGGCCTGACGACGCCGGACAACGGGTTTGGCACAATCTGCATAATACCTTAGTACCTCTCCTGACCCCCGAAAAAACTACGTAGCCTTCACGGGAAGACTCAAGGTTCCGCCAGTGTTCGTAACATTGGCGCGTCCAGCCGGCGCAACCTGCGCGTCGCGAGGCAGGCGATGCGGCCGGCGGACGGATCCTCTTTCAGGGTCCATCACGAGCCGCGAATGGGCGCGATGTTCACATTACCGTTTTACGGGTGTTGGTTATTGATACAACTTTTAGTTTAAGATTCGAAGACCGCCTTTCAATTGCGGAACCGGTCCAGATGATCCACAGGGGCGTCGAATTCAGTGTCACGCAGCTGGTGGCCGGCGTCTGGAGATGGCGCTTCCAGATCGGCGATCGGATCTTCACGGGCAGGACCGAGGCGAAACTCGACCTGCTGGCGATCCGCCGGGTGCAGCTGCGGATCGACCGCGAGCTGAACAAGGTCGGGCGGGGACGGACCCGCGGACGCAGCGATTGCGATTGAGGCGCAGTCTGTCCGGCAAGCGCCGGATGATTGTCTTGACGCGTTTTCTTCACGCGAACCGGCGTCGAAAACCCTCTAATCCGCGCTGGCCAGCCGCCGCATCGTGAACTCGATGTCGCCGCCAGGCAGCTCACGCCAGCTCTCGACGGCGCTCATATAGGCCGCCTTCGGGTAGCGCTTGAGAAAGTCACGCGCCCGCAGGCGGGCCTGATCACGCGGCAGGCTGAAGGTCTCGCGCAGATAGCCGTCATCCGGCTTGCGCCGCTCGGCCATCCGGCTGGCGAGATCGCGCGGACGAAACACCATTGCCGCAACTCCGGACCAACTGACGCCCCCAATATAGGCGCGGCGCCAGGAGATTCCGAGTCTGGGGGAGACGGACGAAGCCGCCCGAACCGGCGCTACTGGCTGCGCTGCGCCGAGCCTGCCGGCTGCGTGGAGCTTCCGGTCTTGGTCTTCGGCTTGACGGGATGGGCTGTCGCCTTCGGCGCGTCGCTGCGCACGACGCCCCAGGGATCGGACGCCCCCTTGGCATCGGGAATCTTGCTGAGCGAGTCCTTGTAGGCCTTGTCGTTGACCGCGTCCCGATCCTTCTCCTCCTGGGTCTTGCTTTTGACCTCGGGCATCAGGTTGACGTTCGGCATTTGCGCATAGGCCGGCGCCGACAGCAGCACCGCAACCGCAACCGCGCACAAAACTCTCATAACAACGCTCCTTGCATTTTCAGCAGCGGTATATCACCGCAAGAAAGCCGCCGCCAAGCGCGCCTGCCCCTGCCCTAGAGATGGTCTGACTTGCAGGATTTCGGCGACTGCACCCAGTCGTCCCAGATCGGACCGCAGCGCGTGCAACCGCTCAGCGCAAGCCCGATCGCAATCACGCCGCCCAGCATCGCCAACCTGCGGAACATGTACGCCCCCACCACTGACGAGGGGCAATTGGGCTATGGAACTGGGGCATTTTCAAGCCGGGCACGGCGCTTGCACGCCGCGCACGCGCACATCGGTTTGACCAGGCGGCCGCGCAAATTACACTGCGCAACAAAGCAGAAAAGGAATCGATCAAATGACTTTGGCGATGAGCTGGGACGAATGGACGCGGCACGACGGGACGGCGCTCGCCGAGCGCGTCCGGAACGGCGAGCTAACGCCCGGGGAGCTGGCGTCCCAGGCCGCCGCCGCCATCGCCAAGGTCGATCCCGCGCTGTCGGGCGTGGTCGAGCTGTTCGACGACGTGATCGCCGATCCCGCGCGCGACGGCGCCGATCTCAACGGACCGTTCGCCGGCCTGCCCTTTCTGATGAAGGATCTCGGCCCGACATTGAAGGGACGGCTGCAGGAGATGGGCTCGCTGATGATGCGCGGCAATCGCGCGGCGGCAGACACCTTCCTGACGGCGCAGCTGCGCAAGGCCGGCCTCAATTTGATCGGCCGCACCACCACGCCGGAGTTCGGGGTCTGCAGCTCGGCCGAAAACCCCGCCGTCTATGTCACGCGCAATCCCTGGAACACCGACTACACCACCTGCGGCTCGTCGGCCGGCAGCGCGGCGATGGTCGCCGCCGGCACTGTGCCGATCGCGCATGCGACCGACGGCGGCGGCTCGATCCGGATTCCCGCTGGCGTCAACGGCAATATCGGATTGAAGGTGTCGCGCGGCGTGTTCTCGCTCGCACCGCATCTGTCCGATCTCACCGGGCTGGTCTCGATCCAGGGCTGCCAGTCGCGCACGGTGCGCGACACCGCGGCTTTCGTCGACGCCTGCCGCGGCCCGGCGCCCGGCGAGTTCATGCCGTTCTGGACTCCGGCGGAGCCCTATACGGCAATGATCGCGCGCGACCCCGGCCGGCTCAGAATAGCGCTGTCGCACAGCTGGGGCGACTATCGCGCGACGCCGCATATCACAGCCGAGCTCGCGCGGGTCGGACGCTTCCTCGAGGGCCTCGGCCATCAGGTCGATTACGCGCTGCCGTCGATCGACTACGGGGACGCCTTCGCGGCCCAGACCACCTGCTACATCAGCAATTTCGCCGTCGTGATCAGCAACATGCTCGCCGCACGCGGAATGGAGCGGCCGCCGGCGGATTTGATCGAGCCGATCAATATCCGCATCTGGGAGCATGGCAGGCACTTTAGCTTCGCCGATCGCGCCCGCATGCAGGCAACCTTCAACACGACGGCGCGCGGCTTCGGCGCCTTCTTCGAGGATTGGGACATCATCCTGACGCCGATCACGGCGCTGCCGACGCCGAAGGTCGGCACCACGGAATATCTCACCATCAGCGACAATCCGTCGGTGCTCGACTGGTTCGGCAATCTCTGGCGCAACTTCGCCTTCACGCCGCTTGCCAATCTGTGCGGCATCCCGGCGATCTCGCTGCCGCTTGCAACCAACGAGCACGGCCTGCCGCTCGGCATCCAGGCGATCGGAAAGCAGGCCGATGACGGGCTGCTGCTGCAGCTCGCCGCCCAGATCGAACGGGCGATCGACGGCAAGTGGAATGACGGCAAGCGGCCTGGCGTGCATGTCACGCGCGACTAGGCAATAAAGAGCAAGCAAGAAACCAAGCGGAGGAAACGGAACGTCATGCAGCAGGCCGGTGAATTCGGGATCGACGACGCGCGACGCGTGCTCGGCGACGTCTTTGCGCCATGGGTGCAGGACCTCAATCTGTCGATCGAGCTGTTCGACTTTGCGCCGCCCGCCGGTGGCCGTGCCGACTGGCAGCCCGGCGCCATCCTGCGCATGCCGTTTTCCGAGCGGCTGTGCCGCCAGGGCGGCATCGTCTGCGGCCAGGCGCTGATGGCGTTCGCCGACACCGCGATGGTGCTCGCCAATCTCGCGGCCAACAAGGGCTATCGTCCGATGACGACGGTCGACCAGACCACGCATTTCATGCGCGCGGCGACCGCGTCCGATGTGCTGGCCGACGCCCGTGTGGTCCGGCTCGGCCGTACCATGAGCTTCGGCCGCGTCACGCTGCTCTCCGCCACCGACAACAAGCCGGTGGCGATGGTGTCGAGCGCATTCGCGATGCTGCCGGGATAGAGCACAATCCGGAAAAGTGCGAAGCGGTTTTCCCTCGCGACAAACGCTAGGCGTTTGCGCGGGGATTAGGCTCAAACAAGAAACGTCATTTGCCGAGAACGGCCTCGGCGGCATTGACGATGCTGATCGTCGGGTTCTTTCCGCAATAGGTGCCGAACTTCTTGGCATTCTCCGCGAACACATCGGTGTCGATGATCGCCTCGTCGGAATCGCCCTTGTACCAGCCGTCCATCCAGATCAGCACCATCTTGATGGTATCGTCGCCGCCTTCGACGAACTGCTTGCAGGTCATGGTCGACAGATCGAGGACGGTGGCCTTGGCCGGCGCGGACGACAGGGCAAGCGCGACGGCAAGCATGATCGAGGCAGTGAACTTCATCGCAATCTCCATGGACAATGATCTGAAATGAACAGGTCGCCGGAAGCCCAGCGCGTCCGCTCGCGACCTCGTAAGCGAAGCATTGCAGCGAACGCAAGCATGGCATCGCGCAGATCGTTCTGCACGTCGTTTCGGTGCACGGAGTGAGAATCCGTGTCGCCGATTTGTCATGTGACGCCTCAGCGAACGCGCAGTCGAGCTACACGACCTTGACGCGCCTCCTGCGCCAGCGCCAGAACAACCCGACAAGCACGATCAGCACCGCGCCGGCCGCGACTGCCTTCGCGGCAAATCGTCCGCCGGGACGATCAATCAAGCGCGCGAGAAGCGAAACACCCTCGCCCTGACGCGGCAGGCGAAATGCGACCACGCTGTCGCCGACCGATGTGCCGGCTTCGGAATGGCCACCGGCGCCGATGACGACATATTGCTCGCCCTTCCAGAGATAGGTCATCGGATTGGCGACGCCCGGCACCGGAAGCCGGCCGAGCCACAATTGCTTGCCCGATCTGGCATCGAACGCGCGCAGATAGGCATCCATCGCACCGGTGAAGACGAGCCCGCCCGCGGTGATCGCGACGCCATTGACCAGCGGCGTGCCGGTATCGAGCGCGATGCCGAGCGGCGCGAGATCCTCGCTGGTGCCGACCGACGAATGCCAGAGGATCTTGCCAGCCTTGATATCGACCGCCACCGTCTCGCCCCACGGCGGCTTGTTGCACGGCGAACCTACCGCCGACTTCGCCAGCGCCCGCGACATCGCAAACGGCGCGCCCTCCTGCTGGCCGAAATCATGGCCGGGCGGCGGATCGAAGCCCTTGGCCTGGTCGCGCGGGATCAACGTGATGATGTGCGCCGCATGGCTGACATTGGCGTAGAGGATCTGGTTGACCGGATCGAACGCTGCGCTGCCCCAGTTCACGCCGCCGCCGGTCATCGGATAGACGATCGTGCCTTGCGTCGACGGCGGCGTGTAAAGCCCCTCGTTGCGGGATTGCGCAAGCAGCTTCTCGCAAGCCGAGCTCCCGACGCCCGGCAGCAATCCGGCGACATCATCGGCCGTCATGCGTTGCGTCAGCAGCGGCGGCACGTGGGTCGGGAACGGCTGCGTCGGCGACAGTTTCTCGCCGTCGGCGCCGTTCTGCGGCACGGCGCGCTCCTCGACCGGCCACACCGGCTTGCCGGTGTCGCGATCGAGCACGAACACAAAGCCCTGCTTGGTCGGCTGGATCACGACGTCGCGCATGCCCGAACCGGTGTCGATCCGCGCCAATGTCGGCTGCGCCGGCAGGTCGTAGTCCCAGACGTCGTGATGCACGGTCTGGAATGCCCACACGAGCTCGCCGGTCTCGATCCGCAGCGCGACGACGGAATTGGCGTGCTCATCATTGCCGGGGCGCTTGCCGCCCCAGAAATCGGGACTGGGCGATGTCGTCGGCAGGAACACCAGGCCCCGCTCCTCGTCCACCGACATCGGCGCCCAGACATTGCTGTGACCGGCCTCGATCCCGTCATGCACCAGCGGATCGAACGTCCAGCGCGGCTGGCCGGTCCGCGCATCAAAGGCCCGCACCGCGCCGAGCGGCGCATCGACCCGCCGGTTGTCGCCGATCGCGGAGCCAACCACCACCACGCCGCGCCCCGTCACCGGCGCCGACGTGATTTGAAACTCGCCGGGCCATGCCAGCTTCATGCCGGCGTCGATCTTGATCTCGCCACCGTTGCCGAAATCGGCGCAAGGCTTGCCGGTTCTGGCGTCGAGCGCGATCAGGCGCGTGTCATTGGTGCCGGTGAAGATGCGTGACTTGCAGGCCGCGCCGTCAGCCGCACGATCATCCGTCCAGTGCGCGACGCCGCGGCAGACGAAGCGGTTGGCCGGCCGCTGCGCCATGCTGATTTTCGGATCGAACCGCCATTTCTGCGCACCGGTGCCGGGATCGAGCGCGATCACCTCGTTGAACGGCGTGCAGAGGATCAGGCTGTCCTCGACCAACAGCGGCGTCACCTCGAACTTGGTCCGCTTCATGACCTCGGGCGGGCGCGCGTCGAGATCGCCGGTGCGGAATTCCCAGCCACGCACCAGCGTGCCGACATTGTCTGACGTGATCTGCGTCAGCGGCGAGAAGCGCTGTCCGCCGCGGTCACCGCCCCAATACTCCCAGGCGAGCGCCGGCTGGCTACACAGCACCACCGCGGCAACCAGGCGAAACAACGACCGCATTGCGTCCTCCCGCGAGTTGCGATCATCAAGCGTCGCATCTCATGCGGGGAAAGCGTTTACGCGATCGGCGCGTCAGTATCCACCCCTGTGATATCCGCCGCCATCATTGCCGCGATAGCCACCACGACCGCCGCCGATGCCAATTCCGATTCCTATTCCGACAGGCGGCCCGACAGGCTCGTCGACCACGGCAGGAGGCGGACGGCGCGCCACCACGACGTCGTCCTCGACCACGACGCGCGGCGGGCGCTTGCCTGCGCGCCGCGGCGGATCGGGATCGACGCGCTTCTTGGCCGGCGCATCGGCCTTCTGCAACTGCGGCGGCGCGGCGTTGCAGGGACAGGTCGGCGCCGCCAGCGCGACATTCGTCGCGGGCACACTGACCGCAGCGGCCGGCGTCAGATCGGGACGATAGCGCAGCCGTTCGATCATCTTGCGCGCGGTGGCTGTAAGGTCGGTGTCAGGATATTGCGCGAGGAAGCCGCGAAAGGCCGCCGCCGTGTTGGCGAGAATGGCATCATTCCACGCCACCATCCGGCGATGCCGGTCGAGCCAGTCGCGCGCCTGCAGGCCGCGCGGCGTGCCGGCGAAGATCGCGGCGAAGGCCTCATAGGATTCGTCGGTGCCGTCGACCACGATCAACTCGCTTGCGGCCTCGATCGGCTTGCCCTGCAATTCGCGTTTCCATTCGTCGACGGTGCGTTTGGCGGCGGCGGGTTGCGGCGTGGCCGCGGGCGACGCCGAAGCCGAACCTGCCATGAAGCGGAAGTCGTCGGTGAGCGACGAGGAGTCCCATGGTGTCTGGCGGCCGTCGGTCACCTTGTACACCGCAAGGCGAACGCGCTTGAACGTGTCCTCGATCGGAATGCCCGGCTCCTTCGCCGAGGCCAGCAACGCGGTCGTATACGGGCTGTTGGCGCCGCTGCCGTCCTCGGCTTCCGCGCCCGGCGACGTCGAGAACGACACGAAGGTGCCGGGCGCGCCGACCCTGGCATCGACGATGGCAAGCCCGTGCCCCGCGGTCTTGCTGAGCTCCGGGAAAGGATTGTTGCGGCAGGCATCGAGCAGCACGATGCGCATCCGGCTCGGCACCGAGGTCAGCGTGTTCAGGATGTCGTTGAGGCGAACCGCCTGGATCGGGATGTCGGCCTCGCGCTTCGGATCGACATCGACCGGCACCAGATAGTTCTCGCCGTCGATCTGCAGGCCATGCCCGGCATAGAACACCAGCGCCACGGTGTCGGCGCCCTTCGCCGCCACCTGTCCGGCGAAGTCGCTGATCCGGGCGCGCATCTCGTCCTGCGACAGGTCAGATGCCGCCGTCACCGCAAATCCGGCATCGGTCAGCATCTGCGACATGGCGCTGGCGTCGTTGGCCGGATTGGGCAGCGCCGGCACGAACTTGTAGGCCGATTGCCCGATCACCAGCGCCAGACGGTTTTCCGCCAATGCCGGTACGGTGCCGAGCAGGATCGCAGCCGGAACGATCAGGCTGAGGAACGAACGGCGAAGCATGGCGGCCTCCGGCGGTGACGTCGGAAATGGGTCGAAAGCCGTCAGACCAAGGTTCAAGCCACGCGGCAACCGACGCCAGTTCCGCCGCAGAACTGTCGCGGGGGCCGACGAGCGCTTACTGTTTCGGCTTCTTGGCCGGATCGGCGGCCGGCTTGGTGACGCCCCAGGGATCGTATTTCTCCTTGGGTTCGGGGATGCGGTCGAGCGCGGCCTTGTAGGCCTTCTCGTCGACCTTTGGCTTCTGCTCGGTCTTCGCGTCGCCGCCCCCGCCCCCTCGCCGGCCCTGGGCCAGGGTTGGTGTCGCGACCAGCGCCAGAATGACGGCAGCAACCGTGAAGCTTTTCATGTCAGTCTCTCTCCCCCGCGGCCGCAGAAACATCCGGCAATACCGCTGCCCCAAACATAACTTGTCTCTCGACATTTGTTGATCGACAAAGCGCCGCGTGGCGCGAATTCAGCGTCACCAGGGGGGCGCAATCTGGGCCGCGGCACATTAAATTAGCTCCATGGGACAGGGACAGGTACATGTGGCGGCGCTGCTGGCCGGCGCCGCCTTGATGTTGAGTGGCTGCGGGCTGGCGGACAGCCACGCGGTGTGGCCTGAGATATTGAAGGTCAAGTCCACCGAGCCGGCGCCGCTCGAGGCGCCTCCGGATGTCAAACGGCTGGTCGCGAGCAAGCTGGATTCGGTGTTCACCGCCGGCTCACAGCCGACCCATGTGCGGGTTTCCGCCCCGCTGCACGACCCCGGCGGCACCGGCTGGACGGCGTGCGTGCAGGCCGAACTGACATCGGTGATCGGCAAGCCGCTCGGGACGCGGACCTATCGCGTGTTCATCAATAGTGGCGCGATCTTCGATCGCAGGCAGGTGGAAGCCGACGACAACTGCCTGACCGAGAATTACGAGCCGGTCGACGGCGCCGTTGCGGCGCAAGCGCAACAAAGCGCCAAACCGTGAGCCGCCCGCGACATGCTGAACGCGCGGTTAACATGACCTCTCAAATTGCCTGATGGCCTCAACGGCATTTTCCATTTCTTTCCGCTAGCGTTTCCCTGACGAACGCAGGCCGATCAGCCTCGCGCACCGGGGAAAACAGGGACGTGGCCGATATTGCTGACCAGGCAATGATCCGCCGTGCATCGCATGACGATGCCACGGAGAGGCATGTGCTGCCGCCGCTGTCGGGCGCGCCGGTCAGCGCATGGCGCGGCCTCGCCGAACGCGCGATCGAGGCCAATGGCTACTACCAGCCCGACTGGGAATTGGCGGTCGATGCCTCGGCGCGCGGCCGCACCGGCGCGTCGCTGCTCAGCGCTACCGGCGATGCCGGGCAATTGATCGGGCTGTTGCCGGTCGTTTCGATGCGGCGGATCTATCGCATTCCCCTGCCCGCGCTGGTCGGCGCCGAGCCCTATGGCACGCTGTGCACGCCGCTGCTCGACCGCGACGCCGCCGAGCAGGCGGTCGGCAAGATGCTGCAGCAGGCACGCGATGCGGGCGCGCATGCGCTGATCCTCCGCACCATGTCGCTGGAGGGCCCAGCCATGGCCGCCATCCGCGCGGTGCTCGCGCGGGACGGTTTGCAGCCGCGCCTGCTGAGCGCCTATCAGCGCGCGCAGCTCGATGCGACGCGCGATGCCGACCAATTGCTGCGCGACGCACTTGGGCCTAAGAAGCTGAAGGAGCTGCGCCGCCAGCGTCAACGCCTGGCCGACCATGGCGCGGTGCGCTTCGACGTCGCCCGCACGCCGCGAGAAGTTGCCACCGCGCTTGAGACCTTCCTGGTCCTCGAAGCCGGTGGCTGGAAGGGCCGGCGCGGCACGGCGCTCAGCCAGCATGCCGGCGATGAGGCCTTCATCCGCCGCGCGACGTCGGCAATGGCCGAAGCCGGCCGCTGCGAGATCCTCACGCTGTATGCGGGCGCGACGCCGGTCGCAGGCGGCATCGTGGTGCGCCACCAGGACCGCGCCTTCTTCTTCAAGATCGGCATCGACGAGCGCTTTGCGAAACATTCGCCCGGCGCGCAATTGACGCTGGAGCTGACGCGGCACCTCTGCGCCGATCCCGCGATCAATTCGGCCGATTCCACCGCAGCTCCCGGCCACCCCATGATCGATCCGATCTGGCGCGGCCGCTTCGCAATCGGCGACGTGCTGCTCCCGCTACGACGCCACGATCCGCTGCTACCGGCCATTCACGGCGCGCTGTCCATGCACAGGCGCGGCTACGAAGCCGTGCGTGACACTGTCAGGTGGATCCGCCAACGGCGCGCAACGCCCGGATAGCACGACGCCGCTTGCACCAGCCCGCGGATCGAAAGATTGCGCGCGACGGCCTCGGAGCGAGGTGCTCAGCGTTCCCTGAATGCCTCGGAGGCAACCTTGGTGAGCGGCGACAGCAGATAGCTGATGATACGGCGGTCGTCGGTCTTGACTTCCGCGGTCAGGGTCATGCCCGGGGTGAGCGGTATGATCACGTTATCGATCTTCATCGCCGATTCCTCCAGCGCCACCGTGACGAGGAACACAAAATTCTGCGGTTGCCCGGGAGCGCCCGGCGTGTTGGCCATCGCATTCACGGTGCTGGTGGGGTTGGCTTGCTGGCGCCGCGCCGTCTGCTCGTCGATCGCATCGTTGGCGACGTTGATGACCTTGCCATGCAGCGAGCCGAACCGGGTGAACGGGAACGTGTCGACCTTGACCACGACGTCCTGGCCGACCTTGATGAAGCCGATATCGGTGTTCGACACATAGACCTCAGCCTGCAGCCGCCCGCCATCCGGCACGATGGTCAGAAGCTGTTGGCCGGTCGTGACGACCTGGCCAAGCGTCGTGACGGCAAGCGCCTGCACGGTTCCGGAGGTCGGAGCAAGCAGCTTGGTGCGGGCCAGCTTGGTACTGGCCTTGGCATATTGCTGCACGGCGTCGTCGAGCTTTTTCTCGGCATCGGCAAGCTTCGTGCTGTTGTCGGCGATGAATGTCGCGAGATCCTTGTCCTTCTCGCCGCGCAGCTCGACGATCGCAGCCTCGGTCTCGAGCAGCTGGCCCTTGTCGCTGGCAAGCGACGAGCGTGACTTGTCCAGCGACTCCAGCGCATCGAACAGATTGATCTTGGTGCCGACCTCGAGCTTGAGCGATGCCTCGCGAACCGCCACGCGGTCCTGCAGCGTTTTGATCAGCTCGGTCTGATAGGCGATGCTCATGTTGAGGCGTTCGCGGGTCGCGTGCTTCTGCGCGATCTGCTTCTCCAGCGTCCCGATGGTCTCGGCGAGCTGGGAAAGATCTGCCGCCAGCACACGATTTTCGCGGCTGCGGAACGCAGGCGGCACGTCATCCTGCCATTCGACGTCCGCCACCGGGAACAGCGGCTTGACTGGCCAGGCCTTCGCCTGATCGATCGCCACCTTGCGGCGGGCGACCTCCGCGCGAAGCGCACTCGCCGCCTCGCTTTGCCGCCTCGCCTCGGCCTCGGCCTCGGCGGCATCAAATGCCATCAATTCCTGTCCGGCCTCGACGCGCATTCCGTTGGTCACCGACAACGAAACCACCGTGCCCGGATCAAAGGGCTGAATGAACTTGGTTTGTCCGGAAGGAACAATCTTGCCGAGCGCCACCGCATGCACGTCCAGCCTGCCGAACACCGACCAGGCTAGCGCGGCCGCCACGAAGGCGCAGATCGTGAGCATCAGCGCCACCTTGACCGGCGACGCGGGGGTTTCCAGGATCTCCAGCGCGGACGGCAGGAACTCGCGGTCGGCGCCGCGAACGTCCGACTTGAATGGAAAAAGAACCTGGCGAGCCGGTGTGACTTCCTTGCCCATCACTTTGTCCAATCATTCTGCATCGACCACAGACGGCCGTAGAGGCTGCCGCTGTTTGCGATCAGTTGGTCGTGATTTCCCTGTTCGACGATCCTGGCGTCCGACATGCCGATGATCCGGCTGCATGGCCGCACTGCGGCGAGCCGGTGCGCGATGATGATGACGGTGCGGCCCTTGGTGATGGCGCGCATGTTGTTCTGAATGATGCGCTCGCTTTCGTAGTCGAGCGCGCTGGTCGCCTCGTCGAGGATCAGGATCCGCGGGTTGGTCGCCAGCGCCCGGGCGATGGCGATGCGTTGACGCTGCCCGCCCGACAGGTTGCTGCCGCGCTCCTCGATCATCGTGTCGTAGCCCTGCGGCAGCGCCCCGATGAACTCGTCCGCGCCGCCCAGACGCGCGACGTGCATCACCTGCGCCCGCGTCATCGCCGGATTCGCCAACGCGATATTCTCGTGGATGGTGCGGTTGAACAGCAGGTTTTCCTGCAGCACGACACCGATCTGCCGGCGCAGCCAGCTTGGGTCGAGCTGCGCCACGTCCACGCCGTCAAGCAAGACCTGACCGCGCTCCGGCAAATACAGCCGCTGGATCAGCTTGGTCAGGGTCGACTTGCCCGAGCCCGAAGGCCCGACGATCCCGATCACCTCGCCAGCCTTGATCCTGAGCGAGATGTTGCGGAGAACCTCTGGACGGCCCGGCTGATAGCGGAACGACACGTCGCGCAACTCGATATCGCCTTTCGGCGGCGGCAGGGTCGGCAGGCTCGCCGGGATCGGCTCGACCGGCGTGTTGAGGATGTCGCCGAGGCGCTCGACCGACACCTGGACCTGCTGCAGATCCTGCCACAGCTGCGACAGCCGCAGGATCGGCTGCAGCACCTGGCTCGAGATCATGTTGAAGGCGATCAGTTCGCCGACGGTCATCGTCCCCGCGATCACCGCTTGCGCCCCGAACAGCAGGATCATCGCCGTGGTGAGCCTGCCGACATACTGGATCAGGTTCTGCCCGAGTGAGCCCAGCATCGACGCTTCGAAGGAGGTGCGGACATAGGCGGCCAGCCGGTCCTCCCACTCCGCCTGCATGATCGGCTCGACGCTCGCCGCCTTGAGCGTGAGGGCGCCGACGATCGACTCGACCAGGAATTGCTGGCTGCGTGCGCCGCGATTGAATTTTTCCCGGATCTTCTCGCGCAGGAACGGACGGATCAGGCCCGCGATCAGCACGTAGAGCGGCAGCGTCGCCAGCACCACGAGCGTCAGAGGCACCGAATAGAGGAACAGAACGCCGACAAAGACGAAGGTGAAGAACAAGTCGAGAAGCGACGTCAGTCCCTGGCCGGTCAGGAAGTTCCTGATGGTTTCGAGCTCGCGTACGCGCGCGATCGTCTGGCCGGTTGCGCGGGTCTCGAAATAGGCGATCGGAAGCCGGAACAGATGATGGAAAAGCCGCCGCCCGAGCTCGACATCGATGCGGTTGGTGGTGTGGCTCAAGGCATAGGTCCGCAGATATTGCAGCGTCGCCTCGAACAGGCCGAGCGACACCATCCCGACGACCAGCACGATCAGTGTCGACATGGCTTTGTGAACGAGCACCTTGTCGACCACGAGCTGGAAGAACAGTGGAGTGATCAGGCCGAAGATCTGCACGAAGAACGATGCCAGCAAGACGTGCGAGAGCACGCGCCGGTAGCGCCAGATCGACGGGAGGAACCAGCTGAAGCCGAACGTCTTCGGATTGACGCCGGCGCCGCCGGCGCGCCGCGTGATCAGGACGATGTTGCCGTCCCATTGCTGGGCCAACTGCTCGAGATCGACCTCGGCGCTGCTGCGGCGCACCGGATCGGCGAGACGGAACTGGCCGGCCTTGCCGCCTGGCGCGAGCACCAGGAAGCCGCCTTCCTTGAGCCCGATGACGGCCGGCAAGGGACAGCTGGTGAGGCGCTTCACCGTGGCATTGGCGATCCAGCGCGCCTTCAGCTCCAGGCGCTTTGCGGCCGCAACGAGGTCCGCGGACTCAGCGAGCCGTCCGGCCAGTCCCAGCTCGTGGCCGAGTTGCCGGGGATCGGCGGCGATGCGGAAATAGCCCGCCACCAAGGCCACGGAATACAGGCCGGTATCGACCTTCTCGACCGACGCCGGAGCGTCGTCGTTATCGCGGATTGCTGATTGCAACGTCATGACTATCCCTTGCTACAACCGCAAAACCGCTCTCAACACCGAGGACGCGCCCGACGCCGTCCTTTGCCGGTTTGCCGCGTCTGGCCGGATCGAACTGCCGGACAAACTCCGCCCATTCCGGCAGGCAGCGCCGTTTCAGGTCGTACCGATCGACGATCGTGCGGCGCGCGGCCTCCCGCAGGCTCCGGAACTGCGACGGCGCGGCCAGCGCCTCGATCGTGAGTTCGGCCAGCCTTTCTGAATCGAAGAAATTGACCAGCAGACCGTTCTCACCATCGACAATCACCTCTTCCACCGGCGCCGTCTTCGAGGCGATCACCAGCGCGCCGGCGCTCATCGCCTCCAGCATCGACCAGGACAGCACGAACGGATAGGTCAAATACAGGTGCGCGCTTGATATCTGCATCAGCGCAACGAACCTGTCGTACGGTATCGATCCGACAAAATGCACCCGATCGAGCGGCAGCGAATCCTGTACCTCTTCCAGGAAGATGTTCTTCCAGCTGCGGCCGTCCCTCGGCTTCGGTCCATACGAGGCGCCGTCGCCTCCGACGATCACGACCTGGGCGTTTTTCCGCTCTTCGAGGATCGCCGGCAGCGATCGCATGAAGATATGATAGCCCCGATAGGGCTCGAGATTGCGGTTGACGAAGGTGATGACTTCGTCCTGCAGGCCGAGCGACCGGCCGTTCGGCAGGACAAAGGTCGCCGCCGGATCGGGCGCCACCATGTCGGTGTCGATGCCCTCGTGCAGCACCTGGATCTTGGATTGCAGATGCGAGGGGTATCGCATCTTTTGCCACTGCGTCGGAGCGACCGCGGCGTCGGCGTCCGTCATCGCGAGCAGGATCGGCGCATTGCTCAAGCGCGCGGCAAAGCGCTCGTTGAATGACAATGTCGAGTGAAACTCGGGATCGAAACCGATATTCGCCCCGTCGGCCGAATAGTAGAACTCGGCATGGACGGCGAGCCTTGCAGACGGCCAGACATCGCGCACCGCCAGCGTTTCGCCCCAGCCGACATGGCCGAAAACCAGATCGGGCACGAACCCCTGCTCTCGCAACTTCAGCATCTCATCGGCGGCATGCCGCGCCCGCACCACGTGCTGCGAGAAGGAAGCCGCCAGCGGCGACGGTTTGCCGACATTCGCGTCATTGAAACGGTAGCGCCGGACCGGCACGATTTCCGGCCTGGTGTTGCGACTGTCGCAAAGCGCCAGGACCTGGTCGCCGGAGCGCTTCAGGAGCTGAGCAATGTGCCTGAATTGCGCTGGAAAATTCTGGTGGATGAAAAGAATGCGCATGACAATCGGGGTTCGGGGTTGAGGTGCTTTCCTAGCGCTGTTTCTCGACAAGCAAGGTTTTCGGCCGTCGCGATTTGGCGGTTTCGAACAATGAATAGGTCCGGCTGACGTAGTTGGTCACGGCCGACACGCCCTGCATGTATTCTCGCAGCTGCGGCGTCATATCCGCCTCGACCATGCGGACCGGCCGGGTTGGATCCTGGAATTCGAAGCGAACGTAGAACCAGGGATCGCCGCGCTTCAGCACCAGCTCCTTGCTGATGTCATGCCATTCGAAGGCCCACATCATCGGGCGCGGCCAGATATGAATCGGCAGCCGGCCGCCGATCATCACGCCCGGCAACGGCGTCGTGTAGTAGTGATTGAAGGCCGGTAACTGCATCATGTAGACCAGTTCGTCGGCCAGGAAGACGTACGGGCTCCCAATTTGCAGAATTGGCCGCTTCGGATGACGCCATTCCTTGGGGGAGTTGAGCTTGACCAGTTCCGCGAGTGCCTTCGGCCGGATCGAGGACATGTCACCGGCCGTGCTGCTGAGCTTTGGCTCATTGGTTTTCGGATCGATCGCGATCCGAAGCTGAATGTCGACCGGGCAGTTGACCTGGAAGATGCGCGCTTCGTGATCGATCACGGCGGGGCAGTATGTCACGGCCTTGGCGTGCGCGGTGCGCTTCTCTTCCCGGCTGAGCCGGCTCGGGGCCTCCCACATGAAGGTGGCCTTGTTGGTGTCAAGCGTCCAACCAACCTCGACGGCCCTGTTGAGAGACACCTTTCGCTTCAAGAAATCAAACATTCCCCTAACCTCAATACCGGCCATCATAGTTGCTTCGGCCGGTTCATGCACTTCCAACTTCGTCGCGTCGAGATCCCGCAAAACCACGGGCTAACCAACTTGAAACGCTCCGCGCCCGGCCGCTGCAAGAGCGGACGGGCGCTTTCGATCTGGGAAACTGGGGTTTTCGAACCATCCAGCCCGAATACGCGGCGGCGAAAAGGGGGCCCGGGAGAAAGCTCCCGGGCCCCCTCTCGTTAACTGACAATCGAGAAATTCGCCGCCGTGACCGTGGCTGCGGAAGCGCCGTTCAGCCAGACCGCAGTGTCGCCATCGACCTGGACGACGAAGTAGGCGCCGTTCTGGTAGGAGTGCGACAGCACGTCAGCGAACGAACTGAAGCCTGTGCCGTTCAGCTGCACGGTATCGGTGGCTGCGTTGAAGTCCTGAACCACCTCGACGCCCGGCACGTCGTTGGAGACAAACGTATTGTTGCCGCCGCCGCCGAAGTAGTAGTTCACGCCGGTGCCGCCATCGAAATAGTCGTTGCCGGCGCCGCCGAGCAGAACGTCAACGCCGGCACCGCCGTACATGGTGTCGTCGCCGTTGCCGCCGTAGAGATAGTCGTTGCCCTGGTCGCCGTACATGACGTCGTTGCCGTCGTCGCCATTCTCGACCGCCGAGCCCTGGGTGGCGATGATGACGTCGTTGCCCGTTCCGCCGTAGGCATTGCTGAGGTTGCCACTGCTCATGTAGAGCCAGTCGTCGCCGGCGTCGCCTTCGAGCAGATCGGCGCCGGCATCTCCGGTGATGGTGTCGTTGCCGTTGCCGCCATACGACGTATCGTTGCCGGTGCCGCCATACATCAAATCGTTGCCGTCACCGCCGAACAGGAGGTCATCGCCGCCGCCGCCTGCAAGGACATCGTTGCCGAGGCCACCGTACAGACCCGGCGTCACGGAACCGAAAGCGCCAGTGATGGCGGCGCCGCTGTCGCTACCGTCGCCACCGTAGATCGTGTCGTTGCCGTTTGAGCCATCCAAGCGGTCGCGGCCAGCACCGCCATCGATGATGTGGAGCTGCGTAGTCAGACCGCTCGAATCTTCCTGGATGTAATCGTCGCCGCTGCCGCCATACTCGAACTGGCTAACGGCGGTATTGCCACCCTGGATGAAATCGTTGCCGTCGCCGCCGTAGAAATTGCCGTAGGCCGTGCTGGACCAGAGGGCATAGATATAGTCGTTGCCCTGGCCGCCCTCCCAGTAGTCGAAACCGACGATGCTGCTTCCCAGCGTGTCGTTGCCCTGGCCACCATAGAGTGAATCGAAGTTGGCTGCGGGGGTAACGCTGTTGTCGGTGCTGTCGCCGTAAAACACGGGCATGGAATATCTCCGTCAATATTGGCTCTTCGTCGAGCCGGCCAAAAACTTAGAGGCGGCCAAATATGGGGAACCGCCGGGGGACGAAATGGCCTCGAAAGGCCGGTCTTCAAACAAGGCGTTAACCTAGCATCCAACTGTTTTGGTATCGGCGATGGTTGCAAGGTTCAATGCAATCGAAAATCACCTGCTTTAATTTCCAAGGCCGGCCGTAGAGATAGGCGACCGGCGCTTGGCACCAGAAGCCGGAGTTGCGAGGCCGCCTGCCCCGGCTCAAAACACCAAAAGAGGCTCGGAAGAAGGGTCCCGGACCCCGCCTCGCCGACTAACAATAGGGGAATTCGCCGCCGGGCACTGTGGTCGCGCTCACATTTGCGCTGATCAACAAACTGCCGTGTCGCGGCCGACCATGAAACATCTCCGTCAATATGCAGGCTCTTCGTCGAGCCGCTAAAAAAAGCGAGGGCGGCCACAAATCGAAGCCAACCCAAACGATGCCGGCCACGGGGGCCGAACCTCTCAAATACACCGTTACGCTAACACGGCGTTCGGCAGGCACGCTATCGCCCTCAGGTTGCAGGTTCAAGGAGACTGAAAAAAGAAATCAGGTTCCACTGCAACCGCCCCACCTGCTATCAATCTCCGGTATTGTTGATTTTGGATGCTCCGATGTCGTTTCCCCCAGCCGCGATTTTCTATCTCCCCGAAGCCTACTCGCTTGGCGACAAGCGCATCATGGGACGTCAGGCTGCTGGAGCGGGATTTCTCAAGGCGCTGGCGCGCGAGAAACCGGAACGGCTGTTCTGCTACACGCCAAAGCGGGAATTCGTCGATCAGTTCGCGACCGATATAAGGCGTTCCGGATCGGATACCACCACCATCGAATGGCTGCCGCCGCCGGCGCATCGACGTCTTGGCGAACCAGGGCTGCTGTATCTACCCGACCCCGGCCTCGGCCCGTACGCCTGGCGGCGGGCGCGGCATTCGCCTCGCGCCTATAGCCTGTGCGGCATCACGCACACGACGATGACCCATGTTGCGATGGGGATGCTGTCGTCGATGCCGCTCAGTCCGCTCGAGCATTGGGATGCGGTTATTTGCACCTCGCTTGCAGTGCACAAGAGCGTCGACCAGTTGCTTAAGGCGCAGGCCGCATTCCTGAAGGCGAGGCTGGGCGCGCGCCGAATGCCGATACCGCAGCTTCCGGTGATCCCGCTCGGGGTCAATTGCGCCGACTTCACCTTTCGCGAAGGCGAACGGCAACGCGCCAGGCAGATGTTGGGAATCGACGACGATGAGATCGTCCTGCTTTACGTCGGACGCCTGTCTTTCCATGCCAAGGCCCACCACGTTCCCATGCTGCTGGCGGCGGAACAGGCCAGCAAGGGACATAAGGTCGTGCTGGTGCTGGCCGGCTGGTTCAGCCGCGACGCCACCGAGGAGCTCTATGTCCGCGAGTGCGCCCAATTTGGCCCGTCTCTGCGGCGCATCTTCGTCGACGGGCGCAAGGCCAAGGATCTGAAGGCCGCATGGGCGGCGGCCGACATCTTCACCTCGCTCGCCGACAATTTTCAGGAGACGTTCGGCCTCACGCCGGTCGAGGCGATGGCCTCTGGCCTGCCGGTCGTGGTGTCGGACTGGAACGGCTACAAGGAGACCATTCGTCACGGCACCGACGGCTTCCGGGTGCCAACCCTCACTTTGCCGCCAGGTTCGGCCGAGTTCCTCGTCGAGCGGGCAGACTTCGGCTTCGACAATTACGACACCTATACCGCCCTCACGAGCCAGTTGATCGCAGTCGACATCCCCGCCGCCGCGACCGCCTATTCGACGCTGTTTGCCAATCCCGATCTGCGGCGGCAGATGGGAGCAGCGGGGCAGAAGCGCGCGCGCGATCACTATGACTGGTCGCAGATCATGAAGCTGTATGCACAGCTTTGGACCGAACTCGGAGCGCGCAGGCGAAGCAAGGTCGAAGGCACCGTGCCGGCAGGAGCGATCCGGCCGGACCGGCTCAATCCGTTCACGATGTTCAACTCCTATCCGACGCGAACGCTCGACGGCGCATGCGTATTCGCGCTGGGCGAAGGCGTGGACCGCAAGGAAGTGCAACGCAGGCTTTCCACCGAAAGTATCGCGCGGGCCGCTCAGGTAGTTGCCCGGCCGCAGGTTGTGGACGAGATCGTCGGCACCTTTGAAAAGCATGGCCCGTCGTTGTCGATGTCGGACCTGATCCGACACATGCCCAACGTACCCGGTGAATCTGTGGAACGAACGGTGATGGTTCTGACCAAATGCGGTGTCCTCACCCTGCAGTCAAAACCGAAAGCGACGCCTTCCGCGAGCAAACCGTGATCCGGCGGCTGGCTCGAGCAATGGCGCATCGCGGTGGCCGCATTCGCGGCCGCGAACGGTTTACCCTTTCCTAGCCATCCGGACACACCGGGAAACAATTGGCTCCCGCTGTCAGGTTGGTGTCAGCTGGCCCGACTAGCGTTGCAGCGCGCTGTTTCTCAGGCGGCGCGCGCCCTTGCTTGGAAGGCCTCATCCGATGGAAACATCGGGTGGGGCCTTCTGCCTGCGTGCCCGGCAGGACGACCGCGGATGATCGCGGCCCTCACTGCAACGGCGAGTGCGGCGCCGGCAGCATGATGGTCGAGTGCATCTCTTCCAGCAGCAGCGTGCCCTTGCTCAGGAATTCGAGCCAGGCCGGATCCTTCATCGCCCCGCCGCGCGCCGCGGCGCGGGCGTTGAGATCGGGATAGGCCCAGATATGGCAGACCTCGTTGGGCTGCCCGGAATCGGTGTGCCAGAGGCCGACGATCTTGGAGTATTTTTCGCGCTCCGGCAGCACGCCGGTGATCAGATCGAGCCATTGCTTGACGCCGCCGAGCGGCTTGGCGCGATAATTGCGGAATTCGTAGACGTTGCCCGTCGTCGCCGGCGCCACCGGCGGGATGATCGCATTCAGCAGCCGGACCTCCTGGCGCACCAAGAGCGGGCGGATCACCGGAATATACTCGCCGGTCCAGCGCGGATTCTTCGCGAGCTCGGCGCGCAGCCGGCTCCGCTCGTTGAGATCGGCGTAGCTCCACATGTGCATGACCTGATTGAGCGGACCGATCTCGGTGATCCAGTAGCCCTCGAGCTTGCCGAAATTGTCGCCGCGGATATCGCGCGAGATCGTGCTCGCCGCCTTCACCATCTCGCCGACGGTCCCTGGACGTACCGTGTAGGTGCGCAGCTCATAGATCATGGTTGTCTCCCTGATTGTTTGCGATGGATCGTGTGGGCAAGATGAAATGGGCAAGACGAAAAAGCCCGGCGTGAGCCGGGCTTTCGAAGAGGATTGCGGACTACTCGGCCGCCTGTGCGTTGATCTCGGCGGAGACCTGGCGGATGGCGCGGGCGAGCTGCTCGGCCGGCTGGGCGCCTGATACCGCGTATTTCTGCGCGAAGACGAAGGTCGGCACGCCGGAAATGCCCTTCTCGGCGGCCTCCTGGGCCTGCGCAGAGACCAGGGCCGTGTCCTCGTCGGTGGCAAGGCGCTTGCGGACGTCGTCGGCGTCGAGCCCGACATCGGCTGCCGCCTGCACCAGCACGTTGGTGTCGGTGAGATCGCCACCATCGCGGAAATAGAGCTCCATCAGCCGCTGCTTCATCTCGGCCGCCTTGCCCTCGGCCTCGGCCCAGTGGATCAGGCGGTGGCAGTCGATCGTGTTGGGCTGCCGCTTGACGAGCTCGGGATGGTAGGTCAGCCCTTCCTCATTGGCGGCGGCGACCACGCGGCCGGCGATGCCCTTGTAGGCCTCGACCGAGCCGAACTTGGCGGTGAGGTATTCGTCGCGGCTGATGCCCTCGCGGGGCACCCAATTGTTGAGGAAGAACGGCCGCCAGTGCACCTCGACCGGCACATCCGGCACCAGCTTGAGCGCATCCTCGATGCGATGTTTGCCGATATAGCACCAGGGGCAAACGACGTCGGAGACGATATCGAGGCGAAGCGGCTTCAGATCGCTCATGGCGGGGTTCCCGGCGGGATGGAACCCCAAAGTAGGCCGAAAGTGCCCCGAGACAAGCCGCTATTTCATACTGGCTGCCATCTGCCGCATCCGCTCGGCGGTCAGCTCATCGGCCGGAAAGAAGGTCTCCAGCGCCAGTTCCTGCAGCGTGATGTCGACCGGCGTGCCGAACACCATGGTGGTCGAGATGAAGCTCAGGATCTCGCCATTGAGGCGCAGCTTGAACGGGAGCGCGACATTGTTGTCGGGGGCGATCGGAGCCGATCGAGCCGGGATCGGGTAGGACTTCAGGTCCTGATAGAGCTTCAGCAGCTCCGGATCGGCGGTGGCCTCGCACTGGCGGTGCAGCCGCTCGAGCAGATGCGCGGCCCATTCCGGCAGGTTGACGGTGCGCGGCGCGAGCCCTTCCGGGTGGAAGGCGAGCCGCAGGATGTTGAAGGGCTGGCCGAGCAGCCGCTGCGGCACGCCCTCGAGCAACGGCGCCACCATGCGGTTGGCCGAGACCAGATTGTAGTGCCGGTCATAGGCCAGCGCCGGATGCGGCTCATGCGCCTTCAAGACCAGGTTGATCGCCTCGCGCGCCGATTTCAGCGCGGGATCGTCCAGCGGGCGTTGCGGGAATGCGGGGGCGAAACCCGCGGCGACCAGCAGCACGTTGCGTTCGCGTAGGGGCACGTCGAGGCGCTCCGCCAGTTTGAGGACCATGTCGCGCGACGGCGCCGAGCGGCCGGTCTCGACGAAGCTCAAATGCCGCGCCGAGATCTCGGCATCGACGGCAAGGTCGAGCTGGCTGAGATGACGGCGCTGCCGCCATTCGCGCAGGTGCTCGCCGATCAGGACGGGTTTTGCGGGCTCGGCCCGCGCCAAGGATGCATGTGCGTTCATGGTGCAAAACCTACCATGCGAAATTCGGTCGTTCCATTACGCCTGAGGTAATGGATATTGGTACTTAGCGCCTTGAGATTGCTGCACTTATTTTCCGATGGTTCGGCCGATACCAACAAAAATACCAACATTTCGAAGGCAACCGCCGACACTAAAAAGATTTTTTGCGAGCCCATTGGACATCGATCAGCAAAGCCGGCGACTGGTTCGCAACCTGACCAAAATCAGCGGTCTGCCAATTCTTTGTCGACTATCCCAGCGGCCTACTTCCGCGACAGATTTCGACCTAGAATAGCATCGATGTCCACACAACGGTCGAGCAGTGCTTCCTGCATCGCGGAGCTCCTGCTACCAAAATTTTCTCTTACGTTGCAGTGGCTCTGTTCGGAGCTCGCGCGACAATATTGCATTCAAGTTTCGAGGGATAAGGAGCGCGACTACCGCTATATTGAGATCAACCGGGCACTGCGGCCGATGTATCCCGAACTTTTCGGGACAACGATCCGCGGCATCGAGGAGATTGGCGGCACAGTCGAGCAGAACGTCGAGACCGACCTCCTTTCGGTCAATGACGAATTCACGACGTCGTTATGCCTTGTCCGGGCGCAGGAGACGATGGCTGGCTCACATCGCTGGAAGATCCGCTTCGATGCCGGCCTGCGCCCCGACATCACTGTCGCGATTCGGATGAACCAGATGAACAGCGCCATCCTCGACCGCTAGGCCTTTTCGCAGAGTCCATCGCCTGGTCGAACTTCAAGGTCGACCAACCTGTTGAGCTCTTCTTCCGTCAGGCGGACGAAATCGCCAACCATGTTGGCAACGAGATAGTGATTTAAACCCTGTACGCTCGAAATTAAACGGCAACAACGAAAGATCCTTGGTTGCCGTGCTGAAGCTTTCTACCCGGCAAAGAGTCAGGCTCACCCACTGGGGTGGATGCCTGCGAGCATCGCGTTCGGCTCGGTCAGCCACAGACCAAATGCGGCCGGCACTGTTTGGCCTTGTTGTGCGCGGTCGAGCCGGCATATTCGGCTCAGTTCCCGGCAAACACGGTCAGCGGCCGATCGTCGTCGAGCGCGAACCAGACGATGTCCCACGGGCTATCCGCACGTCGTCTGAATGCGTGCGCCTCGGGATGAGGAAGACGCTTCGGCGGCCTATGCCGGATGATGCGCTCAAGATCGTGGCGGAACCTCGAAGCAAGACAGCGCGGTCGCCTGAGCAGCGGGTTTACCTTGTTGCCGCTTTTTCCCGCCCAGACGGCCTCTTGGGGTATCTACTGCTTTCAGCTGCTTCCGCCGCCTCCGAACTCTATCTTGGCGTATAAGCCCGCATGTTCCCGCGATTTCTGGAAGTCAGATTGCAACTTTTCCTTGTAAGATCATCTCCTTTATGCTGGAGGATTGTAGTTTCCAGGCCGAGTGCCAGCGCCACCAAGCATTATTCAGCTTGGTCGCGCTGTGCGCTTGAGTGTCCTAATTCGAATTGCAAAGATGTCATCGCTGACGTTCCCCCTATGGACCGTTCTTGGCCTAGATCAAAGTGGCTAGTCCCGGCGAGCCAATAGACACCCCAGCGTCTCGGCGCTCATACTGCTCACATGGCAAAGATGGTGATGATTGTGAGCGCCTTCGGGTTGCTGACGTTCGCTGTCGCGCTCGCGACCATGCCTTATTTTTGATGCCCGGACGACGCGGCAGGCGGTCTCCCGATGGAAGCGGGGTCACCCACGCGGTGCGCTACTCTTGAATGTGCTTGAATTTCTCGATCCCGCGATATGCTGGCATATAGCCCCCCAAATAGGCGCGAGCGCAACACGCTCAGTCACCGATATGCCCCGGACCGAATTGTGCGGGATCGGTGCGGCCATCCCGTTAGGCCCCCCAGGTGCCAAACGCGCGCTTATTACTCGCCTTATTTGGCGGCGATACCTTTCCATCGACCACCGAGGGCACTTCCTCACCAGTCAGTCGCGGCTGAGCATCGCGACCCACCTAGCGTGATATCAAACGAGTCGTTTGTGGGATGCGTTGTCGCCACCTGGATCGCTGCGTCCGAAACCACTGCGAGGCCTTCGCCACTAATCGGCGAGAGGCTCGCCACGCTTCTGTTGATTCCAGATAGTTGAACACTCTACGCCAATACCCATATCCCCACGCAAACGTGCGGATCGACAAGAGCTTCTTCTTGTTCAAATGAAATAGACGTTCAACGACGGTCAGCTTTAAGACTTCTGCCGCAATGAAAACAACTGCTCCTGCGAAAAAATGGCCAGTCCCGATCAGATAGGCACTTAGTGGTTTCGCCGGCTCCAGCAGGATCACCGGAACCGCAAATAGCGCGAGCGAAGGATAAGGCCGCAGTGAAGTAACCCAGAGCCGTACACGCTCAAGCAGCTTTTGTTTAGCAATCCATGCCGCTATTGGGCGCGTTAAGTACAAAAAGACGCCATCGACGGCGAAATAGATGATGGCAATCACGAAAACAGGTGTGTTCCAAACTCGGGTCATGGACCCCTCCGCTGAGTTAAACGGCGAGAGACCGATCCGTTCCACAGAGGCCGGATAGAACGGCCAGCGGCCAGGGCCGGGAGTCTCGGCCAGAACGACATGCTTGGAGCGCATTAAGGCAAAAGCATTTGATCTGATGCCGTCCTTTGTGCGGTGAATTCAATCTGCGTTTGGAACATTGAATTACACAGCCATGTTGTCGCTACACACGAATGACTATTGCGGTCATCCAATCAACCCTCGGAGTGTCAGATGAGCAAAAAACGGAAACCCGCAACGACGTCAAAGCGCTCCCCCAGCACAATGAAGACAGCTGCCCAACGGGCCAATCAGGCTGTTATCAAAAGCTCGAAAAACACCCCCCTGCGCTCAGTTTCGTTAGGCTCGATTGAACTGCCCACTGAGTGTGATAACGACTCGACACAAGAGGCTCTTCCCGCTGAACCGGCGACAACCTCACAAGACGACTGCAAAGAAACGATGACGCATAACGATTCAAAGGAAGTGTTTGTTTTCTCGTCAGCCACGGCAAACGTGCGGGCTTATCAAGCAAAGTTCCTGGAAATGGCACAAGCCAACATGCAATTGGCTTTTGAATTCACCCAGAGGCTTGCGGCGATTAGGTCGCCCGTTGAACTTCTCAGTGTCATTGGAGAATTCGCAAGCAAGCGTATTGCACTGTTCCAGAAGTATTCGATAGAAATGGCTGAATTAGGTACCAAGCGGTGAAAGGCTAAGACTAAGGGTACCTGATTCTTCTCAAACAGCGAGATCTGCCTCAGCCCCACATCGCATCTAGGGAAGGCGCGAACATGCTCGCATCTTGACGGGCCATTTCGCTTGGCCGCATAGGCCATCGATATCAGATCTAGTCTGCGCCAAGTCGCCTGCCAACTCTTCTAGGACGGGGCTGTCTTAAGCGCCTAGCCGAGCCTCGTGGATGCAATGTCATGACCTCACGCTGAATCCTGCACGACACGCGCTGGTCTGGTCTATGAGAACCAGCCTCATTGTTGTTGGGCTGTGTGAATCACTTTCAGGCATTGCCGCGCAGACTCGATTTCCGCATCGGTCGCTCCCTTGGACCGCGCCCAGGATTCTGCAGCAGGCGCGGTGTATTTCGCCGCGTAAAAGCGAACCACCACGCAAGACACCCGATGAAAGTGTGGCATGTCGCCGGCGTACGCGGGCAAAGCATTCAAGCAAAGCAAAAGAAAAACGGCACTCCACGCCAAATCATGGCAGTCGCCTCCGTGGAACCCAAACTCCAATGCTCTTGCGACGGATCGGTTCCTCTGGCGCATGCTGCGCGGCATCGCGAGGCGTCAACGCTCAAAATGAATGTAGACCAAGTTCGTAACCATCCAGCCAACGCCCCCGCTCAACGGCACGGCAGCCCAATAAAGCCAACGGCTGACATTACGCACGCCTGTTGCCTGCACTTGCACATTCTGAACGGCCTGAACTGTCGGCCTCATGTCGGCGATGTCTTTCGTCCCCGTCGCGTTCTGCACTCCCATTGTTGTGATCTCGGCGCGTAGCGCGTCCACCTTCTGGTGCAGATCCTTCCGCCTACTCCGGCGCGGTGCTCCCGCAGGCTACGCCCTCGACGCGACCGATTCCCTCGCGGACGTCCTGGTATTAACAGACGGCGCGCCGCAGGTTGACCTTTGCCAGCACGGCGCGGTCGGTTTTACAGAGCCGCCGGATCTCGCCGGCGTCGAGCTGGCGGTCCGGCGTATCGACCGGCGCGCTCTCGCATGCTCATGCGGATGCGAGGTTGCGAGGCCATGTTCGAATAACGCCGCCTCGTCGTCACGGCGGATGCGCAACCCCTTGCTGTCTGGCCAGAGCCGTTTCATCGACCGGATCAGGCCAGGGATCTTGGCGAGCTCGCCGCCGCCGATCGCCGCCTTGATCTAGCGCATCCCGGTCCAGCGCGCGCCCGGCTTGTTAAATCCGCCGGCGTCATGATTAAACGCGATCGGGAGGATGACGCCGTTTTAATCCGGCGAGAGCTCGTCGAAGCCAGACAGCAGCCGCCGGCAGATCGCGAGATAGCGCGGAATATCATGGTTCGAGAAAACCTCGAGCGCGACGTCCCACGGGATATCGACGACAACGCGCAGCTTGCGCGCCAGTGCAGCCGCGGCCTGCCCCGTGACGCCGCAGCACTTCGCCAACGCCTTGAGCATGGCATCCGGAATCTTGCCGGACCAATCGGCCAGAAACTGCTGCCGCGTTTTCTGGCCGACGTCATAGCCACAGCCGATCGTCACGCCGAATTGTTCGCCCGGCCAAGGTCTGCCCGCTCAGATGCCTTGAATGCCAGGCTTCGCTGGTGACCTCGGCGGCGACGATCAGGTCAAAGGCCGCGCGGGAGGTCCCATGCAAATCGATAGCGCTCGCAGAAACCGCTGCGGAGGTTCATCGTGATAATCCTTTGTGGAATGAGGAGCGCGGCCCGGTCAGACCAGCTTCGCGCGAATTAGCAGTTGGTCGATCTGACCGTCGGAGGGGGTCCGCGATCAGACGCCGCAAGAGGCCAATAGGTCGCTGGATCGGGGTGGCTAGGTAAGCGGGCCATCAACGGAGCGGATGGTCAGCTCCGGTCAAAGGTCCTCGCAGGAAACTACTGCGCAACTCTTTTGTTGGCTCATATCCCATACAGAAGGAGCACTATGATGGATCGCGAACATGTGAAGGGCGCAGCTGACAAGGCAAAAGGCGCCATCAAAGAAGGTGCCGGCAAGCTCACTGGCGACAAGGACTTGGAAACCCAAGGCAAGATCGATAAGGCCAAGGGCTCCATCCACAACGCCGCGGGAGACGTGAAGGATGCAGCGCGGAACGCTGCTGACGCCGTTAAGAAATGAGCGGTAGGGATGACCAAGAATTGGCCGCCTTCGGGCGGCCTTTTCTTTGCCACCAGACGCTCCGGCCGAGTGGCCGCATCACGAATTCCCCTCCGCTGGCTGAATAATGTACAGATGTCCGCTTGGCTGCCCGTCCTATGCAAGCGGCAAAGCGATTACGCAGGCTAGCCCCTGGTCGCGCCAATCAAAACGCACCTCGCCCTTGAGCTGACCAATCATGTTTTCCAGAATGCGTGTGCCGAACCCGCGGTGTCTGGGCGGCGCGGCGGCAGGCCCACCCGACTCGATCCAACGCAAGCTCAGCCTTCCGTCCGGCGCTAGGAACCATAAGATTTCGACGCGGCCGCTCGCTGTCGATAGCGAGCCGTATTTTGCCGCGTTGGTCGCCAGTTCGTGCAAGGAGATTGCAACCGTCTGGGCCGTACTCGGCTCCAGCATAACAGCAGGGCCCTCAATTCGCACCCGCGCATCTTTCTCCCCGCTGCTGTAAGCCAAAAGCTCCTGCGTAGCGAGGCGGTGAAGCTCGGCTCCCGCCCATCGGGATTCCACGAACAGCGTATGGACCTTTGCGAGGGCATCGATTCGCCCTTCGATCAGTTTTTTCAGATCCTCCGACGTATCAGATTTAGAAAGGCGCACCGTCGCCAGCACGTTGGACAAGATGTTCTTTGTTCGATGCTCGGCCTCTCGCGCCAGATTGACAATTTGCGCCTCGCTTAGTTTGCGCTCCGTTATGTCCTGGAAGCAGTTGACGGCGCCGACAACGTTGCCGCCGCTATCCTTGATTGGTTCGATATCAACAAGTGCGATGCCGCGCGAGCCGTCAGGTCGTTCGATGTGCACTTCCTGCTGGCGCACAGAAACACCGGTGCGAAGAACATCTGCCATTGGGCATTGATGGTGCGGGAGCAAACTGCCGTCGGGGCGAAACATTCGATACGAGCCGCAATACCGTTCATTGGGATCGCCAAGTTTAGGCGAGCGGCCCCAGAGTTCGGCAGCACGGCGGTTGTATCGAAGAACGAGACCGTCGCGGTCACAAACATAGACGGCAAATGGGAGTTGTTCGAAGAAGCCCAAAATCAAGCCCGACGATTTCCCCGTCGAAGCCGACAAGAATGAAATTAAAACCGACAAAGGAAAGCCGATCGCGACGGCCGAAGACGAGCCGTTGGCAAAAGAAATCGCCGATCGCCTCAACGAACAGGCCAATCGGGAGGAGCAAGATCGGTGGTCAGCCTGACTTCGCCGTGCGCTCTGGCTATCGAGACGTTGCAGCAGTGAAGTCGACGAGGCCTACGAGACACTCGCCGGGGGTGCCATCGCGTCAGGAGAAAAGCGCGATTACGGGTCCTTGAGAACGACTCCTGAGTTTTGGATGTTCAGAGCGTCGAAAACACTGGACTGAACGGGTAACCTCGCTTCAACAGCGTAGCCCGGTGCGTCAAGATGGCGCCTCACGGCCTCTTCCGCATCTTGCCTGCCTGACACTCGAGAATAATAGGTCCGCGACGCTTCGAGATCACCAAACGAGCGTGATCTCACGTTGACCGCCCAGCCACTCGACATAAAACCTCCTAAGTTGACCGCCTCAAGCCCTTTCTCGGGCTCAATTGCCACCTCTCTCACGCAGCGGTGACGGAGCAGCGCCGCGCCTCGAAGACCGTGCAGGCCCGATCGGCTAAATTCTATTCCTCGCGAAGGGGTTTGTTCCTAGCGGCTCCGCTGCGCCACTTCCGCCCCGCCAGGTCTGCGGCAGCGTTGAAACATCGACTCGAGGCCGCCAATCTTGCGGCGATCTAAAGCCAGGCTGTTAAAACCGTGACCACCCGGAGCGTGCTGGGCACCTGGTCCGGAGGGCGCGGGAGCATCAGGAGCGCCGATCAGAACGCCACAGGAACCCTACTTTCGCAGAATGGTTTGCTCCTCATGTGAACCCCTACGGAGGAAGCCATGGGCTTTTTTACAAAAAGACATCAAAACCCTTGATGATCTCTTCGTCCACACGTTGCGGGACATTTATTACGCAGAGCAGCAGATAGCCAAGAACCTTCCCGACATGGTCGAGAAAGCGACAGACCAATTCCTAAAGACCGGCTTTGAAACTCACCTCGCCGAGACCAAGGGCCAGATCGCCCGGCTTGAAAAGGTCTTCCAGATGCATGGTGTCGAAGCCAAGGGCGTCAACTGCCCCGCCATCGACGGCATCCTGAAGGAAGCCAGCGAAGTTGCCGGCGACGTTGACGATAAGAGCGTGCTGGACGCCGCGCTGATCGCGGCAGCCCAAGCCGTCGAACACTATGAAATCACGCGCTACGGCACCCTGATCGCATGGGCGAACATGCTTGGCCGCAGCGACTGCGCCTCCGTCCTGCAGCAGAATCTCGACGAGGAAAAAGCAACGGACAGCAAGCTGAACACGATGGCGCTGAAGAGCGTGAACCGTAAGGCAGCGTAGTAGAGGCGTGTAAGCGGAAAACCAAGGGCTGCCCAGACCGGTCGGGCAGCCCTTTGCTTTTAAGTAACGAGCATGCTCCAGCCACAAAACCGGCACGCCCAATGACGAGATTTAGGAGGGAGGCATGCCGCGCGCGCTGAAAGAAGATAATGGGCCGATTTCCGTCCGCGAAGAGTGGCGCGCAAGGCGGAAGCTTCGCCGGGAAAAGCAGCGCCAAGACAACATCCGTCGCGCGGCCAAGATGCATGCCGCCCGGTTGAAGAGCGAAACGCATACCCCGAGACTCCCCCGCCCGCTGAAACAATCCCTCTACGTAGGATGCTCCGGCTGGCGCTACTGGAAATGGCGGGACTCGTTTTACGAAGGGGTGCCGCAGAACGACTGGTTCGAGCTTTACCTGAAGCGCTTCGACACCGTCGAAATCAACGCCTCGTTTTACTCGTGGCCCACTTGTCGCCGGTGTCCAGTCCTGGCGCCGCCAGCCCGGACGGAAAAAGTTCGTTTACACCGTAAAGGTCTGTGAACTCATCACGCACATCAAGACGTTCAAAGGAACGAAGACGCTGGTGAAGGACTTCGGGATGATCGCCGATATCCTGGGCGACCGGATGGGCTGCTTTCTGTTTCAGCTTCCGCCCAGCTATCGCTCCACTAGGGGCCGGCTCAATAACATTGTCGGCCAGCTTGATCCCGCCCGCCGCAACGTCGTGGAATTTCGGCACGCCAGCTGGTGGAATGAAGAGGTTTACCGCGCCTTCCGAGAGGCAGGCATCATCTTCTGCTCTTGCAGTGGGCCGAGACTACCGGACGTACTTATCCGGACCGCGGATGAAGTATATGTCAGGTTGCATGGTCCCAAGCGCTGGTATCGGCACGACTATCCAAAGGAAGAGCTGACGGTGTGGGCCGACAGGATTAAGGCCAGCCGAGCCAAACGAGCCTGGGTCTATTTCAATAACGATAATGACGCCTATGCGCCGAAAAACGCCAGCGCACTGCGGCGCATGTTGCGAAGCTTTGGGCCGCCAACCTCCGCGGCCTAACGCGTCTTTAGATGCTCACGCACCACATTTGCCCCAGTCCGGCCAGTTTCTTGCAACCGCTCGAGAGTTTCGGTGCCGATGTCGTCAGCTTCAGCCTTGAGCGTGTCGGAGGCTTCGCGCACGCTTTGAGCTACCGCTTCCGCCCGAGCATTCAGGTCCTCTTTGACGCTGTCGCTGAGCTCTCCGGCCCAATTGTTTTCGAATTCTGACCCACTGAACGCGCCGGCAACCGCCGCTCCAACCGTCAAACCTATTGCGCCGATCAGAAGCGGTTGTCTCTCGAGCAGCGCCGAGAAGGACGATTGGACCTGTGCGATCGTCTCCTTTCGCGGCAGCGCATCGCCGAGCTTGCCCAAGTTTTCCTGTGCATAGGTAACGCCTTCATCCAACCCCTGCTTGACTGCATCCGCGGCGCTCGACATGGCAGCCGACGCCGTGCTTTTCGCATCGCGCACGGTGTCGCCCAAGTGTTGTGATAATCCGGCTTCCGTTTCCGGAGCGGTCGGCGGACTGCTCGTGAATTTTGGCGCGCTCGGCCGCAGATTGGCTCCAATATCGGCGAGCGGTGCTGTTGCCCCACTCACCGATTTTGCCGCGTTCTTCAGCGTCTCGTTACCCAACAAGAGCCATACCGCACCTCCGCCGATCAGCGCGGCGGCAAGCGGATTTTCCCGAACCGCGTCCCTCAGATTGTCCAGAAAACCTGATTGTGTGCCGCTCATCTCACCATTTCCTTCACACTAATCTTGTCCTTCTCTAGCTGACGCATCGTTTCGCGAGGCGCCAAATTGCGGGCGTCCAGGCGGTTCATGCCGACGGCGAACAACACGCCGGCAACCGCTCCCGCAACGATCGCTGAGACAAGGTATGAACTCGGCTGCGACAAGCCGGCCGCGATCAAGGCTGCTGACAGCGAAAAAAGCGCCATGACGAGCGCGGGAATGACTAGAACGGCGCCCGCGGCGAAGAAGCCTGCAGCGCTGCCGATCTGCTGCACCTTCTCGCCCGCTTCGGCCTTGGCGAGATCAATCTCATTCTGGAAGAGCTTGGCGAACTGCGAGAGCGCCTCGCCGAGGAGGGTCGAAATCGCCTGAAGATCCGATTGAGTGTTCATGATGCATCCTCGCCGCCCGAGGATGTCTGGCTTCCTGACGCCTTGAAGAAGCGTATTGCGGCGAAGCCAGCGAGCACCGACAATCCGAGAAAGGCAGCCGGCTGCCGTTTCGCGAAGTCGGACGCCCCGTCCACGAGATCACGAAAAGTTCCATTGCGGATCTTCTCGGCAGCGTCTTCGACGTAGTCAGCGGCGGAATTGATGCCGCGCGCGGCAAATGGTGCGTCGCTTTCGAAAGCATGGCCGGCTTGCCGAATGTTTCCGGCGAGCCGGGTTACGAAATCTGCCCCGGAGCGCTGCTGCTCCTCGGCCTTGTCCTGGAAGCGATCCGCGGCTCCCTCCGCCACGTCCCGTGCCGCGTCGGCCGCCTCCTTGAACTTGTCACGCGCGGCCTCGGTTGAGGCCCGCAGCGCATCGCCCGCGCGTTGTTTGACGTCGGCGCCTGCTTCGGCGATTTGGTCCTTCAGAGTGTTAGAGGCGGTCGAGTCCTGCGCCTGAGAAGACGCGGCTTGTCGAATATGGGTATCAAATTCGCTCATGACGATTTCTCTTCGGTTCGAGAGGGATTGAATGCCGCCGTCACCATGTCGTCGGCTGCTTCCTTCAGTCTTTCGGACATATCCCGGGTCATCCGGCTGGCGTGTTTGCCAAGATCCGCATCCGATACGCTCTTCGCAGCCGCATCGGCGGCCGACAGTACCGCGTCCTTGGCCGTCACGAATCCCGACTGAGCTGCCTTGCCTGCCGCACGTTTGGCGCCATCGCTCGCCTCGCCGAGTGCGGAAGCTTCAGCCCTTGTGTTGGGAAGGGAGGCCGCAATAATCGCTCCGATCGCGACCCCCACACCGGCGATCAAGGTGGCGTTGTCGTGGAAGACCTGACGCACGGTTTCCGGCGCGGGGGTCGCCTTTTCGCGCGCGGTCGACCGGGCTCGATCGATGCTATCTTTTGCCGTGTCCGAGGCGGTATCGATGCCTGCTTTCACCCGATCGACGGTCTCGGATACCCGGTCTTTCAGGTCGCCGGCGAGCCCGGTCGCGGCGGCTTGGGCTTCGCTCGCCAGGTCGGCGGCCTTTCGCCCCATTGCGGATATCCCATCCGCCGTACCTTTCCCGAAGGATTGAGCGCGTTCGGCGGCATCACCTCCTAATTCCTTGGCCTTTTCGATCGTTGGCGCCGCCGCCTCAATGGCGCGGTTGCGAACGGTCTTCGACGTCAAGGCAAGGCCGGCACCGATCATCAGTAGGGGGAGTGGAAAACCCCGGGCCAGCCGCAGGACGGGCACCGCAACCGCAGTCCCCGCAGCGATGGTCTGCATCGGGTTTTCCATGGCTTGCTGCTTGAGCGAGTCGAGCCAGCCTTGGGTTTTTCGGCCGACGAACTCGGAGACTTCTGACTTAATCCCCTGCGGAGAAACCTTGTAGCGCAGGCCTTCAGCGGTGTCGGTGATTTGCTCTCTCAGCCGATCGACGGTCGTCGCGAGCTGCGCGCGGCTCCGCTCGGACGCGCGCCTCAATTCCTCAACGGATCTTGTCATGGCTGTCACCGATCTATCGTTCTTGTTTAAAAGCGAACTCACGTTTTGTTGAATCGTTCCTGCGAGAGGCGGCGGTTTACTGGAGTGCGCTTATCAGGCTTGGCCGCTCGGCGAAAAGACTTCTCGGAGTGGAGGCACATCCGTCCCAGATAAATGGCGATGAGCGATAGAGAGCGCGTTGTGACAAAATGCGCCCAGCCCGAGCTCGCGAAACGCTACCGCGTGAATAGCAGCGTGACGATTGCCGGCCACGCCGGTTTTGAGGGCTGCCAGCAAAATGCAAGGGCGGCGACGGGGCCCAGGACGGCATGGGTTTGGATCATGGCGTTGATCTCGGCATGCATTCGATCCAGCGAGTATTACCTGCGCTAAAGAAATTCTCTTCGAGGGCAGTGATAGACGAACGGCGCCGCTCTCTGGGAATTTCACCCTTCCAGCTTGTTGTACGGGTCAATCCACTTGTGCCATCCGGCAAACGCCGACTTATGGCGAGAGCCGCTGTTGTGCTGCGATCTTGGCGAACAGTTCTTCCTTGGTCTTATTGGTCGCTAGCTTGCTGATTAGCTCGCGCTCTTCCGCCTCGACACGAAGTGTTTTAAGTGCGCTTGCATGTCCTTCGGGGGCGGCTTCGGTTTGTGGGATTACAGAGAGCTACGGATTCCAATAGCCGTATAACAAGTGATTAGGGCATAGCGCCTTACCTTCGGTCGTCTGGACTTGTAATCTCACACGGCGTAATCGCAGTTGCTCATATCAACCTGCAGCAATCGCCGGTCTCCTCTTCGGACGATGGGTTAAATATCGCCGTCCCCCGTGGATCGCATATGGTGTCCAAGTGATCGGATCGGCCCCGGCCGAAGCACCATTGGTCAACGTCAAGAAACAGGACGCATCCGGCCTGTGGGACGTGAACAGCGATCAGCTTTGGCGCCTTTGCTGACAATCGTCTCCGTCACCCCTGCATCAGCTTTGAGCCACAGCGGACGTTCAGGACCAGTCCCTTGAGCTCCTCCAGAGGAACCGCCACCGGAATGGAACGTTGGCGCCGCAGTGATCAGCGTCAGGAGGTAATCATGTCTCGTGGAATGCCATCGATGACGGCGTTATTGGGTTTGCTGGCTCTGGCAGGATATCAGAACCGGGACAAGCTCGCGGAGATATTTAGGGGTGCAGGCACCCAGCCCGGCGCGAGATACTCTCAGGGGACACCCTTGGGTGGCCTGCTCGGCAATTTGAGCGGCGCGCTCGCGAGCGGCGGGATCGGGAAGCTATTGAGCGGCGGGCTCGGAGAGCTTGTCGAACGCTTCAATGAAAACGGCCACGGAGATGCCGCTGACTCTTGGGTAAAGAAGGGTCCAAATAAAGACCTTCCGCCCTCTCAGCTTAAGCAAGCTATCGGGCCGGATGTGCTAGCCGCTCTGGAGCACCAAACCGGACTGTCGCAGGAGGAGCTTTTAGCGAGACTGTCGCGAGAGCTTCCTGCGGCTGTTGATCAATACACTCCAGACGGGCAGCTCCCGCATTAAGACGCAAAGGATCTGACATGAGCATTTTGTGGACAATCATTATTGGCTTCTTAGCCGGCGTCATCGCGAAGTTCATCATGCCGGGAGACAACGAGCCGACCGGCTTTATTCTCACGGCCATTTTGGGAATCGTGGGCGCGTTCGTGGCGACCTATCTGGGCCAAGCGCTAGGTTGGTACGGCCCGGGCGAAGGTGCTGGGCTCATCGGCGCGGTGGTGGGCGCCATTATAGTTCTGCTCGTCTACGGCATGGTTGCTGGGCGTCGACGAGCTGTTTAGCGGAAGGGACGTCGCGTCATGGACTATCTGCAAAACGGGGCAGAGCTCCTGAGTCCGATGGCGTCGTTGCTCTCGTTAGCGATAGCGTTTCTGATCGCTAGTATCGCAGGCTGGTACATAGGCACTCTCTTGTTATTGCTCCGCCGCTGACCAGGCACGGCCTCAGCCGCAAAGGCGGCCTGCCATGAGAACTATCTCGCGGCCTCGAAAGCCTTGGGGCCCAAGGTTTGGCGGACCTGGCATCGCGGCATTTTCGTCCACACAATTACGCCCTGCCCCAATCAAGACCCGAGTTCCGGCGGAGAGGGTCGGTAGTATCGCGGCAGGCGCCCTTCGATGACCGGGATGAAGCGCAGCCACGGTGTAACGCCACGGCCCGTGCCCTCACTGTCCGGAACGTTGACACGGGAGAGCTTGGTCGGTTTGCAGCTTCCGCTATCAATTTGCAGGAACGGTGCGGGGCGGGCGGCGTTCCTCACGGATGACCGAACCACTTCCCCCGCTTATGGAAAGCTCGCTTCAAATCGCTTGGGACTTTCTCGGCGGTCTCGACGAGATTGACGATGCTCAGCGAACCGCCGAATTCCTCCTCGGGAGCATCAAGTCCCAGATGCTGAAGGCGAGAGAAGGAGGCTTGTGCTATCGAACCGCGCGATCGACAGTTTCCGTCGGCGGCAAGCGGCCACCAGTAGCGTCGGCACCAGCAAATCAAACCCTTCTATTTTGGAGGCGCGACCGTCGTTTTTGTCGATCCGTCCGGCGCCGGCTGCATCCCTGGCGGACTTTGACCCTGGGGACTTTCCGGCGGGGCTCCGCCTGTGCCTGTGTTGATTGGCCCAGTCCAACCTTGGGGCTGCAATTGACCTTTGTCTTCGGGCGCCGAGCGCCCGGTTGGCGTATTGACATCCCCCTTTGTAGCGGGCTGCGCCGTCGCTAATCCACAGGACAGCACAAGGCATATCGATGCTAATCGGGCTCGCACTGAAACCTCCATCTTCTTGCTGAGCAAACAAGCTGATATGCACCTCAGTTCCTGCGATGGCGCCAAATGTCAGATTGACAGCCGATGCACCCGATCCTTGAAAAAGTCGCTTCTTTGAAATTCATTAACTTTTGAACGGTCGCGATATGGGCAACCATCGCAAGACCGATCCGAAAGCGCTTACCCGGCGGGCTTTTCTTCCGGCTCTTTCGGCTCGTCCCGGTTTTCAGCTGTCCGCTCCTTATCCCCGGGCTTCTTCCCAGCCATGTTGCCGGGATTGAAATGATACTTGCCATCCGGATTTTCGCCGGGCTGCTTCTTATTGGGGTTTTTGTTACTTCCGTCCGTCATATCGCGCGTCCTTCGAAGAGAGGTGGCGTGCCGTGGCACCGGAGCGTCCTGAAGGAGCAACAGGAGGCTTCCCGTTTAGTTCCGGTGAGGTAGCCCCGAACACACATTTCGTTCCCATACGAAGATTCACTCGCCCCCAAAATGTCCTGATCGAAGGTGCCGCACCGCGGTGCTGTTATCGGACGTCCAAATTAGCACCAGGGCTCCAAATCGCGTCGTTTTTTCGGAACGACACGAAGCAGCAAACCTTTCCGCCGCTGGCACTGGACAGCGACCTCTTGGAGATAAACTCGACGAAGGTCCGTCACTATTGGACGGCGAATTCGCCGCGCCCTGAAGTCCAACGCGTGCGATGCTCACGGAACTTTCCTGACGCCGCAAGGGCGACACACTTACGTGAATCTTTGGCACGCTTCGGCGTCTTCCAGCCGTCTGAGCTGCTGCCGGTTTGATGGACACCGAGATTAGGTGTTTCATGAAGCCGGAGGTGGCGATGAAAAGACGGAAGTTCAGCCGCGAGTTCAAGGTCGAGGCGGTCAAGCTGGTGCGGGAACGTGGGGTGTCGGTGGCGCAAGCTGGCCGTGACCTGGATGTTCATGAGAATGTTCTCCGCAAATGGGTGAAGGAGTTGGGCTCCGACCCGGCGCAAGCCTTTCCCGGCCACGGGCAGATGAAGCCGGAGCAGCAGGAGATCGAGCGGCTGCGCCGTGAGGTCGCCAAGCTGAAGGCCGAGCGGGATATCCTAAAAAAGGCCGCAGCCTACTTCGCGAAGGAAGCGACATGAAGTTCGCCTTCGTCGCGAAGCACCGGACGATCTGGCCGGTGGCATGGCTATGCGATGCGCTGGGAGTGTCGCGGTCGGGCTTCCATGCCTGGCTGAACCGCTCTCCCAGCGCCAGATCCCGCAGCGACGAGGAGCTCGGCGGCAAGGTCAAGGCCAGCTTCGCCGCCAGCGACCGCACCTATGGCGCACGCCGGGTGTGGCGTGACCTGCTCGCCGACGGGGCGGATTGCGGCCTGCACCGGATTGAGCGGCTGATGCGCCTGCAAGGCTTGCGGGCGCGGCCGCGACGTCGGCGCTTACCGAAGGACAGCGGCGATCGACAGCTCGAGACCGTACCGGCGAACCTCCTTGACCGGCAGTTCGCCGCCGAGCGGCCGAACCAGAAGTGGATCGCCGACTTCACCTATCTCTGGACGGCCGAAGGCTGGCTCTATGTCGCAGCGGTGATCGACCTGTTCTCACGCCGCGTGGTGGGCTGGTCGATGAGTGCCGCCATGACGGCACAGCTCGTGACGGACGCATTGTTGATGGCCGTCTGGCGGCGCGGCAAGCCGGATGCGCTGTTGCATCACTCCGACCAGGGCAGCCAGTACACCAGCGAGCAGTTCCAGCGCCTGATGGCCGACCACGGCATCGTTTGCAGCATGAGCCGCTCCGGCAACGTCTGGGACAACGCGGCGATGGAGAGCTTCTTCTCCTCGCTCAAGACCGAGCGTACGGCCAACAAGATTTATCAAACCAGAGATGAGGCACGCGCCGATGTGTTCGACTACATCGAACGATTTTACAACACGACCCGCAGGCACTCGACCATCGGCTATCTCAGCCCGGTTGAGTTCGAGCGCAAGGTGGGATTAGCTTAAGCGGGTGTCCATCAAACCGGCAGCAGCTCAGTCGGGCGGACCGAATCCTGCGCCGCCCATTGGGAACGTCTCATCCTAGAGCGAATTGGGTCCAAGACCGGCGTGTCCGCCTCGGTCACGTCGGCCCGAGACGCCCCGTCCCTCGCGGGGCTCTCCTTTCCTGGAGATGTCACGCAGCGGATCGAAGCAATCATAAATCTGACCGCCTTCGCAGGTTTTATCGGTGTGGCGAGCTTTGCAAAACCCTGAACAGAGCCGTTGACGGATTGCGAAACCGGCTCACGATGCTGCACCGATGGATCCGACGCGAGCTCGTGGCGTCTGCTTAAAAGGGACGACTTCAAACCTATATCGTTGGCGAACGAAACCACTTCACCTTCCAATGCCGACCTTCACACTGCCGTCGGAATAGCATTGCCTCGGATTCATCTAGTGTGGCTGCGGATGCTTGAGAAAGAAACGCAGCATCTCCTTCGTTGCGTCCGGTCCCTCTGGATCCGTGTAAGACCCTGCCGGACTACCGCCGGACCAGGCGTGGCCCGCACCGTGGATATTCCAGTGCTCCAGGAACTCAATTTCGCCCTCGGCGTGGATCGTGCGGGTATACTTATGCCCGCCAGGCATCTGCCCGCGGCGCACCTTCTTTTGCGTCTTTGTGCTTCCGACCGCTTGTTCGACAGCCTGGGCCCCGTTGATGGGATGCACGATGGTGTCGCTGTCGCCGTGGAAAATAATGGCGGGGAGCGTCGGCCCGTCCGGAATGGCGCGGCTGCCGGGTCCGCCCCCTTGACGCATGGCGGCGAACGCCGAGGGCATGTCGTCGGCGGCTCCGTAGGCGAGACCGGAATGGATTCCAACCGCCGCGTACAGATCGCTGTAGGTGGCGCCCAGGACCGCCGCAGCGGCGCCTCCGGCTGAGAGTCCGGCGACGAAGATGCGCTTGGGATCGACCGAGTAGTCCTGCATGACTTGGCGGGTGATGCCCGCGATCAGCGAGGGCTCGCCTTTGTCACGGCTCTGGTCGTCCGGGCGAAACCAGTTCCAGCATTTGGACGGATTGGCGCTGCTAGGCTGCGCCGGATAGACCACCAGACACGTTTGTTCTTCTGCGATGAAGTTCATCCTGGTGCCGGCGGCGAAATCGTCCGGCGATTGGGTGCAGCCATGGAGCATCACCACCAGCGGAAGCGGCTGCCCCTGATGGTAACCGCTGGGAATGAAGAGCTTGTAGGTCCGGCTTCCGGCCTTGTCGCTGTAGGAGCCGTCGATGAACTTCGTTCCTTCCGGCGCGATGTCAGTCATCGAAGTGGGCGCATTCTTCGCGCCCTGCAGGCCGAGCCAGGTGCCGTCCTTCGCTCGATTGAACAAGGATCGACGCCGACGTGCCGCGTCAGAGGCAGAGGGCGCCTCTATCGGTGTTGCGCGGTCGGCGTTGCTGACGCCGTTGGCCTTGAGGTCGATGGTGTCCGACGCGCGGCCCGGAAGACTCATGGGGCTTGGGGCCGGCGATGCCGCCGCTGGAGCGCGCTCGCCGCGCAGCATCCGCTGCAGCAGCGCCGTGGCTTCCGTCAGTTGTCCCGCGCGGGTCAACCGGGTGGCTTCGCGGAGCGCGTCTCGGTTCAACATCGGCTTCACCTCGTTCTGTCGGCAAGAGCGGCCTTGACCGCGGGACTGGCATGGAGGGCTCCGAGCACGGAAACCGAAGCGATGGTAGCGCGGGCGAGATCGGCCGTGACGTCCTGCGCGATGGTGGCAAGACCGAGGACGTTGATGTGCAGCATCTCGCCGGCTCGCCGCGCCGCTTCGAGATCCGCGCGTGTGTAATTCCGCAGACCGAGGTCCAGGCCTTTGCGGGCCGTGGACTGCTTGACTACGTCAGCATGTCGCTCGAGCTGATTGCGGATCGCCGTCCGGATGAAGTCCGTACGATTCGAATAGAAACCATCCGTCACCATCAGGTCGATGTGGCCGAGGTCGACATATCCAAGATTGATAGTGATTTTCTCGGATTCCGGAGGCTTCGGCCTGAGTTCAAGCACAGAGGGCATGTGTTTTCCATCCGCAGGACATCTGCTTGGATGGTATATGGAGGCACCTGAACAAGACGCAAGGGCAGCACGGGTGGAACTTTAGGGATTCCGGTACGTCATCACCGCGGCATCGATCGGGCCGCCACTCGCGTTCATTCCCTGCCTGTCGACTACGTCGGGGGCCTATCAGCAGCGATAGATCCTACCTTATCTAGGCTCGAGAAAATGGCTTCGAACAAACCTCGCCGTCCTCTGGATCGCGCTACTGCGTTTGAAGACCCAGCAATCGCTGAAGATGGCCCGCTCGGCTCATGCGTACGTGCGCGGCAGCACGGCGCAATTCTTCTGGCCACCCCCGCAACCAGCTTGCTTGGGAGCGGCATCAGTGCCGCCGGCCAAGGTGCGGCCTCGGCTACCAGTCGATCTGGTCCCATGGACAGCTACGTTGACACTCTACTCCGGCCGGCTTCTCCGTCGGCCCAAGCGCCGGCAAACGACTCGCGCGGAGAACTGCTCAGATTGTTCATGTCGAGTTTCCAGACGGGCGGGGAAATGAAGCCGAACGATCGGGACTACCTTTCCAAGGTCGTGGCAGCGCGAACCGGGCTCGGCCAGGCTGAGGCCGACAAACGCATCAACGATGTCGTCACGCAACTCAAGGCTGACACTGATGCCGCACGAAAGGCGACGGCCCAGCTTGCGTTCTGGCTGACAGCGTCGCTGCTGTTGGGAGCCTTCTGCGCCAGTCTTGCCGCGACCGAAGGTGGTGGCTTGCGGGACGGTACATGGGGGTTCCTACGCCCGGCTTAGACCCGCAATGCACACCTGACAGGAGTAACCAATGCCGATCCTTCTCTGGTTAGTCGGAATACCGATTCCTCTCATCATCCTGATCCTGCTCCTGCGCTGATGCCGGACCTGAATCTCGTAACCTCTCAAACAACGGACACCCCATGGCCAAAAAGGCAATGCTGCTGAGCGACCTCTTCCACGAAACGCTCAAGGACATCTATTTCGCCGAGAACAAGATCGTCAAGACGCTTCCGAAGATGGCGAAGGCGGCTCAGTCGAAAGACCTGCAGAAAGCATTCACCAAGCATCTGCGTGAAACCGAAGGCCAGATCAAAAGGCTCAATCAGGTCTTCAAGATCATCGGCAAGCCAGCACGCGGAAAGACCTGCGCTGCTATCAACGGCATCACCGAAGAGGGGGCCGAGATCATGAAGAACTTTAAGGGTATGCCCGCCCTCGACGCCGGCTTGCTAGCGGCGGCTCAGGCCGTCGAGCATTACGAGATGTCGCGTTACGGGACGTTGCGGACCTGGGCCGAGGAACTCGGAATACCGGATGCCGCTCGGCTGCTGCAGGCAACGCTGGACGAGGAGAAGGCCACGGACTCGGCTCTCACCAAGCTCGCCAAAACCCTGGTTAATGTCGAAGCTGAGCATGAGCTCGCGGCATAAAAAGCCGTATACGTTAATTGCATTCATCGCGATCGCCGGGCTTCGACTGACGCCCGGCGTTTCCGCTGGTTGACTTCTGGAGGTTACCAACGCGCGGACATCGCAAGCTGGTCAGCAGTCTAAGGCTGAACAGGTCTATCAGTATCTGACCGGCGCGCGGTTTAAACAACGGGTTGAAGCCATCGTCGAGCGGTTTAGGGACATGCGTGACGACATCGACAAAGAGCGCAAGTTCATGTTGAAGGCCTGGGCCAAGCGTGAAGCCCAAGTCAGCGCAATGATCGAGTCCACCGTCGGCATGGTCGGTGACCTTCACGGTATCATGGGCCAGGCAATGCCTGAGATAGCCGCGATTGATGAACCGCCGATGTTAGAAGGTAAAGCTGCTTAGCTGGCTAAGGTCGTTAGAGTTCTCGGCTCCGTCTGCGGGGCCGAATTTTTCATTGTCGGCGCGACGTATTGGCAAGCAATCTCGGCGATCGGGTCGTCGCGCTTCATCCAATCCAGTGAATCAAAGCCCCAGCCGACGTCCAGAACGTCCATCCCAAGCCAAGCAAGGAAATCAGCGCCGCTGCCATCGCTATGACCAGCAGTAGACCGTCTTCCTGCAAGTACGCGACCGCAATCAGGACGACTATGACCCCGGGAATGACGTTGACTAAGGGCAACGGCCAGCCCGCCAACAAGGCCAGCAGAAATACGACCAATCCGATAATGCGGTCCGTAACGTCACGACGTGCGTTCCACCGTGGCCGGCTGATGCGCTCAATCGCTTGCAGTAGCGGACGCGTCCGGGCGGTGAACCGTTTGAACCGCTTGAAGTCGAACTGCCGCTTCGACACGAAACGTGGAAATGATGGAGCACTTCGGCCAAGCATCATCTCGACCGCCGGAAACAATAGAGCCAATGTCGCAATCGTAGCCACGCCAGGGACGATCACCAACAGCCCGAGCAACAGCAGGAGCAGTCCGAATGACCGCCTGTCCAGATGGCCAAGGAGCCATTCGAGGTCGACAGGCCCATCCGGTGCTTGCGCGACCAGTTCATCGAGGAGCTGAGAAGTATGGGTAGGCCCAGGAAGGGAAACAGACGAGGAAGGCATTACTCAGCAGGATGGTCGAACTCTGTAGTGATTGCAACGACTGCCAGAGGCGCCTAGGAAGCATTCATGGATAATGATTCCGACCAGGCGTGGCACGACCATGCGCCGACAAGCCCACTGCCCACCGGTCGTCGCCGCTGGCCATGGTTCCTGCTGATCATGGTCCTTGTCCTTGCAGGCGCTAGCGCTAGCGGCCTCTACGCCTGGCCCTTAGTCGCGCCGCTGCTCCCAACGCTTGGCCGCGGAGGTTCCGAGGCAGATACAGCCGCCTCCGACAAGGACGCATTACCGGGTCTCCTTGCGACCCAGCAGAAGCTCGAAGAAGACCTCGCCGCTATCGGCCGGTCGGTCGCCGACCAGCAGGAGCAGTTTAAGGCGATCGTTGACCAGTTGGCGGGCTTGACCTCGAAGGTCGAGGCTCTTCAGCATTCCGCACCTACTCCAGTGCCACCGCCCATTGCTGCCGAGCCAAGTACCGCGATTGCGCGACCTGCTCTTGCCGCGACCACTCAACCCGCACGGAAGCCGCAAAGGCTGCCACGCGGGAATGTCAAGCCCGCGGGTCCCGTCTCGACTGGCGGCGTTCCGCTCACTGCAGCACCCGGCGACGCGGTCCATTGATGCTCCCAGCAACACCCGAGATCGAGGCCATAGAAGAGCATCCGAGGACGAGAAGAAGGCCTGTTTGACACGCTGAGGCCCTAGGTGTTTCAGCTTGAGATCCGGAAATGCACTAGCCCGCAAGACACGCTCGCCGTGGACGACTAGCTTGACTTCGAAAGACGGAGCGCCAACTGATAAGGTTTCAGCGAAGAGCTTATCAGTTCCGAGAGTGGCCTTCGGCCCTCGCTCAAGCCCGATCGCAGGCAGTAAGTCCGACGCACCGAAGGTCACTTCAATAATTCGGTTACGTTTGTGCCAAGCGCCTTCGCTAGCTTCCCGAGCATGGTAACTGAAGCGCTGTAGTCGCCTGTCTCAAGCTGGCTGATATAGCTTCGATCCACCTTTGCGCGAAATGCGAGTTCTTCCTGGCTCCAATTCTTCGCATGGCGAAGACGCCTTAGATTTCGAGCAACAGTTTGCTTCATCTCGTCCATCGAGAACGAGATGCTTTTTGTTGAGCATATTCATCAATTGAGTATACTCAACAAAAATGGAGCGCACCCATGGCACTCGACTTCGAACCCTTTGTAGACCCGCCGATGCGGCAGCGGGAAATGCGTTTCACTTTGGATATCGCTCCCCTCAAACTGGCACGACACTGGCGGCGGTCAGAATCCCGAGCTGCGTGGTGGCAGAAGCGATTCCACTGCATTTGACAGCGTCGCTGACGAGTAAAGGAACGATCATTAGTCGCGCTGAAGTATCTCGGCTCTCCCAGATGACCTCGAACAATGGCTTCCAAGAAGTGCCATTGGCTGAGCTGGTCGAGCAAGTTCTGGCCGCAGATAACCTACGTAGGGATGAGATCGGAGAGCCGGAGCTTGATGCATTGCTTCACGTACTTGAGACTTCAATTCAACGCGTGAGAGCGACAATTGCACTCCTTAAATATCGTAAGCTCGATGATCAATACTCGCCAAGATGATCAGGTCTCATTTATTCGACCTTGCGCGTCACCACTCTTCGTTTGAATGCTGAATCACTGTCGAGGAATGCTTCCAAAATAAACGGTATCAGCTCCGCGACCTCCTCTCGGCTTCCATGCGTCTCCGCATAAAAATCCGCGTACCCACGCAATCGCTTTGCAAGTCCTGGCGCGACCAGAATGTTCATCTTAACTGGGGTCCGATCAGGCAGCTTTGCAAGCTTCATCCCTCATCTACCCTTCGCAACCGGCGGAACGTCCTGGTACGGCTTCAGCACCAGATCCTTCGAAACAATCACCCGCAGCGGCCATCCCGGCCGCACCGTAATCGTCGGCTGCACGTCGAGTTCGCGCTCCACTAGGCGCTGCCCCGCACGATTGGTCGTTTGCTGCGTGCTTTCACGCAAGGCCTTCACGAGGTCGCTTTCGTCATTGCCTATCGATAGTTGGGTCCCCACTCCGATCAAGGTGGCCAGCGCTACGCCCTTGAGCAATTGCCAGGTATGGAAGTCCACCTCATCCTCGAGGCCGGCGTAGCCCGCGACGTCAGTGGCCGGAAGGTTCTCGATCACGATCGAATTGCCGTTCGGCAAGATAAGCCTCGTCCAGACGACCAGCGCCCGCTTCTGGCCAAAGGCGACGACGCTGTCGTATTTGCCCACGAGCCGAGTCCCTTGCGGATAAAAGTGAGTTGGGTGTTCCGTCGAGTCTTATTTCGCCTTTTCCGAATTCTGTGATCGCGGCGGGCCCTAGTCGCGGCACGAGGGATCGACGCCGCGAGGCCGTGAAGCGAAGCGGCACGGTCTACGAAAGCCCGCCCGCAGCCGGCGGCCCGCAGGACTCTTTTGAATCGCCAAGGCGGTTCCAAGGATGCGAGAAAAGCCGGTCTGCTACAGGGTCCCAGCCGCCGGCCAGAGACCTATCCACAGGTGCTGCCGTGCCCGGTCCAATCTGATCGGATAAGGTTGGAAACCATCCGCCAGATAATTTGGGTCCGCCGTCCGATATGACTGTTCAACCGACCTTGGCCGAAATCGCCGGCATGCTGGAGCAGTCGCCCGACTACCGGGTGCTGCGCCGGCTGGTTCCACGCTCCGAATTCACCCCTAGCGACGGGCAATCGACCAGGACCGCGATCCTGCTCGACGTCGAGACCACGGGTCTCGATCCTGTCCGCGACGAGATCATCGAACTCGGGATGGTCAAGTTCAGCTATCTGGCCGATGGAAGGATCGGCCAGGTCATCGACACCTTCAGCTGCTTCAACCAGCCGTCGATGGCCATTCCCGCCGAGATCACCGCGCTGACCGGCATCACCGACGAGATGGTGGAAGGCCACAGCCTCGACGTCGAGCGCATCAACTCCTTCGCCTCCGATGCGGTCGTGACCATCGCCCACAATGCCGGCTTCGATCGCAAGTTCATGGAGCGTTACGCGCCCCTATTCATGCACAAGGCCTGGGCCTGCTCGGTCAGCGAGGTCGAATGGCGCAGCCATGGCTTCGAGGGATCGCGCCTGTCCTATCTCTTGATGAAGGCCGGGCTATTTCACGAAGCGCACCGGGCGGTCGACGATTGCCTTGCACTGCTCGAGATCCTCGCAATGGCCCTGCCCCAGCTCGATCGTACCGTGCTCTCTGTTCTGCTCGAGCGGGCCCGCCGCAAGACGATCAGGATCTGGGCCGAGCAGTCGCCGTTCGAGCTCAAGGACGAGCTCAAGCGGCGCGGGTATCGCTGGAGCGACGGCGCGGATGGCCGGCCGCGGTCCTGGTACATCGATGTCGACGAGCCCGATCAGGCACCCGAAATCGAATACCTGCAGAGAGCCATCTATCAAAGAGACGTCGAGATCCGGATCCAGATACTCACTGCGTTCGAGCGCTTTTCCGTAAGGGTCTGAACAATCTGCCCCCGGCCGGCGGTCGCAAGGAAGTTCGAACGCGACGCAGCGACGAGGTCCGCCGGCTGCCCGTAGTTGCCAGTGTTGCGATGAATGGCGAACCATCTCTGGTCACGGCTCACTCTGATTATTGATGCGCTACTTGCGTCACGATCGGCGACTGGGAAGGAGAGGAGCATAGGCCCATCGAGAGACGCCACACTGTCAACGCGGCGGTGGCGGGGAAAAGCGATTGCGCTTGACCGTTTGCTCCTATCTTTTGACTTGCAACCAGGGAGTATTTTGACGCGGCGTAATGCTCTCGTCGGCCAACCGGTGTCCAGACTATCGACGAGCCAGAAAAACCCCTAGCAGGAATGCGAAGGCGAGTGATTGAAGCGGAGCCGCTCTTGTCGCTTCGGTCAAGAGCTGCAGCCACCGATCCTGCTGCGGCAGAGGTTCGAACACGGCGTCTTCAGCCATTCGACGGATCGCTTCTGAAGCCTGATCTATTCGCTGCTCCGGCGTAGCAGTTGGTGCAATGGTACGCATCCGGTGACGGCCCCCGGTCAGCTCACCTTGGGCGGATGGCTGATTTGCGCTCAAGCAGCGTGGGCGACGCTCTGAGGGCGCCAATTCCAAGGCAGGAGTTCGTGAATGCGTTTGGCGGGATGATCCGGCAAGCGGCCGAGCACATCGGCGAGCCAAGCCTGCGGATCGATGTCGTTGAGCTTGGCGCTGGCGATGAGGGTGTAGATGGCCGCGGCGCGTCGGCCGCCCTCATCGGAGCCTGCGAAGGTCCAATTTCTTCTTCCCACGGCGACAGCTCGTAGCTCGCGCTCGGCGGCATTGTTCGACATGCAGAGCCGCCCGTCATTAAGGAAGCGGGTGAATGCGTCCCAGCGATTGAGGCAGTAATTGATCGCCTTGGTCGTGTCGTTGTTCTTGGAGAGCTTGGCGCGCTGCTCGCGCAACCACGCCTCCAGCTCAACGATCAGGGCGCGGCTACGCTCCTGGCGCACGCGCAGGCGCTCCTGCGGCGCAAGACCGTTGATCTCACGTTCGATGGCGAACAGGACATCGATGCGCTTGACCGCCTCGGCCGCGATCGGCGCCTTGCTGAGCCGTGCCAGATCAAAGAACTTGCGCCTGCCGTGCGCCCAGCACGCGGCCTCGATGATTGGGCCTGCTTTGCGATTGGCCTCGTAAAGCCTGCTGAACCCGGCGTAGGCGTCGGCCTGCATCAGTCCGGCATAGCCGGCCAGATGCTGCTCCGGATGCTCACCACCGCGGTCCGGCGAGTAGAAGAACACAGCCGCCGGCGGATCTGGCCCGGCAAACGGGCGGTCGTCGCGCACATAGGTCCAGAGCCGGCCGGTCCGGGTCTTGCCCTTGGCCAGGACCGGCACCGTGGTGTCGTCGGCGTGGATGCGCTCGGCCGCGAAGACGTGGCTCCGGATCGCATCTACCAGCGGCATCAGGGTTGCGGCGGAGGCGCCCACCCAGTCCGCGAGCGTCGACACGTCGAGGTCGACGCCTTCACGTTGATAGACGTCGCTCTGACGATTGAGCGGCAGGTGCAGGCCGTACTTGGCGAACAGGATATGGGCCAGCAGCTTGGGCCCCGCACGCCCGCGCGCAATCGGATGCGAGGGGGCCGGCGGCTGGGTGATCGCTTCGCAGGCCCGGCAGACGAGCTTCTCGCGCACATGCTGGATCACCTTCCACTGGCGCGGAATGAGCTCCAGCGTCTCGGTCACGTCCTCGCCGATCTTGCGCAACCGGCTATCGCCGCAGCATGGGCAGGTGGCAGGCACCGGATAGACAAGGCGTTCCCGCGGCAAATGCTCCGGCAGCGGCCGGCGGGCCGGCTTGCGGCGCTCGAACGATGGCACCGCAATCTTGTCGGCTGCCATCTGCGCCGCCGTCTCGGCTTGCGCCGCGTTCTCCTCCAGGTCGGCGAGCTGCAGCTCGAGCTGGTCCAGCAATGCGCCGCGCTCGGAGGACTGTCCGAACTGCTCGTGCCGCAGCTTCCTGATCGCGAGCTTGAGCTTCTCGATCAGCAGTGTCCGTGCCTGAGCCTCCGCCTCCGCGGCCAAGCGGGCCGCTCGCTCGGCGCGCAGCATCGCCTTCAGCGTCGCCACATCGTCGGGAAGAGAATCATCGGCGCCCATCGCCGACCAGAGAATCACAAGATGCGGTCTCTGTCCGAACTGCCGATCGTGCTATCGATTCAAATCCCAGCGATCAGCCAGCCGCCTGCGGCCGCCACGTGTGTTGCGGCATCCGCCAGTCAATGCCCTCCAGTAGGTAGCCAAGTTGGGCTGGGGTGATACTCACCACGCCATCAACCGGTGATGGCCAGAGAAAACGGCCGCGCTCTAGCCGCTTGGCGTAGAGCGACATGCCTAATCCATCGTGCCAGAGGATCTTGATCAGCTTGCCGCTCTTGCCTCGGAACACGTAGAGGTCGCCGCCGTGCGGGTCGCGCCTGAAGGCTTCCTGCACCAGCATGGCCAGCGAGTTCATGCCGCGACGCATGTCGGTGTGGCCGGTCGCAATCCACACCCGCACGCCCGACGGGATGGGGATCACCGCAGCCGTCCATCTGCCAGCGCCGCGACCACCGCCTTCAGCGTCGCCGCGTCGACCGCGCCAGTAATCCGCATCCGAGCTCCGGCCGCAAACTCGATCTCGATCGCCCCGCCGGCCGGCTCGACTGGACCAGGCGTCGCCCCCGATTCCGGTACCAGCATCGCCGGTATGAAGCTCGTGTGCTGATCGGCGGCATCCGCCGGCTCGGGACGAAACGCTCGCCGCCATCGCAGCAGCAACGAGCGCGAAACGCCATATCGCCGCGCCGTCGCCGCGACCTGGCGCGGCGCCTGTAAGCTCTCCAGGACGATCTTGAGCTTCTCATCCTCGGACCAGCGCCGTCGCCGGCCTGTATCCACTACTTCGAGCCGTTCGACTTGGGCACTGCGCCTATCACTGTCCATAAGGACAGTTCTCAACAACACGCCTCACTCGGCAAGGCGGCCTTCACCGGACGGATACGTGCAATGGGGTTTCCGTCAGTCATATACGCTTCCTTGCGCCCGGTCGCGGCGCTCGCCATCGTCCGTCATCACACGCACCAGTGGACTCCTCGCACGAGCGCTAACGTCCAGTGAACGCTGACTGTTCCTTGGCGTTCTGGGATTCGCTCCCGAATATTTGCCTTGGGCCAACTTCCAGGTTGATCGCCGCGGCATCGGCACGCTTCAATTCTTTTGCCACCATTTTGGCCTGCCCTTTGGTGACAAATACAAGCAGTAGCAGCCGGTATTGCGCCACATGGCAATACCCTCCTTCTGCATCGAAAGCCGCTCTAGCAGCTCTGACCTCGAGCCCCGGAGTTGGGGCCGTCCGTAACTTGGAAAAGCGGACGGCCCCTGCCAGCCACTTCCAATTGCCCCTGCCTCAAACAGAAGCGATAGCCGACCAAACAGGAACGTAAATCAGGTTGCTCCAGTTTCGCGCTGCAACGCGGCCATTCGTTTGCGTCTGACCTATTTGAGCTAAGGCCGCATCAGTTCGTCCGCCGTTAAGAAAGTGATGGTCTTCAGAATGCCGGGAGCCAGCGATTTAGTTCTCTCTACCCGGCCAGTATTTCGCCCTGGTGGCGATCCAGCGCTCCGCAGGCTGAAAATGAGGCGTCTTGATCGTCATGCCGCTGAATATGCGCTGCTGATCGTCAACATTCCAGTACGCTGCGGTTAGCAGAAATAGTCCATTTAGAGCATGACCTTCTGGCACAAGGTGTATGACCTAAACGGACTATCAAGATCGCAAAGGCGGTCGCAGGAGACATGCAACTCGCACGAGATTGGGCCAGCTCCGTATTCGCACGGATACAGCGACATGCCCTTGAGGCCCATGATGGATCGCTCGGCGAATAGCGTATGGGGAATTTCGCTATGCCAACGATGTCCAGGCAAGAGATAGATGCGCTCGCATGCAAATGTGACGTTTGCGGTCGCCGCATGGCCCTGTTGGCCGAACTACCGTCCGTTGGCAAGTACGAAGCCGTCCATGTATTTCGTTGCCATGGCTGCAATTCGGTGAAGTCGGAGCAAGAGGTTCGGCGCTAGTTCGAATACTCACCGCCGACTTCGATTGCGGCGCCAGGGCGCAGTCAAATCGGCCTACTGCAGCCCTGCCCTCGCTGACGCAACCAATCGCTTCGCCAGGTTGCGGTGGTGGTAACCATGCCGCTGCACGTCGTCGCGAATGCTGTGGCTGACGGACCGGACGAAACGCTTCTGTTTGCGCCATCGTCCGGAAATCGCCGAAGGGATAGATCCGCCTCGAGCAACAACCAGGAGCTCGTTGCTCCTGTTCAGATAAACGTCATACATGGAGTCCCCGCTTATGTGCGCATGCCCGATAGTTCCGAGCGGCTTCAATTGCGAAACCGCGGACCCTGCATGGCTTATTATGCCGGACGCCCTTCCAGGAGTCCCCGCAGTGCCTGGCGAGCGACACGCTGGAGAGCTCCAAGCGTCTTTTTCTCTTGCTGGACTGCCCGCAGCAGCTTCCGCGCAATGAACTTCCTGGTCTCGTGGCCACCGCCGTTCGGGAGGTCGCGGCAAGCGTCGTCCAGAACAACGTCGAGGTTAGCGGTCGTCCGCTCGTCAAACTTCTTCATGAAAATGCCCATTACAAAAAACAAGCATGCCAGCGAAGCACCAGGCGGTCGCTGCCTGTGGTGACTTCGCCAGGTCCGACAACAAGTCCGCTAGCATGAGCCCGACGAGGTTTGGCTAGCCAGTTGGGAATAGCAGTTTTCCCCGCTCTCCCCGTCATTCCCGCGCGGGGCAGCTTGAGGTATTGTTCCCGAATGAGCTCGTCGGACCGAGCGCGGAACAGCGGCGAGGCCCGCCAGCGCAAGATCATCCATATCGATATGGACGCGTTCTACGCGTCGGTGGAGCAACGGGACAATCCCGACCTGCGCGGCAAGCCATTGGCCGTAGGCGGCTCCGCGGAACGCGGTGTCGTGGCCGCAGCGAGCTATGAGGCCCGGAAGTTCGGGGTTCGCTCGGCAATGCCGTCGATCACCGCGAAGCGTCAGTGCCCGGACCTGATTTTCGTGAAGCCGCGGTTTGAGGTCTACAAGGCCGTCAGCCGGCAGATCCGGGACATTTTCGCCGAGCACACGAAAGTTTTCGAGCCGCTGTCGTTGGACGAGGCCTATCTCGACGTTACCGAGAACATTCAGAACATCCCGCTCGCAACCGAGATCGCGACCGCGATCAGAGCCAAGATCCTTGCCGAAACCGGGCTCACCGCCTCCGCCGGAATCTCGTACAACAAGTTCCTGGCGAAGCTCGCCTCCGACCAACGCAAGCCCAACGGTCAGTTCGTCATCACGCCCAAGATCGGACCCGGTTTCGTGGAGGATCTTTCCGTCGCCAAATTCCACGGCATCGGCCCGGCGACGACAGCCAAGTTCAACGCCCTCGGCATCTTCACAGGGCTGGACATCCGCAATCAATCACTCGAATTCTTGAGCGCGAACTTCGGCAAATCGGGCACCTACTATTACTGGATCTCACGCGGCGTCGACGAGCGCCCCGTGCGGGCAAATCGGGTCCGGAAGTCGATTGGCGCCGAGAACACATTCTCGGCCGATCTGGCCGCGTTCGATGCCCTGGCGGCGGAGCTCCAGCCGCTCATCGACAAGGTCTGGCGGCATTGCGAAAGCACCGGCACCCGCGGGCGCACAGTAACGCTAAAGGTCAAGTTCTTTGATTTCGAGATCATTACGCGCAGCCGATCGATATCAGCCCCGGTATCAAGCCGCGTTGACCTCGAGCGCCTGGCTATCGGCCTGCTGCTGCACGAAATGCCCTTCCGGAAGTCCGTACGCTTACTGGGCGTCTCGCTCTCCGCGCTCCATGACCAGGATCAAGCGGGACCTCAACTGGACCTGCCAATTTGACGCTATCGATCAATGCGGTCGGCTTTCTCGAAGACACGCTGGATGCCGAACCCATCACCACGTTGGACAGGCCGAGCCGCGGGCCCTTCGTCCCTCATATCCGTGCGCCCGCACACCCGCACAGTTCAACGGGCCGCAAGGTCATGGATGACCGGTCGCAGGCCGTCAGGCGTAATATCGAGCGTCGCAAGCGTGATCGGCAACTTGAACCGCCGAGGGCCGGCGCTGCCGGGATTGACGTAGAGTACGTTGTTGACTGTGTCGACCTTCGGCACGTGAGAATGGCCGGAGATGATGATGTCTATGCCGCGCTCAACGGGGTTGATTCGTAGCGTCTTGAGATCGTGCAATACGAAGATCGTCCGTCCCACAAGCCGTACGAGCTCAGTGTCAGCATAGGCGCTGGCCCAATCGCCGCTGTCGATGTTCCCCCTGATCGTTGTGACCGGCGCGATCCGGCGCAGCGCCGTGATAATGCCGGGCTGACCAATGTCACCGCCATGGATGATGTGGTCGACGCCAGCCAGCGCACGCTCCGCTTCTGGCCGCAACAGGCCGTGCGTATCCGAGATGATGCCGACCCTGAACGCCTTCGCGTTCGCCGGGATCGCGGTTTTCGCCGCGGGGGAACCGATGTTGTCCAAGAGGGATCGCCTTGATGGTAATGGTTGTGAAATCTGTCGCAACGCGGCTATTCGGAAAGGCCCGCGTAGCCTCTGCCAGGATCTCTTCATCCGGATAGCGCCCCGAGATGTGTGTCAGGACGAGTTGCTTGACGCCGTTTGCCGCCGCCAGTAATGCCGCCTCCGCCGCGGTGAGATGTCCGTAGTCACGCGCGAGCTCAGCATCGCGCGCCAGGAAGGTGGCTTCGATGATCAGCATGTCGGCCCCCTCCACATACTCCGCCAAACCGTCGGTCGTCTCGGTGTCGCCGACGATCACAAGTTTCCTGGCCCCTTCGGGCGGCCCCAGAACGCTCTCCGGAGCGATGGTTCGGCCGTCGGCCAGGGTGATCGAGCGGCCCTCAACCAAGTCCTTCCGGATCGGCCCGTCAGGCACGCCGAGTGCCGCCAGGCGGTCAGCGCGAAGGTGGCGGCGTGGCGGGCTCTTGAAGTCGAAAGCGTAGCTGTCGGTGTCGCGATGACGGACCGGGAAGCAGCCGACCGAAAATTCGTCGGCGTCGAGGACCAAGCCCGGCTGCAGCGGCACCAGCTCCAACGGGATCGGCGCTCTGCCTTCGCCCCAGAGCCCGGCCAACATCCTGACGACGACATCGAGCGTGCCTGGACTGCCGTGGATGGTCACGAGATCCTCGCTCTGACGCAGCCGAAGCGTTGAAAAGAGTCCTGGAATCCCGAGCACGTGGTCAAAATGCCCATGAGTGAGCAGGAGGCGATCCAGCCGCCGGAAGCCAGCGCCGCTGCGCAATAGCTGCCGCTGCGTCCCCTCCCCACAATCCACGAGGATCCGATGGCTTCCGGCCTCGACCAGAAGGCCCGGATGATTGCGTTCGGCGGATGGCACGCTGGCCGAGCTGCCGAGAAAAGTCAGGTTGAACATGATCAGGCCAACTTACCTCGCAAGCAGCGGGGCTTCAAAGCCTGCGAACGGAGCCCGCTCCAGAATAGACCTCGACACCGCCGAGAGCCGTCCTTCGGCAGTCCGCGGATCGGACAAGGGCGTGCCGCGGATAGATCCATCCATTCCAGCAATTCCGGCCGATTTGCCCATTTGCGCCCCATCTATCGACCGACCTCCGGCTGCCGGGAACCATCTCAAGGATTCGCGATTTCCTTCCTGCTAGACATTCGGCAGGAATTGGACCGCCTCCGCTGGTTAGCGAGACGTCATCATCAGCAACCAAACTCGGCTAATGGACATAAAGGCAAAAAAGCATCTTGCCCTTTGCTTTCTGGCGATCTTCAACGCCTTTCCAGCCGCCCATGCCCTTACCCTGGACGATATCAAGGCTAAGCTTGAGGCCGCGGGCTATACGCAAATCCGGGAGGTGCCATCCGGCAAGATCAAGACGTTCAAAGCAACGCGGAATGGAAAGGTTAGGTCCATTCTCGTCGATAGCACCGGTCATATCCAGGAGCTGCAATAGATCGCTGCCTCAACGCCGGCTTCACACGCGCAGCCGCAACGAGATTTCGCTACTGGCGAACGCCTTGTCCGGCGTTAGCACCACCATGTCGACTACAGTCATCGAGCCAGGCTGGCTGTAGACATATTTGATGTGCCAAAGCGGCCCGACATCAGGTGAGATGACAAAATCTCCGGATTCAAGCGCTCTGGCAATCGTCCTGACCGCCTCGCTATTCCTTATCGGAAGAGAAAACACCGCGTCCATAAGCGCAGCAAGACTCACACCGTCAGCGAGGAAGGCGCGGGCAACGTTGTCCCCGTGCGCATGTCGAAGAGCCGACACGATGGCGGCGACTGCTTCCGGGTTCTTCACTCTAGACGCCTTGCTGAGCCATAAGATGGCTGGCACTCGGACGTACCGGGCTGATCCCAACCTTCTTATAATCCAGCGGACCACCCATTGGTAAGGCTCCGAACCGGGTCGGGAAATCGAGCTACTCATCGATAGCGCTTCACACCAGGAGGAAGGCGGTCGGGTCGAAGGAAAGCACCATGACGCGCTTTTGCTCGAACGCTGACATGAGACGGCAATTCGCTCGCCGGCCCCTCAGGAAACCATCCTTAACCGCGATACCTACGCGCGAAGACGGCGATTTCCGCGAGCCAGCGGAGGCGCTACACAAATTGCAATGCCCCCTTGTCCGCGTCGGAGCCGTAAATATCTGTGGTGCAGGCAACTGATTATCCTCGCGGTAGCAAAATGGACCTGACCGAAATCCAGGATTACGCCATCCAGGCAAGAATGGCCCTCGCGGTCGGCGCGGGAACGTTCGATCGTGTATTCGCCGGGATCCGGTTCGCCGAGGTCGACGGACCGCTGCTTTACGTCTATGCCAAAGATGAGGCCACTGCATCGGAGATCGAGGACAATTTCGCCGTGCATATCTCGATCGTCGCGTCTCAAATTCTTTGCCAGGATATCGACGTCGTTGTCGTGCTGCCGAAGGTGCTTAATTAGCGCGAAAGGGCCCCCACTTGGGGGAGCCCTTCAAATCCATCAAATCAACGTTCAAATCAACATTAGTGCCGGTGTTTCATCAAAACGACCCCGCGGTGGTCGTGGTGATGATGCCAACCGCCGTGATGGCCGCTTCACGATGACTGCTCCGGCGTCTGCCGCCGGCCCTAAGCAGTGGCGCTCAGACCCTCAAGGACTGCAACGCATTCGGATTTCATGCCGTCCATGATGTCACGGATCGACCGTTCATCTTTGATCCTGCCGACCACTTGTCCCGCCATATAGCCCATGTAGTCGGCCGCATTGGCCAGTTCGAGCCGCTTCAGCGCTGGAGCGACGAGCAGTTTTTGAGCCGCCAGCGGCAGGGGCTCCGGTGCTCCCGGCTCATCCCACGCATCCGTCCACTTGCTGCGGAGCCCCCTCAGCGGTTTGCCGGTGTCGTACTTTCTCTGAATCGCGTCCTGCGAACGCGCCGCGATAAATCGCTTGCGCATATCAGGGGATAGCTCGCTCTCTGAAGATCCGAGCCAAATCGTGCCGCACCATACGCCCTCGGCGCCGAGTGCAAGGGCGGCTGCGATATGGCGCCCGCTGCCAACGCCACCCGCTGCAAGAACTGGTATCGGAGAGACGGCATCAACCACTTCTGGCCATAGCACCATGGAGGAGATCGTACCGGTATGCCCCCCGGCTTCGCTTCCCTGCGCGACGATCAGATCGACACCTGCGTGCACGTGCTTGAGCGCATGTTCGGCACTGCCTGCCATGGCGCCAACCCTGATGCCATGGCCGTGCAGCTTGTCGACGACATAGGCCGGAGGCGCCCCCATCGCGCTGAGCACAAACCGGGCCTGCGGATGTTTGACGACGATCTCCAGGACTTCGAGGACGCCCTCTTCCGTGTGACCATGGCCGGGCGGCTTTTCACGCAGCATCTGCGCCTCGACATCCGGGGGCAGCGCAGGTATGCCCGCATCATCGAGAATCTTCTCGACGAAATCGATATGCTCCTTCGGCAGCGCCTTGAGCCGCTCGGACAGCGGCACGACCTCGCCGACCTTGTTTGCGAAGAGGACGTCAATGCAGTACGGACGTCCGCCGGTCTTCTCATCCATGTCGGTGAGAATTCGCTCGAGTTCGTCCGGTTGATAGTAACTGGCCGCCAAAGCGCCCATGCCGCCGGCATTCGTCACCTCGATTGCGACCTCCGGCTTGTGCGTGAAGCCGAATATCGGGACCTCGATTCCGAACATTTCAGTGATGCGGTTGCGCATGGGCATTCCAATCTTCGAGTTGCAGGTAAACTCAGGACTGACCGAATCTTGGTCTGCGCTTTTCCTTGAACGACGTCGTCGCCTCCTTGTGGTCAGCGGTCTCGAATGTCACCTGTTCGAGGGCCATCGAAGCCTCCAGCAGCATGTTGACGCGCTCCTTGACGATCTGGTTGATCGACAGCTTGGTCCAGCGAATGGCCCAGGTCGGACCGTTCGCGAGTTCGACCGCGATCTCGCGAGCCCTCGCCAATACTTCCGCGCGCGGTGCGACATGATTGACCAACCCGATCCGCTCCGCTTCGTGGCCCTTCAGCAGCGTGCCGCGGATTAGGAACTCCTTGGCCTTGTTGATGCCGATCAGCAGCGGCCAGATCACGGTGCCGCCATCGCCCGCGACCAGGCCGACGCGCGAGACGTGGGTGTCGCCGATCCGGGCATCCTCCGCCATCACACTGATATCGCAGAGCAGCGCATGGGTAGCCGCAAGCCCGATGGCATCGCCATTGATCGCGGCAATGATCGGCTTGTCGAGCTCGAGCTGGCGGGTAACGCCGCGGCGGCTGATCATGGGGTCATGCACCTCGCCCTCTTCGAGTACGTCGCCCCCCGGCCGCTCCGACATCGCCTTGACGTCGCCACCGACGCTGAAGAAATCGCCGGCGCCGGTCAACACGACAACATTGACAGCCCGATCGTCGGCCAGATCGTCCCAGATCGTCCGCAACTCGCGGATCAGCTTCTGATTGATGGCATTGCGCGCCTGCGGGCGGTTCAAGGTCACCGTCGCGACCTTGTCCGCGATCTCGATCTTCAGGCACTCATATTTGGCGTACTGGCTCATCCCTGTCTCCGGCTTGTGATCATGCTCAGGCCTCGAGGCCCCGATCATCGAGTCTGCGGCTTCCTGCATCATCGCCAACGGCCTACGTCGCCCGACTGTGGAGCGGTCGTGGCCTCGTCCAACATCAAAGCGTCCGCGCGATAAGCTCCTTCATGACCTCATTGGAGCCGCCCCAGATCTTTTGAATTCGCCCGTCGCTCCACATCCTGGCGATCGGATAGTCGAGCATGTAGCCGTAGCCGCCGTGCAACTGGACACAGTTATCGATGACCTCGCACTGCTTCTCGGTCGCCCACCACTTTGCCATTGCCGCGGTTTCGCCATCGAGCGTTCCGGCGATCAGCCGGTCGATGCAAACTTCAACGAAGCTGCGTGTGACGGCCATCGCAGTCTTGGCCTCGGCCAGCACGATCCGCGTGTTCTGGAAATCGATCAGACGTTTGCCGAATACCTCGCGCTGCTTCACATAGGCCACGGTCTCGGCCAGCGCCGCTTCGCCCAGGGCCAGCGCCTGCATCGCGATGTTGATGCGTTCCTTCGCAAGCTGTTCCATCAGCTGATAGAAGCCGCGGCCTTCGACGCCTCCCAGCAGATTGGCAACCGGAACCCGCGCGTCCTCAAAGAACAGTTCAGCCGTGTCCTGTGCCTTGAGCCCGACCTTGTCCAGCCTGCGGCCGCGTTTGAATCCGGGCGTCTCACCGGCCTCAATCACCAGCAGGCTGAAGCCGCGGACACCGGCGTCCTCGCCTATATCAGTCTTGACCGCGAGGCAGATCAAGTCGGCGGTGTGACCGTGGGTGATGAACGTCTTTTGCCCGTTGACGATATACGTGTCGCCCTCGCGGCGCGCCCGGGTTCGGATCGCTCGCACATCGGACCCCGCACCGGGTTCGCTCATCGCAAGTGCCGCGACCAGATCACCGCGCGCCATGCGTGGCAACCAGCGGCGCTTCTGCTCTTCGGTGCCGTACTGCGCGAAGTACGGTGCCAGAATGACGTTCTGCAACGGGACGCTGAAATCGGGGAATGCGATCCGCGCCAATTCCTCGATGATGACAGCTTCGTGCCGGAAGCTGCCTCCGCCGCCTCCATATTCTTCAGGACTGCTGGCGCAGAGCAGCCCGAGCGCACCCGCCTTCCGCCACAGCTCCCGATCGATGTATCCCCTTGTCCGCCAAGGGTCGGCGTTCGGGACTACCTCTTCCGCCAGGAAGCGGCGGACGGTCGTGCGGAACAGATCGAGCCCATCGGGGTCGGATGACGCTAGCACGGGGGCGGCCACGATTATTGACCGACCAGAGGGCAGCCGCCCCGGTCGATGGGCCGCACCGCCTTGTCCGCCGGGATGACGGCAATCTGCTTGTAATAGTCCCACGGGCGCGTCGATTCCTTTGGCGACTTGACTTCAAACAAATAGAGATCCCTCATCACGCGGCCGTCGGCCCGCAGCTTGGCATCGCGCGACATGAAGTCGTTGATCGGCATCTCCCGCATCTTGGCCATGACCTTGTCGGGATCCTTCGAGCCGACCGCCTTGATCGCCTTCAAATAGTGATTGACGACGCTGAAGGCGCCGGCCTGGACCTGTGTCGGCATGGCGGCCATCCGCTCATAGAACCGTTTGGCGAAGGCGCGCGTCTCGTCGTTCTGGTCCCAGTAGAACGCCTCAGCCACGATGATGCCCTGTGCGTCCTTGAGGCCAACGCCGTGGATCGCATCGATCGTGGCCATCAGCGCCGCGAAGCGTTGTCCCCGCGACTTCACGCCAAATTCCTCACCCTGCTTGAGGACCGTCGCGAGATCGGCACCGGCCTCGACGAGCCCGATTACCTTTGCTTTGGAAGACTGGGCTTGCAGCAGAAACGACGAAAAGTCCGTCGATGCGGTCGGCGTGCGAACCGAGCCGATCACGGTACCGCCCTCGGCCTTGACCGCAGCGGAGGCGTCACCTTCAAGGCTCGCGCCGAACACGGTGTCGTTGGTCAGGAAGAACCAGCTGTTTTCGCCGCGGTTCACCAGGCCGCTGGTTGGCCCGTGGCCCAGCGAATAGGTGTCATAGGTCCACTGCGCCACATAGGGTGAGCATTTCGCTCCGGTCAGTTCGGAGCTCGCCGCAGCGTTGAAGAGAGCAAGCTTCTTCCTGGTCCGCGTCATATCGGCGATGGCGAGAGCCAGTCCCGAGAACGGAACGTCGATGATCGCATCGACATTCTCCTCGTCGTACCATTTTCTGGCGATCGCCACGCCGACATCGACTTTCAACTGGAAGTCCGCCGAAACGATCTCGACCGGCTTGCCGAGCACCAATCCGGCGTCTTCCGCGGCAAGCTTTGCCGCCTCGACACTGCCGCGGCCGCCCGCGGCCGAATAGACCGAGGATTGATCACCCAGAACGCCGATCTTCACCGGGGTGTCTGGCTGCGCCCATGCTACCGGCGCGAAACTCCAGCTCGCAACGAGCAGTGATGTGACCGCGGTTCCCGTCCTCTTCCGCAGCATGCCGACACCTCCCTAGTCTCGATCAGTTTCTTTTGCCCAGCCCATCATGGCATAATTTGTCGGACGTTCAACAAAATTGTTGTTGCCTTCCCGCGGCCCCGCTTTAGGATCGCCACAACGCCGAAAAAGCCGGAGCTGGCCATCAATGGCCCCGACTTCACATCGGCACGCGTCCGCGAGGCGCGCGTCCGACCAATGACAAGGCGACGGTCGCCGCTGCGTTCGAACGGGCTGAAGCGTCCGATCCGACCGCCGCGCGACGAATACGGGAGAGCGACGACAGGTGGCCGACACGATTTTCGAAGCATTTCGGGAGAGCGTTGCCGCGGCACCGCGCAATGAGTTTGTCTGCGTGCCCGTGGGAACATCCTATGCGCCCGATGGCCTTAAATGGACCTATGCCGAGGCGATGCAGCGCGTGCTGCCGCTCGTCGAACTCTACAGGCAGGCGGGATACGGAGGTGGACATCGCGTCGCCCTGCTCGTTGAGAACAGGCCCGATTACTTCCTTCACCTGCTCGCTCTCAACGCGGTCGGCTCCAGCGTCGTCCCTATCAACCCTGACCATCGCCACGCCGAGCTGCTCTACCAGATGAGGCACAGCGGCGCCGTGCTCGCGGTCGCCCTCCGCCGTCACATCGACCGGTTGACCGCGGTCGCAACTGAGCTGGCGAACCAGTTCGTTGTTGTTGCAGCAGACGACTTGCCGGAGCGGCTGCCCTCGCCTGCATGGTTCGCTCCGTCAGGATCTCTCGGTCGCGATACCGAGGCTGGCGTCTTCTACACATCGGGCACAACCGGTCGCCCGAAGGGCTGTCTGGTTACGAACGACTACTGGCTCTCGGCGGGCGAATGGTTCTTCACGCTCGCGAGGAGCGGCGGCCGCTTCTCCATCGAGCCCGGCAGGGACCGGCTGTTCAACCCGATGCCGGTGTTCCACGTCCACGCCGGAGTGGTTGCACTCATGCCGATGTTGCTGTCGCAAGGCTGCGTGATCCGCCCCGAACATTTTTCGGCGAAGCGGTGGTGGCGCGAGGTTTCGACCAGCCGCGCCACCATCGTCCACTACATCGGCGCCGTGCCGCAGGCCCTGATCGCGATGGACAGGTCCGCAGGTGAGCGGGCGCACAGCGTGAGATTTGGCTTTGGGGCGGGAATGGAGCCTGCCATCCATCGGGAATTCGAGGAACGCTTCGGAATCCCGCATTTCGAAGTCTGGGGTATGAGCGAGGTCGGACGGTGGACGGCTAATGATCACGAGCCGCGCCCGATCGGAGTCCGAGCAATCGGGCGTCCGGTCGCCCCCCTCGAGGCGAGAGTGGTCGATGAGCACGACCGCGAGGTGGCTTCCGGTACCGAGGGCGAGCTCGTCGTTCGACTGTCGGGCGAAGATCCCCGACGAGGCTTTTTCGCCGGTTATCTCGACGATGCGGCAGCGACCGAGGCGGGGTGGCGCGGCGGCTGGTGGCATTCAGGCGATATCGTCCGCCAAGACCAGGCCGGGATCATCTATTTTGTCGACCGGCGCAAGAACATGATCCGCAGAGCCGGCGAGAACATTGCCGCCACCGAAGTTGAAACCGTGCTGTGCCGGCATCCTGCCGTTCGCCAGATCGCGATCCTGGCCGTTCCTGACGAAAAGGCCGGAGAGGAGATCTTCGCCTGTGTCGTGCCGGCTTCGGGTCACACGGCCGACCTAAAGCTTGCCCAAGGCATCGTGGACTATTGCAACCAGCAGCTGGCCTACTACAAGGCGCCCGGGTGGATGCTGTTCCTGGACCGGATGCCCCTCACCGCGACTGAAAAGATCAACAAGGCGCAGATCTTCGCAGCCGGCCTTGACCCTCGAACCCTTGTTGGCGCGATTGACCTGCGTGCGATGAAGAAGCGCAAATAGCGGTCTGCCTCCCGCCGGCAAACGCGCGAAGAGCGCTACGGGGCCGCGCGCTGTGTTGGGAAGAATGCGTCGAGCAGATCGTGGCATGCCGCCTCTCCCTCTGCGGCCGAAACCGTCTTGGGATCGGCTGCCCATCCGGCCCAAAGACCTTCAGTAAGCTGGGTCAGGGTTAGCGCGAGGCGGTCAGGATTGATCTTGAGGCCGCGAGCATCGGCTGTGCGTTGCATGAGATGGGCCAGTCCGCGACGGTAGGGCCGATAGAGTTTTCGGTAGATCTCGGCGAGCTCGGGGGACCAGCGCGACGTGCTTGCAAGAGCCACCCAGACGAGAACCTTCTCGGGTGTGAACACCGGTGCGCGAAAGCTTGCCGTGACGATACCGCGCAGGCGTTCAAGCGGATCAGGACCGGCCGCGTCGGCCGCAGCTCGCGTGGCCTGCTCGAAGTCTTTCGCCACCTCGCCTACGGCATGCAGCAACAAGGCGTCCTTACCGGGGAAATAATGCGCAATCAGGCCGCGTGAGAAACCAGCCGCTTCGCAGATCGTCGCAACGGTCACATCCTTGTAGCCGTGCTCGGCAATCGCCTTCATCACCGCGACGACAAACTCCTGCCGTTTTGCCCCCTGGTCCGAGGATCCCACCGGACGCCCGCGCGTCCGCTTTTCCGCTTTATGCAAGCAGCGCCTCCTTCCTGTTCTGCTAACCGCACTAAATCACTGAATTTCTTTGGATGTCCATTCAATTTCCCGGAAATCGTACAAACGTACCCGTTGCCGGGTATCTGGTCTTGCCCGCCATGAGGGGGAAAAGCTGCAAGGCAGTGCGAGGTAGAATTGGCGCGCGGCGAATGCATCACCACCGAACATGCGGTGTTGGCCGGGCCGCGCCATACTGACCCGGGCAAGGAGCCGTACTGCCACAGCGGCAGCTCTACGACGCGGTGGAGCGGCCTGATCCTTCCATTGAAATCAAACACCGTGAGCTGCGAAATCCATCGCGCTGAGCTGTCACCAAATGGCGCTTGGCGCGGTCAGACGGACCAGGTGCCACAACACAGACGAAATCTGACCGCCATGCTGAACCGCCCAAGATTAGAGCCCAAGTTTGTCCTGGATCGCGGCTCTTGACTATTCGGAAGCGCTTTTTTCAGTCGGATGCGCGGCGGGAGCTTTCCGCCAGATTGATCGCGGGGATTCATTTTTGACGAAGGAGCAGCTCGCCCGAGACGCTGCAGAGATATTTCGATTGCTGCGAGCATTTCGTTCGATCAAGGATCCAGCTGGGCGTCGGCACGTTGTCGAGACTGTCGAGGCATTGGCCAACGGCCGCACAGCCAACAGATCACTCGACGATAAAGCCGGAAAGCCTCATGTCTGAGCAATGTGCAATCTCTACAGCATCACGACCAACCAGGCCGCGATCCTGAACCTGTTTCCGGTCGTCAACAGGTACGTCGGCAACCTAGCCCCTATGCCGGGCGTTTTCCCTGACTACCCAGCACCTATCGTCCGCAATGTTGGTGACGGGCGCGAGATGGTGCTTATGCGCTGGGGCATGCCACCGCCGCCTCGCACGGGTGGCCCACCGGTGACCAACATCCGCAACACGTCCTCGCCGCACTGGCGGGGCTGGCTGAAGCCAGAAAACCGCTGCCTGGTCCCGTTCAATAGCTTCGCCGAATACGCTCCGGAGCCTAACCCGGAGACGAAGAAAAAGGACGTCGTTTGGTTCGCGCTCAACGACGAGCGGCCGCTGACGGCCTTCGCTGGCATATGGACCGAGTTCAAGGGCGAACGCGGCACCAAGTCGAAGCCAATCCCCGGACCTCACCTCGTCTACGGCTTCCTGACGACCGAGCCCGATGCGGTTGTGGCGCCAATCCATCCCAAGGCCATGCCCGTCATCCTCACCACCGACGAGGAGCACGATGTCTGGATGCGCGCGCCATGGGATGAGGCAAAGGCGCTGCAGCGATCTTTGGGCGGCGACGCGCTTAAAATCGTCATGAGAGGCCCAGACAAGGAGATAGAGCCACCTTGGCATAATTTGGTCTGGAAGGCCGCTGCTGCTATAATTTCCGAACGGTTGACAGTGGCCCACGGCGGGCACATCCGATGACAAACAATCTAGTCATTCGGCGGGACAACCTGCCTGGCTCTGAAAAAGCTCGGCGGGCAGCACAGTATGTCCGGATGTCCACCGACGAGCAGGATTACTCAACTTTAAATCAGGAAGATGCGATTGCCGCATACGCCGCCGCTCACGGCATCCAAATCGTTCGGAAATATTCGGACGAAGCGCGTAGTGGCTTGGATTTGAACAGACGACCAGCCCTCAAGTCGCTGCTCAAAGACGTTCAGACTAAGCAGGCCGACTTCGAAGTCATTCTGGTCTACGATGTTAGTCGCTGGGGTCGCTTCCAAGATGCTGATGAAAGCGCGCACTACGAGTATCTCTGCAAGGAGAAAGGCATCCCGGTTATCTATTGCGCTGAAGATTTTGAGAACGATGGTAGCCTTGCGTCGACTTTGCTCAAGACTTTGCAAAGGGTGGACGCCGCGGGCTACAGCAGGCGCCTTTCCTCCAAAGTCTTTGCTGGGCACTGCACTCTAGGCAGTCGCGGCTTTTGGCAAGGAGCGCCCCCAGGATATGGTTTAAGACGGAGTTTGATTGACGCTAGGGGCTCTCCAAGAGTCACTTTGGCCCACGGAGAGCGAAAATTCATTCAATCCGACCGCGTTATTCTTGTTCCGGGGCCGGCCGATGAAGTAGCCCTAGTCCGGCGCATGTTCATATCTTTTGCATTCGACGGAAAGAATGAAATTCAAATAGCCAAAGAATTGAATGAGGAAGGGCACGTCAACGAATTCGGGAGGCCGTGGAATCGAACCACAATCTCGAACATGCTTTCAGACGAGAAGTACGTCGGCAACAACATCTACAATCGCACTTCATTCAAGCTGAAAATCAAGGCGGTGAAGAACCCGCCGGAGATGTGGATACGATCAGTCAACGCGTTTGGGGCAGTGGTCGACGAGCACCTGTTTCAGGCTGTACAACGGAGGTTCGCCGAACTCACAAGACGCAAGTCTGACCAGCACATGCTTGAAAATCTCAGCCACCTTCTAAAGCTAAAAGGTCGCCTGAATAGCACGCTTATCAACAATGCAGAGTCGATGCCGACAACTCAAAGCTATAAGAAGCGCTTCGGCAGCCTCGCAAACGCTTACGAGTTGATTGGATATCGTCCGAGCAAATTTTCCAATGGATCTGCTAAGCGAGAGACTTCATTGAAGCGCCAACGCATTCTGCAAGTGCTTTTCGCGGAGATGCGTCGCCTGGATTTGACAGCCCGCTTCGACTTCAATGCCAGAGCATACGTCGTGAACGACAAATTTAGAGTTCAAATTTACATGCTCCGATGCCTCAAGACCGAACCTGGGCATTTGCAGTGGATTCTAAGGCAACGCCGACAAACCAGTATTGATCTAGCAGTTTCCATTCGCATGGACGCTGCTGAAGGCATCCACGATTTCGTGTTATCGCGTTCTGTTGATTTACCGGGCCGCCAAGCGGGCACGCCCGTAGATGTAAGCCTTCTCGGTGGGGCCTGCTTTAAGACTGTAGAAGATCTGGCAAACGCATTAGCGGACGCTATCGGAAGAACTACGGAATAGCGATCGGCGCCTTCCTGTTTTTGCGCCTCTGTGAGAGCTGCCCGCGGCGGGTCAGTTTTGTGGAATGCCCTGGTAGCGGTAGCGATCCGCAGGCCCTCGCAGCCATTCTGCAGAGGTATGGCCGGCACCTTCCATTCTAGCGGCCACGACCAGTGTATGGCAGAAGCGGCCGCACGAGGCCAAATGAGCGGTCGGCCAGGCACCGGCTAAGCCGCACGTGACTGTTGATTGCGCGGCTTACTGAGCCTGTGGCCGAATAAGATCATCGGCCTCTCGAAAAACCGCCACGATGCCAGCGCCAAAAAGCAAACGACGATCAACGCGCCATATCGCATCGGTTCCTGAGACCAGAGCGGCGGAAGCGGCGGTCGAAGGTGGATGTATACGTAATAGAACACCAGCACATGGATCAAGTAGATCGAGTAAGACGCGTCTCCGAGCGCAACCAACACTTCACCAAAAACGGTCCTCGGCTTGAAGTTCGCCAATCCGATCAGCAGGCAGAACATCGGAAGCGGGTAAAAAGGTCGCGGGAGCAACCATAGCAGCATGAAGCCTGCGACAAGTGGCGCAACGACGCCTGCCCTGCCCGCTCGCGGATGAACTAGAAAAGCAAGGATCCCAAGGATAGCGTGTGGTCTGCCATCGCACACAAGCTCAAAAACGCGATCAGTGCGTAGGTGCCGAGCCTCGGCACAATCAGGGCTGCCGCGAGATAGAACGCGACCTCATGCTGCAGACTCCAACCCACGTCATAAAAGGGATTGCCTTCGGTCGGCAGCAATGTGAGCGAATAGAAGAACGCGCCGATCGTCTGGTTCGGACCCCTGCCGAGGTATCTCGTCAAATACAAATAGACGATCGATGTCCCGATCCACAGCGGCCATATCCTGAAGAACCGCTGCGTCACAAAGCTTGAGATTGCAAACCGTGGCGACGTCACGACCATGCAGATGACGAAGCCGCTTATCGTGAAGAAGAAATGGACGCCGAGTTCACCATAATCACGGAGCAAGGGAATTGGATAAGCGGTATCCGGCGGGAACTGCATCGTGACGTGCCAGGAATGGAAATAAGCCACGCTGAGCGCGGCTAAAGCTCTTCCGACCTGCAACCCTACCAGTTTCTGGCTCATTAATGGGGCACTCTTCAACCTCTTTGATGACGCCGGCCTAATGCACTCACACCCAACCGGCTCTTCGACGAAGCGCCAGTGCCGGATCTGGTTGACCGCGAAACCGGAAATCTCGACGGTGCCTTTCTCGCCCAGGATCGACAGCGAACCCTCGAGATCGGTCGGACGCGCCGCAGTGGTCGCCTCGATGATCCCGAGCGCGCCATTGCGGAACTTCAGCGTTGCGACCGCGGTGTCCTCGGTTTCGATCTTGGCCAGCGCCGTTGCCGCCCGGGCATGCACGCTCACCACATCGCCGAAGAACAACCTCCAGCATATCGACATGATGGCTCCCTCGATGTGATTGCCACCCAGGAGATCGGAATGACGCTTGGCGATGCGCCCGCACCCGAGTAGGCCAAATCTGATCATGCAACAGGCCCTGTCTTGTCTCGCAGCCGACCGTTGCAGCCAACCGAACAGCCGAGGGAACAAGCGGCCTTGCGAGCCGCACGGAAACGTCCATTACCCAGAAAACGTGGGATTAGGCAAGGCGTACAGGCACATCAGACTGAAGGGTCGGTCCCTCCCGCATTTTAGCAAATCGGCAGAATAGGCGTTGGAGCAAGACGTAGGGCTATATTCCGCTCGATCTCGATGCGGCGCTCTTCGACCTCAGGCGGTGAGACCTTTGGATCTGCGTCTTGCTAACCGTGCTAAAGGTCACGCTTAGGAAGGACCGCCTTGCGCCAACTGCGGTCCATCGACGATCCACTTCGACAACCACCAGCTTGCCGGCAGGTCGCGCCCACGCCCGTCTACTGCTGACGGTGAAGCACCCGGTTCGACGTGCTCACATCGTTTGTCTCGGGATTTTCTTTGATCTCCCGGTGTACACGTTGTGCACACGCCGCCCTCTAACCAATTGAAAAGCTTAAACTCTCGCTCCACCAGCACTCACCTGTCCTGCAACTTACGGTTCACGCCCGCCGAACTCAGGTGGCCCGACCCACTTTGAGCGCCTGCTTAAGTTGGCTGTCGCAGGATTATTCTTGATCTCCCGGTGCACACGTCGTGCACACATAGCGGACGCCTGCAGGAAACAAGGCATCGGGTTCGAGTCACGGACCGCTATCGCTGTTTCGTAAGCCCAGCTTTTCTTATCAAAGGACAGCGACCCAACCGCCTTCAGGACGCCATCGAAGCCAGCAATGTTTGACGATAGATCGTCCGGATCGCGTCGAATGCTGTTCGTATCTGCCTGAGGTCCAGGGCCGCGAGGCGGACACCGAGCCCCGCGGCTCCCGGTAGCACACTGGCCGCAGCGTACAATCTCGAAGTCCGACCCAGAGCGGCAGTCAGCGATGCCTGAAGGCGCGCCAGATCATGCGAAGCGGTGAGCACCAGAATCGCTGATCCAAAGGCCCGATAACCACGAAAGATGTCGGGATCCGGACGGTGCAGGCGCATCCGGTCGATCATCAAGGGCTCGCCGCCCGATCTCCGCAGGCAGAACGTCGATTCCAGTTCACGGAAACCACGGGCTTCTCCACCGGGATCGTGCATCGTGAATGCATCGACGACCAGGGTGCAGCCCTCCTTCGCGCAGTCGAGTTCCACAGACTGGCACAGCGCGGCATCCGGAAACAGGATGCGCGGCTCAGGCAAATATTCCAGACTGGCGCCGCCTGCGACGTAAAGTCTGACTGTTTCCATGGAGCGGGCAGCCGGGTCCGCACGATGTACGGATGTCGCGCCCTGATTGGTCAGGCAGACGGCAGTGCCGGGACTGAGCACGAGACGTTGTGCGAGGCTGTCCTCACCGTGAACTGCCCCGCTTCCCGTCTGTACGATCACGCTGAGGCAGCCCGGCCGATCCGGATCGAGATAGAAGCTGCGTGTCAGAACAAACGGCCAGGCGAACAGGCGCCGGTCAATGACCGTACGATCGGCGCGGCGGACAAAGCTCAGGTCGAGCAGCAGATCGTCGCTTGTCGCTACCGGCCTCACGTTCTGAACAGAACCTCGCGCTCGAGAAGATCGACGATCGCATCGATTCCCTCGCCGCGGCGGCAATTGGTGAGCAGCACCGGACGATCACCGCGGACACTCAATGCCTCCCGATGCATGCGCTCCAGGTCCACTCCGACATGAGGGGCCAGATCGACCTTGTTGATGACAAGGAGGTCGGCACGGATGACCCCGGGGCCGCGCTTGCGCGGGATATCGTCGCCGCCGGCTACATCGATGACGAACATCCAGAAATCCGTCAGATCGCGCGAAAACGTCGAAGCGAGATTATCGCCGCCGCTTTCGAGCAGAATGAGCTCGACGCCCGGGAAGCGCCGCTCCAGTTCGTCCGCAGCCTCAATGTTGAGCGTCGGGTCCTCGCGAATGACGGTGTGAGGGCACGCGCCCGCCTCGACAGCCGATACGCGCGTCGGATCGATCAGCCCGGAGCGCCTGATCCGCTCGGCGTCCTCAGCCGTGACAAGGTCGTTGGTGATGACCGCAATATCGATGCCGCGCTTCAGGAGTGCCGGAATCAGGCGCTCGACCAACGCCGTCTTGCCCGAACCAACCGGCCCTCCGATCCCGACCCGCGCGGCGGCGATGCGCGCCGCGGCTGATACGCTCTTCAGTGCGATCCGGTTCATCGGAGCATGTACCGCCTTGCAAGCGGCACCTTCGTTGCTGGGGGGCACATCAGAAGCCTGCCATCGGCGCGAACTTCGAAGGTCTGCGGATCGACCTCCACGTGCGGCATGGCCGCGTTCCGCACCATGTCGGTCTTCCGCAGCTTCCGTACATTCCTGATCTGAACGAGATCGCGCGTCAGGCCATGCCTGCGCCCGACATCAGCGTCCAGGGCAAGCTTTGAGACGAAGTTGACACCCAGCCGTTGCGGCGCGGCGCCGAGTGCCCCCCACATGCGTTTCTGAATCATCGGTTCCGACAGGCCAAGGCTGCCGTTGCCGTCGCCCATGGCGGCCCAGACGACAAAGCCGTTCTTGATCACCATGTAGGGCTTGATGCCGAAAGACGCGCGCGGCCACAGCACCAGATCGGCCATCTTGCCGACCTCGACCGAGCCAACCAAATGGTCGATGCCAACAGCGATTGCCGGGTTGATGGTGAGCTTGGCGATGTAACGCTTGATGCGTTCATTGTCTGCGCCGGCTGTTTTCTCCTCGGGCAGACGGCCGATGCGGTCCTTCATCACGCTGGCAAGCTGCCAGCATTTGGCGACGTTCTCCGCAAGACGCCCCATGCCCTGCGTATCCGTGCCGAAGATCGAGATGGCGCCCATGTCGTGGAGAAAGTCTTCCGCGGCCATCGATTGGGCGCGCACCCGCGCTTCGCCGAACATCACATCCTCGGGCGCATTGTAGTTGAGCTGGTGACAGATCATCGTCATCGGCACCCCCTCCTCCATGCCATAGGAAGTATAGGGGTTGGTCGGATTGGTGGACGACGGGATGACGTTGTCCCACGACACCACCTTGAGCAGATCCGGCGCATGGCCGCCGCCGGCGCCCTCCACGTGATACATGTGGATGGTGCGCCCGTCGACGGCGGCCATCGTATCCTCGCAGAAGCCGTACTCATTGATCGAATCGGTGTGGAGGTGGACCGCAAAATCGTTGCGATCGGCCGCCACGAGGCTCTGGTCAATCACGGCCGGCGCGGCGCCGAAATCCTCGTGAATCTTCACGGACATGCCGCCGGCGGCAACAGCCTCCTCGACGGCTTCGGGGTTGGAACCGCCGCGTCCAAACAACGCGTAGTTAAGGGGCGAGAACTCGATCGCCTGAAGGAAGCGTGCAAAGTGTGTGGCAGCCCCGCTGCCAACATCGAAGACCGGACCCGATCCGTTCCCTACCAATGTTGTTGTTCCGCCGGCGAGTGCATGGTCGGACTGCTCGGGCGAGATCAAGTGGGCGTGCGACTCGATCGCGCCGGCCGTGACAATGAACGGGCCGCCGGCGATCGGCGCGGTGGTGTGACCCACGACCATATCGGGATGCACGTCCGGCATCACGTCGGGATTGCCGGCCTTGCCGATGCCGACGATGCGACCGTCGCGGATGCCGATGTCGGCCTTCACGATACCGGTGACCGCATCGACGATCGTGGCATTCTTGATCACCACATCGAGGATCTTGTGCGATGACGTCCGATAACCATTGACGCCCTCGCCGTCGCGCAGGTTTTTTCCGGCGCCGACCAAGAGCTCATGTCCGTATGTGGCGTAGTCGTGCTCGATCTCAGCGAGCAGGCTGGTGTCGGCCAGCCGCACGAGATCGCCTTTGGTTGGACCGTAGAGTTCGCCATAGGCACGACGGGTCAGTATGGCCACGTTCAAGCTCCCTGATAGCCGCGAGCACGGGCGTGCTTGAGCGCATCATCGCGGGCGGACGGCACATCCAGCGGACCGTTGACGAGCCCGGCCTGTCCAAGCACGACCCGGTCACCCGAAATTGGTACCAGACGCACCGACTTGGTGACCCCCGGCTCGAAACGTACTCCGGCGCCGGCCGGCCGATCGATCTTCATGCCCCACGCCGCCGCGCGATCGAAACGCAAGGCACGATTGACCTCAAAGAAATGCGTGTGGCTGCGGACCTGGACATCGCGGTCGCCGGTATTGATCACCTCAATCGTGATAGCCGGCAGGTCTGCAAAGCTCTCGATGTTTTCGCCACCTGCGATTATCTCGCCGGGTACGAGGTCGTCGGCCGCAGGAGCGTTGCTGAGTGCGATTGGCTCGAACACCGCCATCACCTTGGTGCCTTCGGCAAACATGCATTCGATGTAGAGCATCGGGATCATCTGCGCGACGCCGGGCGCGACATCGTCCGTCGTCAGCAACCGCCCCGCCATATCACGGATTTCGGCGTAAGGCAGGTCGCGCCGCGCCGCCGTCATCACCTCGTCGGTTATGTAGGCGACCGCCTCGGGGTGACTCAGTCTGATCCCGAGTGAGCGGTTGCGACGCGCCATCTGCGCGGCATTGAAGATCACGAGACGATCCATCTCGGTCGGCGACAGATTCATCATGGCGAAGTCACCTCATCTAGGTCGTAAACATGCGAACATCCCGAAGCGGTCCGCGCGAGACTGCAATATCGATGAACGGCGTGAAGCTCGCGGGCGACGCGTCCGCCGGCGGTGTCTCTGCGAGCAGCTCTGCGAGCAGACCGCGTGCCGCTGACTGGCTTCGCTGGGCTTCCACATGGCCGATGATGCCGAGCCGCACGGCTGCACCGACAAGGCCGGTCACCAGCGTCCAGCCCGAGACCAGTTCGGCTGCATCCAGGTTGAAATTCGCATCCCGACCGACGACGGCCTGTGCGACCGGCAAATGACCGAGCCGCGCGTCCGATGACACCAGGGTGCGGTACGCGACCGACAGCGGCCCATCGAGTTTGACCCAAACCCCGAGCAGCGCCCTGCCCGCTCGGCGCGACCCTTCCCGCATCTCGGCCGATGGTGTTCCCGCCTCGGCGAGGCGGTCGACCGCAGCAATCGCGTCACATCCTGCCGCGTGAAAGGCCTTGCGCAGCAGGACGCGCTCCATGGTGGCCCATCGCCGCGCCAGCTGATCGGCGATGATGCGGTCCAGCTCATTGCGATTGGAGAGCATGCCGTCCGCGGCGAGCCCTTCGAGCCCCCAGGAGAACGCGAAGCCGCCGGCCGGATACGCGCTGTCGCCGAGTTGCAGCAGTGCCAGCGCCTGCAATCTATCGAACAGCATCGCTCTCCACCACCTCGCCCGCCTGGAGCAGCGGCATGATGCGCGCGCGATACGCCTCGAGCGGACCATCCAGCAGCACGACGAGCCAGTCACCGTCGAAGCGGACCCGCCAATGCAGATTTCCGGCATTCCATCCGAGCTTGAGCGCCGTCGCCTGATCCGCGGGTTTCAAGCGCCAGGTGTCCTGCTCGCCGAAACGGGCAATGATGGCGCGATCGTGCGAGAGAAAAAGCAGCCCGCCATCGACCAACTCTTCGTCACGATCCAGGCTGACCGCGCAGTCGGTTCCGCGATCGGTCATCAGGCGAAAGCGCTTGCGACCGACGTCCGCAGGCGGCACGAACAGCAGTTCGATCCCACCGTGATGCTCGATATGATGGAGGCGACCCGCATAGGTCGGATCGTCGGATCTCCCGATGATGCCATGAAGCCGTAACGTCACGATGTTCTCCCGCAATTGATCCGGCGCCGGCTTACCGGACCGTCGCCGACACCTCCTTCGACGTCACAAGCATGACCTCGCCGTCCAGGATTGGCTTGGCGATGCCGAAGAAGGTTGCGACGGCTGCCGACCCGTTATGGCGATCCATCGCAGCCTTGTTGGCGAAGCGCTCGTAGGTCGTGAAGAGGCAGGGATCTTCCTCGCTTTGCGAGATGAAGAACCCGATGGTATCGGGCTCCCTGGCCGCGACATGAGCCGCGACGTCAAGAAGCGCGTCGCGCATCGTGACCTCACGCCCGGATTTCGTCCTGATGACGGCGGTGATCGTGATCATCAGAACTTTCTCCAATCGCCATCGGCCTCAAAGGCCCTGGCCGCCTGATAAATGGTCGCCTCGTTGTAGTCCTTGGCGATCAGCATCAGGCCGACCGGAAGGCCGTCTGAGAGGCCGCAGGGCAACGACATGGCCGGGTGGCCGGTGACATCGAACGGGCTGGTCGTGGCGGTCATCTCAAAGGCGCGCTGGACAATTTCGGACAACGGCGCATCCTTCGCCGGAATTGGCGTCGCGACACAGGGCAAGGTCGGCATCAGGAGCAGGTCGTACGAACCGAACATCGCATCATAGGCGGCCTTGGCGGCGATCGCGATGTTGCGGGACTTCGCGTAGTAGCGGCCGCGATAATGACTGACGCCCCACTGTCCGACCAGCATACAGAGCTTCAGCGTTTCCGACAGATCGTCGGCACGGTTGCGCCAGGCGGAATGCGCGTCCAGCAGGCCCACATCGTAGAGCCCCTTCCAGTTGAAGCCCATGCCGTTGCCGATCATCATCTGGACCAGGAAGCCTTCCAGCGTAATCGGATTCCAGGCGGCGAGCGCGTGCGCGTGTTCGGGAATCGAAACTTCCGACACGCTGGCGCCAAGTCCGGCGAAACGCTCGGCCCCGGCCTTCACTTTCGCGACGACGCCTTCCTGCATGTTTGACGCCGAAAAGCCCTCCTTGAGCACACCGATCTTCAGGCCCTTGACGCCCCGCCCGAGCATCTCGGTGTAGCTCGTGACCTTCGGCGCATATTGCCGCGGATCAAGCCCGTCGGGACCGGCCAGCACCTCCAGCAGCAGCGCATTGTCGGAGACGTTCGCCGTCATCGGGCCGGTGTGGTCGATCGTCGATTCGATCGGCATCACGCCGGTATAGGGCACGAGGCCGTGCGTCGCCTTCATGCCGTAGATGCCGCAATAGGACGCTGGGATGCGAATCGAGCCACCCTGGTCGCCGCCGATCGACATGTCGACTTCGCCGGCCGCAACCAGCGCCGCGCTGCCCGAAGATGAACCGCCGGCGGAATAGCCCATCTTGAGAGGGTTATGAACCGGCGCCGGATCGGAGGTGTGGCTGCCGCCCGAGAGGCAGAAATGTTCGCATACGGCCTTGCCGACGATGGTGCCGCCGGCATCGAGAATCCGCGTCACGATCGTCGCGTCGGCTGCGGGGATGAAGCCTTCGAGGGTCGTCGAGCCGTTCATCATGGGAACGCCTGCAAGCGCGACGTTGTCCTTCAGGACGACTGTCCGGCCGGCGAGCTTGCCGCTCGGCGCGCCCTTCACCTCAGTCTTGATCGCCCAGGCACCGTATTTGTTGTCCTTCGGACCCGGCTTCGAGCCGGGCATGCGGGGGTATTTGACCGGCGGCAACGGATTCGGCAGTTCGTCGACGATGTCATAGGCATCAAACATGCCGCCCATCAATGCGAGATACTCTCCGGCTTCTTCGACCGACATGTTCATGTGCAGGCTCGCCGCGAGTTCAGCGACATCCTCGGCATTCGGGCGTTTGATAGACATGAGTCATCCTTTCTTGTGCAGACAAGCTGGCAGAGAAGACAGAAATCACCGATCGCAGTGGCCGGCGCAGCTGCGCCGGAATTGGCCTTAACTCGGACTCATGGCGGCATCCCGTGCCATCAGGCTTTTCCGGTCGAGCTGTCCCGTGATCCGTCCCTTCTGGATGTTGAGGACCCGGTCGGACAGCGTGGTAATGAACTCGAGATTCTGCTCGACGACGATCAGCGACATGCTCCAACGCTTCTTCAGCGCGAGCAGCGTCTCGGTGATCTCTTCGATGATTGATGGCTGGATACCCTCCGTCGGCTCGTCGAGCAGAATGAGCCGCGGCTTGGTGCAGAGACAGCGCGCCAGCGCGAGCAACTGCTGCTCGCCACCGGACAAGGCACCGCCGCGCCGATCGAGCAGTCGCACCAGACGCGGAAAGTCTTCCAGCACCGTATCAATGATACCGCGGTCTTCCCTTGGCGCAGCAGCGAGGCCCATGCGCAGGTTCTCGTAGACGCTCAAATCGGGGAAAATCTCCCTGCCCTGCGGCACCAGGCCGATGCCGAGTCGGGATCGCTCGTGCGGCTTCAAATGGGTGATCGTCTTGCCCGCGAAGGCGACCGTGCCTCCGGTCGTCGGCAGGTGGCCCATCAACGCGCGCAGCGTCGTGGTCTTGCCCATGCCGTTGTGGCCGAGAATGCCGAGATACTCGCCGTCCTGCACTGTCATATCGATGCCGAACAGGATCGGAATCCGGCCGTACCCCGATCTCAGGTCCTTGACCTCGAGCAGCGCGCTCATGCCGCCACCTTCTTGCCGAGATAGACGTCGCGCACCCGTTGATCCGCCAGCACCTTGCCCACGGTATCTTCGACCAGGACGCGCCCCTGATGAAACACGGTCACCTTCTTGGCGATCTGCTTGATGAACTCCATGTCGTGCTCGACGACGATGATGGCGTGCGTCCGGTTGATCTCGCGGATGATCGCCGCGGTGTGAGCGGTCTCCTCGTCGGTCATGCCGGCGGCCGGCTCGTCCAGCAGGATCAAATCGGGTTCGGCGGCAAGCACCATGCCGATCTCAACCCACTGCCGCTGACCATGCGACAATGTCGCGACGATGCGATCGGCGTGATCGGTCAGACGGATCATCTCCAGCACGGAATTAACGGCCGGCGGCTGCGCGCGCGGCGTCGCCTTGCGGCGAACCGCAAGCCAGATGTTCTCGCGCACCGACAGGCCGTTGAAGACGTTCGGCACCTGGGTCTTGATGCCGATCCCCATACGGGCGATCTGGTGCGACAGCCTGCCGGCGATGGCCTCGCCCCGGAACGCGATCGCGCCCGAGGTCGGGGTCAGCTGGCCGGTGAGCATCTTGAAGAAGGTGCTCTTGCCTGCGCCGTTGGGGCCAATCAGACAACGCAGTTCCATCTCGTCCAGCGTGAAGCTGATGTCGTCATTGGCGACCACGCCGCCAAACCGCATCGTGAGATGCTCGGCCTTGAGCAGAGGTACGAGATCGGCCATGGCTATTCTGCTCCAGCCGGCTGCGGCGCCACCGGCGATGACGGCAGCGACTGGTCCGCGCGAGGTGCCGCAGGCTTCGGCTCGGGCACCAGCCTGAGCAGAAGATCACGCACCGTCGGCACCAGCCCCTTGGGCAGCAGCAGCACGAAGACGATCAGGACGGCGCCAAGGACGAGATTGGCGTTCAACGCCTGCTGCGAGCCGATATAGGCGACAATGTACTCGATCAGCACGCAGCCGACGATTGGGCCGAGCAAGGTGCCGAGCCCGCCCACGGTGATCCAGATGATGATCTCGGCCGAGAGCGACAGGCTGAAAATGGTCGGACCGACGAACGCGCCCCAATTGACGTAGAGCGCGCCGGCAAGTCCCGCGATCGCACCGCCCAGGATGAAGGTGAGCAGCTTGACCAGTCGCGGGTCATAACCGAGCAAGGAGGCGCGGACCTCGTTCTCGCGCACGGCCACGATGACGCGCCCGGCCGGCAGCGACAGCAGAAGACGCAACAGCAGGAAGACCGCGAGCAGCGCGCCAGCCGTCGCCCACCAGGATTGTTCGGGCGACAGCATCTCGCCCGGATGGAACGGCACGTTGAAGGTCGGCACCGCCGGAATGCCGTTGAAGCCACCGAGCAAGGCCTGGCCGATCCGGTAGCTGTCACCGGACGTCGAGTTGATGCAGTTGAACAGGATCAGGGTGACGGTCAGCGTGATCACGCCGAGATAAACGTCGGAGATGCGGCCAAAGAAGACAAAATAGCCGAGGATCGCCGCGAACAGCAGTGGAATGATAACCGCGAGCAGGATCGCCGGCGTCGAGTCCTGAAAATTGACGGCGGCGATCGCGTAGGCGTAACCGCCCAACCCGAAGAATGCGGTCTGCCCGAACGACAGGATGCCGCCAAATCCCCAGATGAAGGCAAGGCTGAGCGCCAGCACCGACATCGCCGCGAACAGCGTCAACTGCATCAGCGCGAACAGTTCGATCACCGAAGGAACCAGCGCGATCGCAATGATCGCAACCACGACTGCACCGGCCTGGGCCGCGAGACGAAAGCGCGGGGACATCACAGCGTCCCCTTGAAGAAGCGGCCGGAGATGCCCTGCGGCAGCAAGCGGATCAGCACGATCGCCGCCGTGAACACCAGGACCTCGCCATAGACGGGGGTCGTGAAGTAGGCGCCGATCTGATTGACCGCACCGAACAGGCTCGCCGCCGACATCGTGCCCGACAGGATCGCCGCGCCGCCGCCGACCACCGTCATGAAGGTCTTGGCGACATAGGCGCCACCCATTCCGGGAGTGATGCCCGAGACCGGCGCCAGCAAGCCGCCGGCCAGGCCCGTGACCGCGGCGCCAACCGCGAAGGTGCTCATATAGACCCGCGCCGGGTTGACGCCCAGGGTTGCCGCCATCGCCGGGTTCTGCATCGTCGCGCGAGCGATCAGGCCCCACCTTGTGTAGCGCATGACGCCGTAGACCAGAGCCATCATGACGATCGCCATGCCCGCCAGGAACAGCGTGTAGTAGCTCGACTGATACGAGCCGATCGAGAAGCCACCAAGCGGGGTCGGCACGCCCTGCTGGGTATTGCCGTAGATCGTCGTGATGATGCCGATGATGGCAAGGCTCAGCCCCCAGGTCGCCAGCATCGAATCAACCAGGCGGCCGTAGAGAAAGCGGATGAGGCAACGTTCGATGATGAGGCCGACAACGCCGACAAACAGTGGCGCAACGATCAGAATCGCGATCCAGATGTTCACCCCGGCATTGGCCGAAATGACAGTCGCGTAGGCGCCGAGCATGATGAACTCGCCATGGGCAAGATTAATGATCTTCATCATGCCGAAGATGATCGCCAGTCCCAGGCACAGCAAAAACAGTGAGGCAATTCCGTTCAGAACGTCGAGCCCGAGTATGACGTAGATCGCCATTCGCAAGTCCTTCCGGCAGTCCAACGTGGTCCCGCCGAGCTGCGGGTCCCAGCGACTTCAGAGACTGATAATGTACTGCTTGATGTCGTTCGGGTTCTTGACCAGATCGCAGACGCTCGCGGTATCGGCAGGCTTGACGTCGGGGAAGCTCTCCAGCACCGACCATTTGCGGTCCTTCACCTCTGCGAGAAACGCGTTCCGGATCGTGTGATGGGTCGCCTTGTCGAGCGTGACCTTGCCGCTTGGTCCGTCGAACGCGACGGAATCCTCCAGCGCCGCGATCACCTTCATGCGGTCGATGCTGCGGGCCTTGCGCACACCGGCCGCCCAAAGCATGACGCCCTCGTAGGTACAGGCGGCGAGCTCGCTGATATAGGGCGTGTCGGAATGCGCCTTCTTGATCTTCTCGACGAAGCTCTTTGAGGCCGGCGTCGTCAGCTCCTCGAAATAGCCGTAGGCGCCGAGAATGGAATCGCTCTCGGCGGCGTCGAGCGTGGTCGGCTCGTTGACCAGGCCGAACGTGGTCGATGCGATCGGGATCTTCCCCTTCATGCCGGCCGACGTCCACTGCCGGTAGAACGCGGTATGGTTGCCGCCGACCAGCGCCGAGAGAATGAGGTCGGGTTTGGCGGCCTGGATCTTCGAGATCGTCGGGCCGAAGTTCGTGACGTCGAGCGGGAAGAAGTCGGTCGACAGCACTTCGCCGCCATTGTCCTTGACGTATTTGGTCATCCACTTCGCGGTGATCTGACCGTAATTGTAGTCGGCGGCAATGATGTAGGCCTTTTTGCCCGCCTTCTTCATCGCGGTCGGCACCAGCTTTTCCACGGTCTGCGCCGGCGTCGTCCCGGTGCAGAAGGTGTTGCGGTCGCAGACGCCGCCTTCATAGAGCACGTTGTAGAAGTACAGCACCTTGAAGCGATCGAAGGTCGGGCGCACCGCCTCGCGCGAGGCGGAGGTGATGCCGCCGTGGACCACATCGACCTTGTCCTTCACCGCAAGCTGCTGGGCAAATTGCGAATACATCTGGATATTCGACTGGGTGTCGTAGTGGATCACCTTCAGCGGCCGGCCGATCAGTCCACCACCCGCGTTGATCTCGTCCACGGCAAGCTGCAGAGCGTAGACCATCGGCGTACCGGAGGCCGCGATAGGACCGGACTGGTCGTGCAGGCTGCCGACGACGATCGGGTTTTCGGCGCCAAACGCTCCGGAACGGAAGACCGCGGGTGCCGAAACCAGCGTCGTCGTTGCAATGGCCGAGTGCTGCAGGAAGCGGCGACGGGAGAAAGTCATGAGAGCCCCAACTGGTTCTTGATACGGAAACTATTAAAAAGACAATATTTGAAAATGCAAGCGCTTTATCGACGCGCGACGATCGAGAAGTCGTAGCCGTCGAGCTGGGCGATAAAGATCGGATGGCGGCTTCCGACCACCGGGCGGGCTTCATCGCCGCGCGCCGTGCGTTGCTGGATGGTTCGCCCGTAAAAGCGGGCCAGTTCCCGCGCATCGCAGCTGCCCGCCTCCTCGATCAGGGCCGCGAGCGAATAGATGCCCTCGTAACAGGACTCCCCATAGGCATTGGCCGGGGGCGGACTATCGCCAAACGCGGTGTGGTACCGCTCCAGGAATGCACCGTTGTTGCGCGAACGAATGGACGCGAAATAGCTCGAGGCTGCGTAAAGATTCTCGGTCTCGTCGCTCTCGAGCCCGTAGATAATGGTCTCGTCGATCGCGGAGCAGAACCGCAGCACGCTCGAACTCAGGCCTGCTGCACAGAACGCCCGATTGAAGGCGATGCAGTCCAACCCCAGGAAGAGCGGCACGACCACGTCCGAACGTGTGGCCTTGATGCGGTCGAGGATCTCGTCGAAGTCATGCAAGCCAACGGGCAGATAATGCTCTCCCGTCACAGTTCCGCCGAAGCGGGCGATCAGCGCGCGCGCAATCTTGAGTGACGAACGCGGCCAGACATAGTCGTTTCCGCAGAGGAAATAGCGGCGCGCGCGCTTTGATTCCGAGAGCCACTGGATCGCAGGCGCGAGCAGCTCGTCCGCAGTTTCGCCGGTCGTCATGACGCCGAACGTCGACGACAACCCTTCGAACTGCGGCGTGTAGATGAACGGGACACGACCACGGGCTGCGCTCACCACGAAGTCCCGCGCAAAACTGGGCAACATCCCGACAATGCCGTGGGCGCCATGAATTTCGATTGCGTCGCGCGCTGCCTGGCCTGCGCTCACGCCGCTCTCACCGGCATTGATGATGCGCAGCTCGACCGGCCGGCGCAGGATGCCCGACATCCGGTTGATTTCATCGACTGCCAGACGTCCGCACGCCTCAGCTGACGGCGCCCACAGTCCTGCGGCGCCGCTTTGTGGGATGAGCAGACATATCCGAACGCTACGCAAAAGTGGCCTCTCCGTACTTCCGACGGACATACCACTCACGAATCATGCCAACCGCGATCACGCCCCCAACGGAGCCGGTTTTGCGGCAGAAGCGACCAATCTCGCCCCCGGCTGCCAGTCTTTCCGGCGTTTGCCGCCCAGTCAGCCCATTCATTGGGCAAGCACAAAGCGGGTTTGCTTTGCGCCACCGCCAATTTATAGTCGAAGTGAAATGTTGAAATATCAAATAAATTGACCAAGGGACAACGAGTGGATCTACCCGACCTCATCCGGGGCGTGAATCGTCAGCTGGAGCAGGCGCTGGAAGCCCGGCTCAAGCCGAGGGACGTGTCTCTCCATCAGTATCGCGTGCTCGAGGCGCTGGCGGAGCGGAACGGTCTGCCGATGGGCGATCTGGCGACCCGTCTCTTCGTCGATGGTCCGACACTTACAAAGATCATCGACAGAATGGTCGCCACGGCCGAAGTCTATCGCGGCCCCGATCCACTTGACCGACGCAAGGTCCTGATTTTTCTCTCGCGCAGCGGCGCTGCGCGCTTCGACGAAGTTGGCACGCTCGGTACCTCTGTTCAGCAAGATATCCTCGACCGGCTGGGTGCATCAGAAGCCGCGACGTTGACCGCGCTGCTCTCGGAGCTGCTGGCCTGTCCTCTCCCGCTACATCCTCGCTCGACTCGCGGACGAGAGACGTTCACTTACGAATGACAGAGCATAATAATCGGAACGGCTCGTCCATCAGGAACACCGACGGTTGCCTGACGATGGCCTTGGCCAGTGCGACCCGCTGCCGCTCGCTGCCGGACAACGCGCTTGGCTTCTTGGCAGATGGTCGACCTTCAGAAACTGCGCCGACGACGAGATGAGCGCCTTGGTCTCGTCTGCCGACAATCCCGCATGCCTGAGGCTCATCTGAATATTGGCCAGCGCCGTCAGATGCGGGATAGAGCAGCGCCGACTGAAACACCATCGCCACAGAACGCCTGCCGCGCGGACCTTAGTCGCCTCCTCGCCGCTCTCAGTCACGTCCAAGATTGGCTCCAACAGCACCCTGCGACACGGTTTGTGGCATATCGCCGCCCCAACCCTGCAAGTTCGGTTGCGGCACATAGTTCATGGAAGACGCTTCTGCTTGCGCGCTATCCTCATGGCCTTCAGGAATGCGGCATCGGCCCCTTCCGTGTCGGGCTCGGCTAGCGCCAGCTTTATCGGCGATCCACCGAGCGCGCCATGCCAACCGTCGCGAGGTTTGCGGAACGCCACCCTACCGGAGAAGCAGAGGCGGAGCGGTGCAATCAGTCTTCCGCCGTCACCATCCGCCACAGGGTCTCGACCAGCACTTCATGCGAAAGGCGAGTCACCGGAAAATGATCCTTAGGCTCTTCTCCGATCTCACTGGCTCACAATAGTCCTCAGCTCTTTCAGCCGTCCCATAATACTCGAAGCTTTCTTTGCTTTCACTAGAACGACGAGCGGAAGCCATGATTGATTGAATTGACATAGAGCCTTCTTCCTGCGGCAGGGACAGGGTGATCAGCCGAATACGGGAGGGATCGACGGCGATGATGGACGAGCCCCGCCACAAACGGAACCTGATTCCACTAAAAAAGGCCTTGGAGCGCGGCGGTTTCGGTCGAACCAAGGCCTACGAACTGATCAAGAGGGGGAAAATCGTCGCCTATAAAATGGAAGGCCAGACCATGGTCGATGCCGATTCCATCGACGCCTATCATATGACGCTTCCTCGCATTGAGCCGCGGACATAAGAAAAGGCGCTCTAAATTGACTGGTTCGCGAACCCCTCAGGGGATGCGATGATCGGCACAATCTTTCTTGGATCAGCAAAGCTATCGATGCGATCGGCCCAATGTTGCATCAGTTTGGTGCGCGAACCGATCAGCGCCAGCGGTCCGTGCCGCTTGTAGATCGCCCTTACTGAGTCGCTATCGAGATGCGCCAACTGCAATTCGATAATGTCGCCGTCCCAAACCTTGGCTTCATTGATCTCCTCATGGTGGCAGAGGGTCGAAAACGTAGTACGGAAGCCGTGGGCACAATGTTCCGTCTTGGTGTCGATGCCGAGCGCGCGCAGCCGATGACAGAGCGTTCTGCTGGACAGGGGCACATCCTTGGCGCAAGCGAATACGTAGCGCCGATTGCCCGTGATCTGCTGCACGCGCCGCAGGATCGCGAGGGATTGCCGTGACAGCGGCACGACATGGTCCCATCCGTTTTTCATCTTCGCCGCCGGGATGGTCCAACGCTTGCCGTCCCAATCGACCTCGGTCCACTCCATCTCATTGATCATGCCAGGGCGAGGGATCGTCAAGGCATCGAGCCGAAGAGCATCACCGACCACATCGCCAAATCTGGCGTTCTCCCATGACGGCATGATCAACCGGAAGAGACGAGCCACGTCCTGCAACTCAGTGACGCCGGGCCGAGGCGTCGAGACATTGACAGTGAGTTGCTTCTTGCAGGCACGGAACGGATTATATCCGTCGCCCTCAAGATCGGCGTAGTCGCAGACTTGTTCACCAATACTGTGGACCCGGTCTCGGGTCTCCAACCTCCCTTCAGCCTGCATTCGCCGGAAGAAGGCAAGCGTATCGGGGCGCTTGATATCTTGCCGGTGGAGCGCGCCGAAACGGTCCTTCAGATAGCCGGCCCACCGTTCGAGCAGCGCGAGTGTTTCGGGACTGCGCACAGTGATAAGCCTGCCACGCTTGATCTTCTCGGTCTTCTTTTCCGCAAGCCGTTCATCGATCCATACGCCAAAAGGGCGCTCGGCGGCCTGGCGATGCCGCTCGAATTGTTTTTCGATGGAGGGATCGACGGGTCTGTCTTGTGCGAGCAACGCTTTTGCCGCGTCACGTTTCTGACGGGCCGTGGAGAGCGAGACGGTACCGTCGTTGCCATTTCCGTAAGGCCCGATGGAATAGGTCTTCTGCCGACCGTGAAAGCGATAGGCCATGCGCCAGAGCTTGGAGCCGGCCTTGCCGGGCCTGCTCGGGTCCGGCGTGATCAAGAGATAGAGACCGCCGCCGGTCACGTCGGAAATCTTGGTAGCGCTCCACTCGCCGCTCTCAAACTTCGGCCGGGCGGCGCGGCAATCGACGTCGGTCCTGATCTGCTCGGGGTTAGCGACCCCAGTTTTGCGTGCCATCTGCCACGGCCCCTCGTGTTCGGAATTTCGAAAATAGCCGAGAACGTTTGTTCTCCCGATACCAACAAAAATACCAACAAATCGGATGGCTGGGAGCGGACGAGAACAAACAGTGACGAACACTGATGTACGAAGAATTGATTGTTTTTCAAGGGGTTACATGCATCCGCCGAACAACATCGAACACGTTAGGACCGTCCTGAACAGGCCCCTTGCTTACGCCTGAGGTAATCGAATTGGCGCGCGGGCCAGCTCATCTTCCACGGCACAGGAGATGACCATGCTGATGCTGTCCCTTATCCGCGCCTTCGCCGTCCTGATCCCGTGGTTGATCCATCTGGCCACCTGGCTCGTCGCGCGCTCGCTCAACATGCCGCAGCCGCTCGTGCACGACACCGGCCTGTTCGTGTTCGCGCAGGTCTATGCGGTGGAGATGAGGGTCGGCAAGGCACTCTGCCCGTTCCGCCTGTGGCGCCAGCTGCAGTCCCTATTCCGCTGACCAACCCGATCCCCAACCAGAGGAGAACCTGCCTTGATCCATTCGTCCCAGCTCTTGCGCCGCGCCCTGCTCGCCGATGCCATCTTCAGCGGCGTATCCGCCGTCGCGATGGTGCTCGATGCCGGTGCGCTGGCGTCATTCTTCAATCTGCCCGAAGCGCTGCTGCGCGAGACCGGGCTGTTCCTGGTCGCCTACACCGCGCTGGTCGGCTGGCTCGGCACGCGCGCTTCGGTGCCGAAGGCGGTGGTGATGCTGGTGGTCATAGGCAACGCCGCCTGGACGCTCGCCAGCATCGCGCTGCTGCTCTCGGGCGCGGTGTCGCCGAACCTGCTCGGGACGATCATGATCCTCGCCCAGGCGATCGCCACCGGCGTGTTCACCGAGTTGCAATATGTCGGGCTGCGCCGCAGTGGCGAGACTGTCGCAGCTTAAGCCGAATGGAAGCCGTGACGAGCGGCCGTCGCGGCAAACGCGGCGGCCGCTCCCGGTCGTCAGCTCAGAGCTACTGCGGCAATCATGCCCGCAAAGGTCAGCGCCAGGCCAATGATCAGCATCGGCACGAGGCTGTTGCCTGAAAACGGATTGGCCTGATCCTGTTGAAACCCCGTCCTGTCGATTGCACGCGTGATCGCTTTCGCCCTGTTCCTCATTGCACTGCTCCTGCTTCGTTTCGCCTGTAACGCTCGCCGACGCCGAGCATGACGCCTTGCCCGCTGGCGACGCCCATCTCGAGGCTAGCGGCGATGCGCCGCGCGCGATCGATGAAATGCTCCGCCGCCACGGACGGGCACAGCTCGGCTGCCGTTGCCTCAAACAGTTGGAGCCAGCGGTCGAAATGCACGGCATCGACCGGCAGCTTCATATGCTTGACCATCGGCGTACCGTGATAGCGCCCGGTCATCAGCGCGACCGAGGACCAGAACGCGCACATCTGCTCCAGATGCGGTTCCCAATCGCGGATCCTGGCGTCGAACACCGGCGCCAGCATCGGGTCGCGGCGCACCTTGGCGTAGAAGCCGTGCACGAGGCGCTCGATCATCGCCTCGGTGATCCCGGTTCGCTCGACGATCTGGGCCGTGATCTGCTCGCGCCGTTCTGCCCCTGTCATGACGGGCCTCCATAAATAGGTATTTCAAATACCCATTTAGCGGGCTATATCAGCCCTGCCAAGTTCTGTTTTCGAGGGCCTCCCATGCGCCTGACGTCGTTCACGGATTTTGCCCTGCGCGCGCTGATGCGGCTGGCCGGCGAGCCGGACCGGTCGTTCGCCACCAGCGAGATCGCGGCCGAATTCGGCATTTCCCGCAATCACCTCGCCAAGGTGGTGCGCGATCTCGCCGAGGCCGGCTTCATCACCACCCAGCGCGGCGTCGGGGGCGGGTTTGCGCTGGCGCGGCCGCCGCAGGCGATCACCCTCGGCGAGGTGGTGCGCGCGCTGGAGGGCGACAGCGCACTGGTCGAATGCTTCAGGGACGACGGAGGAGCCTGCGTGCTGCTGCCGCGCTGCCGGCTCAAAGCCAAGCTGGCGGCGGCCCGCGAGGCCTTTATGCGCGAGCTCGACGGCAGCACGCTGGCGGATTGCACCTACTTTCCACGCCAGCCCGCGAGGGCGTCATGACAGGAATCGCATTCGCTGACGGTACGTTCGAGGTCGATGCCAACGTCGTCGCCGAGGGGCTTGGCATCGGCGTGCCGTTGCTGCAGGCCGAGATGCGATCGGGAAAGATCACGACGCTGTCGGAACGCGGGGTCGACGCCGATGCGGGCCGGCATCGGCTGACCTTCTTTTCGGAACACCGCCGCTTGCGCCTCGTCATCGACGAGCGCGGCACGATCATCCAACGCTCGACACTCGATTTCGGCGACGCCCCGCTGCCGGCATCGGCGCGCAAGCCCGGCGGCTAACAATTGTTGCACTCCGACGGACAAGCGGACATCGCGCGTGCCAAAAGAGACCACCAGCCATTTGGGCACACGGTCTCATTCCGGAGACCGGTGTCAGGCGTAGAGCGCCCGCGCGCCACCACGCTTCGAGGCGACGCCCTTCTTGCCTGCGGCCTTCATATAGGAATGGCCGTTCAGGTGCTTGCCATTCAGCTTGCCGTTCGCCTTGGCGCCGTTTGGCTTGACCTTTGGCGCGGCTTTTTCCTTGGCCTTCGCCCTCTCCGCCGCAAGCTTCTCGGCCTTGCGCTCGGCCTTTTCCTTCAGCCGCAGCCGCTCCGCCCTCGCCTCCGCGCGCTTCTTCTTGCGCTTCTTCTCGCAGGCGTCGCACTTGCAGCCGATCGGCTTCAGATAGGCTTTGAAATAGTCGGTTCCATAATCGTAATTGATCTCGTCGCCCGGCTCGATGTTCTTGATCGCGCGGATGAACACCTTGCGCTTGCGTGGGCGGACGTCGGATTCCGCGTTCGGCCGGCAGGCATGGTTGATGTAGCGGGCGAGATTCTCGCGGATCGAGCCGTCGATGGTCCAGCGGTTGGTGAGCTCGAACAGATATTTGTTCTCGATCGCGTCCTCATCCTTCTTCTTCGAGTCGAGCAAGGGCCCGAAATAGCGGATGATCTTGTCGCCTTTCTTGATCGGCTTGGTGGCGAAAAGGCCGAGGCCGGTACGGGAACGGCCGACGCGATAGGGCTTGTTGGATGATATCGTGGGCATGACGATCGAGGTTACGGCACGCAAGGTGCACGCGACAAAAGTTGCGAAGCCGCCCTTCTAGGACGATTCCGCGCGTCTGTCAGGTGTTTCCCGCGTGTCTGTTGAACCTTCCCCAGATTGCGTATGTCAGAAACAAAGTAACGTGGATCGTAAGTCTCCCCTGATGAAATACCTTGCTTTTGCAACAGCCATTATGGCGCTTGCCAGCGCAAATCCTGGTCAGGCTGGCGCCGAAACGTTCAGCAGCAGCTACACCTCGACCGCACCGAAGGCCTGCCGCATGATCGGCAAGCCCAATGAGGAGGACGGCAGCGCCACGCGGGTCTGCCCGGGGAAATCCGGCCTTGTGGTGCTGATCAATGAGGGCGATCTGCGCGAAGTAGTCTCGGTCGGCCGAAATCGCGAGGCGGCAGCCAGGGAACCGGCGGCGCAAGCCTGGTTCGGCCCGTTCAGCTCGAGCGGCAACACCGTCGAATGGCGTGCGGCCGGCAGCAAGCCTTTTGCCATCATCCAGCGCTGGCTGATCGCCGACAACAGCGAGCAGGACAAGCGAGGCGGTCCCGTCTCGCGGGCGATGCTCGCTGTGACGCGGCTGCCGCCGGGCGAGGTCTGTCACGTCGCCTATGTCGACGTCGCGGCCAATCCCAACGCCAACGAGCTGGCGCGGCAGGCCGCCGAAGACTTCGCCCGCGATTTCAAATGTGGCGCGGATCAGGTGAAGACGATCGGCCAGAGCGGCCGCACCACGTCGCTGACAAAACGCTAGTACGCTACCGGGGCGACATCGGTTACGGCCGCGGCGGACGGCTTGAGGCCAACCGGAGCATCGCGATCAGCAACGTCTCCGGGGTCGTCCCCTCGGGTGACAGGTTCAGAATCTTGGAGAGCCGTCCGTCGAGCAGCAGCATGGTGAAGCCATGCACCAGCGACCAGGCCGAGGCGATCGCGGCAGCCTGCTCGAGCGAAAGCGAATCCCTGGAAATCTCCTCATGCCGGCTGGCACCGACGCCGCGGGCCAATCCTGCGAACGAGGCTTCGGACGATTCATGCAGCGATGGTCGCGAGTAATCCAGCCGTTCGCTGCGGAACATCAGCCCATACATGCCTGGATGCGCCTGCGCATAGGCGACGTAAGCCTTGGCGCTCGCCATTCCCTTCTCCGGCGGCGTCTCTGCGGACACGTTCGCCGCCGCCATCGCTTCGCCGAACTGCCGGAAGCCGATCGCAGCGAGTTCACTGAGCAAACCGGTGAGATCGCCGAAATGATGCGTGGGTGCGGCATGCGACACCCCGGCCTCGCGCGCCACCGCGCGCAATGTCAGCCCCGGCAGCCCGTCGCGCTCCAGCACGCGCTCGGCCGCCTTCAGCAGCGCCTCATGCAGATCGCCGTGATGATACGGCGCGTCATTGGCCCGGCGCCGCGCCGACCGGTCAGCGGTTGCACGCGCGACCCTGCGGGTGCGCGTCAGTGCCGGACGAGCGGCCTTGTTTTCCTTGGATAATCTTGTCATGCGGCTCTTATATGTCGCAATTTTTACACTGTAAAGATTTTGCTTGACGATCGGCCGCATCACCCGTACTGATATCTTTACGATGTAAAGATCATAACGGAGGGAGATGCGGATGCTCGATCAGGTGACATCAAATGCCGTGCGGACCAATCTGGCGCCGATCCCATTCGAGGCCGATGCGCCGTTCCTGAAGATCACCGGCGAACTGCCGCGCGAGCTGAACGGCACGCTCTATCGCAACGGCCCCAATCCGCAGTTCGACGCGCCGGGCGCGCATTGGTTCGTCGGCGACGGCATGCTGCACGCCTTCCATCTCGAGAACGGCCGCGCCAGCTACCGCAACCGCTGGGTCCGCACCCCGAAATGGCAGGCCGAGCACGACGCTGGCCGCGCCCTGTATGGCGGCTTCGGCCGCAAGCTGCCGGATGCGCCGGCGTCCGCACCGACCGATGGCGGCGTCGCCAACACCAACATCATCTTCCATGGCGGCCGCCTGCTCGCGCTCGAGGAAGGCCATCTGCCGACTGAGATCGAGCCGGACACGCTGAAGCGCACCGGCTATTGCGACTACAAGGGCGCGATCTCCGGTCCCTTCACCGCGCATCCCAAGATCGATCCGGTCACCGGCGAGCTGGTGTTCTTCGGCTACAACGCCGCCGGCCCCCTGACGCCCGCGCTGTCGTTCGGTTCGGTGAGTTCATCCGGCGTAGTGACCCGGTTCGAACGCTTTGAGGCGCCCTATGCCAGCATGGTGCACGACTTCATCGTCACCGAGAACCATGTGCTGTTTCCGATCCTGCCGATCACCGGCAGCATGCAGCGCGCGATGCGCGGCCAGGCGCCCTACGCCTGGGAGCCGGAGAAAGGCGCCTATGTCGGCGTGATGAAGCGCAGCGGCGCATCTAAGGACATCATCTGGTTCCGCGCCGAGACCTGCTACGTCTTCCACGTCATGAACGCGTGGGAGGACGGCAACCGCATCGTTGCCGACGTGATGCAGTTCGAGGAAGCGCCGCTGTTCAACCATCCCGATGGCTCGCCGACCGACCCGAGGAAGAACCGCGCGCGCTATTGCCGCTGGACCTTCGACCTCTCGGGCAACACCGACCGCTTCACGCAGACCTATCTCGACGACCTCACCGGCGAATTCCCCCGCGTCGACGATCGCCGCGCGGGGCTTGCCAGCAATCACGGCTGGTACGCCTGCGCCAATCCCGACCTGCCGATGTTCGGCGCGCTGTCGGGCATCGTGCATGTCGACGGCAGGGGCAAGCGGCTCGGCCACTATCTCCTGCCCGCCGGCGATACGATCTCCGAGCCCGTGTTCGTCGAGCGCGACTCCGACGCCGCCGAGGGCGACGGCTGGCTGCTCGCCGTGGTCTGGCGCGCCCGCGAAAACCGCAGCGACCTCGCCGTGTTCAACGCCACCGACGTCGAGGCGGGCCCGACTGCGCTGGTCCATCTCGGTCACCGCGTGCCGGACGGATTCCACGGCAACTGGGTGGGTGCGGAGTAAGCCGCGCGCCCGAGAGCCTCCATTCCTCCACGCGTCATGCCCGGGCTTGTCCCGGGCATCCACGTCTTTGTCAGCTCCTTAATGAAAGACGTGGATGGCCGGGACATAGGCGAGCGGAAGCGACGCCGTCCTCCGGACGCTAAGCCCGGCCACGACGGCAGAAAGCGTGCGCCAAGCGGCACTACCAACACATCAAATTGAAAATACTCAAGTTTTCTCTACGACCTCACGATTTTGACACTGTAAAGATTTCGCTTGACGCCCCGCTCACCCACCTCTAGGGTATCTTTACGATGTAAAGATTAGCCGGATGAGGCCTTCGATGACGATCTTCCTGATCCTCGCTCCCTACGGCGCCTTCGCCACGCTGATGCTGGTGGCCTCGGCCAATTTGAGCCTGCTCTGTGCCGCGCTGATCTGCCTTGCCGTCATCGCCTTCGATATCGCGCGCGGGCGCAGCATCAAGATCCTCGGCGTCGGTTCGGTGATCGTGTTCACCGCGGTCGGCTGCTATCTCTCCTTCGTCGATGCGACGCCGAGCAGCATCGCCGTGAAGATCGCCGTCGATGCCGGCATGCTGCTGGTGACGCTGTTCTCGATCCTGATCGGCCATCCCTTCACGCGGCAATACGCGCTCGAACAGGTCGCTGCCGAGATCGCGAAGCTGCCCGGCTTCACCCACGCCAACTATCTGATCACAGGTGCCTGGGCTGCCGCGACGCTGCTGATGCTGATCGGCAACATCGCGGTGCTCTACGTGCCGGCCCTGCCGCTGTGGACGGGTCTCCTGATCGCCTTCGCCGCACGCAACGCCGCGGTGTGCTTCACCCGCTGGTATCCGCAATATCGCGCGGCCAAGTACGGCGCACCGCCGGCCCGCGCGCTGCCGTCGCACTGAACGCTGCTATAACAACACCAGACCAATCACCCGCCCGAGGAAACGGAAACCACGACGATGAAGAGCGTATTTGCCAGGCTTGCGAGCGACTTTCTCTCCACCATCGTTTTCCTGGTGGTCTATCTCGCCACCGACAATGTCCTGATCGCCACCGGCGTTGCGATCGCGGGCGCGATTGCGCAAGTGGTCTATGCGCGCGTGAAGGGACAGGCGCTCGGCTACATGACCTGGGCAAGCCTCGCGCTGGTGATCGTGCTTGGCAGCGCCACGTTGCTCACCAACGATCCACGCTTCGTGCTGGCGAAGCCCGCGATCGGCCACATCGCGATCGGCGCGATCATGCTCAAGCGCGGCTGGATGCTGCGCTATCTGCCGCCGATCGTGATCGAGACCATTCCGGAATACGCCACCCTCGCCGGCTATGCCTGGGCTGCGCTGATGTTCGTGCTCGCCGCCGGCACCATCGCGATCGCAGCGACCGGCGACATGAAGCTGTGGGCGTTCTACGTGTCGGTGGTGCTGCTCGGCGCCAAGATCGTTGCCTTCGCGATCCAGTACGTCGCCTTCCGCTTCCTGGTCGGAAGCCGGCTGCGCGCCGCCGCCCGCGCCTGATCGCCGCAGCCGCGAACTAGGCGCGCGCGGCAAGATGAGCTATACCCGCGCACGCCCTGGAGCACCGGCTCTGACTGCGTCAGAGCCAATGCTCCAGGTTCTTGTTTGACGCGTTTTCTTCACGCGAACCGGTACCCACTTCGCTTGAAAACGCTTTTACCATGAGGGGAGACATATCAATGGCGGTGGACGGAAACTGGAATCTGACGATGACGACGCCGATGGGCGAGCGCAGGGCGACGCTGTCGCTGGCGAGCTCGGGCGGCACGCTCACCGGCACGCAGGGCGCCGAGGGCAATTCCACCGAGATCTTCGACGGCTCCGTGAACGGCGACAACGTCACCTGGAAGGTTTCCATCACCAACCCAATGCCGCTGACGCTCGAATTCACCGGCAAGGTTTCCGGCGACGGCATCGCCGGCGAGATGGGCATCGGCCCGATGGGCAGCTTCCCCTTCACCGGCACCCGGGCGTAAGCGCCGGGTCCACATCCCGACCGGCTCACACAAGAAGCCGAAGCGCGCTGACGATTCAACCTGATCTCAGCGCGCTATCGGCTCTCAGCGACGGACGCTGGCGGGCTCGTTACGATACGCCCTTTGAATGGTGCTGCGCTCGATCTCCGCGGCTGCTGCGGCCGCTTCGTCCGCTGATTTCCGTATATTGCCCATGTTCGCCACCGCGGCGGCCGCCATTGCAGGATGGATGCGCGACATCTCGAACTGCCGGCGCTCGAGGGTGGAAGCGACACGCTCTTGCATCGCGACGAGATACAGGTCCCGGATCTTGGGGTTATCCGCGAGGTTCTTGGCATAGTCCTCGGTGCGCCCCTTGGCGCCGTCCAGCCTCAGCTTGACGCGCGTCGCAGCGCCCTTCTCCTCAGCCGAGAGCTCGGCAGTGTAGCGGAACAATTCTTCGCTCTTCCTGCGGACGATCCAGACAACCTGCGCGTCGCCGATGTTGCGGACCACGTCCAGGGACTGGCTGCCGAACACAAAGGGCGGCAGCTCCGCTTTCGCGAGGTCCTGCCGCGCCTGGGTGATCGGCACGGGATAGACCGTGCCATCCGCCGGGTTTGGAAAGATGTAGTACAGATAGCCCACCACGCAGGCCACGAGAAATGCACCGAAAGCAAACTTCATCGTCAACTCCCTTTATCGATTTCCATTAATCGTCGACGCGGAACACCAGGCCCGTCTCGAGCCCGGCGCGCTGCACTTGGCAAATCTTGTCCTTCCCGGGCCCGACGCGCTGGACGTCGAATTTGCGGCCTTCGAGGATCGCGGCGACCTGCTCCTGAACGGCCGGACGAAGCGGCTGCTGGAAGGCCGGCCGCCTGTAGGATTGCGACCCGTCATACGCCTCGCCGTTGCCGGCCGAAGGCATACGTATCTCGACCTTGGTCTGGTTCTCGCTGAAGGCCGTCAGCACTGCGGTGAAGCGCACGAGCTCGCGGCCGCTGCTGTGAACCCGCCAGGTGACCTCGTAGCCCGGGATGCCTGACGGCGTCACATGGACCAGAATTCCGCACTGCTTGGCGTAGACCATGTCGGCAAGCTTGTCGTTGGACAGGCGCCGATAGGCCTCGCTGACGCTCACGTCATACACGCCGGGCGGCCGCTCCTTGTTGCAGCCGGCGAGGCCGAGTGCCGCGAACACAAGCGCCGCCCGTCCAATCCGCTGTATCGCCGAATGTGTCATGTCACCCACGCCCACTACCCTTGGATGAGCGCGGAGGGTCGACGACAAACGTTAAGGGTCCTTGGCCGAAATCGGTTGCTTTGCTCGCGCCCCACAACCCTGCGCGTGGCAGAACGTCGCAGTCGCCGCAGCGTGGTTAACAGCAGCGATACGGCGCGGGCTTGCCGCTAGAACCAGATCTGCATCGACACGCTGTGCGCATCCAATGGCGGCGTCCCTTCCGGAACGCTTCCGCAAGGCTCGCACGCTGCGAGCGCCACCGCGCAGGCGTCCAGCACATCGTCGCGCTTGGCTCCGCTGCCGATCCGCTCCTCCGTGAGCCAGCGATCGATGTCGCGAAAGCCCGCGCGCTTGAGCAGCTTGTGGCGAAGCGCATCGCCCTCCTCCGACTTCTTGCGCGGCAGCGGCGTGCCGCCGTTCAGCCGCAGGAACACCAGTTCGGGATGCACCTCGCGGATGTCGCGCGCGGCGTTCGCGCGCACGAACGCGTCGACCTCCATGATCTTGTTGCCCAGATGCCAGAGCTGCCGCGAGACGCGGGTCTGGCCGCGGCGCAGCGCTTCTTCGTTCGCCTTACCGGGATCGCGAAACTCCTCCCACAGCCAGCGCCGTGCCCCGGTAAAGACGCGCGAGAAATGCGGACGCAGGCGCTCTCGGGCGAGACGGTCACACGCGCGCTCGCCGTCATCAGTCATGCCGATCGGGATATCGATCCCGGCACGATCGAACGGACGCGCCAGTGCGTCCGCAATATCGGAGTGAAAGGAAATCGTGCGGTGGTCGCCGTCGATGCTGACGGCGACCCAGCCCTTGGAAAATCCGTCGAGGCCTGTCGCCCTCAACCCGGATCCTCAACCGAGATTCAATTCCTTGAAGAAGTCGTTGCCCTTGTCATCGATGATGATGAAGGCCGGGAAGTCGACCACTTCGATGCGCCAGATCGCTTCCATGCCGAGCTCGGGATACTCGACCACCTCGACCTTCTTGATGCAGTGCTCGGCGAGGTTCGCCGCGGCACCGCCGATCGAGCCGAGATAGAAGCCGCCGTGCTTCTTGCAGGCCTCGCGCACCGCGACGGCGCGGTTGCCCTTGGCGACCATCACCATCGAGCCGCCTGCAGCCTGGAACTGATCGACGAAGGAGTCCATGCGTCCCGCCGTGGTCGGGCCGAACGCGCCGGAGGCGTAGCCCTCGGGCGTCTTGGCCGGACCCGCGTAGTAGACCGGGTGGTTCTTGAAATAATCCGGCAGCGGCTCGCCCTTCTCCAGCCGCTCGCGCAGCTTGGCGTGGGCCGAATCGCGCGCCACGATCATGGTGCCGGTCATCGAGACGCGGGTCTTGGTCGGATATTGCGACAGCGTCGCGAGAATGTCCTTCATCGGCTTGTTGAGGTCGATCTTGACGACCTCGCCGCCGAGCGACTGCTCGACCGCGGGCAGATACTGCGCCGGGTTGTGCTCGAGCTCCTCGAGATAGACGCCGTCCTTGGTGATCTTGCCGAGCACCTGACGGTCCGCCGAGCAGGACACGCCAAGCCCGATCGGCAGCGAGGCGCCGTGGCGCGGCATACGGATCACGCGCACGTCGTGGCAGAAATATTTGCCGCCGAACTGCGCGCCCACCCCCAAGCTTTGCGTCATCTTGAGGATTTCCTGCTCCATCTTGAGATCGCGGAACGCATTGCCGTCGGCCGAGCCGTGGGTCGGCAGCGCATCGAGATAGCGCGCCGAGGCGAGCTTCACCGTCTTCATGCAGAGCTCGGCGGAGGTGCCGCCGATCACGATCGCAAGGTGGTACGGAGGACAGGCCGCGGTGCCGAGCGTCAGCACCTTCTCCTTCAGGAAGGCCAGCAGCCGGTCCTTGGTCAGCACCGAGGGCGTCGCCTGGAACAGAAAACTCTTGTTGGCGGAGCCGCCGCCCTTGGCCATGAACATGAACTTGTAGGCGTCGTCGCCCTCGGCGTAGATCTCGCACTGCGCCGGCATGTTGTTGGAGGTGTTCTTCTCCTCATACATCGACAAGGGAGCGACCTGCGAATAGCGCAGGTTGCGGCGCAGATACGCATCGCGCGCGCCTTCGGACAGCGCCGCCTCGTCGTCGCCGTCGCTGATGACGTTAAAACCCTTCTTGCCCATGATGATCGCGGTGCCGGTGTCCTGGCACATCGGCAGCACGCCGCCTGCCGCGATGTTGGCGTTCTTGAGGAAGTCGAAGGCGACGAACTTGTCGTTGTCGCTGGCTTCCTTGTCCTCGAGGATCGAGCGCAGCTGCTTCAGATGGCCCGGCCGCAGATAGTGATTGATCTCGCCGAACGCGGCCTCGGAAAGCGCCCGCAGCGCCTCCCGCGACACTACCAGCATGTCCTTGCCCAGGACCTTCTCGACCCGGACGCCTTCGCTCGTGACCTTCTTGTAGGGCGTGGTGTCCGCACCAAGCGGGAACAGCGGGGTGTGCTTGTAGGGCGGAACGGGCTTCTGCTGGTCGGGAAAGGCGGTGGGGGCGTTCATGAGCTGCTCGTTTGGGCTGCGCGTCGGTTCGAAAGGCCGGTGCTGGCCGCGGGGCCGCCGGCAATGTAAGCCGTTCTAAGCCTTTTTCGGACAAAGGAAAGGGAAGCCGGCCGCCGTCCAGCCATGCGCTGAAACGGCAATCCGCGTGCTATCTTTCATCGCGCCGTAATCTCAGGTTGCGACAACGCCGGGCAAATGCCGAGACGGCCAACGAGGCCACAAGGAGGCCATCATGAAGACAGCGCTTTTCGTCTGGTTCGCGGCGCTGGCCCTGTTGATGGCGGTTCCGATTGACGCCAACGCAGCCCGCCTCGGCAAGACGTGCGGCGGCATTGCCGGCCTGCAATGCGGCGCCGGCAAGTTCTGCCAGTTCAAGCCAGGGACCTGCGGCCGCTTCGACCAGACCGGCACCTGCGCCTTCCGCCCGACGATCTGCAACAAGATTTTCCTGCCGGTCTGCGGCTGCGACGGCAAGACCTACGGCAATGATTGCGAGCGCCGGGCCGCCGGGGCGTCCAAGGCGCGGGATGGGAAGTGCGCGTCCTGAGGCAGGTGGCTAACCGTCGGTCTTTTCGGGGAACGGAAAGGCACTCGGACTGCCATCGGCAATTGATTGCAGGCGCGAGGCCGCCGGAGCGTCCAAGCACAACGGCAAGTGCAAGGCGCCTGGCTAGAGCATGATCCGGAAAAGTGCGAAGCGGTTTTCCGAAAAGATCATGCTCAAACAAAGAGCTAAAGCGCGATGACGATTCAACCTAATCTCGTCGCGCTTTAGGCAAACGGCGCCGGACGGCGCTGTGTGACCGCTCCCGCGGTCACCGCACATATTGACGCGCTCCGCGGGAGCCTGCATGTACCTTCGCGTATTTTTGTACCGCGGGGGTATTTCGTGACAGCATCGTTGCGCCGACGCTTGCCTTTGAGCATCCGCTCCATTTTGCCGGCCGCGCTGTTGGCGCTGGCGACAGCCATCACTGCCGCGCCTGCTTATGCCGATCCCTGCCAAGACATCGCCAAGCAGCTCGCCGGCCAGATCGACGGGCTGAAGGTCAATTTCACGGCCGCCAACATCACCTACCTGACGCATCCGGCGGCCAAGGAATTGTCGCTCGGCTGCCGCGGCAAGGACTATTCGATCGAGCTCTATGCCAAGACCGATCGCAAGATGAGGCCGGAGTTCTTCAACCTGGTCGGCTCCGCCACGGCGCTGGTCTTCACCGTGCCGAAGGACGACGCCGTGACCGGCACCTCGCGCTGCCTGAAGCGCATGGGCATTTTGCGAGGCAACACCATCACGATGCGCTATCGCCGCCTCAATCTGGAATGCACGCGCAACCGGACCGACGCCTCGATCACCGTCCGCCGCGGCAACAACGAGTGAGCCGTCAGGCTTCGGCGGCGACGCGTCCGATCGCATCGACGATCTTGCCCCAGCCCGGGCTCATCATGTCGAAGGCGTAGCGGTTGCCGGGGAACACGAAACCGTCATGCACCATGCGGACCTGCGTGCCGCCCTCGACAGTCGTCAACGTCCAGGTGACGACCGAGTCGAGCTTCGAGCCGTATTCCGGATTGGTGTCGGCGCCGCCCTTCCAGGAGTAGCGCAGCAGGCGCGGCGGATCGCAGTCCAGCACCTCGCAATGCACGACGCCGTCCCAGTCGCCGATCGGCCTGGTGCGGAAATTGAACCGGTGTCCGACCACGGCAACGAAATCGTTCGGCATCAGCCATTTCACCAGCAAGTCGCTCGTGGTCAGCGTCCGCCAGATCCTGTCGGCGGCGTAAGGCAGCACCTTCTCGACGGTGATCGCGTGCGTCTCAGGCATCACTCACTCTCCTTCAACAATTTCTCTAGATTTGCGAAACGCTCGGCCCAGAACGTCTCGTAGTGCCCGAGCCAGTCGATCAGCGGGCCGAGCCCCTTCGGCGCGACGCGATAATGGATATGCCGACCCTCGCGCCGTTCGGCGACGAGCCCGGCATCGCGCAGCGCGCGCAGATGCTGCGACACCGCCGGCTGCGACACCTTTGAGCCCTGCACCAGTCCGGTCGCGGCCACCTCGCCTTCCCGTGCGATCCGCTCGAACACCGCCCGCCGCGTCGGGTCCGCGAGGGTCTTGAGCACATTGGTCAGCTGCATGGCGGCGGTCATGAATTTATATAAGCAGTTACTTATATGTTTGTCAATGCAGAGGCAAACGACGCAGGAACGCCTCGCCTGCTCCGAAAGTTGATCGCTGCGGTCGCATGTCTGCCGCGAAAACAGTGCGATAATCGGGATCGGAATTGTGCGGAGCCGCCCATGATCGCAAAGCTCCTCCTGCAGAACACTTTCTTCGTCATCGCCATGGCCGCGCTGCTGTTTGCCTTCGCCGGCACGCCGCACTGGCCTGGCGCGTGGGCCTATCTGATCGCCTCGGCGCTGATCGGGCCGGCCTGCGGGCTGTGGCTCGCCAGGGTCGATCCCGGGCTGCTGGCCGAGCGCATGCGTCTGACCGCGCGTGAAGGCCAGCCCACCGAGGACAAGCGCTTCATGCTGGTGTTCGTCGTCGTCGCGGTGCTGTGGTTCGTCGCGATGGGGCTCGACCGGCGCTTTGGCGGCGCCAATGCCAGCGTGCCGCTGATCGTGCTCGGCCTCGTGCTGTATCTGGTCTCGACCGTGCTGATCCTCTGGGTGTTCCGCACCAATTCGTTCGCCGCGCCGGTCGTAAAGGTGCAGACCGAGCGCCACCATCAGGTGATCTCGACCGGTCCCTACGCGCTGGTCCGCCATCCAATGTATACGAGCGTGATGCTGTTCTTCATCGGCGTGCCGCTGATGCTCGGCTCCTGGTGGGGTCTTGCCTTCGTGCCGGTGTTCTTCGTGATGTTTGCGATCCGCACCGGGATCGAGGAGCGGACGCTGGTGGCGGGTTTGTCAGGCTATGCCGATTATGCGGCACGGGTGCGCTATCGCCTCGTGCCCGGGCTGTGGTGAGGAACGATCATGGCGGAGAACAAGACCTATACCGGCGGCTGCCATTGCGGCCAGGTCCGCTTCGAATGCACCACCGATATGGCCATGGTGACCGCCTGCAACTGTTCGATCTGCACCAAGAAGGGCCTGCACTTCGTGTTCATGCCGCCAACGAGCTTCCAGCTTCGCGCCGGCGCCGAGAATTTGAAGGAATATCTGTTCAACCGCCATGCGATCTGCCACCAGCTTTGCGTCGATTGCGGCGTCGAGGTGTTCGCACGCGGCAACAAGCCTGACGGCACCGACATCGTGGCGCTCAATGTCAACTGCATCGACGGAATCGATCTGTCGAAGATCACGATGACGCCGGTGGATGGGCGGAACCGGTGACTGCGAAGCAGTCATTCCGGGGCACGCGAAGCGAACCCGGAATGACGGCATCCAGCGCCTTGTAACGCCGGAAGATCCCCTCCTCGTTGAACGGAATCCGCCGCTCGCTGGCCAGATACGCCTTGATGTTCGGCCGCTCGGCGACGCGATCGCGCAGCGCGATCAGGCGCGGGACCTTCTTTTCAAACGCCGCCATCCGCTTCGGAAACGCGTAGCGCAGGCCTTCCACGATCTGGAACAGCGAGAGGTCGACATAGGTCACGCGGCGGCCGGTGACGAACGCGCCGCCATTCGCCTGCACGAGGTCCTCGAAATAGCCGAGATATTTTGGCACTCGCGACGCCCAGAATTCTTCCGTGCGCTTTTTCGCCGGCGCCTTCTGGTCCTCGTAATACAGCGACGGGCCGAGCGGATGATGGGTGTCGTGGATCTCCAGCACGAAGTCCGTAATCGTCAGCTGCAGCTGGTGCAGCCAGAGCTTGCCACCTTCCGCCTTCGGGGCGAGGCCGTGGCGCGCGCCGAGATAGAGCAGGATGTTGGCGGTCTGCCCGATCACGAGGCTGCCGGCCTTGAGGAACGGCGGCGCAAACGGCGGCGTGCCCTTGTGCGCGTCCATCATCTTCATCATGGCGCCCGTGCCGCCCTTGCCGCGCGCGACGTCGGTGTAACCGGCGTCCGCATCCTCGAGCGCGAGGCGGACATATTCGCCGCGGCCCTGGATCATCGGCCAGTAGTAAAGCTGATAGTGCATGCACTTACCTCCAAAAACTTTCACCGCGTCGCTTCTCGTCAGCTCGATCGTAGCCGTGCAGAGCTCGGATCGTCCACCGTGGACAGGCTGCCTGTCCGAACCACGCAGAGACTGCTAAGGTTCCGACGTCGAAATCTTCGATGAAGGATCATCTGATGGCGGACAACAAGAAGAAGCGGGGCGGCGCAGATCGCGCCCTGATCGCGTTGAGCGAATCCTACGAAGTTGCGTACTGGTCCAAGAAGTTCAAGGTCACGCCGGCGAAGCTCAAGGCCGCCGTCAAGAAGGTCGGGCATTCCGCCAAGAAGGTCGAGGCCTATTTCAAGGAGCAGCGGCACAAGGCCGCCGACCGCGCGCGGATCGCGATCAGCCAGCCCTACGAGGTCCGCTACTGGTCGAAGAAATTCAAGGTGACCCCTGCCCGGCTCAAGACCGCGGTCGCCGCAGTTGGACACTCCTCGAAGAAGGTGGAGGCCTATTTCGCGGCCAAGAAAAAAACCGCGAAGAAAAAGAAAACTGCAAAGAAGACCGTCAAGCGCAAGAAGGGTTAAGCGCTCTCGCAGATTCAATGAGCGGCGACGCAAGGCGACCGCCGCTCAAGTCTCCTTGTATCCCCTCAATTCGCCGCGAAGCAGTACAGCAGGCCGTCGCCGCCGGTGCTCTTCAGATCGGCCTGCGAGCAGCCGCCGTCGGGGCCGCGCGAGGGATGCGACGTGTTCCAGGATTTTGACGGCTCGTCGTCGCGCAGGCCCTTGCGGTCGAAATGCCCGACCATGGCGGCGCCTTGCGTGCTGCTCGTCCAGTTCTTGCAGGTGCGGTCCTCACCGGCCGCAAACGCAGTCCCGTCCGCCTGCGATCCCGTCAGCACGTCGTGGCGGTTCGGCGTGTCGCCGGCACCGTTGACGACGTCGCCCTTCTCGGACAGGGCGGTCTGCTTGGTGAGATTGTTGCCGGCGCTGTGCAGGTCGGCGACGTCCTTGGCGACCACGACGCCCTTCACATTCTTCCACGGTCCCTTGCCGATGCGATCGCGCGCGTTCACCGCGACCTGGCCGTCGGCGGCCTGGGTCGAGAGATAGGCGCGCCATGTCTTCGGCGCGCCGAAGCCCGCGGCCTGCGCCAGCGTCTGGCAATGATTATCGGCACCGGCGAGGCCGCCGAGATTGCCGCCATTGCCAATGCCGTTGCTGGTCAAGAAGAAGCTGGTGTCGGCAGTCTGCGCCTGTGCCGGCGGCGCAGCCGTGACGACAAATGCAAGACAGACCGGAACCGCGATGCACGCAATGACCTTCATCTTAATCCTCCCGATGGTTGTTTTGGTCCGCTGACATCAACCCGCAGCCCGTGCGGATATTCCGGCGCCGCGACGCGCCAATGAGCGCGCAAAACAAAAGCGCCGCGGTTGATGCCGCGGCGCCTTGTACTTGTCATATCGGGCGACCGATCAGTTGGTCTGCTGGATCGCCGAGAGTTCCCAGTTGCCGCCGCGCTGGCGCACGAAGGTCCAGACTTCGGTGATCTCCTCCGGCTGCTCGTTGCCGCCGACCATCCGGCCGGTGCCGCGCTCGAGCATGGTGTCGACCAGCGTGTAGCGCATCGCGACGGTGGCGTATTCGCTGTCGCCTTCGCGCCAGGCTTCGGCGAGGTCGCCCTGCAACAGCTTCACATTGGAAGTCTTGTTGGTGACGTTGCGCGCCTTGTTCTCCTCGAGATCCTTCGAGAAGTACGACACCATCTCCGGCGACGCGAGCGTGTGCAGCTTCGCAATGTCCTCGTTCGACCACGCGGCCTGGATCTCGCCGAGCAGCCGCTCAAACGTCTCATAGTCGGCCGGCGTGATCTCGACCGGTGCATTCGATCCGCCGCCGAGGCCAAAGCCAAAGCCCGAACGGGCGTTGCCCTGCGGGCCGGGGCCGACGTCGGGGCCGCCCGCGTACGCGGAGGCCGGCGTATTGCGGCGCTGCCACCACGACATCGCGAGCCGGACCACGAGCACGATCAAACCGATCTGCAGCAGGAGGCCGAGAATCGACGAGAGGCCGCCGAGACCCGAGAACAGGCCGCCGCCGAACAGCATGCCGAACAGGCCGGCGCCAAGGAAGCCCGCGGCCAGGCCGCCGAGCAGGCCACGGCCCATTCCGCCGCGGCCGAACAGGCCGCCGGAAGTCGCCGCCGCCGGCGACCCCATGTTCGGGCTGCCAGGCTGGCTGAAGGTACGGTTCATCGGCGCAACCGAGCCGGGCGCCGTGCTCGTCGAGGGCGGCGCGGAGAATGTCCGCGAGCCGCGCGAGCCGCCGCCGCCGACGCGAGCGTCAGCCGCCGAAACGGTCATCATCACAGGCAGCGCCAGCGCCATCGCGACGGCGATCGCCCGGACCATTCCACGCGTGCGTTGCGAGAAATTCATGTTGGTTTCCTCAAAGGATTCCCCGGCATGGGGAAACGCCCCTAACATGGGCAGGGCCTGATAAAAGTGAAGCGGGAAACGGGAACCGCGGCTGCGGCCCTCGGTCGCGGAGATGTGACACTATGGTCCTTGTGGACGCGACGGCGCGTCCTACCGCGAGATGGGGCTCAGGTTCAACCGCGACCGCACCGCAACATCGCCTCTCCCACGCGGGACACGAAGGCGCATCGAGGCTCGTCGCCTGGGTTGGCGCTTCTTATCTGACGCGTTTTCTTGACGCGAACCGGTGCCCACTTCGCTCGAAAGCGCGCTCTAATTCGCCGTCATGGTTTCCTTCACCGCGGCGACCAGCTGCGTCAGCGTGAACGGTTTGGGCAGGAACGCGAACTGCTGGTTCTCGGGCAGGCTCTTCTCGAAGGCGTCCTCGGCATAGCCTGAGACGAAGATGATCTTCAGCTCCGCATTGCGGCTGCGCATTTCCTTCAGCAGTGTCGGCCCGTCCATCTCCGGCATCACGACGTCGGACACGACGAGATCGACGGCGCCGTTGTTCTCCTCGAACGCCTCCAGCGCCTCGACGCCGTTGGCCGCCTCGATCACGCTGTAGCCGCGCGAGCGGAGACCGCGCGCATTCAGCGAGCGCAGGCCGTCCTCGTCCTCGACCAGCAGGATGGTGCCCTGCCCGGTGAGATCGGGCTTCGGCTTGGCGGCTTCGGCGGCGGCATCCTTGGCCGCGCCGTTGCCGGTCTGCGCCTCCGGGGCGACCTCCTGCTCCTGGCGATGCCGCGGCAAATAAATCCGGAACGTGGTGCCCCCGCCCGGCACGGAATCGACATAGACGAAGCCGCCGGTCTGCTTGACGATGCCGTAGACCGTCGACAGGCCGAGGCCGGTGCCCTTGCCGACTTCCTTGGTCGAGAAGAACGGCTCGAAGATCTTGTCGATGATCTCGGGCGGAATGCCGGTGCCGGTGTCCGAAATCTCGATCTTCACATAGTCCGCCGCCGGCATGCCCTTGTTGGCGAGCTGGGCGGCTTCCTCGGTCGGCACATTGGCGGTGCGGATGATCAGCTTGCCGCCGTCGGGCATCGCGTCGCGCGCGTTGACCGCAAGATTGACCACCACCTGCTCGAATTGCGAAACGTCGACCTTCACCGGCCACAGATCGCGGCCGTGCACGAGGTCGAGCTTGACCTTCTCGCCGATCAGCCGGCGCAGCAGCATGGTGAGGTCACTCAGCGCATCGCCGAGATCGAGCACCTGCGGCCGCAGCGTCTGGCGGCGCGAGAACGCAAGCAGCTGCCGCACCAGCGTCGCGGCGCGGGTGGCGTTCTGCTTGATCTGCATGATGTCCTGGAACGACGGGTCGGTCGGCTTGTGCGCGTTCAGCAGGAAGTCGTTGGCCATCATGATGGCCGACAGCACGTTGTTGAAGTCGTGCGCGATGCCGCCGGCGAGCTGGCCGACCATCTCCATCTTCTGCGACTGGTTGATCTGGTTTTCCAGCGCGCGTCGCTCGGTGGTCTCGAGCATGTAGACGATCGCGGTCTCGGCGTCGCGTTCGTCCTTCTCGACGGTCGTCACGAAGAACTGGGCAAAGCGCTCCTTGGCGCCGTCGAGCATCACTTCGACCGGCGCGATATCGCCCTGGCCCTCGGCGGCCTGGTTGATCGCGGCGATCAGGAGGCCGCGGTCGCGCGGATTGACCGCGCGGAAGATCGACTTGGCCGCGCCGCCCTCGCCGTTCAGCCCCTGCGCCAGCTTGGCATAGCGCGCATTGGCACCGACCACATTGCCGCCGCGGTCGACGGTCGCAATCGCCATCGGTGTATGGTCGAAGAAGCGCATGAAGCGCACCTCGGCGGCGCGCTCCGGATCGGAATGCTCGTCGCGGGCGCGGCTGATCACCAGCGTGCGCGAGGCGCCCGCCGCGCCGTCGGCGCCGAAGGCGAGCTTGTGATAGAGCCGCACCGGCACGGTCTTGCCGCCGCGCATGCGCAGGTCGATGTCGAACACCTCGGTCTTGACCTCGCCCGGCACCGCCGCAATCGAGGTCAACAGCGCCGCGCCGTCGCCCGAGACGATGTCGGTCAGCTTCAGGCCGCCCGAACCGATCTCGGCCAGATCGTAGTCCAGCCAGTTGGCCAGCGTGGCGTTGATATAAGCGATCTCGCCGGCCGGATTGACCGAGAAGAAGCCGCACGGCGCGTGGTCGAGATATTCGATCGCGTGCCGCAGCTCCTGGAACACGTCCTCCTGGTCCTCGCGATCACGGGTGACGTCGGCGATCGACCACACCGCATATCTCGCGTCGCGCTTGCCCTCGCCGAGCGGGCGCACCCTGAGCCGCAGCCAGCGGCCTTGTTCACCACCTTGCCCGGCCTCGTGGCCGGCGACCCGGACCTCCTCCTGCTGCCGCCTGCCCTCGCGCGCCGCCTTCAAGAGGCGGAACACCGCCTCGGAGACGTCGGGGTTGCCAATGAAGACGCGCTCGACGGGGCGGACGTCCTGCGGCCCGGCCGCGCCGGTCAGCCTCAGATAGGCGGCGTTGGAATAGACCACGTGGCCGCGGGAGTCGGTGACCACGAGCCCTTCCTGGGCCTGGTCGGCGATCCGCGCCATCACGGGGTCGTCGGTGGCGCGGTCGGAGAAGCGGATGATGCCGGCGGCAAGCGCGAACAGGGTGAACAGGCCGACGGTGGCGAGCAGCGCCAGCACGCCGAGGATATAGGGCTGCGCCTGGGTACGGCCGATGGTCATCAGCCAGACCGCCACCGCGACGATGCCGACGGCGATCAGGACCACCAGCAGGATGCTGCCGCTGCGCCGCGCTGGCCCGTGGGCCACGAACGGCTCAGTCGCGGGTGGATCGTTGCTATCGGCGGTCATCTGGAGAGACATGGCTCGTCTGCATCACGAGGCGCCCGGCCGGCCGCCTCGTCCCTGAGTGCCTGAATCGGACCCGAAAACGCAAGTCCATCAGGCGGCAATTTCGCAAGTTACGCGCATTTCAAGCGGTTTTCCGCCCCTTACTGTCGCAGGCCGGACAGGCCGCGCTTCAGCCGCATCACGTAGCCGATGATTTCGGCAACCGCGTGATAGTGCTCGACCGGGATCTCCTGGTCGATCTCGACGGTCGCATAGAGCGCCCGGGCCAGCGGCACGTTCTCCACGATCGGAATATCGTGCTCCTTGGCGATCTCCCTGATCTTGAAGGCGAGGTTGTCGACGCCCTTGGCGACGCAGAGCGGCGCCGACATGCTGCGGTCGTAGGCCAGCGCCACCGAATAGTGGGTCGGGTTGGTGATGATCACCGAGGCCTTGGGAACCTGGGCCATCATGCGCTTCTTGGCGCGCTGGACCCGCAACTGCTTGATCCTGCCCTTGACGTGCGGGTCGCCTTCCGACTGCTTGAACTCCTCCTTCATCTCCTGCAGCGACATCTTGTGACGCTCGTACCAGGTCCGGTACTGGAAGAAGTAGTCGGCGATCGCGACCGCAGCGAGGATGGCGACCACCGCCGCCATCAGATGCACTGTCATGCTGGTGATGGCGGGCAGCAGCTCGGCGGGATCGACCCGCAGGAATGCTTCCATCCGCAACCGCTCGGGCCACAGCACCACGACCATCACGGCGCCGAGCGCGATCAGCTTGAACAGGCCCTTCAGGAAATTCGCCACCGCCTGCTTGCCGAACAGCCGCTTGAAGCCGGCGGCCGGCGAGATCTTGGAGAATTTCGGCTTCAGCTGCTCGCCCGACCACACCAGTTGGTGCTGGATCATGTTGCCCGCGACCGCGGCCAGCGCCAGCATCAGGAACGGCACCCCGATCGCGGCGACCACGGCGTAGCCAAGCGTCTGGGTCAGTTGAAGCAGCCCGGCGCCGTCGGTGCGGATCATCCACGAATTGGCGATCAGGTTGCGCAGCGGCATCAAGATGCCGCCGCCGATCGAGCCCGAGAAGGTCGACAGCACCAGCGTGGCACCGGCGATCACGAACCAGGTGTTGACCTCCTGGCTTTTGACGACGTCGCCTTTCTCAAGGGCTTCATCGAGACGTTTTTGCGTAGGGTCTTCTGTTTTGTCTTCGGTATCGTCGCCCATCGCTCTCCCCTAGTTCATCGGAGCAAGCTGGCGCATGACGCCGTTGAAGTAGTCGAAATAGGTGTTCATCATCGCCGCGAGCACCACGCCGAAGATCAGGAAGCCGACCATGATCGAGAGCGGCACGCCGACGAAATAGACCTGCATCTGCGGCATCAGCCGCGCCAGCACGCCGAGCCCGATGTTGAAGACCAGGCCGAACACCAGGAACGGCGCCGAGAGCTGCAAGCCGATCTTGAAGGCGGCGGAGAACGCGGAGGTCGCAAGCGCGGCGACGTCGCCGGTCGGCATGATCTCGCCCGGCGAGAAGATGCGGTAGCTCTCGCTCAGCGCCGCGATGACGAGATAGTGGCTGTCGGTGGCGAACAGCAGGGTGAGGCCGAGGATGGTGAGGAAGTTGCCGACGATCTGGCCCTGCTGACCCTGGGTCGGGTCGACCGCGGTGACGAAGCCGAGGCCGAGCTGCTGCGCGATCACGGAGCCCGCGACATTGAGCGCCGACAGCGTCACCCGCGCGGTCGCGCCGAGCACGATGCCGATGATGAGTTCATGCACCATCAGGACGCCGAGCGAGGAGATCGACGTCAGGTCGACATGATAGGCGTTGCGATGCAGGGGGAGGATGATCAGCGTCAGCAGCAGCGCGATCGACAGCTTGACCCGTGCCGGGATGTTGCTCTCGCCGAAACCGGGCAGCAGCATCACCATCGCGCCCACGCGCGCAAAGACCAGCACGAAGATTGCGGCCAGCGCCGGCAGCAGGGAGACATCGATGCGCATGACCGCGGCATTAGTGCATCAACCGCCGATGATTCGCGACGAAATCCGCATCATGTGGCTGGCGAGCGAGTCGGCCATGAACGGTAATGCCAGCAGCAATGTGACGAAGATAGCGAGGATCTTCGGCACGAAGACCAGCGTCTGTTCCTGGATCTGGGTCAGCGCCTGGAACAGCGACACCACGACGCCGACCACGAGGCCGACCACCATGAGGGGCGACGACACGATCACGATGGTCCAGATCGCATCACGCGCGACGTCGAGGGTTTCAGGGCCGGTCATTGTTGTTCTCGCTTTCAGTTGTTTTCGTCATTCCGGGGCGCGAAGCGAACCCGGAATCTCGAGATCCCCCGATGTGCAATTGCACATCTGTGGCTCGATGCTTCGCATCGCCCCGGGATGACGTCGCAAGTGACATCAGATCGGCATCTTCATGATGTCTTCGTAGGCCTGGATGACGCGGTCGCGGACCGAGACCAGCGTCGACACCGCAACGTCGGTGTCGGCGACCGCCGTCACCACGTCCATCACATTCGCCTTGCCCGAGGCCATCGCCATGGTCTGCGCGTCGGATTTCTTGCCGGCCTCCAGCACGCTGCCGACGGAGTCCTTGAGCAGCGCGCTGAACGACGGGCCGGCGACGGCCTGCCCGCCCAGCCCGGCCTTCTCGGCGCCGCCGCGCTCCATCAATTTCGCGAGACTGGCGTAGGCGTTGGCGGCGACTGTCGGTGTGGCCATGATTTACGTTCCCTGTTCTTGTTGCGTCAGGACTTGAGGATGTCGAGCGTGCGCTGGATCATCCGCCGCGTCGCGCTGATGATGTTGAGATTCGCCTCGTAGGAGCGCTGGGCGTCGCGCATGTCGGTCATTTCGACCATCGGATTGACGTTCGGATATTTGACGTTGCCGGAGGCATCCGCCGCCGGATTGCCCGGTTCCTGCTTGATGCGGAACGACGACCGGTCCGGCCGGATCCGGCCGAGGGTCACGACCTGGGCGTCGAGCGAGCGGTCGAGCGCGGACGAGAAGGTCGGCACCTTGCGGCGATAGGGATCACCGCCCGCGGTCTGCGCCGTCGAATCGGCGTTGGCGATATTTTCCGAGATCACCCGCATCCGCCCGGCCTGCGCGCGCAGGCCTGAGGTCGCGATGCTCATCGAGCGGGTGAAATCGCTTGTTCCATCTGCCATGGGATCCTCCTGCCGCCGTCAGGTGTCAGCTTGTTTTGAGCATGATCTCCGCGCAAACGCCTTGCGTTTGTCGCGAGGGAAAACCGCTCCACACTTTTCCGGATCATGCTCTAGCCCTTGCCGATCGCGGTTTTCAGCAGATGCAGGCTTTTGCTGTAGAGCGAGGTGACCGCCGCGTAGTCCATCTGGTTGGCGGACACTTTCAGCATCTGGTCCTCGAGATTGACCGCGTTGCCGGCCGGACGGGTCTGGAAGCCGCTCTTGCCCCGGTCGTTGTCGAAGGTATCAGGCGCGCCGGCCGCCGCCAGATGGGTGCCGCTGGTCTGCATCATCGGCAGCGTCCCCACGCCGCCGCCGACCGTGGCGCCGCCGCGGTCGAACTTCGGCTCGACCAGGTCGCGCGGCCGGAAGTTCGGCGTGTCGGAATTGGAAATGTTCTCGGCAAGGACGCGCTGGCGCTCCTGGTGCCACTGCATCTTGCTGCGCAGCGCCGACAGGATCGGGAGATCGTTCATGGACATCGCCGCGGCTCCGTTAACCTCTTGGACAACCCTTGGGCTCCCGAGGTAGGCAGAATTTGCCCGGTGTATGGTTAACGGGCGGTTAAAATGTTGGACTGATCCGTGGAGAACGCCGCAACTGAGGCCTGAGAGCGCATTTTCGCCACGAATGCTGCGTTAACCAGCACGGACCAAGACAGCGTGGGGCGCTGAGAAGTCGTTTTGGGACAAGCGATTCTTGGTTTATTAATAGAACAGCCGGCTGCAAGCCGCTGGGAATTAAGAAATAAGGCGAATCTCGGGCGCGATTCGCTGCGCAAACCGCACCTGTCAATCCGCGCTCGTTGATGGCGAAAGCTGAGGAAGGCCACGATGGCCGGGGACTCCAATATGCAGGTCGTTACATTCGTCTTGGCATTCGTGGTCGTGCTGGCGCTGATCGGCGTCACCGCATGGCTCGTCCGCCGCTTCGCCGGAAACCGCCTCGGGGCCAACGCCAATCGGGGGCGGATGCCGCGGCTGGCGGTGATCGACGCTGCCGCGGTCGACGGCCGGCGCCGGCTGGTGCTGGTCCGCCGCGACAATATCGAACATCTGCTGATGATCGGCGGCCCCACCGATATCGTCGTCGAGCCGAACATCGTCCGCGCCATGCCCGGGCGTGATCAGATGTCGGCCCGCCCCGCGGTCGGCCCCGAAGCTGCGCTGCCGCGCGCCGCACCGCTTCCGGACGCGGCCTGGAACGAGAGCGAGGCCGCCCGCTCCGACACTTTCGAACTTCCCGAGCCCGAGCCGCCGCCACGTCAGGCGCGCCCCTCCTTCGCCGACGAGTTGCGCCGGCCCCCGTCGCCGGTCGCCGAGCGTCGCAGCGATCCGCTCACGGGCTTCACGCCCGAGCGTAGCGAGCCGCGGCCCGATCCGATGCCGCCGCGCCTGCCGCCGCGCTCCGAACCCGTGATCCCGCGTGTGCCGCGCGCGGCCGAACCGCCGAAGGCGCCGCCGCCGCTGCGCGCGCCCGCGGCCGAGCGCGCCGTCACGCCACCGCCTCCCCCCGCTCCGCCACCGGTCGCGACGCAGGCGCCTCCGGCCCAGCCGCCCGCATCGAATGCCGACGCCAATCTCGCCGAGATGGCGCAGCGGCTCGAAGCTGCGCTGCGCCGCCCGACCGGCCCAGGCGAGACCGTCGCGCCGCCGGTTGCGCCCGAGGCGCCGCCGGTGCGTGCGCCGCGCAGCGAGCCGCCCGCCGCGCCTGCCCAGCCGAAGAGCGGGTTCGAGAATCTCGAGGACGAGATGGCCTCGCTGCTCGGCCGACCACCGAAGTCTCCTTCGTGAGATCAGGGTCCGTCCCGCGTAGAGTTTTTTTCATCGCTGTCCTGATCGCCGCCGGGTCCTTCGCTGATCCGGCGATGGCGCAGGATATCAGCATCAATCTCGGCGGCGGCAATGGCGGCGTGACCGAGCGCGCGATCCAGCTGATCGCGCTGCTCACGGTGCTGTCGATCGCGCCGTCGATCCTGGTCATGATGACGTCGTTCACGCGCATCGTGGTCGTGCTCTCGCTGCTGCGCACCGCGCTCGGCACCGCCACCGCGCCGCCGAACTCGGTGATGATCGCGCTCGCGATGTTCCTCACCGCCTTCGTGATGGGGCCCGTGCTGCAGAAATCCTATGACGACGGCATCAAGCCGCTGGTCGCCAACCAGATCGGCGTCGAGGAGGCGTTGCAGCGCGCTTCGGTGCCGTTGCGCGGCTTCATGCAGAAGAACGTCCGCGAGAAGGATCTGAAGCTGTTCATGGACCTCTCCGGCGAACCGCCGCCGGCGACGCCCGATGAGATGTCGCTGCGCATCCTGGTGCCGGCCTTCATGATCTCCGAGCTGAAGCGCGCCTTCGAGATTGGCTTCCTGTTGTTCCTGCCGTTCCTGATCATCGACCTCGTGGTCGCCTCGGTCTTGATGTCGATGGGCATGATGATGCTGCCGCCGGTGGTGGTGTCGCTGCCGTTCAAGCTGATCTTCTTCGTGCTGGTCGACGGCTGGGCGCTGGTCACCGGCAGCCTGGTGCAGAGTTACGGGGGGTAGCCCCGCGAAACAATCATGGCCCGTCAGCTGGATCGGCCGTGCCGTTGCACTATCATGCGCGGCACCGCATCCAGGGAGCCGTGCCCGTGCAGCAGCCATTCGACCGCGCCGCAGAAGATCTCGGCAATTCCATCCATCTCGAGCATGTCAACGTGCAGGTGCCGGACCAGCGCCTTGCCACGCTGTTCTATGTCGCCGGCATCGGGCTGACCCGCGATCCCTATCTGATGGTCTCCGACAGCAACATGTGGGTGAACGCCGGCCGCAGCCAGTTTCATCTACCGACCGGCCGGCCACAGGTGCTGCGCGGCCACACTGGAATTGTGATCGCCGGACGGCAGGCCCTGCTGGCGCGGCTCGCCGCCGTTGCGCCCAAGCTCGAAGGCACCGCATTCAGCTATCGCGAGCGCAACGATCATGTCGAGGCGACCTGCCCCTGGGGCAACCGCCTGCGCTGCTTTGAGCCGGACGCCGAGCGGTTCGGGCGCATCGCGCTCGGCATGCCCTATGTCGAATTCGAGGTGCCGCGCGGCACCGCCGAGGCCATCAGCCGGTTCTATCCCGAGATCATGGGCATCCCCGCCAGCGTCGCGAACGGCGACGGCGTCGTCGCGCGCGCCAAGGTCGGCAAGAACCAGTATCTGCAATTCCGCGAGACCGATCAGGCGCAGGGTGAGTTCGACGGCCATCACGTCCAGATCTACATCACGGACTTCTCGGGTCCCCACAAGCGGCTGCGGGAGCGCAATCTGGTCTCCCGCGAGGACAATCAGTACCAGTACCGCTTCTGCGACATCGTCGATCCCGCCGATGGCCGGCATCTGTTCACCGTCGAGCACGAGGTGCGCAGCGCCACCCATCCGATGTATCTGAGGCCGCTGATCAACCGCAATCCGGCGCAGACCAACCGCACCTTCGCCAACGGCTACGATCAGGCGCCTTGGGCGATGGGACCGGATCAGTATGACGGGTGAGCGCACGCCTCCGCATCACGTCACCCTCCGCAATTTCAGCCACGAGACCACATGCTTCCCTCCCAGCGCCACCTCTTCGAGATTCCACGCGAGATCTGCTACCTGAACTCGGCGTCCTACAGCCCGCTGCCGCTGAAGACGCTGGACGCCGGCCGCGCGGCGGTCGAACGCAAGGGCCAGCCCTGGACCATCGATGCCGGATTTGCCGGCCGCCAGCATGAGCGCGCCCGCGCTGCGGCGGCGCGCCTGATCAATGCCGATGCAAATGATGTCGCCCTGATCCCCGCGATCAGCTACGGCGTCGCGACGGTCGCGAAGGCGCTGAGCATCCCGCGCGGCACCCGCGTCGTCGTGCTGGAGAACGATCACTCCTCGCCGGTGCTGGAATGGCACGCCCGCGCCGAGGCGCAGGGTTTCGTCGTCGACACCGTGCACCAGCCTGCCGACGGCGACTGGACGTCGGCAGTGCTCGCGACGATCGAGCGGTCAGGCGCGCTGCCGGTCGGCCTCGCCTCGATCTCATCGGTACACTGGTCGGACGGCGGCATGATCGATGTCGACAAGGTGCAGGCGGCGTTGCGGCGGCACGGTGCGATGTTCGTGATCGACGCGACGCAGAGCGCCGGTGTCGTGGCGATGGATGTGACAAGGCTCGATCCCGACGCCGTGATCTTTCCGACCTACAAATGGCTCATCGGCCCCTATGGTCGCGCCTTCCTCTACGTTGCAAAACGCCACCAGAACGGCGTGCCGCTGGAGCAGACCGCCGCCGGCCGCCGCAACGTGAACTCGGAGAACCCGGTCTATTTCGGCGATCTCGGCTATGTCGACAACGCCCGCCGCTACGACATGGGCGAACGCGATCATTTCATCACGCTGGAGATGGCGTCGATCGGCATGGAGATGATGGCGGACTGGGGCGCCGCTGCCGTCAGCGAGCGGCTCTCGATGCTCACCGAGCGGATTGCCGACGGTGTGCGCGACCTCGGGCTCGACGTGTTGCCGCGCAGCGTGCGCGCGCCGCATATCCTGAGCCTCGGCATGGCGGGCGGCATCCCGAAGGAATTGATCGCGCGGCTGGCCGCCGAGAACATCCACGTCGCGTTGCGGCTCGGCCGGATGCGGATCTCACCGCACGTCTTCAACGACGACGCCGATGTCGACCGCCTCGTCGCGGTGTTGACGAAGGCGCTGCGCGGTTAACTCCGCTTGCGCCCCAGCACAACGACGCTGACCAGTTCGATCGCCAGCGCGACGGCAACGCCGGCCGCGCCGATCACGAACAGCAGCGCATAATCGCCGCCGCTGTGCGCGAACAGATAGGACAGGCCGTACGCGCCGGCCGCCTGGAACAGCGCGAAGGTCGTGGTGGCCTGCGCCCAGGCAGAACGTTGGCTCGCGGCGGAATGCGGGATCAGCTCGTGGATGCGCCCGATCACGAGCGGCACGATACCGGGCGTGAACCCGCCGACAATGAGGCTCGACACGATCATTGCGGCCGGTGACGTCGTCACGGCGGGCAGCGCGACCGCAACCGCCTCGATCAGGAACGCCACGCGAAGCGCCGCGGCAAAGCCTGCGCGATCGGCGAGATGTCCTGACAGCAGCGGACCGACCACGGCGCCGATTCCATACAGCACCCAGTAATAGGAACCTGCCGCGATCCCCTGCCCGAGTCCGCGGGCCACGAAATCGACCAGGAACACCATATGCGGCACCAGCGCCAGCGCGTTGAGGCCATATTCCAGGCACAGCGCGATCAGCAGCGGTGAGCGCACGCCATGCGACGCAACGTGCTGTTCTGCGGCAGCATGCGCGGCAGGCGCCTCGGCCGGCCACGCCTTCCAGCTGATCAGGGTCAACGCCGCCGACAGGATTCCGAGCCCGTACCAGGCCTGCTTGACGCCCTGCTGCAGCAACAGCGGCACCAACGTGCCCGAGGCGGCTACGCCCAATCCGACGCCGGCGAAGATCACGCCGCCGATCAGGCCGCGCTTGCTCGGCGCGGTGTGCGGCAAAATCGCGGTCGCCGCCAGCACCATGATCACGCCGCCGCTGGCGCCGGCGAGGAAGCGGAAACCGAAGAACCAGATGAAGGAGACCGGCACCGCGCAGGCAAAGCAGGTGATCGCAGCCAGTGTCATCATACTGCGCAGCGCCCACACCGAGCCGATCCGCGCGCCGAGATCGCGGGCGATCAGCGCACCGGCGAGATAGCCGGCAAGATTGGCGGCACCGAGATAGACCGCTTCCGCCGGCGTGAACCATTTGGCCGCGATCAGCGCCGGGATCAGCGGCGTGTAGGCAAAGCGCGCCAGCCCGAGCCCGACCAGCGAGGCGCACAGCCCTGCGGCCGCGGACAGCCACAGCGGTCCGCCCGCATCGCGATGTGGTTCGGCGTGATGGCGCCTGTCGTGATCGACATTGGCAGACATGGACATCGCAGTAGGTCCTCCGGCCGTCGGTGAAAAATGATTAGTTGCGATCGCAGCAATCGTTCGTAGCGATCACACCCGCCTCTCCCGATCGGGAGAGGCGCCGGGTTCGATTTGCGCGAGGGGTCAGCGGGAAGCTGTCGCTACCGCAGCAGCAGCCGCGAGCTTCTTGCGATAGTCCAGCGCGGGCAGCCCGCCCCAGCCCCAATTGTCGGTATCGACTTCCTCGATGACGACGAAGGTCGATTCCATGGGCTTGCCGAGCACGTCGCGCAGCAATTCACTGGCGCCCTTGATCAGCGCGGCCTTCTGCTCCCGTGTCGTGGACGACGCGCCCGGCGCCGTCCCCTCACGCGTGACCTGGATGGTGACGATAGGCATGATACGCTCCCGCTCGCACCTTAATGCCCGGCGCTCTGGCCGCCGTCGACATGCAGGATCTCGCCGGTGACGAAGCCCGCGCCTTCCAGGAACAGCACGGCGTCGACGATGTCCTTCATCTCGCCCATCCGTCCGACCGGATGCTGCTTGGCGAGGAAGTCGTGGGTCTCAGGCGCGTGCATCGTGCTCTTGATCACGCCCGGCGCCACCGCGTTGACGCGGATGCCCCTGGCGGCATATTCGATCGCGAGCGACTTGGTCGCCGCATTCAGCCCGCCCTTGGTCAGCGAGGCCAGCACCGAGGGCACGTTGCTGTTGGCATGGTCGACCAGGCTGGTCGTGATCTGCACGATGTGGCCGGACCCTTGCTTCGCCATCTCCTTCGCCACGCGACGGGTGATGTAGAAGAAGCCGTTGAGGTTGGTCGCGAGCACCGACGCATAGTCCTGGTCGGTGTAGTCGGTGAACGGTTTTGCGACGAAGATGCCGGCATTGTTGACCAGCGTGTCGACGCGGCCGAAGCGCGCGAGCGCCTGCTTGACGACGCGGTCGGCAACCTCGGGATCGCCGATGTCGCCCGCGACCGCCAGCACATCGGCATCGGAGGACGGCCTGATGCTGCGGGAATTGGCGACGACGCGGTAGTTGCGGTCGCGATAGCCCCTGACGAGCGCTTCGCCGATTCCCTGCGACGCGCCGGTGATAATGGCAACCTTCTGCTCTGCACCCATGGTCTCTCTCCATCTGTTGGTGAGGCTGCAACAGCGCCGCCCCGATGGAGAGCAACCTAAATACGTTCAGTTTCCGCGCGAATGCCCGCTATTCGGCAGACACTCTTCCGCGGCGCGAACGACTGGCCTGGCTGGCTTCGCGCGACAACCGCTCGAAATAGCGTTTCAGCCGCGGCGTCGCGAAGTCAACGAAGGCGCGCACCTTCGGCACGTCGAAGCGGCCCTGCGGCGCCAAGAGATGCACCGGAAGCGGCGGATGCTCGTCGCTTGCGAGCAGGATCTGCAGCCGCCCGTCGCGGATTTCCTCGGCGATGTGATAGGAGAACAGCCGGGTGATGCCGTGCCCTTCGCTGGCCGAGGCGACCGCCGCGCGCACCGTGTTGACCACCAGCCGCGGCGTGAACTGCACCGCGCGCGCGACCTTCGACTTCGCGGCCGGCGGAAAACTCCAGGAGTCGAGCCCGAAATGCGTCATCGCGATGATCTGATGCTTCGCGAGATCGGCCGGCTCGCCGATCACCGGGTGCTGCGCGAGATAGCCCGGTGATGCCGCGACCACGCGGCGCACCTCGCCGAGCTTGATCGCGACGAAATTGGAATCGGCGAGATGGGCGATGCGCAGCGCGACGTCGATGCCCTCGTCGATCAGATTGACGGTGCGATCGAGCATCACCAGCCGGGCGACCACCGCGGGATGCTCGGTCATGAAGGCATCAAGCACCGGCCGCAGCACATCCTCGCCGACCACGACAGGCGCCGTGATCGTCAGCGTGCCGCGCGGCGCCGAGCGCTCGCCGCCGGCCGAGATGTCGGCCTCCTCAAGCTCAGAGAGGATGCGCCGGCACGCCGCCGCATAACGCTGCCCGGCATCGCTCAGCTTCAGCGATCGCGTGGTGCGATGAAGCAGCTCGGCACCGACATGATGCTCAAGGAACGAGATGGCACGGCTGACCGCCGCCGGCGAGCGCCGCAACTTCCGGCCGGCGCCCGCAAGGCTGCCCTCGTCGACCGCCGCGACGAAAACCTTCATGGCGTCGATGCGGTCCATAAGCTTTCCTCGGCTCGCGGCTGCCGCTACCCCTGCACATCATACTGCTTGCTGAGGTGATCGCCGATCTGCACCAGCATCGCGACGCATTCGGGGTAGCCGGGCCTGGCCACCGTGGCCTCGTCGGCGCTGGCACGGAATTCCCAGCTGTCGCCGTCGCGCAGCACGGAGATGTCGATGCCATCAGGGCAATCGGCATGCACCTTCAGCTCGGCCCGCGCCATCGCGATAAGTTCGGCTTCGGTCTTGCTCGGCTTGCTCATATGACGACGTCCTCCCGGCTGGCGACTTCCGCCATGGTTGCCGATTTGATGGGCGTCTGTCGAGGGGCGCTACTGTGACGCGCTGGCGCGGCGCTCGCCCTTGATCGCCGGCAGCGTGCTCATCGGCGCGACCTTCGCACTGTCTGGCACCGATCCGGTCGCGACCGGATCGGGCAGCGGCGCGCGGGCGGTGGCGTCGGGGAAGCGGACCTTCATCTCGCGGATGAAGCCGTCAAGCGTGTCGACGCTGGCGGCCATCCGCGCGATCTGGGCGAATTCCGCGCTCGAGGTCGCAACGGGTTTGCTGGCCGCGTCGAACGCCAGCCTGTCGGCATCACCGGACATCAGCGGCGCGTATTTCTCGCGGAACCGGGATAGCCCGATGGCGTCCTCGGCGAGCGCGTAACCGACCACGGCACGGATGATGTCAGCCTTCTCGCCCGGGTTGAGCGGGATGAAGTCGCGCCAGCGATCGCCGTAGTAGAGCTCGATCTGCTCGGACGCCTCGCGCCAGTGCCGCGACGCCCAATAGATGTCCGAGCGCAGCCGGATCGCCTCGCGGCCGGTGATGTTCGAGATGATGTCGAGCGCGAGGTCGTGCCGGCCGACGTCGCTCTGCGCGCGCGCCTCGAGCAGCAGCCGCTGCTGGCGCAATTCGCCGGAGAGGTCCGCGATCCGGGTCGAGCGCAGCGCGCCGATGGCGCGGTCGGGCTTGCGGTTCATCAGATAGACCATTGCAAGGCGCGCGGCGACCTGGGCGCGCGCCGCGCCTTCGAGACGCTTGTCGACCTGGTATTGCAGGAGGTCGGCGGCCTGGTCGAGCAGATCGACACCCACGAGACGGTCGGCGAGACGCCGGATCATCTCGTCGCCGCGGCGGCCGATCGGCGTCAGCTCGCGGTATTCGTAGAAGGTGCCGAGCGCATCGATCGGCGCCATCTCGTCGCCCTTGGGGCCGAGATAGAGCTGCACGAACAAGGCCGACGCGGCATCCTGCGCCAGCCGCGATTCCGGCGCGTTCGGCTGCAGCCGGGTCGCGGCACGCGTCACCGCGAAGGCGTCGGCATAGCGCGCGGTCTCGGCGTAGATCTTCGACAACACGTAGAGCGTCTTCAGCTCGATGGAGTCGCCGCGCCACAGCATCGACAACAGCTCGAGCTCCTTCAGCACATCGTCGCGCCCGATCTCGCCGCGCTTCTGCTTGAGCAGCGTCTCGAGCAGCCTGCCCTCGGCAGCGGCCTGACGGTCCGCCGAATTGGCGGCGAAGCGGTAGGCGTCAAGCGCGTCCTTCTCCTGGCCGAGCGCTTCGGCGAGCCGGCCGCGCAGCACCGCAACCGCGGGCTTGAGCTCATCGGGAACGCCGACCACGTCGAGATCGCTCTTGCGCCGCGCCGCGCCGGCATAGTCTTTGACCTCGAGCGAGGCCTTCATCGAGTCCAGGGTGACGATGCGCTGCAGGTCGGCAGGCAGCGTCGCGACGGCGAATTCGGCGTTCTTGAACTTCTCGCGCGCCTCGGCCCATTTGCCTTCGCGGGCAAAGGCGAGCCCCTTCCACAATTGGGAATCGTAGCCATTGCCGATCACGGGATTGGCAAGGTCCTTCAGCCCCTGCGCCGGATGCCCGATCAGGATGCTGGCGACCGCGTGCACCATCACCACAGGCGCCGTCTCGCTGCCGCGCTTGCTCTCGGACAGGATCAGATTGGTGACGCCATGCGCTTCGTAGTACATGCCGCGCGCCATGTAGAAATCGGCGAGATCGAGCCGTGCCTGCGGCAGTTGCTCGGCATTGGCGGCGCCGGCCGCCACGATCAGAGCGTCGAGCTGCTTGAGGAAAGTCTCCGACCGGTTCTTGCGCCACTCGTCCGGATCGAACAGCGGCTTCACCGCCGCGGTCGCGCGCTCCGCGGCGACGTCGGCCGACGACAGCGTCAACCCGCCGGGCCGGCCCAGCATCACCTTGTCGGCGCCAACCTCCGCCTTGACGTCGTCGGCGTTGGGATGGACCACGACGCCGTGGATCGATTCTAGCAGCGAGAGCTCGACGAAATCCTGCCGCTTGATGATGCCGCGGGTCGGCGGCGGCGCGGTCACCACCCAGAGCGTATCGCCGGCGTCGGGATCAACCAGTTTATGGAGCTGGCCGGGATTGGCGAGCGGCACGCTGACATTGGCGAGCGCGGGCTCCGAGATGTTGCGCACCACGCTGAGCGGCAGCGGCGGCTTCTGCACCCGGTCGGCAAAGGTCAGCGTCCAGCTCACGCCGCGCGAGCGGTCGTCGCTCTCGAGCGACGGCATCTGCGGCCGGTTGAGGCGGAAGCGCACCGCCTGCCCCTTCTCCAGCGCAATCCGGCTGACGTCTGATATCAGCGAGCCGGCCTTGGCGCGGATCGGATCGACATCGATCGCCTCAGGCGTGTCAAACACCATCCACACCGTGTCGGCGCGGCGGAACAGCGCCGCCGGCGTCGCGCCGGGGAATGCAAAGGTCACCCGCAGCCCGTCGCTGTCGCGCTGGGCATCGACCGCGGGCTTGCCACCGGCACGGGCATCAGTGGGCGGCGATGGTGCCGCGGCCGGCTTCGGCGCTTCCGTTGCCGGCGCGGCCGCGACGGCAGGCGCGGGCTTTGGCGCATCGCTCACCGGCGCCATGTTCGGTTCAGCCGCGGAAGGGGCGCTGCCTTCGCGCGGGGCCGGCGCAGCAGCGTTCTCGACGCCAACAGCCGGAGCAGCTGCGATCTTCGGCAGCTCGGAATTGGGCAGCTCCGATCTCGGCTGTTCCGTTTTGGCGGGCGCGGCTGCCGGCTGTTCGGTCGTGGCTTGCTCGGGCTTGACCGGCTCGGCTTGCGGCGGTTCGGATTTGACCGGCTCCGCCTTGGACTGCTCAGGCTTGGACTGCTCAGGCTTGGGCTGCTCAGGCTTGATCTCGATCTTGGCCTCTCGCGCGATGCTTTCCGACGTCACCGGCGCGATCGCCGCAGCGCCTTTGGCCTTGCCGCGCGGCGTGGGCAGCAGCGCGCTCAGCGCGGGCTTTGCCGCCGGCTGCTCGTTCTGCTGGAACGCGACATCGACGATGTAGTTCTTCTCGTCGCGAAACGAATGCACGTCGACATCGCCGATCAGAGTCACGTCGACCGCCGAGGTGTCGGTGTCGGCGCGCGCGCTGATCGACGCGACGTTCGGGGGTGCGGCGATCTTGGCATCGGCAAGGTCGAAGCTCAGCACCGAGTTGAAGGCCAGCGTCAGCTTCTGTTCGTTCAGCACCGAGGAGACGCTGACACCGTCGGGGACCTCGAACACGAAGCGGACGAAGGTGGGCTGCACCAGCGCGCGAACGCGCACCGGCGGCTTTTTCTTGGCGGCGTCGGCGGCTCGCTGCGCGCGCAGCAACCGCTCGGCGGCGCGGGCGCGCTCGGCAAGCTCGCGGATCACCTCCTGCGGCAGCGACGGCGGCGGCCCGGTCCAGCTGTCGGGCAGGAAGTCGATGAAGATGCGTTCGCCGGCGGTCATGGTGTTGATGGTGACGCGGCGCGCCAGCGACAGGCGGATCGCCGAACCGTCCGGATCGCGGCGCGCGGCGCCGACATAATCGGGCACCGCATCCGACAGTTTCTCGACCGGGATATCGACCGGACGCTTGAAGCGGATCACGATGATCGTGCCGGCGGCGGTGACCTCGGACTCGACATCCTCCTTCAGCTTCAGCACCAGCCGGGCAAAGCCGTTCGCGGCCGAGAATGCCGCCTCACCCGGCACCGGGTCTTCGGCGCGCGCAGCGGGCGAATATGTGAGGATTGTGAGAGCGAGGCCGGTGGCGAACAGGCACAGACGCGCAGTCCGCGCCCAGGCGCGGCCTAGCGACCATGTTCCAGCGGCAGCCGTTCGCGCCATCTCGAAACGTTTTCTCGGGACCCCAGCCATACCAGCGCGAAGCGCCCTCGCCCACGCGTCCCGATCTTGGATCGGGCGGCGTTAAGGAGCTGTTAACGTCAATGGATTGTTTCGGAGGGGGGCCAGCAAGGAGCGAGCAAGTCTATAGGCGGTTTCCGAGCTGGCTCCGCCCCGCGATGCTCTGCCCCCAATGAGGCCGCGAGGTATTTCAGACCATTCTCGAATGCGTTTGCGGTATGGTTAAAGAATGCTTGCCATCACATTGGCCCGGCTTACGGAAACTGGCGACTTGAGATGCCGCTCAAGACAGCAAGGTTCGGCATCAAGGATCACCTGAAGAGACTCGAGCAAGCCGCACCGGCGCTGGACGATGCCGATCCATCTTTCGTCGCAAGAGCCATCGCCGACCTCGCCGAGGCCCCGCCTGGCTCGCGGACGCAAGCCTGCCGGAAGCAAGCCCTGCGCTATCGCGACCCCTCAATTCGTCTTCGGTGCGAGGATCTTGCCTTCGATCTTGGGGAGATCGTCTGTTGAGGCCGACTTGTCGCCGCCGGCGCGGCGGGCGAGCTCGACGGTGAGCCGCTCGGCGGCCTCCGGCTGCATCAGGCCCAGAATGTCGGACATCTTGCGCGGCTGGATTTGCGAGGCGATCTGGTAGAGCACGTTCATTTCCAGGCGATCGAACACCTTGGCGGCGTCCTTCGGCTTCATGTTCTCATACATGGTGACGATGCCCTTGAAGCGGGCGGCCTCGGCTTCCGCCTTTGCCGCCGCATCGGCGTTCGACTTGGCGTCATTGGCCTTGGCCTCCTCGACCTTGGCCTCGATGCGCTTCTCGGCGGCCTTCAACAGGCCTTCGCGGATATCGACCTCACGCGCGCGCGTCTCGAGCTCCTGACGGCGCGCCTGCAACCGTTCCAGGATCGCGCGCTCCGACGCCGACACCGGCGCGGGCGCATCCAGATTGACCACCACGCCGTCGGGCTTGGACGGCTCCGCGGCCGGGGCGGCCGGTTTCGGCGCCTCGTCCTTCTTCTCTTCCTTGCCGTGCACCGATCCCGTGATGTCGCCGGGATCGCCTTTGATCTTGCTGTCAGCCACCGCCTTGCCGGCGCCGGGGAAATTGAAGTTCTGCTGCGCCCAAGAGGGGCCAGCCGGGCCAGCCGGCCGCGCCTCGTCAGCGAACACGTAACCGCCATCGAGCACGAGGCCCGCGACCTTCAGCACCATCAGGCCGAAGATCGCGACCAGCACCACTGGCATCACTCTGATGTCACGAAGCAACTTCATGCAGCGAGGCCGCCGGCCCTCCTGCGCTCGGTGAAGGCTTCAGCCGCCGCGGCAACCGCGCGGGCGGCGGAAACCCTGGGCGCCGGCGCCGCCGGTGCAACGGCGGGAGCCGGGGCGTACGCGGGCTCGGACGGCCGCGCGGCCTGCGCGATCTTGGACAGGCGGCGCACCACGCCATCGCCTTCGGCCAGCTGGGTCTTCAGAAGCGCCGACATCTGCGTCGCCGCATCGAGCCGGTTGCCGAGGTTCTCGTTGACGTCGCGCACCGCGTGCTTCAGCCCGCCGATCGCCCGCTCGGCGATCTCGGTCGCGGTGATCAATTCCGCGATCGTCGCCTTCAGCGAATGCTCGTCCGCCTTCAGCCGCTGCAGGCGCTTGTTGAGCAGCCAGCAATAGCCGATGGTCAGCATCAGCAGCACGGCCACCAGACTCTCGATCGCTAGTCCAAGCACATGACTCATGGTGCCTCCATCATCTTGGTCCGCTCATCCGCCTTCTCGAACATCGCGAAGGTGGTTTGGGGTTTGCGCAAATTCTTGGTGACGCGGATCGCGACGCGGTCGCCGACGCGGCCCATCCGCCCTTCCGTCAGCGTAACGTTGCCGCAGCGGACCGAGACCAGCGCGTCGGAGCGGATATCCAGCGGCAGCGTGTCGCCGACCTTGAGCTTCATCAGCTCCTTCAACGGGATGTCGGCCTCGTACAGCACCGCGTCGACCGAAATCTCGGCCTGCGCCACCTCGGTGGCGAAATGGCCTTCCCAGATCGGGTCGCGGCCGAACTTCTCGCCCATGAACATCTGCAACAGCACGTTGCGGATCGGTTCGATAGTGGCGTAGGGCAGCAGCAATTCGACGTTGCCGCCGCGGTCTTCCATGTCGATGCGCAGGCGCACCAGGATCGCGGCATTGGCCGGCCGGCTGATCGCGGCAAAGCGCGGATTGGTCTCGAGCCGGTCGATCGTGAAGGTCACCGGCGACAGCGGCCGGAACGCCTGCTCGGCATCCGACAGCACCACCTCGACCAGCCGCTTGACCAGGTTGGTCTCGATCGTGGTGTAGGGCCGGCCCTCGATCTTGAGCTGGGTCTGGCCGCGGCGGCCGCCGAGCAGCACGTCGATCATCGAATAGATCAGGTTGGAGTCGACCATGGCGAGGCCGAAATTCTCCCACTCCTCGGCCTTGAACACCGAGAGCACCGCCGGCAGCGGGATCGAGTTCATGTAGTCGCCGAAGCGCACCGAGGTGATGCGGTCGAGCGAAACCTCGACGTTGTCGGAGGTGAAATTGCGCAGACTGGTCGTCATCAACCGCACCAGGCGGTCGAACACGATTTCGAGCATCGGCAGACGCTCGTAGGACACCATCGCGGAATCGATGATGGCGCGGATGCCGGAGTGGTCGTCGAGGCTGACGTCGCCGACCGTGAAGCCGAGGAGATTGTCGATCTCCTCCTGCGACAGCACGCGCTCGCCATTGGTCTTGCCGCCGAAGTCGCGGCTGCCGTCCTCGACCATGGCGGCCCATTGCAGCGCCATGTTCTCGGTGAGCTCGTTCTTGGCAGCTTCCGCCGCGGCGGCCGCGGGATCCTCGGAATCGAGCGAGGCTTCCCACTGGGCCGCAATGGCGTCCTGGTCCATCTGGTCGTTGCCGGCCATGACTTTACATCCACCCCGTCACTGGATCACGACTTCCTTGAACAGCACTGCGTTCACCTGGTTGGGGGTAACCGCGAGATTGACCCGCTTGGTCAGCTCCTCCTTGAGGCGGAACAGGCCGGCCGAGCCGTTGAGATCGCTCGGGCGCAGCTCGCGCATATAGGTCTGGAACAGGTCGGTGACGCGCGGCAGCGCCGGCTTGATCGCCTCGGCCTGCTTCTCTTCCTTGACCTCGAGCACGAGCTTCAGCTTGAGATATTGCACCCGCTCGCCGGGCGCACCGACCAGATTGACCAGCATGTCCGGCACGTCGACGAAGCTCGGCGGCTTCGGCGGCGGCGCCTCGGCGTGCTGCTCCTCGCCATGGCCGCGCATGAAGACAAACCATCCGCCGGCGCCCGCGCCGAGCACGACGAGGAACCCTGCGACGGCAATGATCAGCTTGAGCTTGCCCTTCTTCGGAGCGGCCGCGCCCTCGCCGCTATCCGTCTTTTCCTCGTCCGCCATCGTCCGCTCGCTTCACTCTGAAGGATGCGAACGCGATTTGCCCCAGCTTTGGCCTGAAGACGCGATACAAATGCCGCCAGCGCACACGCGCCCCAATGAAGGCAACGCTACGGTCATAATGGTTAACGGAAGCTTAGGATTTACCATCCACTAGGAAAAAACTGCCGGGCAAACATGGTCAACAAGACCTTTCTGCCGCCCCGCGCACGACCCGGTCAAACATCTAAGATGTTCAAATACCTGAATATTTCGAGTTGGCACGGCTTTCGCTGAGAGGACGTCGTAACGAACGGGTTTGGGAGAACCCAATGGTTACCGACGGTCCGGCGTGAAGGTTTGGGAGAACCTCTGCATCGGATCACCTCACAGGGGAGAACCACCGATGCAGAATACGCTTCTGGTCGGACTATCGAAGCAGATGGTGCTGGAACGGCAGATGGATGTCGTCTCCAACAACATCGCCAACATGAACACCAACGGCTACAAGGCCGACCGGTCGCTGTTCCAGGAATATCTGTCCTCGAACGCGCATGAGGACAATTTCGCGTCCTCCGACCGCCGCGTCTCCTTCGTGCAGGACCGCGCGACCTTCCACGACTTCTCGCAGGGGCCGACCGAAGAGACCAAGAACCCGCTCGACGTCGCGATCGACGGCAACGCCTTCCTGGTGGTGCAGACCCCGGCCGGCGAGCGCTACACCCGCGAAGGCAATCTGCAGATCAACGGCCGCGGCCAGCTCGTCACCGCCTCGGGCTACCAGGTGCTCGGCAACGCCGGCCCGATCACGTTCCAGCAGACCGACCACGACGTCAACATCGGCGCCGACGGCAATATCACCGTGCAGGAGGGCACGTCCCGCCTCGACTCGGTGCGCGGCAAGCTGCGCCTGGTCTCGTTCGCGCAGGCCCAGCGCCTGCTCAAGGAAGGCTCCAACCTCTACGCGCCCGGCGAGGGCACGCAGCCGCTGCCCGACACCAAGGCGCAGCTCCGCCAGGGCTTCATCGAGAAGTCGAACGTCAATTCCGTCGTCGAGATGAGCCGCATGATCGAGATCACGCGGACCTACACCCAAATCGCCTCGCTGCTGCAACAGCAGAGCGACCTGCACAAATCGGCGATCGAGAAGCTCGCCGACGTGCCGAACTGATCCGGGGGATTGACCGATGCGCGCACTTTATACAGCAGCGACCGGAATGGCGGCACAGGAACTCAGCGTTCAGGTGATCTCCAACAACATCGCGAACCTGCGCACCACCGGCTACAAGAAGCAGCGCGCCGCGTTCCAGGACCTGATCTACGACCATGTGCGCCGGGTCGGCGCGCAGGCCTCCGACCAGAACACCATCATGCCGATGGGCATCGACCTGGGCGGCGGCGTCAAGACCGTCGGCACGCCGCGGATGATGACCCAGGGCACGCTGTCGCCGACCGGCAACGATCTCGACATCGCGATCCGCGGCGAAGGCTTCTTCAAGATCCTGATGCCGGACGGCACCTTCACCTACACCCGCGACGGTTCGTTCCAGATGGACAACCAGGGCCGCATCGTCAACGCGCAGGGCAATTTGTTGCAGCCGACCATCACGATCCCGCAGAACGCCTCCGGCCTCACCATCAATGCGCAGGGCCAGGTCTCGGTGACGCTGCCGGGCCAGACTGCATCGACCAATGTCGGCCAGATCGGCCTGACCCGCTTCATCAACAAGGCCGGACTGATGCCGATCGGCGACAATCTGTTCCAGGAAACGCCGGCCTCCGGCCAGCCGCAGGACGGCATCGCCAACACCGACGGCTATGGCGACATGCAGCAGAGCAACCTCGAGCAGGCCAATGTCGAGGTGGTCTCGGAAATCTCCGATCTGATCGCCGCGCAACGCGCCTATGAGATGAACTCGAAGGTGGTCTCCGCGGCCGACCAGATGATGCAGTCGACCTCCAACCTGTTCCGCTGAGGATGATGTCGATGATCGCCCGCTCACTCCTGATCGCAGCCGCGCTCCTCGCCGTCACCGTGGCACCAGCCGCCGCGCAAAGCCGCAGCGAGACCATCGCGGTGCCGACGCTGCGCGCCAGCATCACGGTCGCGGACGACATCGTGCGGGTCGGCGACCTCATCGACAATGCCGGCAGCGCCGGCAGCATCGCGATCTATCGCGCCCCTGACCTCGGCACCACAGGCACGCTGCCGGTCGCCCAGGTGCTGAACGTGCTGCGCAGCCACCAGGTGATCGGCGTCGACACCCGCGAGCTGAAGGAGATCACGGTCACGCGGCTGGCGCGCACCATCGACAACAAGGAAATCGAGCAGCAGGTGTCGCGCGCGCTCGAGGGCCGCCACGGCCTCGGCCGGGCCGGCAATATCGCGCTGACCTTCGACCGCGATCCCGGCGACATTCGCCTCGAGGCGACCAACACGGGCGCGATGCAGCCGATCGGCGTGCGCTACGACGCGCGCTCGACGCGTTTCGACGTGACCTTCGAGATCAGCAACGACGCCGGGACGGCGCCGTACAAGCTGCGCCTCACCGGCACCGCGATCGAGACCATCGACGCCGCCGTGCTGGTGCGCAATGTCGAGCGCGGCGAGCTGCTGAAGGCCTCCGACGTGCTGATCGAGCGCCGTCCGAAGGCCGAAATCGGCAACGACGCGGCGGTGCGCGACAGCACCATCGGCATGCAGGTCCGCCGCCAGCTCCGCGCCGGCCAGGCCCTGCGCGTCGCCGACCTGGTGAAGCCCGATCTGGTCACCCGCGACCAGAACGTCACGCTGATCTACCGCACCTCCGGTCTCTACCTCACGATCCGCGGCAAGGCGATCGACGGCGGCGCCGAGGGCGACGTGGTCAACGTGATGAATTTGCAGTCCAAGCGCGCCGTCTCCGGCGTCGTCACCGGCCGCGGCGAGGTCTCGATCTCGGTCGCAACCCCGCGCGCCGCGCCGACCGCCGATGCCACCGATCCAAATTCCGCCTCCGTCAAGCTGAGTTCAGTCGCACCAAACGCCGAGTAAAGTTCATGTCCCAGTACCGTATCAACCGCCTCGTCCTGGCCGGTGCGCTGTTCGCACTCGGAGCGATCGCCAGCGGTTGCTCGTCGATCGACCGTCTCTCCCAGATCGGTGAAAAGCCGAAGCTGACGGAGATCGAGAACCCGACGACGCAGCCTGGCTACAAGCCGGTGCAGATGCCGATGCCGAAGCCCGAGGTCGCTTCCTACAGCCCGAACTCGCTGTGGCGCAGCGGCTCCCGCGCCTTCTTCAAGGACCAGCGCGCCGCGCGCGTCGGCGACATCCTGACCGTCATGGTGAACATCACCGACAAGGCCGCGATCGCCAACGAAACCCAGCGTAGCCGCACCAACTCCGAAGACTCCGGGGTCACCAACTTCCTGGGCTCGCAGACCATCACGCAGCCGAACAAGATCCTGCCCGGCCGCATCCTGACCGCCGACTCCACGGCCTCGAGCGACGGCAAGGGCTCGGTCAACCGCCAGGAAGCGCTGCAGACCAACGTCGCCGCTGTCGTCACCCAGCTGCTGCCGAACGGCAACCTTGTGGTCGAAGGCAAGCAGGAGATCCGCGTCAACTACGAAATCCGCGAGCTGATCGTGGCCGGCATCGTGCGCCCGGAGGACATCCAGAGCGACAACACCATCGACTCCTCGAAGATCGCCCAGGCCCGCATCGCCTATGGCGGCCGCGGCCAGATCACTGATGTGCAGCAGCCGCGTTACGGTCAGCAGGTCCTCGACGTGCTGCTGCCCTTCTAACGGCATGATCCCGACCCGAAGGGCCGCGTGAGCGCAAAGTGGAAACCGGTTTTCGGAAAAGGATCGTGCCTAAGTAAGATTTTCACGAGCTCCCACATCTCGTCGCGAACCTAGGCGCGGCGCGGTGTACCGACACGGCCCTCGCTAGCTCCCCTGGCGAGGGCCGTGGCATTTTGTGACCGGTAGCGTGCGCTCGCGCGATCGGCGTGCACCAGTCGGATACCGCTTTCCGAAAGTCACGCGATCGCTTTCTCGGTTCGTTAACCGTCGCAGCAGCGCACAGTGGAAGTCCAGACGATTGCAACGTAGCTAGGCGACAACGCAGGGTTTTCTATTTGTATGACAGTCATGCAAAGAGACGGTCGGTATGCGGCGTGGTTCCGGACGCCGCGCGGCGAAGGCACCGGAATAGTCCAGCTCGCAAATGGCAGGATCTCAGGTGGCGACGCCATGTTCACCTATGGCGGTAGCTATCAGCTCGAGGATGACCGCTTCACCGCGATCCTGACGACGCACAGATATGCCGACGGCCCGTTCACCACGGTGTTCGGCTGCGACGAGGTCGAGGCACAGCTGACCGGCTCGTTCAACGGCAACCGGGCGGTGTGCTCGGGCACAGCCAAGCAGGCCCCCGGCGTGCTGTTCGAGGCCACACTGTTTCTGCAGCAGCACGAGCCGGAGCCCACCCCCGGCCCAAAAACCACGACAACACGCGCGGATGTCGCGAGACTGCCAAAACTCCCCGACCGCCGCACGACCGTCGTGACCAGGCGTTTCAGCTGACCCGTCCGCAATGTCGATGGCGTCTCCGCCCTATCAGGCGTAGCATTGGGCATGCGCGAAGCGCAGCCCGATCGATGCAGCCGGAAGGAGGACCGCATGTATGCCGCCATCCGTCACGCCAAGGCGAAGACTGGCAGCGCCGAAGAACTCGCGCGCCGGATCAAGGAAGGCGCTATTCCGATCATCAGCGACGTCGAAGGCTTCATGGCCTATTACGTGGTCTATGCCGGCGACGACACGGTCACCGCGATCAGCGTGTTCAACAATTACGCCGGCGCCGAGGAGGCCAACCGCCGCGCGCTGGCCTGGATCGATGACAATCTCGGTCCATTGCTGATCGGGCCGGCCACCGCTGTAGCGGGTCCAGTGATCGTGCACACCAAGGCGTAAGGGCCACGCCAGGCAGACTTCGCCCGGCAGAAGCTGCCCGCCGCGCGCCGTACGCGCATGGGAGCGCCGCGATCTCCTTGAAATCACTGGCGCGCCGGATGGCACGCCAATTGCTCCGCGCTTGCAGCATTGCAAACGGGGACAGCGCGCACAGATGACGTCGATCTCCGCCTTCGGATCGGTCGCGGCCGGCATGACGACCGGCACGTTGAAGAAACCGCTGACCGCCGACGCCACCGGATCGACGCAAGCCGCAAGCGGCAGTTCGCTCGACGACAGCGTCGAGCAGAAATTTCTCAAATTCGCGCAGATGAGTCCGATGGACCGCATGCGCGCCAACATCCTCAAGAGCATGGGCATGTCGGAGGAGGACCTCAAGAACATGACGCCGGATCAGCGCGCAGCGGTCGAGCAGAAGATCAAGGAGCTGATCGAGCAGTCGTTCCAGAAGAACGCCGGCAAGGCCGGCCAGGCCATCGACATCTCGGCGTAGAATGCTCGGTACCCGCTGCCCAGAGTTGTGCCGCGAGAACGACGGCTATGGCGGGGCGTCGGGCCGGTCGCTCAGCACAACGAACGCCTTGCCGTTAAAGTCGTACCGCGCGACCTCGCGCATACCGAGCCGCAGATGCGCCTTGAGCGAGCGCGGATTGTCGTCCCTGATGAAGAGGATCGCCTCACGGCCGGGAAAATTTGCCTGCAGCCTCGCGTACAACCCCTCCAGGACTCCAAGGCCGCGCGCGTCCTGCGAGATGCATACGGGACCATACACATAGGCATCTGGACGCCCCGGCCAGGCCTGCAGCATGGCCTGCACCGGCGGAGCCTCGTCAAATCCCTTCTCCGACGTGAGGAGCGCGCCGAGCAGCCTGCCCGCTTCGTCGGTCGCGATGACGATCGATTGCCCGCTTGCAATGCGCGTCTCGATCACATCGCGCGGCCATTGCCCGAGCAGCATGCCGCCCCGGTCACCGCTATTGGCCATCAGCAACGCGGAGACGGCTTCCGCGTCCGACGATGTGGCGAGCCTGGTCCTGATCATCTCAGCTCGATCGAGTCAGCGGGCAACGCACGATCACAACTCACGCCTTTTTCTTCGCGGCCGCGCGGGCACCCGCCGCCGCTTTCGCAGCTTTCTTGGCCGGCTTCTTCGATTTGGCCTGATTGAGTTCGATCGCGGCGCGGATCAGGGCCCTAAATGCGCGGTCGTTGATCTTGTCGCCCTCGAACAGGTCGATCGCGCGCCGCACATTGCCCTCGAAGCCGGTGTTGAACAGCTTGTCGGGGTCCGGCAGCTGCGCGCCGTACATGAAGGTCAGCTTCACCTTGCCCTTGTGCGCGTTGCCGACCGCGATGATTCCGTCACGCGACCACACCGGGCTGCCCATCCACTTCCACTCCTCGATGATGCCGGGATCGGCGGCGAGGATGCTCTTGCGCAGGCTGGCCAGCGTCTTGCCGCGCCAGTCGGTGAGATCCTCGATCATCCGGTCGATACGTTCCGATGCCGTCATGTCCGCCTCGTGTTCCTCAACTGCGTCATGCAATCATATTTGAGATGCCCGGGCATCACACTTGTGATGCCGAGGTCGGTCCCCGCCGCGGTGCCAGATAGGGCAGCGCGAACAGATACAGGCCGCTGAGCAGCATGAAGATCAGCGGAAACAGCGCGAGCAGACCGATCCACACGGCTTGCTGCTGCTGCACCATGGCGATGATGTTGATGATGACGGCGACCGTGAAGGCAATCGAAAGCCAGCGGTGAAGTTGCCTGATCCAGTTGTTCCAGTTCAATGTGACCTCCTGTTTGATGGGTGTTGTGCGGGCCTCACTCCGGCCGCGTCATCAGCTGATCGAGATTCTCCAGGAACTGCTTCCATCCGGCATGGGCGCCGCCATAGGCCTGCTTCTGATGCGGCTGGAAGCCGGACTGCTCGACGCGCAGATGGGTGCCCTTCGCCGTCGGCGTCAGCGTGAAGACCACCACACTCTCGAGATTGTAGGCGGCATCTTCGTGCGCGAAATTCCAGGTGTAGGACAGCGTCTTGTGCGGCTCGACGGCCAGCACCTTGCAGTCCAGCACGCCGCCCCACTCGCCGCGCAGATTGAAGCTGTGCCCGACCTCGGGCTTGAAGTCGTTCTTCATCAGCCACTCCTCGATCAGATGCGGTTGCGTCAGCGCGCGCCAGAGCTTTTCCGGCGCATGGGGAAATTCGCGCTCGACGATCGCGGAGCGCGTCTCAGCGGTGGTCTTGTTCATTGGTCCATCCTTTTGAGGAGATCTTCGAGGTGGTCGAACCGGTTCTGCCAGAAGCCCGCCATCTGGCTGGTCCAGTCGATCAGCGGCGCCAGTGCGCCGAGTTGCGCGCTGTAATGCGTCTGCCTGCCTTCATGGCGATCGCGCACCAGCCCGGCGTGTTTCAGCACGCCGAGATGTTTCGACACCGCCGGCTGCGAGATTTTCCCGCGGGCCGTCAGCGCGCCGACGGTCTGCTCGCCCTCGCGGCACAGGCGCTCGAAGATCGCCCGGCGGGTCGGGTCCGCAAGGGTTCGAAACAGCATGTCGTGGGCGTCAGGCATTTTGTGATCCATAACCTAATGGCTATGGATTAACTCATAATCGGTCAGTTATGGATATGTCAACGGGAAACTTGCGGGGTGCGATTGTGATGAGACTTGTCTCGTTAAGGCTTTTGCGGCTCCATTCCGAGCAATGATCGCTCCAGCCTTTCATAGCCCGCGGGTTATTCGCCGAAGCCGATTTGTCCGCTGGAGCAAGTCGGCCAGATCCGTCAAGCCTGCCGAATGCGGCCGCGCCAATTCGGCTCGGCCAACAACAGACCGTCCCGCAAATGCAAGGCCCAAGAGACTTTCGGACTACTCTTTTGGCGGCACCGTACGCAGATAGGCGACGATGGCATCGAGATCGGCAGCTGACACGGTGGCGTAGTAGTGGAAACCCATCGGCGGATTGAGCTTGCTGCCATCCTTGCTGACGCCCTGAGTGATGGCGCGTTTGATCTCGTCGTCGGTCCAGCCGCCAATGCCGTTCGTCTTGCTGGAGCTGATGTTCCTCGAAACCGATACACCCCAAGGTCCCGGAAACTTGCCGCCACCAGCGCCCAGCCTGGTTGCAAATTCTCGCCCTTGCGGCCCCATCGGCGTGTGGCACTCCATGCAGTGCGCGATCGTGGTGAGGTAGAACCCTTGCTGCACCTTGTCGCCCAACATCGCCTCGGTGTACGCGCTATCACCGCCCGGGGGGACGGGATGTCGTTGCACCATCCTGTAGATCGGGTCCGGCACCGCATTCTTGATCGGCTTGATCGTGCGCAGATAAGCGATCACCGCATCGAGATCGCGCTCGGTCATAATCTCGTAGAAGCCGCTTGGCATGATCATGGCGACCGGTGCGCCGTTGCGCTTGATGCCCTTGCGCAGGAGTTGCCTGAGCTCGGCGTCGGTGTAATTGCCGATGCCGGTTTCCTTGTCCTGCGTGATGTTCGAGGCGGTGACCTTGAAAGGTGGCTCGTCCCATGACGCGCCGCCGGAAAATGCCTTATCCGTGATCTCGCCCGATGGCCCCTTCGGCGTATGGCAGTTGCCACAGGTCAGGATGCCATTGACCAGATAATCACCCCGCGCGACCAGGTCCGATGCCGCGCTCACCGGGCTGATCAATATCGCACCGATAACGAGTGCTAACGATCCGCTGCGGATCATGACGATGCCTCCAATCAATTAAATATGTTGATCGAGCACTGATCGATTTCTGGATTCAAAATGTACGTCAGCGAAATGTGCGCGCCGCTGTCGACACTGCGAAAGCCGGCGCAAAAACTACGTATCTGGTGCGCTCGAAAATGCCGTGCGCGAATCGATGGTACGATCGCCAGCCTTCTTTTGGCAGGACCAATTGCCCGAGGGCCAGCTGCACGAAGCTATCAGATTTCACTGCGGTGAGAAGACGGGTCTTCGAATCAGAACGATGCGATGCGTTTCGATCCAGAAACACTTCCATCGTCACTCCGGGCTCGCCAACGGGTCCGTGCAGAGCGCGGCCCGATGACAGGCTCCGCGAGAACCCGGAATCCATCGGGCCGCACATCTCGCGGATGAATGGTTTCCGGACTAAGCTCGAGCCTGTCATCAAGCGTGCATCGCGCGAACCGCTGAAACTGTCCCGGAATGATGAGGGGATAGCGGCTGGCCCCTGCTACTGAGTTGCCCGACGGCGCAAGCCCCCGCAGCAAAAATATTTCGGTTTATCGGAACGATAATTTGATGTATGGTTCGCCCGTCTCACCCGATCGAGGGGCGCTTCGCGGTCGTCACGAACGCGGTGTGGGATGCGGTGGACGCCGAGCGTGGCACTGACGAGGACGCGCAAGGCGGACGGTGAAGTCGTGTGGTCCTGACGCCCTAGCGGCCGGTGTCCCCTTGTGAGACGCAATTGCGTCTTGCGAAGGCGGTGACAAACAAGCCCAGTCTCGCCGGGGAGAGCACGTATAAGCCGTAACCCATCGCGCAGGGAAAGCCGGATTGCTCCGGTTACACCTGTGGTCCTACCCCCGAGCTTTCATCCTTTGCTCGGGGCCCATGGGTGCGATCGGCACCCGGCTTTCCCTGCGCCCTCTGTTCGAAGAGGGCGGAACGAAGAGCAAAGCTCGGGCAAATCATGTCGCGAGAACGCGAAGTTGCGTCCCCACCCACACTGTCATCGCCCGGCTTGACCGGGCGATCCAGTACGCCGCGGCCCCTCGGCTCAAGCACTAGGTGGTGTGGACTCTAAGGATTCCCTTTTAGGAGCAAATCAGATTCAAGGCTGCTTTTGGGGAGGCCGCCTTGGGTGTGATGGACCGTTTGGTATTGAGCGACGCGGCGTGGGAGCGGATAGCGCCGCTGATCATAGGGCGCCCCGATCAGAAGGGCTCCACCGGGCGCGACAACCGGATGTTCGTGGAAGGTGTGCTGTGGATCGTGCGTACGGGGTCTCCCTGGCGCGATCTTCCGGAGGTGTTTGGGGACTGGAACAGCGTGTTCCGGCGCTTCAGTCGATGGAGCATCAAGGGTGTTTGGTGGCGGATCTTCGAGGCGATGTCCGATGATCCGGACTTCGAATATCTGATCGTCGATTCCACCATTGTTCGGGCGCATCAGCACGCCGCCGGCGCCAAAAAGGGGGGGCTGAAGATCAAGCGGAAGATCAAGCGATCGGCCGCTCGCGCGGCGGCCTGAGCACCAAGATACATATGGCCGTTCGAGGCTTGGGATGTCCGGTGCGGTTCACGCTTACCGCAGGTCAGAAGGGCGATGCACCGCAAGCCGCCGCATTGATCGAAGGCTTATCCGCCGAGGTCGTCATGGCCGATACGGCCTATGACGCCGATCACTTGCGCCAAGCCATCGCCGCCAAAGGCGCGCTCGCCGTGATCCCCAACAACCCGTCACGGGCGCTCAAATATCCACTCGACAAGCATTTCTATGCCCAGCGTCATCTCGTCGAATGCTGCTTCTCAAAGCTCAAGCAGTTCCGCCGCGTTGCAACCCGCTTCGAAAAGACCGCCCGAAATTACCTGGCCGTCGTCACTCTCGCAGCCATCGTCTTATGGATGCGATAAGTGTCCACACCACCTAGCGTCTCTGGAATACTGGATCGCCCGGTCAAGCCGGGCGATGACAGCGAACAAGCTGTTTGACAGGTTGAATCGAGAACCATCCTCATCGTCGTCCTGGCTCCCGTGCGCAATTGCGCGCTAGGCCAGGACGACAACGGTGTATGTCGCGCGACATGAGAGCCCGTTGCGATGGCGCTGCGCATGATTTACAACCATTGCGCGGATGCAGTCCTTGTTCACGGAGATCCTTGATGTGCCAACTCTGCGACGTCACTCTTCCCACCCAGACCTCACGGCGCCGCTTCCTCGCTGCCGCGGCGTGCACCGCAGCCAGCCTCGCCCTTGCGCCGCAGGTCTCCGCCAAGGAGACGAAACCGCCGCCGAAACCGCAGAACGTGCTGTCGCCGGACGCGGCGCTGGACCGGCTGGTGAAGGGCAATCTCCGTTATGTCGAGGGCGTCTCGCGGCGGCATGATTTCAAGCACGAGCGCGAGGCGCTGGCCGGCGGACAGAATCCGTTCGCCGGCGTCCTGAGCTGCGCGGACTCCCGCATCGCGCCGGAGTACGCCTTCGACACCGGCCGCGGCGATCTGTTCGTCTGCCGCGTCGCCGGCAATTTCGCCAGCGATGAGATGATCGCAAGCCTCGAATATGCGGCGGCGGTGCTCAACGTGCCGCTGTTCATGGTGCTGGGCCATGACGCCTGCGGGGCAGTCGACGCTACCATCAAGTCGCTGAAGGACAACACCACCCTGCCCGGCCATCTGCCTTCGCTGGTCAACGCGCTCGCGCCGGCCATAAAGGCGACCGAAGGCAAGCCCGGCGACCGGCTCGCCAACGCCATCACGCAGAACGTCATCGACAATGTCGCGAAGCTCAAATCGGCGACGCCGATCCTCAGCGCCGCGGTCGATCAGGGCAAGCTCAGGATCGTCGGCGCGGTCTATCGGCTGGCCGACGGCAAGGTCGAGCTGGTCACGGACGCGAAACGACCGGCGACGTGAACCTCGGCGTGGACTCCGGCCACTGAAACCATGCGAGCGGCATGGAGAGGTCGGATGTGGCACGGGCAGCGAAGGATTGGGCCCCGAAGGATTGGGCAGCGAAGGATCGGGTGCGGAAGGATTGCTTTGGTGCTGCTGCTGGCGGCCTCGTTCACCAGGCGCGCCGGCGCCGAACCCTGCAACACCGCGCCGAAGCGGGTCGAGATGGCCGCATCGCTCCGCCATGCCGCGGAGGACCGGCCGGTCAACATCACCTTCGCAACCAGGCCGATGGCGTGAAACTGCCTGCCGCCGTGATCGAGCAATACCCCGAGGAGATCACGATCATCCTGCAACACGAGTTCGATCGCCTGGTGGTGAAGGATGACGGCTTCGAGGTCGGGGTCTGGTTCAAGCGCAAATATGCGCGGCTGACCGTGCCGTTCGAGGCGGTCAGGGCCGTGTGGGACGGTTCGGTTCAGACATGTGCGAGCGGTCACCCCTAGGGAATGGCGACCATTCGACATGGCGAGCATGGCAAGTCAGGTGAACGTCGCTTCCACCTTGCCGAGCCCCTCGAGCTCCATCACGACCGCATCGCCGGCCTTCAGCCATATTGTCTTGACCAGGCTGCCGGTCAGCACGATCTGCCCGGCATGCAGGCCGCGGCCTTCGGCGGCGAGATGATTGGCGAGCCAGGCGAGCGCATTGTGGGGATGGCCGAGCACGTCGGCGCCGGTGCCGCGCCCCTCCTCCTTGCCGTTGAGGAGCGCGCGTCCGGTGACCTTGCGCAGATCGGGCACGGTGATGCGCGGCACCGCCTCGCCGAGCACGCAGCCGGCCGCGAAGAAGTCGTCGGCGATCAGCGTCGGCGCGCCCAGCGTCTCCCATTTGACGTAGCGGTCGTCGACGATCTCGATCGCCGGATAATAGGCCTCGATCGCCTCCGCGACCCATTCGGCGGTGAACGGCGCTTCGCCGGGAGCGAGACTGCGCGCGAGCCGCACCGCGATCTCGCACTCGACGCCGACATGGACGAAATCGGCCGCCGGCAGCTGCACGCCGCTGTCATGCACGACCTTCTCGAACACCCCGCCGCCGCAGGGATGCGGGATGTTGATGTATTCCTGCATCACCGCACTGGTGCAGCCGATCTTGTAGCCGACCAGGCTGCCGACCTGTTCCAGCAGCAAATCGTGCAGCGCGCGCTGCACCTCGTAGCCTTCGGCCTCGTCGCGCGGCACGACGTCCTTGGCGAGCGCCTTCAGCGGCGCGCGATTGCGGCGCGCGGCGGCGATCGCCTTTGCGGCCGCGACGACCCGGTCCATCTGCGCAGCCTCCCTGATGTTCTCGGCGGCGCCGTGGCGCCCCTGTCTGCTCACAGCAATTCAGCACTCGCCGACGCATCTGGCAAGCATGCTGGACGTGAGCTGCCGTCAGGCCTTGACCAAACCGAGCCTGATCAGGCTCTCGGCGGTCGCCACAATCATCTCCTCATTGCCGCGCGGGCGCCAGCCGAGCATGTTCTGCGCCTTGGCGCTGGTGGAACGCCGCACCTTGCCCAGCAGCGGCAGAGTGGCGCGGGCCAACGGGTTGCGCCGTGCGGCGAGCCGTATCAGCCAATCCGGCGCCTGGAACCGGGGCACACGCCGCGCCTTGCTGCCGAGTTTTTCGCGCAGCAGGCGGGCAACGGCAAGCACCGAGAGGGCCTCGCCGGCGACCGCCAGGAAGCGCTCGCCCCTGGCCTTGGGCGAGGTCATGGCGCGTAGATGCAGGTCGGCGACATCGCGCACGTCGACGAGCCCGAAATGGATCCGCGGCACCGCCGGCATCGCGCCGTCGAGCAGCGCCTTGATGATGCCGATCGACTCGGAGAAGTCGGGCCCCAGCGCCGGGCCGAACACCGCGGTGGGATTGACCACGGCAAGCTCGAGGCCATTGCCTTCGCGTGCGATGAAATCCCAGGCGGCGCGCTCGGCCAGCGTCTTCGATTTGGGATAGGCCTGCACGTCGCCGCCATCGAGATTGGACCAGACGGTCTCGTCGAACGGCGCCGTTTGCGGCGGATGGCCATAGCCGATCGCGGCGAACGACGATGTGATGACGACACGCTTGACGCCAGCCTCGCGCGCCGCGCGCAACACCCGCAACGTTCCTTCACGCGCCGGAACGATCAGCTCGTTCTCGTCCTCAGGCACGTGGGCGCCGAGCGGCGATGCGACATGGAGCACGTAATCGCAACCCCTGACCGCCTCGCGCCAGCCGTCGTCGCGCAAGAGATCTGCGGTGACGAAACCGACCTGGTCGGGCGTATCAGCACCGCCCTCGCGCAGCATCGCGATGACGTCCTTGCTGCGATCCGGATTGCGCAGCGTGGTGCGCACCGCGTGCCCGGCGGCAAGCAGCTGCAGAATCGTATGCGCGCCGATGAAGCCCGTTCCGCCCGTGACCAAAACCGTGCTCATGCCCTCGCCTCTCCATGGTTCAGCGGGTCCGGACGTCGCGCCGCCCACCCTGCACAGACCGCATCTGGTCACTATCTCTGTTCGGGCAAGTAGAATGAAAATCGAGACCGGTATGGAAAACAATACCAGCGATCTGTGTGACGGCAGTGACTGCGAGAGTTGCCCGACCGACCCCGCGTTGCTGCTCGAGTTCAAGCACGCGATCCACGCGCTCAGCGGCAAGTGGAAGCTCGAGATCCTGTTCACGCTGATGAATGGCGGCGTGCGGTTCGGCGCGCTGCGCCGCGCGCTCGCGCCGATCACCCAGCATATGCTGACCGCGCAGCTGCGCGAGCTCGAGCGCGACGGGCTGATCGCGCGCAAGGTGCTCATCGAGAAGCCGCTGCAGGTCGCCTACGAGCTGACGGATTCGGCCTGGAGCCTGACGCCGGCCTTCCGCGAATTGCTGGCGTGGTCGAAGATCTTCGTCGCCCGACGAAGCGCCGTAGCAGGCGAGACGCAGCTTGGAGTTGGAATTGGCTGAGTGAGGACCGATTGCATCGGCACCGGGACTCGGCCCCCTCTCCCGCTTGCGGGGGAGGGTTGGGGTGGGGGTATCACCACGAGTCGTATTGCGGAGAGAGCCCCCACCCGGATCGCATCTAACGATGCGATCCGACCTCCCCCGCAAGCGGGAGAGGTGGAGCCAGCGCGTGGCGCGGCCGCTTCACCAAACGGCCATCGCACTTCACCCCATGCCGAGCGCACGCCGGATCGCGATCTCGACCGGCGAGTAGGCGCCGTCGTCACGCTCGAGCCGGTATGGCTCGCCACTGCCGAGCGCCGGCTGGGCCATGAAGCGCGGCCTCGTTCCTCGATGCATCTGCGCGGCGTGCACGAGGAAGGGATGGCAGAGATAGACCGTCCCCGCCGCGCCCGTCGCGAGTGCGACCTCGCAATCGGCGCCCATCTCGTCGAGCACCATGCGCGCACGTCCTGCCTCGCCCGCCGGCGCAAGATAGCGCGCGATCGGCAGGTGCGATCCGACCCTGATCCGGGTCGGCGCGTCGGGCTCGCCGACATCGGAGAACAGGAACAGCATCAGCAGCGCCCGGCCGCGCGAGACGATGTTGACCCGCCAGGCGGAGAAGTCGCTGCGTTCGTTCGGGTCGCAATCGTCGCCGGGAAAACTGACATCGATATGCCAGCCGGCATCGCCGGGATCGTCCGGATGCGGAAACCGCACCGGAAAGGTCCCGATGTTGTGGCGCGGAGACCAGCGGCCGAGGCCGGCAATCTGGTCGAACGCCCGATACAGCACCGGCGTGTTGATCGCCTGCCGGAACGGTTCCTCGCCATAGCCGGGCAGCCGCACCACCGGATGCGTCCAGGTCGAGGGATCGTGCTCGCTGCACGGCAGGTCGCGCCACATGATGGCGCGTCCGGCATCGGCGAGTTCGCGGGGAAAGGCGTTGTCGATCCGGACAAAGCCCTGTTCGATGAATTGCTCAATCTGCGCGCCGTCAAGCGCACGCGCGTCGTCTCGATGAATCATGACTGTCTCTCAAACTGTCGCCAGCCATCGCTGCTCCGCGATGCGCGGAACCTGACCGGCTCATTCGGTTCACTGGAACCCGGCCAAGCAGATCTTGCCGGGGCGATCAGCGCTTCCTCGTGGAAGCGGGATCAACCCAGGAAGAAGACCGAGGCGATGTTGAGAGTACGTGTCATCATGGCGGCGCGAACCTACAACCGGTGCGCACCGGGATCAATCCGTGGCGATCAGCCGCCACTATTCGTCGCGATAGACCTTCTCGCGCTTCTCGTGGCGTTCCTGCGCCTCCACCGACAGCGTCGCGATCGGGCGGGCTTCGAGCCGCTTCAACGAGATCGGCTCGCCGGTCTCTTCGCAATAGCCGTAGGTGTTGTCTTCGATGCGCTGGAGCGCCGCGTCGATCTTGGAGATCAGCTTGCGCTGACGGTCGCGGGCACGAAGTTCGATCGCGCGGTCAGTTTCCGAGGACGCTCGGTCCGCGAGGTCGGGGTGATTGACGTTCTCTTCCTGCAACGTCTGCAGCGTGACCTTCGATTCGCGGAGGATCTCATCCTTCCAGGCCAGCAGCTTGGCGCGGAAATAATCGCGCTGCCGCTCATTCATGAAAGGCTCTTTTTCAGTCGGCCGGTAGTTCTTCAGCTTTTCCAAAGGCAGCCATGTCCCTGTCAGGCGGAGGGAACAAAACCCCTCCGCGCGGCGCCTTATATAGCCACGACATGTGACAGACAATATCTGCAACCAGGAAAGGCGGGCTGCCCCCAAGGCCTTGCACAGGCAAACTTATCCGCCCTGCCTGGGGGCCGCCCTGCGCCGTCTCTTGCGCCCTCTCCCGGCCCTTCAATAACCGACCGTGAAACGCCTGCGGATATGGGCCGGGCGCTCGATTTCGTCGGCGAGTGCAACTGCGAAATCCTCGAACGAGATCCAGCTTTTTCCGTCCGTGGCGGTCAGAAGCTGGTCGGTGCCGAGGCGGAACTTGCCGGTCCGCTCGCCCGCCACGAACAGGGCGGAAGGCGACAGAAAGGTCCAGTTCAGGTCCTTTTCCTGGCGCAGCAGGTCGAGGAACTCGGCCCCCTTCGAGGCTTCGGCCTTGTACTGGGCCGGGAAGTTCGGGGTGGTCACCAGGCGGACGCCGGGGGCCACTTCGAGGCTGCCGGCGCCGCCGACCACCAGATAGCGGCCGGTCCCGGACGCCTTGGCCGCCCCGATCAGCTTGGCGGGGTCGCTGACCGAGAAATGGACGGAACTGATCGCGGCATCGTGGCCGGCCCACAGCGCGGCCAGGGCGGCCTCGTCATTCACGTCACCCTTCTTGGCGGTGACACCGGGCAGATCGGCGATCTTCTCGGGGTTGCGGGCGATGGCGGTGACGGCGTGGCCGCGGCGGGCGAGTTCCGCCGTGATGCGCGACCCGGCCTGGCCGGACGCGCCGGCGATGGCGATCTTCATCTCAAGTCTCCGATTGATGGTTTCCAATGGTGACTAGATAGCGAAATGGATGTAGGTGTGAAGAAGGCACTCTTGTCTCACCTGATTACGCCGGAGTAACCCGATGAAAGCCGCCAGCCTGAAGCCGGACGCCTATGCCGCCAATTGCCCGACGCGCCAGATCCTCGACCGGGTCGGCGACAAATGGGCGGTGCTGATCCTGCTATTGCTGCGCAGCGAGCCGATGCGATTCAACCAGCTCCGCCGCGCCATCGAGGGCATCTCGCAGAAGATGCTGTCGCAAGTGCTGAAAAGCCTGGAGCGCGATGGGCTATTGCGCCGCCGTGCGATCGCCACCGTTCCGGTCACCGTGGAATATTCGATCACGCCGCTCGGATCGACGCTCGCCGAAGCGGTCGATCCGCTACGCGATTGGGCCGAACAGAATCTGAAGGAAGTGCTGGCCGCGCAACGCCGCTACGATACGCAGCGCAAGGCACTGGCGGCCTGAAGCACTGGCGGACTTGAGACGTCAGTTGCGCAAGACAGATGAGTTGATCGGGAGGAGCCTAGTACTGCCCGGCCTTGGCGAGCTCGACCTCGACGCGCAGCTCGATCTCGCCGAGCACGGCATCGAGGCCGGGATCGCCGGAGGATTCCTTCAGGTTCGCCGCCGCGCTGCGCAGCTGGCTCACGGTGGAGGGATCGAAATTGCCGGACAGCAGTCCGAGCTTGAGCGCGTCGAGCACGTCGAGCGCCCCCTTGCCGCGGGCCACCGAGCGCTTGCGGCGTTCGGTCGGGTCTTCGACGCCCTGCAGCGCGAGCAGCGCATCGAGGCTGGCGGCGGCCTTCGGTGCCGCGGTGGAGCGGACCTCCTCCTGCGCGGTCGTCGCGTCCGGCAGCGAGAAGCCGCTCGACGAGGTCCGCCGCGTGGAACTGGTCGACGTGCCAAGCGTGGTGCCGTTCGGTCCGTAGATGCGCATCGTGGTGATCCCGCAGGCCTGAATGCCGCGAGCATCGCCGTTTTATGGTTAACGCTGCGTAAACGACCCGGCAATTTCTGCCGCCACACGGCAGTTTCGCGCGCCCTGGCGAACCGGTGGCGAATGGCCATCCGACAATTTCTATAAATATATCAACACATTGCCCCGCCAAAGCGATGTGGCACGCCACTCGCATGGTTAATGGCGGATCGCCGTCATGGGAGTGTCGCGTGATCCGCGAGTTAGGTCTGAGGGGAGTTTGGGATGCCCGGCATCCGGATCGCACGTTTATTCGGGATGGCCTGCGCCGCGCTGCTGGCGCTGGCGGCGTCCGCCGGGCCTGTGGCCGCAACGTCGCGGATCAAGGATCTCGCCAATATCGAGGGCGTGCGCCAGAACCAGCTGATCGGCTACGGCCTCGTGGTCGGCCTCAACGGCACCGGCGACACGCTGAACAACATCCCCTTCACCAAGCAGTCGCTGCAGGCGATGCTCGAGCGCATGGGCGTCAACATCCGCGGCGCCACCATCCGCACCGGCAACGTCGCCGCCGTGATGGTGACCGGCAATCTGCCGGCGTTCGGCACCCAGGGCACGCGCATGGACGTCACCGTCTCCGCGCTCGGCGATGCCAAGAACCTGCAGGGCGGAACCCTGCTCGTCACCCCCCTGCTCGGCGCCGATGGCAATGTCTATGCGGTGGCACAGGGATCGGTCGCGGTCGCCGGCTTCGCGGCCGAAGGCGCCGCCGCCAGCGTCGTCCGGGGCGTGCCGACCGTCGGCCGGATCGCCAACGGCGCCATTATCGAGCGCGAGATCGAGTTCGCGCTCAATCGCCTGCCTAACGTGCGGCTCGCGCTGCGCAATGCCGACTTCACCACCGCCAAGCGGATTGCCGCCGCGGTCAACGACTATCTCGGCGTCAAGACCGCCGAGCCGATCGATCCCTCCACCGTGCAGCTTTCGATCCCGCCGGAGTTCAAGGGCAACGTCGTCGCCTTCCTGACCGAGATCGAGCAGTTGCAGGTCGATCCCGACCTCGCGGCCAAGATCGTGATCGACGAGCGCTCCGGCATCATCGTGATGGGCCGCGACGTACGGGTCGCCACCGTCGCCGTGGCGCAAGGCAATCTCACCGTCTCAATCTCCGAGAGCCCGCAAGTCAGCCAGCCCAATCCACTGTCGCGCGGCCGAACCGTGGTGACACCGCGCACCAGCGTCGGCGTCAGCGAGGATGGCAAGAAATTCGCGGTCGTCAGGGACGGCGTCTCGCTGCAGCAGCTCGTCGACGGCCTCAACGGCCTCGGCATCGGGCCACGCGACCTCATCAGCATCCTGCAGGCGATCAAGGCCGCCGGCGCGATCGAAGCAGATATCGAGTTGATGTGATGGCGAGCCTGATCAACAGCACCACGGGCAGCATGCCGAACAAGGCGCTGATGCCGATGTTCAACGGCCGCCCCGATCCCGTGCTGCAGGACGCGATGAAGAAGGTCTCGCCGCAGCAGATCACTAAGGCGAAGGCGACCGCGACCGATTTCGAATCGATGTTCCTCAATTCGATGTTCTCGCAGATGACGACTGGCCTGAAAGGCGACGGCCCGTACGGCGACACGGTCGGCACCGGCGCGTGGCGGTCGATGCTGACCGACGAATATTCGAAGAACTTCGCCAAGGCCGGCGGCGTCGGCATTTCCAACGAGGTGTTCCGCTCGCTGATCCTGCAGCAGGCGAACAAGAGCTGATACGGTCCCAAGGAGAAGCGCGATGAACCAGCGTCCACCGCAGCGGCCAGCGCCCGCCCCCGCCGCGCGTCCCGCGACGTCGACGCCTCCGGACGTCGCACGGCTCGCCAACGAGCTGACGGAAGTGATGAGCGGCCTGCTCGCCGTCATCGAGCAGGAGACCGAATTCGTCCGCGCCGGCAAAATCCGGGAAGGCATGCGGCTCGAGGCGCAGAAATCCGATCTGTCGCGGCGCTACATGCTCGCGGTGGAGCATCTGAAATCGATGCAGAAGATGCTGACACAGACCGACCCCGAACTGCTCGCGACGCTGCGGCGTCATCACGAGACGTTCCGCGCTATGCTGCAAGTCAACTTGACGGTGCTTGCGACTGCGCACGCCGTCTCCGAAGGGATCGTGCGCGGCGTCAATGCCGAGGTGCAGCGCCGCAACATTCCGAACACCTATACCGCAAGCGGACAGCGCGCCACGCCGGGCCCGCGCAACATGACGCCGATCGCGGTCAGCCGCACGCTGTGACGCGCGTGCTTGCAATTTAGCTCAATTCGACGCGGTCGCGGCAGCGCGGCATTCAGCGTGTTTTCTAACACCGTATTGAGAGGTTCCCCGTAGAGTTGCGGATCGTGAGGGGTTGGGATTTGACTCAAGCAAACTAGTGCCTGTGCACTACGAGGCTGCCATGAGTACAGATTTCAACATCAAGCCGGTGGGGGCACCGGTCGCGGCGCCGATGATCACTCCCGTGAGCGATGCGGCGCAGAAGGCGGTCAAGACCGAACTGCCGGCGAGCCAGAGCGTCACCGCTCCGGAGCCGAGCGTGCGCGTCACGATCGACCCCAACGCCGTCAACGCGTCGATTTCAAATCAGGCGCCGTCGGTCACCGACCAGGTCATCATCGACCGCGACGCGCGCGCCGTGGTCTACCAGGTGGTCGACAATCGCACCAACCTGGTGGTGAGGCAGTTTCCGGAAGAAGCCGTATTGCGACGCCGCGCCTATTTCCACGCGCTCGATCTCAGCAAGGATGCGCCGACGCGGGCGCGCGCGACCGACCGCCGCGCATAAGCGCAGACGAACGCCCCGTCAGGTCTGCTGGGTGGCGTAGGCCTTGTCGAGATAGGTCGATCCGGTCGCCGGGTCGGTGACGACATTGGCGATCAGCGCCGTCCCCTGCTGCACCAGCGAGAACTTGGTATCGCCGATCCTGAAGGCACCGTCCTTGATCAGCACGTCCTGGTACTTGCTGGTGCCATCGCTCTGATAGTGGACCTTGGCGCGGAAGCCATCGACGTTCGACACCGAGATGTTGAACGACTTGTTGTTGGCGTATTTGCCGCTCCAGCTGCCCTCATAGAGGTTCGGATCGACGGCCACATAGGGCGTCTTCGACGGCACCGTCAGGCCGGCGGCCTTGTAGTTGGCGGACAGGATGCTCAACACGTCGGCCATGCCGAGGGCTCCGCTGCCGGTCGATCAGCCGCGGCCCGACAGGCCGGCGGCGATGTTGCAGTTGATGTCGATCAGCGACTTCAGCTTCGCCGGGTCTGGATTCATCTGTATGTCGATGGTCTGCTTCATCACGAACACGCTGATGTTGGCAATGTTCTGACGCACCTCGAGCGGCTGCGGATTGTCGTCGCCCTCTGCCGCGCTGAGGAAGATCGACCACAGCCGGCGGTTGAACAGCAACGCGTGATCGAGCGCCTTGTCGAGCCCGTTCCAATTCGCCTGGACTTCCTGCAACTGCCGGGCCGCCTTCAGGAGCGCCTGCGCCTCGATTTCACGTGGGGACGCCGTCGTCGTGGACGTACGAGCGTAGGCCTGGGCTGCATTCGACATTCAATGACCTCGATGGGATGCGGATTTCTCGAGCCGCGGAGACGCAATTCTAGCGCCCGATATTTATGCATCGGCCGCCTTTAAATATGGTTAGCAGGCGTTACGAACTGCGTCGTTCTGACGGCATAGACAGATACCGTAATATCCCGGAGACAAAAGAAAACGGCGGGGTTTCCCCCGCCGTTCCCAGACTGCTTGTCGCGCTTAGCGGAGCAGCTGCAGCACGCTCTGCTGGCTCTGGTTGGCGAGCGCCAGCGCGGAGACCGCGATCGACTGGCGGGTCGACAGCGCCTGGCTGTTGGCCGCTTCCTCATTGGTGTCGGCCAGCGTCAGATTCGACGAACCGGTCTGCAGCACGTTGATCAGGTTCTTCGAGAAGTCCTGACGGATCTGCACGATCGACAGGTTCGAGCCCAGCGTCGAGGCTTCGCTGCGCAACGAGGAGCTCGCCGTGCCCAGCGCCGTCAGCACCTTGTTCGCCGAGTTGTTGTCGAGGAAGTCGGTGCCCGCGGTCAGCGAGTTCAGGCCGAGGCCGGCGGCATTGAAGGTGACGCCGGTGATGGCCAGCGTGGACTTGCCGGTCTCGTTGAAGGTCAGCTTCAGGCTGTCGCCGTTCAACAGGTTGATGCCGTTGAACGACGCGTCCTGCGCCGTGGTCGTGATCTGCGCGATGGTGTTGTTGTACTGCGTCACCAGGGCGGCGCGCGCCGACTGCGAGGCCGAGTCGGCAACCGGAGCCGTGCCGGCGGCGCTGAACGTCGCGGTGCCGCCGCCGGTGTTGGTGAAGGTCACCGCACCGATCGTCGAGGACGCCGCGTCATTGGTCGTGGAGATGACGAGCTTGTTGGAGCTGTCGAGCGTCGCCGTCAGGTTGCTGGCCGCCAGCGACGAGTTCAGCTGCGCGAGCGAGTTGCTGGCCCCGAAGGTGAAGGTGAAGGCGGGCTGGCCGGCCGACGCCGCGATCGACAGCACGTCGCCGCTCTTGATGGTGGTGCCGTCGACGAGGTTGGCGGAGGTGCCGCCGAGCGCCGCGGTGGAGGTGACCTGCGACCTGGTGGTGTAGCCCGTCGGGCTCTGCAGCACCTGGTTGGCGATCGACTTCGCGGTATCGACCAGCTTCTGCAGCGAGGTGATGCCGGTGTTGGCAGCCTGCAGCACCTGCACACCGTTGCCGATGCCGTCGAGCAGGTTGTTGATGTCGCTGGCACGGTTGTCGAGCGACTGCGCGGTGAAGAAGTTGGTCGGGTTGTCGAGCGCCGTATTGACCTTCTTGCCGGTGGCAAGACGGTTCTGCGTGGTGGAGAGCAGATCGGCGGTGGACTGGAGGGAGAGGAGGTTCTGACGAACGGAGGAGGAGAGAATGATATCGGACATTTTCATACCTTTCTGGTGTGAAACTGAGGAAAAGCCCGCGCCAATCCTTTCTGATCGGGCGGATGAGCCGATCCTGCGGTCAAGCCGCCAAGGAAAAAGAAATCTTCAACACGGCATTTGAGACGAATGCCGAAGAATAAAATTGTCGCTATTGGGCGAAGTTCGCTGCGAAAACTACTGAGACAATTGCCGATTCCGGACGAGCGGCAACACCCGCGCCCGCCCTTTGTTTACGAAGCATTAACCATCATGGGAAAGGATCGCTGTCGCATCGGCACCTAGCCGCATCGGCGGCTGCTAAGCAGTGCCGAACACAATTTCGTTCCGCTAGCGACGACATCGCGCGACTGCCGGCAAAGGAGAACGGTCATGGCCCTGAAGGTCGAACTGAAACCGAACGAGCGCATCATCGTCGGCAATTGCGTGATCACCAACACCGATCAGCGGGCCCGCCTCTTGATCGACGGCGACCGGATCCCGATCCTGCGCCAGAAGGATATCCTGACGCCCGAGACCGCAGACACGCCGGCGAAGCTGATCTATCTCGCCGTGCAGCTGATGTACCTGTCGCCGGACCCGATGGCGCACCACCCGACCTATTTCAGCCTGGTGCGCGACATCATCACCGCGATGCCGAGCGCCTGGCCGTTCATCGAAAGCGTCAACAATTTCATCCTCAACGGCGATCTCTATCACGCGCTGAAGGAATCCAAGAAACTGATCGCACATGAGGAGAAGCTGCTGGAAAGCGCGCGCAGTCAGCAAAACGCCAACCAGGACGACACCCGCAAGAGCGCGTAGAGCATGATCAGGAAAAGTGCGAAGCGGTTTTCCGAAAAGATCATGCTCAAACAAAGAGCTAAAGCGCGATGATGATTCATAATCTCATCGCGCTTTAGACATCCCCTCACCAGAAACGAAAAAAGGCCTCCACGAGGAGGCCTTTTGCTGTCCAATGGATGCGCGGCGGGCGATCAGCTGATCGGCAGATATTTCAACAGCGTGGTCTGATACAGCATCGATGTCGTCTGGTACGACGCCTGCAAGCTGGTCTGCAGCGCCAGGATCTTGGTCGCCACCTCGTCCTGATTGACGCCCTCGACCGAGTCCAGCATCGTTTCCGCCATGCCCTTGAGCTGGGTCTGGCGATCGGTGGCCGCCTTCGTTGCCGTCTGGGCGCCGGCGAATTCCGCCTGCACGTCCTGGATCTGCTGCTGACCGTTCTGCGGAGCGAGGTTCGCACTGACGCGCTGCGCCAGCGCCGTCACTTGCTGGCTCGCATTCGGATTGCTGGCATTGGTGGTGACAGCCGCATACACCGCGACGTTCTGCAGCAGATAGCGGAAGGCCTGCTCGTTGGCGCGCGCGCCATACTGCACGGTGATCGATTGATCGACCTGCGCGACGGCGGTGCCGCGCGCCGATCCCGGGCCGTTCTCGCCGGTGTACCAGTAGACGGTGTTAGCCGGCGTGCCCGCGACCAGGCTGGTCGCGGTGTCGAATGGCGGTCCGCCGACCCTGAGCGGCGCCGGCGTCGCGGTCGTATTGTTGGCGATGCCGAGCGCGCCGAGCGCTGCCGCATTGGAGCTCGATACCGAGAGGCTCTCACCGTCGGCGCCGTGTAGCGTGATCGCACCATTGCTGATGGTCGACGGGTTCTTGGTGCCGCTGATCTGGTCGATCTTGGCCATCAGCGTCTGCACGCTGTCGGTGACGTTGACCTGGTTGCCAGTGGCACCCGAGGCAACGAAGGTGATCGGGGTGCCGTTCACCGTGATGGTGTCACCGGCCGCGAAGCTCGTGGACAGCGAGTCGGTGCCGGCCGCGCCCGAAAGCGCCGTGGCACCGCTGATCGGCGCCGGCGGCGTATTGTGGTTGTTGACGGCGGCGCCCGAGACGGTCGCGACCGGATTGAAGAAATTGTTGGACGCCGCGACCGCGGAGGCCGCGACCAGCGAGGTGTCGCTCAACGTCTTGATCGACGAGGTCAGCGTCGACTGCAGGTTGGCCGTCGTCGCCGCAGTGTCGGCGCCGATCAGGAACGAGCCCGCGGGCGGCGGGTTCGTCGTCGTCGCCGTCAGCTCGATCGCATCGGTGGTGCCGTCGGGCAGCGTGAAGTTGAACTTGATCTTGTCGCCATCCTTCGGATTGACGGCGCCGAGATCGACCGAGGTCGCCTTCGGCGTGCCGGTCGGCTGCGTCACGGTGGCGCCGGTCAATGACGACTGCACCGACAGGAGCTTGAGGCCAAACGGCGAGCCGTCCTCGGCGACGCTTGTCACCGTCGTGGTCGCCGGGGGCGACGAGACGCTCAGCCGTCCCATCAGGTTGACGCCCTGATCGGCCTGCTTGCGCTCATTGATGAGCTGGGTGAGCCCGGCCTGGGTCGCCGTGCCCTTCAGCATGGTGTCGGCGGACACCGTGGCCGGCGTATCCATCGCGCGGCCCGAGAACAGATAGCGGTCGCCGGACTGGCTGTTCAGCATCGCGACCGCATTGGCGAAGGCCGCCTGCGCCGTGATCTGCCCCGAGGTCTGGCCGCTGTCGTTGAGGGTCAGCGTCGCCGTCGTCGCGGAGTTCTTCACCTGGGTGCCGACGTCGGACAACCCCTGCAAGGTGAGGTTGGCGACACTCAGGCGCGTGTTGAGGTTGGTGGCCGTATCAGAGAACGCATTGATGCCGCTGATCTGCGCGCGCAGGCTGAGCGCAAAGCCGCGATCGAGCCCCTGCCCCGCATAGGTCGTCGAGACCTTGCCGGTCGCAAGCTGCGTCGTCAGGTCATTGAGCTGATTGCGCAGGTTGAGGATCGTGGTGCCGATATAGGAAGTTCTGCCGCTTACGCCGTCGATCGACATGTTACCCTCACGTGAGCTGCAGCAGCGCGTCGTACATCTGCTTGATCGACGACATCACGCGCGCATTGGCGGAATAGGCGTTCTGCAGCGAAAGCAGATGCGCCATCTCCTCGTCCATGTTGACGCCGGAGGTCGAGTCCATCTTGGTCTGCAGCGTGTTCAGCACGACGTCCTGACCGTCGGCCAGTTGCTTGGCGGCGGTCGCCGACTCGCCCTGCTGGCTGATGAACTGCTTGGCAAAGTTCAGCAGCGTGCCGGTGAACGGCGCGCCCGTGGTGCCAAGGCCGGTTTGCGGCGAATAGCTGTACGAGGCGTTCGACAGCTGGTTCAGGATGAGGTTGGCGCGCGTGGTGTCGCCGGCCGGGGTCTGCGGATTGGTCGAATAGATGACCATGCGCGAGGGATCGCCGACCAGCGCGGTGTTGACGCTGATCCGCGCGGCAAGGCCGGTGGTCTGCGAGCCGTTCGCTGTGATCGCGCCGGTGTAGAGCCCGCCATTGTCGGTGAACAGCGGAAGCTGCGGATCGCCCGATGTCAGCGACGAGACGGTTGACGTGACCGACGCCGCGGTCACATCGGCCTTGTTGGCGGCGCCGTCGTCGAGTACGCGCAGCGTCGATCCGGACGGATTGGAGAACTGCAGGCCGGTTCCGCCGAGCGCCCCGTTGAGCTGCGACAGCACCGAGCTCATGCCGCCGGAGAAATCCACTCCCAGCACCTCGTCGTTCGGATCGACGGTCGCAGTATTGCTCAGCGGCAATACGCTCGGATCGTTGACGCGGATGATCGACAGATTGTGCGTCAGGCCGGTGGTGTTGTCCTTGTAGGAGACGTGGATGGTATTGCCGCTCTGCAGTCCCGAGAGGTCGAGGTCGAAGCCGGACTGCGCCCCCGCCGTCGCGGCAGTGCCCGCGGTCGTCTTGTCCGACAGCGCGCTCGACATCGCGGCGGCGAACTGGTCGATCTGCGTCTGGGCCTGCGCCAGCGTGTTGTCGCGCAGCTCGAGATAGGCGGCGATCTTGCCGGAGCGGATCGAGTTGGTCGACACCATGTCGTAGGTGCCGCCATGCGGGAACGTGATGGTGATGGTGCCGACGGTGCTCTTGGTCGGATCGGTATTGTACAGCGTGTTGGGCGTCATCGTGCCCTGGGCGTTGAAGCTGAGCGACGCCGCCTCGGTGCCGACCAGCTGCACGCCGGAATTGGTGAACACGGTCACCTGGTTCTGGCTGTTGGTGACGGTGCGGATGTCCATCAGCTGCGAAAGCTGCGTGACGTAGCGATCGCGCTGATCGAGCAAGGCCGCGGTCGACGCGTCGGCCGTGCCGCCGTTGGCCTGCAGCTGGACGTTGAGACGCGCGATCTGCTGCAGCGCATTGTTGGCGGTGTTGATGGAGTCGCTGATGCCGGCCTCGGCGTTGGCACGCAGCGTCTGGATGCCCTGCGAGGTCGCGTTGAGCTGCTGCGCCATCGATTGCGCGGCATTGACGACGCCGATGCGCGCCGATTGCGATTCCGGGCTGGTCGACAAGCCCTGGACCGCGGTCAGGAACTTGTTGTAGGCGTCCTCAATCGTGCCGGTGGAGTCGGGATTGCCGTACACGCCCTGCAGATTGGAAAGGAAGTCCGAGCGGACGTCGGCGTAGGCGGCTCCCGAGGTCTCGGTGCGCAGCTGGGTCTGCAGGAATTCGTCGAGCTGGCGGTTCACGCCGGTGATGAGGACGCTCGATCCGTACTGGCCGGTGGTGCCGGTAACCTGGTTGAGCGTCTTCCTGACGTAGCCGGGCGTCTCCGCGTTGGCGACGTTCGACGACACGAGCGAGAGCGAGGCCTGCGTGGCGCGCAGGCCCGACATCGCGGTGGAAAGGGCTTGGCCCAAACCCATGATCTGTACTCGCCTTTACTGCTTCACTCGTGCATCGTCGATGCGATCAGCGCACGACGTTCAGGAGATCCTGCACCATCGAATTGGTTGTCGTGATGACCTTGGTGTTTGCCGAATAGGCCTGCTGGGTCACGATCAGCTTGGTGAACTCGTCGGCAATATCGGTGTTCGAGCTTTCGAGCGACGAACCGACGATGGTGCTGCCGCCCTTGCCGAACAGCGCGCCACCGGACTCGTCAGTCGCCTCGAACGCACCGCCGTCGATGCGCTTGAGGAAGTTGGTGCCGTTGAAGGTCGCCACCGATATCTCGGCGAGGTCGATGTTGCGGCCGTTGGTGTAGTTGCCGACGATGCGGCCGTTAGTGGAAACGCTGACCGACTGCAACTGGCCGGCGGGAAAGCCGTCCTGCTGGATCTGGTTGACCTGGACGTTGCCGTTGGCATCCGCGAACTGGGTCACGCCGCCGGAGCCGAAATTGATCGCGGGGTTGCCGAGCGACACGCCGTTGACGACCGCATTGTTGAGCGTCACCGAGGAGATCGCCGGCGACATCTGGCCGTTCGAGGCGAAGGTGAAGTTGATGTTGGCGTTCTGCCAGGAGACCTGCGTGCCGGTCGCATTGGGATTGACCTGATAGAACAGGTTCCAGGTATCGGTATGCCCGGAGCCCAGCGAGGAGCTGTCAGTCTTGGCCCAGCGGAATTGCAGGTTCACCGGCGCACCCGACACGTCGTAGGCCGTGACCGCGCCGCCCGACACGGATTCGTTCAGGAAGGTCGAGTTGTCGTTGCCGACAACCTGGCCGGTGCCGACCGTTCCGCCGCCGCCGCGGTTCGCAACCGCCGAGCCGGTGAAGCCGAGCGCCGCGAAGGCAGCGGTGTTCGAGCTCGTTACGTTGAGGTCGGCCGCGGTGCCGGAGTGCATCGTGATCGAACCGTTGCTGGCGATCGTCGACGAGATCCCGGAGGCAGTGATGGTGTCGATCTTGTTGAGCAGCGTCCCGATCGTGTCGGTGATATTGAGCTGGTTGCCGGTGGCGCCCGAGGCGACAAAGGTCAGGACGGTGCCGTTGACCGTGATGGTGTCGCCCGCCACGAAATTGGAGGCGATCGAGTTGCTGGGCGCGGTACCGTTCAGCGTGGTGGCGAGCGTATTGGCGACCGACGGCGTCGCCTTGTTGTTTTGTGCGGTGCCAGTGACGGAGGAGTCGGTCGGGGGCGCGGCCGGCGTACCGATCACCAGCGGGTTGTGACCGGCACTGAACGCGCCCGGCCGCAGCAACTCGGAGCCGGGAACCGAGGTGTCGTGCGCGGTGGTCAGGGGGTAGGACGCAAGGTTGGCGCGATAGTCGATCTTGGTGGTCTGCTGCGCCGGCAGGAAGTCGTTCTTGAATTGCAGCACTTGCGGCGAGCTGCCCGCGGGGTTGCCCGTGGTCGGGTCGATCGGCACGCCCTCGAGATAATAGCCGGCGCCGTTGACCAGATAGCCGTCCTTGTTGAGCTGGAAATCGCCGCGGCGGGTGTAGCGGTCGACGCCGTCGAACACCGGCGCACCGTCTGTGAAGCTGCCGGGCTTTTGCACCGCAAAGAAGCCGTTGCCGTTGATCGCCATGAAGGTCGCGACCGATGCCGACTGCACGTCGCCCTGCACCGAGTTGGTCGAGCGGGACTGCGCGGTGACGCCGCCGGCGAGTTGCGCAGTTAGCGCGGTCTGCGGGACGAGGTCGAGGAACGAGGTATCGATGCGCTTGAAGGCCGTGGTCTGCGAGTTGGCGATGTTGCCGGAGATGTTTTCGAGCGCGTACGACCCTGCGCGCAAGCCACCGACCGCCGTCGTAAGAGCGCCGAAGATACCCATGACATGTTCTCCAATTCGATTCCCGGCGGCTGGCAATCACAAGAGTGGCCGCATCGGCCGAGCATGTCGCAAGGGTCGTGCCAGGAAACGAATCGTAACAAAATCATGCGCTTGAAAAAAAAGCCCCGGCCGTTTAACCGGGGCACAATTGCCGGGCAGGCAACAATTGCCGGGACGGAGCGCCGTTCCGACCGCGCTCTTTCATTCCTATTTTGACGCGTTTTCTTGACGCGAACCGGCACCCATCCCGCATCAAGTGCGGGACAGGCTTCGCTCGAAAACGCGATGGCCGTCAGGTCGCCGACGGCGCCGCCGGATGAAACACCAGCGCAAAACCGTCCATGCAGTAGCGCAGCCCGGTCGGCTTCGGGCCGTCGTCGAAGACGTGGCCGAGATGGCCGCCGCAGCGACGGCAATGCACCTCGGTGCGCGCCATCCCGAAGGTGCGGTCGGTCGTGGTGCCGACCGCATTCTCCAGCGGCTTCCAGAAGCTCGGCCAGCCGGTGCCGCTCTCATATTTGGTCTCGGACGAGAACAGCGGCAGGTCGCAGCCGGCGCAGGCGAAGGTGCCCTTGCGGTGCTCCTTGAGCAGCGGGCTCGATCCCGGCCGCTCGGTGCCTTCCTTGCGCAGGATCTCGTATTGCTGCGGCGTCAGCTGTGCACGCCATTCGGCGTCGGTCTTCTCGATCTCGAATTTCTCGGCGGCCTGCGCCGGCGAGGCGCGCAGCCAGCGGAAGGCGGCAAGGCCGAACAGGCCGGCGACGGAAGCAAGCAGGATACGGCGATCGATCATCAATCAGCTCCGTTTGCGGAGGGCCCAGGGTACGTGCCCACGGTTCGTTACCAGGTACGAACACCGCCCTCCGACGTTACATCCGCCCGTCGGAGATCTGCTCACTTTCTTGCGAGGCGGGAGGATGCGGCTCCTCGGCCGGCAGGGTTGCCGGTGGCGGCATTGGCCGCGCCACGGGCACCGGCGGACGGCGCGGCGCCGGCCCCCTGGTTCCCGCCTTGAAATTGGCCTCGGCCAGCCGCGCCTCGCGGAGGCGTTCCTTCGCACGTGCACCCTCGCGGTAGCGCGCCAGGACGCCCGCGGCGGACGAGGCTCCCCTCGCCCACAGGCCGATGAAATGACCGGCAACCCGGCCGGTGGTGCCGCCGGCCCAGACCAGCTCGAACGGCGAAAACAGCCGCCAGCGGTCGTCGCCCCACAGGATGCTGCGCGCAATCAACTGTCCGGCCAGCGCCGAGGTATTGAGCCCCTGCCGGCCAAAGCCGCTCGCCACCCACAGGCCTCTGCGCAACTGGCCGATCTGCGGCATGCCATGCACGGTGACGCCGACCGCGCCGCCGAACATCTCTGCGATCGGAACCTTGCCGAGCTGTGGAAACACCGTGGCGATGCGGCGCTGCACCGCCGCGCCAAGGCGCTGCGGCCGCGCGTTCCAGGTGGTTTCAGGACTGGCCCACAACAGACGATCGCCATCGACGATGCGAAAATGGTCGATACCGTCGCTGTCGGCGACCGAGCCGGAAAACGCGATCGTCTCTAAAAGCCGTTCCCCGAGCGGCTCGGTCAGCGCCGCGTAGCGCCACACCGGAAGCAGCGTGTCGGACAAGCGCTTCAGCGGCGCACCGAGATGGATATTGCCGGCGAGGACAATATGGTTGGCGCGCAGCCGCGCCGTCGGCGTCACGATGCGTTTGCGGATGCCGGAAAAATCGATGCTGACGACCGGCGTCTCCTCGAAGATCCGCACCCCCGCCCGGGTCGCCAGCGCGGCGAGGCCGTGCACATATTTGCGACCATCGATCTGGAACGCCTTCGGATAATAGATGCCGTGGAAATAGCGGCCGGTCTTCAGCACGCTGCGCACGCGGTCGACCTGCCAGCCTTCGACCTCGGTCGCAAAATCCACACCCAGCGTCTGCAGCCGGCTGATCAGCGCCTCGCCGACATCGACATTGGAAACCTCGAGCGCGCCATCGCTCGGGTTGATGCCCGGGATCAGATCCTCGGTTGCGGTGGCGCGGACATAGTCGGCGCCCTCTTTCGACAGCGCCCACAATTCGCGGGCATCGTCGAGGCCGACACGCTCGATCACATCTGATATCGGCAGGCCGAAGCCCGGCATCACGGTGCCGAGATGGTGGCCGGAGGCGTTCCAGCCGACCTGGCGGCCCTCGAGCACGGCAACGCTCGCGCCAAGCCGCGCCGCCTCGCGCGCCACCGTCAGGCCGGCCAGCCCCGCTCCGATCACGCAAATGTCGACGTCGAGGTCGAATGCCAGACGGTCGCGGAACGGCGATGCCGTCTCGTCCGGGCCGTCCGCCGCACTTGTGGAAGTCTCGCTCATGGCGTTTCTTACGAACCGCTGCGGCGCTTGTCACCTTGTCCGCGGCATGAGCCTGTAGAATTAATGCGACCAGACCGAATCGAGAATGGAAGTCCATGCGCCGTTTGCTGCTGCTGCGTCACGCCAAGACCGAAACCGACGCGCCTTCGGGGCAGGACCAGGACCGCCGTCTCGACGAGCGCGGCCACCGCGATGCGGCGGAGATCGGCGGCTGGATCGCCCGCCATCCACCCCTGCCCAACCTGGCGCTGGTGTCGCCGGCGGTCCGCACCACGCAGACCTGGGAGATCGTGCGCGAGGCGCTGAAGGGTGTTGGAGCTGCGCCGAAGGTCGAATTCGTGCCGGACCTCTACGGCGCCGATCCGGCACAGCTGCTGACCGCGATCCGGATGGCATCGGTCACCGATCCGAAGCGGCTGATGCTGATCGGCCATAACCCTGGCATGCACGAGCTCGCGCTGACGCTGACCGGCGGCGGCGACGAGGCCGCGAAGCGCGCGCTCAATGACAATCTGTCGACCTCGGGGCTCGCCGTCTTCGACTTCGCGACCGACGACTGGAACGACGTCTCGTTCCGGCGCGGCAAGCTTGTCCTGTTCGTCAGCCCTAAACTGTTGAAGCAGGCCTCGCGCGGCTGACGCGGGCGGACAGCGCCGCTCCGCCATGCTATATTGATGTCGGCGCGACAGGGGGACCGGTTCGCGGCGACACTACAAGCTGCTTCAAGAAAAAGAAGGCGCGCGTCCCGGCACAGGGACCAAACGGCTCCAGACCAATCGCGGACAGGAGGCGCAAATGTACAAGTCCATTCTCGTGCCGATCGACCTCTCCGATACCGATCTGGCGAAGCCAGCGATCGCAACTGCTGCGACGCTGTCGCAGACATGGAACGGCTCGGTGCGCCTGCTTAACGTGCTGCCGATGACGCCGGTGATGCTCGCCGAATATGTGCCGGCGGATTTCGACAGCCAGCAGCGCGAAACGTCGGAAGAGGCGCTCGCGATCGTTGCGCGCGAATCCGGCATTGCGCCCGAGCGCATCTCGGGCGTAGTCCGCCAGGGCGGCATCTATCATGAGATCCTCGAGGAGGCCGCGATCATGAAGGCCGACCTGATCGTGATGACCTCGCACCGCCCGGCGATGCGCACCTACTTCCTCGGCTCAAACGCCGGCCACGTGGTGCGCTACGCCAAATGCTCGGTGCTGGTGGTGCGGCATTAGTCCAACGCCGCACCACTGACGCCTCAACGGATCCGCACCAGCTCAAGGTTGAGGTCGCCGGCGACGGCGGGCTCGATCTGGCAGCGCGAGATTCCGATATCGCGCAGCGTCCGGTCATCGAGCTGGCGCAGGGTCTTGATCGCCTCGCGGCGCACCCAGTGGGTCGCGAGTGCATCGCCCCACGTTCGGAGCAATCGGAGCAATCCGCCCAGCATACTGGGCCGCGCGGGCGCCACGGCGGTTGAGGATAGCGTCGTCATTGTCATCTCCTTCGATGCCCCTACGGCAAGGCCATGCCGTTGACGCAAGTGCCATTTTGGCACCTGCACCGTCGTCACCTCGGATTGCTTGCGCGCTCCTCGGTACAATCAGGGGCTTGTTCCCTCTTAAATGATCCGGTACATTTCTCGGAGCAAGTAAAACATTGCTCTCGGTGCAATAATGTCGCGATTCGAGTACCTGAAACTGGCGGATACGGTGGCCGCCGAGATCGCGAGCGGCGCGCTCAAGGCGGGCGACCGCCTGCCGCCGCAACGCCATTTCGCCTATGACCGCAACATCGCCGTCTCGACCGCGAGCCGGGTCTACACCGAGCTGTTGCGGCGCGGGCTGGTGGTCGGCGAAGTCGGCCGTGGCACCTTCGTGTCCGGCGAGGCGCGGCGCGGCATCGCGGCCCCGACCGAGCCGCGCGGCGCCCGCATCGACCTCGAATTCAACTATCCGCTGCTGCCGCATCAGGCGACGATGATCGCCAAGAGCCTCGAAGGGCTCGAACGGCCCGAGGTGCTCGAGGGCGCACTGCGGCCGGCGACCAGCTTCGGCACGCGGGCGGCGCGGACCATTTCCGCGGAATTCCTCGCGCGCAAGAGCTGGATGCCGAACCCGGACCAGATCGTGTTTACCGCCAACGGCCGGCAATGCATCGCCGCCGCGCTCGCCGCCGTCGTGCCGCCGGGCGGACGCTGCGGCGTCGAGGCGCTGACCTATCCGTTCGTGAAGGGCATTGCCGCACGGCTCGGCATCGCACTGGTGCCGCTCGCGATGGACGAGCATGGCGTGCGCCCGGACGCCGTGCAGAAGGCGCACCGCGAGGCGCATTTGTCCGCGCTCTACATCCAGCCCACGATCCAGAACCCGCTCAGCATCACGATGCCGGCCGAGCGCCGGGCCGAGCTGCTGCGCGTGACGGAGAAGCTCGGCCTCGTCGTCATCGAGGACGGCGTCTACGGTTTCCTCGACGACCAGGTGCCGCTGGCCGCGCTCGCGCCCGACAGCTGCATCCTGCTCGACAGCCTCTCGAAGAAGGTGGCGCCGGGCCTCGCGCTCGGCTTCATCGTCTCGCCGCCGCGGCTGCGCGAGAGCATCATGGCCGCGGTGCGCTCCGGCGGCTGGACGGCGTCGGGCTACGCCTTCGCCGCCGGGCAGCGGCTGATGGCCGACGGCACCGCCGCCGAATTGTCACGGCTGAAGCGGATCGACGCCGGCCGCCGCCAGCAGCTGGCAGCGAAATATCTGGCCGCCTTCGAGATCCAGACCAACCCAAAATCCTATCACCTCTGGCTGACCCTGCCGCCGCATTGGCGCTCGCAGACGCTGGTCGCCGCCGCGGCGCGCCGCGACATCGCGCTGACGCCGTCGACGACCTTCGCCGCCACGCCGGGACACGCGCCCAATGCGGTACGGCTCGCGCTCGCCGCACCGCCGCTGGAGCAGCTCGAGCTCGGCCTGCGGACACTGGCAGGAATGCTCGGCGCGACCGAAGAGGATTTTGATTCGACGGAGTGAACGCGACGATGTCGCGGTTCATCACGCTTGATTGCGGGGTCGCTTCGGCAGCAGCGCATCGGGCAATCGATCGAAGCTGTAGCGCCGCGGCCGGTTGCGCGTGATGAAGCCGCCGACCTGCCAGGCGAACAGCGCGGCAAAGCCGACCAGGAACAGCGCGCCCATCCAGTTCGATGTCAGCAGCGCCATCAGCAGCAATCCGATCATTGCCACCCCAAGGCATGCCAGCATCGCCAGCGCGGCGGTGTAGGTCTTCGGCCCGAGACCTCCGACCAGCCTGGCGGTGCTGCCCGCGGCCTGCATCCGGCGATGCAGCTCGACGATGAAGGCGCGATACAGGTCTCCCTGCGGCGCGACCAGCGTCGCGGTCTGCCAGGTGGTCGAGAGGACCGCGATCCGCCCGCCTTTGGCATTGTCGATGTCGGCGCGAAATCGCTGCTGCTGCATCGAGACCGGGCGATACGACAGTTTCACGGCGGAGATGTCGGCGTAATCCCACACGCCAGACCTGCCGGCGATCCGCCACGCCAGCCCGTCCTCGGTCAGCTCGAACTGGTGCGCCGAGCCGACCAACGAGGCCTTATAGGCATAGCGCACGGCTGAGCCCTCGCCTGCCTCCGACCGGTCCTGCAACGTTGTTGGCAATCCGCCATTCCACCTGCTCAGCCACGTGCTAGCACTCTTTGCTTGAGCATGATCTTTTCGGAAAACCGGTTTCCACTTTTCCGGATCATGCTCTAGCTTGCGCAGCACGTCACGCCTATCCTACAAGCGAGCCATGCCCGAGACGACCTATTTTCCGCGTTACCTCATCCTCGGCGGCGCGATGATTTCAGGCGTGCTGCTGGCGCTTGCCGTGCATATGCTCGGCGCGCGTTACGGGCTCGATCTCGGCGGCCTGTGGCGCTCCGATACCCACGAGTTCATGCCGGCAGGTGCTGCGATTGCGTGGTGGCTGATCGCGAGCGTCGGGTTTTCGGGCGGCTACTTCACCGCCAACCTGATGCACAGCGCGGTGGCCGGCCAGATTCCGCAGCGGATGCGGCAATTCCTGATCGTCGTCGGCGTGCTTATGCTGGCCGGCGCCGGCCAGGCCGCGGCGGCGCCGAGCACAGTCTCGACCATTTCCGCCGTGCTGGCCGGCCTCGCCGCTCTGTGCCTCGGCGCCGTCATGGCGTTTTGCGGCGCCTATTTTGCTCTCCGCAAGAGCTAGGCGTCCTCGCCGTCGTTGATCAAGCCACCGATCGTTCCGGCAGCCTGCGCAGCAACATCTTGGCGACATCAGCCGCCGGCCGCGGCGGGCTGAACAGATAGCCCTGCGCCTGCGTGCAGCCTTCCTGCCGCAGCAGGTCGAACTGGGTATCGGTCTCGACGCCCTCGGCCGTGGTCACGATGCCGAGACTCTTGCCGAGGCCGGTGACCGCGCGCACGATCGCCATCGAGTCCTCGCGCGTCGCAAGGTCCGTCACGAAGGAACGGTCGATCTTGATCTTGTCGAACGGGAAGCTGCGCAGATAGCTCAGCGAGGAGTAGCCGGTGCCGAAATCGTCGAGTGAGATGCGGACGCCGAAGCCACGCAGCTCATGCAGCACCGCGAGCGTCGCCTCGCTGTTCTGCAACAGCACCGATTCGGTGATCTCGAGCTCAAGCCGGTCCGCAGACAGGTGAGACGCTTCCAGCGCCGCCTTCACCGACGACACCAGGTTCGGGTTCTTGAACTGCACCGGAGACAGGTTGACGGCGACCGCGATGTCCTTGGGCCAGCCTGCGGCATCGGCGCAGGCCTTGCGCAGCACGATGTCGCCAAGCGGGACAATCAGCCCGGTTTCCTCGGCGACAGGAATGAAATTGTTGGGCGCGATCAGGCCGCGCAGCGAATGGTTCCAGCGCGCCAGCGCCTCGAAGGCGACCACCTGTTCGCCCACGACATCGCGGATCGGTTGGTAATAGACCTCGAACTCGTCGCGCTCGAGCGCCAGCCGCAGGTCGCGCTCCAGCAGGCGGCGCGCCTGCGCGCGCGCGTCCATCCCGGTCTCGAAGAACCGGTAGGTGCCGCGGCCGTCGGCCTTGGCGCGGTACAGCGCCAGATCGGCCTTTTGCAACAGTTCATCGGGACCCTTGCCGTCTTCGGGTGCGAGCGAGATGCCGATGCTGACGCCGATCACGAGCTGATGGCCGCCGATCTCGTAGGGCGCGGCGATCCGCTCGACCACGAGACTTGCGAGCTGCGACACGACTGATGGTTCGCAGTTGCTGCAGAACTGCACGATGGCGAACTCGTCGCCGCCAAGCCGCGCCACGGTGTCATGCTCGGTCACGCATTCGCCGAGCCGCCGCGCGACCTCGCGCAGCAGCGCGTCGCCGATCGGATGCCCGAGCGTGTCGTTGATCTCCTTGAAATGATCGAGGTCGAGACAGAGCACGGCGAGCTGGTCGGAGCGCTTGGCCAATCTCGAGGCCTTCTCGAGCTGCTCGCGGAACAGCGTCCGGTTCGGCAGGTTGGTCAGCGCGTCATGCCGCGCCATGTGCGAGATCTGTTCCTGGGCCTGCTGCCATTCGGTGATGTCTTCGAAGGTTGCGACCCAGCCGCCGCCCTTCATCGGCTGGTCGACCACGCGGATCGCGCGATCATTGCGGCTCACGATCCGCGTCGCGCTGCGGCCGGCTTTTGCCTCGGCAACGAGAACATCGCAGAACTCCTCGGGATCGCCGTCCCACTCGCCGTTGGAATGCAGGTCCTGCAGGACGTCGATCAGCAGGCGTCCCTTGAGCGGCACGCGGTTGCGCCCCATGATCTCGCTGTAGCGCTCGTTGAACAGCATGATGCGGCCATCGGCATCGAACATGCACAGCCCCTGCGACATATTCTCGAGCGCGGTATCCAGCACCACTTTCTGCTTGTGAAGCTCGGTCTTGGCACGACGATCGAGGATGGAAGCGATCAGCGACAGGCCGAGGATGGCGAAGGCCGCAACCGCAGTCATGAACGAAAGCACGCGCGGCGAGACCGAAAGCCCGTCCGGAACGATCGTCGGATCCGGGACCAGGGTGACCGCACCCATCGCGGTGAAATGATGCGAGACGATCGCAACGGTCAGAAGGCCGGTCGCAGCCGCGGTGGTGCCGAGGCGTTCGCCACGCGTGGCGACGACGAGTGCGAGCGCGCCAAACAGGCTTCCGAATGCGATCGACGCGGCCACGATGCCGGGCGACCAGATGATCCGCGCAGGCAACTGCAGGCCCAGCATGCCGGTGTAATGCATCGCCGCGACACCTGCGCCGACGATCGCGCCACCAGCCGCCACCGTCCACCAGCGCTCGTCGAGCGTGGCGACGGCCAATCCGACGGCCAGGATCGCAACCGCAAGCACCAGCGACAGCAGCGTGATGGGAATGTTGTATCCGGCCTCGATGCCGGGATCGTACGCCAGCATGGCGACGAAATGGGTGGCCCAGATCCCGCAACCGCCCACCGCCGCATCAAGACCGATCCAGATCTCGCGGGCGCGGCCCTCTGCGGCGCGCGCACGGTGAAACAGGCTGATCGCGACGGCGCTGGCAAGCAGGCAGATCACTCCGCCAAGGACGACCAGCCGCCAGTCATGTTCCAAAGTGAGACAGGTCAAAACGCGATACATTATAGGCCCCATTTATGGACCTATAAAAACCAGCGCATTCGTGTACGAACGGTAACCGCACTGCAACAAGGTTCCACGCATGGTGAAAAAGCCTTGAACGCGGGGCATATCGTCAGGGAAAACGGCAATCCCGAGTTGCAATTCGTCTCAGCCGCGGAGCCCGGGCACCAGTTCAGCTCCGGTCTCGACCTTGAGTGACGAGCCGGCGAAATCGTTTCCGATTGGCTGGCAACGGCCGCCGAGATGCTTGGCGAGGAACGCTTCGGTGACGCCATAGAAGGCAAGCCGATTTTCCGGCCGCACAAAACCGTGCCCCTCGTCAGCGAATGTGACGTAGGTCACGGGTATTCCGCGCTGCTTGAGCGCATTGACCATCTGCTCGGACTCGGCAGCCACAACCCTGACATCGCGCAGGCCCTGCGCGATCAGGATCGGCTTGATGGCACGGTCGATGTGGGTCAACGGCGAACGTTCGACCAGGAACGCGCGGCCGGCTTCCGTGTCGGGATCGCCAAGCCGGTTTTTCCAGACACTGATCCACGGGCCCCAGTAGGGCGGGATCGTCGCCATGAAGGTGACGAGGTTGGAAATGCCGAACAGATCGACGATGCAGGCGAACACGTCGGGCGTCTTGGTCGCCGCCATCAATGCCGAATAGCCGCCATAGCTGCCGCCGAAGAAGCCGACGCGCTTCGGATCGGCGATACCTTGTGCGATCGCCCAATCGACCGCATCGATCAAATCGTCATGCATCTTGCCGCCCCATTCGTGGTCGGCGGCGGTGAGAAGGCTTTGCCGAAGCCGGTCGAGCCGCGGTAGTTGACTGCGAGCACCGCATAGCCCCGGCTGGCGAGCCATTGATGGACCGGGCTGAATCCCCAGCTGTCGCGATAATACGGCCCGCCATGGATCACGAGCACCAGCGGCACCCGGCCAGCCTCGGCCTCGACCGGCCGGGTCAGATAGCAGTTGAGGCGCAGCCCGTCGCGCGAGGGGATCACGACCGGCTCGAGCTTGCGCAGCGCAACGCCGTCGAGCGCGCGGCGCTGCGTGAACAGCTTGCGCACCTCACGCGTTCGGCGGTCAAGCAGCGCATATTCACCGCTCTCGGTGTCGCGCTCGAAATGGACCGTGCCCAGCTGGAGATCATCGCTGTTGCTGACAAAACTGATGTCGCCGGCGCCATAGCGGCCCAGATCGGCGAGGTCCCTGGCGACGCTTTGATCCACGGTGTGCCAGCGCATCCGGTCGGTGATCGCCAGCGCCGCCAATGGCCGGCGATTCTCGTCGAAGATCGCTCGCACGATGTCGGCATCATCATCGGCAGCAAGCAGTGTGGTCTGGCGCGTGGCCATGTCGAGGGCGAACAATGCCGCCTTGTCGCGGCCGCGTGAATCGATCAGATACAGCGTCTTGCCGTCGGCGCTGAAATCCAGCATCTGCGTCGTATCGGTGTCGGCGATCGGCACCGTCATAAAGGGCGCCCAGCTGCCGTCCGGACGGCGCTCGAACACCTCGGCCGAGCCGTCGGCGATCAGGCGCGATGCCAGGCGTAGCTGGAATGCGCTGTCGGTGATCAAGCCGACATAGTCGTGGTTCTCGTAGACGAGCTCGCTCGTGCCGGTCACGACGTTGGCGCGGTACAGGTCGAAGTAGCGCTTGTCGCGCTGGTTGTGCCGCAGCAGCATCTCCTCGGGGAATTTGCGGTCGGACTCCTGCAGGAAGGCTTTGACACCGGTCTCGGGCGTCAAGGGCACTATCTTCCCGTCGGTGATGTCGACGCTGGCGGCACGCCAGTTCTCGTCGCCGTCACGCTCGCGGAAGAACACCACATGGCGGTTGGTGTGTGCCCAGCGATAGCCGGCCGAGATGTTGCGGTCCGTGACGCGCGTGACCGGCCGCGCCGCCTTGAGATCGGAAAGCGGGGCGACCCAGAGATTGTTCACACCGTCGAGCGGCGCGACATAGGACAGCTGCGTCCCGTCCGGGCTGAGACGGACGTTGATGTAGTCGGGATTGTCGAAAAACACCCTCCGGGCGATCAATTCGGACGACTGGCCGCGCGCCGGGCCGATCAGTTTGACCAGCGGCAGCGAAGCGCCGAGCAAGGCGGCGCGGCGCAGCAAGAGGCGACGGTCGATTGACACAAGCATCTGATCGGACCCCGTCGTCGGCGGCCGCCGACGACGCAACGTTAGATGCAGGCGGGCGGCCGTGCAATCGCCGGTTCAATTATTGCCGCGCTTGTGAAGACGCGCCGATCCAGATCAGCGCGGCGGCCGTCAGCAACACGCCGACACAAATGACGAGCGCCGTATGCAGGCCGGCGATGAAGGCTGCGGACCGGCTGACCAGCGAGCCGAACAGCGCAACACCGAGCACGCTGCCGGTCTGCCGGGTCGCATTCAGCACCCCGGCCGCGACGCCGGCATGCTGCGGCTCGGCACTGCCGAGCAATGTCGATGTCAATGGCGGCACCAGCAGGCCGAGGCCGGCGCTCATCGCGAGCAGTTGCAGGCAGATCGCCGGGTAGCTGGTGCCGGGACCGATCAACAGCAGTCCGACACATCCGGCGGCCGAGGTCGCGGCGCCGAGCGCGATTGCCCGCGGCGCGCCGATCCGCTCCGCAACATGCGGCGCGATCAGGTTGGCGGGCAGCACGGCGCCGAGCATCGGCACGAACGCCAGACCGGTTGCGAACGCCGACAGGCCGTTGACCTGCTGGAAGTAGAGGCTGAGCACGAAGATCAGCCCGTAAAACGCGACGTTGACCAGGAGGCCGACCATCGAGGTCAACGCAAACATCCTGTGGCCGAACAGCGAGAGCGGCAGCATCGGCTGCGCCGCGCGAGCCTCACGCCAGACGAACAGCACGGAGAACACGGCGGCGAGAATAAAGCCTGCAACCACGAACGGGCTGCTCCAGCCAAGCGCGCCGCCCTCGATGAGCGCGCCGGCCAGCGTGCCGAGCGCGGCGATCGCTGCGAGCTGTCCCGGCAGATCGAGCCGGTGCTGCTGATGGCGGATGGTTTCGCCGGCAAAGCGCCAGGCGAGCCACAGCCCGGCCAGGCCGATCGGCAGGTTGACCAAGAAGATCGCCCGCCAGCCGACCAGTGTGATCAGCGCGCCGCCGACGAACGGGCCGGCGGTCAACGCAAGGCTCGCGCCCGCGGCCCAGACGGCGACCGCGCGTCCCCGCGCCTTGTCATCCGCATAGGCATGGCGGAGCAGCGCGAGCGAGTTCGGCACCAGGATGGCCGCGGCCAGTCCCTGCACGCAGCGCGCGACGATCAGCGTCACGGCGTCGGGCGCGATTGCGCAGGCAACCGACGACGCGGTGAAGATCGCAAAGCCCGCCATGAAGACGCGCTTGGCGCCGATCCGGTCGCCAAGCGCGCCCGCCGTCAGGATGAAGGCGGCAAAGGCGATGGTGTAGGCGCTGACCACCCATTGCAGCTCGGCGACGCCGCCGCCGAGCGAGCCGCCGATGGCATTGAGCGCCGTGTTGACGATGGTAACGTCGAGCTGCACGACGCCGTAACCGAGACTCATCGCGGCCAGCGTCAACGTTGCCGCAAGGCCGGTCGGCGCCCGATGGCAGGCTGCGCTCCCGTCCGGCATACGCCGAACGTTCAGGGATGTCTGCTGCATGGTCTTGTCCTCGCTCTGGCCAACCAATGCGAGAGATAGGCCTTCGTTTCGACGTAATACTTCGCCACCGATCGAAGTGTGCTGTCGTCATGCCGGCCGGCCCATGCGGCTGCGGCCATCTTGCGCGGCGTTTTGCCTCAATAGACCTACGGACCGGGTCTTGCGCGACTCATCCGGGCCCGCGCGGCGGTCTGCCGCCGGACCACGCAGATGTGCACGGCGACTTCACGCTTTGGTAAACGCCGCAGCCGCGCTCCGGCGTCCCCGTGCTGATGCATATCGTCTATTCGCTTCGCGCCGACTGCCCCGCGCCGGTGCCGAGACGGCGGCAAAATCGGCAAAAATGCCGATGAAATCGCCGGGAACGGCGGCAGAACGGCGGAACGTGCCGCATCTCCGCCGCAGCGGACGGATACAGGCGACTCACATTCCGCAGAGCGAGACCATATGTAGCCAATATGACAATGACGCTGAACGTGAGCCGAAGGTTGGCTTGTCAAGGGCTGCACAACGCATCGGTTTTGCCTTATGGGTCATCGCGTACGGTGCGTTTGCCCGTTACCCGTCGCTATCCGTGACCGGGTCCCACTGAAATTGTCCCTGCCGGGAGGATGAATGCTTCGGCTGCTGACCACGCTTGGGCGTGGCTTCAAGGAAAAGATCGGCTGGAAACGGCTCGGGATCGCTGCGAGCGTGCTCATCATCGCGTTCGCAATCACGACGCTGGTCCACACCCTGAAGGGCGTCGATACCGGTATCATCCTCACCGCGCTGACCGACATCGCACCGCACCGGATCGCGCTGGCGGCGCTCTGTGTGGTCGGGGCGTTCTGCACGCTGACCTTCTATGACTTCTTCGCGCTGCGCACGATCGGCAAGACCCACGTCCCTTACCGCATCGCAGCGCTATCGAGCTTCACGAGCTACACGATCGGCCACAACATCGGCGCCACCGTCTTTACCGGCGGCGCGATCCGCTTCCGGATCTATTCCGATTACGGCCTGTCCGCGATCGACGTCGCCAAGATCTGCTTTCTGTCGGGCCTGACGTTCTGGCTCGGCAATCTGTTCGTGCTCGGCTTCGGCATGGCCTGGCACCCCGCGGCGGCATCGGCAATGGACCTGCTGCCGCCGGCGATGAACCGCCTGATCGCGCTCGGCTGCCTCGCCGGCATCGGCGCCTATTTCGTCTGGCTCCTGACCGGCGAGAAGCGCCGAGAGCTCGGCCAGAACGGCTGGAAGGTGGTGCTGCCCTCCGCCAGGCTGACGCTGCTGCAGATCATCATCGGCGTCGTCGATCTCGGCTTCTGTGCGCTTGCGATGTACCTGTTGATGCCGACCGAGCCGCATATCGATTTCGTCTCGCTCGCCGTCGTGTTCATCCTGGCGACCCTGCTCGGCTTCGCCAGCCATGCCCCCGGCTCGATCGGCGTGTTCGACGCCGCAATGCTGGTGGCGCTGCCGGAGTTCAGCAAGGAACAATTGCTGGCGACGCTGGTGGTGTTCCGTATCCTCTATTTCCTGATTCCGTTCGGAATTTCGATCTCGATCATGGGCATGCGCGAGCTTTGGCTCAACGTGGTGAAGCCCTGGCAAGAACGAAAGCGACTGAGCCAAGCCTGCACGGCTTCGGCGACCGTGCGGCAACCGATCGAAAGCCGGCAGCAGCAGATCAGGCGGCTGAGACGGTAACAGCGACGTTATCGGCCCCAGGTCCCAGCTCTTCGATGCCGGTATTTCGATCCCCGCACCCGCTTCTCTTATTTTCGCCGTACCGCTCACGTCAAACCGCGCCATGATTGGCTCTTTGGTTCGATTTTGGTTTCGTGTGACGGTCTGCAGCGTGCTGCTCGGCAGCGCGCTGCTGGCGGTATTCGCATCAGTAGCGGACGCGCAGGACAGTCAGCTGCAGATCTCCTGGGAGGTCCGCAACCGCTTCCGTCTGTTCCGCGAGGAGCGCGACTTCCGCCTGCATGTCGAAAGCGGGCTTGGCCGCAGCGTGCTGGCCACGGAACAGGCGCTGGAACTGCAAAGCGATGGCCGCGGCTGGGCGCGCAACATGGTCAACCGGCTCTGCATCGACCTGCAGGGCCGTGTCAGCGAGCCCTGCACCCGCGACAACGTCAAGGAAAGCTACCTGACGCCGATCGATCACCCGATCGTGGTTCGCCTCACGGGCCCGGTTCCGGTCGGTGCGACCTGCGCCTGGTCGTTCGACGACGGCGACGGGCCGCAATCCTCGACCTTCGATTGCGCCGAGCCGGTCAATCTGCGCGTCCGTTACGGCCGCACCACGGTCGCGACCGTCGACGTCGCAAGCGGCGCGGACGCCAACCAGCGCCTGACGACGCATATCGCGGTGCGCGATCTGCTGATTGCGGGCCTTGGGGACAGTATCGCATCCGGCGAAGGCAATCCCGACCGCGCGATTGCGCTCTCCGACGAGGGCTTCTGCTTCCGCTCCTATCTCGGCGGCGCGCAGTATTACCGGCCGAGCCGCGCCGGCTACAAGGGCGGCCGCGCCTGCGAGGCGCCGGACACCCTGACCAACTGGCAGCGCCAGAGCGCGCTGTGGCTCAACTCAGCCTGTCACCGCTCGCTGTACAGCTACCAGACCCGCACTGCGCTCGGGCTTGCCGTGCAATATCCGCACATCGCGGTGACCTACCTGCCGCTGGCCTGCACCGGCGCCACCATCGCCGACGGCCTGCTCGGCTCGCAGCAGGCGCGGGAATGCCTGCCGACCAAGACCGCCAACACCTGCTCGGGCACCGTCAACGGCCAGATTGCGGAGCTGCGCACGGCGCTCGCGGCCGCCAAGCGCCGGCAGCCGGACCGCACGCTCGACCTCATCTTGCTCTCGGTCGGCGCCAACGACATCTATTTCTCGGGCCTCGTCGCCAACGTGATCGTCGACACCCCGACCGAGCGCACGCTGTTCAGCCGCGGCGGTTCGATGGCCAGTGTCGACGATGCCCGCTCCGCGCTGGCGCGCGATCTGCCTGCCGATTTTGCCAAGCTGCGCGATGCGCTGAAGCCTTTGGTCGGCGGCGACCTCTCGCATGTCGTCTACACCGCCTATGCCAATCCGGCGCTGGCCAATGGCGGCGCACCCTGCCCCGGCGGCCGCGCCGGCTTCGAGATCCATCCCTCGTTCAACGCCGATCCCAAGCGGCTCGCGTCGGTCTCGGGCTTCGTGCAGAACGAGTTCCTGCCGCAGCTCAAGGCGATCGCGCAGTGCCAGTCCGGCATCATCTGCCGCAATCCGCAGGCCGACCGCATGACCTTCGTCGACGCGCATCAGGATGCGTTTGCGAGCCATGGCTTCTGCGCGCGCGCGTCGACCGATCCGGAATTCGACCGCGACTGCTTCGCCGCCAACGGCGACAGCTTCGTGTCCGACATCGTCGCCGCGGCCAACCAGCCGCTCAAATGCGGCCGCAGCGCCGGCGAATATCGCGCCTATCTGCCGCGCGCGCGCTGGATCCGCGACGCCAATGACAGCTATTTCGCGGCGATGACCTATCCGCAAGGCCTGCCGTCCTCGATGCAGCCGACCGACATCCACGACGCGACATGGGGCATCTTGTCGGCGGTGTATGGCGGCGCTGTGCACCCGAGCGCAGAAGGCCATGCGGCGATGGCCGATGCCGCGGTCCCCGCGACCGCCACCGTGCTGCGATTGAACACCGTCGTGCCCGAGGTGACGTCCGAGCCGGTCGCACCGCTGCCGATTGCGCCGGAGCAGCGCTGAAGTCGTGAGCCGTTCCTGAAGTTGGCGAGCTTCAAGGATTCGGCGCAGAACTAAAATTCATTCAGTCGCAATTACTTACAGGCTCCGCGCAAACTGCGGACAAGGGCCGAGAACGATTGAATCAATTCAAGCGAGCATCCTGCCGATGCAACCCTGGATATCAACTTCCGCGCCCTGCCCCTATTCATTCGACACGCGCCCTGGTCGCCTTGCGAGCGACGTGCCGGACCAGATCGCGCACCACGCGCCGCCTTGATGGTCGGACGCCCCCTCGCTTTTGAGGCTGCACACGTATTGGACCCGATCGCCATCAACGTGTGCTTGCGCTTGACGTGCTGCGAGTGGTCAACTCGCTGATCAATACTCCCGTTTGGAGAAGCATGATGTTCAAGCAGATTGCGATAGTGGCAGGTTTGGCACTGGCACTATCCGCCGCAGCGGAGGCCCAGACACCGCGCAAGGGCGGTACCATTCGGATGACCGCGCCCTATGGCTCAAGTTTCACCAGCATGGACATCCATACGACGCAGCGCGCTCAGGACGAGATCTACGCCAAAGCCCTGCATCGGTCGCTCTACATCTGGAATTCCGCCGAAGGCAAGCCGGTGCTGGAACTGGCCAAGGAGGACATCGTCTCCGGCGGAGGTCTCGTTCATACCTTCAAGCTGCGCGACGACGCTTATTTCCACCATGGCCGCAGAATGACCGCCGATGACATCATCTGGAGCTACAATCGCATCATGGACGGCAGCAAGGCCTATCCCGGTGCGCGTTTTGTCCGCGTGATCGAGGGCGCCGCCGGGGTCGAGAATGGAACAGCCAAGGAGATCTCCGGCCTCAGGAAGATCGACGACTTCACCCTCGAAATGAAGCTGACCGAGAAGGTCGATCCGGGCTTCTACTTCTTCACCGCGCTGACCTCGATCTATCCCGCCGACGAGGCCGCGAAGGAGGGCTTCCTGCAAAAGCCGATCGGTCTCGGCCCATTCAAATTCGTCGAGCACGTGCCGGGATCGCGCATCGTGCTTGAGCGGTGGGAGAAATTCTACAAGCCCGGCAAGCCGTACGCCGACAAGCTCATCGTGTCGCTGATGGGCGAAGCCGCGGCACGCGATGTCGCCTTCCGCAACAAGGAAATCGACACCTCGGTGCTCGGGCCCGCGCAGTATGTCGCCTATCAGGCCGACCCCGATCTCAAGGGCACGATCGTCGAAGTCGCCGAAGTCTTCACTCGTTACATGGGGATGAATCCCGCATTCAAACCGTTCTCCGACAAGCGGGTCCGGCAGGCGATCAACCATGCGATCGATACCGATCTGATCATCAAGAAACTGGTCAAGGGCAAGGCCTATCGCGCCACGAGCTGGCTGCCCCTGACCTCGCCGTTCTACGACAAGGCCATGAAGCCCTACGCCTACGATCCCACGAAGGCAAAGCAGCTGCTCGCGGACGCAGGCTATCCCTCCGGCTTCGAATTCGAATGGACGACCAGCCAGAATGAAAGCTGGGGCCTGCCAATCGTCGAGGCCATTATCCCGATGCTGGACAAAGTCGGCATCAAGGTGAAGGTCAAGCAGGTCGAGACCGCGGTGTTGTCGGAAGTCATTCGCAAGGGCGACTTCCAGGCCTATATCTATTCCCAGTCGACCGGCCCGGATCCCCAGGCGGCCCTCAAATGCTTTCACTCGGCGACGCCGCAATCAGCCTGCAACTATATGAGCTTCAAGAACGCGGACTTCGACAGACTGATCGATGAGGCCGGGCAGACCGATGACGCCGCCAAGCGGGGCCAACTGCTGCAGAAGGCCAATGCGCTGCTCTATGACGAAGCGCCGGTCTGGTTCTTCAACTACAACAAGGCGGTCATGGCGGTGCAGCCGTGGCTCAACGGGATCCAGTTGAACGCCACCGAACTGACCCACCAGAACGTCGAAGACCTCTGGGTCGACGAGACCTCGCCCGCGAAGTGACATGTGCTCTCGCCCTCCCTCCATCGCAGCGACTGATGGAGGGAGGGAGGAAAACGTCCAATGCTCGCCTTCCTGATCCGTCGAATCCTGCAAACCATTCCGACCGTGCTGGCCGTCGTGCTGGTGATCTTTGTGCTGTTTAGCGTCGTTCCGGGCAGCATCGTATCGAGCATGGGCGATGACGGCAGAGGGCCGACGGACCCGCAGGTCGTGGAGCGCATGAAGAAGCAGCTCGGCCTCGACGATCCCGTCTACATCCGCTTCGGCTCCTATATCTCGAGGCTTGCAACAGGTGATTTCGGGACGTCGTTCCGGACCCGCGAGCCCGTCACGACCATGATCGCCAAACGGATGTGGCCGACACTGCAACTGATATTCGCAGCCATGACGTTTGCGATCGCGATCGGAGTGCCGCTCGGTTTCATCGCTGCACTGCGGCCAGGCGGCATCGTCGATACGGTCTCGATGGTCGTGGCGGTGTCCGGCCTCTCGATGGCGAAATTCTGGCTCGGGCTGCTGTTGATGTACCTGTTTGCGTTGAAGCTCGGCTGGCTGCCGAGTTTCGGCTATGGCGATGGCGGGCTCAAATATCTGATCCTGCCTGCCGTCACACTCGGCGTCTCGCCGATGGCGCTGCTGGCACGGACGACGCGCGCCGCGGTCCTCGAGATCATGACCGCGGATTTCGTGCGGACCGCGCGCTCGAAGGGCATGAGCGAGACCCGGGTGGTGAAATGGCATGTGTTGCGCAATGCGCTCGTGATCATTCTCACGACCATTGGCCTGCAATTCGGCGCGTTGATGGGACAGGCGGTCGTGGTCGAGAAATTGTTCTCCTGGCCCGGCATCGGCTCACTGCTCGTCGACAGTGTCCTGCAGCGCGATATTCCCACCGTCCAGGGCTCCATTCTCGTGGTGGTGCTGTTCTTTCTCGCGGTCAATACGTTGATCGACGTGGCCTATGCCGTGATCGATCCGAGGATTAGATACGCATGAGCGCCGGTCGGCTCTCTCACAGCTGCGCGCGATTGACCGTACCGCCTGTAGCGGCGGAGCGGCCGCGATGAAGCTCGGAACCAGTCTCATCATCGGCGGGGCGCTGTTTGCGCTTGCGGTCTTCGTCGGCCTGTTTGCGCCCTGGCTGGCGCATACCGATCCCGTCATGGATGCCAACCTCTTGAATGCGGAGGAGCCGCCGAGCTGGATCTGGTGGTTCGGCACCGACGCGCAGGGCCGCGACATCTACTCCCGCGTCCTGTACGGTGCGCGCATCTCGCTGACCGTCGGCATCGTCTCGCAGCTCGTCAACAGTGTGATCGGCGTGACGCTGGGCCTGACCGCCGGCTATTGGGGCGGCTGGTGGGACGACGTCGTCAACGGGCTGACCAATCTCATGCTCGCAATTCCCTCGCTGATCTTCGCGCTTGCCATCATGGCGGTGCTTGGACCCGGCCTGACCAGCCTCCTGATCGCGCTCGGGCTGACCAACTGGTCGTTCTCCTGCCGGATCGCACGGGCGTCGGTGCTGTCGCTCAAGAGCCAGGGCTATGTGCAGGCGGCGAAGGTGCTGGGCTACGGCGATTTGCGTATCATGATCACGCAGCTGCTGCCGAACATGCTCGGGCCGATCATTGTCATCAGCACGCTCGGCATGGGCGGCGCGATACTGGCCGAAGCCGCCCTTTCGTTCCTCGGCCTCGGAATCCGCCCGCCCTTTCCAAGCTGGGGCAGCATGCTGTCGGAGGCCCGCGACCAGATCACCACGGCGCCGTGGCTGTCGGTTTTCCCCGGCCTCGCCATCTTCCTGACGGTGCTCGGCCTGAATCTGCTCGGCGATGGCCTGCGTGACATTCTCGATCCACAGTCGCGGAGCCGGCGCACATGACGGGCCGTCCTCTGATCGAAGTCGAGAACCTGCGTATCGACCTCGACAACGGGTCCAGCCGGGTTGCGGCGGTCGAGGGCGTTTCATTCCGCATCGATCGTGGCGAGACATTCGGCCTGGTCGGCGAATCCGGCTGCGGCAAGAGCATCTCGGCGCTCGCCTTGATCGGTCTGTTGCGCCGGCCGCTTTCGATCGGCGCCGGCGCCATCCGATTTGAGGGCCGGGAGATCCAGGGGCTTCCGGCCGCCGAACAACGCGCGCTGCGCGGCAATCGCATCGCCATGATCTTCCAGGAGCCGATGACGGCGCTCAACCCGGTCTCGCCCGTTGGCCGGCAGATCGCGGAGATGTTCGTGCTGCACCAGGGCAAGAGCTGGCGCGAAGCCGACCAGCTGGCCGTCGAGGCGCTGGCGAGCGTCCGCGTCCCCGCCCCCGAGCGACGGGTGAAAGATTACCCGCACCAGCTTTCGGGCGGCATGCGTCAACGCGTGATGATCGCCATCGCGCTCGCCTGCGGGCCGGACCTGCTGATTGCCGACGAGCCGACCACCGCGCTTGATGTGACCGTGCAGGCGGAGATCATCGAGCTGATGCGGAATCTATGCGCCGAGAGAGGCACGGCGATCCTGATGATCAGCCACGATCTCGGCTTGGTCGCCAACCTCTGCCGCCGCGTCGCCGTCATGTATGCCGGCCGCATCGTCGAGGAGCGCGGCTCGGACGATGTCTTCCGCGCCTGCGCGCATCCCTATACGCAGGGCCTGGTCGACGCGTTGCCGCGGCTGGGCACGCGTGCCGCACTCGGCCGTAGCAGGCTCAAGGAGATCGCGGGCGTCGTCCCGGCGATTGCGGATTTCCCGGCGGGTTGCCGGTTCAATCCACGTTGCGCGCGAGCGACCGAGATTTGCCGGACCACCGCGCCAGAGATGACACTGCTCGGGGAAGACGGATTTGTCAGGTGCCATCACCATGCATGAACCTGCGCGCGGGTCCGGCGGCGATGTCATCCTCAGCGTGGAGGATCTCGCGGTCCATTTTCCGATCGGTGGCGGCTTCCAGGGCGGCGGCCGGAGGCTGCTGCGTGCCGTCGACGGCATCGATCTCGAACTGAAACGCGGTGAATGCCTCGGTCTCGTCGGCGAATCCGGCTGCGGCAAGTCAACCGTCGCGCTTTCGATACTTGGCCTGCTGCCGCCGACGCGCGGCCGCATCGTGCTGGACGGGCAGGTCGTGACCGGGCGGCAATCGATCGATCGAAAGGCATTGGCCCGCATCGTCCAGATCGTGTTTCAGGATCCCTACGCTTCGCTCAATCCCCGCCAGACCGTTCGTCGCACGCTCGAGGCCCCGCTGCGGCTGCATGGCGTGACGGCCAGAAGCGAGATCGACGGACGCGTCGAGGCAATGCTCAAACATGTGGGCCTGCGGCCCGAGCAGGCCGGCCGCTACCCACATGAGTTCTCGGGCGGCCAGCGTCAGCGCATCGGCATCGCTCGCGCGCTGATCCTCAATCCCAGGATCGTCATCTGTGACGAGCCGGTATCGGCGCTGGATGTCTCCATCCGCGCCCAGATCATCAATCTGCTGCTGGAGCTGAAGGAAACACTCGGTCTTTCATACGTCATGATCAGCCATGACCTCGGCGTCGTCGAGCACATGAGCGACCGGGTCGCCGTCATGTATCTCGGCCGCATCGTGGAGACCGGCGGCTGGCGCGAAATCTTCGAACGGCCGGCGCACCCGTACACGCAAACCCTTATCGCAGCGATTCCCGATCCGCTGCGCCGCGCGCCGCTTGGGACGACAAGGGGCGAGCCTCCCAGTCCGCTGAACCCGCCGGACGGATGTGCATTCAATCCGCGCTGTCACTATGCCGAGGCGATCTGCTGCCGCGAGCCTGGGCCATCGCTGGAAACGCGCCCCGATGGACACGCGGTCCGGTGTTGGCGAACTGACGAGATTGCCGGTCGGGCTTTCGCCGACCCTGCCCCAGCCTTCAATCGAGATATCTGAAGTTCTTTGGACCTAATTCAGACGTCAGCGCTCTCGCTCCAAGCGAATCCTTGGCGCGCACGGGAGCACAACTCAAACCAGGCTGAGAGAAGGCCTTACCGCTTCTTCAGCGGCTGCGGCGGTGGCGGCGGAGGCGGCTTCACCGCTACGGCTTGCGCCGGCAGATATTTGGCGACGATCGCGGGATCGAGCTGGGCGATCGCGGTATCCGGCAGCCGGGTCCAGACCTCGTCCTTGCCGAACAGCGAGATGCCGAGATAGCCGCGCATGGTTAGCGTCTGTCCATCGGCGCTCAGCGTCATCTTGGCCTTGTAGATCTTGCCGTCACGAGGATCGAGCACGTTGCCGTTCTCGTACTTCAGGCCATCGCGCTTCATGTCGCGGATAAAGGACAGACCAAGCCACGGCGCGTTCTTGCGGTCGTCAGTGCATTTCGAGCAGACCGGATTCGGCGGATCATCCGGATCGGAGAAAATCTTGGCGATCACGCCCTCGAAGATGCCGTTGTGGTCGATCACCAGGAACCAGCCGTCGGGCTTGCCGTCCACTAGCTTCTGCCAGAGGCCGGCCGCGGATGATGGGTCGGCCGCCTTGGCTGAAAGCGGAGCAGCTAGAGCGAAGGCTGCCGCGATCGCGAAGATCAGCCGAAATCTGGACAGCGCATTCCGCATCGTCATCACCTGATCAATCGACAACTCGAATAGAAGCAGACTACGGCCATTTCACGGAGGGTTCCAGTACCTGCACCGCGCAGGTCATGGCCGATGCCTCCGGCATTGGTCGCTATTGGAGTGGAATCAGTTCACTCCAAGCTTTTTCTGCAAACTCGATGACGAGGTTGTGTACTGGAACACCAGCCGCTTGTCCGGATACACGTAGCGGTGGGCCTTCTGCGCCATCAGCGCGCCCTCGTGGAAGCCGGAGAGAATCAACTTCAGCTTGCCCGGATAGGTGTTGATGTCGCCGATCGCGAAGATACCGGAAATATTGGTCTCGAACGCCGCGGTGTCGACCGGTACCAGATTGTTCTCCAGCGCCACGCCCCAGTTCGCGACCGGGCCGAGCTTCATGGTGAGCCCGAAGAACGGCAGCATCGTATCGCAGGCAATGGTCGAAAGCGCGTTGTCGTTGCCCTTCAACGCCGCGCCGGTGAGCTGGCCATTGGCGCCCTCGAGTCCCGTGACCTGACCGATCTTCAGATCCATCTTGCCGCCGGCGACCAGCGCGCGCATCTGCTCGACGCTGTGCGGCGCTGCGCGGAAATCATCGCGCCGGTGCAGCAGCGTGATGCGCTTGGCGATCGGATGCAGGTTGAGCGTCCAGTCGAGCGCGGAATCGCCGCCGCCGACGATCAGGATGTTCTTGTCGCGAAACTGCTCCATCTTGCGCACGGCATAGAACACCGACGTGCCTTCATAGGCCTCGATGCCGGGCACCGGCGGCCGCTTCGGCTGGAACGAACCGCCGCCGGCCGAGATCACCACGACCTTGCACTCGAACTCCTTGCCGGCGTCGGTCTTCACGCGGAACAGGGGATCGCCGATCTTCTCGATCGACTCCACCATCTCGTTGAGATGGAAGGTCGGGTTGAACGGCTTGATCTGCTCCAGCAACTGCTCGGTCAGGCCATGGCCGGTGACGAAGGGAATGCCGGGAATGTCGTAGATCGGCTTCTCCGGATAAAGCTCGGCGCACTGCCCGCCGATCTTGTCGAGGATGTCGACCAGATGCACCTTCATGTCGAGCAGGCCCAGTTCGAACACGGCGAACAGTCCGCAGGGACCCGCGCCAATAATCAGCACATCGGTTTTGATCACTTCGCTCATATCCGCTTCTTTTCAGTTGAAATCGGCCGGACGGCTTTCGCCTGCCCCAGCCAAGTATGGCCGGACCGGGACATGCATAATAGGGACAGCGGCTGGCGCGGCAACCCCTTGCCGAGCCTGCGCAACTCGGCTGTATGAGCGGAAACCGACGGAGATCCCCCTCGTGAACGCCCCTGTCCGCGCTGACGATGCGCCGCGCCTGGAAGACTTTCCCTACCGCCTGTCCGACAATGTGCGCTTTGCCGATCTCGACCCTAACGGGCACGTCAACAACGCCGTCTATGCAAGCTATTTTGAAACCGGCCGCGTCACGCTGGTGAAGGACCGCAGCATGGGGCTGATACCGGCGGGGCTTGGCTGGATCATGGTGCGCCTCGACATCCATTTCCGCGCCGAGCTGCACTGGCCGGGTCAGATCGAACTCGGGCTCGGTCTCGTCAAGTTCGGACGGACATCGACCACCTTCGATCAGGTGGTGTTTTCGGAAGGGAGATGCGTGGCGTCGGCGAAGGCGGTCACGGTGATGATCGATGAGGCCACGCGCAGGCCGACGCCGCTGCCGGCGGAGATCAAGGACAACTTCCGCCGCTGGGTCCGTCGCGGTGTGAACCCGGACGGCGAATAAGGGACCTTAAGCTTGCCGCTCCGGCGTCGACACGACCAATCCGTCGAGGTCGTCGGTTACCTTGATCTGGCAGGACAGCCGCGAGTTCGGACGCACGTCGAAGCCGAAATCCAGCATGTCCTCTTCCATCGGCGACGGCGCGCCGACCTTCTCGCGCCAGGCTTCATCGACATAGACATGGCAGGTTGCACAGGCGCAGGCGCCGCCGCATTCGGCTTCAATGCCGGGAATGGCGTTGCGGATCGCGCCTTCCATCACCGTCGCGCCGTTCTCGATATCAATGGAGCGTTTCTCTCCGGAATGGTCGATAAAGTGGATTTTGGCCATGATTGCTCGTGCTGCCGGAATGCGCCGGACGATGGTTGGAAAGGTCCCGGCAGTCGTATAACGGGTCGATCCGCACTGCGCTAGCGCGGAGACCGAAAACCTGCCGGCCGGCCCGGACGGGTGCTCAGGCCGCGGCGGCGGCCGTAGAAGGGCTAGGAACGGCGCAGGATCAGCTCGATCGCCGTGCGCGCCTCGGCGATCGCAGCCCCGAGCGCGGCCAGCGGCTGGGCCGGATCGGAACCGCCGGTCAGCGCGGTTTCGAGCTGGGCGGCAGCCTCGGCGACGCCGAATGCGCCGATCGCCCGCGCCGATCCTTTCAGGGTGTGGGCATGGGTCGCCGCCTCGGGCGGCAAGGCAGCCAGCTCGCCGAGGATCCGGGCGGACTGGGTCGAGAACATGGCCAGGACTTCCCGCTCCAGCCCCGGGTCGCCCAGCGTCATGCGCTGCAGGTGATCGAGGTCGATCGGCCCGTCGCCGGGCGCGAGCGGTGGCGATTGCGTCCATTCAACCCGTTCGAGATGAAGCGGCATGGCCTGTCCCTGTCGTCTCCGCCGGGCCTCGCCGGCGGCGCGTTGGCCAAGCCAATCACGAAACTGGTTAACGGATTGTTGTCGGGATGATCGGCAAAACCGCCCCATTCTGGACAATTTCCGGACACAATCGACGTCCTAACGCAGGAATTTCGAGTACCCATAAGGCCTTATGGCGCAAAGCTGTTAACGATGATTAAGAAAGTATTAATCGCAAGCATTTCATTCGCATCGCTCAGCCAATAGGATGTTTGCGGATGTAGCGGACAAGCCGCCGAGGGGGGCGCTTGCGCTCCGCTTGTGGGCACCGGCTTCGAGCTTGCGTGGGGACGATCGCAGGCTCGCCGACGCGTAAAATAGTGAGAGGGCTTGGACTGAACATGGCGAACACTCCCAAGAAGGTCAAAGATCCCACCGAAGTCGCGCTTTCTGCCATCCAGGAAGCCCTCAACATCAGCGAACAAAGCGCGGAGAACCGCAGCCCCCTCAACGAAGGCGCCGCGCCGCCGAATCTGCCGCCGCCTGCGCCCGATTTTTCAGCTGCATCATTCGATCAGCGTCCGAATTCCGATCGCCCGGCGTTCGAGCCGATCGAGGAGCCGCGCGCCCCGCGCCGCGCCGCCAACGATGATCGCGAGACCATCGGCCAGATGCTGCAGACGCTGCAGGGCGGCCGTTCCGCACGCAATGCCTTCACGCTGTTCTTCGTCTGCTCCGGCGCCTGGCTGCTCGGCGGCGCGATCCTGACCATCGCGTTCTGGCCCGCGCTGCAGGCTTCGATGGCCCAGGGCACCGGCGTGCTGGTGCTCGCCGGCCTCGCCGCGCTGTTCGCCGTGCCGATCCTCCTGTTCTACTATCTCGCCAGCCTCGCCGCGCACGGTCAGCGCATGCAGATGATCGCGCAATCGATGGCGCAGGTCGCAATGCGATTCTCCGAGCCGGAAAACGCCGCCGCCGATTCCATGGTGACGGTCGGTCAGGCGATCCGGCGCGAGGTCGCGGCGATGGGCGACGGCGTCGAGCGCGCGATCGCGCGCGCCGGCGAACTCGAGACGCTGGTTGCCAACGAGGTGGCGGCGCTGGAACGCGCCTATTCCGACAACGAAGTGCGCATCCGCGCGCTGCTGCAGGACATCGCCCACCAGCGCGACAATCTGGTCGGCCAGGCCGAGCAGGTGCGCAGCGCGATCTCCGGCGTGCAGATCGACCTGCGCCACGACATCGCGCTGATCTCGGACGCGATCGCCTCGCGCGTCGACGAGGTCGCCAAGAGCATCACCGGCGCGCTGGAAGAGCGCGGCCAGCACATCACGACGGCGCTGAGCCATGCCGGCGACAACATGATCCTCGCGCTCGGCGAGCGCGGCGGCGACCTGCTCGACCGCCTCGAGGAAGCCAGCGCCGAGACCACCCGCGCGGTGATGGACGCCTCCGAGCGGCTCACCACCAGCCTCAACTTCAAGACCGGCCACGTCCATGACGAGTTCGTCGATCTGGCCGATCGCGTCCACGAGATGCTGAACGAGCGCGTCGACCGCATCACCGGCGAGTTCGAGCAGCGTTCGTCTGCGATCGTCGACGGCATCTCCGACCGCACCGAAGAGGTCCACGATTCCCTGAAGAACTCCGCGGACTCGCTGCTGCTCGAGCTCGAGCTGCGCAGCAACGACCTCGTCAGCAAGATCGACGACGCCGGCAACCGCCTCGCCGGCCAGATCATGACGTCCGGTGACAAAGCGAGCGAGGCGCTCGACGTCACCGTCAATTCGCTGGTCGCCAAGGTGGTGGGCCAGACCGAGACCGCGCACGATTCGCTGTCGCTGCAGATGAGCGCGTTCGACGACCTGGTGAAGAACCACGGCAGCGAGCTCGCCGAGAAGTTCGCCCGCGACTCCGGCACGCTCGGCGCGCTGATCACCCGCCACATCTCGGAATTCGACCGCACGGTGAAGACCTTCGGCGGCGATATCGTCGAACGCATGGGCCAGCGCACCCAGGACATCGCCGACAGCCTGAAGACCTATGTCGACACCTTCGACCATCGCGTCACCACGAACAGCGGCGATATCACCGCCTCGCTCGACCAGCGCCTGCTGCAGTTCGAGACCACGCTCGGCAGCCGCGTCACCAATCTCGACGCCTCGCTGAACGACAAGCTGTCGTCGTTCGACTCCTCGCTCGCCAGCAGGATCGGCTCGTTCGACGGCCGCCTGCAATCGCTGGATGACACGATCGACGGCCGCATGAGGACGCTCGAAGTCACCTTCGAGAGCCGCGCCAAGTCGGTCACCGACACCATCGACGGCCATCTCGGCACGCTCGCGACGCAACTGACCGACGGCGCCACCCAGGCGATCCAGTCGATCGACTCGCGCCTCGGCCTGCTCACCACGACCCTGACCGAGGGCACGGTGCAGGCGATCGCTGCGGTCGACCACCGTATCAACGGCGTCACCGAGACCATCGACAACCACAGCAACCGGCTTGCCGACACCATCAACGGCCACAGCACCCGCCTCGCGGAGACCATCGACGGTCACAGCACTCGCCTCGTCGAGACCATCAGTGGTCACAGCTCGAACCTGACCGACACCATCACCGCGCGCTTCACCGATATCCGGCAGGGCATCGAGAGCCGCGTCGGCGTCATCGCCGGCGACATCGACACCCGCGTCGCGCAGTTCGAGGACCTGCTGGGCTCGCGCGTCGAGGCCGTCGCCGGCCGCATCGAGAGCAGCGGCCGCCAGGCGAGCGAGGACCTGATGTCCCGCGCCGAGCTGTTGTCGTCCAGCATCAAGTCCCATGTCGAGGACGCCGAGCGCTCGCTGACCAACCTCGTGGTCAACACCAGCGAGACGATCCAGACCGGCGCGCGCACCGCGCAGCAGGCGCTGCTCTCCGTGTCTTCGGACGTCGGCAACCAGCTCAAGCAGAGCTCGGCCGAGGTCGAGAGCGTGCTGACCGCCGTCGGCACCAGCGCCGCCAATTCGATCCTCACCAGTGCCCGCGACGCGCAGGTCTCGCTGGTCTCCGCCTCCGGCGACGTCGCCTCCCAGATCAAGGCGCTGTCGGAGGATGTCGAGCGCACGCTGCAGGCCGCCGGCAGCGCCACCGCAGCCTCGGTGCTGTCGGGCGCCCGCGACGCGCAGACCACGCTGGTCTCGGCCTCGGCCGAGGCCGCCAGCCAGGTCAAGTCGCTCGCCGCCGATGTCGAGCAGTCGCTGTCGATGTCCGGCTCTGCCGCCGCCGAAGCGATCATGACCGGTGCGCGCGAGGCCCAGACCACGCTGATCGCGACCTCGACCGACGTCACCGGCCAGGTGAAGTCGCTCGCCAGCGACGTCGAGCGCTCGCTCTCGATGGCGGGTTCCGCGACCGCGGAAGCCGTCGTCGCCTCCGCTCGCGAGGCCCAGAGCACGCTTGCCGGCGCGTCCACCGAAGCCGCCAATTTGGCCCGCACGCTCGCGGCCGACGTGCAGCACTCGCTCTCGACCGCCGGCACCGCGACCGCGGAAGCCGTCGTCGCCTCCGCCCGCGAGGCCCAGAGCACGCTTGCCGGTGCGTCCACCGACGCCACCAATCTGGTCCGCACCCTGTCGGCCGACATCGAGCGCTCGCTCTCGATGGCCGGTTCCGCGACCGCGGAAGCCGTCGTCGCCTCCGCCCGCGAGGCCCAGAGCACGCTTGCCGGTGCGTCCACCGAGGCCACCAATCTGGTCCGCACACTGGCGGCCGATATGGAACGCTCGCTGTCGATGGCCGGCTCCGCCACCGCGGAATCGATCACGTCAGGTGCGCGTGAAGCCCAGAGCATGCTGGTCAGCGCATCCGCCGAGTCTGCGACACAGGTGACGGCGCTTGCCGCCGACATCCAGCGCGCGCTGTCGATGGCCGGCAGCGGCACCGCCGAGGCGCTGACTGCCGGTGCCCGCGAGGCGCAGAACACCCTGGTCGCTGCGTCGACAGAAGCCGCCAACCACGTCAAGTCGCTGGCAGTCGATGTCGAGCGTGTGTTGACGTCGGTCGGCACCAACACCGCGCAGTCGATCCTCGGCAGCGCCCGCGACGCCCAGAACTCGTTCGTGGCAACGTCGAGCGAGGCCGCAAGCCAAATCCGCTCGATCTCCGCCGAGATCGAGCGCTCGCTGACCACGGCCGGTGCGGAGACCGCGCAGAGCGTCCTGGGCAGCGCCCGCGAGGCCCAGAGCTCGTTCGCGGCGATCTCCACCGAGGCGGCGACCCAGATCCGCGCGATCTCCGCCGAGATCGAGCGCTCGCTGACCACGGCCGGCGTGGAGACCGCGCAGACCGTGCTGGGCAGCGCCCGCGAGGCGCAGAGCTCGTTTGCGGCAACCTCGGCCGATGCCGCCGCCCAGATCCGCACGCTCTCGACCGATATCGAGCGCGCGCTGGGTGCGGTCACGGCCAAGACCACCGACAACATCCAGACCTCGGCGCAGAACGCGCAGGCCGCCCTGATCAACATGTCCAACGAGGTCTCGACCAAGGTCAAGACGACCTCCGCCGACATCGAGCGCTCGGTGCTGTCGGCTTCCAGCGCGTTCGGCTCGGCGATGACCGGCAAGACCGACGAGATCGTCACCTATGTGCAGCAGCAGACCGAGCGCCTGTCGCAGATCGTCGACGGCCGCCGCGGCTCGCTGGTCGAGGCGCTGACCGCCAAGACCACGCAGCTTGCGACCGACATGGATCGCGCCACTGCGGATGCGCTGAAGGCGATCGAAACCCGCGGCGTCGCCTTCTCGCAGTCGATGTCGGCGCACGGCAGCGATGTCGCGCGCAACATCACCTCGGCCGGCGACCAGGCGACCGGCGCGGTGGCGAAGTCGCTCAAGGAGCTCGAGCAGGCCTCGCGCGCGGCGATCGATCAGTCGCGCCAGGTCTCGATCTCGGCCGTCACCGAGATGCAGGAGACCAGCAAGATCCTGCGCACCGATACGGTCGCGCTGTTCGAGCGGCTGCGCGAGGGCAACATCCTGCTGCAGGAAGTGTTGACCGGCGCCCACGACAACCTCAACTCGCTGGAGCGCGCGCTGGTGACCCGCGTGGCCGACTTCGTGTCCGCCATGAACGACGTCACCTCGCGCAACGGCGTGGCGACCCAGACGCTGGAAGACCAGCTCACGGTGTTCAACAGCAAGACCGGCAAGGCGCTGGAAGATCTTGGCGCGCTGTCGAGCCAGTTCGAGACCCATGGCAAGGCGCTGATCGACGCGGCTGCCGTGGTCGAGCAGGCCAACCGCTCGACGACGGCCTCCGTCAGCGAGCGCAAGTCGGCGCTGGAATCGCTGGTCACCACCATCGACCTGCGCACCACCGATCTCGACCAGCGGCTGTCGCGCTTCACCGGGCTGCTCGATGAATCGCTTGCCGCGGCCGAGGAGCGCGCCCGCGACATCGCACGCGTGGTGGCGGAGACCGCAGGCGCCGGTTCGGCGGCGATCAGCAAGCAGTTCGAGGCGGTGCGCATGGCGGCCGAGAACGAGCGGCAGCAGACCGTCGACGCCATGAACGACCTGTACCAGCAGAGCAACGCCGAGACCGACGCGATGTTCAAGGACTCGACGGAGAAGTTCTCCGCGATGGTCACGGCGATGAAGCAGATGGCGAGCGAGATGCACAACGAGCTCGAGGCCACCCGCAACGAGCTGCGCCGCGGCGTGCTCGAGATGCCGCAGGAGGCCGCCGAGAACACCGCGCAGATGCGCAAGGTGATCGTCGACCAGATCGAGGCGCTGGCCGAGCTGAACCGCATCGTCGCCCATCACGGCCGCGGGCTCGACGTGGTCAGCACCAACCGCGCCAGCGTCCGCCACGAGGAGCCGGTGATGGCTGCCGCCGGCGGCCGCGGCGACGTCCGGATGCGCGACAATGGCAACAGCGCCGCGACGCTGCCGCCGCCCGATCTCGGCATGGCGAGTTCGCGCCGCACCGAGGCCCCGTCGGTCAGTCCGGCAGGCCCCAACAACAACAACAACAACAACAACAACAACGGCGACGGCTGGCTGTCCGACCTGCTCAACCGCAGCGACGCGCCGCCGCCGGCACAGCCGAGCCGCGACGCCCAGCGCCCGCGCCTGCAGCAGCAGCCGGCCGCCAATCCGCTGGAGTCGCTGTCGCTCGACATCGGCCGGCTGATGGACCGGACGCTTGCCGCCGAGATGTGGGATCGCTACCAGCGCGGCGAGAACAAGGCGTTCAGCAAGCGCCTCTACACGCCGGCGGGCCAGAAGGCCTTCGATGAGGTGGCCCGCAAGTACCGCGCCGACCGCGGCTTCAAGCAGACGGTCGACCGCTACATCGCGGAGTTCGAGCGGCTGCTCGACGAAGTCGCCCGCGAAGGCCGCGGCCAGCAAGAGCTGGCTGGCCACCTGACCTCGGAGACCGGGCTGGTCTACACCCTGCTCGCGCATGCGGCAGGACGGCTGGGGTAAGCGTTCAAACCAATCGCGGGACAAGAAACGGAGGCAGCGATGCCTCCGTTTTGCTTTTGACCGACGCAAGAATAGGATTGCGGGAGAACGAGAGCTCAACCCAAAGTCTTTAGCCCAACTCTTCAACCAAGGTCCTTCAAGTCCTCCGGAATCATCCTGGCAACCGCGCCAGAACACGGCTGAGAGGGTTCAGATGTTGCCATCGCATCGCGCACACCGGCACTCCATCGTCGCGTTGACGGTGCTCGGGACAATCGGGTTGGCCGCGGTTGCGATGGCGGATCCGATGGAGCCATCCAAAATCCGGACCATCAGAGTAACGCCCCAGTCGGCCGATGATCTTGGCGATCCATCGAAGGCGCTTCCAAAATCGAACCGCCTTCACGTGTTGACGGTACGGCCAAAGCTGCCTGACGAACAACGCGACGCTGCTGGCCGCGAGTTGTCAACAATACAGCAGACAAGCAAACCCGCGGCCGATGCGCATGTCGTTCGAACGATGCCCGTCAGGCTGGAGCCCCAGCAGCCCCGCAATACATTCGGCCGCGAATGGTCGGGGACACCGGGTCTCATCAACGGCGCATCCAATGCCCACCACATTCGCACGTTGACGATCCGCTCGGAGCGGACGGACATCAGTCCCGGCTATAACCGCTTCGTTCCTGAGGCAGGTGAACCGACACAGTCACCGCCCCGATGAAAGGTGCGCCCCTCGTCGGAACCGAGAGGAGACCCGCCTCGCCTACTGCCGCCGTCGCGGTCCGGGTGCTGCGGCCGGAGCCGGCGCGGGCTCGGGTGCGGCGTTGTTGCTGCCGCCGAAGATCACCCGGCTCGGGTTGCGGTCGAAATTGTTCACGGCGCGGCTGATGTCGGAGAGCGTGCGGCGGCCGTCGGTGATCAGGGCGGTGGAGCGCTTGTCGAGATCCTCGGCGAGTTCGCGGATCGACTTCACCATCAGGTTCAGCTCGCTGCCGCTGTTGCCGCCCGCGATCGCATTGAGGCCCAGCATCAGACTGTCGGCCTTGCCCATCACGCCGTCGACCTTGAGCATGACGTTGTCGATCTTCTCGGAATTGCGCGCCAGCGCCTGGGTGAAGACCTCGAGATTCTTCAGCGAATTCTTCACCGACTGCTGATTGTCGGCGACGATGCGGTTGACGTTTTGCAGGGTGGCGCGGATCGCCTCGGTGACGTCCTGCAGCGCATTGGGGTCGGCGGTCAGAACCGGGATGCCGTCCTCGTCGAGCGGCACCGGCGGAGCGGCCTCCTCGCCGCCCTTCAGTGAGATCGCGGCGACGCCGGTGAGGCCCTGGAATTCGAGACCGACCAGGGTGTCCTTGCGGAGCGGCGCGTTGTTCTCGATCATCGCCAGCGCGACCACGCGCCGCGGGTTGTCGAGCTTCACCGAGACCACTTCCCCTATCCGGATACCGTTAAAATTGACATTGCCGCCATTGCGCAGGCCCGATGCCGGCCCCTCGAAGATCACCCGCAGGGGGCTGCGCTGCTTGGTGGTGTGCAGGCTCTGGAACCACAGCACGAAGCCGAACGCGGCGGCGATCACCGCCAGCGTGAAAGCCCCGATCAAGACGTAGTTCGCCCGCGTTTCCATCAATCACTCCTGAGCTCTCGCGCAGTCAGCCTGCGCTCGAGCCCGTCGAATTCCCTGTTGGCGCATGATCTCGTCCGAAAACCGGTCTCCTTGCTTCGGGATCATGGGCTAGGCCACAACGGCACGGGCGCGCTTGCCGTTGAAATATTGCTGCAGCCATGGATGCTGCGATGCCTTCATGTCGGCGATCGATCCTGCAGCAATGATCTTACCGTTCCCTAACACGGCGATACGGTCGCACGCGGTGTAAAGACTGTCGAGGTCGTGGGTTACCATGAAAACGGTCAGCCCCAAAGTGCGCTGCAGGGTGCGCACCAGCTCGTCGAAATCGCCGGCGCCGATCGGATCGAGGCCCGACGTCGGCTCGTCGAGAAACACCAGTTCAGGATCGAGTGCGAGTGCACGCGCCAGCGCGACGCGTTTGATCATGCCGCCGGACAATTCCGACGGATAGCGATCGGCGACCTCGGGCTTCAGCCCGACCATCACCAGTTTCGCCACCATGATCTCGTCGAGCAGCCGCTGCGAGACGCGCAGATATTCGCGCGCCGGAAACTGGATGTTCTGGCGCACCGTAAGCGAAGAGAACAGCGCGCCTTGCTGGAACAAGATGCCCCAGCGCCGCTCGACGGCTCGGCGCTGCGCCGAACTCGCGGCATCGAGATCGACGCCGAACACTTCGATGCGGCCGGAGACCTTTGGCACCAGGCCAATGATGGTGCGCGTCAGCACCGATTTGCCGGCGCCCGACGGACCGACGAAGCCGAGGATCTCGCCGCGCTTGACGTCGAGGTCGAGGCCGTCGAGCACGCGCGTCTTGCCGAACTGCACCGTGATGTCGCGGACCCGGATGATGGCGTCGTCGTCCTGCTCGGCCATGATCACATCCCGATCGAGGCGAAGAAGATCGCGAACACGCCGTCCATCACGATCACGAAGAAGATCCCTTTCACCACCGAGGCGGTGGTGTGCTGACCGAGCGACTCCGCCGAGCCCTGCACCGCCAGCCCCTCGACGCAGGCGACGATGCCGATCACCGCCGCCATCACCGGCGCCTTGACCATGCCGACGATGAAATGGTCGATCGATATGGCATCACGAAGGCGGAGCAGGAAGGCTTCCGGATCGACGCCGCCATAGAGCCAGGCCACGAGGCCGCCGCCATAGAGCGCGGCCATCGCGCCGAGGAAGGCCAGGATCGGCAGTGCCAGCACCAGCGCCAGCATGCGCGGCAGGATCAATACCTCGATCGGATCGAAGCCCATGGTGCGCAGCGCGTCGATCTCCTCGCGCATCTTCATCGAGCCGAGCTCGGCGGTATAGGCCGAGCCGGAGCGGCCCGCGACCATGATCGCGACCAGCAGCACGCCGATCTCGCGCAGCACCAGCACGCCTAGCATGTCGACGACGAAGATGTCGGCGCCGAACCTGCGGAAATGGAAGATGCCCTGCTGCGAGATGATGCAGCCGATCAGGAAGGTGATCAGCACCACAATCGGCACCGCGCGCCAGCACACCTGCTCGAGGTGATGCACGGTCGAGGTCAGGCGGAAGCTGCGCGGATGGATCAGCACATTGCCGGCTGCGGCAATCACCGCACCGAGCATGTCGATGAGGCCGATGATGGTACCGCCGATGCCGGCCACGGTGCGCCCGATCTGCTCGAGCATGCCTGATATCGAGAGCGGGTCGCTCACGACCTTGGGCGCTGCGCCGACGCGGCGGACCTCGTCGACCAGGCTGGAATAGTTGGCGGAGAGGCCCGCGATCTCGGCTTCGGCGCTGGCGTTGCTGAGGCTGCGGCGCAGCCGCTCGATCAGCCAGGCGCCGAACGTGTCGAGGCTCGCGACCTGCGACACGTCGATGAAGATGTGCGGGCGGCTGCCGCGCAGCTTCTCGGCGTCGGAGACGATCCGCTCGAGCGCAGGGGCAAAGCGGGCGGTCCAGTTGCCCGCCGCGCACAACGCCAGTCCTTCGCCTTGGGCTATCCGCTCCAGTGTCGGGTCGCCGCTCACCTTTTGCCTACCCCTTGAAGCCGGCTGGCCGCCGCTCACGCAGATCTCCGGCGGCTTGCCGGATCGGCTTGTCGAATCTGCCACTAACCAGCCATAGTTGGTTGCGCGTCGCAAGCTACGGTTCAGGAAATAGTAGACTTTAAAATGACTTCCACCCCATCCCGAGCTATTTCCCTTAACGTGGGGATCGAGCGCTGGCCGATCGCCGGGACGTTTACGATCAGCCGCGGCGCCAAGACCGAGGCCGTCGTCGCGGTGGCCGAGGTGAGCCAGGGCGGCGTCATTGGCCGCGGCGAATGCGTGCCCTACCCGCGCTATGGCGAAACGCCTGAGGCGACGCTGCAAGCGATCCAGGCGATGCAGGAACCGCTCGCCGGCGGTATCGACCGGATTGCCCTGCAGGCCCGGATGCCATCAGGCGCTGCCCGCAATGCGCTGGATTGCGCGCTGGCGGACCTCGAGGCCAGGCTCAGCGGTCAGCGCATCTGGAACCTGCTCGGACGGCCGGCGCCGGAGCCCCGCACCACCGCCTATACGATCTCGCTCGGAACGCCGGAGGCGATGGCGGAAGCCACTGCCAAGGCCGCACACCGTGCGCTGCTCAAGATCAAGCTCGGCGGCGAAGGCGACGGCGCACGGATCGCCGCCGTGCGCAAAGCGGCGCCGGCATCCGAACTGATCGTCGACGCCAATGAAGCCTGGACCGACGATAACCTCGCCGCCAACCTCGCGGCCTGCGCCGATGCCGGCGTCACGCTGATCGAGCAGCCGCTGCCAGCGGGCAAGGACGAATCGCTGGCGCGGATCAAGCGCCCGGTTGCGGTCTGCGCCGACGAAAGCGTACATGACCGCGCTTCGCTTGCGGGCCTGCGCGGCCGCTATGACGCCGTCAACATCAAGCTCGACAAGACCGGCGGGCTGACCGAGGCGCTCGCGATGGCGGATGCCGCGAGCGCGCTCGGCTTCGAGATCATGATCGGCTGCATGGTCGCGACCTCGCTTGCGATGGCACCGGCGATGCTGATCGCGCAAGCCGCGCGCTTCGTCGATCTCGATGGCCCGCTGCTGCTGGCGAAGGACCGCGACAACGGGCTGCGCTACGAGGGCAGCCTGGTCTACCCGCCGGACGCCGCGCTCTGGGGCTAGAGCATGATCCGGAAAAGTGTGTAGCGGTTTTCCGAAAAGATCATGCTCAAATCAAAGAGCTAGAGCGGGATGACGATTCGAAGAAGAGTCATCCCGCTCTAGTGGACTAGTCGCTTCCGCGCGAACCACATCACGAGCCCGCCCAGAGCCGCCATCACAGCCATCATGTCGTAGACGCCGAGCCCGATGCGCGCATAGACCAATCCGCTGACGATCGCAGTCGTGCTCGCGACGATGCCGGCGCAAGCGGTGAGATAACCTTGTGCCCGCGCCATCACGTGAACCGGCACGTGATGCACCATCAGGCCCATGATGCCGACCTGGGTCAGACCGAAGCTCAGCCCGTGTCCGAGCTGGACCACCGCCAGCACCGCAAGCGGCGGGTCCTGCGCGGTGATCGCCCAGCGCGCCATGGCGCTGGCGGCCGCGATCATCACCAGCACCGCCGACGGCAGCGTGAAGCGCGGCGAGAGCGCAAACAGCACGATCTCGGCGATCACGCCGAGCACCCAGAGACAGGCGATGGTCAGGCCGCTGAACCCGGCCTGCTGCCAGGCGATCGATGCGAAGATGTAATAGGCGCCATGGCTGCCCTGGATCAGCGCCGAGGACACGATGATGGCGAGGAAGGTCGGATTGCGCAGCAGTTTTGGCGCGCCGGCCACGGGCGCCGCGGCGGCCGCGGGACGGCCGAGCGGTCGCAATGTCAGCCCGACCAGCGCCCCGAGCACGGTCACCGCCGTGATGATCCAGATCAGATCGACCTCCGCGACGTAGCGGAGCAAGAACCCGCTGACCAGCGCGCAGACCGCGAAGGCCGCCGAGCCCCAGAGCCGCAGCGGCCCGTAGCTGAGACCGAATTGCCTGACGCCGCGCAGCGCATAGGCGTCGGTCAGCGGCACCATCGGCGTCCAGACGCAGCAGGTCAGCGCATAGACCGCGAGCAGCACGAACGGCTGATGCTGGGTGCCGATCACGGCAAAGCCGCACACCGTGGCGAAGCCGGTGGCGATGATCGCGCCGCGCAGCATCTGGCGCCGTTCCGCCACTGCTGTGACCAGCGGCAGCACGGTGAAGCGCGTCACCGGCGGCACCGCCGTGATGATGCCGATCCAGGTGGCATCGATGCCGATCACCTTCAGCCACACCGTGAAAAACGGCAGGTGAACCCCGGTCATGCCGAACAGCGTGGCATAGAATGCCGCAAGGCTGACAGCGAATCGCCGCGATGCAAGCTTTGCTGCAATGGGGATTTGTGATTCGGAAGACATCAATTCAATTGCGATTCGCGCGATATCGTGATGATCGTTAGCGTAACGCGCAGTGATTTGCGCGAAGAGATTGTGATGGCCGAAGAAGCATTCGCCCTGTCGCCGATATCCGCCCGCGCGGCCCTGCCGAGCGAGGAGGACTATGCCGCGATCAGCGCGGCCTTCATGGAGACCTCGCGGGGCCGCTGGTTCCTCGGCGAATATGCCAAGCGCAACCGCAACGCCGACACAAGCATGGTGCTCGATGCGGTGGCGCGGATCGAGGAAAGCCTCAGCGCGCAGCGGCAGGCGGCCGCGGACGCCATCCGGGACGAGCAGCTGGCACAGGCGCTGGCCGCCCTGCGCGGCGCGATCGAGGCCGCGCAGGTCTCCGCCATCACAGCGCTCGACGGCGTCAGCTTCGAGCAAAACCTCGCGCCGGTGCGCAAGGGCGTGCGGGTGATCAGGGAAATCTCCTGGCGGCTGCGCGAGATCGGCAATGACGGCCGGATCTGCGACATCATCGATTCGCAGGCCAGCGCGATCGAGGCCGGCGCCGCTGAGGTTTCGATGGACGACGCCAAGGCCGTGCTGGATGCCGCCTTCGCGGCGCTGGCCCGCCGGCTCGGCGAGTTCGATCCGGACAAGGCGGCGCCCCCTGCGGCCGAACCTGATGTGGCCGAGGCTCCGGTTGCGGAACCGCCTGCGGCCGCGCCCTCACCGCCACAGGTGACCGAGAGCGCTGCCGCCGACGCCGCGGTTACCACGCCGCCAGCGCCGCCTCAGGAGGCCGCTGCAACGCCGCCCGCCGAAGCTGCGATGGCCGTCACGCCGCTGCCGAGCGAAGCCTGGATCACGGCCGAGACCGCGCTGGCCGAAGCAGAGGCCGCAGAGCTCGCCCGCGTCGCCAACGATGCGGCCGCCGACGCCCAGGACGAAGCGATGCTCGATCTCATCGCGATGGAAATGGGCGCGCCCGATCCGATCGACGAAGAGGCGATCGCCGAGGAAATGCGCGCCGCCGAGGAGATGCGCGTCGCCGAGGCGATGGCTGCCGAGCCCCAAATGGCTGAACCCGAAATGGCTGCACCATTGGCTCAGGCCGAGCTCGCGGCGGCGCCCGAGCCGAAGATCGAGGTCAGGGTCGAGCCGCCGCCGGTGGCCGCAGCGCCGGTTGCCGAAGCCCCGGTCGTGGCGCCGCCTCTCCCGCCCGCCGTTGAGGCTGCCGCCGAACCTGCAAGAGAGATCTCGCTTGGCTCGACCATCATCGCCAGCGGTCTCCTGAAAAGGCCAAGCGTCGCGGCCAACGATCCGCTCGCGCCTATCCGCCGCATGAGCCAGGCCGAGAGGATCGCGTTCTTTTCGTAAGCGCGGCGTATTCGCACCTCGTGCGCGAGCATTTTTCTCACATTGGTCACCCGCGAAGCGTGACCCAACTCACGTACCGCCGATGGCCATGGGTAGAGGTCACGGCTTCAGGTGTTGATTCGGGGCGTGGTCCACGTTGCAAATCGCGGAATTGGACCGCCGCTAACGATATAGACGCCCGCTGAGATCAGACCGATCGCCCCCCAGTCAAACGGTCCAGGCCATTCGCCGAGGACCGGAATTCCCAATAGCGCCGTCATGGCCGGGCAGAGCGCCGCGAAGGCGGCGCCGCTCGAGGCGCCGAGGATGCTGACGGCTCGTCCATAAAGAAGCAGGGAGATGATCGCGGTGAACACGCCCTGCACCACAGCCTGCAGCGCCACGTCGCCCCACGGTGCTGCCGCAAGTGTTGTTCCAGGCAACAACGTGAAGACAGGCAGATACAGGATCATGGCGCCGACGGCGGATATGGCCGCGGCATGCAATCCATCCAGACGAGCCTTTCGCAGAGCGACCGTGTAGCAGGCCCACGCCAGTGCGGCGCAGAGAAACAGCCCGTGACCGACATTCTGCAGCGATCCCAACTCACCGCCGGAGCCCCACGCGATGACGAGCACACCCGGCAGAATGAGGGCGAAGCCGATCTTCTTCACCGTCGTGAACACCTCCTTCAAGAGCGCCGCCGCAAGCAGCGCGACCATCAACGGCATCACACCCGGAAACAGAGCGCCCGCATGCGCTGCCGGAGCGAACAGAAGTCCGGAGTTGGCGAAAAAGACCGGCCCCGCGCCGCCAAGCACAATGGCCGCCAGTCCGAACCAGCCGAGACGATCGAATGCCAGTCCGTTCTTGACCAGGTAGGGCAACAGCAGCATCCCGGCGACGCCGAAGCGCAACGCCGCGATATCCCAGGGTGTGAGGCTGGTCCGAAGGCCAAGGCGCGCCACGACGATCCACCCCGACCAGATGCTGACGGCCGCGAGACCGCAAAGCGCACCTTGAAGGTATTGCCTGGCGTCGCGTTGGCTCGACATTGCCTGTGGTCACCTTGGACGCCGCAATGGTACATAACCTTTATAACGTGTATTATGGGTTATGATCGCATCGCAGGCAAGGTCGGGGATGACCGGACCAACCAACCCATTCGACTGGAGCGGAGGTCATCCCGCCCTGGACCTCGTCAACACGCTGGACGAGCGGCCCTCCGACGCACCGATCGAGACTCTGACCGCCTACGGCGCTTTGGTGAGTTTCACTGAGCTGGCCGGGCTTATCGAGCCTTCCGCGGCGAAGCGGTTGCGATCGCTCGGTGGGCCCGCTTGCACACGCGTCATACGGCGCGCTCGCGAATTGAGGGAACACCTGTACACAATCGTTGGCTCAATCCACGATGCGCTATCCGTTCCGCAGAACGATCTGGACGCGATTGCCGTGGAAGTCCGCCGGGCACACGCCGCCAGAGCGTTCACCGCAACCGGAGCATCAAGCGCCATCATATCCGGCTGGAGGTTGCCCACCTCCCCGGAGATACCCGTGCATGCCTGCGCCTTGGCGATAGAGGATCTGCTTCTATCCGCGGACCACAGCCGCATCCACAAGTGTGGCGCGGCCGACTGTGAAGTCTACTTTATAGATACCAGCAAGGCGCACCGGCGGCAGTGGTGCAGCATGAAGAACTGTGGCAACCGCGAGAAGCAGAGGCGCTGGCGCTCGGCGGCAGAATAGATTTCTGCGGAACGACACGGGAGAGAGCGATAAACCGTCCTCCCCCGCTCCTTCCAAGCCACGCTGGTCTCAGGCGACGAGCTTCGCGAACAGATCGGCGTCGACATTGCCGCCCGAGAGCACGATGACGACGTTCTTGCCCTTGACGTCGATCCGCCCGGCCAGGAGCGCGGCAAGCCCGACCGCGCCGCCGGGCTCGACCACGAGCTTCAGCTCGCGATAGGCAAAGGCCACCGCGGCGCCGACCTCATCATCGGAGACGCTGACGCCATTTGCGAGCAGCTTGCTGTTGATGGCGAAGGTCAGTTCGCCCGGCATCATCGCCATCAGCGCATCGCAGATGGTGCGCGCCGCGACCGGATGCGCCTCGCGATGCCCGACCTTGAGCGACAGCGCGTGATCGTCATAGCCCGCGGGCTCGGCGACGATCACCTGGGCCTGCGGATATTTCGCCTTCACCGCGGTGGCAACGCCGGCAATCAAGCCGCCGCCCGAGGCCGGCGCGACCACGATATCCGGCACAAGCCCGAGCGCCGCCATGTCCTCGGCGATCTCGCGGCCGGCGGTGCCCTGGCCTGCGATCACGAAGGGATCGTCATAGGGACGCACCAGGGTCGCGCCGCGCTTGCTGGCGATGCCGTTGGCGATCGCCTCGCGGTCGTCGCGATCGCGATCGTAGAGCACGACCTCGGCGCCATAGGATTTGGTCCGCTCGCGCTTGGTGAGCGGCGAGTCCGCGGGCATCACGATGGTCGCCTGCATGTTGAGAATCTTGGCCGCCGCGGCGACACCCTGGGCATGGTTGCCCGACGAGAACGCGACGACGCCGCCGCTGCGCTTGTCCTGCGGAATCGAGGCGAGCTTGTTGAAGGCGCCGCGGAACTTGAACGATCCGGTCCGCTGCAGCATTTCGGGCTTGAGGAAGACCTGGCTGCCGACGCGTTCGTTGAGAACGGGGAAGGTCAGGAGCGGCGTTCGCACCGCGAACGGCGCGACCACCCTTGCCGCGGCATCGATGTCCGCGGCAGCGACGGGTGGATTGAGAGTGGTGTCCGTCATCCACGATTTGTATCGCGGGGGGACGCGGCCCGGCAAGACGCTTTATAGCGTTTTCGAGCGAAGTCGGTACCGGTTCGCGTGAAGAAAACGCGTCAAAACAAAGACGCGTGAGATCGTTCAGCGTGACGTGGGATGGGGGCCGGCAGGACGGCGAAATGGTGCTCTTCGGCGCCGAATTCGAGCGCTTGCCCCTCGCCGTCGGGTGCCGCGGGGCGGACGTTCATGCAGCGGTCGATGAACACCCGGGCCGACGCCTGCCAGGTATGGAGCGCGGCGAAATCGACGCAGGCCTGGCGCGAGATGCCGAGCGCCTCCAGGCAGGCGTGGTGCAGATCGTCGTCGAGCACGCCAACCGGCGCCGCGCCGATCACGTCGCGGGGGCCGGTGACCGGAAAAGCGGCAACCGGCAGGCCGCTCGCCAGCGCCTCGAGCAGCACCAGGCCGAACGTGTCGGTCCGGCTCGGGAACACGAACACATCGGCGGCGGCGTAGATTTCCGCCAGTTCCTCGCCGTGGCGGGCGCCGAGGAAGACGGTTTCAGGGTATTTTCGCTCCAGCGCCGCCCGCGCCGGGCCGTCGCCGACCACGATCTTGGTGCCGGGCAGATCGAGATCGAGGAACGCCTCAAGATTCTTCTCCACTGCCACCCGGCCGACGCTGAGATAGACCGGCTGCGGCAGGCAGAGATCGACGTCGCGCGGATGGAAAAGCGCGGTATCGACGCCGCGCGACCACAGCACCACGTTGCGGAAGCCGCGTTGGCGCAGCTCGGCCGCCAAGGCCGAGGTCGCCGCCATCACCGCCCGGCTCGGCCTGTGGAACCAGCGCAGCGCACGCCACACCCAGGCTTCGGGGACAGGCGTCCGTGCCGAGACATATTCGGGGAAGCGGGTGTGGAAGCTCGTCGTGAACGGCAGGCCGCGCTTGCGGCAATAGCGGCGAACCGCAAGCCCGATCGGGCCTTCGGTCGCGATATGGATGCTGTCGGGCCTCGCCGCCTCGATCAGGCTGGCGACCTTGGCCTGATACGGCAGCGCCAGCCTGAGATCGCGATAGCTCGGCATCGCAAAGGTACGGAACTCGTCCGGCGTCAGGAAGCTCACCTCGACACCGAGCGATTTCGCCGCCTGCGCCATCATGGTCAGCGTGCGGACAACCCCGTTGACCTGGGGATGCCACGCATCGGTCGCGACCAGGATATGCGTCATGCAGCGCGTGCCGTCACTCGCGGAACCGGCGCAATCCGGCGCACCGGATCGGTCCAGGTGATGATCTCGAAATGGCCGTCTTCGTGCTCGGCGAGCGCGGTGCAACTCTCCACCCAGTCGCCGCAATTCATGTAGCGGATGCCGTGCTCGTCATGAATCGTCGCGTAGTGGATATGGCCGCAGATCACGCCGTCGCAGCCGTGGCGCCGCGCCTCGCCGGCAAGCGTCGCCTCGAACGCGCCGATATAGTTCACCGCCTTCTTGACCTTCAGCTTGGCCCATTGCGACAGCGACCAGTACGGCACGCCGAACATCTTGCGGAAGAAGTTGACGAAGCGATTCATCTGGATCGCGAAGTCGTAGGCCTTGTCGCCGAGATGGGCGAGCCAGCGCGCGTTCTGCACCACGAGATCGAAGATGTCGCCGTGGATCACGAGGTAGCGCTTGCCGTCGGCGCCGGTGTGAACGGTGTTCTCCACCACATCGATGCCGCCGAAATGCGTGCCGTAATATTTGCGCAGGAACTCGTCGTGGTTGCCCGGGACGTAGATCACCTTGGCGCCCTTGCGCGCCTTGCGCAGCATTTTCTGCACGAAATCGTTATGGGTCTGCGGCCAGTACCAGTTCGACTTCAGCGCCCAGCCGTCGACGATATCACCAACGAGGTAGATCGTGTCGGCATCGTGAGAGCGGAGGAAGTCCAGCAGGCGGTCTGCTTGCGAACCGCGGGCTCCGAGATGGACATCGGAGATAAACAAAGTGCGAAAGTGCCGCTCGGGACTTTCTTCACTCAAGGAGTCACTTCCCATGCCTGTGCACCTAACAGATTGCTGTGACAAGGCGATGACGACCCCCGTGACCCAAGGCCTCACTAACAGTTAACGAGAATCAGCAGCACGCCCCTTCCTTGCGGATAACAGCGGCGTGCGACAATCTGGCGACATGGACGGTCGCGGCTGTGCGGAACAGGCGGCGTGTTGCTCGCATATCGCGGTGGAACAAAGCGTGCAGTCGAAGAATCGATGAATGCGTGCCCGGATGAAGCGAAGCGCAATCCGGGGTCTTATATCCGCGGACGAGTTGGTCCCGGATTTCGCGGAGCCTGTCATCGGGCGCGCATTCGCGCGACCCGTTGGCTTCATCCGGGCTACGAAGCTACGAAGCCTCAGTAATATTTGTGGAAGTGATGCACCGGCCCGTGGCCGTGGCCGACGGCGAAGCGATCGGCGGCGGCGATGGCGTCCGTGATCCACGCCTTGGCGTTGCGCACCGCGCTCTCCATCGCCTCGCCCTTCGCGAGCCCCGCAGCGATCGCCGACGACAGCGAGCAGCCGGTGCCATGCGTGTTGGATGTGGCGATGCGCGGCGCCGCCAGTGCGATGCTGCGCTCGCCATCGATCAGATAGTCGATGCTCTCGGCGCCATGCCCGTGGCCGCCCTTGACCAGCACCGCGCGGCATCCCATCGCCAGCAATTGCCTGCCCTGCCGCGCGACGTCGGCCTCGCTCGACGCGATCGGCTCGTTCAACAGCGCCGCGGCTTCCGGCAGGTTCGGCGTGATCAGCGATGCCAGCGGAAACAGCATGGTCCTCAGCGCATCGACGGCCTCGGCCGCGAGCAGCCGATCGCCCGAGGTTGCGACCATCACCGGATCGAGCACAATGTGGCGCGGTGCCCAGCGCTTCAGCCCGTCGGCAATCGCAGCGATTGTCTCGGCCTGCGCCACCATGCCGATCTTGACCGCGCCGACGTCGAGGTCGGAGAACACAGCATCGATCTGGGCCGTGACGAACGCCGCAGGCACCGGATGGATGCCGCTGACGCCCCTGGTGTTCTGCGCGGTCAGCGCCGTGATCGCGGAGGCCCCGAAAACGCCGAGCGCGGCAAAGCTCTTGAGGTCGGCCTGGATGCCCGCCCCGCCCGAGGAATCCGAGCCGGCAATGGTGAGCGCGACCGGCGTCATCTCGCAGCACCGGCGGTTGATACGAATGAGACCGTTACGATCAAGACCATGGCCTGTCCTAGCCCGGCCGCCCATCGGCAGCAAGTTCGCCTGACTTTACCGCGAGTTGGCCTTGAGTTGGCCTTGCCTTGGCGGCCCGTTTTGGGCCTATAGTCGCGAAAATCCCCCGGAGACGACTTTGATGGTTCCTTTCTTCGTCCAGATCAAATGCAAGCTCGGCCAGTCCTACACCGTCGCCAACGCGCTGGCGGAAGCCGAGATTGCCTCCGAGATCTACTCCACCGCGGGCAATTACGATCTGCTGGTCAAGTTCTACGTCGACCACGACACCGACATCGGCCATTTCATCAACGAGAAGGTTCAGGTGATCCCGGGCATCCAGGACACCCTCACCATCATCACCTTCAAGGCGTTCGGCGCGAAGTAGACTTCGACTCCACTTTCGTCATGGCCGGGCAGATTCGCGAAGCGGGTCTTCCCGCTAAATCTCCCGGGCATGACCAAGCCAGGTGAAAGCGCCTGACGACATGGATCACGCTCTGAGCAAACCTCTCAGGAATCCTTCGCGGGCTTCTTCACCGGTTTCGGCGGTCCCTCGACCGGCGGCAGCGACTTGATGTATTCGGCGATTGCGTCGCGATCGTTCGGCGAGAGCTGCGAGGTGTTGCGGATCACGCGCACCATCGATCCGCCGGCGCTATCGCCGTCCGGCGTCTGCCCGCTCTCGAGGAAATAGGCGACATCCTTCGCGCTCCAGTCCGACAGCCCCCTCGGCGTGATGTTGGGCACCCAGCCCTCGCCCTCCGGATTCGGGCCGCCGGCGAAGCGTTGCGCGCTGATGATGCCGCCGAGGAAATTCCGCGGGCTGTGGCACTCGGCGCAATGGCCAAAGCTGTTGACGAGATAGGCGCCGCGATACCACTGCGCCGAACGGCTGGGGTCCGCGATGAACGGCTGGCCGTTCATGAACAGGAATTTCCAGACGCCGACATTGCGCCTGATGTTGAAGGGAAACGGCAAATCGTGATCGCGCACCTTGCCGGCAACCGGCGGCAAGGTCTTCAGATAGGCAAACAGGTCACGCACGTCATTGAGCTTGGCGTATTGATAGGACGTGTAGGGAAACGCCGGGAAATAGTGCGCCCCCGATGGCGAGGTGCCCTTCATCACCGCGGTGACGAAATCCGCCTCGCTCCAGCGGCCGATGCCGTCGTTCGGATCGGGCGAGATGTTCGGCGCATAGAAGGTACCGAACGGCGACGGTATCGCAAGCCCGCCACCGAGCCTGGTGCGGTCGTCCTGCTTCGGCACGGCGTGGCAGGAGGAACATCCCCCCGCATTGAACGTTGTGAGGCCGTTGGCCAGGTTGGGCTGGTAGGCGGGCAGCGCGCTTGCGGCAACGGTCGCGGGGATCGTCAGCCACCAGAACACGCCGAAGCCGATTAAGCCGGCCAGGACGGCCAGGAGAAGAATTCGTCGCAACATTCACCGATCCGTCATTGGTCGCTTCAGCCTCTCAACCAGTATGATGGCAACCCGTCGCACAAGCTCGCATCAAATTTGCCGCAGGCACGATCAATTTGGGAATAAATCCGAAAAGCCGCTGTTTGAAGACTGCAACCATCGTGTGACGTCAAAGGGGAGAGAACCATGTCCAACAAGACCTTGCTTGCCGCGCTGACGCTCGGCGCCGCCATCGCCCTCGCCGGCCCGGCCTTCGCCGAAAAGCTGACAGCGAAGCTGGACGGCAAGGCGGAAGTGCCGGCACCACCACTGCCGGCACCGGCACCGCCGATATCGACTACGACGCCGCGAGCAAGAAGCTCAGCTGGAAGCTGACCTATTCCGGTCTCTCGGGCCCCGCCACTGCCGCGCACTTCCACGGCCCCGCCGAGGCCGGCAAGAATGCCGGCGTCGCGGTCGCGATCCCGAACGCGACGTCGAGCCCGGTCGAAGGCAGCGCAACACTGACCGACGCGCAGGCCGCCGATCTCCTCGCGGGCAAGTACTATGTCAACGTCCACACCGCGGCCAACCCGGGCGGCGAGATCCGCGGCCAGGTCACCAAGTAGTCTCTGACGAAGCAACCACAACAAGAAGCGGCCGGCACAAAAAAGGGCGGACGCCTCAAAGCGTCCGCCCTTTTGATTGACCGAACGACGATCAGCCCTTCTTGAGGCGATAGGTCTCGTGGCAGCCGCCGCACTGCTTGAACAGCCCCGGCATCTCCGCCTTCAGTGTGTCGACATCCTTGACCTTGCCTTTGGTGTCGGCGACGACCTTGGTGAAGCTCGCAATGTGGGATTCGAATCCGGCCTTGTCTTCCCAGATCTTCGGCGAGGCGGAGTAGTCGCCCTCCGGCTTGAGGCCCTTGGTGCTCTCAGGGAACAGCGTCGGAAGCTTCTTGGCGGTGTCTTCGAACCTCGCCAGCGCGGCATCGACGGTTGCCTGGTCGTAGGGCTTCTCGCCCTTGATCATCGCGGCGATCGCGCCGGCGTTTTTGCCGGTTTCCTTCATCTGGGCCTGGGTCTTGTTGACCTGGTCCTGCTGGGCCACGACCGCACCCGCACTTAACGCAAGCACCGCAGCAACGACGACAATCCGCTTCATCGGCAAAACCCCTCAATCCTGCTCTGTCCCGGTCCGCGGTGTGCGGCCGGCCTGGTTTGCAAACACCGCAGGCGGAATCCTCATTCCGCCTGCGACAATTTATCAGAGATTATGCCGGCGCTGCGCCTCGCGGATCGCGATCCAGACCCGCTCCGGCGTGGCCGGCATGTCGATGTGGTCGATTCCGTATTCACGATGCAGCCCCTCGAGGATCGCGTTGACGACCGCCGGGCACGAGCCGATCGCGCCCGCCTCGCCTGCGCCCTTCACGCCAAGCGGGTTGGTCGTGCAGGGCACGTTATGGGTCTCGAACACGAAGGACGGACCGTCGGAGGCGCGCGGCAGCGCATAATCCATGAACGTGCCGGTGACGAGCTGACCGTCGGCCGGGCTGTAGACCGCCTGCTCCATCAGCGCCTGCCCGATGCCCTGCATCGCGCCGCCATGAACCTGTCCCGCAAGCATCAGCGGATTGAGCGTGACACCGAAATCGTCGACGATGACGTAGCTGACGATCTTGATGATGCCGGTGGCCGGATCGATCTCGACCTCGGCGAGATGCGTGCCGTTCGGATAGGTGCCGTCGGCGCTGGCGAACGTCGCGCTGGCGTTCATCTTCGAGGAATCGCCGCCGGGACGCCTGGCCAGATCGGCAAAGCTGACCGAGCGGTCGGTGCCGGCGATGCGGATGCGGCCATCAGCAATCTCGAGGTCGCCGGTGCCGGCTTCCAGCGCCTGTGCCGCGAGCTCCTTCAGCTTGTTGCCGAGGTCGTGCGTCGCCCGCTGCACGCTGACGCCGCCCGACGGGATCGATGCCGAGCCGCCGGTACCGAGGCCGGTCGCGATCTTGTCGGTGTCGCCCTGCAGCACGTGGACGCGCTCGGGCGGCACGCCGAACTGCTCGGCGACGATCTGCGCATAGGCGGTCTGGTGACCCTGCCCGCTCGACTGCGTGCCGATCAGGATCGAGATATCGCCATTGGGATCGAGCGCCACATTGGCGGTCTCCTCGCCCATGGTGCCGCAGACCTCGACATAGCTCGCCATGCCGATGCCCCGCACTAGGCCGTCCTTCTTAGCCGCCTTGGCGCGCTTCGGAAACTCCTTCCAGTTGGCAATCTCCATCGCGCGCTTCATGTGCGCGACGAAGTCGCCGGAGTCGTAGACCTTGCCGGTCGCGGTCGTGTAGGGCAGCGACTTCGGCGGAATGAAATTCTTCCGCCTGATGGCATCGGGCGTCATGCCGAGTTTTCGCGCGGCCGCATCGACCAGCCGCTCGATGACATAGGCGGCTTCCGGGCGGCCGGCGCCGCGATAGGCATCGACCGGTACCGTGTTGGTGAACACGGTGCGGACCCGGCAGTGAAAGGCCTGGATGTCATAGAGGCCCGGCAGCATGCCGGCGCCGCCATGCGGGATGTAGGGCGCAAAGGTCGAGAGATAGGCGCCCATGTCGCCCATCAGGTCGACATCCATGCCGAGGAATTTGCCGTCCTCGGCGAGCGCCATCTTCGCGGTGGTGAGATTGTCGCGGCCCTGCGCGTCGCCCATGAAATGGTCGGAGCGCTCGGCGGTCCATTTGATGGTCTTCTTGAGCTGGCGGGCGGCGACCGAGATCAGCGCATATTCGCGGTAGGGAAACAGTTTGGTGCCGAAGCCGCCGCCGACATCGGGGCAGATCACCCGCATGTTTTCCTTCGGCATCTTCAGGATCATGTCGCAGAGGATCTCGCGCAGGCGATGACTGCCCTGGCTGCCGATCGTCAGCGTCAGATGATCCTTCCTCGCGTCGTATTCGGCGACCGCGGCGCGCGTCTCCATGAAATTGGTGATGACGCGCGGATTGACGATGGTGATCTCGGCCACCGCATGCGCCTTGGCGAAAGCATCTTCCGCGGCCTTCTTGTCGCCGATCGAGACGTCGAACAGCACATTGCCGGGCTTGTCCGGCCACACCTGCGGCGCGCCCTTCTTCACCGCGTTGACGAGGCCAGCCACCGCCGGCAGCGGCGTCCATTTGACGTCGATCGCCTCGATCGCGTCACGCGCATGATCGACGGTATCGGCGACCACAAAGGCGATGGCGTCGCCGACATGGCGCACTTCGTCCTTCGCCAGGATCGGATAAGGCGGCGCGGTGAACGGATCGGTTTCGAGATTGAACAGGCACGGCAGGCCGCCGAGATCGGCGACATCGGCTGCGGTCAGGATCAGCGCCACGCCGGGCATGCCGCGGGCCTTGCCGGCATCGATCGTGTAGGTCGCGTGCGCATGCGGCGAGCGCAGCATCAGCGCATGCAATGCGGGAGACGGGGCGACGTCGTCGGTGTAGCGGCCCTTGCCGCGAATCAGAGCGTCATCCTCCTTGCGCCGCACACTTTGTCCGACGCCAAACTTGATGGGAGCTGCCATCGTCTCTCCAATTGCCTTGGTTGTTTGCATGCATATTGGCGTGGTTGTCCGCGAAGCGCAAACCGCTTTCCGCCGCACGCGGCGCGATCACACAACCGGCACCTATGCATTTGATTTGACAACGCAAAACCAGAGCGTTTTGGAGCGAAGCGGATACCGAGCCTCTCCACCGGAACGAGGCTCCAAACCAAGAGATGCAGAATCTCTCGCAACGGCCGTGGTGAAAACTTCTGATGATAGAGAATCCGACCTGACGGATCTCCTGGAGCAGCGGGGATAGAGACGACTGCCAAAGCAACCTGAACTTAACCGCGACAACAAGAGTTTCATCCAGATTGGGTTCTTCCGCACACTTGGTGCCGGTTGCAGGATTCACAAAAACTACACCAAAGAACCGGAAGAACCCCAGGTTGTGACCGCCGTCGCTGCAAGATTGTCGCGCGATATGCTAACGAGTTTGCCGCGTAATTGTAGTTTGGCATTTTGGTTGGGGACCGATGGCCGCTCGCAAATTGTCGCAAGGGCAGGCCCCCACGCGGATAGCGCGTCGGCGTTGGCACGAAGAGCGGTCGTTGCGGTGTGCCATCAGGTTGGCCCGCATGGGCTACTGGGAAGCGGAGAGTCCCGCCGCGACCGATTTCTGGGTATCGCCTGAGCTCGCCGCCTTCTACGAATTCGAGACGGCTGACGGCTTCGTCCCCATCGCCACGGTGCGCGAGCGCTATTTGCCTGAAAGCCGGAAGGTTCTGGAGGCGCATTACGCGGCCTGCTGGGCGGACGGGCGGCCCTATGCGGTGCAGACGACGCTCCTCAGACCCGATGGCCGCCTGCTCGACTGCGTGGTGCATGGCGAGCCAGAGTTCGACGCGCACGGTCAGGTCCGGCGCGTATCCGGCATTGTCCGCGACGTCACGGAGGAGACCTCCGCGCTGCGCCGATTGGCGGAGAGCGAGCAACGGCTGGCCGATTTCGTCAGCACCGCCTCGGACTGGTGCTGGGAGAGCGACGCCGCCCATCGGCTGCTGCCCTATCCCAAGTCGCTTGCCGGCAATGCGGCCTTCCAGACCGTTGCGAGTGGCGGGAGGGCGCGCTGGGAACTGGCTTACGCGCCCGAGGACGCAGAGGCCATGGCGCGGCACCGGGCCGACATGGAGGCCCACCGCCCTTTTCGCGACTTCACCTATACGCTGGTCGGCCAGGACGGGTCGCGCGTCAGCATCTGCACCAGCGGCAAGCCCATCTTCGCCGATGACGGCAGCTTTCTCGGCTATCGCGGCACGTCCAGCGACATCACCCAGCTCAGGGCGGCCAAGGCGCTGCTCGACCAGCGCACGCGGGCGCTGGAGGAAGCCCACCGGCTCGGCAAGATCGGCACCTGGAGCTACCGGCTGGACATCGGCCGCACGGTCTGGGCGCCCGAGCTCTACCAGCTTCTCGGCTTCGAGCCCGACGCGTTCGAGCCGACCAATGAGAACATGAGGCCCTATTTCCTGGACGGCGACGCCGACCGCTTCCGGGAGGTGCAGAAACGGGTCCTACGCAGCCGCAGGACCGAGGCCACCGACCTGCGCATGTTGCACGCGGACGGCACGGCCCGCGATCTTGCGGTGATCTGCAAGGCCGAGGTCGCCCACGACAAGGTCATCGGCATTATCGGCACCGTGCAGGACGTCACCGAGCGCAAGGAGGCCGAGCGCCAGCTCGAGCAGCTCGCCTACACCGACCCCTTGACCGGCCTTGCCAATCGCGCGCTGTTCAAGCGTCGGCTCGCCGACTTGATCGAGGGCTGTACCCTGGAAGGCCGCAGCGGCGCGCTGCTGCTCATCGACCTCGATCGCTTCAAGGAGGTCAACGACTCCCTCGGCCATGCCGCCGGCGACGAATTGCTGATCCGGGTGGCGGCTGTGCTGCGGCAGGACCTGGGGCCGCGCGCCTTCATCGCCCGGCTCGGCGGCGACGAATTCGCCGTGCTGGCGGAGGGATGCGGCATGTCCGACGCCGCGCTGACCGGGCTTGCCGATCGGCTCATCGGCAAGCTGTCCGGCCCCGTCGATCTCACCGAGGGCGAGGCCTTCGTCGGCGCCACCATCGGCATCACCCGCCTGCCGGAGCATGGCGCAGCGGCGGAGAGCGCCGTGCGCAATGCGGACCTCGCGCTGTACATGGCCAAGGAGGCCGGGCGCGGCCGGGCGCAACTGTTCGAGCCGGTCCATGCGCAGGCGGTCGATCAAAGGCTCGATCTCGGCCGGCATCTGCGCCGCGCCGTGGAGGCCGGCGCCCTCGAGGCCCATTATCAGCCGCAGGTGGATTTGGGGACCGGCCGCGTCACCGGCTTCGAGGCGCTGCTGCGCTGGACCCATCCCGAGCGCGGGCCAATCTCACCGGCGGAGTTCATCCCCATCGCCGAAAGCTCCGGGCTCATCGTCGATCTCGGCCTGTGGGTGCTGCGCGAGGCCTGCCGGCAGGGCCGCACCTGGCTGGATGCCGGGCTGCCGCCGCGCTCTGTCTCGGTCAATGTCTCGCCGGCGCAGATCTGGAACGTGGATTTCGAGACGGCAGTTTCGGCCGTGCTGGCGGAGACCGGCTTTCCGGCGGAGCTGCTCTGCCTGGAGCTCACCGAAAGCCTGTTCGTGGATCATACCGAGCAGCGGATCAGTCGCACGCTGACGGCGCTCTCCGGTCTCGGCATCCGGCTGGCGCTGGACGATTTCGGCTCGGGCTATTCCTCGCTCGGCTATCTGACGCGCCTGCCCTTCGACTGGCTGAAGGTGGACCGCGCCTTCGTCGATGGCATTTCCACCGCGCCGGAGAAGCGCAAACTGCTCGGCGGCATCATCGCTTTGTCGCACGGGCTGGGCATGAAGGTGGTCGCGGAGGGAGCCGAACTGCCGGCCGAACTGGACGTGCTCGGCGGGCTCGATTGCGACCTGGTGCAGGGCTTCGTCTTCTCCCCGCCCGTCGCCGCCGACAAGGCGCCGCTGGTGGCCGCCAGCATCGAGCGCGAGGCGTGCCGGATACAGCCAAAACGAAATCGCCTCTAGGCTATACGCGGCGCAGTGCGAACAGCCAGCCGCGGCCGAACAGCGTGAGGATCAGCAAGGCATAGACGAAGATGCCGACTGCAATCAGCAGCAGCAGGATCAGCTCGTCGCGAAGGATCTGCATCGGCGCGAACCATACATAGGCGAAATGCCAGGTCAGCCACAGCGCAAGCGCGAGCAGGAGGCCGCACAGCGCGAAGGTGCCGAACGAGCGGATCAGCGCGCGATCGAGCACGAGATAGCCGCGGCGGATCGCGAACATCAAAACGAGCAGCAGATTGACCCAGGCTCCGATCGCGGTCGCGAGCGCGAGCCCGACCTGCGCCAGCGTGCCGACCAGCGCGATCTTCAGCGCGACGTTGACCGCGACCCCGGTCAGCGCCGCCTTCACCGGCGTTGCGGTATCCTTGCGGGCATAGAAGGTCGCGACCGCGCTGCGGATCATCACGAACGGGATCAGCCCGACGGCATAGGCCGCGAGCGTGGCGCCGGCGCTTGCGGCATCGGCCTTCGAGAACGCGCCGCGAGCGAACATCGCGCGCATGATCGGATCGGCGACGGTCAGGAACGCCGCCACGAACGGCACCGAGAACAGCAGCGTGAAATCGAAGGCGCGGCGCTGCGCGGCCATGGCGCCGGCGTGGTCGTCGGCGGAAAGCCGCCGCGACATCTCCGGCAGCAGCACGGTGCCGATCGCGATCCCGATCACGCCGATCGGCAATTGGTTGAGGCGGTCGGCATAATACAGCGCCGACAGCGCGCCGGCCGGCAGGAAGGTCGCGATGATGGTGTCGGCGAACAGCGCAACCTGCGTTCCCATCGAGCCCAGCGTCGCCGGGCCCAGTGCGCGGAAGAAGGCGCGGACGTCCTCGTCGAGCCTCAAGGGCGCAAACCGCGGCAGGCCGCCATGGCGCGCGAGGTCGCCGGCGAGCAGGAAGTATTGCAGGAAGCCCGAGATCAGCACACCCCAGGCCGCGGCATGGCCGGCGCTCGGAAAGAACGCCGCCAGCGCCAGCGTCATCATCATGGCGAGGTTGAGGAAGATCGGCGCCGCGGCCGCGCTGGCGAAGCGATGCATCACGTTGAGCATGCCGCCGTAGAGCGTCACCATCGTGATCAGCAGCAGATAAGGAAAGGTGATCCGCGTCAGCTCGATCGCGAGCTTGCGCTGCGCCGCGTCCTCGGTGAAGCCCGGCGCGAGGATGCTCATCGCCTGCGGCATGAACGCCATCGCCACCACCAGCAGAATCACCTGCGAGGCAAACAGCAGCGTGAAGATGCGGTCGGCGAACAGCCGCGCCGAGGCTTCGCCGCGCTCGCCATGGACATGGGCATAGGCGGGCACGAAGGCGGCGTTGAAGGCGCCTTCGGCAAAGATCGCGCGGAAATGATTGGGCAGCCTGAGCGCCACGAAGAAGGCGTCGGCGACCGGCCCGGCACCGAGGATCGCCGCGAGCATGATGTCGCGCGCAAATCCGGTCACCCGCGATAGCAGGGTATAGCCGCCGACAGTGAAGATGCGCCCAAGCATCCGCTGCTTCTAGCGCATCATCACCCTAGGTCAAAATGACGTATTCAGGACGTTAACGATCTAGGCATGATCCAGCCCGAAAACCGGAAACCACTTTTCGGGATCATGCCTGTAGCGCGCTGCGCACAGCCGCGATGACGCGGTCCTGCGTCGCCTCGTCGAGATAGGGGTGCATCGGCAGGGCGATGACGTCCTTAGACAGGCGTTCGCTGACCGGCAGGCCGCCGTCCGCGACCGGGAAGTGGCTATAGGCCGTCTGCTGGTGGACCGACTTCGGATAGTAGATCATGGTCGGGACGCCCTGCGCCTTCAAGGCGGCCGCGAAGGCGTCGCGATCGATGCCGTTGGACAGACGGATGGTGTATTGCGCCCACACCGAGGTGCAGCCCGGAGCAAGCCGCGGCACCGCGACGAGGTTGCCGAGTGCACGCGTATAGCGTTCCGCCACCTTGTTGCGCGCCGCGATCTCGTCGTCGAAGATCTTCAGCTTCTCGAGCAGGATCGCCGCCTGCATGGTGTCGAGCCGCGCGGTGAGGCCGAGCCGCACGTTGTCGTACTTGTCCGAGCCCTGGCCGTGCACGCGGATGCTGCGCAGCGTGCGTGCGAGCTCCTCGTCGTCGGTGAAGATCGCGCCACCATCGCCGAAGCAGCCGAGCGGCTTGGCCGGGAAGAAGCTGGTGCCGGTCGCGAGCCCGAAGGTGCCGAGCTTGCGGTTCTTGTAGGTGGCGCCAAAGCCCTGCGCGGCGTCATCGAGCACGAACAGGCCCTCGGCCTCGGCGACCGCGGCGATCGCATCATGATCGGCGCTCTGGCCGAACAGATCGACCGGGATCACGGCAACCGGCTTCAGCCCGCGCGCCCGCGCCGTCGCGATGCCGCGCTTGAGCGAGTTGACGTCGATGTTGAAGGTCTCTTCGTCGACATCGACGAACACCGGCGTCGCGCCGGTCAGCGTCACGACCTCGCCGGTCGCGCAGAAGGTGAAGGTCGGGCACAGCACCGCATCGCCCGGCCCGACGTTCTTCGCCATCAACACCATCAGCAGCGCGTCGGTGCCGCTGGCGCAGCTCACCACGTGCTTGGCGCCGCTATAGTCCGCCAGTGCCTTCTCCAGTGCAGTCACTTCCGGTCCGTTGATGAACTGGCAATGATCAAGCACGCGCGCGACTGCGTCATCGATCGACTTGCCGAGCCGCTTGCGCTGCGCGGAGATGTCGATGAAGGGAATGGGCTCAAGCTGCAGGTGCTGGTTCATGGAGGCTCTTTGCAAATGTTGAATGATTGACGGTCAGCCGGCGATGCGGCGCGGCCCCTTGCGCATCGTCGAGGCCGCAGGCCGCGCGGGCGATTCGAGGCAGCGGATCGCGATCTCGAGGCTCGCTACGCCCTCGTCGCCGGACACCGCCGGCACCTTGCCGCTGCGCACGGCATCGAGGAAGGCGATCAGCTCGGCGCGCAACGGCTCGTCGTGACCGACCGGCAGATGACGCATCGAATAGCTGCCGTCCGGCTTGAAGCCGAAACATTCGGTGACCTGGCGCGTCAGCAGGTCGCCCATCACATATTTGCCGCGCGTCGCCACCGTCACGTTGCGCGCCTTGAACGGCGTCAGCCAGTTGGTGTTGATGTGGGCGAGCACGCCGGACGCGGTACGGAATTGCAGCAGCGCGATGTCCTCGCGCTCGGCGACCGCGCTCGAGAGCTGCGGCTGCACCTCGACGATGTCGGACTCGGTGAACCAGCGGATCAGGTCGATGTCGTGCACGGCCAGATCGATCACGACGCCGACATTGGACATCCGCGGCGGGAACGGGCCGACCCGGGTGATGCCGATCGACAGGATGTCCTCGCCCGAGATCGCCTGCTTGATCGCGGCGACCGCCGGATTGAAACGCTCGACATGGCCGACCATCAGCGTCACGCCGGCCTTCTCGGCGGCGGCAACGATCTCGCGCCCCTCCTCGACCGTGGACGCGACCGGCTTCTCGACCATGATATGGATGTTGCGCGCGATGCAGGCGAGCGCGATCTCGTGATGCAGATGGGTGGGCGCTGCGATCGTCACCGCATCGACGCCCTCGGCGAGCAGTTGATCGAGGCTTTCGAACGCACGGCAACCGACCAGATCGATGGCGCGCGTGCGGTGTTCGGGCAGCGGATCGACGATGCCGACCAGCATGACGCCGGGTAGTCCGGCCAGCACGCGGGCATGGTTGCTGCCCATCACGCCGGCGCCGATCACGCCGACGCGCAATACGCGGCCGATATCGGCCTTCGCGCCGGCTGCGGACACTTTTGCATTCATATCGTAGACCCCAAGTGACGTTCTGGCGGTTGTCCCGGGCTTCTCGCAGAGCCACCCCCGGCTCCCGCGGAATCAGGGCCCCTCTTCCCCATCTGCGCCTCCGGCGCAAATCACCCCGCTTCGTTGGCAGCCGCTATAGCACGGCGCCCCAAATGTGGCGAATGCCAACAACGAAATCCGGACACGTTTTGATTCAAAGAGTTACATCGTCCCGCGGCTCATGAATGGCGCGGGAACCGGCTCGCCCTCAGGTGCGCTGATAGTCGTCCTCGATGCGGATGATGTCGTCCTCGCCGAGATAGCTGCCGGTCTGCACCTCGATCAGCTCGAGCTGAATCTTGCCCGGGTTCTCCAGCCGGTGCACCGCGCCGATCGGGATGTAGATCGATTCGTTCTCGTGCACCGTCTTGATCAGCTCGTTGACGGTGACCTGCGCGGTGCCGCGCACCACGATCCAGTGCTCGGAGCGGTGATGGTGCTTTTGCAAGGAGAGCCGCCCGCCCGGCCGGACGATGATGCGCTTGACCTGGTGGCGGTCGCCATTGTCGACCGACTGATAGGAGCCCCAGGGGCGATGCACCTTGATGTGGTTCTCAGTCACCTCGGGCGCCGCGACCTTCAGCTTTGCGACCAGCCGCTTCAGCCCGTTGGCGTCCTTCTGGCGCGACACCAGCACGGCGTCCTGGGTCGCGACCACGACGAGGTCGTCGACGCCTTCGAGCGCGACCAGCGCCCGGTCGGTCGTGACGTTGCAGTTGCGGGAGTCCTCGAACACGGCAGTACCGCGCGCGGCATTGCCCAGGCTGTCCTTGTCGGACAGCTCCCAGACCTGGCGCCACGAGCCGATGTCGGACCAGCCGCACGCCACCGGCACCACCGCAGCATGCGATGTCTTCTCCATCACGGCATAGTCGATCGAGATCGCCTTCGCCGCACCGAAGGCCTGCGCATCGAGCTTGACGAAGCCGAGATCGCGCGCCGCCGATGCAACCGACAGCTCCACCGAGACAACGCTGTCGGCATCAACATTGCGATACTCGTCGAGCAGCACGCCGGCACGGAACATGAAGTTGCCGCTGTTCCAGAGATAGCCCGCATCGATATAGCCCGCCGCCGTCGCGGCATCCGGCTTCTCGACGAATTTCGCCACCGCGCGCACCTCGCCGGCGACCACCTCGCCCGGGCTGATGTAGCCGTATTCGGTGGCGGGCCGTTCCGGCTTGACGCCGAACGTCACGATGCGGCCGGCTTCCGCAGCAACCAGTCCGCCGCGGCACGCGGCGACAAAGGCCTGGGTATCCCGCACCAGATGGTCGGCGGCGAGCGCCAGCACGATCGCCTCGCCGTCACGGCTCTGCGCGAACACCGCACCGGCCGCAATGGCAGGGCCTGAGTCCCGGCGCATCGGCTCCAGCAGCACATCGGCCTCGCGGCCGATCTCGGCCAGCTGCTCCAGCACCATGAAGCGATAGGCCTCGTTGGTGATCACGATCGGCCGCTCGAACACGCTGGCGTCCGAGACCCGCAGCAGCGTCTCCTGGAAGGTCGAGCGAGCCCCGAACAGCGACAGGAACTGCTTCGGATGCACCTCGCGCGACGCCGGCCACAGCCGGGTGCCCGCGCCACCGCACATGATCAGGGGAATAATTCGTCGATCCATCGATGCCTCAAGTCCTGTCGTGTCCGTGGACGACACACTAACATTGCGCCCGGGCGGCCGCAGCGGACAGCCGTGTTACCTCGAAAGCACGATCCGAGGAGCATAACGTGCGCCCCCGCACGTCCGGTCGGATTTTACCTGTAATGGTAAACCCCGGCGGAGTGCCGTCCTTCCTGTTTCGGGCCTCTTTAGCCGCCCCGTCGAGCGGGCCGCAATAGGTTCCAGTACGGGTATTGCCAGATCGGTGCGGAAACCATACCAAGGCTGCGAATTTGGGCGCGCGAAAGCGTTTTGCGCAGTTTTTGAAACATTCTGAAAACCTGGCAGCGCGAACGGAAATGCGCCGAATCCTGCTTTCAACCGTCAAGATCCTGATCTCGGCTGCGCTGCTCTATTTCTCGCTGCGCAAGGTCAACCTGTATGACCTCGCCTCGCGCATCCAGGTCGAGAGCCTGGGCTGGCTCGGCCTCGCGATCGCGGCCACGTTCCTGCAGATCTTTCTCGGCGTGCTGCGCTGGCGGGAGATCGGCGTGGAGTGCGGCGCGCCGCTGGAGACCTCCCAGGCGATGCGCTTCAACGTGATCGGCACCTTCTTCAACCAGACACTGCCGTCCTCGATCGGCGGCGACGCGGTGCGGCTTTGGCTCGTCGCGCGCGCCGGCGCGGGCTGGCGCGCCGCCACCTATTCGATCTTCGTCGATCGCGCGGTCGGATTGATCGCGCTTGCCGTCGTGATCGCCGTCACCCTGCCCTGGAGCTATCGGCTGATCTCCGATCCCCACGGCTGGACGGCGTTGCTGCTGCTGGACCTCGCCGGATTGGCGGCCGGATTTGGCTTCCTGTTGATCGGCGTGTTGCCGTGGCCCTGGCTGGCGCGGTGGTGGGCGACGCATCACATCCATGCCTGCGCTGTGATCGCAAACCGGGTGCTGTTCAGCCGTGCGCATGGATTGAAGGTGGCAACCCTCTCGATTGCCATTCATGTGGTGACGGTCGTGATCGGCTGGTGCGTGGTGAAGTCGATCGCGGCCCCGGTCACCTTCGGAGAGATCTTCCAGCTGCTGCCGCCGGTGATGCTGATCACGATGATGCCGATCTCGATCGCAGGCTGGGGCGTGCGCGAGGCCACGATGGCGCTGGCCTTCGGCTATGCCGGATTGATCGCCAATGAGGGCGTCAACGTCTCGCTGTTGTTCGGCGCGGTGACGTTCGTGGTCGGAGTGTTCGGCGGCCTGGTATGGATCCTGAGCCCGGAAAAGGCCGCCAAGGGCGCCGCGCCGATCGAAGTCCCGGGATCGCAATAGCGAGTCCCGGGATCACAATAACCGGACCAGAATGAGCGCTTTCGAAATCCTCCTGTCGTTGATCGCAGCGGCTCTCGCCGCAGCGATCTCGGCCGTCCTGATCCAGGCGACGCGGCCACTGCTGCTGCGTGTGGCGCTCGCGAAACCAAATGCGCGCTCGTCGCACCGCATTCCGATCCCGCAGGGCGCCGGCATCGCGGTCACGGCAGCCACGCTGCTCGCGGGTGGCATCGTCATCGCCCTCACCGGATCGCCGGACCTGACTATTCCATTCACGGTGTTCGCGGCCTGCCTGTTCATCGCGGTGGTGGGTTTTGTCGACGACATCCGTTCCCTGCCCGTCGTCCCGCGGCTGTTGCTGCAGGCTGCCGCCGTCGCGGCCGTGGTGTTCTCGGCGCCTGATGATCTCAGGCTCGTTCCGGCCTGCCCGATCTGGCTCGAACGCGGGGCCCTGCTGATCGCCGGGCTCTGGTTCGTGAACCTCGTCAACTTCATGGACGGGCTCGACCTGATGACGGCGGCCGAGGCAGTGCCGATCACGCTGGCGGTCGCCCTGCTCGGCTGCTTTGGCCATGTCGGCGCGGCACCCGCGCTGATCGCGGCAGCGCTGTGCGGCGCGCTGCTCGGCTTCGCGCCGTTCAACCGGCCGGTCGCAAAGATATTCCTCGGCGATGTCGGCAGCCTGCCGATCGGCTTGCTCCTCGGCTGGTGCCTGCTCGAGCTTGCCCTGCACCAGCAATTCGCCGCCGCGCTGCTGCTGCCGCTGTACTATTTGACGGATGCGACGGTCACGCTGTTCCGCCGCATGGCGCGGCGCGAGCCATTCTGGGCCGCGCATCGCTCGCACTTCTATCAGCGCGCGACCGACAACGGATTCACGGTATGGCGCGTCGTCGGCGAGGTCTTCGTGCTCAACCTCGTGCTGGCGCTGCTCGCCTTCGCCTCGGTCGGCCTCAATTCCCTCCGCGCGGACATCGCCCTGCTGCTGGCCGGCGCGCTCGCCGTCGGCTGGCAGCTGCGCCGGTTCTCGCGACGGCTCTGATCGGTCAGATATCGGTCCGGCTCAGCGCGCGCCGCAGCCCCTCGTCGAGGCTGATCGGCTGCTGCCATCCGGTGCTCGCGACCTTGGAGAGATCGAGTTCGAGCGAGGCGAACAGGCTGTCATAGGCTTCCTTGCGGCCGCTGATCCCGAGCAACACCTTCAACAGCGGCTGCGGCAGCCAGAACAGGCGCGGCGAGGTTTGCGCCGCGCGGGCAAGGCGCTCGACGAACTCCCGCGTCGAGACCTGCTCGCGGTCAGCCACCAGGAACACGTCGAAATCACTTCCCGGTTGCAACAACCGATGCAGGATGAACGACGCCAGGTTTTCCGCCGACAGGAACGCGCGGCGATTCTTCACATAAGCGAGCGGGAGCGGCATGCGATTCATCACCGCGCGCTTGAGCAGGTCGAAATTTCCCTTCGCGCCGGCGCCGTAGATCAGCGGCGGCCTGATGACGGTGACCCGCATGCCGCTGCCCGGCACGATTTCCTTCAAGCCGACCTCGGCGGCCGCCTTCGAGTTTCCATAGAGGCCGCGCGGCGTCAGCACATCGTCCTCGCGATACGGCGGACGCCCGTAATTGCTGCGCCCATGCACCAGGATCGTGCTGACGAAGATGAAATCCCGCACGCCGGCAGCGGCCGCCGAACGCGCCAGATGCAGCGTGCCCTCGATGTTGACGTTGCGGTAGAGCTCGATCGCCTGTTCGTCGGACTGCTGGTGAACGCGGGCCGCAAGATGAACGACGGCGTCGACGCCATCGAGCGCGGCGCGCCAATCGGTGGCCGGGCTGAGCGAGCCGATCGCCACGTCGTTTGCATCCTGTGGCGGGGTCCGCACCGCGCGCCGCACCAACCAGCCGTTGCGCGCCAGCACTGGCACCACATGACGACCGACGAAGCCGCTCGCGCCCGTCACCAGAACCGTCCGCCGACCATCCTTCATGCCGTCCGCTCCGCATCGCGATTGGAGAGCAGCTCCCGAACCAGCGCAACATAGCTCGCCAGCGCCCGCTCGGGGCTGAAAGTCCGCGCGGTCGCGACGGCGCGCTCGGCCATCGCGGTGTCCTGCGATCGCGACGCCAGCCTGACGGCGTCGGCGAGTTGATCGGCCCGCTCGGGGGTCACGACCCAGCCCAGTCGGTTTTCGCTGACGGTGAGCGCAGCCTCCGCCTCGGGCTCGGAGACAAGGATGACAGGCCGTCCCGCCGCAAGCAAATTGTAGAACCGGCTCGGGACCGACACCCCGGCGACGTTCTTGCGATAGGGAATGAGCCAGACGTCCGCGCTGGAGAGCAGCGCATCGAGCTCGCCGTCGGCGACGCGGTCGACCAGCGTGACATTGGCGAGCCGCGATGCGGCCTGTAGGTCCTTCAGGCGCGCAAAGCCCATGCCCCAGCCCGAGAGCAGGAAATGGATGTCGGTCTCGTCCTGCAACAGCCGCGCGGCCTCGAACACGATGTCCGGATCGTGGGTGAAGCCGAGATTGCCGGACAGGCCGACGACGAAGCGGGCGGCGAACGCCTTGCGAAACGGATTGTCGGGACTGACGGGACGGTTGCCCGGCGTGAGCGTGGCCCAGTTCGGAATGAACCTGATCTTGTCCGGCGTCATGCCGCCGTACCGCAGCAACAGTTTTTCGGCGTCGCGGCCGATCACGATGACCGCGCTCAAGGCACGGAACATCAGCGCGTTGATCGCGCGCATCGCCCGTGCGACCAGCGAGGTCGGCCGCAGCAGCCCGGCCATCACCAGCACGTCGGGAAACAGGTCGTGCAGGATCAGCGCCGACCTTGCCCCCTTCAACCTTGCCGCGGCGGCAACCGCATAGGGCAGCGCGAAGGGTGCGGTCACGGTCAGCGCCACGTCGCCGCGCTGCAGCCGCGACAGCAGCGCAAAGAAGATCCGGCCGGTGAACAGCGCCTCGGCCAGCGCACGCTTGATCAGCGCGGCCTTTCCCGGCAGCCAGTTCCTGATCTCGACGACGACGGGGCGCCCCGGCGCGGACGCCTGCGCCGAGCCCGGCATGCCGGAGACGACCATCACCTCGGCCTCCTGCGCGATCCGCTCGGCGATCGCGGCCATGATCGCGGCGGTCGTGCTGTGGTCCGGCGGATAGTGCTGGCTGACGACGACGACTTTTCGAGAACTGCGCATCAATGGCTTTCGAAACGGTCTTGCCTCATCGTGCGCAGGACGGCGCGGTCAGGCGGCATTCGATCCGAACTCGGGCACGGCATCCTGAAGCACGGCGTGGATGGTCACGCGGTCATCTCTCTCGATCGCATCCTCCAGCGCCGCGAGCCACTTGCGCAGCGTCGCCATCGGGGGCTGGTTCGGCTTCGCCGCCATCACGCCGGCGACGCCGATCTCGAGCGTCGGCTCCTGGCTTGCGAACAGGATCTCGTTCAGCCGCTCGCCGGGACGGATGCCGCTGAACACGATCTCGACGTCGACGCCGGGCTGCAGGCCCGACAGACGGATCATCCGCTCGGCGAGATCGACGATCTTCACGGGCTGTCCCATGTTCAGCACATAGACCGAGACGTCGGGCCGCGCCGGCGTCACCGCGTGCGTCGCCGCGGTGATCACGAGATCGCAGGCCTCGCGGATCGTCATGAAGTAGCGAACCATGTCGGGATGGGTGACCGTGATCGGTCCGCCGGCCTCGATCTGCGCCTTGAACTTCGGCACCACCGACCCGTTGGACGCCAGCACGTTGCCGAACCGCACCGAGATCAACCGCATGTGCGCCTTGCCCTTCGCCTCGGTCATCAGGTCATGGTCCAGCGCTTGACAATACATCTCGGCAAAACGCTTGGTCAGGCCCAGCATCGACACCGGCTCGATCGCCTTGTCGGTCGAGATCATCACCATCGCGCTGGCGCCCGCGGCGCGCGCGGCGTCGGCCACGTTGACCGAACCGAAGATGTTGGTCTTGACCCCCTCGCTCCAGTCGCGCTCCAGGATCGGCACATGCTTGAGCGCCGCGGCATGGAACACGATGTCGGGCTTGAACTCGCTCATCAGGCGCGTGATGCGCTCGCGATCCCTGATGTCGGCGATCCGGCCCTCGATCTCGGCGCCGGTGTCGCGCGCCGACAGCGCCTCAGTCACCGCATAGAGCGCCGGCTCGGAATTCTCCACGACCAGGAGGCGCGCCGCGCCGAAGGTCGCGACCCGGTCGCAGATTTCCGCGCCGATCGAGCCGCCGCCGCCGGTCACGATCACGGATTTGCCTCGCACCAGCGCCTCGAGGCGCGCGTAGTCGATCTTCTGGCTCGGCCGCAGCAGCAGGTCCTCGACCGCGACATTGGTGAGCCGCGGCGCATCGCCGCCTTCCAGCGACGGCAGGCGGCTGACCATCAGGCCGAGCCGCTTGGCGCGCATCAGCACGCTCTCCGGATGCGCCTCCGGCTCGAACGCCGAGGGCATCATGACCACGCGCTTGATCGGCCGCTGGCGGGTCTCGAAGTCGCGAATCACGGCCTCGATGTCATCGACGCCGCCGACCACGGGAATGTTGCGGATCATCTGGCCGCGATCCGCGTTCGACGGCGAGAGCACGCCGACCGGCCAGAGCCGCTTGATGGCGCCGTTCTCGATGCCGCGCAGCACGACTTCCGCGTCGGCAGTGCGTCCGACCAGCAGCGCAGGCGCGGCATTGTCGGACCGGGCATGCAGGCGCGTGCGCGAATAGCGGAAATAACGATAACCGATGCGCAACGCGCTCAGCGCGAACACTTCAAGGAAGAAGAACAGGATGATCGTGACCCGGCCGAGGAACACCGGACTCTGCGAACTCGATCCCGTGAAGAAGTAGACATAGTCCAGCACGACCAGTGCCAGCGTCAGCACCGCCGCGACCCGCAGGATATTCACCGCGTCCGGCAGCGAGGTGAAGCGCCATTTCGCCGTGGTCAGGTTGGAGAAATAGCTGACCGCAACGCTGAACAGCACGAACCAGGGCAGAATGCGCAGCAGGTGCGGCAGCCGGTCGGTAAGGAGGCTGCCCTCGAAACGCAGATAAAAGCTCGCCAGCAACGCAAACGTCGTCGCGAGCGCGTCATGCGCCATAATCAGGAAGTTGCGCAGGGTGAATTGTGAAAGACGCGTCATCTAACAGACGGGTTGCCGGCAGCTGGGAGTTCGCGATGGGACATTGGCAGGCTGATAGCGTATCTGCACAGCCCTTGCCAGCGATCATGGACCGACGGGAGGTTCGGGTTCCATATCGGTCCCCAATCGCCCCTTCAACGCCATGCCGCCGGCTACCCCGACGCCCAGCACATACATCCAGCCTTCGTGAAAGTCGAAGATGTGTGAATTAAACAACGAAGTAAAAATATTCTGCACCACAACGAGGAGTCCAATCCAGTTGGCGAGACCGTCGCCGCGAAACAGCAAGAGATGCAACAGCCACATGGTGTAAAGTATGGCGACGCCCAGAATGCCCCACTGCACGGCGACGTTCAACGTTTGATTGTGAGGATTGCCGATCACCCCGCCGCTAGCCTGGGTCTCACCGCCGACCGCGACGCGCTCGAACAGGCCGCGCGTCGAGCCGGTGCCATGGCCGACGAGCGGGGCCTCGGCAAAGAACCCGAGCGACTTGCGCCAGAATTCCAGCCGCAAACCCATCGACGTCGGCTCGTTGCGCTCCATGTAGAGCTTGTAGTCACGCTGGAATGACTCGGCCGTCCAGCGCAATTGCGGCGACGCATACCACGCCACCACGGCCAACGCGGCGGTCGCGCAAGCGATCAGGATGATGCTGCGCCAGCGCAGATGGAGCAGCGCAAACACGGCAAACATGATCGGAACAGTCACCATCGCGGTCCGCGACACCACCACCAGCGCCATGTTGGCGAACAGGCTGAGCGCAATCGCGATCAGCAGCACGGCCGGCAGGACCCGTTTTTCGCGCAACAGCATGACGACCGGATAGGAGAGCCCGACCGCGCACAGCGTGAATTCCTGGCTCTGGTTGATGTAGTTCTTGACGAAGACTCCCTGCTCCCCGGGACCAGGCGCCCTCAGTGCAAGGCCGGGATAGGCGAACACCAGCCAGGACATCACCATCAACAGCGTGCAGGATATCACGAAGGCCACGAACACCCAGGTCCCGCGCGTCGAGCGCTGGAAATGATAGAGCAGCACCGGAAGCACCAGCAGCTTGGCCGTCGGCCCGACCGCGTAGAATCGCGCGCCCCATGCGGCGTCCGACCAGAGCGTGCCGACCAGCGCGAGGCAGAACAGCGCGATCGGCGCCACGCAGATCGGCCGCTTCAGCAGCGTCCAGAACGCCCTCAGATCGACCGTCGGCGCGATCGCGATCAAGAGCACCACGCCGAAGATGCCGACCAGCGAGGTCGACCACGGCATCGACAGCGCAATCAGCACCGCGACCACATCGGTCGCAGTGTGCCAGCGCGCCGGATCGCGCCAGGCCGGGCACGCCGCGGCGCCTGCCTGAGATGCCATGCTCGCGCTCACGCCTTGCCCTCACGGGCCCGGGCCACCAGCGACGTGGTGCTGTGGCCGGGCAGGATCCCGACCAGCACGACCTCGCCGCCGGCGGCTTCGACGATCTCGTGACCGACCACCTGCTCGCGGGTGTAGTCGCCACCCTTGACCAGCACGGTCGGCCGCACCTTCGTGATCAGATTGATCGGCGTGTCCTCCTCGAAGATTGCGACAAGGTCGACCGCTTCCAGCGCCGCCAGTACCTCGGCGCGGGCGCGCTCGTTCTGCACAGGACGCCCCTCGCCCTTCAGCCGCCTCACCGAAGCGTCGCTGTTCAGCCCGACGATCAGGCGGTCGCAGGTGCTGCGCGCGGCGGTCAGCACCTTGACGTGGCCGGGATGCAGGATGTCGAAACAGCCGTTGGTGAAGCCGATGCGCAGATCCTGTTTGCGCCATTCCTCGATATGCGCATCGATGTCGCCGCCGGCCGGCACGATCTTGTCCTCGGCCGCGAGCGAGGCGTGCGGCAGGATCCTTCGCCGCAATTCGGCGGACCTGACGATCGCGGTCCCGGTCTTGCCGACCGCGACCGCCGCCGCGGCACTGGCGATCCGCAGCGCGCCGTCCCAGTCGGCACCACCCGCCAGCGCCAGCGCCAACGCCGCCGCAACGGTATCACCGGCGCCTGAGACGTCGCGCACCTTGACCGGCAGCGCCGGCACATGGATCGAGCCGCCGTCCCGCGTCACCAGCGTCATGCCGCGCTCGCCCTGCGTCACCAGCATCGCCTCGCAATCCGCGAGATACATCGCATCGGGCGCGGCCTGGGCGATGCTGTCCTGGCTGTCGGCGCGGCTGCGGGTCGCCTCGGCAAATTCCTTCCGGTTCGGCGTCAGCACGGTGGCGCCGCGATAGATCGCGAGATTGGCGCTCTTGGGATCGACGATCACGCGCTTCTTGGCCTGGCGCGCAGCGTCGATCACGTTGCGGATCACGCGCGCGGTGAGCACGCCCTTGGCGTAGTCGGACAGCAGCACGATGTCGGCACGGGCAAGATGCGGCAGGATCGCGTCGATCAGCTGCTGCTCGATGGCGGGCGCCGCCGGCGCGGCGAGCTCCCAATCGGAGCGCAGCATGTGGGTCGAGAATTGTTCGGAAACAAAGCGCACCTTGCGCGTGGTCGGTCGCGCGGCGTCGCGCACCAACACGGTCTCGATGCCGGCCTCCTTCGCCAGCGCCTCACTCAACGCGGTGCCGGCGGCATCCTCGCCGATCAGGCCGACGAAGATGCAGCGCCCGCCGAGCGCGGCGATATTGCGCGCGACGTTGCCGGCGCCGCCGATATTGGTCTCGCTGCGCCTGACCGCGATCACCGGCGCCGGCGCCTCCGGCGAGATTCGCGACACTTCGCCGTACACGAACTCGTCGAGCATGAGGTCGCCGACGCAGAGCACGGTCTGACCGGACATCGCACGCGAGATCGCTTCAAAATCGAACATCTGTCACACTGATCCGCTTAGCGATAGCGATCTGGGCGGTCGAGAAAGCCCTTCACATAGGCCCCGACCGCGTCTTCCAACCGAGTAAAGCCGCCATTGTATCCGGCGCGCCCGAGACGATCGACAACGCTCTGGGTGAAGTACTGGTAGCTGCCGCGGATCTGCTCCGGCATGTCGACATACTGGATGTTCGGCTGCAGGCCGAGCGCGCCATAGGCCGAGACGATCAGGTCCTTGAAGCTGCGCGCTTCGCCGGTTCCGACATTGAACAGCCCGGAGACCCGCGGCGTCGCGATCAGCCACATCATCACCCGCACGACATCGTCGACATAGATGAAGTCGCGGCGTTGATCGCCATCGGCGATGCCCTCGCGATGCGACTTGAACAGCTGCACGACGCGGCCCGCCTTGATGTCGTCGAAGCGGCGCGCCAGCACGCTCATCATCGTACCCTTGTGATATTCATTCGGCCCGAACACGTTGAAGAACTTCAGCCCGGCCCATTGCGGCGGCAGCCGCTCGCCCTTCGCGACGCGCTCGGCGACCGCAAGATCGAACAGCTGCTTGCTCCAGCCGTACAGGTTCATCGGCCGCAGCCGCTTCAGCCCCTCGACCGACCCGTCGTCGTCGAACCCCCGCTCGCCGTCGCCATAGGTCGCGGCCGAAGAGGCATAGATAAACGGCGTGGCATTCGCGGTGCACCAGTCGAGCAGCCGCATCGAGAGCCGGAAATTGGTCTCGATCACCAGATCGCCGTCGGTCGCCGTGGTCTCAGAGATGGCGCCGAGATGGATGACAGCGTCCAGCCGCCGTCCCTTCAGCCAGTCGCCGAGTTCGGTCGGGGGAACGACGTCGGCAAGCTGACGCTTGGCCAGGTTCCGCCACTTGCCGTCGTGCCCGAGGATATCGCAGACCGCGACGTCGCTGCGCCCGGCGTCGTTCAACGCGGCCACGACGTTCGAGCCGATAAAACCGGCGCCCCCGGTTACCAGAAACATGATGAAATCCCGCCAGATTCCTTTGCAGCCGCCAGCTTTGCCCCACTCCGGCGCCACAGGCAACGACGGCTTTACCTCTAATCGCGAACCAGTTACCGACTTGGCCGCGTCCGACCCGGTCCTGGCCCTTTTAGAAATGAATATTGATTCAATATATGATATCGAAACACAGGATACGGAGGATAGCAGACCTATCCTGATCGTACCCTATGTTTGGATTGGGGATTTCGTGCGCGGCCACACCGTGGTCCGGGTTCTCCGCAAGCGCTGGCCCAATCGGCCGGTCGATCTGCTGACGTCAAGCCTGTGCGCCCCTTTGGTCGATTATATGCCGGGTGTCCGCGCCGGGCTCGTCTACGACCTGCCGCGCAGCCAGCTGGCCTTGGGCAAGCAGCGGGAACTCGCTGCCGAGCTTCGCTCCCGGAACTACGCCACCGCGCTGGTGATGCCGCGCACCTGGAAGTCGGCCATCGCGCCGGCGCTGGCCGGGATCCCGGAGCGGGTCGGCTTCTTTGGCGAGGCGCGATTCGGCCTGATCAACGCCATGCGCTGGGGCGAAAGGAAGCTGCCGCGCTTCATCGACAAGAACGCCGTGCTGGCGCTGCCCGACGGCGCGCCCCGCCCGGGCGAATGGCCTGTGCCGCAGCTCCGGGTTCCCGCCGACGAGATCGGACGCTGGCGGCAGGCCAACGGCCTCGGCACCGGTCCCGCCGTCGCACTCGGGCCCGGCTCGGTCGGCGCCTCAAAGCGCTGGACCTATTATCCGGAAGCCGCGCGGCTGTTCGCCGAGCGCGGCTTCGACGTCTGGGTGGTCGGCGGCCCCGGCGAGAAGGCGCTGGCGCAGGAGATCGCGGCCGCCGGCGGCGCGCGGGTCCGCGATCTCACCGGCACCGATCTGCGCAATGGCGTGCTGGCGATGGCCGCGGCCAATGTCGCCATCGCCAACGACTCCGGGCTGATGCACATCGCGGCCGCGATCGGCACGCCGACCATGGGCATCTTCGGCCCGACCGACCCCTATCTCTGGGCCCCGCTCAATGAGCTCGCCGCAACGGTGCGGCAGACCAGGAGCAAGCTCGCGTGCCAGCCATGTCAGCGCACGGTCTGCACCATGAACGACCATCGCTGCATGCGCGACATCGCAGCCGAAGAGGTCGTCGATATCGCGCAACGCGTGCTGGCTCAGATCAGCGTGCGATAGACCGCCGCGATTGCGCGCGCTTCCGCATCGAGGCTGAACTTATCCACAACTCGTTGGCGGGCCCGCGCCCCCATCGCCGCTGCCGACGCCGGATCGCGCATCAGCGGCTCGAGCGCGGCCACCAGCGCGTCGGCATCGCCGGTCGGCGTCAGCACGCCGGTCGTGCCATCGACGACGAACTCGGCAGCGCCCGCGCGCGCCGCGACCAGCGCCGCGCCTGCCGACATCGCCTCGATCAGGGTCAAACCAAAGCCTTCGTTGCGCGAGGTGAAGGCGTAGATCGTCAGCCGCTGGTACCAGCGCACGACATCCTCGATCGGCAATTCACCTGTGATGATGATGCGCGATTGCAGGCCGGCCGCCTCGATGCGCCGCTTCAACTCGCCGGCAAAGACCTGCTGCTCCGGCACCACGGCGCCGACGATGACGGCGGTGAAATCGGGATAGCGCGGCAGCAGTCTGCACATCGCCTCGACGAACACGTCGCTGCCCTTCTGCGCGCGCACCCGCCCGAAGCAGCCGATCGCATAGCGTCCCGGCAATCCGCTCTCGGCGAAGGCCGCCGCGCGATCGGCCGGCGGCGCATAGCTGATGGTATCGACGCCATGCATCACCACGGTCGCCTCGCGCTTCAGATACGACGCCGACAGCGGGCTGGTCGCGATGATCGCATCCATGTTGCGGATCAGCCAGCGCGTCAGCCAGGTGTGGTGACGTTGCGCGGCTGACGTGAACAGCAGTTTCAGCGGCCAGCCGAGCGCACGCAGCACGAGCCCTGCGATCATCTCGTCATTGCGCCGCGCATGCCAGATCAATGGCGACGCGCGCCGCCACAGCCGCATCAGATCGGCAAATCCCATCGCGTCGATGCCGTCGGGCCGATGCGAGCCGAGCCAAGCCGCGCGAAACATTTTGGCAAGCTTCGGCGCGACCATGCGGTTGGTCGCGGTGACACCGGAATAGCGTCGGTGCAGATTGGGCACGATGAGCTCGAGCTCGGGCGCAGGTGTGTTCTCGATCGGCACGCAAGTCTCCGTTTCGCGCCAGTTCCTATACGCAACATTAAGCATAGTGGCCAGTTCGGTTGGGTCGAAACCCCCTCTTCACCGCGCTCCCGCTAGCATCGCCGGCCAAAGATATCGGGAGAGCTCTATCCATGACCGTGCTCGTAACCGGCGGCGCCGGCTATATCGGAAGTCACATGGTCCATGCGCTGGTCGATGCCGGCGAGAGCGTCGTCGTGATCGACAATCTCTCCACCGGCTTCTCCGCGTTCCTGCCCGACGGCGTGCCGCTGTTCATCGGCGATGCCGGTGACGAGAACCTCGTCGAGGGCGTGATCGCCCAGCACGGCATCGACAGCATCATCCATTTCGCAGGCTCCGTGGTGGTGCCGGACTCGATGCGCGATCCGCTCGGCTACTACCGCAACAACACCATGACGACGCGCAGCCTGCTCAATGCCGCGGTGAAAGCCGGCGTCAACCGCTTCATCTTCTCCTCGACCGCGGCCGTCTACGGCAATCCGGACCAGGTGCCGGTGCCGGAGATCGCGCCGACCCGTCCGCTGTCGCCCTACGGCTCCTCGAAGCTGATGACCGAGATCATGCTACACGATGTCGCCTCTGCCCATGGCATGAGCTACGTCGTGCTGCGCTACTTCAACGTCGCCGGCGCCGACCCGAAAGGACGCGCCGGCCTCGCCACCGTCGGCGCCACCCATCTGCTCAAGATCGCGGTCGAGGCCGCGACCGGCCAGCGCGCCAAGATCGACGTGTTCGGCACCGACTATCCGACACAGGACGGCAGCTGCGTGCGCGACTTCATCCATGTCAGCGATCTCGTCGAAGCGCATCGCTCGGCGCTGTCCTATCTGCGCGCCGGCGGGCAATCGGTGACGCTGAATTGCGGTTATGGCCGCGGCTATTCCGTGCTCGAGACGATCGAGACGGTGCGCCGGGTCTCGATGCGCAATTTCGCCGTCGCCTACGCCGCGCGACGGCCCGGCGACATCATGACCATGGTGGCCGACACCACGAGGATCCGCTCGGCTCTCGACTGGACGCCGCGCTACGACGATCTCGAGACCATCGCAACCCATGCACTGGCCTGGGAGGAGAAGCTGTTCCGGGAGCGCGGCGGCCCCGCGCGACAGGCAGAATCGGCCTAAAAATCAAGCCGTTATCAAGCCGTTATTGGGCTTGAAAAAGCCCCGCCAAGCGGGCAATGAGGTCCCGCAACCTGACGGCCGGCACGGCCCGCCGTCAATGGACCGCGGATGGCTCAGTTTCCAAAGAAAATTACCGACGATCCCTACGGCGCGGCGGTCCTGATTCGCCGCCTGGTCATGGAACAAGGGATTACCTACTGGCGGCGCTATCTGACGGCGTTCGCCCTGATGGCCGTTGCGGCGGGCTCGACGGCGGGCGCCACCTATGTGCTCGGCCAGGTGATCAACCAGGCCTATGTCGACAAGAACATTCCCGGCATCGCGATGTTCGCCGGGATTACGGTCCTGCTGCTGTTCATCAAGGGCGTGGCGACCTACGGCCACATGGTGATCCTGACCAAGATCAGCAACGCCATCCTGGCGCAGAACCAGCGCCAATTGTTCGCCAAGCTGATGAGCGAAAGCATCGGCTTCTTCTCGCAGCGGCACTCGTCGGAATTCCTGGCGCGGCTGACGGCCGGCGCCAAGTCGATCACCGACGTGCTCAACATGCTGGTCAATGCGATCGGCCGCGACTTCCTGATGCTGATCAGCATGCTCGCCGTGATGGTCTGGCAGGACCCGCTGATGTCGTTCATCGGGCTCGTGGCGGTGCCGCCGGCGATGCTGATGCTGCGCAAGCTGGTGAAGCGGATCAAGGGCCTCGCCTACAACCAGTTCACCGGCACCGCCGACATCATGGAGACGATGCAGGAATCGCTGCAGGGCATCCGCACCGTGAAGGCGTTCACGCTGGAAGACACCATGCAGCAGCGGATCGACGAGAACATCGCGATCGTCGAGCGCAACGCCAACAAGATGGCGCGGGTCGCCAACCGCTCCAACCCGTTGATGGAGATGCTCGGCGGCTTCGCGGTCGCCGGCTGCCTCATGTACGGCGGCTATAGCGTGGTGGCGCTCGGCTCCACGCCGGGCCAGTTCTTCACCTTCCTGACCGCCTTCCTGATGGCGACCGAGCCGGCCAAGCGGCTGGCGCGGCTCAACATCGACCTCAACAGCCAGCTGGTCGGCGCGCGGATGCTGCTCGAGGTCGTCGACAGCCCGGCAAGCGAGCAGACCGACGACGACAAGCCGGCGCTGAAACTCTCCGACGCGCGGATCGAACTGCGCGACGTCAGCTTCGCCTATCGGCCCGGCGAGCCGGTGCTGAACCGCATGAGCTTCATGGCCGAGCCCGGCAAGGTCACCGCGCTGGTCGGCCCCTCCGGCGGCGGCAAGTCGACCGTGCTCGCGCTGCTGCTGCGCTTCTACGAGACGCAAGCGGGCGAGATCCTGATCGACGGACAGTCGATCTCGTCGGTGTCGCGCAGATCGCTGCGCCGGCAGACCGCCTATGTCGGCCAGGACGTCTATCTGTTCCGCGACACGATCCGCGCCAACATCGCCTTCGGCAAGCCTGATGCCAGCGAGGCCGAGATCATCGACGCCGCCAAGGCCGCCTGCGCGCACGACTTCATTATGAGCTTCCCGCTCGGCTACGACACGCCGGTCGGCGAGCACGGCACCCAGCTCTCCGGCGGCCAGCGCCAGCGCATCGCGGTCGCCCGCGCGCTGATCAAGAACGCGCCGATCATCCTGCTCGACGAGGCCACCGCCGCGCTCGATTCGGAGTCCGAGAAGCAGGTGCAGGAAGCGATCGAGCATCTCTGCCAGGGCCGCACCACGATCGTGATCGCGCACCGTCTGCACACCATCATGCATGCCGATGCGATCCTGGTGGTCGAGGGCGGCGAGATCGTCGAGCGCGGACGCCACGACGATCTGCTGCGCCGCGGCGGCCGCTACGCCTCGTTCTTCCGCCTGCAGCATCGTCACGACGTGATCGAGCTCGCGCCGGTCAGCGCAACCGGCTGAGGTTCATCTTCTTATCCCTTGGCCGCAAGACCTGCGCGCAGCACGCGCAGGACATTGCCGCCCATGACCTTGCGGATGTCGTCCTCGGAGAATCCGCTCGACATCAAGGCCTGGGTCACGGCGACGATCCCACTCGCATCGAATCCCGTGGTGGTCGAGCCGTCGAAATCCGAACCGAGGCCGACATGGTCGATCCCGACGAGGTCGCGGACATAGGCAATCGCCCGCGCGACATCCTTCGGATCGAGCGAGCAGACCGCCCCCTGCCAATAGCCGATGCCGATCACGCCGCCGGTCCGTGCGATAGCCCTGACTTCATCGTCGGTGAGGTTGCGGTTGACCTTGCAGGTCGCCTGCACGCCGCCATGGCTTGAGACCACCGGGCGCGTCGCCATCGCCAGCACGTCGGCGACGGCGGCGTGGCTCGCATGGGCGAGGTCGACGACCATTCCGAGCGCCTCCATCCGCTGCACGACCTGGCGGCCGAGCGGCGTCAGTCCGCCTTTGGCCAGGCCGTGCATCGAGCCAGCGACATCGTTGTCGAAGAAATGGGCGAGCCCGGCCATTCGGAACCCGGCGGCGTAGAGCACGTCGAGATTGCCGATGTTGCCCTCGAGGTTCTGCAGCCCCTCGATCGACAGCATGCCGCCCACCACCGTCACGCCGGTCTTGCGGTCGGCAAGCAGGCGATCGATGTCGGCCGGCGTCGTGATCAGGCGAAGCCGTCCGCCGGACTGCTCGGCGAAGCTCCGCAATTTCTCGGCATGCCACAGCGAGCGCTGCAGCAGTGAGAACCAGGTCCGCGGCGGTTGCAGATCGATGATGGCGAGGTTCGTGATCGTGTCGGTGTCGCCGCCATTGGCATTCTGGCCCTTCGGCGACTTGGTGACCGACGAGAACACCTGCAGGGCGTAGTGCCCCTCGATCAGACGCGGCAGGTCGATGTGGCCGCGATCGGATCGCGCGATCAGGTCGCGCTTCCACAGCAGGCTGTCCGCGTGCATGTCGGCGACGTCGAGCGTCGCCTGCAAGGCGCGGGCGGCGGGCGTGATCTCCAGCGCCACGCGCTGGACCTTGTTCTGCCCGCGGTCGATCCGTTCCGGGGTGACCGTGAAGAAGCGGACGGCGGCGGCGACCAGGGCCACAGCGATCAGCGCAACGCCGATTGAAAGCCATTTCCTCATGAACGTCCCCTTGAACTTCACTGCTCGCCCGTGGCGGGTGTGCTCGGCGGAAAGCTGGCCTCACATCTGCGCCTGGTGCAGCCGCAGCCCCTAGCCCCCAGCGCCGTAACCGCGTAAATACGGCCCGCGCTCCCTCCTTCAACCCTCCGGGACCCGTTCATGAACGCCGCCTCCACCGTCATTCCGCTTCCCCCGCAGCCCTCGCTTCCCGTCGTCGGCGAATCCGGCAGCTATCCGGTCCGCCGCATCTGGTGCGTCGGCCGCAACTATCTCGAGCATATCAGGGAGATGGGCAATGACGAGCGTGCGCCGCCGTTCTTCTTCGGCAAGCATGCCGACATGCTGGTGCCCGATGGCGCGACCATCCCCTATCCGCCGCTGACCAAGGACCTGCATCACGAGGTCGAGCTGGTGGTGGCGATGAAGAGCGGCGGGCTGAACATTCCCGCCGACAAGGCGCTCGAGCATGTCTACGGCTATGCGGTCGGCATCGACCTGACCCGCCGCGACCTGCAGATCGCCTCGCGCAAGAAGGAGCGGCCCTGGGAGATCGGCAAGTCGTTCGACTATTCCGCGCCCTGCTCCGCGATTCAGCCGGCCGCGAAGATCGGCCACCCGACCGCGGGCAAGATCTGGCTCACCGTCAACGGCAAGGAAGCGCAGAAGGGCGACCTCACCGAGCTGATCTGGAACGTGCCCGAGATCATCTGGCAGCTCTCGCAGCAGGTGAAGCTCGCCGCCGGCGACATCATCATGACCGGCACGCCGGCCGGCGTCTCGCAGCTGCAACCCGGCGACAAGCTCGAATGCGGTGTCGACGGTGTCGGCACGCTGAAGGTATCGATCGGCAAGCCGGAATAGGCCGACCGCAGAAGAGATGATGCAAAGCCCCGGACCTCGCAGTCCGGGGCTTTTTGCTGGGCGCGCTCAGCGCATCGTGCCGGGCATGCAAGGCGGCTCGGTGAAGGGCGCGGTTGCGAACGAACCGACGTTCGGCGCGCGCACGCAACCGGTGGACTTGCCGCTGACCGGTGTCGTTGCCTGAGCATGGGCGCGCCGCATTGCAGCATTGTTGCCGGCGGCGAACGCCTGAGCCGAGAACGCAGCTGCCGCAATCAGAGCAACCGTCACGATGGTCAATTTGGTCATTGGGTTTCTCCGCACGATGGATGAAGCCGACCAAGTTCGGCTCCTGTGACCAATGACCGTGACAGTTCGAAGAATATTTCCTCCGGCCCGATCACCGAACCGCGAGCGCGTCATCACGTTCGACGGATCGGGGAATATCGGAATGACAAGACGCGTCCGTCTATCAGAGCCGCGCACAACGTGGCGATGACTGTATGGAGGTTTTCATGATCGACTTCCGGCGACTTGGCCTGGCTGCAATTCTCTCCGCAGCCATGGCGACCGCTTCCTTCGCTGCGACGGTCGAGGCGCCCGGCGCATACGCGGCAAACGAAACCGCGACCAGGCCATGGTCAGCGCCGGTCGGCCATCGCCAGCCGCGCGCCGCAGACATTCCCGCCGCGACATCGGCATCGCAGCAGACCCTCGATCAGGAGGACGTGATCGTCGACCGCAAGATCAAGGGCATTTGCCGCGGCTGCTAGAGCAACAACGCCGCGGAACGCGACCGACGTTCGCGATCAGGACGTGCGGCGATACGGCACGTAGCGCGGGGTCCAGACCTTGGCGTGGATGCGCGCCTCGACCTGGTCGATCGGGATATCCTTGGCGAGCCCTTCCTTGTGCGCCTGCAGCGCCACCGCGAGCGCAACCGTCAGCGACACGTCGCGCAGCGCGCTGACCGGCGGCAGCAGATTGTGCTTCGGGTTGTTGCGGGCCGGCGAGACGCTAGCCAGCGCTTTCGCCGCGGCCATGAACATGCCGTCGCTGACCCTGACAGCGCCGACCGCGAGCGCGCCGACGCCGACGCCGGGGAAGATGTAGGAATTGTTGGTCTGGTCGACCTTGAAGCGGGCGCCGTCGCGCGTGATCGGCGGGAACGGGCTGCCGACACCGATCAGCGCCCGCCCCTCGGTCCACGCCTCGATATCGACCGGCGTCGCTTCCTCGCGCGAGGTCGGGTTGGACAGCGGGAAGATCACCGGCCGCGCGTTGCACTCGGCCATCGCGCGGACGATCGGCTCGGAGAACGCGCCGGCCTGACCGGACACGCCGATCAGCACGGTCGGCCTGGCGTTGCGCACGACGTCGAGCAGCGCGATCTTGTCGGGATGGCTGAGCTTCCAGCCGGTGATCGCTTGCTTGTCCTGGACGAAGGGAAGCTGGAACGGCGCGAGCCCGCTCATGCCCTCGAGCAGCAGGCCGTCGCGATCGACCATGAAGAAGCGCTTGGCCGCCTCGGTCTCCGACAGGCCGGCATCGACCATCGCGGCGCGGATCAGGCTGGCGATGCCGCAACCGGCCGAGCCCGCGCCGAGCACGGCGACGCGCTGCTCGGTCAGCGGCACGCCGGTGACGTTGATGGCGGAGAGCAAGGCGCCGGTCGCGACCGCCGCGGTGCCCTGGATGTCGTCGTTGAAGGTGAGGAGCCGGTCGCGATAGCGCTCGAGCATGCGCGTCGCGTTGTTCTTGGCGAAATCCTCCCACTGCAGCAGGACGCGCGGCCAGCGCTTGATCACCGCCGAGACGAAGGCCTCGATGAAGTCGTCATACTCCTGGCCGCGGACGCGCTCGTTGCGCCAGCCGATATAGAGCGGATCGGCCAGGCAGTCGGGATTGTCGGTGCCGACGTCGAGCAGGATCGGCAGCGTCGTTGCCGGATGCAGGCCGCCGCAGCCGGTGTAGAGCGACAGCTTGCCGATCGGGATGCCCATGCCGCCGGCGCCCTGGTCGCCGAGGCCAAGGATGCGCTCGCCGTCGGTCACCACGATCGCCTCGACATGATCGAAGCGCGGCTGCGCCAGGATGCGGTCGATGCGGTGCTTGTGCGGGATCGAGAGGAACAGCCCGCGCGGCTTGCGGAACAGCCGGCTGAACTGCTGACAGCCGGCGCCGACGGTCGGCGTGTAGACGATCGGCAGCAGCTCCTCGAGGTTCTCGACCAGCAGCGCGTAGAACAGCGTCTCGTTGGTGTCCTGCAATTCGCGCAGGAAAGCGTAGCGCTCGAGATCGTTCTCGAAGCCGCGCAGCGCCTGCAGCCGGCGCGAGACCTGTTCGTCCAATGTCGCAACATTGGGCGGCAGCAGGCCATGCAGGTCAAACGCCTCGCGCTCGGCCTCGGAGAACGCCGTGCCCTTGTTCAGCTGCGGATCGGCCAATAGCTCGTAGCCGCTCAGCGCAGTGGTCGCGAAAGCTCCTGACGTCTCGGACATGACAAGGTCCCCTCAGTGCGGAATGCCTGATGCGACTGTATCACTTCAGTGCAACGAATCGGAGAGCGAACGGCGTCGTGCTGCGCAAAGCGGAATGTTGGCCAAGGGGCGATGACAAGGGGCGATGAACGGTCGTCCGGGCTCCGGCAACGCATTCCGGCTACTCAAGCGGACCGAGATCAACATACGTTGGTATAACTTCCCTATTCCTTGTCATGACCTGTGCTGACGCTTGTACAATTGAGCGATGGAGAGAGATTTTTATGCTCCGGGCGACTGCAACGGATCCGCAAATAGCTCAGAACTTCTCTCTCCGGAGGCGCGACTAACAATAGCAATCCTCGTTCCACAGCGGGCGCGCGTTGTGTTCCGAATCTGTGATCAGGATCACTGCTCCGAGGCGTGAATCGCAAGACTGTCACGAATGCGGGTTCTTCGAGGAACACTGAAATGATCGTCAACATTCAGAAGCTTAATGGCCTGTGGCACCTCATCGTCGGATCGTGCAAGATCCGAACTCCGTTCCTGGAGACTCAGGACCGGGAGTCGGTCGTCGCCTACGCCCGGCGCGTCTACCCCGGCGCCAAGGTCTTCGAACGCGACTGATCCTGGCTGCGACGTCCCACAGCTCACGCCCCAGAAAGAGCCCCGGAGCGCGCTCCGGGGTTTTGTATTTGTAGGGCGGGTTAGCGAAGCGTAATCCGCCATGCTTCCGCACGACGCGGCGGATTACGCCTTCGGCACGATCACCGCAGCGCCGACACCACGATCAGGCCGAGGATCAGCGCGGTCACGGAATACTTTAGCGTGTAGTATACGTTCCGATTCCACTCCTTGACCTTGCGGCTGGCGAGATGGAGCTCGTAGAGCTTGCCGAACACCTTGTTCAGCGCGCCGACATGCTCGCCGTCGACGTTCTGGGTGGCCGACGCCTTGACGATGTTGTGGCTGACCCAGCGGTTCATCCTGGTCATGAAGCCGTACTTCATCGGGCGCTCGACGTCGCAGAACAGGATGATGCGGTTGACGTCGGTCTTGTTCTCGGCGCTGTGGATGAAGGTCTCGTCGAACATGAAGGCCTCGCCGTCGCGCCAGACGCATTCGACGCCGTCGACCAGGATGCGGCACTCGTTCGAGTTCGGCGTCACCAGGCCGAGGTGATAGCGCAGCGAGCCGGCGAAGGGATCGCGATGCGCCCCGAGCTTGCCGCCGGGCGGCAGCATCGCGAACATCGCGCCGTGCACGTTCGGGATCGAGTTCGACAGCTCCACCGTCTTCGGGCACAGCGTGCGCGCCGACGGCAGGAAGTCGTCGTACCATTTCAGATAGAAGCGCTTCCAGCCGCTCTTGAAGAAGGAATAGAAGCCCCAGTCGTTGTTCTTGGCGGCAGCGCGGATGAAACCCTCGTCGAACAGGCGGGTCGCCTCGTCGCGGATGGTCTCCCAATTGTCGGAGAGCTTCTTCAGCTCGGGAAACTGCTCGACCGGGATCACCGGCGTGTTTGCTACGGCCGAGCCCGCATACATCAGCACATTGTAGGGCGCGAGGTAGGTCGAGTGGTCGCCGAGCTGGCGGGCGAAGCGCAACCGCTGCTTGCCGCGGAAGTGAACGTAGAGCGTAGAGGCCACCAGCACGTAGAGAATGACGAGCTGCGGCGCGAAGAGCTGTCTCAACATGATCCGTCTATGATCGCAGCGCGCCGATGCTCTCCATGCACCGCCCCGTAGCAGCCTAGACCCTTGATGGGCGGCTTAGCCCCGGGCGGCGAAGCGCAACGCCGTCCGCGAAAACTCCCCTGTTTCATCCTGACTTGGCACTGCGGCGTGGGCCAGTGCCCTGCCGCGGTGCCGTCCCGGATGAGCCATGTAAGCGTACGCTCACCGAATGTGAAGCGCCGCCTCATTCGAAGGAGCAACCTTGTGGCAATAATCACACACATATAATTCGCCATTGACAAACTGATTAGATAATTACTAATAATGAGATGAACCGCCAGAAGAGCGCGGACATCCACAGGGAGGAATGATGAGACACGTTCTGGCGGCAGCCATTCTCGCGGCAATGACATCGGTCGCTCATGCCCAGGTTTCCGACGACGTCGTGCGCATCGGGGTGCTGACCGACTTGTCGAGCTGGGGACGCGACAATTCCGGCCCGGGCTCGGTCGAGGCGGCCAGGATGGCGGTGGAGGAGTTCGGCCCCACCGTGCTCGGCAAGCCGATCGAGATCATCTCGGCCGACCACCAGATGAAGACCGATGTCGGCGTGCAGGTCGTGCGCGGCTGGTTCGACAACGGCAAGGTCGACGCCGTCGTCGACATCCCGAATTCCGGCATTGCGATCGCCGTGCACAACATGGTGCGCGAGCGCAACAAGATCGCGCTGTTGTCCGGCCCCGGCGCGAGCTCGCTGACGGATGAATTGTGCAGCCCCAACACCGTGCACTTCACCTACGACACCTACGCGCTGTCGAAGGTGACGGCATCGGCGGTGATCGCGGAGGGCGGCAAGTCCTGGTACTTCATCACCGCGGACTATGCCTTTGGCCAGCAGCTCGAGAAGGACGCGACCCGCTTCATCAACGAGATGGGCGGCAAGGTGCTCGGCAGCGTCCGCCATCCGACCAACACCGCCGACTTCTCCTCCTTTGCGCTGCAGGCGCAGAGCTCGAAGGCCGACGTGGTGGCGTTCGCCAATGCCGGCCAGGACACCGACAATTCGATCAAGCAGTCAGGCGAGTTCGGCCTGGTGCAAGGCGGCCAGAAGCTGGTCGGCCTTTTGATGTTCGACACCGACGTGCATGCGATCGGGCTCAACGCCGCGCAGGGCACCTACATGACGACGGCGTCGTACTGGAACATGGACGAGAAGACCCGCGCATGGTCGAAGAAATTCTTCGCCCGCACCAACGTGATGCCGACCATGATTCAAACCGGCGTCTACGGCTCGGTGCTGCATTATCTCAAGGCGATCCAGGCCGCCGGCACCGACGATCCGCAAAAGGTGATGGCCAAGATGCGCGAGCTGCCGATCGAGGACACCTTCGTGCATGGCGGCAAGTTGCGCGAGGACGGCCGCGTCATCCGCGACATGTATCTGGCCAAGGTGAAGAAGCCCTCGGAATCCAAGGAGCCGTGGGACTATCTCGACATCATCAAGACGGTGAAGGGCGAGGACGCCTATCGTCCGGTCTCCGAGTCGAAGTGCCCGCTGCTCAAGAAATAGGATCGATCGCGTGGCCAACGAAGAAACTTATGAATGCGACGCGCTGGTCGTCGGCTCCGGCTGCGCCGGGCTGTCGGCGGCGGTCACAGCGGGCCATCACGGCCTGAAGGTTCTCGTCGTCGAGAAGGAGCCGCGGTTCGGCGGCACCACCGCGCGCTCCGGCGGCTGGCTTTGGATTCCCGGCACCTCGCTGGCGAAGGCGTGGGGCATCGAGGAGAGCCCCGATCAGGCCAGAACCTATCTGCGCCACGAGGCCGGCAACAGTTTTGACGCCGCCCGCGTCGATGCGTTCCTGACCGAAGGGCCGAAGGCGGTCGACTTCTTCACGACAGAAACCGCCGTGCGCTTCGACATGCCGCTGACGTTCCCGGACTATCATGCGGAAGCGCCCGGCGGCGCGCAGGGCGGCCGCTCGATGGTGACGCGCCCGTTCGACGGCCACGAGCTCGGCGACGCCCTCAAGGATCTCGGCAGCCCCCTGCCCGAGCTCACCGTGTTCGGCATGATGCTCGGCTCCGGCAAGGAGATCGTCCATTTCATGCGTGCGACGCGCTCGCTGGCCTCGGCGGCCTATGTCGCGAAGCGGCTGTCGAAACACGCGCTGGACGTGATGCGCAACGGCCGCGGCATGACGCTGACCAACGGCAATGCGCTCGCCGGCCGGCTGGCGAAATCCGCCCTCGACCTCAAGATCCCGCTCTGGCTCAATTCGCCGGTGCGCGAACTGATCGTCGAGAACGGTGTGGTGCGCGGCGCGATCGTGGTGCGCGAGGGCCGCACCATCCGCGTCAATGCGAAGCGCGGCGTGGTGCTCGCCTGCGGCGGCTTTCCGCATGACGTAGCGCGACGGCAGAAGATGTTTCCGCATGCGCCGACCGGAAAAGAACATTACTCGCCGGGACCAACAGGCAACACCGGTGACGGCCTGCGGCTTGCGGAATCCGCCGGCGGCCGCGTCGAGGATTCGCTGCCGAACGCGGCAGCCTGGGTGCCGGTCTCGGTCACGACGCGCAAGGACGGCTCAAAGGGCGTGATGCCGCACTTCATCGATCGCGCCAAGCCCGGCGTGATCGCGGTGATGCGCGACGGCAAGCGCTTTGCCAATGAAGGCAATTCTTACCATGACTTCGTGCAGGAGATGATCAAGGCGGCGAAGCCCGGCGAGGAGATCGCGGCGTTTCTGCTTTGCGATCACGCGACCTTGCGCAAATACGGCCTCGGCTGCGTGCCGCCGCGCCCGATGCCCACAGGCCATCATCTGAAGACCGGCTATCTCAAGCGCGGCACGACGCTGTCGGAGCTTGCCGCGCAGGCCGGCATCGACGCAAAGGCGCTTGAGGCAACCGTCGCGGCGTTCAACACGACCGCCGCCGAGGGACGCGATCCCGCCTTCGGCAAGGGCTCGCGCGCCTATAACCGATATCAAGGCGATGCGCTGCACGGGCCCAATCCCTGCATCGCGCCGATCCAGAACGGGCCGTTCTACGCCATCAAGATGGTGATCGGCGATCTCGGCACCTATGCCGGCATCCGGACCGACGCCAATGCCCGCGCGCTCGACGCCGACGGCCAGCCGATTGCGGGCCTCTATGCCGCCGGCAATGACATGGCGAGCATCATGGGCGGCAACTATCCCGGCGCCGGCATCACGCTCGGACCGGCGCTGACCTTCGGCTACATCGCCGGCAAGCACATCGCCGGCGCCGCGGCAGAACGCAGCGCGGCATGACATGAGTCCCGTCATCCTGAGGAGGCCGCAACGCGGCCGTCTCGAAGGATCGACGGCCCGACTGTGGCCGTGCATCCTTCGAGGCTCGCAAGGGCTCGCACCTCAGGATGACGGGGTGGGAACGGATATGACGCACAAAGACTTCCCGCGCGTCGACGTCTCGCGAACGGCGTGCTTTCCTGCTAACTGCGAAAGCGCGAGCGCGAACAGGGCCACATGACGAGAGAAAGCCGCGGCATACAGTCGATCGAGGTCGGCGGGGAATTGCTCCGCGCGCTCGCCCGCAGCGGCGAACCGATGATGCTGCGCGACCTCGCGCGCGAAGCCGGCATGCCGCCGGCCAAGGCGCATCCCTATCTGGTGAGCTTCTCTCGCATCGGCCTGATCGAGCAGGACGAGACCACCGGCCGTTACGAGATCGGGGCGCTGGCGCTCGAGCTCGGCCTGATCAGCCTGCGCCGGCTTTCCGCCGTGCGGATCGCGACGCCGCGGATCGCCGCGCTCGCCAACAGCATCAATCACGCGGTGTCGCTGTCGGTCTGGGGCACCCACGGCGCGACCGTGGTGCGGCTCGAGGAGCCAAGCCATCCCGTGCATATCGCGATGCGCGTCGGATCGGTGGTGGCGCTGCTGGAGACCGCGACCGGCCGCGCCTTCGCGGCCTTCATGCCGCCGAACGCCGTCAAGACGGCGCTCGAGAGCGGCCTCGATCGCCTCGGCGTCGGCTACAATCCGAAACGCGAGACCATCAGCGCCAAGACCACGGAGATGCTTGCCGAGGTTCAAAGCCGCGGACTCGCGCGCGCGATCGGCGATCCCCTGCCCGGCGTCAACGCCTTCGCCGCGCCGGTGTTCGATCACGCCGGCCACGTCGCGCTGGTGATCACGGCGATGGGCCCGGAGGGCACCTTCGACGCCGACTGGGACAGCGCGATCGCAGCCGCGCTGCGCGATTGTGCAGGCGACATCTCGCGGCAGCTCGGGCACGGCTCGGTGCGGGCATCGGGGTGATGCTGGGCCTTTTCCGACGTCATCCCCCGGTGCGCAATTGCGCACCCGAGAAATGACGGTGAGGTGAGCACGCTGGTCAGGCTCGAGGGTTGGGGAGAGGGGTGGCCCCGGGCGAGATATTTGATGATGACATCGCTCTCGCAAAATCGTTTGCAATGTCGCCGCAACGATACGGAGAGAGTTCATCGTGTGGCACCCCTCTCCCTAACCCTCTCCCGCAAGGGGAGAGGGAACCCTGCCGTCGGTGACTCCCTCACGCGCGCGTGCCACTGAGTTGCCCGACGGCGCAAGCCCCCGCAGCAAAAATATTTCGCTTTATCAGAAGTGCAACTCAGTGTTATAGATCTGCCCGTCTCACCCGATCGAGGGGCGCTTCGCGGTCGTCACGAACGCGGTGTGGGATGCGGTGGACGCGGAGCGCGCAGTCGACGAATGCGCATGAAGCGGACGGTGAAGTCGTGTGGTCCTGACGCCCTAGTGGCCGGTGTCCCCTTGTAAGACGCAATTGCGTCTTGCGAAGGCGGTGACAAACAAGCCAAGTCTCGCCGGGGAGAGCACGAAGTAAGCCGTAACCCATCGCGCAGGGAAAGCCGGATTGCTCCGGTTACACCTGTGGTCCTACCCCCGAGCTTACTACCCATTGCTCGGGGCCCATGGGTGCGATCGGCACCCGGCTTTCCCTGCGCCCTCTGTTCGAGAGAGGGCGAGACGAAGAGCAAAGCTCGGACAATTCATGTCGCGAGAATGCGGATGTTTGACTCACAGGCCGGGCCACACATTCACCGTCGTCCCGGCCTAGTGCGCAATTGCGCACGGGGGGCCGGGACCCATAACCACCGATGCTGCTTGTTATGCACCGCTCGAACGACGAGTCCCGTCCACTACATCTGCTGCGGCGTATGGGTCCCGGCCTTCGCCGGGACGACGGTGGAGTGTGCGGAGAAAGTCGCGCGACGAACGCGAAGCTGCATTCTCATCCACAACTGTCATCGCCCGGCTCGACCGGGCGATCCAGTACGCCGCGGCCTCTCGGCTCAAGCACCGACGCCTCTGGAATACTGGATCACCCGCATGCGCGGGTGATGACATCGAGTGCTCTGCTGTTTGAAATGTGAATCGAAACAATCAGGCGCGCAGCGCCTGCAGGCTCTTGAAGGTCAGGCGCTTGGGATCGCGGACGCCGGCGAGATAGAGCTTGCGGATGAAGGCAATGACGGTGTCGCGATCGCAATCGGTCAACGCGACCACGGCGTCGACCGCAATCTTCTGGGCTTCCATGGAACACGTCCTCCGCTGCAGCCTCGAACCCGGAAGCCTAGGCGCTGCCGGTTAATCCGGCATTAACCTCTGCCCACAATCGCCGATTCCGGCCCCCTCGCGTATACGCGAAACAACGCATGCGACGGCCTGTCCAACCACCGCAGCAAAAAGCCCCGGGCGATGCCGGGACTCTTCACGTGATCGACTGTGACGACCGCAGATCAGTAGCGGTAGTGATCCGACTTGAACGGGCCTTCCTGCTTGACGCCGATATAGTCAGCCTGGTCCTTGCGCAGCTCGGTCAGCTTGGCGCCGACCTTGGCGAGGTGCAGGCGGGCCACCTTCTCGTCGAGCGTCTTCGGCAGCACGTAGACCTTCTTCTCGTACTTGCCGCCCTTGTTGTTGGCGAACAGCTCGATCTGCGCCAGCGTCTGGTTAGTGAACGACGCCGACATCACGAAGGACGGGTGGCCCATTGCGTTGCCGAGGTTCACCAGACGTCCCTCGGAAAGCAGGATGATGCGGTGCTTGTCGGGGAATTCGATCTCGTCGACCTGCGGCTTGATGTTGTTCCACTTCAGATTACGCAGACCTGCGATCTGGATCTCGTTGTCGAAGTGACCGATGTTGCAGACGATGGCGCGATCCTTCATCGCGCGCATGTGCTCGATGGTGATGATGTCCTTGTTGCCGGTCGCGGTCACGAAGATGTCGGCGCGCGGCGCGGCCTCTTCCATGGTAACTACCTCGTAGCCTTCCATCGTCGCCTGCAGCGCGCAGATCGGATCGACCTCGGAGACCATGACGCGGCAGCCCGCCTGGCGCAGCGAAGCCGCCGAGCCCTTGCCGACGTCGCCGAAGCCCGCGACCATTGCGACCTTGCCCGACATCATCACGTCGGTGCCGCGGCGGATGCCGTCGACCAGCGATTCACGGCAGCCATAGAGGTTGTCGAACTTCGACTTGGTGACGCTGTCGTTGACGTTGATCGCGGGGAACAGCAGCTTGCCCGCCTTCTCCATCTCGTACAGACGGTGCACGCCCGTGGTGGTCTCTTCCGAGACGCCCTGGATGTTCTTGGCGATCTCGGCGAACCAGCCCTTCGGCTTCTCCTTCAGCAGGCGCTTGATCAGCGCGAAGAAGACTTCTTCTTCCTCGGAACCAGGCTTGTCGAGGAACGCGACGTCGCCCTGCTCGGCGCGCAGGCCGTGATGCACCAACATGGTGGCATCGCCGCCGTCATCGAGGATCATGTTGGGCGTGCCGCCGTCGTGCCAGTCGAACAGCTTTGCGGTGTAGTCCCAGTATTCGGTCAGCGTCTCGCCCTTGACCGCGAACACCGGAATGCCGGCCGCGGCGATCGCGGCCGCGGCGTGATCCTGCGTCGAGTAGATGTTGCAGGAGACCCAGCGGATGTCGGCGCCGAGCGCAGCCAGCGTCTCGATCAGGACCGCGGTCTGGATCGTCATGTGCAGGGAGCCGGCGATGCGTGCGCCCTTCAGCGGCTGCTTGGGGCCGTACTCCTCGCGGGTCGCGATCAGGCCGGGCATCTCGGTCTCGGCCAGCGAGATCTCCTTGCGGCCGAACTCGGCGAGCGCAATGTCCTTGACGATGTAGTCGGTGAAGCCGGGCTTCGTGGGGGCGTTCATGTCTGTTTCCTAATCGGTGAATCCAGCGTGTCAGTAACAAAGCGAGCCGAACGCCCTGCGGCGCGACCTTCTCCCTCTCCCCGTTCTTACGGGGAGAGGGCCGGGGTGAGGGGCTCCATCCGCTGGCTGAATCTGCGGAGAGTCCCCCTCACCCGCCACTTCGTGGCGACCTCTCCCCGCAAGCGGGGCGAGGTAAGAGCATCAGAGCGCGCGCTTCAGCGGCTCGACGAGATCGGTCTTCTCCCAGGAGAAGCCGCCCTCATTGTCCGGCGTGCGGCCGAAATGGCCGTAGGCCGAGGTGCGCGCGTAGATCGGACGGTTGAGGTCGAGATGGGTGCGGATGCCGCGCGGCGTCAGATCCATCGCCTTGGCCGCCGCCTTCTCGAGCTCGTCCTCCGAGACCTTACCGGTGCCGTGGGTGTCGATGTAGATCGACAGCGGACGCGCCACGCCGATCGCGTAGGCGAGCTGCAGCGTGCAGCGGTCGGCGAGACCGGCCGCGACGATGTTCTTGGCGACGTAGCGCGCGGCATAGGCCGCCGAGCGGTCGACCTTGGTCGGATCCTTGCCGGAGAACGCGCCGCCGCCATGCGGGGCCGCGCCGCCATAGGTGTCGACGATGATCTTGCGGCCGGTCAGGCCGGAGTCGCCGTCGGGACCGCCGATGAAGAACTTGCCGGTCGGATTGATGTGCCAGATCGTCTTGCCGTTGATCCATTCCTTCGGCAGCGCCTCGCGCACATAGGGCTCGACGATGTCGCGGATCTGGCTGGACGAGAGGTCCTCGACCAGATGCTGGTGCGAGACCACGATCTCGCGGACGCCGACCGGCTTGCCGTTCTCGTACTGCACGGTGACCTGGCTCTTGGAGTCCGGACCCAGCACCTTCTCCTTGCCGGAGTGGCGCGCTTCGGAGATCAGCCGCAGGATCTTGTGGGCGTAGAAGATCGGCGCCGGCATCAGGTCCGGCGTCTCGTTGGTGGCGTAACCGAACATGATGCCCTGGTCGCCGGCACCCTCTTCCTTAACCTCGCCCGGCTGCAGCGCGTCGACGCCCTGCGCGATGTCGGCCGACTGCGGATGCAGCAGGATCTCGATGTCGCAGGTCTTCCAGTGGAAGCCGTCCTGCTCGTAGCCGATGTCCTTGATCGCGTCGCGCACGACGCCCTCGATGTGTTCATTGGTGACCGAGCTCGGGCCGCGGGTTTCGCCGGCGATCACCACCTTGTTGGTGGTCGCGAGCGTTTCGCACGCCGCGCGGATCTGCCACGGGTCGATGCCTGCCTTCGGGCCCTCGCGATAGAACAGATCGACGATCTCATCCGAGATGCGATCGCAGACCTTGTCCGGATGGCCTTCCGAGACCGACTCGCTGGTGAAGAGATAAGACGCGCGCATCAAGCAAACCCCTTGTTTCGTCGAAGTCCGACGTTGGTTGGTGAATATGTCCCCGGAATGTCAGTCTCGTCGCCGCGAGATGACGTAGGATTCGTCGTAGAACCACAGCCCGTTGTGTTTGCGGAGAACTTCGCGCGTAGCCTCGAGAGCTCGTCCGTTTTCGGTCGTTTCGGTCAACCGCTCATCTTCGATCTGCGCGACATACACCGCCGCATTCCATGCTGCAAAGGCCGTCGAGGTTCCGATCGAACCGGTCACCTCATTGGGCAGCGCTTCCATATCATATCGGAAGATCGAACGGTTATCGGCGTAGGCGTTGAAGTTCAGCTCGCGACCGGCCGACCCCAACTCGTATTTCACCGCGCGCAGTATCTCATGACGGCTGACGGCGAAAGGATTTTCTCCGGGCCACACGGCTTGAATGATTTCAAGTCCGGGATCGCCGCCGTGGGAGTGGATTCCTATCAGCCGTCCGCCGCCGCGCAACGCGCGGGCCAGCGGCGCGATGATCCGCTTGGCGCGGAAATTCACCGAGGATTTGGCCCGATACGGCTGCGAGGCGATCACAAGATCGAAATTGGCCTCGGTGCGGCCAGCCCGGGGAATGATCGAATCAAGCAGGAAGCGGTGGTCGTCGCGGTACAGCACCAGCGCCACTGGACGCTCATAGACCGGCATCGCATTCCCGGGGCTGAGATTGGCCCGCCAATTCTGCTCGAGGAACGGGCCGAGTTCCGCGATCTGGGCCTCGAATTCACCCGAGGAGGCCCCGCGCAGCGCCACCTCGTGCCAGATCATGCTGGCGGCCGCCGTGGAGTTCTTGGGCGTCAGCCAGGGCGCCTCGGCGTAATACATGTTGGTGAACACGAAGACGCTGGCCGGGTGCTCGAACAGGCGGTCGGGGACCTTGTCCAGGGTGAGGCGGACGTCCTCCAGGCTCAGTTCCTTGCCGGCGACATAGAACGGCATATGTGGGAAGCGGCCATGCATGGCACGCAGGACCCGCGCCAGCACGGTGCCATCGCCCATCCCGGCATCGAACACCCGCAATGCCGGCGGCCGCGGGTGGATGGCGGCCAGTTCCAGCGAAACCCGGTCGGCGATCACCCGCTTCTCGCTGCAGGTGTGCACGAACAGCAGATAGCGCTGGCGGTTCTCGAAAAAGCGAAAATTGCCGCGCGGATCGCGCTTCTCCGGCGGAACCACCAGGCCGCGCGGCGGCGGCACGCCGCCCGGCGTCGAGGTCGCGATGAAGGCATTAATGCGGTCGAGCGTGTCGATGGTGATGCGCTTGCCCTCGCGCAGCCGGTGCACCAGCTTGCCGTCGTTGACGGCACGGCGGCCGAACGTCGTCTCCGCCATGTCGGAGCGCCGGCAGAAATCCGTGATCTGACTGAGGATTTCGTCGTTCTTCATGGGGCCTGGGGTGGGCGGCGGCGAGTGGGCAGAAAGTGGGCAGAGGTAATGTGTAGCGACGTCTTACCACCATTTTCCCACCAGTTGAACCCCCCTTTACTGCCCGATCACCAAACACGCATAGATCGCCTCGCCCTCGCCGATCGCCATGACGGCTTACCCGTGGATGACCGATGCGCCGCCTGCTCCTGATCCCCGCCTTCCTTGCCGCCCTGCTCTGGTCGGCGCCCTGCCTCGCCCAGACACGCGCGCAACTCGGCCCGCTCTGCACGACCGACACGACACCGGCCGACCAGATGATCGACGCCTGCAACAAGATCATCGCGCTGAAGGTGTTTTCTGGCGAGAAGCTCGCGACCATCTATTTCTGGCGCGCGGTCGGCTGGAACAAGAAGGGCAACTACGCGCAGGTGATCGCTGACGCCACCGAGGCGCTGCACCTCAAGCCGAGCACCGCCGTCTACAATCTGCGCGGCTCGGCCTATTACGACAAGGGCGAGTACGACATCGCGATCACCGACTTCAACGACGCGCTGCGCATGGGGCCGCCGAGCGGCATCATCTTTCACAACCGCGGCAACGCCTATCGCGGCAAGGGCGACTACGCCAAGGCGATCGCCGATTATGACGCCGCGATCAAGGCCGGCCCGAAGTCGGCCTTCTCCTACCAGAACCGCGGCTCCTCGAAGCAGGCGCTCGGCGATCTCGACGGCGCGCTCGCCGACATCAACGAGGCCGTCAGGCTCGATCCGTCGCTGCCGCAGCCGCTAATCAGCCGCGCCGTGATCTGGCGCGCCAAGGGCGACATCGCGCGCGCGATTGCGGACACGTCAGAAGCGATCCGGCTCGCGAAGGCGAAGGCGCCTGTCAACATCATGACGCCGCCGGGCAGTGTCTTGATCTCGGCCTATACCCAGCGCGGCCTCAGCTATGAGGCAAAGGGTGATGCCGCGCACGCCAAGGAAGACTACGCCTCGGTGCTCGAGGGCGTCGCGTCCGACGCCGGCAGCAAGGCCAACCAGGCCACCGCCAAGGTGCGGCTCGCGCTGCTCAAGGAGGCCGATGCGGCTCCGCGCAACGATGCAGCCCCCCGCAAGGCTGCGGCGGCGCCTGCCGCCGAGAGCAGCCCGACCGCGCCACCGGCAGGCTCCGTCACGGCACCGGCCCCGCCCGCCGCGCCGTCGCAGGCCGCAGCAACCAGCCGGCGCGTCGCGCTGGTGATCGGCAACGGCGCTTATGGACATGTGAAGGCGCTGCCCAATCCGCCCAACGATGCGCGTGCCATCGCCAAGAGCCTGCGCGAGATCGGCTTCACCGTCTCCGAGGGCCTCGATCTCGATCGCGACGCGATGCAGAAGACGATCCACGACTTCCTGCGCGAGGCGGCACGGTCGCAGATCGCCGTGGTCTACTACGCCGGTCATGGCGTGCAGGTCGATGGCCGCAACTATCTCGTGCCGGTCGATATCGAGTTCAAGGCGGGCGGCCGCATGACCGACGCGATGGTCGACATGGACACCATCATGGCCGGTCTCGACGATCAGATCCGCACCAACATCCTGATCCTCGATGCCTGCCGCAACAATCCGATGGCGCCGCAGGTGGCATCCGCAGGTCCGAGCCGCGGCATCGAGGCCGGCTCCGGCCTTGCCGCCCCCGCCTCGCTCGGCTCAGGCTCGACGCTCGGCGCCGGCACACTGATCGCGTTTGCGACCGCGCCGGGCCAGGTCGCGCTCGACGGCGAAGGCGCCAACAGCCCGTTCTCGGCGGCACTGTCGCGCCATGTCGGCACGCCCGGTCTCGAGGTGCAGCAGATGCTGACCCGCGTCCGCGCCGAGGTCGTCGCCGCGACCAAGGGCAAGCAGGTGCCGTGGTCGAACTCCTCGCTGCTCGGCGAAGTCTACCTGGCGGAGAGGTGACGGCACGCGTGAAAACCACCACCGAGGAGCGTCGGCGACCGGACGACCTACTCGTCTGTTCGCCGCGCCACGAACGTGCCACCCGGCTGATGAAAGATCATCTCGTCCGCGATCGTCCCGTCACCGCAAAACTCGACGAAGCCGGCCTGCCCGACAATGCGAAATCTCCTGCCCTGCTCGGGCGCGAGGCGATAGGCCGGCTGGTGGTCGGACTTCAACTCGAGCGCCCCCTCGCTATCCAGCGTGACGCGGTGCGTGATCGCACCCCACTTGAAGCTGCCGACGCACCGCGCACGGAACGCGGCGTCGGTGCATTCGCCGGCCGCAAGGCGCACGAACACGATATCCGCGACGGCCGGTTCGAGCGGCGCGGAGAGACTGACGATGGCGCCGTCGCGATTGGTCAGGAACGTGAGCGGAAGCGAGTCCGGCACGTAGCGGTCCTGCACCTCCGGCGTTTCGAACGTCTCAAAGTGACGGTGCCCCAATGTCGCAAACAGCCCGCGCCACGACCAGTGCAGCGCACCGTCCTGCTCCCTGATCGACATCACGCCGTAAGCAGGGTGCTCATAATCGCCGGAGTAGGCCGCAAGTTCGTGTGCCGGGTGGGTGCTGGCGTGGCGGCCCTTCTCCCGCACGCCCTTGTCGGCCTGGATCTGGTCAAGCGCTTCTTCACGCCGCTTGCGGAAACGCTCGCGCCATTCGATCGGCTCGCGGCCGCGCAGCCGGTCGATGATGTGCAAGGTCAGCGTCCACGGCACCTGATTGGGACTGCGGTTGGTGAAGACGGCAATGCCGATGCCAAAATCCGGCAGCAGCGTCATCTGGGTATTCCAGCCAATCCAGCCGCCGCCGTGCTCGACCAGCCGGTCGCCGCGGTAGCTGTTGCACTGGAAGCCAAGGCCGTAATGCGCCTGGCCGAACTCCGCATAGCCTGGCAGCGAATTGTAGACACGCGGCGCATGCAGCTCACCGATCAGCGGTGCCGGCAATATGCGCTCACCGTCGAACGCGCCCTGACCGAGATGCAGCCGCATCCAGTTCGCGAAATCCGCGACCGAGGTGGTCATCGCGCCGGACGCGGTGGTCGTGATCGGCAGACGGAACGCGGGCAGCCGCGTGTCCTCGTGCATCTTGTACGGCCGTGCCGGCTCGCTCGACGCTTCGAGATCATCAAGGTTGAAGCCGACATTCATGCCGAGCCGGTCGGTCAGCCGCGCGCGGATGAACGCCTGATAGCTCTGCCCGCTCAGGCGCTCGATCAAGAGGCCCGCAACATTGTAGCAGAGGTTGTTGTATTGAAAGGCGCTGCGGACATCGCGGCTCAACTCCAGATGCCGAATCAGGCCGAGCATGTCGGCCGGCGCGAGATCGCCGGGCTCGTGCACCCAGTCATGACGCGGCAGCCCGGTGTGATGACACAACAAATCGAGCACGGTGACGCGCTCCGTCGCCACCGGATCGCTCAGACGAAACTCGGGGATGTAGTCGCGCACCGGTTTGGCCCAATCGAGCCGCCCTTCATTGTGCAGCAGCGCGATCGCGGTCGCGGTGAAAGATTTGGTGATCGAGCAGATCGCGAACTGCGTCGCCGGCGTGACGGGCAAATTCGCCTCGACATCGCGCTGGCCGTAGGCGCATGCGAGCACGACCTTGTCGTCCTGCACCACGGCGAGCGCGGCGCCTGGCACCTTCCAGTCGGCCATGACATCGGAGGCCAGACGATCGAGTTCGGGGATAAAGGATGCAATTGGCGCACTGGGCGCGTCGGATGATTGGGGCATGAGGGCTTCTCGGCTTCAACAGCAACAGACGGCGCCTCACCAGGGTGAGGCGTGGCGGCGTTACGGCAACCCGGTCGTTCGACCGGCTCACCGTTCGTCAGTGCTGGCTAAGCTCGAAAGCGATCAACATCGAACAACTGTCCAGCCACACGAGCTCACGCGGGATGCGCCGTCATTCCGGGTGCCTCGAAGCCGCGAACCCGGAACGATGAGCGAAACCTACTTGCCCCACACCTCGTTGGCGACCTCGACGGCGAGCCGCAGCTTGGCCCACTGCTCTTCCTCGGAGAGGATGTTGCCCTCCTCGGTGGAGGCAAAGCCGCATTGCGGCGACAGCGCGAGCTGCTCGATCGGGGCAAACTTCGATGCCTCCTCCAGCCGCCGCTTGATGTCGTCCTTCTTCTCGAGCTCGCCGAATTTCGAGGTGATGACGCCGACCACCACGACCTTGTTGCCCTTGGGCAGGAAGCGCAGCGGCTCGAAGCCACCGGCACGGTCGGAATCATATTCGAGGAAATAGCCGTCGTAATTGGTGCCGGCGAGCATGGTCTCGGCGACCGGCTCGTAGCCTCCAGAGGAGATCCAGGTCGAACGGAAATTGCCGCGGCAGACATGCGTCGTGATCACCATGTCGGACGGACGATCGGCGATCGCGTAATTGATGACGCGGGCGTAGATCTCCTGCAGGCCGTCGGGATTGTCACCGCGGTCGCGCGACTTCTGCAGTTCCTCCTGCGAGCACAGATAGGCCCACACCGTGTCGTCGAATTGCAGGTAACGGCAGCCGGCGTCGTAGAACGCCTTGACCGCCTTGCGATAGGTCTTGCCGAGGTCCTGGTAGAATTCCTCGAGGTCCGGGTAGACCTCGTTCGAGATCAGCTTGCGGCCGCCGCGGAAATGCAGCACCGCCGGCGACGGGATTGTCATCTTCGGCGTGACATGCGCCTGGTCGGCGTACTTCTTCAGGAACCTGAAGTGATCGAGCATCGGGTGATGATCTGAGAAGTCGAGCTTGCCGATCACCCGGATGGCGTCGTGCCGGGTCTGCACGCCCGCGAACTGGATGCCCATGTCGGGGTGGAACAGCTCGCAACCAGTCAGATGGCTGAGGAAATCGAAGTGCCACCAGGAGCGGCGGAACTCGCCGTCGGTCGCAAGCTTCAGGCCGACCGAGGCCTGCTTGTGCACGACTTTCTCGATCTCCATGTCCTCGACCTTGCGCAGCTCGTCGGCCGAGATCTCGCCCTTCTCCAATCTGGCGCGGGCTTCCTTGATCTTTGGCGGCCGCAACAGGCTGCCGACCTCGTCGGCGCGAAACGGAGGCTTGGTTCGCTGCATGGTCAACTCCCGAACGTTTCTAATGTACCTTCTAATGTGCCTTGGCCCCGGAGACGCCGAGGTGGCGCTCGAGGACGGAGGGATCGGCTTTCAGCGCAGTGCTTGTGGCATCGTGCACGATCATGCCGCGTTCCAATATCACAACGCGGTCGGCGAGCCCGAGAATCTTTTGTGCATTCTGCTCGACGATGATCGAACAGATGCCGCCGGCCCGCGTGATGGTTCCGATCGCCTTTAACAATTCCTCAACGATGATCGGCGCGAGGCCTTCGGTCGGCTCGTCGAGCAGCAGCACTTTCGGGTTCAAGGTCAGCGCGCGGCCGATCGCCAGCATCTGCTGCTCGCCGCCCGACAGCTGGTTGCCGAAATTGCCGCGCCGCTCCTTCAGCCGCGGAAACATCTCGTACACCCGCTCGACCGTCCACGGCCCGGGCTGCGCCACCGCGGTCATGTTCTCTTCCACCGTCAGCGAGCGGAAAATGTTGCGCTCCTGCGGGACCCAGCCGATCCCGGCGCGGGCGCGCTGGTCGGGCCGCATCGCCGTGATGTCCCGGCCGGCGAGCGCGACGCTGCCGCCAAAGCGTCTGACGATGCCGACGATCGAATTGATCAGCGTGGTCTTGCCGGTGCCGTTGCGGCCAAGCAGCGCGAGCACCTGGCCCTCGGCGAGCGAAAGCGACATATCGGACAGCACCACCGCCTCGCCATATCCGGCGCGCAGGCCCTTGATGGAGAGCAGGTCAGGCATCGGCCGCCTCGCCGAGATAGACCGCCCTGACCTGCGGATCGCGCGCCACCTCGTCGGGCGCGCCCTCGGTGAGCAGGCCGCCATTGACCAGCACCGAGATGCGGTCGGCGAACGAGAACACGAGGTCCATGTCGTGCTCGATCAGCAGTACGGTGACGTCGCGCGGCAGTGCCACCACCGCCGCCAGGATATCGTGGCGCTCGCTCTCGGGCACGCCGGCCGCGGGCTCGTCGAGCAGCAGCACCCGCGGCTTCGCGGCGATGGCGACCGCGATCTCGAGCAGCCGCTGCTTGCCATAGGGCAATGTCGAGGTGAGCTCGGTCATCACGTCGAGCAGATGGAACCGCGACAATATCTCGGCGATCTCGGCGTTGACGTCTCTCCGCGTCCCCATCCGCCGCCACCAGTCGCCGCCGCGGCCCATTCGCTCAGAAACGGCGAGTCCGATGGTCTCGAGCGGGGTCAGGTCGGCATAGAGCTGGTTGATCTGGAAGGTGCGCGACAGTCCGCGCAGCACCCGCTTGTGCACGGAGAGGCCGGTGATGTCGCTGCCTTCGAGCAGGATGCGTCCGCCGTTCGGCGTCAGCACCCCGGTGAGCTGATTGATGACGGTGGTCTTGCCGGCGCCGTTCGGTCCGATCAGCGCGTGGCGGGCGCCCTGCATCACCTGCAGCGAGAGATCGCGGGTGACGCGAAGGCCGCCGAAGGATTTTTCCAGGCTGCGGGTCTCCAGCGCGATCGTCATGACGCATCGCTCTCCGGCACGGCGACGGCGGCTTTGCGGCCGGCGAACTGGCGGACGATCAGGTTCGGCACGAACAGCACCCAGCGGTGGATGCGCGCGCGGCCGACCAGCACGATCACGACCAGCACGAGGCCGATCCAGAACAGCCAGTATTGCGGGGTGATGGTCTGAAACAGCTCCTGCAGCATCTTGAACACGACGGCGCCGATCAGCCCGCCATAGAGATAGCCGGTGCCGCCGATCACGAGCACCAGCATCAGGTCGGCGGAGCGCTCGAAGGAAAACACGTCGAGCGAAGCGAGCGCCGTGGTCTGGGTGAACAGCGCGCCGGCGATGCCGGCATAGAACCCGGCGAGTGTATAGACCGCAATCAGGCGGCGGTTGACCGGCACGCCGATCGCGGCCGCGCGCAGCGGATTATTCCTGATCGCGCGCAGCGACAGGCCGAACGGCGAATGCACCACGCGGCGGGCAAACAGGAACAGGATGAACAGCACGATCAGCGAGTAGAAGAACCCGGTCTTGCCGAACATGTCGAAGGTGAACAGCCCGAGGATCGGCTGCATCTCGATGCCCTGCAGGCCGTCGGTGCCGCCGGTGATGTTGGAGAAGCGTTCGGCGAGCGCTTCCAGCAAGAGCGCGATGCCGAGCGTCACCATCAGCCGCGTCAGGTCGACGCCGCGGATGACCAGGAAGCTGGTCAGGAAGCCGAGCACGGCGGCCACAAGACCAGCGACAACAAGCGCAATGACGGGCTCGTTGATGATGCCGTGCAGCGCCAGCAAGCCGGCCGAATAGGCGCCGACGCCGAAGAAGGCCGCATGGCCCAGCGAGACGATGCCGGCGTAACCGAGGATCAGGTCGAGCGACAGCGCGAACAGGCCAAGCCGCACGATGTCGGTCATGATCAGGTAGCGCGACGGGAACAGGAAGGCGCAGGCGAGCGTCAGCACCCAGAACGCGACCTCGCCGATCCGCCAGCGCGCGCTGGCCATCGCGTGAGTGGAGACGTCGGACAGCGCGGTCATGCCAGCCTCACCGCGCCGCGGTGCGGCCGAACAGGCCGTTGGGACGCCAGAGCAGGATCACGATCATCACCGTGTAGATCACGAAGGGTCCGACCTTGGGCACGTAATATTTGCCGGCGACGTCGGCGATGCCGAGCAGCAGCGAAGCCAGGAACGGCCCGGTGATCGAGGAGGAGCCACCAACGGTCACGACGATCAGGAAGTAGATCATGAATTTCAGCGGGAAGTATGGATCGAGCCCGAGGATCTCCGCGCTCAGCGCGCCGCCAAGGCCGGCGAGGCCGCAGCCGAAGGCGAAGGTGAAGGCGAACACCTGCGGCACGTTGATACCGAGCCCGATCGCGGCGCGCGGATCGTCGACGGCGGCGCGCAGCCGGCTGCCGAACCGCGTCTTGGCGAGGATCAGCTGCAGCGCCAGCGTGAGCAGGCCGCAGATCACGACGATCATCAGCCGGTAGCGGCCGATGCCAACTCCGAACAGATCGATCTGGCCTTCCAGCGCCGCCGGCAGCTTGATGAAGACCCGCGACGATCCCATGATGTAGTCGACCGCGGCGACCGACATGAAGACGAGACCGATCGAGAACAGCACCTGATCGAGATGGCTGCGGGCATAGAGATGGCGGTACAGCGTGCGCTCCAGCGCGATGCCAATCACTGCGCTTCCGACAAAGGCGAGCGGCAGGCCTGCGAAGAACGGCCAGCCGGAATTGTTGACCAGCACGGCGCAGATATAGCCGCCGGCCATGGCGAAGGCGCCGTGCGCGAGATTGACGAAGTTCATCAACCCGAGCGTCACCGCCAGCCCGCAGGCGAGCACGAACAGCAACATGCCGTAGGCGACGCCGTCAAACAGATTGGTGAGGATAGAGGCCATCGGGTCAGCCTAGCCGAAAGAACGCCACCACGTCGCGCAGGTCGGATAGATCGTCATGGCCGGGCTCGTCCCGGCCATCCACGTCTTGCTCGCACGCCGGCAGGAAAGACGTGGATGCCCGGCACATCTGCGTGAAGACACGCTTCGCGTTTTTGCCGGGCATGACGGAGTACGGGCACGCGCTAGGAATGACGATAACGGCGTCACTTCTTCGTCTTGCCGGAATCCTTGACGGCCTCGAAGGTTGCGAACTCGACGTTGTAGAGCTCGCCGTCGACCTTCTCGACCTTGCGGATATAGATGTTCTGCACGATGTCGCGGGTTTCCGGATCGATCGAGATCGGGCCGCGCGGGCTCTCCCACTTCATGCCCTTCATCGCCTCGATCAGCTTGTCGCCGTCGGTTGCACCATTGGTCTTCTTCAGCGCCTCGTAGATCAGATGGATGCCGTCATAGCCGCTAACCGCCATGAAGCCCGGCCGGTTGCCGTATGCCTTCTTGTAGGCGGCGACGAAGTCCTTGTTCATCGCTGACGGATGGGCTGCCGAATAGAGATGCGCGGTCACCGCGCCGAGCGCGGCATCGCCCATATTGTTGAGCAGATCGTCGTCCATCACGTCGCCGGGGCCGATCACCTTGATGCCGCTCTTGTCGAGCCCGCGCTCGGCATATTGCTTCATGAAATTGCCGCCCTGCCCCGCCGGCACGAACACGAACATCGCGTCGGGCTTGGCATCCTTCATGCGCTGCAGGAACGGCGCGAAGTCAGGATTGGCGAGCGGGACCTTGACCTCTTCCACGACCTCGCCGCCGCCGGCGGTGAAGTGCTGCTTGAAGAAGGTCAGCGCGTCGTTGCCTGGCGCATAATCCGAGGTCAGCGTCGCAACCTTCTTGATTCCGTTCTTGACCGCCCAGTCGCCGATGATGGTGGAGGATTGCGCCAGCGTGAAGCTGGTGCGCACGATATAGGGCGAGCGCTCGGTGATAATGGAGGTGCCGGCCGCCATCACGACTTCCGGGATCTTCGCCTGCGTCGCCAGCGGCGCCGCGGCAAGCGCCGCGGGCGTCACGCCGAAGCCGGCGATGAAGCTGACCTTGTCGTTGACGATCAGCTCCTGCGCGAGCCGCTTGGTGTTGTCGGGCACCGCGGCGTCGTCCTTCAGGATGATCTCGATCTTCTTGCCGGCGACGGTGTCGCCCTTCTGCTGCATGTAGAGCTTGATCGCGTTATCGATCTGCTTGCCGGTCGACGCCTGGCCGCCGGTCATCGGCAGGATCAGGCCGATCTTGACCGCGTCGTCCGCCCGCGCCGGCGCGCTGGCGCACAATCCCGGAAGCACGGCCGAAGCGGCGCCCCACAGCAACAATTTGCGACGATTGAACATCGACGTCCCTCCCCCCTTCCATTCTTCTGCGTCGAGCCGAGTCCCCCGGCCCTTGCCCTACCTTAACCCAAGCATGTCACGGCCAAGGCGCAACGCGACAAGGCGTCTCCCCGTGCTCTCTGTCAATCGGACGATGGACGTGTGTCGCGCGGGGTGCGATCCGGCTCGCGGCCGAGACCAGTATCAGGATACCAAAGCCGCTCCCCTAAATTCAATGCCCGCGAGAACCGGTCTCGCGCGCACAAGGGCTTCGCGGGCTCGATTCATTTGTACGATCGTACAAACAAAGCCGCGATGTCAACAAACAAGCACAATTGCAGCCGAACGGTCGCGCCCGACATCATCATCCATAAAGACCAGGGCTGTATGCTGCCTCCCATGCCGATCGTCACGCGCCACATCCCTGTCCTGATTGCCCTCGCGCTCGCGGCCTGCGCGCTCGGGGGATGCAGCACCGTGAACCAAAAGCTCTCGTCCGGCATGGCCGACTACATTCCAGCCTGGGCCGGCGGCCTGCCCGCGGATGCGCCGCCGCGGCAGGGCACCCCGGAATACGACAAGTTCATGCAGGAGCGGGAACGCAAGCGCCAGATACCCGCGGCCGAGCGTGGCGACGACGCCAAGCCGGCCGCGACGACGCAGGACGCGCCCCACTGAGCCGATGCTCCGGTCGAGGGAGTCCTCTCTCCTGAGGATTTCGCGGCGGCCGTCGAGTTCGGCCACCACGTGAACCGCGGATCAGTCCACGAACACCACGGTCTTGCGGCCGTTGAGGATGACACGGTCGGCCAGATGGTAACGGATCGCGCGCGCCAGCACGCGGCGCTCGATATCGCGACCCTTGCGCACCAGATCCTCCGGCGTGTCGCGATGGCTGATGCGCTCGACGTCCTGGTCGATGATCGGCCCCTCGTCGAGATCGCTGGTGACGTAATGCGCCGTGGCGCCGATCAGCTTGACGCCGCGCTCATGCGCCTGGTGGTAGGGCTTGGCGCCCTTGAAGCCGGGCAGGAAGGAATGATGGATGTTGATGCAGCGGCCCGACAGCCGCGCCGACATCTCGTCGGACAGGATCTGCATGTAGCGGGCCAGCACCACGAGGTCGGTGTTGGTGTCCTGGGCCAGCTGCCACACCGCGTCTTCCTGCTGCCGCTTGGTCTCTTTGGTCACCGGCAGATGATGGAATGGGATGTCGCCGAAATCGAGCGAACCATAGCTCTCGCGCGGGTGGTTGGAGACAATCGCGGTCGGGATCATCTCGAGCTCGCCGGTGCGCCAGCGATAGAGGATGTCGACCAGGCAATGATCGGACTTGGACACCAGCAGCATCACCCGGCGGCGGCTGGCGCGATCGCGCATCTGCCATTCCATGCCGAAACGCTCGGCGATCGCGGCAAAGCCGGTCTGCAGCGCAGCCAGCTCCACCGCGAGATCGGCCGCGGTGAACACCACGCGCATGAAGAACTTGCCGGTCTCGATATCGTCGAACTGCTGGGCGTCCAGGATGTTCTGCCCATTATGCGCGAGGAAGGTCGAGACCGCCGAGACGATCCCCGGACGGTCCGGACAGGACAGGGTCAGAACGAATTGATGGTCGGGCATGCCAATTGACCAAAGCTTGAGCAGGTAGGTGGAATTTTCGGCCCTCGTCTACACCGCGGGCGGCCTTGCGCCAATCCCGGCGCGGGGGTCAAATCGAACAAATGACGACAATGTTGTTAGGGACCATCATGGCTGACCGGCTGAACGGCTACCGCATCCTGATCCTCGAGACCCGCGAGGAGGCGCAGTTTTCCCGCCTGCTCGCCGAACAGGGCGCCGACGTGCTGCAATGCCCGATGTTCACCATCCATGATGCGCCTGATCCGGCGCCGATCGAGGCCTGGATTCGCCGCGCCATCGAACGCCCGCTCGACGACGTCGTGCTGATGACCGGTGAGGGCCTGCGCCGCCTGATGAAGGTCGTGCGCCGGATCGGGGTCGAGGCGGAGTTTGTCGGCAGCCTCGGCAAAACGCGCAAATTCGCCCGCGGCCCCAAGCCCGGCCGCGCGCTGCGCGAGATCGCCCTGGAGCCGCAAATGACGACGGAGAAGCCGACCTCGGAAGGCGTCGCCGAGATGCTGGCAAAGCTCGACCTGACCGGCCATCGGCTCGGCCTGCAGCTTTATCCGGACAAGGACCACGCCACCCTGATCGGCGCGATCAAGGCACGTGGCGCCGAGATCGATACGGTGCTGCCCTATGTCTACGATGCGCAAGCCGCCGACACCAACATCGTCACCGCGATCGAAGAGATGGCGCAGGGCCGCATCGATGCGATCGCGCTGACCAATCTCGGCCAGGTCCGCCGCCTCGTCGAGGTGGCACGGGCGCGCGGTTGCGAGGACAGGTTACGCGACGGGCTCGCGCGTACCCCGATCGCTTCCGTCGGACCGGCGGTATCGGATGAACTCAAGTCCCAAGGCCTGCGCACCGACATCTACCCGGCCGAAGACGCCTTCTTCATGCGGCCGTTGATATCGGCAATGGCGGCAGCGCTTTCAAAAAATCCGCCGCGCGCGGCGGCGCGAAGCTAATCCACCTTGGCGCCGGCGAACTTGACCACCTTGCCCCATTTCTCGGTCTCGTCCGCCACCAGTCTGCCGAAGTCGGCAGCCGAGCCCGGCAGCATCATCGCGCCGAGCTCGGTGAACCGCGCCTTCGCCTTCGGATCGGCGAGGATTTCATTGACCGCCCTGTTGAGCTTGTCGACGATTTCGGGCGGCGTGTTCTTCGGCGCCGCGAGGCCGTACCAGGCGCTCGCCTCGTAGCCCGGCAGGAAGTCGGCGACCGGCGGCAGATCCGGAAGCACGTCCGAACGGGTCGTGCTGGTCACGGCAAGTCCGCGCAGCTTGCCGGATTTGACGTGCTCGGCACAGGTCGGAAGATTGTCGAACATCACCTGCATCACGCCGGAGAGCATGTCGGTTATCGCCGGCGCGCCACCCCGGTAGGGCACGTGCTGCATCTTGATGCCGGTGAGCATCTTGAACAGTTCGCCCGACATGTGGATCGTCGAACCGTTGCCTGACGACGCCATGTTGAGCTTGCCGGGATTGGCCTTTGCATAGGCGATCAATTCGGGAATCGACTTGATCGGCAGCGAGGGGTGCACCACCACAACGTTGGGAAAGCGAATGATGCCCGCGATCGGCTCCATCTCGCGCATGAAATCGAAGGGCAGTTTTTCGTAGAGCGTCGCGTTGATCGCATTTGCCGGCGCGACCAGCAGCAGCGTGTAGCCGTCGGGCGCCGCGCGCAGCGCCGCCTCCGTGGCGATGTTGGTGCCGCCGCCCGGCCGGTTCTCGATAATGAAGGATTGCCCGAGCTTTTCCGACAGCCACTGCCCCATCAGGCGCGCCGTGAGGTCTGCCGAACCGCCAGGAGTGTAGCCGATCACGAGGCGAACCGGCCGCGCCGGATAGGCCTGGGCACGCGCGTTGCCAAATGTGAGCGGAAGCGCAGCCGTACCGGCTGCAAGGTGCAGGAATTGGCGGCGCAGAATTTTCATGATGCCTCCTCCGACGCACTGGCGGCTCTTGCGGCCGCTCGGGTACGCGCATCCTATCCGCGGCGTCGCCAAGCCGACAGATATTCTCAGTCGGAGGGCGGGAGGATCACCGCGTCACTTCGTCTCGCGCAGGAAGGCCTGATAGGCGAGCTTGATGCCATCCTCGAGCGAGGTGGTGGCGCGCCAGCCGAGCTTGGCCAGACGGCTGACGTCGAGCAGCTTGCGCGGCGTGCCGTCCGGGCGCGAGGTGTCGAAGCCGATCTCGCCGCGATAGCCGACAGTGGCGGCAACGACGCGGGCGAACTCGGCGATGGTGATGTCCTCGCCGGTGCCGATATTGACCAGGTCCGGCGAGGAATAGGTCTTCATCAGATGGATGCAGGCGTCGGCGAGATCGTCGACATAGAGGAATTCGCGGCGCGGCGTGCCGGTGCCCCACACCACGACATTGCTGGCGCCCGAGACCTTGGCCTCGTGGAAGCGGCGGATCAGAGCGGCGACGACGTGGCTGTATTCGGGATGATAATTGTCGCCGGGACCGTAGAGATTGGTCGGCATCACGCTGATGAAATCTGAGCCATACTGGCTGCGATAGGCTTCGGCCATCTTGATCCCGGCGATCTTGGCGATGGCATAGGGCTCGTTGGTCGGCTCCAGCGGGCCGGTCAGCATCGAATCCTCGCGCAGCGGCTGCGGCGCCAGGCGCGGATAGATGCAGGACGAGCCGAAGAACATCAGCTTCTCGCATCCATTGGCATGGGCGGCCTGGAGCACATTGGTCGAGATCGCGAGATTGTCGTAGAGGAATTCGGCCCGCAGCGTGTTGTTGGCGACGATGCCGCCGACCTTGGCGGCGGCGAGGAACACGGCCTGCGGCCGCTTCGCGGCAAACCAGGCGCTCACCGCGGCCTGGTCGCGCAAATCGACCTCGCTGCGCGACACCGTCAGCAGATCGGCCTGTTCGCGCGCTAGCCGGCGCATCAGCGCCGAGCCGACCATGCCGCGATGGCCGGCAACGAAAACCGTCTTGCCCTTCAGTTCAAACGTGCTTGCCATTGCCCGCGTCCTGCCTGGCCTCAGCGAGATCGCTGGCGACCATCTCCTGCACCAGCCGCGCGAATGGCGTCTTCGGGGCCCAGCCGAGCTTGGCGCGTGCCTTGCTGGCGTCGCCGATCAGGAGATCGACCTCGGTCGGACGGAAATAGGTCGGGTCGATCTGCAACAGGGTCTTGCCCGACGCCTTGTCGACGCCGACCTCGTCGACGCCCTTGCCGCGCCATTCGATGCTGCGGCCGACCTCCGCAAACGCCAGTTCGACGAACTCGCGGACCGAGCGCGTCTCGCCGGTCGCGAGCACGAAATCATCAGGCCCGTCGGCCTGCAGGATTTTGTGCATGCCCTCGACATAGTCGCGGGCATGGCCCCAGTCGCGCTTGGCATCGAGATTGCCGAGATAGAGCTTGCTCTCGAGGCCGACCTCGATGCGGGCGACGGCGCGCGTGATCTTGCGCGTCACGAAGGTCTCGCCGCGGATCGGGCTCTCATGGTTGAACAGGATGCCGTTGCTGGCGAACATGCCATAGGCCTCACGGTAGTTCACCGTGATCCAGTAGCCGTAGAGCTTGGCGACGCCATAGGGCGAGCGCGGATAGAACGGCGTGGTCTCCTTCTGCGGCACCTCCTGCACGAGCCCGTAAAGCTCCGAGGTCGAGGCCTGGTAGAACCGCGTCTCCTTTTCCATGCCAAGGATGCGGATCGCCTCCAGCAGGCGCAGCACGCCGATGGCGTCCGCGTTCGCAGTATATTCCGGGCTCTCGAAGCTGACCTGGACGTGGCTCTGGGCGGCGAGGTTGTAGATCTCGGTCGGCCGGATCTGCTGCATCAGCCGAATCAGATTGGTCGAATCCGTCATGTCGCCGTAGTGCATCAGGAACGGCACGTTGCCGGCATGCGGGTCCTGGTAGAGATGGTCGACCCGCGCGGTGTTGAACGAGGACGACCGGCGCTTGATCCCGTGCACGGTGTAGCCGAGGCCAAGCAGATATTCGGCGAGATACGCGCCGTCCTGCCCGGTCACGCCGGTGATCAGCGCCACGCGCCGCTTTGAATCCTGAGCCGCCATGTCATCTCCAGAGAGCGCGAGACCGCGCGATCCCGACGAGGCCGGTCTGTAGCATCCGGCCTTCGCCAAGTCTAATGGCTTAATCGTGTGAAATCAGGACTTTAGAGCCTCCGAAAATTGCCAAATACGGCCCGATGCCCGTCACTCGCCGTAGTGGCGGAGCCGGTCGAGGTTGATGATGGTCACCCCGCCATATTCGAGCCGCAGCAGCCCCTCGCGCTCGAGTCGCTTCAGGCACTGGTTGGCATTCTGCCGCGAGATTCCCGACAGCGCCCCAATCTCCTCCTGGGTGATCTCCAGGTGCAGGGTGAGGTCGGGGTAGAGGATCGGGTTGAACAGCGAGGCGATCGAGCGCGCCAGCCGCGCCGTCGCATCCAGCGTGCGACCGTATTCGAGCAGCGCAATGAACTGGCCGAGCCGTTCGTTGAGCGATCCCACCAGGAAACGGTTGAACCCGACGCTGTTCTCGAACAGCCAGACGAAGGTCCGGCGATCCATCATCGCCAGCCGCGTGTCGCGCAGCGCGACCACGTCGTAGCGCCGCGGCTCGTTCTTGAGCACGGTGCCCTCGCCGAACCACGCGCCGGCGGTGAGGCCCGCGAAACTCGCCGCCTTGCCGCCGCGCGACACGATGCCCATGCGCGCGAGCCCGCTGACGATGCCGGTCCAGTACTGGAAATTGTCGCCGCGCATGAAGATGAATTCGTTGGCGCGGTAGGACTTCTCGGAAATGCCGGCGCGCGCGATTTCGATTTCTTGCTCGCTCAGTTCGCGCGACCAGGCCGCGATGCGCCCTAAGTAATCAGCAGCAATCATTCTAGCGACGGCATCCCACCCCAAGATACTGACACGATATTGCACTGCAGCAACGCCGTGTGCGAAGCCAGCAGCCCGACGCCTGGAATGCCAGCGAAAATTCCTGACCAATTGTCGGGCACATGACAATTCAACCTATCGCTTTCTCGTATTCAGAGCCACCTCGCGTAACGCCGCGCAGCACCTTGGTGGATCGCTGACGGCGGATGATGCGAGACCGGGCTTGCAGGCGGGTGCGGCGTTACCGCGCATGGCGCAGGCGATCGGGGCAATGCTCCCGAACGCCGGCATCATTAGTCGGATGGTCTCCCTTCGGCGGCCCATATAAGATCGGAGCGAAAGATCAAGAGCGCGCCAAAGCGCCTGTATCTGGAGGGAACAGGGTGTCTTACAGTCTCGAGGTGCGCGGGGTCTCATTGCGCTTTGGCGGCGTCCGCGCGCTGACCGAAGTGAGCTTCGGCGTGAATCAGGGCGAACTGTTCTCGATCATCGGCCCGAACGGCGCCGGCAAGACCTCGATCGTTAACTGCATTTCCGGCCGTTATAAGCCGACCGAAGGCCAGCTCTTTTATGGCGGCAAGGATATCACCGGCCTCACCCCGAACGCGCGGCCCCGCCTCGGCATCGGCCGGACCTTCCAGAATCTCGCGCTGTTCCACCACATGAGCGTGCTCGACAACATCATGGTCGGCCGCCATCACCTCTTGAAGAACAACTTCATCACCGGATCGCTGTACTGGCTGACCGGCGCGCGCCGCGAGGAGCTGGAGCACCGCCGCAAGGTCGAGGAGATCATCGACTTCCTCGACCTGCAATCGGTGCGCAAGGCGACCGCCGGCACCCTGCCCTACGGACTGCGCAAGCGCGTCGAGCTCGCCCGCGCGATGGCGCTGGAACCGCAACTGATCCTGCTCGACGAGCCGATGGCCGGCATGAATTTCGAAGAGAAGGAGGACATGGCGCGCTACATTGTCGATCTCAACGAAGAGTTCGGCATGACCGTGATGATGATCGAGCACGACATGGGCGTCGTGATGGACATCTCCCACCGCGTCATGGTGCTGGATTTCGGCCGCAAGATCGCCGAGGGCGATCCGGCCGCCGTGCTCGCCGATCCCCATGTCAAGCGCGCCTATCTCGGCGAAGAGGACGAGGCGCTGGTCGATCCCGACGACAAGCCGGCGGTGCGGGAGAGCGCGGCATGATGGACTATGCCGGACGCGCCGCGCAGGCCGACACCTATCCAAAGCTGCTGCGGCTGAACGCAAAAGAGCACGGCAACGAGATCGCGCTGCGCGAGAAGGATCTCGGGCTGTGGCGCGAATTCACCTGGAACGATTACCAGACGCGCACCCATGATTTCGCGCTCGGCATGGTCGAGCTCGGGCTCGGCCGCGGCGACGTGATCGGCATCATCGGCGACAACCGGCCGGACTGGGTCGCCGCCGAGATCGCCAGCCACGCCATCGGCGCGATGAGCCTCGGCCTCTATCGCGACGTGCTCGACGAGGAAGCCGCCTATCTGTTGAGCTACGGCGAAGCCAAGCTGGTGTTCGCCGAGGACGAGGAGCAGGTCGACAAGCTGCTCACGCTCGCCGACCGCGTGCCTCACCTCAAGCACATCGTCTATTCCGACCCGCGCGGCATGCGGAAATACGACGATCCGCGGCTGATGGAGGCGAGCAAGCTGGTTGCGCTCGGCCGCGACCGCGCGGCACGTGAGCCCGCTCTGTACGACAGGCTGGTCGACGAAACCAAAGGCGAGGACGTCGCGATCCTCTGCACGACCTCGGGCACGACGGCGAACCCAAAGCTCGCAATGCTCGCGGCGGGCCGCGTGCTGCGGCACTGCGCGACCTATCTCGCCTTCGACCCGAAGGGGCCGGACGACGAGTATGTCTCGGTGCTGCCGCTGCCCTGGATCATGGAGCAGGTGTACGTGCTCGGCAAAGGGCTGCTCTGCCGGATGAAGGTCAACTTCGTCGAAGAGCCCGACACCATGATGAACGACTTCCGCGAGATCGCACCGACCTTCGTGCTGTTCGCGCCGCGGGTATGGGAATCAATCGCGGCCGACGTCCGCGCCGGGGTGATGGACGCCTCGCCGTTCAAGCAGCGGCTCTACGATCTCGGCATGAAGACCGGGCTTGCCGCGCTCGCCGAGGGCAAGCATTCGGTGCTCGCCGACCAGATCCTGTTCCGCGCGCTGCGCGACCGGCTCGGCTTCACGCGGCTGCGCTCGGCGGCAACCGGTGGCGCCGCACTCGGACCGGATACTTTCAAGTTCTTCCAGGCGATGGGCGTGCCGCTGCGCACGCTCTACGGCCAGACCGAGCTGCTCGGCGCCTACACGCTGCACCCCGAAGGCAAGGTCGATCCCGATACCACCGGCATTCCGATGGCCGACAGCGTCGAGATCCGGGTCGACAACCCCGACGTCAACGGCGTCGGCGAGATCGTGGTGCGCCACCCCAACATGTTCCTCGGCTACTACAAGAATCCGGAAGCATCGGTCGCCGACATCAAGGACGGCTGGATGCATTCCGGCGATGCCGGCTACTACAACGACAACCAGCAGCTCGTCGTGATCGACCGCATCAAGGATCTCGCCGAGACCTCGCGCGGCGAGCGCTTCTCGCCGCAATATATCGAGAACAAGCTGAAATTCTCGCCCTATGTCGCCGAGGCCGTCGTGCTCGGCGCCGGCCGCGACGCGCTCGCCGCGATGATCTGCATCCGCTACTCGATCATCTCGAAATGGGCGGAGAAGAGCCGGCTCTCGTTCACGACCTATACCGACCTGTCCTCGCGTCCGGAGGTCTATGCGCTGCTGAGGAAAGAGGTCGAGACGGTCAACGCCACTCTGCCGCCGGCGCAGCGCATCTCGCGCTTTCTATTGCTCTACAAGGAGCTCGATGCCGACGACGGCGAGCTGACCCGCACCCGAAAAGTCCGCCGCGGCGTCATCAACGAGAAATACGCCGACATCATCGATGCGATCTACCGCGGCACGGCCAAAATCCCGGTCGATACCGTGATCCGCTTCCAGGACGGCACGACACAGCGCGTGCGCACCACGCTCGAGGTCGTCGATCTCGGCCGCGCCGTGACCGCGGAGGCCGCGGAATGAACTTTGGGCAATACAGTGAGATCGCAGTAACTGCGCCCTCTCCCCTTGTGGGAGAGGGCTACGCTCCCGGTAGACACAAACTCGCTTCGGTGAGGGGTTTTCTCTCCACGATCCCGATGCGGAGACAACCCCTCACCCGGCTTTTCGCGAAGCCATCCTCTCCCACAAGGGGAGAGGGTACTAGCGCCGCCGTCCGGAGCTACCACACCCCATGAACACCCAGTTCCTGATCCAGCTGATCGTCAACGGCCTCGTGGTCGGCACGCTTTATGGCGTGGTCGCGATGTCGTTCGTGCTGATCTACAAGGCGACGCAGGTTGTCAACTTCGCACAGGGCGAATTGCTGCTGGTCGGCGCCTGGGTGTGCTGGGCGCTGCTGACCAAGTACCAGGTGCCCTTCTGGGTCGGGATGCCGATCACGCTGGTGTTCATGTTCATCTTCGGCATCGCGATCCAGGTCGTGATCCTGCGGCCGATGATCGGCGAACCGATCATCTCCGTGATCATGGTGACGATCGGCCTCTCGACCGTGTTCCAGGCCGCGCTGAAATGGATCTTCGGTGTCAACCCGCAACCGTTCCCGCGGGTGTTCGAGAGCCAGTCGGTCAGCCTGTTCGGGCTGCAGATCCAGACCGTCTATCTCATGAGCCTCGTGGTCTCGCTCGCCATGATGGTCGGCATGGCCTGGTTCTTCCGCGCCTCCAAATACGGCCTTGCGATGCGCGCCACTGCCTTCAACCAGCAGGTCGCGCAGTCGCTCGGCATTTCCGTGAAGAACGTGTTCGCGATGGCGTGGGCGATTTCGGCTACCGTCTCGGCGGTTGCCGGGGTCGTGGTTGCGGTCGTGAACGGCGTGTCGTCCGGCCTCTCGGCCTATGGCATCAAGGTGTTTCCGGCCGCGATCCTGGGCGGACTCGACTCGGTCGGCGGCGCCGTGCTCGGCGGCATCATCATCGGGCTGCTGGAAAACGTCGCCCAGTATGTCGACAGCGAGTATCTGCACTGGGGCAATCTCTACGAAATCGCGCCGTTCTACGTCCTGATCATCATCCTGATGATCAAGCCCTATGGGCTGTTCGGCACCAAGGACATCGAGCGGGTCTGATCAATGGCAACAAGCACTCTCATTCCTTCGGGCGATTTCCGCACCAGCTACGCGGCCGACACCACGATCTTCCCGACCGCAACCAGCCGCAACTTCGCGATCGCCGGCATCCTGCTCGCCTGCCTTGCACCGATGGTGCTGACCAATTACTGGCTCAGCGTCTCGATCCAGATCGGCATCTTCGCGATCGCAGCCCTCGGCCTCAACGTCCTGGTCGGCTTCACCGGCCAGATCTCGATCGGCCACGCCGCGTTCTTCCTGTTCGGCGCCTTCACCTCGGCCTACATCTCCAACAATCTGCCGATCCCGGTGTTCTTCGCCATCCCCCTCGCCGGCGTGGTCACCGCGCTGGTCGGCCTGATCTTTGGCGTACCGGCGGCGCGGCTGAAGGGGCTCTATCTCGTCATCGCAACGCTTGCCGCGCAGTACATCCTGCTCGATTTCTTCTCGCGCGCCGACTGGTTCTCGGGCGGCTCGGTGCCGGCAAGCGCCAACCCGTTCTCGATCTTCGGCTACACGCTGCGCGGCGACCGGCAGTATTTCTACGTCGTGCTCGCCTACATGGTGATCAGCTACCTGCTGGTCACCAATCTGATGCGCACCCGCGACGGCCGCGCGCTGGTCGCGATCCGCGACCATTATCTCTCCGCCGAGATCATGGGCATCAACCTGACCAAGTACCGGACGCTGTCGTTCGGACTTGCCGCCTTCTTTGCCGGCATCGCCGGCGCGCTCTACGCGCATTATCAGCTGGTGGTCTCCCAGGAAGGTTTTGGCATCGAGCGCTCGGTGCTGTTCCTCGCCATGGTCATCATCGGCGGCACCGGCTCGGTGATGGGCACGCTGATGGGCACGGCCTTCGTGGTGCTGCTGCCTGAATCGATGGAATGGCTGAGCGCGTGGCTGAAGGGCGGCGCCATCGACAAGGCGCTGCAGCTCAACAACAACATCACCTTCCTGCGCGAGATCGCGATCGGCCTGATCATCATCGGCTTTTTGATGTTCGAGCCTGATGGCCTCGCGCATCGCTGGCGGCAGATCAAGGCCTACTGGAAGCTTTATCCGTTCTCACACTGACGCAAGGCACGGAACGCAACTCAAAATTCGGTTCAACGAATAAGCAGGAGGAAACCAAAATGACGATTAGATCTCTTTTGAGCTCGGTCTCCCTCGCGCTGCTGATCAGCAGCGCGGCCGCCACCGCGCAGGCCCAGATCGCCATCGGCCATCTGCAGGACCTCTCCGGCGGCACCTCCGATGTCGGCACGCCCTACGGCCAGGGCGTCGCCGATACCTTCGCCTGGGTCAACAAGAACGGCGGCGTCGGCGGCAAGCAGCTCAATGTCGACAGCAACGACTATGGCTACCAGGTGCCGCGCGCCATCGCGCTGTACAAGAAGTGGTCGGCGCCCGACGGCAAGGTCGCGGCGATCATGGGCTGGGGCACCGCCGATACCGAGGCCCTCACCGGCTTCCTCGCGCAGGACAAGATCCCCGACATCTCAGGCTCCTACGCCGCCGCACTGACCGATCCGGAAGGCACCAGCGGCAAGGCCAAGCCCGCACCGTACAATTTCTTCTACGGTCCGAGCTATTCGGACTCGATGCGCGCGATGCTGACCTGGGCCGCTGAGGACTGGAAGGCCAAGGGCAAGTCCGGCAAGCCGAAGTTCGTTCACATGGGCGCCAACCATCCCTATCCGAACGCGCCGAAGGCGGCCGGCGAGGCGCTCGCCACCGAGCTCGGCTTCGAGGTGCTGCCGCCGCTGGTGTTCGCGCTGTCGCCCGGCGACTACTCGGCGCAATGCCTGAGCCTGAAGAGCTCCGGCGCCAATTACGCCTATCTCGGCAACACGGCCGCCTCCAACATCTCGGTGCTGAAGGCCTGCAAGACCGCCGGCGTCGACGTCCAGTTCATGGGCAATGTCTGGGGCATGGACGAGAACGCCGCCAAGACCGCCGGCGATGCCGCCGACGGCGTCATCTTCCCGCTCCGCACCGCGGTGAGCTGGGGCGGCAACGCGCCCGGCATGAAGACGGTGATGGAGATCTCCAAGATGTCCGATCCCACCGGCAAGGTCTATCGCCCGGTGCACTACATCGCGGCGGTGTGCAGCGCGCTCTATCTGAAGGAAGCGCTCGACTGGGCCGCCAAGAATGGCGGCGCCACCGGCGAGAACGTCGCCAAGGGCTTCTACCAGAAGAAGGACTGGGTGCCGGCCGGGATGGAGGGGGTCTGCAACCCGTCGACCTGGACCGAGAAGGATCACCGCCCGACGACGAAGGTCGATCTCTATCGCTCGAAGGTGTCGGGCGCGACCGACGGCGACATCAACGACCTGATGGGCAAGGGCACGATCAAGCTCGAGAAGGTGAAGACCATCGAACTGCCGCGCAAGCCGGAATGGTTTGGGTGGTGACGTGGTGAGGCTGCCACCAGTGCAGCCTCTACAACAACCGTCATCCCCCCGCGAAGGCGGGGGATCCAGGTCGCCGCGCTCTCACGTTTTGATCGCCGGCGTCTCTGGAATACTGGGTCACCCGCCTTCGCGGGTGACGACAGTGGAGAGTGATCGAGACCATGAACGAAACCCTCGAAGCCACCCGCCCGGGGCCGACGGCAGTGCCACCGCCGCCGCTGCTCAGCGTCAACAACATCGAGGTCGTCTATGACGACGTCATCCTGGTGCTGCGCGGCCTCAGCCTCGAGGTGCCGAAGGGCGCGATCGTGGCGCTGCTCGGCGCCAATGGCGCGGGCAAGTCGACCACGCTGAAGGCGATCTCCGGCCTGCTCAAGACCGAGGACGGTGAGGTCACCCGCGGCGAGATCCTGTTCGAGGGCCAGCGCATCAACGGCATCGATCCGGACAAGATCGTCCGCCGCGGCATCTTCCAGGTGATGGAAGGCCGCCGCATCGTCGCCGACATGACGTCACTGGAGAATCTGCGGCTCGGCGCCTTCACCCGGCGCGACGGCGAGGTCTCGGCCGACATCGACATGGTGTTCAAATATTTCCCGCGCCTGAAGGAGCGCACCGGGCTTGCCGGCTATCTCTCCGGCGGCGAGCAGCAGATGCTCGCGATCGGCCGCGCGCTGATGGCGCGCCCGAAGATGATCCTGATGGACGAGCCGTCGATGGGGCTGTCACCGCTGCTCGTCAAGGAAGTGTTCGCGATCATCAAGGAGATCAACCGCGATCTCGGCGTCACGATCCTCTTGGTCGAGCAGAACGCGCGCGCCGCGCTTTCGGTCGCGAGCCACGGCTACATCATGGAACAGGGCAAGGTGGTGCTCGACGGCTCGGCCGACGAGCTGCGCGACAACGAGGACGTCAAGGAGTTCTACCTCGGAGGCGCCGGCGACCAGCGCAAGAGCTTCAAGAACCTGAAGAGCTTCAAGCGGCGCAAGCGCTGGCTGTGAGGCCATGGCGCGTTTTCTAGCGGAGTTGAGGACCAGTTGGCGTGCAGAAAACGCATCAGACCAGCAAGGGCGTTCTAGCTGAGCACCTGTTCCGCTTCGGTGACGGCGCAGAGCACATGGTAGAACGACGACGCCGGGATCGGCGCAATCAGCGACTTGCCGTCGCGGTCGAACTGGTCGTACCAGCCGCCGGCGACGGGATGGCTGAGATAGTGCCGTTCGAGCAGCACCAGCGCCGCGCGCGCCTCGTCCGCCGCGCCGGCTTCGCCCGACTCGGCCTGCGCGATCCAGGCCTTCGCCAGCTCGCTTTGCGGCCACAGCCGCCGTGTGTGGCGGCGGATGTTGCCCTCGGCGTCGCCCTCATCGATCAGGCAGCCAGTGGCCGCGTCGCGATAGCGCAGCGCCGAGGCCAGCAGTTCGCCGCGCGGACGCCCGGTCGGGCAGCCGGTGATGCGTTCAAATCCCTTCAGCAACCAGACCCATTCCGCGAGGTGCCCGGGCTCGACAGAGACCGGCGGGATCTTCGACCAGTCCTCCTCGAAATATTCGCCGAGGGTGCGCGTCTGCTTGTCGTAGAGGTTGGCGAGGAACAGCGCGAAGAACTCGCCGGCGCGGTTCTGGAACGACAAATCGTGGGTCGCGTCGAAGCACGCGATCATCGCCTCGAACAGGTGCATCTGCGGATTCTGCCGGCGCGGCATCGAGGGCGGCAAGCCTTCCTGGAAACCGCCATGGGGCGAGCGCAACTGGGTGTCGAGGAACGACAGCAGCGCGTCGATCTCGGCGCGGACCTGAGCGTCCTGGTCGAGGCCGTAGACGGTCGCGAGCGCCAGCAGCACGAAGGCGTGGCCATAGGTATCGCGCAGCGGCTCGTGCACGCCGCCGTCGGGCGTGAGGCTGTAGACGAAGCCCGGCCGGCCGTCCGGCGCCTTGGCCTTGGCCAGCAGGTATTCGAGCCCCTTCAGCGCAATCGCGCGGCCTTCCGGATACCAGCCCATCTGGGCCGCCTTGGCGTAGCAATAGATCTGGCGCGCCTGCACAAGCAGGCGGCGCGGCGCGGCGTGATCGGCTGTCCCATCCTGATGCAAACGGTCGACAAAGCCGCCGGTTGTGCTGTCCCAGCCGACCGTCGACCACAGCGGCAGGGCGTGGTCGATGATGCGGCGCTTCAACCTCGCGACGACATCGGCGGCCCCATCCGCCGCAACGCTCTCTGCCTCAGCCATCGTGCTCCCTGGAACCATCCCAATGTCAGCGGTCACCGTCTGATAGCACGCGCCAGCCGGCACGTAACCCTGCGCACATCTTCCCTCAAGGACCCGCCATGACCGACCATTACGACGCCCTTGAAACGCGCGATCCGGCCGAGCGCGAGGCCGCCCTGTTCGCCCGGCTGCCGGACGTGCTGCGCAAGGCGATGGCGGGGCCCGCCTATGCCAATCTGCTGAGGGGCACCGATCCCGCATCCATCACCGGCCGGGAAGCGCTGGCGGAGCTGCCGGTGCTGCGCAAGTCGGAATTGCCGGCCCTGCACAAGGCTGCCCCGCCCTTTGGCGGCTTCGTGGCCGACAAGCCGGGCTCATTCGCCCGCCTGTTCACCTCGCCCGGCCCGATCTTCGAGCCCGAGGGCCGCCAGGCAGACCCTTGGCGCGGCGCGCGGGCGCTGTTTGCGGCGGGCTTCCGCGAGGGCGATGTGGTGCTGAACACTTTCAGCTATCACCTCACGCCCGGCGGCTTCATCTTCGACGCCTCGGCGCGGGCGCTCGGCTGCGCGGTGATCCCGGCAGGCCCGGGCAATACCGAGCAGCAATTCGAGCTGATCGAAGCCTATCGCCCGGTCGGCTACAGCGGCACTCCGGACTTCCTGAAAATCCTGCTCGACGCCGCCGCAGCGGGCGGCCGCGACGTGTCCTCAATCAAGCGCGCGCTGGTGTCGGGCGCCGCATTTCCGAAGTCGTTGCAGGAGGAGATGAAGTCGCGCGGCGTCGAGGCCTACCAGGCCTTCGGCACGGCCGATCTCGGCCTGATCGCGTTCGAGACGCCGGCGCGCGAGGGGATGACAGTCAACGAGGAGCTGATCCTGGAGATCGTCAAGCCCGGCACCGGCGATCCGGTCGCACCGGGCGATGTCGGCGAGATCGTGGTGACCTCGCTCGATCCGCATCACCCCTGGATTCGGCTTGCGCTCGGCGACCTGACCGCGGCGCTGCCCGGCGCGAGCCCGTGCGGGCGCACCAATATGCGTATCAAGGGCTGGATAGGCCGCGCCGACCAGACCACCAAGGTCAAGGGCATGTTCGTGCGTCCCGAGCAGGTCGCGGAAATCGGCAAGCGCCACCCTGCGCTCGGACGGCTGCGCCTCGTCGTCACGCGCGCCGGCGAGGCCGACGCAATGACGCTGAAGGCCGAATGCACTTCGCCGCCCGCGTCGCTGCAGGACGAGGTTGCGGCAACACTGCGTGCCGTGACGAAACTCGGCGGCGCGGTCGAGCTGGTCAGCGCAGGCGCGCTGCCGAACGACGGCAAGGTGATTGCCGACGAGCGATAGTCCTTGAGGTCAGAGAAGCGCGAGCGCCCGGCCACCTTGGGCGTGATCCGTCTACATTGTCGCGCGCGGCATTGTGAACTATTGAGCTAGCCCATGCCGAGTGGAGACAGACGGATCATCACCTCATGAGCAGCGCTTCCGGAGATCAGCCGCGACGGCCGGCGGTTTTCTTCGATCGGGATGGCGTCCTGAACCAGGACATCGGATACCTGTTCGAGAGCCACAGGCTGATCTGGATCGACGGCGCGCGCGAGGCGGTGAAGGCCGTCAACGACACGGGCTATTTTGCGTTCGTCGTAACCAACCAGTCAGGCGTTGCAAGAGGCCTCTACGAAGAGGCGCATATCCAGGAGCTCCACGGCTGGATGGCCGCAGAGCTCGGCAAGATCGGCGCACATATCGACGCCTTCGAATACTGCCCGTTCCATCCTGAGGGGACGGTCGAGCGGTATCGGCAGGTCAGCCATCGCCGCAAGCCGTCGCCCGGCATGATCAATGACCTGCTGGCGCGTTTTCCGGTCGATGTCGAACGCAGCTTCCTGGTCGGCGATCAGCCGACCGATCTCGAGGCGGCGCGCGCGGCCGGCCTGAAGGGCTACCTGTTCTCAGGCTCCAATCTGGAGCTGTTCCTGAGGCCTCTGCTGCAGCGAAGCTGAGCCTCAGAACTTCCGAACCAGGTCGATCACCTCATCCTGCTGCTGGCGCGTGATCTCGGCGAAGATCGGCAGCGAGAGGATCTGGCCCTGGTCGCGGTGCGCGTTCGGGAATTGCTCCGGCCGATGGCCGAACCGCGCATAGGCCGGCAGGAGCGGCAGCGCGGTCGGGTAATTGATCGCAGTCTGCACGCCATTGGCGTTGAGATGGGCGGCAAGCGCGTCGCGGCGCGGATGCCTGATCGTGTAGAGGTGATAGACGTGACTGCGCGCCGGCGCGACCTCGGGCACCACGACGTCCTCGATCTGGTTGAGGCCGGCATCGTAGACCTCGGCAGCAGCCTGACGGGCCTCGGTCCACGCCTCGAGATGCGGCAGCTTGGCCGAAAGGATCGCGGCCTGCATGCCGTCGAGCCGGCTGTTGACGCCCTCGATATGGTGCTGGTGCTTCACCAGCCCGCCATGACGCGCGAGCATCGCCATCTGCTCGGCAAGCGCTGCGTCATTGGTCACGACGGCGCCTGCGTCGCCCATCGCGCCGAGATTCTTGCCAGGGTAGAATGAATAGGTCGCGGCCTCGCCGAACGTTCCGACCATGCGGCCCTTGTAGCGTGCCAGATGGGCCTGGGCGCAGTCCTCGATCACCCAGAGCTTGTGCTTCTGCGCGATCGCCATGATGGCGTCCATATCCGCGGGCTGACCGTACAGATGCACCGGGATGATGCCGACGGTGCGCGGCGTGATCGCGGCCTCGATCGCGGCCGGATTGATCGTGAACGTCGCTTCATCGGTGTCGCAGAACACGACGGTGGCGCCGGAATGGGTGATCATCGCCGCGGTCGATATCCACGAATGCGCCGTCGTGATCACCTCGTCGCCGGGCTTCACCGTTAGCGCCCGCATCGCGAGGTAAAGCGCATCGGTGCCGTTGGCGCAGGACACGCAATGGGCGACCTCGGCAGCAGCGGCGAACTCACGCTCGAAGCGGTCGACATAGCTGCCGCGAATAAAGGCGTTGTCGCGGATGACGCCGGCGATCGCCGCATCGATCTCGTCCTTGATGGACTGGTATTGCAGTTGCAGGTCGGCATACGGCACCGGCATCAGATATCCCCTATTGGCTCGCCAGCAGCCGGCGCGCCGGATTGCCGGCATAGGTGCCCGGCGTCGTGATGTCCTTGGTCACCACCGATCCGGCGCCGATGACAACGTCATCGGCGATCCGGACCGGCATGATCGTGGCATTGGAGCCGATCGACACCCGGTTGCCGATCACTGTCTCGCGCCACAGCTCCTTGCGTCCGCGCGCAGGGCCGCCGGTTGCGAACGTGTCGTTGACGAACATCACGCCGTGCCCGACGAAGCAGTCCTCGCCGATCGTGACGAGCTCGCAGACGAAGGCATGCGATTGCACGCGGGTGCGCGCTCCGACCACCACGCCTTTCTGGATTTCGGTGAAGGGACCGACGAAACAGTCGTCACCGAGCGTGCAGCCATAAAGGTTGCAGGGCTCGACGATCTTGACGCGTTCGCCGAACGCGACATCGCGCACGCTGGCCTGATGCACTTCCGGCCGGTTCACGAAACGACACCCAACCGGCTCAAGCGCGGCGTGAAGCGCAGCGCCACTTCCTCGCCGGTCTCGATCGACTCATAGAGGGCCGAGATCAGCTCCAGGCTCTTGCGCCCCTCGAGCCCGTCGACCAGCGCGGCGCGCTGGTTCTCCAGGCAATCGACCACATGGTGGTAGTAGGCCTGATGGCCGAAGCCGTACACGTTGGGCGGGTTGACCGAGAACTTCTCCACGACGTCCTTGTCCGACGGCAGCTCGTCGACAAAGCGCCAGTGCCGGATCTGGTTGACCGCAAAACCGGAAATCTCGACGGTGCCCTTCTCGCCCAGGATCGACAGCGAACCCTCGAGATCGGTCGGACGCGCCGCAGTGGTCGCCTCGATGATTCCGAGCGCGCCATTGCGGAACTTCAGCGTTGCGACAGCGGTGTCCTCGGTTTCGATCTTGGCCAGCGCCGTTGCCGCGCGGGCATGCACGCTCACCACATCGCCGAAGAACCACTCCAGCATATCGACATGGTGGCTCGCCTGATTGGTCAGCACGCCGCCGTCGTAAGCCCAGGTGCCGCGCCATTGGTCCTGATCGTAATAGGCCTGGTCTCGGCACCAGCGCACCCGGACCGTCCCCAGGATGAGCTTGCCGAAGCGGCCGGCATCAAGCGCCTCGCGCGCCTTGACCACCGGCACGTTGAACCGGTTCTGCTTGACGATGAACATCTTGACCCCGGCCTGGTCGCAGGCCCGGATCATGTCGTCGGCGTCCTGCAACCGCAGCGCCATCGGCTTCTCGACCACGACATGCTTGCCGGCCCTGGCGCAGGCGATCACATGCGCGGGATGCAGCCCGCTCGGCGTCAGCACAGCGACAGCGTCGATATCCTTGCGGCCTAAGAATTCGTCCGTGTCGTCATGGGCCGCAACCCCGAACTTCGCGGCAACCGCATCGGCGCGGGCACGAACCGGATCGCAGACTGCAACCAGGCTTGCTCCCTCGATGTGATTGCCACCCAGGAGATCGGAATGACGCTTGGCGATACGCCCGCACCCGAGCAGGCCAAATCTGATCATGCAACAGGCCCTGTCTTGTCTCGCGGCCGACCGTTGCAGCCAGCCGAACAGCCGAGGGAACAAGCGGCCTTGCAAGCCGCACGGTAACGTCCATTACCCAGAAAACTTGGGATTAGGCAAGGCGTATGGGTCGATCCAGCGGCGCGGCCCGCGGCGTCATGCTTCGAGCCTGCCATAACCGATAGGCCGCGAAATATGCGGGCCAAAAGCAGCAAACATCGATCTCACGCGCCCGACTTGTTGCAGCTCCAATAAATATCCAGTCCGCAATACCGCGGGATCGGCGAGGCAAGGAGTTGGGGACGCTTCCAGAGCTTAAATGGCCGTTCCTGATCGGCGTTCTCCGGGACCGCCTGAAAATTCGAGTATCCCGAGCAGATCTGCCGCAACGACCTGGCCGAGATGAATTCGGTCGCCGGCGCCAGCGAACCGTCCTGCGTTTTATCGTAGGCGGCGGTTTCACCGTCGCGGAAGGTCCCGCGATAGCCGCCTAGTTCACGCAGCATATAGCGAAGCGCGCGTTTCGGCTCGAGCACGAACTGCCGGTAGGAGTAGGCATAGTAGACCATGCCGACGAGGCGTCCGCCTGGCACCAGAAGCCGACGGCAGGCTGCGATTGCAGCGGCGAGGTTGCCGGTATGATGCAGACAACCGATCGCGACAACCGCGTCGAACGAATTGTCAGGAAGCGAATTGCTGAGAATGCTGCCCTGAACGGCCCTGCCGTTCAGCCCGCTCTGCTTGATCCGGTGATTGACCATCGTGACCGGATTCGCCGCGATATCGAGGCCGGTGAAGTCGGCGCCGCTCTCCGCGATCTTCTGCGAGACGCTGCCGTAACCGAGCCCGATCTCGAGCACGCGCTTGCCGCGCATTGCCTTCCAGTCGATGTATTTCTCGAGATACGGATAGAAGTGGAAATAATTCTCGTCGTAGCGCCGCAGCGACTCCATCGAGGAATCGGTGATCCCCCACGCGCGGGCTGCCGCCGAGCCGCACAGTTCGTCCCAGAACGCCGCATTGGCGGCGTCGATCGCCTGTTGAGTGTCAGTCATAGCGGCCCTTACCTGCTTCAGCCAAATAGTGTGTTTCGACGCATCCGACGCCGAATATCCGGTATTGCTCGTCCTGCCAACATCTGATTCGGCCCCGATTTCCGCTTCAATTTCGCTGTCGGCAGACCGACTGCGTGCCGCGAGCGGGCCAATCCCTTCAGCGCAGCGACAGTCGCAATTCAGCCGGAACGACCGGCGCGACGACCTCGGTCTCCGCTCTCGCCAGGGAACGTCTGAGGCGCTTCAGGAGCCGCCAGGCATCAACCAAACCCCGGCGGGCCTGGAAGGGCGTCCCGCTATCCCAACCGTTGGGCCTGGTATCCTCGCCGAAGAATCTCTTCCCACCAGGGCCTGTTGTTAAGGTACCAATATACCGTCTTCCTGATGCCGGCCTCAAAGCTCTCCTGCGGGCTCCAGCCGAGTTCTCGCTCGATCTTGGACGGGTCGATCGCGTAGCGGCGATCGTGACCGGGACGATCCCTGACTAACGAGATCAGGCGTTTGTGCGCGCCGGTCTCGGCCCCCCTGGCCTCATCGAGCAGCGTACAGAGCAGTTCCACGACCTCGAGATTGGTGCGTTCGCTCCTGCCGCCGATATTGTAGGTCTCCCCCACTTTCCCGTGGTGAAGAACGCGGATCAGCGCCTCCGCATGGTCCTCGACATACAGCCAGTCACGGATGTGCTGACCATCACCGTAAACAGGCAGCGCCTCGTCGGCCAATCCCCTGATGATCATGTGAGGGATCAGCTTCTCGGGAAATTGATAGGGTCCATAGTTGTTGGAACAATTTGTCACCAGGGTCGGCAGCTCGTAGGTCTCGCACCACGCACGCACGAGATGATCGGAAGCGGCCTTGCTGGCCGAATAAGGTGAATTTGGCGCATACGGGCTTGCTTCCACGAAATGGCCATCCGCACCCAGCGTGCCGAACACCTCGTCCGTCGAGACATGAACGAACCGGAACGCGTCGCGCTCCGCGGGCGCCAACGCCCGCCAGTAGCGCAAGGACTCCTGCAGCAGCGTGAAGGTACCCACAACATTGGTCTGGATGAAATCGCCGGGCGCGTCGATCGAGCGATCGACATGGCTTTCCGCAGCAAGATGCATCACGGCCTGAGGCCGGTAGTGATCGAACAGACTGCGCAAGCCCGGACTGTCGCAGATATCCGTTCTCGAGAGAGCATAGCGTTCGCTGCTTAACTCCGACGGAATTGAGTGAAGGCTGGACGCGTACGTCATCTTGTCAACATTGACGATCGAAGCGTCGGTGCAATTTAGCAAACGCCGAATAACGGCAGAGCCGATGAAGCCGGCTCCTCCGGTGACAAAGATCGTTGCTTTGCTAGGCACCACTGGCGTCGACCTCAGTGCGACCGCCTCGAATTGGCAAAGCTATCATAGATCGACAAAAGATACTCACCATAGCTGCTCTTCGCATTCCGCTCCGCAACGCTGCGAAAGGCGTCAAGGGAGATGTAGCCGAGCCTCAGCGCGATCTCTTCCGGACACGCGATCCGAAGGCCCTGGCGCTGCTCGAGGACCTGCACGAAATGACTGGCCTCGACCAGCGAGGCATGGGTCCCGGTGTCCAGCCACGCGAAGCCGCGCCCCAAAATCTCGACATGCAGCTCGCCGCGCTCCATGTAGGCGCGATTGACGTCGGTGATCTCGAGTTCGCCTCTCGTCGAGGGCTTGATGGAGGACGCAATCTCGAGCACGTCATTGTCGTAGAAGTACAGGCCCGTCACGGCGAGATTGGATTTCGGCAGACGTGGCTTTTCCTCGATCGAAATCGCCCGTCCATCCCCATCGAGTTGGACGACGCCGTAGTCCTGGGGACGCTTGGTGACATAACCAAAGATAGTCGCTCCCGAAGCTCGCGCGCTGGCGCGGTTCAATATCTCCGGCAACCCATGACCGAAGAACAAATTGTCGCCGAGGACCAGGGCGACGTTGTCCTTGCCGACGAAATCACGCCCGACAATGAAGGCATCAGCCAAGCCCCGAGGTTGGTCCTGGCTTGCGTATTCCAGCTTGAGGCCGAAGTCCGAGCCGTCACCCAGCAACCGGCGAAACAACGGCTGATCCTGGGGTGTGGAGATAATCAGAATCTCCCTGATGCCACTCAGCATCAAGGTCGAGAGCGGGTAATAGATCATGGGCTTGTCGAAAATCGGCAAGAGCTGCTTCGACACGACAATCGTCACCGGGTAAAGCCGAGACCCGGTACCACCAGCAAGAATGATACCCTTCATCCAATCCCGCCTGTGCAATTATCCGGACAGTCTACCAGAGGCCATCGGTTCGGCAAACGCGCGGCATGATTCCAGCGATCCGCATTGACACCATTGGGCAGGAACAATGGAATAAAATACAAGCATATTCTTGTCGTCTTATCGGCGCCGTGTCATGTCCCTAGGCCCAAGTCACTAGGCCCAGGACGGTGCCATCGTCTGGCGATCGTGGGGCCCAGTCGGCCTGGCGCGATGACCAGCAATGGAACAGTCCAAAACGTACAGCCCGATACGGCGGTGAGCGAGAATGAACGATCGGATCACTCAGCTGGAGCTTGGTTGGCCCCAGGCCAAACTTGCCCTGCTCGCCTATGCCCACATCGTGGTGTGTTGCGTTTCGCTCTACTTCATCACGGCCGTCGATACGTTTCCGGGTGTCACCGGCATCGACCAGGCACACGTGGCAGCTGCCATCCTGAATGTGCTGGCGTTCAGCCCCGTCGTCATCCTGTTCGCGATCGTACGCTTCAGCTTTGGCTATCTCGTCGGCTTCTACTTCTACATGATGATCCTGGGATATCTCTGGCTGATCGAATTTTCGCTGCTTGATTACGATCACCGCCTGGCGCTTGTCTCGATCGTGCTCTCGGGATTTGCATTCCTTGCCCCCGCGCTGTTCATCATCGCGCCTGTGCGGCAGGCCGTCGTCATGCCGGCACGCGCCTTTCACATGATGCCTTCCATCATCCTGATCGCCTCGGCCGCAATCGTCGGCATCGGCGCTCTCTACAACCTCAAGCTGGTCGATCTCTCCGAGATGTACAAATATCGCGCGGAGATCGAATTTCCCGGCTTCCTTCGATACGCAACCTCGATCGCCTCGAACGCCCTGTTGCCTTTCGCCTTCGCCTGCTTCGTCGTCAGCAAGCGGAACTGGCAGGCAGCGATCACTCTGGCCCTGATGGTTCTGTTCTATCCCATCATGCTGACCAAGATGGCGCTGTTCGCTCCGTTCTGGCTGCTGCTTCTCGCGCTCATCTGCAAGCTGGCCGAGGTGCGGCTTACGACGATCCTCTCGCTATTCCTGCCTGTCTCCGTCGGCGTTGTCCTGGTCTTCCTGGTCAAGACCGGCGTGATTCCGTTCAGACCCGGGATGGTCTATTTCGGCACCGTCAACAACAGGATGATCGCAATCCCGTCGCTCGCCCTCGAGGTCTACAACAACTACTTCTCAGCGCATCCGCTGACCCATTTCTGCCAGATCAACGTCGTGAAGCTCGTGGCTGCGTGCGCCTACGACGAGCCGATATGGGCCGTGATGGCCAAGGCCTACGACCTCGGCTCCTTCAATGCCTCGCTGTTCGCCACCGAGGGAATCGCCTCGGTCGGCCTCGTGCTCGCGCCGCTGTCCGCGCTCGGTTGCGGCCTGATCATCGCGCTTGGCAACCGCCTGTCGGCAGGCCTGCCCCCGCGATTTGTGCTGCTATCCGCCGGGGTCCTACCGCACGTTCTGCTCAATGTACCGCTTTCGACGGCCTTGCTGACCAACGGCACCGGTCTGCTTTTCCTGCTCTGGTACGTTACGCCGCGGTCGGCTTTCGAGCAGACGGCAGCGTCAACGACCGCAGTGGACGGACAGTTACAAGGCGCAAGCGCCAGCTAGCGCGCCGGCTTCGAACCCGTCTCACCCGAAAGGGCACCCGGTGGGCGGGATAGCCGGCGCCGCGACGAGATCGCCTGTGCGCGAATGATATCGCCTACGCGCGAATGATATTGTCTGCCGGCTCAGGGAACTTGCCGCGACAATCGACGAGCAGCGGCGCGTGCGCGCCGAGCAGCTGATAGTCGAACTTGTCGTGGTCGGTTGCCAGCAGGACGCAATCGAAGCGCCGCAGATTGGCCTCGGTGAGCGCGACACTCGACAGATCGAACGAATGCGCACGCATCTTCGGGAACGCGGGAACGTGCGGATCGCTGTAGGCGACGCTGGCGCCGAGATCGCGAAGCTTCTCCATCAGCAGCACGGAAGGCGACTCGCGAACGTCGTCGACGTTCTTCTTGTAGGCAATGCCGAGGACCAGGATCGAGCTGCCGCTGATCGACTTGTGCCTCTGATTGAGTGCCAGCGAGATCTTCGACACGACGTAATCCGGCATCGAGGAATTGATCTCTCCGGCGAGCTCGATGAAGCGCGTATGCATGCCGTATTCCCGCGCCTTCCAGGTCAGGTAGAACGGGTCGATCGGAATGCAGTGCCCGCCGATGCCGGGACCGGGATAGTACGGCACAAACCCGAACGGCTTGGTTGCTGCCGCGCGGATCACCTCGTGAATGTCGATCCCCATCTTGTCGGCGACCATCTTCATTTCGTTGACGAGGCCGATATTCACCGAACGATGGATGTTCTCCAGCAGCTTGGTCAGCTCGGCAGCCTGCGTCGAGCTCACCGGAACGACCTTGTCGATCACCTGACGATAGAGGGCGATGCCGGCATCGAGGCAAGCGGGCGTGCAGCCGCCGCAGACCTTCGGGATCGAGCGGGTCGAGAAGTTCTGGTTGCCGGGATCTTCGCGTTCCGGCGAGAACACCAGGAAAATATCGGTGCCGACGCTGAAGCCGCACTTTTCGATGCGCGGCTTCAGTTCCTCCTCGGTCGTGCCGGGATAGGTCGTGCTTTCGAGCGACAGCACCATCCCCTTGTGGAGATATGGCAGCAGCGATTCCGTGGTGTTCAGCACGAAGCTGAGATCGGGTTCGCGATATTTGTTGAGCGGGGTCGGAACGCACAGGATGAGGGCATCGACCTCTTTCGCCTGCGAGAAATCCGTGGTCGGCTCGAAGCCGAGCTCCGTCGCCCGCTTGATGCTCGCGCTCGAGATATGTTCGATATAGGACTGGCCGGCACGAAGCGCATCGACCTTGGTCTGGTCGATATCAAAGCCTATGACCTTGTAGCCCACCTCGCTGTAGCGAAGCATGAGCGGCAGGCCGACGTAGCCCAAGCCCACGATACCAATCCTGGCGGTCTTGCGGTCCAGCTTGTCGATCAGTTCGGAATTCATGTCTAACGTCCGTACGTGTGGTTGTGTTCAAAACAGCGTGCTGAATAAAATCCGCAAGGTAAGTCGCCTTTGGCGAGATGGTTGCATAGACGCCCCGTATCCGTCCGACAAGCCCAAAAGCGGTGGGCTGGCTTGGCTCGGCCACCCCGGCGACGGAGGCCCGGTTGCCGCCTGTCTTAATCAAGATCGCGTTCGTGCTGCCCATCTCACATTGCGGCGTCCGGCCGCCTGCAGCAGCAGATCGTAGTCGCGGCGAACGTTGCGCGCCCGTCCGTCATCGTGAAACTCAAGCGCAATCGCGAAGTTTGGCCATCACTAACTGGTCCGTCCACCTGCCGTCGATAAAACAAGCGCGGCGCATGGTCCCCTCGATCGTTAGCCCGGCCTTCTGATACGCCCTGATGGCCCTTTCGTTGTCTGCGAATACCCTGAGCCACACGCGTTGAAGATTTCGGTCCTTGAAGGCGAAATCGATCGCAAGCGCCACCGCCTCCGCTCCCGCGCCACGGCCGCGATCAACCTCCTGCCCGATACGGATCGTCAGCTCAGCGGTACGATGGATCGGATGAAGGTCGATCAGCTGCACTACGCCGATCAAGCGGAGGTCGGGAAGTGCGCGAATGGCGAAGACGATCTTGGCCGTTGAAGTGATGACCGATTTCAACCAATTCTCATGGGTGGTTTCGTGAACCGGGGAGAATGGAGCGTTGAAGCGCACCGTATCGGGATCGTTGATCCAGTGAAACAATTGGGGAGAGTCTTCGTTTCGAATTTCGGTAAGCGCGATGACCTGCCCTCTAATCATAGCTGCCTCCAGGTGATCCCGTTGCTGGCCGCCCGTCCCACATCAGATAGTCGATCACGGAGAGGCCCGGAATGAACGCCTCATGCGGGCCATACGGCTGCGGCGCGAAGCCCTGGCTGACCAGACGAACGCCATGCTGCTCGAACAATTCGTCCTGCTGGTACCCCGTGGCACCGCCGCCGGCGAGATAAGCATCCCCGCCGACCGCCTTGACGAGCGAGATGAGAAGCTCGGTCGCTTTGCCCGCATGCGGCAGTTCGGACTGCCGCACAAACCGCGTCGCAAGGCCGAGATGCTCCGCGATCACCTTGATGGCCGTGATGTTGAATGTTGCAAGGTTCGTTTCTTGTTGCTCGAACAGAGGCTGCAAGAGTGCCATCGCTTCACGAAATTGCGGGGCCTTGCCGTAGCTTGCCTGCAGCGTCGCAATCATCTTGCGGCGCCAGGGCCGGCCGTCATCGATCTCCGCGGCATTGAGCGGCGCCCCCAACGGCAGGCGATGGACAGGACACGTGGCCCAGCGCGCCTCGCCCTGGATAGCAATTCGCACCCTGTTCGACCACGATCCCATGCCCCCCGATCCTGAGCGCGGATAATCGACGGCATCGAGCAGCACGAACACATCGGCACGCCGGATCTTGTCAAAGTACCCGAGCCACGGAAAGAAGTTGGGTTGATGGATCGCAACGAGGCATCCCATCGTACTGCCTACCCGCTACAGCCGCGTATCGAAGAACGACTTGAGCCGCCGGAACCACCACAGCCCGGCCCAGAATGCAGCCGCGCCAACCACTGCCAGGTAGCAGATCATCCAGAAGCTCGGCATCGACCCGGCTACAGTTGCAGTGCGGTAGCACTCCGCGATGACATAGAAGGGGTTGAGCTGCACAACAGGCCGAATGAAATCCGGGTAGGACGAAAGCGGGTAGAAGATCGGAGAAGCGAACAGCAGCACGGTGAGCACATTCGGCAGCGCCAGAGCGGTATCCCGTACAAAGACGTTGAGCGCCCCCAGGAACAATCCCAGTCCCGACACGAACAGGATGTGCAGGGCTACGATCAGCGGCAGCGCCAGATAGCCTGGGCCCGGCATCTCGCCCGAAACCACCTGCAGTATGAGTACGATAGCGAGCGCGACGACCAGCGGCACCAACCCCATCAGCGCGCCCACCATCGGCAACAGCTCCGATTTGAAGGCGATATTCTTCACGACGCCCGCGTTTCCGACCACGGACGTCGTTGCCGCCGAAAGGCCTTCGCTGATCGCAAGCCACGGCCCGTAACCGCTCAGCAGCCAGATCACGAACGGCAACGACCCCGCACGTCCCGGCAACCGCCCCGGAAAAACGACGGTGAACACGAACGTGAAAATGCACATCAGCATCAGCGGCGACAGCACCGCCCATACCAATCCCAGCGCCGACCCCAGATAGCGGTCGCCCAACGTCATGCGGAAGAGATTACTCAGCATGCCGAAATCTCGCCGATCAAAACCTGCCAGCATCATGTCTTGACGTCCTCAAGGCGGCGCGCGCTGATCCGCGGAGGATAGAAGATCAGCGGCTGCCCACCTATTTGTCCTTCCTCGTCGACGACCTCCAGCACGCAGGAAATCGATTCCTTGTCGTCCCCGTGACCGACAAGCGCAACATCGAAGCGATAGAGATTGGCCCCCAGCACGAAAGGATCCATGTCGATGGTGACCGTGAACGGACCGGACGCGGGCAGCGCCATCCCCACCTCCGAAAGACGCCGCCGCCAGACCAAACGTCCGTCGACCCGTGTGAGAACAACCTCGAGATCTTGCACCGGCGGGGTCGAGTCGAGCCGCCCGCGCGCGACAATCGCCAACGGCACCAGGGCGAGCGCGGTCGCCCTGCGCGCCTCCCCGCGCTGAATGATTTCGACGGCATCGAGCTGAAGGGGGGCGGCCCGGTTCACCACGCTCCCTTGAAACTTGCGCATCAGCTCCGCCTCGTCCGCCTCACGCACGGCCGCCTCGTAGGCTTTGGTGACGACCTGCGGCGAACCGTCCATGACGAGCCGGCCGTCATCGAGCCAGAGGCATCGTGAGCACATTTCCACGATCGAGCCCAAACCGTGACTCACGACAATCACAATACGGCCACTGGCCGCAACTTCTTGCATACGCCGCGTCGCCTTGGCCGCAAAGAAGGCATCGCCGACCGAGAGCGTCTCGTCGATGACCAGAATGTCGGGATTGATGAACGCCCCCATCGAAAACGCGAGCCGGGCCTTCATCCCCGAAGAGTAGGTTCGCACCGGACGATCGATAAATTCACCAAGTTCGGCGAACGCGATGATTTCATCGGCGACGTCACTGGCCTGCTGCCGGCTACGGCCGTGCACGGCAGCGTCGAGGAAAATGTTGTCGCGGCCGGTCATGTCCTCGCGCAGCACCGCGCCTACGGTAAGCATCGCGTGCAGGTCGCCGTCGACCTCCACAGAGCCCGAGGTCGGCTCGGTCAGCCCCGCAATGATCGAAAGCAGCGTCGTCTTGCCGGCTCCGTTGCGGCCTATGATGCCGACGCGCTCGCCCTCCGCCACTTCAAAGCTGATCGAATCGAGCGCCTGCACATGACGCGTCGTGATCTCGCGCTTGCCGGTCCGCAGCGCCTCCATCAGCGACACGGATCCGCCGCCATGGTCGGCAAGCGCAAATACCTTGCTGACATCCCTCACCCGAATTGCCGCGCGCATCAACCAACCACCTTCCACTCGGCTGGCAGGCTAAATCCGCGCCCTTCCACCCCCTCGACGTCGAGCCCGAGTCCGTTGCCGTCGAGCCAACTGAATCCATCGAGAACAATTTTGACCACCGAATTGTGTGGATCCGGCATCACGAGGTGCAGGCTGATTTGGTAGCTGCCAGGCGCAAGTGGCAATGCCGGGATATCGACGCCGATCGCATAGCGCCCGGGATCCTCGCCAACGGGCGTGTGCCGACGCGTCATCAGCCCTGTCTCCCAGCCGTAGGCCGGCTGCAGGCGTTCGACCGCAACCACCATGCCGACCTCCGCCTGGGTGAGTATCTCGACCTCTGCCTCAAGCCTGAAATCCGTTCCCGTCATGATCGTGCGCGGGTAGACAGGCGCACCCGCGAATCGCGCAATTCCGTCGCGGTACGTCGACTTTGCCTGCTCGCCGTAGAGGTAGCGCCTGACGGCACGCTCGGCCGGCCCCGAAAAGACGACCTTGCCACGGTCCAGGACGTGCGCCGTTTCGCACAGGCGTACGATCGCAGACCAGTCGTGCGTCACGAGGACCCCGGACGCCCCGCCCGATACCCGTTCCCGCAACCGCCGCCAGCACTTCGACTGAAAGTGCTGATCGCCGACCGCCAGCACCTCATCGAGGAGATAGACCTCATACTGTCCGGCCGTCGCGGTCGAGAAATAGAGCCGCGCGCTCATCCCGGCCGAGTATGTGAGCACCGGATCATCGAATCGGTCTCCGAGTTCGGAGAAGTCGTGGATATCCGAGATCATCGCTGCACGCTCGCTCGGCGAAAATCCATGCACGGTCAACAGCCGGTCGGCATATTGTCGTCCCGTGAGCTCCGGATTGCCGACCAGACCGAGCTCATAGAGGCCCGACATCGCCCCGTGCACCGCGACCCGGCCGGTATCCGGCGCGTAGACGCCGCCGATGACCCGAAGCAGTGTGGATTTGCCGGCCCCATTGCGACCGAGCACGCCGAGGAACTCTCCCTTGGGCACATCGAAGCTGACGTCCTCAAGCGCCGTGAAGTGCGGAACGTCGCGTCCCAGCCCGAACGCGAGACGCCAGGCGCTTCCGCCGTCGACAAGCGCAAAGCTCTTGGAGACACCTTGGCAGGTGATGGCAACGGCCCGCGACATCATGCCTTGGCCCGCTGCCTACGCCGACAGATGTAACGCCATTCTGGCACAACTAGCATCCGCCTCTGGACAGCGAGCCAAGCGTGCCCTGCGACCAATCTGAGTGACCACGAATGCCGGACCACCCGAAAATCAGGCAAAGAACCAGCAATCGGTCGCTCAAATACTTTCAGGGTCAAAGTACGCATCATTTCATACGGGATATTCAGGCGCGCAAAATTGTTCTCGCCGAATCCGGTCCGTAGAACAACCCGATGCATTACGTATCTCTGGCCGTCGGATCGTTCATCGGATGTTCGGACGATCGTGTCTGGCTGTTATTTCGTCATACCAACGACCCATCGCGCTCGCGTAGCCGTCAATGGCTCTTTGCAGCCGAGCCCGCGGTGGCATGATCTCGGGAGTCCACCACTCCGGATGCGTAAGCACCTGCAGCCGCTCCTCCGTAGCCTCCTCAAGCACCGTCTTGAGACGCCGGTAGCGCCAGACGCCGTTGCTATCGGACACATAGCCATAACTCGCCTTAAGCGAGCGGCCGTATGCGTTGATCATGCCAGCGACGATATCATCCTCGAGTTCGGATTGATCAAGAATGCCGAACAGGTGAAAACTAATCGCCACTGGCGGCGAACCAAATTCGTCTGCGATCAAATCGCGTTCACGCGTTATTGCGTTCAACAACGCCTGTCCACGCAGCATCTCACCATAATATGTCGGGTCGAAATGCAACGCGATGTCGTGCCCCAGCGACTTTATGCGGCGTACGCATTCAGCAACGTCGGCCGACATCAGATTGTAGTAGAGACACCTCGGAAGCAGGAAATAGGTCGCCTTCACGCCCTCCTCAGCCTCGATCTCGGCAACCTTCGCAGCGCGATGCATCGATACGTCACAGTCGTGGCGCCAAAGAATCGTGCCGCTGGCACCGGCTGAGGGGAAATCAACGGCCCGATAGGACGATTTGGCAAGCCGAAGCAGTTGTCGATAACCTGCCTCAGTGAAGTCACCGAATTCCAATGAGTGCTGACGATCTGGCGACATCCGCGGTCAGTCCAATCCACTCTTTAGATGAACCGGTTGCCAAAAGAGCTTAAGACACGCTCCTTCAAGTCCGTCGCTCTGACAGTACCGTCCAGTTCCAAAATGCATCGGCCTCAGTAACCCATCCTCAACTGAAAACGTTCCGCGACGCCATCGATCATTCGATCCGGCGCCGCCATCGATGTCCAATGCCGAAGCGTTGGGGCAATTGGAGCGCATATTCTCTCTTAGAATCTACAATTTTGTCGCTTCGAGATACACCCCGAAGCGATGCCTATCACCTTTCCAACCGTATCGCTTGATTTGTGCGATCGAGAATCCCCTCAAAGCACCTTGAATCTCATAGTCACGGAAGTGATGGAAGTGAATTGCATCTCGATAGAGCTCGGCGCTTTCAGTCCAGATCAGGGTTGCCAGGTACAGCTTTCCGCCTGGCTTCAGGACACGCGCCGCTTCCGCAATTGCCGTATGGTAATCAAAAACGTGATCGAGGCTGGTCAGGAAAGACACGCAATCGAACGTGGCCTCAGCAAACGGAAGAAACTCGGCCATGCCAACAACGCGAAATTGCTCACTTCTGCCGAGCGATGGTTCGATCCCAAGATATTCGCAAGAGGGCGGGAACATGCGCCGGCTCAAATCCGGGCTATCGCAACCAATGTCCAGAACCAGCCCACGGGCGGTGGCGAGCAAGACGCGAGAGCGGAGCAAGTGGCGCTTGTACCAGGGATCGTCGAATGGCGTATTCAATTCGCCTCCGGCGTTCTTGACGGCGCACAAGTACAGATACTGATCAAAGGCGCTCTTTATCGAGCCGATCGACAGGGTCTCGATGTTCCGATCAGCGAAATGCCGAGCGGCCTGGGGCAAAAGAACAGGCAACCTATTGTCGATGGGAAACAATTCGCCCGAATTCGTGGACAGATCGACACCGTTGAAATGCAGTGGCAGGCCTGAGTCGGGCGAAATGAGCTTTCCACTGATTTGACCAAATTCTACAGCACAGGCGTGTTCTGCAGGATCATCAAGAACGGGCTCAAGAAGATCATCACTTTCGTCGACTTCGACGTCACGCCAGGAAGTTCGCAGCCAATCCATAGTCATTCAGCCTTCTCGAGATGGCACACGCGGGATATTCCGTCCTTGAGTCCAATCGTCGGCGACCCGAGCAGTTTCACCATTCGGTCGGTCGCGCCCACATAGTGGTCAGGTGACTTGTCGACAGGCTCAATCGCGACGCGATGATTCCATACGTTCGCAATTAGCTCCGCAATCTCCCGAAGTGACGCGATCTCCGGGCCAGCGACATTGATAGCACAAGACTCTTTGAGGTCCAGTGCCGCCATAGTCGCCCGCGCTGCATCGTCGACATAGATTGGGTTGAGGCGCGGACCACACGCCTCGGCAAGACGGATCGACTCTCCGCGCGCAATGGACCTGCTGATCCGCGCTATGAGAAAGTCTTCACTTTGCCCGGGGCCGTATATGAAGAAATATCTGAGGCGCGAGACAACAAGATGCGGCTCGAAACACTGCAACAACGTTTCGGCTGAAGCCTTCGCCTGGAGGTAGAAGCCAAGCTCGCTGGTCGGCCGAATTGGCGCATCCTCGGTCAGGGCCTGGGCGGATGGTCCATAGATTCCACCGGACGAAGCCAGGATGAATTGGCGGGCGCCATGGCTAACACCGTACTCCGCCAAACGAGCAGCTGCGGCGATCGACACCGCCGCTATGGCGCCCGTCTGACTGGGGAAATCCCTCCAGCCGCCTGCCTGCGCAAGGTGAATGATTGCATCGACCCCACCAACCTGTTGCAGGTCCGGCGAAAAATCGCCTGATAGATCAGCTTCCACAGTGCGCGCATTCGTGTCGCCAGCAAGCAGCGCGCCCGGCCTGATCAACGCCGTTACAGTAGCTCCCCTGCTTTGCAAGAGGCGCAGCAACCTTGAGCCCAGGAACCCGGCTGCGCCCGTCAGCAACACGTGGCTACCTGTCAAATCGATATTTGGCGAAGGCATTCGCTCTCACTCTAGCGTCGCGGGCGGGCGGCCGTGCTCGTGCAGGTGGTCATAAACCCGCTCATAGCGTTCAGCCAACACGTCTTTCGACCACCAGCGCATCGCGTGTGCACGGCTCACGGCGCCGATACGGGAACGTTCGCCTGGGTCGGTAACCAACCTTCGGAGCACCTCATAGATGGTTTCCTCCGACGCGTCGACGATTGGACACTCAGCAATGGCCCGGACGGCAGGCAGACCGCGGGCTTCGACCTTGTTTACCCGGCCAACGACGGGCCGACCGAGCATCATGCCTTCCCGCGCAGTCGCGCCGTAGCGGCCGTAGTTGAGCTGATCGACGATGATGTCGGCCTGGGCGAGCATCCAGCGGTTGTCGACGCTCGGCACGTCCTTGCGGAATAACAACCGAACCGGATGGCCCTCCGCCTTCAGTCTATCGATCGCGGCAACGACGGCCCCCGTTCCTTTGACGTTGACGCCTTGGCGGGTGCGCATTTCGTAATTGCCGACCGAATGATAGATCAGGATTTCACCGTCGGCCTTGGGCTCGCGCCACAACTCGGGCACAGGGACACTCTGCCCAAGCTCAGGACGCCAGAACTGGGGATCGATAGCAAAGGACAGCGGCTCACGAAAAACCGCGGCCGTATCACGAAAGTCGAGCGGTGGATCGGTCTCGATGCAGATGAGATCCGCCAATTGCACGACCTTCCAGCCCCAAGCAGACATGCGATGATTGGAACAGATCTCTGGCCGGTCGCGCCACGCGCATTTGGGGCACATGCCAGGGCTCCAGGCCTCGAAGCCCGTTTGCGTGATCAAGTCATGGCATCCGGTAATGCTGTAGGCGATCTTCGCGCCGCGCCGCTTCAAGTCCAACACATCCCAAGGGACGCGATCGTGATCCCTCGAGGTGTCATAGTTGTAGGGGAAGAAGGAAAGGGTCCCGACGCCGGCGAAATGAAACATGTCAAATCGTTCAGCCGCCTCCTGGAAGCGTTCACGCAAGACCTGTTGTTGTTTGTCGGCGTCCGTTTCGAACAGGTTCCAATCATGGCCGTGGAAATGCTGGGCGTATTCGGACTTCGGGTCAATGATTGCCATCGACACGGCGTCCCAGCCACGCTTGCGCAAGGAGTCGGCCAGAAAGTGGAAATTATAGTAGCTCGGATTGACGAAAAGAACCGAACGGCGGCGGGCAGCGGCAGGCTCCCCTTTGGGTACGAGAACGTCTTGGATCGGCTCCTCGCCAAAGGGCGGATTGTGCGTGGCCGGCTGCCCTGCGGCTTCAATCTGGTGCAGCGCCGTCAAGCTTTTAGGAAGGGCAAGGCCAACCGCGATCATCAGCCGACGGCGGCGAACGTCAGGATCGGCGTGTTCGGGCCGGAATCCAAAAGGCCAGGTCTTTACACCGTCAATTGCCTGATCAGATGCTATCAAATTTCTCCATACAAGCTCGTTGTCAGCTGTCGACGATGCGATCAGCTGACGAACTGCGAGGAAATCGTCCACTGTCCACCCATCGCGGCGAGACTGAAGGTCAGCGGATATGCACTCACCCAGTTTCCACTCGACGGCCGGATCGCGGGCCCATGCCCGCAACTCTGACTTGCTCGGTGCAAGCCCAACCAGATCTGGAGAAAGGTCAGCTCTAACTTGCAGAAAGTGTAATGAAGTCGATGCGCGGATCGGCAAAAGACGCAAACGGCGAGACTTGGTGCCGACCAGTCGGAACAAAACCGAAGCGTAATTCCCTGTCAACAATTTCACTGCTGCGAGGCGCCCGCGCAACGATTTCACATCCGCAACCGCGGATGCATCTCTGGCGTGAGAGGTGCTCATCCGTGCCTTGGCGCCTTGTTGCGCCTCAAGTTCAGCGATCCGTGCCTGTGCGGCAGTTAGTTCGTCACGCAGCACGTCGAGCTCCGCCTTTACTTCGGAAAGGCCCTCTCCCATGGAATCTTTCCATTCCTTGGCGCGGCGCATCACGGCGAAGGGATTAGCTGCTATCAACGACAAACTCACGACCTTTCGTGGTCCGACCACCCGATCGACCGGGAGCCCAGCGACCGCGCACGCGTTTCCGACCTTAGCTGGTCAGCCGACCACTCACGATCAAGTGGCTGATCGGCCCGGCCGCGAGGCTTCTTGCGTGAGACGAGCCGCCCGGCTTCAACATCGGAAGAGCGGTCGACGGCTTCAACGCGCGGCACGCAGACCTTCGAAACGACGCAGCTCTACATACATCTGGCCGACATTTTGTCATTGTTAAGATCGCGTTTGGGCGTTCTCGAGGACCAAGGAGGCTGCGAGACATCTCTCCCAACCCTGCCGGGATATCATCCGCAGTCCTCAACATGCGCGCGCAACGCGTATTCGACGTTGATCAGCGACCATATCAGCAGTCTGCGATTCTCCCGACCGTGGAGATGATCATCGACCAACTCCCTGATCGGCTTGGGATCGAGATAGCGATAGATCTTCGCCTGATCATCGAACAGGACGTTGCGGACGAAGTCGATGCTTTGGCCCTTGAACCAGCTTGCGTCAGGACCGGAGAAGCCCTGCTTCTCGCGTTCCACGACCTCCTGGGGGATATGGCGCAGCATCACATTCCGCAGCAGCATCTTGCCGTCATGAGCCTTCTGGAAGTATGCCGCCGTCTTCCTGCCCAGCTCGTTTTCGTCCAATGCCACGACTTCATCGAGCTTGCCGAGCTTCATCCGGACCGGCAGCTTCATGGCAAAGTCGACAAGATCGTTGTCGAGGAACGGAACGCGCGTCTCTAGCGAATGCGCCATTGAGAGCTTGTCTTCCATAGTCAACAAGCCATGGAGAAAGGTCTTGGCCTCCAGATAGAGCGAATGATTGACGTAATCCTCCGGGCGGGTCAGACGCTCGGCGTGCTGATTGAACATGTCCCTGAAGATATCGCGGGTCGAGACGCCCTGCACGTCGCCCCAGATCGGTGCGAAGACGCGCTTCAGCACAGTGTTCGGTACAAGCCGCTGCCAGTACTCGTAGTACTTGTCGATATATTCCTCGAAGCTCTGGTTCACGACCGCGCGGTAGTAGCGCCAGGGGTAGCCACCGAAGATCTCGTCGCCGCCTGTTCCCGCAAGGACGACCTTGTTGAACTTGCTGGCGAGCTGAGCGACGTAGTAGTTCGGATAGCTCTGTCCGACGCGCGGCTCTTCCAGATGCCAGGCCAGCTTGGGAAGAACGCGCTCCATGTCGCCCGATTTGAGCACCATTTCGTAGTGCTCGGTGCGAAACAGATACGACATCCGCTCCGAAGCCGCGCGCTCGTCGTAGTAAAGTTCGATGCCTGACACCGAGCTCAGGTCGAAACCGCAGGTGAACGTGCGCATGTAGCTCAGCGACTGCGCCGCAATCGCCGTGATCGTACCCGAGTCCATTCCGCCGGACAGATAAGCCCCGATGTCCACATCTGACACCAGTTGCCGCGTCACGGCCTGCTGGATCAGATGCTCAAGTTCATCCTGATAGTCCGCTTCAGACCGCGCCGTTTCCGGCTCCTGGAAATTGTAGTCCCAGTAGCGCGTCAGCTTCGGCTGCGTTCCAGCGCCTGCCTCGCTCGACACGCTGATATAGCAGCCCGCGGGAAGGATGCGGACGCCCTTGAGCAAGGTGCGGTCCGTGAAGAAATTCTGGAATGTGAAGTACTCCAGCAAGCCCTCGGAATCGAGCTGCGCGTTGAAGTTTGGAACGGCGCGAAACGCCTTCGATTCCGACGCGAACAGCAACTGGTTGCCACCCAACCAGTAGTACAGCGGCTTGATGCCGTAGCGATCCCTCGCAAGCGTAAGTCTGCGCTCCTTGCGGTCCCACAGCGCGAAGGCGAACATGCCGTTGAAACGCTGCAGGGCACCCAGTCCCCACGCTGCGATCGCCTGCAACAGGACCTCGGTATCGCTGCTGGACCTGAAGACATGTCCCTGGGCTTCGAGCTCGGCGCGAAGTTCCCGATAATTGTAGATTTCGCCATTGTAGGAAATCACAAACCGGCCATCCGCCGTTTGCATCGGCTGCGCGCCGGTCGGGCTCAGATCGATGATCGCCAGCCGGCGATGCCCGAGTCCGATCGAACCGTCAATCCATTGGCCTTCACCATCAGGGCCACGGTGGGCGATCGCCTGCGTCATCCCACGCAGAACATGCGAGGACACCGGCCGCCCATCGAGGTTAAGAATGCCCGCAACGCCGCACATCTCTAAATCCGTCCGATCCTGGACTGCAGGGCCTTACTCAATGCCGGCCTTGGCGCGCCGCCGCTCAAGGCCGGCCCGATGCTTCGATCGCCATTCGATCAGCATCTGCAGTCCCTCACGCAAATCGACTTCCGCGGTGAAGCCGATTTCCTCGGCCGCGCGCTTCGTGGAGCCGACCCGATTGCGCACGAAGGTCGCGTTGCTGCGCGGCGCGTACTTGATCGGCTGGTTCGACCCGGTCAGCTGCAACAGCATTTCCGCGAGTTCCTTGAGCGAGGTTCGCTCGCCGGTCCCGACATTGTAGTAGCGGGCAACCGTATCGGCCGACATCGCGCAGAGATTTGCCCGCGCGCAATCGAGCACCGAAACGAAGTCGAAGGCTTCCGAACCGTCGCCCAGAATGGTCGGCCCCTCGCCGCGGTCGATCGCGTCGAGCATCTTCATGATGACCGCAATATAGGCGCCCTGATAATCCTGACGCGGCCCGTAGACGTTCATGTAGCGCAAGCCGACCGCAGGCAGGCCATAACGGTGACAGAACGCCGTCGCCATCGCCTCGCCGGCGATCTTGGTCGCGCCGTAGAAATTCTTGTTGTTGAACGGATGGTCTTCGGTCATCGGCTCCTCGACCGCATCGCCGTAGACCGAGGCCGAAGAGGAATAGACGAGACGCTTGATCCGGTTCGCGACGCAGGCTTCGAGCACATTGAACGTCCCTCGAATATTGGTGTCGAAGGCCGCCCGGGGGAATTCATGGCATTGCAGCAGCCACAGCGCCGCAAAATGGAACACCCCATCCTTGCCCTTCATCGCGGCATCAAGGATATCGGATTGGCAGACATCGCCACCTGCCTCGAATATCTTGACACGCGGATCGCTGAGCACCCGCTCGACATTCTCGAGCGAGCCGCGCGCGAAATTATCGAAGATCACGATCTCGCCGACGTCGTGCTTCGCGAGCTGTTCGACCGCATGCGAGCCGATCAAGCCCGCTCCGCCGATGACGAGGAACTTCTTGCCGTTGATTTCCAAGGCCGACCTCTTGGACTGGAGTTTTACGCCTCACCACGAGCAGACAAAGTCAAGCTCGCGGCAAAGTAACGATGACTGCTTGAGATGCTGGAGAACCGCCAGGAGGCCAACGGGTACGAATCCCGTTGGCAATGATCTCAGCCTGCTGCGCGCGATGGAGCCTGGTCCCGTAGCAGTTCCGCGATCTCGAAAGCTGCCCGTCCCTGGCCGTAGTCGGTGATGTCGTTCCGCGCCAGATGCGCCGGTCCCTTCCAGAGCCGGTTCCAGCCGTTTGCGACCGTCTCGGTCCACTCGGTTTCGTCGCGCAGCGTCACGCATGGCACGCGATGAAAGTAGGCTTCCTTCTGCAGGCCGCCGGAATCCGTGTACACTTCCCTGGCGTGGTGCAGCAGCTTGGCCATGTCGAGATAGCCGACCGGGTCGATGATACGCAGCCCTTCCAGGCTCACGCCCAGCCGCGAGGCGGCGCCCCGGGTGCGCGGATGCAGTGGCAGGACCACGGTGCGCCCGCGCGACTGCTCCAGCAGGAATTGAACGACATCGCGGAGCCGCACCGGATCGTCGGTGTTTTCCGCACGGTGCACGGTGGCAAGCGCGTATTGCCCGGGTTGCAGCCCCAGTTCATTCAGGATCGTGGAGCTGACCTCGGCCTTCTCCAGAGCGAACAGCGTGGCGTCGTACATCACATCGCCGACGTGATGCACGCCCTTGACCACGCCCTCAGCCGCAAGGTTTGCGATTGCGGTTGCGGTGGGACAGAGGTGAAGGGTCGAGAGATGATCCGTCACAATCCGGTTCAGCTCTTCGGGCATGCGCCGGTTGAAGGAACGGAGCCCGGCTTCGACATGGGCGACCGGAATGTGGATCTTTGCCGCCGCCAGCGAACCGGCCAGGGTCGAATTGGTGTCGCCGTAGACCACGACCCAGTCCGGCTTTTCGGCAAGCAGGATCGGCTCGATTTCCATCAGCATCCGCCCGGTCATGTCGCCGTGACCGCCGCCATTGATATCCAGATGATGTTTCGGCTTCGGGATGGCCAATTCCTCGAAGAACAGGTCGGACATGTTCGCATCGAAGTGCTGACCGGTGTGAATCATCACCTCCGTCAGTCCATCCGTTTCGCGGATGGCCCGGCTGACCGCCGCGGCCTTGATGAACTGCGGCCGCGCACCGACCACCGTGAGGATCTTGATCGACATCAGGAATACTTCGCGACGTCGGCCACATGCGCAACGTGATTGCGCATGCAGCCGAGGATGCGGTCACGGTTTTCCCGGGTCCACGCGATGGTCCGCTTGAGGCCATCCTCATGCGCGACGCTCGCGACGAAGCCGAGCTTTTCGCGCGCCTTCCCCGGATCGCCGAAGCGCTGACCCGACCGGTCCCAATCACGCGCCGGCGTGAGCGCGATCGGGGTCTGGTTGCCGGCGATCGAATTCACCCGCTTCGCCAGATCAAGGATGCTGGTCTCGACACCCGAGGCAAGATTGTAGATTTCGCCGGGCTCACCGCCGAGCGCGCACGCCATCAGTCCCCGCGCCATGTCTTCCACGAAGATGAAATCCCGCGACGCGATCCCGCCATTCTCGACCGGAAGGGCTTCGCCATGCAGGGCCTTCCAGATGAAGGTCGGGGTGACATTGCGCCAAACCGTGTGAACGGTGCCGCGCCAGCGGCCGGCCCCCAGTATTTCGCCCGGCCCGTAGACGTTCTGGAACCGCGCCTTCACGAAGGGCAGCTTGTACCGGGTGAAGTAGTAATTTCCGTACATCTCCCCGATCAGCTTGGAGATCGAATAGGGACTGTCGTGAAACAGCGAGACCGGAGCGTCCTCCGTCGTCGCCGAGGCGCCGTCAAAGGTCTTCTCGGCCACTGCACAGCCAGCCGCGGCGTACACCACCTTTTGCAGCGAGCGTATGTCCTTGAGCCTTTCGAACAGCTTCAGGCTCGTCAGCGTGTTGTTGTCATGATCCGCCAACGGATCGGCGATCGACGACTGGTTGCCGTGGAAGCACGCAAGGTGGAAGGCAAAGTCGAGATCCTCCGGCAGCGCGGCCAGCACGGCGTCTTCGGTGATCGGACGCGGCACGAACTGGATCCGGGGATCAGGCGGCACGTTCGAGGCATCGGCCGACAGCAGATTGTCGACGACAATGACCTTGGCCGGCGCCTGCTCTAGCAGCAGCCGCACGAGATTAGAGCCGACGAACCCGGCTCCGCCGACGACGAGAATGGTCGATCCGTTAAATGACTTCATGATCAGCTCTTTGGTGCCGCCAGGTGACTATAGACATCGCTCACGCCATAGGCGTCGTACCACGCAAGCAGGCGCCGGATGGTCTCATCGAATGGCACCTTGGCTTGCCATCCGAGAACTGCACGGGTCCTGCTCGGATCGGGAACGACGGACGGCACGTCGTCATCACCGACCGGCACCACCTTCACATCAGGATCGGCCTGCAGTCCAAGGTGAGAACGCACGAGGTCGTAGATTTCCTTGATCGAGTGACCGATCCCGCTCGATACGTTGAAAACGCCGGTCGGCGCCTGCTCGGCCATCGCGAGATCCACCGCGGCCAGGAAGTCAGACATGTCGAGGAAATCGCGCTGCGCGTCGCTGCAGAAGCAGCCCTGCCCGGCCTTCAGGCGCTTGTAGAAGGTCGGGATCGGACCAATCGCCAGACGAGGCCCCGTCACGTTGGCAAGCCGCAGCGACACGTAAGGCAGACCGCTCATCGCCAGGTACTGCTCGCCGGCAACCTTTGAGATGCCATAGCTGGTGAACGGCCGGAGCGGATGCTCGACCGGGATCGGTGTGCTTTCCGGCCGGCCGTAACACAGCACGGTCTGGAAGTTCAGGATCCGGCCCGCGCCGGCGGCCCGCGCCGCGTCGATCACGTTCGCGGTGCCATCGACGTTGGTTGCGATATCTTCGCGCCAGTTCGCCGGGTCCTTGTAGGAAGCCGCCGAATGCACGACATGCGTCGGTCGAAATTTCTCGAATGCCGAGGCAACGAGATCCCGATCGGCGATCGAACCTTCAATCAAGGTCAGGCCGGGAAGGGCCGGCACAACCTCGCGCTTGCCGGTGGCGAAATTGTCGATGACGAGAATCTCGTGGCCTTGCGGCAACCAGTGCTCGATCAGGTTCGAGCCGAGGCAGCCCGCGCCGCCGGTGATGATGATGCGCATATCGTGGTTCCGATCAGGTGCGGATTTCCGCACGCGCTTCCTTCAGGTGCGTATAGCCGCCGACGACGCCTTCCTTCTCCCAACGTTCAACAGACAGACGGGCAATCTCGTCGAGCGAGGTGAACTCGACGTCGCCGAAATCCTTGAACGTACGTGACGGGTCGAGGAGGATCGAAGGTGCATCGTCCGGACCGAGCGGCTTCACTTCCGGCTCCGGGTAATCATTGATCTTCATGGCGCGCACCACGGAATCGTAGAGCTCCTTGATGGCGACATCCTTACCCGAGGAGAAGTGATAGGTGCCGCGACCGACACCATCGGCGGCCTTGACGACGACGCGGGCAAGATCACCCGCGTAGCAGAAGTCGCGGCGCGCCGGGGTGACGAAGCACTTCTGTCCCTTGGCCAGCCGCCCGTAGAAGATCGGCAGCGGCCCCGACACGTTTCGCGGCCCGATCACGTTGGCAAGGCGGAACGTCACCCATTCGACCCCGGAGAACTGCACGTAGTGCTCGCCGGCCGTCTTCGAGATCGCGTAGCTGGAATTGACCGGGTTGATGGGATGGTCGAGCGGGATCGGCGACTGGAGCGGCTTCGTGCCGTAGCAGAGCGCCGTCTGGAAGTAGATCAGACGGGATACGCCGAAGGTCTTGGAGGCCTTCGCGATGTTGGCCGTGCCGACCGCGTTCACCAATGCATCGCTGCTCCAGTCCTCCGGATCCTTGTAGGACGCCGCGGTATGGATCACGACCTCAGGCCGGAAGTCGGAGAACAGCTGATCGACCACCGCAGCATTCGCGATCGTGTCCTCGACCAGGGTCAGATTTGCGTGCTTGGTGAGGTTGTCGGCTCTGCCCGTCGCATAATTGTCGATCGCAACCACCGTGTCGCCGCGCGACAGCAGCATATCGATAACCGTTGATCCGACCTGCCCGGCTCCGCCGGTTACAAATATCTTCATAGCCACCATCCAGATTGAGAAGTTTAAGCACTGACCATCGCGCGGAACTCGGCCGCCCGGTCATGAAACCGTTGGTGCCAGAGTTCCAGACTGAGAAGACCCCACGTCTTTCGGGAGAAGCGGGATTGCTCGCCAAAGCTGGAGAGCACGACATCGCTGTTGAAGAACGGGCGATGCTTCGAACGCTGTTCACCAAATATATCAAGGACAAAGTCCTTGAGCTCGCCGTCGAACCATTCCTTCAGCGGCACCGGGAAACCCATCTTGTCGCGCCGCTGCAGCAGTGCCTTCGGCAGGGTGTCGCGATAAGCCGTCTTCATGAGCTGCTTCATCTGCCCGCCCATGAACTTCACGTCGGCCGGCACGGTAGCGAGAAACTCCACGAGGGGATGATCCAGTAACGGCACGCGGCTCTCCAGGCCGTGCGCCATGCTCATGCGGTCCTCGACGTGAAGCAGCGCCGGCAACAGGCACTTGAAGTCGAAGTGCGTCATCTTGTCGAAATAGGCTTCCTTCCGCACATTGTCCTGGTTGTTGAAGATCGCGCGGAAGGACTCGAACACACCCTCCTTGTTCAGCGCGCTCCAATCGACCTCACCGACCATGTCGGTCGAACGATCGACCAGGCGGAAGTACCTGCGATCAAGATCCGCGAACAGGCCATCGCGCCAGAATTCCTTGATCATCGGCTTGTATTCGCGCAGCAGCCCGAGATTGGGCACGATCGACTCGATCGTGACCACGTAGTGGCCGCTCTGGTAGGTGCCGTCGATCGCCGCCTTGATGCATTGCTCGAAATAGGCGACCAGATACCGCGCATAGCCGCCGAGCAGCTCGTCGCCGCCCTGTCCACCGAGCACGACCTTGACGTTCTTCGCCGCGAGCGCAGACACCATGTATTGCGGAAACGACCCCGGTCCGGCGACCGGAAAGTCCAGATGGTAAATCACGTCGCCGATGCTGTTGCGGAAGTCGGCGGCAGTGATGTCGACCATGTGGAGCGACATATCAGCCAGATCGGTCACCGTCTTGGCGTAGCCGCTCTCGTCATAGCCAGGAAATTCGAGAAAGCGGCCGTGGAATGCGTCGCGGCTGCGGTGATCCAGCTTGGAGGCCATCAGCGCAACGAGACTGGAGTCGAGACCACCCGACACGTAACCGCCGACCGGAACGTCGGAGCGCAGATGCACCTGCATCGAGTCCGACAGCAGTTCGGTGAAGCGCCGCTCGAAATAGGCGGGACTGCGATCGAAATCGACATCGTACTGCACGTCCCAGTACCGGGACGTCATGACGTCGCCGCCCGCGAGCCGAAGCAGATGGCCGGGCAGCAGGGCTGATATCCCCTTGAACAGGGTCTTCTTGCCGATCGTGTACTGAAACGTGAGATACTCGCTCAGCGCATCGGCGTCGGTTTCGATGTCGCTCAAGAACGGCAGCAGCGCCTTGGCTTCGGATGCGAAGTAGAAGACCCCCTGTTGCACCGTATAGTAGAACGGCTTGATCCCGAAGCGATCGCGCGCGGCAAACAGCTTCTTGTTTCTCTCGTCCCAGATCGCGAAGGCGAACATCCCGCGCAAATGATCGACGCAGCGCTCGCCCCATTTGGCATAGGCGGCGAGGATCACCTCCGTGTCCGAATGGGACTGGAACGTCCAGCCGTCCGAGAGCTGTTCGCGAAGTTCGACGAAGTTGTAGATTTCCCCGTTGTAGGAAATCACGGTGCCGTTCGCCCCCTTCATGGGCTGGGCGCCGGCAGGCGTCAAATCGATGATCGCAAGCCGACGGTGGACCAGCCCGACGCTTCCGGCGTCATCGCTCCATTGCCCTGAACCATCGGGCCCGCGATGCGCAATCAAGCTGCTCATCGCGTTGAGCGACGCGACGCGCCTTGCGACGGGATGACCGGACAGAGATGCAAATCCTGCAATGCCACACATGAATTCAGAGAACCTCGATATTCAAGATCGCTGCAAAGACACCAAAGCTATCCGCGAATTCTGCGCGCGAGTGACAGCATCTGGCGGACAAGCGTAACGACAACTGCGTGAAGGAAATTGGGTAGCAACCTGATTTCCTTCACATCCTCGATGTGATGCTGATGCGCGCGAAGAACGGCGCGGGTAAACGATTCCCGTAAGGCAAGCTCGTCTGTTACCGTACCGGTTGAGCTACCGCAATCAGGGAGTCGTCGGCCCTTCCTGACCGCCGCATCTCGAACTTCCGCTAGCAGACCTGCCACGAAATTCCTATAGCGGAACTTCGGATCCTCGACCAAGGCACGGTAACAGGCCTCGATCCGCGCCATATTGGCGTCCTCGTCCTGCATCTGCTCATAGACGTCTTCGACATTCGAGCAATCCGGCGCGAGCGCGATGTAGTGCTCACCCGCCTTCAGGGCACCGGCGTAATTGCCGGGCGTCAAGATCTGGCAGGAGCGTGCGATCGCCGCCTCGAACAGGCGCGGACCCGCTGCGGTATAGACATTCCGCATATCCTGACCGGGAAAGCAGGCCTGCTCCAATTCCTCAAAGCTGGCCGCCGGGTTGCGCTGCAGCCGCCGCTCGACGCATTCCCTGATCTCCCCCCTGGCGTCCAGCAGCGAACTTCCGCTCTCGCAGCCCAGGGTGAACTTGCTGTTGCCCAGAAACTGCAGCCAGGCGTCGCCAACGAGGGCGTCGCGCGCCTGCGTCGAGATATCCAGCTTCAGCTGGCGATCGGCCATGCTGGAGCGGAAGCGATCGCCCAATTCGGTTTTCAGCTGGCCAATTCTTCCAAAATAAGCAGGCAGCGCCCTGGCCCTGTAGCCGACGTCGATCTCCCGGTCCTTGAACGGGACGGCAAAGCGCTGCATCAGCCCGATGTCGGCGTCGTCAACGTATCCCGTCAGCGCCTCGAGCACCCGGGCATGCTTCCCCGCGCGAGGATAGAACTCCGCATGATGGTCGTAGCAGACGGAATAGATGAGATCGACCTTCCAGTCCGAAAGCCAGTTGTCGAGTATTTCGGCGTGGTCGTACTCGTCCTGGGGCAGCGCCACCTTGACGGCATCCGACTTCGCGATGAAGTCGTGGGCATCGAGGAGCCGATCCAGCCACAGCGATTTCGGCCTCGCCCATCTCCAGCACAGAAACGTGGTGTCGAGAATGATCGCGTCGAAGGCCTGTTCGCGAAGACGGGCGGTGACGGGCTGGCGTGCGCTATGCAGCGTGTATTCGTGCTCAGGAGCATATTTGACCAGTGCGAACGCGTGATTGATCGACGTACGCCGCGCCGAGCCAAGATCGTCAAGTTCGTGCAGGATAAGGATGCGCACGATCGAAGATTAACCCTGCATCCGGCAGCGTGGGACGGCAGCTGTCACGCGTCAATCCCGATCAGGCGACGAATTCTCGTGTGCCTCAAAACGATCCGTTTCGCCCAACGACGGAGTGGACCCGGCGTCAAACGCGCCACATGGATGACGCCATTCGCTGCAACGACCTTCGCGATGACGACCAGACGGTGGCGTACCGTCTGCCTCGCCTTCCGCATCACTTTCTGCATCAGCTCCCGGCGCCGCATGCGGCGCTTTTCGCGCGCGAGCAATGCGACAAGCTCCCCTTCGGCATAGCACCGTTTCGTTGCCGCCATTTCAGGGTGATATCGACGGTCGATAGCGCGATCGACCTGCCGGACCATTGCCTCGAAGCTGTTGTCGGGATTGAGCGCAACCTCACGATAGGCCCGGTCGACAATCTCCTGCGCCCGCACCGGATCGCGCAGCACCTCCATGACCTCGGCCATGTTGGAATGATCCTTTTTCAGCGGCACATAGTGCCGCCAGGGCTCAAGCCTTCCGGAATAGGTGCCCTCGTACAGGATCATCAAGGTTTGCAGCGCGGCCGCCTCGAAGCATCTCGGCGAGATGACGGCGAGAATGACTCGATTGTCCTCATCCTTGAAATACAGATCACGCAGCGTTTCAAAGCTCGCCGACGGATCGCGGGCCAGATGCTGGTCTACGTTGCGCTGAATCTCGCCGGTGAAGTCGCAAACGCTGGCACCACTTTCGGTGCCGAGGACGGCCTTGCAGTTGGCAAGGAACTTGATCCAGTTCTCGCCGTAGATGCGGTCTTCCTCGCGTGTGGACATGTCGCAGGTCAGTCCGTACAGGGCGGCATCCGCCTCAAACCGACCGGAAATCAGCCACTTCTCCTGGGCAAAGCTTCCCAACCAGTCGGGAACCTTTCTCGCACGATAACCGACATCGATGGATCGATCCTCGAGACGCGGCACTGTCCTGCTGAGCAACTCGCCTGGGACGTAGCCGGTGAGCACGGTTTCCCGGACGACATTGGGCAGCCGATCCTGCGGATAGTAGTCGTCCATGATCTCCTGCGGGACGACGCTGAACAGGATATGGACGCCGAGTTGCCGGAACGCGGCCATCGTGTCGTTGATCCAGCGATACTCGTCCTGGATGAAGGCGGCCTTCAGCCCCTTGAACCTGCAAATGGCGGCCCGCAGATTCGGGCCGATATAGGTGTCCATGCAGGCGACGAGAGAATAGTGGATGATGACACCGTCAAATCGGTCGAGCTCGAGCAGATTGGAGACGTCGCCCCGCGAGTTGAAGATCTGGATCGAGTGCCTGGAGAACTCCTTGAGACCCATGACGTGGTCAATGATCGTGGAGGCGCTGCCTGGCATGAAATCGCAAAGCAGCAGAAACTCAAGACGCCGAAGATTGGGCGCGTCGACCGCAGTGAGCGGAGGAACCGGATGGGTGACTGGAATCATCTGGGTTAACTGAAGTTGGTTTGGAAAAAAACGCCAGCCTAGTGCTTCTCTTTGAGAAGGCATCGACCATCAATTTCAACGTAAGCTTCGCCGGACCGCGGACACTTCAGATCGTCGCCGAGCCGCTCGCCGGCCCTGCTCATCCAGCCGATCCTTCTTGCGGGATTGCCCGCCATCAATGCAAACGCAGGGACATCCTTCGTGATCACCGAACCGGCCCCGATGAAGCAGTATTCGCCCAGCGAATGCCCGCAGACGATGGTCGCATTGGCACCGATGCTCACCCCGCGTCCGATCGGCGTCTTGCGAAACTCATCCTTTCTGGAAACGTCGGCGCGCGGATTGTTGACGTTCGTGAAGACGCAGCTCGGACCGCAAAACACGTCGTCCGCGAGCTCGACGCCATCGTAGATCGAGACGTTGTTCTGGATCTTGCAGCCGTTTCCGATCCTCACGTTTGGACCGATCATCACGTTCTGGCCGATCGAGCAATTCTCGCCGATCACCGTGCGCGACAGAATATGGCAGAAGTGCCAGACCTTGGTGCCGCGTCCAAGCACGGCACCGTCGTCGACGTAGCTCGATTGATGGATCAACACGCCGGGGAAGCGCGGATCCTCGCGCATCTCGCTCATTTGTGCATCGCCTTCTGGGCAAAGGTGTGAACGCCATTGCTTCGAACGAGCGGCGCCGTGCGGAACGTGGAAACGATATCGATCGAGGGGCGGACTTCGTCCAGACGGAAGCCGCGGCCGGCGACGATCTCCTCATAGCTCCTGGTATGGAGATCGGTGAAACCTTCGGAGAACTCGACCTCTTCGCCATCGACGGTAATGGAGCGAAAGGTCGTCTTCTTGCCTTTCACGCTGTCCGGCAGGTCGTTGCGGTCCAGCGACAGGAACCAGCTCACGTCGGCGCGCTCGCACTCCAGCGAGCCTGCAGCCCTCTCCGGCTCGCGCAGGTGCGCCTCGTTGCGGCTGGCGGGACCGAACACGAAGCTCAGCATGTCGAAGAAATGCACCCCGATATTGGTGGCGACACCGCCGGACCTTTCCTCCGCGCCTTTCCAGGAGGTGTGATACCAGCGCCCCCGCGATGTGATGTAGGTGAGCTCCACCTTGTGGCGCTTCTGCGAATTGGCGAAGCGGTCGCGAAGCGCGATGATCGCCGGATGCAGGCGCAATTGCAGAATGGTGGAGATGCGCCGGCCGGTATCGCGCTCAATGGCCGCCAGTCCGTCGATGTCGCCGGGATTGAGCACCAGCGGCTTTTCGCAGATGGCGTCCACCCCGGAGCGAAGTGCAAATCGGCAGTGCGCGTCGTGAAGGTAGTTCGGCGAGCAGATCGTCATGTAGTCGAGCTTTTTGCCGTCGCGCTGCAACGCACCGACGTGGCGATCGAACAGCTCAAATTCCGTAAAGAACTCGGCATCCGGAAAATGGCTGTCCATGATTCCCACGGAGTCGTTGGGATCGTAGGCCACCGCGAGCTTCCCGCCGGTATCGGCCATCGCCCGCATGTGCCGTGGCGCGATGTAGCCGGCAGCACCGATCAGCGCGTAGATCGTCATGAAATTCCTCTCTTCGAACTTTCTGCTCTGTTTAGGCAAGCTGTTTGCTTCAGGCAAGCTACCGCACTCGGGGTGAATCGAGCGTCACACCCAAGCCAAAATATATCCATCACGTCCGCCAGGCAGCGGACGCACTCAAGCCGCGGCGATCAGATCCGCCCCGACGAGAACGCGAACCTTGCGGCCCAGCAGGTTCAAAAGCACAGCCACGCGATGGTGATCGCTGGCATCTTCGACGAGCGCAAGACTATCGACGAATGCACCCTGGACAATTCGCACGGTGTCACCGGGCGAGAAAGCCGGCCGGCGTACGAGCTGGATAAATCCGGCTTCGTCCTCGCGCGATTTCAGCGTGTCGATGACGCCACTTTCCACCGCGGCCGGCCGGTCGCCCACGCACACGAGATGCGAAACACCGAGCGTCGATTGAATGGCGCGCCAGCGCTGGGCCGCAACATCGATTGCGACGAATAGGTAGCGCGGGAATAGCGGCCGCGGCACCAGTTCCACCTTCCGCGCATGACTGCGGCGTCTCTGATAGCGGGGAAGGTAGGTGGAGAATCCCTGCCGCACGAGGCCCGCCGCCGCCTTGGCTTCGGCATTGACCTGTGTCTGCACGACGTACCAGCGCGAATCGGGCTGCATCGCCATCACGCCCCCTGCGGCTGCTTTGGACGCAAGCCCAGCAGGTCCGGGGCGAGCACTTTCTCCACCCCGAACTTGCTGACCGCCTGGTCGAATACATGTCGCGCGCCAGTCAAATGGGTCACGACGACCGCATCAAACGGCTCATCCACCAACGCATAGGAGGAAACCACCTTGACTCCGATGAACCGGGACGCGGTTGCATCGGGATCAACGATCGCAAGGACCGAGATCGGCCCGTCGACCGCGCACAGGATCGCGATTTCGCAAAGGTCCGATTGTCCGGCAAGCACAACGCGCCTGAAGCCCCGCGCCTGCGCGCGTTCAAACAGCTTGCCATATTCATCCTTCGCCTTGCGGAAGAGCGAAAAGGAGTCGGACAGGAATTGCACGGTGAGCCGCGATTTCTCGGAGAAGCCCTGCGGCGTGAGGTAGTAGGCATATCGTCGCGCGGGCGCCGACCCGACCTTGACGAAGCCCTTCTTGATCGCCCGCTTCAGGTAAGCGTTGACCAGACCGAGTGCGACGCCCAGTTCGGCTGCGATCCGCCGCTGCGATTGCGCGCCATCCGCCTCAAGAGAGGTGAGCAGCCCGAGCACGAGCCGGTCGCTGTCATTCTCATCCGTCGGTAGAGTGCCTGCCATCACGCCTATCCCCACTGGAGAGGCTGATAGCGCGTTCACACGATGAACGTCAAGCAAATTCGTTCACGCCATGAACATCGCAACTATCTGATTATAAAAGAATTTATCTCGCGAGCCTGTGTCGCAATGGCCACACTTCAGGCCGGATCACGGGGCTCGGCCAGATACTGCGCCGCGAGAGTCGAATAGCTGTATCGCTGCGCGGCGGCGACACGATCGCCGCGCAGACGCGCCGGACCGTCGAGAGCGGCACGCAGCGATGCCGCAAGCGCATCAGCATCATCAGGTGCGCATCGCGCGGTCACCAGATCCTCGAGCCCGGCCAGCGCCCGCTCCTCGCAGGCTATGACGCTGCGCGGCGCGAACAAGCAGTAGTCGAACAGCTTGTTGGGACTGATGCCATGGTAATAGAGCGCGTTCTTGTGGAAGGCGACGACCGCGCAATCGGAAGCATGCAGCATGCTGTGCACGACCGACCGATCGACTTCATCGTGAAACTCCACATTACCAAGCGCGACCGCCCGCTGTTCGAGCGCGGCTCGCGAGGTCCCTGAACCGATCATCACGAAACGAATCTCGGAGTTCGATTTGCCGAGGATGGCAGCCGCATCGAGAATAGCCTCCACGGCGTTCGGAGGACCCATGCCGCCGGCGTAAAGCACCACCCGCCTGCCCTGCTGCTTCAGCAGATTGATGCGATCGGTCAGGGGGTGGCGAAGATTGTCGATCGTCAGTGCGCTCTGGATCTCGCCGTCGGAGACCCCGTTCGGAATCCACAGGAACCTGCCGGCCGGCAAGCCACGTGCCCGCATATGGGGTTCCGCTCCGGCCAGCAGGCAGATCACGCGATCTGCCGCGCGATACGCCGAGCGCTCCTTCCAGCCGAGCACCTTCATCAGCGGATGCCATGCCGGGGTCATTCCGAGCGCGATGATGCTCTCGGGCCAGAGGTCGCGGACCTCCAGCCAGAACCTCGCATCGAAACGCCGCGCGACCTGATGCGCCGCTGAGATGAAGAACAGATGCGGACTCGACGCAATCATCAGATCCGGTTTGCCGAACCGTGCGGCAATTGCAGACGCCGCCGAGCCGAAGGCCGGCCCGAAGCTCAGATTGTTGCGGAGCCGCCCCAGGCTGCCGCTGCCATAGCGCGGTGTATCGAGAAACCAGAAGTCGATGTCGTTGATCCGCTGCGGCCCCGGAACGCGCGGCTGCCTGTGCAGATGATGGAAGGCGGCGCTGACCACCACCACCCGGTGCCCCATCTTGCCCCAGGCGTCCGCCAGCCAGAACGGACGATAGTGACGCCCCAGGCCGGGTCCGCCAGCAAAGGGATGCACCAGCCAGATGTTCATGCCGCCGCCCCGGGTGAAGCAAATCGCCGGTAGAGGTCGTTGAGCTCCGCCGCGTCGTGCTGCCAATTGAAATTCCCGGCAACCGCCGCCCGTCCCGCCAGCCCCAGTCCGATCGCCATTTGAGGGTCGTCCGCCAGCCTGGACAGGCTGTCGAGCAGCGCCGCGCGATCCCTGAGCGACACGACGATGCCGCAGCCGGCGGCCTCGACGATCTCCTTGGATTTCGGCAGATCACTCGAAATGACGGGTAGCCCAGCGGCCATGTATTCAAAGAGCTTGGTTGGAAGTGAGAGCAAATAATTCGGTTCGGGCAATAGCAGGTTGAGTCCGATGAGACTTTCGTTCAGCAGCGTCGCGATCTCACCACGTCCCAGCCTGCCCCTGTATGACACGTCGGCGGATGATTTCTCAAGCCAGGCCTGTTCTTCGCGGCCGATGGTTCCCGCGAGCACGAGCGGCAGACGCACCGCGGCGCATGCTTCCACCATTTCGACCAACCCGCGATCGAAACTGGTGCGGCCGACGTAAACCGCCTGACGCTGCCGTTTTGTGGTCGGCGTCGGCTCGATGAATTCGTCGAGCCGCACGGTGTTCCTGACCAGCGTGACATCAGCGCCATAGCTCTGAAAGCGATCCGCTATCGCCGGCGTCGCAGCCACGATCGCATCAAAGCGCCGCGCCGCGCTCCGCTCCACCAGTTCCATCGCGCGCGCCACCAGAGGCCGCATCCAGGGCCAAATCCACCGCTTGGAATGGATGTCCGACGGCACGTCCTCGTGAACGTCATAGACCACCTTGCAGCGCCGGCTCTTGAGCAGGAGCGCGAACGGTATCAGTTCCGGATCGTGGAATTGCACGACATCGGCCCCGGATGCGCGGGCAAGTGCAATTGCCGCCCTCCCCGCGACCCACGGACGCTTCCAGCGCGCGACCGAGGCCTGCTCGATCAGTTTGAACGCGATGCGTCCTGTGTCGCCTGGGCGCGGCGGCCGCGCCACGACGGTCACCTCGTGACCTGCCTCGGACAGGCTTCGCGCTTCCTTCTCAACAATTCGAATGTCGTTGGCCGAATGGACGCTCGACAGCATACAGATCTTCATGGGGCTCCAACCCGGAAGCGTTCGCCCCAGAGCGCCACGCAATAGAGCCGCCAGCGCATTCCGAGGTCGAGCCGGTGGAATTTCCTCTTCACTGCAGCCATGTCGACGTAGCGGGCCAGCAGCGTGCTGCCAATCACCTTGTCATACATCACCGGCGAGTGTCGGTTGAGCCAGAGCTGATCGGGAGCCGCAAAGCCGATCTTGTCCTTGCGCCAGCAGATGTTGGCCGGAAGAACGTCCTGCATGGCTGCGCGGAGCGGCCATTTTGTCCAGCCGTGATTGACCTTGATCCGGGTCGGCAAGCTCAGTGAAAATTCGACAAAGCGGTAATCGAGGAATGGCAATCGCGTTTCGACGCCGAACCGCATCGAATTCTTGTCCTCGAAACGCAGCAGCATCGGCAGGTTGGTTTCGGTGATCTCCAGAACCTGCATCTCACGTGCATCGTTGGTGTTTCGCGCAAAACGGCGCAGCGACTCCGGCAGGGCTGGACTCTTCAGGAACGCGTATCGCCAACGGTAGACGCCGGCTCGCAGTCCCGCCAGGCTGGCCCCGAACAAATACATCAACAGGCGACTGGCTGAAACGCCCGCCTTCCTGGCCGCGCCGAAGGCGGAGAAAAATCCGCGCACACCCGAGCGATGAAAGTGGTCGCGGAGCCAGGCCGCATAATAGCGATGATATCCGAGCAGCGTTTCGTCGCCGCCCTGACCATCGAGAAGCACAATCACGCCGTTCGCGCGCGCCGTCTTCATCACCTCATACTGCATCATGATCGAGGGGCCTCCGAACGGCTCCTCCTGAACCTCGAGCAGGGTTTCCGCCGTCGACGCGAAATCCTCGTAGCCCGGCTTGGTGCGCAACCAGTTCAGCTCGGCGCTTGCCACGATTTCGGCCGCGTAGGCTTCCTCGTTATTGGCGGCCTGCTCGCTGACTGCGGTGATGGCAAAGAAGCGATCGTTGGAGGTCGTCGCATAGCGCCGTGCTGCCAGCGTCGCGACGCTCGAACTGTCCAGTCCTCCCGACAGGCAGGTTCCGACGCGAACGTCCGAGCGCAGGCGCAGACGCGTTGCGTCGTCGAGCAGCTCTCGCAGCAATTTGGCTGCATCCTTCCCGTCAGCGACGTCCGGGCGAGGCGCCAGCGAATAATAGCGCTCCGTCCTGATCCGGCCTGTTGCCACATCGACGCGCATCTTGTGTCCGGGGGCGAGCTTCTCGATGCCCTTGAAAAAGGTGCGATTGGTATGGTCGCTGAGGCCGCAGACGAGAAAATCCCTGACAAGATCGTCGTCGGCGACGGAGCGCCCGATCAGCGGCAGCAACTGGCGAATCTCCGAACCGAATGCGAACTGCGTCGCCGTGTCGGCATAGTAGAATGGCTTCACACCGAAGCGATCACGCGCGCAGAACAGCGTATTGTCGCGCTCGTCATGGATCGCAAACGACCACATGCCGTTGAAGCGGTCGAGGCAGTTTTCGCCCCAGTGGACATAGGCGGCCAGCAGGACCTCGGTGTCGGACGCGGTGTGGAAGACATGTCCGAGCGCCTCGAGTTCCGCGCGGAGCTCGAGGTAGTTGTAGATTTCACCGTTGTAGGTGATCCAGATCGGAAGCAGCCTGTCGCGCATCGGCTGCGCGCCGTCTTCGGTCAGATCGATGATGGCGAGGCGCCGGTGTCCCAACCCGACATTGCCATTGACCCTCACGCCGCGCCCGTCCGGCCCGCGGTGAGCGACCAGATCGGTCAGTCGATCGACTTGATCAGCATCAACGAGCCCGTTCTTGGCGATGAGGCCGAATATGCCGCACACGTGGGACTAACCTGTTCGTCTGGGTTTCGTTGACAATTCGACAGGACGCGCAGTCTGGCCGCCGCGGCATGACATCCGACCCAGCGCCTGAGCTCTCCTCTACCCCGTTCACGCGATGAACGTCAACCTCGCCGGGTGAAGCAGCGCCCGCGCGATCTGCTGCACGACCTCAGCTTCTATCTTGCGACTGGCTCACTGATCTCCTGACCGGCAGCCCGTCGCATGGTGGCCGCAAAACTCGCCGCAAAGGCGCGGACGCTGTCGTCCTGATGCGGGACGACGTTCCGAACGACGAGCCCGCGCGCCTGCTGTGAAACTTGCATCAGGTGGTCCGCGAGCGCGACCGGATCATTGACGCCGAAATAGCGTGCAGCCCCGTCGGTCTGCTCCTTGTGCACATCGAGATCGGACAGGATCATCGGAACGCCGAACGACTTCGCCTCCTCGACCGTCGTGCTCCACCCCTCGAAACGCGATGGATTGATCAGTGCGGTCGATGCCCGCAGCAGCGCGTAGACGTGTGACAAGGGGATCGTCCCAACATGGCGGAAATGCGCATCGAGGCCGCGCTCGCGAACCTGCGCGTTGACCTGTTCGTAATAGCCCGGCTCGCGGCGATCCTCGGTGCTGCCGGAGGCACAGACCACCACGTTGGCGCCGCGCTCCTTCAGGATCGTCAACGCGTCGACCACGAGCTGATGGTTCTTGTGACGGTAGAACTGATTGGGCAGGTAGAAATAGCTTTCCGGCAGGCCGTAGGTCGCGATCACCTCGGACGGATCCGTGTTCAGGAAGGCGGCCGGCGGCTGGGTCGCGAAGCGAACCACGCAGACATCGTTCCCGGCGCGCGGATAGTAGGTCCTGAAATCGCGATGCGCACTCTCGCTGCTCAGCATGATGGTCCGGCCCGACGCCATCTGGACGCGGAAGCCGATTTCGCGGCGCCAGCGCCCGGCCGTCGTGAACATGTGCGGCAGGGCAAGATGCTGCAGGTCAGGAATCCAGGCCACCGCCGGACGCGGCAAGCGCCAGCCAAAGAAGCGTGCCGATTCGAACACCGCATCGATCCGATGGGCGCGAAAGGCTTCAGCCGCGGTCCGGTCGATACCAAGCGTCAGCGCCTCAATCAGGCCGGCCTGTCCGTCAAATGCCGCGGATTGAACGACCTCGACGCCCGCGATGGCGGCGGGCCCTGCCAGCTCATCCGCATCGTCCCGCTTGCCGGCAAACAGGGTGGGAGCGAACTCGCCCGGCCGGAATCGCGCCAGAGCCGCAAACAGGTTGCTCTGATAGTTGTAACCGCCGGCCCAGCGCCGGCGCGAGATATGGGTGAACGCGACACGCATCGGCGCGCCTCCCGTCACCGGCCCCGCGGCCTGCCCGGCGTCGCTCCCGCGACCGTTCGCGAACTGTGCTTCCTGCATTCGCCTATTCCGCCCAACGCTGCGGATTCGGCGGTTCGTCACCCGCGCGATCCCATCAAACGCTAGCCCTTTGGAGAAAAATTCGCTAACCGGACGTCGAAGATCGCGCGAGAAGTCGGCTATTTTGGAGCCCATTTCAAGAGGAGATGCGGATGAACGGTGGTTCCATAGTCGTCACCGGCGGCGTCGGCTACGTGGGCCGTGAACTGGTTCGCCAGCTCATCGCGGAAAACTCCGCCCGCGACATCCACGTCATCGACAATCTGGCCTGCGGCGAGGCCCGGCTTGCGAAGATGGACCAGAACAGGTTCGTCCTGCATCGCTGTGACATCCGCGATTCCGGAAAGGTTGGAGAGATCGTCCACCGGATCAAGCCGGACATCGTGTTTCATCTGGCAGCCGTCCACTTCATTCCGGCCTGCGAGGCGGAACCGGGATCGACCAACAGCATCAACGTCTCGGGCACCGTCAACCTGCTGCACGCGGTCGCGCCCGGCACCAAATTCGTTCTTGCATCGACTGCTGCGGTCTATCGTCCGGCCGACGCAGCCCATATCGAGCAGGACGACATGCTCGGTCCGGTCGATATCTACGGCTACACCAAGCTTCATGCCGAACACTTCGTCCGCTATTTCCATGCGCAGAACAAGGTCCGCGCGACGATCGTTCGGCTGTTCAATGTCGTCGGCCCCGGCGAGACCAATCCGCATCTGGTGCCGGCGATCGTCGAGCAACTCGCGGCTGGCACGACCCGGCTTGCGCTGGGCAATTTGTTTCCGCATCGCGACTACATCGACGTCAGCGACGTTGCGCGCGGATTCCGCGCGCTCGGGGCCAGCGACGCGTTCGCCCATGGCCCGATCATCTCGAACCTCGGCACCGGGCGCACGCACTCGGTTGGTGAAGTCGTCGAAGCCATTGCGGCGGCGTCCGGTATCAGGATCGACATTCAGCAGGACCCGGCGCGGATGCGTTCGGTCGACCGCCCCATGCTGAAGGCATCCACGGACAAGTTAAAAGCGCTGACCGGCTGGGTCCCCTCGGTATCCATCGCCGAGAGCATGCAGCGCGCGTGGGACAGCCGGTTCGACGACGGTCTCGCCTGAGAGCGGGCCCGCCCACGGGCGGGCCTGCGGCCGATGAAGGAATGGAGCCGACGGGGCAGCCGTCGCGCTATTTCGCAAGTACCATCAACGACCATCCGCCTAAAATACGGGCCGCCAAGTCTACCGATAGTTTGGACAATAGCACGCGAGGCACCTTCATGAGATTGGCCCGAAGACCTCGGCCAAGGGGCTCGATGGCCAGCGCTGTAAAATTGTAGTCGATCACATCGTATCCACAGTACCTGATCGTCTCCAGGGCCGTTTCCTTGGTGAAGGAATGGAGATGGCCCACCCTGGATCGGATTCCGATCAGAGCATCACTGCGCAAAACCGACTGAACGGAAAGATCAAGCGGAATATGAAAAACCTTGTATTCCGCGCGGGATTTCAGCGCCTTGATGAATCCAATGTAATCATCGACGTGTTCAAATACGTCGATGCACAGCAAGGCATCGAAATCGGCGTCAATTTCAAGCAGGTTGCCGTTGACGTAGTGAATGCCGTCGCGCTCGCGTGTCGCCGCCAGCTTGAAAGCCTGCTCCGACATCTCGTAACCTACGAACGAAGTCCCCGGCAGGCGCGCCTTAAGCTGCACAAGAATTTCGCCTGCTCCGCAGCCTACTTCCGCGATTCGGGACGGAGTGAGGCCGTTTCTGCGCAGGATTTCGTAAATCTTGTCTGCCTTCCAGGGTGACTCTTCGACATGCCAGGAGGGATTGTTTGCAAGATACTCCGCGTTTGCGTAAATCGAGCCTTCGTCGATCCGGTGCAGTTTGGTCTCTTCGTCGGCCATCATTCTGTCCAAGGCTGCATCGCCTGTTTCTGGAGCAGTTTTAGTCGTAGGCCAAAAGCCCAGACCGCTCAAGCTTGGCGTCCCGCTCGAAAATTCGACTGCGCCAGAAGTCTTGTGCCGTCGCCGCGGGAAATATGCTCGGCACGAGCGTCGAATCTCAACAAGCAGGACCACGCGCCCCGCATGCGAGCATTCAAACCGGCTTGCGGCCAACAAACGAGTAGAGCCGGCCCGGTCTGCGGTCGAAGCGCGTGGCAATCCTGAGCAGCGACGTAAACACGCGTTGCGAGGCGAGTGCACCGCGCCATACCGGGCGCATGGGAATCCTCTGTGCCAGCTTCTCGACGACCGCGGCCCTTAGCGTGTCCTCTGTATGGGGTGCAAGGTTGATGGGACTCGTGAGCGGGGCAAGGATCTCGATCGCGGAAAATCCGGCAGCTGTCAATGCACCGGTGTAGCGATCGAGAACGAAGGCGTGCTCGCCTCCATAGAGGTGGTGTAGCGGATGCTGGGCGAGGAATTGAGGGAGATCAGCTTCTTTGCTGATGACGTGCTCGCGCACGGCGATCAGCAGGCCGTCGGGGCGTAGCACGCGGAACATCTCGCGGCACGCCCCCTCAAGGTCCCTGGTGTGATGCAGGACGGCACGCGCGAACACAACATCGAACGTCGCATCGTCGAACGGCAACCGCTCGGAAAATTCCTCGACCACCCTGATGGGCAGTTGCGCCTGGGCGGCGAGATCGCGGATCGCCGCAGCCCCGACGATCGCGCTGGCATCCGGCTCGAGCGCGGTCACGGCAAAGCCGGTTCGGCCGAGCGCGTAGCTCGCAATGCCGCGCCCGGCGCCGACGTCGAGCGCTGCGCCCGACCTTCCCGCCAGCAGCGCGGCGATCGCCTGCCACTCAGCGCTTTGAAAGTAGCGCTCCGCGGCGCCGATAAGGGGATCGTCGTAGAACGCGTCGAGCATGAGCTGGCGCTGGTCGGGCTGATTGCGCAGCCAGACCACGGCCTCCTCCCAGGTCGTGAACTTACGTTCACCGTTCATCGGGCCCGAGCTCCCTGACCAGCACGGCCGGATTTCCTGCCACGATCGAAAACGCCGGGACATCCTTGGTCACGACCGCTCCGGCGGCGACAACGGCGCCCTGCCCTACGGTCACACCGCGCAAAACCATTGCACCGGCCCCGATCCAGGCATCATCGCAAATCCGGACAGGACGCTCGTCAAGCGAGAGCTCACGCGGATGGCCGCGCGTAAGAATCTGTTGGACTTGCTGATGCCGCTCTGCCGCGCGCAGCGGATGCGTGAGGCTGTCAAAGACGTTCGCCGAATGCGAGATGAGAACACGGTCTCCGATTTCGATGGACACCGCGGACCAGATCCGTGTCCCCTCCCCAATGTAGCACCACTCGCCGATCCGGACCTCCCCGCCATGAGCGAACGTCATAAGCTCTCCGAGAATCCGGCTATGGCATCCAACCACGATCCTGTCAGTGTCGCCGACGATGTTCTTGACTCTCGCGCTAGTGCCAAGCACCGCACCGTCCTGCAGCCGGCAAGTGGCGCGGCCGATCAGCCGCTGGACCAGGTAGTCAAAATTGCGGCCGGTTAATCGCTGGATCAGGAAATCGAGATTCATGCGGCCTACAGAAAGCGAGCCAGTCGGCCGGCTAGCTCGGCCCGCAAGTCCGGCCATCTCAACCCGCAAGTCATGTCATTACCCCACATTCTCAACGCCCGGCCATCCTGCAAGCTCCCGCTACGATGGTCTAGCACGGCTTGGTGCGCGCGACGAGGTCGACAAAATGTGCCCATTGCGAGGCCTTGCTGTAGGTTTCGTGCACGCGCCTCCTGCCGGTTACAGCGATCCCGGCCCAATGTGGCCAATCCTGCAGGCTGCTTGAAATCGCCTTGGCGGCCCTTTCAGGAGCGTCGTAGGTGCGCATCGTGACGCCATCCTGCATCCCCTCCGGATAACTGCCGGCGTCCGACACGAGCAGCGCTCCGCAGCCCATCGCCTCGAAGCAGCGCATGTTGCCGCGATCGTTGCCGGCCATGTCGATTGCGCCGTTGAGCACGATCTTCGCCGATCCGAACAATTCGTAGAGGTTCCTGCCGAACAGCGGCAACCTCGCGATCCGCGCGATGGCTTCGGGACGCCGGTGCTTCCCCAACGGCAACAATCGCCCGACCGCGCTTTCGGCGAGCCGCGTCAGCCGCGACGCATCGAGGCAGAACACGATGTTGCGATCAGCCGCCAGCGCCGCGACCTGCTCGAGCGTCCGGCCCCGCGCGCTGTGGTGCCGCGAATATCCACCGACAAACGCCACGTCGATCGGTCGTTCGCCGTGGCCGTATTGCTCCATCACCGGATCGACCGCGGGGAAGAACAGCTCCGCCCGGCACCCCTTGCTGCGCCAGGCCTCGAGGATCGAAGGGAAGTTTCCAAGCACCGCGCCATAAGCGGTCAGGTCGGCATTTCCGGAGGGTGCCGCGCGCCAGCACAGCGTCTTCTTCACGCAGCCGGGAAGCTTGGCGACGAACGCGCTCGGATAGCGCACCGGATCGAGATTGTAGAACACCTCGGTTCCGTGATGCTCGATCTGCGCGAGCAGGATTGCCTCGAGCGTCGGCGTCCCCTTGATGCCCTGCTCATGCGCCCATCGGCGCTGCAGCACTTCGTCGTCGCCATTGGTGAAGAAGGCTTCGGGTGCGCCGTCGAGCACCGGCTTGAGGAAATGCGCCGCGCCAAAGCGATCGTGCAGGAACACGTCGCGCCGCGCCGCGAAGGTCGACGCCTTTGCCGCAAGCTGGTTCAGCCGCGGCAGATAGGACGGATAGAGACCGCTGTTCTGGAACAGACGCATTGCTTACGCGGACCTCGCCAACATCCATTTCATGTTCAGATACGGCCAGATCCGGCCGACGGATTCCCAACCCCAGCTTTGCGATGCCGTCAAGCGGCCGACCGCCTTTCGAAGCGGCACCTCGTCGACGAACTCGGCAAATGCCGGGACCTTCCGATCGAGCAGCTCTGCGGTCCAGCCGGCCAATGGCCCGTTCAGCCATTCCGGCATCGGCGAATTGAATCCAACCTTGCGGCGCGCAGTGCGGATGCTTTCGGGCATCAGGTTCGCCATCGCCTGCCGCGCCACCACCTTGGTCATGCCGTCGGCCGACTTGCTCGTTTCCGGCAGCGCCATCGTGTAGGTGACCAGCCGCCAGTCCATGAACGGCATCCGGACCTCGATCCCGTGCGCCATCGAGAGCCGGTCGAAATTGCGCAGGATGGTTGGCAGCGTGGTCGAGTGAAACATCCGGTAGAGACGCCGGTTCAGCGCGCCCCACGCGCTCGGCATTTCGTCATCCTCGGCGACCAGCCGCAACGGTGCGGGCATCGCCGCCGCGCCGCCACGCAGGAAGTAATACCCCTGCCGCCTGATCATCTGCGCCCGCAAGAAGTCGATGCCCCGCTGCGCCAGCTTCGATCGTGACGTGAGCGCGGCCGCTGCGTTCCGGATCCGGAATGCGGTCGACTGCCCCTCCTGCAGGTAGGCGCCCATCAATTCATCCGCGCCGTGACCGTCAAGCGACACGGTCACGTTCTGGCGCCGGAGTTCGCGGTAGATCAGCCACGGCGCGCTCGGCAGCCCGATATAGACGTCGTCATTGTCGTCGAGGATCCGGTCAAGGTCGGTGAGCGCATCAGAGCGGCCGATCTCGAGAAAGCTCGGCGCCACCTCGGCCCACGCGGCCGCCTCCTCCGCCATCGGCCGCTCGTCATTGCTGTCGCCGGGAAAGGTCGCGACAAAGGCGTGCCGCCAGGCGGTGCTGTCGCGCGGTCCCATGCCGGCCTTCTCATGCGCCGACATGGTGCAGATCACCGCGGACGAGTCGAAGCCGCCGGACAGGCAAGTGCCGATCGGTACGTCGCTGCGCATGCGCAGCGCCACGGAATCCTGAAACAGCTCACGAAAGCGCGCCACACGTTCGGCCTCGCCGGCCGGGACATCAGGCAGGTGATCCACGGTTCGCCACCAGCGGCGCACCTGCACCTTGCCTTGGCGCAGCCACATGCAGTGGCCGCCCTGCAGGCGGCGCAGCTGCGCGAACAGGGTCCGCTCGCTGCCTTCGATCCCGAATGGGTCAAGCAACAGCCGCCGCGCTACGTCGATGTCGAGCGATGTCTCAATCAGCCCGCTCCGCGCCAGCGCTCGCTGCTCGGATGCGAAAACGAATCGTTCGGACGACAGCGCGTAGAGCAGCGGCTTGATGCCGAAACGGTCGCGCGCAAGGAACAGATCATCCGTGGCGGTGTCGTAGATCGCGAGCGCCCACATGCCGTTGAAGCGCAGCAGCATGTCCTCGCCCCATGCCTGCCAGGCGGCAAGGATCACTTCGGTATCGGACTGGCTGCGGAACATCGCGCCCTTCGCCTCGAGTTCGCGGCGCAATTCGAGGAAGTTATAGATCTCGCCATTGTAGACAATCACATGGCGGCCATCGCCTGAGACCATCGGCTGATAGCCACCCTCGCCGGGATCGATGATAGCGAGCCGGCGATGGCCGAAGGCGACGTTTCGCTTGGCGTTGAACCAGATGCCCTCGCCGAACGGACCGCGATGCGCGATCAGACTGGTGAGCCGCGAGATCTCGGCCGGCTCCACGGCGGAACCGCGCAGATTGACGATGCCTGCGATACCACACATGTCTAGGCGGCCTTGAAGGGCAAGAAGCGGGTGATGATGATGCGGAGGTCCCGCCAGCAGACGGCACGATAGGGACCAAGCTGCGACACGGCGACGGCGGCGACGAAGATTGCCGCCGCCGACACGCCGTAGAGCGACACCACATACCACCATGACGGCGCGTGGTCGAATGAGGTGTGGCCAAGCTGGGAGCGCAGCGCCAGCGCAACGGCGATCCCGGTGCCGAGCGGGACGAGGACGAAATGCAGCATCCGCGACCACATGGCTGAAAGCCTGAAGGTCCGCCGCAACAGCAGCACCGTGGTGACCATCTGCGCGACCATCCCGACGCAGGTGCTCCAACCTGCCGCCTGCCAGCCGAAATACGGCAATGCGACGGCGCTGGTCGCCAGCGTGAAGACACCGGTGACGAGCGAGATCAGCGCGTTGGAACTGGAGCGCCCCTGCGACAGCAGATAGAACGCAAACACGTTGGCGCAGGACCCCAATATGCCGCTGATCGAGAGCACCACCAGCACCAGTTGCGCCTCGGCCGCCACCTCGGCGCCGGTCCATCGATATAGTAATGCGCCTGCGATCGGGATCAGGCCGCCCAGCGCGCTCGCGGCAAGCACATTGAGAATCCAGGACGAACGAAGCAGCAGGTCGACCTTGCGATCGTCATCCTCCTTTTGCAGCGTGCTGAAGAACGGGAACAGGATCTCGCCGACCTTCAGCACACCGATATAGACCGCCTCCTCCAGCCGCTGCGCAACACTGTAGAAGCCGACGAATTGCGGCTGCAGCAGCGCGCCGAGCAGATAGCGGTCCGCCTGCCCGGCAAACAGCGCGCCGCTTTGCGCAGCCACCTGCCAGCCGCCAAGCTTGACCAGTGCACGCAGCGCGTTGCGATCGAGCGCCGGCCGTGCCAGCCAGTCACCTATCGCGTGCCGCGACCAGGCGACGGCCATCAGGAAATTCGTTGCGAAGCCCAATGCCTGGCAACCGAGGAACGTCGAGGCGCGCGGCGCGTGCGGGATCAGCAGCAGCATCGACATCGTCGTCACCACCGTGCCTGTGATGCTGATCGACGCGATCCGCCGATAATCCTGGCGCGCCGTGAACAGCGAGAGGAAGACCGCGAACAGGCACTGGCACAGCCAACCGGCGCCGGCCAATGCAAAGGCAAGCCCGAGGTCGTCGCCAGCCGGGCCCCCCAGGTGAAATCCCAATCGCGCGAGCGGCGCGCCTGCAAGGCTGAGCACTACCGCGATCAGGCTGCCCACGACGATGGCAAGCGCAAGGGCGGTCGCGAAGAAGCGCCGCGCATCGTCGCGATCGGACGATTCCAATCGTTGCGCGAGCTCGCGCGTCGTGGAGAGGCCAAGCGCGTTGCTGAACATCAGCGCAGGCGCGACGCAGGCTGTCACCAGGCCCGCAACACCGAACGCAGCGAGGCCAAGGCGGAAAATCACGAATGGCAGGATCGCAAGATTGAGCAGCACTGCGACCGCGAAGGCAGTCGCGTTCCATGCCGAGTTGCCGAGCAGATGGGATGGACCTTTCTTCACCGCCATGCCCGTTTTCGGTCCATCGCTTCGATACGCTTCAAGTGTCTATTCCATAAGGGCAAAACCCGTTCGGCTCGGCGACGGGCTAGCAGCCGCCGGGGTGATTGTCGAGGGTTGGCAGATGGTAGTGCCGGCGAGCAGGCCCGGCTGGCCCAAATCACCGCCAAGGGACGAACCGATCTTCACGGAACCATGGCTGGTTGTTTCCGGCCCGGCCTGTCGTCCGGGTAACAGTTGGAAAGGTCAGCCAAATTGTCTAAGGCAGATAGGCAGTAGCCCCCAGAGCGGCCCGCCAAACAAGAGGTGTCTCAATGCCCTTTCCTCGCGCATCCCAAGCCCTGTCCCGTTTCACCGTGCTGGATTTGACCCGGGTCCGGTCGGGGCCGACCTGCGTGCGCCAGCTCGCCGACTGGGGTGCCAACGTCATCAAGATCGATGCGCTGCTGGAGGACGGCGGCGGCGAGCAGCCGGGCGGCCCCCGCGGCGGGTCCGATTTCCAGAACCTGCATCGCAACAAGCGCGCCATGACCTTGAACCTGAAAGACCCCAGGGGGCTCGAGGTGTTCAAGCGGCTGGCCGAACAGGCTGATGTCGTGGTCGAAAACTTCCGGCCGGACGTCAAGGCCAAGCTCGGCATCGACTATGAGAGCATCCGCAAGATCAATCCGCGGATCGTCTATGGCAGCATCTCCGGCTTCGGCCAGGACGGCCCCTATCACAAGCGCCCGGGGTTCGATCAGATCGCGCAGGGGATGGGCGGCCTGATGTCGGTGACCGGCGCGCCCGGCGAGGGGCCGATGCGGGTTGGCATTCCCGTTGCGGACCTGACCGCGGGCCTGTTCTGTGCGCTCGGCATCCTGACCGCGCTGCTGGAGCGCGATGTTTCCGGCGAAGGCCAATGGGTGCAGACCTCGCTGCTGCAGGCGCAGATCTTCATGCTGGATTTCCAGGCGGCGCGCTGGCTGATGGAAAAGGAAGTGGCCAAGCAGGCCGGCAACAACCATCCGACCTCGATCCCGACCGGCGTGTTCAAGACCTCCGACGGCTACATCAACATCGCCACCACCGGGGGCCGGATCTGGGAGCGCTGCGCGCAGGCGATCGGCGCGCCCGATCTGGTCACCGACCCCGACTATGCGACCGCACCGGCGCGCTCGAAGAATCGCGACGCGCTCAATGCGCGGATCGACGCGCTGACCCAGAAGAAGTCGACCGAGACCTGGGTGCAGGAGCTGAACGCCGCCGGCGTGCCGTGCGGGCCGATCTACGCGATCGACCAGATGTTCGAGGATGCCCAGGTCAAGCATCTCGGCATGGCCCAGCACGTTCCCAATGACGAGAACCGGCATATCCAGCTGGTCAGCCAGCCCGTGACGCTGTCGCGGACCCCGAGCAGGATGGCGGCCCGTCCGCCGGAATTCGGCGAGCAGACCGAGGAAGTCCTGGCCGAACTCGGCTTCGACAAGGACGAGATCGCCGAGCTCCGGCAGCGCAAGGTCGTCTGACCCCTCACGCCTTTGCCGGCCGCACCAGACGCGCGACGCCGGCAAAGGCCCAATCGATCACCGGCCAGAACAGCAGCACGATCGCCAAGGTCGTGATGGTGCCGACGAGGCCGTTCGACCAGAACACCCTCATGTCACCGCCGGAACCGATCATCGAGAGACGGAACGCATCCTCGGCGCGGCTGCCGAGCACCAGCGCGAGGGTGAATGGCGCGAGCGGAATGCCGATCTTCTTGAAGACGTAGCCGACGACACCGAAGCCCAGCATCAGCCAGATGTCGAACATCGCATTCTGGATCGCATAGGCGCCGATCGCGCAGGACACCACGATCATCGGGGCTACGGCCGAGAACGGCACCCGCAGGATCGAGGCGAAGATCGGCACGGTGGTCAGCACCAGCACGAGGCCGACGACGTTGCCGAGATACATCGAGGCGATCAGGCCCCAGACGAAGTCCTTGTGCTCGACGAACAGCAGCGGGCCGGGGTTGAGGCCCCACACCATCAGGCCGCCAAGCAGGATCGCAGCGGTCCCCGAGCCGGGAATGCCGAGCGCGAGCATCGGCAGCAGCGCCGAGGTGCCCGAGGCGTGGGCGGCGGTCTCCGGCGCGAACACGCCCTCGATGCGGCCCTTGCCGAAACTTTCCGGATCCTTGGCGAAGCGCTTGGCGAGATTGTAGCCCATGAAGGAGGCCGCGATCGCGCCGCCCGGCGTGATCCCGAGCCAGCAGCCGATCACGGACGAGCGCAGCAGGGTCACCCAGTATTTCGGCAGGTCCTTCCACACGGACAGCACCACGCGCAGGCTGATGCCGGCGGCGTGTCCGCGCAGCGCTAGGCGCTCCTCCATCGTCAGCAGGATCTCGCTGATGCCGAACAGGCCGATCACCGCGACGAGGAAGTTGATGCCGCGCAGGAGTTCCGCCGAGCCGAAGGTCATGCGCAGCTGCCCGGACACCGTATCCATGCCGACGCCGGCTAGCAGCAGTCCCAGCGACATCGAGATCACCGTCTTGTGCTTGGCCTCGCGGCCGAGGCCGACGAACGAACAGAAGGTCAGCAGGTAGACGGCGAAGAACTCCGGCGGGCCGAACTTCAGCGCGAACGACGAGATCATCGGCGCCAGGAAGGTGATCAGGAGCACCGCGACCAGCGAGCCGATGAAGGACGAGGTGAACGCGGCCGTCAGCGCTTCGGCCGCCCTGCCCTGCTGCGCCATCGGATAGCCGTCGAAGGTGGTCGCGACCGACCAGGCTTCGCCGGGAATGTTGAACAGGATCGACGTGATGGCGCCGCCGAACAGCGCACCCCAGTAGATGCAGGACAGCATCACGATGGCGGAGGTCGGATCCATCGTGAAGGTCAGCGGCAGCAGGATCGCGACGCCGTTGGGGCCACCAAGCCCGGGCAAGACACCGACGAAGATGCCGAGCACGAGGCCGACCATCATCAACAGCAGCGTCTTCCACGTCAGCAGGACGGCAAAGCCGTGCAGCAACAGACCGAAGGCTTCCATGTCTCGAAATCCTGTCGGTTGGCTAGCGGCCGAGAGCCGACTCAAGCGGCCCTTTTGGCATAATGACGTCGAACGCGACGTCGAACGTCACGAACATCACGGCGGTGAAGACGAAGGCGGTCAACAGCGACTTCCACAGCGCGATCTTGCCGACGAGGCGCATGAAGGCCGAGATCAAGAGAAAGCTCGCGACATAGAGGCCGAGATACTGGGTGGCGAGGCAGAACAGCAATGTCGGCACGAACACCGCCATCACCCGGCGCAGCTGGGCGCGGGTGACGAAGGTCTCGGCGGCTTCCCGGCGCGAGAGGAAGGCGGCGCCCAGGCCGTAGAGGCTGGCGCCACCGAGGATGACCGAGAGATAGAACGGAAAATAGCCCGGCTGCGGCCCGGTCGAATCCCACGAGGCGCCGGTGCGCCAATTGTCCCAGCCGAGCACCAAAGCGAGCACAAGCAACAGCAGCGAGACGACGACGTCGACCACGCCGGTGCTGACGACCGCAGGCGAGTTCTCTTCAGGCGCGGTCGGATCGTCGACGACGATCTCAATATCGGTATTGGACATGGATGAGACGGTCTCGGTTGCGAGGGCAACGATTGGGATAGCGCGCTGACACAATCACCGTCAATGCAGCCTTCAGCCAACGCCGGAACGTTCTGGAAACGCGCTCGCAAGTGCAGCACGGCTAGCGTTGAGGACGCCGCGCTCGGTGATCAGTCCCGTCACCAGCCTGGCCGGGGTCACATCGAAGCCGAAATTGGCGACGGAAGAGCCGTCCGGCACCACGCGCACGGTCTCGATCCGCCCATCCGCCGTGCGCCCGGTGAGGTGCGTGACCTCGGCGGCTGCGCGCTGCTCGATCGGAATTTGCTTGATGCCGTCATCGATACGAAAATCAATAGTCGGCGACGGCAGTGCCACGTAGAACGGCACGCCGTTGTCGTGCGCGGCAAGCGCCTTCAGATAGGTCCCGATTTTGTTGCAGACGTCGCCATTGGCGGCGACGCGGTCGGTTCCGACGATCGCCAGGTCAACCATGCGATGCTGCATCAGATGGCCGCCGGTGTTGTCGGGGATCACGGTGTGCGGCACGCCGTGATGTCCGAGTTCCCAGGCGGTCAGCGAGGCGCCCTGATTGCGTGGCCGCGTCTCATCGACCCAGACATGGACCGGAATGCCGCGATCATGCGCCTGGTAGATCGGCGATGTCGCCGTTCCCCAATCCACGGTTGCAAGCCAGCCGGCATTGCAATGCGTCAGCACGTTCACCGGCTCGCCCGGCTTCTTCGTCGCGGCGATTTGCTCGATCAGGCCGAGACCGTGGCGGCCGATATCGCGGTTGATCTCGACATCCTCGTCGGCGATCTCGCGGGCGCGGGCATAGGCCGCTTCCGCGCGGGCTGAAGCTGCGAGCGGCGCGAGCGCGCGCTGCATCTCGTCGACCGCCCACCTCAGATTGATTGCGGTCGGCCGGGTCGCAGCCAGCATCTTGCCGGCGAGCTCCAGCGCCGCGTCGGACGCATCGGCGCGCATCGCAAGCGCCATGCCATAGGCCGCGGTCGCGCCGATCAGCGGCGCGCCGCGGACCAGCATCGAGCTGATCGCCTCGCCGGTCTCGTCCGCCGTCGTGAGCCTGGCGACGATGAACTCGTGCGGCAGCCGGCGCTGATCGATCGCACCGACCGACCAGCCGTCGGGCTGGAGCCAGATGCTGCGAAAATGCCGTCCATCGATCTTCATGCGTTCAAGACCCTTCCGGCGACCGCATCGAGCTTGGCGAGCAGCTGCGGATCGCGCGCCGCGGGTGCCGTGATCAGCGCGGTGTCCAGTGCACGATCTGAGCCGATCGGACACGGCTCATGCTCGCGCGGGAAATCCCGCGCCAGACGCGCGACCAGCGCCTTTGCCTTCTCGGCGTTCGAATTCAGCACGCGGATGATATCCTGCACCGTCACGGCATCATGCGCCGGATGCCAGCAATCGAAATCGGTCACCATCGCCACGCTGGCGTAGCAGATCTCGGCCTCACGGGCGAGCTTGGCTTCCGGCATGTTGGTCATGCCGATCACCGAATAGCCCTGCGCCTTGTAGGTCAGGCTTTCGGCGAGCGAGGAGAATTGTGGCCCTTCCATGCAGAGATAGGTGCCGCCGCGCGCAAACGCGATGCGCTCGGCTTCGGCGGCGGCGGCGAGATGCTTGACCAGCAACGGCGACACCGGATGCGCCATCGAGACATGCGCGACGCAGCCCTTGCCGAAGAACGAGCTCTCGCGCTTGTGGGTGCGATCGACGAACTGGTCGACCAGCACGAAGGTGCCCGGCGGCAACTCCTCCTTGAACGAGCCGCACGCGGACAGCGCGACAAGGTCGGTAACCCCCGCCCGCTTCAGCACGTCGATATTGGCGCGATAGTTGATGTCGGACGGCGACAACGCATGTCCCTGGCCGTGCCGCGGCAGGAACACGATCGGCAGTCCCGCCATCTCGCCGCGGCGCAGCGGCGCCGACGGCTCGCCCCACGGGCTCGTGATCGCTTCCTCGCGGACATTTTCCAGGCCCGGCAGGTCGTAGATGCCGGATCCGCCGATGATGCCGAGAACGGCTTTGCTCATGATCGCTCCTCACGGTCCCGCAACGGCGACGGAGGGTTGACCCAGCCCGATCGGGCTCGCCGGACGTTCGGCCTTACTGCGGCGCAATAATCACTGCGCCGCCGCCGCTTGCAAGCCAATTCCGGCCTGAAGGTAAAGCAAACCACGACCGCTATTTTGCGACGAAGCCCGCCGCATTCATCAGCGAGGCGTTCAGCTTGTCGTCATCCTCGAGGAACTCGACCATGTCCTTGCCGGTGAGGAAGATCGGCTTCAACGCCTGCTTCTCCATATAGTCCTTGTATTCAGCCGTCTGCGTCACCTTCTGGAACAGGTCGGCATAGAATGCCTGTTGCTCCTGCGTGACCTTGCCCGGCAGGAACATCGCGCGCAGCATCAGATACTGCAGGTCGAGCCCCTCTTCCTTGCAGGTCGGGATATCGTTCCAGGATTGCGTCTCGGTGACCTTGGTCTTGTAGGAGATCCGCTCCTTGTCGAACACGCAGAGCGCGCGAACCTGGCCGGCCCGCCAGACTTCGAGGTTCTCGCTCGGATTGTTGACGTTGGACTCGGTGTGGCCGCCGACCAGCTGGGTCGCAGCCTCGCCGCCGGACTTGTACGGCAGGTAGGAGAATTTTGCGCCGGTCTTCTGCTCCATGAACACGGTCAGCACGTGATCTTCGCGCTTGGAGCCCGTGCCGCCCATCTTGAACGGCGCGCTTGCCGCCTTGGCGGCCTCGATGAACTCCTTCACGGTCTTGGGGCCCGTTGCGTTGTCCCACAACACGAACTGATCGAGCGCGATCACCGACACCGGCGTGAGGTCGCGCCAGTTGAAGGGAATTTTCGCCGACAGCGGCAGCATGTAGATCAGCGAATAGGCGATCAGCACCTTGTTGGGATCACCCTCGCTCGACTTCATGTACATCAGCGCTTCGGCACCCGACGCGCCGCCCTTCAGCGACACCACCATCGGCTGCTTCATCAGATTGTTCTTCTGGATCGCCGCCTGCATCATCCGCGCCATCTGGTCGGAGGCGCCACCGGCACCGGCCGCAACCACGATCTCGACCGGCTTGCTCGGCTCCCAGCCGGCAAAGGCCGGCGTGCTCAGCAGCAAGGCCGCGATGGCAGCCGTGGTTTTCACAATCTGTCCCACGTGTTTCTTCCCTATCTATTTGTTCGGCTTGGCGAAAACCGTCGAGGCGGCGGGTGCGGTCATTGTGCCGAGAATGCGGGTGAGTTCAAGCCGCGAACTGCCGCATGGTCTATGACTTTGGAATGAGGTGGGGGTGTCGCTGCTAGCCACCGAATGCGCCACAGTGAGGATGGAGTTGAACGCGCGATTTCTCCGATCGTCGTCCCGGCGAAGGCCGGGACCCATACTCCGCGGCCGATGTTGTGAGTAGGGCTCGCCGTTCGGGTGTCGAGCAAGACAATTTCCATTTGTGGTTATGGGTTCCGGCCTACGCCGGGACGACACCGAGTGTGTTGCGCGGCCTGTGACTCATACATCCGCATTCTCGCGACATGAATCGTCCGAGTCTTGCATCTCGTTCCGCCTCTCTCGATCAGAGGGCGCAGGGAAAGCCGGGTGCCGATTGCACCCATGGGTCCCGTGCAACAGGAAGCACGGGAGGCAGGACCACAGGTGTAACCGGGAACACTCCGGCTTTCCCTGCGCGATGGGTTACGGCTTATTTCGTGCTCTCCCCGGCGAGACCGGGCTTTGTTGTCACCGCCCTCGCAAAGTCGCATTCGCGTCTTGCGAGGGGACACCTACCGCTGGGGCGTCAGGACCACACGACTTAGCCGTCCGCCTTGCGTGCTTTCGTCTCTCGCACGCTCGGCGTCCACCGCATCCCACACCGCGTTCGTGACGATCGCGAGCCGCCCCTCGATCGGGTGAGACGGGCAAACCATACACTGAGTTGTATTTCTGATAAAGCGAAATATTTTTGCATGAGGGGCTTGCGCCGTCGGGCAACTCAGTGGCACGCGCGCGTAAGGGAGCCACCGGCGGATGGGTTCCCTCCCCCTTGCGGGGGAGGGTTAGGGAGAGGGGTGCCACACGGGGTGCACTTTCCGTACTCGCGACAAACAAACGAAGATTGCGGAGATGGTGCTCTTATCGATGGACTCCGCCCGGGACTTACCCCTCTCCCCAGCCCTCCCCCGCAAGGGGGGAGGGAGCCTGGAGAGCGTGCTCATCTCACTGTCGTTCAAACGGCGCGTGTCAGTACGCCCCGGAATGACGAAGCATACAAAAGCCACCCGGAGCCCTCGGACAGCCGCTACTTGCCCTTGAAGTTCGGCGCGCGCTTGTTGAGGAAGGCGTCCATGCCTTCGCGGAAATCCTCGCTCATATAGGCGCGCAGGATCAGGTCTTCGCCTTCCTCGCGCGACAGCGTGCGGCGGATGCGGCGCACCGCCTCCTTGGTCACCTCTAGCGTGATCGGCGCATGGCCGGCGACAAGCTTGGCGGTCTCGTTGGCGCGGCGCTGCAGCGTCTCGACATCGGGGACCACTTCGGTCAACAGCCCGAGCGCCAGCGCTTCCGGCGCCTCGACCAGGCGCGCCTTGAAGATCAGATCCTTGGTCCGCGCCGGGCCGATCAGCGAGACCAGCCGCGAGATGTTGGACATCGAGAGGCAGTTGCCGAGCGTGCGCGCGATCGGGAAGCCGATCCGTGTCGCCTCGGTGCCGATGCGGATGTCACAGCATGCGGCGATGCCGGCGCCGCCACCGGTGCACGCGCCGGCAATCGCTGCGATGACGGGCACGCGGCACTGTTCGAGCGTTCCCAGCACGCGGTCGATCCGCGCCTCATAATCCAGCGCATCCTGGGCGGTCTTGAAGGCCCGGAACTGCGAGATGTCGGTGCCCGAGGCGAACGCCTTGTCACCGGCACCGGTCATGATCAGCGCCTTGATGGAGTAATCCTGATTGATGTTCTCGCAGATCGACGCCATCTGCTCATACATCGCAAAGGTCAGCGCATTGCGCGCCTGCGGCCTGTTGAACGTGATGCGCGCGATCCCGTCCTCGACGGAATAGATCAGGTCTTCGGTCGAAGTGACGGGCGCGTTCATGTCTCGCTCTTTCTGTTGTCTACGATTCGATTTCAGGCGACGGCCTTTTTAAGCAACAGCCTCTTCAAGCAACAGCCTTGGACGCCTGCGACGGGTCGCGTCCCTTCAGGACTTCCATCGCCGCCAGCACGCCGCCACTGCGATGCGGCACCTTGGCGAGATCAAGCCCCATCTCGACGCCGGACAGCGTGCCCATCAGCATCAGGTCGTTGAAGTGACCGATATGGCCGATCCGGAATACCTTGCCCTTGACCTTGTTGAGGCCGGTGCCGAGCGACATGTCGAAATTATCAAGCACGACCTTGCGGAAATGATCGGCGTCATGGCCATCAGGCACCCGCACCGCGGTCAGCGCCGGCGAGTGCGCGCCCTGCTCCTGGCACTGCGTCTCGAGGCCCCAGACCTTGATCGCGGCGCGCGTCGCCTCGCTGTGGCGCTTGTGGCGGGCGAAGACGTTGTCGAGCCCCTCCTCCTCCAGCATCTTCACGGCCTCCCTGAGGCCGAACAGCAGGTTGGTTGCGGGCGTGTACGGCCAGGTGCCGGCCTTGTTGATGTTGATGACCTCCTGCCAGTCCCAATAGGAGCGCATCGCGGGATTGGCCTTGGCCACTGCCAGCGCCTTCTCCGACACGGCGTTGAAGCCGAGGCCGGGCGGCAGCATCAGTCCCTTCTGGGAGCCGGCGATCGACACGTCGATCCCCCAGGCATCGTGCTCATATTCAAGCGAGCCGAGGCCCGAGATGGTATCGACCATCAGCAGCGCCGGATGCTTCAACGTGTCGAGGATCTTGCGGACGTCGCGCGGATAGGTCACGCAGGCGGTCGAGGTCTCGTTATGGACCACGCAGACCGCCTTGATCTTGTGCGCCTTGTCGGCGGCAAGCCGCGCCTCGATCTGCTCGAGGTCGGCGCCGTGGCGCCAGTCGCCGGGAATGAAATCGACGTCGAGCTTGAACTTGTCGGCGATGCCGTGCCACAGCACGGCGAATTGCCCGGTCTCGCACATCAAAACCTTGTCGCCGGGCTGCAGCGTGTTGACGATCGCAGCCTCCCAGGCTCCGGTCCCCGACGAGGGGTAGATGATCACGGGCTGCTTGGTGCGGAACACACGCTGCATCGCCGAAAGCACGGCAAAACCGATCTCGGCGAATTCGGCACCGCGATGGTCCATGGTCGGCATGTCCATGGCCCGCAGCACCCGGTCCGGCACGTTGGTCGGTCCCGGAATCTGGAGAAAATGCCTTCCAGTATGCACGGTCATGAGCGTCTTCCCGGTCTTGTCTTGGTCGTGGTGAGCCGCTCGCATATCACTATTCGCCGGGTTTGTCCTAGGCCCGGCGAGGGGCCGTCATGCATATCTGACGGCGCTCCACCGGGGCCGGCAGCCCCTCATTCGGCCGAGGCTATCGAGGTTGGGGAATCGACGCGATCATCGTCTCCGTAAAACTCTTCATGCCCGGGCTTGTCCCGGGCATCCACGTCTTCGTTTCCGGGCAAAGATAGACGTGGATGGCCGGGACAAGCCCGGCCATGACGCTGCCATATGCGATGGCCCTATTCACTCGGCGGCCACCACCTTTCCCGGTGCCACCGGTTCGCTGGTCTCCTCGAACGGCCGCTCCGGCTGCATCAGCAACGCCGAGAAACCTCCGACGAGCAGGAGCCCCATCGACATCAGGAACGGCAGGTACCAATTGCCGGTCGCGTCGATGACGAAGCCGGCGACCAGCGGCGAGACGATGGCCGCAAACGCCGAGCCGGAGTTCATGATCCCCGCGGCGGTGCCGGAATATTTCGCCGCGATATCCATCGGGATCGACCACATCGGGCCGATCACGAGCTCGGCGCAGAAGAAGCCGGCCGACAGGCAAAGTGCGACCACCGTAATGTCGTGAACGAACAGGATCGGCATCAGCGACAGCAGCGCGCCGGCGAATCCCACGATCGTCACGCTGAGCCGCGCCAGACGCACATTGCCGGTGCGCTCGAGGATGCGGTCGGAGATGACGCCGCCGATGCTGTCGCCGACGACGCCGGCGAAGAAGACGCCGGATGCGAACAGCGCCGAGTTCTTCAGGTCGAGGCTGTAGTTGTTCTTGAAGAACAGCGGCAGCCAGTTGAGGTAGAGCCACAGGCACCAGCCGTAGCAGAAATAGGTCAAGGTCACCGGCCACATGCGCTGCAACAGCGGGCCCCACGGCACTTTCGGCCGCTCGCCCTGCGGACGCGGCGGCAACGTCGCAAGCTCGGCTGCGGTGATCGAGCCATGGTCGCTCGGCTCGTTGCGGAAGTACCAGACCCACGCGACGCCCCAGATCAGACTGACAATACCGAGCGCGATGAATGCGCCGCGCCAGGTCAGCCATAGGATCAGCAGCGCGACCACCGGCGGGGTGACGGCATTGCCGAGCCGCGCGAACGAATGCGTCAGCCCTTGCGCGAAGCCGCGCCGCTTGGCCGGCGTCCAGTACTGCATGGCGCGCGTCGCGGTGGGAAAGGTCGCGCCTTCACCGAATCCGAGCGCGAAGCGGGCAACGAACAGCGCGGCGAGACCATGGACAAAGCCGGTCATGATGGTCGCCGCAGCCCAGATCATGCCGCACCAGAACAAGGTCTGGCGCGGTCCGAAGCGATCGCCGACCCAGCCGCCGATCACCTGGAACAGCAGATACGGATAGGCGAAGGCCGAGAACACCAGGCCGAGCTCGGTGTTGGACAGGCCGAGCTCCTTCTGGATATCGCCGGCCGCGGTACCGATGTTCACCCGGTCGACATAGGTGATGAAGTACATCACGCAGAGCATGGCCAACACGACATGGGTGGCCTTGAACCGAAGCCTCATATCCTCCCCTTCCCTGATCCCCGATTTTTCTGTGCCGTTGGCCTGCGGGATGCCGGTAGGTGATCGCTTAAGTGCTGACCACCTTCAGATGCGACGGCGCGTTGTGCTGATCGCGCTGCTCAAGAATCCGCATGGCGGCCTCGACGCCACCCGCACGATGCGGGACGCCGGCGACCGACAGCCCCATCTCGACGCCGGTGAGCGCACCAAGCAGCGTCAGCTCGTTGCACTCGCCGAGATGGCCGATGCGGAACACCTTGCCGGCAACCTTCGACAGGCCGGCGCCGAGCGACATGTTGAAATTGTCGAGCACGACCTTGCGGAACTGATCGGCATCGTGGCCGGGCGGCATCATCACCGCGGTCAGCACCGGCGAGAATTCCGATGGCTCCTGGCAGAGATTCTCGAGCCCCCATTGACTGACGGCAGCCCTCGTCGCGGCGGCGAGCCGCCGATGGCGCGCGAACACGTTGTCGAGCCCCTCCTCCAGCAGCATCGCGATGGCTTCGCGCAGCCCGTAGAGCAGGTTCGTCGCCGGCGTATAGGGGAAGAAGCCCTTGGCGTTGGGCTTCAGCATCTCCTCCCAATCGAAATAGGAGCGCGGCATCTTGTTGCTGCGCGACGCGGCGCGCGCCTTGTCGGAGATCGCGTTGAAGCCGAGGCCGGGCGGCAGCATAAAACCCTTCTGCGAGCAGCTGACGCTGACGTCGACCTTCCACTCGTCGTGCCGGTAGTCGACCGAGCCCAGCGAGGAAATGGTATCGACCATCAGGAGCGCCGGATGCGAGGTGCGGTCGATCGCGGCGCGGATATCCGCGATGCGGCTGGTGGCGCCGGTCGAGGTCTCGTTGTGGACGACCATCACCGCCTTGATGCTGTGAGCGGTGTCGCCGGCGAGTCTCGCCTCGATCTCGGCGGGGTCGGCGCCGCGGCGCCAGTCGCCGGGCATGAAGTCGACCTCGATGCCGAAGCGGCCGGCCATCTGGCGCCACAGCGTGGCGAAGTGGCCGGTCTCGACCATCAGGACCTTGTCGCCCGGCGACAGCGTGTTGACGATCGCGGCCTCCCAGGCGCCGGTCCCGGACGACGGGAAGATGACCACCGGTCCTGCGGTCTGAAACACCTTCTGGCTGCCCTCGAGCACGGTGCGGCCAAGCTCGCCGAATTCGGCGCTGCGGTGGTCGATGACCGGCATGTCCATCGCGCGAAGAACGCGGTCGGGGACCGGGCTCGGTCCCGGAATCTGGAGAAAATGGCGCCCTTGATGCATGAGAACCTCCCAATCGCCGTGCTTCAGTCCGCTGGTCGGCTATTTTGCATTCATTTTTTGTCTTTTCAACGCATATTTGGTATTCGATTGGAGACGTCGACGCGACCCTGTGGGTAAATTATTGTCCTGGATATGAAATCTGCGATTCCCGAAACCGGGGTTCCGATCACCCCACCGGCCGCCAGCAATGGCGGCGACCGCCAGGAAGCCTCGCTTCATGGCGAGATCCTGTTGCGGCTTCGCGACTATGTGGTGGAGGGCAACATCCCCGAAGGCGGGCGCGTTCCGGAGCGGCAGCTCTGCGACATGCTGGGGATATCCAGGACGCCGCTGCGCGAAGCACTCAAGGTGCTGGCCGCCGAAGGCCTGATCGAGCTGTTGCCCAATCGCGGCGCGCGGGTGCGCCGGCTCAGCCCGCGCGACCTCGAGGAATTGTTCGACGTCATGGCAGGGCTCGAGAGCCTGGCCGGGCGGCTGGCCTGCGAAGCCATTACCGATGAGGAAATCGCCGCGATCGAGCGGCTGCATTACGAGATGTACGGCCACTATCTGCATCGCGACATGCACGGCTATTTCCAGGTCAACCAGCGCATTCACGAGAGCATCGTCGCCGCCGCGCGCAACGAGACCCTGAAGACCGCCTACGCCAATTTCGCGGGCCGGATCCGCCGGGTGCGCTACTCCGCCAATTTCGCCCGCAAGCGGCAGCGCTGGGCCGAGGCGATGCGGGAGCACGAAGCGATCCTCGATGCGCTGCGCCGCCGCGCCGGCAGCGAGCTCAGCGACATCCTGTTCGCACACCTGCGCAACAAGCGGACCGCCGCCATCGAGCACCTCGCCGAGGGACCGGACGCCGCCGACGAGGCGACGCTTCAGGGCGACTAGCCTTGAGGCCGCAAGTCTTGCTCATTATGAATTCATAATATAATTTTAGTCGCCATAGAATGAATAATCCACGGGCAGTTTCGGCTGCGTCGTGGATCACATCGGATCTGGGATGAAGAACGCCTCATCGCTCGAACAGCGCCTGCGGTCCGAAATGACCGGCGACGTCTTTTTCGATGCCTTCAACCGCGGCCGCTACGCGACCGACGCCTCGTTCTACCAGATCATGCCGGCCGGCGTGGTGGTGCCGCGCACCATCGACGAGGCGCTGCGGGCGCTCGCGATCGCCCGCGACGACGGGCGGATCGTCACCCCGCGCGGCGGCGGCACCTCGCAATGCGGCCAGACCGTCAATGACGGCATCGTGGTCGACCTGTCCAAGCACCTGAACCGGATCCTCTCGCTCGACGTCGACAACCGCACTTGTGTCGTTGAGCCCGGCATCGTGCTCGACGACCTCAACCGCCAGCTGAAGAAGCACGGGCTGTGGTTTCCGGTCGACGTCTCGACCGCGTCGCGCGCCACGATCGGCGGCATGGCCGGCAACAATTCCTGCGGCGGCCGCTCGCTGCGCTATGGCACGATGCGCGACAACACGCTGTCGATGGATGCCGCGCTTGCCGACGGCACGCTGCTGCATTTCGGCGAGGTGCCGCGCGATCTGACGCGGATCAATTCTCGCGACAGCGGATCGCGCCTGTTCCGCGACATGCTCGATCTCGGCGAGCGCGAGGCGGCCGAGATCGCGGACAAATTCCCAAAAGTGCAGCGCCGCGTCGGCGGCTATAACCTCGACGCGCTGATGCCGCGCAATGCGCCGAACAACATGGCGCATCTTTTGGTCGGATCGGAGGGAACGCTCGCCTTCACGACCCAGGTCGAGTTGAAGCTGTGGCCGGTGATCCGCAACAAGGCGCTCGGCGTCTGCCATTTCGGCAGCTTCTACGAGGCGATGGACGCAGCCCAGCATTTGGTCAAGCTGCGCCCGATCGCCGTCGAGCTGGTCGATCGCACCATGATCGCGCTCGGCCGCGAGATCGCGATGTTCCAGCCGATCATCTCCCAGGCCGTGCGCGGCGATCCGGACGCCATCCTGGTGGTGGAGTTCGCCGAGGAAGATCAGGCCGACAATCTCGCCCGCCTCAAGCAGCTCGGCGAGCTGATGGCCGATCTCGGCTTCGGCTGGGACAGGCCGCAGCGCAAATGGGGCGGCGTGGTCGAGATCGTGGAGCCCGCGCTGCAATCCGGGATCGCCGATTTCCGCGCCGCCGGCCTCAACGTCATGATGTCGATGAAGCAGGAGGGCAAGCCGGTCTCCTTCGTCGAGGATTGCGCGGTGCCGCTGCCGCACCTCGCCGACTACACCGAGCGGCTCAACGCCGTCTTCGCCAAGCACGGCACCCGCGGCACGATGTATGCGCATGCCTCCGAAGGCTGCCTGCATGTGCGCCCGGTGCTCAATCTCAAGCTCGAGAAGGACGTCAAGGCAATGCGCGCCATTGCCGAGGAAGCCTTCGAGCTGGTGCGCGAATACAAGGGCTCGCATTCCGGCGAGCATGGCGACGGCCTGGTGCGCTCGGAATTCCACGAGACGATGTTCGGCGCGCGCATCGTTGCCGATTTCCGCGAGGTCAAGCAGCGCTTCGATCCGGACAACACGCTCAACCCGGGCAAGATCGTCGATCCACCGAAAATGGACGACCGCTCGCTGTTCCGCTTCTCGCCGGATTATCGCGTCGGCGAATTGAAGACGGTGCTGGACTGGTCGGCCTATCCCGGCGCCGGCGGCGGTTTCCAGGGCGCCGTTGAGATGTGCAACAACAACGGCGCCTGCCGCAAGCTCGAAGGCGGCGTGATGTGCCCGTCCTATCGCGCGACCCGCAACGAGAAAGATGTCACCCGCGGCCGCGCCAACACGCTGCGGCTGGCGATCTCGGGCCAATTGGGTCCGGACGCGCTCGCCTCCGACGAGATGATGGACACGCTGAAACTCTGCGTGTCCTGCAAGGCGTGCCGTCACGAATGCCCGACCGGCGTCGACATGGCCAAGATGAAGATCGAGGTGCTGGCCGCGCGCGCCGCGACGCACGGCCTGCCGCTGCGCGACCGGCTGGTCGGCTATCTGCCGCGCTATGTCGATCTCGCCTCGCGCCTTGCTCCGCTCGCGAACTGGCGCAACCGCAGCCCGCTGCTGCGCGCGCTGTTCGAGAGACTCGCCGGCATCAGCGCCAGGCGCGCGCTGCCGGCGTTTCGCCGCGACACGTTCCGGCCTGGCGCCGAGGTGCTGGGTCCGCCTGATGGCCGCGAAGTGGTGCTGTTCGCCGATACGTTCAACCGCGGCTACGAGCGGGAAAATCTCGACGCGGCGATCGAGGTCCTGCTTGCCGGCGGCTATCGCGTCCACCTCCCCAAGCCTTTGGATGGCGGCCGGCCGCCGTGCTGCGGGCGGACATTCCTGTCAGCCGGACTGGTCGAGCAGGCCCGGGCCGAGCTCGACCGGCTGGTTGCGACCTACGCGCCGTTCGCCGCCCGCGGCGTGCCGATCATCGGTCTCGAGCCGAGCTGCCTGCTGACCCTGCGCGACGAGCTGCTATCGCTGCGTTCGGATGCGCTTGCGAAGACCGTGAGCGCGCACGCTTTGCTGTTCGAAGAGTTTTTGGTACGCGAGGCAGAGGCCGGGCGTCTCGCCTTGCCGCTTGGCGCGGTCGCCGGCAAGGCCGTCGTGCACGGTCATTGCCACCAAAAGTCCTTTGGCGCGTTCAAGCCGGTGGAGAAAGTGCTCCGCCTGGTGCCGGGCCTCGAGGTCAAGACCATCGAGTCGAGCTGCTGCGGCATGGCCGGCGCGTTCGGCTATGGAGCGGATACCTATCAGGCCTCGATCGAGATGGCCGAGCTGTCGCTGCTGCCGGCGATCAGGAGCGCCGATCCGGACACGCTGATCGTGGCCGACGGCACCTCATGCCGGCACCAGATCATGGACGGCAGCGGCCGCACACCGCTTCACGTTGCCAACGTATTGGCGATGAGCCTGAAGTGTGCGAAATCCAGTTCAGATCAATCGATAAAGGAAGAGGCCCATGGCTGATCTCACTCTCGACACTGCCCGCAAGATTCTGGATGCCGCGCTGGCCAAGGGGGTCGAGAAGAAATTCAAGCCGCTCGTCGTCACCATCCTCGACGCCCGCGGCGCCGTGAAGGTGACGGCCGCACAGGACGGCACCAGCCTGATGCGGGCCGAGATCGCCCATGGCAAGGCCTATGGCGCGCTGGCATTGGGAATGGGATCGCGCGCCCTGTTTCAGCGCGCGCAGGAGCAGGCCTATTTCGTCGACGCCGTGAACACGCTGGCGCAGGGCCGGCTGGTGCCGGTCCCCGGCGGCGTCTTGATCATGGACGGCTCTACCCTGCTCGGCGCCGTCGGCGTCAGCGGCGACACGTCAGACAATGACGAGATCTGCGCCGTGGCCGGCATCGAAGCCGCCGGCCTGAAGGCCAACGCGGGCTAGCTATGCGCACCGCCGCGCGACCCAGTCGCGCGGTGCGTGGTCGTCGCGCCGCTCTAGCGCCCGGTCCATGTCGGCTTGCGCTTCTCGCCGAAGGCCTTGAGGCCTTCCTTGGCGTCCTCGGTCATCGCGAGCAGCGCAATCTGGCTTTCGGTGTAGGCGATGCTTTCGTCGAACGACATCGAAGCGATCGCCCGCATGGCGTATTTGCCGCGCCGGATCGCCGTCGGCGACTTGTCGACGATGCGGCCGATCAGCCAATCGACCTTGGCATCGAGCTCGGCCGCGGGCACGACATAGTTGAGAAGGCCGGCCGCCTGCGCAGTCCTGGCGTCGAACGGCTCGCCGGTCAGCGCCCATTCGTTGACGAGGCGCGGCGGCGCGATCGATTGCAGCAGGCTCAGCACCTGCATCGGAAACACCCCGACCTTCACCTCGGGCAGGCCGAAGATCACGCCATCGGCGGCGACCGCCATGTCGGTCATGCACAACAGCCCCATGCCGCCGGCCATGCAGACACCGCCGACCCGCGCGATCGCAGGCTTGGTCGAATTCTGCGACAGCCGCAACAGGTCGGCGTAGTCGACATTGGGACGCGAAAAATCCATCGAGAACGCCGCGCCGCTGTTCTGCAAATCGGCGCCGGCGCAGAACGCCTTGTCGCCCGCGCCCGTCAGCACGATGACGCGGACGTCCTTGTCGTCATGCGCATCGCGGTAGCCCTTGGCGATGCCGGCGATCACACCGGCATTGAGCGCGTTTCGCTTGTCCGGGCGGTTGATGGTGATCCAGAACGCCTGCCCGCGCTTCTCGAGAAGAACGCTGTTATCGGTCATGTTTCCTGCCTGTCTTCTTGCCTGTGCGCTGTTGTCAGCCGACATTTGCGGCAGGATCGGCGCCGACTGCAAGCAGGATTTAGGCGGTAGCCGACGCCTTCCTGATCCAGACCTTGTTGTCGTGGAATGCGGCGCCGCCGAGCGGTGCGACGGCCTCCGCTCCGGTCAGCATGTTGATGCCGCGGCCGCCGATGTGGGACTTGTTCGGGTGGATCGACTCGGCGATCAGCACGCCGCGGCGAACACCATCGAACAGTTGCGCGGTCAGCGTGGTCTCGCCCCGCATGTTGCCGAGCGTCACGGCCTCCCCGTCGGCGATCGACAGCGCGGCCGCATCGTCGGGGTGGATCATCACGGTCGGCGCGCCCTCGCGGGCCTGCGACGACGGCGTTTCGTTGAAGCTGGTGTTGAGGAAGCTGCGCGAAGGTGATGTCGCCAGACGGAACGGGTGCTGCGCGTCCGCCTCCTCGATGATCCTCCAGTGGTCGGGCAGCGAGGGCATCTTGTCCCACGCCCCCATCAGCCCGCCTGTCCCAACCGGGACCTTGCCCCAATCCACCTTGAAGTGGAACTTCTTGTCAGCATGGGCAAATCCATCGAGATAATGCGACGTGCGGAAATCCGGCTGCAGATCGCGCCACAAATCGGCTTCCAGCGTCGCGATATCGCCGTGCCCGCTCTTCTTCAAAGTTGCGTCTATCAGCTGGCGCGGCGTCATGTCGAAGCCGGGATGCACGGCATTGAGCCGACGGCCGAGCCCCTGCATCACCTCGTGGTTGGAGCGGCATTCGCCGGGCGGGTCGATCAGCTTGGGACCGACCGAAATGTGCTGATGGCCGCCACCGTAATAGAGATCATCGTGCTCCATGAACATCGTCGCCGGCAGCACGATATCGGCCATCTGGGCGGTCTCGGTCATGAACTGCTCGTGCACCGCGACGAATAGATCCTCGCGGGCAAAGCCCTGGCGCACCAGCGCCTGCTCGGGCGCCACAGTCATCGGATTGGTGTTCTGGATCAGCATCGCCTTGACCGGCCCGCCGCCCCGCAGCGCCTCAGCATCGCCGGTGAGGATGCGACCGATCTTCGACTGATCGAGCACCCGGGTGGTGGGATCGATCGCGTCGTGGCCCTCGATGATCGACTCGTCGAAGCGCCAGATGCCGGCATTATTGAAGAAGGCGCCGCCGCCCTCATACTGCCAGGCGCCGGTGACCGCGGGAATGCACGTCGCGGCGTGCATCTGCGCGGCGCCGTTGCGGCTGCGGGTAAAGCCGTAGCCGAGACGGAAGAAGGAGCGCTTGGTGGTCCCGACCAGCCGCGCGAATGCCTCGATCTCCTCGACCGGCACGCCCGAGATTTCCGACGCCCATTCCGGCGTGCGGGTCTTCAGATGCGCTTCCAGTTCGTCGGGGCAATCGGTATAGCGCGCAAGATAATCGCGATCGGCAAATCCCTCGCGGAACAGCACGTGCATCACGGCGCAGGCGAAGGCGCCATCGGTTCCCGGCCGCAGCAGGATCTTGATGTCGGCCTGCTTCATGGTCTCGTTGTTGTAAACGTCGACCGCCGCAATCTTCGCGCCACGCTCCTTCCGCGCCCGCGATGCATGCGTCATCACGTTGACCTGGGTGTTGACCGGATTGGTGCCCCAGATCACGACGAGGTCGGAGACGCCCATCTCGCGGGGATCGACGCCGGCGATCTTGCCGGTCCCGGCCGCAAAGCCGATGCGCGCGATGGTTGCGCAGATCGTGCCGTAGAAGCGCGAATACTTCTTCACATGCGACAGCCGGTTGAGGCCGTCGCGCATCACCAGCCCCATGGTGCCGGCGTAATAGTAGGGCCAGACCGACTGGGCCCCGAACTCCCGCTCGGCGGCATCGAAACGCGCGGCGATCTCGTCCAGCGCCTCATCCCAGGAGATCCGCGTGAACTGCCCGGAGCCCTTCGGCCCGGTCCGGCGCAGCGGATACGTCAACCGTTCGGCATGATGAATCCGCTCGGCATAGCGCGCGACCTTGGCGCAGACCACGCCGGCGGTGTAGGTCTGCTGCTTGGAGCCGCGTACCCTGCCGATCGAACGTCCGTCGATCACCTCGACGTCGAGCGCACATGCCGAGGGGCAGTCGTGCGGACAGGTGGAATGGCGGATGTCGACCTTGGCATGCTGGTTCATGGCCAAATTGGTAACATCAAATGTCCCCTCCGCCGAGGGGCATTATTGACCCAGTCTCGGCGAAAACCGCGCATATGGCATGCGACAGCCGCCCAAATGCTCGGCTATCGAGCCCACGCCGTCCGTCAAACGCGGAAGATGCGGGTGTAGCGCGATTTGATCGATTCCCCTTCGCGCTCCACCGCCGCGGGATCGTCCTTCATCGTCTTGATGTCCTTCAGCGGCTTGCGGCCCGCCTTCTCCTGGGCCTGCGCGTGGACCGAGCGCAAGCCGCCGATCTCGATGTTGAGTTGCTGCCCCTCGCGCCCGAGCGCGAACGATTGAAACAGCCTTGCGGCGTTCGGATGCGGGCAATCCTTGAAGATCCCGTTCGGGCCGACAATGAGCGGCGACCCTTCGGTGGCGTAGACCGGCTCGACCGGGCGGCTGGCCTCCTTCATCTGAAAGATGTTGTACTCGTTGCCGTCAGCCATCACGGCGCGCTCGCCGAGATCGAGCTTCTTCGGCGGATCGGTGGAGGACTGCACCTGCATGATGTTCTGCTTTGCGAGCTGCTCGAAAAAGCTCCAGCCGAGGTCGCGCTGCATCTGATAGGTCGCAGTCATGATGGTGCCGCTATAGCCGGGATGCGCCTTGACGATCTTGCCCTTCCATTTCGGGTCGAGCAGATCGGCAAAGCTCTTCGGCGCCTCCTCGGCCTTCACCAGATTGGTGTTGTAGGCAATGATCGACAGCCAGACCCGGAAGCTTGCGAACTGGCCGTCGGGATCGCGATGCTCGTCCGGATAGTATCTTGCGACCTCCTCCGGAACATAGGGCGTCAGAATGCCGTCGCGCTTCCACACGATGAAATGTGCCGCGTCGGAGGAGTTGACGACGTCGACCGCATGAATGTTGCTGGAATATTCCTGGCCGACCCGCTGGAACACACGCTCCGCGCCGGTGCGCTCGACACGCACGGTGATCCCTGGATATTTCGCTTCGAACGCCCGTGCCAGCTTCTCGGCGACCGGCAGATCGGTCGAGGTGTAGTAGACGACCTGGCCCTCTTTCCTCGCCGCCTCGATCAGCGTCGGCGTGACCGGCTCGGCGGGTGGCGCAGCGGCCATCACGCGCGTTGAAAAAGCGGCCCCTGCCAGCACAGCGCCCGAGCCCTTCAGCATGGCGCGGCGCGATAGCCCAGGATGTTTCCTCATACGATTCCCCGCACACGATGGCGAAGTTGATACACCGTCCAGCCGCTCATATTCCGATACGCAAGGACGGAGTCTGTCGTCGACAGATGCTTCAGGTTGCAGCTAGACTTCTAACCAAGAAACAAGACTAAAGTTGGGGGAGAGGATCAATGGCGGGCTTACGGTACGCCTTGGTGCTTGTCGCGGCGCTGCTGACCGTGTCGATGGCAGGCTCACGTGCTGACGCCGAAGACTACCCTGCCCGGCCGGTCAGGATCATCGTTCCCTTCGGCCCCGGCGGCCCGGCCGACGTCGTCGCGCGACAGATCGGCAGCATCTTGCAGGAAAACCTCGGCCAGCCCTTCGTGGTGGAGAACCGCACCGGCGCCGGCGGCGTGATCGGCACGCTCGAGGTCGCCAAGGCGACGGCCGACGGCTACACCCTTCTGATGATGTCGAACACCCAGACCGCGAATGAATCGCTGGTGCCGCAGCGCAAGTATGAGCTGATGCGCGACCTCGTGCCGATCGCGTCCCTGAACACTTCCGACCTCGTGATCGTGGTCCACCCTTCTGTGCAAGCGAAGACGCTGCAGGAGTTCATTGCGCTCGCAAAAGCCCAGCCCGGAAAACTGAACTACGCCTCGTCGGGTCAGGGCACGCCCTATCACATGGCCGGCGAGTTGTTCAAAGCCATGGCCGGGATCGACGTCGTGCATGTGCCCTACCGCAACAGTGGCGAAGCCCGTAGCGGCGTCATCGGCGCCCAGGTCCAGATGATGATCGATGCCGTGCCGGCGATGGCGCCGAATGTTGCCGAAAACCAGGTGCGCGCGCTCGCGACAACCGGCGAGATTCGCTCGAGTGTGTTGCCCAACGTTCCGACGGTGATCGAGGCCGGTGTCCCCGGCTATGAGGCGACGATCTGGCTTGGCCTGATGGCACCCGCGGGTACGCCGAAGCCGATCATCGACAAGCTCAACACGGCCGTGAACGCCGCGATCAGACGGCCGGAGGTCGAGAAGCTCTGGGCCGCGCAGGGCGCGGTACCGATGCCGATGACGCCGGACGAGTTCGACAGATTCCTGCGCGCCGATGTCGTGAAGTGGGCAGACGTCGTCAAACGGCTGGACAAGACTCAATAGGCACGCAGCGGTCAAGACATGGCAATGGAACAGTGCGAATGAAGACGTTGAACATCCTGAGCGGCGGCGCAGCGCAGGGCCTCGTGCGCAGCCTCGCGTCGGCGTTTGAAGCCGAAACCGGCCTCAGTATTGCCGGCGATTTTGGCGCGGTCGGCGCCATGGCCGACAAATTGCGCGCCGGCGCTCCAACCGACATCGTGATCCTCACCGCCGCGCTGATCGCGAAGCTTGCCGACGAAGGGCTGGTCCTGCGCAGTTCGATTGCCGACATCGGCCGGGTCGAAACGGCGCTTGCGGTCCGGGCGGGCGATCAGCCGGTGAGCGCAAAGGATGCGGCGAGCCTGCGCGCGGCGCTGCTCGCTGCGGACGCGATCTTCGTGCCCGATACCAAGGCCTCGACGGCCGGAATTCACGTCGCCCAGGTCCTCGCACAGCTCGGCATTGCGAACGATGTTGCCGACCGGCTGAGGATCTTTCCCAACGGCGCGACCGCGATGCGGCATCTGGCTGCCACCAATGACCGGCGGCCGCTCGGTTGCACGCAATCGACCGAAATCATCAGCGCCCAGGACGTCGTGCTATCGGACACCTTGCCGCCGGGATGCGACCTTGCAACCATGTATACGGCCGCCGTTCCTACGCAGGCAGCCTCTGCATCGCAGGGGCTACGCCTGATCGCGTTGCTGACGTCGTCGGATGCATCGGAGCTGCGCAGCAAAGCGGGCTTCGTCTCCTAGAGCCTCTCCCGTTCCGATTGAATCGGAACGGGGCTCTAGATTCTAGTTTTGACGCGTTTTCTGCACACGACCGGTATCCACTTCGCTCGAAAACGCTTTAGCGCGCCAAATGCGTGAGACCCGTCGGCGGTCCGTCGACCGCGGTCCAGCCACCGTCGACGAACAGCGTGCTGCCGCTGACATAACTCGCCGCATCCGAAGCGAGGTAGGCGACGGCGGTCGCGACCTCATCGGCACTGCTCCAGCGATTGAACACAGTGTGGCCGGCGTAGAGATCGTAGATGTCGGGCCGCTGCTTGAACGGGCCGGTCAGCGCGGTCTCCGCGATGCTCGGCGCGATCGCGTTGACCCGGACGCCGGATCGGCCGACCTCGGACGCGAAGCCCTTGACCAGCAGCCCGATCGCAGCCTTGGTCGATCCATAGACCGCAAGCCCCGGCTCGATGGTCACCGCGCGCACGGAAGAGCAGGCAATCAGGCTGCCACCTTGCTGCTTGACCATGATGAGGCCGAACGCCTGGAAGAACCAGACCGTGCCCTTGATGTTGAGGTTGATGACACGGTCGAGATCCTCCTCGGTGTAGTCGAGGATGGTCTTGCGGATGTTCAGGCCCGGCGTCGTCACCGCGATATCGATCCGACCAAATTCCGCGAGCGCCTTCGCCGCCAACGCCTCGACATCAGCACGATCAGCCGCATCGCAACTGACGGTCGTTGCCGATCCGCCCTGTTGCCGGATCGCCGCGGCGGTTGCTTCCGCTCCTTCCTGGGCTCGATCCGCGCAGAGCACGCGCGCGCCGAGCGACGCCAGCGCTTCGGCCGAGGATTTGCCGATCCCTGAGGCAGCCCCCAACACGACGGCCGTCTTGCCGGTGAGATCAAATAGCTTGCGATAGTCGGTCACGTGAACTCTCCCTTCGGCAATGCGTGCCGGAATGCCCGATTTGCTTCAGGTTCTGCACCGAGGGCAAGCGGCATCTTGCACAAGCGCGGCAAACGCGTCAGCATCATGGGTAGAAGCGCGCCTGCGCCAGCTCCGCCAAGAAAGGGCACCCGTCGTGAGGATCGTCGACCTGAGCCGAGAGCTCTATCACCGCACGCCGAGCTATCCCGGCCATCCGCCGATCATCCACGGGATGTGGAAGAACCACGCGGAAGCCCTCGCGGATTCGCGAAATGTCTATGGGTTGGCATCGATGTTCATCTCGATGCCGGACCATGGCGGAACCCATATCGATGCGCCCCGGCATTTCGGCCCGAGCGGCATCCCGATCAACGAATATCCGCTGGAGAAGTGCATCGTGCCGGGCATCTGTCTCGACCTGCGCCATATTGCGCCGCGTGCCGAGATCACCCCGTCCGATCTCGACGCCGCCGTGAAGGCGGCCGGACGGCCGATCCCGAACGGCGGCACCGTCCTGCTCTGCACCGGGCATCATGCGCGGACCTTTCCGCGCAAGGAATATTCGACCGACAATTCCGGCGTGAATGTCGCCGCCACTGAGTGGCTCGCGAACCAAGGCATCGTTCATTTCGGCATCGATTCGATGCGCCCGGGTCCCGATAGCGACGAGAACCTGCTGGTTCACAAGGCCTGCCTCGACCTCGACATCACCCACATCGAAAGCCTGTGCAATCTCGAGGCCCTGCTTGGCCAGGGGCAGTTCACCTTCATCGGCCTGCCGATGAAATGGCGCGACGGGACGGCATCGCCGATCCGCGCGGTGGCGGTGTTCGGCCTGCAGGAGCCGTGATGCGGGTGAGGCATATCCAATGACGGGCAGCAGGCCAGCCTCGCCCTCGCGTCGCGCCATCTTGAAGGCCGGTGGCGTGCTCGCGGTCGCGGGTCTCGCCGGGGAAGCCAGGGCGGCCGGCTATCCGGAACGCCCGATCAAGGTCATCGTGCCGTTCGCGCCGGGCGGGCCGACCGACATTATGGCCCGCATCCTCGGTACTCACCTCGGCGAAGCGCTCGGCGGCACCATCGTGGTCGAGAACCGGCCGGGCGGTGGAGGCAATATCGGGATCGGCATAGCGGCACATGCCGACGCAGATGGCTACACCCTGCTGATCACGTCGAGTGCCTATGTCGTCAATCCGGGCCTCTACGCCAAAATCCCGTACGATCCGGCGAAAGACTTTGCACCAATTGCCGAGCTTGGTACCTCGCCCAACGTGATCCTGGTCAATCCGAAGCTCGGGATCAATTCGGTCGCCGACCTGGTCGCGCGTGCCAGGGCCAACCCGGACGAACTGAACTATGCGAGCCCAGGGCTCGGGACGACGCCGCATCTCGCAGGAGAGCTGTTCAAGATCATCGGCCAGATCCAGATGACGCACGTGCCGTTCTCGGGCGCCGGTCCGGCCATCCAGGCGATCCTGAGCGGAACAACCCAGGTCGCGTTTGCAGCGCTGCCACCTGCCCACTCGCACATCGAGTCGGGCGCGCTAAAGGCGCTGGCCATCACTGGAACCCATCGATGGTTCGATTTACAGGACGTGCCGACCATGATCGAGCTCGGCTACAAGGATTTCGTCTCCGACACCTTCCAGGGGTTTCTTGCGCCCACAAATACGCCCTCCTCCATCGTCGCGCTGCTGTCGGCGAAATCGATCGCGATCCTGAAGACGCCGAAGATCGCTGAACAGCTGCGCAATGACGGTTTCGAAGTGCTGGCAAACGGCCCCGACGGCATGCGCAAGCGAATTGCGGACGAAGTGCCGAAATGGCGCGACATCATCGCGAAGGCCGGGATCAAGCCGGTCTGAGCAGATCAACATTGCGCGACACGCACAGCGTGTGGTCTTGCGACCGCCAAGGCGCATCCCTAGGCTGCCCCCCATAACAAAACAACACTTGGGAGGCGATCGTCATGGCTACAAGGCGGGATTTCCTGAAGGTGGGAGCAACGGCGGCGGCCGGCATCGTGTTCTGCGGCTGCGGGCTCGTGCACAACGCGAACGCGCAGCAATCGCGCCAGAAATTGCCGGTCTCCGTCAGCGGCAAACGCGTCAAGACGATCGACATTCATTCGCATTGCCACTTCCGCGAGGCGGGAGCCCTGCTCGGCGCTGACGCCGGGAAACTGCAACTGCCGCCGGTCAACGGCGCCATTGAGGCCTTCGTCGAGATCGACAAGCGCCTGGCTGCGATGGACGCGCAAGCGGTCGATATGGAGGTGCTGTCGATCAATCCATACTGGTACGACCGCGATCGCGAGCTTGCCGGGCAGATCGTGAAAATCCAGAATGAAAAGCTCGCCGAACTCTGCGCTTCGAAGCCCGAGCGGTTTGCGGCCTTCGCCTCGCTGACGCTGCAGGCGCCTGATCTCGCCGTGCAGGAGCTGGAGACGGCGGTCAGGAAGCAGGGCCTGAAGGGTGCGGCGATCGGCGGCGGCGTCAACGGCGTCGAATTCTCCGATTCCAGGTTTCATCCGGTGTGGGCCAAGGCTGAGGAACTCGGCGTCCCCCTGTTCATCCATCCGCAGGGCGTGCCCGAGCTCAACAAGCGGCTCTCCGGAAATGGCTGGCTCGGCAACACGATCGGCAATCCGCTCGAGACCACGATCGCGCTCTCTCACCTGATCTTCGAGGGCACGCTCGATCGCTTCCCGGGATTGAAGGTCATCGCCGCGCATGGCGGCGGCTACCTCCCCTCCTATGCCGACCGCTCGGACCATCCCTGCCTGGTCGGCCCCAAGGGATGCAACCCGGACGTCAAGCTCCAGAAAGCGCCGACGGAATATCTCAAGCAGATCTATTTCGACTCCCTGATCTTCACGCCTGAGGCCATCCGGCACCTCGCCGCCCAGGTGGGCTCCGGCCAGATCGTGCTGGGAAGCGACTATCCCTATCCCTGGCAACTGGCACCGGTCGACCACATCTTCGCGTGCACGTCGCTGAGCGACGACGACAAGGCCAATATTCTCGGCCAGACCGCAGCAAAGCTGCTCGGTGTTGCCGCGTGAGGATGGAAGCGGAGCGTTGGACGATCTGAATTGCCGACGTCGCATCTTGGCGCGTGACTTTGGCACGCGACCTTGGCACGCGACGACGGCATCAACGATCAGTAGGCTTTCACTGTCCGTATTTCGTTGCCCGGCCGGGCCGTTGGCGCCGGCTGTGCGATGTTGGGCACCGGATCGGCGTAGATGGCATCAGTTCCAGCGAACTCGGCTTGCGCCGCGTCCGATATCCATTTGACCGCCGCCGGGCGACTGACCAGCATCCCGATCAAGGCAACGATGACGAGCACCGGCAGAGCGATCAGCTTGATGCTGAAGCTCTGGTAGTTGCTCGCTGGGTCCTGCCGTCGCTTGTCGAAAGAGCCCTGCATGGATTCCTCCATAGTGTGCTCCCCGAAGCGTCACTTACCGCAATGCATGGAAGGCCGATGTGATTGGTTTCACAGGGCCTGCCAAATTCACCGTTTCGTGACATGCCTGACTGGTCGGCGGCCGCGGCAACTAGTCGCCGTCATCAGCTCCGGCCTCGACCAACGCTTGAAGCGTCTCGGGCTTCAGCACGACGATCGCGCCATGCTCAAGCCTGACCCAGCCGCGTATCGCCCACGCCCGGAGCTGCTTGTTGATGCTCTCGCGTGTCATGCCGACCATCTCGCTGATCTCCTGCTGGGTGATCGAGATGGTGCGCCCTTGCGGCTCGCGCTTGTGCTTGTCACTCAGGCGCAGCAGCGCGCTGGCCAGGCGACCGGGCAAGTCCTGCAGGATAACCTGCTCGACCTGATCGCTGGTCCGGCGCAATCGTTCGCAAAGCAGTTCGATGAACTTCATCGCGAGCGTCGGCTGGCTGCGCACGAAGGGAATGAACTCGCGCCGGTCGATGACGAACAGCTCGCAATTGCTGTTGGCGGTGGCATCGGCCGTCCGCGACAAGCCGTCGAGCAGCGCGATCTCCCCGAATATCTCTCCTGCCTCGATCAGGTTCAGGATCGCGTTACGACCATCCGGCGATGAGATGCTGATCTTCACGGTGCCCGAAATCACCGCAATCAAACTCGTGCCGGGATCGCCCTTGGAAAAGATCGTCGTCCCGCGCTTCAGCGTGGTGTGCTTGGCGTAGCGGCAGAGCTGATCGAACGCCTCCGGCTCAAGATCTGAGAAATAGGGATGCTTGCGCAGCACCGAAAGCTTGTTGTTCGGAAACGACGGCGCACCGGCAATTCGTTCTATGGGCGACGCACCGGTCATTGTCATCCAGACTGATTGTGTTGCGTTTAATCGGCCGCCAGAGCGGACGCCGACAAAGCCATCGATCAATGAAAGCGGAGGGGACTATAACCCCGCCGGGGACCTACAGCAACAAAGGTCCGTGCAGGGGATTCAAAGTACAATTTGGAATAAATAAACACCTAGTTGCAACGCTCAATTGTACCCGACAGCGGCACCTGATCCGGAAACCCGGTCCGGCAACGCAAATCCCGCGTGGCGAAACGCCTCTGTGCTGGCCGGCGCCCGGCCGGGCTCACAGCAGCTTGCCGTCAGGCCCAAAGAACGGATGCGGCCCGTCGAACTGACCGATTGGGACCTGATGCGTGACCAATTGCCCAAAACCCTGCCCGGGAAACCACGCGTGCAGATGAAACGCAGGCGGTTCCACCTTGAACGACGGTTCTCGGAGCTGTCCGAGATCCAGGTCGACCGCATGGTTTGGCGCAGGACATATTGTCACGGGAATGCCGGCAAGGGTGGTAAGCATGGCCCGGTGAACGTGCCCGCACGCGATCAACTGCGCACGCGGGTGGCGCCTGACGATTGCGGCCAGTTCCTCGGCATTGAACAGGTCCTGGCGGTCCATGTGCCAGATCCCACCCTTGAACGGCGGGTGATGCAGGAAAAGCAGCGCCGGCCGATCGGTCGCCGTCGCCAGCGTCGCATCCAGCCATTGCAACGTCGACGCTTCAAGCAGGCCATGCGGCTTCCCGGCAACGCTTGAATCAAGCAGCAGGAGATCGAGGCCGTTCACCTCGATCTTCTGGTCGAGCGGTCCCGTTGCGTGAGCATAAGGCGCGGCGGGAAATGCTGCGCGCATCCACTCCCGCGAGTCGTGATTGCCGGGAATGCCGGCTAACGGCAGGCGCAGCGGCGCGAGCAATCGCTTGAGATAGTCGTATTCTTCGACGGACGGCGTATCCACAAGGTCGCCCGAGATGACGACGAAATCCGGTGCAGGCTCGAATGCACCGAGCGCCGCCACACAGCGTTCAAGCGCCTTGGCGGTATCGACGCGGCCATAGGCCAGCGCGCCGGGCGGCTTGATGTGGAGGTCGGATATCTGGGCGATGAGGACCGGTTTCGACGGCATCGATGGAGCTCAGGGTTCGGAGGGCAGGACACGAAGAGCATCGGGCGCGATCGAAAGTCCGATCCGGTCGCCGACTTTGGCTTGAATCGTGTTCGGCGCATCGACATTGAGCGGCTTGCCCGATGCACCACTCACGACGATCCGCTGCCGGTCGCCGATGAAACTGACGGAATCGACGATACCCGAGAGCACCCCCGCGCCCGCGCCGGTCTCCGTCACGCGGATGGTTTCGGGGCGGATCATGACGGTTGCATTCGCAATCGTCGCTCCACCGTCGATCGGCAATCGCCCGCCGGGCAGCTGCAATACACCGTTCTCGATCGGAGCTTCCACAATGTTCGCTGCGCCGATGAACTCCGCCACAAACCGATCCTTCGGCGCGAAGTAGACCTCGCGCGGAGTTCCGATCTGGGCAATCGCGCCCTTCCGCATCACCACAATGCGATCACCCAGTTCCATGGCTTCGGCCTGGTCATGCGTGACATAGATCGTCGTGATCCCGAGCGCGCGCAACAGCCGGTTGAGTTCGCTGCGCAGCCGGTCCCGCAAGGCGGCGTCAAGGGCGGTCAAAGGCTCATCGAGAAGCAAGATGCCGGGCCGGATCGCAACCGCACGCGCCAATGCGACGCGCTGACGCTGGCCGCCCGAAAGCTGGTCGATGCGGCGGTTCTCCAATCCGGTGATGTTCGTCAGCGTCACCAGCTCGGCGACGCGTGCGACCCGCTCGCTCCTCGCGACACCGCGGATCTTCAGGCCGTAGGCGATATTGTCCGCCACCGTCATGTTGGGGAACAAGGCGTAGGACTGAAACACCATTCCGACATTACGCCGCTCGATCGGGACCGAGGTCATATCCTTGCCGTCGAACAGGACCTTGCCGCCGGCATCGGGCAACTCGAGGCCTGCAATGATGCGCAGCATCGTGGTTTTGCCGCAGCCGGATGGCCCGAGCAGCACCAGCGTCTCGCCGCGCGCAATGTCGAGGGTCGCGGGATCGAGGGCGCGCGTGCCGTCGGCAAACGTCTTGCCGCAGCTTTCAATCTGCACTGCTGCGCCATGGCCGTCCGTACTCATCGCTTGGGATCCCTGTCAGCCAGCAGCTGCATCGCAACGAGGAGCGGAATGATCATCACGAAGAAGATCAGGGTGTAGGCCGAGGCCACTTCGAGCCGCATCGAGGCGTAGCTGTCGGCGAGCCCGATCGGCAACGTCTTCGTCAGCGGCGTATGCAGCATCCAGGTCAGGTTGAATTCGCCGAGCGACAGCGTGACCACCATCAATGCGCCGGCCAGAATTCCCGGCAGGGCATTCGGCACGATGACATCGCGAAATCGCCGCCACGGCGATGCGCCGAGCGAGGCGGCGCCTTCATCGAGCGTCTTGATGTCCACGGTGGCAAACACCGCCATGACCGACCGCACCATGAACGGCATGGTGAAGATCACGTGGCCGACCAGGATGAACAGCCAGGAACGGCGAAAGCCGCCAAAGCTCCCATAGGAGAGCAACAGTGCAAGCGCGATCGCAAGTCCGGGGATCGCCAGTGGCAACGTGATGATCTCCTCGACGATGCGCGCAAGCCGGCCGCCGCGCGCATGCAGCGCATAGGCGGCGGGGACGCCGGCGACCAGCGTGACCGCAAGGGTCGCGAAGGCGATCACGAAGGAGAGCAGGATGGTGCCGGCATAGAGCTCCCAGACCTGCGCCACCCATTGCAAGGTGACACCGGACTGGATACCGCGGAAATAATTGACGGTGACCCCGGCGGAGATCGAAAGCCCCGCCGGCACCACCAGGAATGCCGCGACGAGCAGTGTGAAAATGAATTGGCCGGCGAAGATCAGGCGGTCGCGCATGGGTTCACCCGGCCGCCGCGACCGCGCTGCCGCTGAACGTGCGGGCAAGCGCGAGGATGAGCCAGGTGATCAGGCCAAGTCCGACCGATAATGCTGCAGAGGTCGCGAAATTGGCGGCCAGCGTGAACTCGGTGTAGATCAGCATCGGCAGCACGTCGATATTCGTCGCCAGCGTGAAAGCGGTCCCGAACGCTCCCATTGCGGTGGCAAAGGCGATCGCACCGGAAGCGACGAAAGCCGGCGCGAGCGCCGGCAGCACGACGTCACGCTGCACCGCCCATGGGCTGGCGCCGAGCGACCGCGCGGCTTCCTCCAGGCCGACATCGAGCTTCTGTACGGCCGCCATGATGGTGAGGATCACGCGCGGGATCGAGAAATAGAGATAACCCAGGAAAAGCCCGTAGATCGAATAGGCGAAAACGATCTTCTCGCCGAAGATCCTGTTCGAGAGATCGCCGATCAGCCCCTGTCGTCCGGCCAGCAGAATGATCATGAAGCCGACGACCACGCCGGGAAACGCCAGCGGAAAGGTCAGCATTGCGATCAGCACGGCCCGCCCGGGAAAGCGGTGCCGCTGCAGAAACATTCCGGCAATCGTCGCCACGATCAGCGTCACGACCGTGGTTGCCGCCGCGAGAAGCACGGTGTTGATCAACGTCGCGCGATAGCGGCCTTCCGCAAGGATCGCGAGATATCCGGCGAGCCCGTGCGGCCCTTCGGCACCTGCGATCACCAGCCGTGCCATCGGCAACAGGAAGAATGCCGTCGTCACCACCGCAAGCGGCAGCAGACAGAGCCAAACAAAGGACTTTTGCGACATCGGAAGATTGGTGCCCTGGCGAAGGGCACCATATTGCCTCAGCGAACCTCGGCGAGATAGCGGTCGACGAAGGCTTTTTGCACGTTTTCCATCTCGCCCCAGTCGACGCTCTTGGCCCGCGCGTAGTCGCTGTCGGGGAGGAATTTGCCCTTCACGGAAGCCGGCAGCTCGATCGGGCGGGCCGGACGCAGATAGGCATTGGTCCAGATCGCCTGGCCCTTGTCGGACAGGAGATAGTCCATGACCTTCTTGGCCTTCTCCTTGTCGGGCGCGTTCTTGACGAGACCGACGACATAGGGAAACACCACCGAGCCCTCGCAGGGAATCACAAACTCGAAGTTGCCCTTTTCCGAGTATTTCGCGCGGTAGGCGTTGAAGTCATAGTCGAACAGAATCGGCATCTCACCGGAGACGACGCGGGCATAGGACGTCTGCTTCGGCACGATCGGATCGTTCTTGCGCAGCTCCTTGAAGAAGCCGATCGCGGGATCGAAATTGGTGGGCGAGCCGCCCAGCGCCAGATTGACGGCCACTGCGCCGACATAGCCGACCGCCGCCGACGACGGATCGAGGTAGCCGACCATCCCCTTGTAGTCGGGCTTCAACAAATCCTTCCAGCAGGCCGGCACCGGCTTGCCGCTAAGTGCGTCCTTGTTGACGAACAGGCCGAGCGTGCCGGAGTGGATCGTGGTCCAATAGCCGTCCGGATCCTTGAGGCCGGCGGGGACCTGGTCCCAATGCGCCGGCTTGTAGGGTTCGAGCGCGTCCTGGGCCTTGGCCTTCATGCCGAAGGTGACGCCGAAATAGCCGATATCGCCGACCGGGTTGGCCTTCTCAGCCAGGATCTGAGCCAGCGCCTGGCCGGAATTCTTGTTGTCGTGCGGGATGTCGTAGTTGAGGTCGGCCTTGATCGCCTTCAGCATCGAGGCCCAATCCGCCCATTCCGGCGGGCAATTGTAGCAGATCACGTCGGCCGCCCTAGCCGATTGCCACGGCGCGATCAGCGTCAGCGCCAGCAACGCGAGGACAAGGCGGACGGTCTTCATGGGAGGCTCCGGTTTGGCGGGATGCGATGAGGATTTCAACATCAACCGGACGATCAAGTATAGTCCGCGTATGAAGGTTTTGCGACGCGCCCGCTGCTGTGCAGCAAATGGCGGAGCCGCGATGCCAACCATCGGCTGCTCGCGGCCGCCGGCCGTTTTGCGCTAGGCTGCCAACCAAAAGAGGAGGCGACCATGTACCAGCCGCCCGGCGTCAAGACATCGCCCGACCTTCCCGTCCCCGACCGCATGAAAGCCTGGGTCCTTGGCGACCCCGATCAGCTCCACCTGAGCGAGAAGCCGACGCCTGCCCCGTCGCGTGCCGAGGTGCTGGTCCGTATCGATGCGGTTGCGATCTGCGCCACGGATCTCGAGATCATCCATGCCGGGTCGCCGGCGAGCATTCAGGGCGGCCTGCCCTTCAACAAGAACTTTACGCCTGGCCACGAATACATGGGCACGGTCGCCGCGCTCGGCCCGGACGTTGACGAATTCAGGATCGGTGAGCGCGTCAGCGTGGAGATTCACGCCGGTTGCGGCCAATGCAAACGCTGCCGCCAGGGCATGTACACGTCCTGTCTCAACTATGGAAAGCCCGAGAAGGGTCACCGCGCCAACGGCTTTACGACCGATGGCGGATTCGCCGAATACGCGGTGAACCACATCAACACGCTGGCGCGCGTACCTGATGCGATGAGCGACGCGGAAGCGACGCTTGTCGTGACCGCCGGTACGTCGATGTATGGCTTGACGGAATTGGGGGGATTGGTTGCCGGCGAGAGCGTCGTGGTGATCGGCCCCGGGCCGATTGGACTGCTCGCTGTGGCGGTGGCCAAGGCGCTTGGTGCAAGCCCGGTCATCCTGACGGGAACACGCAACAAGCGGTTGGCGATCGGCGGGGAATTGGGGGCCGATCGGGTCATCAACATCAACGATGAGGACGCCGTTGAGGTTGTGAGGCAACTAACAGGGGGGATCGGCGCTGACTATGTCGTCGAATGTGCCGGCACCGAAGCGACACTCAACCAGGCGATTCACATGACCAACCGTGGTGGCAGGATTTGTCTGGCCGCCTTCCCGCACGAGGCAGCAACGCTGGACATTGCGCATCTCGTGCGAAACAACATCTACGCCTACGGCATCCGCGGCGAGGGCCGCAGCGCCACCCACCGCGCCATGGAACTGATGGCAGCGAAGCGGTTCGACGCGAGAAAGATCCACACGCATACCTTTCCGCTGGCCGACCTGCCGACGGCGCTCAGATATGCGCGGGATCGCGTCGACGACGCGATCAAGGTCGTCGTGACCAATCGCGGAGCCGAAGAGATCGCAAGCGCCGCGGAGTAAGATGGCGTCGGCGCCGGTTGCAACTGCGCCCGCCTGGGAGCCCGCTCACACCGAACAATATCGCTCCTTGATCTCATTGTCGGCGAGCAGTGCCTGCGCAGATGCCTGGTGCACCACGGATCCTTGATCCAGCACATAGGCACGATCCGCGATACCGAGTGCGAGCTCGACGTTCTGCTCGACCAGCAGCACCGTCGTTCCCTGCGCCTTCATGCTGCGGAATAGCTCGAACATCTCGTCGACCAGCACCGGCATGATGCCCTCCGAGGGCTCATCCAGCATGATCAGATCGGGCTTTGCGATCATCGCCCGCGCGATCGCCAGCATCTGCTGCTCGCCGCCGGACATCGTAACCGCCTCCTGATCCATGCGCTCGGCCAGTCGTGGGAATATCACGGCGATCTCGTCGATCAGTTCGACCTCACGCTTCTTCTGCTTCGATGCGACAAGGCCGAGCCGCAAATTCTCTCGCACGGACAGCCCCTGCACGATCCGCCGCTCTTCGGGAACGTAGGCGAGCCCCAGCGCGAAGCGAACATGCGCCGGCTGGCGCAGCAGCTCCTCGCCCTTGAAGGTGACCGAGCCGCGCGTCCGCCCCATCAAGCCCATGATCGATTTCAGCGTCGTGGTCTTGCCGGCTCCATTGCGGCCGATCAGACAGACGATTTCGCCCTTGCCCACCTCGAGACAGACGTCCTGCAGCGCGTGGCTTGCGCCATACCAGGCATTGAGTTTGCCGATCTGCAGCATCACCTCAATGCTCCCGCTGGCCGAGATAGACACGCTTCACAGCCTCGTTCTGCCGGACCTCCTGCGGTGTCCCCTCGGCAAGAAGTTCGCCATGGTGCAACACGAGGATGCGATCGCTGATTCCGAGCACGAGTTTCATCTTGTGCTCGACGAGGATGACCGTACGCTCCTTTGCGAGCTTCACGATCAGATCCATCATGGTCCGGGTTTCTTCCGGGCTCATGCCGGCCGTCGGCTCGTCCAGCAGCAACAAGCGAGGCTGACTGGCAAGCGCCATGCCGATTTCCAGCGCTCGCTGCTCGCCATGAGCCAGTGTTTTGGCGGCGCGTTCGCGGGACTCCCACAACCCGACCAGGGCAAGCAGCGCGTCCGCCCGCTCGACCAGTTCGGTCAGCCGCGCGCGTGGGCGCCAGATGTCGTATCTCGACACCAAGGCCTGCAGACCGACGCGGATATTCTCACGCGTCGTGAGCTGCGGAAACACGCTGGTGATCTGGAACGACTTTGCGATCCCCATGTGAGCAAAGCGATGTTGCGGCAGACCGGTGACATCCTTGCCCTCGAACTCAACGCTGCCATTCGACGGCGGAAAGGCGCCGCACAGCAAGTTGAAATAGGTGCTCTTTCCGGCGCCGTTCGGACCGATGATGGAGGTGATCGCTCCCCTGGCAAACTCGGCCGAGATGTTGTTGAGCGCGATAAACTTGCCGAACGTCTTGCCGACGCCTCTGGTGCGCAGAATGATTTCTCCCGCCTGGTCTGCCGCCCCGGTCATCGCCTGCCCCGCGCGATCAGCGTACCCCAGATGCCGGCGGGGAAGAACAGCACGCATGCAATGAAGATGGCGCCAACGATCAATTGCCAGTGCACGGTCCAGACGGAGACGATGTTCTCCAGCACTAGGAAGACCGCGGCGCCGATCATCGGCCCGAAGAATGTCCCCATCCCGCCCAGCAGCGCGATCATCACGACGAGGCCCGAGGTCTCGTAGTGCAAAATCTCGATCGGCACGATCGACAGATGCAGGGCCTGCAAGGCACCCGCGAGGCCGCAGAAGCCACCCGACAGGACGAAGGTCAGCAATCGGGTCAGGGTCACGTCATAACCTGACGCGCGGGCCCGCATCTCATTCTCCCGCACCGCCTCAATAACGGCCCCAAACGGTGACGCCAGAATGCGCGACATCACGAAAAAAGCGGCGATCACGAAAGCCGCAATGACGTAGTAGCGGACCATCGGGTTGATGAAATCAATCCGCAGGCCGAACAGATCGATGGTGCGGACGTTGATGCCGCGCAGGCCGTTTTCACCGCCGGTCAGGTCAACCGCCTGATAGAAAAGGTAGTAGACGCATTGCGACAGCGCCATCGTCACCATTGCGAAGTAGATGCCGCGGGTTCTGATCGCGAGTACGCCGATCAACAGCGCCATCGACAGGCCGCCGGCGACCCCGGCCGCGATGGCCGCATACCATGGCCAGCCAAAGTGCACGATGGCGATACCACAGACATAGGCACCGGTCCCGAGCAGCGCAGCATGACCGAATGAGAGCAGGCCCAGATAGCCAAACACGAGGTTGAAGCCGAGGGCGTACAGCCCATAGATCAGGATGTTCACGGCCAGGGCCGTGAACGGCATCACCAGCGGAAAAACCAGGATCACCGCGGCCGCGATGCTGGCGCGATGCTTAGTCGCGAACTCGTACCAACTGGCCGTCGTGGTATCGGGCTGTTTGATGGATTCGGTAGCGTCGGTCATGCCTGGCTCAGCTCATCAATCCGGCGCGGCCGAAGAAGCCCTGGGGACGAACAATCAGCACGAGCGCCATCAGGGCAAAGATCGAAACCTTGGCCATCTCTGGTGCAAACAGCGAGGTCATGCTGACCACCACACCGACCAGCAGGCCTGCCAATATGGCGCCGCCGATCGACCCCATTCCGCCGACGACCGTCACCACGAAGGCTTCGGCGAGAATCGTGCCGCCCATCTCCGGAATGACGCCCTGCAGCGGGGCCGCCAACAGCCCGGCCAAGCCCGCAATCGCGGTACCTATCCCGAACACGATCAGCCAGACTCTGGAAACATCGACCCCAAGGACGCGGACGATCTGCGGATCGCGCGCGCCGGCGCGGATAATGAGCCCGAAGCTGGTCTTCTCCAGAAACAACCAGAGCGCCAGCAGGACGACGGCCGTCGCCGCGATGACAAACAGGCGGTAGAGCGGGAAATAGCCGACACCGATGTTGACCGCCCCCTGCAGGATCTCGGGCGTGTCAAAGGGATAACCGGTCTTGCCAAAGGCAATGCGCACGCATTCGACCATCACGTAACTCAGCCCGAAGGTGAGCAGCAGCGGATAGTCGATGCCGCGGCCGTAGAGCGGCCGGATCAGCACGCGCTCGACCACAAGGCCGAACAGTCCGACCAAGAGCGGCACCGCCACCAGGCAGACCCAGAAATTGCCGCCGATCGAAATCAGGTAGAGCCCGACATAGGCGCCGACCATGTAGAACGCGCCATGGGCGAAGTTGACGACCGTCAACATCCCGAAGATCAGCGAGAGGCCGATCGCAAACAGCACGTAGATCGCGCCGAGCGCCAGCCCAGCGAACAGTTGCAGCGCAATCAGGTCAAAGCTCAGGCCCGCCATCTCATCACCCCAATGTGGCGCGCACCGTCCCGCGGCGCGCGCCAATCGCACGAGCTCAGCTCTTGTGACCGAGCGCTTCGCAGGTACGCAGGTTCTTTTCGTTGGGTTCTTCGGTCGACAGAACCTCGAACACATCGGACTCGTTCTTCATGTCCTTGGACTTCGACTTGATCACGAGCACCGACTGCACCGACTGGTGATCGCATTTGCGATAATATTGCGGTCCCTTGTAGTAGTCGTACTTCAGAGCCTCCAATGCGGTGACGACCTTGTCGGTCTCCACGCTGCCGGCGCCCTTGACCGCCTCGAGCACGGTCCGAACACCGCCATAGCCGAGCGCACCGTAATCGGTGGGCAGCTTGCCGTCATACATCTTGCGGAAAGCATCGTTGAACGCCTTGGTCGAGGCGAACTTGTCATCGATACCCCAGTAGAACGAGCAACCGCCGACGACGCCTTCGAATGCCTGCGGACCCGCCGCGACGCGACTGGCATGCGAGAGCAGCGGCGCGATGATCTGGATCGATTTCTTGATGCCAAAGTCGGTTGCCTGCTTCAGCGCGATTTGCTGGTCCCGCCCGAAATTGCTGATGCACAAAATATCGGGCTTCAGCGACTGGAGACGCGGCAGCAGGGTCGAGAAATCGGTCGTTCCCAGCGGATGGCGGATGTCGCCGAGGTTCTCGATGTTGAACTCCTTGCCGACCTCAAGGAAGCCGCGAACCATCTCGTGACCGTAGGCATAATCCGCCGTGAGAAACGCAACCTTCTTGCCGAATTTGGTGAAGGCGTAGCGGCCGACCGCACCTGATGTCATGTGCGGGTTCAGCGCTTCGTGGAATGTGTATTTGCTGAAGTCTGCCGCCTCGTTGATGGCGTCGGACTGGCTGATCGAATTGAAGATGACGCCGCGCTCCTTGGTGACGTTGTTGATCGCAAGCTGAACCGCCGCCGACAGACTGCCGACGACGAAATTCACCTTCTCCTTCTCGACCAGCTCCAATGTCCGCGTCGCCGCCTCACCGGGATTCAGCTTGTCATCGCGCACGACGAGCTCGGCCTTGCGGCCGTTGAGACCGCCAGCATCATTGAATTGGGCGACAGCCAGCTGACCCGCCCGGACCTGGTCCTGGGCCTCGGCGCCATATGGGCCGGTCAAGGGAACCGGGAAGCCGATCTTGATCGGTGCTTCCTGGGCCTGCAGTAGATTGATGCGAAAGGGCGAGACGGCGAGAGCGGCGCCGGCGCTTGCCGTCGTCAGCAGACGACGCCGCGATATCGATCCAGCTTTGGTGACCTTGTTCGTCATGACCATTCCTCCCCAAGAACTGTCTGTGTTGTGTTTTGCTTATCGTTTTGTCTTTGCCCGGAACGTCTCCACCTCAGATTCGTCCCAGGGCCGTCAGGATAACCTGAGGCGTCAGCGGAATCTCGGTAATTATTGCGCCGAACGGCCGGAGCGCGTCATTGACCGCGTTGGCCACGCAAGCTGCCGCACCGGCTGTCCCCGCCTCGCCCGCCCCCTTGGCGCCCAGCTCCGATTCTAACGTCGGAGAGACCACGTGGCCGATCTCGATATCGGGCATCTCACCGGACATCGGGACCAGGTAGTCCGCCATATTGGCGTTGGTCAGCTGACCGCGTTCATCATAGATGCACTTTTCGAACAGTGCCGCGCCGAGCCCCTGCACGACCCCGCCCCGGATCTGCTCGTCAACCAGTTGCGGATTGACGATGGTGCCGCAATCTTCGACAACCCAATGCTTGAGCAGCGTAACGAACCCGGTCTCGGTATCGACCTCGAGCCACGAGGCCTGAATGCCGTTGGTAAACGCAAAGGGGTACTGGCGTGGAACGAAATGCCGGGTCGCCATCAACTCGGGCTGGATCCCTGGCGGGAGGGTGTCCGGTCGAAAATAGACGATCCGCGCCAGCTCGTTCAGCTCGATGCGGGGCGCGCCGTCGTCGGCATTGACGATACTGTTGTTGACGATATCGAGCCCGGCTGGCGTCGATTGCAGGATGGCCGCAGCAACGTCGAGAATATTCTTGCGCAGAGCCTTGGCGGCTTGCAACGCGGCTTCGCCGCCGATGCCGGCGCCGCGCGAGGCCCACGTACCGCCGCCATAGGGCGTGTTGTCGGTATCGCCCAGGATCACGCGGACCCGCTCCATCGAAACGCCAAGCACGCTGCCGACGATCTGGGCCGTCAGCGATTCCGACCCTTGCCCCTGCTCCGTGATGCTGGTCTGGCAGATCACCGAGCCCTGGGCGTCAAGCCGAACCGCGACACCATCCTGCGACGAGATCCGCGCGCCGCCGACGCCGTAGAAGGCGGCGCTGGGATTGGTCACTTCTATGAAGCTGGCGATTCCGATGCCTCGATGAACGTTTCTGGTACGCAACGCGGCTTGCTCGGCACGCAATGCGTCGTAGTCCATCATCTGAAGCAGCTTGGCCAGCGAGGCGTGATGCGAGAGCTGCTCGAACTCCATGCCCGAGGGTGATGCGCAGGGATAGGCATCGTCGGCGATCAGGTTGCGCCGGCGGATCTCGACGGGATCCATGCCGATCTTCGCTGCGGCCAGATCGACCAGGCCTTCGGTAACCGAACAGGCGATCGGGTGCCCGACCGCGCGGTACTGGCACATCACGTTCTTGTTCTGGAACACGACCCGCGCGCGCGCCCGATAGTTCGGGGTCAGATATGCCCCACCGACCAGGTTGACCACCTGATTTGCCTCGATGGCGCTGGTGCGCGGATACATCGAATAGGGGCCGATCCCCGTCAGATCGTCGATCTCGAATGCCGTAATCGTGCCGTCCTTTAGGACGCCGATCCGTCCCCTGCATCGATGATCGCGGGCGTGAATGTCCGTGTTGAAACTCTCGACGCGGTCAGCCACGAATTTGACCGGCCGCCGCAGCAGCTTGGACAGCGCATAGGTCGCCATTTCGTCGGCGTAGATATGGACCTTGATGCCGAACGAGCCGCCGACATCCTTGCAGACCACCCGGACCTGCGCTTCCCTCAACCCAAGATGGAGGGCCGCGATGTTCTGCACCATGTGGGGCGCCTGCGTGCCCTGATAGATCGTGAGCCGCGCCTCGGCTGCGTTCCAGTCGGCAACGACGGCCCGCGGCTCAAGTGTCACGCCGGTGTGGCGCCCGAACACGAAGTCGGCTTCGACCACCTCGGACCCCGACAATGCGAGGTCGACATCGCCGGCATTGAGGGTCCGCTCAAAGGCGAGATTGTCACCGAGCGAGGCGTGAATGACAGGAGTCGCCGGATCGAGCGCGGTGCGCATGTCCGTGACCGCCTCGAGTTCCTCGTAGTCGACGGCAATGTGCTCCATGGCATCTTCAGCGGCCGCACGGCTGGTTGCCACAACCGCCGCCACCGCCTCACCCTGCCAGCAGACCCGGTCGACCGCGATCGCGTGCTGCGGCGCCGACTTCAATCCCTTTAGATGCGAGAGCACACCGACCCAAGGCGTAATCACAGCCTCAAGCTCACGCCCGGTGACGATGGAAATGATGCCCGACATTCGCCTTGCCGCGGCGGCATCGATCGCCACGATTCTGGCGTGGGCATATGGCGACCGCAGAAAGACCACGTGCGCCATACGCGGCAATTCCAGGTCGCTGACGTACTGTCCGCGCCCTTGCAGCAGCCTGTCGAGATTCGGACGCGGCACCGTCTTGCCGATGTAGGAATTCGGGCGATCAAGCACCGAAAGCGTGTTTGTTGCCGCGCGGGTCACCGTCATGCGCACCGCCCCGCGCGCGTTTTGGCCGTCGCTTCCACGGCGTCCACGATGGCCTGATAGCCCGTGCAGCGGCAATAGTTGCCGGAAAGATGCTCGCGGATCGCTTGACGATCAGGCACGGACAGACGCTTCAGCAAGTCCTGCGCCGTCATCAGCATGCCAGGCGTGCAATAGCCGCACTGCAATGCATTCCGTTCGCGAAACGCTGCCTGAAGATCGGCGACTTCTCCGCTGTCGGACAGCCCCTCGATTGTCTCGACCGACGCCCCCTGCGCCTGGACCGTCAACATCAGACAGGAGCGAACGATCTCGCCATCGACCCGGACAGTACAGGCGCCACAGACGCCGTGCTCACAACCGATGTGAGTGCCGGTCAGCTTCAGGTTCTCCCGGAGAAAATCAGCGAGGTTCAGCCGCGGCAAGACAAAGGCATCGATCAGTTCGCCGTTGACCAGAAGCGAGATCGATACCGGAACGCTCACTTGGTTGCTCCCGTTTCCAGTTCAGGTCGCGCGAGTAACGCGGCCACACAGCGCCGGAGCAAGACTGTGGCGAGATGTCGGCGCATGGCTGGGCTAGCCTGCTGATCCTCATGTGGATCGAGTTCATCGGCCAGCGCGGTCGCAGCCTCTGCGAGCAAGACGGCGGTCACAGATGCATTGATCAGCTTGTCGGCGGCGGACGCGAGCAGAGGCCGGTCACCAACCGCAAAGAAACCGAGCCGAAGATCCGTGAACCTGCCGCGCGCCACAACAGCGCGAGCGGCGAGGCCAGCGATGGCATAGTCGCCATGCCGCCGGGCGTATTCCTGAAAGGAAAATGTCGAGCCTTGCCCTGCGACAGGCACCTCGACTGCGACAAGCAACTCGTCCGGAGACAGTGCCGTTTCGTAAATTCCCTTGAAAAACCCGGTCGCAGCAATCCGGCGCTCGCCGGCCGGGCCGCGAACGATAACCGTGGCGTCAAGTGCTACGACGCAGGCGGGCAGTTCCGACGCAGGATCGGCATGGGCGAGGCTACCGCCAATCGTTCCGCGATTGCGAATTGCGGGATGAGCAACATGGGCAACGGCATCGCGCAACAACGGCGCGTGCAGAGCAACCTCCGGCGAACCGAGCAGGTCGACATGCCGGGTCAACGCACCAATGACCAGCACATCCCCCTTCACCGCGATGCCGCGCAACTCGGCGAGGCCGCCGATATCGACCACAATGTCCGGAGATAGGAGCCGCAGGTTCATCGCCGGCATCAGGCTCTGACCACCTGACAAAACCTTCGCCTTGTCGCCATGCGCAGCGAGCAATTCCAGCGCATTCACGACGCTGGTCGCGCGGGCATAGGCGAAAGCCGCAGCTTTCATGTGGGCGTGGCCTCCCGGGCCCAATTTTGGTTTGCCCGATTAGAGGGCCGCCCTCTTCAAAGGTCAAGCTTGTTTATCGAGTGATTATTTGCGCGGCGGGGCTTGTCTTCGCTGCGGGAAGGCCGCAGGTTCCTCGCCAACTAAAGTTCTACTCGCAAGGGAGGCGGATCATGAAGCTCGGATTCTTTACGATGCCGATCCATCCTCTCGACAAGGATTGGCGGCAGTCGCTCCGGGAGGATCGGGAGGCCTTCCTGCTCGCGGATGAGCTCGGGTTCACCGAAGGCTATGTCGGCGAGCATGTCACCGACAAGGCCGAGAACATCACTTCCAGCATCGCGTTCATTGCCTGGCTCGCGGCCGCAACCAAGCAGATCAGGCTTGGAACCGGCACCATCAACATGCCGAACACCCATCCGGCTGCAGTCGCCGCATCTGTCGCCATGCTCGACCACATGCTTGATGGGCGCTTCATACTCGGGATCAGCCCTGGCGGATTGCTGTCCGACGCGGAAGTCTTCGGCAATCTCGATGCCGACCGCAATGCGATGTTCCTGGAAGCGATCAATCAGGTTCTCGACATCTGGGCCGGCAAGCCGCCCTATGATCTGCAGGGCAAATATTGGGATGTCTCGGTCAAACGAACTCTGATTGAGGATATTGGCCAAGGCATCGTCGCGCGCCCCTTGCAAACCCCTCATCCGCCGATCGTGGTGACCGCGGTCGCGCCGTTCTCAAAAGGGGTCACGGAGGCGGCGGCACGCGGCTGGGATCCGATCTCGGCAAACTTCCTGATGCCTGCCTGGGTGAAGAGCCATTGGCCCAAATATGTCGAGGGCTGCGAACGCGCAAACCGGGCGATCGACAGCGCCAATTGGCGTGTCGCCAAGAGCGTGTTCGTGGCAAGGGACGCAGCAACCGCGAAAGCCTATGCCACGTCGCCCGACAGCCCCTACGTGTACTACTATCACCAGCTGTTCACGAAGCTGAAGCGCAGCGGCCGGCTCGAACTGTTCAAGACGCGGCGGGATCAACCTGACGCCGAGGTTACATTGGAAGAGATCTGCGACAAGCTCATCATCTACGGCACACCCGAAAGCGTTGCAGATCAACTGCTAGCGTTCCAGGAGGAGATCGGCGCCTTCGGAACCTTGCTGTACGCCGGCAAGGACTGGAGGGATCGCGAGCTTGGCCGTCAATCGATGATCCTGATGGCTGAGAAGGTCTTGCCGCGGATCAATGCCGCTCCCGGATTATCGGCGTGATCAAGGAGTCTCGACATGGCCTTCACTGATCGCATTCCGTACCAGGCCCAGGTCGATCGCCCGAAGCTGACATTGCCGGGCGGCAAGAAACTTGCCGTGTGGGTGATCCTCAATGTCGAGGAATGGCGCATCGGGAACGCGATGCCGCGCACCGTGCTGAGCCCACCGATGGGCCAGCCCCTGCTGCCCGACGTGCCGAACTGGTCGTGGCATGAATACGGCATGCGCGCCGGCTTCTGGCGGCAATTCAAGGCCCTCACCGACCGAAAGATTCCGGTGACGCTGGCCGTGAATGCCAACGTCTGCAACAGCTATCCGCGGGTGGCGTCGGCAGCGCTTGAGGCGGGCTTCGAATTCATGGGACACGGATTTGTCCAGGGCCCGATGCACAAGGTCGAGAACCAGGCTGACGCAATCAAGCGCGCGGTCGACACCATTGCTGGATTTACCGGCAAGCCGCCGCGATCGTGGGAAAGCCCAGGCCTGACCGAGACCGAAGCGACGCTCGATCTCCTGCGCCTCAACGGCATCGAATACGTGGCCGACTGGGTGATCGACGATCTCCCGCAGGACATCGCCACGCCGCACGGAACGGTGACGACAATTCCCTATTCCGTCGAGACCAATGACATCGTCATCCACGCGCTGCAGCATCTTCCGTCAGAACAGTTCCTGACGCGCTGCACCGACCAGTTCGATCGGCTGTATCTCGAAGGCGCGGAGAATGCGCGGATCATGGCGATCTCGGTGCATCCCTACATCACGGGCGTGCCACATCGAATCAAATATCTGGAGGCGCTGCTCGATTACGTCATCGGCCATGACGGCGTAGCGCTGATGACGGCGAGCGAGATCGGAGATTGGTATCGGGGTCAGATGGCAACGAGGTAGTGCCGCTCAACCAACGACCTTGATCGGCGCCCGTCGACGATCGGTCGCGCTCTCCGCCATCCTCTCGAATCCTGCGAGAAAGATATCCAGCGCATCGCTGATCATTTTTGCCTTGTCCTCGAGGACCGGCGCTTCGTAGATGTACTTCCGCACACCATAGTAGAAGATACCGCCGTGAAACACCCAGGCCAGTTCCAGTTCAGCGGCGCTGGGCCTGCTTTGCGTCGCGAGGCCGGCGTCGTAGCGACATTCCCTGAGAATGCGGGTCAGGATCTTGTCCTTGACCATGCCGACATACCAGCGATTGATATCGAGGCCCTTCAGGCCGGAGTAAAGATAGATCCTCAGCCATTTGCGGTTGAAGATTGCATCCGTATAAACTTCGTAAAACTCCTGTAGGCGCACGCGGAGCGGACGCGAGCGATCCGAGAGCAACTTCTCCCAGCCGATTTCCAGGGGTTCGAGATATACCTTGCGGTAGACCTCCTTGATGAGATCATCCTTACTCGGAAAGTAGCGGTAAAGCAGCGGCTGGGTTACGCCGAGCTTGCGCGCGAGGGTACGTGTACCGCCGCCGAATCCCTCTTCCGCAAAAAGCTCAGTCGCCTTGGTGACGAATTCGCTGCGCCGGTCGTCAGCTGATAGTCGCCTCTGCTTGGTACGAGCTCGCTTGACGGGCGTCTTTCGATTCATGATGTCTTGTCACCATCGTCAGGCTGGAATCCGCCAAAACCTCCCCGCGCGAACAACAACGGATTGTTCCGGTTATAAGCGTAGGCTTCCACCGCCCCTAGAAAAATGACGTGATCTCCGCCGTAGTAGCGGTTGGCGGCACGGCATTGAAAATTTGCAACCACGTCGGCAAGCACAGGAGCTTGACCGAGACCTGGCGTCCAGCTCACACCTGCGAACTTGTCGCCTGATGACCTAGCGAACTGCAGCGCCAACGCCCGCTGCGACGCATCAAGAACGTTGACGGTAAAATGGCTGGCATTCTGGAAGATCGGCAGCCCCTGCGAAAACATGCCCAGGCTCCACAGCACCAGCGGCGGATTGAGCGATACCGACGCGAAGGAATTGCAGGTAATTCCGTACGGCCGCCCTTCGGCAGACATCGCGGTCACGATCGTCACGCCGGTCGCGAACGTGCCAAGCGCGTTGCGGAAGTCACGAGGGTCGATCGTCGAACTGTCGCTTGCGAACTCACTGGCCGGATCCGACGGATGTTTGGGTAAGTCAGACATCCAATCGGCCTCAAAGCGTCAGGTTTTCAGACGGCAGCCCGAGGGCCACCCGCCCGTAATTGGTACCGGCCGCGTCAAAATTTAAGGCGAGGTGCGAGTTCACCGCATGCGCATCGCGGAATTGGCGCTGCAACGCGCCCGAGGTGAACAGGCTGCGCGCCCCGCTCGCAGCGAACAGAAGAGACACCGCTTCGGTGCACAGATTGACCGCAAACGCGCCGTCGCGTCGGAGCTTCGTCTTCGCCGCAATGCTCGGGATGTCGCCACGCCGAACTTCCGCTAACACCTCAACGCAGTTCGTACGCATGATCAACCGCGCGGCATCTATCTTTGCCGACGCCTCAGCGATCTTGATTTGTGTGCTTTGCAGGTCTCCGATCTTGGCCCGGTTGTATGTCGAGGCGCGGTGTCGTGCGATCTCGACATAATCATCGAGGCAAGCCTGGGCATTCCCCAAGCCGACGCCCGACAATACATAAGGAAACAACGAGAAGACCGGAAGCATGTAGAGCGCATTCGGATTGATAACACTGCCGGGCGTTGCACCACCCGCAAGATCGCTGACGGCAACCGTCATATGCTCGGGGACGAACGCGTCAGTTACCCGAACGTCGTTTGATCCCGTTCCGCGCAAACCAGCCGCATTCCAGGTATCGTCGATGCTGTAGTCCCGCCTGTTCAGCAAGAACAACCGATATTCGACGCCATCGGCTTCATCGTCAGAGGCAACCACGCTCGCGAGCATGTTCCATCCGCACGCTTCCACTCCGGACGAGAACGGCCAATGACCGCTCAGTATATATCCGCCACTTGTCTTCCTTGCACGGCCTGCCGGGAATACAAAGGAAGACGCGATCAGCGTATCCGGATCCTTGCCCCACACCGCGCTCTGCGCCTCGGGCGCGAACATACCGAGCATCCAGTGGTGGCTCGCAAGATTGGCAAAATTCCAGGAGACCGAGGCGTCGCCCTGCCCCAAAGCATCGGCGCAATCGACCAGTGCAACATAGTCGAGTTCGCTTCCTCCGACGCGCTTGGGCTGCAGGATTCGGAAAAGCCCATTATCGTGCAGATCCCGTTCGGTCTCGGGCGGCAATCGGCGCAGGTCTTCGGTCCGTTGAGCTCGCTCACGCAAGGCCGGCACAAGCGCCCTGGCTCGTGCGACCATGACCGAATAGCGATCCATGTCTGCGCCTGGCGGCACCTTCGCGTCGAGCCCGCGGTCAACCTCAACCATGGTCTCTTCCTTCGTTCGATCTCCAAGACATTTGTGCGTGCGATCGAGCCGTACGGTTCAGTTTATCGATCGATCACCAGAGATCAAGCCGCGCAAGCCTACGTCCCTCGAATTTTCAACGCCCAGGACTAACGACTGCGGCGGGTGCCCACTGAGGGAACGTTTTCAGCGATGCTTCGTCCGCGCAGGACAGGCCAATCCAGCATTTTTTCCCGGCCAGGATACGACATGTGGTCCACGCTCATGCTAGCGAACGCTGAATGCAGAAGGCCGCTTCCTGGCGCGGAAACGCAAAAAAGCCCGGTGGCCATTCGGCCGCCGGGCGCTCTACGTCATGGTATTATTGGTAACCGCTCAACCCATCTCGCGCGCTTTCTAGACGAGTTCCTTCCGCCAATACAACGTGTGCTCCCATGCCCAGGGCGAGGCAGGTTCGAACAGCCTGTAGCCGCGCGAGCGCAGCCAATTGAGGTGATACGCCAACACCTGGCCGGCGCTCTCATAATAGTCCAGAATCCTTATTTCGCTACCGGCCCACTGCACGATCCAGATCGTGAACGCATCCGCAGTCGCGCCCGCGCCACCAATATCGATAAAGGCGCGCAACGGCAGCAGCGGATCGGCCGCGACCTTGCCGATCCGACCGTCCTTGTGCGCCTGGGCCAGCAACGTGGCGAAGTACGCGCCTTCGAACGCTTGCACGTAACCTCCTTCCCAGATGTGATTGTAGCGATCGGGATAAAGCGAGAGGTCAACGCGCCGCTCTTCATCGAGCACCCCCGGAAACCACGGATTGTCGCGCCAGCTTGCGTTGACGACGATCGCTCCTGGGGCTTTGCGGGTTCGCAGGAAGTCATCGATCGCGTCCGACTTCCGCCGCGGATTCCAGCTCGCCCAAAGCTCGGAGCCCGGCGCGCGGATCGTCGGCCGCAGCAGAGCGAGGCTATGCGCGCTCAGCGACTGCGCTTCGTCGATCCATGCGACCTTGAAGCCCTCCAGACTCTTGATCGAGTCGGCCGTATGATCCCGCATGCCCCGGAAGATCATCACGCCGTCACCGGGCGTCGTGATCCTGTCCGAATAGACCTTAAACCCTTGGCCGACGCCGAGCGACGCGATCTTGCTTTCGATCAACCGCTTCGACGATTGCGCCAGCGTTCGCTGCGCCTCGCGGATACACACCGCCAGCGTGCCGCGCTCGGCCTGGCACATCTCGACCAGGAGCTCGCCGAAGAAGTGGGATTTTCCCGAACCTCGGCCGCCGAATGCCCCCTTGTAGCGCGCCGGTTGTAGCAGCGGCTCGAACACTTTTGCGGTTGGAATTTTCAGGATCGACAAGGCTGCTCTCGATAACGCAAAACGGCTTGCTCGCCCGCCGGCCGCCTCGCGGCGATCATCGGGCCTGAACTGTCAGTGACGAGGGCGCACTCTGGTCAGCTCGGCAAGCCAGTCATCCAGATTGGTATTCGCCGCGCCGGACGCGTCCGGAATGCCAAACACAGACGGCGGCAGATATCGCATGGGTTGTCCACTGAACGGGCTCGGCGGTCTCATCGAAGCCGAAGGCGCACCCGCCGCGAGCGAGGACGCAGGAAACCGTTCGTCGAACGTCACGGATCGGCCGGGAGGCGAAATCGGAGCCGATGGAACGAACGGCACGGCCGGTGCTCCCGCATCGAACGCAATTTGCCCCTCACCTGTGAGCGGTACACGTACCAGACGCCGAATGTCCCCTCTTTTGCGGGCCTCATCTTGCGAAACGTCGTCAGGTGGCGCGACGGACGAGTGCGTCGCGACGCTTCTCGAAGCAGATGCCGGCACCGCGCTCCAGCGGCCTGCAAAGTCTGCTGGCGCATCAGCTAACGCCTGGGCCACTGCGGCTTGATTTGCCAGGTATGTCGCGCCCGCGCCGTCTGTGCCAATTTGCGGAATATAAGGAACACCATTCTGCGCGGCGGTCCACTTGCTTCTCAGCACCCGCTCCGGAGTCGGACCTTGCTTATAAAATTGAACAAGCAGTGCACTTCGCAGCTCTGGACTCGAGGCATTCCAAGCATCGATCCCTGTCTTGGGATCTCCGTTGATACTCATGTTGGATTGATAAACGCCAAGGCCATGCCGCAAATATGCCGCTATCGATGATGCCGTAAGGGCTCTGTCGCTACCGTTCTGCAAAGCGACGCCAGCAGAAAATAGGTTGTTCGCATAAGGCGCGAAGGCCGGATCATCTGGATCTGTCAGAATTGCCTGAATCGCGTTCTGGAATTTCACTCCAGCCGGACCATAGTCGATAAGCAGAGCATTCTTGAATTCTTCTCAATATCCGATCCGACCGTTATTGCGTTTGGATCGGAGTTGTACCGATCCAGGATGTAGCTAGAGGCTCCTTGTCGAGGGTCAGATGGATTGATTTTCGCTCCTCTTTCTAGCGCTTCTCGAAGAAAATGAGTTGCCCAATAAGATGATCCTGCACACTTCACTTCGTTCCAATAGCTAGCAGTCTGATCGAATTGCTCTTGGGCCACACTTCCGGCAATCGCTTCGGCGGGCACGCCGTACCTCGCTGCCGCGGCGGCGATCTCAGGCGCCATTGATTGAACACCGGCAAGTGTCTCCTTGCTGTATGACGGCAGGGGGTCCATGGATGACCTATTCGCTGAGTTTGAGGATTCAGATCAATTTTTGGATTCAGGAAACGATCCAGACGGCGGCACTGAATCCCGCCCAATTGGCCAAGGCGCATGTCAGGACTACCGTGCTCCACAAATTCACGCGGGTTACCCACGCGATGCCTGCCAATATCGCGATCAGAACGACGTTCAGGGACGAATTCATGAATGGCCAGGGGATGAAGAACGAACAAGAGAAGTCGAGCGTGGTCACGAAGGCCCATGTCGAAAGGCCGAAAACGATACCCAAGGACAAGATCAATCGATAAGTCGCAAGGCGAAGATCGAGAAAGTATGTTGGAAGAACGCATCCAATGGAGCCGATCGTACAGAGGTTATTGATCGTGGGCAGCGCATTGATAAGGTGACAGACGTCGTCCATGGATGGTATCCGCAGAAGCTATATGCGTGAGCATATTGCTAGTTAGGGCAGCATCCCGTCGTCGAGCCAGGCGCGGCCGGCACCGCCTGACCGACAATGAAGGCCCATTGCCGCTCTACACTCACACGTCTGCAATAGCAGGGTATCTCCAATCCCGCCCATGTATTTCCTGCGCATGGTTTCGGGATTTTTTGTGCAGAAAGAGGGGCAGTCAAATAGACAGCGAAGATAACAAGCCCAATGCCGCCAACCCCCGCGTCAAGATCGACAGAGGTCCTCCGGATAGTCAGATCGCGTCGCACGTCCGCTCGCCGCCTTGCGGACGGTGCCAGGCTGGACTGTTATTGGCGAGGGCGCGCTCTGGTGAGGCCGGCAAGCCGGTCATTCAAACTCTTGTCCGGCGCACCGGAAGCGTCCGGGATACCAAACACTGACGGCGGCAGATATCGCATCGGCTCGCCGCTGAACGGGCTCAGCGACCTGATCGAATCCGGAGGCGCGCCCGCAAAAGCTCCGAAGCGTTCGTCGAATGTCGCGGGCCGACCCGCCTGCGGAATCGAAGCCGACGGAACGAACGGCACGGCAGGCACTCCGCCATCGAAGTCAGGCTGGTTCTCGCCTTTCGGCGGTACCCCGCACCAGGCGCCGGATGGGTGCTTCCTTGCTGGCCAATTCCGGTGATGGGTCATCGGGCGGCGCAACGAGCGACTGCGTCTCGTAAAGTGGTCGCGACGATGTGGCCGATCCCGGCGAAAACTGTCCGCCGGTGCCGAACCGGCCGAAGGCGCCGGCATGGCTTGGCGACGGACTGAGATAGTTATAGCCCGGATAGCGCGCCGCAGCCTCGCGCGGCAACAAGCTGCTTGGAGGAGACGCAGGATCATTACGCGAGTTCAGCGGATCGCTGCCGTAGAGATTTTCTCAGTAGGCACGGTCTGAATCATAGATGGCCTGTGCTTGAGCGTGGTCGAGGAGGCCGCGAAACTCTTTCTGTATGCGATCAACGTAAGCCTCTTTGCGATTTGCCTTGGGTATTGAAAGTAGACCGATCGATCCAGCAATTGCCCTGCCAGCAATTGGCGCGTACGACATACAAAATCTCGGTTCGATCCGACGTCAATATGCGCCACGGGCTATCCCAATCGTTGCGCACGTCTGAGGTGGTCACAGGCCTAGTCCACTTAGGCTCGTCCGCGACGGGCGTCTGCGCTAAGGAATAGAGCGTATAGGGATACGCCGACTGGGACGCAGCTCAGTGAATGAAGAACAGACCCAGCATAAACCCGGCACAAAAAACCAATAGCCCGATCAAGGTGGCGAAAGTGCCTTCGATTTCCAGGCGACCGTCTTCGCGATACCGATAGCCGAGCCAGTTGAATTTGTGAGAATCGAGGAATGGGCCGACCCGGACCTTACCGAATGAGACGATCGGCAACACCAGCCGAGCTATGGCGAAACCCAATAGCCACCAGATCGATTCAAAGGTCGAGAGCAGCACTGTCATACTCATTGCCCGGAGTACACGACGCCTATCGGCCATGGCCATCACATCCACCGATATGAGATCAGCCGCTACCGACCGAGCAGGCCGCATCATCGCACAATAGTACCATTCCGCTCGGACACGCCACGATTGATATCATGCCGGCTAGCACGTAGGTAAGAGCAACCCCGCAGAACAGGACACACGATGCTGCGAGCGGTCACGATAGCGATCCGGGCTCTCGATGACGTGATTGAACGTGTCGGAAGGACCCTCGACAAAGCTAGCCAAGCGATCCGCAGAATTGGACGGGCCGCGGCCTCCGCTCTCAGGTATCTTCACCCTCAGCCTCCTCGGGTTCGACGATGACCCGCTCGATGCGGTGCACAAGTTCGAGCGCGCCGTCGCCGTTTTCGATCGCCTGCGGCGCTTTGCCCCAACCGCGATCGAGGATGGCATTGGCGGCGGAGACGCGGGCAGCCGGGGTTGCACTGGTCGATCGCATCACGCCGACCAGCGCGTTGATCGCGCTCCGCGTATGACTCCGCGCGAGTGAACGGATCTGGGTGATCGACTTCGCCAAGCTACTACTTCTCCTGCCAATCGGAGGGGAGATACTCACTCGGGGCCGTATCGGAGCGATCCGTGTCGGGATCGGGCAGCACCGAGCGAAATGCGATCGTGGGGAAGTCCGTTCGATCACGCTCATGGCGCGGTCGCGGAATGAACTGAATGATCTCGGCGCTCATGCAGCCTCCCATAGGGCGAGAGCTACGAGGCCCGCGAGCGCGAGCGATATCAGATAGGCGGTCATACGAACCTCGCTGAATTGGTCCACCGCGCGCAGCGCGAGACCATGGAATGAATGTGCGGCAGGTCGCGCAAAATGCTGCGACCGTTTGGGGCACGAACCTTATCCCTGACGAGTGGGGCCGCGGGCGGCGCCGGCTTGCGCCGCGCCGCAGGACCGGCGCGTTCGCGCGCACCGGCCAATTTCGTGGTTCGGACGGCGGCGCGCTGACGACGCTCAGGCGATGGGCGGGAGGATGTGGCGTCGTGACGTTGCGGCCGCCGTCCGATTGGTGAAACGGCAAACAAAAAGCCCGCCGCGGATTGCTCCGCGCGGGCTCAACAATTTCGGAATTTTTGAATTATGCAGCTGAGTTGCCCGACGTGTCAAACCTTTTTACGAGCTGAATGCGATCGGTAAAATTCAACGCGTCGGCTTCGACGGTGGGAAACCGCCTTGATCGAAAGTTTGCGCATGATCTGGAATCGCAACATAAGTTGGCGTCGATCGGCCGTATGCTTGTTGCGATGATGTCAGTGTGCCGCTGAGTTGCCCGACGCGTCAAGTGGGACAAGCGGTTCATATTTGGACCGACATCAATTACGGTTTTCGGCTCGCGCCGGTCGAACCGGCCCGCGCCGTACGTTGATTGCAGGGAGGAAGCGTCGATGTATTTCGTTGCTGCCGTGCTCGCGGTCCTGTCCGGCCTGTTCTATGCCGCAGGCCATCATCAGATCGGTTCGCTCGGTACCACCATGTGCCAGTATGGCGGCTTCTTTTGCGACGCTCCGGTGCTGGTTCTCGTCGGCGCCGGGTTCGCCGCGACGTGGGGCATGCTCGTTAGCGTTCGCTGATCATCGCTTGATACTGCCGACAGTGATCTTGTGCCGCTGAGTTGCCCGACGAGTCAATTCCTGCGCTTCGCGTCATCGGACGCATCTCCACGAACGCCCGCATCTATTGCGGCGGGATTGGGTTTGCCGGTTGCGCCGGCTTGGGGCCAGGTGGAACGGGCTCAATCGGCGCCTTCGGCTCGGTCGGCATGACCGTTGCGCCGGCCGCACGCGCCGCCTCGCCGGTCGTCGAGTAGTTGGCGGAGGCGGCCGGCTGCACCTTCGGCTTATTCCATGGACCATGGTCGACGATCAGCATCCCGAACACGCCAAGGATCGCAACCACGGCTGCAACCACCAGCGGCATACCGCCGTGCCGATTGCGATGCCTGAGCGAACCACCTTCCATTATGCCGTGCGCTTGCATTGTCATCATCGTCTCCTCCCCGGAAACAAGCCGCGACCCGCGCGTAAGTTTCCGGTTCCCTGACGTGAAAGGACGGCATGTCGGTGGAACCAATCCACGGCTGTGGCATTTGCACGATGTACGGCCGCCACCTGCAATTCAAAACGGCGCCTGTCGCGGATAGCCCGAGGTTCATTGACCCGCTGTTCAAAGCATGTGCACGCGCGGATGCAGGTGGCGGCCACCTGACCTTTAGTGAGATCGCGGCACATGAGCTCCGAGACACCCGAGTCCCCCCTGCAGCCCACACTGGGCGAACGAGCGATCGACGCTGCGACGGACGTTTCGCGCACCATCACGGAGGTGTCGGACGGACTGCGAGCGGCTGCGGATCGGCTCAGCGACGCGATCGCAACCTCGCGCCGGCCGGGCGGAGTCCTTGCCACGGTGAGCGCGGTCACGCGCGAAGCGCCGCTCGCCAGCCTGTTCGTCGCGTTTCTGCTCGGCGTTGCCGTCGCGCGCCGGCGCTAGGCTCGACGCGCTGCGAAAGCCGTCCTAGAACTTGCCTTTGGTGGCGTCCTTGGTTGCGGACATGACGCTTCCGCTGATCTGCCGCATATGTTCGCCGGCGTTAGTGAACTGGCTGCGGAGGAACTCCGACTGGATCCGCATCGCCTCCTGCAGATCGGTCGCGTGCACGAGCTTGCGCGCATGCTCGAACGCCGCCTTCATGTTCTGCTCGGTGAACGACAGCGCCTGTTTGGAAATCTCGGTACCGGTGCCCGGCATCGCCGTCATCGACTTGCTCGCGGCGTCAAAGAACAGGCTGAAGGCCTTTTCGGCCTGGTCGATGGTCTTTTCCGCGAGATCGCGCAACTCGGCGGGAACTTCAAGCTTCGGCTCAATCATGATCGCGCCCCCTGAAATAAGCGTGGGGCAACGTTAGCATAGTTTGTGACGGCGTCAGCGCCGGATCGCCAGCCATGACAGGCCCGCTCGTTCCAGCCCCCGAGGAAAATTTACCTAGCCAGGGCCAGACCGCATGCGTAGCCGATTCCAATCATGTCAGCACTGTGGCATAGTGATTCGACTTTCTTCGTTGGTCGCGTTCGCGTCTCTTGGGGAATAAGGGGATCCGATGCTGCGCGCCGTTCGTCCGACACCGACCTGCACCCGATTCAAGACCAGTATCGAGATGCCGTGCATGAAGTGCGGCACGCAAATGCGGCTGACCTTGATCGAGCCGCGCGACCAAGTCTACGACGTGCTGACCTATCAGTGCACGCCCTGCAATTCCGGCGAAAGCTTTCTGAACGCGCGATAAAGCGTTTTCACGCGAAGTGGATACTAGAGCCCCGTTCCGATTCCATCGGAACGGATAAGGCTCTAGGCGGCTACCCCGTTCAGTCGCTCAACACCGCAGCTCCCGCCGGCGTCAGCACGGGCTCGTCGTCATGCAGTTCGACCAGACCAAGCTCGGTCAGGACGCGCAAATCCTCGTCGCTGATCGGGGACAGTCCGAGCCGGCGGGCCTGGATATCCCGCAGGGTCCAGCGCAAGCCGATCGCGCGTTCAAGTGAAAACTCAGCGAATGGATTATCTGCCATCCGCCTCGACTAGTGCGGCATTTGGATCAGACTTTGTCTTTGCCGCGGCGGCTTCATGGACACCACAGATTGATAGCGAACTGGCGCGACCGAGGCGCCCGTGGGCCCCGATCGCGCTACCGCTTCGTACCAGTTCAGTAGCGGTAGGGATCGATATCGAGCAGCGGGAATGCGCTGAACACGCTCGGCAGATTGGTCGGCGGCGCCGGGTGCAGATAGGATTTGTCCAGTTCGGCAAAGCTGGTGACACCGAGCAGCCCGAGGCACCGGATTACCTCGTCCTCCAGCAATTCAAGCATCCGGACAATGCCCGCCTCGCCGGCCGCGGCGAGCGCCCAGCACTGCAGACGACCGGTCCCGACAAGGTCGGCGCCCGAGATGATGGCCTTCACGATGTCGGTGCCGCGGCAGAACGAGCCGTCGACCATGATCTTGGCTCGCCCCGCGACGGCCTGGACGATCTCGGGCAGCACATGCATGGAGCCGCGGCCGTGGTCGAGCTGGCGTCCGCCGTGATTTGAGACGTAGATCCAGTCGACCCCGTGATCGAGGGCGATCCTTGCATCTTCGGCGGTGGCGATGCCCTTGAGGATCAGCGGAATCTTGAACTTGTCCTTGATCAACTTCACGGTCCGCCATTCCAGACCCTTCTGGAAATCGCCGCCGGTGGCGCGGATACGGCTTTCACGGACGTAGCGCTTGGCGATGTCGCGCTCGCGCCGGCTGTAATGGGCGGTGTCCACGGTGAGGCAGAACGCGGCATAACCGTTGTCGATGCTACGGCTGACCGTGTCCTCGACAAATGCGTCGTCGCCACGCACATAGAGCTGGAAGATGCGCAAGGCGTCAGGCGCGGCCTTGGCCGTGTTCTCCAGACCCGGCTCCGACACCGAGCTCAGCATATGCGCCGCGCCGAACGTTCCAGCTCCGCGCGCAACGGCTGCACCCGCATCGGGATCGAATATCTCGAGCGCGCCGACCGGGGCGATCATCACGGGAAGCCGGAGCTTGCGGCCGAAGACCTCGACGGAAGGATCGACATCGATGACGTTGCGCAGGACGCGCGGCCGGAACGCGATCTCGTCGAGGGCCATTCTGTTGCGGCGCATCGTGGTCTCGGTCTCCGAGGCGCCGACGATATAATCCCAGGCGTTCTGGTTCAGCTTGGCGCGGGCCTTTTGCACGAATTCGTGCAGGTTTTGGAATTCCTCGCCGCTGGCGCCGAGCTCGACATTGCGCGTCTGTTGAATGGGGGTCCCGTCATTCATGGTGTTTCTTCTCCCGATTTTGGCCGGCACATTAGCCGCAGACAAACCGGAAAAGCTACCGCCTTGAACTATGAATCCGGCCAGCGAAGGCCAGCTATTCGCTCGTGAGATAGATCAATTTCGACACCAAGCGCCCGGCGTCCGGGCTGAGCCAGTCAGAGGCGAGCTAGCTGCCCGAAAACCGGTTTCGGTACTCGGTCGGTGACACGCCGAGGTGGCGCAGGAAGGCCCGCCGCATTCGTTCGTCATCGCCGAATCCCGCGCGCTTGGCGACTTCGACCACGCCGCCGATCTGACGGCTTTCGAGCAGCAGGCGCGCGGTCTCCACGCGCAGCGCCTCGACGCCGCTTGCGGGCGTCATGCCGGTGCGGCTGACATAGGTCCTGGCAAAGGTGCGTGGCGTCATCCCGGCCTTTTCCGCGAGGGTCTCGACCTTGAGGTCGTTAGTGATGTTCTCGATGATCCAGGCATGCAGCGCGCTGAAGCGTCCCTCGACGTCCGACGCCTGGGCCGCGAGCACAGTCGAGAACTGGCTCTGACCGCCCGGCCTCTTGAGAAACACAACAAGCCGGCGTGCGACATCGAGCGCGGTGGTGTGGCCGAAATCCTCTTCGATCATGGCAAGCGCGAGGTCGATACCAGCGCTGACGCCGGCTGATGACCAGACCCGCCCATCCTTGACGAAAATCGCGTTGGGCTCGACGCGGATGTTGGGGAAGCTGTCCTGCAAGCGCGGGCAATACCGCCAGTGCGTTGCAGCACGCTTGCCGTCCAGGATTCCGGTCCAGGCCAGCGCAAACGCGCCGAGGCATACCGATGCGATACGGCGCGCCTTCGGCAGCGCCTCCGCAATCCAGTTCATCAACTTGGCGTCGTTGCGGAGCTTCCAGATGCCCGGCCCACCAGGGATCACCAGCGTATCGACCTCGGCGGGCGCAACACTGTCGATCGGCGCCGTGTCGATCATCATGCCGACATCGGTCGGCACCAACCCACCGGACGCCGACAGGTAGGACAGCGAGTAGTCCGGCCCGGGCAGCTCGATCGCCTCCAGCTCCGCGAACACCTGGGCGGGCCCGGAGATGTCGAGCAAGGTCACGCCCGGAAAGGCGACGATCGCGATCCGCCGCGTGGCTTTCTTGTCGCGCGGCTCCGGCCGGGGCGCTTTGGCAGCTTTCGAGGGCATATTGTCCTTTAAGCCATTCGAGGCTGCCCTGTATAGGTCGCGATGGAATTCTGGAGTTCTGCCATGTCGCGAAATCTGGGCAGCGGATACGAGGCGATCAAATCGCCTTGGGCGGATTACGCGATCTACAGTCTACCCGACGCCTCGCGGATCGAAGCCTGCGACCGTCAGCCGCTGATGGACGCCATGAACGGCATCATTGCCATCAACTGGCAAGCCCGCGAGCCGCACTGGACCGCAACCTCCTCGCCCTTCGACAAGAAGTACAGCCTGATCCTGGTCTACGACGGCTCAGGCCTCGTGGCCTTCTCGGTTTACCGCATCCTGCAGATGTCGGCCGGACTTGGAATCTACCGCAGCGGCACGGAAGTGCTGCCGGCGCACCAGGGCCGCGGCTTGTACGGCTTCTTCACGTCGGAAGTCCTGAAATGTTCGGGCGCCGCTGCGAGAGCCGACGGCAACGTCCTCTACGGCTGGCGGACCCGCAATCCGATCGTGTGGGCAGCGAACGCTAAGATTTGCGAAAAAGTGTCTCCATCGTTGCTCGACGATGCACAGGATCCCGCGTTGCAGGCGGCCTGTGTCGAGATGTGCACCTCGCTCTATCCGGGCAAGCCGCTCGAACTTCCCGACATGATCATGCGCGGCGCCTACGGCCACATTAAGCACCATCGGCAGACCTACCATGGCACCGCATCGCTGGTCGACGCCGCGATGTCGCGCAAGATTCCGAATTCAGCGGATGCCCTTTTCTCTGTCGGTTACGCGAGGGTTTGATGTCGATGCTCGGACAACAGGCGGTATACGTCCCGACGTCGCGCTTCACCGATCGCGCCTATCTGGCCTGGACGGCGGTCGCGATCGCCTATGCCATCGCGTTCCTGCAACGCGTGTCGCCGCAATCGGTGAGCCTCAGCTTCATGCACGACTTCGACACCGACGCGGCCGGTGTTGCGATGCTCGCCTCGAGCTATTTCTGGGGCTACACCTTGATGCAGATTCCGGCCGGCCTTCTCGTCGACCGTTTCGGCGTCAAGCGCGTCGTCCTGGCCAGCATGATCGCCTCGTCGCTCGGCAGCGCCGCATTCGCGCTAGCGCCGAACTTGCTCGACGTCTTTGCCGCTCGGCTGATCGTCGCCTGCGGCGACGCGCTGGTCTTCACCGCCCTGCTGAAGCTCGTCGCGCAGAGCTTCGCCGACGAGCGGTTCGGCATGATGTCCGGCATTTCGCAGGTGTCCGGCTATGTCGGCGGCGTGATCGCGACCACGCCGCTCGCGGCCGCGGTCTCGGGCTTTGGCTGGCGGTCATGCTTCCTGTTCATCGCCTGCATCGGACTTGCCAATCTCGCTTTCGCCAAGCTTGCGCTCAAGCCGGATCCGGTCTCGCACAGCAACAAGACGCTGAAGGGCGTTGCCATTGCGGCACGACAAGCGCTGGCCCATGTCGCGAACTGGGGTTGCGCAATGACGTTTGCCTCGCACTTCGCGGTCGTGACGACGCTGTCGGGCGTCTGGGGCATTCCGATGGTCGCGCACTTCTTCCATATCTCGCCGACGGCCGCCGGCACACCGCTGCTCGCCTTCATGATTGGCAATGCGCTCGGATCGATCTTCCTCGGTCATGCCGCCGACCGTGCCGCCGCGGTACTCGACCGCGCGCTGATCGGCATTTGCGCGCTGCGCATGCTCCTGATCGCGATGCTGCTGCCGCCGATCGCCCAAACGTTTGGTCTTGCCTACGTCACCGTCGTGTTCACGGCATTGGGCCTCGTTGCCGGCGGCACGGTTCCGCTGGTGCTGAAATGCGTCAAGAAATTGTACACGGCGGACCTGATCGGTGTCGGCGCCTCCGTGAATACCACGGCTGCCGGCATCTTCGCCGGCGTCGCGCAGCCCATCATCGGCTTCGCGATGCTTGCCGCCAGCAGCGCCTCCGGGACCGACGCCGTGCACAACACGGCCGTGATCGGTGATGGCGGCTACAGCGCCTTGATTGCCATTCTGCTTCTCATGTCACTGCCGGGCATTGCCGGGCCGCTGTTGATGAGAAGCAAGTTGATAGCTCGTTAGTGTCGTTAGGAGTCGAGGGGGTGTTATGGAGCGCTTGTTTTTGAGAAGAGGCGAAGTCGCGTCAAACTTTCCGGTCAGCAGCTGGCAAAGCGTGATGTTTTCCGAGTTTGAAGCGCAGATGAGCAGCGAGGCGAGGCCGTTCCCTTGCGTGTTCGGGGTGACCGGACATCGCCAGGACCAGCTCCGCTACCTCTTCCTTGATCCGTATGATGTGGCGGTGCTTGGCGAACAGCTCGGACAATATGTCTCGGAGGCGCGCTCGTTCGGTCCCAACACCTCATTGATCGTCTTCACGCGGCCCCGCCCGGTGCAGACGATCGACGCCTATTATCGCAAGATGTGGCTGACGCTCGACCAGCTTGCGCGGCTGGACAAGAACCCCTGGCCATCAGAGATTCCGGAGCAGATCGACCATCCGATGTGGGAGTTCTCGTTTGCGGGCGAGCCGATCTTCGTCGTGTGCACAACGCCCGCGCATGTGATGCGCCAGAGCCGCCGGTCCAGCGCCTTCATGCTCACCTTCCAGCCGCGCTGGGTGTTCGAGAAGATACTCGGGACGGAGAAGGCGGCGAACGCTGCGTTCGCCGAGGTGCGCAAGCGCCTGATCCCTTACGACAGCGCGAGCCCCTCGCCGCTGCTTGGCCGCTACGGCGCGTCCGACGGCCGCGAGTATCTGCAGTACTTCCTGGACGACGACAACAATGCGAGCGCCGGCTGCCCCTTCGCCAAGCTCGCACAGAACAAGACGCCACCGATCGCGAACAAGGAACAGGCAGCATGACCCAGATCATCGCAGGCGCGAAGACTGAATTTGCCATCGATCCGGAGATCCTGAACCTGCTCCCGGCGCAGGGCTCCGTCGAGCTGCAGCATGATGCGGCCGGCAAGGTGCATCACTTCCATACCCATCCGGTCGATGAAATCCTGATGATCATCAGCGGCCGGCTGAACTTCATCTGGGATGGCGGCGAACGGGTCGTCGGCGCCGGCGACACCATCCTGCTGCCTGCCGGCACCCGACATCAATCCGAAGCGCTCGAAGGCGGCGCGATCTACGTGATCGCGACGCAGCCCCCGGCCAAACCAATGAACAACTGACATCCAGGGAAAACGCGAACACCTCAGGACAGTGGAGGGTCGCGCGGCGGTTCAACCGCCAAACGTTCGACCAGCTCGATGACCTCGGAACGCTGGTCGGGCGCAAGCCGAAGGAAAGCCTTCAACAGTCGCAGGCTTTCCAGTGTTTCGCTCGATGGAGCTCCGAGCTTGTTCTGCAGCTCTGCAACATATGTGGGATTTTTCATCTCGCACCTTAAGTGAGGATTACGAATGGCATACCCAGGTAAACGTGAAGGCTTGGCCCAGAAGGTCGACACCGCAGCGCAAGAGGCCGAACGCCTCGGCCTGACCACGGCAACCCTTATACTCCGGATGGCCCGCCTCGAGATTGATCGGGCGGAGCCCGAGGAAGTTGAAAGTATGCCAAGGAACAACTTGCGCAGCAAGCCGAACTGAACTCCCGAAAACGGACCGGTTCCGGCTCCGAGGCCGCCGGCATGCGCCCGAGGCCTGTGACGTCTGAACGACGTCCTGCGAGGCGAGAGGCTAGCCTCTCGCCTGCGCTCAGGTTGCCTTGCGAACATTCGATCTTCGGTGCAGGCCAGCCACGCTAGCCGGTGTTCCCTGCCTTGCCGAACGCGCCCGCCTCGGCCAAGGCGGCCATGCGCTGGTCGTCATAGCCAAGCGTCTTGCTCAACACATCCCGCGTGTGCTGACCGAGCAGCGGAGCCGCAACAGGATCAACCGCCGGCGTCAGGCTCATATTGACCGGCGACTCGATGTTCGGAACCGAACCGGCGGTCGGATGCGCGATTCTGCTCAGACGATGCCGATCGCGCACCTCGGGTGCGTTGAACCCTTCCTCGACCGTCCGCAGATAGCCAACCGGAATGTTTGCCTTCTTCATCTTCGCCATCCAGTGCTCGAGCGTGTCGCTCGCGAACACGCTGGCAATGATGGCGCGGAGCTTCTCCTTGTTGGCCGTCCGGGCCTTGCGGTGAGCAAATTCGGGGTCAGTGACGAGATCCGGACGCTCCAGCACGTCGGTGACCAACCGGCGATAGAGCCGATCATTGGCGCAGGCCATGTAAAGCGGACCATCGGACGCCCGGTAGACGCCGACGGTCGGCGAACCGTTCGGAGAATTGCCGAAACGGCCCGGGTTGTTGCCGTTGATGAGATAGGCCATGCCGTAGAAGCCGGTCATTGAGACCGCGGTGTCGATCAACGCGACCTCGACCTGCTGACCGCGTCCGAGCCGATCGCGCGCGATCAGCGCCAGCAGGATGGCGTTGCAGGCCGACATGCCCGTTGCCATGTCCACGATCGGCGGCCCGGTGCGCACCGGCTCGCCATCCGGAAAGCCGTTGAGCGACATGAAGCCGCTTTCCGCCTGGGTGATCGGGTCAAAACCTGGACGTAGCGCGAAATCGCCCTTGCGGCCGTAAGCGGAGATCGAGCAATAGATCAGCCGCGGATTGGTCGGCGCCACCGACGCATAGTCGAGACCGAATTTCTTCATCACGCCGCCGGAGAAATTCTCCACCACGACGTCGGCCTTGGCGATCAAGGCGCGCGCGACCTCGAGCGCGGCCGGATTGTTGAAATCGAGCGCAATGCCGCGCTTGTTGCGATTGAGGCTCAGATAGGCCGCGCTCTCCCCGCCGATTTCGGCGTGCTCGTAAGCGCGCGTATCGTCTCCGCCGTCCGGGTTCTCGATCTTGATGACCTCGGCCCCGAAGTCTGCCAGCGTTTGCGTGCAGGCCGGGCCGGCGACGACGCGGGTGAAATCGACAACCAGCAGCCCATCGAGCGCCGTCGGAACTCCCTCCCCGCGCGGCGCGCGCCCTGGCAATTCTGGTCCGGTCATGATCTGACGCTTCCTTGTTATTTTGTCAGGCGAAATACGACGGCCCTCCCAGGACCGTCACTGTACGCCTTTCTAGCGGAAGCCCGTCACCAAAACCAAACCCGGATTTTGCAGGGCGGGACCTTCGCCTGACATGGCTGTCATCAGCAGAGAAGGTCCCGCGGTGCCGGCAGCACCGACACGGTCGGACCATTCGAATGTCGAGGAAGACTACCGGATAGCGGGTCCGTGAGAGCTTCCGGCCAGCGGAGGAATGTAGATTCGATGGGTGGCGGCGTCCGGCCGCCACCCGCTTTCGTCATCGAGAACCGTCGTGCTATTCGGCGATCATTTCGCCGGACCCGCCGAACTCGGCCGGAAAATCCTTCAACTTCGGCAGACCATCGCGTATCGGCAGCACCGCCTCGGCATAGTTGACGTGCACGCCAGGGCTGAATTTCAGCGTCGGGATCGTTGCCGTGAAGACGTCGACGAGCCCAAGCGTCGGGTGGTTGGTCATCAGGTGACCGCCGCACTTGGTGCAATATTTGCGTTGGCTCATCGCCGTCTTCTCGAATGTCCCGATATGGTCGGCGCCCTTGGTGACCTCAACCGCCTCAGGCTTCCACAGGCTGAACGCATTCACCGGACCGCCGGACCAGGAACGGCACGAGCGGCAGTGGCAGTAGCCCATCGCCTCAGGCTCTCCGGTGACCTTGAGTTCGACGGCGCCGCAAAAGCAGTTTCCAGTGTGATTCATCGGTCGGTTCTCCTTGGGTGAATTTTATTTGGGGCTCCGCGCCGGCATCGACCCACGTTACTCGTGATGTTCGTGATGCAGGAGGAAGATATGGAGAGGCGTAGCCGCTGTGAACTCCCTTGAGGTGACGCGCCAGGCCCATTGCCGGCATCCGAGGGCATCACACTTCGCTCGAATGCAGGCAGGTCATAGGCGTGAGCGAAGTTACATGAGAGTCCGCGCCGCTGTCGACCTTCTTCACGGCCTGGCCGAATACAACGCCCAATACACACGAAGGATGGAGCGCAATGTGAGGCCAGGCACAGTCCTGCAATGTGATGAAGTGTTGTCGTGCCGGAGGCCTGCGTCGCAACCGGCACGCAAGCACATCACTTCAAATCAGCATCGGCGATCCTTCACGGGAACCCTGTTCGGCGTGGCAAGCCCGTACATCAGCGCCAGCCGATCCAGGCATTCCTTGAGACGCCGCGCGAAATAGTCCTGCCAGCGCTGCGTGCGCAGCCCGCGCCGCTGCCCAACCTGCTCCATGGTCATGCCGAGGATCAGGACGTCGTGCACCAGCGCCGAGCCGTCGGCGCCGAGTTCATGCTCGGCACGATTCAACCGCAGGGTCGCCTGACGCTGCCCCTCCGTGATCGGCTCGCGTTGCTGACCGCCGTCGACGTATTCGCGTGTCGTGTCCACCGCGCGAGGGCCACGCTCGGCCTTCTCCCAATCGTTTTGGAAGGCCCTGCCGCTCCGATACTGCGTTTCGTCGATCTGTCGATGCGCGTGCAACCGGCCGAGCGGATCGTTGCGTATCGAGCGGAACGCAACGATCTTGTCGCCCGGCTCGAGCGCAAGGGGGTCGTCGATCTCGACCGTCGCCACCTCGGCATTGAAGGGCAGATCCTGGGAGCGTCGATCGTGCGCTCCGGCGGGATCGTACGGTTTCCGGCGTTTGGCTCGCGGCATTGCTGGTCTCCAAATATCTGGGTGAAGAGCGCGCGGAGTCATCCGCGCGATTGCGGTTACGGACTGAAGTCCGGCGGTCGGGAGGTGAATCGCCTCAGATGGCCCCGACGGCCTGAAGCCAGGCCTCGTTCAATACCGGCCTCGCCGAGGCCTCCGGATCGCGGCTCAGGTGAAAATGCGGTGGACAGTAGCTCGTGCCCGGCCGGCACGGATGACCGCAGAAGGTGACCGTCTCGCCGTCGGCATCCCCGCCATAGGGATAGCGGCAGTCGCCGCGTTTCAGGTCGAGCAGTGAAAGATGCCGCGGCTCGACCGCCGCGCAACGAAGCTGGGGCATCTCCACCGCTTCGGCGAAGATCTTTGGCCAGCGAAGCAGATCTGGCTTCAGCTCGGCCCGCCCCTCGCGCAGGCGCCCGATGCCCGGGAGCTTCGGCAGGGACGGTTTCGGTGGGTCGAGGCGCCCCGGCAGGGACGGCTCCACCCGATCGAGGCCTACCAACCCCATGCGCTGGGCCCGGCTGAGGGCCGCGTAGCGTGTGTAGGCCGTGTTGAAGGTTGCGTTGATGGTGTCAGCGATCTCCGAGTAGGACAAGCCGCGGGCGCGCAGGTCCTGCAGGGTTGCCGAATGCTCCGGCAGCCAGTTCGTCATTTCCATTCCAGATTCCCATTTTTGTCATTCCGCCGGCGCCTTGCATAACTTCCGATATTCCGAAGGAAAAGTCAAGCTTGAATTCTGATAATCGTAACGGTATGGATATGGCAGGATTTGGAGAGGATGAAACATGCTGGACGCGGCACTGATCGAACGAGCACTGGAAAAGACAGGGAAGAGCAAGGGCGGGCTTGCCCGCGCAATGGGGGTACGGGCAGGGGCGGTATCCGAGATTCTGTCGGGGATACGGTTGATCAAGGCGTCGGAAATCGCTCCGATCATCGAATATCTGGAGCTGAACTCGGTGCCGATCATGGGCCGGGTCGGCGCCGGCGCCTCGATCGAGCCGGACCTCGAGCAGGTACCGCCGGAGGGTCTCGGCGAGGTCGAACTTCCGTTCCCGGTGACCGAGGAGACCATCGCTTTCGAGGTCTCGGGCGATTCGATGCTGCCAAAATACGAGAACGGCGACGTCATCGTGGTCTATCGCGAGCAGCGCCATCCGCTGTCGAGCTTCTACGGCGAAGAAGCTGCGGTCCGGCTGAAGAGCGGCGAGCGCTACCTGAAGACGATCGAACGCGGCAGCTCTTCCGGCCTGGTCAACCTCAAGAGCTTCAACGCCAAGCCGATCAACGGCGTAAAGCTCGAATGGATCGGGGAAATCTGCGTCACCCTGCCCCGCGGCCAGATCGAACGGCTGCGCGGCAAGACGGCGAAGGGCCGCAAATCTGCCCGGACGCAGGGGCGATCGGAGAAATAGCGGCGCGACTTCAGGGCCGACCAGGCCGATTCGGATACCTCCGGACCGAATCGGCCGGACCAGCGGCGTCGGAATTCGGGTTATCGGCAATTTCTCTTGACATAGTTCCGATTATCGGAAATAATGGCCGATGACAGTCAAGGCATCGAACTATCAGGCATGCAGTATTTTGTCGTGATGATCGACTATGGCCGCCGCGGCCGGGAAGCGATCGTCGACCCCGAAATGACCCGGCGTGAGGTGGTCTCGCGCATCGCGTCGGGTGAATACACCAACATCAGCTTCATCCACGAGATTGCCGAATGTTCGGTTGAGGATGTCACGAACGACATCCTTGCCGAGGCTGCCCTGCCGGAGGTCCCCCTGACCGCCGCTGATATGCAAGCCAATACGCTCGATCACATCGGCGACCTGCGCAAGCACGAGCCGGTCTGACGTCGAGACCTCACGTGGTGATTTCGAAAACGTGATCTTTCTTGAGCCGGCCACTTGGCCGGAACCGGAAACGGACTAGATAGGGTTCACGCAAAGTCTATTCGGACCGGGCGTGGGTTCCCTTTAGATTAGCGATTCGTTTCTCGGGCCGGTAGATTTCTGCTTCAAATGACTCCGACAAAAGATGCCGGGATCGCGGCAGGCGATGGCGATCTCAGGATTGCGCTGCTGCTCGGCATCGCGAACTGGTTTCTATTCCTCGATCATATTCCGCACAACGTCGTCAACACGCTGACCATGCGCAACTTCGGCTTCAGCGGCGCCACCGACCTGTTTGTATTCGTTGGCGGCTACGCGACGACGCTGATCTACAGTGGGATGGCGGTGGAGCGGGGAATGCTGGTGGCGGCCACCCGCATCTTCAGGCGCGTGTGGCAGCTCTATGCTGCCTACATCGTTTTGTTCGTGATCTATGTCGAGTTGATCAGCTATGTCGCAGCCCGGACCGCGGCGCCCGAGATCATCAGCGAGTTCAATATCACCGGCTTCATCGACCACGGGATCCGAACGCTGATCTACGGCCTGTTCCTGCAAGCCAAGCCGCTCAATCTCGATGTGCTGCAACTCATTATCGCCTTGATGGCCTTCCAGCCCATTATCGTGTGCGGACTGCTCTATGTGCCGAACGCGACGCTTGCCGGGTCCGTTGCGCTTTATGCGACCGCCCGCGTACTCGACTGGAATCTGTCATCATACCCGGACGGACACTGGTACCTGAACCCGTTCTGCTGGCAATTGCTGTTTGTGATGGGCGGCTGGCTCGCACTCATCGGCAAGCGGTATGCATCCGAGATCCGCGCGCTGCAGGCTACTCCCGCGCTGCGCGCCGCGGCCCTGTTGTATCTGGTACTCGCGCTGACGATCGTCTCCGTTGGCGATATCCCGGCCCTCGCCCAGATGATGCCGGATGGACTGAGCGATATGCTCCTGCCAAGCGATCGGGAGGACGTTGCACCCCATCGCATCCTGCATTTCCTGACCCTGATGTTCCTGTTCACCTTGCTGGTGCCGCGGGACTGGGGGTATCTGCGATCACACGCCCTGCAGCCGATCATCAAGTGCGGCGAGGAGTGGCTCGCCGTGTTCTGTGCAGGCGTTTTCCTCTCCTTTGCCGCGCACCTTTTCCTGATCACCGGCCCGAACTCGGTGACGAGGCAGATCGCGGTCAGCATCGCCGGCATCGCCGCGATGATTGCAGTCGCCTACTACGTCTCGTGGTCGAAGCAGCAGGATCATAAATCGGCCGTCGGAGCCCATTCGTGAATCCAGCGATCTAATCGATCACGAGCGACCGCTTTAGCCGCGCCTCGCTGTCATGCAACATCGCAGCGTCGAGCGCATCCCGACCGGCTGCATCGCTTGCACAGGCGAACAAGCGGTAGAATTGGGCGCCATCATAGGCGACCAGCAAGAGATCGACGCCTGCGTTCAATGCCTCCACGACGGCGGTGCAGACATCGTGCTGATAGATCGCGCCCATCACCAGATCATCCGTCATGACGAGGCCATGGTAGTTCCAGCTTTTCCGGATCAGCCCATCGATGACCGCCTTCGAATGCGAGGCAGGCCGTGCCGGGTCGAGAGCGCTGACCGCCACATGCCCGACCATCAGGCGCGCGCCGGTGGTCGACAGCACATCGCGGAACGGACGCCAGTCGGTCGCCTCCAGTTCGCCGACCGGCGTATCGAGATCGGCGTTGAAATGATGCGTGTCGGCGCGCACGCGGCCCAATCCGGGAAAGTGCTTCACGGTGGCATTGACGCCCGCGGACTCGAGGCCATGGATGTAGGCGCCCGCGATCGCGCTCACCTTGGCGGGGTCGTCGGAAATCGCGCGCTGATTGGTCAGCGTATTGAAATCGAACCGGTTGCGCGTCGCCTCGGGCCGAAGGTCGAGCACCGGAGCCAGATTGAGGTTGACGCCGAGCGACGCCAGTTCGCGTCCATGGATGCGTCCGAACTCCTCGGCTTTTGCCGTTCGTTGCTCCGGCGCCAATTCGGCCAGCGAGGCAAGCGCGGGCAGCCTCGTCAGCGGCGGCGCGAGGTGCGAAACGATGCCACCCTCCTGATCCGTCGCGACCATCAGCGGCGGCAGCCCGGCCGCGCGCCGCGTCGCCTGCAGCGCAGCGATCTCCGCCTTCAGTGCATCGACCGTCCTGCCGGCGACATTGCGCCCGGTGACATAGATACCCGCAATCAACCCGCTCTCCGCCAGCGGCGCGACCTCGTCGAACGACCGGTAGCCAACGATGAAATGCTGCCCAAGGGACCGCGCAAGAAGCGGCTCAGTCTGCAGCACGCGGTGCTTGCGGACCTCGAACACACCATGCGCGGCCAGCATTGCGAGTGGCGGCAGGCACCACAGGATGACGAGAAGCTTCCCCGCCCAGGCCCGCCAGGCGCCGCGGCGGACCAGCATGGGCACGACGGCGACGCTTGCGACCACGAGCAGCAGATTGCCGATCCCGCGTAGCGGGACCAGATAGGGATCGTTGTGGTTGACGCCGGCAAAGACGAATGCGAGCCCGACGATCCAGGCTAGGGCAATGCCGACTCGCTTGATGATTTGCATGGAGACGAAGGGTTGAACAAACCGAACGTGTCGTCCGTATCAGACCGGATTCGCCGCAGCTAGCGGATAAGACCCCTCTGCACGCAATCTGCATAAGACTCCTGAACTCCTGCTGATCGCCTTTCCGCTGTCTGCACGCAGCCAACCCAAGGTTCGCCATGCCGCAGCCGGGATCGCGTTCGCACACCCGTCGATGACGTCAGCGCGACCGCCGGAGTCCAAACGTCCTTCAATCCTGAGGTCACAATGACAAGCCTTGAGTCACCGGAAACCGAGACACAATCGATTGCCAACGGCTTGCCGCCGGCCAAGGCCGCCGCCGCGCTTACTCTCGCCGCGCTGGCCGATTGGTTGTTCTATGATCAGAATGCCGGACTTTCGGTGGTCCTGTTCGCAGTCGCGCTGGCCGGCGTGTCACTGGCCTCCAACTTTGGTCACCTCGCTCGCCACAGGCTGCTGATGGCCGGCGCGATCGTTGTGGCCGGGTTGCTCCCTGCCCTGGAGGAGTTCAACGCAGCCTCGCTGGCCTTCGCCGTTCTTGCGCTCGGCGCCGCGCTCACTCTCACGACCAATCCCTGTCTCGACAGTGTGGCCAAGGGAGCTGCCTCGCTGGTGGACCTCTTGCTGGTCAGCCCTTTCAGGTTGTTCCGGGACGTCGTCAGCGCATTCAGCCTGCCGGGCCTGACCAAGGGTTTCATCCTATGGTTCGTGCCATTGCTGCTCGGAACCGTGTTTGTCTTTCTGTTCGTCGCCGCCAATCCAGTGCTGGAAATATGGATCAGCCAGCTGAACCCGGGCAATCCCGCCGCCAGCCTCAGCCTCGGCCGCACGCTGTTCTGGATCCTCGCATTGGCGCTGGTCTGGCCCTTCATCCATGTCAAATGGCGGCACTACACCAACGTCGTGCCCAACGGACCTCGATCTTCCGCGAGGGATCCCGCCGAACCCGATCATTTCATCGACTTGTTCGGCGCAGGCTCCATCCTGCGCTCCCTGATCCTGTTCAACCTGCTGTTTTCGATTCAGACCATTCTCGATGCGATCTATCTCTGGGGCAACGCGACGCTTCCTGCCGCGATCACTTACGCGTCCTACGCCCATCGTGGCGCCTATCCGTTGATCGTCACGGCGCTTCTGGCCGCGGCCTTCGTTCTGCTCGCGATGCGCCCGGGCGGCCCGGCCGAACAATCGCGAGTGATCCGACCGCTCGTCTACGTCTGGGTCGGGCAGAATGTCTTGCTGGTGATCTCCTCGATGCTCCGGCTTGATCTCTACGTCCAAACCTACCTGCTCACCTACTGGCGCGTCGCAGCATTCGTCTGGATGCTGCTCGTCGCCGTCGGGCTGATCCTGATTCTGGTGCGCATCGTCCTGCGGGCGTCGAATGAATGGCTGGTCCGCACCAACCTGTTGGTACTCACCATCCTGCTCTATGTCTGCTCCCTGGTTAATTTCGCCGCCGTCATCGCCGACTACAATGTCGGCCACAGTCGCGCAGCCTCGGGCAGCGGCGCCAATCTGGATATGGACTACTTGATCCAGCTCGGCCCCCAAGCCCTTCCGGCCATCGACCGGGCGATCCAGCTCCACTACGCCAACCCGGTCCTTGTCTCGCGCCGCAATAGCCTTGTAGAACAGCAACGCCAGCAGATGGCCTCATGGCGCAGCTGGGGCTTTCGCGGCTGGCGGCTTCAGCGTTTCCTCGACAGGCAGCAGACCAATGCGCCGGGATAGTCGAAGCGCCGGTTTTCGGAGACGACTCGTGACGCACCGCATCCTCATCGTCGACGACGACCTGCATATCCGCGAGGTCATCCGCGTCGCCCTCAAGAAAGCCGGCATGAGCGTGGCCGAGGCCCGCGACGGAAAGGAGGCGCTGACCCGGTTTGCCGGCGAGCGGCCGGACCTGATCGTGCTCGACATCGGCATGCCGGAGTTCGATGGCCTCGACGTCTGCCGTGAAATTCGGAAATCGTCCGACGTGCCGATCCTGTTCCTCTCCGCCCGTGACGAGGAGATCGACCGCGTCCTCGGCCTCGAGATCGGCGGCGACGACTATGTGACCAAGCCGTTCAGCCCGCGCGAACTCGTCGCGCGGGTGAATGTCATCCTACGGCGGCTGACCCCACGGATAGCGGCGACAAGGACAGAGGCCGCCGTGCTCTCGCGGGGGCAGCTCTCGATCGATCCCGAGCAGCACATCGCGACGTTCGCGGGCGCGCCGCTGCGCCTGACCGCAATCGAGTTCGGAATTCTGCGCGCCTTCCTGACGCGACCGACGGTGGTATTTAACCGCGAACAGATCATGAGCGCGGCCTACCAGCTCAACATCCAGGTCTCCGACCGCACCATCGACAGCCACATCCGCAACATCAGAGCCAAGCTCGCAGCCGCGAGCTGCGACAACGTTATCGAGACCGTTCACGGCGTCGGCTTCAAGCTCGGTCGCTGCGAGCTGCAGGCATGACATCCTTCCGCGCCCGCCAGAAGTGGCGACCGTCGCTTGGTCTGGTCATCTTCACCGTGCTTGCCCTGGTCGCGCTGCTGCCGCTGGTGGGTCTGTTCTTCTTCCGCCTCTACGACAACCAGCTGATTCACCAGACCCAGGCCGAGCTGATCGCGCAAAGCCGCGTTCTTGCCGCGATCTACGCCGAAGAAGTGAAGGCACGATTGGGCAACGGCATCCCGCTCGGCCCCGCGGTCCCCCCGGAGGCGTTGCCTGATCCCGGCGATCAGGTGACGCCGATCCGGCCCGCGCTCGACCTCGCCGGCAACGACCTGCTGCGGCGACGGCCCGACGCACTGCCGGCGGCCAGGGCCGCGGATCCGGCCTATGTCGAGATCGGCACCCGGCTGATGCCCATCATCCTGGAGACCCAGAAGGTGACGCTTGCAGGCTTCCGGATTCTCGATCCGCAGGGCGTGGTGATCGCCGGACGCCAGGAGGTCGGACAGTCGCTTTCCCATATCGAGGAGGTGGCCGCGGCGTTGCACGGCCAGTATAGCGCCGCATTGCGCATCCGCATGCCCGACAAGCCTCCACCACCGATCTATTCAATCAGCCGCGGCGTCGGTGTTCACGTCTTCTCCGCGATGCCCGTGATCGTCAACGACCACGTTGCCGGCGTGATCTACACGTCGCGGACGCCGAGCAACATTTTCGACCATCTCTATCAGGAGCGCGGCAAGTTCCTGCTCGCCACATCGGCCGTGCTGCTGGCGACGATAGCGATCGGGTTGATGTTCTCACGCACGGTCACGCGCCCGATGCGCGAGCTCGTCGATCGCGCCGTGCGGATCGGCCGTGGCGACCGCAACGCCTTCCAGCCGCTGCAGCACTATGGCACCCGTGAACTCGCCCAGCTCTCCGACAGCTTTCTGGACATGGCCCAGCAGCTGTCGCGGCGGTCTGACTACATCGCCACCTTCTCGGCACACCTGACGCACGAGTTGAAATCGCCGCTGACATCGATCAGGGGCGCAGCCGAGCTGCTGCAGGATTCGCTTCAGAGCAAATCGGATACGCTGACCCGCTCCGAACAACAAAGCTTCATCTCGAACATCCTCGGCGACGTCGAGCGGCTCGATGCGATGAGCCAGCGGCTGCGCGAGCTCGCCCGTGCGGAGAGCGCCCCACAGAACGAGCAGACCCCGCTCTCTCCCGTCATCGAAAACCTGAAGGGCCGCTTTGAAGGCCGTACCATTGCGGCCAGCGGCTGCCTCGACCGCTCAATCGGCATGTCCGGCGAGAAGGCGCTGATCGTGCTGGCGCATCTGGCCGACAACGCGTTCCGTCACAATGCCAAGTCGGTGGAGATAGAAGCGACCTGTGACGCCTCCAGCGTCAGAGTGACGATGAGCAATGATGGCGACCCGATCTCCGACGCCAACAGCGACAAGATCTTCGACGCCTTCTTCACCACGCGCCGCGACAGCGGCGGCACAGGCATGGGGCTGGCGATCGCGCAAGCCGTCATGGTGAGCCATGGCGGCTCGATCCGGCTCTTGCCCTCCAGCCGGGGCGCCGCCTTCGAGTTGCAGTTTCCCGCCGTCTGACCGGTCAGAACCGCTTGATGATGATCGCCGCCCTCATCGCGGAGGGCGCGCCGATCGAACCCACTTCCTGACTATTTTCGGCGCGAAGCCAAAATCTTCTCGGCGGCGCGAAGGTGCGGCTTGTCCAGCATCTTGCCATCCATCTTGGCGACCCCGGACGGATTGCCGGCAAACGCGGCGATCACCCGTTCCGACCACGCGATCTCCTCATCCGTCGGCATGAAGGCCGCGTTGACGACGTCGACATGCTTGGGATGGATCACGGCCTTGGCGAGGAAGCCGTCCTGCCGCGCGGCAATGGCCTCCGCCTTCAAGGCATCCAGATCGTTGATGTCGGTGGCAATGGTATCGATCGCGACCACCCCGGCGGCGGCCGCGCCGATCAGGCAGAGATCGCGGGCCAGGATGAAGGGGGAATGATAGCGGCCGTCGGTGCGGTTGCGCGTTGCCCCGAGCGAGGCCGCGAGATCCTCCGCACCCCACATCATGCCCCAGAGACGCGGGCTCATATTCTCGAAGTCGAGGATTTTCAGCACCGCCCGCGCCGTCTCGGTCGCGACCGTGACGATCCGCGTGGTGCCCTGCGCGATGTCAGAGGCGGCCTCGAATGCGTCAAGATACAGCGCGAGCTTGTTGACGCCGGCGGCGCCGGCGCATTTCGGCAGCACGATGCCGTCGGGCTTGCCGGGCATCACGGCGGCGAGGTCGCCGAGCGTAAGGTCGGTATCCAGCGCGTTGACGCGGATGTAGAGCTTCTGGTCCGGATTGCGCGCATCGAGCATCTCGCGCGTGATGCCGCGCGCGACGACCTTCTGGTCCGGCGCGATGGAATCCTCGAGGTCGAGGATCAACGCATCGGCCGCGGTCTTCTTCGCGCTTTCATACTTCCGGGTGCTGTCACCGGGAACGAACAGGAACGATCGCATTGTCTATGCCTTCGGCTTGCAGTGCATCAGGCCGGTGCGGCGGCAACTCGCCACCACCTCGCCGCGCTGATTGGTCATAGTGTGCTCGAATTCGACGATGCCCTGGGTCGGCCGCGACTTGCTGGCGCGCTTGCCGATGATCCTGGTGTGCGCCTTCAGCGTGTCGCCGTGGAACACCGGCTTTTGAAACTTAACGTCGGTCATGCCGAGATTGCCGACCGTGGTCCCCAACGTCGTGTCGTACACACTCATGCCGATCATGATGCCGAGCGTGTAGAGGCTGTTGAACAGCCGCTGGCCGAACTCGGTCTTCTCGGAAAAGTGCGCATCGAGATGCAGCGGCTGCGGGTTCATGGTCAGCAGGCTGAACATGGTGTTGTCCATCTCCGTCACGGTGCGGCTGAACTCGTGATGGAATTCCTGTCCGACCTCGAACTCTTCGAAATACAATCCAGCCATTTAGCGTCCCTTGTAGTTGGGCGTCCGCTTCTCGACGAACGCATTGAGCCCTTCCTGGCAGTCTTCCGTCGACGCCACCACGACAAAGCTCTCAGCCGCATTCTCGACCGAACGGCGGAAATCGGCATCGACTGCGCGCATTAAGGCGTCGCGGCCGATCTTCATCACGATCGGCGACTTCGCCGCAAACTTCCGCGCGATCTCGCGCGCTCGATCGAGCGCGGTGCCTTTCGGCACGACTTCGCTGAGCAGGCCCATGCGATGGGCGGTCGCCGCATCGAAGGGCTCGCCGAGGAACAGCGGGCCGAACGCCTGGTGTTTTCCCACCAGCCGCGGCAGCTGCACAAAATGGATCGCCGGGATCAGGCCGACATCGATCTCGGGGTAGCCGAAGGTCGAGCCGTCGCCCGCGATGATCATGTCGCAGGAGATCGCGATCGTCATGCCGCCGGCCCGCACCGCGCCGTCGATCGCCGCAATGGTGGGCTTGCCCATGCGGTATTGCGTATCGTTCAGCGCGAAATACAACCGCTCCAGGAATGTCTTGGTCTCGATCGCGGGCTTGCCCCTGACGATGTCGAGGTCGAGGCCGGCGCAAAACACCTTGTGGGCACTGCTGATGATGACGGCGCGCACGCCCCCATCATCGCGCGCCTTCGCAAGGGCCGCCAGCAACGCGTCGATCAGGGGTATGCTGAGTGCGTTGACCGGCGCGCGATCCAGCACGATCTCCGCGATCTGATCGGCGACCGAGTAACGAACGAGGTCCGTGCTCATGATGTATTGCCTCCAATTATCGCTTGGCTTGCCGCACGGCGCCTGACAGCGACAGGCCGTCGATCTCTGCGGAGCCGAAACCAGCCTCTATCAGCACGGCGCGGCTGTCCTGTCCAACATCGGGCGCAGGACAAAGCTGATCCTCGGACAGACTCGCGATCCCCGGCGTGCGCGGCGTGTAGACCGCGCCGACACCCGGCGTATCCTGGCGCACCGACGCCCTGGTCGCCTCGACATGGGCGTTGCGCAGCCATTCCCCGGGATTGAGGATCCGCTCGGCGATAATATCGCCTGCGTGCAGTCGCGTCAGCCAGGCGTCAGTCGGCTGGGTCAAAAACACTTCGCGCAGCTGCGGGATCAGCGTGTCGGCCGCATCGGCACGCCGGGCGAAATCGGCGAAGCGCGGATCGCTGGCCAGATCTTCGCGGCCGATCGCGGTGCACAGCCGCTTGTATTGCGGCTCGTTCACCAAAGTCACCATCATCCAGCCGTCCTGCGTCTGGTAGGTGCCGGCCGGCACGTTGAGCGCGCGAGGCGCACCACCCTCGAGGATGAACTCCGCGACCTTGTGCCCGAGCAGCGCCGACGTCGATTGGCAGAGATTGACGTCGATCCAGCGGCCGGTGCCGACCGTCGCGCGCGCGAACAGCGTCGTCGCAATCGCCTGGAACGCATACACGCCGGTGACGACGTCGGAGATGGTGGTGCCGACCCGATGCGGCACGCCATCGGTGCCGACATTGACCGAGACCAGCCCGGAAAACGCCTGCGCGACCGAATCCGAGCCAGGCCGCTTCGAATACGGCCCGCTCTGCCCGAAGCCGCTGACCGACAGATAGACGAGGCCCGGATTGTCGCGCGACAGGCTCTCATAGCCGAGCCCGAGCCGCTCAGCGACACCAGGGCGAAATCCTTCGATCAGCACGTCGGCCTCGCGCGCCAGAAGCTGCGCGATCGCGATCCCGTCCTTGTGCTTCATGTCGAGGCACAGGCTGCGCTTGCCGCGGTTGTAGACCGCTGACAGCGTCGTGTGATTGCCGTAGGTCGTGCCGAGATAGCGCGACCAGTCGCCTTCCGGCGGCTCGACCTTGATGACGTCGGCGCCATAGACCCCGAGCAGCATCGCGCAATAGGGCGAGGCGATCCCCTGCCCGAAATCGAGCACCCTCAGCCCGCGATACGGCGCCTCATGCGTCGGCGTCAGCTTGCGTTCGCCCGCCATTTGTCCTCCCACAATCTTCGAAGAACCCTACAGCGCCAGATAGCGCTGCCGGATGTTGTCGTTGGCCCTCAGCTCTTCGATGGAGGATGTGTAGACGATCTGTCCCTTGTCGATAACCGTCGCGTGGCTCGCAAGGCCAAGGCAAAAATGCATGTTCTGCTCGGCGATCAATACTGTGGCACCGGTGCCGCGGAGCTGCCGCAGCAGCTCGCCGATGCGCTGCACGATGATCGGCGCCAGCCCCTCGCTCGGCTCATCCAGCAGCAGCAGCACCGGATTGCCCATCAGCGTGCGGGCGATCGCCAGCATCTGCTGCTCGCCGCCGGACAGCCGTCCGGCGATCCGGTGCCGCAGCGGCTCCAGCAGCGGGAATACGTCATAGACGCGGCGGATCGACCACTCATCCTCGCCGTCCGGGCCCTTCTTCTGGCCGATGACGAGATTGTCCTCGACGGTATGCTCGGGAAAAATCTGGCGGTCCTCGGGCACGAAGCCGAGCCCGGCCCGCGCGATGTGATGCGGCCGCATTCCCGAGACCAGCTGGCCGCGCAAGGTCACCTTGCCGCGGCGCGCCGGCGCCAGCCCCATGATCGCCTTCATGGTGGTCGACTTGCCGGCGCCGTTGCGGCCGAGCAGCGCCATGGTCTCGCCCTGCCGCACCGAAAGGCCGACACCGAACAGGATCTGGCTCGTGCCGTAATAGACGTCGAGGTCCTCGACCTGCACCACCGGCTGCGCACTCATGCCACCGCTCCCGCGTGGTCGTCGCTGCCGAGATAGGCCTCGATCACGGCATCGTTTCGCCGGATCGCGTCCGGCGTCCCGGTCGCAAGAATTCGCCCGTAGCACAGCACGACAATCTGCGGCGCGATCTTGAACACGATATCCATGTCGTGCTCGATGAACACGACGGTGATCTTCTGCGTCTCCCAGAGCTCGCGCACCTTGTCGATCATGCGCCAGCGCTCCTCGGTGCCCATGCCCGCGGTCGGCTCGTCCAGCAGCAGCACCTTGGGTTCGAGCACCAGCGCGAGCGCGATATCGAGCAGCTTCTGGTCGCCATGCGACAGCGTCGCCGCGGTCCGGTTGCGCTTGCTGGCGAGGCCGAGCAGCTCAATCGCGTGCTCTGCGCGGTCGCGCGTCTCGGACAGTGGAAAGCGGCGGTGCATCACGCCGGCGCGGCGCTGATCGGCGCAGACCGCTGCCAGCATCGTCTCCTCGACGGTCAGTGACGGGAAGATGCTCGCGACCTGGAACGCGCGGCCGATGCCATGGCGCACGATCTCGGGCGGCGTCTTGCCCGCCATGTCGACGCCATTGAGCAGGATCTGCCCGGCGTCCGGCCGCAGCGCGCCCGTGATCAGGTTGAAGAAGGTGCTCTTGCCGGCGCCGTTGGGGCCGATCACAGCGGTGAGCGAACCGTCGGCAAAGTCGAGCGAGACGTTGTCGGTCGCCTTGACGCCGCCAAAGGATTTCGAGAGGGCGCGAATCTCCAGCATGGCTAACCGCTCGCCTCCCGCAGGCCGCCATAGCTGTTCCACGATGTGGCGACGAGCCAGCCGCAATCGACCGGCACATTGGCGCCAGTCATCGCGGAGGCCGCGTCAGAAGCCAGGAATGCGACCACGCGGCCGATCTCCGAGGGGTCGACGAGACGGCGAAGCGCTGCGTTGGCGGCGAGCGCGGAGACGTCCCGCTCGCCGAGATCAATCGCATTCTTCAACGCCGGAGTCAGCGTGTAGCCGGGTGACACGGCGTTGACGCGGATGCCGGACGGCCCCCACTCGGCCGCCAGGCACTCGGTGATGGCGATCACCGCGGCCTTGGCAGGCGCATAGGCATGCAACGGCATCGAGCGCATTCCGGCAATCGAGGCGATGTTGACGACGCTGCCACACTTGCGCGCGATCATCGGCCGCGCAAAGGCGACGCAGGCGACATAGGTGCCGCGCTGGTCGACGCGCACGACGTCGTCCCAGGAGGACATCGGCAGATCGTGCGGCCGGACCGGCACCTGGATGATGCCGGCGCTGTTGACGAGCACATCCACGGGGCCGCAGTCCCGCTCGATCGCCGCGGCGCAGGCCTCGACGCTGCGCTCGTCTGCGACATCGGCGGCAAACGCCTTGCCGCCAACTTCCGCTGCAACCGCCTGCGCCTTGGCGAGGTCGCGGTCGACGACAGCCACAACATCGCCTGCCGCCGCCAGCTCGCGGACACAGGCCGCGCCGATGCCGCTGGCGCCGCCGGTGACGACGCTGATCCGTCCTTTTGCACTCATGGCGCGCGCTCCCCGGCTGCTCCGCGGCGCTGCGCGAACCATTCGACGACGAAGTCCATCAGGCCCTTCCGCAGGCCGATGGCAAAGAACAGGATCACGATGCCGAGCACGATGCCGTGATACTCGGTCAGGCGGGTAACGGTGTCATTCAGGATCAGGAACAGCATGGTACCGACCATCGGCCCGAGGAAGGTGGTCACACCACCGAGCATGTTGATGAAGATGCCCTCGCCCGAGATCGTCCAATAGGCGAATTCGGGATAGGCGCCGGAGACGAACAGCGCCATGATCATGCCACCGGTCGCAGCGAACAGCGCCGCCAGCACGAAGATTGTCAGCTTGGCGCGCCAGACGTCGATGCCGATGAAGCTCGCCCGCGTGGCGTTGTCGCGGATCATGCGCAGCGTGTAGCCGAACGGCGACTGTGCGATCTGGCGCATCAACAGTAACCCGATCACCAACAGCGCGCAGCTCGTGATGTACAAATGCAAATGGTTCGACAGATCGATGCCGAGAAATGGCGGCCGCGGGATGCCGCCGCGCAAGCCCTGGTCGCCACCGGTCAGCGACTGCCACGACAGGATGGTCGAGTGGATCAACATCTGGAACGCCAGCGTGACGAAGGCGAAGTAGATTTCCTTCAGCCGCACGCAGATTGCGCCAATAACGACGGCAACGACCAGGGTCATCGCCAGCGTGCCGACGAAGGCCACCGGGATCGGCACACCGGTCTTCTGCATCATGAGGCCAAAACCATAGGCGCCGAGGCCGAAGAACATGCCGTGCCCGAACGAGATCAGTCCGGTGTAACCGACCAGCAGGTTGAGCGACGTCGCGAACAATCCGTAGGCCGCGCAGCGGATCACGAAGTCGAGCAGCTGCTTGCTGCCGAATACCATCGGCAGCAGCGCGAGCACGACAAACGCCGCGAGCGCGATCAGCACATCGCGATAGCGCTGCGGTCTGGCATCGATCCGGGGAACCTCGAGGGGCGGCGCGCCTTGGCCTGCCTGAAGCTCGGTCATGCGACCTCCTTGCCGAACAGGCCGGTCGGGCGCGACACCAGCACGATCACCATGAAGAGATACATCAGCCCCTCGGTGAACAGCGGGAAGCCGAGCGATCCGAACGAGCGGATCAGGCCGATCAGCAGCGCGCCGATCAGCGCACCCAGGATCGAGCCCATGCCGCCGATCACGGTGACGATGAAGGACTCGATCAGCACCGAGAACCCCATGCCCGGCGTCAGCGAGCGCACCGGCGCGGCAAGCGCTCCCGCCAGTCCCGCCAGCATGCCGCCGAGCGCGAACACGCCGCCATAGATCAGCCCGGTGTTGATGCCGAGCGCCGAGACCATCCCGGGATTATGCGCCGCCGCGCGGATGACCTTGCCAATCCTGGAGCGCGCCAGCACCAGCCCGAGAACCACGGCCGCAGCGAGCGCCACGCCGATCAGCAGCAGATAATATGGCGGCACCACGCCGCCAGCGATGAACAGCGGCGGCACCTGGAACGCGGCCGGCATGCCCATCGACCTGAATTCGGGCCCCCAGATCATGCGGACGACGTCGTCGAAGATCAGCACGAAGGCATAGCAGACCAGAAGCTGCATCAGTACGTCGCGGCCGTAGACGCGGCTCATGAAGACGCGCTCGAAGATCAGGCCGAGGATCGCGGTGCCGACGGCGCCGCTCAGTATCGCCAGCGCAAAGCTGCCGGTCAGCTGATAGGCCGTCATCGCGAAATAGGCGCCGAACATATAGAAGGCGCCGTGGCTGAAATTGACCACCTTGAGCACGCCGAAGATCAGCGTCAGCCCGACGGCGACGAGAAACAGCAGCATGCCGATGATCAGGCCGCTGGTGGTCTGCGTCACCAGGCATGCAGGACTGGCGAGGCAACTGGCGAGCGCGTCGAGGTCCACGGGAAATCATCCATTACGGCGGGCCGCAATGCCGGCGCGCGACAAACATCAGATGAAAGGCGGAGACCGCATGCTGCTGTCTCCGCCCCGCATGCGGATCAGGTGTAGCCCTTGCTCTTCTTCCACTCGGCTTCGAGCTCGAAGATGGTCTTCCAGTCGCCGGCCTTCACGTCGGGCACGTAGGGCTCCTGCGGGATCGTGGTGCCCCAGCCGATCGCGTAGCCGACCAGCGTGTGATCGTCGGCGCGCATGGTGACGGTGCCGTCGGCGCCGAACGGGCACTTGATGGTAAGCCCGGTGAGGGCCTCCGCGACCTTCTTGCCATCGGTCGAGTTCACCTTCTTGACGGCCTCGTTGAGGAACATCACCGCCGTCGCATTCTGCCAGGACCAGTTGGTCGGGTATTCGTTGTACTTCGCCTTGTAGGCATCGCCCCAGGCCGCATTCTCCGGCGTCGGCGGGAATGTCTTGATGTAGCGGTCGCCGGAGTGGATGCCCTTGGGCAGGTTCTTCACCACGGTGAGCGCGGTGTAATCGGCCATGTTGACCGCGAACACCTCCATCTGGGTGAACATCGCGTAGATGTTGGCCTGGTCGATGTAGGAGGTGAGATCGCCGCCCCACAGGCAGGAATACAGCGCCTGCGGCTTCGCCTGCAGGATCTTGGTCACCACCTCGGTGTAGTCGGGCTGGAACAGCTTCGGCCAGGATTCGCTGATGATCTCGACGTCAGGTGCGAACTTCTTCAGGTACAGCACGAACTCGCCGGTGGTATCGCGGCCATAGGCATAGTCGGGCGAACAGGTCGCCCATTTCTTCAGGCCCTTGGCCTTGGCGATCCCTGCCGCGTAGCCGGCGCCGACGATCGAGTCGTGAATGCCCTGCCGCACGCAACGGAAGGCGTTCGGGATGTGCTGCTTGGGATCGGCGGTCAGCGACGACGCTTCCGAGCAAGTGTGGATGCAGAGCACGCCGAGATCGCGCGCCACCTCATGAACCGCGAACGATCCTGACGACGCCTCGCCGTCGAGCAGCATCTCGCAGCCGTCGGTGTTGACGAGCTCGCGCGCGATGCGGGCGGCTTCCTGCGGCTGTCCCTTGGAATCGCGGATCACCATCTCGATCTGCCGCCCGGCGAGCCCGCCGGCGGCATTGACCTTCTCGACCTCCAGCATCACCGCGTTGCGCGAAGACGTTCCAAGCTGCGCGACGCGGCCCGAGAGAATGGTCGGCATGCCGATCTTGATGGTCTTGGCCTGGGCACGCGCCACCCACGGTGCGGCAAGGCTCGCCGCGCCGGCACCCATCAACGCAAGCGTCGAGCGCCGGGTGATGCCCGGTTTCCGGGTCCTCTTCATATTCCCCTCCCTGTCGGGTGTTGGCGTTCCCAAAATCCCTGTCGGAGATCGTTCCGTCTCCGTGACCGCAATGTTTTCAGAGCAAGGGGGGTGACGTCAAGCCAAAGATGAATTACGATTCATAGTTCATCTAGGGAGAAACGGCGCCGGAAATCGGCCCGACGGGCGGCAAATGATCAATCTTTCCAGCTTCATCGCATTTCATGCCAGGCGGACTCCGGACCGCTGTGCGCTGAAATATCGCGGCGAAGATGTCTCCTATGCCGACTTTGATCTGCGCATCCGCCAGGTCGGCGGCTGGCTCGCGGCGCGCGGGATCGCGCCCGGCGATGTCGTCGCGGTCCTGATGAAGAACAGTTCGGCTTTTCTCGAGCTGGTGTTCGCGACCAGCCATATCGGCGCGGTGTTCCTGCCGATCAATTTTCGCCTGTCGGCCGATGAGGTCGGCTACATCGTCGGCAATTCCGGCGCGCGCCTGCTCGTCGCCGACGAGGAATTTGCCACCATCGCAGCCGGCGACGCGCCCGTCGTTTTGCTTGATGAAGGCGCGCAGGCCAGCATCACTAATCTCGCGCCCGATATCGCACTGGCGCCGATGCATGTGCGCCAGCCGCGCGACCTGATGCGGCTGATGTACACCTCGGGCACGACGGATCGTCCCAAGGGGGTGATGCTCACCTACGAGAACATCTACTGGAAATCCGCCGACCAGACGCTGGTGCTCGGGCTCAGCGCCGACACGCGGCTGCTCATCGTCGGCCCGCTCTATCATGTCGGCGCACTCGACCTGCCCGGCATTGCGGTACTTTGGCACGGCGGCATGCTATGCATTCACCGCACCTTCGAACCGGAGCCGGCGCTGGCCGCGATCGAGCGAGAGAAGCTGAACGCGGCGTGGTTCGCGCCTGTTATGACCACGGCCCTCCTCACCTCCCCGAACCGCGAGCGCTACGACGTCTCCAGCCTGAGATGGGCGATCGGCGGCGGCGAGAAGACGCCGGAGCTCCGCATCCGCGCCTTCTCGGACTATTTCGGGAATGCGCGCTACATCGATGCCTACGGCCTCACCGAAAGCTGCGGTGGCGACACTTTCATGGACGCGGGCCGCGAGATCGAGAAGATCGGTTCGACCGGCCGCGCCATCGCCCATGTCGAGATCGAGATCCGCGACGATGCCGGCAAGCGCCTGCCCGCCGGGCAGAATGGCGAGATCTGCCTGCGCGGCCCGAAGGTCACGCAGGGCTACTGGAAGGATCCCGAAAAGACTGCATCCGCTTTCTTCGGCGACTGGTTCCGCACCGGCGACGTCGGTTACCTTGATGACGACGGCTTCCTCTATCTGACCGACCGCAAGAAGGACATGATCATCTCCGGCGGCGAGAACATCGCCTCCTCCGAGGTCGAGCGCGTCATCTACGAAATGCCTGAAGTGCGCGAGGTCGCAGTGATCGGCCTGCCGGACGCGCGCTGGGGCGAAAAGCCGGTCGCCATCGTGGTGCTGGCCGATGGCGCGAAGCTCGACCTGCCTGATCTCACCGACTTCTGCCGTTCGCGGCTCGCCGGCTTCAAGGTGCCGCGGCAGCTGATCATCCGCGACAGCCTGCCGCGCAATCCATCCGGCAAGGTGCTCAAACGCGTGCTCCGCGCCGAACTCGAGGCCATCGCATGACACAAGCGACATCCGCCAAAGTCACCAAGCTCAACCGGGTCGAGCGCAACGCCTGGACCAAGCAGAAGATCTTCGACGCCGCGACCAAGATCGTTGGCAAATACGGCTACGCCGAAGCCTCGGTCGCCCGCATCACCGAAGCCGCCGGTGTCGCGCAGGGCACCTTCTACAATCATTTCGAGAACCGCCAGGAGCTGCTAGACCAGTTGCTGCCGAAGATCGGCCTCGACATGGTCCGCTTCATCCGCGCGCGAACCGGCACCGCCAGCGCAGCCCGGCAGGAGATCGAGCGCTTCAGCGCCTTCTTCGATTTCATCCGCGAGGTACCGGAATTCCTGCGCATCCTCAACGAGGCCGAGTTCTTCGCGCCGATCGGCTACCAGAAGCATTTCGACAACATCTCGAGCGCCTATCTGCGGATTCTGCAGCGCGCGCGGGCCGCGGGAACCACCAATAATTTCAGCGACGAGGAATTCGAGGCCATCGTCCAGGTGTTGATGGGCGCGCGCGGCTATCTCAGCCGCCGCTATTCCTACTCCGAGCAGGGCGTCACGGCGGTGCCCGACTATGTCATCTCGGCCTACCAGAAACTCGTCACACGCGGCCTGTTCACCACGAGCGACAAGGGAAGAAAATCATGAGCGCCGACGGCACCATCCTCGTCACCGGCGGCAGCCGCGGCATTGGCGCGGCGACCGCAACGCTGCTTGCCGATCAGGGCCATCGCGTCGTCATCGTTGACATCGCGCCCGAACCGCTGGCCGGAACGGCGGCCATCCTTTGGCCGGCGCCGTTCGACGTCGCGAGCGAAGGCGCCGTGGTCGCCGGCATTGCCGATATCGAGAAGGCGCACGGCCCGATCACCGGCCTCGTCAACGCGGCCGGCGTGTTCGGCAAGATGCACACGATCGAGCGGGTGCGGATGGAGCAATGGGACCGCGAGGTGAACATCGACCTGCGCGGCACCTTCCTGGTCGCGCGCAGCGTCGGCGTCGCGATGGCGAAGCGGCGGCATGGCGCGATCGTCAACGTCGCCTCGGTGGCCGGCATGACGTCGGGTCCGATCCACGCCTATACCGCGGCAAAGGCCGGCGTCATCCAGATCACGCAGACGCTCGCCGCCGAATGGGGCCGCGCCGGCGTCCGCGTCAACGCGGTGTCGCCCGGCTTCACCCGCACGGCCGCGCTCGAGGCCGGCATCGCGTCGGGCGCCCTGAGCAGGGACCTGCTGACGCGCCCGACCGCGATGAACCGGCTGGTCGAGCCGATCGAGGTGGCGCAGGCGATCGCCTGGCTGCTCTCGCCGCAGAGCAGCGGCGTGACCGGCATCAATCTGCCGGTCGACGCCGGCTACATCGTGGGCACCACCTGGGCCGCCTATGGCGGTCTGCCGGACGCTCCGGCGAGCTGAGGACAACGCATGAACATCGAGCTTTCGCGCAAACACCTCGATCTGTCCTCCGCCATCGCCGAGGGCGACATCCGCGTGCTGCTGATGGTGCTGGTGCACATGACCGGCGACGAGAAGTGGCTCGAGCCGCCGTACAAGCCGAAGCGCGACGTCCGCCTGATCCCCGATCCGGACGCCGGCGTGCCGAAGGAAATCCAGGACGAGATCCGCGCCGCCGTCCTCAACCTGTTCGCGAACGGCATGCCGAAGCCCGTCATCACCGATCCCGGCAACGAGCTGATGCTGCGGATGATGCGCGCGACGCTCGGTGAGAACGTCGCACCGGAATACGCCCCGCTGATGCGCGAGGAAATGGCTTTCACCCCGCGCGATGCGCGCTGGCGCGAGCGGCCCTCCGACGGGCGGCTGGCGCAGCAGCATGTGCTGATCGTCGGTGCCGGTGTCTGCGCGATCGCGCTTGGCGTTGCGCTCGGGCGGCTCGGCATTCCCTATACGATCGTCGAGAAGCAGGACGAGATCGGCGGCACCTGGTACGTCAACCGCTATCCCGGTTGCGGCGTCGATACGCCGAACCACTCCTATTCCTTCTCGTTCGGCGCCCACAATCCGTGGACCCGCTATTTCGCGCAGCGCCAGGAATTGCTCGACTATCTGCTCAAGGTCGTGCTCGAATACGACATCCGCAAGCACGTCCGTCTCAGCACCGAGCTCGTTGCCTCCTACTGGGACGAAGCCAGGCGGCGCTGGATCTCGACCCTGAAGACTGCGAGCGGCGAGGAGACGTTCGAGTCCACCGCGCTGGTCAGCGCGATCGGGCAACTCAACGATCCCCTGCCCGCTCGCTTTGAGGGAGACGACGATTTTGCCGGTCTGAAGGTCCATTCGGCGCTGTGGTCCGACGACGTCAAGCTTGACGGCAAGCATGTCGCCGTGATCGGCACCGGCGCCACCGCGATGCAGCTGGTGCCTTCGATCGCTGACCGCGTCGCCTCGGTGACTGTCTACCAGCGCACCGCGCAGTGGGCGCGGCCGGTGAAGGGCTATTCCGATCCGATCACCGAAGGCGCGCAGTGGCTGCTCGCCCATCTGCCGTTCTATGTGCAGTGGTATCGCTTCAACATGTTCTGGCGTTACGGCGACGGGTTGCTGCCGTTCCTGCGCAAGGATCCGGCCTGGCCGCATCCGGACCGTGCCGTCAACAAGGGCAACGACCGGCATCGCCAGGAACTCGCCGACTTCATCCTGTCCGAGCTGAAGGATCGCCCTGACCTGATCGAGAAGTGCATGCCGACCTATCCGCCTTACGGCAAGCGAATCCTGCTCGACAACAACTGGTTCAAGACCCTGACCAGGCCGAATGTCGAGCTCGTCACCGACAAGATCAACCATTTCGCTGCAGAAGGAATCGTCACGGCTGACGGCAAGTCGCGGCAGCACGACGTCATCGTGATCTCGACCGGCTTCAAGGTCTCCGAGATGGCGGCGCGTCTCAACATCACGGGACGCGACGGCAAGACTCTCAGGCAGGCGTGGGACCACGACAATCCGACCGCGTATCTCGGTCTCACTGTGCCTGACTTCCCCAACCTCTTCCTGATGCTCGGGCCCAATTCGGGACCTGCGCATGGCGGCAGCGTGATCTTCCAGTCGGAGTGCCAGAGCCGCTATATCTCCGCCTGCCTCGTCGAGATGATCGAGAACGATATCGCTGCGATCGACGTGCATCCTGATGCGCATGATCGGTACATCCGCGAGGTCGATGCCGAGCATGAGCAATTGATCTGGACGCATCCGGGCATGACGACCTACTACCGCAACAGAAGCGGCCGCGTGTTCTCTGCGATGCCGTGGCGGTTCGTCGACTACTGGAAAATGACGCACGATCCGGATTTCACGCAGTATCGCCAGACCAAGTCGCGACAGGAATCCTGACCTGAATTACCCCTCTCGTTAACTTGACAGGCGACCATAACTGCCGCAGCATTTCGCTGACTGCACCTGTTGGGGTGCGGGAGCGCCTGCTCCCCGCGTCGCAGGAATTGACGGACGATTATGGGATCGGCCGCCAGGCAGCAGAAGCGGACAGAGGTCCGTCGGCCCACCCTTGGAGAGGAGCATGACGCCACCGGCGAAAGCCAGCGACCTTGCTCGGCAAGGTCTCGGTGCACGTGAGGCGAACAGCAGCTGCTAGCCGCGTGTACCGCCGACAATCTGAACATATCCGCAGGACAAGAGCGCAAAGGCCAAGCGCTTTTAGGTCCAGAATCACCACTGGTCTACACCAGAGATCCTTCGCTAAAACGAAGTAGCAGGGCCCCGCGATGCTTGAATGCACCGGGGCCCATTCGTTTGCCTGCCATCTCCCCTTCGTCACCCCGCATTGCGCCACCGCCGTGGATCGGGAACAATTGTCGTGACGGGATGAGGAACGCCGATGGAAAAGCCGCTTGTACGGATCTACACCGACTACAAGTCTCCCTACGCCTATGTCGCCAACAAGCGACTGTTCGAACTTGAGGAGACCTACGGCGTCGAATTGGAATGGCTGCCCTACACGCTGCGCATTCCTGAATTCATGGGCACGGTGGAGGCGCGCACGCCGCACTTCTGGCGCAAGGTGCGCTACGCCTATATGGACGCGCGGCGGTTCGCCAACGCGCAGGGGCTCACCATGAAGGGCCCGCGCCGGATCTATGACGCGTTCTACGCCAGCGCCGGGATGCTGTTCGCACAGCGTCACGGGCTGTTCCGGCCCTATCATGACACGGTGTTCCAGCGGTTCTGGAACCATGAGCTGGAGATCGACGAGCTGTCGGAGATCTCCGGCGTGATTGCCGCGGTCGGCGGTTCCGCTGAGGCGTTCGAAGCCTATGTTCGCGGCCCTGCGCGCGCGGAGCATGATCGCATCATCGACGAGGCCGAGACGCTCGGCGTGTTCGGCGTACCCAGCATGGTGTTCAACGGCGAGCTGTTCTGGGGCGGCGACCGCATCGACATGCTGATCGAACGGATCAAGCGGCCGGAGTCGATCGCGGTTGCGCTTGGGAGCAGGCACCACCGGACCTAGGTGCCGGGTGTTTGGAAGCCGCCTCCTGATCAATCAGCCTCCATCCAGGATGGCCCAGCATCCCGTGCGTTCCAGCACGGGCCTCAACGCAGCGCGATCGCCGGCATCGAGCGCGGCAAACTTCTCGCGCAGCTGCTGCAGGCATTTGACCTGATATTTGAACGCCGCCAGCGCGTAAGGCAGCCCCCAGACGTTGATCTCGAGCCGCTCGAGGCCTTTCGCGAATGCATCCGCATTGGCCGCCAGGAACGGCAGATAGAGCTCGCCCGCGATCCGCAGCAGCGCCTCGGCGAACCCGCCGAGCGCCTGCTCGCGCGGATACCATTTGCCCTCGACGCCGGACGCGTCATCGAGCCGGCGCACCCAATGGTCGGTGAACGGAGCTTGCTCGCGCATGATCTGCATCGGGGTCGGGTCGGTCGCCATCTCGCTGAGCTGGCCGAACCAGGCAAAATCCGCCAGCGACGGCCGGCTGCCGAACAGATAGTTCGTCATGCCGACATGCGGCTCGAACGCCGCGAGGGTCCGGCGATAGCTCTCCTCCAGCAGCGGACGGTTCTCGTCGGTTGCGCCGAGAATGACCATGCGCGAAATCTGACGCTGTCGGAACTCCTCGATCTCCTCGCGGCTGCCGGCTGCGGCGTCCGACGTGGACCATTCCTCGCCCGCCCAGCGCGACACATAGGCCTGATCTTCCGGATCCCACCAGCGATAGAGAAACAGCGGCTTGACCGCCCATTCGTCGGCGAGGTCCTCGAGCAGGTCGCAGACGAACGCGACGGCCTTGTCCTCGGGGATCACCGAACGCCCCTGGTGGCGCGCTTCCAGATCATAGGCGAGCGTCGTGGTCTCGCCGCGATAGCTGCCGTCGGGATATTGCAGTACCGGGATCAGCATCGGCTTCAAATGCGCGGTCGCCGCGCGCAGCGCCTTGGTCATGATCACCCAGTCATGCGGAATCCGCCGGTAACGCAGCAGCGCACGGAGCTTGATCGCATAGGGCGACGCGGTCGATCCGATCAGGCGATAGCGGCCCTCGGTCATGACGACGTCTCCGAGAACGCCGGATTGCCGTACGGATAGAACTGCGCAAGATCGACGTTCTTGTAAGGCAACTTGTCGAGACGCGTCGTGCCAAGGAAAGGCTGCTCGGGCTCGACCAGCAGGATCGTCTGGGCAAAACCATTGTCGTCGAAGCCGCGGCGGAAATGGACCCGCGACTTGATCGCCATCACATCGAAGGCGCCGATGTCGGGGACCAGCGCCTTCAGCGAGAACGGCTCCATGACCTGCACCAGATAGGTGGAGAGGACCAGCACATTGTTGCGCCCGAAGCGCACGCAGACCCAGAACTGCCCGTACCCTTCCCCGGCGGCGGTAATCGTCCCCTGAATACGAACCGGCTCGCCCGCCGACTCGTCGGCGCGGCCGCCGATCGCCATGTCGAAGGCATCGCCGGCCTTGGCGCCGACGGCCTTCAGCGCTGCAGTCGCCCTGCCATCCGCGATGGTCGCGATCACCGTGTTGGCGAGGTCCTGCGCGATGATCTCGCGCAGCAGCCAGGTGGCCGATCCCGAGCGGTCGCTGTGATCGGCCAGCACCACCGGCGTGTTGCCATCAGCGACGGCCTGCTTGGCCAGCGCGACGCCCTCGGTGATGCTGTGGAGCTTGGTCGATTGCAGCAGCGCCTCGCGCAACCGCCAGATCGTTCCGGCGAGGTCCCGCGCGACCTGCTCGGCGAGTTTTGGATTGTCGTTGGTCAGGACCTGCACGGTCATGCCGACATCGGGAACATCGGCGAACGGGAAGCCGAAGAAGATGTTGACATAGACGTCGACCTCGCGGGCCTCCCAGACCAGCGCGCGCTGCACCAGATCCATCCACGGCCGCGCCCCGGTCCATTGCAGCACGGTGGGCGAGATCACAGGAACCTTGATGGTCCGGTGCGTTGGCTTGTAGTCACCGCGGATCGCCCGCACCAGCACGCGCGCGGCCCGTTCACCCTGCAGATGGGCGTCATAGTGCGGGAAGTATTTGACGGTGAACGCCATGTCCGCCTGTTCGAGGAACGCCTCGTCCTCATTGCCGTGAAGGTCGAAGGTTGCCGCGATGAAGGCAGAGCGGCCGACCACCTCGCGCACCTGCCGCGCCAGATCGGCCTCCGGCCGCGGCACGGCACGCCATGCACGGCCATGGCGCCGTGCAGACACAGATAGACGCCGTCGAACGACCCCTCCTCCTTCAGTCCGGCCATCATCTTGCCGACGAAGGTGCGATAGGCGCCCTCGGTGATCCAGCCCGATCCGGTACCGGTCTTCGGCCAGAGCGGGGATTCGATGCCGACCAGCTCGACCTCGGAGAACTCGCGCGCGACCTGCACGAAGCCGCCCATGTAGTTCCTGGGATCGAACTGCAGCAGCGCCTCGCCGCTCGCCGGCGAGCCCGGATAGATGAAGTCGTCGAGCGTGGTCTCGTTCGGCAGGAACGAGACGGTTTCGTGGGAGAAATGCAGGACGGCGATACGTATCTTGCGTTCGCTCATTTTGTGCGCCTCGGCTGTTTTTCCGTATCCTGACATCGAAGGCGCGGCGCGCCAATGCCGCATTCGGTTTTTGCCCGCCAGCCCTGCAAATACGCAGACGCGCCACAGCTTGCCGCCGCGCCGATTCTGCTATGGTCCACGCCAACAATCGGGCCGCGGCCCTGCAGATGTCTTGAGGAGAGAACGCCATGAATCCCCCTGTCAGCTCGCCCGCGATCAAGGTCGTCAAATCGGTCCGCGAGCAAGTCAGCGCCGAGGAGTGGCAGGCCCGTGTCGATCTCGCCGCCTGCTATCGGCTGACGGCGATGTACGGCATGACCGAGATGATCGCGAACCACATCTCCTGCCGCGTGCCAGGCACCACCGACCAGTTCCTGATCAACGCCTATGGCATGCTGTATGAGGAGATCGACGCCTCCAGCCTGATCAAGGTCGACGTCGAGGGCAACACGCTGCTCAACGCCACCGACTATGACGTCAACGTCGCCGGCTTCGTCATTCACAGCGCCATCCACATGGCCAAGCACGACATGGACTGCGTCGCGCACACCCACACGCCGGCCGGCATGGCGGTCTCCGCGATGGAATGCGGCCTGCTGCCGCTGGCGCAGACCTCGATGCGCTTCCTGCACATCGCCTATCACGATTTCGAAGGCATCGCCGACAATGTCGACGAGCGCGAACGTCTGGTCCGCGACCTCGGCGACAACGAGGCGATGATCCTGCGCAATCATGGCCTCTTGGTCGTCGGCAGCACCGTGCCCGCCGCCTTCAACGTGCTGTTTCGGCTGGAGCGCGCCTGCCAGACCCAGGTGATGGCTTTGTCCTGCAACACCAAGCTGATCTATCCGCCGCGAAACATCCTCGAAGACACCTATGAGCGGATGCAGCCGAAGCCCGGCCGCGCCGCGCGCAACGGTGAGCTCGCCTGGCCCGCTTTGCTGCGAAAGCTCGATCGCGTCGATCCGTCGTATCGGGACTGAGGCGAAATCGCGCCTTCGCATCAACTTTGGGCGTCGCTTGCCCGCTATTTGAGCGCACGCTTTGTCGCGAGATCGCCGATGCTAGCCCTCGGCGAGGTGGCAGGTGCGTGCGATGAAAACCTTCATTCGCGTTGTTGAACTGTGGGTGCCCGATAAAACCCGGACGCGGCTGGAGTTCGGCGGCAGCCTCCACAGCGGCGAGTTCACGGAGTTCAACGCGGTCAGCGAGAACGCACTGTTCGCCTATGACGAGGGCCTTCCCGGCAAGGCCTGGGCGAGCGGCCATCCGGTCATCCTGACCGAATTCGCCAATTCCTATTTCAAGCGAACCGACGAGGCGCGCGAAGCCGGCCTGACCTGCGGCGTCGCGCTTCCGGTGTTCGCCGGCGAATTCCTGATGGCGGTGATGGTGCTGCTGTGCGGTGACGACAGGAAGCATGTCGGCGCGATCGAGCTCTGGCACAACGATCCGGACAGATCCCACGAAATGGCGCTGGTCGACGGTTACTACGGCACCGCCGACATGTTCGAGTTCAACTCGCGCCACACCAAATTCCCGCGCGGCTTCGGCCTGCCCGGCCGGACCTGGAAGGCCGGCATGCCGCTGATCATCAAGGACCTGCACAATGCCAAGGGATTCCTGCGCTGGGAGGACGCATCCGAGATCGGCATCAATTGCGGTGTCGGCATCCCCTACACGACCGGCGACCAGACCTGGGTGGTGACATTCCTGTCGGCCCAGGCGACGCCGATCGCACGCCGGTTCGAGATCTGGGTGCCGAACGAAGAGCGGTCGGCGCTGGTGTTCCACACCGGCGATTGCAGCGAGCAGTCCGACCTCGCCACGCTCTACGCGGCAAAGACGATCGGCCGCGGCGAAGGCTCTATCGGCGGCGTATGGGCAACCGGCATGCCCGCGCTCACCGAACATCTGAAGCAGGATCAATCGATTGCGGCCGCACTGGCGCGCGCCTCCGGTATGAACCACGTGGTCGCGCTGCCGGTGATCGAGAGCGCCCGGCTCAAGGCCGTGCTGGCCTGGTATCTTTAGGGGGCGGAAGGATCGTCCGTCACCGCCTGGATATAGCTCCATCACCGTCATCCCCGCGCAAAGGCTTCGCCTTTGTCGCTGGAGGCGCGAGCGGAGCGAGCCTCGAAGGATGTGCGGCCCCGCTGGTGGCCGTGCATCCTTCGAGACGCGCGCAAGAGCGCGCTCTTCAGGATGACGGTATTGGCCTGATTTGACTGTCAAACAGCTTGGTGTCATCACCAGCGCATGCGGGTGATCCAGTATTCCAGAGACGCCAGTGCTTGAGCCGAGGAGCCGAGGCGTACTGGATCGCCGGTCGAGCCGGGCGATGACAGTGTGGGTGGGGACGCGACTTCGCGTTCTCGCGACATGAATTGCCCGAGTCTTGCTCTTCGTTTCGCCCTCTCACTTGCAGAGGGCGCAGGGAAAGCCGGGTGCCGATCGCACCCATGGGCCCCGAGCAAAGGGCGAAAGCTCGGGGGTAGGACCACAGGTGTAACCGAACAATCCGGCTTTCCCTGCGCGATGGGTTACGGCTTACTTCGTGCTCTCCCCGGCGAGACTGGGCTTGTTTGTCACCGCCTTCGCAAGACGTAATTGCGTCTTACAAGGGGACACCGGCCGCTAGGGCGTCAGGACCACACGACTTCACCGTCCGCGTCATGCGCACTCGTCAGTTGCACAATCGACGTCCACCGCATCTCACACCGCGTTCGTGACGACCGCGAAGCGCCCCTCGATCGGGTGAGACGGGCGGAATTGGACCACTGAGTTGCCCGACGACGGAAGCGCCGATTTGCCCGTCGGGTTGATTTGTCGCAGGACCGGTTACGCCATCGCCAACCCGCCCGCCGTCCTCGCGTGATTTGCCTGCGGGGCGCGTTTTCAACTAAGGTCGCCGGATGGACATGCTCGTCAAGCTCTATGCCTTGCCCGATTCCCAGCCCGCCTACGATCGATTGCTTAAGGCCGGAATTGTGATGCGCCGTGCGCTTGCCCCCGAAAAGCACAAGGTCGTGGCCTGGGTGCGGGAGACATTCAGCGAGGCATGGGCCAGCGAAACCGAGGTCGCGTTCAGCTGCCAACCGGTCTCCTGCTTCATCGCGATCCAGCAGAAGAAGATCGTGGGATTCGCCTGCCACGACGCGGCCTGTCGCAACTTCTTCGGTCCGACCGGTGTCGCGCCCAAGGCGCAGCAGGGCGGAATCGGCAAGGCGCTGCTGTTCGCCTGTCTCGAGGACATGAAACACCAGGGCTTCGGCTACGCCATCATCGGTGGCGTCGGCCCGGCGGAATTCTATTCGAAAGCCGTCGGCGCGGTGGCCATCGAAGGCTCCGCGCCGGGGATCTATCGGGGACTGCTGTAGCTGCGCCTTTGCGCGGCGCGCATGTCGATCAGCTCCCGAGCTGAATGGTGCGCTCCAGCGCCCCGCCGAAGCCGTTGAGGGGGACGTTGAAGACGACAGCCTGCCCGCCGTTGATGTTCTGCGCGGCAACGGTGAGCGTCTTGGCCTTGCTCATGGTGTCGGTAACCACTGTTGGAAATGATACCGGAAGCAAACAGCCTTGCGCGGTGCACGTGGAGAAGCGCGTCTGCTCCAGATCCTTGCCGTCAAGCTTGACGACGGCCCCGGTATCGAGCTTCAGCCCAAACGGCATCAATATGTTGCCTTCCGCCTTTCCGTCCCTGGGAATCAGTTCGATGGCGAAGATCTGCTGATTGGTCTCCTTGGAGAGCTGTGTCTGGCTCAGGGTACACAGCTTTGCACCACCGTCGAGCAGGCATTTGACGATCCAGTCTCCATAAGTCTCGCTGATCGCGGAAGCGCCCTTGGGAAGCTGGACGGGGCGGACCACGCCATCCGCCGCGGAGGTCTGGCTCCGCGTCTCGATCGGAATCGAGACGGTGCCCCCGCTGGCATCCGATTTATCGGCTGTTCGGGCGGCTTGTGCCGAACCGATGCCGGCAAGGACGACGAGAGCGACGATCGCCCGAAGACGCCTGTCCGCAGCGCTTACTCTCACCATGCATTCGCTCCAGCACGATACATCTCGAAACCGATTCCGGCTATACGTGGGTATATTTCCCACGTAGATGTGCTACGTGTACTTGGAGAACCGCAGACATGCAAGAGATTATCGCCGCCAGTGTGATCGTCGCGATCGTTGCATTCTGCGGCGGGTATTTTTGGGCAGTTGCGCGTGAAGTCGGGACCTCGAACAAGCAACAGCGGAAATCGCAGCGCTGACCGGCGATCCGCACCACGCGCCGCACAGCCCGGATGGAGGAGCGAAGCGATACCCGTCGTTCCAGCCTCCGATGCGGCCTGGTGGTAGCGCTGCGCTCCACCCATTCTACGAAGTTCGCGCAGAGATCGGTCAAAGGTCTTGTCTGACCTGCAGCACAATTCGCCCCATCGCGCGCCGGTTCGCAACCAGGCTCATCGCCTCGCCGGCACACTGGAGCGGAAGCACCCGGTCGACCTGCGGCCGCAGCTTGCCCTCGCCGACCCATGCCATGACGGCTTCCGTCGCGCGGGCCGCTTGTTCCGGACAACGCTCCATCCAGGCGCCGACAAAGACGCCGACGACCGAATAGTTCTTGAGCAGAGGCAGATTCATCGCGAGCGACGGGATTTCGCCGCTGGTGAATCCGATTGGGAGCAGCCGACCGTTCCAGCCCATAAACCTTGCAAGGGTCGCGAACAGCGCACCGCCGATATTGTCGACGCAAATGTCGAGGCCCTTGTCCCCCGCAAGAGCCTTCACACGTTCACGCACATCTTCGCGCGAATGGTCGACGATCTCGGCAGCGCCATGCGCGCGCACCATGGTCGCCTTCGCAGCACTGCCCACGACGGCAATGACCCGCGCGCCCATCAAATGCGCCATCTCGACGCAGGCGAGACCAACTCCGCCGGCAGCGCCCGTCACGAGCACCGTCTCGCCCGCCTGCAGGCGCGCCCGCTCGATCAGGGCGTACCAGGCCGTGAGATAGGTGTGCAGCACTGTTGACCCCACGGTGAAATCTACGTTGGCCGGCAGCAATGCGACGGTGCTCTCCCTGGCAACCATCCGCTCCGCAAATGCACCGAACCAGTTTCCGCAACTGACACGGTCGCCGGGCCGGAAGCGCGTGACCCGGTCACCACAAGCCAGCACGATTCCGGCAGCGTCCGTTCCCGGTACGTAGGGAAGAGCCGGCCGCATCTGATAGCCGCCGCAACTCATCAGATAGTCCATGTAGCTGACGGACGCGGCATGGACATCGACGAGAACCTCGTTTGCTGCCGGGCGCGGTTCGGCGATCTCGGTGAAGCTCAGGTCTTCGATACCTTTGAAGGCCTTGCAGACAATGGCGCGCATATCAGCCTCCGTGGCGGGTTTCTGGAGCGATCGGGGCACCGCCAGGAAGACGCGGCAGCAGCATCGGAACGCGTTGGCGATACTGCTCGTAGCTGGCGCCGAATACTGCAACCAGGTCCCGTTCCTCGAGCCTGACGCCGATAAGGATGTAGCCGGTGGTCGCGACGGCAAACAACAGATGCCCGGCGGTCATGTGTGGCGTCGCCCAGAAGGCGAGCAGCAGACCCAGCATCAGCGGGTGACGGACCAGCCGGTACAATGGCGGCGTCTTGAACGCTGGCATGCGATCGGCTGCTCCGCGTAGCGCGTCGACGACCTGGCGCAATCCAAACAGCTCGAAATGGTCTATCTGGAAGGTCGACATCAGCGCGATCAGCCAGCCCATCCAGAAGATTGATGTCAGCATTACTTCCGGCCAGCCCTCGACGCGCCAGACTGTCGCGACGATCGGGCGCCACTGCCAGAAGATCAGGATCAACAGAAAGCTCGAGATCAGCACATAGGTGCTGCGCTCACAGGAAGCCGGGACGATGCGCGTCCAGCAGCGCTTGAAGGCTTGACGCGCCATGACGCTGTGCTGGATCGCGAATACGCTGAGCAAAATCGCGTCGATCGCGAGCGCTTGCGCTAACCCGCTGTCCGGTCCGACATCGATCGTCTTCGGGACAAGAAAATTGCCGATAAAGGCCGGCGCATAGGCAAATGAAACCGAGAAGACGAGGTAGCTCGCGAGGCCATAGATGAGGGCGACGGCGCGTCCGGTCATGACGTTTCTCCAGAAGGTGGCGGCGCAATGCCCCCGGTGCTAGCATCGCGGCGTCCCCTGAGCGTCCCCGGACGCCTTCATCGAAGATCGCATCGGTATGGCTTCGTTCAGCGTCCGGACGCTCGGATTTCCGGAGGTTCGTTGTAATGACCGCCTGCGCCCGGTGGCGCTGCGCAAGGGACTTGCACTGCTGGTCTATCTGGCTGAGGCGAAAGGCCCGGTCGGACGCGATGCGATTGCGACCATGTTGTGGCCGGAAAGCCCCGCCGAGGTGGTAAGAGCCCGGCTGCGTCGGCTGTTGCATCGCCTGCAGCTCGCGCTCGGCGATGTCATCGCATCCGACAGATCCACAGTTCGATTATCGGCGGGGATCAAACTGGACATCGATTCACGCCTGTTTGAACAGGCTTGCGATCGCGGCGAGTTCGAGCGCGCCTGCGGTCTCTATCAAGCCGATTTCCTCGACGGCTTCTCGCCCGGCGATTGTCCGCAATTCGACGAATGGGCGTTCTTTCGAAGAGAGGCCTTGCGCGGCCGCGCGATCCAGGCGCTCGAGCGGGTTGTGCAGGAGAAGCACGCGGCGGGCGACTATGCCTCCGCCGCCGCACATGCCGGCCGTCTGGTGGCACTCGATCCGCTCAGCGAAATCTATTCCCGCCACTTCATCCGCAATCTCCTGCTGGGGGGCGACAGGGCCGCGGCCGAGCGCCAGCTCAAGGCGCTGACGCAGCGTCTGCGCAACGAACTCGACGTGGCGCCCGAAGCCGAGACCAGCGCGCTGCTCGAGGCCGGCGCCGCGGAGCCGCCGACGACGCAATATGTCAGCGGAGGCAACGTGCATCTCGCATTCCAGACCTATGGCAAAGGGCCCACCGACGTTCTGATGCTGCCCGGCTTCGTGTCTCATGTCGAACGGGTCTGGGAGGACGCAAGGTGCCGAGCCTTCCTTTCCTCGCTTGCGGCGATGGGCCGTCTCGTCCTGCTTGATCGGCGTGGCGTCGGCCTGTCCGACCGGGTCGGGTTCACCCCCAACGCCGAGGCAACTGCGCAGGACATCCGCACCGTGCTTGATGCCACGGGCTCGCGCCGGGTCGTGCTGTTCGGCGCATCCGAAGGCGGACCGGCCTGCATCAGGTTCGCCGCCGATCATCCCGACCGCGTCGCCGGACTAATCCTGTTCGCTTCGCTCGCGAAGGGAAGTGCCGCGCCCGACTATCCGCATGCGTTGAACGCCGAGCAGTATGATGCGTGGCTGCAGCAGCTCGTTTCGGCCTGGGGCGGCCCTGCCGGTATCGAAACTTTTGCGCCGAGTCTGGCCGGCGATGCCAAGGCGAGGGCCTGGTGGGCCGGCCTGCTTCGTGCGGCCTCGAGCCCTGGCGCCATCAGGGGCGTGCTGGAGACGCTGCGCGACACGGATGTACGACATCTTCTGGGGCAGGTTACCGTTCCGACCCTGGTGCTTCACCGCCGCGGCGACCGAGCCGTCCGAATCGGTGCCGGCAGACATCTCGCCGACAACATCCCACACGCGCGATTCGTCGAGCTCGACGGCGCCGACCACTGGGCTTTTGCCGGCGATCGACAAGCGGTGCTTGACAACGTCAGGCAGTTCGTCGACGACCTCGCCGAGTAGTGTTGTCAGGGCAGCCGCAGCGCTGACCGACGATCCGCACCGCGCGCCGACGGTTGAATGTTTGATCTTCCCTTCCGATTTCAATTGCACACGCCTGGCGATCGCCGCGGTCCTGCGCATCTGGCAACGTACGTAGGAACATGGCACACTTGCGATGGGTCGTACCTTTCGCGAGGTCTCCGTCAGCTTGACGGAGGTGCCGGCCTCGTCGCACTGCGAGACAGACTGACAATCTTTGTGTTCTGGGAGAATCCAAAGATGGGTGGCGGGTTGAAGATCACGACCGGCATCATCGCCGTGGTGCTGGTCACTGCGGCGGTGGCCCAGGCGCGCAGTGTGCTCGCCCCGCTTGCGGCCGCCCTGTTCATCATTGCGATCGTCTGGCCCGTTCAGAAGCGGCTTCAGTCGTGGCTGCCGAAACTCCTCGCGCTCGCCATTACGGTCGTTGTTACGGCTGCAACCTGCGTCGCGTTTGCTTCGCTGGCGGCATGGGGATTCGGCCGCGTCGGGCGCAATTTGATTGCGGACGCGGCGCGGTATCAGGCCTTCTACGACGCCGCAGTGATGTGGCTGGACGGCCATGGCGTCTCATTCGCCGGCCTTTGGGCGGAGCACTTCAATGTCGGCTGGCTGCTGCGCACCACTCAATATGTCACGGGTCGCATCAACACCACGTTGAGTTTCTGGCTCATCGCGCTGGTCTATGTCGTGCTGGGACTTCTCGAGGTCGAGGACGCTGGTCGACGAATTGGGCGGCTGGAGAATCGCACAGCTGCGCGCGTCTTGCTCAAGGGCAGCAAAGCCACGGCCGCGAAGTTCCGCAAATATATGCTGGTGCGGACGCAAATGAGCGCGGTCACCGGTCTGCTGGTCGGCCTGTTCGCTGCCGTGACCGGACTGCCATTCGCTTTCGAATGGGGCGTGATCGCCTTTGTCCTCAACTACATTCCTTTCATCGGCCCTTTCATCGCGACGCTGTTCCCCACCCTGCTGGCCATGACGCAGTTCGACAGTTGGCCTGCGGTGTTTGGTGTGTTCGCCTGTCTCAACGTCATCCAGTTCGTGGTCGGCAGCTATATCGAACCGCGGGTGGCCGGCTCGACGTTGTCGATCTCGCCGTTCCTGGTTCTGTTTGCGATCTTCTTCTGGAGCTCACTTTGGGGCCTGTTCGGGACCTTCATCGGCGTGCCGATCACGCTCGCTATTCTGACCTTCTGCGCCGAGTATCCCCCGGCCGCTTGGATCGCCGATCTCTTCGGCGGATCACACGAAGACAAGCCGAAAACGGCCTAGAGCCGTTCCGATGGAATCGGAACGACTCTAGATTCTTGTTTTGACGCGTCTTCTTCACGCGAACCGGTATCCACTTCGCTCGAAAACGCTCTAACTCTTGGCAATCTCCACCCGCTCGGGCTCGGCGAGGCAGAGCTTCCGGTCCGGCCCGACCATCATTCTGTGGATGTAAAAATAGCTGGCTGCATCATCGGCCCCCATCACCGGCGACGGGGCCGAGACGATCTTCGATGCACCACATGTACCGATCCAATCGATATGACGGTGACCGTGCATCACAACCGAGCGGTCGGAAAACCTTTGCAGCCTGCGCACAAACCAACTGCCGTTGATCAACGCCGTCCCAATGCGCTCGGCGAACGTCTTCACCGGCATGGGATATTCCATCAGGTGATGGTGTAGGGCGATGGTCCAGTACGCCGTCGGGAAATGACGGATCGCAGCCTCCAATCGCCGCGTTTGCGCCTCCGAAACCAAACCGAGCGCGTTCGTGAAGGAGAAGTGGGTTTCGGCGTTGGAGTTGAGAACGGCGATCCCGAGGCCGCCGTCCCCGTCCGGCGGCACGATCATTGGAAACTGATCATCGAACAGGCCGCGGAGCGCCGCTGCGCGGCGCACGCCCCCGTGCTGCGCAAATTGCGTGATCCGATCATAGGAGGGCGCCAGTGCCTGGTTCAGCGTCGCCGATGGCTTGCCGGAACCATCGATGACGCGCACGCGATCACCCTGGACCGCCGCGATCGCCGATAGGGTACGCATCTGCCGCAGCCGCTTGCTTGGGCTGAACGGCAGGTCGAGACGCGCCGGATTGGCGCGATCCACGACGTTAACGTCATGATTCCCCGGAAGCATGATGATGCGTGCGGCAAGGTCGGGATGACCTGCCAATGCATCGAGAAATTCCGCCCATTCGCCGGGCCGGCCGGCATCGGTCATATCGCCGCTGATCAGCACTTGGTCGAGCGGATCAACGGCGTGAATTTCGGCAAGCCGAGCCAGCACGCGATTGAAGCGTTCGTTTCCTCGCGGACCGGCCGTCCCGCTTTCGATGCGGAAGCCGTATCGCTCGCCGACCACGTGAAGATCGGACAGATGTGCAACGCGCCAGACGCGGCCTCCTGACGGCGTCGCGTCGAACCCGGCAAGGTCGGCCGGTTGATCCATGCTGGCGTCGGCCACACTCCAGGCCAGTGATGCCACCGCAAGATAGCAGGACACCAGCACCACAGCGTTCGCGAACGTCGGCACCACAAGATGATGGATCAGAACAAGGTCATTGATGGTCGCCTTCCATTGCGAAGCAGGCCAGGCCACGACGGCGATCAATGCCGCACCCGCAGCGAGCAGTATGCCGGCGCCGACGGAGCAACTGCGGCGCAGCCGCATGCGGGAGGCAGGAGTTGCGCCGGAGTGCCAGAATAGCTCGGCCAGATGGCCCAGCGCCTCGCGCGCGAACGCGTAGCTCGGCTGGACCGCGAGTGCGTTAAGTGACCAGAAGCTGGTTTCCGCGATTTGAAACAGCGGTCGCCCGCCGAGCCATCCTAACGCCGCGATCACAATGAGCGCCAACACGGCGCCCGCTTCGGACAGTGCAAGAGCGTGTTGGGAAAGGCCCGAAATCCAGGCGGACGCGACCAGCGGCGCGAGGCCGAGTAGCACGCCCGGAACCAGAAGCGAAACCGTCCAGGCGAATAACAGCTTCGCCGGGCTGATCTCAACGAGAAGGCTGCCCACGATCGCGAACAACGAACGCTGTTCGGGACTGGCGGCATCGTCCTCAAAGTCACCGTCGCGGGGGTCAAGCAGCACGCTGACGTCCCTCCGTAGGATGGGTGGAGCGCAGCGACACCCATCAACTCAGATTCGCGGCGCGAACGATGGGTATCGCTGCGCTCCACCCATCCTTGTATTAGCGCGCTGGGTTAGACTGGCCTCGTTCCGTGAGGAATGGCCCAGCTCGGGTGGCCGCCCGGGCTGGGCCGCTGATCGATCGGATCGATACCCATCGAAGCCTTGAAGGCTGTTATTCGTAGCAAGATCGCGATCGGCACTTCATCGGGACCCGCATGGTTGAACGAACTTTAGGTTCGCATCACAAGGGAGGGTCGAGGAAGATGGCCAAGCGTATCACAATCTGTGCCGGAATCGATATTGGCAAACGGAAGCTCGACGTGGCGCTCGACGACGGCTCGGAGCAGCTGCAGGTGGAGAACACGGCGGAAGGTTACAAGACGCTGTTGGAGTGGCTTGGGCGCCATAAGGTCAGGCGAATTGGGATCGAGGCGAGCGGTGGCTATGAGCAGCCGGTCGTCGTCGAGCTGCGGCGCAAGCGGTTTGTCGTCGTGGTGTTCCAGCCGGCGCAAGTGCGTGCCTATGCCAAATACCGCGGGCAGCGTGCCAAGAACGATCGGATCGATGCCGCGCTGATCGCCGCATGCACCGCTGCGGTCAAGAAGATCCACCCGGCACCCGATGCAAGATTGCCGCCCTTGGCCGGGCATCTGACGCTGATCGATCAGATCGGAGAAGATATCGCGCGGTTCAAGAACCGGCTCGAGAGCTGCCGCGACGCGCGTATCCAAAAGCTCTGGAAGGACGACATCGCCCGTCTGGCCAAGCGCGAACGAGTCGAGTTCAAGGCTCTGGTGGCAGCGATCCGCAAGCAGCACGATCTCGCCGCTCGGCTCGACCTGATCTACAGCGTCGGTGGGGCCGGGCTGCCGACTGCGGTCTCCGTCCTGGTCCGGATGCCCGAGATCGGCCAGGTCAGCCGCGAGCAGGCCGCAGCACTTGCGGGCCTTGCGCCTTATGACGACGACAGCGGCGAACACATCGGCGCTCGTCACATCGACGGTGGACGCAAACGTCTGCGCCATGCGCTCTATGCTGCGGCGCTGGCGGCGTCTTTCCGCTGGAATCCGCAGCTCATGGCCCTGTACAAACGATTGATCGCCGCCGGCAAAGGCCACAAGCGTGCCCTGATCGCCTGCGCCAGGAAGTTGCTCATCTTCATCAACACCGTGGTGGCCCGAGCGACCCCTTGGCAAGCTCACTTGCCAGTCGTCGCCCCGGCGACCTGAAGCGTTTCTTTGTTCGATCGGGGCACCGTTTCTTCGTCCCGACCTGCCGTCACAAGGACGCCGCGCACAGCGGCCGTCAAGGATGGCCGTCGCTCAAATGCTGCCACATCCCACCCTCGACAGGCCACGCCTTGATGGCCGCGAGCACGGCGTCAGTCTCAACGGCGATCGGGCAATTCAATCGCACACAACCGAAAGAGCTAATGGTTGCTACACGGCTAGCCTATCGTCAGCGCAGTTTCCTGAAAAACTCCCGGACCTCACCGACAAACAGCTCAGGCTGTTCGAACGCCGAGAAATGCCCACCCTTCGGCATCTCGCTCCAGTGCTGGATGTTGGTGAAGCTCGTCTCCATCCATTTGCGGACCGGCGTGACGATCTCCTTGGGGAACACCGCAACGCCGGTCGGCACGCTCACTCTGTGCAGGGTTCGCTTGCCCGGCCCAAAGCTTTCCCAGTAGAGCCGCGCCGACGACGCGGCCGTCGCGGTGACCCAGTACAGCATCACATTGTCGAGCAGTTCGTCGCGGCCCAGGATGTTCTCCGGATGCCCGTCGCAGTCGGTCCAGGCCCAGAATTTTTCCAGGATCCAGGCCGCCTGCCCGCTCGGCGAATCCGTCAGGCCATAGCCAAGCGTCTGCGGCCGGGTGGACTGCTGTTTGGAATAACCGGAATCCCAGTCGGCATAGTATTTGATGCCGTTGAGCGCGCGGGTCTCCTCCGGCGTCGGCTTCCCCTCGACATTGGGCCGCGTCGACATCGCGAGCGTGATGTGAATGCCGGCGCAGTGTGCAGCGTCCTGACCGCCGATCGCGGTCGTGACCGCGGAGCCCCAATCGCCGCCTTGCGCGAAATAGCTGGCATAGCCGAGCCGTTCCATCAGGACGGCCCAGGCCTTGGCGATCCGGTCGACGCCCCAGCCTGTCGCGGCCGGCTTGGCGGAGAAGCCGAAGCCCGGCAATGACGGGCACACCACGTGGAAGGCATCGGCCGCGCTGCCGCCATGCGCGGTCGGATCGGTCAGCGGCTCGATCACCTTGTGGAATTCGACCACCGAACCGGGCCAGCCATGGGTGATGATCAGCGGCCTTGCCTCCGGATGCTTTGAGCGGACATGAATGAAGTGGATGTCGAGCCCGTCGATCTCGGTCGTGAACTGGCTGAAACGGTTGAGCTGCGCCTCGCGCTGCCGCCAATCATAGGTCTCGGCCCAATAGTGGCAGACCTCCCTGATCCACTGCAGCGGCGCGCCCTGGCTCCAGTCGTCGACCAGTTCGGCCTCCGGCCAGCGGGTCCGGCGCAGCCGGGTGCGCAGATCCTCGAGGACGTCGTCGCTGACGGCGATGCGAAACGGGCTGATGGCGGTAGTCATGGCGTCTCCCCGGGATGCAGACCTTTCCGGGCAAGATAGGGGCGCGCGGGTCGCCGATCAAACCCGCGCCGCGCCATTTACCGCGACCCTAGCCGCCCTCTGCACGAACCCTGCACGACAAACCGCGAATTCTGCACGACAAAATCCATCATCGGCCTCGCCATGTTGTTAAGACGGAGGCTGCGATCGATCGACATCAATCGCGGACGATCGAAGCACTCATGGCGCAGCGCATGGAGCTGATGTGGCACTCTATTTGACGAGCATCATGAACGCCCAGGACGTTCTGTTGAAGCTGGGCGTGCCGCTTGTCGTCATGTTCTTGTCGGGGTGGATCATCATCGGGACATGGGTGAACAGGCCTGGCATCGATTCGTCAGGCTTTTCGCCCGCAGCGTCGTCGGCCCTGTTTTCCCCTATACTCCTCGTCATGTACTTCTTGCTGCTGCAATCCGTCATGCAGGAAGGCATTGCCGCTCACGCGGAGCTCGTCATCTTATACGGCGCGATTTTCGCACCGACATTTCTTCTGCTGCTGCCATTCGCAATCATCTCCCTCGTGCGAGTGCGCCGACGGAGAGCACCGCTCGGCAATGGGCTGCTATGTAGCGCATTCGCGGCCTGGCCGATCTTGCAGGTGGTGTGGATGTGTCTGCTGTTCGGAGAATGGGAATAGATCGGTCAAATTACCTGCCGATCGCGGTCTGCAGCAGCGCCTGGGCCTGTTTGGTGGCCTCTGCGAATGCCGGTTGCTCTGGCGCGTGCTGAACGAAGCAGCGCTTGAAGGCGTCGTCGCCCTGTTGGCGCAAATCGCCGAGCTTGTCATAGGCCTTCTTCGTGATCTCTTTGCGATCGAGCTTCTCGGCCGCCGCGTCGGCCTTCTTGTTGTAGTCGGCACGAATGGTCGCGCAGGCCGGCACCTGCACGGCAGGCGCGATCTCGCCATAGGCGATGTAGAACTTGCCGTTGGCAAGCGCCGCGACGAACACCTCGTCGGCGGCCTCGGGGGTCGAATCCTGGGTGCGGCCGGCCAGGAAGCCGTATGTCAGGGTGGCCGACGACGGCTTGGCGACCGGCAGTTGGTCGAAGTTGATCACCGCGGCATCGGTCGAGATCGCCTGGGTGTAGAGGCCTTCGAACTTCAGAGCCGCTTCGATCTGTTGCGGCACGTTCTTGCTGCCCTTGTCCCACCAGGTCTTGTGCTCGTGCAGCCAGCGGGTGAACAGGGCTTCGGTGGTGACGATGATATGGGCCTTCGGCTCGACGAAGCTCCCGTCGGGGCGCTGCTCGCCGATCTTGCCGCCGTCCCTGCCCTTGTCGGCATCGAAGCGCAGGCCGTCCAGCATGCCGAACCCCATATCGCCCTTATAGAGAGTGTCGAGGTTGAGCTGGGCGGGCGCAAAGCCCGGCCGGGCGGGCTCGGACAGGATTGCGGTGAGCTGCGTCTTCAGCTCGTCGCGCGCCGCCGCCTCGGCCTTGTCGACGGCCTCGCCGGTCTTGCCGTCATTCGCCTGCTTGGCGAATTTGGCGATCGCGGCGTCACGCGCGGCAATGTAGCGGTCTTCCGGCGACGCCGCGTGGGCGTGCGAAAGGACCAGGATCGGGGAAAGCGCGAGGGCAAGGTGGAAAATAAAATGCATGCCCTGTGGTCGCCCGCAGGGCATGCAAGGTTCAAGGTCACGGGTACTACCAGCATACCCAACACCGGCAGCCCTCTGCCGGCGCAGGATCTCGTCAGGCCCGACCGTTCAGGCCGCCTCCACTAGGCTGCCTTGAGATTAGGCTGCCTTAAGCCGCCTTGGAGTTCGCCACGTGGGTGGCGATTGCGTCCATCAGCGGCGGCGACAGGCAATCATAGGGCTCGAGCCCAAGCTCCTTCAGCCGCGACCGGATCCCGGCCATATCGGCCGGCTTGACGCCGGACTCGATCACCGACGAGACGAAAGCGGCAAATCCCGGAGCCGCCGAGCCGGACTCCTGGAACAGCTCGGGGTGGACGAAGTCGAGGCCGTAGAACGGATGGCCCTTGTTCTCGATCCGGCCGTACATGTGAGTGCCGCAGCCCGAGCAGGCGTGGCGCTGAATCACCGCCGCCGTATCGACGATCTTCAGCTTGTCGCCGTTTTCCAGCACGGTGACGTTCTCGCGCGGCACCACCGCGACCACCGAGAAGGTGGCGCCCGAAGGCTTCCAGCATTTGGTGCAGCCGCAGGCGTGGTTATGGGCGACGTCGCCCTTGACCCCGACCTTGACCTTCTTGTCCGCGCATTTGCAGACAAGCGTGCCGCCGGCGAAACTGCCGGAGCCTTGCTTGACGCCGTTGTCGATTGACGGGTGGATATGAACAGTCATTGACCTATCCTCCTAGTGCTTGGTGTTTTGATTTTTAGAACACGACGACCGAACGGATCGACTTGCCCTCGTGCATGAGGTCGAAGCCCTTGTTGATCTCCTCGAGCTTCAGCACGTGGGTGATCATCGGATCGATCTGGATCTTTCCGTTCATGTACCAGTCGACGATCTTCGGCACGTCGGTACGACCGCGCGCGCCGCCGAAGGCGGTGCCCTTCCAGACCCGTCCGGTGACGAGCTGGAACGGCCGGGTCGCGATTTCCTTGCCGGATTCCGCGACGCCGATCACCACCGAGACGCCCCAGCCGCGGTGGCAGGCTTCCAGCGCCTGGCGCATCACGTTGGTGTTGCCGGTGCAGTCGAAGGTGTAGTCGGCGCCGCCGTCGGTCAGGCCAACCAGGTGCTGGACGATGTCGCCGGAGACCTTGGTCGGGTTGACGAAATGCGTCATGCCGAACTGGCGGCCCCAATTGTCCTTGGAGTCGTTGATGTCGACGCCGATGATCTTGTCGGCGCCGACCATCTTGGCGCCCTGGATCACGTTGAGGCCGATGCCGCCGAGGCCGAACACGACGACGTTCGAGCCTGGCGTCACCTTGGCGGTGTTCACCACCGCACCGACGCCGGTGGTGACGCCGCAGCCGATGTAGCAGCTCTTGTCGAACGGCGCGTCCTCGCGAATCTTGGCCACCGCGATCTCGGGCAGCACGGTGAAGTTCGAGAAGGTCGAGCAGCCCATGTAGTGGAAAACCGGCTTGCCCTTGTAGCTGAAGCGCGAGGTGCCGTCGGGCATCACGCCCTTGCCCTGGGTGGCGCGGATCGCGGTGCAGAGATTGGTCTTCTGGCTGAGACAGCTTTTGCACTGCCGGCACTCGGGCGTGTAGAGCGGGATCACGTGATCGCCCGGCTTCACCGACGTCACGCCGGCGCCGACCTCGCGAACGATGCCGGCGCCTTCGTGCCCGAGGACCGACGGAAAGATGCCTTCGCTGTCGAAGCCGTCGAGCGTGTAGGCATCGGTGTGACAGATGCCCGTCGCCTTGATCTCGACAAGGACCTCGCCGGCCTTGGGGCCTTCCAGGTCGAGCTCGACGATCTCAAGCGGCTTCTTTGCTTCGAATGCGACTGCGGCGCGGGTCTTCATCTTGGTCTCCAACAAATATTAAACAGGTTGCCGTTCGCGCCGGACACGCTCACTTCTTGTTGCCCATGCAGGCGTCTTCCGCCTTGGTGTAGGCTTCCGATTTGTCTTCGTGCTTGGCCGGCCGAACACGCCCGGTCGCATCATTGGCGCGGGCGCGCAGGTACACATAGAGGTCGTCCATGTAGCAGGCAACGTTCGGGTTATCGCCGAATGCCGGCATCACGTTCTCCTGCGCCGTAGAGACATTCTTGCGGCCGCTCGCGACCACGCCCATGAAGTCGGCATAACTCATGGTCTTCAGCGAATCCTTCAACGCCGGCGCGTAGGTCGAGCCCATGCCATCGGGTCCGTGGCAGACGTGGCACTCCGAATGATAGCGGCGGTATCCGGAGTAGGTGTACCAGTCCACCGTGCCGTCGGGCGCCACCTTGAACGTCGGGTCTCCATCCTTGTCGAGATACTTGCCGTCCTCGGACTTGACGGCGGTCGGATCACCCGCGTCCTCGGCGGAGGCAACTCCACCCATTGCCACGACAAAGATCGCGGCACTCACAAACCAGATCTTACGCAAAAGCATATCCTCGCGTGCAGATTGAAGACGGTCCGGCGCATGGAGATCGCTCCATGCGCCGGAACGAGCTTGCTCAGCTCACTGCTGCGGCAGCGAGAACACGGTGAGCGTTCCGCCGAGCGCGGTGTAGTTGCTCAGCGCGGCATAGCCACCGACCGCACCGAGACCGGCCGTCGGATCGGTCAGACCGGCCGCGAGGCCGATGCCCGCCCAACCGCCAACACCCGAAAGAATGGCGATGTACTGCTTGCCGCCGTTCTCATAGGTGGTGACGTTGCCGATGATGCCGGACGGGGTCTTGAACTTGTAGAGTTCCTTGCCCGTCTTGGCGTCGACTGCCTTCAGGTAGCCTTCCAGCGTGCCGTAGAACACCACGCCGCCGGCGGTCGCGAGCGCACCCGACCAGACCGAGAACTGCTCCTTGTTCGACCACACGATCTTGCCGGTCTTGCCGTCCCAGGCGATGAAGTTGCCCATGTGGGTTTCACCGGGAGGCGGATACATCGACAGCGTCGCGCCGACATAGGGCTGACCTGCGGTGTAGCTCACCTTGAACGGCTCGTAGTCCATGCAGACGTGGTTGGTCGGCACGTAGAACAGCTGGGTGTCCGGCGAGTAGGCTGCCGGCTGCTCGTCCTTCGAACCGAGCGCCGCCGGGCAGATGCCCTTCACGTTGACGTCCTCGCCGGCCTTGTCGGTCGACGCTGCGTCAAGAACCTTCGGGCGACCATAGGTCGGCGAGCTCTTGTTCATGTCGACGCCGGAGGTCCAGTTCACCTTCGGATCGTACTTCTCGGCGACCAGCAGTTCACCGGTGGCGCGATCGAGCGTATAGCCGAGGCCGTTACGATCGAAATGCGTCAAGAGCTTGCGCGGGGTGCCGTTGATCGATTGATCCGAGAGGATCATCTCGTTGATGCCGTCATAGTCCCATTCGTCATGGGGCGTCATCTGGTAAACCCACTTGGCGACGCCGGTATCCGGGTTGCGTGCCCAGATCGTCATCGACCACTTGTTGTCACCGGGACGCTGCTTCGGATTCCAGGTCGAGGGGTTGCCCGACCCGTAGTAGACGAGGTTCAGTTCGGGATCGTAGGAGATCCAGCCCCAGGTCGCGCCGCCGCCGATCTTCCACTGATCGCCTTGCCACGTCTTCAGGCTCGAGTCCTTGCCGACCGGCTTGCCGAGCTCGGTGGTCTTGTCGTCGACCAGGATCTGGTCATCCGGACCTTCCGAGAAGCCACGCCAGACCTGCTTGCCGGTCTTGATGTCGTAGGCGGTCACATGAGCCTGGACACCGAATTCGCCACCGGAGATGCCGAGCAGAACCTTGTCCTTGACCACCAGCGGCGCGGAGGTGCCGGTCGAGCCCTTGCTGGGATCGCCGTTCTTCACTGTCCATTCCACCTTGCCGGTCTTGGCATCGAGCGCCACCAGCGTGGTGTCGGCCTGGTGCAGGAAGATCTTGCCGTCGCCATAGGCAACGCCGCGGTTGACCGTGTCGCAGCACATCACCGGAATGACGTTCGGATCCTGCTTCGGCTCATACTTCCAGACGATCTTGTTGTCCTGCGAAAGGTCAAGAGCATAGACCTTGTTTGGGAACGGCGTGTGGACGTACATCATGTTGCCGATGATCAGCGGACCGCCCTCGTGGCCGCGCAGCACGCCGGTCGAAAACGTCCAGGCGACCTGCAACTTTCCGACATTCGAAGCGTTGATCTGATTCAGCTTCGAATAGCGCGTATTGGCGTAGTCGCCAGCCGGCATTACCCAGTCTTTCGGGTTCTGCGACATCTTGCTGAGTTCTTCATTGGCATTGGCAGCTCCGGCGGCGAACACCGCCATGGCGCCAAGGCTGGTCGCGTAAAGCAACTTGCGCATCGTGGATTTCCTCCCAGGGTTCAAGAGCTCAAGGGTTTCCGCCGAAACGGCCCCACTTCTTCCATTTTGGTTGCTCAGTCGTAGTCCGATCGAACCCCACTGACTTGCCCAGCAGCGAAGCGCCGTTTGCTCAGAAGCGAAGCTTTGTCAGATTTTTGCGGCCGGGCCCCCAATTGGCAGGAAAGGCCGCCTCATGTTGCAGGGCATCAAACGCCCTCGGTGCCGTTCCAGCGTCAGATGGAAGCGGCCCAAGGTTGCGCTTGACGCGCCCAGAACTAAGTCGGAGGATCACCCGACATTAACCGGGAAGAAATCCCGCCGCCTCCCTAAGCTGTTCAGAATCAGGGAGAAGGCGCATCATCCCGGGCCAGACCTAAGCTCGGTGAGCAGTCACGTTGGGGATCGAATCGGTGGCTGGAAAGATGACCGATACAGTCCATTCACTCAGCACGAACGGTTTGACGCCCAAGCGTCAGATCCAGCGCTGGTCGGATGCGCTCACTGACCTCTGCGGTCAGTTCGACGTCGATGCGCTCGAGGGATCTTCGCTCGAGGGCCGGATCAATTTCACGACGGTCTCGCGATTGAAGCTGTGCCAGATCGAGGCAAGCCAGCACCGGATCGCGCACACCATCTCGCGCATCAAGCTGAGCGAGCACCCCTACATCAAGATCGTGTTCCAGACCCATGGCGTCTCGCATTTCGAGCAGGACGGCCTGCACTTCGACATCATGCCGGGCGACTGCTTCGCCTACGATGTGTCCTGCCCGCATACGATCATCAGCCCGTCCCTGACCCGTCACGAGGTTGTCATCGTGCCGAAGGACCTGCTGAAGGAGCGCGGCTTCCAGCTCTCCAAGATGGCGCCGTGCAAGCTGTCGGCGCGCAACGGCACCGGCCGCATCGCCTATGATTTCGTTCATGCCGCGTTCGGCGAGGCCCCGACGCTGACCCCGGTCAACGCGGTCGGCGTCGCCGATGCGCTGATCGACCTGCTGCTGCTGCCGCTGCGCGAGACCGGCGCCATGTTCGACCGCGGCAGCGCGGAGGCGACCTACGTGCGGGCCCAGGGCTTCATCCGCGAGCATCTGCGCGATCCCGATCTCTGCATCGACCGCATTTCCGCGGCGCTCGGCTGCTCGAAGCGCTATCTGCACATGCTGTTCAGCGATCGCGGCATGACGGTCAGTGATTACATCTGGAAGGCCCGGCTGCAGAATTGCCGGCAGGAGCTGGAATCACAGAACGGCAAGACCATCACCGATGTCGCGTTCTCCTGGGGCTTCTCGAGCTCCTCGCATTTCAGCCGCGTGTTCCGGAAGTATTTTGGCATCGCGCCCTCCTCCGTCCACAAGGGCCTGCACGGCGGCATGCCGGCCGACGTGGTGCTGGAATAGCGTTTCCGCCTGGCGTGCAGGCGTCACGCCATGCTGTCCGCGACCAAACTTTCCTCGATCAAGCATTCACTCAAAACCTGGGCGCGAAACCTCAAACGGGACAGCGTCGCGCTGTATCTCGCAGCGCGTGATCCGCGCGTGCCCTGGTACGCCAAGGCCGTTACGGTCGCGGTGGCCGCCTACGCACTGTCGCCGATCGATTTGATTCCGGATTTCATCCCTGTCATCGGCTATCTCGACGACCTGATCCTGCTGCCGCTCGGCATCCGGCTTGCGATCGCGCTCGTTCCCGACGAGGTGATGGCGGAATGCCGCGCCAAGGCCAGCACCATATTGCAGCGCCCGACCAGCCGGGCCGGCATGACCGCGATCATCGTGCTCTGGATCGCCGGCGCACTGGCGCTTGTCTGGGCCGCCTTCGCATACTTGCCGCGATCCGCCCCCTAGGACGGTGCGGCCTTCGGCACCAGCGCCTCGACCGTCACGCCGTCATCGCCTGAAGTGATATTGAGCGTGCCTCCAAGCGCGAGGATTCGCTCCCGCATGCCGGATAAACCGCGCCCAAGCCGGTGATCCCCGAGCATACCGCGGCCGTTGTCGCGAACCCGCACCAGCGCGCAGCCACGGCTGCCGCGCGGGCCTGCCTGCCGCTCCGCAGGCTCGATCATGATGTCGACTTCAGTTGCGCCGGCGTGGCGGAACACATTGGTGAGCGCCTCCTGGACGATGCGATAGATCGTCAAATCGGCCATCTCGCCGGTCTCGCCGAGATCGGGCGAAATGCAGCTCTCGATCTCCACCTCGGGGTGCGACTCACCCCACATCCGCACCAGCGCGCCAAGCGCTTCCGCAAGCCCGAGCTCGGCCAGTCCGACCGGCCGCAAGCGCTCCAGGATGCGGCGGGTGAACTGCTGGAGCGCATTGACCTGCTCGAGGATGGCATTGCCGTGCTTGCGCAGCGCCGAGGGATCGGGCTTTTCGACCTCCGACAGCCGGTTCAGCGCGGCGGCATGCGCGCGCAGCGCAAACAAATACGGCCCGAACTCATCATGCAGTTCGCGCGCGATCTCCTTGCGCTCGGAATCCTGCAGCGACACCGCGCGTTCGGCCAGCTGCCGCTTGCTGTCCACGGCTTCGCCAAGGGTCGCCGCCAAATGATTCAGTTTGGCACAGATTGCCGCCAATTCCGGCGATCCGCCGGGCTCGACGCGCGCATCATAATCCCCGGCCTCGATGCCGGTCATGGCCTGCGACAGGGCCTCCAGCGGCGCAAGCGCACGGCCGACCACCAGCATCGTGACGAGAAGCAGCGCCACCGCAATCGCGGAGCCGACCTCGAGCTGGGTGACGATGCCGTCCCAGATCTCGGCCATTTCATCATCCGGATGCGAGGTGATGACCAGCGATTGCGGCTTGCCGTGAACCGAGATCGGCACCCGCACCGAGGTCTGCTCGGGATGCACCAGCGCCACGAACCACTCGGGCGGGGCGCGCGGATCGCCGGCCTCCTCCGCCCGCTCCGCCGGCTTTGCGGTCGCGTCATCCTGCCGCGAGATGCTGACATGGCGCAGCCGGCTCAAATCCTCGACGATCTGATCGAGCCGCGCATCGGGGTCCGGCGCCTCGTCGAGACCGGCCACGATCGTCGCGACAAACTCGCGCGCCAGCCGGATCACGCTCTGGTCCTCGGCCTGGACACGCGGCCCGGCTTCCAGTACGAGCCGCGCAATATTGATGCCCAGTCCAAGCGCCAATATCAGCGCCAGCAGCAGGTTGATCCGTGCGCGCAAGGATAGCTTTTGCCACATGACGTTGCCCCCGACCCGCGATCCCTCCTCCGAGAGGATCGTTGACAGCCAAATTTGCCCGGCTATCTAATCGCAGCCTATCGCAATCTCGCGCGAGGTGCACAAGCGGCCGGAACCGACGTGTCCTGGTGCAAACCGATGTGATGATGAGTGAGCCAAGGAAGGCCGCGGAACAACGCCATGCGCATTCTGATTGTTGATGATCATCCCATCGTCGCCTCGGGTTGTCGCACCGTGTTCGCCGACGATCCCGAGATCATCCTGCTGGAAGCCGCGGATGCCGAGAGCGGCGAACGGGCTTTCGTCGCTGAAAAGCCCGATCTCTGCGTGATCGACATCAACCTGCCGACGGTCTCCGGCTTCGAGCTGGCGCGCCGCATCCTGTCGCACGATGCATCCGCGCGCCTCATCATGTTCAGCATGAACGACGACCCGGTGTTCGCCGCCCGCGCCATCGATATCGGCGCCAAGGGCTACGTCTCGAAGACCGGCGATCCCAACGACCTGGTGGAGGCGGTGCGCGAGGTCGGCAATGGCGGCGTCTATTTGCCGCCCGCGATCGCACGCAATGTCGCCTTTGCGCGGCCGGGCTTTGCGCAGAATCCGCTCTCCAAGCTGACCTCGCGCGAGATGGAGATCCTGCGCCTGCTCAGTTCCGGCAAGAGCCTGTCGGAGATCGCCTGGCTGGTGCATTCGTCATACAAGACGGTCGCGAACACGTCATCGATCATGCGCCAGAAGCTTGGCGTGCGCACCTCGGCAGAGCTCGTGCGGCTCGCGATCGAGAGCGGCGTCGCCTGACGCAGCACTCCAACCCAGAGGAATACGACAATGCAGACGGTTTCCCAGAACAAGTCGCATGGCGGCACGCAGGGCGTGTACCGGCATCCAGGCCGCGAGACCAGGACCGACATGACCTTCTCGGTGTTCGTCCCGGAGCATGCGGCCGGCGCCAAACTGCCTGTGGTCACCTACCTGTCGGGCCTGACCTGCACGCACGCCAACGTCACCGAGAAGGGTGAATTCCGCCAGGCATGCGCCGAACTCGGCCTGATCTTCGTTGCGCCCGACACCAGCCCGCGCGGCGAAGGCGTCCCCGGCGATCCCGCCAATGCTTACGATTTCGGCCTCGGCGCGGGCTTCTATGTCGATGCGACGGAGCAGCCGTTCGCCACCAATTACCGGATGTGGAGCTACGTCACCGAGGAATTGCCAAAGCTGATCGCCGAGCATTTTCCGGTCGACACGACGCGGCAATCGATCCTCGGTCACTCGATGGGCGGCCATGGCGCGCTGACGGTGGCGCTGCGCTATCCGGATCGCTATCGCGCGGCGAGCGCGTTTGCGCCGATCGTGGCGCCGTCGCAGGTGCCATGGGGCAACAAGGCGCTCGGCGGCTATCTCGGCAGCAACAAGCAGGCGTGGCGAAAGCACGATGCGGTGGCGCTGATCGAGGACGGCGCCCGCTTCTCCGATCTGCTGGTCGATTACGGCGATGCCGACGGGTTTCTCACCGAGCAGCTGCGGCCGGAGCTGCTGAAAGCCGCATGCGAGAAGGCCAACATTCCCCTCACTCTGCGGCGTCAACCGGGCTACGACCACAGCTACTACTTCATCTCGACCTTCATGGCCGATCATCTGCGCTGGCACGCCGCGCGGCTGAAGGCGTGATCATCACTTAGGACAACGCCGGTCCATCTCCGTCACCCCCGCGCAACGGCTTTGCCGTTGTCGCTGGAGGAGCCGCGAAGCGGCGTCTCGAAGGGTCGACGGCCCCGACTTTCTCCGCGCGGCTGTAGGTGGGCCGTTCATCCTTCGAGACGCGCTACGCGCTCCTCAGGATGACGGGGAAAAATCCGTGCGCGCGAGCTACCGTGCCTGCGGCGCGCCGTAATTCGGCGCGAGCAGGCGGTTGCGGACGAGGTAATTGGTGGCGCGCGACCAGGATTCGTCGGTATTGCCGCGCATGTCGGCGCTCGCCGCGGCTAGCAATTGCCCGCTATGCACGTCGCGCAGATAGAGATTGATGTTGAGGATCAGGTTGGAGACCTTCTGCACCACGCCTGTCATCACGAGATCGGCGCCCAGCTCGCCGGCCAGCTTCACATCGCACCCGCCGCAGGCCTGAAGATTGCTGCCGTGTGCCGCAGCATTGACAGGCGAGATGTCGAGCACCCGGAACCTACCTGATTCCGCGAGCTCCTTGCGCACCTGGTCACCGGTCCGGAGCAGCCGCGCCTGCTCGTCAGTCCGCGGCCCGTTGACCTCGCCTTGCAGGCTGGTGTCGATCATCTCGAGGTCGAACACCGCGAGCCTGGGCGGCTCGGCGCGCGCGGCCGCCGCAGACATCACCAGCAATGAGACGACGAAGGCGAACGTTGATCTCATGATTGTGAACCAATCGAATTTGTAACCTCGCAACGACAAAAAGCGGGGTTGCAAGCTAGGCCAATTCGGTCATCTTGCACGTCAACGCATGGTCCGACAACGCCATGCCCGGTGAAGAAAGACTGCGGGAGGAGTTATGTTCCGATGGCTGATCGGCACGATCGCGCTCAGCATGATGACGACCGGAGCGCTGGCGGCTGATCCCGTCGAGGTCCATATCGGCTATCTCGGCCACGCCGGCGTCAAATCGACGCTCTCGCTGCTCGACCAGCCGGCCGATAATGACGGCATCGCCGGCGCACGGCTTGCGATCGAGGACAACAATACGACCGGAAAATTCCTCAACCAGCGCTTCGTGCTCGACGAGGTCAAGGTCAAGGACAGCGACGACGTCGCCAAGGTCGCGACCGATCTCGCCGGCCGCAACGACTACATCATCACCGATCTGCCCGCCAATGCCCTGCTCAAGGTCGCTGATGCGCTACGCGAGCGCGGCACCGTGCTGCTGAATGCAGGCGCGATCGACGATCGGCTGCGCGAGCAGGACTGCCGCGGCAACGTCATCCATGTCGCCCCGACCCGCTCGATGCTGGCCGACGCACTTGGCCAGTACCTGGTGTGGAAGCAGTGGAAGCGCTGGCTTCTGGTGGTCGGATCGCACGATCAGGACAAGCTCTATGCCGACGCGCTGCGCCGTGCCGCCACGCGTTTCGGCGCCAAGATCGTCCAGGAACGGACATTCGAGGACACCGGCGGGGCACGCCGCACCGACTCTGGCGTCACGCTGATCCAGCGCCAGATGCCGGTGTTCACGCAGCAGGCGCCGGCTTACGACGTGCTGGTCGCGGCCGACGAGAGCGAGGTGTTCGCGAACTATCTGCCTTACCGGACCTGGGACCCGCGGCCGGTGGCGGGCTCGGCCGGCCTGGTGCCGACCAGCTGGGACGCGGCGCATGATCAATGGGGCGCCGTCCAGATTCAGAACCGCTTCATCAAGCTGAACATGCGCCGCATGACGGCGATCGACATGCAGGCATGGACCGCCGCGCGCATGATCGGGGAGGCCACATCGCGCACCAATTCGGGGGACCCCAAGAAGGTCATCGCCTTCCTCAAGGGTCCGGATTTCTCGATCGCCGCCTTCAAGGGCACGCGATTGACCCTGCGAAACTGGAATCTGCAGCTGCGCCAGCCGATCCTGCTGGCCGATGGTCGTATGGTGGTCTCGGTCTCGCCGCAGGAAGGTTTCCTACATCAGGTCTCCGAACTCGACACGCTCGGTGTTGACCGGCCTGAAACGAAGTGCAAGCTGCAGTGAAGGAGAACCAACTTATGTGGCGCCGCTGTCTGTTGACCGGGATGCTGATTTGGCTTGCCGCGGCGCCGGCATCCGCTTTTGTTGCCTATGTCTCCAACGAAAAGGGCAACACGGTCACGGTGATCGACACCACGAGCTGGACCGTGACAAAAACCATCAAGGTCGGCCAGCGGCCACGCGGCATCGAGTTCTCACGCGACGGCAAATTCGTGATGGTCGCGGTCGGCGATGACGACACGATCCAGGTGATCGACACCAAGACCCAGGAGATCGTCGACACCCTGCCCTCCGGCCCCGACCCTGAACTGTTCGCCCAGGATGCCGCCGGCAAGACCATGTATGTCGCCAACGAGAACGACAACACGGTCACCGTGATCGATCTCGAGAAACGCGCCCGGATCGGCGACATCCAGGTCGGCGTCGAGCCCGAGGGCATGACGATCAGCCCGGACGGCAAGATCCTGATCAACACCTCCGAAACCACCAACATGGCGCATTTCATCGACACGGCGACGCGCCAGATCGTCGCCAATGTGCTGGTCGATTCGCGGCCGCGCTTTGCCCAGTTCAAGCACAACAGCTCTGAGTTGTGGGTATCGTCCGAGATCGGCGGGACGGTGTCGATCGTCGATCCCGTCAAGCACGAGGTGACGGGCAAGATCACCTTCGAGATTCCGGGCCTGCGGAGCGAGGCGATCCAGCCGGTCGGCATCGGCATGACCAAGGATGACAAGACGGCGTTCATCGCACTTGGCCCTGCCAACCGCGTCGCGGTGGTCGATGCCACCAGCCACAAGGTGATCAAATATCTCCTGGTCGGCCAACGGGTCTGGCACATGGACTTCACCCCGGACGAAAAATATCTGCTGGTCACCAACGGCGTCTCGAACGATGTCTCGGTGATCGACGTCGCGGCCCAGAAGGTGATCAAGACCATTCAGGTCGGCGAACTGCCCTGGGGGATCACGATCGCGCAGCCATGACCGCAACCGACGCCCATATCGCGAGCCAGCCCTCGCCGGACTCAGCCCCCGGAGCAGAAGCGGCCGTGCAGCCGGCACTGTCGATCGGCAATGTCAGCCACAGCTACGGGCCGCGGCGCGCCCTGATCGATGTCAGTTTCACGGTCGCACCGGCGAGTTTCACCGCGCTGCTGGGCCTCAATGGCGCCGGCAAGAGCACGCTGTTCTCGCTGGTGACGCGGCTGTTCGGCATCCAGAACGGCCAGATCAAGATCTTCGGCCACGACATCAGTCGGACGCCCGGTGAAGCGCTGCGGCTGATGGGCGTCGTGTTCCAGCCGCGCACGCTCGATCTCGATCTCTCGCTGACGCAGAACCTGCTCTATCACGCCGCGCTGCACGGCATCTCGCGGCGCGAGGCGCGGATGCGCAGCGCCGAGGTGCTCGGCCGCATCGGCCTTGCCGACCGCGCCGGCAGCAAGGTGCGCGACCTCTCGGGCGGCCAGATGCGGCGGCTCGAGATCGCCCGCGCGCTGCTGCACCGTCCCAAGCTGTTGCTGCTGGACGAGGCCACCGTCGGGCTCGACGTCAAGGCGCGCGCCGACATTCTCGACCATGTCCGGCAGCTCGTCACCGAACAAGGCATCGGCGTGCTCTGGGCAACCCATCTGTTCGACGAGATCATGCCGAACGACGACCTCGTCGTGCTGCATCAGGGCAGGATGCTGGCGCACGGCCCGGTGTCGCGCGTGATCGCGGAGGCCGGCGCCCAGGACGTCAACACCGCGTTCATGCGCCTGACCGGAACGGCCACACTTTCGGGGAGACCGCCGTCATGAGCAGTACGACGGTGACGCCCGAGCGAAGCGGCTTCTCGCTGTCCGAATACATCGTCTGCCTGAACGGCATAGTGTGGCGCGAGGCGCTGCGTTTCCTACATCAGCGCGAGCGCTTCGTCTCGGCGCTGGTCAGGCCGCTGGTCTGGCTGTTCATCTTCGCCGCCGGCTTCCGTCAGGTGCTCGGCATCTCGATCATCCCGCCCTATGAGACCTACATCCTCTACGAGGTCTATATCGCGCCCGGCCTGATGGCGATGATCCAGCTCTTCAACGGCATGCAATCCTCGCTGTCGATGGTCTATGACCGCGAGATGGGCAACATGCGCACGCTGCTGGTCAGCCCGCTGCCGCGCGGCTACCTCCTGTTCTGCAAGCTGCTCGCCGGCACGGCGGTCTCGCTGCTGCAGGTCTACGCTTTCCTCGTCATTGCGTGGTTCTGGGATATCGCGCCGCCGACGATCGGCTATCTCACTGTGCTTCCGGCGCTGGTGCTGTCGGGCCTGATGCTCGGCGCATTGGGCATGCTGATCTCGGCCAGCATCAAGCAGCTGGAGAATTTCGCCGGCGTGATGAACTTTGTGATCTTCCCGATGTTCTTTGCATCGTCGGCGCTCTACCCGCTGTGGCGCGTGCAGGAAGGCAGCCCGATGCTGTATTATGTCTGCCAGTGCAATCCGTTCACCCATGCGGTGGAGCTGATCCGGTTCGCGCTGTATGGCAAGATGAACTGGGTTTCGCTCGCGGTGGTCGGCGGCTGCACGGTGGTGTTCATGATCGGCGCGATCGTGGCTTACGATCCCTCGCGCGGCCTGGTGCGCCGCGGACCCGGCGGAGGCGAGGCATGAGAGGTCTGCGAATCGGACTGGGCGCGCTGTGCGCGATGGTTCTGTCGAACCAGGCCGCATCCGCCGCGGACCCGCGCTATCCGGACTGGCCTTGCGCACAGGCCAAGGTGCCCGAGATCTCGCTCGCCGCCGTCTGGGCCGGGCCGCCGCTGGGCGATGCCGAGACCAAATGGAAGGACGATCCGAAGATCAGCGCACTCGCGGCCAAGCTCGCGGCACGCCGCATTCCGCTGGAGGACGCGCAGAAAGAGATCACCGAGTTCCTGTCGGCCGCCGCGGCCGACAAGGCCAATGCGGGAAAGCTGCTGTTCGCGGGCCTGTTCAACACGCTCAACGGGCAGCGGGCCTCGGTGATGAACGGGCTCGAACGCGTGATGCGCAAGCAGCGGGAGGCCGCGGAAAAGATTCGCGCCGATACGCTCGCGCTGCAGGCACTGCAGGACGCCACACCGCCGGATCAGGCCAAGGTCGATGAGCTCGGCAATCAGCTGGTCTGGGAGACGCGGATTTTCGAGGACCGTGGACGCGTGGTGCGATTCGTCTGCGAGGTGCCGACCACCATCGACCAGCGCCTGTTCGCGCTGGGTCGGATTATTCAGCAGGAGCTGGATTGAGCCCTGCGACCGATCGCCCCGGCGGTCGTTGACATATCTCCCGGGGCGCGGCGCCGATCCGGAACAAACTGCGCGCTCCGCTCGTTGTCTCCTACTAGATCTGAAGTTGGGAGGCCTCGATGAGAGCAGCCAAGATCGTCATGACCGGCCTTGCGGCCGCGAGTCTGGTCACGTCAGCGGCTTTGGCCCAGCAACCCATGTCGGGAATGGTCACCAAGATTGACCGATTAAGCGGAACCATTTCGATCCAGCAGACACAGAGCGGTACCGTCGGCGCGGCTGGCGGCGCGATCCAGGAATACAAGGTACCCAAGGGACAGTCGCTGGAGGAGCTTCACGCTGGCGACAAGGTGACGTTCACCACCGCGGACGGCGACGGAGGCAAGACGATCGGCAAGCTCGACAAGCAGAAGTAGCTCGCAAACCGCGTGAGGGCGGGCTCATTGCTCGCCGTCGCGCGGCTCGGGCTCCGCATCCGCCAGCGGCAGTTTGGCGCGCCCCCACCCGTCGGTTCCATCCGGATACCACGCCACGTTGCGGTAGCCGTAAGACAGCACGCGCTTGGCGGCATTCCACGACATCCAGCAATTCTCCTGGCAGTAGATCACCAGCAGTCTCGCCTTGTCGTCGCCGGAGGCGCGGGTCAGTGCGCGTCGCAGATACGTTTCCGTCGGCGCGGCGAGCCTGCCGTAGCCGGTGTCGGGCAGCCAGATGCTGCCGGGGATATTCTGATGCGGCCGCTCGCGCCACACCGTGCCGGCGGGCAGATTCGGCTTCGGCGCGCGCGGCAGCACGTCGACGAAGGCGCCGGATTTCTCGCGCCAGATCGCTTCCGCTTCCGCGGTCGTGAGCACCTGTGCGCCGGCAAGCGTTGTCGGCACCGGCGCGCGATAGTCCTCGGTGCGATAGCCCTCGGGTTCTGCGGGATGGTCCTGCGCGCGGACAGGCGAAGCGGCGACCAACATCACCGCAAGCATGGCCGCAAACCTGATCATGGCGACTTGGTTGCGGTCTCCGGCCCGATCGGACGGTCGTTCTCGTCGAGCAACGGAACGCCGTAATCGAGCAGGATCTTGTTGATCGCCGGCTGGTTCTCCTGGATCAGGCGATTGAGCTGCCGCTTCCAGTTCTGATCGGACCCACGCACGCCCATGCCGATGCGATAGACAAGCTTCGGTCCCGTGGTCTCCTTGACCAGCGGCGTGATATGCAGCGGCGGGTTCGCCTTCTTGGCGTAATAGCCCGCCATCGGTCCCCACAGGATGCCGGCGTCGATCTCACCCTTGGCGAGATCGTTCATCATGGCCTCGGCCGACGAATCGTAGCGCGTGTCGATCATCAGCGGATAGGGCTTGGCGTTGCTCATCAGACCGTTGATGGCCATGTTGGTGGCGGGCGGCGTTCCCGCAACGATACCGATATGCTTGCCCTTTAGCCGCGCGTCCTCGAGCGTCGTGACCTCGTCGAGCCCGCTGCCAGGCTTGGCGACGATCGCATAGGCCGTGCGATAGTAGGGATTGGTGCCTTGCGCGAGGTCATCGCCTTGTGGAAATCCCATGATCACGTCGCAGCGATGCGCCGCGAGCGTCATCCGCACGAAGCCGGTCGCCTGCGGAAAGAACATGTAGTCGAGCTTCTTCTGCAGTTTTTCGGCAAGCAGCTCGCCGAGCTTGTTCTCAAAGCCCTCGCCCTTTTCGTTCGAGAACGGCAGGTTGCGTGGATCGGCGCAGATGCGCAGCACTTTGGCATCGATCAGCTCGATGGAGAGTTCGCCCTGATCATTGACCTGCGCGTGCGCGATGTCGCGCCCGGCCAGACAGGCAATGAAGCCTGCAAGCGCGAGCAGAACAGGACGGTATCCGGCAATTCTCATCACGCGGTCTCCTCTCGAACGGACGCTTCGCCGTCATCCAGCAATTGCAGGGCGTACCATGACGTGCAACAGGGATAATGATCGCGACAGCGCCGCGTTGCTTGTTGCAGCGCAAACTGGCGCGCGACGACATTGATCGCGCGTCCCGGAGAAACTGAGGCTGAAACATGGCTCATGGCGGTTCGGTGCTTGCGCTGCTCCTGATGCTTTGGGCGCCGACCATAGCGTGGGCGCAAGAGGCGGAATTGCCTGTGAGCGAAGTCGCCCCCGGAATATTCGTTCACACTGGGGTCATTGCGTTGATGACGCGCGAGAACGAAGGCGCCATCGCCAATGTGGGATTCGTGGTCGGCGACAGCGCCGTCGCCGTCATCGACACCGGCGGCAGTGTCCGCGAAGGGCGGCAATTGCTCGCCGCGGTCCGCAGCCACACCGACAAGCCGATCCGCTACGTGATCAACACCCATGCGCATCCCGATCACAGCTTCGGCAACGCGGCCTTCGTGGGCGACGGGACCAGCTTCGTCGGCCACAAGACCCTGCCCCGCGCGCTGGCGACGCGCGGGCAATTCTATCTCGACGGCTTTCGGCGCACGATGGGCGACGCGTTGATCGACGAAGTCAGGATCATTCCCCCGACCGTGCTGGTCGAGGACACGCTGAAGCTCGACCTCGGCGGACGCAGCCTGACGCTGAAGGCGTGGCCGCCGGCGCACAGCGACAACGACCTCACCGTGCTCGACGAACAAACCCAAACCCTGTTCGCCGGCGATATGGTGTTTCTCATCCATATTCCCGTGGTCGACGGCAGCCTCAAGGGCTGGCTGCGTGCGCTTGACGACCTCCCGGCGATTGCCGCCGAGCGCGTGGTTCCCGGTCACGGCCCCGTGAGCGCATGGCCTGCAGCGCTCGCCGACCAGCGGCGTTATCTGGGCACGCTGGCCACAGACGTGCGTGCGCTTCTCGCGAGCGGCAAGCCGATCACGGCAGCTGCCGAGCATGCGGGGGAAGCCGAGCGGCCGCGCTGGCAATTGTTCGACGATTACAACGCCCGCAACGCAACTGCAGCATTCTCGGAAATTGAATGGGAGTAGCTGTTGGTCCTATAATGACGCAGCTCGCATAGGATATCGCGAACATGCCTCGACATCGCGTCCGCCTGCTTTGCATCGCCAGCCTGCTCACGATCACGCTGGGCACATCGGCTGCGCCCGCCGCCGAGGCCTATGATCCCTGGCCAGGCCTCGTCCAGGACATCTTCAGCAACCGCCCGATGAACGACGGCAGCGACGTCGTCGGCATCGAGATGCCGGCGCGCGCGGAGGATGCCGCGATCGTTCCGGTGACGCTGCGTACCAAGCTGCCGCCCAGCGACAGCCGCCGCGTCGTCGCGATCACGCTTGTCATCGACGAGAACCCGGCGCCGATGGCCGCGAAGTTCACGCTGGGGCCGAGCGCCAACGTCACCGAGATCTCGACCCGCGTCCGCGTCAACAACTACACCAATGTGCACGCCGTCGCCGAGCTCAGCGACGGCAAGCTCTATGTCAGCAAGGTCTATGTCAAGGCATCCGGCGGCTGCTCGGCGCCGGCCGGCAAGAACGTCGAGGAGGCGAAAAACCGCCTCGGCCAGATGCGTTACCGCCAGTTCACGAAGTCCGAACAGGGTCCGGCGACCAGCACGCGGGAAGCCCAGATCATGATCGGGCATCCGAACAATTCGGGCCTGCAGATGGACCAGGTCACGCAGCTCTATATCCCGGCCTTCTTCGTCAACGAGCTGCACATCTGGCAGGACGACAGTCCGGTGCTGGCGATGGAGGGAGGAATCTCGATTTCCGAGGATCCCAATATCCGCTTCACCTACGTCTCGAACGGCGCAAAACTCTTCCGTGCCGAAGCCAAGGACACCGACGGGCACGTCTTCGAGCACGAATGGAAGGTCGAGAATCCCGGGACCTGAGGCACCGTCGATCTCACTATAGACGTTAGAAGCACCTGACTTCGGCCTCGGCCTGGGCGCGCCTGAGGTCATTGAGGGCGTTCGCGGCCTGCTCGGACGAGCGGAACTGGCCGCCCAGATTGCCGCGCACCTGCGACATGCTCAGCACGGTCTCGGCGGTGATGTAGCGATCATAGGGGATGATCGATGCGACGACGTCGATCGAGCAGGAACATTGCTCGATCGACTGCCGGCTTTCGCCATTGGCCTTCATGCAGCCGAACACATATTCCGCCCGCGCCGAGGTCGGATAGTCGTTGACCTCCTGGGCCCGCACGCTGATGGCCGTCCCGGCGAGCACCCAGACGGCGACAATCGGTCGTAGCATGCCAGCTCCTGCCATGGTCCTGCTTCCTCTTCTCTTCGCGCAAGCTATGCTATGGATGTTGATCAGAAAAGAAAACATTCGGGGAAGTGGCACAAGAAACGATGATCATCTCTGTTCGCATGGTGTTGGCTGCGGCGGTCCTGGCGGTCATGCAGTTCGGCACCTCGTGCAACGCGGAGACCATCCGCATTGCAGCGCAGAAGACCGGAACGCTGGCCTGGGAACTGGCCGTCATTCGCTCCCATGGCCTCGACAAGAAGGCGAATCTGTCGATCGACGTCACCGAGCTCGCCAGCCCCGAGGCCGGCAAGATCGCGCTGCGCGCCGGCTCGGCCGACGTGATGGTGTCCGACTGGCCCTGGGTGTCGCGGGAGCGTTCGCTCGGCGCCAAGCTGCAGTTCTATCCCTATTCGAGCGCGCTTGGGGCCGTGATGGTCCCCGCCGCCTCGCCACTCAAGACGCTCGCGGACCTCAAGGGACGCAAGCTTGCCGTCGCCGGCGGCGCGATCGACAAGAACTGGCTGCTGCTGCAGGCCGCGATGAAGCAGGACGGCGTCGACTTGAAGTCGCAGTCGACCATCGTCTATGGCGCGCCGCCGCTGCTTACGGCCAAGACGCTCGACGGCGAGATGGACGCGACGCTCAACTACTGGAATTTCTGCGCCGCGCTTGAAGCCAAGGGCTTCCGCCGTCTCGCCGGCATGGAAGAAATCCTGCAAAAGCTCGGCAGCAAGGGCCGCATCGCAATGATCGGCTACGTGTTCGACGAAGCCTGGGCCAACGCCAACAGGGATCTGGTGGCTCGTTTCATCGCCGTGACGCGCGCAGCGAAGCAGATCCTGGCAACCTCGGACGCCGAATGGGATGCGATCGCGCCGCTCACCGGTGCGCAGGATGCCGCAACCCTGCATGCCTATCGCGACCGCTACCGCGAAGGCATCCCGCGTCGTTCGATCGCGGACGAAGAAGCGGATGCGCGCGTACTCTACCGGGTGCTGGCGCAGCTCGGCGGCCGCGATCTGGTCGGCACGGCAACCGAGCTCGATCCCGGCACATTCTATCAAGCGATCCCGGGAGACTAGCGGTGCTGCGTCTCCTGTCCTTCGCGCTATTCATCGCGACCTGGTGGATCGCCTCGCTGCTGATCGGCGATGCGAAGCTGCCGGCACCGCCGGCGGTGCTGTCCGTGCTCGTCGCCGAAGCCCGATCGGGGGCGCTGTTCGTCAATCTCGGTGCAACGCTGGCGCGCGTCGCGCTGGCCTTCACGCTCGCGATGGCGCTCGGCTCGGCGATCGGTTACCTGATGGGCCGCGTCTCGCTGGCCAACCGCCTTGGCGACCCCTGGCTGATCCTGCTGCTCAATTTGCCGGCACTCGTCGTCATCGTACTTGCCTATATCTGGGCCGGGCTGACCGAAGTCGCCGCGATCGTGGCGATCGCCATCAACAAGCTGCCGACCGCCGTCGTCACGCTACGTGAGGGCGCCCGCGCGCTCGATCCCGCGCTCGACGAGATGGCAACGGCGTTTGCCTTGCCGCGCGGCCGCGCCTTCCGACATGTGATCCTGCCGCAGCTTGCACCCTACATTGCGGCCGCGGCGCGCTCGGGACTCTCGCTGGTGTGGAAGATCGTTCTGGTCGCCGAATATCTGGGCCGGCCGAACGGCGTCGGCTTCGAGATCGGCGTCGCCTTCCAGCTGTTCGATATCCCCTTGCTGCTCGCCTACTCGCTGAGCTTTGCTGGTGTCGTTCTCGTCATCGAGACTCTGCTGGTGCAGCCGTTTGAAACCAGGCTAACGCGGTGGCGGGTCCGTGCAGCTTGAGGTCAATATCACAGGCAAGAGTTTTGCGAGCGCGGCCGGGAAACGGCACGACGTGCTCGACAACGTCACCTTCACGTTGAACGCCGGCGAGGTTGGCGTGCTGTTCGGCCCGTCGGGCTGCGGCAAGAGCACCCTGCTCAGGATCCTCGCCGGGCTCGACGGCAACTACCAGGGCCACGTCGCGCGCTCGCCCGGCATGCGCCTCGGCATGGTGTTCCAGGAGCCGCGGCTGCTGCCCTGGCGCACCGTCGAGGAGAATGTGCGGCTGGCCGCACCTCACGTCGACGACAGCACACTCTCGACGCTGTTCGAGGTGCTCGAACTGACCGTGCACCGCAACCATTTCCCCGGCGAGTTGTCGCTCGGCCTCGCCCGCCGCGTCGCGCTCGCCCGCGCCTTCGCCATCGAGCCGGATTTCCTGATCCTCGATGAGCCGCTGGCCTCGCTCGACAATGCACTCGCGGGGCGGCTGCGCGATCAGATCGCGACTCTGGTGGCAAGCCGGAAGATGATGACGCTCCTGGTCACCCACGATCTCGACGATGCAGTCCGCCTCGGCGACCGCCTGTTCTTCCTGTCGCCGCGGCCGGCGCGTATCCTTCACGTCGAGACCATCGCCGCACCGCGCGCGTCGCGCGATGATGCCCAGATCGGAGAAATCAAGCGGCAGCTCTCACAGTTGGACCTTGCAAATATGTGAGACGCCGTCATCCTTGGACAAAGCGTAAGGGAGAAATTGGATGTCGCGCGCGTTGATTGCTGCTGGGGTTGCGTTGCTTGTGCTGCCGGGCGCGGTGCTGGCCCAAAGCAAGGGCAAGGGCATCCGGCTGTGGAATCTGACCAGCGCCACGATTTCGAGCTTCGAGCTGTCGCCGGCGGGCAAGAACGAGTGGGGTCCCAACCAGACGCTCAATGACAAGGACAAGGAAGTCGACCACGACGAGCGGCTGCGCATCACCGGCGTCGAGCCCGGCCGCTTCGACGCCAAGGTCGGCTACAGCGGTGCCAAGCAATGCTTCGTCCGCGACATCGAGATCAGGGCCGACGCCGTGTTTTCGGTTTCCGACAAGGACCTGAAGGACTGCAACAAGTAGAGCGCCTAGCCCGCCGGGGGCTCGCCACCGGTGCCGGCGCGGTCATTGCTGTGCGGATATTCACAGCGCCATCGCACCGCGGTCCATTTCGGATGCTCACCGACCCATTGCGCGATGTAAGGCGGCGCGGCCATGGCGCATTGCTGCAGCGAGCCGCTCCAGTTGAACACCAGATGCTGCTCCTCGCAGGTGGCGGGCGACAGCACGGCACATACAGTGACGATCAGATCAATCGGGTTCATGCGCGATCCCTAAGCGTGCTCATGAAGTAGATAACACGACGGAATACGTAATCAGCCAAGACAGAGTTTCACAGCCCCGTGAGAGGACGTGGGAACCTAGAAGTTGAGACCGTACACCAGCCGCGCCTGATGGCGCTCAAAATTGACCAGATCGAGGGCGCCGCTGCTCCCGGCGTGCTGTCCCCAGGCTTGGACGCTCCAGGTCGCGGTCAGGCGTGAGCGCTCGGATATCTGGAAATAGGCGGTCGGCCCGATGAACAGCGCTTGCCCGAACAATTCATCGAGCCCGATCCCCTCATACTTCCGGAAATAGCGCACTTCGCCGCCGAGCAGGATATCCGGCTTCACCTTCGCCATCAGCCCGAACGCGACGCCGACCGTGGCATCCTGCTCTGCTGTGCCGGTGCGCGGCATCCGCGTCCATTCCGGCTCATAGCTGACGTTCAAGGCCGCCACCACAAAGTTCGGGATCACTTCGCGGTCGAACGCCAGCGTGAGTTCGGTGCCGTAGCTGCGGACGGCTGCGGCCGTCACTTCGTCGACGCGGTCGGCACGTGTCTCCAACGCGACGGTCATACCGAATGGCGCCGTCTCGCGATCGAGAAAGCGATAGCGGAAATCGGCCGAGACGCTCTGCCACGACAATTGGCGGCGATCGTTAAAGCCGGGGACGCCGTTGATGTCGTAGGCCGAGAACGACGTTCCGAGCTCGACGCGAAAATTCGGCGCCGGAACGAGCTCGAGCTCCAGTTCCTGATTGAGCGTGCGATACCGGCCGCCGTCCTTGGCGAAGCGTCCGGTGGTCTGAGTCTGAAACTCGCGCTCGCCGACCTCCCCCACATCGGAGCCGATCATGAAGCCGAAGATGTGCTCGGTATCAAAACCCTCGGCATAGGCGCCGAGCGGCAACACCGCGGCGACGCCGGCAACCGCCGCGCACACCACGCCCACCCAACGCCCGATCTTGATTGCGAGATTCATCGTCCCGTAGCACCACCTTGAACCGCACTGTAGGACAAAGCCGTGCGGCCCGCCAATCGCGCGGGCGATGTCGATCTCAAGGGTCCTGTGGGAAGGATGTGAGAGAAGCTGTTCGAGCGACTGCGTCAGAGCCGCGAAAGTACTTTGCGCGAAAGACGCCCGCCACGGCCCGATGCAGCAAGCTGCACCAGCCGGGCAGGCTGTCTCACATTACTTGCGTTACTTGCGCGCTGCGCAGGCGTACATGTTGATTTCCATGCCCACCGGCACTTCGACGATCTTCGGTGTTTTCCAGGCCATTTCCTTCTCCCAAGTATAAGCTGGCGCAAGCTTCGCGCCGCGCGGCAAGCTAGGGCTGGCTTTTCCAGGGCGCAAGCTGGGGGTTAAGGACCCGACTTCGCTGCTGGACATGCCGGCACGGACGACGCTCGCTGACGCCTGCCCGGCTTTGGAACGGCTGGGAAATTCCGACACTGTTCTGTCAGGCATTTTCCGGCTGCCGGGCAGCGACGCACGGATAAGGAGACCCGATCACGGCGGCCGAGTCTTGCCCAAGAGCGAAATCGCAACTTTTTTTGTTATGCGCCGGATTCCAGCTCAATGGCCGGAATCGGCCCCGTGGAGGGTGCTGCCGGAAGCCTATTTGAGCAGGCGCAGCAGTGCCCGGCCGGCGCGCGACTTCAACTCTTTCGCATCCAGCGTTCCGTCATTATCGGGATCGGCGGCCTTGAAGCGCTGCTCGACGACCGCGAGATATTCGTCGAGCGTCAGCGTGCCGTCGTGATCCGGATCAGCCATCGCCAGCTCTTTCGCGGTCAGCCGTCCGCGCAATTCGCGCACGTCGAGCGTGCCGTCATGGTCAGGATCCAGCTTGGCGAACAGGTCGGCGGCCGCCTTCTTGGCTTCGGCGAGGTCGACCGTCCCGTCATTGTCGGGATCAAGCATCTTGAGCACGCTGCTGCGGCCGGATGCCGCCAAAGCGGGGCCCGCGAGGGCGGCCATGGCCAAAGTCAAAGCAAGCGATCGGCGCGAAATCATCATTCGTCTCCCTTGCGTGCCGCTCCGGCGACGTGACGAAGCGCGCGCTGCAAATCGAGACAAAGCATAGCAGCTTTGGAGACGCGCCGTACAGTTTGCACAGCCGGTAAGCCCTCGTCGGGTTTCGGGTGGAACGAGACTGCCCCACCGGTCATCTCTGGAGTCCTGACGCATAGCACCAGAATGAACGAGGTCATCCATGAGCGGCATTTGCAGGAATGCGTTGGGCTGCCTTGTCGTGCTTGGCCTGATCGCGCCGGTGTCGGCACAGACCAGAGCCCCTGCCCGATCCGCGGAGGCGGTCCAGCAACGCACGCTCACCGGCAAGGAGCGGCTCGGCCGCAAATGGACCGACGAGCAGCGCATCGACAATTGCAATGTGCCGCCGGACAAGCGGGGCACGAAGCCGCGCCCGAGTGCCTGTCCCCATTCGCCGTCAAGCTGATCGAACCGTGCGCGTTGCGACATAACCGCGGGCCACGCGTGGTGTTGTGTATTCCACGCCGCGGTAAGCTACGGACGCATCTGCGAAAACCTGACGCTTCGGCCGCCCCCGGGGCGTTCGCTGGGGTTCGTTCACGTTTTCGTATTGACCCGTTTTGCTTTCAGGCCGATGGTTGCATCCGCAACGTCAGGGAATAGGCGTGCAGCAAAAAGGTTCATTGGGAGGAGATATGATGAGACGCATTGCGCTGGCCGCAAGCCTCGTGATTCTTGCATCGTATGGTGCAAGCGCGCAGACCAACGAACAGTTGGTCAAGGGGGCGATTGATACATCGAACGTTCTCAATTATGGAATGGGCTACAATCTTCAGCGCTTCTCGCCGCTGAACCAGATCAACAAGGACACCGTCAAGAATCTGGTGCCGGTCTGGAATTACAGTTTGAACGACGACCGCAGCGAGGAATCGCAGCCGCTCGTCTACCAGGGCGTCCTTTACGTCACCACCCACAGCGCCACGATCGCGATCGACGCCAAGACCGGCAAGCAGATCTGGAAGACCAAGGTCGAGTATCCCGCCGAGACGCCGCGTATCGTCTGCTGCGGCATCATCAATCGCGGCGCGGCACTCTATGACGGCAAGGTGTTCCGCACCACCCTCGACGCCAACGTGATCGCGCTCGATGCCAAGACCGGCAAGGAGCTGTGGCGCGAGAAGGCCGCCGACATCAAGGAAGGCTACTCGATGACGGTGGCGCCGCTGGTCGCCGACGGCGTTGTCATCACCGGCATCTCGGGCGCCGAATTCGGCACCCGCGGCTTCATCGACGGCTGGGATCCCGCGACCGGCAAGAAGCTCTGGCGTACCTATTCGATCCCGACGCCGGACGAGCCCGGCGGCGACACCTGGAAGGGCGATACCTGGAAGCTCGGCGGCGGATCGACCTGGATCACCGGCTCCTATGATGCCGAATTGAACACGGTGTATTGGGGCATCGGCAATCCCGGCCCGTTCAATTCGGCGGTGCGCCCGGGCGACAACCTCTACACCTGCTCGGTGCTCGCGCTCGACCCGAAGACCGGCAAGATCAAGTGGCACTACCAGTTCTCGCCGAACAATCCGTTCGACTATGACTCGGTGGCCGAAATGGTGCTCGCCGACATGAATGTCGAGGGCAAGCCGACCAAGGTGCTGATGGATGCCAACCGCAACGGCTTCTTCTACGTGCTCGATCGCACCAACGGCAAGCTGCTCGCGGCCAATCCCTATGTGAAGGTCAATTGGGCCACCGGCATCGACATGAAGACCGGACGCCCGATCGAGACCGACGTCAGCAAGGATGCGCGCGACGGCAAGAAGGTCACCGTCTATCCGTCGATCCTCGGCGGCAAGAACTGGGAGCCGATGTCGTACAATCCGCAGACCGGCCTCGCCTACGCCAACACGCTGGCGTTCGGCGGCAAGTACAAGGCCGAGCCGGTGACGTTCAAGCAGGGCGAGTGGTACCTCGGCATGGACCTCACCGATCCCTGGGAATGGGGCACCGGACCGCGCGGCCATCTCAAGGCGATCGACCCGATGACCGGCAAGGCCAAGTGGGAAGCGCCGAGCGACATTCCGCGCTTCTCCGGCGTGCTCTCCACCGCCGGCGGCGTGGTGTTCTCCGGTCAGCTGACCGGCGAGTTCGAGGCGTTCGACGCCGACACCGGCAAGAAGCTCTGGCAGTTCCAGACCGGCTCCGGCATCGAAGGGCAGCCCGTCACCTGGCAGCAGGACGGCGTGCAGTATGTCGCGGTGACCTCGGGCTATGGCGGCGTCTACGCACTGTTCTCCGGCGACGAGCGGCTGGCGAAAGTGCCGCCCGGCGGGTCGCTGTGGGTCTTCGCGGTCAAGAACTGAGCGCGGAGCGCACGTGACTGAAAGAGTAACCCTGTTGACGGCGGCGATCTTCGCCGCCGTCGCGGCGGCCTTGATCATGCTGATCCCGGCTGCCGCACAGCAAACCAGTGCAATCGATCTTTCCGGTCAGGCCGACCAGGGCAAGGTCACCTACGCCAAGAACTGCTCGCATTGCCATGGGCCCAACATGGTCAACTCCGGCACCATCACGCCGGACCTGCGCGCCTTCCCCGACGACAAGACGCGCTTCGTGACGACTGTCAAGCAAGGCAAGAACGGCAAGATGCCGCCCTGGATCGACATCCTGAACGAACAGGAGATCGCCGACGTCTGGGCCTTCGTGTCGAGCCGGAGGACGCCATGAGGACTCTGCTTGCGGGCGCAGCGGCGGCTCTGCTGCTCGCCGTGACGGCGGCGGCGCATGCCGCCGGCGACCCGCTCAAGGTATGTCTCGACGAGGATCTGCCGCCGCTGTCGGCGCATCATCGCGGCAAGCCGGATGCCGGCTTCGACGTGGCGCTCGCGCAGGCCATTGCCGAGCGGCTCGGACGGCCGCTCAAGATCCAGTGGTTCGAGAGCAAGCTCGACGAGGATTCGAGTCCCGCGCTCGAAGCCAACGCGCTGCTGTCGGACGGACGCTGCTCGCTGGTGGGCGGCTACGCCCTCACCACGGACTCGCTGAGGGTGCCCGGCGTCACGACGGCCAAGCTGCCGGACTTCGACGGCGCCACCCGCGAGGATCGGCGCCGGCGGATCCCGATCGGCGTGCTGGTGCCGAGCCGGCCCTATATCTACTCGCCGATGACCGTCGTGCTCGGACCCAAGGCCAAGGACAAGCTCAAGGACCGCAAGATCGCCGATATCGGCGATCTCGCCGGGCTTCGCCTCACGATCGAAAGCGGCACGCTCGGCGATGCCATCCTGATGACCTTCGACAAGGGCAAGCTGATCGACGACATCACCCACCTCGTTCCGGGGCGCAGCGACCTGCTGGGCGAGCTCGAGCGCGGCGAATTCGACGCCACGTTGCTCGACCTGCGCCGGTTCGACGCCTACCGCGCCGAGCATCCCGACACCAGGATCACGGCCTCGGGCTACTATTATCCGATCGGCGCCAACCGCGGCTACGTTGCGCTCGAAGCCGACAAGGCACTGCTGGATGCCGTCAACAAGGTGCTTGAGGATATGCAAAGCAAGGGCACGATCGCCGAGCTTGGCAAGGCCGCAGGCCTCACCTGGCTTCCCCCACGCGAACCGATCATCCTCGGCGATGTCTGGCTGAAGATCCTGAACCGCTGATGCCGGCCGTAGCCCGCTATCGCAGATAGCTCGCCAGGTTCAGGCCCTGGATCTTGGCGATCGCCGAATAGGATGCGGTCAGCTGCGCCTGATAGGTCGAAAGCTGCGCCGTCACTGCAGCGACGTCGACGCTGGTGAGGTTGGTCGACAGGGTCTTTGCGAAATTCTGGTAGTCGCTCTGGTTGGTGCTGGCGGTCTCGATCTGCGACGCCGCTGTCGAAAGCTTCGCCTGCACCGTTGACGTCGCATCCAGCGCATCGCTGGCAAGGTCGAGCGCCTGCGAGATATCGCTCGACGACAGTGTCGTGCTGTTGCCGACGTACTTCAAGAGCCGCATCACCTGCTCAAAGGCCGGGTTGTCAGCGGTGACGCCGTAGGAAATCGACTGGCTGTCGGAGACGCGCACCGACGCGATCTCGCTGTCACCCTTGTAGTAGCTGGTGTCTGATGTCGTCAGCGAGCCGGTGCCGGTGTCGAAGGTCGACAGATCCGCAGGGGCGGTGTCGGTGCGGGCGCCGCTGAAGACATATTCGCCGTCATATTGCGTGTTCAGCAGTCCCTGCATCTGCGATATCGCCTGCTGGGCATAGTTGATCACCGACGCCGTCGCCGTGCTGCTGCCGGTGGTCGCAGCACTGAGCTGGGTCCGAAGCTGCGTGATGATATCGGTCACCGAGCCGACCGCCGAATACATCGCCTGCACCTTGTTGTCGGCGAGATTGCTGGCATCGATATAGGACTGGGCGCGCGTCACCGAGACCTGCAGATTGATGACACGCCCGGCGCCGGAGCCGTAACCGCCGAAATCCTCGGATTGCAGCCCGGAGGACTCCTGCACCTGCTCGTTGGCCATCACCGCCTGCACCCGCAGCGCACTGGTGATCATCTGTTCCGACTGTGCAAAGGTGGCAACACGCATCATCATGATAACGCCCTCACACTCAGCTTGCGCTCATCGCGGTCATCAGCGCCGAGAACATGGCGTTGATGGTCGTAATGATCTGGGACGCGGCAGCGTATTTGTTCTGCAACGAGCTCAGATTCGCGCTTTCCTGATCGAGGTTGACGCCGGACTGCGACGACAGCGAGCTCGCATAGGTCGACTGCGCGGTCTGCTTGGCGGTGTAGGTCGCCGACGCCTGGGTCGCCTTGCTTGCGACGTTGGCGACGATCGCGGCGGCATAATCGGTGAACGAGCCGGTGGTGGCGCCGAGCCCGCCCGCCATGGCGAAATTGGTCGACCCCGTCAACGTGCTCGAGAGCGCGTTCACCACCGTCGCAGAGCCCGGCGACAGCACCGAGTTTCCGACCGTCAGCGTGGATGACGCATCGAGCGTCGCGGTCGGCAGCGCCGCCGTGCCGTTGAGGATGTCGCTGCGGACCGCGATATCCGACGCGCCAGTCCCCGTGATCAGGTCGTTGAGCCCGAAATAATCCGAAAAGCCCTCACCGGAACTGCCGACCGAGCTCGTCATCTCATTGATGGCGACACCGTTGCCGGACCCGGTCGCCGAGATCGACAGATGTCCGTTGGCATCGACCGACGCCGACAGGCCCGATATGCCGTTGATCGCGGTAACGAGATCGCCGACCGTCGCGTAGGACGACAGATCCAGGTCCTTGTAGGACACGAGATTGCCGCTCTTGTCCGCAACCGCGATGCGCACCGTGCCGGTCGCCGACAGCGCCGTCGCGCTGCTCACGGTGGCGGTCCCGGTCAGGCTGGACGGCGGCGGCACCGACGTGCCCTGGTTCGACACCGCGTTGACGCTCGCGGCAAGCTGCTGGGCGAGTTGATCGAGCTGCGATTGAGCGGCCGGCAGCGTCTGGTCGCGCAGCGTGATCAGCGCGCTGACCTTGCCGGAGGAAATCTGCGAGGTGATGTCGACCCCGTTGACGGTGATGCCGCTGAAACCGCTGGACGATCCAGCGCTGTAGGTCGTTGAAGCCGTGACGCTGGGCAGCGCCGTATAGCTCAGCGGATGCGCCGTGCTGTCGACCAGCGCCTGCCCCGATCCGGTATAGACCTGCAGATCGCCGGTCGACGTGTTGAAATAGCTCACATTCATCATCGACGCGAGGTCCTGCAGCGCGCTGTTGCGCTGGTCCTCCAGATCGGCGGTCGACTGCCCGGCTGCGGCCTGCTGCTTGATCTGCTTGTTGAGGTCGGAGATCTGCTGCAGATCGGAATTGATGTCGGTGACCGACGACGCGATATCCTGGTCGGCATTGGAGCGCAGCGTCTGGATGCCGCTCGAGGTCTGCTGAAGTTGCGTCGTGACCGCGGCAAGCGCGCTGACCGCGTTCGACTGCAGCGACGCACTGCTCGGCGTGCTCGCCAGCGACGACAATGCCGACTCGAATGCCGCGAGCGTGTTGGCAAGCGAGGTGCCCGTGGTGGAGCTGTCCCCGCTCGAGGTGCTGCCATAGAGCTGCTGGAGCTCGGTCAGAAAGCTGTTGGTGGTGTCGGCGGCGCCGAGATCGGAATCGGCCCCGACCAGCGACTTCAGGAGCAGCTTGTCGACGGCGCTGGTGATCCCCGTGATCGTGACGCCGGTACCGACGCCACCGGTGACGCTGGCGCTCTGGTTGGCGGTCTTCTCGGTGTAGCCCTTGGTGTCGGCATTCGAGATATTTGCCGAGGTCACGCTGATCTGCACCTGCGTGGCCGACAGCCCGCTGAATGCAATGCTTCGTGCAATATCGAGCGACGACACGGCTAACTCCCTCCGGCGCGGACCAGATCAGGCCCGCACGTTAGTGCCATAGGACATCGCGGGCGTGACGCGACGGCCGCCGGCCCCGTAGGGCGATACGTTGGCGATCTGCTCGCGGATCGCCTGCATGATCGCCTCGATCCGGCGGTTGCTGGCATCGATCGCCGCACGCAACCGCATCACGTTCTCGTCCATCGCCCCGCGGAGCTTCAGGATCCGGTCCATCAGCTGCTCGCGCAGCACCCGGTCCTGGACGTTGAGGTTTGCGGTCTTGCCGACGGCCTCGGCCACGCACTGCTCGAACAGGGTGGCAAGCCGGTTCTTCTCGTCGACCTGCTTCAGCCGCGAGGCCGGCAGGCCTTTGGCGAGCTCGACGTTCTCCTCGTTGACGATCGCGATCAGATTGTCGATCAGCGCGATCAACGACCTCGCGCGCTCGTCATTGCCCGCGGGATTGATCTTGATGTTGCGTTCCGGTGTCATGTCATCGCTCCCGTTCAAGCTAGTGTCCGCGACGTAGGGCGCGGACCGATTGTGCGCTGCGCCCATACGCGGTGATCGCCGTTACCCGGACCGTGGCCCGGTTGAGTTCCTGGTCGAGCCGCGTGCATTCGCGCATCAGCTCGCCGCGCAATGTCTCCACATCGTCGAGCAGCGCAGTGAGCTGCGCCCGGTCGTTCGGCTGAACCGATGCGGCCCTTGCCTTCAGCCGCCGGAGCCGGACCAGCAGGCGGTCATTCTTTGCGGTCATCATCGCGACACCGCCGAGATCAGCGTATCGAACATCTTGTCGACGGTGGTGATCACCTGCGAGGCCGCCGAATAGGCCTGCTGCGCCGAGATCATGTTGGAGAACTGGCCGCTGGTGTCGGTGGTGCTGGATTCCAGCTCGCTGCCGTAGATCGTTCCGGCACCGTTGCTCCCCGAAGTCTGCAGCGTGGCGTTGCCGGAGGCTGCCGTCGCGGAGTACATGCCGTCGCTGGCCGCGCTCAATCCGTTGGGATCGCTGAAGGTCGCGACCGCAATCTTGTAGATCGCGATCGTCTGCCCATTGGAATAGGTCGCGTCGACCACCCCGCCCTTTCCGATCGAGATGCTGCTCAGCTTGCCGTAAGGCAGGCCGTCCGACGTGATGCTCGTGAGATCGACCGCTGGCGTGGTCTCGCCCGACGAATATTGCGTGAGGCCATCGGTCTTGCCGGCCGTACCGAGATTGAGCGTGATGGCATTGGTGCCGGAACTATCGGCCGCACCGTCCTTCCAGCCGGTCACCGAGATTGTTGGCGGACTCGGCACCGTCGAGGCGAGCGAACCGTCGCTATTGAAGGTGATATCCACCGTGTCGGTGATCGCGTTCGCACTGGCCGTACTGGAGTCCGACGCTAGCTTCGGCTGCTCGAAGCTGGCCTGCCAGGTATTGTCGGCGGTCTTCTTCCAGTCGATCTGGATCGTGCTCGCCGTGCCGAGCGAATCGTAGACCGTCATCGAGCTGTTGAAGGTCGCGTTGACGGCCGCATCGGCCGGCAGATTCGCCGCGACTGTGGTCTTGGTGGTGGCACTACCGCTGGTCGATGCCACCTGGGTGTTGATCGGCCCGAGGCTCGCGGCCGAGGCATTGCCAACGATGTTGCCGTCAGCGTCGGTACGCCAACCCTCGAGGTAATTGCCGTTGTTGACGAGATAGCCGGCGTTGTCGGTGGTGAACGCACCGTTGCGCGTATAGGAGGTGGTGCCGCCCGACGTCGCGTTGGTGGTGACGAAGAAGCCGCTGCCCTGGATCGCCACGTCGGTGGCGTTGGTGGTCGCGGCCAGCAATCCCTGCTGGGTGATGTTAGCGCGGCCGGACACCGTGACGCCGCCGGACGTATATGAGGTGGCGCTGTTCGACGCCGTCACCAGATCTTCGAACATCGCCGAAGTGGTCTTGTAACCCGTGGTATCGGCGTTGGAGATGTTGTCGGAAATCATTGCCAGCGACTGGCTCTGCGCATTGAGCGCCGAGATCGCCGAGGAAAGAGCACCAGTGAGACTCATGATAATACTCCGGAAGCAATCAGGACGTGACGCCGATGATGTTGGCGGCGCTGACGGGGACGCCATTCACAAGCAACGAGGGCGTCGAGCCGGAGGCATCGATCCCGGTCACCGTTCCGGTCATCGTGGTGTAGCTGAGCAGCGAGTTTCCGGCGGCGTCGGTCGCGGTCACCTGGATCGTGTACTGGCCGCCATCGCTGAGCTGGGTGCCGCTCGTGGTCTGACCATTCCAGGTGAAGCTGTTTGAGCCGGCGTTTCCGGTCCCCTTGCCGCTCCAGACCGTGTTGCCCGAGGAATCCTGGATCGTGATCGCGACGTTGGAAGCGGCCGAGGTGAGCGAGTAGCCGAAGGTCGCCGAGCCATTGGTCAGCTCCGCCGTGCTCGTCTTCGCCTCGACGGTGTGGCCGATATAGTTGACCGAGTTCAGCGTCACGAGACTCGAGAACGAACTCGCCAGCGACGTCATGCTGGCGTTGGTCGACTGCTGCTCGGTGAAGTTTGCGTAGGAGGTGAGCTGATTGATGAAGTCGGTCGTGCTGGTGGCGTTCAGCGGATCCTGGTTCTGCAGCTCGCTGACGAGCAAATTGAGAAAATCGGTCGAGCTCATCCCCATCGATGCGCTCGACGATGAACTCGACGAACTCGAGGCGGCGGAGGCTGCAGCAGAGGTTGCCGAGGAGACGGTCATGACAAGGCTCTCTTCGCCGCGGGCTAAGGCGGCGGAACGCGTTGGAACATTGGGATCGTGAAGTCGTTCGCAGATAAAACGGACGACGCGCCGATTTCAGGCGCGGATTCATCCGCGCGGAATCACTTGATTAATCGGCAGAATTTGCCGCGTCGGCTGCGGCTTCACGGCGCGCCGAGCGGGCGCAAGCGATCTGCCGCGGACACCGGGCCGCGGGCGCAAAAGGAATGTGGAGAGCCTAGAGCGAGAGGCTGATCGGCAGATCCGGTTCGCCGAGCATCAATGCCGGCGGCGCCAATGCGGGCAACAGGCAGAGGGCCAGCAACAGCGCGGGCAACACCTTGCCCTGCTGTGCCGCATCACCCGGAGCTTGCGCATCGCCCGGCTGATCCGCCGGCGCGGCCGGCTCCGAGGCCATCTCCTGTGCCGTCTCTTGGGGCAGTTTCGCCGCGGCGGTCACGATGCGGTCGACAAGCTCCTTGGGCGCGCGAACCGGCGGCGCGGCGAGCGCCCGGCGTACCGCGCTCGCCTCTTCATAGAGCGTCCGCGCCTCGGCCGAGGATGCGAGGAGCTGGACGGCGGCAAGACGTTGATCGTCGGGCCAGCGGGACAGATCCTCCCCCAGCCGGTCGATCAGGTCTTCGAATGTCGCAACGTCCATCGCGCGCGTAGATCCAGCCTCGTCGCCAAGGCTGTCATAAAGCATTCGCGGGACGGCGGAAATCAATTTCCGCCGCCGTAGCGTCAGGTCCAACATGGTGTCCGTCCGGCGGCTATTTTCCCCATCAGGACGCCTCCCCGGGCGCCCTGCCCCACCGGCGAACCGGATTCGCCGGGTGATTCGCAGCCTCAGTCGCGGCTAGCGGCCAGCGGCTGATTCGAGCGTTTTGGCCTTGGCGGCCTTGCCGGCGGTGGCCTCGACGTACTTCCAGGCGTCGCGGAGTTCCGTCAGGCTCGCGATGATGCGCCGGAAATTCTCCCTCGCCTGCGGCCGGCCGTAGGAGCGCAGGCATGCCATGATCAGGGCGTTGTAGGTCTTGTAGAGCCGATCGGCCATCGCGCCGCCGCGAGTGAAGTCGAGATTGTGGCTCAGCCCGCGCAGAATCGCGGTCGCGCGCGTCAGATAGGTGTGCCCTTCCTCGAAGCGCTTCGCCTCGTGCGCGTCCAGCGCCTTCTGCAACAGCGTGATCGCGCCGTCGCACAGCATCACCACCGCCTTCAGCGGCGGCACCGCCACTGCGGCGGATCGGTAGGCATTGTTGGCAAGGTAGGCAGTAGCGTTCTGTGTCATTAATTACTCGATGCTGAATCCAGGAGTGCTTTCAGGTAGCCCAGCGTGTTGTTCGCGCTTTCGATGGCAGCCTGATAATTGGCGTATTGGACCTGCAGCTGCGCCTTGAACGTCGCGGCATTGCTCTGGATGTCGCTGACCTGGGACTGCAGATCGGTATCGCGCGACTGCAGATTGGTGATCATGGTCTGCAACTGACCGCTGGTCCCGGAGCTGGTATGCGCGAGCTGATAGAGCTGCGATGCGAGGCCGGACGTCGACGTCACGGTGATCGATTGCGAGGTCGACCCGGTATAGGTGAATGCCATGCCGGCATAGATCGTGCCCGCATTGCCGATGATGCTGTTGCCGACCGCCGAAAAGCCCGAACTGTCGCCGCCGACGGACGCGCCGGTCAGCGTGCCGGTCGAATCCACCGTCACGTCGAGCGTGAACGATTGCGGCGATGTGCCGGTGTTGACGACGTTGAGCTGGCTGGACGAGGTGGTCGTCTGCGCCGACAGCAACTGGGTGACGCCGGCGAGATTTTGTGTCAGCACGGTCGACAGCGTGCCGGTATCGAGTTGCAGCTCGTTGTTCTCGTTGAAGGACAGGCCGAGGTCAGCCATCGTCATGCCGCCCACCGAGCCGCTGAGCACCTGCTGCAGCTGGGTCATGATATCGCGCATCGTGCTGTCGCCGAACAGCACCGCGCTCGATGCGGCCGTGCCGTCGGAATTCTGCGCGGACTGCGCGATCACCTGGTCGCGGAATGCATTGTAATTGGTGACAAAGGTCTGCAGCGCGGAGGTGATCTGGCTGGTGTCGGTCTGGATGCTGATGTTCAGGCTGGTGCCGCTCGGCGTCGGCTGCAGCAGATCGAAGGTGACGCCCGAGAGAACGTCGGAAATGTCGTTGGTGTTGCGGGTAAGCGCGATGCCGTCGAGGGTGAATTCCGCGGACTGCGACTTCTGCAGCACGTCGGTGAAGGCACCCGACGTGTCGGTGACGCCGAGCTTGTTCAGGATGTCGTCGCCGGAGGTCGAGGAATAGGTGATGTCGGCGGCGTCCTCGGTCCCGGTCAGCACCATCTCGTAGGACCCGCTCGACACCTGGACGATCGAGGCCTGGACATTGGTGCTTGAGGTCTGGGCGTTGATGGTGTCGACGACATCCTGCATCGTCATCCCGCTGGTGATCGAGATCGCGGTGCTGCTGCCGCCCGCGAGCCCCAGCGAAAACGTGCCGGCGAGGCCCAGCGCCGTCGACGAGCTCGACTGCGAGGAGCCGATCACCTTCTGCGCGGTGGCGAGCTGGGTGATCTGGAGCGTGTGATCGCCGGTCGCCGAGCCGCTGTTCACGCTCATGTTGAGCGCCGAGGAGGCACTGACGTCGCCGGTGGACGAAATCGTCGCCGAGCGCGTGGCGAAGGCGTTGGTGGCGATCGAATTGATGATCGACGAGCTGAGCGACGACAACCCGGTTGCCAAAGTCGACAGCTCGGTCTGCAGCGACTGGTAGGCCGTGACCTTGGCCTGGTTCGCGGTGATCGTCGTGGTGATCGAGGTCGCCGCCGCGAGCTTGGCGTCGACCTCGGCTTCGATCAGGGCGTCCCAGTCGATGCTGGTCGAATTGGTCGTGCCGGTCGTGGTCACCGTGCTGGCAGAGCTGGCAGAACTCGACGACGTCGTGCCTGATGTACTCGAGGTGGCGCTGCTAACCGTCATGTCGACACTTCCGCCGCAATGGGAATCGGGCCGGCATCATGCCGGCCCGATCTATCCCTGGATTTAGCCGAGCAGCTTGAGCAGGTACTGCGGCATCTGGTTCGCCGCCGTTTCCGCCGAAACCGCGGCCTGGGTCTTCACTTCGGCCGAGGACAGCGTCGCCTGCTCGGAAGCGATATCGACGTCCTTGATCGCCGAATTGGCCGACTGCAGGTTCTGGGTCTGGGTCGAGATCGAGTCGGCGCTGAAGTTGAAGCGCGATTCCTGGGCACCGATCTCGGCGCGGGCCGACGACACGGTGTCGATGGCGCTGTCGAGTGCCGACATGGCGCTGGTCGCGCTCGACAGGCTGGAGACGTCGAGCGAGGTGACGCCGAGCGAGGACGCCGTCAGGCTGGTCAGCGTGATCGTGATGGTGTCGGCCGAGGTCGAACCGACCAGCACCGAGACGCCCGAGGAGAACACGCTCGAACCGTCGAGCAAGCTCTGGCTGCTGTAGCGGGTGCCGGAGGCGATGGAGTCGATTTCGCCCTTGAGCTGTGTGAATTCCGAGTTGATGTAGGCGCGGCTGGAGTCGGCCACGGTGCCGGAGGCGGACTCGGAGGCCAGCGACTTCATGCGGGCCAGGATGTCCGAGATGTTGGAGGCGCCGCCGTCGGCGGTTTGCAGGATCGAGGTCGCCTGCGCCGCGTTGGTGGCGGCCTGCTGCAGCGTCGTGATGTCGGAGGAGATGCGGGTCGAGATCGCGAGACCGGCCGCGTCGTCGGAGGCCGAGGTGATGCGCGAGCCGCTCGACAGCTTCGACAGCGCGCTGGTTTCCTGCTGCGAGTTGATGTTGAGGTAGCGGACCGCGGAGTTCGCGGCGGTGTTGGTGGAAATTGCCGGCATGAGTAGCTCCTGTGCTGATGGGGCATGGCATGCCGCATCGTGAAAAAGAGAGGTGACGCGGATCCAGCCCCCGTCCGCCCGATCAAACGGGTCGGCCGACGCAGGTCAGGCGCAAAATCTTCAGATGCCGGATTTTATGGTTAGCAGTCGGTAAACGCGCCGCGCAGGTCGCGCTCGTGCCGTTTCAGCATTTCGCGCAGCTGTTGCCGTCCGCGCTTCAACAGCGACTCCACCGCGGCCACGGTCGTATCCATGACCTCGGCGATCTCGCCGTTGCTCATGCTCTCATGATAGGAGAGGATCACCGCGACGCGCTGCTGCTCTGGCAGCCGCTGCATCGCCACCTCCAGAAGATTGCCGATCTCGTTGCGCTCGATGACCGTCGAGGCATCGAGCTGAGTATCGGCGACTTCGGGCACGACGTCGACATTCTCGGTGCGCGGCTTGCGGCGCAGATCGATGCAGCGGTTGCTGACGACGCGATACAGCCAGGTCGAGAACTTGGCACGGCCGTGCTGCCAGCGGCCGCGATGCGTCCACACTTTCAGCATCGTGTCCTGCACCACGTCTTCGGCGTCGGCGGCGTTGCCGACGATGCGCAGCGCGATCGCGTAGGCGCGATCGACATGGCGTTCGACCAGAGCACGAAACGCCGCCTCGTCGCCGGCGGCGAGGCGGTCGAGCAATTCCTTGTCCTCGTCCTGGATCTCGACGGTGTCGAGCGGGCCCGCATCGGCGACCGTGGGAACGTCGCTCCAGGGCGCAGCCGCCTCGACCGGCGCGACCGCGGCCGTCGTGGCCTCGATCTCGGCCGCTGCCGTCATATCAAGCGCGTAACTCATGCCCCGCTCTCCAACCAGCGCCGCTGGCACACATCCCATGCGGCTTCTGAGCGTTGAACGGAGGCGCCGGACAAACCAGGCGAAGATTTTTTGTTATTTTTCAAATGCTTAGCTGGATGTTTTTGCCGACTGCCCGGCAAAAGCTGCCGCTGCGCCAGCGTGCAGGGAAAAGTTCGACGGGATCTGGAGCAGTCGTTCAGCATCGCCTTGCATGCCCGCGGGAAGAGATCGTCGCGCCGGAAAACGCTGTTGTCACACCAACTAACGCCACGCGAACACATGCATGCGCGGAGCATGCGAGTGATCCGTCGCCGTTGGTCGCCATCTTGCATTCGACGATTGCGACTAGGCAATTTTTTCCGAATCACCTTTTCGACGTTATCGGATTTTTTGAATCTGTCAGTCGCGAAGCTCGCGTTTTTGAATCGCGCATCAACTTTTTTGGATCAGCGCGCCTGATTTGTCTCACGCACGCGTTCAACGCATGAGGACTGGCGGGAATTTTGCGCATGACGATCATGACGGTCGACGCGACGCGTCGAGCGCAGAATGTTTCTGCATGTTCATTCGATGTTTTCGATACATTTCTGTTGCGTGCGTGCACGACGCCAGATGGCGTATTTGAAAGGGTTTTTCAGCTTTCGCCCATTGCTGAAAAATTTCCAAATATGTCCGTCAGTTTCGTTCAGCATCGAATCCAGGCCGAAGCGCGCGCGCGCAAGGTTGCGCTGGAGCGCAGCGGCTCCACTGAAGTGCACATCGCCGACATCTATAAGTACTTTCCGTTCAGGCTGTTCGGCCTGAACCGCGATGCGCTGCCCGATCTCGCGCGAACCGAGTTCGGGGTCGAGCTCGAGCTGTGCCGCGTCAATCCGGAAATGCTTGAGCAATATCTGGACATGAAGCGCGGCGGCTTTCGCACTGGCTTCATTTCCGACACCTACTGGAGCACCGACCAGCTCGCGCAGCTGTTGCGCAGCTGCAGCCCCGGACTGACCTGGGATTTCCTCTACGCATCCTGCGATCACGGCTCAGGCAAGAGCGAGGCGCTGTTCGAGGTCTATCTCGCCGAGCAAGGCATCGATGCGGCAAGCTCGTTCCATATCGGCGACAACCACAACGCCGATATCAAGGGTGCCCGCCGTCATGGCATCCGCCCGCGCTATTATCCGCAGGCCAGCGCGGCACTGGCCTCCAAGTTTCAGCGTGAAACATCGATCTACGAATTGCTCTGTCCCGATCAGCCGTCGCGGCTCGATTGTGGCGCCCGCACGCTGCGGCGCGCGGTGACGGCGCAGAGCGCGGAGCATTCTCCCGCCTTCCATCTCGGCGTCACCGTGCTCGGACCGGTGATGGCGGCATTCGATGCATTCATTGAAGCGCGGCGCTCCGCGCTCGCCCGCGAGGGCGCGCGGGTTGCGATCGGATTCCTCGGCCGCGACGGCCTGCTGCCGCATCGTGTCTGGCAGGCGGACCATGGCGAGACCGGCGCCTATGTCGAGATCAATCGCCGCGTTAGCCTGGTCGGATCCGCCGATACGCTCGAACCGCTCTGCGAGCTGTTGAGCCGGGTCGTCAAGATCGATGCGGCGACCTTTGTCGATATCGTCAAGGTACAGCCGCCCGCGGTGATGAATTTCTTCGCGCAATTCCCCGATGGCATCGCGAGCGGCCGCGAACTCGCCGACGCCCTGCCCGATCTGATGGATCCGCGCGAGATCACCGATATCGCCGCCGGGGTCCGCGCCCGGCTGCTCGCCTATCTGCGCGCGCGCATCCAGGATTTTGACAACTGCACCGACCTGATCCTCGTCGATCTCGGCTATTCCGCTAGCGTGCAGAAGTCGCTGCGCCGGATATTCGATCGCGAGGGCATTCGCACCCGCCTGCACGGCGCCTATCTGCTGACGCTTGACGATGCCTTCGACGACATCGCCGATGACGACACCGCAGAGGGGCTGATTTCCGATCGGGTCGTCACGCCGCACGTAAAACGCATGCTGATCCGCAACGTCGCGCTGTTGGAGCAGTTATGCTGTTCTGCGGAAGGATCGGCGCGCGACTATCGTGGCGGCGAGGTGTTGCGCGAGGGCGATCAGCGCCCGGCCGCGCAGCTGGCGCTCGCAACCGAAGTGCAGTCGGGGGTGCTGGCCTATGCCGCGCGCGCCCGCGAGCTGGCATCGCGCTACGCGCTGCAGCCCTACGCGGACCCCACTGTTGCGGCACGCTGGGCCGCCGCTGTACTTGGACGCCTGCTGCTGCTGCCAGACGACGACGAGCTCGTGCTGCTCGGCGGCATCAAGCATGACGTCAATCTCGGCACCCAGGCGCTGGCGCCCCTGCTCGACGCCAGCTTCGTCAACGACTGCATCGTCGCCCGCGGGCTCGTGTCCGCCTGCACCGCCCCGGCGCCTCCGATGTGGCTGGCCGGCAGCTTTGCCGCCCTGTCACCGGCGCATGCCTACCTCTACACGCTGTTCGGCGCCAACCGCCTGTCCGCGAACGTGTTCGGCGAAGCCCAATGCGGGACGCTGCAGGTCGGCCTGTTCCGCCACGATGGCCAGGCGTCGCTCGAGGCCATCAACGTCTATCACACCGGGCTCGGCGATCTTCGCCTGCGGATTCCGCTGTCAGGCCGCATGACGGTGGCGACCATCGCACTTCCGCTGGCAAAGCTCACCAGCAACGGGATACTCCACGGCATCACGGTGCAGTACGGCGAGAGCGCCGCAAAGGCCGCGGACAATTCGAACATGAAGACGATCGCCGAGGGACGGCTCACCGATGCCGGCATCGAGAGGAGCGGCCGTCACTTCCGTGCCGCCGGTGACGACGGCATGCTGCTGATCCCGGTCGACGGCTTCGAAGAGGATGTTGCGATCTACACGGTCGCGCTGACCGCCCTCGACCACGACCGCATCCTTGCGCTCGGGGACCGCGACGGCAACGAGGCCGCCTCGGCCACGCTGACCTGGCGCAGCGCCAATCGCACGCCGGCCGCGAACGGCAAGTGATTTGTCCGCCTGATCTGACCGCCCCGCTCGTAGAAGGTTAACGAGGGGTAGCGCGGGCATGACATCGGCTGACACGGCGCAAGCGGACGGCTTGCAGACGAATTTAGACCAATTGCTGTCGGCAAACGGCATCCGGATCAACGCGGCGCAGCGCCGGCGGCTCGCATGGCTGTCCGCGCGGCTCGGACGCGCGGCCGTCCATCAGCCCGGTTCAGTTCCGGCGCGGGATCATGGCGTCGTCATCCTCGCTGGGCCGCCGAGCGGTCCCGCCGCCGAGATGCTTTACCGGTCGCTTCGCGCCGACTGTGCGGTCGTTATCCCCTTCGGCGAGAATCCGGCATTCGACTTCCTCAAATCCAAGCTCACCGACTACGGCACGATCGGGCCGAGCTCCGACGGTCCGCACGAGATGTGGTGGGGCGGCCTCAATTGGCGCCCGATCGCGCCCGAGGAAGGTTGCCGACCCGACGCATCGCTGCGCGTAGTCTCCTGCTATCCCTGCGCCCTCGGCGACGATCATGCCGGCGCGCTCCGGCAGAAGCTCGCCGAATTTCAGATCGCCTGCGACATCGTACCGATCGACACCGCGGACGGCGAGCAGATGCGCGCATCCGAGAAATCTGCCTTCATGCTACGGATGTGGGAGGAGCATCGCGAGCCACTGCTCTTCATCGAAGCCGATGCAACGCTCAGCGAGCCCCCGCTGCTGCCGTCATATCTCGATTGCGACGTCGCGCTCCATAAATGGAACCGATGGGAGATGTCGGCGCGCACGCTCTATTTCGGCCGGTCGCCTGCCGCCGAAGCGCTGCTGCGCAACTGGCATCACATCGCGACCGCCTATCCCGCGGTCTGGGAGGGCTATCTGCTCGACCAGGCCTGGAGCCTGACGTCGTCGCAGATCGCGCTCGACGCCGCCTGGCTGCCGCGCTCGTACCATGCGCCCGCTGAGGACGTCGGCACGCCCCGCCACACCACCGTCGTTCACAATCTGCCGACCGACAACAGCGATCTTGGACCAGACGCCGAATTCGGCGTCGCAATGCGCCCCGCGCGGCGCGCCTGTCGCAGCGGCGGCCGCGACGCGATGATCGTAATCAACTCGCAGGCAGCTTCGAATGCCGCGATCACCGTGATCATGCGCGATATCGCGACCAGCGACGCGCGCGAGATGGCCGCCAGCATCGAGGCGGTGACCGGCGCGTTCGCCGCCGACTGCGGCGGGTTCGGCCGGCTCGAGCTCGCGCTCTGCCCGTGGCAGGACGATATCCGCGCGGCGAAATCGGCAGCGAAGAGCGCGAACAACCGGATCATCGAGATTGCGCCCTGGCAGACACTGCCGGCCGATCTGTTCCGCACCGTGGGTCAATCCCGCGATGCCGGCAGTGTCGTCGTTATGGCCGGTCAACGCAGCTGATATCGGCTGAAGGGCTGAACAAGGGAAGGACATCCGCATCATGAAGACCATCATCCTTCTCACCGGCGTCGCCAGCCAGCAATTCGCGCTCACCGAGCTGTTGAAGGCGCACAATCCCGCGCTGTCGTTCCGCTGCGCGGTGACGGCCGACGACCTCGCCGCGATCGAGCCGGAGGTCCTGCGCGACGCCCGGCTGTTGGCGTTCACCACCAGCGTGATCGTGCCTGAAAGCATGCTGGCCGCGCTCGGCCATGGCGCCTACAATTTCCACCCCGGCCCGCCGCAATATCCGGGCTGGGCGCCGGCGCATTTCGCGCTCTATGACGGCGCCCGCACCTTCGGCGCGACGGCCCATGTGATGGCCGCGCGCGTCGATTCCGGACCGATCGTCGGCGTCGAGTCCTTCATCATTCCCGACAAGATCAGCGTGCGCGGCCTCGAGCAGATTGCCTATGTGCGGCTTGCCCATCTGTTCTGGCGGATGTCGCGCGACCTCGCCTGCGATGGCGCGCCGCTGAAGGAGTTGGACATCGCCTGGTGCGGCATCAAGAGCACCCGGCGGATGTACCGGGAGATGTGCGAGCTTCCCGCCGGCATCAGCGCCGGCGAGCTGGCCCGCCGGATTCGCGCCTTCCACGACGACTTCCGCGGCATCCCGCTGACCGTCTCTCTGCACGGCATCCGCTTCCAGCTCGCGACATCAGCCACACAGGCGCCCGAGGCACCGCAGGTGGTCTCGCCGCCGCTCGCCGCGGCATCCTGAGGATTGGCCTCAACGACATTACCTGCGGCTCCGGGACTCACGTTGCTGCTGCAACAGCGCCCTCACCGCGCGCTCCGCGGCCCGTGCGGAGCCGAAATAGCCGCCATCGAGGCCGTCAAAGGCGCGGTCGGAGGAGAAGAAGCAGAAGCCGCTTTTGTCGCTGACAACGATACCTGCTGTGCGATCCGATATTTCGATGACGTAAGCTAGGGATTTTTGGGCTTGGGATATCTGGGCTTGGGACATGCGTGCTCAATCGCCGGGTGACGGCGCTCCTGTCTGATTGTCGCTGACTCTGGATTTGTCGAAGCGATCAACAACAGACGCCGGTCGCCGCCGAGATGCAGCGATGCTGCATGCGGCTTCGCATGTCGTACATCAGGCTGCGGTCGTCATGTCTCATTGCAGTGACCTTGAACATCGTAGGATAGCGCGCATCAATATCCAGCCGAAGCGCGCTGCGGTCAATGAAATGGCTGTCCAAAGTTGACCGCGCGGCGCGATGCATCCATTCGCGGCGGGCGGAAAAACAGCACAGATTTGGTGATGACGGTTGCGGACCGCTGAACTGGCAAAGCGACGGCCGGGCACCGAGCCCTACGGTGCCCGGCCGTGATTCCTCAAGGCAGGATCGGCGGGCGATAGCTGAAGGTCGCCATCAGGATCGCCGCCAGCAGCATCACGATCGGGAAATGGATGAAGAACTGCACCGAGGTGTAGCCGATCAAATCCTTCGACTTCAGGCCGAGAATGCCGAGCAGCGGCAGCATCCAGAACGGGTTGATGAAGTTCGGCAGGGTCTCGGCGATGTTGTAGACCATCACCGTCCAGCCCAGATGCGCGCCGATATCGTTGGCCGCCTTCATGATGTAGGGCGCCTCGATGATCCACTTTCCGCCCGCCGACGGCACGAAGAAGCCGAGCAGCGCCGAATAGATTCCGACCAGGAACGAGAACACGGTGGAGTTGCTGGAGGCGCCGACGAACCGGTGCGCGATCGTGTCCGACAGCGTGGTGCCGCCGCTGTTCGGCACTTTGGTCAGGATCTGCGCGATGCCGGCATAGAACGGAAACTGCAGCAGCACGCCGGAGACGCTCGGCATCGCCTTGGAGAAGGACTCGATCAGGCTGCGCGGGCGCCAGTGCAACACGATGCCGAGAATGAGGAAGACGAAATTATAGGTGTTGAGGCCGGACAGGGTGATCAGCGGATTGCCCGACTGAAAGGTCTGCCATAGCCAGCCGGCGGCAAGCAGCGCGATCAGGATCGTCAGCAGCGGACTGAACTCGAGCCAGTCGCCAGGACGGGCCGGCTTCCTGGCCTCGATCCGATCATTACCGAGCGCAACGCCGAGGTCCTCCGCCGTCTTGGCCTGCTCGGGCGCCGGCGTCGTGAAATAGCAGATTGCGGCGGACACGACGGTCACCATCACGACAGTGACCATGTTCTGCCAGGTCAGGATGGTTTCCGAGAAGCCGATCACGCCGGTGATCGGCAGAAGGGACGCCGGAATGCTGCCGGCATTGGCCTGGAGCTGTGCGGCGGAAGACGTGATGCCGAGCGTGAAGCCGCAGCCGAGCCCGAGATAGCCGGCCGCGCCGGCCGCCCGATAGTCGAGCCGGATGTCGGTGCGCCGCGCGATCTCCCGCACCAAGAGGCCGGAGAAGATCAGGCTGAGGCCCCAGTTCAAGAGCGAGAGGAAGATGCTGAGCACGCCGACAAAGACCACTGCGCCGCGCCCGGTCTTCGGCACGCTCGCCAGCCGCGCAAGCACGGCCGCCACCGGCGGCGACATCGCCACGACATAGCCGCCGATCGCGACCAGCGCCATCTGCATCGTGAAGGGAATCAGATTCCAGAACCCGTCGCCGAACGCGCGACTGACCGCGAGCGGCGAGCCGCCATGCAGGATCGCACCGACGGCAACCGCAATCACCGCGATCAGGACGAAGACATAAGCATCCGGAAACCAGCGTTCCGCGAACACTACCAGAGCCTGCGAAAATCGCGCGATGATGTTGTCCACGTCAGGTTTTCGCAGGCTCACGGTTTGGTCGTGCGTTGCATTCGTCATTAATCTCGTCCCCCTACCGGTGATGCGGTGACAGCCTTCAGTGTGATTTGGTCATCAAAGCGCGAGCGTGAGGTCGGTCAGAGGGACCGCCTGGCAGGCAAGGCATTGTCCCTCGCTTGCATCGACAGGCCCGAGATGGGTGAACTCGCCATCGACGACCTCGACCGCACAGCTTTCGCATTGCCCGACGCGACAGCCGCTCGGCAACGCGACGCCCGCCGCCCTGGCAGCGTCGAGCAGCGTCCCTTGCTCCGGTGCCCACGAAAAGCTCTGCTCGCTGCCGGCAAGCCGGACGGTGCGCGGCGAAAGATTGCTCGGCACCGCGGGCGGGGACACGAAGCTCTCGGCGAAGATGTCGAAGCGCGGCACGCCGAGCGCCGTCACGGCCTCGATCTGCGCCGCGACGAAATCGGGCGAGCCGCAGATGTAGACCAGCGGCCGGCGCGCCGACAGCCGCTTGACCTGTTCGAGATCAAGCCGTCCCTTGCGCAGCGAATGCGAACCGACCGGGTCCTGCGCGAGCGGTGCCGAATAGAACGTCAGGCGTTTGAGCGCCGGCGTGCTGGCCTCGAGCTCGTCGAGCCGCCGCGCGAACGGATGCTCGCGGCCGCTGCGGCAGCCGTGCAGCAGCAGGATCTCGCCGACACGAGCATCCGGCGCAACGTGTTGCAACGTCTCGAGATGGCTGATGAACGGCGTGATGCCGATGCCGGCGGCGAGGAAGATCAGCGACCGCGGCCCCTTCAATGGCGGCGTGAAGATGCCGCCCGGCGGCTCCAGCAGAACCTCATCTCCGACCGCGAGACGGTGCAGACGATCCGGCATGAAGAACGCCGCATCGCCGCGCCGCGGTTCATCAAGAAAGCGTCCCTTCACCGCAATCGACAGCGCTTGCGGCAGTTCGCCCGATCCGGTCAGCGAATAGGCTCGCGCCTCCGCCGCGCCAGGCAGCGAGATCATCACGTGCTGGCCCGGCAGGAAGTCGGGCAGCGGGCCACCGTCAAGCGGCCGCAGGCTAAGCACGACCACGTTATCGGCCTCGGCCCGGCGTTCGCCGACCGTGAAGCGGCGCCAGCCGCTCCACACGCCGCGGCTTGCATCGGCGTCGCGCCTGATATCGCAGACGATCGCGCGCAGCGGGACGGAGCCGCTAACGGGATCGCGCGCATCGTCATGCAGCACCGCGTTGATGTTGCGCGTTCGGATGCCTGCCGTCGTGGAGCGATCGCGGCCGAGCGGCGGACAATCCTCCCACCAGCCGAATTCGGCAACGACGACGCGATCGTCGAGCGCCGCATTGAGACGCACCTTCAGGCGTACGGCACCGCCCTGGGTCTCCACCACGGCCCAGTCGCCTTCCACCAGCCCGCGCCGCTCGGCGAGTTGCGGGCTGATCTCGACGGCCGGATCCGGTGACTTACGCCGCAGCGAAGCCACATGCCGATAGGAGGAGTGGACGAACCAGCCGCTCTTGGCGGTCGAGAGCACCAGCGGAAAGCGCTCATCCGCGGCACTGGTGAGCGGGCTTCCGACCGGCTCGACATGATCGGGCAAGGGATCGTACCCGTGCCCCAGCATCAGCTCCGAGTAAATCTCGACGCGGCGCGTCGGCGTCGCAAACCCCGCCACGGTTCCGTCGTCGCGCGTGACGGCGTATTTTTTATCGCGAAAGACCTGCGGGAAGCGGCGTCCCTCGGGATGCGCGCGCAGCTCATCGACGCCGACGCCGAGCGGCGCCAATTGGTAGTTCCAGCCGGCCTTGATGTCGCCACCGAAGAACAGCTCTCCCATGCCGAGCTTCAGCGCGAGCGCTGCGGCGATCTCGTAATCGGCCTTCACGGCGCCGACCGGCTCGACCATGCGCGGGCGAAACTGCACGGTCTCGACGGCTTCCTGCGTGATCTCGAACCCGATCTTGAGCGCGTCGCGTTCCCACGGCGTGCTGGCGGGCAGCACGAAATCGGCGCTTTCCGCGGTCGGGTTCATGAACATGTCGATATGAACCTGGAATTCCAGCGCATTCAGCGCCGCGCGGTTGCGCTCGGAATGGCCCTGCGAGACGACGAAGTTGGTCCCGAACGCGACCAGCGCGCGCACCCGGTAAGGCTCGCCGTCGAGCACAGCCCGACTGAAGTCGCGCGCCGTGATCCAGCCCTTCGTCGGCGGGCCGAGCGGCAGCTCAGTAATGCCGAGCGCCTTGGCCTGCTGCGCCGGCGGCAGGATGTTGTAGTCGTTGAGGGCGCGCGTCGGCGGCGGCACCGGCCAGCGATTGCCGCCGGGCCGATCGCACGCACCGGTCAGCGCGTACAGCGTCGCGATCGCGCGCTCGATCGCGGTCGCATTGGTGTGCTGGCCGACGCCGGTCCAGGAATGATAGGCGAGCTGCGGCCGGCCCTCGAGCAACGCGTTGAACGCGTCGACATCCTCGGTACGTAGCCAGGTCAATTCCGCCACGCGCGCCGGCGTGTAGGGCGCAGCGCGCTCGACGAGCAGTTCGAACGCGGTTGCCGCCGATATCATCCGGCCGTCGCACGCACGGATCGACAGCGTGCCACGCAGCCGGCCGCCGCTCTCCGGCGCGTAGCTTGTGTCGCAGGGCACCGGCGCGCCCGATGCGTCGAGACGAACGAAAGCGTCCGCCGCGCCATCCGCCCACAGCGCGTCGGCGCGCAGGAAGCGCCCGGTCGCGCGATCGACCAGCAGCGATCCATTGGTCCATGCGTTGACGAAGTCCGCATCGAAGTTCGCGGTCGCGATGAGATGACGGATCGCTCCCATCGCGAGCGCGCCGTCGGCGCCCGGGCGAATGCGCAGCCAGAGATCGGCCTGCTGACCCGAGCCATTCGGCTTGGGATCGACCACCACGACCTTGGCACCGCGGCGCCGCGCATCGGCAATCCGCGTCGCCTGGGCGAGCCAGGTGCGGGCGGGATTGTGGCCCCACAGGATGATCGCATCGGCATTGTCGTAATCGGGAAAGCCGATGCCGCGGCCGAAGGTCAGCGCATGCGCGTAGTCCTTGTGCCAACCGCAGATCTCGACCGCATAGATCAGGTTCGGGCTGCCGAAGCCGCGGATGAAGCGCTCGACCCACTCGAAGCTATCGACCATCGGCGTGCCGCTCGGCGTGGTGACGCCGAATGCGACGGCTTCGGCACCGCTCTCGGCGCGGATCGTGCCGAGCCGGTCGGCGATCTCGCTCAGCGCTTCGTCCCAGGACACCTCGACCCAGCCCGGATCGGCGGCACCGCGCGGACGGGTCCGCTTCAGCGGGACGGTCAGGCGGCGCGGGCTGGCGACGATTTCGGGGGCGGCCCGGCCCTTGGCACACAACGCACCGCCGGTCGGATGGTTATTCAATACCTCTACACCGACGAGACGTCCGTCCTCGACCACGGTGACGGCACCGCAGCGCGAGCGGCAAAGCGTGCAATAGCCGGGTAGCCGCTGTTTCACCGCCATCTCACGATCAGTCGCCCCTAGTGACGCATCTTAGTAACGCGTTACATATTTACGTCATACGCTACCGCCCCGGTCAAGGCTAAGTAATAATCAGTGACGAATCGGAGCTCGGAGCGAGAGGCGACCACGACCGCCCATGGACCAGAATTTGCGCGAACAGGTGCTGCAGCGGGTGCGCGCCGAGATCATTTCCGGGCAGAGCCTCCCGGGCACGATGTATTCGGTGCCGAGTTTGGCGGCGAGCCTCGGCGTCTCCTCGACGCCGGTGCGCGAGGCGCTGCTCGAGCTTAGCCGCGGCGGCCTGGTCGAGCCGATGCGCAACCGCGGCTTCAAGGTCGTGGAGCCGACGCTGACCGAGCTGCGCAATTTGTTCGACATGCGCGAGGTGCTGGAGCTGCACGCCGCGGTGCTGGTCGCCGCCAATCCCCCGCGGGATCTTCCGGCCGTGCGCGGCTGGGCCGACCAGATCGCCAAGGCGGTCGAGACCGACGACGTCCAGCTCTATCTGGAAGCCGACCGCAACTATCATCGTGAGTTCATCGCAGCAGCCGGCAACGAGCTCTTGACCGACACGGTGATGGGCCTGCGCGACAAGATGCGGCTCTACGGCATCAGCTCCCGCGCCGGCCACGAGCGGCAGCTGGCTTCGGTGCCGGAGCATTACCGGCTGATCGAACTCGCGCTCGCCGGCGAGACCGAGGCGCTGCCGACCCTGCTGCGCAGCCACATCCGCTCCTGGGAGCCGATCTTCGTCGATGCGCTGCTGCGCTCGAAGGAGCACGTGCGCGAGCCGCTGCGCCAGGCGCGCGGCTGACGCGGAGCGAGGCAGATAGCCGATCGCGGCGGCGATCGGCTAATCCAGAATGCTCTTGTAGTGCTCCGAGAAGACATCGCGGCCGATGATGAGCCGCATCACTTCGGAGCTTCCCGCCAGGATCCGATTGACACGCGCGTCGGTGAACATGCGGCTGATCGGATATTCATCCATGTAACCTGCGCCGCCATGCAGCTGTACGCCGAGGTCGAGCATCTTCCACTCGACTTCCGACGACATCATCTTGGCCTTGGCGCCCATATTGCTGGTCAGGCGTCCCGCGTTGTGCTCGGCCACGCAGTGATCGACATAGACCTGCACCAGATCGATTTCGGCATCCATCTCCGCCATGCGGAACTGGGTATTTTGCTGTTCCGCAAGAGGCCTGCCGAACAGCTTGCGTTCCATCACGTAAGCGCGCGTGATGTCGAACGCCTTGCGGCCATTGGCGATCGATCCGACTGCGGAGATCAGCCGTTCCTCGGCAAGGCCTTCCATGAGATAGTAGAAGCCCCTGCCGGGCTCGCCCAGCACGTTGGCCTTGGGCACCTTCACATTATGGAAGAAAAGTTCGGCGGTGTCCTGCGCCGGCATGCCCATCTTCTTGAGATTGCGGCCGCGCTCGAAGCCTTCCATGCCCCGCTCGACAATCAGCAGCACCATGGCATGCTTCTTCTCTGCGCCTGCGAGCCTGGCGGCCACGATCACCACGTCGGAATTGATGCCGTTGGAAATATAGGTCTTCGAGCCATTGAGCAGGAAATGATCGCCCTTGTCCTCCGCCGTCGTCCGCATGCCCGCGAGGTCTGAGCCCGCGCCGGGCTCGGTCATCGCGATAGCCAGGATCGTCTCGCCGCTGACGCATTTGGGCAGGAATCGGTCACGCTGCTCCTCGGTGCCGAAGCGCTTGAAGTAAGGACCGACCAGGCGGCTGTGCAGCGTGTTGTACCAGCCCTTGCAGCCGGAGCGCGCGGTCTCCTCGATGATGATCTGCTCATAGCGGAAATCGGCGTCGCCCATGCCGCCGTATTTTTCCTCAGGCCAGATCATCAGGAAGCCGAGGTCGCCGGCCTTCTTGAACGCGTTGCGGTCGACGATGCCGGCCTCCCGCCACTCCTCCATATGAGGCGCGATCTCGCTGGCGAGGAACTTGCGGTAGGAGTCGCGGAAAATGACCTGATCTTCGGTAAAGCTGCGCATCATTCCCCCAATAGAGCGTTTTCGAGCGAAGTGGGCACCGATTCGCGTGAAGAAAACGCGTCAAAATAAGAAGCTAGCGTTTCAAGCGACGTGAATACCGGCCGGCGCAAAAATTCTGAGCGCCGGTTCTCAGTCAATCAAAACCGGCGCTCCATTGTCGAAACAGTCGACGCCTTACTTGCCCTTCCAGTTCGGCGCGCGCTTTTCCGCAAAGGCCGCCGCGCCCTCACGGGCATCCTCGGAGACGAAGACAGGACCGACGATCTCCTGTTGCTTCTTCCACATCTGGTCTTCCGGCCAGAGCCGGGATTCGACGATCACCTGCTTGGATGCCTTCACCGCGAGCGGGCCGTTGGCGCCGATCGCTGCCGCAAGCTCAAGCGCGGCGTCGAGCGCGGGGCCATCGGTCACGCGGTTGATGATGCCTAGTTCGTAGGCGCGCTCGGCGCCGAAGAACTCGCCGGTCAGTGCGAACTCCATCGCCACGCGAATGGGCATCTGGCGCGGCATGCGGATCAGCCCGCCCGCCGCGGCGGCCAGCCCACGCTTCACCTCGGGGATTCCGAACTTGGCGTTGCGGTTGGCGACGATCATGTCGCACGACAGCGCGATCTCCATCCCGCCGGCGAGTGCGTAGCCGTCGACGGCCGCAATCAGCGGCTTCTTCGGCGGCGCCTCGGTGAGGCCGGCGAAGCCGCGGCCGGGGATCGACGGCCGCTCGCCTTTCAGGAACCCCTTGAGGTCCATGCCCGAGCAGAACGTGCCGCCGGCGCCGGTGATGATGCCGACGCCAAGGGCATCGTCGGCGTCGAGCCGGTCGATCGCCGCGGCCACGCCCTTGGAGAGGGCGAGGTTGGCCGCGTTCTTGGCTTCCGGCCGGTTCAGGGTGATGATCAGTATCGGTCCGCGGACTTCAGTGAGGACCGGCGTTTCTTCGGACATCGCTTTCGTCTCCTGTAGTCACCTAGCGCGGGGCCATACGGATGGCGCCATCGAGGCGGACGTCTTCACCGTTGAAGTAGCCGTTGGTGATCATGGTCAGCGCCAGCTGCGCATACTCCTCCGGCATGCCGAGACGCTTCGGGAACGGCACCGACGCGCTGAGCGCGGCCTTGACGTTCTCCGGGGCGCCCTGCAGCAGCGGCGTGTTGAAGATGCCCGGCAGGATCGTGTTGACGCGGATTCCCTCGGCCATCAGGTCACGCGCGATCGGCAGCGTCATGCCGACGACGCCGGCCTTCGAGGCCGAATAGGCGGCCTGCCCCATCTGGCCGTCCTCGGCCGCGACGGACGCCGTATTGACGACCGCGCCGCGCTCGCCGTGCTCCAGCGGCGTCAGCGACAGCATACCCTGCGCCGACTTGGCGATGCAGCGGAAGGTGCCGACGAGGTTGATCTGGATGATGCGGTTGAAGGCGTCGATCGGGAAGTGAGTGGGTTCGCCGGTCTTCTTGTCCCGGCCGGCGGTCTTCACCGCGTTGCCGGTGCCGGCGCAGTTCACCAGGATGCGCTCCTGGCCGTGTGCGGCGCGGGCCTTGGCGAAGCCCGCATCGACCTGCTCGTCGGAGGTGACATCGACCTTACAGAACACACCGCCGATTTCCCTGGCGATGGCTTCACCCTTCTCCTCGTTGAAGTCGAAGATCGCGACCTTCACGCCTTGCGCGGCGAGCGCCCGCGAGGTGGCTGCGCCGAGGCCGGAAGCGCCGCCGGTGACAACGGCGGCGACCGATGAATCGAGTTTCATGGCAGGTTCCTTTCGCGATCAGATGCGTTCGATGATGATGGCCGGTGCCATGCCGCCGGCGGCACACATGGTGACGAGACCGTAACGTCCGCCGCTGCGCTCGAGTTCGTCGAGCGCCGTGCCGATCAGGATCGATCCGGTCGCGCCGATCGGATGGCCAAGCGCAATCGAGCCGCCATTGATGTTGACCTTCTCGCGATCCAGCTTGAGGTCGCGAATGAATTTCTCGGCGACGACCGCGAAGGCCTCGTTGATCTCCCAGACGTCGATGTCGTCCTTGCTCAGGCCGGCCTTGGCGAGAACCTTCTTGGCCGCCGGAACCGGCGCGTTGAGCATCAGCGTCGGGTCGTCACCCTGATTGGCGTAGGCCACGATGCGGCCGCGCGGCTTGAGGCCGTGCTTCTCGGCATATTCCTTCGAGGTGATCAGCACCGCGGCGGCGCCGTCCACCACGCCGGAGCTGTTGCCGGCATGATGCACGCCCTTCCAGTCGAGGTCCGGATAGCGGCGCTGGATCTGCTTCTTGAATGTCACGCCGTTGCCGAGATCGAAATCGGCAAGCTGCTCGAAGCTCGGCTTCAGCGACGCCAGTCCTTCGGCAGTGGTCTCGGGGCGCGGGAATTCTTCGCGATTGAGCGCGACGCTGCCGTTGTCGTTGAGGACGGGGATCATCGACTTGGCGAAGCGGCCTTCATCGATCGCCCGCTTGGCACGCTGCTGGCTGACCAGTGCCAGGGCATCGCATGCCTCGCGGCTGATTCCCTCGCGCGTGGCGATGGCGTCGCCGCACACGCCCTGGTGAGACTGCGGGTGAATGTCGTCAAGCGCCGGATTGCCCGAGCCCATCATCCGCGCCGGCTGTCCGGCCTTGGAGCGCTCGGCCGCGAGGGTCTGCTGATAGCTCATCATCTCGGTGCCACCGGCGATGACGCAATCCTCCATTCCCGACATCACCGAAGCTGCCGCGAGGTTCACCGACGTGATGCCGCCGCCGCAGAAGCGATCCAGCGTCGTGCCGCTAGCGTTGATGTCGTAGCCGGCCGCGAGCGCCGACATGCGTCCGAGATCGCCGCCCTGCTTGCCTTCCTGGGTCGACGTCGACCAGATGATGTCGTCGACGGTCGACGTATCGAGCTTGTTGCGCTCCTTGAGCGCGCCGAGCACTGTTGCTGCCAGTTGCTGCGGGTGCAGGTGCGACAGCGCTCCCTTGCCCGGCTTGCCGATGCCCCGCGGCGTGCGGACCGCGTCGATGATGTATGCTTCAGACATGCGTTTCCCCTTCGTTTCAGATGTTTCGTGACTGTGAGCTCGCGGCGATGGTCCCGATCATTCTGCCTCGGAACAAGCCGAGCGTCAGCGGTAAGGTGGCGTCACCGCAAGCGGCTCGGCAACCGCGTTGCGCTCGTCCTCGAAGTACCCGAAGCGCGAGCCGATCCCTCGCCGCACGGATGCTTGTGCCTCATGGAGTTCCCGCTCTTCGGCAAAGGCCGGCTCGTTGCAACTCGCTGCGAGCAACGGGGCGCCGGCCGTGTTGGCGTCGGGAGCCAGGGCATATTTCTGCTCGTGCGGCAGGTAGATCAGTTGGCCGATCTGGGTGAGGGTCAATGTGAGACGAGAGACCGTCGATCGCGGAAGCCCACAGCGATCGGCGATCTCGCGATTGCCGAGGCGCATGCTTCGACCCTCGAAGCAGCGCACGATGTCGAATGCGCGCGATACCACCTGTATCACGCGTCTGTTGTCCGTGCCGGCCGTCTCTTGCGCCATCAGTACTTCAGATCGACGTCCCATCGTTTACGCCTCAATCCTCGTTTTCATACGGGTGAACAAAGCCCACGCTGGTTCGAGCAGAAGGCCCGATCCGAGATGTCCCTGCCGGGCGCGCAACGTGGCGCGGCCCGCGCGCGAGCGGACAAGCGTGCAGGATCTGACGGCAAGGATCGGCGGACGCCGCGTCGGTGTCCCAGCGGTGCTGGTCGGCTTGTTCCGGGATCGACGGTTTGACGTGGTGGCCGGCTGCTTCGGCATTCGGCGGAATGCCGGTCGTGTTGATTGTACCGACGCCGTGCCGCGCAGGTTCGGCAAGGAATGCGGCCTGCCAGACAACACCGTCCCGGACTGTTCGAGGCCGGTCTGCACGGAACCCGTGAGCGCGTGGTTTTCCAGCCGGGTGAAGCCGCCACCGAGCGGGGCAAGCAGCTTCGGATATCTTTGGCCGGCCAGCATCAGGCGGATTCTTTCCCTAGGGTTTCTGCCTTAATTAATTGATTAATTAGTTTATTGGCGGAGTGATTAAGATGGGCCGGCCTCCCTGTCAACTATCCTTCGGCGCGCGCCTGCCCCTCGCCCAACGCCTTACACATCGCTCCAGCCGCTCGCGGCCGCCTTTGTCAGAGCCGTGACCGGAGCGCCCGGCGCGACTTTATTCAGACTGAGGCCGACGCTGAACGTTGATGAAGCAAAACGTCGGCGAGAGTCCGCCCGCAACCGCGGGCATGCTCCGACGCATGATGCAAAAACGATCGCGGAATGAGGCGGCGCTGCAGAGCTGGCTCGGGAAAGGTGCGTACCGGCGTGCGACCCAGAGCATCATTCCCGATCGGAAGCGGGGTTCAGGTCCGACCCGTTGCTCAAATTTGGTCTAGCCTCCCGCCAAACAACGGAGGTCGTAGGAAACCTTAGGAAACGTCGACATCTGCGCGTGCCAACGTCCCGCTCGCGCCCTGATCGCAGGAATGTCGGAGGCTCAAGTCGATGGAAGGCTTAGCAACCTGGGCCAATAACTCGCTGCGGATCGACGGTCCCTCGGAGAATGACTTTCGTCGTTTCCGCAACCGGCGGAGTGACTTATCTGCCAAAAGCAACCCGCAATCTGCAAAAGCAACCCGATCCAGGGTCTCGGACGAGCGAAAGGCTGACCGGCGATATCTCCTCCAATTGGTCGCTTGATGTTGCTCGCCCCTTTCACTCGATCGCTTCGATCAGAGCCGCTGTTACGCAGTCGATCGGCTTTGATGCGTCAACGCTCCTGAGTAGTCCCTTGGCGGAATAGTAGTGAGTAAGTGGGCTCGTTTGGTTTGTATAAGCCGCTAGACGTACGCTGAGCGCTTCCTCGTTGTCGTCCGCCCGCACTGCTTCACCGCTGGCGCGAGCCTGGATGGCACGTCCTAAGATCCGGTCGAGCAACTTCGCTTCATTGACTCTGAGTTCGAGGACGCAATTGAGCTCGTGTCCGTCGGCGACCAGAAGCCCGTCAAGAATTTCGGCCTGCGACACGGTGCGCGGAAACCCGTCGAGGATGAAGCCTCTCGCCGCATCGGGCTGCGCGACCCGCTCGATGATCACCCTCGCCACCAGGTCGTCGGGAACGAGTTCGCCCCGCTTCATGATATCCGCCGCTTTCATCCCGACCGTCGTTCCCGCCGACGCGGCCGACCGAAGCATGTCGCCGGTCGACAGCTGCGGAATCGCGAGAATCTGGGACAATCTGAATGCCTGCGTACCCTTCCCGGCGCCCGGCGGTCCCAAAAGCACAAGTCTCATATCGCTTCTCCGTCAACCAGGCTTGCGCACGGCGGCGCGGCCTATCGCGGTTTCAATCAGCGTGCGCGCCTCGTCGGCATGTCCCCATCCTGCGAGTCGCACCCACTTGCCGGGTTCGAGATCCTTGTAATGAAGGAAAAAGTGCTCGATCTGCTTCCAGGTGATCTCGGGCAGGTCTGTGTAGGTCTGCACATGTTGATAGCGCTGGGTCAGCCGTGACGACGGCACCGCGATGATCTTCTCATCGCCGCCACCGTCATCCTCCATCTTCAGAACGCCGATCGGCCGCACGTTGATGACGGCGCCCGCAATGATCGGGCGTGTATTGGCGACCAGCACATCGATCGGATCACCGTCGTCGGACAGCGTCCGCGGCACGAAGCCGTAATTTCCGGGATAGCGCATCGGCGTGTACAGGAAGCGATCGACAAAGAGCGTGCCGGACGCCTTGTCCATCTCGTATTTGATCGGTTCGCCGCCGAGCGGCACCTCGACGACGACATTGACGTCGTCGGGTGGCGTGTGGCCGATTGCAATCGCATCGATGTTCATGGGATGCTCACGCCTATCGCTTGTTCTGCCGGTTCTGCACGAGGTCGTCGACCACGGCGGGATCGGCCAGTGTCGAGGTGTCGCCGAGGCTCGACGGCTCGTCCTCGGCGATCTTGCGCAGGATACGGCGCATGATCTTGCCGGAGCGCGTCTTCGGCAGGCCCGGCGCGAATTGAATGAGGTCCGGCGAGGCGATCGGGCCGATGTCCTTGCGGACCCAGGCGACCAGCTCCTTGCGCAGCGCCTCGGTCGGCTCAGTGCCCTTCATCAGCGTGACATAGGCGTAGATGCCCTGGCCCTTGATGTCGTGCGGATAGCCGACCACGGCGGCTTCCGACACCGCCTCATGCGCGACCAGCGAGCTCTCGACCTCGGCGGTGCCCATGCGGTGGCCGGAGACGTTGATGACGTCGTCGACGCGGCCGGTGATCCAGTAATAGCCGTCGGCGTCGCGCCGGCAGCCGTCACCGGTGAAGTACTTGTTCTTGTAGGTCGAGAAATAGGTCTGCTCGAACCGCGCATGGTCGCCATAGACCGTGCGCATCTGGCCCGGCCATGACTTGGTCAGGCAGAGATTGCCCGAGGTCTCGCCTTCCAGAGTCTTGCCGTCGGCGTCGACGATCTCCGGCACCACGCCGAAGAACGGCCGCGTCGCCGATCCCGGCTTCAGCTTGGTGGCGCCGGGCAGCGGCGTGATCAGAATGCCGCCGGTCTCGGTCTGCCACCAGGTGTCGACGATCGGGCAGCGCTCGTCGCCGACCACGCGGTAGTACCACTCCCAGGCTTCCGGATTGATCGGCTCGCCGACCGAGCCGAGCAGGCGCAGCGATTGGCGCGAGGTCTTCTTCACCGGCTCGTCGCCGCCCTGCATCAGCGCGCGGATCGCGGTCGGTGCGGTGTAGAAGATGTTGACCTTGTGCTTGTCGACCACGTTCCAGAACCGCGAATTGTCCGGATAGTTCGGCACGCCTTCGAACATCAGCGTGGTCGCGCCGTTACAGAGCGGCCCATAGAGGATGTAGCTGTGACCGGTGACCCAGCCGACGTCGGCGGTGCACCAGTAGATGTCGCCGTCGTGATAGTCGAACACGTATTGATGCGTCATCGACGCGAACACCAGATAGCCGCCGGAAGTGTGCAGCACGCCCTTCGGCGTGCCGGTCGAGCCCGAGGTGTAGAGGATGAACAGCGGGTCCTCGGCATGCATGTGCTCGGCCGGGCATTCCGTCGTCACCATCTCGGCGGCCTCGTGATACCAGAGGTCGCGGGTCGGGTTCATGTCGATCGCACCGCCGGTGCGCTTCACCACCACGACCCAGTCGACGCCGCCGGTCTTGGCGATCGCGGCATCGACATTGGCCTTCAGCGGCACTTTCTTGCCGCCGCGCAGGCCTTCGTCGGCGGTGATGACGACCTTGGAATCGCAGTCCTTGATGCGCTGGGCGAGGCTGTCAGGCGAGAAGCCGCCGAACACCACCGAATGGATGGCGCCGATCCGCGCGCAGGCCAGCATGGCGTAGGCCGCTTCCGGAATCATCGGCAGATAAATCGTGACGCGATCGCCCTTCTTGACGTTGCGGGTGCGCAGGATGTTGGCCATCTTGCAGACTTCGTCGTGCAGCTGGCGGTAGGTGATGTGCCTGGACTCGGAGGGATCGTCGCCCTCCCAGATGATCGCGGTCTGGTCGCCGCGTTTCTCGAGGTGGCGGTCGATGCAATTCCAGGCGACGTTCAAAACGCCGTCCTCGAACCATTTGATCGAGATGTTGCCGGGCGCGAAGGAGACGTTCTCGACCTTGCTGTAGGGCTTGATCCAGTCGATCCGCTTGCCGTGCTCGGCCCAGAAGCCGTTGGGGTCCTTGACCGAGTGCGCGTACATCTCGCGATATTTGGCGTCGTTGACATAGGCGCGCTTGGCCCAATCGGCCGACACCGGATGAACCTGCTCTGCGGACTTGTCCAAACTCGTCGTCATCAACCAACCTCCGAGAAATCACGTGGCGGGGCCTTTAGGAAATCCGTTACGACCTTGATCTGGTCCGGCGTCACCAGCGGCGGCACATGGCCACGATCATCGAACCGGAAAATATCGGCGCGCCGATTCCGGCGTCTCATCTCATTCGTCAGATCGATCGACAGCAGGTCCGATTTGGCACCGTGCAGCACCAACATCGGCACCTTGATTGCTTCCCAGTACTTCCAGAGATCGAGTGGTGCGTAGAACCAGGGCGTTTTGAACGCCTTGGCGATCGCCGGATCGCAGAGCACCGCGTAACGCCCGTTGGCTTCTTCCCAGCGCAGACTGTGGATCGCAAGATGCCGCCAATGCTCGTCGGCGAGATAGCCATAGGGCGCGAGCACGGTACGAAAATATCTCTCGCCGTCCTCGATGGTCGAGAACGATGCCGGCATGTCCGCGATGTAACCGCCGATCCGCCGCAACCCGGTCGCGGACACGAACGGGCCGATATCATTGATCACGAGCTTGCGGACAATGCTTCCGGAAAAGCCGGCCATCACGATCCCGATCAAGCCACCGAGCGATGTTCCGACCCAATCGACCTCCCTCACGCCGAGGCGTGCGACCAGCGCATTCATATCGGAGCAATATTGCGGCAGCGAATAGTCGTCGGGATTGCTGATCCGCCCGCTTCGGCCGCGACCCGGCAAATCTGGACAGATCACCCGCCGGCCGCTCGCCGCGAGATCAGCGGCGAGATGGTCAAAATCCCGCGCCTGCCGCGTCACGCCGTGGACACAGATCACCGGCCTGATATCGTCAACTGGCCCCCAATCGACGTACGCAATCTCGTGAAAGCCCGACGGCGAAAGGCCAAGCAGCCGACCCGCGCGATCCGGCTGCGGGCCTTCGGATGTCCCGCCCGAAGCCTTCCCTGCCACCTCATATTCTCCGTCAAGCATCCCGTCTCCCGACGGGCGGCCGCGGAAAGGGTCGCCATGCGCGGCGCTCCCCATCCGCGAGCAAGCCCCCTCAATGACGCCCCATCATCACGATCTATCTGCCCGATGCATCGCCGCCTGCCTGAAAATGCGCGAAGCGCTGGGCTTCCGCCTGCGTCTCGAAAATATGCGGCGCAACATGCCGCTCGGCGAGCCCTTCCCCGAGCTTCATCCGCATGAATGCGCTCGTGGTGTAGCGGGACGCCGAACTGTAGTAGCGCTTCTCGAGATAGGCGATCATCGAGAAATAGGTGTCGCTGACCTGCGGCTCGAGATGGAATCCATCGTAGTTGGCGATCAGCGCAACCGGTTTCCCGACCACCCGGCAGGCGTTCTCGACCTCGCGCCGGACCAGATCGACGTCTTCGACGGTGCGGACCTCAAACCCTTCGAAATTGACGAACAGGGCATTGCGTTCTGCATCGTAGCTGATGCGATCGGCGAGGTTGCGGCCGAGCAGCATATGGTCCAGCCCCATCGGCTGGTTGCGGAAGATCCGCGCGTCCATCGGACGCACGTTGCGGATCAGCGGCTTGAAATCCATCTGGCCGAGGATGTCGCGTTCGATATCGATGCCCGGCGCCACCTCGATCAGTTCGAGCCCTGCAGGCGTCCGCTGCAGAACGCAACGCTCGGTGACGTAAAACACCGACTGGCCGGTTTCAGCCGCGTAGTCGCCACTGAAGGTGATCTGCTCAACCTCGGCAATGAATTTCCGCATCGTGCCTTCGCGCAGGATGTGGAGCGCTTCGTCCTCGACCGCGAGCTTGAGCCCGCCGCTGGTGAAGGTGCCGGCAAAGACGATCTTCTTGGCGCTCTGGGATATGTTGATGAAGCCACCCGCGCCGGCCAGCCGCGACGAGAACCGGCTGACATTGACGTTGCCAGCGCTATCGACCTGCGCCATGCCGAGGCAGGCGAGATCGAGCCCGCCACCGTCATAGAAATCGAACTGCTGGTTCTGGTGGATGACGGCGTCCGGGTTGAGCGCGGTGCCAAAATTGAGGCCGCCCTGCGGCATGCCGCCGATGACGCCGGGCTCCGCGGTCAGCGTCAGGTACTTCAGCACGTGCTCCTCGGCGGCGACCGCCGCAACGCCTTCCGGCATGCCGATGCCGAGATTGACAACGCCGCCCGGCGGCAGCTCGAACGCACAGCGGCGCGCGATGATCTTGCGCTCGTCGAGCTCGAGCGGCCGGACGCGATCCATCGGCACCCGCTGGCGGCCGGAGAAGGCGTGGCTGTAGGTGGTGCCGTAGGTCTGCGGATGGTTCTCGGGATCGGCGACCACGACGCAGTCGACCAGAATCCCTGGAATCTGGACCTCGCGCGGATTGAGTGAATTGCCGGCGGCGATGCGTTCGACCTGCACGATGACAAACCCACGCGAATTCTTGGCCGCCATCGCCATTGCGAGATTGTCGAGCGTCAGCGCCTCGCGCTCCATCGTGATGTTGCCGGCGGGATCGGCGGTGGTCCCCCGCAGGATTGCGACGTTGATCGGGAACGCCTTGTAGCGCAGCCATTCCTCGCCATCGATGGTCATCAGCTCGACCAGGTCCTCGGTGGTCTTCTCGTTGAGCTTGCCGCCTTCGAGCCGCGGATCGACAAAGGTGCGTAGCCCGACCTTCGAGATCGTGCCGGGACCACGCGCAGCAATGCTGCGGTAGAGGTGCGAGATGCAGCCGAGCGGCAGATTGTAGGCTTCGATACGGTTGGCGAGTGCCAGTTCGCCGAGCTTCGGCACCAGCGCCCAATGCCCTCCAACAACCCGCTTGACCAGGCCATCATGCGCGAGCCGGTTCAAGCCACGCTCCCGGGAATCGCCCGGGGCCGCGGCAAACAGCAGCGTCAGGTCGGCGGGATGACGCGTCTCCCGATAACGCTTCTCCAATGCGATCAAGAGCTCCACCAGCTTTTGATCGAACGACTGCGCCGGACTGCCATCTGCCGGCTGCAACTGCTTGATCCTGGCTTCCCTGTAGAAATCCCGGAAGACACCGTAGAGCGGTTCCTGCTGCTCCAGGATCGTCTCGTTGCGCAGCGCATTGGCCAGATACACGGCATCAGGCTCGACCTTCGGCGCGGGCGCCCCGGTAATGGGAGCCGGCGGCAAAACGGGAGCCAGCAATCGCGGTGATCGCTTTTCATCCTCTTTGATGAAAGCAACGACGCGATCGAACATGGCCTTGATGGCGTCGGTGATCGTTGCCGTGCTGATCTTCTGCGCTACCGGGCGCGTGAGCGCCATGCCGTCCGGATCGAGCGCAAAGGGTCCGATGTAGATCTGTTGCGGCTCCGGCAGGCCGGCGCGCCGGGCCTGCTTGGAGAACTCGTCGCTGAAAACCTTGAATGCCTCGCAGGCGGCCTTCTTGGTGGGATCCTCCTTGCTGGGATCCTCCTTTGGCGGGCTGCTGGTGTCGAATACCTTGTACGCGTTTATCTTCCGATCCCGCACGTTCTGGCGGTACAGAAGTAAATCTTTTCGACCGGCCTCGGTCGACGTATCGAAGCTCGCAAGCTTGCTGATGATTTTATCGCGGCTGAAGTCGGGATCGTCGAGCTGGATATCCGGAGGCGGCAGATTCTGCTGGAAGACCGCCTCCTCAAAGATATGCTGAGGGTCGAATTCGGCGACCAGCACGGGGCGGTCGTCGCGGAACACGCCTTTCTCGACCTCAATCACTCTGCAATTGGGATGGGCAGGACGAATGACCGGCTTCGGACAAAGCACCAGGTTCAGATCGAGGAAGCGAAATCGCAATTTTACGAGGTCACGGTCGCGCGCCACCGTCAGCGTCGCGCGCGAAAGATCGAACTGCGCTACGTTTGCCGTCTTTTCGACGGTTGGTCCGACCCAGACGTAGCTAGACGCGCTCGGCCGTGGAAGCTCGCCCGAGTTGAGCTCATCAAGGCCCTTGCCATCCTCATAGAGCAGCCGGAGGTCGGCAGCCTCAAAGGCAATAGAACTGTGGCTCACATCGCCGAGCGACAGATTGCTTGCGAAAAGGCTAAGGTCGACGGCAATGCGCCGCGCTTCGGACGGAGCGACCTCTCCGGCTCGATCAAAGACGGCCCAGATTGACGCGGTGTTTGCGCCGGCGCGATCGCCAACGGCGGCCAAGACATCAGAATTCTGCGTCGCGTCCTGTGGGTTGACGCAATCCTTGCTAGGTCCGGACTGAGGCGCTGGACAAGGGCCGAGCGCACAAGCCAGAGCCGCTGGAGCACCGGGGGCCACCGACGGCTTGCTCTTGTCGGCCGTATCGGGCGTCTTTTCCTGCTTGGGCGGTGCATCGACGACCAGCCGGCCGACAAGGGTAAGCATTTCAAAGCCCGGGCTGCCGTCATTCTGTTTCACGGCACCCCAAAGCGCATTTCGAAGCACTGCAGTCTTGCCGGCAGGAGCCCTCTTTGTCTTTGGCAAGGAGGTTTCCGTTACGAACAGGCTCGCGGCTGGAATATCCCTGGCCGTCTTGCTGCCGTCCGAAGACAGACTGATTTGACACGCGCCAAAGCCAAGTTTTGCAAAAGTTTGGCCCTTGCCCGGCATCAGCGGGGAATCGGTGCGGCATGCCTCCCAGTTGAGGGCCGACATCCCCGTAACTTCGATATTGGTGCCGCCGGCCTCACCGAGGCGGAAGTACGGCTGATCCAGAGTGATCGGCTTGTCGGAACCTGCGACCCCGCGAAAGAATGGAGCCCCCTGCCCAAAGCCGTACCAGCCAAACGTGAAGCTGTGGGCCCTGGCGCGTCCGTTGAAGGCGGATACGACAGCGCCGGCGCTGCTGGTTATTCGCCAGACGCAATCCGGAAGAAACTGGAGGTTCGGCAGGATGGCAGGCTTGTCCGAAGCGACCACACGTCCCTCGAACATCTCGGTAAATCGCGTCCTGGCTTGCGAAAGGCCTGGCGGAGCCTCCAAGAAGTTCTTCTTCGATACGAAGTCCGCGAATGAGATCTCGCTGCTCTTCCAGGGCGTGTTTGTTTTCTTCGCATCGTTCCAGAGACCGGTAACCAGGCTGATGTTCCAGCGATCAACGACCTGCTTATCCCCGTCCTTGACCAGCTTCGGCTCGAAATAGAAATCGAGCCGCGCAGACTGGTTGCCGCCAAAGCTTGCGTACCTGATCCGGAGGCGCTTGCTCGCATCCGCTCCCACCACGACGAGCTCGAACCAAGCTCTCGGTCCGAACGCCGAAGCCTGCACGCACCATTGCGAACCAGGGTCGGGAGAGTTGGAGTTTTCCGGAGCCTCACGCACGGTGACCGCCCTGCCCCCGTCCAAAAGGTCGATGCGCAGCACCTTCGCGACCACCTTCCCCGCGGCAGCCAGCGCACTTTCGATTGTCAGCGCAGAGCTTGCCGTCCCCGCGAGAAATCCGCGGCGGGACAATGGCATCTTGAGTGGAGATTGCGACCCGACGGGACGCGGTTGAAAGTCGTCTTCCGCAATCGAAACATCGTGATGCGCCATGTTGCCCCGCGACATTTAACTGCGCACTGAAAATGATCTAAGGAAGTAATCGATATGCAATGACCCAAATTCGGGTCAACTAAAGCTTAGGTTGAAGATTGTCGTCGAGTCTCGGCGCCCGTATCACTGCGGGTCAATTTTCCACAACTTCATGTTGAATGTTGACAGAGAACCGAAGTAAACTATTCTGGGTTGAGTGATCGATGAATTTCAATAAGTCGGTCAGGTGTTCGGGAAGCGAGCGCCGAGGCCGTGAAGCAGAACAACAGGGCGCTGCGAGGCGACTAGATATTTTCTAATTTATCACTCCCGCATCGCCAACGGCGGGCCGGTTATCATTTTGGAGCAAATTGCATGCTTCGGAAAATGCTCTGGGTCATTTTGATTTGCTGCGGTGTCGTCCCTGTGTACGGAGCGCCGACGACCTGTGAGACCAGCGAACAGTCGCTTTGGAATTCAAGCCTTATCAACCAAGCGCTTGAAAGCAAGCTCGCTACGCTTTTTCAATGCATCGATACCTCGGACCCGACAGAGTATAAGTTGAGAGACGCCACTGCATGTAATTGGTTTGTCGGAAAATCCCTGGAGACTGTCTGGAGCTTTTCCGATTTCAAAAATGGCGACGGGTACTTTACCGCAAACGAACTGGCCGATCGGCTTTCCCAAGGTGTCTTCTCCCACTGGAAGACAATCGGGTCAGGCGATCAACAGGAAGCGAACGACACTGCTGCAATGCGCGCGGCCGACGGTAATCCAGTCGTCGCCGCCTGGCAGTCGAACGGTCCGACGGGGCACGTAGCGCTGATCCTTCCGGGCGGGCTCGCCTTCTCGTCGAGTTGGGGTGTAAACGTGCCGAGGAGCGCGAGTATCTCGCTAAACGATATCGATGCGGCATACATTGGCTGCAGGCTTTCGAACGCCTTTGGTGCGAACAAAAAGCAGGAGGTCCAGTATTACTACCGCGATCTATTGCCGTTCTAGAGGTCGAGCCGGCACAATCGCCCACGCCTCCAAGCGATAAGAAAACAACCGCGGCCGGCGCGACGTAGTCAATTCCGGCTAGCCGCGCCATTGCTTCTCACACCAAAATTCCACCAAGCTGGTGCAGAAGATCAGCGCAGGTGAAATAGCGATCCCTCTGGTGCGAATGGAAGCAAGCCAGAAATGCGCTAAAGGCATCCACCTTCTGGATCTAGCGAAGTACCTTGATGGGAGAGTCGAGGCCGCCAGAAAAGAAATGGCAGCCTGACTACCTAGGCGGTGTACCGCCTCTTCTTTTTGGCGCCTCAGGCGAGTTGCTTAAACTCGCTGAGCACCTTCTGCCCACGTGCAGGCTAAAGCTCCGAGCAAAATGATCGCTGCAGAACGTTGCTCGCGGCGACGCAGGCGCATATCACCTGCCGACGCGCGCAGCTACGCCGCGCTACGCTATGGCTGCAAGACGGACGCCGACGCGCGACAACGCTTGATCGTCGAACTACGAACCAGTGGCAGTACTACATTTGGTACGACATGATCGATCAAGGTGAGGCTTAAGTGCTGGTGCTGCATCGATCTTCGAGATGTCCCGGTCCAATCCATCATGGGACAGACTGTGTCGCCAACGGCGTAAAGTGCCTACCGAAGCTCACTGACCGCACCAGTTTCGCACCAGAAACGATGTGAACAAGCCACGACGAACGCGATCAAATTCAAACGAAAATGCAGCAAAATCAACGAAGCTCTTCGATGGTCTGCCGCTCATAACGCCCTGGTTGCCGGTTCGAGGCCTCCCGGACATATAGGGAAATCACCCGCGCTTGAGTTTTGACTCACCTCCATTACCCTCCGGTTTTGAAGGCGCTATTACTACGCACGCTTGAACGCCGCGCGATAGCTCGCCACTATATTGGCTTCTTCTCTGCTCAGCCTTCGAGCGTGTCCCCTACTCAACCGCCACTGCGGTTGCCCAGCTGAAGTCAAAATGAGTGCTCAACAACTTCATTGCGAAAACAGCGACGAGAACGCAGATGATTTGCAACAACGTTCTGGTCGAGAACACCCTATTGAAGAGCGTCATGATGCTGCCTCTAGCGCTGGTGACCGAGACGGATTCCAAGCTTGAGCGCCTTTTGGCGGAGTGAGCCTTCGGAGCGCTTTGTCAGCTTCGCGATTTTTGCAACGGGCGTCTTTGCTTTCGAATAAGCGCGCAGCTCTTTCACGTCAGCCTTTGTGTATTCGCGGCGCACAGTTTTCTTCTTGGTAGTCGTCTTCTTTGCCTTCTTCGCCACTTTTAGCTCCTCGATTCGAGAGCGGGCGTACTAGCACAGCCGCATTGAGGCGCAACCCTCCATCAGTGATTCAATATGCTGGTACGATCCGTGAACCCTCTAGTGACATCAGCATTGCAGGCGATTTGCCCGACCTATCAATTGTTTCGGCAGTTCTTAATGGGCCAACATTACAGCTTGAAGTAATCTGATCCATAAAGGGCCAGTTCCTAACTACATCGAGTTGTCGGCAGACCCTTTGATTTGAAACGCGAGAATCGGGAGTGGTAGTACACGTACACTCAATCCCAACATGAGAATATTTTGATGCCAACGCCCCCGCGTACGTTAGAATACATTGTAGAGGCGCTGCGGCCGAAACCCGGTACAACGCGAAAATGCACCGTGCTACTCGGTGCTGGCTGTTCGATCAGCGCGGGGATACCGTCGGCAGGTGCCGTGGTCGAGCATATTAGGACCTCATATCCTGCCGCCTACAGCCGCGCGACCCCGAAAGACTATCCTGGCTGCATGGCCAGTCTCGACCGTGGGATCCGGCGCGACCTTATTGGCGGATACATCGACAATGCGAAAATCAATTGGGCTCACCTCGCGCTCGCTCAACTTATTGATCACGACTTCATCGATCGAGTACTTACCACCAATTTTGATCCTCTCGTTTCTAGGGCCTGCTCACTTATAAATTCGTTCCCGGCGGTTTATGATTTCGCCGCATCGCATCTTTTCAATCCCGACCAGGTGAGTGAAAAATCGATATTCCATCTCCATGGCCAGCGTGATGGCTTTGTGCTTCTCAACACGCGTGAAGAGGTGAACAGACATCGGCGCTATATGAAGCCTGTTTTCGAGGATGCGCATAAAGGCCGGATTTGGATTGTAGTCGGTTATAGTGGCGAGAACGATCCGGTATTTGATCTTCTGGCCGATGTCAGGACATTTGAGTATGGGCTCTACTGGGTAGGCTATGGAAAGACGCCGCCGGCCCATGTCTCCAAACGGCTCCTCACCCCCGGACGCGGCACGCACTTCTTGGGGGATTGGGATGCCGATGATTTATTCGTCACGCTGGCTCAAAGGCTCGGATGCTTTCCCCCGCGTTTCGTAACGCAGCCGTTCTCGCATTTAGAATCTATGTTTCAGATGCTGACGGACTACAAAGCCCCGGGAAGCAGTCTGGACGACGAGTCTGGGCTCCGCGAAAGCCGGTTTGACGTCGCCGCCGTCATTCGGCCCCAGCTCGACGCCCTGATCGCCGGCCAAGAGCAGGCCCTATCTGCCGAATACTATTTCCTCGCAGGCGAGCATGAGCGTGTTGCCGCATTGTTCAGGGGCCGGCAGCTGAAGAAGCTAACCGAGCGGGAACGGGAGATTTACGGCTGGTCCCAAATGATTTTGGGCGATCGCGCGCACTCAACGGCGAAAATCGACGATGATCGTGACGTTTATCGGAAAGCCGCTGAGCATTTCGCCATTGCCGCGAAAATTCGGGCCACAGAAGCTGATGCCCTCTACAATTGGGGCAATGTCCTGTTCGATCTGTCCATGGCAGTCCGGGATGGCGCAATGGAAGTGATGACTAGGGCGGCGGAAGCGCTGCTCAACCGCGCCGTCGTGAAATATCGGGCAGCACTGGCAATAGATCCTCAATTTTCAGACGCCCACAACAATTTGGCGAATGCGTTGGCGGATCTGGCGCGCGCAGAGTATCCCCGCAGCGACAATGGGATACTGAGAGAAGCATTTTGTCATTACGAAGCGGCGCTCCGACACACCCAGACGCCCGACATCGTTCACAACAATTTCGCCAAGGCATTACATGATTTGGCGCGCATCACGGACGACCTAGTGCTGTTTAAGAAGGCGATGGTACATTTCCAAGCTGCGGGAGCGGCTAATCCAAATTATTACAGCGTCTATTTGAGCTGGGGCCACGCACTTGCCGATCTCGCCCGGAGGACCGGCGCCGCCAAAAGCTATAAGGCGGCATTTGAGAAGTACCGCCGGGCTGCAGAGATTGAGCCGACAGATACAGCCACGCATCACAGCTGGTATTATACGATCCTGGAATTTGCGAAGAAATTGAAGGGAAAAGAAAAGGCGGCTTATCTGAAGCAGGCCGCGGCGGTATCCGCTGAACAAAAGCGCCGGCGCCGCAATCTGGAGCGCCGCATTCTGCGGTCCGAGGGAGCAAAGTAGGGAGCAGATGCCGAGAGGCTTGCGGTTGAACTTCAGTACGTCCATTAGATCGACATGTTGGTGTCAAGGAGCGCCAGAAGTGAGCGCACCACTACTAGTCACCGACGTCCGATCGTTGTCGTGACGATACGCCCAGCTCCAATCAACTCGTAAAGTTTCGTGCGTCCCAAGCCGGTTACTTCGCATGCATCGTCAATCGTGCAGGTGAGCCGCCGGGCGAATGGCATTGAGCTCGGTCTGCGGCTTTCGGAGCGGATGGACTGACTTGTGACTGTTGTCCGCCAGTTTTCTCTCGTCGATTGTATCTCACGCAGCCCTACTATTCGCACAAAGCTCGACGGGACAAGTGTCGATCGTGCGACGAGCAACGTCAATGCGAACACCCGAGGGCGCTCGCGTACGAGAGCGCACGCTAGCGGCGATTTGAATATTTCCGGACACCAAGGGCGACGAGTAAATTTTTGGGGAATGCGCCAGCCGCAGTGAGGTTTCGCGCCGAGGTTAGCCTGCAATGTCGGCAGAAAATTCCCCAAGCGTTCGCCGCTGTTCACCAGCGTCTTATTCAACCATTATTCAACGAACGGGACTGATGGCTACCTAAGTGCCTGAGCTTGCTGGCGCTCCCTAGGGGACTTTAGGCCCTCAGGAATATCAAACACTTAAGTCTCAGTGGGACAGAAAACAGTTCTACGGAACTATTATGTTTTCTGACGCCGCTGTCTCACCGGCGACGCCGCAAAAACTCGCCAAGATACCCGGAATCCGAAATGACTAACACCACAGACGGTGGCCTCTCTGGGCCAGTCGATAACCTCGCTCGTTCCAACTACGGAACGGGGCAAGGGCAAGACTTCAACGATATGCTTCGCAATGCACCTCCAAGCCGCATCGCCGACATTATTGGACATGGCGATGTCCCTCCGCACGAGTTTATTGAAAGCCTGATCAATTCAGAGGATGCCGCCGATGCCATCGGCGCAGATGCTTCAAAGGATGCCGAGCGAAGCGGTGGAAGCGTCGTTGACCCAGCCAATATGTGTGCCCGCTCTTGGGGCTTCGAAGTCGAGGAAATCAACCGCAGTTACGCGCTGGTTATCTGGGGCGGCAAAGCGGTGGTGGTGAACGAGCAGCCGGCGGGCCCGGTAAACGACCGGGTGCGCTTTCTGTCTTTCGAGGCAATGAACTCCTGGTTTGGAAACAAATATACGGAAATTGTTGGGCCCGATGGACGGCTTAAGTCGGTCACTTGGGCGAAGGCTTGGCACCAGCATCCGAATCGCCGCCAGTACGACGGAGTGGAATATTTTCCAAATCCGGACGGGGCAGCTGGAACGCCAAATTATCTGAATCTTTGGCGCGGCTTCAGCGCCACGCCATCGCCAGAAGGCAGTTGCGAGCGCTATAAAGATCACCTTCGTGTCAACGTGTGCAACGAAAACGAGGAATACTTCAGCTATCTGTGGGGTTGGATGGCCCATCTCATTCAGCGACCGAGGGAAAGGCCAGGTATCGCGGTCGTTTTGCGCGGCCAAAAAGGCACTGGCAAAACTGTGATGGGCGACGTTCTCGGATCGTTGATTGCGGCTCATTATTTCCCTGTTGATGATGCTCGCTACCTTACAGGTCAGTTTAACGCGCATTTTGCCAGTTGTGGTCTGCTGCAAGCTGACGAAGCGATGTGGGCTGGCGACAAAGCTGCAGAAGGGCGGTTGAAGGGGCTGATCACATCGAAGATCCAAATGATCGAATCGAAGGGAGTTGATCCTATCCGTATGGAGAACCGCGTTCGGGTGATCATGACTTCAAATGAAGACTGGGTTGTCCCCGCGACCGGAGACGAGCGACGCTTCTTTGTTCTTGATGTGGCTTCCTATGCTCAGCGCAACAATGCGTACTTCAAGGAGATCTACGAGGAGCTCGACGAAGGTGGGCGCGAACGACTACTTTACGAACTTCTATCGTTTGACCTTACTCGGTTCGATATCTTCCGGTTTCCACAAACGAAAGCTTTGCTCGACCAAAAGCTGAGGTCGCTGGATCCAATCGACGACTGTTGGTTCAATCGGCTTTGGGCCGGGACGCTTTTGCAAGGCGATGATGGCTGGCGTCCCTGGGTCGTTAGGGACGACCTCTACGGTGAATACCTCAGGGATGCGGCTCGCATGGGCGTTGGACGGAAACGCAGCAATGCTGAGTTTGGCAAACGCTTGAGGAAGCTAGCACCTGGCATTCGCGATTCAAAGCTTGGCATTGAACGCGAAGGTGTTGTAAAACGCAGGTACTGCTACGATGTCCCATGTTTGCTGGAATGTAGGCAGTCGTTCGAGCGGATCATGGGTCAGTCTATCGATTGGCCGCCGGGAGAGGGCGAGCGAGAGACGAATGCGCTCGACGACGCGGTTCCCGGCTAAGCTGTCGAACCTGAAATCTTCGCTTAGACCCCACCTAACCAAAAGAAGCCGGCTATTGGTCTATGGTGTCTAAGCAGACTAGATCACGCGTGTAGGCAAAATTGACGCCGATCTCATACGAGATCGGCGTACTTTGGTACTACTCTCTGTTTCATCTTAGACAACCTAGACATATTGGACGAACCCGTCATTGATGTGGATCAGGTCGAGTTCAAGCGCATGCCAACTCGTAGACCGCACGGACGCGGCCAAACTTCAACTTACAACCTCGCGCCACGAGAGCGCGCTTTGGGTCCTTCTTGGGACCACCTCCCCCACGGCCCAAACGCGCCCCGTAAATCCGCTAGCTCGTTTTTCCTAAATCTGACCGAACTTACCGAACACGCCGAACACGTGTTCGGAGTCTTCTCTCAGAGGTAAGCCGGACCAAGCCAGCATGGCGCCAACTCGGGCTTCATGCAGGACTATAGGCGGGTAAAGCGGCGACCTGTATGCCACTGGTCAACTTGATGAAGCTGATGGTCCACGCCACCGGCAAAGGCAACGCGAAGAAGCCGGAAGTGCAGGCGGCGGCGAAGGCGCGCTGGTGCAAGGACTCCGTGAAGACAAGGCTGATGCCGAATGCGCCGGCGCGTTTCGCTTTAGACGCCAATTTGTTTGGCTAGAGGTGTGAGCTCTCGACCCTCGATCGGGCCGCTCCCGGAAAACATGCTCGGGTTGTCCCTGGCGTCCTCCGACATCTGACTTTATCAGGGCATCGTTGGAATAGTCCTGAGCCCACACATATTTCACAGCCCTGCGGACAACCTGCCTATTGCAGTTGAACACGACATCTCGGTCCGGCATCGCGTGGATGGCGTTCAGCGTTGATACTGAGTTCACGCCAAGAAACAGCATCGTTGGACTGAGCGGAATAGCGATATGGCTGTCCACATAGCCCAGCCCATTGTTGTTTACGACCGGGCGGTCTGAGGTCACAAACCGATACTTGGTTTTTGAAACGTCGAACGTGGACCAATGCATCCGGTGAACCACCTGGCCGATCGCGTCGTTCCCGATGAAGCGGCGTAACTGCATCAAGGCGTACTGCCGCGCAACGTCGGGGGTGTAATCTCCGAGCACGCCTTCATTTGGAAAGTCGATCGCCCATCGTCCCTTAGCGGCTTCCCATTGAGCGGGAAGGTCTTCGGTGATCTTCGCATAAGTGTCCACCACGGCGCGAGGTGAGCGCATCAGGATGCTGAGTAAGAATAGCGTCCATGCCTCCCGCATTTTGGGCGTCAGGCTGTTTATCTCGCGCTTGAGCAACTTTTTGTGCGCGTAGGCTGCCTGGTCGTCGAGTTTTGCAAAGAAGGTCTTTTCGATTATTTCGGCGACATCGTCTGGCACGCCGGACAGTCGGTATAGGCCTCGTACATAACCGACGCCGTCCGGGTGCTTAGGCTGTGGCTTTACGATGCCATCGTAGGGTTGGGTGTAGTCCAGCAAGCGACTGTCAGAGCCGCACCAGTGCTTAAGGTAGAAAACAGGGATATAGTGGTGCTTCGGCAACTTCATTGAGGGGAGATATGTTCGACATCAACAATTCGAAAGACTTCTACCAAAAGCTGCTCGACGATTTCGACGACTTCATGGGGCATTTGGATTCGGCCCGGCACGCCATGAACTGCGCCATCACGGCGCATCACATGGCCGACTGGGTGTGGGGAGATTTTGTTAAAGGAGATGCAGCCCTGAAGACGAAGCTCGGCTTCAAGAAGAAAGAAGACTTCATGGCTTGGATTGACGGCCAGACCGTCTGGTACGGGTTGGTGCAATCTATCTCCAACGGCAGCAAGCACTTCATTCGAGAGAACGCCAAGGGGACTCAGAAGATCCAGGGTTTCGGCATGGGTGGATACGGTCAAGGGCCCTATGGCATGTCCTATCTGGCAATCGAGGTAAGCCAGTCTGATCCTAAGAACATGGAGCTTTCCATGTTGTTTGAGGTGGTTATCAGGTTTTGGCGGGATTTTTTGGCGCAGCACGGGCCGTACGACCCGTTGCCAAAGGGCCAGACAAAGCTATCGGATGAGAGTTCACCTTAGACCTCCAGGCTGTTCTAAAGAGGTGCCTCACGGGAGAGATTCGCATGGCGCTCGGTGCTCGCATTCTGGAACTGCAACAGGCAATGTCCGCATACGGCGAGACTGCTGCGCGCCACTATCTGGCTCTGCACGAGTTCGGCGATGCTCTTGTTGCGCACTTTCCGGCTTACTTGGGTGAAGGCGCTACGGTCTTGGGGGTTCCGCCTGAAAGTGGGTGGGCTCTTGGACGCGGTGATTATCGCGACGCCAAGTTCAGCTCTTTCAAACGAGGGAGCATCGTAATCGAGCCAATTCTGATGGGTGTGGCCATTCGCGTGCCTCACGCGAGAGACCCGGGCGGGACATGGCTGCGGATTGTCGTCGAGATGGAGCTCAAGGGCGATACCATCGCCGTCCAAGTTTATGATGGGAAAAACGTCGGCGGCATCGATGTTAATTATACTGACCGCGATCTCCAGCGGGTTCAAGAAGCTATTTTCGAATGTGCCAGAGATGTTCTTGTGAATCCGGTCAGGTCAATCCGCGGTACGTCGCGCATCGGATTTCTCGACGAGGCCACCTGAACCACCAGCTTTCAATCATCCCAACTTTGGCTTTGGCTTGGGAAGGTCCGCGGCGTGTTTGATGTAAGTGTTGTCGGTCCGAAAGTTCTTCAGTCGGCCGGCTGCACGCCGGTAGTCCAGCATGCTCTGCCGAAATATTGAAGCGACGCGGACGAGGTCAGCTTTTTGCCCTTAGCAGATCAAGATTGGTCACGTGCAAAGCGTCCGCTTTGGGATCGTGAGCTGACACTCCTTCGGTCGATACGGCCTGCCTCAAGCTCGCGGGTCCTTCCCGGGCCCCCTGCCCCTACGGCCCAAGCGCGCCCCGAAATATCGCTAGCCGCAAAGTTCAGAATCTGGGTTGACACGGTTGACAGGTTGACGCGCCACCTGCGTCAGGTTGTCAGGTCAGAAAACTTCGGCTGCGGCTGGCAAGTTTCCGGGGCGCGCTTCGGCCGTACGCGCTGCCCCCTCGGGAAGACCCGCCGATTGACGTTCTGCGATCGCCCATCTCGTGCGCCGGATGTGAACCATATGAATTTCCGCAGAGCATCTCGGCGGAGGGACAGAATCTAGAAAAAACCTTGTCCGATCATAGTGCTAGGCGCTCTCGCTAGTCGGAAATAGTTCCCATTTCAGTCAGGAATTCGAAGATCTCTCAGTCCGGCAACAGGGGATCAGGTGGCCTCAGCCGGCTCGGGGGGCGTCCCCGGAAGGGCCTGCACGGGCCCCTCTGGCCCTATATGCGGATCTTTCCACCCGCTTAGACGTCGACGATAGGTTGCCCTACGATCGCGGCCAACTCCAACACCCTTTAGCGAACACGTAGCTATCGGCTCGAGCCGGAGTCGTGACGACACACTGTGCGGTGATCAGATCAGAACAACCGAAGCTCGATATTGGACGGCATCATTTCTGGCTCGTCGTGCAATCTAAAGCGGGATGGTTTCCATTTTCATCGAAAGGATATTTGACTGGGCCGTGATTAGTTAGCACGGCGCTATTTTTGGTCTTCAAGAAAGATTTCATGTTTGAATAGAACAGGATCCAGAAATCATGACCTTGGCAAAATACGTCGTCCCCTGTCCAACCTGCTAGCCTGACTGGAAAAGAGTCGGACTGCCTGTCGGCGGCCATCGAGTAAAATCGGAAGGTGCCATCTGGATTTGGCTGTATTCCGAAGCCGCGATTGCCGGCGACCGGATGAACTTTCCCGACTTTTGTATCCACAGTGGTGAAGATAAAGTCAGTTGGAGAAGCGCATGTCACTTGCACGTCCCCGGCTTTTTCAAAAAGACCTACCGAACCGGGAGCTGCTTGATAGTCGCCCGCAAACAAGCGAGCCGAATGAGGATATTTTGTGCCAAGCAGAAACGTCATCAGCGCACCTAGTGGCTCGGTTTTGTTCCAAAGCTCGGTATTGGCCTTCAGAAATTTATCGTTGGCATCCAAGCTGCCCCTGTAGGGTCCAAAGGCGAATTCCTTGACTGCGCCCTTCCCGGCAGCAAACTCGGGAAATGCCAGTCGAATTTTTTTGAACATCGTCTCAGGCGTCTCACCTGATGGGGGCTTGAAATCGATGTAGTAGAAGTCGATGTTAGCGACGTCGGAAATCCCGACCTTAAGGGGCAGAAATCTCTTCACTCCGTCGGCTTTTGTTGACTCTGGCGGATCTTGATCCACGAGTTTCGCAAACCTGGAGGGGTGTCGATCGAGTTCGTTGCCTCTGGAAAGGGGCTGAAGGCATGGCTCCGCGGCGAGCGCTCTATTGCAGGCTAGCAATGCGCCTATCAATACAACAGTGCGAGCCATCCTCATCGGCTTCACGCCCCCTGAATTCGTTTCGATGAAACGTCGGACCCGAAGCGGAGCTTTACGAGGCTCCATTCATTGTCGGCGCGTACAACGCCTTCAAAATATGTTTTGCCTTGAACCACATACTTCTGCATTGCTGCGCGTTGGCCGGAACCGTCGTGCAGATTGGCGCTCACACCATCGTTATACTTGGTCGCGTCCAATTCGAATGTTGTATAGCGATCGAACACTGGGCCGACTGTGATATGGAGCATGCCCTGTCTCTCAGTCCAAGCAACGCTCTCGCCATGCAAGATTGCTCCGTAGGCCCAAGCTGGGCTTTCTGAAATCTGCAAACCTTCATGTGCGTTGGGTTGGTGTCGATAGAGAGCCATTCCGCACCAGCCGACGAAGTTTTGGCCAATCTCAACGTCGCAGTACCAAAGCTTCGTCTCCTCATGCCAGCGAAGCGCGAAGCTTGCTAGGGACAAGATGTCATTGTCTGGTTCGGGGCTGTTTTGAACTCGAACAACATTGTCCCGATAAAGTACTGCTGCATTTCCTTCGACGCTGTGCGCACTGTAGAGTTTGGAGTCTAAGGCCACTTCGATCGACATATCCGGGATTCGAAAATCCGAAGCTCTCGGCAGTCGCTTGGTTATCGGCAGCTTCGGCCGTTCGACGGGATCTTCACCCCACTGACTCAGATATTTGTTGAGCGACGCACTCGGGCCTTCGTTAAATCGTCCAGCCCTACATCCGATTGCCAGGCGCTCTCCGGGACCGGACAAAAACCAAGGTCGATATACAAATATTCGCATCGCATAGACGCGAGTCTGCCGCGCAGGCTCGCCCTCAATCAAGTCGCGCGAAAGTGGAATGATGTGACTGATGCTCGCCGCTACCATTTTCATGGAGGCCGGGACGTCAATCGGCCACCAATCAGATCGCCTCTCAAATGCGTCGGGCTTGTCGCTTTTGAATTGGTTCGGATATCGTCCGATTGCGACAGCCCGGACTTTGGCCTGCTTTCGACGCGTATCGACAAAGTCAACTGCGCAAGATAACGGAGTATTGTCCTTTAATTCGAGAAAGATTTTATTCTCGGCGCTTTGCAATTCGAACTGCTCGGTCAGCGATAGCTTTCCGGCGCTTATAAGCGCCGTGGAGGTACTTGCATCGACACGTGCGACTGTCGAGGCGGCAGGTACCTTATATTGTGAGAAGGTAATGCTTCGCGTTTTGCTGTTGGCGGTTGCCGCATTGAGTATGTACTTACGAGACTTCGCGTTGTCCTCTATGTCCGACCAAGACGCCTCTATGCGAACTTGGCCCGTCGTTGCTGCGTCGACCTGTAAATATCCGCCTAGCTGGGCAGTTTCCTTCAGTCTTTCCCGCGAGGCGATAGGTATGACCTTGCCTTCGCCGGTAGAGACTGTCGGTTCGGATCCGACGAACGGAGCGATGGCTGGCTGTTTAACGCAGTGGATAGCCCGGATCTTGTGCTGTACCAGGCCCGGAAAAGGAAGATTGGCGTCGTCAGCTTTCGTAGCTCGTGCTTGTCTTAACTGGTCGGTCGAAGACGCATAAGTTGCGGTCTTTCTTAGCTCTTCGTTTGAAACAACCGGAGTCAAGGTTAGCTCAAGCTCTGCGCCGGCAGGCACAGTCACATTTACACGCTTTTGGCCAGAATTCACTGATAGGGATGGGTAAAGGTTGCTGGTCGTAGCGAACGAGATTTGGATCGGACGAAATTTTTCCCACTGGCCGCTCTTTCCAAAGCGGGCGTTGACCGAAGGGAGCGTCAAGTGCTGAATAAGTTCGTAGAATGCGCCATCTTTGAATGTGAATTCGTGCTGTTGAGAGTGCGGATCTCCGTTGAAAAGCGTTAACGTGACGACAATCTCGCTTACATCGGGATCAACATAATATTGAGCGTCCAATGAATGCGCTGTGAAGAATCTCGTCAGGTCCGTTACGAAGTATCGATGACTGTTACGAGCCGGCTCGTTCTGATTTGTAAGAAATAGCCCGTGATAGCGGGCTGTATCCGTGTCTAGCGGGCAAGGTACTACCCACAAACTGGCACGGGGATTCTCTTTGGACAGATAAACCGTGCGCACTCCGTTTTGGGGTGAGTCTGATTCTTCTGATCTGTCGATCACTTCCCCGGGCTTAAAAGCGCGAGCGCGGTAGAACGGGCATACCTGGATGTAGCTCGATCCAAATGAGACTAAACCTCGATCCTGATCTGAAAAGCTAATTCCACCCAGAAATACGTTTCGAAGTCGGTACGGATAAACGTGACCAAATCGAAGCGGCGTGACGCTGGAGTAGCCTGTCACCTTTACCGTGAAAGGTGGTTCCAGAGGATTGACTGACGGTTCGTATTTCCCCAAAAACTTCATGTAGTCCGGTACCTGGGCAACGCTTAAGCCGATGTAGCGGCCGAGCTCCGTGCTAGTGATATTCGCAGTAGGGTCGCCCGGCTGTTCTCTTGCAAAAAAGTCTTCCGATTGTCCACGAACGACCTTCTTGCTACTGGCAAAGGTCACTTCCTGGTTCTGGTGATGGATGCTCCAGAATTTTTCCGTTCCCTCAGGCGCTAAGTCCAGCCGAAACCCCACCCATAGATCTTCAAGAAACAGGCAGGGGCCCAAGTTCGGACGCTGCGGATCTTTAAGCGGTCCGGGCGTCATCAAATCAACAGTTGGAGCCGAAATGGTGATACCGCCGGACTCTGGCTCATTTACCCCGAACTGTTCTTTGGCCAACAAAGCGGGTGGACGATTGTCTCGCGGTCCGAGGTAGTCCTCACCTTCTTTCGCCACCGTTCCCAGAACGTTTGCAATGGAATTGGTTTGCTGCAACAGCGTTGTTTGAATGATGTGGGTTTCGGTGTGAATTGCGGACGCTCGGTAGCGAGGCGATCCGCTGGCATCGTTGAGAAACGCCAGGCCTCCATTGCTGGTTTCGGCACTCCCGACGTCGGCGAAACTCAGCGGATGGGTATGCGTCCGCCTGCGAAATACCGTTGGTTGGGTCGACATCCCGGCGACGGTTGCGTCGAGCGTGAGCTGAGACAAGTCAATTGCTATGACATAGTCTCCGTCGATGGACTGCGATGCGGAAGCGTGCCAGCGCGTAACGAATCCGCAGTTGGCGGCTAATACGTCGTTCTTCAGTGCGGCGTGAACCGCTACGTTCGGATCGAGGGGACTGACGTCAACCTCACCCTGGTCTGTAGATGTCTGCAACTTGTCGGTAAGGCCCCGCTTGGGCGGAACTTTGGTCAACCGCTTCTCGATTTTCGGTATTGCACGCTTGAGACGCGTAAGCGAGGTGTTCGCCTGCGCTGTTAAGAGCGGTTGCGATCCTGGATTGCCGAAGAGGGCCGTGAGTAGCTGCGTCTGAGCGTAGGAAGTAATCCATCGCGCACGTTCTTCCGAGAATTTTTCGGGCGCCATGCTGAGCGAAAAATGTTCGCGGAAGCTGAAGGCCCTCACGGCCCGGTTTAATAGCTCATTCCTAAGCGAGGTGAGATCATCATGTACTTCGGCGATATTCAGAAAATCGTCATTGGTTAAATTGTCAAAGCGCTTGTCATGCACCAGCTTCGCGACGGGGATTGACTGTGTCCGCGTCAAATAGCTCAGCAAATTTGACCGCTTATCTGCGAGTGATTGGTCACCAACAAGAGTCATCGTTACCGGAACGGCTCCTGTCACCAATCCATTGAGGGTAGGCTTGTTGACCCGCCACGCGCTGTAGCTCAGCGCGTATGCGCGGATGCGCGAGGATACCGGAAGGTTCAATATCGGGTGAGCGTTTACTGCCGCAGTTACGGCATCGGGCGCGACCGATCCTGCTGAAAATTCAAGTACAGACACAACATTGACGTCAAAGCCAATTGGCGACGACTTGGAATCCGCACTATCCAAAGGCACCAAAACCAATTTGTACACAGGAGCCATCGGCCTTCCTCACAATCGATAACCTGCCAAAACTCGTACAAAGGCAGCGCGTCTCTGTTTTGAAAAAGTGGGGCCGAATGGCCTCAATTCTGATGGTGGGGTAGCTCGTCGCGTCTTACTGGCTCCCTTTACGTTGTCGTTCAAAAGTTCGGTTCTTACGTTCGATTGCTCACTCATGAGCGCGACCACGGCAGAACCGCTGCTCTTGTCCTCATGGCGCTCGGCTGTGAAGGCATACGTGACTCTAAAGAATCCGATCTTGATTGAGACACTTACAGTAGCAGTGCCACTTATCCGATCGCCGCTGCCGCCTGTTTCCGCAGTGAGCGCGATGAGAATGAGTCCGTTAAACTGTATAATTCCTGCGACCATAAGGTCAGCGCATGCCTTTACAAATGCGCGTAGAGAAGTTGTGCCGCTGTTATGTTGGTCGTCGCGCATAAGCGAAAAGCAAATGCCGGCAGTTATCGACGCTTGTCCTGTTGCGATTCCCCAGGTGATAGGAATAAGCGCGCCAAATTCCATGCTGACTTCTAGGAGGCGCAGACCCTTGGTCGTGGCTTCGATCAGCGCGTAGGATTTGCCGCCATAGTAGGGTGGTACCCAGATGGTTAAGGGCTTTTCGCGCGATGATACGCCGAAGCCAACGGCCAGCACGTCCCGCCCTATTAGGGGTATCGTGACGAACCAGCTTAGCGACAGGTTCGTTATCATGGCCGGTCCCATGAACAGGGGTTCATCGTCGTCAGGGAACCGTAGGGTCTGCGAAATCTGTATCTGTCGAGGAGATGGCTCGATCTTGATTCCCTGATCGTCACCAAGCCCGCCAAAAATACTCGCGATCTGATTTATGAAATCGAGGGGGGGCAGCAGCTCGACGGAGTCAAGATCGCACGTGAAGTTCTTATGGCCGTCTTCAGTGATTTCGAAAGCGACGGCTGAGAAATTTACCAGAATCGTACCAAACACCTTGACCGAGAAATCGGTAATCTTCGCAGCAGCCGAGATATGCGGTTTGCCTGCAGCAAACGAAAAATCCGATGCGTTCGGTGGTATCACGACGACGCCCAAATCGAGACGGGAACTCGCATCGATCACGAGCTTCGTGTTGTCCTTTGGAATGAACACCGCCGGGCCAACGTCGACCTCCTTGAACGCATCGTTGGACCAATGAAGGGTTGCCTCCACACCCATCGAAAGAGGTTTGGTAATCGGATTCGGGGCCGCCTCTGTTAGAAGTGCAGCGATAACGTCAGGCAATGAAACTGAACTCGCGTCCGTGTTCAACAGTCCCGTTAGCCATTCGATCCCGGTAAGTTGCACATGCCATACGAGCGGTGTTGCGGCTCGGGCATCCGGATCGTCGCTGTTGTCGGCGAGTACGATATCTTCAAAAATTTTAGCGAATGACAAACCGGGAATAACTTGCGCATCCGCTCCGAACATATCACCGAGCTTGAGCGCCGGAGAGGGAGTTCCGTGAGCTGCAGTCAGTAAAGGTACCCCAGGCGGCAAACCCATTAGTGTGCGCGCTGCGTCTATTGTCTTGCGCCGATCAGGATCACGGGATTTGTCGAAGGGTTGCTTATCTAGCTTCTCTCTGGCTCTGCCAAAAGCCGCATAGTCCAGTCGCTGGGTATTTTGAATTCGCGCTTTGATCTGGCCGTTGTAGCCTGGCCATCGCCGCTCATTGAATGTTGCATCTCCGAGCACCCCAACCTTGCGCGTCAGCGTGCTAGCGTGCGTGTCCGGAACTGATAAACCGCCGACGCCATCGGAGGATGCTGAATTCCCAAATCGGATTTCGTTGTCAACGCCGAGAAAGAGGGCAATTGGTATCGGACTCGTTGCAACCGAAACGGCGTAATAATTTTCGCGAATGTCTTCGGCTATTTTATTTGGTGCGCGAGCAGTTACAGGGCCATTCTCGCTTACCAGTGCTCTCGTCTCCAACGTGTACAGATATGGAGTATCCGGATCCTCTCGGTCGCAGGTGACATTTTCGAAATACTGCGATGCCGGCGTCGTTGGTTCGGGGTCCAAGAACGGGGACGTTGCAAACCGGACGTCACGATAGGTAACGATAGACGCTGAGGGTTCGCCCGATAGTTGGCTGGTCGCCTGCACGCGAATGCGCATCGTCCGCGCGCGGGGTCGAAATGGTGGTTGGATCGTCTTTGGTGCAAGATCGGGAATGTTGGCTCGCGTCCACTCGATCCAATCGACCTTCTGCGCGGTGTTGCCGCCTGCAGCGCTCGGACCAAGCGCGATCAGGGCGCCGTTATACTGAGCGAACCGACCGGGTTGAAGTGCCCACGCTTTGTCTACGACTCGTAGCCCTTCGCCGCTCTTCATTATGATGTGGGCGGCGTCAGGGCTACTAGGCTGCGACGGATAGCAAGACGGCGGATCGGCTGGAGGTGACCATGCATATCCCGGCTCCCAAAGGAGCCCATTCGCCAGCCGAGCCTTGTTGCTTACGAAGAACATCGGCATCGAACTGCGATGCTCTGCATCGTTCCAGCCGTGTCCAACGTGCTCGAACGAAAATGGCACGCCCTTAACGAGAGGCATGAAGAAGTCGTACTTTCGATAGATGTCGACGTCGCCGCCCGGCGGTACATCTAATGGTGGTGAACGCTCAGTCGTGATTGAAATTGAGACGAACGGAGACTCTGGATGCCCTACCGTCGTTGAGTTCGGCTGCGAAATCTGCAGGAACGCTTGCTTGATTAGCGGCGCGACATAGTGGCCGTCCTGGTCCTTTGCGAAGACCCGATCGGATTGAATGATAAGTTCGCAGGGCGTGCCAAAAGGATAGAGGAACCCTTCACTAACCACCTCGACGTGGTCATCTCGACCGAGACTAGCGGAATGGACCCAGCCAGATAGTGCGCATCCGGGGAAAGGGTTCCACTTTCCTTCGAGGTATAGCCACCCGCCGCGGGCGCTTAGGCGAAGCTGCTTCGCGGTGACCGTCCGACCTGGCTCAAAGCACGCGGCGATGCACGTGCTTTCGTTGGTGTAGGCTAACTTCCCGGATTCAACAGGTGGGGGGCCAATGAGGCCCGTGTATGGAAACCTGCGAGACAAGCTCGCTGCTATGTCCAGCCGGCTGTAGTTGGAAATCGGTACCGGAGGTGAAGGAAAGCTTTCGGTTGGACGATTCCGATACGTTACAAGCAAATCACCTTGATCCACCGAACCGGTGGTATTGGTCCTCTCGAAACCACGCGCACTCAGGACTTCCAGTTGCAGTGGTGTTTCCCGATCCTTGGTGGCTTTCTCTACTAGGGCCGTAGTCCAAAGCTCCGACCAGGTCCCGGTGACGCGCAGTCGCAATGGATCAGTAAAGACAAACTTGGAAGACGACGAAGCCGGGGAAAGCTCGATACCCCAAGGCATCTCAATACGGGTAAATAGCGAAGGCGAAGTTCTTGGAATTTCTAAATCGTACTTGTTGCCAACCTTGTCTAGGTCCGGAAGGACTAATTCAAAGTTGTGCCATGCAAGCAATTCGTCCAACGACAGGCGAAGGGAATGTCTATGAGGAATGCGAAAGACGATCGTACTATCGGCGCTGGGAGAAAGCTCAATCTTACTTAGATCGCCTTCTTGGAAAGCGACTGGAATATCGGTTGGCTGCAGCGCCGTTTCAACAAAGTGCTGCGGTCCACAATTGAAAATCAGGAACCGCTCTTTTGCTGATTTTAGTGGTCTGAGGCGACCATCTCCCGTGTCCTGATATCCTACCGCCGTGACCCGCAGAAAGAGTTCGTCGCGGTCCCGACGCAATTTAAACTCTGGAAAGGACGTAGGGTTACTCGGCGCAGCCGCGAGCGATGATGTTGTTTTCAGCCAGGGACCGCACACGGCGGACAGCAGCGCGCCATACTGCAGTACGCGACGTCGCGTCACCGATAACGAATTTTCGTGCTCGCCCTCGCGATGATCTTGCATGTGAGCCCCCGCTCCTATGCAATCATAAGAGGTGCAATGACACAATTGCAAGCGTCGAATTGCTGCTTATGCACGCTTTTCAGCATCAAATGGGCTCAGCGCCGGCGCGCTCTATACCGAGGACGGCGGTGCGTTTTCAATCCCGCGTTGCGAAAGCCCTGCATTTAGGAGAGCACTTCCTGCCTTAGCTAATTTTGACACCTCCGCCCGTCCCACCACTCGGTCCCTGGAGGCGCATCAAGTATCGACCCCTCGGTCGTCGTAGATGCGAGCGCTACCTCACCATTCTTGGATGCGAACCTAAGGTAGCGATGTCCAACAAAGCTCCTGAGCCAGGGCACTGCGAACCATAAGAGAGAGCCAGCGTGGCCCACGGCCCTTACCCGACCGCATAGCTCGGCTCTCCGCTGAACGCACTAAGCCAAGAAGCGCGCAAATTGCGCCGGCCTTTGGAAAATGGACTGAAACGGATTAGCTGAAAGTCTAGGAGAACATCGTAGCGGCGGTTCCGGAAATTCCGATATGAGATGTTACGGAATAAGTCAGCCAATGGCCGACTGCAGTGCGGCAAGACTGGCCTCGGTCCCGCAGTGGGATATGGTGTCAACGGCCAAGGGAAGCCCGCCGGCTCCTAGTCAGATCATATAACCTGTGAGACGAGATGCATCATGGGCCTGCTAGACCTCACCGCGTCAGCGGTGAACCAAGCCATTCAAGAGTTCGACCTGCTCAAGCGCAAAGCATTCCTGAAAAAGTACAAATTTGGGAGAGCGCGTGAGTATCTGCTTCGGAAGGACGGCCGCAGTTACGACTCCAAAGCGATCGCCGGAGCGGCTCATGGCTACTTGTCCGGTCAAGCTCCCCTTACAGCAAAGGAATTCTCTGGCGGCGAAGCTACCGTCAAGAAGCGACTTGAGGAGCTTGGCTTTGTTGTTACAAAGCCAGAGCAACCGACACTCCCCTCCTCTGGAGACGTTCTGACGAACGCAGAGATCAGTCAGCGTTTCGGCGTTGGCGCCATGTCAGGCATGAGATTTAATTCCAAACGGAATTTGCTCGTACTGATTTCTGATCCGTTCAAGGGCTTGTACCAAGATCGCTGGGAGGGGGATATTCTCCACTACACCGGCATGGGAAAAAGCGGCCACCAAAGCCTTACCTTTGCTCAGAACAAGACGCTCAACGAATCCCCATCGACGGCGGTCCATGTGCATCTGCTCGAAGCAATGGAGCCATTCAAATATACCTATGCCGGCGAAGTCGAATTGACCGGCGCTCCCTATCAAGAAGAGCAGCTCGATGAAACAAAACAAGAGCGTCTGGTCTGGATGTTTCCTATCCGGCTCAAGCCGGGGGGCGCGATCCCTGTTCTTACCGAAGAACAAGCACGCGTCATTGAAGGCAGTCATGCCGAAAAAGCGCGGCAACTTACAGACAACGAGCTAAAAGCGCGCGCCAAAATGGCTAAGGGAAAGCCAGCCACACGAACAGCGCAAACAACGGCCTATGTCAGGGATGCGGCGGTGGCCGAATACGCCAAACGGCTTGCCAACGGCAAATGCGATCTCTGCGAGATGCCAGCGCCGTTTCAGAATGGGAAAAACGAGCACTACCTCGAGTGCCATCACATCGTGTGGCTAGCCAAGGGAGGCGAGGACACGATCGCGAATACCGTTGCGCTTTGCCCCAACTGCCACCGCAAAATGCATGTCCTCAATCGAAAGATCGACAAAGAAAAACTAAGTAAACGAGCGGCCGAAAAAGAGCATCCGGCTCAGTGATCAATAAATCAGTTAACTGGCGGGACTGAGATCCAAATGGCCGTATTTTTCAAAAAGGCTCGCCTGTCTTTCTAACGATGCAATATCAGCGGCGCTAAGACCAAGCTCCTGAATCAATGAGTCCACAAGGTCGCGGGGCTCCGGAAGTCGATTGACCCGCTTTCTCGTGCTATTCCAGCTTATCATTTCAGGTGGGGCAATGCTGAAGATCTCTTTTTCGAGCATCTCAAGAGAGGGTTTTGGTAGACTGAGGGGCACACAAGCGGCAAAACAGTGACGCCGAATGAACTCACGGCGAAGGTCCTTTGCTATTTTCGCATCACTCGCAACGAACTGGGCAGATTTCCGATTGCGCCACATTCGGCCGATATTGTAATTGCATGCTAGTTTGTGACTTCGCTCTTCGCTGCCATTAACGTGACGACTGTAGATACGATCGCGAAACGAATCCGCGGCAGTTACCCCTATATAGCGAATGACACCGAGATGATCTGCTAACCCGTACACACCCGTCGCGTCGGGCAGATCATCAATTTTCTTGAGCCCTTGGCTTTTCAGATCATTCAAGCACTCTTCAAACGTCAAAGCTCATTTCCTCCAGGTACAATCCGACACCTTTCATCCAAATCAGATCGAAATCAAACATGATTTATGTTGACACTAAGCTTCCGACGAAGGCGCTCTTGGCTTCAAATCCATTCTCAATTCCGAAGCCAACGTCAGCCGATCCGGCTCGGGAAACTCATTTAAAATGTACGCTAGCAAATCTTCCTGCCTACTCTGACCGAATACCATTCGATATATTGCGAGCGCACGACGCAATTTATCCAGACGTTCTATCTCCCGGCTGAAGGGGATAGCCGGCACGTGGCGTTCAATCTTGGCATTGCCCGGAAAGAGCCAAAACGGGGTGAGGTCGTTCTCTTCCCTTGAGCGCTTGGTGCGGCCAATGTCGAACATCGTATCCCAAACGTCATTAGTCTCACCCTGCAGAGCCTCACTAGCGTAGGCGGCAGCGACATTCTTCCGGACGGCATGACCTTTGAAACGGTGAATTCGCCCCTCTCGCTGCTCGAGATCCACGGGGTTAGAAGGCAGATTCCAATGCGTGATCGCATGGCAATAGTGGTGAAAATCTAGGCCTTCCTGGCCCAACGAAGTTGAAACCAAGACAAAAGGCCAGAACGGAGAATTGAAAGCAGCTCGGACCCTTTCTTTGCGAGTGGGACCTGACCCGCCCGCCGCGTCAGGCGCAACCTCTTCGTCACTTCGTTCGTCACCAAAACGCATTGCGAAACGAATATGCATCGACTCAGGCTTGATCTTCAGCTCACGCGCATAGGGAGGAACCGTTATCTCGTCCACGCGCAGCGATGCCGTACGTAAAGTGAGCGCGCCGATAAGTTCAGCGGATATTTTTTCGGCCATCTTCGGAGCGGGATCAGCATTGCACCCCAACGACTCGCGAAGTAGGTGCGAATATTCATCGATTGTGCCCTGAAGGCAGCCTGCGTGGCAGTAACGCAAGACGCGCAACCAGTACGGTCCGTCCGAAAACTCCCCGCGGACCATCTCGATGACTTCAGCGTGATTGAAGAGCGACAGAAACGCTCTTCCTGTTTGGGCGGCATTATTGACAAGTGGCGAACAACTCAAGATGTCGGAGCGACCAGTTCTGATATAGGCACGTAATGCCGCCGTCGCTGGTGCGGCTGAAGCTGACAAAGATAAAACCTGATAGAGATCGGCGGGTGGTGGTCCCAAGCGGACGCTACCCGCTTCGAAGGCTTCGAGTAGTTGCGCAGCCTCACTTACATGCCGTGCCCACCCTTCATCTTCGTCTGCGGATGCCGACCCTGCCCAATCCTTTGCGAGCTCCGGGCGCGTCCACCAAGCGCGAGCGATATCGGGACACTCGGCAAGATCTAACAACATCGGTACAAGCCAATACCAACGTTCATCGGCGACGCCGCCGAGCTCGTGATCGATGTGCAAACCCTCAACTAGGCGCCTAATACGGACCTCGAACTCCGTGAGAGCCTCGGTATCGGTCGGAACCGCGCCACGTGCCAGCTCCCGCGGATCACAATGTCGCGCAAAAGAGATGCAGGGATATACAAGTAGAAAGAGCGGTAGTCCCGTAAGACGGCCTTCCGATGTGCCGAACCGCAAGAGCCCCCGCTGCTTCGACCAATCGTCACGCTTTAACTCACCGCGCGGGTCATTTGCCCGCATCATCACTCTCTCGGCTTCATAAGATACAAGCGATGCCACCGCACGCGGCACCATATGCCAGGCAGAGAACACAAGTCGTTTCGTTAGCTTGTCAGGTTCCACCGCGGCGAATGGCCCTGACAAAGAGTAGTAACCAACCGCAGGCGGCATCCATAATAGCCGCCACATTCCGCGATCTATTGTCTCCCCGAGAAGTCCACGCAGCCGCGGGTTTGCCGGCTCAAGTTGCCCGTAGTTGCGAATCGATTCCAGGTTAAGGAAGGATTCTTGGTTCAACCGAACAAGACGCATAACTTCCCGATCGTCGAGCGCATCCTTGAGCGCTTCTTTGAACGCATAGGCATCCATAAAATTGAGCAGATATGGAGCGGACTTCCAATACTCGACCAGATCGCCCTGCTCTAAGACATCTGCGACGCGCTGAGATCCAATAAAGGCACGCACATCGATTGCTTGAAGGGATGCATCCGCTGAAGACGCATCAACAAGCATTTCATTTTGCGCGCCAGCGCTTGACCGTTCTGTCCGCGCTATCACACGTCTTAAGCGCCGTTCCATAGCGCCCTTGGCCGCCTGAAGCCGAGCGAGGCCAGACGGCGTCATGGCAGCTGGCAGAGCGCTGTTATACTCCGCGAGTATTTGCTCGCAGTCATTTCCGTCGGTATTCTCCAGAAACCTGAGTAGAGCGAGAAAATCCTCGTAGTGATCATCATCCTTTTCATGGTGAAGACTCAAACCGCGATATGGCGTCGCCGACAACAACAACACCTTTGCTCCACCATGCTCCCCTGCATCAAACAAAAGCCGCGCCAACTCTCCTGCTTCTGACTCCTGCTCAAGCAGATGCTTAAACCGTTGAAATTCATCCAGAATGATAAGATCTGGTTCTAGCGCTTTGAGACACACTCGTGCGAGCAATCGACGCAACTCGCCAATCCATCGTGTACGTTCTTTCGTAGCGCTGTCGCCCGGTTGAGAGTCCACCCTCGGAAATATGCGCCTGAGGTCATCAAATCGTTGCCGAAGATCGACCTTTCCTAGCTCCTTTTCTTCGCGAATCTGATTGGCCAGGCTCAACATAAATTCGGCCGCGATTTGCTCATTGATCGATTGCGGATCGAACGCGTTGAGCGCCCGCTCAAACGAGTTCGTCGACGCATAATCTTGTAAAACGTAAAGTGCGGCGCGCGAACCATGAATTCCCCACGCTTGGTCGAGCAGCCAGTAAAGTACGACTCGCTCATCCATGCGCCCCCCACCCCCCGTCTGCTCAAAGGATGTCGCGGGGGTCAAAGCAACAAAGTTCAATCGGCTCTTTTGAAGGTTTTTCAGCTGCAACGGCAACAGCGTAAGTCTTGTGGATTGGGCGGCGACCTCGAAGCCAGGAATGCTAAGTCTCTTGACGTTTTGCCGCGCAATGTCCGCATTCGAGCAAATATAGATAACGTCGATCCGGTCAACCTTGGGCCAAAGATGATCAATCGTTCGAGCAACTACCCCGCGCGCCACGAGCGTTTTACCGAGCCCGACTTCGTCGGCGACAAGAAAGCGTGGCGTTGGGTCCTGGCCATAGAATCGATCGAAGACATAATCGACCGTTTCACGCTGAAAATCCTTCAGACCGGAGAGCACCGACGCGGTATCTGGATGGTCTGTCATTTGCTTAAACTACGTTTGGCGGTATCCCAAATGGGCTCCCACACACTTTGAAATTCGACACTCAGCAACTCCGAGCTATTTGGGCCTCTTTGTAGAACTTCGAGTAGCGCGGCCACTCGCTCGAACTGGGCTGCGCCTTCGCTCAACGCTCTCAGCATCGTTTCTAACAAACTGGGGAGAGGTGCTGAACGCTGTCTTGCATCCTCGTCAGGATCAAGAAATTTCGACATTTCGACTGTAGCCGACGCCTCATTGCCTGACGACAGCAGGAACAGGATATAGCGAAGCAGCTTGTCGCGACTTTCTATGAGAGAATGAAGCACCCGATCTTCGCGATCGGCCGGCGCACCTTCAAGTTTCAGGTTCATCACGAATGTCACTTCCGCCCTTGCGCCGCCGGCCTGAGCGACAACCCTAAAAGCAGTGAGTGGCGTTAGACCAGCGAACGACAGTCTAGAGAAGGTCACTTGCTTGCCAACAGGAAGCGCTCTGCTCGCCTGTTGACTAATTGGCCACGCAACGACTTCTGTAATGCCCTTGCTCAAAGCCAGTGATCGCGTCACTTCTAGGCGAACGTCAAATATGTCGTTTTCGTTAGTCGAAGTGACAACAAGTTTGGGACGGGAGGCGGCAATCGCCTTTTTAGCTGCCAGTAGTAAGTGATCGAGTTGCCTTGCGGTCGCATCTGCTTCCGTTACTAATTCGTCCGTTCGAAACGACTGCAATAAATCCGAAAAGTTTGTTTCGTTAGCAGCCTGCCGCAGGAAATGGTCAACGCCAACTTGGCTTCTTTTCCCTACCAATTCGACCATGAATTCGACGTTGTGTTCTAGCGCATTCGTGGTCGCATTAAATGAACCACTGAAAATGCTAGCGTCCCAACCTCGGTCAACCACAAAAAGCTTTGCATGCAAGCCACTCAGCGCGTCACGCTGGATTTCAACGGTCGTTTCGTCGTCGCTTTCCTCAGCAAGCTCCGGCGCTAGGTAGTGGACACTCTTGCACCTCTGCAGAACGTCGGAGGGAACGTTTATCAGGGTGTCATGTCGGGATATGAGATGAGTCTCACCACTACTCTCTATGAACTCCGAAAGGATATTTGTTGAGAGAAAGGGGGAAACAATGAGGCTCTTGTCCCTTCGAGACGGAAACGGGTGAGACGGGCCATTGAGCCCTCCAACCCAAAACCGACACTGACTGCCATCGAAGCCTTCGGGCCATTCAAAACGGACCCGGCGCAATTCATGGGCAACTCTCAATACATCTTGCCGTCTTTCCCCGGTTATGGGCCGAGTAGTTGTGAGTGTCGGCAGACTTTCAAACAGGTCACCCAACGGATGATTTGCACTAATTGCGTTGGAACGATCGGTGTGCTCGCCGTCCAACACGACCGCAGTATCCCAACACCGATCGAAGGTCAGGTTGCGGCTCAGACAGAGTACGCGGTAGCGAACGTCTCCGTCTTCTCTCGTGAAACGGAGCGCCCACACTTTTGGATGGAACACGCCCTCCTCGTCAAGCGCACCAACGTCATAGATACAAGGTTCGAGAAAGGTAACGAGTGGCGGGTATTTTGGCGGCAATCGGATTTGTCCCGATTGGCAAAATATTGTGAAACGGTCGCCATACCGTCGTAAAGCTTCGAGTAACGCCAGCGGATCAGCCGCCAGTTCACCGTCCGCTCGCTCTCGATCGAAAAACGCAAATGACAAGGGGAGCATCAGCGCGCTAATCAAATCAAGAGAAAACGTGGTACCGACCGCGAGGCTGAAACTGTAGCCTGCCGGCGGACGAAGAAGGTGCATCAAATGAGAGCGCTCGTCAGGCCTAAGCATCGGCCACCTCAAGACCATCAAAGATATCTGAGAGAAGATTCTGACTAATCTGCCATCTAAAATCTAACTGAGCGGAGCCGGCCTCTCCGTTCCAAAGTTCGCGCGCCCGCGGATTGCCTATCCGGGCGAGGTTCTTTTTGAGTTGCCGCTCTCGGTCGGTGATCATCGTACGCACGGCTGGTTTGTATAGTAGCTCGTCAACATTGCCGGTCAGAACGTGATCCCACCAAGAATTGATGAAATCGATGGTTCGCTGTCCGATTCGAGGATTACCAATCTTCACATGGCCCCAAAACTCATCCCGCCGCCATGATTTGAAATCATTGAAGCGCTCGCTGACCATCCCCGACCATTCAGCAAGGCGGTTCCGATAATCGGTTACGCGATCCTTCTGATGTTCTTGCTCGGAAAGGATCAAATTGTAGAGGAGTGGTGCGCCGTGCATCAATTCAGAAAAATTACGAGCATGCATGAGCTGTTCACGTACCCTGTGCGGGAGCTCGATAAGATGCGGAAGCCACCACGCAAAATCGACTGGGGCGCACCTGTCTGGACGTGCAATCAATTCAGCCAAGAAAGAGCCGGCGCAGCCTGGGCTCAACCGAATGCGTTCCCTCAAATATTGCGCTTCGATTTTAGTGAGGCTAAGTGAACACTCGTTTGGAAATCTATTTGGTGACGGCACTAGGCCGGCATGCCAGTTCATAGGAGGTAAGTCGTCGTGTTCAACGTCGCGTTCCCGAGAACGGCCTCCGTGTATCATAGCGAAGATAATACTGATCAAGGCTGCGATAATATTGCGCCTGCGCACCCAAGAAATTACGAATTCCCCAAACATGCAGCCCTTGCCAATAGACGCTACTAGGTAACCGCTTCAAAGCTGTTTTCGCGTATTTCCCGATGTTGCCTTCGTTATCCTCTGATCCCGCAATTATCTCAATGAGATCTGTTTCTGCGCGGCGGGCGCGCGCGGCGAACTGCGCCGAGCTAATTTTTTGCTTCTCAAGTCGCTGGTAAGTCCACGGCACAAGGAGAAAGTACTTTGCCCGCGTCATGATCGTGCTGGTTCCCGGGAACAATTGATCGGCAAAGGAGTCCCGGACCGAACCGATCCCTAATTCATCCCGCGTGTCGTGCTCTTTAAAGAGATCCACAACCTCGAGCATTTTTCGTCGTTCTTTTTCAGAATAATCCAACCAAACAAATTCAGACATTGCGCTCTCGCTAATTTCGCCGAATTACCATTTTTCTTATAGCTTCAATGCGCCCTTGCATCGTGCAGTTTCACTGCCGTATTGTTTTAGGGCGCAAAGACTGTTCACCAGCCGCATCTGCTCAACGTTGTTGCAGGGAACATCGAGAAGGCGCGGGCTTGCAAACACTAATGAGAGGACTTGCGCACGCGAAACCGCAACATTGATTCGATTTAGACTAAAGAGGAAATCCACACCTCGGGGAATTTCATCCGCGGAGGAAGAGGTCATCGATACCAGGCAAACAGGCGCTTCCTGGCCTTGAAATTTATCGACCGTTCCGACCCGCGTACCTGACGGGAGGCCTACTTTTAGTGCGTTTACCTGCAAGTTGTAGGGCGCTACAACAAGGATATCTCTCAGTTCGAGATATCTTTCGTTCCCGTCCCTGTCTCGAAACGTCTTGCCCAGGAGCAATCCGATCTGATGGCGGATTGCGGCAACCTCTTCGGGTGATGACTGGCTGTTGCCGGCATGTGGGACCTCGACCAAACGAGCTCCTGACAAATGACCGTTAGAACCGCCAAGGATTGTTTGACGAGCGGCACCCTGGTCGCTCGTTAAACGCCCCTCATAGACGATCTCAGAAATGAACCGACAGACGTCGGGGTGCATTCTGCGAGACACCGGCATGAAGATCCCGCGATCTGCCGGAACGGTGTTGTGGCCGGTGAGAAGATATTCAAGCGCCGAAAGTCCGCTTTCGCCAGGGATGGGACCCCTGGATTGGTTGAGAAAGCTGCATGGGATCACCCACCAGAACGACGTTCCTAGCACACGTCCCCATCGCCACAATATTGGCCACTGAGACCTGACCGGCCTCATCTACAAACAGGTAGTCGAAGCTCCCGTCGAAATCCGCGCGAGAAAACAACCAAGCCGTGCCGCCCACAACTGAGGCCGAGAGAAGATGCTCATCGTCATTGCTTTCTGTTTGCAGGATTTGATCTGCGTAGATGCCTTCGAACTCGTCACCCCCTTTTTTAGCAATGGTGACGTTTACCCCGCGCTCGGTCGCACGATCGATCACTGCGCGCAGAAGATTGTCGACGGCCTTGTGGCTATTGGAAGCAACAGCCACACGTTTTCCCTTCTTAACGAGTTCAAGAATGGCGCAGGAGCTAACGTAGGTCTTGCCGGTGCCAGGAGGCCCCTGAATTGGTAAGACGCTGCAATCAAGATCCACGACTGCTGACACGATTTCGGGGACAAGCTCTTTGCCCGGGTCTACGATCGTCGTCTGCCTTCCCTTACCCGAAAAGCGGGGGACTGATTTCGATACGAAGTCAACGATGGCGGGGTAGCGCCTATTGCCACGAACAATTGAATCTACTGCACGCTCGATAGCGGCTTCGATGGCGTCCGTATTTAGGGGGCCGCCAGGCAATATCGACGTCAGACTAGGAGCAACAGCGAAGCGGGCCTTAGAAAATTTGACTGTCGCGGTCAGCCTTGTTCGATCGATCTCCATCAGCGTCACGGGAGCCGGCAACCCGTTGGCTTCTACGTGGCAGCCACTGGCCCCAAGCTTTGTTTCCTGTTCGGGGAATTCGTAGGTGCGCTCCCACGACCTGCCACCGTCCACGGCGCGTGATTTAGCAACAAGACCGCCGAGACATTCGAGGTCCTCGATAAGGTCCTCCGCTTCTTTCCCGATCTTGTCAAAAACTGACCACCAGGCGGGCTTTCTCTCTCGATCATGGAAATAAACGAGGTCGAAGAGAAGATCGGCGACGCGATCTTCATGGCGGCTGGCAACAACTTTCAGCCGCTCGCGGAGCGCATCCACCGCGGCTTGCTCTTCGTTGACGCTGTCCAGGTTGAAGTTGCCCAAGCTACTCTTTGCACCGATCGACCGCCAAGGCATGCCCCCCGGCCTCACCGAGAAGATCACCCAGTCGCGAAGCTTCTGCGTCGAAATGCAATCAATCTTGTTGTAGTCGCGGATCTCCTCGAGGATCTTGGGATCTTTACTTTCCCGCCAATTTTCATACGCTACGACGCTTCCGCCGGCCGTTTTGACTTCGCCGGTTCGCGCTTCCATATAGAACGCTTCGAGATTTTTGAGCGAATAGGCGGGTTCGGAAGCAATAAGTGAGCCCGAGACAACACTATAGAGATCGACGAAACGTTTTTCTCTCAGCATCTGATCCAGCAGCGCCTCGCCAATACCGTGACTACTGGTCAGGCGCCGCAAAGCTGAGATCTCATAAGCCGCGTAGTGATAGACATGAGCATTCGGAAACTTGCTCAGCCTGTCGGCAAAGAAGGCCATGAGTTGGCGTACAGCCTCTCCCTCCTGCGCGCGATCATGGGCCCAATAGTCTTGGAAAACGCCAATCCCGCCGTTTTCGAACCAAACGCCATGGAGGTACTCCAAGCCGTCTTCGTAGAATGGATCGCCTTCTATATCGTAGAAGATGTCACCATCGTCTGGCTCCGGTAGCAGGGCCAGACCCCGACTGGGATCCAATGGCTTAAGTTCGAAGGACGGAGGACCACCGGCGCGTCTTGCCGTCTGCAAGCGCGCCTGGATTGCCAGCCTTTGGCGGGTTGTCTCGGCAAGCTTCGGCACACGCTGGGTTAGCTTTCCCAGCTCGCTCATCGTGCTGATCCCTGCGGCGACAAGCTTTCCCCGCTGACTCCGGGAAATTCCAGCCACAAGCGACAGGCTATCGGTCGCGTCCCATTGGCTCTGGCAGTTGTCGCGCCAGCGACAAAGTCCGCACATCTTCACCGGCTCGGAAGATGTGGCCGGCGGCGCAGCCACAAAAGCTTCCAGCCTGCTGCGCGCATGGCGGGCGTAAGCCGCATACTCCTTAAGTCGAAATGAAAACCGCTCTCCGTTACCCAACTCGATATGGGCATGTTCAGGCTCGAGGCCTTGAATTTCAGCCAAGAGGTCGGAGTAGAGGACCAGCTGCAAGATGTGCTTTGGATCCGGCTTGCGCTTCAACTTGGTATCGACCACCTCGTAGGAGAACGCTCCGAGCGCTGAGGGCCGTTCGACTCGCACCAGGAAATCCGACCAGCCGCCCCACGGGGTCGCGAAGAAGGCGCCCTGAAACAGGACATCAGGACCCTGTACGAGAGTTTCTCGCGTGGCCTGAGCCGCAGCGACCAACCCTCCCTCCCGGCCGAATTCGACGACGGAACGACCGTCCGACTTCAGTTTCGACAGATACCGAGATTCGTGCTCGTCACCCTGCTTCTGTAGGATTTTGGCATCATCTGTATCGTCCGCAGGTAAGAGAGCTTCTCCCCTCGCGTATCGCAGATCCAGCGCAGTCGCATGTCTGCAAGACATGAACCGCATCAGATCTGATGCGGACAATAAGACCCCCTGCCCCTCAACCTTCATGACGCAACCCCACCGTGTAACTCTAACGTAAGGAGTTGCCGTGACAATAGCTGTCACCCCCTAGGTCGCCCGAATGTCCTTCGAAAAGGCTCAGCAACTACTCGATCTTGCGACTTTCGTCGCAGGCCGGCGCATGGGCGTGACACTCGACGACGTGGCGGAGCGGCTGGGAATTTCTAGACGCACTGCGCAACGCATAATGCACGCCCTGGAGGCCCAGTTTCCCGATACTAAATCGGGCTTCGACGAAGACGGGCATAAGCGCTGGCGTCTGCAGACCGGCGCACTGCGCGACCTGCTCACCCTCGCATCCGACGAACTGGCCGCCCTCGATCTGGCAATCGAGACTCTTGAACGAAATGCTCTGGACATTGAGGCTTCTGAACTTCGTAGCCTTCGTGAAAAAATATTGGCTCTTGTGCCGCGTAACAAAATCGCTCGCGTGGAGACCGATCACGAGGCCCTGCTTGAAGCCCAAGGCCTTGCCTCACGACCTGGTCCAGCTTCGCGAATTCCGCTGGAAATTGTTTCAACGATTTCTACGGCCCTGAAATCATCGCAACGTCTGAAGATACTATACCGCTCCCAAGGGTCCGCTAAGCCAACCCCAAGAATTGTCGAGCCTTACGGCGTACTTATAGGGATCCGACGTTACCTGGTCGCGAGGCCCTTGGGAGATGTTGATGGTCCGTTGCGCTATTACGTGGCGGAGAGAATTCAAAGCGCGGAGCTCACCGGCGAAAGCTTCGTACGGGACCCTGACTTTGATATTGACCAGCACGCGCAGAAGGCTTTTGGAGCGTTTCAAAACGACGCGGAATATGGCGAGGTGGTCTGGAAGTTCAAACCTAACGCAGCGCCCCACGCTCGGGCCTTCCGGTTCCATCCAAAGCAGATCCTAGAGGATATGCCGGACGGATCGCTCATCATTCGCTTCAGCGCTTCAGGATATCTGGAAATGTGCTGGCACCTCTATATTTGGGGTGACCAGGTTGAGGTTTTGGCACCCGACGCTCTTCGAAAAATGGTCGAGCCGTACCGCAGGTCCGACTTTCAGGCTCTGCCTTAAAGAAGCTTCGCGAAGCTGCTCTGCGCAACGTCCTACTGGTTTTCCATTCGCTTGATGACCTTTGGCCAGTCCGGCATTTTCTGACATCTCGATTTTGTATATCGAAATGGAACGGCAAGCTCTTCCACGATTAGTGAATTGCCGATATTCGTTCCGTTGAGGTCAAGACCCCGCATTTCCTGTGATGGTTACAGGTATTCTCCCGCCATTGTTTCGCGCTGCAGGGACATGGGACTTCAGTGAGATCAGGTGTTCCGCTCCTAAGAAGCTCCTCAAAACGCTCCTTCGCGATGATCGCCAGAGCTCGCTCATCAGGACCGACCTTGCGACGACGTGTCCAAGTCTCCGGAGTGTCGTAGCCAACCATTCGAAACTCGGCCCCCCGAGCACGGACAGCCCGCATAGCGCCGGCTGACCTTTCGGACGACGTGTGTTATTTTAGCAGCACAATCATGATGATATCAATTTTTAACAGTGGCCAGCTCTTCGAGACTCGGGAGTGCGCACTTGTCCGTCTTCCCGACGGAAGGAAGGGTGCGGTCTGGCGCGGGCTGGCATATCCAGTTTGTGAACCGGACGCTCGTGTCGAGATGGAGGGTGACAGAGGCCATCCTCAATGGCTACCAGCCAGAAGGGCTAGAGCTCGCGCAGCTCTTAAAGTCCATCCCGACAGCCTGGGATGAGCAAGACGCAGACTTCCGCTGCTAGCGGCGGGGCCGTTCGGTCAGGCACCAGGGTTGGAATTCGCCCATCGCATGTTATGGAACCTTAGTACAAACGCCATACTGCGGCGGAAGCAATCGTTGAGGCGGCGGATTTTTTCGGTAGTGGTGCTGTCGTTCATTTTTATGCTCCCTGTTGGTTGTCGGCCATTCCGGCCGGTCGGGAGAAATTGAGGCCGGCAGCTTCAGCGGGCAGGCAACGGGAGGCTCCGCGTGAGGGCCCCTCCGGGATACGCGTGGATGCCCTTACCGGCTCGCCGCTGCAGGCCTATGCGTCCCGACACTTGCCGGCCGGATGGCGTGACGTTCACGGGAGAAGGGAAAGACAGCACAACCCGGAAAATCGCAAAACTGCAAATACGATTTTGCACCGATGTGCTTTTTAGACGAATGCGGGAACGCGCCGGACTAGCTTCTCGTGCCCGTGCAGCGTGGGTATCGACTGCATCCCCAAAACGCGCCACCAGCGTTTCGGCCCCTACGAGCGGTCCGGCGCACCATGGCTGATCCACAGCGCGGACAAACCGGCACGCCATGTGGCGACGCCGTAGGTGTCGGCGTCCACGAGTGAGCTGCGGCTGGCGGCGGAGATTTTGGGGCGATCGTAATGGGTGCGGAATACGGCACCGGCAGACCAAGGAGCTGCAGGTTGTGCGCGGCACGCGCTCGTTCACCCAAGGCAGCCATGAGCGGCTGATCCACGGTTTGAGCGCGCACAGCAACACGCTGCGAACCCGATTGGAGGGCGGTAAGGCCTGAGTTTATCTTCGCTTGCAGATCTACCCGTTTAGCAACCGATGCTGCCCTCACAGCATTTTCGGCTTGTGCATCCGCTGAGCTTGGCGCGGTGTTGTATCGGAATTGCGCTTCATGGCCACGGCGCCAGCTTATCATTCGTGCCGTCATCGCCTCGCCGAAGCCAGGGACAGCGCGCACCGCGGTTTCATTCACGTCTGCAGCGGTTTCGATGCCGAACGATGCGAGCGTCGCCGTTTTGGCTGGCCCGACTCCATTGATTTTGGCGGAACGAATTGTAAAGCGGTCAAGAAAGGCGTCGCGTTGCCGCGATTCTCTCGTCGATCTCAAATTTGCGAGATCGCGATTAAGGTCAGCCTCCAGCTGTCGGTACGCTGCAATCCATTTTTCTAGATCATCTCGAATGCCATACAGCTCGGTTAATCCGATGCGCTGGATGAAGGTAAGCTCAGCTTTGCGCGCCCGCTGGTCGGCCGACGTGAAGGCAGCCTGAAACGGCGCGAAGTCTACAGTGCTGCCGAATAGCTTGTGCAAACCGTAGATACCGAGCGCGATCCAAACGATTGCAGCTGGTGGGAAGATGACGAACCCGGCTCCAGCGCCAATGAGCGCGCCAACACCCATCGCTTTACTGCTCGCCTGACCGCGCTTGGCCTCGGCAACGGCACCATCGCTGCCGAGCGATCCGCTCCATTTGGGAATGACGCTAACCGCCTGGGGCAACGTGACCGCGCGGACCTGGGCCGATATGCGTTCGATATCGAACGGGCCGAGTGGCGGTACTGGCGTGTCGCCGCCAATAAAATTGGGGAACATGTCGACGCCAGACTGGACCGTCAGCCGGCACCACACGCATTCCCGCGCGGCGGAGGGAAAATAGTGTGTTTTCACCTTCGTGCAGTGGCTTAGGCTGCCTTCCAGGTTTTTAAGAAGGTTCACCCAGTTCGCTGCATCAGGACGTGCGGCGGGATCTAAGCCGAATGCCGCTTCGAACGCCTGCGCGATCGGTGGCGGAAAATCGTTGAGCGAGATTGATCCCGGTGGTGGCGTGGTGCGCGTTTGTGCTTGCCGCGCAATCGAAAAGGCAAAGCGGTTTTGTGCAATCGCCTCCCCCATCGTCAGATCAGGTCCAGCGTACCGGCCTGCATACGGATGCTTGCCCATCGCAAGCAGTTGAAATATCGCGACCGCCAGTCCGAAATGATCCTGAGCTTTTGTCCTCGCGGTGACGGTTTTGAGATCGCGTCCTTGCAACTCGGGCGGCGTAAAATCCGGCATTCCCACAACGCAGGGATATGAACGCCCGTTGATCGTGAATTGAAAGCTGTCGGCGTCGATAAGCGCAACCACATAATTCTGCGAGATCAATACGCCGGAGTGGTTAAAGTCACCGATGACGCAGCCCGTTTCATGGACCTTTCCAACAGCGCGGGCGACGTTAAGCGCGGCATGGATAAGATGCCGGTAATTCGCCTTCGGATATTGCAGCTTGCGTGACTTCGGATGGTAGAGTTCGTGCATTGGCCAAAACGATTTGACCAAACGCATCGCAAAGCCACCAAAGCCTCCGGCCGAGTCGGTCGTCAATTCCGACGGGAATGCGACGAGGTCGGTCGAGGCCGCTAGCGCGCCACCGATCATGGCGCGCACTTTTGGTTCGCGACTGGCGCGTAGATGCTCTTTGTAGATTTTCACCGCTTGGTCCGGCAGGCTCTCGACGAGAAACACGTCGCCTTCGCCGCCGCCGCCAATCCGCTTTCCCAGTCGGTAAGCTTTTCCCCCGATCTTCACCGACTGCATGATCAGGCACCAGATAGCAGCACGAGCGTTTTATCGTCATCAGTGCGGTCGCAGACCGCAGGACTATCGAGGTATTGCCCCAAGGCCAGCGACAACTGTTTGAGTTTGCCAGCCTCCGCTGAGGCGTCTATCGGCCTCATCATCGGGTCAAAAAAGCGCGCATGAGGCTGAATAAGCGAATGATCAAGCGCAAGATTTTCAATGCCATCGGAGAAGAGAGCAAAGGCATTATATTCGAGCGGCAGCCGCGCCGTTCTAAGCCGCACTTCCGGGTCATCGGTTATAAAATAAGTCGATGATGCAAACTCGCCGTTCTCGGGCCAACAGATCGCCTCCCAGATCCCTGCGCGCCTTGCGACAAGGGCGCTGTCGCCGATCTGGAGCGCTAGAAGTTGGCCGTCTTTGATTGTGAGCATCACAAGTGTCGCTGCAAACTGCCGACGAGCAATCCCGTGCGTCGTGCCGGCCTTGGCGAGCAGGTCTCGCAGCTCGTCGATCCAGCTCATGACTTGTTCGTCGCCAGGTAGGCGTTGGCCTCCTGTCAACCAAGCCCGCATCCGAACAGACAGATGCCGACATACCAAAGACGCGCCCTCGCCGCCATGGCTGGCGCTGCCCGCGCCGTCGGAAACGACGATGCAGACTTCGCCGGGCCTCGCACTAGAGGCGGAATATGCGTCTTGTTTGCGCGTGCCCGTACGTAGGTGAGATGTTCCGGTTTTAGAGGCGACCGCCCACCGCCACCGGATCGAACTATCCTGCAACGGCCCAACCGCGAGGCGCAGTAGGATTGACAAGCGGGGGTGGCTCACCATCGGGCGCCGACCTCGACATGGCGCTCAGTGAACCTGACAGCCATACAAAGAGATCACGAAAAGCGAGGCCTTTCAATTTAAGCGGCTCGCGCGTAGCAATCTGCGCAAGGGTGCCCATATCCGCGCCCTCGACACCGACCGCATAAAACAAGATTTCCTTCGCCTCTGGATTATCACCGGCATGGACGCGACGCTTGGCTTCTTGCCAGCTATCGGTCGGCGCGCCATCGGTGATGAGGAAAACCCAGGGACGATTGTATTTGATGCCGTTCGCGCGGTAGCGGTCCTTGCGTGCTCGCAACATATCCAGAGCGTGAACGATGGCCTCTCCCATCGGCGTGGCGCCGCTCGCTTCCAAGGTCTCCGGAAAAAAGCCGTCCACTGTTTTGAAGTCGGCGCGGGTTTCAACCGGACCGAACGTCACCACGGCGATTTCAACGCGTTTCGCGGCCATGGAGTCATTGTGGAGCGCTTCCTTAAACGCCAGGATGCCCTCGTTGAGCTGCCGGATAGGCTCGCCGCGCATCGACGTAGAGGTGTCGAGCAACAGAACACAAGGGCAACGTTGCTCCGGGTTTTCGGCGAATTCTGCATCGGCGAATGGCTGTTGCTCAAAGTCGTTCACGGCGTCCTCCATTTTCCCCATAACGCAGGGCGGCTTGCCCTAATATACGCATAGGTTGTCGGAAAATCGATCCGGTCGTGGGGCGGGAAAACCCCAGAAACGACGATCCGGCGTCACGATTTCGGTTGCGATAGCTGGTTTCGCTATCACCCTGCAGCGCCCAGTGGTGGCGCTCCTGACGCTCGTGCCGATCTTCGCGTTCGCGTTTCTCGATGCCCGCTACCTTCAGCTGGAGCGTCGGTTTCGGGAACGGTTTGGCGTTGTCGCAGCGGAAGGCTGGGACACACCGCCCAACTTCGATATGGGCAAGAAGGCAGACCCTGTTTCGCCATACTGGTCCGCGTTCTTCAGCTGGTCAGTGGCGGGCTTCTATCTGCCACTGGCAGTCGTGGCAGTGATGGCGGTCGGCATCGCGAGGCAGGTCTATGACAAACTCCTATGATAGGAATGCGCTGGTCAACGCGCTGCTCGGCAACTCGACGACGCCGACCACAGAATCACCCTTCGGTTCGGCGCTAGCGAATGCTCAATTCGGCTCGCTGTTCGCTCCTTTGCCGACCACGCCGCCACCGCCGCAAAACAATTTTGCTGGATTGCTTGGCCTGATCGGGCAGCCGTCCACACCTCCGGCTTCGCCTTCTCTCAGCGCGCTTTCGCCATTCGGCTCCAATCTTCTCCGAGACTTGGTCGCACCGCCCGTGGCGCCGGCTAAGCCAGCACCGATCTATGCACCGGCAACAATCAAACGGAAGGGGTTCTTCTCGTTCCACTACGCCGATATCATTCGCGTCAACAACGTGCGCAACGCTTGGAAGATCAACGCACCCGGCCGCGAGGACAAACGGCAGTTCTTTGACCGCAGCCTGTGGGAGTCGGTACAGCGAAAGAACCCGGAGGGCCTCAAGAACCTGATTCGGTCCGGCATGGTTCACGCTTCCGCCGTCTGCGTACTGGTCGGCACGGAGACCTGGAGTCGGCCTTGGGTAAGGTATGAGATTGCCCGGTCGGTCATCGACAAGAAGGGTTTGCTGGCCGTCCATATCAACAGCTTGCGACATCATCACCGTTTGGCGGCCGATCTACACGGTGAAAACCCGCTTGCCTACATGGCCGTCGGCTCACCAAAGCAAGGCCTCTATTACTTGTACGAACGCGTGTTGCGGCAGGTGATCCAAAACGGACAACTGATCTGGCAGTGGCAGTGGGAAAAATATAGCAAGCATAGCTCGCCTGTGCCGCTGCCAAAATACATGCAGGCTAATCCTCCTCAGGTGGGTTACGTCGTGCCGCTTTCCGATGTGACCGCTATCTACGATTACGTCGCCGAGGAAGGCCACAAAAACATCGGCGCGTGGATCGACACTGCGGCCTTGCGTGCAGGGCGTTGATCCTACCCCACGTGCGGGCTCACAAAAGTGATCCAAAACGCACCTGAGGTTGACGGTTACGATCGGCTCTTAACAAACCGACGCATGTTGTCGTTGCCGACGATGCGCACGATCGCCCAAGGCATCGTTCCTATCGCGCGATAGTCTACAATCAACCGCCGCTCCAAAAGATAGTATATGGTGGCGTTAAGACGCCGCGGCTCCCATCCGTAGCGAACTGCGATCTCGGCACAGTCCGCGGGAAATTGAGGATCGCTCATAATGTCCGCCGCCAATCGCAAGGCGTCATCGGCGGGTTTCCATGGCTTCCAATAGCGGTCAAACTCAGCGAAGAGCGCCCCTTCGACCAGCACGTGAAAACTTGATGTCTTAAAAAACGCGCGCAACTCATGAAGGGCATCTTCGGTATCCGCGTTGCTTAGCCCCGTTTCTTTGGCCAAGGTCTCGATATCGAACTGCGGATCGGCGAACAGCGCATTCTCGGACTTTTCGACGCACAGGCGCGCGATCGCATTAGCGGCCGCAGAGTAACCCGTATCACTGGATTGGCTGCTTTTTGCACTAGGCGCCTCACCTCTCGGTGGCCGCCGCGTCAAGCCGTGGATATCACTAATGAGCTGCGTCAAATCTTCGTCGCCGGTGATCGAGGGCGAATGAATGCCTGATAACAGCGGCGGAAGCCCTGAGATCGGCAGCTCGTGCCTTATCGGGAGAAATTTGCACTGGTCATTGAGCTTTCGCACCAACCCAGCGTCCATTTCCTGATTAACCCAAGGCTTCTTGATTGATTGAGGACTCAACAGCACCAGGAAGTGGGTGCAGCCTCCGATCCCTTTGTCAATTTTCTGCCGGAAACTATCGCCAGCGGCGATGCACCACTTATCCCACCAGACTTCGATGCCGGCAGCCTCCAACGATTCTGCGATACGTTTGGCAATCGCAACGTCGTCGGACGTGTAGCTGAGGAAAACGCGCGGTAATGCTGGCGTCACTTCGGATGCCGTCTCGGTCATTTCGCCTCCCAACCTTGACTGTACGAGGGCAACCAACTCGGGGGACCCTTCAACGTGGATTTTGAGATCGTCGAGACTGTCACCGCGCACCACGATGGTCGGAAACTCACCCGTTTTCGGGTCACGGATGCTGCCGATCTGCTCAGTCAGCTCTTCGCGCAGACCCTCGAGAATCGAGGCCATCATCGCGTCCGCGAGATTGTTCGGATCAACCGACTTGCCGTCAATTTTAAAGGTAATCATAAGCTTATCACCTGCGGCCTGGCCGTCATCTTATGACGATTCGCTGTGAGATTCGACCGGGAGTGGCAGCTAACACGCGGCCACTCGCTCTAGCGGTAGCCTCGCTTGATCCTCCGTACCCAGTGCAAGATCAAAGCAAGGTCGGCGCGGCCACGTGAGGCGTGAAATTCGGCACGTACCGTCCCGCTTTGTCCGATGCGCCCCCACTCTCTCACGAGGGTCCAACCACCAAACAGCGTTGGCTGAACATCCAATTTGTAGAGCCGAGCCATGTTGCGGCTGTTGTCGATGCGGGTGAGCATGATTGCGGTCATGCGATTTCCTCCTCTTGTTGATTTCTTAACGCGCGCGACACGATCGATGCGTTACAACCCGTAATGCACCGATCTCGCGCATTCCTCGCCCTTCGTCCTGCAGATCCCGCGCGTGCGCGATCTGCTCCGGATTCAGCTTTGGTTTACGCCCGAACCGGCGCCCCTGGGCTTTGGCGCGCTCCCTGCCCTCTTTCGTTCTGGATAAGATAAAGGCACGGTCTAGCTGCGCAAACGCCGACAACATCGTGAGCATGGCTGCCGCTTGCGGCGAGTTGGTGTTGGCCCAAGGCTCAGTCAGCGACTCAAACGTTGCGCCCCTCGCCTCAATGTCATGAACGATGTTGAGCAGGTCACGTGATGACCGCGCCAGGCGGTCAATACGAACGACGGCAAGCACGTCGCCCTGGTCGAGCGCGGCGATCGCACGGGCGAGCTGTGGCCGATCCGCCCTTACCCCGCTCATCTTTTCGCTGAAGACCTTGATGACGCCGGCAGCTTTGAGGACGTCAACTTGCCCAGCATGATCCTGCTCAGAGGTAGACACGCGGGCGTAGCCGTATTTCAACACTGCCAATTTGCAACAGACTTCTGCACCGGTCAAAGCCGTTGCGAAGCTTAATGCTCACCAGTGTTGGATTTGTTTTGAGTTGTGCAACGCCATCCGGAATTACGCCTACGCGGAAATATCACCGAGCATCTTCTTCCGCCATTGCTGAAGACCGCTCTGAGCCTCGACGGTTGCCCGCATATTTCTCTCCAGCCAGAGATGTATTGATCTCTTCTTGAGCGGGGGAGGAGGAAAGTTCTTCATCGCCTGCGTTGCCAATTGTAGTTGCGGCAACAGCTGTTCGGAGGACGCCACGTCCTTGCGCAAAGTTCTGATAATCAGCGCTTTCACTTCCGGGTCGTTCAGCGCGAGACCGGCATCGAAACTTCTCTTCTGCAACTCTATAAATGCTGGAATTTGCTTGACAGGTGAATTCATCTCCATGAAGGCGACGAGTTCGTCGGACACTTGGTCTGCCTCTGGCAAATCAGGAAACGCAAGCGTGAGATAAAGGTCCTGCGGCGAACTTATTGTTTGTTTCTTGTTTATCCGCGCCGTAAGCGCATCGACCCTTTTCCCGAACAGCTTAACGATCTGCTGCGCGCTCTGATGTGAAAGTTGCGCCAACGGAATCGGTTCATTTTTCATAACCTCGTACCTGTTGGCCGCCAACTCGGCGACCCACGGGCGGTCCGGCAAACGATGAAAGCAGTCCTCGACCGCCTTCAGCATACACCCCTCCGTCAGGAATGAATTCGGCGTTACCTCTCCCGGCGTTGGCTCCCGCTCCAGGCCCTTGAAAAGTGGAACGCCGATCCGGCGATACCCCTCCGCAACAAGCTGCGAACAAAAGAAACTGTTCGGCGCGCTTCCCAACCAAGGAAACTTCACGCCGAATACTCCCCTCCAGTTGTACGGTTTGTTCGCCTCACCATGGAGCGCCATAAAAATCAGATGCTTTGCATCTTCCTGCCATCCGGACGATTCGATCAAGCTGTTGTATTCAGGATGCCGCAGTACCAAGAAGCGCTCAGGCTCTTCGGTGATCACCCGGTTCGCGAGCAGTATCCGCACCCCTTCGTCGGCTTCCATGATTTGTCCCATGCCGACATAGACAAACACATGAGAGAATCGAGCATCCCCGCGGGCACCCAAGGGGCGATCCGCGACCGTTATGAGCTTCGATATCTTCCCCGATCCGGATTCCAGGATTACGTCGCCGGGTTCAAGTTTTTCCGCATCCAACTGGAAAAATGCCATTCGATTGTCCATGACGCTAAGATAGTGTTGGCCCGTATCTCAACCTCTGCACTACCGAAAATCAATGACAACATTCATCACGAAGGTTTGGGGCTTCGATAATCCCTGTGGACCGTTGGTGTTCAACTCGCCGGGGTGGCGGGCCAACGCGATTGAACAGCTTAGGCCGGGAGATCGCGTGATCCTAGTGGGGACTAAGGGCGAGGAAACCGAGCTAGAGAACCGAAACCGCGTGATGGGCATGATGGAGCCGAGCACGGAGCCGGTCGCTGCCATTGACTTCATCAACCCTGACCAATCAGAAAGACGATTTTTCCGCGAGGATGGCAGCTATCGTTGGCCGTTCGGGCTCCTGAATTTTCGTGCATGGGAGTTTGAACCGGGCCTCTTCTTGGATGATGTCGCACCGAGGGAGGGCAACCAATTCGGCTCGGCCGCCGCGGCCGGTATCGTGCCACTTACGGCCGAGGAAGAAAGCCGGGTGCTGGGCCACCCCCACGCCGAAGTCCCGCTCCTCACGTCCACACGGACCGATCGCCGCTTATTTGGTGAAGACCAAGCCCGCAGACGCAATGCCCCGCCGCCAACCGAGGGCGCGCGCCGAGGGATCATGCACATGCGCCAAGGAATGGCTCAGGTGTATTGGTTTCGTTTGGTGGCCAGCAGAACAATTGTCGGCCATAAGATCGGCTGGGCTTTCGACCATAGACAACGGCTCGGCCAATTCAGGGCTGTGTCGTTGTCGCGACTGGGTGGCCTGCGATATCAAGCCTACAGGGTTCAAGACTTCGCGACTGCGAGGCTCGCTTTTCGGGTCGAGCAAGGTATCCTCAAAAGCTTCGACCAGCACCGATATGACTTTAACCGCGAGGTGTTGACCCGCATCAACACTGCGCAAATCGAAACAGTCTGGAATCGTTACGTGACCGACGCGTTAACGGGACGATTGTCGCCAACATGAGCAAGCGCTTCAGAGGCAAGCCCTGCGTATATTGCAACGCGGCCCCGTCGACGACGACGGGCGATCACGTGTTCGCGCGAGAATTCTTCTTGGAATCTCGAAGGGCAAACCTGCCCAAGGTCCCGGCCTGCGACGCGTGCAACAACGATAAGTCAAAACTTGAACACTACCTAACTGCCGTTTTGCCGTTCGGCGGTCGGCACAACGATTCGGCCGAGCATCTGTCGACGTTGGTCGAGCCTCGTCTGGCCAACAATCTCCGGCTTCACGGTGAACTCAGTGGCGGCCTCGATCAAACCTTGAGTGTAGAGCGCGGCGTCCTTATGCCGGTTCATAACGTTCCCATTGACGGTGAAAAGATCGGCCAACTGTTTAGCTTTATCGCCAAGGCGCTCCTTTGGCATCACTGGCAAACCACTATGAACCCGGAAAGCCATGGCATATGGGCAGGCTTCCTAAACCCGATCGGCCTCCAGCTTTTCAGTCCGTTCTTTGCGTCGAACAACCAAGTGCGCGAAAATCTTGGCGAAGGCACTTTCGTCTATGAGGGCGTGCGAGGGACTGACGATCCCGAAATGAGCCTATGGTTGTTTAGTATATATGGCGGCATGAAGCTCAGCGGCGACCCGTCAACGCCCACGCAAGAATGCTCAACCATCGGCGCTATCACGGCCACCCACGGGTTCATGACGAAATTCGCGACCCTACTCGGTGGCCACCACACAGAACCTTAAAGGGTGATGCCGCCCGACTTTGGCAATGTCGGCCGTCGGAAAAGACGGTGTTACGGCCCATGGCGCAACACCTGAGGTTGCGCTATAGACCGCTCAAATGAATAAAACCCGGGTGGATTCTCGATGACTTGTGAGCGGATCGCGCTTTTGCGGAATATTGGCCAGTTCGATTCGGTCAACGCTGGCGCACAGTTGCCCCTCTCGCGGTTCTCGGTAATCTACGCGGAGAATGGTCGAGGAAAAACGACGCTCGCGACCATTCTGCGCTCGGCGAAATCAGGTGATCCTCAGTTAATCTCCGATCGGCACAGGCTGGGCGCGCAACATCCGCCGCATATCGTGCTGACCGTCGGCGGGGCCCCCGTGGTCTTTCAGAACGGCGCGTGGACGTCGGCGCTGCCCCATGTCGAGGTATTCGATGACGGATTTGTTGCGGCGAACGTCTGTTCTGGCATCGAAATCGAGACCGCCCACCGGAAAAACCTGCATGAGCTGATCCTGGGCGCACAGGGCGTTACCCTCAACAGCGATGTCCAGAGACACGTCGAAAGTATTGAACAACACAATCGCGATCTCCGGATCAAGGAAGCGGCCATACCTGCCGCCGCTCGCGGGGCGCTTGATGTCGATTCATTTTGCGCCCTTGCGGCCGATCCAGACATCGAGACCAAGATTACAGCGGCGGATCGTAATCTCGCTGCGGCCCGCTCGGCCGATGCGATTAATCATCAGCCCGAATTTCTCACTTTGACCTTGCCGACCTTTGACGCCGCTTCGCTGAATTTGCTGCTGGCACGACAACTGGCAGAGCTAGAAGCTGACGCCGCTGCACGCGTATCAACGCATCTGCAAGCGTTGGGCGTGGGAGGCGAGGCTTGGGTCAGTGATGGCATGGCCCGCATTGCCGACGCCTCGGAGGCTCACGACCATGAGGTCTGTCCGTTCTGCGCTCAAAACCTCGAAGGCTCAAACCTCATACAGCATTATCAGGCTTATTTCAGCGCGGCCTACCAAGAGCTCAAGGGAGCGCTGAACGCCATTGAACAGTCAACCTCAATCAATCACGGCGGAGAAGCGCAGGCCGCTTTCGAGCGCGCCATACGAGTTGCCTCTCAAAACCGCGAGTTTTGGCGGGCCTTCCTCGACTTACCGACAATAGACGTGGATACGGCGGCGATAGCTCGCGCGTGGACGGCCGCGCGCGATGCGGTGCTCGCACTTCTTCGCGCCAAGATCGCGTCTCCGTTGGAGCCTATGTCGCTGTCAACAATAGCGCTTGCCGCAATAGATACCTATGAACAGCAACGCTCCGCCGTCATTGCGCTGATCGCCGGGCTGGTAGCCTGCAATCCGCAGATTGCGGTCGTCAAGGAGCGCGCTGCCGGCGCGGATGTAGCGACTTTGGCCGCCGATCTTGCGAAACTTCAGTCGGTGCGACAACGCCACGAACCAGCGACCGCCCAGCTTTGCGACGAATATCTAGACGAGAAAGCGTTAAAGGCCGTAACCGAGGCGGCGCGCGTAACCGCCCGCGCAGCACTTGACCAATACCGGCAGAATATCTTTCCCGCGTATCAATTGGCGATTAACGAGTATCTGCAGCGGTTCAACGCCGGCTTTAGGCTCGATGCGGTGTCTTCGGTCAACAACCGAGGCGGCTCATCAGCCAGCTATGCGGTGCTCATCAATAACGTTTCCGTTTCGATTACCGCCAACGACGGACCGTCGTTCCGCAATACACTTAGCGCGGGCGACCGAAACACGCTTGCCCTTGCTTTTTTCTTCGCCTCGCTTGAGCAAGACCCGAACCTGGCGCAAAAGATCGTCGTGATCGACGATCCGATGACCAGCCTGGACGAACATCGATCACTAACGACCGTCCAAGAGATGCGTCGACTGGAAGCCCGTGTCGCGCAAATGATCGTGCTTTCGCACTCGAAGCCGTTTCTCTGCGCGCTCTGGGAAGGCGCGGATCCAGCCACCCGATCCGCCATGCGGATTTCGCGGCAGGGTACTGGTTCGACGCTAGCGACTTGGGACGTTCGTCAAGATTGTATCACTGAACACGACCGCCGGCATGAACTGGTCGAGCGTTACCTGCAGGCAAGTGATCCCGCGACGGAACGATCCGTCGCTGCGGCTCTAAGGCCGATCATGGAGGCTTTCATGCGTGTCTCCTATCCGGGCGTCTTCCCGCCGGGGACAATGCTGGGGCATTTTCACAATATCTGCCAGCAACGCCTCAACACACCCAACCAGCTTCTAAATACGGCTGACACCGCCGAGCTTCGCGCGTTGCTCGATTACGCCAACCGATTCCACCACGACACCAACGCGGCGTGGGAGACAGCTGCAATCAACGATCAAGAGCTGACTGGCTATTGCGGACGTACCCTACGCTTTACCAAGCGCGCTTGAGAGTGAACGGCCCAGTCCGCCGGCTTACGGGCCACTTATCGGTTCGTTAAGTCGACGAGTTTGTCAGGATCAAACTCCCAATAGCTAGGTTCATCGCTTCGCGCGAAGTCGTAATAGGACCGGTTGCCGATCAAGATCGGCCACATCCACCACGCGGGCGGGCCCATGCACGACGCGACAAGGTAAGTCTCGTCGGGAACATCGGTTCTCGATTTGACCAGCGGCAAATATGTGTCCGCGACAATCGAAGAGTTGGTGAGCTGAATGTCGTTTTGCTCCAGCACCAAAATTGTCCTGGCTCCTTCGTTGGCTTTCCATGCCGCCAGCTTCGGAAACTTCTTGTCGATCGCGACCTGCATCCGGTCGGCTCGCCGTTTCCCGATGTCGTCGACCGTATGCCTGATTTCGAAGTGCTTGCCTGGAATTATCGGAGGTTCATATCGCATTAGCACCATGTCGAATGGCACTCCCTCTGGTTTAACGGGACCGACCCCATTTCCTTTGTAATCGGGAAAATCCCGCTTAGGGATCGTTGGCGCGGTTTCCTTCACCCATCCAATGATGACTTCTTGAATAGCCCGAAGCTCTGCGGCCTTTCGCCCGTTCAGTGCGTTTATGGGTAGGTTAAGCTGGAACAGCGCGTCAGTCCCAAGCGCGTCTTTGAGCGCGTTCGTGATCGGCTCAAATAGCCGCTCGGTTTGTGCCTCCATGCGGATATGACCCTCGAAGGGCTCGATAAGTGTGTGCTCAACGGCGTACAGCTGATCGCCTAGCTTGAAAACGAGCTCGACGGGGTGCTGGTGATTTTCTTTTTCGGGCCAACGCAATGAGTCTCCCGTGTGACCCTCGCGCTCTTCAAGGCGCCGAACCATAGCATCACAGACCTGGCCTTCGTACCGGCTCAGCATGGGACTTGGCTTGCGTGGCTTCTCCCAGTGCGACCGAAGCATCTGAGCGAGCGTATTCGAATCGCTAACAGTGAGGCGGCTCAATTGATCGACGATTTTCGACAAATCGCGCATTTGCCTGCTCGGTCCTTCCTACAAAATCTTTAGATCGCACCCAGAAACTATACACGTTTGCGCTACTTTGCAGCACAGGCAGGCAATAGCTTTCTCGTATTAAGGCCGGCACATCTGCATCATGCCGGTCGAAGGATTAACGCGGAAGCTGTACCACTTAGTGCTGTCGCAAACCTCGTTACCGCTATTGGCCAGAGCTAGCGTGCCGCTGACACGTAAGGTACCACTGGTCTGTTGTGCGATCACGCTCACGCTGCCACTCACGATCCGGTCACCACCAGCACCGGCGTTATCGGCTGACCATTGATTGTGGTGATGGAAATGTTGGTGGTCGAAATGTTTGGCGTACTTAGTAAGCCACTCGCATAAGTGAATTTGCCGGTGTCGGCAGCGAGAGCGCCTGCGCCGTTATATTGCACGTCTGCATTGCTTCCGGCAGGCTGTGCCGTGCCGCCGCCGCCTTGGGGCGCAAGGAGGGCACCGCTAAAGTTCGTGCTGGTATTACCGTTTACGGTATTGGTATCGGTGGTTACATACCCTTCGACGTAATCACCATTGGCCATGTCCAACACGATAACAACATTGGCACCCAGATAATTGGTGGCCGTCGCTTGCGGGCCGTTGACGGCTGCACTTGAGCCGTTTTTATATATCGCCGCTTGACAATAATCGATGCTTACGCCCCCCGCATTTGTACAACCAGCGGTCAGCGAAAATAGATATTTCCCGGGGACAGTAGCCGTAAACCGATTGCCGGAAAAATTGTTGTTTGTATCGAAGACCTTGGTGTTCCAGCTGAGTTTGGTGGGCGCGCCACTCGTCACTGTTTGGTTCGACCCGCCGTTATTGACCAAAAAGCTAATCGGCTGCGTCGCACTCGGCCCCATGGAGACCCAAGCAGAGCCATTGCAATACTCCATCGTTGATGAAATCTGACTGTAGCGCATGGTGCCGCTGATGCCGCTGGCGCAAGCGAGAGCGTTAGCGCCCACTTGAATGGCACTGCTGGCCGAAATCGTCGTTGAGCGCAAATTGGGTAGATAGTTCACGCCGCTACTGAGATAACCCCAATTCGTCCCTGCCGTTGAAAGGCTGATGTAGCCGGTGTTGGAAATCGCCAGCATCGACAATGTGCCGCTCACGATGCGGTCGCCACTGGCGGAGAGATTTGTCAGCCCGCTGCGGTCACCAATAAACTTGCTGGCTGCGACCGTCCGGCTGACAGTTAGATCGCCGGCCGTTGTCAGGCTGGGCGCGTACCGGGCCGTACCGGGTAAACCCGGCGAACTGGCAATCGACAGCGCCGAGGCCGAGATCGTGCGCCAGATTTTCGCGGACTATCTCGACGCCAAATCCCCCCGCGACATCGCGGCCGCTCTAAACAAGAAGGGATTGCCGGGGCCACGCGGTGGCGTTTGGAATGCGTCGACGATCGCCGGCAGTCGCAAGCGGCTGAATGGCATCCTGCAAAATGAGCTATACGCAGGCCGGATCATCTGGAATCGCCAAAGCTTCATCAAAGACCCTGAGACTGGCAAACGCATCAGCCGCGAGAATCCGCGCGACCAGTGGATGACCGCCGAGGCGGAACAATTGCGCATCATCGACGCTGAAACGTGGGATCGCGTACGTGCACGGCGTGAACAACGTGGTGGCCCGATCGCCCGGCACGCCACTCGCCCCAAGTATCTTCTCTCAGGCTTGATCAAACGCGGCTGCTGCGGGGCGGGCTATGTTGGCGGTGGCAGGGACAAGCGGGGTACTCTGCTCATCTGCACCCGCGTGAAAGAGACCGGCCTCTGCGACAACCGGCGTAGCGTCGCTCGCGATGCCGTCGAGCGGTTGGTTCTCAAGTGCATTGAGGAACAACTGGCCGCTCCAGAGCTGATTGCCGAGTATGTTCGTGAATATCATCGGGTGGCCCGCGAACTTCACAGCTCAAGCGCACACCGCCGCCGTGACCCCGAAAAGCGCCTGGGCAACGTCAACGGATCGATCGCTAAGGCGGTGGACGCCTTACTCGGCGAGACACCAAGCCGCGCCCTCCGCGACCGTCTCGCGGCATTGGAGGCCGAACGGGACGAGATCGAGGGCGCCATCGCAGACGTAGCGCCTGCCATGGTCGAATTTCATCCGAATGCGGCCAACGCTTACCGCGACAAAGTACGGGACTTAAAGAAAGCGCTCGCGGACGCCGATGATGATAGCCGAGCCGCCGCCCATGAGGCGATCCGCGAGATCGTCGAAAAGGTCGTCGTCCACCCCAAAGGCCCATACAAGCCGGTCGAGATCGAGATACACGGCCAGCTGGCGGCCCTGCTCAGTATGTCCGAGGGGGGTGCGATGGCCCTAGACGAGTCTAGGGAAGAGGTGGTTGCGGGGGCTGGAATTGGTCGCCTCCCTAGACCCGTTAGGTCCGGGGAGGCGTTGGTTGCGGGGATAGGATTTGAACCTATGACCTTCAGGTTATGAGGTGCAATTTACCATCTGAGTTTTTTGTGAATGGACTAGACATCTTTCTCCATTTGAGTTTTACTCGAATGGAGGAGATTCGCGTGCCCACCCCAGCCGACATTATCGATGTCATTGCCACCAGATTGTCTTTCCCGAGAAAGACAGTCGCGCAGCAAGACCGATTGCTCGTGATCAATGGAGAGCGGAAAATTTCCGGACGGGGGCGATCCGCAACCGCGTCACCAACCGACGCGGCAGCCATTCTTATTGCCGTCGCCGCTACGCCGATCTGCGGACCGGCAATCAACATTAACAACTACCAATCGTATGCCAACCTGAATGCCGTGCATCTCGCGGCAGGAAAACTTGGGAGCTGGCGGACTATCGATTCTCTAGGCGTGCTGCCAGATGGTCACACCTTGCTGGAAGCTCTTTCGTCGATAATCGATTGTCTGTCGAAAGGCACGCTGCTGCCGAACAGCAACGGCATCATGCCTCCTCGGGGCGAGCTACCTTATCACATCAATATCGGAGTTGATCTCCATGCTCCGAGGTCAAGCGCAACGATAATGATTGAGCGCTTCGCTGAAGATTCCGTCGAGCCTGATTTGAAGGAGACGCTCCACTACTATCAGACTAACGAGCCGAAAGCTGCTCCCGGCGGGCAAATTGACTTCGCGCAAATGAGATCATTTGGAATACTTACGCTCTGGTCACTAGCGAAACTCTTTGATGTTGCACGCACCCAGAGTAACTCTGAATCCGAGACCAAGCAATGAACGAGGCAAGCCCTCAACGGCAACGCCACAGCGAGTTGCCGATATCGTTGCCGCCGCGCGGCCTGTCGCGTGTGCAGGCAGCTGAGTATATTGGCGTGAGCGCATCCACTTTTGACAAAATGGTCTCGGACGGCGGCATGCCAGCTCCGAAACGTATCAGAGGACGAGTCATCTGGGATCTTAAGGGCGTTGACCGCGCTTTCGATGCTCTCACTGAAGGCGGCGGGAATCCTTGGGATTAAATTCGATGCGAGTACGTCTCAGATTTATCTGCGAGGATCGGGATCGTCACGGGAACGTACGTTGCTACGTTCGCGTGCCTGGAAAACCCAAGACGCGGATTCGGGCCCTTCCGGGCACACCCGAATTTATGGAAGAGTATCAGGCGGCGATTGCGACTACGGTTCCCACCGCCGCTCGACAAGCTGATGAAGCCAAGAAGGGATCGTTTCGCTATCTTTGTATTCGATACTACGCGGGCGCGTCGTACAAAGCATTGGATATTAGTACGCGCAAGTGGCAGCGGCGAGCGCTCGACGAGATCGCTCAAGATCACGCGTCCAAGCCGGTCGCGATGATGCAGGCTCGTCACGTTCGCAGGATGCGCGATGCGAAATCAGCGACGCCGGCCGCGGCCAATCAACTTCTGAAGGCGCTCCGTGCGCTGTTTTCGTGGGCCAACGAAGCCGAAGAAACGACGGTCAATCCCACCATCGGAGTGAAAAAACTAAAGTACAAGTCGGACGGGCATCACACATGGACTAACGAAGAGATCCAGCAGTTTTACGAGCGGCACCCACTCGGTTCGCAGGCCCGGCTCGCCCTTGACATACTGCGTTACACTACCGGGCGGCGCGAAGACGCTCCGCGTCTTGGTCGCCAACACTTGCGCGATGGTCGGATTCGCTTTCGTCAAGCGAAGAACGAACACCGCAATCCGATCGACATCGATATCCCAATGCATCAAGAGCTGTCGAAGAGTATCAATGCCGCGAACGTCGGTGCGCAGATGACCTTCTTGCTCACTCAATTCGGAAAGCCTTTCACGGCAAATGGATTCGGAAACAAGTTCAAGGATTGGTGCCGCCAAGCGGATCTTCCGCATTGCTCCGCGCACGGCGTTCGAAAAGCCACGTCGACCGCTCTCGCCGAGTCCGGAGCTACGCCACATGAAATCATGGCAGTAACCGGACATCAGACCTTGGTAGAGGTCGAACGTTACACGAAAGCAGCGAACCGAAAGACGACTGCCGATACTGCTATGGCGAAGCTGAAGTAATCGGGCGCAACGACAATACCCGATGCGAACGTAGAGCGTACACATGGTGTCCCACTTGAATCTTGGGTGGGACGAAATCTAAAAATCTAGCAGGAGTTACAATGATATAACTTCGTGATGGCGCTCCCTAGGGGAATCGAATCCCTGTTTCAGCCTTGAGAGGGTAAATTCGATCCGCATGATGATCATTGTGAGGAGAGCCCTGCGATGGGGACCTTGGGATATCAAACATGGCTCAGCCGCATGAGCAGGCGTTCGCACCAGTTTCGCACCAGAAACGACCCTGCCGAAGCGCCACGAACCCGATCAGATTCAAACAAAACTTCGGCCAATTCGTGCGCCGTGCCAGAAACGTCTCGCTTCGTTGCTGCTCGCTACAACCCGCGCGGATCGCGAATTCCGACATTCAGTCCAGACCCTCACAATTCAACTCGCGTAGTGCCTTGTCCACCCAGGACGAATCGTGCGTTCCGGCCTTGATGTTCGCGATTTGCTTCTGCTCAGCCTGGTACTTCGCCGTCGCGGCTTTCAGGACTCCATCAACATCGTCGAATGGCACGCAAAGCAATCCATCGTCGTCGCCGATGATGAGGTCGCCCGGCTCGATCACCATGCCGTCGATTGCAATCGGGACGTTAATCTCGCCTGGTCCGTTCTTGTAAGGGCCGCGATGGGTGACACCTGCCGCGAACACGGGAAACGTCTGAGCGCGGATGAAGCCGGCATCCCGGACCGCACCATCGATCACGATGCCCGCAAGGCCGCTCTTGATGATGCGCATCAGCATCATCTCGCCGATCAATGCGTTGGTGAGATCGCCCCCTGCGTCGACCACGATGACATCGCCGGGCTCGGCCATCGCCATCGCCTTGTGAAGCATCAGATTGTCGCCCGGCCGCGTCTTCACGGTCAGCGCGGGCCCGGCCATCCCTCCGGACTGATGCCGCGGCCGAAGCCGCGCGCCCGCCGCTGTCATCCGCGACATGCTGTCGCTGACGTTTGCGACCGGCAGCCTGGCAAAACGTTCGACGATTTCGGCAGCCACTTTTCTCTGGCGCTTGAGGATTCTGAAACCTACGGACATGCGTTATCCTTTCCAACGTTTGGCAAGTGAAATTGTGAAATCATGAGATCCTAGAAACCGAACAGCTCCGTTGGGTTGTCCACCAGAATGCGCCGGCGCGTGCCTTCGTCCGGCGCCCAGTCGGCAAGCAGATCGAGCAGCAAGGCGTCATCCGGCTTGGTGCCGCGCTGGGTCGGATGCGGCCAGTCCGTGCCCCACAAGATCCGCTCCGGCGCGGCCTGCACATAGGCACGTGCAACTTCGCTGGAGTCGGCATAGGGCGAACCGAGCTTGCTGTCTTCGTAGGGCTCGGTGACCTTCACCCAGGTGCGGCCCTCATCGAGCAGGCGCCGGACAGCGGCAAACGCTAGATGCTTGACGCCATCAGGCTGCGGAATACGCCCGAGATGGTCGATGACCACCTTGGTGGGCAGCGACCGGATGATCTTCTCGTGAGCGACGATCTGATCGCCGGTCATCAGAATCTGCACGTGCCAGCCGTAACCGGCATGAGGCCTCCACCTCGTCATGGCGCGGTTCGCTTGGGATACAGCCTGGGATGAGCTGATGGGTGGAGGTGAAGCGATGGCAAATGCCATGCTTGATGCCAGGCAGGAAGGTGACTCTTATCGCCGCGTTGAGGTGATCACTGGGGAGCGCCGGCGGCGACGGTGGACGCGCGAGGAGAAGGCCCGGATCGCGGCGGAGAGCTTTGAGGAGGGGACGAACATCTCCGAGGTGGCGCGGCGCAATGGTGTTTCCCGCGGACTGCTCACGGTGTGGCGACGCCAGGTAGCGGCGGCGATGGCCGGCAAAGCCCAGAACTTCGTGCCTATCCAAATTGGCGCCGAGAGCGATGGCGGGAGGGCTGGCGAGTCCGAGTGTATTTCGCCGGGTAAGATGAAGCCCTTGGAGATTGCCGCGCCGCCGGCCAAGGTCTGTGGAGCGGTCGAGATCGAGGTAAACGGGGCGCGCATCCGCGTCGAGCCGGGCGTGGAGCTGGCGACGCTTTCGATGGTGCTATCGGCGCTTCGAGGGATCCGGTGATTGCGCTACGGTCAGACCTCAAGGTGGTGCTGGCGGCCCAGCCGGTCGACTTTCGTAAGTCGGTGCATACGCTGTCGGCGCTGGTGAGCGAAGCACTGCGCGCGAACCCATATTGCGGCGACGTCTTCGTGTTCCGCAGCAAGCGCATGGACAGAGTGAAGCTTCTGGCGTGGGACGGCAGCGGCATGGTGTTGGTAACGAAGTGGTTGCACCAGGGGCGTTTCACCTGGCCACCGATCCGCGACGGCGTTGTGCATCTCAGTGCGACGCAGCTTGCGATGCTACTCGACGGCCTCGAGTGGACGCGTGTGTCGCCCAAGCCTGTGAAGCAGCCGGTCATTGTCGGCTGAGAAGTGAGGATTTCGCTGGAGCGTGGGTCACACGGATGTATCGTCTGATCATGGCGATTCGCCCCGACGCTCTTCCGGCCGATCCAGCAGCTCTGACCGAGATGGTGCTCGCGCTTGACGCTGAGAACGAGAAGCTGCGCGTAGCAATGCAGACGTTCAAGGACATGATCTTCGGGAAGCGCTCGGAGCGGCTTGCCGCGCTCGTGGCCGAGCAGCTCGCACTTGAGCTTGGCGACCTTGAGACCGGCGTCACGCCGCCTGCAGCTGCCAACGACGATGCAGCCGCGGCAAAGCCGCCCGGCAAACCACTGCGGAAGAAGGCGCGCCGCAACATCGGCGCGCTGCCCAAGCACCTGCCGCGCTGCGAGCAGGTGCTGGAGCCGGAGGCGACCGCATGCCCGTGTTGTCAGGGCCAGCTTCACAAGATCGGCGAGGACGTCAGCGAGGTGCTGGACATCATCCCGGCGATCCTGCGGGTGTTGCGGACGGTCCGTCCCAAGTACGGCTGCCGCCGCTGCACCGATGGTGTGATCCAGGCGAAGGTGCTGCCGCGCCTAATCGAGAGCGGCATGGCCTCGACGGCACTCGTGAGCCACGTGGTAGTCTCGAAGTTCGCCTGGTATCTGCCGCTTTACCGACAGGTGCAAATTCTGGCCGGCCAGGGTGTCCATCTCGACCGGGCGACGCTCGCCGGCTGGGTGAAGCGAGCGGCCTGGTGGCTCAGGAGCCTCTATGAGCTCCAGCTGCGCACCATCCAGGCTGCGCCGCGCCTGTTCTGCGACGAGACGCCGATGCCGGTGCTCGATCCCGGACGACATCGCCCGCGCATCTGCCAGTTCTTGGCGCATGCGATGGATGACCGGCCATGGGGCGGCCCCTCGCCGCCGGCGGTGGCCTACGTGTTCGCCGACGGCCGCGGCACGGCGGAGATCGCCAGACAGTTGACGGGCTTTTCCGGCATTCTGCAGGTCGACGGTTATGCAGCCTACAAAGCGCTCGCCCGCGATCATGGCGACGCGATCCAGCTCGCCTTTTGTCTCGCCCACGCCCGACGCAAATTCGTCGACGTGTATAAGACGACCCAGTCGCCGTTCGCTCGCGAAGTGATCGAGCGCCTGCAGGCGGTCTATGCCATCGAAGCAGAGATCCGCGGCAGCAATGCCGAGCAGCGGCTGGCCACCCGCCGCACCAGGTCCGCTCCATTGATGGAGGCGCTCAGGACGCGCCTGACCACAATGGTCGGCCAGCTCTTCTCCCAATCGAAGCTGGCGGAGGCCATCAACTACGCACTCAATCACTGGGACGGGTTGACGCTGTTTCTCCGCGACGGCCGTGTCGAGGTTGACAGCAACACAGTCGAGCGTTCCATGCGCCCGATTGCGATGGGAAGACGCAACTCATTGTTCAGCGGCAGCGAAGGCGGCGCCGAGAGCTGGGCGATCCTGGCGTCGCTCGTGAACACGGCAAAACTCCATGAGCTCGACCCGCAGGCCTACCTGGCCGATGTGCTGGAGCGCATCGTGTCCGGGCGAACCAAGAGCCATCAGCTGCACGAGCTGCTCGCCTGGAACTGGAAGGCGGCGCGCCGGCGCACACCGCAGGCAGCGGCATGAGCCCACGTCGCCATAAAGCAGCATCGTCGATGCCGTCAGCCGCGATGCCGCTTGCGGACCTCGAGCGATGGCTCCAGGCTCGCATCGATCGCCATCCTGCCGCCACTAGCATTCCCATGCTCGACGGCTATGCTGCCGCGATCGTAGCCGGACCGGTCTCGATGAGCCCGCTCGATTGGATCTGCCCGCTGCTCGCGATCGATGCCGACGCGTTCAACCATGGCGGCACGCCGGAGTTCGCCGCGATCTCCGCCGTTGCGCTGCGCCACAACGACATCAGCAACACCCTCTCGACTGCCCCCGATCGGTTCGAGCCGATACACCGGCGCAACCCCAATGGCGACGTCGATCCGCGTCCCTGGTGCCAGGGTTTCCATGCCGCGATGCGGCTCAGGCTGTCGGCGTGGGCGCCGATGCTGGACACCAGCAATGTCAATCACGGCCTGCTTCTGCCCATTCTGTTGCACTGTCGCGACGATCAGGGGCAGCCGATGCTCGGATCCCCCCGAAGCGGCCGCGAGACTGCCGACTTTCTGCGTAACGCCTACGCCGATATTCCAGCGGTCGTCGAGGCCATGCGCCAATATTGGATGCCGATCCGCTACCCACGCGCCCGCTGATCTCCGCAGACGTGGGAGCTCATACCGGTTACTGCCAGCCTAGCGGGCTGATGCGCCTCGCGAGCGCGGCAAGCATTTCCGGCGTCGTCGTCCCCCAGCTCTGCGGAGAGACGAAATTGACGCGGATGGCACAGACGCCGGCATCGGCCAGCGCGCGCAGCTCTGCTTCGTCAACGTCGGTGTCGACGACGGCAACGCCGCGTGACGAAGAGCCGAGCTGGCCCAGCGCATCCACGAGACACCTGTTGTCGACCCCGTATGTCGATGGCTGCACCACTACACTCCTAGTGGTGCCGAGCCGGCGCTGAAGATTTCGATAATCGGCGACGGTTGCACCTGATGGAAAGCCCTGGTGCCAATGGGGCGACACCGGAAACCGTCCGTCGTAAATATGGTGATGGCAATCGCACGCGTCCGCAGACGCGTTCAAGCGCGGCGGAGCCGATCCGGTGCTGTTGGGCACCGCCTGCTCGACCCCGCCGGCCCAGGCGCCCGTGCTTGCAGCCAACATACCAACGAGAACGCCGCGCCGGGTGATGGCGTGCCGTGAGGTCTCCCCGCGCTCCCTCATGATTTCACCGCCACCATGTCGGCCGCGCGCGCGACGTTGCGGCCGAGCACGAGGACGCAGGTCGCGGCCACGGCACACAGCAGCGCCAGCGGCAACATCCCGAGCACGAAGCTGCCCGTGTGCTCCTTGACTAGACCGACCACGTTCACCATCAGCCCGCCGCCGATCAAATTGGAGATCGCGTTGATGCCGGCGAGGCCGGCTGCGAGCGTGCTTGTCGAAAGCCAGCTCGCCGAAAGCGCCCAGAACGGCCCCTTGAAGGCATAGGCGCCGACCAGGCAGAACGTCACCATGACGATGGTCGGCGCAACCGCCGTTCCCGTCAGGCCCAATGCGGTGAAGCCACCGGCGGCGAGCAGCAGCGGAATGGCGGTGTGCCAGCGGCGCTCGCCTGATTTGTCCGAATGGCGGCCCCACAGCACCATGAGCACGGTCGCGATGCCGTAGGGAATCGCGTTGACGAATCCGGTTTGCAGATTCGACAGGCCGAACGATTTCAGCAGCTGCGGCTGCCAGACCGACAGCACGCTGCCGGTGGCGGAGGCACCGGAGCAGACCAGGGCCATGACCAGGAAATATTTGTTGGTGGCAAGCTGCCAGAGCGAGAGATGACCGACCGGCTTGCGCGCGGCGGCATCAACAGCCATGCGCGCCGTCAACCAATCCCGCTGCTCATTCGTCAGCCAGGACGCCCCTTCGGGCCTGTCGGTGAGAACGAACAGGCAGGCCAGCCCGAGCAGGACGGTCGGCAATCCCTCCAGGATGAACAGCCACTGCCAACCGCGCAGACCAAGCGCGCCGTCGAGCTCGAGCAAGCCGACTGAAAGCGGCGATCCCAGGAATGTGGCGAGCGGGATCGACACGGTGAACGTCGCAAGGATGCGCGCGCGGTACTGGGACGGCAGCCAGTACGTCAGATAGAGGATTGCACCAGGAAAGAAACCGGCTTCCGCTGCGCCGAGGATGAAGCGCATCGCATACAGCGAATACGGCCCGACGACGAACGCCATGCACGCCGTCACCAAGCCCCAGGTGATCATGATCCGGGCGATCCAGCGCCGCGCGCCTAATTTCTGAAGCGCGAGGTTGCTCGGCACTTCCACCAGGAAGTAGGAGAAAAAGAACAGGCTTGCGCCAAAGCCGAACATCGCAGGCGTGAGCCCGAGATCCTTGTTCATCTGCAGCGCCGCAAAACCAACATTCACGCGGTCGAGGAGGGCAAAGAAGTAGCAGATCATCAGGAACGGCACGAGGCGCAGAATCACCCTGCGCATCGTCACCTTCTCGATTTCATCGATTTCTGTCCGGGCAGCCGTCACATCTCTCTCCCTGTTGTGTTTTCTCCGGAGTCCCTGGCCTATTTGGCCGCTTTTGCTCCGGTCTGCATCTTGGCGACGATCGCGTCGATCGCGATCTTGTAGTTCTCGGGAACGACACCCTTGAAATGGTCCTTCAGGCCAAGGTTCTCCTTCCAGCGCAGCCGCGCCACGGTCGCGCGCGCCATCAGCGGCTCGATGCCTGCATCTTCAACCGCCTCGGCTGCCATCTCGACCTCTTCGGTGCGTCGCTTGGCATGGATGACACCCGATGGAATCAGGCTTTCGACCGTGTCCATGAAGGGACGCGTCAGCGTCTTCGACGCAGAGGCGAGCACGGTTTCGTCCAGGCCATAGGAGCGGGCCGCAAGCAGCGTCTCGTCGATCAAGGCCTCGATCCCCTTGATCAGGACGGAGCGCAGGATCTTGATGCCCGACGCCGTTCCGAGCTTCTGGCCGGCATATTCGATGCTCATGCCCCAGGGCACGAGCAGGTCGATGACGCGCTGCCCAGCCGGGCCGCTCGACAGCATGTGCATGGCGTAACCATTCTTCGGCGTTCCCATGATGGAGCCGTCGCCGAGCGTGGCGCCGGTCTTGGCGAGCCGCTCGGCCACGCCGTATTTCACCTTGGGCGTGGCCGAGGCGAAGTCGAGGAAGGTATGGCGACCATCGAGCACGGACGCAAAGGCATCAGCGCTTTGGAGCGAGGCGGAGCCCGGCGTGACACTGAAGATCAGCTCAGCCGCGTCGGCCAATTCCTTGTTGGACTTGACCAGCGAGACGCCTGCCGCCTTGGCGCGGCTCTGGATCAGATCGGCATAGGGACCGTCGAAGGCGTATTTGTCATAACAGAAGATCTGCTTGAGGCCGGCCTCACGCAGGCCTTTGCCCAGCGTGCTGCCGATCTCGCCATAACCAACCAGACCAAGACGAAATTGCTGTTGTTCGCTCATCTTCAGATTCCTTTCGAGAGAGATGCGATTGGGCGGGTGCGGTCGTCCGCCATGCCGGTCTGTCGCTGCAGGCTGACACCAACCACGCGGATGAGAACGGCCGCAAGGATGAGAAATGCGGCGACCGAAATCAGGGCCCAGGAAAAACTATCGGTCGCCTGCTTGATCACACCGATGAGATAGGGACCGACGAACCCGCCGAGATTCCCAATCGAGACGATCATTGCGAGGCCGCCGGCGGCAGCGCTGCCGGTCAGGAAGCTCGACGGGATCGGCCAGAAGGTGGACTGGTAGCACATGATCCCGACCACGGCGCCGCAGAGCGCGACGATCGAGACCAGCGCGGACGACGTCGCGTAACCGCAGACGATCAGCGATGCTGCGCCCACGAGCAGCGCGGATGCCACGAACCAGCTGCGTTCACCGCCATTGTCCGACAGGCGCGCCCACAGCATCATGGCGATACCGCCACAGATGTAAGGTACGGCCGCGACGAAGCCGACGGCGACGACACTAAAGCCGAGGCCCTTGATGATTTGCGGCATCCACAAGCCAAGGCCGACGGAGCCGATGATGGCGCAGAAGTTGACGGCGGCGCAGGCGAGCACGCGCCAATTGATGAAGGCATCCCTGAGTCGCGACGGATGCTTTGTGGCAATGGCCTCGCGCTCCGCCGCCAACACCTCGGCAAGCCAACGCCGCTCGTCAGGGCTCAGCCACTTGGCCTGTCCGGGCTTGTCGGTCAGTGTGAAGAAGCACACGAAGCCGAGCACGGTTGCCGGCAAACCCTCGAGGATCAGTAGCCATTGCCAACCATGCAGGCCACCCACGCCGTCGAGTGTCAGCAGCGAACTCGATATCGGAGCACCGATGATATTCGCGATCGGGATACCGAGCAGGAACGCCGCGGTCGCCGTGCCGCGGATCCGCGCCGGAAACCAGTAAGTGAAATAGAGAAATACGCCCGGCGTGAAGCCGGCCTCGCCCAGCCCGAGCAGGAAACGCATCGCGCCAAAGCTCACCGGCCCGGCCACGAACGCGGTCGCGGCCGAGATCAATCCCCAGGTGATCAAAATGCGTGCGATCCATTTGCGGGCGCCGATCGCCTGCAGGGCCAGATTGCTCGGCACTTCCGCCAGGAAATAACCGAAGAAGAACAGCCCTGCGCTCCAGCCGAATTCAGACGGCGAGATGCCGATGTCATGGTTCATCGTCAGGCTGGCGATGCCGACATTCACCCGGTCGAGATAAGCGATGACGTAACAGAGCAGCAGGAAGGGCACGATCCGCCACATCACTTTCGAGAGGATCTTCTCCTGCTCGGGTGTAAAGGCGGCGCCGGCAGAAGCGGCGTTGACACTTGCCATGGGTTTCCTCCGACGCCGGTGTTTCCCCGGTCATGGCGCCACTTAGCAAAAATAGAACGCCGTTGCAATTTATTTTGAAACGGTGTTTCATTTTTTAAATCGTACAACAGAAGGCTTGCGCCGGCCCGAATGCGGGGTTCCACTCGAAAAGTGGAGTGCTGACTGTCGGTTACGGCGTCCGGGAGGCTCTGAGAACACATGCTGCCACGCATTTCCGATATGCGGGCCCCTGCTCCGCTGCATGCCGAATTGGCCGCGGAACTTCGGGCGCGTGGGTTCGAAGGCGACTTGGCGCCGTCCTTTGGCGACCGGATCGTGTCGGCAACCGACAACTCGATTTACCAATTGCTCCCGCAACTCGTGGCCTTCCCGCGCAGCGTCGACGATCTCGTGCGCATCGTGCGGGCTACGGCCGACGATCGATTCAAGGACATCGTCTTCGCGCCTCGGGGCGGCGGAACGGGCACCAACGGTCAGTCGCTGACCGAAGGTCTTGTGGTGGATGTCTCGCGCCACCTGAACGGGATCATCGAGATCAACCCGGCCGAGCGCTGGGCGCGGGTGCAGGCCGGCGTGGTGAAGGACCAGCTCAACGCAGCGCTGGCGGACCACGGCCTGTTCTTCCCGCCGGAGCTCTCGACCTCCAATCGCGCCACGATCGGCGGCATGATCAGCACTGACGCCAGCGGCCAGGGCTCCTGCCTCTATGGCAAGACGCGCGACCACGTGCTGGAGCTGACAACCGTGCTACTGGACGGCACGGTATGGACGTCGAGGCCGCTCGATGATGAGGAGCTGCAGGAAATCCAGCGACGCCCCGATCTCGTCGGTGCCGTGCATCGGCTGGTCGATGCGATCCAGCGCGAGCAGGCGGACCAGATCGCAGCGCACTTCCCCAAGCTGAACCGCTGCCTGACCGGCTACGACCTCGCCCACATCCGCGACGATCGCGGCCGCTTCAACCTGAACTCGATCCTCTGCGGCAGCGAAGGCACGCTGGCGCTGGTTGCCGAAGCCAAGCTGAACGTGGAGCCGATCCCGAAGCACAGTGCCCTGGTCAATGTGCGCTACGGCAGCTTCGATGCCGCCTTGCGCGACGCGCAAGAGCTGATCCGGTTCGGCGCCGCTTCCATCGAGACCGTCGATTCCAGAGTGCTTGGTCTGGCGCAAAAGGATGTGGTCTGGGATCAGGTCCGGCAATACTTCCCCGAAGACGACGGGCAACGCGCCACCGGCGTCAATCTCGTCGAATTCGTCGGCGATAGCGAGCTGGACGTCGAGATCCCGGTTCGCCGGATGACCGAGGCGCTAGGGGCGGCCGATCCGTCGCGCGGCCGCCGCGGCTTCACCGTGGCGCACGGCGAGGCCGAGGTGAACGCGATCTGGACGATGCGGAAGAAATCCGTCGGTCTGCTCGGCAATATGCAAGGCGACAAGCGGCCGATCCCCTTCGTGGAGGACACCGCCGTTCCGCCCGAGAACCTCGCCGGCTATATCGCCGAATTCCGCGCGCTGCTGGACGCGCATGGGCTGGTCTATGGCATGTTCGGCCATGTCGATGCCGGCGTGCTGCATGTCCGCCCGGCCATCGACATGAAGGACCCTACCCAGGAGCCGCTGATCCGCGAGATCACCGAAGAGGTCGTCCGCCTCACCAGCAAATATGGCGGCCTGCTGTGGGGCGAGCACGGCAAGGGCGTGCGCTCGGAATTCTCGCCGCGCTTCTTCGGGCCGCTCTACCCGGTCCTGCAATCCATCAAGGCGGCATTCGATCCGCGCAATCGGCTCAATCCCGGAAAGATCGCAGCACCCGCGGGCGGCCAATTGCTGGCGATCGACGGGCTGACCACGCGCGGCCAGCTCGACCGAACGATCCCCGCCTCACTCCGCTCCGCCTATGACGAGGCGCTCCATTGCAACGGCAACGGGGCCTGCTTCTCCTGGGACCCGAATGAGGCGATGTGCCCCTCCTATAAGGCGACGCGCGATCGCCGGCATTCGCCGAAGGGTCGCGCGTCGCTAATCCGGGAATGGCTGCGGCAGCTCGCGGCACTCGGCATCGATCCCGTGAGCGAAGCGGCGGCGCTTCGGAAAGCCTCGCGCTGGCGCGACTTTCCCGCGCGACTGCGCAACAGCTGGGCGCGCGAGGCTGATTTCTCGCATGCCGTGAAAGAGGCGATGGATGGATGCCTCGCCTGCAAGTCGTGCAGCGGGCAATGCCCGATCAAGGTCGACGTACCGACCTTTCGCGCGAAATTTCTCGAGGTCTACCATGGCCGCTATCTGCGGCCGCTGCGGGACCATCTGGTCGGCTCGCTGGAATCGATGCTGCCCGCACTTGGCAAGGTGAGCGGCCTATACAACGTCCTGATCGATAGCCCACCCGGCCGCGCATTGATGCGTGCCATCGGACTGGTGCATTCTCCGAAATTCTCCGACCTCTCGATCCAGGCGGAACTGGCGGCTCGCGGGATCGCGATTGCAACGCTCAAGACGTTGGAGGCGCTCTCGATCGAGGAACGCGCGCGCAGCGTGGTGCTGGTACAGGACGCCTTCACGAGCTTCTATGAGTTGCATGTCGTACTCGCCGTGCTGGATCTGATGCGCGCAATCCGCTTCCGGCCGTTCGTCGCGCCGTTCCGGGCAAACGGGAAGCCGCTGCACGTGCACGGCTTCCTCAGCGCCTTTACCCGCACCGCCTCGCGCAATGCCGCGATGCTGCGCGACCTCGCTGCCACCGGCGTCGAGCTGGTCGGTGTCGATGCCTCGATGACGCTGACCTACCGGTCGGAATACGGCATGTTGGCTGAGGCGGACCGGCCGCCGCCCGTTCTCCTGGTCCAGGAATGGCTGGCGCGTCACCACAACGCCATCCCGAAGGCTTCAAGCGCGGGTGACGAGTACCTGCTACTGCCACACTGCTCGGAGCGCTCGCTCGCCCTGTCCACTCTGCGCGACTGGCAAACCGCGTTCGCCGCAGCCGGCGCGAGCTTGCAGGTGCTGCCTTCAGGGTGCTGTGGAATGGCGGGCACATATGGCCACGAGGCCGAACATCGCGCGACGTCCGAGTACATCTACGGAATGAGCTGGGGACCTCACGTCAATCGATGGGCTCAAAGCGGCCACCTGCTCGCAACCGGCTACTCGTGCCGATCGCAGGTCAAGATCATGGACCAGCGGGCGCTGGCCCATCCGGCTCAAGCTTTGCTCGCATGCCTGAGCAGATGCTAACCTATTCGGCGTGCGAGAACATCGCCATGCCCGGTGTCTCGAGCTCGGCGCGCAGCAGCGTGCCTGTGCGGCTTTCAGTGATGAAGAGGCTCTTTCGCTCGGGCCCGCCAAAAGCAAGATTGGTCGTGCCGACGCCCGCGCAGGAGACGATGCGATCGAGCGGCTCGGCCAAGGGCGAGAGCCGCCAGATCGAGCCGAAGCCGGTGTGACAGACCAGTAGATTGCCGCCGCTGTCGAGCGCAAGTCCGTCAGGACCGCCGGGGCCGCCGTGCAGATGCGAGAATATCCCGACCTTCGTTGTCAGGCCGCTGGTTGGCAGCGGTACGCGCCAGATCTGGTTGGCGCGCGTCACTGCGACGAGCAGAAAGCTCTCCTCGGGGTCGACGACGATGCCGTTCGGGCTGGGAATCGTGTTGAGCAGGCAAGTGAGCCGGCCATCCGGCGTGAGCTTCCAGACCCGGCCGGTGGGATCATGCATCCCGGTCTGGCCCTGATCGGTGAAATAGAGATTGCCTGACGGCGCGAAGACCAGATCGTTGACGCCCTTGAAGCTCTCGCTCGCGGCGGTTTCGAGATACGGCGTCACCCTGCCGCTCGCGGGGTCCAGCAGCATGATGCCGCGCTTGTAGTCGGTGATGAAGATGCGGCCGTCGCGATGGATCTTCAATCCGTTCGGCCAGCCATCATACTCGGACACGAGCTCCCATGCGCCTGCTGCGCTAACGCGGAAGATGCGTCCGTAGGGAATATCGGTGATATAGAGCCGGCCCTGCCGATCGAACGAAGGTCCCTCAAGGAACGAGTCGATCTCACGACCGCCCTGATTGGCATCGGCCCATGCCGTGCGGCGTGGCTTGCGAAACTGATCCGGAAGCCGCGTGAAGATGCTGGTCTCGATCCGGCGCGGCGGGCTGAAGAATGTCATGGAGCGACTTTCGGAAAGCCATAGAGCTCGGCTGGGTTGTCGACGAGGATACGCTTGAATACGACGTCGCTCCCCGCGCATTGGGCGAAGAGATCGAACAGGCGCGCATCATCCGGCTTGCTGTCCCGTTCCGACGGATGCGGCCAGTCACTGCCCCAGACCAGCCGCTCCGGCGCGGCCTTCACGTAAGCGGCCGCAACGACGCCTGCGTCGGCGTAATCAGGCGCGCCCTGCTTGCTCGACACATAGGGACCGGACAGCTTGACCCAGGTCTTGCCGCGGTCGATCAGGCCACGAATGATCTTGTAGGGCGCGCTCTCAACGCCGGCTGGTTGCGGCACCTGCGCCAGATGATCGAACACGAGACGTCCTGGCAGGGAAGCCAGCAGATCGGCATGGTCCTCAATCTGCTTGGGGCGCATGTTGATCTGGCAGTGCCAGCCAAGATCGGCGAGCCGCGGCGCGAGCGGTTTGAGCGACTCCACCGTCAGCACGCCGGGAAAGCCAAGGTTGAAGCGAACGCCGCGGACACCTTGTTCGTCGAGCCGACGGAGGTCGACGTCGGAAATGTCCTCCGCAACGACGGCAATCACGCGAAAATTCTCTGCGCGAAGCGCCTGCCGTGACGCGATCTGCAGCCGGTTGTCGATGCCGTAAGTGGAAGGCTGGATGATCACGCCCCGCGTCGTGCCGATCCGGCGCTGCAGAGCGCGGTAATCGTCAGGCAAGGCGTCCTCCGGCAGCAGGGTCGCGCCCTTCATGACGGGATAGGCCTTGTCATAGGTATGGAAATGACAGTCCGTCGCGCCGGCCGGCGCAATGAAACGCGGCTTCCCGGAGCCGCTCGACCAGCGCACCTCCTCGGCCTGCGCAGTCGCAACGTGCGGAACCAGCGATGCGCCCAGTCCAGCAAGGATCGTCCTGCGCGTGAGCATTGCTAGTGCCACGAAGTTCGCCCTCCCCATCGTTTATTATGGGGAGGCTTATAAGCCCAAGACAGCGGACTCGGCAAGTAAAATGAAACGACGTTTCGTTTTATGCCGTTCGGTTGGACCGTTTGCGCGCGCCCTTTCCGATGGCGGCGGATGGAGTTCCTCCGCATGCGAGGGTGAGCTTGGTGGCGGCTTCAAACAGCGCTCCCTTCATCTGATCCGCCCGCGCAGGCGTGAGGCGGCTGATCGGCCCGGAGATCGAGATTGCCCCGACAAGCGATTCTCCGATGCCGAACACGGGCATGGCGAGCGCGGCTGCATGAGGATCCGTGACGCCTGAGGTAAAGAGCGGCAGCTCGTCGTCCGGTCCAGGCACTGCGGACTCATACCGACGAAGTGTCTGCGCGATGGCCGATTTGTCCATCGGACGGGTGTCGCCCGGCTGCACGGTCATCCGGATCCGGTTGGTGCTTTCCACCCGGAAAAGACACAACCGCTCTTCACCGTTGCGAACATAGAAGGAGGTCGTCTCGCCGGTTTTCGCGGCGAGCTGCTCAAGCACGGGCATGACGTGATCGGAAAGGCGAAACGCCTGCTGATAGGCGGTGCCGAGGCGCAAGGTCTCCGCGTCGAGCCGATAAGAGCCATCCGGCAAGCGCGCGAGCAGGCGGTATTGTTGCAGCGATAAAGCTAGCCGCAGGATCGTGCTCTTGACCAGACCGGTCCGCTCGGCAAGCTCGGCCAGGCTCAAGGCGCTGTCGCCCCTGCGGAACGCCGTCAGCACCGCGAGCGCTCGTTCGGCCGCTGATACGCCTTTAAGTGCAGGCTGTTTCTTCTCGGTCTGCTTAGCCATTTCGAACCTCTTCCTTCCATCTCCTACGTCATTCTCTCGGCCGTTAGAAGGGCTGAGACGCTGCGGCAAGGAGAACAGACGGGGATGACGGGATGGAAAACAGAAAGTTCGGGTCTTCCGGACCGCACACTTTTTCGAGACACCGGCAGGTGCGGGTACACTTTGGACCTATGCGTTAGACGGAACGCCGCACCAGTTTCGCACCAGAAACGGCTAAACCGAACGGTGACAAACGCGATCGAACCGAAGCGAAAACGCAGCGAGATTAACAAAGCTGCTCGATATCCCGTCGCTCATAACGGTCTGGTTGCAGGATCTATCTTGCTGGCACACAAGCGAAATCAGCTAGGTGTCGGATCCCGGCGAGGATCGCCGCTCCAGACGAAGCTCGATCCCATGAATCTCATCAGCCGTTCTGGCGTCGCTCTCGCTCACAGACTTGTCCGATTTCCACTCCACGGTAACCGAATTTGCGACGCTAAGCCCCCTACACTTTTTTCCGCAGCGGTCTCGGCCTTGATCAAAAGGGCTGCCGACACTCGGCACCATTCAAACTGTGGCATTGGGAGCACCGAATGATCGAGCCCCGTGGCATGTCGAAAGAACAAGCTGCGGCTTACGCAGGCTGTGACTCGCTTTCAGCATTCAACGAGTGGGTTCGACGAGGAATCATGCCAAGACCGATTCCCGGAACACGCAAATGGGATAGAAAAGCCATCGACGCCGCCCTTGACCGGATCTCGGGTCTGGATTCTAAAATTCGACCGCAGCTGTCACCCTACGACGAATGGAAGGCCTCGCAAAATGCGGATGCGGCTCAAAGGCATCAACAGCCTTACAAAAAAACTCGCTGATGGGACGGTCAAGACGTACTGGTACGCTTGGAAAGGAGGCCCGCGCATCGATGCAGAGCCGGGCACTCCAGATTTCGTTCGGCTCTTCAGTGAGGCAGTCGCGGCGAAGCCCAAGAAAAGCACCGAAACGTTTAGCTCGCTCATCGACTACTTCAAGGACCAGAGCGAGTACACAGGCCTTGGCTACAAAAGCAAGCGCGCCTACGATCAATACCTCGCGTTGGTAGAAGCCAAGTTCGGTGCGATGCCGATCGGTGCGGTGGAGGACCGACGTGCGCGAGGAGACTTCAAGGCCTTCCGCAACTCGTTTTCCTCCACACCGCGCAAAGCAGACTACGTCTGGACGACGATCGCGCGCGTGCTCTCGGTCGCCAAGGACCACGGCAAGATTGCCGTGAATGTCTGCGAACGCGGCGGCCGGCTTTATGAATCTGACCGGTCGGAAATCGTGTGGACCGCCGAGGACATTCGCGCCTTTTGCGGTGTAGCGTCCATCGAATTACAGGCCGCTCTCCTGCTCGCGCTCTGGACAGGCCAGCGTCAGGGAGATCTGCTCCGGCTGACCTGGAAGGACTATGATGGCACGTATATCCGGATGCGACAGTCGAAGGGACGCGGCAGCAAGGGCCGCCGGCGCGTAACCATACCAGTAGGACCACCGCTGAAAGCCGCCCTTGATGCTGCGCTTAAGGAAAAGCGCTCAGCCGTCACCATTTTGGTCAACTCGTTCGGCCGCCCCTGGACGGAGGACGGCTTCAGGACAAGCTGGGACAAGGCATTCAAGAAGACGTCGCTCAAAGACCTTCATTTCCATGACCTACGCGGAACCGCCGTCACCCGGCTCGCGCTGTCGAATTGTTCAGTGCCTGAGATCGCCGCGATTACCGGACACTCGATGGCCACCGTGCAGCAGATACTCGATGCGCACTACCTTGGCGGGCGTGTCGAGCTTGCGGAGTCAGCAATCAAGAAGCTGAGCGTGGTCTACGGCTAGGAGCAGAATAAGATTTGGGGATGTGGATGGATTCCAGGTGAAGGCGTTCACCGGTCGCCAAGGCTACTGCGTGAGAGAGCGCTCCACGCCGCGGGAAACGAGATAGCCGCTGCGGTAACGGGCAGCCATCCCGCCAATCGTCGAGGAGATCGGCAGTCGACGAGCACGGAAACCGAACAAAAACTCCCAACTGACCTCCCAACTGAAAGGTCCGTTCTGCGCGAGGTCTGGCCAAGTCTTTGAAAAGCTTGGTGGGCGCACCAGGGCTCGAACCTGGGACCCGCTGATTAAGAGTCAGCTGCTCTACCAACTGAGCTATGCGCCCGGAACTTGTCCGGAAATGACCCTCGCAAGAGAGCGGTCGTTTAGCAAAGCGATTCCCCGATGTCCAGCAAATGGGCGCAACTTTTCCCGACTTTTACCGGCCCTCCTCACAGCCGAAAGGCCGCCGGATTCCGGCGGCCTTTCAGTAGCTTGGTGAAGGGCCCGGTGAACGGCTCTCAGAGCCGGCCGGAGCGCTCCTGATCCGGACCGTCGTTACGGTCGAAATGGTGGTCGCGGCCGCCGCGTTCCCAGCGGTCCATGCCGCGCTCGAGGCGGTGGCGGCGCCAGCCCTCGGCGCCGAAGCCGCGCCCTTCCATGTGGGTGAGCATCGTCAGCCGCCGCTTCTGGTTGTCGTCGAGCGTTTTGTAGAGCGGGTCGGCGGCGTCGGCGATCTTCTTCAGCGACGTCGCGGTCGCCGCCATGTTGTCGGCGCGCTCGCGCAGACGGGCGACCGGATCGTCTCGCTTCTCGGCCTTGTTCCCGGCCTTGTCCGCGTCGGCCTTCTCCGCGGCCATCCGCGCATTGGCGCGATCGAGCCGCGCCTTGGCGAAGTCGCGCACCGCGGCTTCGACCGGCGGCCACAGCTTCTCCTGATCCGCCGTCAGCTTCAGCCCGGCGTGGACGGCGGCGATCCGCGCGTCGAGGAAGGCGGCCCGATCCTCGGGGCTCATCCGCATATGGCCGTGGAACCAGGGACGATGCTGGGCATAGACCACGGTCGAACCGGCAATCGTGAGCGCCGCGACGCCGGCGAGCAGAACTTTCTTCATACGAACCTCCTTTGAAGGTTGCTCGAAGATGATGCGCCCTGCCCACGCCTTCAACTTACGGATTGGACAGAGAGACCTCTCTTACCAAGATGTAATCCCCTTCTTTGCCCGCCAGAAACATCCAGAGCGCGAGGTCGCGCTTTGGATTTCTTGTTGTCGCTAGATCATTCCCAACAGCCGCGGCAGCCACAGCGAGATCTCCGGCACGTAGGTGATCAGGCCGAGGAATACCAGCATCGCGCACAGCCACGGCAGCACCGAGATCGTGATCTCGCTGATGCCCATCTTGGCGATACTGCTCGCGATGTAGAGGTTGAGCCCGACCGGCGGATGGCACAGCCCGACCTCGGTGTTGACGATCATCAGGATGCCCAGGTGCACCGGATGCACGCCGAGCTTGGTCGCCAGCGGAAACAGGATCGGCGCCATGATCAGGAGGATCGACGACGGATCCATCACATTGCCGGCGAGCAGCAGGATGACGTTGACGACCAGCAGGAACATCCAGACCGAGAAGTTCTTGTCGATGATCCAGGCCGCCATCTCCTGCGGGATCTGCTCATGCGTCATCAGGAACGAGAACAGCACCGCGTTGGTGATGATGTAGAGCAGCATCGAGCTCATGCTCGCCGCCTGCAGCAGCACCTTCGGCACCTCGGAGAGCTTCAGCTCCTTGTAGACGAACACGGTGATGAAGAAGGCATAGGTCGCGGCGACAGCAGCCGCCTCGGTCGGCGTGAAGACGCCGCCATAGATGCCGCCGAGCACGATCGCGATCAGCGAGAGGCCCCAGATGCTCTCACGGAACGCCGTGAACTGCTGGCCGATCGTCGCCTTCGGCATCTTCGGATAGCCGTTGCGCTGCGCGACGAAGAACGTCACCGCGGCCAGCATCAATGCGAGCACCACGCCCGGCACGATGCCGGCCATGAACAGCGCACCGATCGAGGTGTTGGTCGACACGCCGTACAGCACCAGGATGATCGAGGGCGGCACCAGGATGCCGAGCGCTCCCGAGGTCGAGATCACGCCGACGCCGAACCGCTTCGGATAGCCGTGATCGACCATCGCCGGCATCATGATCGAGCCGATCGCGACCACGGTGGCGACGCTCGAGCCCGAGATCGCCGCGAACATCGCGCATGCCGCGACGCCGGCAAGCCCGAGGCCTCCCGGCAGATGGCCGACCAGCGAGGTCGTGAACGCGATCATGCGCCGCGCGACGCCGCCGCGGGTCAGGAAGGTGCCGGCCAGGATGAAGAACGGGATCGCCATGATGCCGAAATTGTCGAGGCCAGAAAACAGCTTCAGGCCGACGCTCTCGATCGGCACCTCGGTCATCGTGAACAGGAAGGTCAGCACGGTCAGGCCGAGCGAAATCGAGATCGGCATGCCCGTCAGCATCAGGGCAAACAACAGTCCGAAAATAAGGGCGGCGCTCATCACGCTTCTCCAAGCGCGATCGGCGCATTCTTGCTGGTCTCGACGCCGTCGACATGGGAGGCGTCATGGTGCGGCAGCTCGTTGGTCCACCAATAGTTCCAGCACACCTGCAGGAAGCGGAAGCACATCAGATAGGAGCCGAGCGGGATGCAGGCGTAGACGATCCAGCTCGGGATCTCGAGATCGGGCGAGACCTGGTCGGTATGCATCAGTTCGAACACGAACTTGGCGCCCATGGTGCCGACGATCCCGGTGAACAGCGCGCCGCCGAGCAGGCCGAACATGATGGTGCGCTTGCGCCAGAAATCATTGAGGCGGTTGATCAGCACGTCGACGCCGACATGGACGCCGGCGCGCACGCCATAGGCGGCGCCGAACTTCGCCATCCAGATGAACATGTAGATGCAGAGTTCCTGCGACCAGGCGAGGTTGATGCCGAACAGATACGGATAGAGCACCGGAACGTCGACCAGAAAGCGGTGCACGACCGTGATGAAGGTCAAGAGCGTCGCGGCGCCCATCAGGCTCGCGATGATGATTTCCTCGAGCCGGTCCAGAATTTTCAGCAGCATTGATCTCCCCTGTCATGGCCTGATGCGGCGACCGGCCACGGCATTCGTTGTGTTTTTTGCGCGACGGCTCTCAATCGAGAGGCCCATCCGCGCACTCGTTACACCTCTCCCGCTTGCGGGGGAGGTCGCATTGCATCGAAGATGCAATGCGGGTGGGGGCTCTCTCCACCAGAATGACTCGCGGTGATACCCCCACCCCAGCCCTTCCCCGCAAGCGGGAGAGGGAGCGCACCGCCTTCTTGGCGACTAATAGGCGATCCGCCTCAGTTCATTGGGCCGCGGCCCGTTTCCTTGAGGAATTCGTCGATCAGCGGCTGGCCGACGCGCGACGCCACGTCCTTGTAGACCGGCATCATGGCCTTGCGCATCGCCTCATCCTGCTCCGGCGTCAGCGCGATGATCTCGGTCTTGCCGGCCTTCTTGATCTCGGCGAGCGCGTCCTCGTTCTCCTTGGCCGACTGGCTGTTGCCGAACTCGGTCGCTTCCTTCATCGCCTTGGAGAGCTGGTCGCGGACATCGGCCGGCAGGCCGTCCCAGAACTTCTTGTTCACGACGACGATGTAGCCGATATAGCCGTGATTGGTGACGGTCGCGTACTTCTGCACCTCATGCATTTTCTGGGTGTAGATGTTCGACCAGGTGTTCTCCTGGCCGTCGACCACGCCGGTCTGCAGCGCCTGGTAGACGTCGGAGAACGCCATCACCTGCGGGATCGCGCCGAGCGAGCGGAACTGGGCCTCCAGCACCTTCGACGACTGGATGCGGAACTTGAGCCCCTTGTAGTCGGCGGGCGCGACCAGCTTCTTGTTCGCGCTCATCTGCTTGAAGCCGTTGTCCCAATAGGCGAGACCGGTCATGCCCTTGGAATCCAGCTTCTTCAACAGCTGGGCGCCGAGCGGACCGTCGGTCACCTTGCGCAGCGATTTCAGGTCGGGGAGGATGTAGGGCAGATCGAAGACTTCGAATTCCTTGATGCCGATCGGGCCGAACTTGGAGTTCGACGGCGCCAGCATCTGCACGGCGCCGAGCTGCAGCGCCTCGAGCTCTTCCTTGTCCTTGTAAAGCGTCGAGTTCGGATAGACCTCGACCTTCACCTTGCCGCCGGTGTACTTCTCGGCGAGTTCCTTGAACTTGTCGGCCGCCTTGCCCTTCGGCGTATCCGAGGCCACCACGTGGCTGAACTTGATGACAACAGGCGACTGCGCCGACGCCGGCCCGACAAAGGTCAAGGCCGCGATCGAAGCCGCAGCCAATATGAGTTTACGCATGTTTCCTCCCGCGTAATTGCGGAGCACGTATACCGGCCCCGAGACATCCGGTCGCACCATTACAGAGAAGCCGCGGCGATTGCCATTGCCCCTTTAGCAGGGGCTAAATGCGCCGTTGCTGCACTGCAAAATCCGATGCGGCGGTATCCCCTTCGGCTCTTGCGACCGTTCAATGACACCGCCCGCACGCTGTGCCCGGCGATCGCGATACGGTCAATGCGAGGTTTGGCAATGGCGAGTTCGCCGGGCGCGAATGCTGCGCTGTCGTCCCTGCGAAAGCAGGTAGCAAGAAAGGCCGTTGCGCGACCCAGAATTCCACCACCGTCGTTGCGAGGAGCGGCAGCAACGAAGACCATGTATTCGGTGTCATCACCCGCGCATGCGGGTGATCCAGTATTCCAGAGGCGTCCGTGCTTGAGCTGAGGGGCCGCGGCGTACTGGATCGCCCGGTCGAGCCGGGCGATGACAAATGTGAGTGCGAGCATAGCTTCGCACTCTCGCGACATGAAGCGCCCGAGATTTGCCATTCGTTCCGCCCTCTCCTCAAGCAGAGGGCGCAGGGAAAGCCGGGTGCCGATTGCACCCATGGGTCCGGTGCAACAAAAAGCACCGGAGGTAGGACCACAGGTGTAACCGGAGCAATCCGGCTTTCCCTGCGCGATGGGTTACGGCTTATTTCGTGCTCTCCCCGGCGAGACTTGGCTTTTTTGTCACCGCCTTCGCAAGACGCAATTGCGTCTCACAAGGGGACACCGGCCACTAGGGCGTCAGGACCACACGACTTCACCGTCCGCCTCATGCACACTCGTCAGTCGCGCAATCGGCGTCCACCGCATCTCACCGCAACACCCGTGACGATGCGCAGCGCCCCTCGATCGGGTGAGACGGGCATATTGAACATCTGAGTTGGGTGAAACGCCAAGCGGAATATTTTCTTATGCCGATATTGACAGGTTTTGCTGAGTTGCCCGTCGTGTCGAACCGGCAACACACCTCCCAGCAAGATTGATGTGTTCGCAGCAATCGCTCTGCAATCAGGTCAATTGCTCGGGGGCAGCGGCACGCATGGCACGGTAGATATTCACGATTACCGAGCTTCGAACAAAGGTCGCTATGTCCGAATCCCCGAGGGGCGCTGTTACGCCCGCCTCGATTGTTGACGCACTGAAAGCTGTGGCCGGCGATCCGCCAAAGGCACGCGCGAGCTTTGCCAAAGGCCAATGCGTCCACGGCACCTACATACCGTCCCATCAGGCGGAGGAAATCACGAAATCGCTGAGCTTCACGAGACCATCCCGCGTGCTGGCGCGCTTCTCCGTGGGCGGCGGCAATCCCGATGTGGCGGATACCGAAAGTCTCGTTCCGCGCGGCTTCAGCTTCAGGCTCGGCGACATCGGCCATCGCACGGATATCGTCGCGCAAAACTCTCCCGTTCATTATGCACGGACGCTCGCGCAGATGCTGGCGTTCCTGGAGGCGCGCATCCCGGGCCCCGATGGAAAGCCGGATATGGAGAAGGTCAGAGCATTCTCTGCCGCCAATCCGGAAACGCTGCATCAAGTGAACTACATCGCCACGCGGCCGCCTTGGAGTTTTGCCGGCACGACCTATTGGGGTGTGCACGCCTTCCCCGCCACCAATGCGATGGGCGAGATACGGTTCATCAAATTCAAGATCGCGCCGATCGGCGGGGACGTGACGCTGGCGGGACCGGAAGCCAAGGCGAGGTCTGCCGACTTCCTGCACGACGAGCTCGAACAGCGGGTTGCTACGGGCAACATTCGCTTCAGCGTGCTCGCGTTGCTCGACCGCCCCGGCGACCCCACCATGGACCTGACTGTCCGATGGCCCGATGAGGATCATCGCGAAGCCGTGCGACTGGGGACGATCGTGATCACCGGCATCGAGCCAAACGAAACCTGCGATGGCTCCATCTTCGATCCGGCAAATCTCGCCGAAGGTATCGGTCACCCGCATGACGAGATCTTTGCGGCGCGCGCCACAGCCTACGCCATCTCACTGAAGATGCGTCGCTGATCAGACACACCGCCGCGCATCGCCCGGAATTACGCATCCCCTCCGGACACGCCGAGCTTTTCGCGACGCCACACGCCCGGGCTGATCCCGACCACGGCCGTAAACACCCGCGTAAAGTGGCTTTGGTTGGCAAAGCCGGCCGATATCGCAATCTCGGCCAGGGGCAGCTCGCGCACCGTCATCAGTTGTTGGGCCACCTCGACACGCTGGCGGAGCAGCCACCGGTGCGGCGGCAGGCCGGTGGAGATTCGAAATGCGCGCGAAAAATGGCTGACCGAGAGGTCAAACTCGGCCGCGATTCGTTGCAATGGAAGCTTTCCACCGAGGTCGGAATCCAGTCTTTCGCAGGCGCGTTTCGTCTGCCACGGCGCGAGGCCACCGCGAGCCGGCTCGGCTCTGCGCTGCATTCCGCCATAGGTCTGCGCGACATGAACTGTAAATGCGAACAGCGAGTAGTCGATGAAGAGCCGATTGGTCTCAGTCGGCCGACGCAGCGCTGGCAGGAGCGCCCCACCGATATGACGGATGATCGGGTCGTCATGGCCGACGCCGAACTGACAGGGAAGATCGCCAACGCGCGGTGCGCGGGACTGCTCCGTGATGCCGTCGAGCGCCGAGCGCGGAAGATAGAAATGGAGGGAATGGAACGGCTTGTCGATGACGAATCGCGGATCGATCTTCATGTCGTACAAATATGTTGCGCCCGCTCGGATATCGGCCTTGGTGACGCACTTGCTGCGTGCCCAGAGCTCGCAGCTCGGGTAATCGTTAAGCTTCAGGCTGACAACATAGGAATCCTCAAGGACCATCCCGCCGGAAAGGCTCCGCACCGGGGCATCATCCCGGGTTTCAGTGACGGCGATCTCGGTATTGCGCAGTGAACGCGTGATCAACGAGGGTGGTTCATGCTCGAGATGCAAGAACCGCCTGACGTTCTGACCGTAGAAACCCCTCTGCGTCATGTGGGCCGTCCCATCGTCAGGAGTTGGGCCAGGCTGCTCTCACTCGCATTGTCGCCTGCGCCATCTCATTGAAGACTCGCCGCTGATCGGACGAGCCGCCGCGCTGCCCGGAAATCACGCATCCCCTCCGGACACGCCGAGCTTTTCGCGGCGCCACACGCCCGGGCTGATCCCGACCGCGGCCGTAAACACCCGCGTAAAGTGGCTTTGGTTGGCAAAGCCGGCCGATATCGCGATCTCGGCCAGCGGCAACTCGCGCACCGTCATCAGCTGCTTTGCGGCCTTCACCCGCTGACGAAGCAGCCACTGATGCGGCGGCAGGCCGGTGGAGCTGCGAAAGGCCCGTGAAAAATGCCCGACCGAGAGGCCGAATTCAGCCGCGATTTGTTGCAGCGAAAGCTCTCCGCCCAGATCGGAGTCGAGCCTTTCACAGGCGCGTTTCAGCTGCCAGGGCGCGAGACCGCCGCGGACCGAATTGGTGACGCGCTGCAGTCCGCCATAGGCCTGTGCGATGTGCGCGCCGAACGCAAGCATCATGTGATCGATGAAAAGCTGGTTCGCCTCGTCCGGCCGGCGCAGCCCCTGCAGCAGCGCAGCGCCGATATGACGCATCACCTGGTCGTCATGGCCGGTGCCGAATTGACAGGCGAGGTCCTCGACGCGCGGCGCGCCGGCCTCTTCAGCGATACGATCGAGCGCCGAACGCGGCAGATAAAACTGGATGGAACGGAACGGCTTGTCGATGACATAGCGCGGATCCTGCCTGAGATCGTACAGCCACGTCGTGCCCGCCCTGACATCCGCCTTGGTGACACACTTGCCGTGCTTCCAGAGTTCGCAGTCCGGATAGTCATGGAGTTTCAAGCTGACGATATAGGCCTCGTCTGCCATCGACCCGGACAGACCCGGCACGGGATTATCATTCTGCGTTTCGGCGGCAGCGAGATCGATGCCGCGCATTGAGCGCGTGATCACCGCGCTCGGCGCATCCTTCAAATGCAGGTAACGCCCTACCCTCTGCCCGAAGGTGCCTGCCTGGGTCATGTGGGTCGATCTCATCGTGAGGAGCTGGGCCAGGCGGGTCTGGTTCGCCTGCGCGGTCGCCTGCATTATCCGGGATCGACGCGCTGTGGTCTAGGTCTGTGGCGTATCGCGCGGCCATTGTGACCGTCTCGTGACAGGGACGATTTCCGTAGTGATTTCAACGCACGGCACGCAATCGCGCTGATGACATCGATCAACGATGCTGACCTAACGCCCGCGGGCCCACCCGTCACACGACGCTTGCAGCAGGATCAGGCAAGGCGCGGCCGTTTTGGGAAAGAACCCGTAGTTCTCCGGGCCTAAAACGCGCAGCCAAAGCTCGCAGCATTGACCGGCAACAATACCGAACACCCGAAGCAACGACGTCACGCCAGCCCGGGACGTCGGGCCGGCGGCGCGCGCATGGCCTCGCAATACGAGTACAAGCCGATGAGCAAACCGATCCAGCACGATGCGCCAGAGCATTCGCAGGCAGCACCCGAGGCGCGTCAAACCGACGTGCCGAGCAACGAGCACCGTACCGCGGATGCCGAGATGGCGCGCGTGCTCGGGACCACGCCGTTTCACATGGCTCTGGACTCCTCGGGTGCCGGGATCGCGCACTGGAAACATGATCCATTGCACGACGTCGTCGAGCCGATGACCCATCACGTCATCATGGCCTACAACGGCACGGTACAGCACGTGGAGCGGCGGTCGGGACAATCGGTTGCGACAGGAACGTTCCGGCCCGGCGTCGTGATCATCATTCCGGAAGGATCGAGCTCGCGATGGGATATTCCAAAACCTGTTGACGTGGTTCAGCTCTATCTTCCGCACGCCATGCTCACACGCGTTGCGGACGAAGCCGACGCGGCCGCGCCGAAGGACATCCTGGAGCGCACGGGGCATCCCGATGCCATCACGTCTCGATTGCTACTCAGCGCATCGGAGATCGTGGAGAGCAACGACGCGCTGGATACGTTGTTCAGGCAGCAACTGACCGAACTGCTGGCCACGCGTCTCCTGCTAGCGCACGCCAGTTCGCCGACCACGATCCAGCCAATCAGGGGAGGACTGGCGCCGAAGGCGCTGCTTCGCGCGATCGAGCGCCTGCGTTCGGACAGCGACGCTGACGTGTCCCTGGCCGCGCTCGCTTCGGAGGCCGGCCTGTCGCGCTTCCACTTCTGTCGCGCCTTCAGGGAGAGCACCGGGCTGTCACCCCATGCCTGGCTGCGCCAGCACCGGCTCGAGCAAGCGATGAACATGTTGCAAAACACCGATGAGCCAATCGTCTCGGTGGCGGCGGAGCTCGGCTATGCCTCGCAGACCGCCTTTGCCGCCGCGTTCAAGAAACTGACCGGCGAAGCGCCGCGCGATTGGCGGCGACGCGCGCGTTAGCCGCAATTGATCTGCAAGTACGGCAATCGCTCTGGAGCAGCCGCAATGTCGATCCGATAGATCATCACGGTACCCAAGACCCGCAACGGATGGAGACTAGCGATGAACTGGAAGACATGCGTCGCCGCCCTTCCTGCAATCGTTCCGCCACGGCGAGCCCTTGCGACCGCCCTCGTCTACGGTCTCTCACTGGGCGTCCGTTTCACCTCAGCCGCGGGCGAACAGGTGGAAGTTCACTCGCTGGCCACGGCGTCCATCATGACAACAGACGATACGCCATCATCCGACAATGGCTGGCCGCTGAGACTGGCGCAGCCGATCGCTCTGCGGCTCACCCAGCCACCGGCTGCCGGGCGCTGTCACGCGGGGTGTGGACGCGCCATGCCCATGGCATTGGCGCCGACATGCGGCGCGCCGTAAGCGCCGGATAGATTCCTCTCACAGCTTCGCACCGTTGGCGATCGCGCGGGTCTCTCCGAGACGCGACGATGACGCGTGCATCCGGCCGCACGGCCTGCGCCACTCACCCGTTTGAACTCTTGCGCCACAACTTTCGGAGGACAGCATGTCGACCCTTCCCTACGCCGCCGAGCAGAAAGCCGGCATCCACCCGTCTCCGTCGCGCCATGCCATCCGGCGCGCAGCATTCGCACTCGCCGCAGCGCTCGGCGTCGCCGGCACTGCCGATTTCGGCTACTACTACATCACCACCGGCCGCTACCTGGAAACGACCGACGATGCCTATGTCAAGGCCGACTCCACGATCATCGCACCCAAGGTTTCGGGCTACATCGCCGAGGTGCTCGTATCCGACAACGAGCCGGTCAAGGCCGGCCAAACGCTGGCGCGGATCGACGATCGCGACTTCAGGGCCGCGCTGCAACAGGCCCAGGCGGATGTCGCCGCCTCCGACGCCGTCGTCAAGAACCTCAACGTGCAGATCGAATTGCAGGAGCCGCTGATTCAGCAACAGGCGGCCGAAGTCGATGCGATCGATGCCAGCCTGAAATTCGCGCAGCAGGAACGCGCCCGCTACGACGAGCTGATGAAGACCGGTGCCGGCACGATCCAGCGCGCCCAGCAGACCGACGCGGCGTTGCGCGCACAGACTGCGCAGCTGCAGCAAGGCAAGGCCGGATTGATCGCGGCCAACAAGAAGATCGAGGTCCTCGCGACCCAGCGCGCGCAAGCCGTCGCGCAACTCGGCCACGCCCGGGCCGTCGAACAGCGGGCTGCCCTGAACCTCTCCTATACCGAGATCACGGCACCGGTCGGCGGTACGGTGGGCGCACGAACGCTCCGCGTCGGCCAGTATGTGCAGGCCGGAACCCAGCTGATGGCGGTCGTGCCGCTCGACGCGGTCTATGTGGTCGCGAATTTCAAGGAGACCCAGCTCACCCATGTGCGCAATGGCCAGCCGGTCGAGCTGCGGGTCGACAGCTTCCATTCGACCAGGCTGAAAGGTCATGTCGACAGCCTGTCGCCGGCGAGCGGCCTGGAATTCGCGCTGCTGCCGCCCGACAATGCCACCGGCAACTTCACCAAGATCGTGCAGCGCGTGCCGGTCAAGATCGTCCTCGACGATGCGAGTCTGAACGGCCGCCTGCGGCCGGGCATGTCGGCTGAGCCGACCGTCGATACGAAATCGGCTGCTGTCGCCGAGCGTCTCTCCGACAAGAAACGGCTCGCAACGCGCGACGCCGGCTCGACAGCCGACTGACGCATCATCCCTCGCACGCGGTGAGACCACCATGACCACACTGCAAGCCACCAGCGATGCCGTTCCCGCCAGCGCGAGTCCGTTGCCGGCCGCACCTCCCGCTATCTCCGCAAAGACCTGGCTCGCGGTGACGGGCGCGACGCTGGGCGCCTTCATGGCGGTGCTCAATATCCAGATCGTCAATGCCTCGCTTGCCGACATTCAGGGCGGAATCGGTGCAGGCATCGACGACGGCGGCTGGATCTCGACGTCCTATCTGATCGCCGAGATTGTCGTGATTCCACTCTCCGGCTGGCTCGCCCAGGTGTTCTCGGTCCGCATCTATCTGCTGACCAATGCATTCCTGTTCCTGGTGTTCTCCGCGGCGTGCGCGCTGGCACATGACCTGCCGCAGATGATCGTGCTGCGCGCCGTGCAGGGCTTCACCGGCGGCGTGCTGATCCCGATGGCGTTCACGCTCATCATCACGCTGTTGCCGAAGGCGAAGCAGCCGATCGGGCTCGCGATGTTTGCGATCTCGGCAACCTTCGCGCCTGCGATCGGTCCGACCATCGGGGGTTATCTCACCGAGAATTTCGGCTGGCAGTACATCTTCTACGTCAACGTCGTCCCCGGCGCGGTCATGATCGCCATGCTGTACGTCTCGCTGGAGGCTGCGCCGATGAAGCTGTCGCTGCTGCGCGAGGGCGACTGGGCCGGCATCATCACCATGGCGATCGGGCTCGCCGCGCTGCAGACCGTGCTGGAAGAGGGAAACAAGGACGACTGGTTCGGTTCGCCCTTCATCGTACGGCTGGCCGTCATTGCTGCGGTCGCGCTGGCGCTGTTCCTCGCGATCGAGCTGACTGCGAAGCGGCCGTTGCTCAACCTGCGCATTCTGCTCCGCCGCAATTTCGGGTTCGGCGTTCTCGCGAACTTCCTGCTTGGCGTCTCACTGTATGGCTCGGTCTATGTCCTGCCGGTCTACCTGTCCCGTATCCAGGGTTACAATTCGGAGCAGATCGGCATGGTGCTGGCCTGGACCGGCCTGCCGCAGCTCCTGCTGATCCCGCTGGTGCCTCGCTTGATGAAGCGCTTCGACCCGCGTCTGGTGATCGGCATCGGCTTCGTGTTGTTCGGGGGTTCGAACTTCATGAACATCCATATCACGAACGACTATGCGGCGGACCAGCTGCTTTGGCCGAATGTCATCCGCGCCTTTGGTCAGGCACTGGTGTTCGCGCCGCTTTCCGCGGTTGCGACCGCGGGCATCGAGCAGGAGAACGCCGGCTCGGCCTCCGCCCTGTTCAACATGATGCGAAACCTCGGCGGCGCAATCGGTATCGCGGCGCTGCAAACGTTGCTGACGAAGCGCGAGCAATACCACTCCAACGTGCTTTCGCAGCACGTCACCATGCTCGAGCAGGCGACCCGCACCCGGCTCGATCAGCTGACGCAGTATTTCATCAGCCATGGTGTGGTCGACCGGGTGGACGCCGTCCACCACGCCTATGTCGCGATCGGCAAGGTGATCCAGAAGCAAGCCTTTATTCTCGGCTTCAGCGATACTTTCTATCTGCTTGGCGTCTCGCAGATCGTCGCGCTGATCGCGGCGCTCATGCTCACGAAGCCCGATCGTCTCGACGCCAGCGGCGCCCACTGATCGTCATCCGCAACGCCTCACCGGACTGAATGACGACCTAGCTCGGCCACGGCGTATTGCGAATCCGCGTGCAGGCGTTCGGCCTGTGGATCGTCGGATCGTGCTCGCAGACAAAATCGAAGTTAACCGTGCCGAACGTAGTATGCGGCTTCTTCAACGCCGAGCAGGTCTGGACCGCGATGAACTCGTTCTTGAAATCACCGCGGGGAAACGCCGCGATGACGCCGTCGCGCTGCTCTGCCGTGTAGTCGTCGTATCCGACGCCGACGGCGTCGACCAGAACGCCGGCATTGGTGAGCGCGATTTCCGGCCGCATGTATTGCGGGATGCCGGGCGTGGTGTGCAAGGCAATCGCCTCCCACACCAGATCCGCCTTCGGTTCGGGAATGCCATGGCTTCGGAGAAATTCGCGCGCCGCATCGGCGCCGTCGACCTCGAACCGCTTGGTCTCGGTATGGAAAGCGTCGGCAAGACCCAAATCATGGAACAGCGCCGCGACATAGAGCAGCTCGGGATCGAACTTCAGGTTCTGCCTGATGCCCTTGAGCGCGCCGAACATGAACACGCGGACCGAGTGATTGAACAACATCTCGGTCTCGTGCTGCCGCACCAGCTCGGCGGCTTCGCGTGCGATCCTGCTATCCGGGATTCGAACGCCGGAAATGATCTCGGCCATCGTTGCGCTCCTGTCTGCTGCGATGAATCGTCGATCACTACCTAGCGCGCAAATGGTGGACCGGAAGCCCCGTGCCGCATGAAGATTCGACACTGGGATATTGAGCCGGATGCAGCATCCCGGGCAGGCCGCGAGCCCCGTGGCGCGACCACTTGTCTCCGCGCGTCCACCGCGATGGCCAGCAAGAGACCGCCCGAAGGCGGTCTCGCACTCAAGGAAGAAGGCGCTCCGTCAAATATCGACCTGGATGGAAAGGCTGGAGCGTACCCAATCCGATTGTCCGGCCTTCAGCCGCTTGGCTTGAAATTCTGCGAAAGCTGGATCGGCACCAAGTGAGGCCAAGGTGCGCCCATAAGCCTCTATACTGTCGAAGCGAGCGACAAAGGCGTAGTTCCCGACCTCGCCACCGATCACCGACCAATAGCTCACGTCGGCCCCGTGTTTCCTCCAGAGTACGGCCCCGTCCTTTGCAAGCTGCAAGACCGTCGCAAGATCGCCACCGGGTTTTGGATGTGAAACGAACTGCATAACAACTGCAGGCATTTTCCCCTCCATTGATAAATTATTGCGCCAAATAACTAGGTGGTCATTCAACGCCATGGAGAATTCCAAACAGGGCCGTCTCAGGCTTGATCTGGATCAATCCTTTTCCAGCAAACAGCCAACGGGCGATGAATGAAGCGGCCGTCATCACCGTCAACGCGCAGACCATCAATTTGGCGGCTCGCGCTGGATGCGATCTGGAGCACACCCGCGAAACCGGACGGAAATCGCCTGATAGCCCGGAGGTCGATCTGCCGCCCGGCAAGGTCAAGGTCACGCTCAAGGTCGCGAGCGGCGTGGCCGAGAGCCGCGAGTTCGAGGTCGCGGCCGACGAGACCTGGGGCCTGCTGGCCGGTCCGGCCGGCGTCCCCCTCCCCATGCGGCTTTACTGACACGAAATTGCGCTAAGCTGTCGGCACGCGTTGTCCTTGGTGGACCGAAAATGGTCCTCGCCCTTGATCAGGAACAGCCCATGCCGCCTGCCGTCACACCGGACTTGCAGACCATCGAGACCAACGGCATCCGCCTTCGCGTGGCGTTGGCCGGCGCGGGCCCGCTTGTGGTCCTGATCCATGGCTTTCCGGAGAGCTGGTATTCGTGGCGGCACCAGATCCCGGCGCTCGCAGCCGCCGGCTATCGCGTTGCCGCGCCTGATGTCCGCGGCTATGGCGGCAGCGACAAGCCTCATCCGATCGAGGCCTACGCGCTCAAGACAATCGCAGCCGACATCGACGGCCTGATCGCGGCACTCGGCGCGGAACGCGCCGTCGTGGTCGGCCACGACTGGGGCGCGCCGATTGCCTACGGCACGGCCTCGTTTCATCCCGAGCGCGTGCGCGCCGTGGCAGGACTGAGCGCACCGGCGCTCGGCCGGGGACCGATGCCGAGCGTCCAGCTGTTTCGCAACATCTACAAGGACCGCTTCTTCTATCAGCTCTATTTTCAGGAGCCCGGCGTGGCCGAGGCCGAACTGGAGGCCGACGTCCCGACCAGCCTGCGCAAGCTCTATTATTGGAGCTCGGGCGAAGGGCAAAGAGCCGGCGCGAAGATCGACAATCCGGCAGCGCGCGGCCTGCTCGATCGCCTGGTCGATCCCGATCCGCTTCCGGCCTGGCTGAGCGCGGCCGATCTCGACTATTTCGCCAGCCAGTTTCAGAGCAGCGGCTTCCGCGGCCCGCTCAATCGCTACCGCAACTCCGAGCGCGACTTCGAGGACATGGCCGTTTTCGACGGCAAGCAGATCACGCAGCCGACCGCCTTCTTGGCCGGCAGCCTCGAGCCGATCCTGCGCATGGTCCCCGGCGTCGACATGGTCGACCTGATGCGACAGCGCTGCGCCGACCTTCGCCTGGTCCGAATCATGGAGGACGCCGGCCATTGGCTGCAACAGGAGCGGCCGGCCGAGGTCAACGCAGCGCTGCTCGAGTTTCTGCGCGGCCTTCCGGCGGAGTGACGGGTGGCGGCATTGCCGCGCGGTCGTCGGCCGACGGCGACGGTCAGTCAGCCGGGATGAAGCGCAGCGTGCCGGCCCGACGCGTCGGCCTGCCGGTGTCGTTGGTATGATTGACGCCGTCCATGACGGGCACTTCAGGGAAATCGAACGGGCTGACCCCGTCCAGGCAAGCCACGTTCACGGCATACAGGCTCTGGTCAGATCGTCGCCGATGATGGGTGTAGATTCCACAGCGAGAACAGAAGAAGTGCTGCGCCGATCCGGTATGGAAGCGGTAGCTTGTCAGCGCGTCTTCACCCTGCAGGAGCTTGATCCCGCCCATCTCCGCCATGACAACGACGGCGCCTCGCATCCGGCAGTAGGAGCAAGTGCAGCGGCGGATCGAATTGAAGCCGTCGCTGAGCGTTGCCTCGAAACGCACCGCGCCGCAATGGCACCGGCCAGCCCGAATGTTCGTGTCGCTCACCATGTTGCCTGTGCTGATTGAGATTGACTTCAACGCAAAGCGTATCCCTGGAATGTGAGCCGGACAATTCAGAAATATTCGCGCAACACGCGAGAAAAACTTGCGCGAAGGCAGGCAGGCTTCAACGGTGTTGGGCGTGAACTACGCGTTTAATGCCAGCCCGCCAACCCGCCGGCTCTGGTCTGTCTCGACGGCGCGCAGATGATCCAGCATCAGGCGGCTGGTGGCCGACAGATGCGCTGAGTCGCGGATCACGATCTTCAATTCGCGGCGGCCCCAGGCGTCACGCAGCGGAATCGCGCGAAGCCCCATACCGGCGCCGACCACCTCGAAGGCGCGATCGGGGATCAGGCCAAGCCCCATATTGGCCTGCACCATGCGGCAGACCGCATCGAAGCCGGGCACGTTGATCCGCAGCCGCATCGTCTTGCCCGCCTGCGTCGCCGCATATTGCGAGCGCAGATAGATCGAGCTCGCGGTGTGCAGGCCGATATGGTCGAAATCGAGCGTCTCGGTAAACAGCAGACTCTGACGGCCGGCCAGCGGATGGTCCGGCCGCATCACGACCACCAGATTGTCGTAGCGGTAGTGGAAGGCTTCGAGCGCGCGGCTGTCGGCCTCGGCCGAGCAGATGCCGAGCTCGGCCGCGCCCTCCTCGATGCCGCGCACCACCTGCCCGCTCGGCCGCTCCTGCAGGTCGACGCGGAGCAATTCATGCGCTCCGAAGAAGGCCGAGAGATCCTCGGGCAGATACTGCACGATCGCCGAAAGGTTGGCGAGCATGCGGACATGGCCGCGCACGCCGTGCGAATATTCCGACAGCTCGACCGCGATCTTCTCGACATTGAGCAGCGTGACCCGGGCGTGATGCAGCAGCGCCTCGCCGGCGGGCGTCAGCGCCATGCCCTTGGCGAGCCGCTTGAACAGCGTGACGCCGAACGCCAGCTCGAAATCGTTCATCCGCTTCGACACCGCCGACGCCGCGATCCCCTCGCGCTGCGCGGCGCGGGTGAGATTCTGCTCGTCGCAGACCGCGACGAACAGGCGAAGCGTGGTGAGATCGACGCGGCGGGTGAGCGCGGTCTCTGCGGGCGTGGGGCTGCGTTGCGTGTCTGATACGAGCGAGGCGAGCGGCATGGGCGGCGTCCTGGCGGGAGAGGTAGCAAGGTTAGCCCCGGGGGTGGCGCGGAAGATTCCAAAGCGGCGCGGGATGGCGCGAATTGTTGGTAAATAATTCCAAGAAAGTGCATAGAAACCAGATTTCATCCCAAGCCGTCCGTGGAACCGCCCTTGCGAAGGTGAACAGCTCGCAAGCAAACCTCTCACCGTCACCCCCGCGCAACGGCTTAGCCGTCGCTGGAGGAGCGCGCACTTGCGCGCGTCTCGAAGGGCGACGGCCCGGCTCTCTCCACAAGGCGATCGTCAACGCGCCGAAGCAGCGGGGCCGTACATCCTTCGAGACGCGCGTTCCGCGCTCCTTGGGATGACGGGTTGAATGTGTGCTCGAACGAAAAACGCGGCGCCGGGGCGCCGCGTTTCCGGATGCGTTGATTGGGCGAACCGTCAGCCCGCGACCTTGGACGCCGGCACGTCGCGCTGGCGCTTCATCACGATCTTGTTCAGCGCGCCGAGATAGGCCTTTGCCGAGGCGACCAGCGTGTCCGGGTCAGCGGCGCGCGCGGTCATCGAGCGGCCCTCATGGGCGAGGCGCACCGAGACCTCGGCCTGCGCGTCGGTGCCTTCGGTCACCGCGTGCACCTGGTACAGTTCGAGCTTGGCCTCGTGCGGCACCAGGCGCTTGATGCAGTTGAAGACGGCGTCGACCGGGCCGTTGCCCTCGGCCTCCTCGATCTTGATCTGGCCGTCGACGTCGAGCTTCATGGTCGCGCGCTGCGGGCCATGGGTGCCGGCGATCACGGTCAGCGAGGCCAGCTTGATGCGGTCGTGGGCGGCCGCCATCTCCTGGTCGACCAGCGCCTCGATGTCCTCGTCGTAGATGTCCTTCTTGCGGTCGGCGAGCGCCTTCATCCGCGTAAAGGCATCCTCCAGCTGGTTGGCGCCGAGCTTGTAGCCCATCTCCTCCAGCTTGTGGATGAAGGCGTGGCGGCCGGAATGCTTGCCGAGCACCAGCGAGGACTGCTTCAGGCCGACCATCTCGGGCCGCATGATCTCGTAAGTCGAGGCGTCCTTCAGCACGCCGTCCTGATGGATGCCGCTCTCATGGGCGAACGCGTTGCGGCCGACGATCGCCTTGTTGTACTGCACCGGGAACGAGGTGGCGGCCGACACCACCTTCGAGGCGCGGGTCAGCTGCGTGGTGTCGATCTTGTTCCAGTACGGAAACTTGTCGTTCCGCACATTGATCGCCATCACGATCTCTTCCAGCGCGGCGTTGCCGGCGCGCTCGCCGATGCCGTTGACGGTGCACTCGACCTGCCGGGCGCCGCCGACGATGCCGGCCAGCGAGTTGGCGACCGCCATGCCGAGGTCGTTGTGGCAATGGACCGAGAAGATCGCCTTGTCGGAGTTCGGCACGCGCTCGATCAGCGTCCGCATGAAGTGGGTGTATTCCTCCGGCACCGTGTAGCCGACGGTGTCGGGGATGTTCACCGTGGTGGCACCCGCCTTGATCACGGCTTCGACGATCCGGCACAGATAGTCCATCTCGCTGCGGGTGCCGTCCTCGGCCGACCATTCGACGTCGTCGATCTGGTTGCGGGCGCGGGCGACCATCGCGACCGAGGTCTCGATGACCTCCTCGGGGGTCTTGTTCAACTTGACCCGCATGTGCAGCGGCGAGGTCGCGATCACGGTATGGACGCGGCCGCGGCGGGCGAATTTTACCGCTTCGGCGCAGCGGTCGATGTCGGCCGGATGGGCGCGGGACAGGCCGGCGATGACCGCGTTCTTGGAGCGGCGGGCGATCTCGCTGACCGCCTGGAAGTCGCCTTCCGAGGTGATCGGGAAGCCGGCCTCGATGACGTCGACGCCCATGTCGTCCAGCAACTCGGCGACCTCGAGCTTCTCCTCGAAGGTCATGGTGGCGCCGGGGCACTGCTCGCCGTCGCGCAGGGTGGTGTCGAAAATGATGACGCGGTCCTTGTCGGACTTGTTCGCGGTGGTCATGTCAGAAATTCCTTTGAGCTTTTGCGCCCGTCATGTTGCTGCTTGAGCGATTGCCTGGGCGAATATCAGGGTCCGGTGATCTCGTACAAACCCCTGAGTGCCCAGGCGCAAACGCCCAGCCGGCCCTCAGGGGCAGGTAAGAAGCAGGCCGCCAATAAGCAGGGTGGGCCGCGCGGCCGGGATCGTGGCGGTAGCCTGGGCCACCTCCCCCGAAATCCCATCGATTTGGCCGCGAATCAGCATTGCCAGACCCTGTTGAGCGCCAAAATCCTCGGGCAAAACCGTTGACGGTTGGTTGCCGGGAGCGCTTACGCGCCGTCGTTCTAGACGATTATGGCAAGCCGCCGCAATGGGTAAAGATGGTCAGTGGGATTGACCTAAAGGCGGGCGGCGGGTTGGCCAGACGCCGAGGCACATGAGGGACGCACCGGCGGGAGGGTTCCCTCCCCCTTGCGGGGGAGGGTCAGGGAGAGGGGTGGCCACACGACGTGCTCTCTCCATCTTCTGCCTGGATCATCACGATGCGATCGAGATTGTGAGAACGGGTTCGTTACTGGATCGTCTCGCCCGGGGCGCACCCCTCTCCCCACCCTCCCCCGCAAGGGGGGAGGGAGCCTGAGAGATGTGCTCACCTCACGAGATCGACGCCCTGAATCGTAGGATGGGTAGAGCGCAGCGAAACCCATCGCCTTCCGACGTTGTCACGCGATCAGCGCATCGTCGGCGCTATTAGGCGCTGAGCGCGCTGCACGTATGAAGCCGGACATCCCGCGCAGCGCGCGCTCACATCCGTGCCGGGACAAGTGCGACGAAACCTGACGTACACCATGACACCATAAGCGACATCATCAGGCGCCACCCACGGCACATCCGCCTCCCGATCAATCAATCTTTGTTCAACTGGTTGCACCTAGTCTGCGGGCGGCGACCCGAGCGGACTCATTTCATGGCCGACGAGACGACCACCTGGTAGCCGCGGCGCTTTTGCCGACGATCCAGGCGAACTCTTTTTGGTTAAGGAGATATGATGCCCGCGACGAAATTGGCCGAAGGGCTCAACCAGCGAGAAGGGCTCAACCAGCGACAGGTCGGCTTCAATCTCTTCCTCGTCGGATTCCTGATCCTGTTCCTCGAGCTGGCCTGCATCCGCTGGTTCTCGGCCAAGGTCGTCTTCCTGCAGTTCTTCACCAACATCGTGCTGCTCGCGGCGTTCCTCGGCATGTCCTGCGGCTGCCTCGCCGCGCGGCGCAGCACCAACTGGCTTGCGCTGTTTCCCGGACTCGCCTTCGTCACCTTCGCCGCCGTGGTCGCGATCATGCTGCTGTATTCCTACTGGGGCGGGCTCGCGGTCGACGTCGGCAATCAGGCCTCACCCCAGGAGGTGTTTTTCGGCACCGAGTATCGCAACCCCGATCTCGCCCAATTCGTCGTACCGATCGAGGCGATCGCCGGGCTGTTCTTCGTGCTGATCGCGCTGATGTTCGTCGGCCCCGGCCAGACGCTCGGCCGCGCCTTCGACGCCTATCCCAACCGGGTCGCCGGTTATTCGCTGAACATCGGCGGCAGCCTCGCGGGCATCGTCGGGTTCTCGCTGCTGTCGTTCGCGCAGGCGCCGCCGGTGGTCTGGTTCGGCATCAGCTGCGCCGGCATCGTCTATCTGCTCTACCAGGACAAGGCGCTGTCGATCCTGCGTCTGGTGACGCTGATCGTGGTGGTGGGTTTCATCGGGTTCTACACCGATCGCTCCGAGACCCATGAAAACCGCTGGTCGCCCTACTACGCCGTCGACCTCAACAAATCGAGCGGCGAGATCACCGTCAACAATATCGGCCATCAGGAAATGATGCCGTTCAGCGATCGTGGCTCGTCCTATTCGCTGATCCATCTGCTGCAGAAGCACAGCGGCGGCGCGCCGTTCAAGGACGTCATGATCATCGGCGCTGGCTCCGGCAACGATCTGGCGCACGCCTTGCGCTTCGGCGTCGACCGCATCGATGCGGTCGAGATCGATCCGGTGATCCAGAACATCGGCATCAACAACCACCCCGACAAGCCCTATCAGGATCCGCGGGTGGTGCCGCATCTCGATGACGGCCGGCATTTCCTGCGCACCACCGAACGCAAATACGATCTGGTGGTCTACGCGCTGGTCGACTCGCTGATCCTGCACAGCGGCTACGCCAACATCCGCCTCGAAAGCTATCTGTTCACCGAACAGGCGTTCCAGGACGTCCGCCGCGTGCTGAAGCCGGACGGCATCTTCGTGATGTACAATTACTACCGCCAGGGCTGGATCGTGCAACGCGTCGCAGCGATGGCGAAACAGGTGTTCGGTTGCGATCCGCTGGTGCTGCCCCTGCCCTACAAGGAAACGCTGACATCGTCGGAGGCGGTCGGCTTCACCACCATCATCGCGGGCTGCAATCCGCGCATCTCCACCGCGTTCCGCGACCGTGGCCAGTTCTGGCTGAACAGCCTGCCGCCGGAGAACCTGTCGGTCGACGGCTTCGACAAGCCGCAGGACAAGGTACAGGTCAAGGCGCAAGACAAGACAGCCGCCAAGCACGGCGACTGGGTGCCGCTGGCGCCGGCGAAACTGGTGGTCGACAATGCAGGCGCCGCGCAACCGACCAGCGACGACTGGCCGTTCCTGTATGTCAGCGGCAGGCTGATCCCCGACCTGACCGTTCGCTCGATGATCCTGCTCGGCGTGCTCGGGCTTGGCCTCGTCTATCTGTTCAAGCCGAAGGGCGTATGGCGGCCCAACAACCGGATGTTCTTCCTCGGCGCAGCCTTCATGCTGCTGGAAACCAAGGCCGTGGTGCAGATGGCGCTGCTGTTCGGCAGCACCTGGCTGGTCAACTCCGCGGTGTTCTTCACCGCGCTCGTGCTGATCCTCGCCGCCAATCTCTATGTGATCAAGGTGCCGTCGACCCGGCTGGTGCTGCATTATGCCGGACTGCTGGTGCTGCTGGCGGTCGCGGTGCTGGTGCCGCTCGACACCTTCCTGAGCGGCGGCCTCGTCTGGCGCTACGTGATCCCCTGCACGCTGGCGCTCGGCCCGATGTTCTTCGCCGGCGTGATCTTCGCCCGTACCTTCCGCGACGAGGCCAATCCCGACCAGGCGTTCGGGTCCAACATCGCGGGATCAGTGATCGGCGGCCTCGCCGAGTCCTGCTCGACGCTACTCGGCTTCCGCTATCTCCTCATCGTGGCGATCGGGTTCTATCTCTTGTCCGCGTGGATGCCGTCGCGCAAGGGGTAGTGACGGCTGTTGTGCTCTGTTGACGCGACAAGCGAGTAAGAGAGCCACCGGCGGTAGGGTTCCCTCCCCCCTTGCGGGGGAGGGTTAGGGAGAGGGGTGCCACACGGCGCGCTCTCTCGATTTGTCTCTCGACGACACGCGATCGAATTGCGAAGACAGCGCTCACGTCGACGATCCCGCCCGGGGCCACCCCTCTCCCCACCCTCCCCCGCAAGGTAGGGCTATCGCATATGGGCGAGGACGGAGAGAAGGAAGTCGTTATTCCATCTGGCCTGGAGCATTTTGTGGCTGGTGCGCGTGGGACCTGGCGTGGCTTGTAGAGCGTTAAGTGCCAGCTTTCGGATGGCGGCAAGATTTTCGGCGGCATGGCCCTTGCGGCTACGGCAGGCGTCTTCGTCGAACAGAACGTCGAGAACCCAATGCAAGTTGTTCTCGATACCCCAGTGGGCGCGGACGGCCTCGAGCAGCTTCTTGGCCGACAACCGGCGTGAGGCCAGAAAGTATCGGGCCGTGTGTTTGGCTGTCTTGCCGGCCTTGGCGCGCCAACTATCGATGCGACCGACGACAGCGATAGCAGGGAAGCTGTATTGCTTTGCCAAGTCTGGGGCCGGCACGACGATGGCCTGCCGGCGCTCGATGCGGCCGTGGGCCGATGTCCTTCGCTGGCTCGCCCGCGCTGGCTTCCGGGCCGTATCGAGCAGCGCCTTGACGGCTTTGAAGAGCCGGCCGCGATTACTCTTGATGGCCAATACATAGTGGCCCTTCCGATCGCGGATGGCCTGCGCCGTGTCGGGCCGGCAATGCAAGGCGTCGGCGGTGACAAGAGCACCATCCAGATCGAGCAGGGCGAGGACTTCGAGAGCGCCGGCAATCTCGTTGCGATTGGGAGCCTTTCTCTGCGCCAACGCCATGCGCGTGCCTGCCGCCCAGACGTTGACCATATGTAGCGGCGTAGCCCGCCGGCCACGCGTGAAGGCTCCGCGCAACGCCTTGCCGTCGATGCTGACCACGCCCTTGACGCCGAAGCTCTTGCTGAACTTACGCAAAACCGCTTCCAGACCCTTCGGGTCCAGCACGCGGAAGACGTTGCTGAACGTGTCGTGGCTAGGAATACCGTGTCCAAGCTCCAGGAACTTCCGCAACAGCTGCTCTCGGCCTTTGCCGAAGAACTCGAACTCGGTGCAGGTCTTGGCGCCGGCCAGCGTCGCCGCCAAGGCAATGACGAGGATCTCCAACAAATCGTGTCGCGTGTTGCCGGCGCGTGGATCCTTGAGCGGTCGAAACAGGCGCCTGAGTTTGCGCATTTGGGTCTCCCTCGACAATCGAGAGACCCCCAAAGAATCCAGTTCCAACCGCTTGGCAACACCCCTCCTGAGCCATATGCGATTCCCCTACCCCGCAAGGGGGGAGGGAGCCTGACTAGCGTGCTCACCTCACTTGCTAGGTGCTCACCTCAGGTGATGGCGGCGCAAATGGCAAAGGACGCGCACTACTTCTTCACAGCCACCTTCTTCTCCGCCGCGCCGCCCTTGCCTTCCGCTTCCAGCGCCGCGCGGACGCGCTTGAATTCGCTTAAGTCGGCCTTGTCGACCTCGGGGAATTTCAGCTCGAGCCGGTCGAGCGCATTGACGATGGTCGAGCCGATCACGACGCGGGCGAACCATTTGTGGTCGGCGGGCACGATGTGCCAAGGCGCTTCCTTGGTCGCGGTGTGGTGGATCATGTCCTGATAGGCGGCCTGATACTTGGCCCACAGCGCGCGCTCGGAAATGTCGGCCATCGAGAACTTCCAGTTCTTGGCCGGCTCCTCGAGCCGGGCGAGGAAGCGCTGGCGCTGCTCCTCCTTGGAGACGTTAAGGAAGAACTTCAGGATCATGGTGCCGTTGCGCGACAGGTAGCGCTCGATCGCGGCAATGTCCTCAAAGCGCTCGCGCCAGATGTTCTTGGTGACGAGGCGCTTCGGAATCTTCTGCTTGGCGAGCACGTCGGCGTGCACCCGCACCACGAGACACTCCTCGTAGTAGGAGCGGTTGAAGATGCCAATGCGGCCGCGCTCCGGCAACGCGATCATGGCGCGCCACATGAAGTCGTGGTCGAGCTCCCTGGTCGACGGCTGCTTGAAGGAGGAGACCTCGCAGCCCTGCGGGTTGACACCCTCGAACACGCTCTTGATCGCCGAGTCCTTGCCGGCGGCATCCATGCCCTGGAAGATCAGGAGCAGCGACCAGCGGTCCTGGGCGTAGAGCTTCTCCTGGAAATCGTTGAGCCGCTTGCGGTTGGCCTCGATGATCTTGCCGCCGGCGTCCTTGTCGATGCCGCCCTTCTCGGCGGTCGGGTACGATTTGAGATGAAACTCGCTCGAACCGTCGAAGCGGAACGGTGCGACGTAGGGTTTCAGTTCATCGGCGAGCGATGGGGGCGGTTTGTTGCTCATGACCTCTCGACGGCTTGCGTGGCGATTTGACCAGGTCGATCACGCTACCAAGAATGCCCTTGGGCAGGAAGATGATGAAAAGCACCAGCAGCACGCCATAGACCAGATTGTCCCAGCCGACCGCCTTGGTGCCGAAGCCAATGCGCAGCACCTCGGCCAGCACGATGGTGATGACGGCGCCGACCGTGGGCCCCAGCGCGACATAGACGCCGCCGACGATCGCCGCGAACACCATCTGCAAGGAGACCGCAATGCCGCTCACCGTGTCGGGCGAGATGAACATCTGGTACTGGCAATAGAGCGCGCCAGCGAGCGCGGTCATCAGTGCGCTGATCAGGGTGATCTTCAGCTTCTCCGCGGTGACGTTGACGCCGGCCGCCGCGGCGGCGTCTTCATCCTCCGAGATCGCCTCCATGGCGTGGCGAATCATGCTGCGATCGATCGCGCGCCAGATCACGAGGCCCAGGACCCAGACCGCGAGCGCGATCAGGTACCAGGTGATCTTGTCGTCGAACTGCAGCGCGAACAGGCCATTGCCGCTTTGGGCGCGCTGGGGCGTATAGCCGAGCGAGCCGCCGGTATAGTCGCGGGTCGCGGTGATGACCTGGAGCACGATGCCCGACAGCGCCAGGGTCACCAGCACGAAATAATGCCCGGTGATGCGGAAGCGGAAGCAGGGATAGGCCACGATCAGCGCGAGCACGCCCGCGGTTGCCATGCTCAGGGGAATGCCGATCCAGGGCGAGACGCCGAGGTGGTTCCAAAGCAGCGCGGTGACATAGGCGCCGATGCCCATGAAACCGCCATGGCCGAGCGAGACCAGGCCGAAGCGGCCCATGATCGACCATGAGGTGTAGGCGAACGACCAGATCAGGATCAGCACCAGCACATGCAGATGATAGGGATCGCGATGTACGAAGGGCAACGCGACCAGCGCAATCAGCGCGATGACCCAGAAGGCGAGCTTGCTGTTCACGAGCGCCTCGCCAAAAGGCCCGCGGGCCGGATGAACATCATGACGATGAAGAAGGCGAAGGCCAGCACGTAGCCCCATTCGAGATCGGAGAACAGGCCGCCGAGCGAGATGATCTCGGCGAACACGAAGGCGGCGATGAAGCCGCCGATGAAATTGCCGAGCCCGCCGAGCACGCAGATCAGGAAGGTGATCGGCCCGAACGACAGGCCGACGAACGGATGCACGTCATATTGCAGCACCAGGAGGCAGGCGGCGAGACCGGCAAGCCCGCCGCCGATCGCCGAGGTGACGAGATAGATGCGCTTGGGATCGACGCCCATCAGCGGCATGATCTGGCGGTCCTGCGCGATGGCGCGGATCGCGGTGCCGGTGAAGGTGCGGGTCAGGAACAGATAGACGCCGATCATGCCGACCAGCGCCGCGCCGAACGACAACAGTCGTGCGTAACTGAAATTCATCTCGCCGAGCGCGAGCACCGGCAGGCGGATGCCGAGATTGCGGAAATCGATGCCGAAGGCAACGGTGGCAAAGCTCTGCAGGATGAACAGCACACCGCCGGTGGCAAGCAGCTGGTTGATCGGCGGCGCCGTCAGCAAGGGCGCGATGACCAGGAAATGCAACGCGGCGCCCAACAACGCCACCAGCAGGATGACGAGCGGTGCGGCGGCCCAGTACGGCAAATGATAATACTGCACGAGATAGTACATGCCGTACATGCCGATCATCACGAGCTCGGCGTAGCAGATCCAGGTGACGTCGATGACGCCGAAGATCAGGTTGAGCCCAAGCGCCAGCAGCGCCAGCACGCCGCCAAGCAGGATGCCGTTGATCACGGCCTCCAGCAGGTAGATGTCGAAGATGTTGAGGAAGGATTGCATCGTCGCTGCCTTTCTTACCTCTCCCGCTTGCGGGGGAGGTCGGCGCGCGAGAGCGCGCCGGGTGGGGGCTCCCTCCGCGATACGACTCGTGGAGAGACCCCCACCCCGGCCCTCCCCCGCAAGCGGGAGAGGGAGAACACCGATCGAGTGAATGCAATCATCCCCTACACCCCCAAATACGCCTGCTTGATGGTGTCGCTTGCAGCGAGCTCCGCCGCTGTGCCGGCGGCGCGGATGCTGCCGGCTTCCAGCAGATAGGCGCGGTCGACCACGCGCAGCACCTGCTGCACGTTCTGCTCGACGATCAACACCGTCAGCCCGCTGGCGCGGATGCGCCTGACCAGCTCGAACACCTGCTGCACCACGACCGGCGCGAGCCCGGCCGACGGCTCGTCGAGCAGCAGCAGCTTCGGGTTCGACATCAGGGCGCGGCCGATCGCGCACATCTGCTGCTCGCCGCCGGACATGGTGCCGGCCATCTGGTGCTGCCGCTCCTTCATGCGCGGAAACAGCTCGAACACGAAGTCGAGCCGCTCGGCGTAATGCGCGCGGGCGCCCGGCATGTAGGCGCCCATCTTCAGATTGTCGGCGACTGTGAGCCGCGGAAACAGCCGACGATTTTCCGGCACATGCGCGATCCCGAGGCTGACGATGCGATGCGGCGGCGTCGCGACGACGTCGGTGCCTTCCATCGCGATGGTGCCCCTGATCGGGCGGATCAATCCGGAGATTACGCGCATCAGGGTGGTCTTGCCGGCGCCGTTCGGGCCGATCACGGCAACCGCCTCGCCTGCCCTCACGTCGAGGCTGACGTCGAACAGCGCCTGGAAGCTGCCATAACCTGCATCGATCGATTTCAGTTCCAGCATGCCGCTCACGCCCCGATCCGGCGGCGCGCCTGCTCGGCGACGGCGGCCGCCAGGCTCGCGTCGGCATCGGTGCCGAGATAGACCTCGATCACGCGTGGATTGCCGGCGACATCGGCCGGCAGCCCTTCGGCGATCTTCTCGCCGTGATCGAGCACCATCACGCGATCGACCACGCGCATCAACACGCCCATGATGTGCTCGACCCAGATGATGGTGATGCCGAGCTCGTCGCGGATCCGGCGCAGCATGTCGGCGGCCGCGTCCATCTCGGTCTCGTCGAGGCCGCCGAGGCTTTCATCCGCGAGCAGGAGTTTCGGGCCGGTGGCGAGCGCTTTTGCCAGTTCGAGTTTCTTCAATCCGGCAGCCCCCAGGCCCTCGACGCTGCTGTGACGATCGGTCGGCAGCCCAACCATCGCCAGCGCGCGCTCGGCCGCCTCCTCGGCCTTGGTGCGGCTGTGACGGCCCTGGCCGTAGAAGCCGGCGAGCACGACGTTCTCGAAAATGCTGAGGCGATGGAACGGCCGCGGGATCTGGAAGGTGCGGCCGATGCCGCCGACGATAATGCGGTGCGGGGCAAGGCCTGCGATCTCGCGGCCGTCGAACAGGATCGAGCCCTCGGTCGGCGGCAAGGTGCCCGACAGCATGTTGAAGATCGTGCTCTTGCCCGAGCCGTTCGGGCCGATCAGGCCGAGGATCTCGCCCTGCGCGACGCGGAACGAGACGTTGTTGACGGCGCAAAAGCCGCCAAACCGCTTGACCAGGCCTTCGACGGCGAGCACGGCGATCCCTTTCGCAGCCGAATTATTTGTAGCTGTAGGTGGTGCCGGCCGGCAGCGGCAGCTCGGTCTCGCGCTGCATCTGGCTCTTCGGCCACACCACATAGGATTTGTCGTCGATATATTGCAGCACCACCGGGAACGAGCGCTCGTTCTGCCCGGCGTACTGCTCGCCCTCGCCGAAGAACTTCACGCCGTAGCCGAGCATGGTGCCGCCCTCGGGAATGTCGGTGTCGAGCGCGGCCTTGCGCAGCGCATCCGGATCGATCCCGCCATATTTCTTGATCGCGCGCGGCAGCACGTCGTCGAAGAACACATAGGCGTTGGAGGCGCCGATGCCAACATGGGCCGAGCGGATCGGCACGCCCGGCTTGAGCTTGTCGAATTCCTCGCCGACCATCTTGATGACCGGCGGAAGCTTCGGGTCCATGCCCTTCTGGTTGGCGAGCCAGATCGAGATCGGGTCGGTGTTGAAGAGATAGTTGGCGTCGGCGCCGAGGCCTTCCTTGAGCTTCTCGTAGACGCCATAACCCGCGCCATGGCCGACGATGGCGCCGAACTTCAGCCCCTGCTCGCGCGCCTGGCGGAACAGCAGGGTGATGTCCGGATTGTAGCCGGTGTGGAAGATCACGTCGGGCTTGGCGCGCTTCAGCTTGGTGACCAGCGCCGACAAATCGGGCGCGGTCGCCGAATAACCCTCCTTGAGCACGATGTTGAAGCCGGCCTTCTTCGCGCCGGCCTCGTTGCCCTTGGCGACGTCGACGCCATAGGCGCCGTCCTCATGGATGATCGCGACGCGGAGGTCCTTCGGCTCCTTGCCGAACTTGGACATCGAATATTGCGCGATGAAGTCGGTCGTCATCATGCCGTACTGGTTGCCGGCGGCCTGCGGACGGAACACGTATTTGTAGTTCTTGCCGTCGAACACGCCCGAGGAGATGCAGGTCGTGATCCACATGAACCTCTTCATCTGCTCGACGCGGGCCGAGACCGGCACGCATTGCGCCGGGGAGAAGAAGCCCATCACCAGGTCGACCTTCTCCTGCTCGAGCAGGCGGACGGCCTCGTTGATGGCGATGTCGGGCTTGCTCTGCGCGTCGGCATAGACCGCCTCGACCTTGTAGCCCTCGACGCCGGTCTTGACGTAATGGTCGAGCATGATCTTGACGCCGGTATATTGCAGCTCGGAGCCGCCGCCGGCGAGCGGGCCGGTCAGATCGAAGATCACGCCGATCTTGATCTTCTTGTCCTGCGCATGGGCGGCATTGGCCACGCCGAGCGCCGCAATCGCGACAGACAGACCCGCGAGCCAGCGGACAGCCCTCCTGACCGGCATGAATCCCTCCCCAGAGATTGTGCACTGCATTTTTTGTTGTCGTGCCGCCCTATCACAGGGGGAGCGGCCGATGATGTCAAGCGCGATGGCTGCGTCGCCACGGCGCAGGCCTGCGTAAACTTTCGGCGGAGCATCGCGGACGCGCGGCGCCAGCGCGGGTGCTCATCAAACCCGCGGCCGCTTTGCCCTCAAATCAAAAAAGGCCACCCTGTGGGTGGCCTTCTGGTTCACTTTTGCAGGCTTGCGGCGAACAGCTTGGCGGCTTCGGCCTTCGATTCCTGATCGGCCTTGGCATCGTATCTGAGCGGCAAATTGAACTTCTTGCCGAGTTCTGTGGCTTCGGGGTTGGTGAACGCGTGCACAGCGCCGGGATACTCGATGATCCGATAATCGGCCTTCGCTGCGTCGAAATCCTTCTTGAGCGCATCGTACTGCTCGAGCTTCACGAACGGGTCGTCCGCGCCGTTCAGAATGAGGATTTTCGCCTTGACCGTTCCCGGCGCCGGCGCCGGCGTGTTGAGACCAAGTGTTGCGTGAAAGCCCGCAACGGCGGCGAGATCAGCGCCGGTGCGCGCCATGTTCAGCACCACCGCGCCGCCGAAGCAGTAACCGACGGCGCCGATCCGCTGCGGATTGACCGAGGCCTGCTTGGCGAGCTGCTCGCGCGCGGCGTTGAAGCGCTGCTCCATCACCTTCGGGTTCTTCATCACCGACCCCGAGAGCGCGCCGGCGTCCTTCGGGTTGTCGGCGGTTTTGGCGTCGCCGTACATGTCCGCGATGAAGGCCGTGTAGCCCTGCTCCGCGAACTTCCGCGCCTCACTATGGATATGCGGGGTGATGCCCCACCATTCGTGCACCATGATGATGCCGGGCCGCTTGGCCTGGGTGGCGTCGTCGTAGACGACGAAGCCCTTCATCGTGGTCTCGCCGTCCGTGTAGGTGACCGGCTCTTCCTTCACTGCTGCGTGTGCGCTCGCGACCATTGCGATGGCGCAAAGTGCTCCCATTATGTTTGTTCGCATGTTTGACCTCCTGCGGGTTTGGCACAACACTACATTGGCATGCCTACGATTCCTGCGCTAGGCTCTGCAGGCAGTGTTCGCTAGGGCCGCGCCATGCCCGCCCGCTTGATTGCCGCGTGCATGATATCGCTGTCCGAGGAAAGAAAATCGATCAGGCGCCTGGCTGCTTCCGCCGCCTTGGAGTCGCTGACCACAGCGGCTGTGAAGGTTTGGACAAGCTGAAGATCTGGCGGCAGCAGACCAACCAGTTCAATGCCGGGCTCTTGGACCAGTTCGCTGGTCGGGCCTATCGAGAGATTTGCCTTGCCGGCCCTGAGCGCTTCGGCCGCCTCAGTGCCACGCGCCTCCAGGGTGAGCCTGACCGAGTCCGGCAAATTCAGCTTTGGGAAGACCTTGTCGCGGAAATATTGTCCGCTCGTGCTGCTCGGCGCCACAATCTGGCCTGCGTCGATCAAGGCTTTCCTGAGCGCGAGATCATTGCCGATATCCGGCTTGGGCGAGCCTGCCCGAACCGCGGCGGCCAGAGGCGCCGTCGCCAAACCGGTTTCGGATCCCGCACGAATCCGCCCGTCTTCGTTGAGCTTTCGAAGTCCCTCTCGCGACAGGATCACCACGTCCGCTTTGATGCCGTGGGCAAGCTGATGCCTGATCGTCTTCGGACCGGTGCCCTCCGACGCACCTGATCCGGTTTCCACCCTGATGCCCGTGCTTCGCTCGAATTCAGCAAGGACTTCCCGGTAGACCGCGGCGAACCCGCCGGAAATGATGACCTTGATCGTTGCGGGGGTGTCGGAGATTGCCGGCGCCGATGCCGCGGCAGTGGTGGGTTGCTCGATCATTGCACCTTCCTTGCTTACTGAGGCGAAACTAGCATTACCGGGCTGACCGACAAGGTTTGGTGACTCGCCGGCCTGTCGGTCGGCTCCTCTATCAGAAGCGGGCACCAGACCGAATACAGAGCATGGCCGCCCGGGGTCTCCGGACTAGTCCACTGAGAAAAGAAAAGGACTGACTGAAACGAGCGGCGTTCCGTCGGCCGTTTGCTTCACTCTGAACTCTATTTCTTTTTCCGCGCTCGTGTCCAAAACGCTGACAGACAGTATCGCAATGCACGTTACTTCTCGCGTTGCCTTGTCCCTTGACTTCACGAGTATCGTGCCATCCAGGCTGTAGACAGCGCTTTTCTTTGCACCGTCCAAAATCGTCGATTTTTCAGTTTCCGATTTCGCAGCATTCATCATTGCGTCAAGCGAACTCGAGTATTTAAGGGTAAAAGTCACCAGCTTGTTGTTTTGATCGTCCGAAAATGTCTTGAGTACCGAACTGCGGGCATCCGAAGAACGACACTCCTGCTCCGCCATCTGGTCCGCCGCTTCTCCACAGCCACTCAACAACAGCAGCAGAACGAAGCGTGTCAGAAGCGCCTGCCCTTCCCTCATAGGTCTCATTGGATTGCCCGCGTCGGATTGCCCCGATACGCTTTGCGCCAGACCGACGACAGAGCGACACCGTGGGCAGATTATTGCGCTGGAATTTCGGTCGGCTGAGCCGTTGCACAGCCTCGGTCCAAAGCGGACCATCCGGGCGCCTCAACAGTCGGATTCCGCTTGCGGTCTGTGCCGAACACCTCATCAAAGCGCCGGTCCATGCTACTTGAATTCGGCGGCATGGAGCTTCACGAAATCGCGCGTGTTCACGGGTGCTTCGCCGTGAGCTTGTACATGGTGTCAATCAATTTCGCGGAAAGAGCCATTTGCCTGCTCCTGGGGACGGGTTTATTATTTAGACGACGTATAATTTATACATTGTAAAAGCAAGAGGGCCAATGCCGAGAACTGCCGATCCGGAGCTGCCTCACAGGATCTTGAAGGCCGCCGACACGCTGTGGCAGTCGGGCGGCGAGGAGGCCGTGACGATCCGCGGCGTGGCGGCAGAAGCAGCCACCACGACGCCGACGGTCTATAGCTACTACGCCGACCGGGAGGCGTTGCTGACGGCGTTGCGCACGCTGGCCTTTCAGCGCTTCTCGGCCTACCTCGCAAAATCCCGCGACTTTCAGGACACCTGCGTACGACATCTCGAGTTCGGCAGCACCCACCCGCGCGATTATGAATTGCTCTACGGGCGTGGCTGGATGGAGCGCGTCACAACGAGTGCGCAGGCCGGCGAGATCGAACGATACACCACCCATATCGTGCGCGCCGGTGTCGACGAAAGCAGGGCCGCGCACGTCGCCTATCCGATCATGATGATGCTGCACGGCGTGGTGATGCATCGGCTGTTGAACAAGAAGCCGGGTCCCCTCGGCCGGACGATTGCTGCAGCCTGCCTCGACGCCTGCATGACGCTGCTCGAAAGCGCGCGGCAGGAGAAATAGCAGATTGCGATTTAGAACCGCGGAGACGATTGGCCCGATGCGCTGAAAGCCAGCTTCCGAACACGGCCGCAATGGGTCAAACGCGGAAGTCGGAGCGCGCAACCGTGACGTCCGCTTCACCCCCGACGCCGGACTTTCGATAGCAAGCGCTACGCTTCCGAAAAGGGCCATGAGCCGACTCATCCAATGCAGCAAACAGCACTCTTACTTGATCACCTCATCGATACTAAGATCGCTCGCCTCCGTTCCCGGCATTGGTGAGCGCTGGGCTGCAACGTTTTCGGTGTTGGTCGGTTCATGTCGGGGCGATCTCCGTAAATGCCGCGCTGCAGAAGTGGCGCAGCTCATCAACGGATCGACACAAAAATTTAGTTCGGGCCCTTCGCGGTTAGAAGCTCCGTGTCCCGATTGCTGCTGTGGACCCTCACCCACTACCGCCCATCTGATCGCGCCGATTTGTCAGGGCCGCTGGCGCTCGCGAGAAACACGTCGTGCTTGGGAAACTTCTCGAATAATTCCGGCGGTTGCGCGAAATTGACGGCGAGCACGTCAGCGGGGTTGCCGGCAATCCACTGCGACAGATTGATCGTCTCGTAAGTGCCAGTGTTGAACCCGATCAGGATGCGCGCAGGCGTATTGCCAACATTTTCGATCGAGTGCCCGTAGCCCTGCGGAATGTAGCCAACGTCGCCTTTCTCCAGCGTCTCGACGCGGAACCGTCCGTGGGAGCCGAACAGGGTGACGGACACCCGCCCGTCGATGACGTATTGCCACTCGTCCGCGTTAGGGTGCCAGTGCAGCTCGCGTAACGCGCCAGGATCGAGATCGAGGATGACGCCGGTCACAGTCGTCGAGATCGGGAACCGACTGGCATCGACGCGCCACTCCCGGCCGCCCTTGTAGACCCCGTGTGGTTCTTGGGCGAGCAAACGGTATTTGTGCGTCTGCGGCGGCAGATTTACGCCTTGCAACGGGGCGGCCGGCTGTGCCGGAGCGATTGCCCCGCGGGCAAAATAGACCTCCGTCTTCGGAAACGAGTCAAACGTCGCCGCGGGCACGCCGAAGTTCTTGGCCAGAAGAGTCTTCGGCGCGTGGCCGATCCAGTCCGTGATGCTGAAGGTGCCGAACTCAGAAAAATACCCGTTGTCGAAAATGAGAATAAAGTGGCAGGCCTGGCTACCGAGACACTGCAGCATGTGGCCGTGCCCGCGGGGAAAGTACCAGATATCGCCAGGCTCGAATTCGTTGGTCTCCGCCCGGCCCTGCGGATCGATGACCGTGGTGCGCACGCCGCCCTCGATGACGAATGCCCATTCGGCTGCTGTGGCGTGCCAATGAAGCTCGCGCATCGCGCCAGGTTCGAGCCGCATGGAGACCCCAGCGATGCCTTTGGAGATCGGCAGCTGCTTGACCGTCGCCTCCTTGCCGTAACTTTCGCCGATAACTTTTCCCTCAGATTTCTCCAGGGCGAACTTGAAGGTCGGCAGGTCATCGGCCGCGAGAAGCGGATCGGGGACGTTGTTCATGAAGCTCGGATCGCCGGCCAGCGCTGGCTTTGCTGCGGCCACAGCTGCCGCAGCAAGCGCTGAGCCGATAAGAACGTCACGCCGCTGCACGTTTGACATGATGATATCTCCATGATGGCGTTGATCGTGATGTACCGAAACCACGCGCCCGCCCGGCCATTCATTGCAGCAGGTTGCCCCGACACCTGATGTCGCACTACCGAGCGACCGCGGTAAGTTGCTGGAAATATTTAGACCGCTCGCGGGCCGGCGCCCCGAATGCCTTGCCTCCTTTTGATGCAATGTTACAACTGGTCTAAACCACCGTACAGGGGTGCTAGTGTCAGCGTCGGGTCAAAAGCCGTCAATGACGGACGATCCAGGCAACGACCGCTTCATCCTCGGAAGCGGAGCTTTACGCGTACGCGCCTACGCCGGAAGCTGCGTCTCGATGAACGCGGTGACGAAACGCGGCATTGCGGCTGTGAGATCGGCGCGGCTGCGCACCAGATGGATGCCGGCGAGCTCCGGATGCTCCTGCCGCGCGAGATTGGCCTCGATCCGCGCACGCAGCGCGTCCGCTGGCATGTCGACGCGCAGGATCTGCATCATCGCCAGCGCAACGCCGGTGTAGACGCAGTGCCAATCGGCATCGGCATGGCAATCCGCGGCGGTGAGGCCGGTCTCTTCCTCGAGCTCGCGCATCACGCTGCCGGCGATATCGACCGTCTCGCCCCTGATATCGTCGAGATCGGGCGTGCCGGAGGGGAAATAGATCCGGCCGGCATTCGCCGTGTGCTTGCCCATCACCCCACACACAAAGGCGCCGTCGCTGGCAAGCAGCGCGCCCATGCCAAAACCGTTGAAGATCTCCTTGTCCGGAAAGCCCCAGTCACGCCAGGCCAGGAAGCTCGCGAAATCGGTCTCGAAATAGCTCGCGCTGAGTCGTTCGGCGGCAAACACCGGATCGCGCCCGAGCAGGACGCGGCCGTTCCACAATTTCGGGTTCAGCCGCTGCTGCTCGGCGAAATGCGCGTCGATCTCGGCGCGCCGTTGGTCCGCGAAGGGCCACGGACGCCGCTGCAATGCGAGGTCGAGCGCGGTGACGCGACAGATGAGCGGAGACTGCATGTCACTCGCCAAGTAGTTTACTTCGCGCTTCCGGTCGTCTTCTTGGCCTGCTCGACGTATTTGTTGGTGTAGGTCTTGGTGACGTCGATGCCGGCCTTCGCGACCTCGGGCGAGCCCTCGCTGAACACCGCGAGCACGGCTTCCGCACCCTTGGGGTCCATCTTGCCGGTTTCCGAATACATCGGGATCGTGTTCTTCAGCGCGGCCAGATATTGCTCCTTGTTCTTGCCAACGAGCTCCTCCGGCATCTTGGCCATGATGTCCTCGGCGGAATGCGAATGGATCCAGGCCAGCGTCGCCATGATCGCATTGGTCAGCGCCTGCACCTCCTTCTCATGGCCGTTGACCCAGGCGGTGGTCGAATAGAGCGCTCCGCCGGGATATTCGCCGCCGAACACCGCCAGCGTGTCGTGCTGGGTGCGGGTGTCGCTGAGGATCTTGAGGTCGGCGTGGCTGCCTTGCAGCACGGTGACGGAGGGATCGAGCATCACGGCGGCATCGATCTGGCCCTGCTCCATCGCGGCCACTGCAGTCGCGCCGAGGCCGACGCCGATCACGGCGGTACCCGCCGGATCGAGGCCGTTCTTCTTCAGCAGATATTTCAAGAAGAAGTCGGTCGAGGAGCCCGGCGCGCTGACGCCGACCTTCTTGCCGGCGAGATCCTTGATCGAACTGATCTCGCCGGTGTGCTTCGGCGAGACCACCAGCACGAGGCCGGGATAGCGGTCATAGACCACGAACGCCTGCATCTCCTGCTTCTTGGCGGCGATATTGACGCAATGGTCGAAATAGCCGGAGACGACGTCGGCGCTGCCGCCGAGCACGGCCTTGAGCGCATCCGAGCCGCCCTTGAGGTCGACCAGCTCGACCGCAAGGCCGGCCATGTCGTATTCGCCAAGCTGCTTGGCCAGCACGGTGGGCAGATAGCACAGGCAGGCGCCGCCGCCGACCGCGATGGTGATCTTGCTTTGCGCCGCGGCAAGGCCCGTGGACAGGGTCAGCGCCAGCAGCGTTCCGGCAAGCTTGCCAAGCAGTTTGTTCATGACGTCCTCCATTCGACCGGCCGGCAAGATAGAGGAGCCGGCGCGGCTTGAGAAGGCGACTTTCCGACAGCTGGTCAAGCCTGCGGCGGCGGCATAGCATCGCGGATACAAGGAAACGCCGAAGAAGCACCAAGAATACTTCAAGGGAAACACCAAGGGAGGTCTTCATGAATCGGATTGCAACCGCGCTGTCGATCGGCGCCGCCTTCGCCGCCGGCTGCGGCGTCACCCATGTGCTGCGGCCGGCGCTCGCGGCCGAGAGCATCACGGCGCAGGTCATCCACACCGGCGAGATGGAGGGCGACAAGCTCGGCGACGCCAACAAGGTCGGCTTCCGCTCCAAGATGTTCGTCTCGGCCGACGGTGCCACTGTCTCGATCCAGGACGGCAATGTGCCGAAGCACCTGCACCCCAACACCAACGAGATGCAGTTCGTGCTTGAAGGCACCGGCACGGTCTGGCTCGGCGACAAGGAAGTGACGGTGAAGCCGGGCGATCTGATCGTGATCCCGAAGGGCACGCCGCATGGCGGCAACAAGCCGAACGGCCGCGCCATCAAGTCGATCGCGATCAAGACGCCGCCGCAGGCGCCGGATGATACCAAGCTGTTGGATTGACAGCAGCCCTCTTCACGTCATTGCGAGCGAAGCGAAGCAATCCATCTCTCCCTATATGCGGACCGATGGATTGCTTCGTCGCTCCGCTCCTCGCAATGACAGCAGCTTACGGGCGCACGAACACCAGCAGCGGTTCCATCACATGACCACTGACAGATAATTCACTTGCTTCACGCCAGGCCGACTCATAATATGATGATCGTCATTTTATAGAGAGCCGGAACCATGAGCCTGGACGATCACCCCACGGTCAGGGCTGTGCGCGCTCGCAGCAGCCGGCACGTCCACGACGTCCCGGTTTCCTCGGAACTCATCAAGCGGATCGCGCGGGACTGCGGCGCCGACGATGTCGGCATCATCGAGTTCGACCGGGCGGCCATCGCACCGCAGCGGGACTTCATCCGAAAGGTCTATGGCCGGACGCGCTCGCTGCTCGCGATCGCCTGCCACATGAACCGCGAGCCGGTGCGCTCGCCTTCGCGCTCGGTCGCCAACGAGGAATTCCACAGCACCTACGATCACGTCAACGAGACCGCACGCGCGATCGTTCGCGCGCTCGACGAACACGGCATCCCGTCCTGCAATTCGGTCGCCGCCTTCCCGATGGAGATGGACCTGCCCAGGATCATGATGGTCCAGCACAAGCCGATCGCGGTCGAAGCCGGTTTGGGACGCATGGGCATCCACCGCAGCGTCATCCATCCGAAATTCGGCAGCTTCGTTCTGCTCGGCACCATCCTGCTCGGATGCGAGGCGGATGCCTACGACCAGCCGATCGACTACAATCCCTGCCTGGAATGCAAATTGTGTGTGGCCGCCTGCCCGGTCGGCGCCATCAAGCCGGACGGCGGCTTCGATTTCCTGTCCTGCCACACCCACAATTATCACGACTTTCTCGGCAACTTCGCGCAGTGGGTGGAGAAGGTCGCGGATGCAAAGGACGCCAGGGATTATCGCGCCCGCGTTCCCCGCACCGAGACGCTGAATGTCTGGCAATCGCTGTCGTTCAAGCCGGGCTACAAGGCGGCCTATTGCATCTCGGCCTGCCCGGCCGGCGAAGACGTGATCGGACCTTTCCTCAGCGATCGCGACGGCCATTTCGCCGACGTCGTGCAGCCGCTGATCGACAAGGATGAGTTCGTCTATGTGATCCCAGATACCGACGCCGAGGACACGGTGACGCGGCGCTTCCCGCACAAGAAGGTTCAGCATGTCACCTCCGGCCGCCATACCGGCAGCCTCCAGGCCTATATCTTCTCGCTCTCGCTCGGATTTCAGCGCGGCAGGGCGCGCGGCCTGGATCTCGTGACGCATCTGCGCTTCACCGGGGCAAGCGCGCTCGATATGACGGTCACGATCAAGGGTAGGAATCTCCAGGTGGTGCCGGGCCGGCATGTGGGAGAGGCTGCCTTGCTTGTTACCGCCGATACAAAGGCATGGTTAAGCTTGCAAAACCGCGACCTTACGCTTGCCGATGCGATCGCCGCAGAGCTGGTGAGCTACAGCGATGAGACATTGTTTGCGGCCTATATGCGGTGCTTCCCGCTCTGAGCCCGCAGCGTCGCTGCGTAGGGTGGGTTAGCGAAGCGTAACCCACCGTCTCTTTCGCCGCGACATGGTGGGTTACGCCTTCGGCTAACCCACCTTACTCTGCTTGCTACGCGAAATAAGCGGGATGATCGATGTCGGCGATCAGCCCTGGCTGCTGCGGCTGCCAGTCGAGCCGCGACCTGGTGCGGGCGCTCGAGGTCGGCACGTCGAAGGCCGCGAACCTGGCGAACCAACCGAAATGCTCGGCAGCCTCTTCAGGTGATTTTGAGACCAGCGGCACGTTGAGCCGGCGCGCGATCACCTCAGCGATTGCCTTGAACGACACGCCCTCATCGGCGACGGCATGGAACGGACCGCGTTCGACGCCGCGTTCGAGCGCAAGCCGGTAGACGCGGGCCGCATCAAGGCGATGCACGCCCGGCCAGCGGTTGAGTCCTTCGCCGATATAGGCCGAGGCGCCCTTCTCACGCGCGATGGCGACGAGGCGCGGCACGAAACCATGATCGCCATGACCATGCACCGAGGGTGCCAGCCGCACGACGGACGCGCGCACACCGCGCGATGCCAGCGCCATCGTTGTCGCCTCAGACGCACGCGGATAAGCAGACGAGGTAGGAATCGGCGGGTCCTCCTCGGTCGCGACGCGACCCTGCCCGACCCGCGCCACGCCTGATGTCGTGATGAACGGACGCTGCGAGCCTTCGAGCACCGCACCGAGAGTCTCGATCGCGCGCCGATCGGTCTCGCAATTCTCTGCGAACTTCGAAAAGTCGTGGTTGAAGGCGCAGTGGATCACCGCATCCGCCTGCGCGGCGCCGGTTCTGAGGCTGTCGAGATCCTCCAGCGTTCCGTAGTGAACCTCGGCGCCGGCGGCGGCGAGCGCTTCTGCGCCCTTGTCCGAACGGGTCATGCCGAGCACCCGATGGCCGGCGGCAATCAGATCGTCAGTGACGGCCGAGCCGACCCAGCCGGTCGCTCCAGTAACAAACACGCGCATCAGCAAGTCTCCAGGTTTTGCTGGAGACAAATCTGGGTCGCCGCGCTATCGTGGTAAAGTAGTGACCTTATCATGGTATAATAGCTAACACGATGAGCGAGCCGCGTACCCATGAGAAGCTGCATGACAACCTGCTCGGCGCCTATCTGAAGGACCGCCGCAGCAAGCTCGATCCCGCGACGTTCGGCTTTCCGCCGGAGCGGCGGCGCACGCCGGGCCTGCGCCGCGAGGAGGTGGCGCAGCGCGCCAACATCTCAGCGACCTGGTACACTTGGCTCGAACAGGGCCGCGGCGGCGCGCCGTCGGCGGATGTGCTGGACCGCATCGCGCGGGCACTGATGCTGACCGATGTCGAACGCGAGCATCTGTTCCTGCTCGGCCTCGGCCGCACGCCCGAGGTGCGCTACCAGAAGAATGAAGGCGTCTCGCCGCGGCTGCAGCGCGTGCTCGACGCGTTGCTGCCGAGCCCCGCCGTGATCAGGACCGCGACATGGGACATCGTCGCCTGGAATCGGGCGGCGACCGTGATGCTGACCGACTATGGCGCGCTGCCGCCGAACCAGCGCAACATCCTGCGCTTCATCTTCCTCGATCCACGCGTCCGCGCTGCGCAACACGATTGGGCAAGCGTGGCGCGCTTCGTCGTCGGCGCCTTCAGGGTGGACGCGGCCCGCGCCGGCGCTGCCGCCGAGGTGCAACCGTTCGTCGATGAGCTCTGCCGGCTGAGCCCCGAATTCGCGGCGTTGTGGCGCGACAACGACGTGCGGACCCATGGCGAGGGCATCAAGCAGCTCCGGCACCCGATCCTGGGCCCGGTCAAGTTCGAATATTCGGCGTTCGCGGTCGATGGCCGGCCCGACCTCAGCATGATCATCTACAATCCTGTCGACCCGGAGGTGGCGGAGAAGATCCGTGGGTTGATGGAGGCCGCGCCGGAGCACGAGCGTGCGTGGTCGATTGAATGAGATTATCCTCGCACCGACTGACGTTGCGAACATGGCAAGAGACCGATAGGGCTCGATTTGCGGAGATGTCAGCAGACCCCGCCCTCATGCAACATCTGCGCCCTCTCCCGACACGAGAATCCAGCGACGCCTGGGTTGATTTCCAGATCGAGCATCAATCAACCCATGGGTTCTGCATGTGGGCCGTGGAATTGAACTCTTCCAGAGCTTTTGCTGGCGCGGTCGGACTGCTGGTTGTCAATTTCCCGGCCCACTTCACGCCCGCCGTGGAAGTTGGCTGGCGTCTGGCACGGGCTTGTTGGGGACAGGGGCTCGCCACCGAGGCAGGTCGCAAGGCGCTTGAATTTGGCTTCCGAGAGCTGGGTCTACCCGAGATTGTCGCGCATGCGAGCGTCCACAACACGCGCTCTCTTCGCGTCATGTCCAAATTGGGGATGACGCACAACCCGGCCGACGATTTTGACTATCCGCGCGTCAAGGAATCAGACCCGCTCCGGCGACAGGCGCTTTATCGCTTGAAACGCAATGACTGGCCCGGCACGGCCGAGCCGCCGCGTCGATGAGTAGCGCAGATCTTTTCAACTGCACGCGGCAAACGAACGGAGATGATCGTCGCCGCCTTTCACACCGCGAAACGCGAATTGAATCGCTCCCGCCGTACGACCTGTAGTATAATGCCCCACCCACCGAGCCAACGGTGGGATTTGGGAGAAGATAGCCATGAAAGCCTCGTTACTCCTCGCGGGCCTAGCTGTCGCGATCTTGTCGATTGCCCCCGCAAATGCCGAGAACAAACCCGCACTCGCTAAGCAGGCAACCTCGGGAGCACCCTGTTCCGTCTCCAGTAGCTGGCCCAATCCGACGCCAGTGGTTTGCTGGCCAGAGGGCGTCAAACGTTTCGACAACTTCAACGAATGTAGAGAATCCCTGCTCAAGTTTGGCCACGATACCAATGGCATTTCGTGGTGGTGCCACAGCCAGGGATACAAGACCTGACGGTTTCGCACCCAGAACGCGTGAGGCCGCCAACGCTGGCGGCCTCTTTTATTGCAGTCCGACGTAGCCAGCTCGCTGGCATCAGCCCAACGCCCGGATCGCGCTATGGAAGTAGGCTCGGACCGCGCGACACGTGCTAGTCCCGCGTGACCGCCGTCGGCCGCCAGACCAAGAGCCGCTTCTCGACCATCGTCACCGCCATATCGATCAGGATGACGAACGCCGACAGCACGAACATGCCGGCGAACACGCCGGCGACGTCGAACACGCCTTCGGCCTGCTGGATCAGATAGCCGAGGCCGGCCGCGGAGCCGAGATATTCGCCGACCACGGCGCCGACCACCGCGAAGCCGACCGAGGTGTGCAGCGAGGAGAACATCCAGGACAGCGCCGACGGCCAGTAGACGTGGCGCATCAACTGCCGTTCGTTCATGCCGAGCATGCGGCCATTGTCGAGCACCGTGGTCGGCACTTCCTTGACGCCCTGATAGACGTTGAAGAACACGATGAAGAACACGAGCGTCACGCCGAGCGCGACCTTGGACGAGACGCCGAGCCCGAACCACAGCGCGAAGATCGGCGCCAGCACGACGCGCGGCAGCGCATTGACCATCTTGACATAGGGATCGAACACCGCGGCGACACGCGGCTGCCGCGCGAACCAGAAGCCGACCAGGATGCCGCTGGCCGAGCCGATCACGAAAGCGAGGATCGATTCCCACAGCGTGATCGCAAGATGCTTCCAGATCACCCCGCTCGAGAACCACTTTACAATTTGGCTGAAGACGTCGACCGGATTGGAAAAGAAGAACGGCGGCAGCAGCACCTTGCCGAACACCGGCACGGTGGCAAACAGCTGCCACAACGCCAGCGTGACGACGGCGACCAGAATCTGCAGGAACAATAGCGTGACGCGCGACATCAGGCCGCCCCCGCCTGCGTCGACTGGACATAGCCCTTCATCACCTCGTCCTTCAGCACGCCCCAGATCTCGCGGTGCAGGGCATGGAAATCCTTCTCCATCCTGATTTCAGAGATATCGCGCGGCCGCGGCAGCGTGATGCGCCAGTCGCCGATGATGCGGGCGGAAGGACCTGCCGACATGATCACGACGCGGTCGGCCAGCGCGATCGCCTCCTCGAGATCGTGGGTGACGAACAGCACTGCCTTGCGGTCGGCGGTCCACAATTCCAGCAGCAGATTTCCCATGATCTGCCGGGTCTGGGCATCGAGCGGGCCGAACGGCTCGTCCATCAGCAGGATCTTCGGATCGCGGATCAGCACCTGCGCCAGCGCGACGCGTTTGCGCTGGCCGCCCGACAGCATATGCGGATAGCGGCCCGCAAAGGCGCCGAGTCCGACCGCTACAAGCCATTTCTGCGCGCGTGCGAGCGCCTCGGTGCGCGGCGTGCCTGATATCTCGAGCCCGATCGCGACATTGTCGATCGCGGTCTTCCACGGGAATAGCGCATCGGCCTGGAACAGGTAACCGGCGTCGCGGTTGAGGCCGCCCAGTGGCTTGTCGAAGATCCGCGCCGACCCGGCGACGGGTTTCAAGAGCCCCGCGGTGACATTGAGCAGCGTCGACTTTCCGCATCCGGTCGGTCCGACAATGGCGACGAACTCACCATGCGCCACCGCAAGATTGGCCTGCTCGACCGCGGTATAGCGTCCATCCGCCAACCGAAACGCCACCGTCGCATTGTCAAGCGCGACCGCCGTCGGCTCCGTCATCCCCACCGCACTGCCTCCCGAACTTTGCAAGATGGCTTAGCGGTTTGGGCAGGCAAGTTCAACGCAGGAAGATGGCGCAGGACGCGCCGACGAGACTGCGCTCACGCGGTTTTCACGGCAGACCGGGTTGCGCATTGATCCGACATCGTCGAGGGTGCGACCAAAGTGACAGGCAGGAGAAAAATCATGCGGATCGCAGTGGTAGGCGCCGGAGGTGTCGGCGGTGGCTTTGGTGCGGCGCTCGCTCATGCCGGCGCCGACGTCACCTTTATCGCGCGCGGTGCCCATCTGGCCGCGATGCGCAGCGAAGGGCTGAAGGTTCAGGGCGGCCGCGGCGAAACCCATCTGGTCCCGACCCAGGCGACCGACGATCCCGCAAGCGTCGGCCCCGTCGATATTGTGCTGTTCTGCGTGAAGCTGTGGGACGTCGAAAGCGCCGGGGCGCACATCAAGCCGATGGTCGGTCCCGACACCGCCGTGATCCCGCTGCAGAACGGCATCGACGCGCCCGACCGGCTGATCCCGATCCTCGGACCTAACGCCGTGATGGGCGGCGTCGCGCAGATCTCAGCCTCGATCATCAAGCCCGGCGTGATCAACCAGGTCGGCACCTTCATGCGCATGATCTTCGGCGAGCTCGACGGCCGCATCACGCCGCGCGGCAAGGCGCTGCTCGACCTCTGCCTGAAGGCCGGCTTCGACGCGACGCTGAGCGAAGCGATCAACACCGAGCTCTGGATGAAGTTCGTCGGGCTCGCCACCAATGCCGGCATGACGGCCGTGACCAGGCTGCCGATCGGTAGGCTGCGCGACGATCCCGATTTGCGGCCGTACTTCGTGTCGGCCTGCGAGGAGACCATCGCCGTCGCCCACGCCAGCGGCATCAAGCTGCCGCCGGATGCGCTGGAGAAGGTCCTCGCCTTCATCGGGCACGCGCCGCCGGCCATGAAGGCCTCGATGGCGCTCGATCTGGAGCGCGGCAACCGGCTCGAACTGCCGTGGCTGAACGGCAAGGTGGTCGAGCTCGGCCGCAAGCTCGGCGTTCCGACGCCGACGCACGACATGCTCTATGCCGTGCTGAAGCCCTATGCGATGGGCGCGCCGTCCTGATATCCGAGCAGGACTGAAATCTGCCGGCCCGCCGCGCGGACCAGCCTGGAAAATTCCAGCAGCTTCTGCTCATCGATGCGCGCGCTGGGTCCGTACAGACCAACCGAGCCGACGACGCTGCCGCGGTGATCGAAGCACGGCGCGGAGACCGCGACCGTGCCGGCGAAGATCTCGCTGTGGCTGGTCGCATAGCCGTTGCGCCGCGCAAATGCCAAGGCCTCCTCCAACCGCGCGCGGTCGGCGCTCTTCGGGATGGTGGCGAGGAGTGCGGCCTGCCGCGCCGGGTCCATGAAGGCCAGCATCGCTTTGCCGGTCGAGCCTCGGGTCAGGCTCGAACTGTCGCCGACGCCGCGGCTGATCGAGAGCACGTGACGGCTCTCGCATTCGAGGATGCAGATGCCGCGATCCTCCTGCATGCGAAACAGCGCGGCGGTCTCGCCGGTCGCCTCGCGCAGGCCTTCGACAACGGGGCGCGCGACCGTGACGACTTCCAGCCCCTTCAGCCAGACATGGGACAGCTTCATCACGCCGTGCGACAGCCGGAAGCGCTGCGGATCGCCTTCGGCCTGGATCAGGTCGCGCTGCGCCAGCGTCTGCAGCAGGCGATAGAGCGTCGGCCGGCTCAGCCCGACGCGCTTCTGGATTTCGATCACGCTCATCGCCGGTTGATCGGGCGTGAAGCATTGCAGGATCGCGATCGCGCGATCGACCGCCCGGACGCCTGACGCGACCTGCTCCGCGTCCGGTTCCGTGGCCTGTGCCGTGTCCTGCGCTTCCGCCTTCGGTTTCTTCGCCAGCGTCCACATCCGCAAATTCCGCAGGGCGCGCTGCATCCAGCGCGCTTGACCAATCGGCCCGCGCGGATACTATCTCATATTATGAGAATTGTGTCCACTAGATGGACATATCAAAAGTCGACGGGAGGATTGCAATTGCTTCAGACAGACGCCTCGCGCAGATGGGCCGCCGCCACGATCGCCACGCTGATGCTCTCGACGCCGCTGGCGCAGGCCGCGCCCGACGGTTCGGGCATCTCGGACGGCGTGGTGCGGATTGCGGTGCTGGGCGACTACGGCAGCGGCCGCGATCTCGGCGGGCCGGGCTCGGTGACCGCCGCCAAGCTTGCCGCTGAGGATTTTCACAACAAGGTGCTGGGCAAGCCGATCGAGATCATCTCGGCCGATCACCAGAACAAGCCTGACGTCGCGGTCGGGATCGCCCGGCAGTGGTTCGACGTCGAGCATGTCGACGCGGTGACCGACCTTGCGGTGAGTTCGGTCGGTCTCGCCGTTGCCGGGCTCGCGACGCAGAGCAACCGGACCGCGCTGGTCTCGGGCGCCGCGACCTCCGACCTCACCGGCGACAAATGCTCGCCCGTCATCACCCATTGGGCCGACGACACCTACGCGCTGTCGGCCGGCCTGGTCGGCGAGCTGGGCCGCCGCGTCGGCAAGGAATGGTTCTTTGTCGCGGTCGACTATTCGTTCGGCACCGCGATGGTGAAGGACGCCTCGCGCGCGGTGATCGATGCCGGCGGCAAGGTGCTCGGCGCGGTGCGCTATCCGTTCAACACCACCGATTTCTCGTCCTTCCTGCTGGCGGCGCAGAGCTCCGGCGCCAAAGTCGTGGCGCTGGCCGGCACCGGCGCCGACACCGTCAACGCGGTCAAGCAGACCCACGAATTCGGCCTGCAACAGGGCGGCCAGACCATCGTCGGCATGCTGACCTTCATCTCCGACGTCCACTCGATCGGGCTGCGCGACGCGCAGGGCATGTACATCGCATCGCAATACTATTGGGATGACGACGACGGCACCCGCGCCTTCGCCAAGCGATTCATCGAGATCGAGAAGCGCGAGCCGACCAAGCTGCAGGCCGCGACCTATGCCGCCGTGCGCCACTATCTGAAGGCGATCGAGGCCGGCGGCAGCGACGAGGCGAAGGCGGTCAATGCCGAGATGCGCAAGCTGCCGGTCGATTTCTTCGGCCGCCCCGCGCATATCCGCAAAGACGGCCGGGTCGTCTACGACCTCTCGCTCTACCGCGTGAAGAAGCCGGACGAGAGCAAATACCCCTGGGACTACTACCAGAAGATCGCTGTCATCCCCGGCGACAAGGCGTTCCGCCCAGAGGGTACCGGCAGCTGCAAGCTCGACAAATAGGACGCACCATCATTCGACGCGACGCAGCGTCGCGCAAGCCAGACAAGGAGAAGCCGATGCCGCTTCGCAACGATTTCGATCAGCTTGTTGACGTCAAGGGTGGCTTCATCAGCCGCGAGATCTTCGTGGACGCCGATATCTACCGGCAGGAGCTCGACAAGGTCTTCACCCGCGCCTGGCTCCTGGTCGGGCACGAAAGCCTGGTGCCCAATCCCGGCGACTTCTACACCTCGCGGATGGGCGAGGAGTCGGTGATCCTCTGCCGCGACAAGAAGGGCGAGATCCACGTCTTCCTGAATTCGTGCCGGCACCGCGGCATGAAGGTGTGCCGCTACGAACAGGGCAACACCTCGCTGTTCACCTGCCCCTATCACAGCTGGACCTACACCACCGACGGCAAGCTGCAGGGCGTTCCGCTGCACCGGACGCTCTATGACGGCGTGCTCGACCGCGAGGCCAACTCGCTGGTCTCGGTGGCGAAGCTCTGCAACTACAAGGGCTCGATCTGGGCGACCTGGGACAAGGATGCGCCCGACTTCATCACCTATCTCGGCGACGCAAAAATCCATCTCGACCAGGCGCTCGACTGCCGCGACGGCCGCGAGGGCGGCTCCGAGGTGATCGGCGTCCACAAATGGGTATTCCCCGCCAACTGGAAATTCGCCGCGGAGAATTTCCTCGGCGACACCTATCACAATCCGAGCCACCGCTCGGTCGACCTGATCGGCATCGGCCCGAGCGCCGCCGCCGGCAAGAAGGGCCGCCGCGACGACGAGCTGGAGAAAGCGCAGCACGTCTGGATCAGTTTTCCGGAAGGCCACGGCGTGCACAGCGCGATCCAGCCGGAGGCCAACGAATATACCGAGTCCTTCCTCGATAATCCGATCCTCGAAAAATACTTCCGGCACTGCTTCGAGGAGCGCAAGCGGCGGCTCGGCGAAGGAGCAAGGCTGCTGCCGTTCGTCGGCACGATCTTCCCCAACACGTCCTATCACGGCCGACAGCCGCGCGGATTGTGCGCCTGGCATCCGCACGGCCCGACCTCGACCGAAGGCTGGCGCTTCTTCCTGGTCGACAAGGACGCGCCGCAGGAAGCCAAGGACTATCTGCGCCACTACTACATGCGCTACTCCGGCCCGGCCGGCATGACCGAGCAGGACGACATGGAGAACTGGCTCTATGCGACCGCCGCAAGCACCGGCACGGTCGCGCGGCGCTATCCCTTCAACTATCAGCAGTCGATGGGCGCCTACACGAGCGATCATCCGCTCGGCGGCGATGTCTCGACCCAGGTCACCGAGCAGATCGCACGCGGCTTCTACCGCCGCTGGACCACCTACATGCAGGGCGGCGATTGGCATGAGCTGCTTGGATCGCCCGCAAGCAACCGGCAGGCCGCAGAATGACCGCGCCCCGAAAAACCGTCCTCGTCAGCGGCGGCACCTTCGGCATCGGCCGCGCGATCACGCTCGGCCTCGCCAGGCGCGGCCATATGGTGGTGGCGTTCGGCCTCGAGGCGCCGCAGGTCTCGAGCACGGCGCAGAACGCCATTCCGTCCCTGCGCGAGGAACTGGAGCGCGAGGGCCTCTCCGCCGAACTGATGGAAGCCGATGTGTCGCAGGCTCGCGACGTCGCGCGGGTGGTCGAACACGCCATGACGCGGTTCGGCCGCATCGACGGCGTCGTCAACAACGCGGCGATCGGCCCGCTCGGCACCGTGCTCGACACCGACGAGGCGCTGTTCGATCGCATCATCGCCGTCAACCTGAAGGGACCGTATCTGACCAGTCGCGCCGCGATTCCCCACATGATCGCGCAAGGCGGCGGTTCGATCGTCAACATCGGATCCGGCGCCGGCTGGGGCAAGCCGAACATGGCGGTCTACAGCGCGAGCAAGGGCGGTGTTGTCGCGCTCAGCGCGGCGATGGCCTACGACTTCTTCCACCAGCGCATCCGCGTCAACACCGTGATCCCCGGAGGCGGCGGGATCGTTAGCGGCATGAGCCTCGGCCGTGTCGGCGGCGATGCGGCGCACTTCGGCAAGGGCGCGCCGGGCACCGCCGCCGGCCGCGCCGCCGCCGGCGACGACATCGCCAATGTGGTGGCGTTCCTGCTGTCGCCGGAAGCGGAAACGCTGTCCGGCACCGTGATCGATGTCGGCTGCTTCGCCCAGCAGGGCGGGCCGATCCCACCCAAGCCGGCTGTGACAAGTCAATGATGCCTGATGAGGAGATGACGATGACGACAACCGTTCAGGATCAGGACAAACAAGCGCAGACTTCGAACGCCACGATCGAACGTTCGGCGGCCTACTACCGGCTGAAGGCCGATGTCGAGGACTTCTATTATCGCGAGGCCGATTTGCTCGATGACCGGCGCTTCCGCGACTGGCTCGACCTGCTCGCCGAAGACATCAGCTATTTCATGCCGATCCGGCGCAATGTGAAGTTCGGCCAGCAGGCCGCGCGCGAGAACACCAGACGCGGCGAAGGCATCAGCTGGTTCGACGAGGACAAGTGGACATTGACCAAGCGGGTCGAGCAGATCCTGACCGGCGTGCATTATGCCGAGGAGCCGCTGTCGCGGATTACGCACATGGTCAGCAATGTGCAGATCAAGGGCGCGCGGCCGGATATCGACACCGCCCGCGAGCTCGATGTCACGAGTCGCTTCCTCGTCTACCAGAACCGCGTCGAGTACGAGACCTACATCTTCGTCGGCCGCCGCAACGACACGCTGCGCCTCACCGAGAACGGCTGGAAGATCGCGCGGCGCGAGATATTGCTTGAACAGAACATCCTGCTGGCCAAGAATCTCACTACGTTCTTCTGAGCGAGGCCAAGGAAAGCAAGGAAAGCGATGATTGACGTGACGGCGATCAAGGTGGGGACGCGGCTCAAGTTAGAGGCCGGCGTCGTCGCCGAGGTGGTGGAGAACATGGACGATGGCCAATGGCTGCAGGTGCGCTATCTGGAATCCCCTGCCCGGCCCGGCGACGTCGGCATGGTGGAGCTGTGCCACGCCCAGGATGTCCTCAACGTGCTCAGCGAGTAGCTCCGGCCAACGGATAATCGATCATGCTGCGCTTTGAATACATGCCGAGCGATTTCCATCCGCTGTTCCTGTTCCTCGGCGAAGCCGCCGATCTCGCCGCGCTGGCAAAACTGTTGCGGCGCTTTGCCGAGAGCCCGCAAACCATTGCCGTGGCGGAGCGGATTCCCGGCGCCGTCTCGCGCAACGCGCTGGTGCTGGCGCCGGCCGACGACGAATTCGGCATGCGCGATCTCGGCGGCGGCTTTGCCTGGAAGCTGACGGATTGGCAGGCGCAGCGCATCGCCGAGCGCATCGAGCTGCTGACGCCTGAGGATAACAAGTCCGGCTCGGAAATCGTCGAGATCGGCAGCGAGGGCGAGATTCCGGTCAAGCTGTCGCGCGGCGAATTCACCGACGACTTCCTGATCACGCACAGATAATGGCGGCATAGCGCGTGAGCGAACAACGCACACCAAAGGTCCTGATTGCCGGCGCCGGGATCGGCGGCCTCGTCGCGGGATTGGCGCTGCTGCAGCGAGGCATCGAGGTCGATATCTTCGAGCAAGCGTCCGAGCTGCGCGAGCTCGGTGCCGGCGTCCAGCTCAGCGCCAACGGCACCAGCGTTCTGATTGCGCTCGGCCTCGAACGGGAGATGCAGGCGATCGCCTGCGAGCCCTCCGGCAAGGAGATCAGGCTGTTCAGCACCGGGCGGACCTGGAAGCTGTTCGATCTCGGCGCCTCCTCGCGCGCGATCTATGGCGCACCCTACTGGATGGTGCATCGCGGTGACTTTCACCGCGTGCTGGTCGACGCGTTCAACGCACGCGCGCCTGGCAGGCTGCATCTCGACAGCCGCTGCGCCGCCTTTGACGAGGACGGCGACGGCATATGGCTGCGTCTCGCCAATGGCGCGCGCCACCGCGGCGACGTCGTGGTCGGCGCCGACGGCGTGCACTCCGAAATTCGCCGGCAGATCGGCGGTGACACCAAACCGTTCTTCTCGGGCGTGGCCGCCTGGCGCGGCCTGGTGCCGATGGCACGGCTGCCGGAAAGCCTCAGGCGCGACGTCGGCACCAACTGGGTCGGCCCGGGCGGCCACGTCATCACCTATCCGGTGCGCGGTGGCGAGCTGTTGAACTTCGTCGGCATCTTCGAGGGCGAGAGCTGGTCGGTCGAATCCTGGACCGAACGCGGCACGCGCGAGGCTTGCAGCGGCGCCTTTGCCGGATGGAATGGCGAAATCCACAGCATCATCGACAACCTCGATGTACCCTACAAATGGGCGCTGCTCGGCCGCGATCCGCTCGATCGCTTCGTCGCGGGGCGCGCCTGCGTGCTCGGCGACGCGGCGCATCCGACGCTGCCGTTCCTGGCCCAGGGCGCCAACATGGCGATCGAGGACGGCATGGTGCTGGCGCGCTGCCTCGAACGCTTCCCTCCCGAGGAGGCGCTGCAGCGCTACCAGGCCGCGCGGCTCGCGCGGACCAATACGATCGTGGTGAAGTCGGCCGAGAATGCCAAGCGCTTCCATAATCCGGCGCTCGCCGACGCCGAAGGCGCCGACGCCTATGTCTCGCGCGAATGGCAGCCGGACCGGGTGCGCGAGCGCTATGACTGGCTGTTCACCTACGACGCGCTGAACGTGCCGGTCTGACGGCGTTCCCGCGTCAGTAAGCGCGATGATGCCGTCCGCGATGCGCCCGGCGCTTCGGGGGCGGTTGCGGGGCGAAAAACGGATTCACCGAGCACATTGCGCCACGGCCCGATGCGCTCGCCTGGCACTGCGGGATCGAGGTGAAGCTGCAATCGATGTAGTTTCCGCCGAACCGGCCGCCATAGACATGCATGCACACCGGATAGTTCGGATCGTAGGCCTGCCCGGCGGCAGGTCCGGCAAGCACACCACCAAAAGCGGCGACCGCACATGCGGCGATCGCGAACAGTTTCAGGCGCATCGGTCTCTCCTTGTCGTCCGGAAGGTTTCCACGCAACTGCCGGAGTGTGTCAACAGCACCGGCGAAGCGTCCGCCATACGGGCCGGCACGGGCGAACAATATGCCAGTGCCCGGACGCGCTACTCCGTGCGTTGGCGTTGCCCCTTCTTCGGCGCCGTTTTTGGACCCTTGTAGAAGGGATTGACCGAGCATGTCGCCGATCGCCCGGAGGCCGTTGCCTGGCACTGCGGAAGCGATGTGAAGCTGCAATCGATGTACTCGGGCGTCATCCTGCCCTCATAAACTTCCATGCACACCGGATAGTTCGGATCGTACCTTTGTGCGGCGGCGGGCCCGGCGATGCACACGCCAAGGACCGCGGTGACAAGCGCGGCGGCGACGGTGAATTTCATGCGCATCGCGTTCTCCTCACGCCTGATCCGGAGCGCCGGGCATTATCGCTGGCCGTCTGCCGGCTTGCTGTCGTCTTCGCCGAGACAGCGGATCATGAAGGCCGTCGTGTCCCGCGGCAGCACTTGCGCGGCGCGCGCCTTGAGACGGCATTCGAGCTGCGCGATCTGGCGCGCCCGTTGCCGTTCCGACGGCAGCGTTGATTGCCGCAACCGGCGCAGCGTCATCGGCGAGCCATCCGACTCGAAGCTCAGTTCGTACTTCTTGCCGTTCTGGTCGGTGGCGGCGCAGGTGATGGTGGACACCTGCCGCGTGATGAAGCTTCCGACCTGGCGGCAGGAACCCGTCGACATCTCGACCAGCGGCACCGGCAGGCCGTCGACGCGCGGGCGGTCACTCGACTTCAGCAGCATGCGGTCGACCGCAAGCTCGAACAGATTATCCTGGGTGCGCTCGGTGCTCTCGCCGGAGAACGAGATGATGTGGCTCTTGTCGGCGGGATCGTCGAGCACCACGGTGAATTCGGAACGGCCGCGCAGGGTGTGGAAATAGGCCACCGCCTTGCAACTGTAGCTGCGGCCCGCGACGGTGACATTGCGGCAGGTGCCCGACATCAGCGCATACAGGTCGACATCGTAGACCGGCCCGGCGGCAACAGCGAGCGCAGGCCAGCAGACAATGGCGATCGCAATTAGTTGAGCGAAACGGGAGATCATGCTGAAACGGTCGAAAACGCGGTCGTTGGAGAAGTCCATGGCGCAAAGTCGCTGATTTCCACGGACTGTGCAACGATGAAGCAGGCCTAAATGTGGAGACTCCGCGAACGGTCGGGGAACGGAAGCGCGATCCGTGCTGAAAGGCCGCGGCCCGCGTGCGCCTGGCGTCAGATCTGCGGGCCGGACAGCGTGACCTCGCGCTCGGCGCGGAACACGTTGCTGTAGAGGTTCGCGATCCACTGGCGGCCGCTTGCCGTCATGTTCAGGCAGTTGATGGCGCCCTGGATGTGCGGCGCAACCATATTCCAGTAAAATTGCGGATAGCGGTCGACGATATCGGCCGGCGATTCATAGCCGAGCTGACGGTTGATGCCGACTTCCTCGAACTCGTGATAAAGCGCGTTGGCCTTCCTGATGTAGTTGGGATCGCCGAGCTGTCCGATGAAATCGGCCGCCCGGACGATCGCCGCCTCATCGTCATACTGCTGGCCTTCGGGCGCCGGAAACCGCGTCCCCTCGATGTTGCGCGCGACGCGCTCGCGATCGAGCGGAAGCACGGCCTCGAGTCTATCAAGCACGTACAGCTTGGAGCGGTCGACATGATACGGCATCAGGCCCGCATCCGACGAGCCGCGCGGCAGCACCACCTTCTTGCCGGAGGCATCGATGACGTAGCCGTCCGGCCCATCGCCCTTCAGCAGGCCGCGTACATAGCCGATGTCGTGGGTCAGGCAGGCGATGATCGTGTGGGTGTAGTCCTCGGCGGTGACGTGGGTGTGCAGCGCGCGGCCGCGGATGATGTCGTGCCCGGCCAGCGTGACCAGCATCGTATGTTCGACATTGTGATACAGCGCATCGCTGTTGCCGATGCATTCCAGCGCGATGCGAGCGGCGGCCGGCAGCAGTTCGCCGAAGCGCGCCTGCGAAGCTCCAAAGGTGCGGCTCACATGCGTTGCGAGAAACTTCTCCAAAGCACCTGCCGCCAACTCAGGTAACGTCATCATCGATGCAGCCCCGACCGCGTAACGTCCCTCGCTGGCCCCGATCTCACGTCGTAGTTGGGCGGCAACTATAGCGTATCTGCGCGCGTGCGGCTACGCGCTGGCGGACGCGGTGATTCGCTCCAGCCGTACTTTCCCGGTCTAGCCGGGCGCGACGTCAAGGCTGCTGATAGTGGCATGAACCCTGCATGAGTCGGTACAGACCGGGTTAACCCCACCGATAAAGGCTATCATGCTCGTTACGCTCGTCGCCATCCTCTGCAATTCTCAGCTCTGTATGGAAAAGGTCGTTACCACCAGTGACCAATCCGGCATCACCATGGGGGCCTGCGCAGTGAATGCGCAAATCGGCATCGCCGACTGGCTCGCCAAGGGGCCGTATCACGAATGGCACCTGCAGAGTTACAAGTGCATCATGGGCAAGTACGTACCCAAGAACGAAGTGTGATGTATGCTCACAGCCCCCGAAGGGGCTGATCCACTTCAGTTGCCCGACTGGAACAGCCTGCGGGACCACGCGGCGCAGCTGCGCCTCAAGTCAAAGTCCGTTTTATGGGCTATCACTGTCGTTCACGATGGTGAGACATGAGGTTGCACTGGAATGCCCGCAACGCCGCTGATTGCCTACGCGCATGTCGGCAAGAGTTTTGACGATGGTCGCGTGGTGGCGGTCGACGACGTCTCGCTTGACGTAGCCGAGGGCGAATTCCTGGCTGTTGTCGGCGGCTCGGGCTCGGGCAAGACGACGCTGCTCCGGCTCGCCAACCGGCTGATCGAAGCCGATCGCGGCAACATCGCCGTTGAGGGCGAGGACGTCAGCCGCATCGACCCGATCCTGCTGCGGCGCCGCATCGGCTATGTCTTCCAGAGCGGCGGGCTGTTTCCGCATCTCACCGTCGCCGGCAATATCGGCATCACGCCAAAACTTCTCGGCTGGCCCCAGCCGGAGATCTCGGCCCGGATCGACGAACTGCTCGACCTCGTGCGGCTCGACCGCTCACAATATCGCGACCGTCTGCCGCACGAGCTCTCCGGCGGCCAACGGCAACGCGTCGGCGTCGCGCGTGCGCTGGCTGCGAAGCCGCGCATCGTGCTGATGGACGAGCCGTTCGGCGCGCTCGATCCGCTGACCCGCGACGCGCTCGGCGACGACTATCGAACCCTGCACCGCGAGCTCGGCCTGACCACGGTCATGATCACCCATGACATGACCGAGGCCTTGCTGCTTGCCGATCATGTCGCGGTGATGCGCGGCGGCAGGCTGCTGGCGCTGGGCACGCCGGCTGAGCTCACCGCCAGCACCGACGTCTATGTCGGCGAACTCATGCGCACGCCGCGGCGACAGGCCGAGCGGTTGGGCGCATTGCTGCCGCGGGACGGCGCGGCATGAGCCTGTCAGCCGATCCGCGGTGGAGCGAGGCGCTTGTCCACCTGCCCGATTATCTCGGCAATCATGTGCGGGTCAGCGTCGCCGCGCTGGCGCTCGGACTTCTGATCAGCCTGCCGCTCGCGATCATCGCCCGCAACCGGCCGGTGCTGCGCACCGCCCTGCTTGGGCTTGCCAGCATCGTGCAGACCGTGCCCGGTCTTGCGCTGCTTGCGCTGTTCTATCCGCTGCTGCTGGCGCTCGCCGCGCTGACGGCGGCGTGGCTCGGCTTCAGCTTTTCTGCCTTCGGCTTCCTGCCCGCGGTGCTGGCGCTCGCGCTCTATTCGATGCTGCCGGTGCTGCGCAACACCATCACCGGACTGTCGGGCGTCGACCCCGCCGTGCTGGAGGCCGCCCAGGGCGTCGGCATGACGCCGCGGCAATCGCTCACCATGGTCGAGCTGCCTCTGGCGCTGCCGGTGATAATGGCGGGCATCCGCACCGCCGCGGTGTGGGTGATCGGCACCGCGACACTGTCGACGCCGATCGGCCAGACCAGCCTCGGCAACTATATCTTCGCAGGCCTGCAGACCCAGAACTGGGTATTCGTGCTGTTCGGCTGCTTCGCCGCGGCCGTGCTCGCGCTGGTGGTCGACCAGTTGCTGGCGCTGATCGAGAACGGCCTGCGCAACCGGAGCCGGATCCGGACCGCGCTCGGCGGGCTCGGCATCGCCGCCCTGATCGCGGCAACGCTGGTCCCGGCGATCGCGCGTCCACATGCGCGCTACGTCGTCGGCGCCAAGACCTTCACCGAGCAATATGTGCTGTCGGCATTGATCGCGCAGCGGCTGCAAGCCGCCGGCCTTTCGGCCACGACCCGCGCCGGCCTCGGCTCCAACGTGATCTTCGACGCGCTCGCATCCGGCGATATCGATGTCTACATCGACTATTCCGGCACGCTGTGGGCCAACCAGTTCCACCATACCGATATCAAGCCGCGCGCCGAGCTGCTGGGCGAGCTCAAGACAACGCTGGCGAAGCAGGACATCACGCTGTTCGGCGAGCTCGGCTTCGAGAATGCCTATGCGCTGGTGATGCCGAGGAAGCGCGCCGACCAGCTCGGCATCCACTCAATCGCCGACCTGGCGTCGCGCGCCCCGACGATGTCGATCGCCGGCGACTATGAGTTCTTCTCGCGGCCGGAATGGGCCGGCATCCAGAAGGCCTACGGCCTGACGTTCCGCGGCCAGCGCCAGATGCAGCCGGATTTCATGTACGCCGCCGTTGCCTCCGGCGAGGTCGACGTCATCGCCGGCTACACCAGCGACGGGCTGATCGCGAAATACGACCTGGTCACGCTCTCGGACGACAGGCACGCCATTCCGCCCTATGACGCGATCGTGCTGCTGTCGCCAAAGCGGCGCGACGACGAGGCCTTCAAGGCCGCGCTGCGGCCGCTGCTCGGCAAGATCGGCATCGCCGAGATGCGCGAGGCAAATCTGCGTGCGTCGGGCAATGACGCATCATCGTCGCCCGACGTCGTGGCGCGCTGGCTGTGGGAGAAGATCGGGGGAAAATCGTAGGATCGCTACAGCCCCTTGATGATCCCGGCGTCGATCAACATGCGGTTAAAGCGGCGCGCTTCCGCGCCGTCCTTGCAGGAATAGAACACGCCGTTGCAGCGGAGCATGATGGCCTTCTGCTCCTCGAACGACGGATCGAGCGGAATGCCCGCGGCCTCCTGGATCACCAGCGGCAGATAGGCGGCGTCGATCGTGTCCATCACCGCCGGGCTCTTCACCGGTTCGAAGTTGACGGCGTCGATCGCGTAATATGTCGCGTAGTAGCGCGGATCGTAATCCATCAGCTTCTTGCCGATGCCGGCCTCGTCGAGCTTGGGATCCAGCAGCTGCGGCGAGAACTCCGGCTGATGATCGCCATAGCGCACGATCAGGAACGGCTGCGACGGGAACTTCTTCTTCAGCGCCGCGACGAAGCCGGCGTAGTCAGTCGCGCTCATCGCCTGCCGGCGCAGATATTCGTCGACCGACTGCGTGTTGCCCGGCCGCTTCCATGATGGCAGCAGGTCCGGACGGAACTTGGTCTCCCACGGGAAATGGTTGGCGGCGAGATAGACGAAGGTGAACAGCGGCGTGGTCGATGTCTTCTGCTCCGCCATCAGCTTCAGCGCCTTGTCGTAGAAGAAGCTGTCGGGCTCGACGTCCTTGGCATGCAGATCATGCGCGTCGTAGAACTGCTGGATGCCGGTCGTGGTCTGGAAGTTGCGCGCGCTCATGAAGGCGCCGAACGCCGGATACAGCGAGAGCGTCTCGTAGCCGCAGCGGCGCAGCGCCAGCGGCAGGCCGCGCGCGACCCGGCCGGATGCGATGCGGGTGACGAAATAGGAGAACCGGCCGAACGAGCGCGACGACAATCCCGCCAGCACGTTGTACTCGGTGAACCAGCTCGGCCCGCCATTGCTCTCGGCGAGGAATTTGCGCTCGACGCCGTCATAGGACTTGAACTGGCTGCCATAGCCCGGCGGCACCTTGATGCCGGAGGCGGCACGGATGTCGAAGCTCGATTCATCATGGATCATGATGATGTTCGGCCGTCGCCCGGCGGGATGGCAGGCGTCGACCAGCGGCACCTTGAGCTGCTCGCTCGCGGTTGGATCCGACTCCATGAAGCCGTAGGCGACGAAGTCGGACACCGCGGTCACGCCGGAGCGCGCGAATTTCGACAGATAGCCGTCGTCGTAATAGCCGCGCCAGGCTTCATCGGGCCAGGCGAAGGCATAGCCGGAGAGCGCCGCGGTGCAGGCCAGGCAGGCGGCCGCGGCCGGCAGGCGGCGGATGCGGAACGGATCGAGCCACCACAACGCGTACATCAAAGGCAGCGTGACGAGGCCGGCGCCGATCGACCAGCGCAGGTTCGGAAAAATCGTGAGCAGGAACGCCGCGGTGTCGCGATCGATCACCATCAGGTCGACGAAGTTCGCGGTCATCTGCACCACGTCGTGCTTGAACCGCGACAGCAGCACCAGCACCACGACCAGCGTCAGCGACAGCGCGCCAGACAGCGCCGGCCGGCGCAGCAGCGCGATGAACAGGAAGTTGAGAATTCCCCAGGTGAGCAGGAAGCAGAGCCGCGAGCCGAAATCGGTCTCGGTCCGCAGCATCACGATCAGCGCGCCGAGATGCGGCGCGGCGACCGCCATCAACCGCCAGATGCCGAGCGCGGCGAGACCGCCGGCGAGCGCGGCAACGGAAGAGTTTTGCTGAGGCGCGGGCGCCATGGGCGGGACGCAATACAACCCGGCGCAATGGCACGGCCTTGGCTGGCAATGGCCAGGAGGCACACCGCACAGCCGGTGTCTGCGCCGTGTCACAAAATCGTAATTGAATCGTCATGAACGCGCAATGAATTTGCCCGCCCCGGAGTGCCGCAGCAGGCAACGCGCCTTAGACCTTGGCCGCAGGCGCCGCGCTCCCCGCGATGCCCGCAATGAAGAGATCGACGATGTCAGCGGCCATCTGTTCGACCTCCGTTTCGCCGACGCCCCAGCGCGGCAAGTGACCGTCGATGCGCATCCGCGCAAAGCCATAGACCAGCGCGCGGCCGGCGATCTGGACCTGCTTCAGATCGCGCGCGGCGAGCTGACCGGCCGCAAATGCCTCGGCCAGCGTGCGCTCGGTCAAGCCGATCAGCTCGGCATTGTCGCTGGAGACGCCGGCCGAGCGGTCGTGGTCGAAGAAGCGGCGGCTCGAGATGATCTCGAAATGGGTCGGGTTCTTCATCGCCCAGCGCAGATAGGCGATCCCGAGGCAGCGGAAGCGGCCGAGCGGATCGTCCGGCGGCGTCTCGGCCAGCGCGGCCCCGATCTCGGCGCGGAAGCGGCGCTGCGCCTCCTCCGCCACGGCCTTCATCAGGGCGTCTCGGCTCGGGAAATGCCGGAACGGTGCCCCCGGCGAGACCCCGGCCCGGCGGGCGGCCTCGCGCACGCTGACCGCCTCCGGCCCGCCCTCGCCGACCAGTTGCATGGCGGCATCGATCAGGACCCGGCGGAGGTCGCCGTGGTGGTAGGGCTTGGCCGCCGGCGCCCGCGCTGGACGCGGCTTGGACGACCGGCGTCCGGCAGGCTGGCTGCTGGGGGATCTCTTGGCGGGACGGCGCATGGCGCACCTCTAGCATCACCCGCTTGTGAATGTAAGCACCGATTACACAGATTGACCTGCCGCACCCGCGATATGTAACTGGTGATTACATCAACAGCGGGAGGCGGGATATGGCGACGGGTCGAAACTGGTTCGAAGGCTGGCGGCTGTTCGGCCTGCTCACGCTGACCCTGATCGGGCTTTCGATCTGGATCGCCGCGATGCGGCAGTTCGAGGTCGAGGGCGTGCGGATGGTGATCCGCTTCACGGCGCGGACCTCGCTGCTGTTGTTCTGCCTCGCCTTCTCGGCCGCCGCGCTGGCGCGGCTCTGGCCGAACGCCTGGACGCACTGGCAGCGCCGCAATCGCCGTTACCTCGGCGTCACCTTCGCGGCCTCACACGCCATCCATGCGGTCGCGATCGCCGCGTTCGCGGTGCTCGATCCGGCAGGCTTCGCGGCCGCGACCTCGGTGGTGTCGTACGTCTTCGGCGGCATCGGCTATGTCGTCATCATCGCGCTGACCGCGACCTCTTTCGATCGCACGGCTGCGATGCTGAGCCCGCGCGCCTGGCTCACGCTGCACCTGGTCGGCGGCTATTATCTGCTGCTGCAGTTCATGGTCTCGTTCGGCAAGCGGATTCCGGAGATGCCGCTTTACGCGCTGTTCCTGGTGCCGCTTGCCGTCGTGTTCGCGCTCAGGATGATCAGCATGGCCGCGCGGCCCGCGCCACGCCGGGCGCCGGCGAACTGAGGCACGACCGGATCAGGTCCCCTCACACAAGGTGAAACTGGCGGCCAAGCCGGCGATGCACCGACAGCACCGCGCGATCGACGTCGCTGATCAAGCTGTCGCCGAGCACGACGTTCGGAATCTCCCAATTGCGCCCGATCTGCGCATCGGGCAGCGCGGCGACCGCCGGCACGCGCGCGGTCTCGCAGCCGGGCTGGGCGCGCAGCGCGTCCTCCGCGAGCTGGGTCAGTTCGTCCTGGCTTTTTCCGTCGGTCATGATCGCGGTCGTGACACCGGAACATGGCTCACTGATGGCCAAGATTCTCCAGTTCCTTGGCCCGGGTCTCGGTCATGCTGCGCATGCATTCGCCGGCATCGAGGCGGGCGATGGTGCCCTCGCCGAGGTCGTAATACAGGCAATTGGCGTCACGGTACTGGATCCACAGCCGTTGCGCGGTGCGGAGCTGTTCGCGCTGCTTGTCGCCGGCGGCATCCTTCAGCGCCTGCTGATAGGCGACGTTCATCCGTTTGTCCCACTGCGCGGTCTTGGCCTTCAGGCATTCGACCATCTGGTAGGTGTTGCCGTCGCAGGACGGCTCGGGATCACCCTGGTCGCCGGCATGAGCCGCCGCTGCGAGGGCGGTGACGAACACGGCCGTGAGCAGAGGCCTTAGCTTAAACACCGTTTTCATGCCGCCGTCCCTTTCCGATCGAACCCCGCCATCGAACCATACATTAGTGCCGCTGCAGCGTATCCCGTTCACCCCCGACCGCGCCGTGCAACCGCTAGCCTTCCCGATCCGCGCAGGATATTTCATGGATGTGGAGGGACCATGCGGCGCGCGGTGACGCCTGCGATCGTTCTGGCCGTGTTCGGTCTGCTCGTCGGCGGACTGTTTCGCTACGCCTTCGATGAATCCGACGAGGCCTCGGTCGCGAACTATTCGCGCAGCGCCCTCGAGGGCGCCGCCATCTCCCTGATCGTCTGGGCGTCGCATCTCTATCTGGTCGCGCGCGGCGGCTGGCTGCGGCGGCGGCCGCTCATTGTCGAGTTGATCGGCCGCTCCGTGATCCTGGCCGCCATCGTCGCAGTCGCCGCGATCGTGCTGGAGATCGTTCTGTACGGGCATGGGCTCGAGGCGAAGTGGATTCGCGACACCTTCCTGAAGATCATCGGCGTCGGCCTCTTGATGTCGATCCCGATCACGACGATCTACGAGTTGGTCCGGATGATCGGCGGTCGGACGCTGCTCAATGTCGTGCTCGGGCGCTACCGCCGACCGGTGCGCGAGGAGCGCGTGCTGCTGTTTCTCGACCTGGTCGGCTCGACGTCGCTGGCGGAGGCGATGGGCGAACTGCGCGTGCAGGAGCTCTTGACGCGCTTCTTCTTCGACATCGACGACGCGATCGTGGCGCATGGCGGCGAGGTGCATGCCTATGTCGGCGACGAGGTCATCGTGACATGGCCGGCCGGTGCGGACGAGACATCGCGGCGCTATCTCGACTGCGTGTTCGCGATCGAGGACCGCTTGGCTAGGCGGGCCGATCACTATCGCAAGGAGTTCGGCGTGGTGCCCGCATTTCGGGCCGGAATGCATGCCGGTCCGGTCGTGATCGGCGAATGCGGGGACTCGCGGCGGCAGATCGCCTATTTCGGCGACACCGTGAACGTCACGGCGCGGCTGCAGGCGCATTGCAAGGAGGCCGGCCGGCCGCTGCTGATCTCGGGCGAGTTGCTTCGCCTGCTGCCTTCGGAACAGGATTTCGTCATCGAGCCGCTCGGCTGGACGCAATTGCGCGGGCGCGCCGCATCGATCGACATCTTTGCCGTCGCGCGGCGTGCGTCGTCCTAAATAATCTCTTAATGCGCATTAGAGCGCTTTCGAGCGAAGTGGGCACCGGTTCGCGTGAAGAAAACGCGTCATAACAAGAAGCCAGAGCTTCGGTTCTGATTCAATCAGAACCGAAGCTCTAGCTCCGACGGCTCCGTCGAAAGCGTAAATTGCATCGTGTCCGGTCGCGCCCTGTTAAGGATGCGATGCACCCGTATTTGCACCGGGTTCCACCTTAACGCACGTGTAAGACCGCGCCCTGCATGGTGCAGATCAGGTGTCATTCAACAAAAACAAGGTTGCCCATCGATGGCGCAACAGGCGTCACAATCGATTATTGCCGAACTCGAAGATGCGGTCAGGGACGGGACATCCGCCAAGCGCGTGCAGACGCTGCGGCAGGTCACCGATCTGTTCCTGAACGACGGCGACCGCCTCAACGATGAACAGGTCAAGGTGTTCGACGACGTGCTCTGCCTGCTCGTCGCGCGCGTAGAGACGCGGGCGCGGGCCGAGCTCAGCAAGCGGCTCGCACCGCTCGACTACGCGCCGTTTGAGGTGATTCAGCACCTCGCCTGGGACGACGACATCGGCGTCGCGGTCGACGTACTGACCCACTCCAGCCGCCTCTCAAGCGACGCACTGCGCGAGATCGCGAGCAGCAAGGGACAGGATCATCTGTTCGCGATCTCGGCGCGGGAAAACCTGCCCGCCTCCGTCACCGACGTGATCATCGACCGCGGCGAAGACAGAGTGATCCGGCGGCTCGCCAACAACGCCGGCGCGCAGTTCTCGGACAACGGCTATTCCTCGATCGTCGCCCGCGCCGCAGGCGATGACGAGCTGGTCGAGATCCTCGGGCTGCGCATCGACATTCCAGCCAAGCTGCTGCGCGACCTGCTGCAGCGCGCCAAGGATACGGTGCGCGCCCGCCTGCTCGCGATCGCGTCGCCCAAGGCGCGCGAGAAATCAGCCAGGTGCTGAACGACATCGCGCAGGAAGAGGCCGCTGCTCCGCGCCGCAACTACGGCATCGCCGAAGAGCTGGTCAAGCTGATGAAGCAGCTGAACGAGCTCGATGACGCGGCCGTCTACAAGTTCGCCGAATCCGGCAAGTTCGACGAGGTCACGGTCGCGCTCGCCGTGCTCAACGACATGCCGATCGCGATGATCGAACGCCTGATGCTCGGGCTGCGCTCTGACCTGATCCTGATCCCGTGCCGTTCGGCACGGCTGAACTGGCCGACGGTCGAAAGCATCCTGCGCAAGCGGCCGCTGCCGCATTCGATCGACAACGCAACGCTCGAGATCGCACAGCGCGATTACCGGCGGCTGTCGCTGGAGACCGCACAGCGCACCGTGCGGTTCTGGCAGCTGCACAACAGGATCGAGAAGCAGCCGATCGCGGCGGGTTAACTGCCGCTACGTCGTCGTGACAACGAAAAAGGGTGGGCAACGCGTTTGCCCACCCTTTTTGATTTGATGCGTAGGGTGGGTTAGCCGAAGGCGTAACCCACCATGCCGAGGCGAAGCAGCGGCGGGTTACGCTTCGCTAACCCGCCCTAAGTTCGCGTCCAGCGCTTAGTTCTTGGTCTTGTCGACCAGCGCGCCCTTCTTGATCCAGGGCATCATGTCGCGCAGCTTGGCGCCGACTTCCTCGATCGGGTGCTGGGCGAGCTTGGCGCGGGTCGCCTTGAACGAGGTCTGGTTGACCTTGTTCTCCAGCATCCAGTCGCGGGCGAACTTGCCGCCCTGGATGTCGGCGAGCACGCGCTTCATCTCCGCCTTGGTCTCGGCCGTGACGATGCGCGGACCGGTGACGTACTCGCCATATTCGGCGGTGTTGGAGATCGAGTAGTTCATGTTGGCGATACCGCCTTCATAGATCAGGTCGACGATCAGCTTCACTTCGTGCAGGCACTCGAAATAGGCCATCTCGGGCGCGTAGCCGGCCTCGACCAGCGTCTCGTAGCCGCCCTTGATCAGCTCGACCAGGCCGCCGCAGAGCACCACCTGCTCGCCGAACAGGTCGGTCTCGCACTCTTCCTTGAAGGTGGTCTCGATGATGCCGGCGCGGCCGCCGCCGATCGCCGAGGCGTAGCTGAGGCCGAGGTCATGGGCATTGCCCGAGGAATCCTTGGCGATCGCGATCAGGCAGGGCACGCCGCCGCCGCGCTGATATTCCGAGCGCACGGTGTGGCCGGGGCCCTTCGGCGCGATCATCAGCACGTCGAGGTCGGCGCGCGGATCGAGCAGGTTGAAGTGCACGTTGAGGCCGTGGGCGAACACGAGCGCCGCGCCCTTCTTCATGTTGTCGTGCAGGTGCTCGCGATAGATGTCGCCCTGCAGCTCGTCCGGGGTCAGCATCATCACGAGGTCGGCCCACTTGGCGGCCTCGGCGACTTCCATCACCTTGAAGCCGGCGGCTTCCGCCTTCTTGGCCGAGGCCGAGCCCTTGCGCAACGCAATGGCGACTTCCTTGACGCCGGAATCCTTCAGGTTCAGCGCGTGGGCGTGGCCCTGGCTGCCATAGCCGACGATAACAACCTTTTTGCCCTTGATCAGGTTCAGGTCGGCATCGCGATCGTAGTAAACTCGCATCGTGGTTTCCTCGTTTGAAGGGGGCCAAAATCGGCCGATGAATCAGGCTTTCGGAAGGTCAGAACCGCCGGGCGCCCGCGAATTTCCGGCGTTGTCTAGAGCATTTTCCCCCTCAGGGGAAACCCCCATCTCGCATGGCGCGGTGCGGCATCATGCGTCCATGAAGACCGGGTAGAGCGAGGCCAACAGCAGGATGGCCATGACGACGTTGAAGGCACGGATCGCCCGGGGCGAGGTCAGGATCGGCCGCAGCGCGGTGCCGAACAAGGCCCAGACGATGCAGGACACCGTCCCCAGGATCAGGCTCAGGCCGACCTGGATCGCGATGTTCCACGGAAAGGCAGCGATCGCCGCATAGGCCGTGATGGTGCCGATCACCATCACCCAGCCCTTGGCATTGATCCACTGGAACATGGCCGCGCCCCAGAACGTCATCGGGCCGCGGCCGCCCTTGTCGTCCTTGTCCGCCGAGGGCGGCTCGGCCATGGCGATGACGGCGGCGAGATAGACCACGTAGGCCACGCCGCCATATTTCAGGATCGTCTGCAGCACCGGATAGGCGATGAAGACCGCCCCTAACCCGACCCCGACCGCCCCGACCATGAAGGCGAAGCCGACCGTGATGCCGACGATGTGCGGCACGGTGCGGCGGAAGCCATAGGTCAGCCCCGACGACAGCAGCATGATGTTGTTGGGGCCCGGCGTGAAGAACATCACGACCGCGAACACGACAAAGGCGAACAGCAGCGAATTCGACATTGTGCCCTCACGCGACTTTCGGCAGAGTTTTTGGCCGTTTCGACAGCAGCATCACGGCGATGCCGGCGATGACAGTGACCATGCCGGCCAGCCGCAGCGGCCCGAACTTCTCGCCGAACACGACGCTGGAGGCGGCGGAGCCGACGAACGGCACCAGCAGCGCGAACGGCACCACCTGCGCCGCCGGATAATCCCGCAGCAGCCGGCCCCAAAGCCAATAGGCGATGCTGGTGGAAATGGCGCCGACAAACAGCATCGAGACAATGCCGGCCGGCGACAGATGCGACAGCGACTGCCAGATCGGCTTCGCGCCCAGCGTCAGCAGCGACAGGCCGAACAACGGGACCGCCGCGCACAGGCACAGCCATGCGAACAGATCGAACATCCGCGCGCCCTGCGCCGGCCGCAGCAGCAGGTTTCCGATTGCGAACGAGACCGGCGAGATCATCAGGATGGCAAAGGCGGTGACGCTGAAATCGTAGCCGACGGTGCCGCAGATCATCAGCAGGCCGATCGCGGCGATGGCGATGCCGACGGTCTGCGGCCGCGACGGCAATTCGCCGAACAGCAGCGCGGCAAAGCCGATGGTGAACAGCGCCTGGCTCTGCACGATCACGCTGGTGAGCCCGACCGGCACGCCATGGGCGATTGCGATCGACTGCGCAAGGAATTGGCCGAGGAACAAGGTGAGGCTGATTCCGATCAGGAGCGGCCACGAGACCTGGCGCGGCTTGCGCAGCAACAGGCACGGCAGGGCCGCGATGCCGAAGCGCAGCGCCGTCATCAATTCGGGCGGCAGCTCATCGAGCGCGATCCGGCTTGCCACGAACGCAAGTCCCCAGATCACCGCGACCATGACGGCGATGCCAACATCGGCCGGCTTCATTGTTGTTCTTCTTTTGCTTCCGTTACGGTCGGGATCTAGATTTGTTGGTCCGGCATCGGTTTGCGCAGCAGGTAGGTACCGTGCAGCGGCGCGTGGTAATCGACGGAGACCAGCGTGAAACCGGTCTCGGTCAGCATGCGCTCCATCACCCAGCCGAAGGTCGAGTATTCGTCGCGCATGTGGGTGATCACGCTTTCGCGCTCGAAATCGTGATTCTTGATCGAGAAATCGGCCCACCCTTCGACATCGCGATCGACGCCGTCGGGCATGCTGACGAACACCATGTCGCGCAGATAGAAGTTCGCGCCGGGCTTCAGGGCGTTGAAGATCCGCGACAGCGCCACCGCCTTCCAAAAGTCGGGCAAATGATGCAGCGTGAACTCGCTGACGATCAGGTCGTAGGAATTCGGCTGATATGCGAACGACAGCAGGCCGGCCGGCTGGGTCCGGATCTTCGCCTTGCGGTCGCGCGCATAGATTTCGGCGAGCCCGATCATCGCGGGCGAGATGTCGATGGCGTCGACCTCGGCGCCCAGCAGCGCCGCCTCGGTCGCCAGCACCCCGTTGCCGCAGCCGATATCGGCGATCCGCCAGCCCGGCTTGGCGCCGAGCATGGTCAGCGCCTGACGGGCACGGACGTCGCTGTCCTCGCTGACGTCATAGATCGAGGCCACCGCGGTATCGAGACCGACCTGCCGCCGTTGGGTGTAGTACCAGTCGCGCGCCAGCATGATTCACATCCCTTCCGGCCCGCGCGTGATCGCGGCCACCCCGGTTCGTGACACCTCGACCAGCCCCAGCGGGCGCATCAGGTCGATGAACTGACTGATCTTGGACGAGTTGCCCGTGATCTCGAACACGAAGCTCTCGGTCGTGGCATCGATCACCCGGGCGCGGAACGCGTCCGCCAGCCGCAGCGCCTCGACGCGGTGATCGCCACCGCCCCTCACCTTGACCATCGCAAGTTCGCGCTCGATCGAGCTGCCGGTCAGCGTCATGTCGACGACGCGGTAGACCGGGATCATGCGGTCGAGTTGATGCTTGATCTGCTGGATCACCATCGGCGTACCCGTGGTGACGATCGTGATCCGCGAGAGGTGCTTCTGGCTCTCGGTCTCCGAGACGGTAAGGCTCTCGATGTTGTAGCCGCGGCCGGAGAACAGCCCGATCACGCGCGCGAGCACGCCGGGCTCGTTCTGCACGAGCACCGACAGCGTGTGCGTCTCGTTGGGATCGTGGCGCTCTTCGAGGAAGTAGGCGGATGCGGGCTGGTTCATGGTCGTCCCCTTACATGCTTTTCACGCCACCGCCCGCTGGGCGGCCGGCGCGGCATCCGTCCCGATCCAGGTCCGGAACAGATCGAAATCGATATTGCCGCCGCTCAGGATCAGGCCGACCCGCTTGCCGGCGAGCCTGGTCTTTTCCTGCAGCGCAGCCGCAAGCGCCGCAGCACCTGCGCCCTCGGCGAGATTATGGGTGTCGGTCCAGTAGGCGCGGATCGCCTGCCCGACCTCGTCGTCGGTGACCTGCACGATGCGGGATGCGCCCTTGCGGATCAGGGCGAACGCGTCCGCGTCCGGAATCCGCGTCGCCATGCCGTCGGCAAGGGTGTTGCTGGTCTCGGTGGTCACGATCTTTCCGGCCGCAAGCGACAGCGCATAGGACGGCGCCTCGGTCGACTGCACGCCGACGATCTCGGTCTTCAGCCCGAGCAGGTCGCGCGCCATGATGCAGCCCGAGATGCCGGAGCCCTGCCCGATCGGCACGTAGAGAATGTCGAGGTCGGGCGCGGTGCGGAACAGTTCGAGCGCATAGGTCGCAACGCCGAGCACCAGGTCCGGGTGGAACGACGGCACCATGTGCAGGCCGGCGAACTGAGCGCGGCGCTCGGCCTCTTCCCGCGCCGCCTGAAAATCCTCGCCGTGCTCGACCAGTTCGGCGCCAAACGCGTGCATGGCGCGGTTCTTCTCGACCGAGTTGCCACGCGGCACATAGATTGTCGCCGGCACGCCGTGACGGCCCGCGGCAAAGGCCAGGCTCTGACCATGATTGCCGCGCGTCGCCGAGATGATGCCGGGCACATCGGGCCGCTCGCGCTTCAGACGTTCGAGATAGACCAGCCCGCCGCGCACCTTGAAGGCGCCGGTCGGGGTGTGGTTCTCATGCTTGACCACGACCTCGGCGCCGAGCCGCTCGGCCAGCAGCGGCCAGGCATGCGCCGGCGTCGCCGGCACCGCGGTGCCGACGATCCTGTGCGCGCGCTCGAGCTCGTTGAGGTCAAACATGATCCGTCCTCACCTCACACCAGCGCCTTGCCACCCGCGAAGGCCCTCGCGGTGGCCTCATCGGTGGCTTCTTCCGGCAGCAGCATCTCGTTATGCGCCTTGCCCGACGGGATCATCGGGAAGCAGTTCTCCAGCGCGGCGACGCGGCAGTCGAACAGCACCGGACGCTTGATCGAGATCATCTCCTTGATCGCGCCGTCGAGATCGGAAGGCTTGGTCGCCTGCAGGCCGACGCAGCCATAAGCGTCGGCGAGCTTGACGAAGTCCGGCAGCGCCTCCGAGTACGAATGCGACAGACGGTTGCCGTGCAATAGCTGCTGCCACTGCCGCACCATGCCCATGTACTGGTTGTTCAGGATGAAGATCTTGATCGGCAGCTCGAACTGGACCGCCGTCGACATCTCCTGGATCGTCATCTGCACCGAAGCGTCGCCGGCGATGTCGATCACCAGGCTGTCCGGATGCGCCACCTGGACGCCGACCGCGGCCGGCAGGCCGTAGCCCATGGTGCCGAGACCGCCGGAGGTCATCCAGCGGTGCGGCTCCTCGAAGCCGAAGAACTGCGCGGCCCACATCTGGTGCTGACCGACTTCGGTCGTGATGTAGGTGTCCTTGCCGCGGGTCAGCTCGAACAGGCGCTGGATCGCATATTGCGGCAGGATGATATCGTTGTTCTTCTTGTAGGACAGCGACTTGCGCGCGCGCCATTGCGCGATCTGCTGCCACCACGCCTTGATGTCGGGCTTTTTGGCTTCCGCCTTGAACACCTGCAGCAAGTCGCCGAGTATGTTACCGGCGTCGCCGATGATCGGCACGTCGACGCGGATGTTCTTGTTGATCGAGGATGGGTCGATGTCGATGTGGATCTTCTTCGAGCCCGGCGAGAACGCGTCGGTGCGGCCGGTGATGCGGTCGTCGAAGCGCGCGCCGACGCACAGCATGACGTCGCAATCATGCATGGTCATGTTGGCTTCGTAGGTGCCGTGCATGCCGAGCATGCCGAGCCAGTTCGGCCCCGACGCCGGATAGGCGCCCAGCCCCATCAGGGTCGAGGTGATCGGGAAGCCGGTCGCCTCCACCAGCTGGCGCAGCAGTTGCGAGGCCTCGGAGCCCGAATTGATCACGCCGCCGCCGGAATAGATCACCGGACGTTTGGCATTGGCGAGCAGCGCCACCGCCTTGCGGATCTGGGTCGCGTCGCCCTTCACGCGCGGCGTGTAGGAGATGTGCACGTCCGACTTGCGCGGCGGATGATAGGTGCCGGTCGCGAACTGCACGTCCTTCGGCACGTCGACCACGACCGGGCCGGGCCGGCCGGTGGTGGCGACGTAGAAGGCCTCGTGCAGCACCTTGGCGAGGTCGTTGACATCGCGCACCAGCCAGTTGTGCTTGGTGCAGGGCCGCGTGATGCCGACCGTGTCGCACTCCTGGAAGGCGTCGTTACCGATCAGATGGGTCGGCACCTGGCCGGTGATGCAGACCAGCGGGATCGAATCCATCAGCGCATCGGTCAGCGGCGTCACCATGTTGGTGGCGCCGGGACCCGACGTCACCAGCACCACGCCGGGTTTGCCGGTCGAGCGCGCATAGCCCTCGGCGGCATGGCCGGCGCCCTGCTCATGGCGGACCAGGATGTGCTCGACCTCGCTCTGCTGGAAAATCTCGTCATAGATCGGAAGCACCGCACCGCCGGGATAGCCGAAGACATGCTGCACGCCGTGATCGATGAGCGCGCGCACGATCATCGCGGCGCCGGTCATCTGATTTGGATCGTGGCTCTTGTCGGTCATGGTTCGCTCCGGATGCGCTTGTTTTTGCGCGGCTTTTGTCAGTTCTCGTCAGTTCGGTTTCGGGCAATAAAAAGGGGCCCCAGAGGCCCCATGCACACCGCCCGAATTTGGATGGCCGCTAGCCATCCCCGGCGGTGTGCCTGGGTACGACGGCGATAAGGAGTTTGGTAATAATGTTGCGCACGATATGACCCAGTCTTCCCAAAGGTTGCGCGAACATAGCGGCCAAAGCCCGAATGTCAAGGCAAGGCAGGCACTTTCGCGATTTTTGGAGTGTAACGGGGTTCCAGCCATTCGGCGAGCATTTTTGCGCGGCGCAATGCGCATGGCAGACGGGCGCGCGCCGCCACGGGCCCGGCGGAGCGGGCTCCATCCGGGCTACGAGGTCCGCTCTTGCAGCCATTCCTTCGCCGCCTCGGGCGCCACCCATTCGAACTCGGGGAGCTGGTGGCGGAACCAGGTGAACTGGCGCTTGGCGTAATGGCGGGTGTCGGCGCGGCCGATCTCGGCGGCCTCCTCCCGGCTGATCTCCCCCTTCAGGTGCCGGATCAGCCCCGGAACGCCGTGCGCCTTCATGGCCGGCAGCAGCGGATCAAGCCCGCGCGCCGCCAATGCGGCGACCTCGTCGAGCGCACCGGCATCGAGCATCGCGCCGAACCGCGCGTCGATCCGCGCATAAAGCCAATCTCGCTCCGGCGCGAGAAACACCGCGTGGAATTGGCCCGGCGGCAGCAGCGGCGGCAGGCCCTCGCGATGCCAGTCCGGCAGCGGGCGGCCGGTGGCCTCGACGACCTCGAGCGCGCGCGCGATGCGGGTGCGGTCGCGCGGCTTCAGCCGCTCGGCCGACACCGGGTCGCGCTCGGCAAGCTCGGCATGCAGCACCTCGACGCCGTGCTGCTCCAGCCTGGCGCGGACGCCGTCGCGCACCTCGGCCGGGATCGGCGGTACCGCCGACAGCCCGCGCGTCAGCGCCTTGAAATACAGGCCTGAGCCACCGATGAAGATCGGCAGGCGTTTGTCCGCACGGGCCTCGCCGAGCACCCTGGCCGCGTCAGTCACCCAGGCGCCGGCGGAGAAATTCACGCCGGCGTCGACATGGCCGTAGAGCTGATGCGGAACCAGCGCCTCCTCGCCCGCCGTCGGCCGCGCGGTGATGATTCTCAGATCGCGATAGACCTGCATGGAGTCGGTGTTGATCACGACCCCGCCGGTGCGCTGCGCGAGCGCGAGCGCCAGGGCCGACTTGCCGCTGGCGGTCGGCCCTGCGATAAGCACTGCCTTGTCCAACAATCCCGAATGCGCCTGCATGTCCCTCGTTGCCACGCTGATCTGCAATCCTGCAAGCCCCGCGCTCGACTCCACCATCGTCGACGGTGCGCGGGCCGTGCTGCCCTCACCCGGCCCGGCGCAGTGGCTGTTCAACGAAGTCGCCGTCGACATTCCCTTCGAGAGCCAGGACGCCGGCAGGGACGACATCAAGGCGATCGAGCAGCGCCTGCGCCGGGCCCGCAGCGACCTGCCGATCGACGTTGTCGTGCAGCCTCGGATCGGCCGGCGCAAGAAGCTTTTTCTGGCCGACATGGATTCCACCATGATCGGCCAGGAGTGCATCGACGAGCTCGCCGACTTCGCCGGGCTGAAAGCCCATGTCGCTGACATCACCGAGCGGGCGATGCGCGGCGAGATCGAGTTCGAGTCGGCGCTGCGGGAGCGCGTCGCACTGCTCAAGGGCCTGCCGGTCAGCGTGGTCGACGAGGTGCTGGACAAGCGCATCACGCTGACCCCGGGCGGTCGCGACCTCGTCATGACCATGCGCGCACACGGCGCCTATAGCTGCCTGATCTCGGGTGGCTTCACCCTGTTCACCAGCGTGGTCGCGGCGAAGGTCGGATTCCAGGAGAACCGCGCCAACCAGCTGCAGGTCGAGAACGGCAAGCTGACCGGCGAAGTGGTCGAGCCGATCCTCGGCGGCGCAACCAAGCTCGCCACCCTGATCGAGCTCACGGAATCGTTCGACCTCGACGATATCGACACGCTGGCGGTGGGCGACGGCGCCAACGATCTCGGCATGATCCAGGCCGCAGGCCTCGGCGTCGCCTATCACGCCAAGCCGGCGGTCGCAGCCGCAGCCGCAGTGCGGATCGACCACGGCGATCTCACCGCGCTGTTGTACGCGCAGGGCTATCGGCGGGATGAGTTCGTGGAGGGGTGATCCTTGGCGTCGTCCCGGCCGAGTGCGCGCTTGCGCACGGAGCCGGGACCCATAACCACCGATGCCGGCTATCTAGAAAAGCCGTTGCCCACTTCCTCAACAAGAGCGGCCGCGGCGTACTGGATCCCCCGCTTTCGCGGGGGATGACAGAATCAGGCGTCAGCGCGCGCCGTTACTGCACGCCGAGCGCGACGAAGCGCAGTTCGCCGTCGCCGTTCGAGACCAGCAGCAGCACGGACTTTTTGCCGTCCTTCTTCAGCTGGTCGACGCGCTTCTTGATGTCGGCGGCGCTCGCCACCGCCTCCTGCGCCACCTCGACGATGACGTCGCCGGCCGACAGCCGCTTCTCGGCGGCGTCGGAATTGCCGTCAACGCCGGTGACGACGACGCCCTTCACGCTGTCCTTGATCTTGTACTTGGTACGCAGGTCCTTGCTCAGCGCCGCGAGGTCGAGACCGAGCGCCTTCTGGGTCACCGGCTTCTCGGCGGTGTCGTCCTTCGACTTGGCGTTGACCTGCTGAACCTTGTCATTGTCCTCGAGCCGGCCGAGCGTGACCTTGCGGGTCTCCTCATTGCCCTTGCGGATGATGACGACGTCGACTTCCTTGCCGACCGCGGTGTCGGCGACGATGCGCGACAGATCCTTCGGGTCCTTGACGTCCTTGCCGTCGAACTTGACGACGACGTCGCCGGGCTCGATGCCGGCCGGCTTGGCCGGGCCCTTGTCGTCGACGCCGGCGACCAGCGCGCCACGCGCCGGCTTGATGTTGAGGCTGTCGGCGATCTCGTCGGTGACCTGCTGGATGCGCACGCCGAGCCAGCCACGGCGCAATTCGCCGAACTTCTGCAACTGGTCGACGACGCCGGCCACCGTCTTCGACGGCACGGCGAAACCGAGACCGATCGAACCGCCGGTCGGGGAGATGATCAGCGTGTTGACGCCGATCACCTCGCCTTCGAGGTTGAACAGCGGACCGCCGGAATTGCCGCGATTGATGGCGGCGTCGGTCTGGATGTAGCTGTCATACGGCCCCTGGCTGATGTCGCGGTTCTTGGCCGAGACGATGCCCGCGGTCACGGTGCCGCCGAGGCTGAACGGGTTGCCGATCGCGACCACCCAGTCGCCGAGACGGATCTTGTCGCTGTCGCCGAACTTGACCGCGACGAGCGGCTTCGGCGGCTTGAACTTGAGGACCGCAAGGTCGGTCTTCTTGTCGACGCCGACCAACTCGGCCTTGATCTTGGTGCCGTCGTTGAGGATGACGTTGATCTCGTCGGCGTCGGCGATGACATGGTTGTTGGTGACGACGATACCCGCGGTATCGACGATGAAGCCCGAGCCGAGCGAGTTGGTCTTGCGCGGCTGGAACTCGCCGCTCTTGTCGCCGCCCTTGCCGGGCGGCCCGCGGCGGTTCTTGAAGAAGTCGTCGAAGAATTCCTCGAACGGCGAGCCCGGCGGCAGCTGCGGCATCGCGCCGCCGCCTTTGTTGGCCTCGATCGTCTGCGACGTCGAGATATTGACGACCGCGTCGATCACCTTCTCGGCGATGTCGGCGATGCCGTCTGGACCACGCGCGAACGCCGGCACAGAGCTCAGCATGCTCGCAGCACCGATCGAGATCGCGGCTCCCACCATGCGGAGGCGACGGCTCAGGGCTGGTCTGGCAGCGGTCATGTCGGAAGTTCTCCAAGCAATCGGGTTCGAAATCAGCTGGTTACAGAGTGCGCCCGAACGGGCGGGCGGCGCAAGCATCTCAGCCGGATATTTCGGCGAAAAACCGGCCGCAAGAGGCTCACGATTATGTTCATTCCGGCACGATCGGCGCGACGGAACATGCAACGCTCAGCGTCGCACCGCCCAGATCAGAACCAGGCCTGCGACCGCCGAACCGATGCCGACGATACGCAGCAAATTGTCGGGTGTCGCCAGCGCACTCTTCATCGCCCGGCGCATCCAGGCGGGACTTGCCGCGAACAAGATGCCTTCGAGCACGAACAGGATTCCCAGACCGATGAGGAAGTCGCCGAACGCTATGGACTTCATCGGATGGCAGCCTCCCGCTCGATGCTTGTTGTTGTTTGAGTGGCGGCGACGCGTTGTCCGCATCGCCACCAAATCATGATGTTCACGCAGTGAAGTTCAAGTCGTGAGGTTACTGTTTCGGCGCGGCGGCCGCCTCAGGCAGCCTGCCGTTGGCGCTGCCGAAGTATCTGAAGAATTCCGAGTCCGGCCGCAACAGGAAACGCGTGTCGCCGGACTTGAGGCTGTTCTCGTAGGCCGTCATCGAGCGATAGAATGCGAAGAAGTCCTTGTCCTTGCCGTAGGCCTCGGCGAACAACCGGTTGCGCTCGGCGTCGCCCGCACCGCGGGTTTGCTCCGCGGTGGAGTTCGCCTCCGCGACGATCACGGTTGCTTCGCGATCGGCCTTCGAGCGGATCTCCTGCGCCTTCTGGTCACCCTGGGCACGGAACTCGGCCGCCTCGCGCTGACGCTCGGTCTTCATCCGGTCGTAGACCGCCTGGCTGTTCTGCTCCGGCAGGTCGGCGCGGCGGATCCTGACGTCGACGACCTCGATGCCGTATCCGTCAGCCTCCTTGTCGAGCTGCTCGCGGATCCGCGACATCAGCCGCTCGCGTTCGTCACGCACCACCGTGATGAAGCTGACCTCGCCGAGCACGCGGCGCAGCGACGCGTTCAACAGTGTGGTCAGCTGCAAATTGGCAGCCTGGATCGAGCCGACGCTGGTGTAGTAGCGCAGCGCATTCTTGATGCGATAGCGCGCGAAGGCGTCGACCACCAGCCGCTTCTGGTCGGAGGCGATCACCTCCTGCGACGGGTTTTCGAGATCGAGGATGCGCTTGTCGACATTGATCACCGAATTCCACGGCGCCTTGAAGTGCAGCCCGGGATCGGTGACGACATCGACCGGCTCGCCGAACCGCAGGACGATGGTCTGCTCGGTCTGCTGCACGGTGAACACCGAGCTGTAGCCGACGGCAAGAACGATGAAGAGGATGATCAGGGACACAATGCCGGTGACAGGGGACCTCATCGGGTGGCTCCCTGCTGGCCGGTCGTGGCCGGTGCTGCCGCCGGACGCCGCGGCGTCAACTCGCCGAGCGGAAGATAGGGCACGATGTTCTGGCCCTGGCCGCCGTCATAGACCAGCTTCTCGGAGCTGCCGAGCACCTTTTCCATGGTCTCCAGATAGATGCGCTCGCGCGTCACGTCGGGTGCCTTCTTGTACTCTTCATAGACCTTCAGGAAACGGGCGCTCTGGCCCTTGGCCTCGGCGACCGCCTGCTCCTTGTAACCTTCGGCCGCCTGCAGGATCTGCGCGGAACGACCACGCGCATCCGGCACGACCCGGTTGGCGTAGGTCTGCGCCTCGTTCTGTTTGCGCTCGAGGTCGGAGCGCGCCGCCTGCACGTCGCGGAATGCGTCGATCACTTGAGCCGGCGGGTCGACCTTCTGCATCTGCACCTGCGCAATCTGGATACCCGCGCTGTAGCCGTCGAGCGTCTTCTGCATCAGTTCCTGGACGTTCTGCTCGGTGACGTTGCGCGCCCCGGTCAGGATCGGCTGGATCTGCGAGCGGCCGATCACCTCACGCATCGCGCTTTCGGCAACCGCCTTCACCGTGCCTTCGGGATTCTGGATGTTGAACAGATAGGCGCCGGCCCCGCCCGGCTTGATACGCCACAGCACGGTGAAGTCGACGTCGACGATGTTTTCGTCGCCGGTCAGCATCAGGCTCTCCTCCGGCACGTCACGCATGGTGCGGCCGCGGCGAGCGGGATCGTCGATCAGGGTCATACCGATCGAGATCGTGTTGACGCGCAGCGCCTTCGGCAGCAGCACCGTCTCGATTGGATATGGCAGGTGATAGCGCAGGCCCGGCTGCGCATCGCGGACATACTTGCCGAAGCGCAGGACGACGCCAAGCTCTTCGGACTGCACACGGAAGATGCCGGTCGCGAACCAGATCGCCAGCGCGGCGACCAGCACCAGCGCGACGCCCATGCCGCTGAAATGACCGCCGGGCAGCCACTGCTGCAGCCGGTCCTGGCCGCGCCGCAGCAGATCCTCAAGATCCGGCGGCCTCGGCCCGGCTGACTGCGGACCGGTGCCCCACGGCCCTTTCGGACCCGAGCCCCAGGGCCCCCCGCCTTGATTTTTCCACGGCATCAAACATCTCCTCGACAAGTCCGGACGGGACGTCCGGCCTCGAATGTCCGGCCCGGTTATAGGGGACCGCTAGGGCCCTTACAACGCAAGCTTCCTGGCCGGACGAGCTATGCGCCGGGCCATAATTGTCAATGCAAACATTAGTTAACGTTGGCTGCGCCGACGATATGTCACATAGGAGAAGTCGACGCTGTCGTCCGGACCTGCCGGATTTCGCACGCGCGCGACCTCGTCCCACTCCTTCGCATCGATTTTGTCGAACCGTGTGTCGCCGTCCGGCCTGGCGTGGACCTCGGTGATCTCCAGGCGATCGGCCACACCCATCCACTGCGCGTAAATCTCCGCGCCGCCGATGATCGCGATCTCAGTGGCGAAACGCCGCAGCGCGTCACCAAGCGCAATGGCGCGGGCGTTCTCGAACGACGTCGTGACGATGACGCCGCGCGCGCGGTAGTTCGCATCGCGCGTCACCACGATGTTGGTGCGCCCCGGCAGCGGCCTGCGCAGGGATTCGAAGGTCTTGCGTCCCATCACGACGGGCTTGTTCAGCGTGATCGCCTTGAGGCGCTGCTGGTCGGATTTGAGCCGCCACGGAATGGCGTTGGCGCTTCCGATCACGCCGTTCTCGGCGACCGCAACGACCAGCACGATCTCCATCAGCGTGTCCCTTCCGCGAGCGTCGACAGCGCCGGGCCGGAGACGCGGCAGATCGTCCATTCGTCCATCATCTCGGCGCCGAGCGACTTGTAGAACGCGATCGACGGCGCGTTCCAGTCGAGCACCGCCCATTGCAGGCGCGCCCAGCCATTGGCGAGGCATTGCTTCGCCAGATGCACCAGCAGCGCCTTGCCGATGCCGTTGCCGCGCAGCGCCGGGCGCACGAACAGGTCTTCGAGATAGATGCCGTGGCGGCCGGCGAAAGTCGAGAAGTTGACGAACCAGACCGCGAAGCCGGCCGGCTCGCCGTTCCATTCCGCGATGTCGCAATAAAGCCGCGGGTTCGCGCCGAAAAGCGCCTCGGCGACATCGGCCTCGCTGGCGTGGACCTCGTGCAGGAGCTTTTCGTATTCGGCGAGTTCGCGGACCAGCGAGAACACCAGTCCGGCCTCATCGGGCCGCGCGCGGCGGATGGTCAGCGACATTCAGCCCCTCAGACCGCGACTTCAGCCTTGATGTGCGGATGCGGGTCGTAACCTTCGAGTTTGAAGTCCTCATAGCGGAACGCGAAGATATCCTTCACATCGGGATTGATCGTCATCGTCGGCAACGGCCGCGTCGGCCGCGTCAGCTGCAGGCGCGCCTGCTCGATATGGTTCGAGTAGAGATGCGCATCGCCGAGCGAGTGCACGAAATCACCGGGCTTCAGCCCGGTGACCTGCGCCACCATCATGGTCAGAAGCGCATAGGAGGCGATATTGAAGGGCACGCCGAGGAAGACGTCGCCGGAACGCTGATAGAGCTGGCAGGACAATTTGCCGTTGGCGACATAGAACTGGAACAGGCAGTGGCACGGCGGCAGCGCCATCTTGTCGACCTCGGCCGGATTCCAGGCGCTGACGATCAGCCGCCGCGAATCCGGATTGCGCTTGATCATCTCGATCACGTTGGCGATCTGGTCGATGCTGCGGCCATCGGGCGCCGGCCACGAGCGCCATTGCGAGCCGTAGACCGGGCCGAGATCGCCATTGGCGTCGGCCCACTCGTCCCAGATCGTGACGCCGTTGTCGTTGAGATATTTGATGTTGGTGTCGCCGGCGAGGAACCAGAGCAGCTCGTGCACGATCGCCTTCAGCGGCAGCCGCTTGGTGGTCAGCATCGGGAAGCCGGCCGACAGATTGAAGCGCATCTGGTGGCCGAAGATCGACAGCGTGCCGGTGCCGGTGCGGTCGTGCTTCTCCGCGCCGTCGGCGAGGATGCGTTCGAGCAGGTCGTGATACTGGTTCATGGCGTTGGTTTCAGGCTCTCTGGGCGGAGCGGCAATCTAGCGGCCGGGGCTGCCGGTCGACACGCCGATTCGGCTGCATGCACCGATTATACCCTGAAAAGTGAACACTCCCGCGGCAAACGACAAGGGGCGGAACTTGCGTTCCGCCCTTGCCTATCCACTTGATCGCATTGAATTAAGAGGCCGGCTTGAGCACCGGCGTCCATTTCGCGATCTCGCTCTTGACCAGGGTCGCGAGCGCCTCCGGGGTGCGGCTGGCGGGCGCCGGGATCACGCTGCCGAGCTCGAGCAGGCGCTTGCGCACGGTCTCGTCGTCGAGCGCCTTGATGGCCGCCGCATTCAGGGTGGCGATGATGGCGGGCGAGGTTCCCTTCGGCGCGAAGATCGCGTTCCAGGCCTGGGCCTGGAAATCCGGCAGGCCGGCTTCCGCCGTGGTCGGGACATTAGGCAGCGACGGATTGCGCTCGGCGGTCGCGATCGCGTAGGCCTTGATGGTGCCGGCATTGATCTGCGGCACCGCGTTGACGATCTGGTCGCACATGTAATCGACTTGGCCGGCGACCAGCGCATTCATCGCAGGTCCTGTGCCGTTGAAGGGCACGCCGACCGGCTTGATGCCGAGGATCGAGTTCAAGAGCTCGCAGGACACGTGGGAGACCGAGCCGATGCCGGCATGCGCGGCGTTGACCTTCTCGGCATTGGCCTTCACATAGGCGACGAATTCCTTGAGATCCTTCGGCGGAAACTCCTTACGGGCAAGGATCAGGATCGGCGTGCCCGCAAGCAGCGCGACGGGCTCGAAATCCTTCTCCGGGTGATAGGCCAGCTTTGGATAGAGCGGCACCGAGGCGGCGTGCGTGCCCATATGCCCGGTAACCAGCGTATAGCCGTCATTGGCGGCGCGCGCGGCGCGCGTCGTCGCGGTGGTGCCGCCGGCGCCGACCACGTTCTCGATCACGATGCTCTGTCCGAGCGTCGGCGCCATGTTCGCGGTGACGATGCGCGAGATGACGTCGGTCGGACCGCCGGCTGCGAACGGCACGATCATGGTGATGGTGCGGGTCGGGTAGTTCTGCGCGGACGCCGGCACGGCTGCGGCGCTCAGTGCGGCAAATGCCGAAAGGCATGCGCCCGCAAGCGAGCGAATGGAGATCATTTCGAATCCTCCCGGGAACGTTTGACCAATAAAAATGCCGGCCAAATCGGCCAGCATTTTCATTTCACGAGACGACATCGAGTGTCGATTGGACTTCCGCCTGCGGCGCGCCGACGCAGGGCCGGCAGTACGCTCAGCCCTCGGACTCCACGAACACTTCGTCGCGCTTGGCACGCAAGCTCGGCAGCACGGCAAGCACCAGCAGGCCTGCCGCGATCGCCAGCAGCACCGCCGACAGCGGCCGCGACAGGAACACGCTCCAGTCGCCGCGCGAGATCAACAGTGCACGACGCAGGTTCTCCTCCATCAGCGGGCCGAGCACCATGCCGAGCAGCAGCGGCGCCGGCTCGAAATCGTGCTTGATCAGCCAGTAGCCGACCAGGCCGAACGCGCCTGCGAGGACGACGTCGACCGGCGCGTTGTTCACCGAATAGATGCCGATCGCACAGAAGATCACGATCGAGGGGAACATTAGCCGGTACGGCACGCGCAGCAGACGGACCCAGATGCCGACCAGCGGCAGGTTGATGATGATCAGCATCAGATTGCCGATCCACATCGAGGCGATCATGCCCCAGACCAGATCGGGCTGCTTCACCATCACCTGCGGACCCGGCACGATGCCATGAATGGTCATCGCGCCGACCATCAGCGCCATCACCGCATTCGGCGGGATGCCGAGGGTGAGCAGCGGGATGAACGAGGTCTGCGCCGCGGCATTGTTGGCGCTTTCCGGCGCCGCCACGCCCTCGATCGCTCCGCGGCCGAACCGCGATGGATCCTTCGCGATCTTCTTTTCCAGCGTATAGGCCGCGAACGACGCAATCACGGCACCGCCGCCCGGCAAAATGCCGAGAATCGATCCGAGGATCGTGCCACGCACGATCGCAGGCGCGGAGTCCTTAAGGTCCTTCCTGGTCGGCATCAGGCCGGTGATCTTCTGCTGCACCAGATCACGGCTCATCTCGGCACCCGCGTCGAGATTGCGGATGATCTCTGCAAAGCCGAACACACCCATCGCCACGGTGGCAAAGCCAAGGCCGTCTGCGAGCTCCGGGATGTTGAAGGCCATGCGCGAGGCGCCGGTCTCGATGTCGGAGCCGACCATCGACAGCAACAGGCCGAACACGATCATCGCGATCGCCTTCAGCACCGAGCCCTTGGCGAGCACCACCGCGAAGATCAGGCCGAGCACCATCAGCGAGAAATATTCGGCCGGGCCGAATGCCAGCGCGAGCTTGGTCAGCGGCGCGCCGAGCACGGCGATCAGCACGGTCGCGACGCAGCCTGCGAAGAACGAGCCGATCGCGGCGATCGCCAGCGCCGGGCCGGCGCGGCCCTGCCTGGCCATCTGGTGGCCATCGAGCGCAGTGACCACGGAGGTCGCCTCGCCCGGAATATTGACCAGGATCGAGGTGGTCGAGCCGCCATACTGGGCGCCGTAATAAATGCCGGCGAGCATGATCAGCGCACCGACCGGCGGCAGGCCGAAGGTGATCGGCAGCAGCATCGCGACGGTGGCGATGGTGCCGATGCCCGGCAGCACGCCGACCAGCGTGCCGACCAGCGCACCGATCAGGCACATCAGAAGGTTGATCGGCGAGAACGCGACGACGAAACCGTGGGCGAGATTGGCAAACAGCTCCATTTCGCCCTCACTGAATCAGGAAACGCGGGAACATCGGCATCGGAAGTCCCAGCACATAAGGAAACAGCAGCGCGCAACCGAGCGTCAGACAGCCGCCGACAATGATGGCCTCGATCCATCTTGTCTCATGCGAGCCAAGTGCTGCGATCAGGAAGGCGGCAAAGGCCGAGACGACGAGCCCGAGCGGACGGATCGCCACGGCGAAGAACACGATGGCCGCGGATACGAACAGCGGGCCGCGCCAGGAATAGGCGGCGATATGCGGGCCGTCGTGCAGAAGTCCCATCAGCGCGACGGCGCCGCCGAGCAACAGCAGCAGCACGGCAAACATGCGCGGCGCGGTTCCGGCGCCGAACGAAAATCCATGCATGCCCTGCAAGTCGCTCGAGGCCCACAAGGCAAACAGCGCCACCGCCATCATGGCGAGCCCGCCGACAAAGTCCTGCGGACCGCGTACCCATTTCGGCAAGATCGATTTGACCGGCGCCTCGCTCGGCGTATCGCTCATGACTTCGCTTCCCCCGTCAGGGCTGTCCCGCCCGTTTTGATTGAATGGCTTGGCTGTGGTGCGTTGACCGCAAGCCTTGCTAGCGATTTTCGTCAGACAACGCCAGCAAAACCCAAGAGGCCTCCGGCAAGCAACATCCACAAGGGGTTGATCCGCGTCGCAAACGCGAGCGCTGCCGTGACAATGGTGATCAGAACCGCGATCCAACTTTGGTCTGATGTCTGCGCCACGATGAGGCCCGAGGCGGCCATCAGGCCGATCGACAGCGGAACCAGTGCCGCCTGAATGATCGCCGGCCAGCGCGCGCCGCGCGAGCGATCGAGGAAACGGCTTACATAATAGGCAAGCAAAGCGGTCGGCCCGCACATCGCCACCGTTGCGGCCAACGCCCCGGCGACGCCTGCGACAGAATAGCCTATCAGCGTCACGATCAGCACGTTCGGCCCCGGCGAGAGCTGCGAGATCGCGAACACGTCGGCGAACTGCTTGTCGGTCAGCCAGTGATGCACGTCGACGGCGGCACGGTGCATTTCGGGAATCGCCGAATTGGCCCCGCCGACCGCAAACAGCGACATCAGGCCGAAGGTCCAGAGCAGCGCCGCGATCGGGTTCGGCTCCGGGCTCATGCCTTCACCATGCGGCGTGTCAGGATCGTGATCGCAATGCTGAGCGGGATCGCCACCAGCAGCACGATCTGCAGCGGCCAACGGATCAGTCCGATCGCGACGAAAACCGCCGCCAGAATGACCAGGCCTGTGACATCGCGCCGCTGCAACAGCGGCATCATCATTTTGGTGACGACGGCGAACAGCAGCCCGACCGCGGCGCAGGCCACGCCGGCGAGCGTCCGGCGCAGGACGTCGATATCACCGTAGCGGGCGTAGAGCACGGCAAGGATGGTCGCGATCACCATCGGCGGGCCGACCAGCCCGGCGAAGGCCGCAAGCCCGCCGGCGATGCCGCGAAACCGCGCGCCGAACACGACCGACAGGTTGACGATGTTCGGACCTGGCAGGAAATGGCACAGCGCGAAGGTCTCGTTGAACTCTTCCGCCGTCATCCAGCGGTGCTGCTCGACGATCGAGCGCCGGGCCCAGACCAAAACCCCGCCAAAACCGGCCAGCGACATCTTGGCAAAGGCCAGGAACAGCTCGAGCAGGCCGGGCTGGTGGGGCGGCGACGGTGCGGAGGGAGCCGGCGCCGGGGCGGCGACCGGCGGGGATTCCGGGGGCATGGGCAAAATCTAAAGCGACTAGCGGAACCCGGCCAACCCAAATCGGCGTGTTTTCGCACCTGAACAAGCCTGAATCGGCTCTGTTTTTCTCCGTCCGCGCCGCCTATATTGGGGGTGCCGGTTCGCCGGCTATGGAAATAAATGGCCGTCGCAATAAACCATTCGGACCCGGGGGCGGTACCCGGCGCCTCCACCAAAACCCATCATGGGTGGCTTTTGGCGGGGGCGAAATAGGATCGACGAGGGCGTAAAGGGCGTGTTTTTTCTCGGTATGGTTCCGCCGTTATCGGGCTAATGCAATAGTTGCCAACGACAACTTTGCTCCGGTTGCTCAGGCTGCGTAACGCAGTTTGAAAGACCATCTTAAAGTCCTAACGGGTTAAGCTCCGTTAGGCGGGGTTCGGAGGCACCTGGCAACAGAAGCCTCCACTTTAATTTCCGATCGGGCGTCCGCCCGTATTTCAGCCACCCACCCTGCTGATTTCCGGCTCCCGGCGGGGTAGCATGGCCAAAAGGGCGAGTCGGACGATCCGGCGATGCCTACCGGCCAATTTTCGAAGCGACAGGATTACGATGGCGACCGATCACATCCGATATGACGTGCTGGCGCGCGACGCGCTGCGCGGGGTGCTGCGCCGGGTGTTGTCCGACGCCGCCGAACATGGCCTGCCGGGCGAGCACCATTTCTACATCACCTTCCTGTCGCACGGCGACGGCGTGAAGCTGTCGACGCGGCTGCTCGCGCAATATCCGGAAGAGATGACGATCATCCTGCAGCACCAGTTCTGGGATCTGGTGGTCACCGAAGATCGCTTCGAGGTCGGCCTGTCGTTCGGCGGGATTCCGGAACGGCTGACCGTGCCGTTTGCCGCGGTGACGCGCTTCCTCGATCCGTCCGCGCCGTTCGATCTGCGATTCGATGTCTCGGACGCGTTGTCCGAAGAGCCTCCCGCCACGGCGCCGGCTTCTCCCCTCCCCGCACCTGCCGCCCGCGCGGCGGTCGAGACCGAGACGGCCGAGACCGAGCAGGAGCCCGCGAAGCCCAGCGAAGGCGCCGAGGTCGTGCGTCTCGATCGCTTCCGCAAGAAATAATCTAAACACAGATCGCTCCGCGACCTTGTAGGATGCCTGCCAGGACCGGGATGACAGATCGTCATCCCGGATTATCTTCGGCATGAACGTGCCTCCGCGCCGACGCGTCGCGTTGCCGCGCGGGAGAACCGGCGCCGCGCCGGTTCACGTTCTGATGACGCAACGGAGAGCATCGATGGCTCAATCGACGACACCATCCAGCGCCGCCAGCCGCAGCGAGACCGACAGCTTCGGCCCGATCGACGTCCCCGCCGATCGCTACTGGGGCGCACAGACCGAACGCTCGCGGCAGAATTTCAAGATCGGCCACGACCGGATGCCGATCGCGATCATCCACGCGCTCGGCATCGTCAAGCTCGCGGCGGCCGAGACCAATCGCGAACTCGGCCAGCTCGATGCACGCCGCGCCGACGCCGTCATCAGCGCCGCCAAGGAAGTGATCGACGGCAAGCTCGACGATCATTTTCCGCTGGTCGTGTTTCAGACCGGCTCCGGCACGCAGACCAACATGAACGTGAACGAGGTGATCGCCAACCGCGCCAACCAGATGCTCGGCGGCGAGCTCGGCGCCAAGCAGCCGATCCATCCGAACGATCACGTCAACATGAGCCAGTCGTCGAACGACTCGTTTCCGACCGCGATGCACATCGCAGCCGCAAGCCGCATCATCGCCGACCTGATCCCCTCCCTCACCGAGCTGCATCAGGCGTTGCACCAGAAGCAGGAGGCGTTCGCCAAGATCGTCAAGATCGGACGCACGCATACCCAGGATGCGACACCGCTGACGCTCGGCCAGGAATTCTCCGGCTACGCCGCGCAGGTCGAGAGCGGCATCGCGCGGCTGCACGTCGCGGTGAAGGAGCTGTTTCCGCTGGCGCAGGGCGGCACCGCCGTCGGCACCGGCCTCAACTCGAAGCCGGAATTCGCCGGCGCTTTCGCCAGGCATGTCGCTGAGATCACCAAGCTGCCGTTCACCAGCGCGGCAAACAAGTTCGAGGCGCTGGCTTCCAACGACGCCTATGTGCTGGTGCACGGCGCGATCAATTCGGTGGCGACCGGCCTGTTCAAGATCGCCAACGACATCCGCTTCCTCGGATCCGGCCCGCGCTCCGGCCTCGGCGAATTGATCCTGCCCGAGAACGAGCCGGGCTCGTCGATCATGCCGGGCAAGGTCAACCCGACCCAGTGCGAAGCCATGACCATGGTCTGCTGCCAGGTGTTCGGCAATCAGACCACGATCACCGTCGCCGGCAGCCAGGGCCATTTCGAGCTCAACGTGTACAAGCCCGTTTTGGCATATTGTATGATAAATTCCATTCAACTGCTGTCTGATGTTGTCCGCTCATTTACCGAGCATTGCGTTGTCGGAATACGCGCCGACGAAAAGCGCATCAACGAACTGATGCAGCGCTCGCTGATGCTGGTGACGGCGCTCGCGCCGAAGATCGGCTACGACAATGCAGCCAAGGTCGCCAAGACGGCGCACGCGCGCGGAACGACGTTGAAGGAAGAGGCTTTGCGGCTCGGATTTGTTTCCGCGGATGAATTTGATCGCCTTGTGCAGCCGGACAAAATGACACACCCGGGCTAAAGCGAGGCGCGCAATGTCCGGATAATTACGGTCAGCGCGCGTGATATAATTATGGATCATAACGCCTAAAGACTAAGGCTGCTTACCTATCAGCCCTGCGCTGGCGCGTGGTACAGACGTCTAGTTTTCGCAGAGCGAAACGGATTCTTTGATGCTATCAGAGGCATCAAATGGGGATTCGGGATGAATATCGAGCCGGGCGCGCAGCGCGATCGCTCTTGCTTTCGTCACGATGCATCACCAAGTCCGCTGTGGGGACGATGAGGACGACGAGCATGGGCGACGTGGTCAACCTGAAACGATTCAAGAAGCGCGGTGAGCGCGAACAAGCGGCAAAGCAGGCCGAAGCCAATCGTGCGCTATTCGGTCGCACCAAATCCGAACGCGCGCGTGACCAATTTCTCGACGAGCGCAGCGCGCGACAACTCGATCAGCATCGCATCGAAAGCGGAGACGCATCATGAAGTCTCCCGTTGTTAAGCGCTCGATCGTCGTCGCCGGGCACAAGACCAGCGTCAGCCTCGAAGAAGCCTTCTGGAACGGCATGAAGGAAATTTCCGGTCTGCGGAACATGACGCTGTCGGAATTGGTCGGCGAGATCGACAACAACCGTCAGCAGGGCAATCTGTCCTCGGCGATCCGGCTCTTCGTGCTCGACTACTTCCGCTCACGCGCCACGCCGGCCGTGCCGACCGATGTCAGGCCGCAACAGGTCGATACGCGTCAGCAGGCCTGAGGCCTCTCCGACCGTCGCAATGAGCCGACGGTCGCTCGCTGAGCGAGCTTCAGCATGAAGGTCAATCGCATCGTCGCGAACGTTGCCGCGTCAGACATCGCGGCAGCGAAGTCGTTCTATCAGGATATCCTTGGCCTCAAGCCGCTGATGGATTTCGGTTGGGTTGCGACTTACGGTTCATCCGAAACGATGCAGGTTCAAATCAGCTTCGCATCCGAAGGTGGCTCGGGCACGCCGGTGCCCGATCTTTCGATCGAGGTCGATGATCTCGATGAAGCGCTGCGCCGCATGCAGTCGGCGCGGGTTGCGATCGAATACGGACCGGCCGACGAGCCGTGGGGCGTGCGGCGCTTCTTCGTCCGCGATCCCTTCGGCAGGCTGATCAATATTCTCCAGCACCAATCGTGAGCCAGCGCGTCGCTTGACGCGTTTTCGTCACGCGAACCGGCACCCACTTCGCTTTAAGAGGCCTTTAGTTCTGCAACGCCGGCCGCGGTGGTGGATTGGCAACCTGCGGCGTCAGCGATAGCGGCGGCCGCAGCGGCTTCGGCCTGAGTGCGCCGGGCAGTGGCTTGACCTCGATCGGTGGCGGCAACGGCGCGACCTGCGGCTGGCTCGCAACCGGCGCAGGCGGCACGACAGAGGGCGCGGTGGCAACCGGCGGCTCGATCGGCGGGATGATCGACGGGGTGATCGACGGTCTTGGCGCCACGATCTTCGGCTTCGCCGGCACACGGCGCGGATCGCGGCCAGGCGCCAGCGCATCCGCAGGAGACACCGCCGCGGCAGGGTTGGACGCATCCGGCGCCGGCCCGGCCGGTGGCGGAACAGCCGCCGGGATCGGTGGCGGCACCGGTTCACCGCGCTCGATCGCGTCGAGCCGTTTGGTCTCGCGATCGATCGCGCGCACCGCAAGCCATGACGACAGCGCCGCAATGTCGATGCTGCGCGACAATCCGTCGGGCGTGCCGATCGCAAGCAGCTGGATTTCCGGGCGGCTAGTGGCCGTGCCAACCTGCGTCGATGCCAGTGCGGCGCGGATGTCGGCCTGGTCGGCCGGAATGTCGTAGCCCCCGGACACGATGGCGTTGGCGCCGTTGGCCGCAAGCGTGGTGGCCGCGACACGAATACGGCCGTCGCGGATGTTGAAGGGAATTTGCGCCGAGGCGATCGACAGCGCACCGGCTGCGAGCACGGGTTCGACAATCTGCCTCAACCGCGTGTCGTCGGTCGCCTGCCCGGAATCGCTCGCGCGGATCGCTGTGTCGAATGCGCGCGGATCGAGACCCGGAAGGTTCAACCCCTCCAGCGTCACGGTGCCGCTGCCGGACAGCGCGCCCGTCAAAGCCGCGGCGCTGCGGCCCTGCGTCAACAGCGTCATCTGCATCGAGGCGCGTCCCTTGGGCATCGCGAGACTGCGGTAGCGCAAGGCCGAAGCGTCGACGCCCGACAGCTGCACGTTTGCATTGAGCGCCAGTCCGTTGCCGCCCTGTCGCACATCGATGGTGGCGGTCGCTTCGCCGCCGCCGATCTTGCCTTTGATGCCGTCGAAAGTCAGCGACTGTCCGTCCGACTTGACGGTGCCGCTGACCGGCTGCAGCTCGGCGCCGCCCGGCAGTAGGCCATGCAGCGCTTCGAACGTGACCTTGCCGCGCCAGGCGCCGGTGAGCCCCGCACCGAGCGGCTCCGTCGCATCGTGCCCGGCGGCACCGATCGCAGTCGCGAATATCGGCGCCAGCGTGATCTGATCGAGGCCGATTTCGCCTTCGACGCTCTTCTGATCGGCAAGCGTCAGCGCGAGGCGGCCACGCAGCCGCGAGCCGGCGACGATGCTGTCGAGATCATCGAAGATCAGCCGGTCGCCTGCGAGCGTCACGCGCGACGACAGGCGGATGCTTGCGACCGGGTCGGATGATTTCAGATTGAGCAGCGGACTGATGTCGGCGCTGCGGACGCGCAGGCTGACGCTCGATTTGGCGTCCTTGGTGGCCTCCCTGGCCCACGGCTCTGCGGTCCCGTCGGCGTCGGCGTCGAGCCCCGCCCCCCAGAGCCTGACCTTGAGCCGCAACGGCGCGCGCCACGCGCCACTCACGGTGCCCTCGATCTGCACCGGCCCCGCGCCGGCCGCGATGACATGATCGAGGCCAAACAGCGCGAGCAAGGCATTGCCCTCGCCGGCGGAGAATCTTGCCTCGGCGGCAACATCGCTGCGGGTCAGCGCGTCGAAATCCAGCGCACGGATCGCAGCGACCTGCGGCGTCGCCGAAATCACCGTATTGCCCTTGAGCTGCGGCGTGTCGAGATCGAGCGCCGCGCGCGCGCTGACGCGATCGGCCGCCTTGCCCTTGCCGAGGTCGAGCACAAGCCTGGCGCGGACCGGGCCGGCATCGGCGCGGAGCACGCCGAGCCGCGCGGCGAGCGCCGGCGCGAACGGCTGCACGACAGCGGCAAGCCGGCCAAGCGACGCAGCGGTCGCATCGACCGCAAGCTTGCCGGTCGCATTGGCGCGATCGAAATTGCCGCTGCCGTCGAGCGTGACATTGTCGGGCTGTCCGACCTTCACGCGCTCGAGCACGATGTCCTTCGGAGTATAGGCGACCTTCGCCAGCAGCGGCCGCAATTCCTGCCCGGAGGAGATCGCGCGCCCAACATCGAGCGACAGCTGAGCCTCGTCGGGCCATTCGGCTTGCGGTCCGGCCAGCGAGCGGATGAAGGAAGCGGTCGCATCGAGATCGAGCCGCTCCGCCTTCAACTGCGCCTCGACCTTCGATCCGCTGGTCGCCTCGCGATGCACGACCGCGACGCGGCCCTCGACCGTGCCGCCGTCGATCTCCACCTTCATCGCATCGATCGCAAAACCGGCCGGCGACACCGTGACGTCGCCGCGCAGCCGCAGCGGCTTCTGGTTGCGATAGGCAGCATCGCTCCGCCCCTGCAGCCAGGTCATCAGCGCGTCGGGATCGGACGATTCGATGTTGAGCCCGGTCTTGAAGCTGTTGGCAACTCCGGCTTGCGCGCTGGCGCCGCTCATCGAGACCCGGGTCGAGCCCGGCGCGCGAAACTCTAGCCGGCGCACCGTCCAGGATTTCGCATCCGATTGCAGCTCTGCCGAGATATCCTGCAAGGGACGACCGCCAAGCATGATCTGCTCGGACGCCAGTTCGAGCTGTGCCGGAATCGGGATTTGCGGCAGGCCCGCCAGGACCGCGCGCATCGCCGGCAGCACCCGCACCGGCTCGACATTGGCGTTGTTGCTATCCTTGGCGGCGAACTTGTCGCCGTCGAGCTGCCGCGCGGTGAGCGAGGCGCGCAGCAGCGGCGCTGCGCCGAAACGCAGATCGCCGTTGCCCGCGAGCTTCAGCGCGCGGTCCTCGGCCCCATAGCTCACCTCGACCTGGTCGAGCCGCGCTGCCGAGTAATCCGACTTCACCTTGGCCGCGATCCGCCACGCCGGTGCATCGCTGCCGCCGCGCTGACCCGGCGTGCCCGCGAGCACCACCGCCCCTTCGAAGCGCGGCGCACGCGCCTCGAAGCTCAGGATGCCGTCGAGATCGGCCGAGACCGGCCGCTGCCCGGGATCGATGTTGAAGTGCATGCGAATGCCGTTGCCATCAGGAGTTTGGCCGGACGAGATCCGAAACGGGTAGCGGTTGCCGTCGAACATGAAGTTGCCGTCGCCGCGGATCGCGCCGGCCAGCGAGCGGACATCCCCGCTGAACGCGATGTCGTTGAGCTCGAGCGTGCTGCGGCTCGCGGCGTCATGCAGCGCAATGCGGCCGGTCAGATTGAGGCGGTCGATAGCCAGCGAGGCGAGGTTGAAGGTGCCGCTCGACGGCGACCAGTCGACCCGTCCCTTCGGATCGAGCCCGAGATCCAGCGACACGCCATTGACGGTGAGCTCGGTCGCCCGCCACTCGGCACGCATCAGCGAGCTCAGGCTGAACTCGACGTCGAGGCTGGCGGCGCGGACCTTGCCGAGGTCATTAGCGCCGCCGACGCTGACGGTTTTCAATCGCAGCGAGGGGGCCGGCAGCAGACGCGCGTCGAGATTGCCGGCAACCCGGACCGGCGCGCCGATGATCTTGCTCGCCTCCGCCTCGAACTGCGGCCTGAACTGGTTCCAGTCGACGAAATACGGACCGACCAGCGCGGCGACCAGTGCAAGGATGAAGGCAATTGCCAGTCCGAGCAGCGTCGTCTGCACGGTGTCTCCCTTTGAGCCAGCTCCGCGGCAGCCTGCTGATGCTGAACCGTTGGCCAACCTTGGCCGGAGCAGCCCAAATATAGAGACAAGTATGGCGAAGTCACAGCGGCATTACCGCCGTGACTTCAGGCAGAAGGTGGTTTTCCGCTCAAGCGTGCGTGCACGCCGGCCGTCGCGGCAGGATCGCCGTCCTGCCGCAAATCCGGCTTGTCACCAGCTCGCCGGCAGCCGCTTCAACCCGCGCAGCACGAAGGTCGGCCGCCACTCCGGGTTTTCCGCGTCATCGAGCCGCAGATCCGGGATTCGGCGCAACAGCGTCGAGATCGCGATCTCGGCCTCGATCCGCGCCAACTGGGCGCCGAGGCAGAAATGGATGCCGCCGCCGAACGACAGCGGCTTCACGTTCGGCCGCTGGATGTCGAGCTTTTCGGGATGATCGGGGTAGACAGCCGGATCGTGATTGGCCGAGCCCAACAGGCACAGCACGCTCTCGCCCTTCGGGATGCGCTTGCCGCCGAGATCCTCGATGTCTTCGAGGGCGACGCGGCCGGTCAGCTGCACCGAGGAATCGTAGCGCAGGAACTCCTCGATCGCATTGGTGATCAGGCCGGGATTGGCCTTCAGGAGCGCGAGCTGGTCCGGGTTGCGATAGAGCGCGAGCAGGCCGTTGCCGATCAGGTTCACGGTCGTCTCATGGCCGGCGCCGAACAGCAGAATGATGTTGCCGGTCAGCTCCTCATTGGTGAGCTTCTGGCCGTCCTCTTCCGCCTGCACCAGCTGCGTGGTGAGGTCGTCGCCGGGCTGCTTGCGGCGCAGCTCGAACAGCTGATGGAAATACATCGCCGCCATCGCATTGGCGGCGTTGCCCTGCTTGATCTCCTCGGGCGTCAGCGGCACCGGCTCGAGGATGCGGCCACCGTCGCGCGAGCCGCTGTAGAAGGCTTCGCGATGCTCCTCGGGGATGCCGAGCATGTCGCAGATGATCGTCACCGGGAGGCGGAAGGCAAAATCCTCGATCAGGTCCATCCGCCCCTGCGGAATGATGCGGTCGAGCGTTTCGTCGACGACGTGCTGGATGCGCGGGCGCATGTCCTCGACCCGTCGCGCGGTGAAGGCCTTGACGACAAGGCCGCGCAGCCTTGTGTGGTCGGGCGGGTCCTGCTGCAGCATCCAGTGGCTCATGCTGCGGAAGACCGGCTCCTCCAGGATCTTCGGGCCGTAACGACGGATGCTGCGCTCGGCAAAATCCTTGCCGAACCGCTTGTCGCGCAGCACGAGGCTCGCCTCGGCGTGACGGCTGGCGACGAAGGCGCCGTGCACATTGACATGCATCGGGTCGAGACGCCGCAACCGCTCGTAATACGGATAGGGGTTGCGAATGAACTCGGGCGCGAGTGGATTGAAAAGCGGCTCGCCGCTGGCCGGCTGAACTTGCTCGTTCATGGTGACCTCGTTCGTTCGCTGCACCGGTGTCTGCACACTGGCGCGCCTTGGTGTCATCCTCAAGACCGCACCATCACGGGTGCGGCTATTCTGCTTCTGTCAAATGCAACTCGATACACTCTTGTATCGAGTTGCATTGTGCCCTAAAATGCGCCGATGTCAAGGGTTCGAACCAGACCGACACGGGACGACACCTGCGAGAAGCTGTTCGAGGCTGCGGCGCGGGTGTTCGAGGAACAGGGAATCGGCGGCGCCAGCATCGAGGCGATCGCGGCCGCGGCAGGATTCACCCGCGGCGCCTTCTATTCGAACTTCAAGAGCAAGGACGAGTTGATCATCGCGATGCTCGAGGATCACGTCGAGCAATCGATCCGGCGATGTCTCGACCTGCTGGCCCAACACCAGAACCTTGCCGACTTCCTCGAGGCGCTCCGCACCATGGATCGCAGCCGGCAGGACCCGCTCGGCCGCTCCCCGCTGCTGCACATGGAGATGATCCTGTTTGTCGCACGCGCGGAAAAGCGGCGGCCCGAACTGGCAAAACGGCTGCGCGCGCGGCGCAAGCTGATCGCGGATATCGTCACGACCACGGCGAAGAATGGCGGCCCGAACGGCGCGCTCAACCCGGAATGGACCGGCGCGATCGTGCTCGCGCTGGAGGACGGTTTCCGGCTGCACCGCCTGATCGATCCGGAGACCACGCCGGCGGACAGCTTCCTGCGCGCGATCACCGACCTGCAGCGCGCGATCGGCGTTTCGTCCGCCCGCTAGAGCGTTTTCGAGCGAAGTGGCTACCGGTTCGCGTGAAGAAAACGCGTCAAAACAAGAATCTAGGGCCCCGTTCTGATTCCATCGGAACGGAAAAGGCTCCAGGCTCAGGCCGCGCTCGCGATCTTGTGTATTTGCCCGGCGACCGCGCGCACCTTGCCGGGCGACGCCTGCCAGATCGCGAAGGCGGACAGCAGGCTGACAACGATCCCGAGCAGGAACGCGCTCGTATAGCTGCCCGACAGATCATAGAGCTGGCCGGTGATCCAGGGACCGGCGGCCCCGCCGGCCAGCGCCGCCAGCATTACGGTACCGAAAATGCTGCCGTAATGCCTGCCTTGGAAGATCTCCAGCACCACCGGCCCCATCACCGATGTCAGGCCGTAGCCGAGCGCGCCCTGGGTGAAGACCATCAGATAGATCAGCGCCATGCTCGGCCAGTATTTCAGCGCGGCCAGCGCCGCAAAGCAGATCACGAAGCCGAAGCAGGCGATCGCCCACACCCATTCCCGGCCGATGCGATCGGAGAGATGCCCGAGCCAGATCTGGCCGGGAATGCCGAGCAGGCTGACGACGCCGAGTGCCCAGACCCCGACATTGGAGCTGAAGCCGATGTCGAGCAGGAATTTGGTCTGGTGCACCTGCACCGCATACCAGATGTACAGCCCGCAGAAATAGCCGATCGCGATCCACCAGAACCGCGCGGTGCGCAGCGCCCGCGACAGCGTCCAGTCGGTGCCGGCCCACACCGGATCGACGATGTTCGATGCCGGCTTGGCCGATGTCGCCGTCGGCGCGGCATCGCCGTCCGGCTGCAGGCCGATATCCTCCGGCCGCTTGTGCAGCAAGAGATTGATCGGCGCCAGCACGACCAGCACCACGATCCCCATGGCGGTGCAGGCGGTGCGCCAGCCGGTCTGCTCGATCATGTGCTGCACCCATGGCAGCAGGGTCACCGAGCCGATGCCGACGCCGGCGAAGGCGAGCCCGATCGCCAGCCCGCGGCGGCGGATAAACCAGTTCGGCACGAACAGCGACTGGCCGGAATAGCCGAGGCAGACGCTGCCGGAGCCGACCAGCACGCCGATCGTGAGATAGAGGTGCCAGGGTTGCGTGGTCAGCGGCGCCAGCAGCAGCCCTGAGCCCATCAGCAGCACGCCAAGCTCCATCACTGCGCGCGGACCGCTGCGGTCCATCAGCCGGCCGATCAGCGGGCTTGCGATCGCCGAGGCGACGAAGCCGAACGAGAATGCCCCCGCCGTGACACCACGCTCCCAGCCGAACTCGGAGATGATCGGCGGATAGAACAGCGAGAATGCGGTGCGCGCGTTGACGCCGATCGCCATGGTAACGAAGGTCACCGCGACGATGATCCAGCCGTAGAAAAAGGGGAGTCGCATGGTAACACTGTGGAATGGGATGGATAAGAAGCCAACCGGACCGGGGGCTCACGAAAAGCATTGCCTTTGCATCATGCACGGTCAACTCTGTGAAGCAATTCATAGACAGCGGAGCAAACCGGTGGTTGTACCATCGGACAGCCATCCGCTCACAGCTAGCCGGAAGCCGGGAAGCGGGCTATCATGTCTTTTTCAGGAGGAACACAATGGGTGGATTGGTTGCCGACAGTTACGTCCCCGACGTTCTGCAACAGATGAATTCCCGGCTTATTGGCGAAGCCCTGACCGAAATGGTCCAGTTTCAGAAGGAGTTCAAGGTCTTCTCGTCGCAACATACGCTGGAGACGTCCTTCAAGTTGCTCAATATCGCGCCGGTTGGCGATGCGGATCGCAAGGGGTTTTTCAAATTTCTGGGCCTGCTGAAGAAGACGGGCGCCTCAGTCGACGGCAAGGCAACGAAGCTGAGCGGACACGATCAGATCATCGCATCGCTGCAGGGCAATCTCGAGAGCAGCAGGCCGTTGTCGGTACACTTTACCTCGCACCCGGCGGAGTCTCCGAAGGGCGTCGTGAAGGTGACCTCAGGCGATCGCGTCTTCAATTTTTCCTCTCTGGTGTTTCTCACGATCTCGATGCCAATGATCAACGCCGACCGCCCCAAGGCCGGCGCGCGCAAGAAGTGACCTGACCTCGGCGATGCTCGATCCGCACGCCAAGGTTCGCGACTATTATTCAGGAACACTGGAGCGTCACGGCCCGACCCCGCTCGGGGTCGACTGGCCGAACGTGCTCTCGCAGTATCTGCGCTTCGTGCAGCTCGTGAAGCTGTGCGATTTCGGGCGGCCGTTCAGCCTGAACGATTTCGGCTGCGGCTATGGCGCGCTGCTGGAGTTCCTGGCAATGCGGCATGGCGATGCCGAGGTGACCTATCGCGGCATCGACATTTCGCCGGCGATGATCGCGGCCGCCCGCGCCCGCTGGGCCGGCAACACGCAGGCCGTGTTCGCCGAGGGTTCGCAGTGCGGCGCACTCGCCGACTATTCTCTGGCAAGCGGGATATTCAACGTCCGGCTCGGTCATCCGGTCGCAGCGTGGGAAGCGTATGTCGAGGCGATTCTCGCCGATCTTGCGGCCCACAGCCGGATCGGCTTCGCCGTCAACTTCATGCTGCCGCGTGACGAAGGGCGCGCCGAAACCGGGCTCTATCGGATCGCGCCGGAGCGCTGGATCCGGTTTTGCGAGCAGTTCGGTCACGTCGAAACGGTCGCCGATTACGGCATGCCCGAATTCACGCTTCTTGTCCGCAGGACGACGACTGCACGACCGGGAACAGGCGTTCATAGGGTGAGGCGCCGGTCTCCTCGATGAGGAGCCGGGCCCGCGCAAGCAGCTCGTTCAACCGATACTGCGGATAGCGCAAGCTATCGGCGTTGACCACATGCGCCAGCACCAGCGTCGAGCGGCATTCGGCGAGCCGCGCCCGCCGCTCCCTCGCGACCGCGATCCCCTGTTCAGCGGCGCCGAAGGCCGCGGCAAGGCTGTTGCTCCTCAGATGAATCTCGGCGAGGAATGCCAGCATGTCGCTTTCATATTCGAGGCCGGCGAAAGCCTCCCGCGCGAGCCGGATCGCCGATTCAATCTTCTGGATCGCCGCAACGTGTTCGCCCGCCAGCGACAGCGCCAGTCCGCGGCAGACGCTCGCATACACCGCGACATAGGGTGTGTCGTTTCTCCTGGCGATCTCCTCGATACGCAGGCTGTGAAGATCGGCAAGCTTTTCGTCCCGCGTCAGCCAGGCCATCTCGACTCCGGCATGATGGGGAATGAACAGGACCGCCGGATCGGGATGGCCGCTCTCGCTGGCGACCAGTTTGGCGATTCTCTCTCGCGCAACATCGAAACTGCCCGTCCGCGCCAGCAACCGCGCATGCAGACCCTCAACCCATCGTTCCACATTGAAGCCGAGCGGCGCTTCGTGGGCCTTCTCGATGCTCGCAATGTGCTTGAGCGCGGTCTCGCCGGCCGCAAGTGCTTCCCGAAGCTTGCCGGCATAGCCGTAGGCCTGACACAGGAACACCTGCATCATCGTCCTGATGCTCGGGTCCTCGGAGACCTCGATCGCCTCCAGCAGCTGCCTCACATATTCGTCCGCCGAGCCCGTACCGGCGGAGACCCGGCCAAAGGCGGCGAGCAGCAGGACCTCCCAGAGCGAGTCCTTGAGGTCCCGCGCGGCAGCCAACGCCTCGCGGAAGAACGGGGCAGCCTCTTCGGCGCTGATGCCTTCGCGCCAGCCAAGGATCAACACTTGACCGGATGCGTGCATGCGCAGCCGATCGGTTTCCGGCGAGCGCGGCAACGATTGCAGCAACAGCCGGACCTTGAGCCACGACTTCATCCCCAGCCGCGAATTGGTCGTGCCGATCCAGCTCGCCGAACGGGCCAGATAGTTGGCTGCGGATCCGAAATCCTTGGCCGATTCGAAATGATACGCGATCAGATTGGCGTATTCGCCCAGCCGGTTATGGTAGAATCGCTCGAGCGCGCTCGCGACCGCCTGATGCAGTTCGACGCGGCGGGTGCGCAGCTGCATCGCATACGCGACCTCCTGGATCAGCGGATGGCGGAACGCGTATCGATCGTGCTCGATCTCGCTGGCGACCTCCTGGATCAACTCGAGATGCGACAATCGGCCGAGGATGCCGACGAGATCGTGGTAGCTTGCACGTGCCACTTCGGCCAGCACTGAAAACGGGAATTCCCGCCCGATCGTGGCGCCGACCTGCAGCACTTCCTTGTCCATCGGCGCGAGACGGTCGATGCGTGCGCCGATCACAGTCTGGACCGTAGCCGGCAGCGTCTCGGGCGATGCCTGCCCGGACATCTCGTATTCGCCGGGCCGGCCGGTCAGATCGCCACTGTCTATCAGCGAACGGACCAACTCCTCCGCGAAGAACGGATTCCCGCCGCTTCGTTCAACGATGCGGTCGGAGATTGCGGCCGTGGATGGATGATCGCCGATCATGTCGCTGATCAGCGCGGAGACATCCTCGTCGCGCAGTTCGTCGAGCCGGATTTCGTGGAATCCCGGCCCCTCCTGCCACGGCGCATGATAGGTCGGCCGATACGTGAGAATGATCAGGGCGCGGCTGACCTGCGCAACATTCACCAGCGCCGAGACGAACTCGATGCTCGCTTCGTCGAGCCAGTGGATGTCCTCGATGATGATCACCGACGGTGTGCGGGTGCCGTCACGTACGAGACTTGCGACGAGATTGACGAGCCGCGTATGCCGCGTCTTTGGATCCAGCGCGGGCGCCGGCGATTGGGTGTCGCGGATGCCGAGAAAATCGGCGAGCAACGCCACGTCTTCCATCAAGTGGGGGACCGAGGACTCGATCCGCGCCGCGACCTTGGCGCGCGCCGTCTCCGCATCGTCGATCGATGCGATCCGGAAGAAATTGCGGAAGAATTCCAGCAGCGGCTGTAGCGGACCGGAATGGTCGTAGGGCGATGCGCTTGCCTCCTGCACCGGCACCAGGCGTTCCTTGACGCTGCGGGCAATTTCGAAGCACAGGCGGCTCTTGCCGAGACCTGGCGGCGCCGAAATTCCGATCACCTTGCCGGCGCCCTGCTCGGCTCCGGCAAATGCCTCCTGGAGGATGGCAAGCTCGGCATCGCGCCCCCGATAGGTGCCGACGACGGCATCACGGAACGGCGCGCGAGACGGCTTCATGCCGACGAGCCGGTAGACGCCGATCGGCCGCGGAAATCCCTTCACGTTCTGATGGCCCAGGGCACGCGCATCGCAAGATGCCTGCACCAGCTTGAACGTCGACTCCGTGACGCAAATGTCGCCCGGCTGGGCCATATGCTCAAGCCGGCTCGCCAGATGCACGGCGGCGCCGTAGACGCTTTGCTCCTTGGTGAATTTGTCGGGCACGCCCGCGACGATTTCGCCGGAATGGATGCCGACGCGCAGCACGATGCCGTTGTCCCGCGACGACTGCATCATGGCGAGCGCGGCCTGGCAGGCGCGCAGCGCATGGTCTTCCTGGGCGTGCGGAATACCGAAGATCACCATCAATCCGTCGCCCATGCTGCGCATGATGGTGCCGTGAAACTGCTGGACCGCATGGCCCATCCGCGCCAGCGCGGGCGGCAGGCGATCGAGCGCAAGCTCGGGATCGTTGTCGCCGATCAGTTCGGTGGAGCCGACGATGTCGGCAAACATCACGGTGACGACCTTGCGTTCGCCAACCGTCTGGGCCTGGTCGAGACGCTCACCACAGGCGCCGCAAAATCGCGCCGCCTCGAGATTGGGATGCCGGCAATTCGGGCAGACGGCAGAAAAATTCAGCCCGCACGACCGGCAGACGCCATCTTCGGTCAGGGTCTCGGCTTGACAGGCCGGGCACAGCATTCACACCACCTTCCCGATCCCGTCCGTTTACAGGCTCCGGCACATCCTAACACAATCGGGAGGCCGGCCGCATGAGGCCTCATGAAGCCAGAATCGGTGTCCGGCGCCAAGTCTTACCTTTGAGCAGACGGGGTTAGGGGGCTCAAGCACCCAGCGCGTGGCCGAAATAGGCGCGCTCGAGCCTGTGCGCGAGGCCACTTTCGCCGGTCGGCGCCTCCAGCGCGATCGCACCCTGCACCAGCGCGTAGACCCGATCGGCACAGGCCAGCGCCTTCTCCAGCAATTGTTCGACCAGCAGCACCGAGGTGCCCTGCTCCCGCAGCCGGCCGATCACATTGAGGACACGATCGACCAGCACCGGCGACAGTCCGGCCGAGGGTTCGTCCAGCATCAGGAGCCGGGGGCGGCGAACCAGGCCCTGCGCCACGGTCAGCATCTGCTGCTGCCCGCCCGACAGCGCGCCGCCGCGCTCATGGCGCTTCTCGGCGATCTCGGGGAAGAACGCCAACGCCTCTTCGATCCGTACAGTCCGTTCGGCGCGCGGCAGGTCGTAGCCGGCGAGCAGCAAATTGTCGGTGACCGATATCTGCGTGAACACGCGATGTCCCTCGATCACGTGCACCAGCCCGGCTCGCGCGGCATCGCGCGGCGTGGCGTTGGTCATGTCGCGTCCGCCGAACCGGACCTGCCCGGCCGTGACCGGCAACAGTCCCGACATCGCGCGCAGCAGCGTGGTCTTGCCGGCGCCGTTCGGACCGAGCAGCGCCACCACCTCGCCGGCTGCGATCGTCAGGTCAATGCCGTGCAGCACGCGGATCTTGCCGTAGCCGGATTCCAGCGCGCTCACGTTAAGCAGGGGTTCAGCCGCCGAGATAGGCACTGACGACCTCCTTGTGGACACGGATCTCCGCCGGCGTTCCCGCCGCCAGCGTGCGGCCGAGATTAAGCACGGTGACCTGGTGGCAAATGTCGAAGATCAGATCGGCATGGTGCTCGACCAGCAGCACACCGGTGCCGCGGGCGCAGACCGCCTTGATCAGGGTGGCGAGCCGCTCGACCTCGTCATTGGAGAGGCCCGCCGCCGGCTCGTCGAGCAGCAGGAAATCCGGATCGAGCATCAGCGCCCGCGCGATCTCGATGAAGCGCAGCTCGCTGTGCTGCAGACGGTCGGCGCGCACATCGGCAAGCGCCTCGAGGCCAACGACGCCGAGCAGTGCCCGCGCCTTGGCGGCGAGCAAACGCTCGTCCGCGCCGTTGCGCGGCAGTGCCAGCATCGCCTCGACGAAATTGGCCCTGCCCTCGATCGAGCCGCCGATCATGACGTTCTCCAGCACCGAGGCTTCGCCGATCACCCGCGGGGTCTGGAAGGTGCGCGCGATGCCGCTGGCGGCACGCATCACCGGCTGGCCCGCGGCCAGCACCGCATCGCCGAGCGTCATGCTGCCGGCCTTCGCGGCGTAATAGCCCGAGATCACGTTCAGCGTGGTGGTCTTGCCGCTGCCGTTCGGCCCGATCAGGCCGTGGATCTGGCCGGGCGCGACGTCGAGGTCGAGACCGTCGATCGCCTTCACATTGCCGAAGCTCAGCGCGATGCCGCGCAGCTGCAGCGTCTTGCCACCATCGCGCCGGCGCACGATGGCGGCGAGCGCGGCCGGGCGCGGCACGATGGCGCGGTTGCTGGCGAGCGGGCGACGGTTGCGGAAATCGAGCAGCGCCGCGATGCCGCCAGGCATCACCAGCACGATCACGAGCAGCAGCACCGCGTAGAGGAAGGTCGACCACGCCGCGAGCGGCGCTGCGATCTCCGGCAGGATGGTCAGGATGATGGTGCCGAGCATCGGCCCAAGGATCGAGCCGCGGCCGCCGATCAGGATCGCGATGAAGAACAGCACCGAGAGATCGAAGGTGAAGGCGTCGGGCGTGATGTAGGTCTGCAAGGTCGCGAACAATCCGCCGGCGATCGCCGCCAGCGCACCGGCGAACAGGAAGATCGCGATCAGCATCTTCGGCTTGGAGATGCCGCTGGCTTCGGCGGCCACCTCGGCGTCGCGCACCGCGATCAAGGCGCGGCCGAACCGGCTGCGCGCCACATTGGCGCTCATCCAGGTGGTGACGACCGCGAAAGCGATACAGAGGCCGTAGAACCCCCACGGCGTGTTGAACGGCGCCGGGAATTCAGGACCGGCAATGCCGATGCCGCCTCCGGTCACGCTCTGCCAGGCCAGCGCGATCTGGGTCACGATGGTCGCAAAGCCCAAGGTCGACATCGCAAAGTAGAAGGTACGCAGGCGCAGGGCCGGCAGGCCGACGATCACGCCGAAGATCGCGCCGATGAGGCCTGCGATCGGCAAGGCGGCAAATACCGGAATTGCCGGCATCACATTGCCGGCGACCAGCACGCTGGTGGTGTAGGCGCCGAGCGTCAGCAGCGCGACATAGCCGATCGCAAGATGGCCGGCAAAGCCGACGACCAAATTGAGGCCCGACACCAGCACCCAGTAGATCGCCGCGCGGGTGCCGATCAGCACCCAGTAATCATTGCTGACGAAGGGCAGCAGCAAGTGCAGCACGAGAATGCCGAGGAACGGCAGGAGGTGCGGCAGCGCGGCACGCCATGCGCCGCTGTCGGCTCGGGGCGGAGCGGCGGCGACCGACGTCATCACACCCTCCGCGCGGTCGAGGCGCCGAACAGCCCCTGAGGAGCCGCAAGCAGCACCACGATGAACCGCGTGAACACCGCGACCGAGGAGAAGATGCCGCCGACCAGGAAGTTCGCCGCCTGCTGGAACAGACCGAGCGCCAGCCCGCCGATGATCGCGCCTCTGTTGTTGCCGAGCCCGCCGAGCGCCACCGGCACGAAGCCGTAGAAGTTCAGCAGCGCGCCATTGGCAAAGAAGGCGAGCAACAATTGCCCGCCGGAAAATCCGGCGATGCCGCCGACCACGCCGGCAAGCGCGTAGCTCGCAACACGCAGATTGCGCTCGGGCAGGCCGAGCGCCCGTGCCGCGAAATTGTCCTCGGCGATGGCGAGGAACGCGCGACCGACCAGCGTGCGGCGGTAGAGATATTCGAGGCCGATGATGGTGACGGCGCAGGCGGCAACCGGCAGCCAGAATTTTTCGTCCCAAACGCCCTCACCGAATCCTGCGATGCGCGGGAACGGCTGCGGCTCGGTGCCCCATTTGATCGCCGTGACCTGCTGGATCATCAGCGCGACCGCAAGCGTCGAGAGCACGTAGAGATGCTGGTCGAGGCTCTTGAGCACCGGCCGCACCGCGACGAATTCGGTGATGATCCCGATCACCGCGCAGCACAGCAGCGTCAGCACGAAGCCGACCGCGATCGGCAGGCCGAGCTTCAGCGTGAACATCGAGCCGAACACGCCGCCCAGCATCGCAAGCTGTCCCGCGGTGAAGCTCATCACCCGCGAGGTCGAGAACATCGTGTTGTAGGTGACGCCGACCAGCGCGTAGATCGCGCCCGCCGCGAGACCGGATGCAAGGATCGAGGCCAGCATCGGCTGCGTCCTCGCCCTGCTATGTGTACCCCGGCGCCAGCGCGAAGGTGCCGTCCTTGGCGGTAGAGGCCTCCGACATCACGATCTCTTCGGTCAAATAGCCGTTATGCTGGGTCGGCGAGAAGCGGTAGTTGCCGAAATAGCCGGGATAGGTCGACAGCGAATTCCAGTAGCTGATGATGCCGGCGCTGTCGGTCGAGCCGCTCTCCGCGACCGCCTTGGCGATCAGCTCGATGCAGTCGATACCACCAGCGACCCACCACAACAGCGTATCATTCAGCGCGACATTGGCCTTGGTCAGGCGCGCGACCAGGTCCGCGCTCTTCGCCGGCAGCTTGCCGGCGCCGTCATAGCTGCAGCTCTTGTAGCCGATCGCATAGACCTTCTTCCAGTTCTCTGGTTTTGCAACCAGGTTCGCAAGCTCGCCGGAGGCCATCGACGGGTGTCCAACGAAGGGAACGTCCCAGTTCATCGCGGCGCGGGTGTTGAACATGCGCGCCTCCATGCCGGTCGAGACGCTCCACACCACGATCGCCTCGGCGCCAGCGTTCTTGGCGCGCAGCATGTCCGGCGTCATGTCGGGCTGGGTGGCGTCGATATTGGCCTGATAGGCCACCTCGGCGCCGTCCTTCTTGAACGCCGCGACCGACGCGCCGACCGCGGTGACGCCATAGCCGGTGGTGTCGCCGATCACCGCGACCTTCTTCACCTTGAGGATCTTCAGGCAGTAATTGCGCACGGCATCGTCCCATTGATTGTTCGACGGCGCGATGCGGAACGCATTGGGGAACTTGACCGGATCGATCAGGGTCTCGACGACGCAGGGGTGCAGGTCGGGCATCTTGGCACGGGCCATGATCGGCGTGGTGGCAAGCGCCTCGCCCGAATTCAGCGGACCCCAGATCGCGTGAACCTTGGCCTGGCTGATCAGCTCCTGGGTGGCGTTCACCGCCTTGGTCGGATCGCCTTGGGTGTCGCGCATCACGAGCTCGATCTTGCGGCCTTTCACCCCTCCGGCGCCGTTGATGGCGTCGACCGCGAAATTGACGCCCCGGTTGAAGCCGACGGTCGGCGCCGAACTCGGGCCGGTGATCGCCGCGAGACAACCGATCTTGATCGGTTCCGATTGTGCTGTTGCAGGAGCCGGGAAGGAGAATGATGCGGCGCCCAATGCGCCGGCGCTGCCCAATAAAACGTCACGGCGTGAAATGGCCATGTGATGCACTCCCTGTTTCCCTCTCGGCGCCCGTCGTTTGTTGCGGGACGTCCGTTGATTGATTGTCCGCGCGCTCGGGGCCGCGGTTTTGCAGGATCAAGTTTGAGCTGGATGTAAACGTCTTGTCCAGCCCCGCGGACGGCATTGGGATCAGTCGAACTTTCATGGCCGCGGCCGCCGCGTCCAGCGCTCGGCATTGACAGCGCCGCCGGGTATCTCGCCGGCAATGATCTTCGCGACCTGGCGCACGGTTTCCGACGATTGATGCTCGATCGCCTGCGGGGTCAGGCCGCCGACATGCGGGGTTGCGATCACATTGCGCAGCTTCGCGAGCTCCGGCGTCGGCATCTGATCGGGCGCGCGGCCGACATCCATCGCCGCGCCGGCAATGCGGTTGTCGCGCAGCGCGGCCGCCAGCGCCGCTTCGTCGACCAGATTGCCGCGCGACAGGTTGATGAAGAAAGCGTGCTTCTGCATCCGCGCCAACGCGGCCTGCCCGATCAAATTCTCGGTCTCTGCGTTGGCGATCGCGAGACAGACGACATAGTCAGCGCTTGCCAGGAGATCGTCGAGCGGCAGATGCCGGATCGCGGCATCACCTGACGTGACGAAGGGATCCGCGACCAGCACATTCATGCCGAGCGCTTTTGCGATCCCGGCAAGATAGCGCCCGATGCTGCCATAGCCGATGATGCCGATTGTGCTTCCCGCAAGCTGGTGGCCCATCACGACCTCAGGCGCCCTGCCCGCATGGTAGTCCGCGGTCGCGCGCGAGACGCCGCGCGACAGATCGACCATGAAGCCGAGCGCGAGCTCAGCGACCGACTGCACGAATCCGGCGCTCGCCTGCGTCACCAGCACGCCGGCGGCAGACGCCGCCGCGACGTCGATGTTGCGGATATCGACCGCACAGCGCACGAAGGCGCTGAGCTTCGGCAGGCGCGGAAAGATTTCGCCCGGCCCCTGCGTCATGCGGTCGGCGACGATGATGTCGACATCGGCGGCGGCCCCGATCAGCGCAGCCGCGTCGAGCGCCTCATCGCCGTCATGCAGCCTGACGTCGGCGACCGCGCGCAGGCCGTTCAGGCTGCGCTCGCCGTAATAGTCGCGGCGCATTTGCGGGGTATGGGCGAGCAGCACCTTCACGCTTCTACTCCCTTAATATCCGAGCGCATGCGGCAGGGCCGTGCTGATCGCCGGCACGAAGGCGATCACCAGCAGACACAGCAACAGCAGGCCGAGATAACCTGCGATCGGCTTGATGGTCTGCTCGATCGGCACATTGCCGATCAGGCAGGCGCCGTAGAGCCCAAGGCCAAGTGGCGGAGCAAAGAGCCCGAGCCCCATCGCGATCACCAGCACGACGCCGAAATGCAGGGGATCGATGCCGAGCTTGACGGCAACCGGCAGCAGCAGCGGCCCGAAGATGATCAGCGCCGCGGCGCCCTCCAGCACCGAGCCCATCACCACCAGCACCACGATCGACAGCAGCATGAACAGCCAGACGCCATGGCTGCCTGAGATCGTCAGCATCAGGTCGCCGACCGCGTGCGGCACCTGCTGCAGGGTCAGGATGAACGCCAGCGACTGCGCCGCGGCGACGATGAATAGCACCAGCCCCGAACGAACAGCCGATTGCACGAAGCAGTGCGCGAGGCTCTTCGCGCCGAGCTCGCGGAACAAGAGACTGCCGACGGCGATGGCGTAGACCGCGGCAAAGGCGGAGATTTCGGTCGCGGTGGCGAAGCCGCTCTTGAAGCCGAAGAAGATCATGAAGATCAGCCCGACCGAGGCGATCGCGCCGGTCCACAAGCCGGACACCGCGGCGCGCGGCCCGGCTTCCACGTTCGCGGCAGGGCGCTTGCCGAAGATGATCGACACCGCGATCAGCGTCAGCGCCATCAGCGCGGCCGGCAGCATGCCGGCGACGAACAGCCCGCCGATCGAGAGATTGGCGACGAAGCCGAGGATGATCAAATTGATGCAGGGCGGAATGGTTTCCGCCATCACAGCGGAAGCCGCAAGCAGCGCCACCGCCCCGCCCGGGTTCTGCCGCGAGCGGCGCGCCGCCGGGATCAGGACCGAACCGACCGCGGCGACATCGGCCATCTTCGAGCCCGAGATGCCGGAGAACAGCACCATCGACATCACCATCACGACGTTGAGCCCGCCGCGCATCCGTCCGACCGCGCGCTGCAACAGCTCGATCAGCCGGACCGACATGCCGTTGGCTTCCATCAGATAGCCGACCAGGATGAAGAACGGGATCGCCAGCAGCACGAAATTGTCGATGCCGCGTGCCATCTGCTGGGCGAAGATCACGCCGGGCAGCGTGCCCTCCACCCAGATGAAGATCAGCGCCGCCAGCGCCAGCGCAAAGCCGATCGGCAGTCCGCCGAACAGGGTGAGGAAGAAGCCGATCAGCATCAGCGCCTGCGACGACGGCACCGACGACGGCGCCAGCGCATCCCAGGCCAGATAGAGGCCGACGATGACGGCGGTCACGGCGATGCCGGCCATCATGTCGCGCAGCGGCCGGCCGCAGAAGGTCTCGAACGCGAAGATCGTCATGAACGAAGCGCCTGCGCCCATCGGGTAGAACGTCCATTCCAGCGGCAGGCCGGAGCCGGAGGTCTGGCCGGTGGTCAGCCAGCCCATCTTGATGGCGTTGAACGCAACGTAGAAGGCGATGATGGCGACGAGCAGCGCACCGACCGCATCGACGACCCGCCGCACGCCCGTCGGCAGCATGTCGACGAAGAAGGCGACGCCGAGATTCTCGCTGCGTGCCAGCGCGCTGGCGGCGCCGAAGAAGCTCGAGCCGACCATCAGGCCGCGGGCGACGTCGTCGGACCACTCGACCGGCGCATTGAACAGGAAGCGCGCCAGCACCGACACGCAGACCACCACGAGATCTGCGGCGAGCAGGATCGCGGCGATCGCGTCGCTGACGGCGAGCAGCGGCGCCGTGATCCGCTCAGCGCTGCTTCTCGTCGCGACTGCGGCGACCGACATGCGCCGACCTCAGGCCTGAGTGGCGCGGATCAGATCGACGACGGCCTTCGCCTCGGGCCGCGCCTTGATGAAGTTGTCGGTCTGCGGCAACACGCGCTTGCGGAACGCCTCCTTGTCGCATTCGACGACGGTGACGCCCTTTTCCACCAAGGTCGCCAGCGCCTCCTTCTCCACCGCAAGGCCATGCGCGCGGGTGTCGATCGCGGCCTTGCTCGCCGCATCGAGGAAGCCCTCGCGCAGCTTGGGGGCCATGCGGTTGAAGCTGGTGTCGCTGAAATAGACCGCGAGCGGCGAGAAGATGTGCTGGGTCAACGCGTAGTGCTTCACCGTCTCGTAGAACTTGCTCGCCAGGATGGTCGGCGGATCATGCTCGAGCCCGTCGAGCACGCCGGCCTGCAGCGCCGTATAGATCTCGCCGAACGCCAGCGGCGTCGCCGCGGCGCCCATCAGCCGCAGGCATTCGGTGATGATCGGATTGGGCAGCGTGCGGATCTTCAACCCGGCGAGATCTTCCGGCGTCTTCACCGGCTTCTTCGCCAGCACGCTGCGCGCGCCGAAATTATAGGCCCAGCCGATGATATGGATGCTGGCGCCCTTGAGCAGCGCATCCTCGATCGGCTTGGCCGCGCCGGCGTCGAACGCCTTGGTCTGCTGCTGATAGCTGGTGAAGAGATAGCCGAGGTCGAAGGTGCCGACCAGCGGCACCAGATTGGCCGAGATCGACGAGCCCGACACCATCAGGTCGATCACCCCGAGCTTCACCGAGTTGATGACGTCGATCTCCTGGCCGAGCTGGTTGTCCGGGAAGAAGGTGACGTCGATCTGCTCGCCGAGCCCGTTGGCCTTCAGGCTCTTGACCAGATTGTCGTAGTAGACGCGGCCGTTGGCGTATTTGGGATCGTTCGGCAGCGATGACGAGCATCGCATCTTCAGGATCGCGGCATCGGCACGGCCGACGATGGCGGGCGCGGCGGCAAGCCATGCCGCGGCCGTGACCGACGATCGCAGCACAATGCGGCGGCTCACCCGGTTCGTCGTCATGATGGTGCTCCTCCCCAGGAACGGATCTTTGTTGTCTTGGCCGTTTGTGTTGGCCGCCCGCCTGAACGGCGTGAGCTTGGCAGCCCATTTGTCATAATGTATGACAAAACAGATACGGTTGTGCAAGAGCGTGGCGCGGCGGCGGCGCAGGCACCAACCGCAGCGAGGCTTCCGATGTTCCAGACATCCAACGCATTGCGCCGGAGCGTGCACAGCCAGGTCACCGACCGCGTCGGCAGCAGCATCGTGCGCGGCGATATCGGCGTCGGCGAAACGCTGCCGCCGGAGATGCAGATCTGCGAGATGATGGACGTCAGCCGCACCGTGGTGCGCGAGGCGATGCGCACCCTGACCGGCAAGGGCCTGATCGAGTCGCGCCCCAAGAGCGGCACGCGGGTGCGGCCCCCCGAGCAGTGGAACCAGCTCGATCCCGACGTGCTGCGCTGGCACCTCGAGACCGCGGAGATCGATCGCTATCTGGCCAAGCTGTTCCAGCTGCGCGCCGCGGTCGAGCCCGCCGCCGCGGCGCTGGCGGCGACCCATGCCGAGGCGGACGACATCGCCCGCATTCGCGCCGGCTGCGACGGCATGGACGCGGCCAGGACCAACGAGGACTTCGTCGCCGCCGACATCATGTTCCATCAGGCGATCTATTTCGCGACCCGCAACGAGTTCTTCTGGCCAATCGCGCAGATGTTCGAGATCACCCTGCGCCAGAGTTTTACCATCGCCGCCCCCGGCTCGCATCGCCCGCGCGCGCTGCGCGAACACCGCGCGGTGCTGAATGCGATCGCCGCCGGTGAGGTCGAAGCGGCGCGCGCGGCCACCGTCGTGCTGTTGACGAACTCCGCCGATGACCTCGTGAGAATTCGCGGCCGGGAGTTCGAGACGCCGGCGGGCAAACCTGCGCGCAGGCGGTAGTCGCTGTGTAAGCGACATCCTCACGTCGACACCTCCACGTCGTCCTGGCGAAGGCCAGGACCAATAACCACCGACGTGTATTGGGAGAGAGATCGAGGCCCCAGCATCGTCCAGCAATTTGCATTTGGGGTAATGGGTCCTGGCCTTCGCCAGGACGACGATGAAGGAGGTTCTCGATTCATGATGTCAAACAGCCGAGTTCTCGGTGTCATCGCCCGGCTCGACCGGGCGATCCAGTATTCCAGAGACGCCGGTGCTTGAGCCGAGAGGCCGCGGCGTACTGGATCGCCCGGTCGAGCCGGGCGATGACAGTGTGAGTGGGGATACAGCTTCGCGTTCTCGCGACATGATTTGTCCGAGCTTTGCATCTCGTTTCGCCCTCTCGTTGAGCAGAGGGCGCAGGGAAAGCCGGGTGCCGATCGCACCCATGGGCCCCGTGCAAAAGTAGAAAGCACGGGGGTAGGACCACAGGTGTAACCGGGAACAACCCGGCTTTCCCTGCGCGATGGGTTACGGCTTACTTCGTGCTCTCCCCGGCGAGACTTGGCTTGTTTGTCACCGCTTTCGCAAAGCGCTGCGCGCTTTACGAGAGGACACCGGCCGCTGGGGCGTCAGGACCACACGACTTCACCGTCCGCTTCGCGTGCTCTCGTCAGTTCCACGCTCGGCGTCCACCGCATCCCACACCGCGTTCGTGACGATCGCGAAGCGCCCCTCGTATCGGGTGAGACGGGTGAACCTATAGCACTGAGTTGTCCTACTGATAAACCGAATTATTTTTGCGCGCGGGGATTGACAGGTTTTTGCTGTGTCGCCCGACGTGTCGAATTGGCAACACTTGGTTGCCATCACGATGTGCATCGTAGAATGGATAGAGCGCAGCGAAACCCATCATCTCAACGCGCGGATAAAACGATGGGTTTCGCTGCGCTCTACCCATCCTACGATCTACCACGATCCACCAGCCGAACCTCGTCGCAACGCCGCTATTTCGAGCGCGCCACCGTGGTGCCGTCCCAGTCCTCGTCGGTGGGATTGGCGAGCTGATGCCTGCACCGCTCGATCATCAGCGACGAGGCCGCATCCGCGCCGCGGAGCTGCCGGGAGGTCTCGAACGCTGCGATCGCTGCGGTGAAATCGCCGGCGCGCCAGGCCGACAGTCCGGCCTCATAGGACGCGATCCAGTCGCGCGCGATCGCGCCCTCGTCGGCCATTGCGATCAACTCGTAGATGTCGAGCCCGCCGGCGCGGCCGTAGACGGCGAGCCGGTCGAGCTCGCGGACGACGATGCGATCACCGGCGAGATGCCTTGTCTCCGGGCCGATGATGATGGTCGAGCCATAGACCTTGTTGGTGCTCTCGAGGCGGCTCGCGATGTTCACGGCATCGCCGATCACGGTGTAGTTAAGCCGCACCTCCGAGCCGATATTGCCGACCAGCATGTCGCCGGAATTGATGCCGATGCGGATCGCGACCGCGTCTCCCTTGTCGTCGGCGAGGCCGGCCTGCGCCAGCGCGCGCTGGCAGGCGAGCGCCGCCCGGCAGCAATCCGCGGCGTGATCCGGGTTGGCCGCGGGCGCGCCCCAGAACGCCATCACGGCATCGCCGATGAACTTGTCGATGGTGCCGCCCTCCTTCTGGATCGCCGCGGAGACGACGTCGAAATAGCGCGACAGCAACGGGATGATGCGGTCGCCGAGCCGCTCCGACATGCCGGTGAAACCGGCAAGATCGATGAACATCACGCTCATCGGCCGCACCGCGCCGCCGAGCCGCGCGCCGTTGCCGTCGCTGACCAGACGCCGCACCAGATCGGCGGGGATGTATTTGCGGAATGCGGCGAGCCCCCGCGCCATGTCGCCGATCGCACCCGAGAGGTTCTCGATCTCGGCAAGGCGCGACGGATGCCGCTCGACCTTGTCGAGGTCGAAGCGCTCGACATGCCGGATCTCGCCGACCACCTTGATCAGGGGCGCCGCGATCAGCCGTTGCGCCAGCCAGGCCGACAACAGGCCGGCGGCCGCGATCAGCGCCGCGAGCCCGATCAAGAGATTGCGGATCGTCATCCGCACCGGGCCGAGGAATTCGGATTCCGGCACCACCGTCACCAGCGACCAGCCCGGGAACGAGATCGGCGTCAGCACCGCCTGATAGGCCTGCCCGTCCCGCGTGACCTGGGAGCGGAACGCCTCGCCCTCGCCGGGATCGTAGGCCTTGCCGGCCTGCCTGACCGCGGCGACCGCAACAGGCAGCAGCGGATGGTCGGTCTTCAGCGCATTCAGCTCGTCGGCATCGGGATCGGGAGACGCGATCACGCTGCCGTCGCGATCGAGCAGGAAGGCGCCCGCCGACTTGCCGACCGTGAGTTGCGAGAGGAAGTTCGACACCCGGGTCAGCTCGATGATGATGGCGAGCACGCCGGTGCGCTCGCCGTCGACGTCGATCGGCACCGCCAGCATCGCGGCCAGCCGCTCGCCGCGGGGCAGCGTCGTCAGCGTCGACCATTGCTGGTCGCTGGCTGCGATCGCATCGCGAAACCAGGGCTGGTCGGTGACCAGATATTTGCTATCCTCGACGGTGCTGTCCCTGAGCTTGATGTCGATGCCGGCATAGTCGTATTGATCGGCCTTGAGCTTGCGGTCGGGTGAGATGGTCAGCATCTCGACGCCGGCATCGCCGAGCTTGTGTCCGGCGAAGAACGAGCCGTCCGGCCAGCCGAATGCCACCCACGAAATGGTCGGTTGCGACTGCAATTGCGACAGGAACACGAACTGCCGCTTGCGCGCGTCGCTTGCGTCCAGCACCTTCTCGGTCAGCAACGTCCGCACCGCCGTCATCGACGAACGCGCTTCGGTCGTGATCGACTGCAATTCGTCGCCGACCGCGGAGACGATCTGGTCATTGATGGTGTCGGCCAGGGTCTGGCTCACCCGTTGTGCGGTGCGCCACCACAACAGATGCACGCCGACGGCGCTGACCACGATCGAGGTCAGGACGAGGGCCGAGATGGCGCTGCGGATGCCGATGCGCATCGTTGGGGTCCGTATCAACGGTTTCATTACCGCACTACGGAACATATCAGGGTTTGTTTCACCCGCACGGCGGTGGCGCAGCGCCCGGACACGGCCCTGTGACCATAGTTGAATGTGCCGGCGACGAAACTTCTGGATTGTTGGCCGCGTACACGCCAAGACAAGATAGTTACCTCGAAGGTTCTTTGATGCACGACGTCTCGATCCCGGCCGCCCTGATCGCCGGCCTAGTCAGCTTCCTGTCGCCCTGCGTGCTGCCGCTGGTGCCGCCCTATCTGATCTATCTGACCGGGGCGACCATCGAGCAGGTCAATCAGGACGGCGCCACCGCGGCCTCCAAGCGCGCGGTGATGACGGCGGCGCTGATGTTCGTGCTCGGCTTCTCCACCGTGTTCGTCGCGCTCGGCGCCAGCGCCTCGATCGTCGGTGGGCTGGTGCGGGCCTGGTCGGCCGAGCTCTCGATCCTGGCCGGCATCGTCATCATCATCATGGGCCTGCACTTCCTCGGCGTGACCCGGATCGGCCTCTTGATGCGCGAGGGGCGCATGACCGCACCGAAGCCGGTCGGGCTGTGGGGCGCCTATGTCATGGGCCTTGCGTTCGCGTTCGGCTGGACGCCCTGCATTGGGCCGATCCTGGCGGCCATCCTCTCAATTGCGGCCGCCGAGGCCACGGTGACGAAGGGCGCCGGCCTGCTCGCGGTGTATTCCGCCGGGCTCGGCATCCCGTTCCTGCTGGCGGCCTTCATGATCAAGCATTTCTCCTCGCTGTTCGCGCGGATGAAGCGCCATCTCGACACCGTCGAGCGGGTGATGGGCGTGCTGATGGTCGTGACCGGCATCGGCTTTCTGACCGGCGCCGTCTCCGGCGTCAGCGTCTGGCTGCTGGAAACCTTCCCGGCACTGCAAAATATCGGCTAGGCGCGTAACAAGCCCGCCGCGACCGGCGAAACTCCTGCCATAACGGGTCCGTAGCTTTCAGCTCGTGCCCTTTGGTGCGCGTGCGCCCAACCACCGGCGCAGGCGGCCTGGCGAGATATTCGGGAGGGTTCGCATGAATTTCATCGTCAATTTGCTGATTTTGCTGCCGGCACGGATCGCTTCGCATTTTTCCTGGGCCGGGCCGTTGATCATGCGGATCATCGTCGGCTACACCTTCATGCTGGCCGGGTGGGGCAAGCTCACCAACCTCGCCCAGGTCACCGAGAATTTCGCCGGCTGGGGCATTCCGTTCCCGACCATCCTCACCCCCTTCGTATCAGGCGTCGAATGCTTCGGCGGCGCGATGCTGATCCTCGGCCTGTTCACCCGCATCCCCGCCGCGATGCTCGCGGTGGTGATGATCGTCGCGATCAGGTCGGCGAAATGGGGCGACGTCGATTCGCTGGAGACGCTGCTCGGCTTCGAGGAGGCGACCTATTTCGCCGCCTTCATGTGGCTTGCGATTACAGGTCCCGGCGCCGCCTCGCTCGACCGCCTGCTGGTCAACGCGGTGGCGGGCCAAAAGGCGGCGACCTGAGAGGCTGGCTCACAATCCCGTGACATGGCGAGCCCCGATCCGGGCGAGCGCGTAGCTCACACGACCCCTCGCCGCCAGGAGCGCGCCATGAGACTTGTCCGCACCATCGCAATTCTCGTGGCGTTGAGCACGTCGCCGTCGCTCGCGGCGGACGGCCCGGCATGGAGCGACTGGAGCCACGATCTGTTCGCGCGCGCCACGGCCGAGAAGCGTTTCGTCATCCTCGATCTCGAGGCGGTGTGGTGCCACTGGTGCCACGTGATGGAGAAGACGACCTACGCCGACCCCAGGGTGCAGGAACTGCTGTCGGCAAGATATCTCCCGGTCCGCGTCGACCAGGACGCCAATCCGGACCTCTCGAGCCGCTACGGCGACTGGGGCTGGCCGGCCACCATCGTGTTCGCGCCCGACGGCACCGAGATCGCGAAGATCAGGGACTATATCGAGCCGGAGCGGATGCAGTCGCTGCTCAAGGCCATCATCGACGATCCCTCGCCGGGCCCGTCAGTCGGCGAGGCCTTCGAGATCAAGCCCGCCGTCTCGGCGTTTCTCGGCAAGGCGCAGCGCACTGAGCTGACCAAGACCTTCGACTCTTCCTACGACGAGAAGCTCGGCGGTTGGGGCGAGAACCAGAAATATATCGATGCCGACAGCCTCGACCTAGCGATCAGCCGCGCCGAAGCCGGCGACGCCATGGCAACAAAACGCGCCCGGCAAACGCTCGATGCCGCGATCGCGCTGATCGATCCGGTGTGGGGCGGCGTGTTTCAGTATTCCGAGGCCGGCTCCTGGAACCGACCGCATTTCGAGAAAATCATCTCGTTCCAGTCGCAATATCTGCGGCAATACAGCCAGGCCTACGCGCAATGGAAGGACCCGAAATATCTCGCGGCCGCACGCGACGTCGAGCGCTATTTGACAAGCTTCCTGCTGAGCCCCGACGGCGCCTTCCATGTCAGCCAGGACGCCGATCTCAATCACGATGTCGACGGCCACACATACTACGCGCTTGATGATGCCGAGCGCCGCAAGCTCGGCATGCCCCGCATCGACAAGAACCTTTATGCGCGGGAGAACGGCTGGGCGATCTCGGGGCTCGCAGCCTACTACGACGCGAGGGACGATCCGAAGGCGCTTGAGATCGCCGAGCGGGCGGCAAAATGGGTGCTGGCCAATCGGGCGCTGCCGGATGGCGGCTTCCGCCATGGCGAGACGGATCGCGGCGGCCCCTTCCTCGGCGACACCGTCGCGATGGGACAGGCCTTGCTCGATCTCTACGCCGCGACCGGCAATCGCGACTGGTTGGCGTCGGCGACGAAGGCCGGCGATTTCGTCGCGAGCTTCCGCGACGAGGCCGGCGGCTTCTTCACCGCGAAGACGTCGGAGGGAGAAGCGGGCGTTTTTGCAAAACCGGCAAAACTGATCGACGACCAGATCCAGGTCGCGCGTTTCATGAACATGCTCAATCGCTATACCGGCAACGACGGCACCCGCGAGCAGGCCTCGCATGCCATGCGTTACCTGAGCGCGGCGTCGGCCGAGATGCCGCGTCCGCTGCCCGGCGTGCTGCTCGCCGACGACGAGCTCGCGGTCGAGCCGACGCATGTGACGATCGTCGGACACAAGGATGACGGCCGCGCACAGAGCCTGCATGCGATCGCCCGCGCCCTGCCCGCCCGCTACAAGCGGCTCGAATGGCTCGACCTCCGCGAAGGCAAGCTGCCCAACCCTGATGTCGACTATCCCGATCTCGGCGAGCCCGCGGCGTTTGCCTGCAGCAACCGCATCTGCTCATTCCCGGCGTTCAGTGCCGAGGAATTGCGGACGAACGTGGCACAGATGGCGAAGCTGAGGCCGGCGCGATCAGCGCAAAACTGATTAAAATGCAGAGAGTGCGATGCAGCAAACCGATCGGCACTGCGCAATGAAATACTCTTTGATCCGCGGTGTTTGACATGAACCGGGCATCAGACCCGCGTCGAACAAAATTTTCTTTTGAAGCGCTGTAACCAAATCGCCTGATACCCCGTAGCTGATCTTGGACGAGCACTCAAATCGCGGGAAGCACCGCGCCGCGGACGCCCCTGCGATCTGATTGTTCTCCGATTGTCCATCCGTTGTGCGGTCCGGGATCGAACAATCATCGGATACTCACGGGCCACGTTTACTGCATCAAACAATCACCGAGGAGATCGTCATGAAGTTGAATTCGAAGTCCGGCGCCACGCTCGCCGTCGCTGCGGCCACCCTGTTCCTCGCCGGCTCCGTGGTTTCGACCACCTCGACGGCCGCCAATGCCGCTGCCGGCAAGTGCATGGCCGGCAACGCCTGCAAGGGCCAGAGTGCATGCAAGGGCGGCGCCAATTCCTGCAAGGGCCTGAACGCCTGCAAGGGCACCGGCTTTTCGATGGCCTCGGAGAAGCAGTGCATGGCTCAGGGCGGCAAGTTCGTCAAAGGCTGATCGCAGCGGTCAACGGCCGGAGAAGGGCCGGCACGCAAACCGGGCTTTCTTCATTGCGAGCAGCAAAATGTCCGTCCTTGGTGTAACCAGGACGGACTGCTGTACGTAGCTATCAATCGGGTGCAGCCCTGGTCCGGGACTGTCGCAGGCCGGCGGGGGCGCACCTTCAACCATCGTCCGTAAGGAGACGCTCATGAAGGTTACGACCAAGTCCGGCGCCACACTTGCCGCCGCTGCAGCCACGCTGTTCCTCGCCGGTGCTGTCGTGTCGACGCCGTCCTACGCCGCGGGCGAAGGCAAATGCATCGGCGCCAATGCCTGCAAGGGCCAGAGCTCCTGCAAGGGCGGCAACCACGCCTGCAAGGGCCAGAATGCCTGCAAGGGTCAGGGCTTCTCGTCCATGACCAAGGATCAGTGCACCACCGCCAAGGGCAAGTTCGAGCCCGCCTGAACCGATCGAGCGGGACGAGGCCCGGCATAGGCCGGGCCTCGTTTCCATGTTAGTTTTGCAGACGAGACGCTGCGATTGCAGCGCCTGCCACGCGGAGACGCCATGAACGTCGCAAGCCGATTGCCCACGACGGCGCACACGGGGCAAACGATGCAAGCGGCCAAACCGCCGTTCCTGGGCTTTGGCCTCGGCCTGCGCGCGCAGCACTACGACGAGATCCTGAACGGCAATCCGCCGATCGACTGGTTCGAGGTGATCAGCGAGAACTACATGCTGCCGGGCGGCCAGCCGCTGCGCATCCTCGACCGGATCTGCGAGCGCTATCCCGTGGTGATGCACGGCGTCTCGCTGTCGATCGCCTCCACCGCGCCGCCGAATTTCGACTATCTGCAAGGCCTGAAGGACCTCGCAAAACGTGTGCAGCCGAAATGGGTGTCGGACCATCTGTGCTGGACCGGCGTGCACGGCAAGAACCTGCACGATCTATTGCCGATCCCCTACACAAAGGAGGCGCTCGATCATGTCGTGAGCCGCGTGCAGCTGGTGCAGGATGTCCTCGGCCGCGCGCTGGTGCTCGAGAATGTCTCGACCTATGTGCAGTTCAACAATTCCGAGATGACGGAGTGGGAGTTCCTCTCCGAGCTGTCGCGCCGCTCCGGCTGCTGGCTGCTGTTCGACATCAACAATGTCTATGTCAGCGCCTTCAACCACGGCTATGATCCGATGGCCTTCCTCAACGGCATTCCGGCGGACCGCGTGGTGCAATTCCACATGGCGGGCCACAGCCATATGGGGACGCACATCATCGACACGCACGACCATCCGGTGTGCGAGGATGTCTGGGACCTCTATGTCGCGGCGTTGCAGCGGTTCGGCCGGGTCTCGACCATGATCGAGCGCGACGACAACATTCCGCCGCTCGACGAATTGCTGCTCGAGGTCGAGCGCACTCGCGAGATCGCGGCGCAGGTGCTGGGCGCGGGCGCGCCTGTGGCATGAGCGACTTCGCGCGCCAGCAGGGCGACTTCCAGCGCGCCATCCTCACCGGCGATGACAGCATCCTGGCCGAAATCCTCGACAGCTCCAGGGAGACGCGCGCGACGCTGTTCGGCGTCTACCGCCATGCTTATGGCTCGCGGCTGGTCGAAGCGATGCGCAACGACCACGAGCTGCTGCATCGCTTTCTTGGCGACGAGATGTTCGACGAGATGGGCCACGCCTACGTCAAGGCACGGCCATCAGAACATCCGAACCTGCGCTGGTTCTCGCAAGGATTGCCGGATTTCCTGAAGTCCGCCGAACCCTACAGCCATCACCCCGTGCTCGCCGACCTTGCCGCGCTCGAGAAGGCCTTGAACGACGCCTTCGATGCGCGCGAAGGCGACGTGCTCGCCTTGGAGACGATGGCCGGTTTCGCGCCCGAGGTCTGGAACGACCTGGTGTTCCAGCCGCATCCGAGCGCTGCGCGGATCGACCTGTCGACCAATGCCGCCGCGATCTGGATCGCACTGAAGAACGACGAAACGCCGCCCGAGGCGGAGATGCCGGCCGAGCCTGCTCGCCTTCTGATCTGGCGCCAGGACACCACACCGATGTTCCGTGAGCTGCCGGCCGAGGAAGCGATGATGTGGGACGAAGCCTCTGCCGGCATTCCGTTCGGCGTGCTCTGCGAGATGCTCGCGACCTATGACGATCCCGACGGTGCCGCAGCGCGCGGCGCCGGCTATCTGCATGGCTGGATCACGGCGGGACTGCTGACGGCGGCATCGATCCGCGAATAGGACGCGCGGCATGAGCGCCGAAATCATCAGCCATTTCGTCGAACGCCTCACCTGGGACGAGGTCGCGCGGCGCATTGCAGCTGGCCGCCCGGCGATCCTGCCGATCGGCGCCGCCGCCAAGCAACACGGTTTCCATCTGCCGCTCAACACCGACCGCTTGCAGGCCGAGTGGTTTGCGGCGCATCTGGCCGAACGCATCGACGCGCTGATCTGGCCGACCGTCACCTACGGCCACTACCCCGCCTTCGTCGAATATGCCGGCAGCGCCAGCCTGTCGGCAGCAACGTTCAAAGCCATGGTGCATGAGATCGCCGCCGGCATCCTCGACAGCGGTATCAGCACATTGTTCGTGCTCAACACGGGAGTCAGCACCCTGGCACCGGTCGAACGCGCGCTGGCCGGCTTCGAACCGGCCAGGGTGAGGCATCTGCGGCTCTATCAGGGCCCGCGCTTCCGCCGCACAGCCGAGCAGATCTCCGAGCAACGCCATGGCAGCCACGCCGACGAGCTGGAGACATCTTTGATGCTGGCGCTGGCGCCGGAGCTGGTCGATCCGGAACGCGCCGAAGCCAGCCCTGCTTTGCAGCACGAGGTGCCCGGCCGCCTGACGCCGTCGGACAGAAATTCGCCGAACTACAGCCGGTCCGGCAGCTACGGCGATCCGACGCTGGCGACATCAGCCAAGGGCGCGGCGTTGCTCGCGGCCATTCTCGACGATCTCAGCGAGCAGGTGACCGCGGCCCTCGGCGAGAACGACAGGCCACAGCCGCGTGGCACGCCGCGATGAAGAGCATCCCGACCTATCGCGTGATATCAGCCGCGATGCTGGTCGCGGCGATCCTCATCGGCATCGCGTCGTGTCACGTCAAGGCACAGTCCGAGTTCATGCGCGGCGAAGGCATGCCCTACGACGCCTTCGACCGGCTGCCCAGGACCGATCTCGAAGTGTCTGGTGGCACCATTCATGTCGGGTTCGCGCCCGGCAACATGGCGCTGCCCAGGGAGAAAATATTCGACTGGATCAAGGCGTCCGCTCACGCGGTCTCGATTTACTACGGCCGGTTTCCCGTCAGCTCGCTGCGGCTTCTGCTGGTGCCGGTCGACGGCTCGCGCGTGCGCGGCGGCACCACATGGGGTTATCGCGGCGCTGCGATCCGGCTGCCGATCGGCCGCGATGCCGATGCGGACGACCTCAAGCGCGACTGGGTGATCGTGCACGAGATGGTGCACACCGCCCTGCCCGATCTCGACGACCGCTACGCCTGGCTGTCGGAAGGGCTCGCGGTCTATGTCGAGCCGGTCGCGCGCGTGCAGGCCGGCGACCTGACGGCGCAGGACATCTGGCAGGCGATGGTGCGCGACATGCCCAAGGGCCTGCCGCAGGCCGGCGACGAGGGCCTCGACAATACCGACACCTGGGGCCGGAAATACTGGGGCGGCGCGATGTTCTGCCTGTTCGCGGATGTCGAAATCCGCAAGCGCACAGGCAACAAATTCGGCCTGCAGGATGCGATGCGCGGCGTGCTCGCCGCCGGCGGCAATCATGAAAAGGACTGGCCGATCGCGCGCGTGCTCTCCACCGCCGACAAGGCGGTCGGCGTCGACGTGCTGACGCGGCTGCACGACGAATGGGGATTAAAGCCGGTGACACCCGATCTTGCCGGACTGTGGCGCGATCTCGGAGTGAAGATGCAGGGTGACAGTATTGCGTTCGACGACAACGCGCCGCTGGCGGCGATCCGCAAGGCGATCACCGAGGCGCGCCCGCGCTAGCGCGGGATGAAGGTCGGCTTCGCAGCAGACGGGCTCCACCTCTCCCGCTTGCGGGGGAGGTCGCATCGCATCGAAGATGCGGTGCGGGTGGGGGCTCTCTCCACGACGTGACTCGCGGAGAGAGCCCCCACCCCAACCCTCCCCCGCAAGCGGGAGAGGGAGCGCACCGCCGTCGCGACCGCTATTCAAGCTAATCTCATCATGTTCTAGTCGTCACCCTTCGCGGCTGCACACAGCCCGACGCCGCTGGCTTTTACGCGCGCGATGTCGGACTATTTCCGCAGGAATCGCTGTCATCCACGTGGGAGACCGATGGGCCAGGATCATCCGACACGCGCCAGTTGGCCGGTCTTCCGTTCGTTGGCCGCATTCCGGCCAAGCGACCTGCCCGGCGATCTGATCGCCGGGCTGACGCTTGCCGCGATCGCGATCCCGGAGCAGATGGCGACCGCGCGGCTTGGCGGCTTCTCGCCGCAGATCGGCTTCTTTGCCTTCATGGCGGGCTCGCTCGGCTTTGCGATGTTCGGGGCCAACCGCTTCCTGTCCTGCGGCGCCGACTCCACGATCACGCCGATCTTCGCAGCCGGCCTCGCGCTGATGGCGACCGCGGGTACACCCGACTATCAGTCGCTCGCGATGGCGCTGGCGCTGATGGTCGGCGCGATCATGATCGCCGGCGGCCTGTTCAAGCTCGGCTGGGTTGCCAATCTGCTGTCGACGCCGGTCACAGTCGGCTTCCTCGCCGGCATCTCCGTCCACATCCTGGTCTCGCAACTGCCCGGCGTGCTCGGCCTGACCACGCCGGACGGGCCGACGCTTTACAAGCTCGGGGTTCTCGCGGCAGAGATGGGCCGCACCAATTTCTATACGCTGGCGATCGGCCTCGGCGTGCTGGCGCTGGTCGCCGGATCGGAGAAGATCAGCGCGCGCATTCCGGGCGCGCTGATCGGCCTTGTCGTGGCCACCATTGCTGTGATCGCCGGCCATCTCGAAAGCAAGGGCGTCAAGGTGGTCGGCATCGTGCCGGGGTCGCTGCCGAAGCCGTCGTTTCCGGACATCGCACCGGAGCGATGGATCAAACTGTTGTCGCTGGCGATCCTGATCGCCATCGTGGTCATGGTGCAAACCGCGGCGACGACGCGTTCGTTTCTGTCAGATCCGGACAAGCCGGCCGACGTCGATCGCGACTTCCTCGGCGCCGGTGCCGGCAGCCTGTTGTCCGGCCTGTTCGGCGCCTTCCCCGTCAACTCCAGTCCGCCGCGCACCGGCATCGTCTCGGAGACCGGCGGACGCACCCAGCTCGCCGGGCTGTTCGCCGCGACAATCGTGCTCGCGCTACTCGCGTTCGGCGCGACGCTGCTAAAGCATGTGCCTGACGCTGCGCTCGGCGGCGTGCTGCTGTTCGTTGCGCTGCGCATCATCCGCGTGAAGCAGATCGTCGCGATCTTCCGCCAGTCGTTCTACGAATTCCTGCTGGTGATCGCGACGGCGGCCGCGATCATCGTGCTGCCGATCGAGCAAGGCGTCGCGGTCGGCATCGCGCTGTCGCTGCTGCACGGCATCTGGACCACGACGCGGGGCCAGCTGGTGGAATTCGTCCACGTGGCTGGCACCACGATCTGGTGGCCGACAGGTCCGCACGTCACCGGCGAGCGCAAGCCCGGGATTGCCGTCGTAGGCCTGCAGGCGCCGCTGTCGTTCCTCAACGCGGAAGGCTTTCACAGCGACGTGCTCAAGACCATCGGCACGGCGACGCCGAAGCCGCTTCTGCTGGTGATCGAGGCCAGCGGCATGATCGAGATCGATTTCACGGCGGCGCAGGCGCTGCGCGATCTGTTTCGCGAATGCCGCGATGACGGCGTGACGGTGGCGGTGGCGAGGCTCGAATCCACACGCGCGCAGGACGCGTTCGAGCGCTTCGATCTCTACGCGGTTCTGCCGCGGGATCACGTCTTCCGCAGCGTCGACGAAGCGGTGCGGGCGCTGGGCCCGAGCTAGCCTGGCGAAGGCTCGCCCTCGAGCGTCGGATGCTCCTTCAGGACGTCGGCCTTGATGGAAATGGTGTGGATGGCGCGGAACAGCGCCCGCCCCGTCTTGATGTTGTTGGCCTTCATGCAGAGGCTGACGATCTCGCGCACCGCGGAATCCCGCATCATCTCGTCGGTTATCTTCATCGCGATCTCCATCGCGGTCCTGGCGGCACGCTCGTAGCGCTCACACTCGACCCGATGCTTGTTCGGCGAACGCTTCTCGGGCGCCCCGACCGCCTCGGCGCAGCCGGCGGCATCGCGGCAGATCGCGCGGATCCGCTGCGCAGCCTCGATATCGCCGAGCGGCTGCTCGACGGGATCATCCCAGATGTCTTTGCGCTTGGCCTTGCTGAACATCCACATCGCCGTACCCCGAAAGCGCGGCGAGCATAGCTGGCCTAGGCACAACCTGTGAACCGCAGAGTCCTCTCGGCGCAAAAGCGAGATGCTGGCTATGGCATCATGGCCACACCGGAACAGCCGATCCGGCGAGTGACTTGATGTCACACGCGCATCAAGCCGATCGTTGCGGCCCGATCGCCTCGAACTGCGCCTTTTGCTCGTCACTGAGGGTGGCGTAGAAACTCTCAAGCGCGGCACGGACATCCTTGACGGCCTGCAGCATGACGTCGAGCCGCTTGGCAACGGAGGCGAGACGCGCCGGCGGGGTCATTGCCTCGTTGGCTTGGCACGCCGCCTTCAGTTTGCGGGCCGCATCGGCGCTGGTGTCCTGCAGCGCCTGGAGCGCCGCGCGCTGGGTGTCGTTGAGCTGCATCCGGGCCTGGATCTCGCTCGTCGGCCAGTCCTGCGCGGCGCCCTGCGCAGCGCCGCAGTTCCGGGCAACCGCCGCGTTCTGATCACCTTTGGGATCGCGCGCCGCGGCTTCCTTGCGCTGGCTGTCGGCGAGCGCGTTGAACCGCGCCTTCTGCTCGTCGTCGAGCAGGCCGTAGAATTTCTCCAGCGGCGGCCTGACGGTTGCGACCGCCGTCACCATCGCTTCGATCCGCTGCTGCATGGCGGCGAGGCGGTTCGGCGCGGTCAACACCACCTGCGCAGGACATGCCGCCCGAATGGTGCGGGCGGCTGCGAGCGATGCTTCGCCGAGTTCGCCGAGCGCAGCCAACTGCGCCTCGGTCGGTTGCACCGTCTCCGCGATCTGATCCACCGGCAGGCCGGCGATCGAACGGCTGTCATTGCCGCACATCTCTTCGATCCGCCCGCCGCCGCGAGATCGGCGGCCCGGCCTGCGATCGGGCAGATAGCCCCTGAGATCGTCATAACCATAGGGACCGAAGATGCCGGCATAGATGTCCGGATAGCCGTAGCCCCAGAATCCGAGGTCGTCGCCCCAGACCGCGTAGTCATAGATGTCGTTGTAGGCGAACGGCCAGAACAGCGGGCCGACCCAGCCATATCCGCCGCCGGGATGCTGCCACCAGCCGCTGGCAACCGTCCCGCCGTGCCAGCCGGCGAGCGCCGCGGCCGCCGCGATCTGCGCACGCGCCGCCGGGTTGCTCAACAGCCGGCCGTTGCGCAATGCGCCGTTGCGCGACAGCGAGTTGAACGCATTGCGCATGTTGCCGGGCTGGCCGAAATTTACCGCCCCGCGCGACGCGAAGGCGCCATGGCCGGCGAAGCCTGATCGCGGGATCGCGTGCGAACGGCCGAACCCGCCATGATGGCCGCCGCCGAAATGCATGTGGCCGAAGCCATGCCCGCCATGTCGATGACCACCGCCATGTCCGTGGCCACCGCCGTGCCCATGACCGCCGCCGTGCCCATGACCGCCACCATGGCCTCCTCCATGGCCGCCACCGCGGGCGATCGCGTCGCCCGACAGCGCCATGGCAACGATCATGACTGCAATTCCGATTGCCCGTCCGATCACTTCTGTCTCGCTCCGCGCCAATACACTACGGCACAGGAAAGACGCCGGACGGACGGAAAAGTTCCGCGCGATCGCAGCGCGCAACCGCTCGCGGATACTGCGCTGCTGAGTAATGACGCCTCAGGCGGCCGGGACGATCTTTCCGGGATTGAAGATGTTCTGCGGATCGAGTGCCTGCTTCAGCGCCCGCATCGCGTCGAGCGCCTCCACCCCGAGCTCGGCCTTCAGGTATTTCTGCTTGCCCTGGCCGATGCCGTGCTCGCCGGTGCAGGTGCCGCCCATCGCTTGCGCGCGTTCGACCAGACGATGCATGAACTCCTCGCCACGCGCCATCTCGTCCTTGTTGTCGATGTCGCAGACCAGCGAGCAGTGGAAATTGCCGTCGCCGACATGGCCGACGATCGGCGAAAGCAGATTGAGCCGCTTCAGATCGTCCTCGGTCTCGGTGACGCAGTCGGCAAGCCGCGAGATCGGCACGCAGACGTCGGTCGCGACGACGCCGATGCGGTCGCCGGGACGCAGCGCCTTCACCGACCAGTAGGCGTCGTGCCGGGCCTGCCACAGCCTGGTGCGGTCTTCCGGCTTGGTGGTCCAGGAGAAGTCGCCGCCGCCGCATTCGGCGGCGATGTCGCGGAAATTCTTCGACTGCTCGGCAACCTCCACCTCGCTGCCGTGGAATTCCAAAAGCAGCAGCGGCGTCTCCGGCAGCGACAGTTTTGAATAGCTGTTGCAGGCCTTCACTTGCTCGGCGTTGAGCAGCTCGATGCGGGCGACCGGGATTCCGGTCTGGATGGCGAGGATGGTCGCCTGGCAGGCGCCGCGCACCGTCTCGAACGAACAGGCCGCGGCTGCGATCGTTTCGGGAATACCGCGCAGCTTGATGGTGAGCTCGGAGATGATGCCGAGCGTGCCTTCAGCGCCAATGAACAGATGCGTCAGGTCGTAGCCGGCCGACGACTTCTTGGCCCGCGTGCCTGTGGTGATGATCTCGCCGTCGCCGCGCACCACCTTCAGCGCCAGCACGTTCTCGCGCATGGTGCCGTAGCGCACCGCGTTGGTGCCGGAGGCGCGGGTCGAGGTCATGCCGCCGAGCGAGGCGTCGGCGCCGGGATCGATCGGGAAGAACAGGCCCTGGTCGCGCAGATGCTCGTTCAGCGCCTTGCGCGTCACGCCGGGCTGGATCACGCAGTCGAGGTCCTCGGCATGCACCTCGAGCACCTTATTCATGTCGCGCAGATCGATGCAGACGCCGCCCGCCGGCGCATTGACCTGGCCCTCGAGCGAGGTTCCGGTACCGAACGCGATGACCGGCACGCGGCTTGCGGCGCAGATCCGCACCACGTCCTGAATGTCAGCCGTCTCCTGCGCCATCACCACCGCGTCCGGCGGCTGGTTCGGCAGCCATGTGGTGGTATGGGCGTGCTGTTCGCGCACCGCTAAAGACGTGACGAGCCGGTTGCCGAACCGTGCCGCCAGCGCGTCGATCGCGCGCTTCAGGGCCTGCGGCTCAGGTCGCGTCAAATTGCTCGAAATCGTTGTCGCCACGTCAAATTTCCTCCCGGCTTTAGCCGACCGTGGCAAAGCTTGTATAAGGGGTCAAGAGAGCCAGACTTGAAAAAGTGGCCGCTGGAGTCACAGAAAAGCTCATGCTCGAACGCCAGCAAACCGGGGATGGATGATGACGTCAGTGACTGCCGCAAGCGAGATGCCGCTTCCATCAGCCCCGTTCAAATCCTCTCTGATGCAGATCGAGCCGCAATGGATCGATTATAACGGCCATCTCAACATGGCCTACTACAACGTGATGTTCGACCGCGCCATCGACGAGATGTGGCTGCAGCTCGGCATCGGGCCGGCCTACATGAAGGCGCGGCACTGCTCGACCTTCACCGCCGAGTGTCACGTCCGCTACTTGCGGGAGATTCATCTCGGCGATCCCGTGCAGGTCTCGGTCTTCATGCTCGGCGCCGACGAGAAGCGGCTGCACACCTTCGAGGAGCTGCGCCACGCCACCGAGGGCTGGCTCTCGGCGACTTCGGAAAACCTCACGCTGCACATCGACATGGAGGCGCGCAAGGTGGCGCCGTTTCCGCCTGACATCCAGGCGCGCGCCCGGGCGATCGTGGAGAGCTATGCGGGCGTGCCGCGTCCGGAGGGCATCGGCCGCAACGTGGCGATGCCCTCCACCAAGAAGTAACCAAGCGCCGCGCTAGACCCTTGTGCGGCCACGCGCCAATCCGACCACCGCCGACACCAGGAACAGGATGATGGCGATGAAGAAGATCGCCTTGGCGATTTCGATCGAGGCGCCGGCGATGCCGCCGAAGCCCAGAACTCCCGCGATCAGGGCGATGACCAGGAATGTGACGACCCAGCTCAGCATGATCAAACCTCCGCTTCGTTTCCTCGTTCGTTTCCCGGCGCGGACCTCTGCCCGGCGCCGAACTTGTTGAAAACAATCCTGCGGGGAAACGCTGGTTCCTGACCGCGAAACCGCGAAATTTTCGCCGATTTCAGGAACCGGGCCGGTTGTACGCTGCTGCCAAAAGCGTTCCTGTCGGCCGCGATAAAACCTGTCAAAACGGCCGATCAGGCCCTATATGCCCCTCAATCCCTGTTAAGAAGGCTCCCCTTCACCGTCCCGCGGTGCCATCGTGGGGCCGAGACGATTCGCTGATGACCGAGCCGAGCAAATTGCCCCCTCACGGCGTTCCCGAGCACCAGCCGGTTGCTGGGGGCATCGCCGCGCGTGCGCGGGCGGCGGCGGGTCCGCAATATCTCCAGGGCCTCAATCCGGAGCAGCGCGAGGCGGTCGAGACGCTCGACGGCCCCGTGCTGGTGCTCGCCGGCGCCGGCACCGGCAAGACGCGGGTGCTGACCACGCGCATCGCGCATATCCTGAGCCAGGGCCGCGCGCGGCCGCACGAAATCCTGTCGGTGACCTTCACCAACAAGGCAGCGCGCGAGATGAAGCTGCGGCTCGGCCAGATGCTGGGCCAGGCGGTCGAGGGCATGCCGTGGCTCGGCACCTTCCACTCGATCGGCGGCCGCATCCTGCGCATCCATGCCGAGCTGGTGCAGCTCAAATCGAACTTCACGGTGCTCGACGTCGACGACCAGGTGCGGCTGCTCAAACAGCTTCTGCAGGCCGAGAACATCGACGACAAGCGCTGGCCGGCGCGGATGCTGGCCGGCCTGATCGACAGCTGGAAGAACCGCGGGCTGTCGCCGTCGCAGGTGCCGTCCGGCGAGGCCGCCTCGTTCGGCAACGGTAAGGGCGGCAAGATCTACGCGACCTATCAGGAGCGGCTGAAGATCCTCAACGCCGCCGATTTCGGCGACCTGCTGCTCGAGAACATCAGGCTATTCCGCGAAAATCCTGACGTGCTCCGGCAGTACCAGAACCGCTTCAAGTTCATCCTGGTCGACGAATATCAGGACACCAACGTCGCGCAGTATCTGTGGCTGCGCCTGCTGTCGCAGGCGCCGTCGCAGCCCGGCCTGCCGCTCTCGGCGGTGATTCCGGGTCCGATCGATGATGCGGCCGCAAGGGAGGCAGCAAGCGCACAGCCCGCGCCGGCCGCTCCCTCCGCGCCGCTCAAGAACATCTGCTGCGTCGGCGACGATGACCAGTCGATCTATGGCTGGCGCGGCGCCGAGGTCGACAACATCCTGCGCTTCGACCACGATTTTCCTGGCGCCAAGGTGATCCGGCTCGAGCGCAACTACCGCTCCACCGGCCACATCCTGGCCGCGGCCTCGCATCTGATCGCGCACAATGAAGGCCGGCTCGGCAAGACGCTGCGCACCGAGGATGTCGACGGCGAGAAGGTCACCGTCACCGGCTCCTGGGATTCGGAAGAGGAGGCGCGCGCGATCGGCGAGGAGCTCGAGGGGTTGCAGCGCGCGGGCGAAAACCTCAACGACGTCGCCATTCTGGTCCGCGCCTCGTTCCAGATGCGCGAGTTCGAAGACCGCTTCGTCACGCTCGGCCTGCCCTATCGCGTGATCGGCGGCCCCAGATTCTATGAGCGCGCCGAAATCCGCGATGCGCTGGCCTATCTGCGCACCATCAACTCGCCGGCCGACGATCTCGCCTTCGAGCGCATCGTCAACGTGCCCAAACGGGGGCTCGGCGATGCCACCGTGCAGCTGCTGCACGACCATGCCCGCAAGCGCCGCATTCCGCTGTTCGAGGCGGCGCGCGCCGTGGTCGAGACCGACGAGCTGAAGCCGAAGGCGCGCGGCTCCCTGCGCGATGTCGTGATGCAGTTCGACCGCTGGCGCGCCCAGCGCGAGGTTGTCTCGCATACCGAGCTCGCCGAGATCGTGCTCGACGAGAGCGGCTATACCGAGATGTGGCAGAAGGACCGCTCGGCTGACGCCGCGGGCCGGCTGGACAACCTCAAGGAGCTGGTGCGTTCGATGGAGGAATTCGAGAACCTGCAAGGGTTTCTCGAACATATCTCGCTGGTGATGGACCGCGACGGCGAGGCCGGCGACGAGGCGGTGTCGCTGATGACGCTGCATTCGGCCAAGGGGCTGGAATTCGACAATGTGTTCCTGCCGGGCTGGGAGGAAGGCCTGTTCCCGAGCCAGCGCACGCTGGATGAGCAAGGCCGCGCCGGGCTCGAGGAGGAGCGCCGTCTCGCCCATGTCGGGCTGACCCGCGCCCGCCGCCGCGCCAAGATCTATTTCGCCACCAACCGCCGCATCCATGGCACCTGGTCGACCACGATCCCCTCGCGCTTCCTCGACGAGTTGCCGGCGCACAATGTCGAGATCACCGAATCCAAGGGCGGCTCGGGCTGGGGGGGCAGCGGCGGCTACGGCGCCTCGCGCTTCGACAACCTCGAATCATTCGGCTCGAGCTATTCGACCCCGGGCTGGCAGCGCGCCCAGGCCAACCGCGGCCGCGGTGGCGGGGCGCGCAGCGGCGGCTTCGAGGAGCGGCAATCCTCCTTTTCCTCGGATAGCTTCAGTCGCACCAAGCGCGGCCCGATGGTGATCGAGGGCGAGCTGGTGGCGAAATCCACCGGCACGGTGTCGGAATTCTCGCTGGAGGATCGGGTGTTTCACCAGAAATTCGGCTACGGCCATGTGGTGAAGATCGACGGCAACAAGCTGACCATCGCCTTCGAAAAGGCCGGCGAGAAGAAGGTGGTCGACAGCTTTGTGGAACGGGTGTGAGTGAGCAGCCTTCCCTGGCGACCTTCCCTGGCGGCCTTCCCTGTTCGTAGCTCTTGACCCCAGTTGAATTCACGGGTTGAGATGGCCCCATGGTCCGGGGAGGGTTTTTCCTTTTTGTCATCGCGCTCACTGCGCCGTCGCTGGCGGTCGCGGAGACGATGAGCTTTGGCGATTCGGCCGCGCAGCTCGCCAAGGCCTGCGGCGCCGACATCACCGCCAACTGCCGCGGCGTCAATCTCGACGCCACCCGCCTCAAGGAGTGCCTGTCGCGCAACCGCGACGTGATATCGCCGCAGTGCAAGGAGACTTACTTCTCCACCCTCGATACGATCCAGAAGCGGATCGCGGCGCGCGTGACGGTGGCAAACGCCTGCACCCGCGAGATCGTCAAGGTGTGCAACGGCTCGACCAAGGAGACCAGCAAGGCGGTGCCCTGCCTCGTCGCAGCCAAGGGCGTCAGCCGCAATTGCGCCCAGGCGATCAATGACGCGGGGTATCAATGATGCGGCGGTCGACGGGCGGCTTGCGCGATCTTGGCCTGTTGGGTCTGCTCGCCGCGCTGACGTTGCTGGCGGCGCCGCTCGTGCAGGCGCAGACCGCGGTCACGCGCGACGACGTCATCGCCAAGCTCAATCATTTCGAGACCGACGCCGCGATCGATGTCCCGGCGCTGCGCCAGCAGACGCTCGAACGATCGAAGTCGCGATCGAAGAACGAGCCGCCGCCGCAAAAGCGCCCCCCGATCGCTCCCGACCTGACCAAGCTGCCGGCGTTCAATGCCGACATCGCGTTCGACGTCGACACGCCGATCGTGATGCCGGAATCGTATCAGACCGTCGGACGGATCGCCGACGCGCTGACGCATTCCTCGCTGCTGCCCTACACGTTCCTGATCGTCGGCCACATCGAATCGACCGGACGGCGCGACAACAACGTGCTGCTGAGCCAGCGGCGCGCGGACGCGATTCGCGACATCCTGGTCAACACCTTCAAGATCGCACCGAAGCGCCTGCAATCGGTCGGGCTCGGCGAAGAGCAGCTGCTCGACCCCGCCCGCCCCAACGCGCCGGTCAACAACCAGCTGCAGATCATGCTGGTCGCGAAGGTCGCCGACGAGCCGCCCGCGCACCCGGCGCCGGCGGCGGCCGCCAAGAAGCCGGCGAAGCCGGCCAAGAGGCACTAGCGCGGCTTTTCCGCCACACTGCAGAATGAATTTTCTGCCTCGGCGAGCGATTGCGGAACAGATTGCGCGTTCCTATTTGCGCTTGACCCCCCGCCCGGGCCCCAATCCGCGCGCGCCCCCTCCCTCACGCTTTCGATCCTTCATGTCGCCGATCATTTCCGTATCCAATCTTTCAAAGACCTATGGCTCTGGCTTCAAGGCGCTGAAGGGCATCAACCTCGATATCGCCAAAGGCGAGATCTTCGCGCTGCTCGGGCCGAACGGCGCCGGCAAGACCACGCTGATCAGCATCATCTGCGGCATCGCCAATCCGAGCGAGGGCCGTATCACGATCGGCGGGCATGACATCATCGGCGACTATCGCGCGGCGCGGTCGATGATCGGGCTGGTGCCGCAGGAACTGCACACCGACGCGTTCGAATCGGTGTGGGCGACCGTCAGCTTCAGCCGCGGTCTGTTCGGCAGGCCGAAGAATCCCGCCCATATCGAGAAGGTGCTGCGCGACCTGTCGCTGTGGGACAAGAAGGACGACAAGATCATCACACTGTCCGGCGGCATGAAACGCCGTGTGATGATCGCCAAGGCGCTGTCGCACGAGCCACAGATCCTGTTCCTCGACGAGCCCACCGCCGGCGTCGACGTCGAATTGCGCAAGGGCATGTGGGAGGTGGTTCGCACGCTGCAGGCTGCCGGCGTCACCATCATCCTGACCACGCACTACATTGAGGAAGCCGAGGAGATGGCCGACCGCATCGGCGTCATCAACAAGGGCGAGATCATCCTGATCGAGGACAAGGCGACGTTGATGCAGAAGCTCGGCAAGAAGCAGCTGACGCTGCACCTGCAGAGCAAGCTCGACGCGGTTCCGCCTGATCTTGCCGCCTACCATCTCGAATTGTCCGACGACGGCCGCGCGGTGACCTATGATTACGACACCAAGGGCGACCGCACCGGCATCACCAGCCTGCTCAGCGACCTCCGCAACGCCGGCATCCGCATCTCCGATCTCGACACGAAGCAATCCTCACTTGAGGACATCTTCGTCAGCATCGTGAGGGCGCCATGAATTACCGCGCAATCCGGGCCATCTATCTGTTCGAAATGGCACGCACCTGGCGCACGCTGCTGCAGAGCATCGTCTCGCCTGTTGTCTCGACCTCGCTGTATTTCGTGGTGTTCGGCGCCGCGATCGGTTCGCGCATCACCGAGGTCGAGGGCGTCAGCTACGGCACCTTCATCGTGCCGGGATTGGTGATGCTGGCGGTGCTGACGCAGAGCATCTCCAACGCCTCGTTCGGCATCTACTTCCCGAAATTCGTCGGCACGATCTACGAGATCCTGTCGGCTCCGATCTCCTATTTGGAGATCGTGATCGGCTATGTCGGCGCCGCCGCCACCAAGTCGATCATCCTCGGGCTGATCATCCTGGCGACCGCCGGACTTTTTGTACCTTTGCATATCCAGCATCCGGTCTGGATGCTGACCTTTCTGGTGCTGACCGCCGTCACCTTCAGCCTGTTCGGCTTCATCATCGGCATCTGGGCCGACGGCTTCGAGAAGCTGCAGATGATCCCGATGCTGGTGGTGACGCCGCTGACCTTCCTCGGCGGCAGCTTCTATTCGGTGAACATGCTGCCGTCGGGCTGGCGCACCATCACGCTGCTCAATCCCGTGGTCTATCTGATCTCCGGCTTCCGCTGGAGCTTCTATGAGATCGCCGATGTCAGCGTGGTGCTGAGCCTCGGCATGACCGTGGGCTTCCTGGTGGCGTGCATGGCCGTCGTGGCATGGATCTTCAGGACCGGCTACCGGCTGAAGAATTGACGCTTGTAGCCCGGGACAGCTAAGCGACTTACCAAGAGCGGCCCCGGATTTCGCTTGCGCTTCATCCGGGCTTCTGTAACGGGCCTTTGTAAGTCAATCCCTTTTTGCGTGATCCACTCGCCGGGCACTTGCTTCTGTACGGGATCGGCGCGAAGGCCGTCGCCTGATGGGGTGCATTGAGGAGCCGGCCGGCCAATCTACGGAAGCGTGGTTGTGAGCCACTTCCCGGATGGCGGCCTGACCGGATCCATCGTCCCGGCGCAGGGACCTCGCTCAGGGAGAGCCTGGTGTCGTGGCCCGCCCAGAACCGATTGCTGCTCCTTGCTTAGGTTGCCGAGGCCTTGGCCATCGGGTTGAACGGTTTGGCGTCGGCGAGCATGCGATGCAGAACGACGGCGAGCTTGCGTGCGAGCGCCACCTTGGCCTTGCGCAGGCCTGCGCGCCGGGCGATCCGCATCGCCCAGCCTTTCAGCGCCGAGCAGTTCCTGACCGGCTTGGTCAGCATGACGTGAGCCGCCTGATAGAGCGCCTCGCGCACGGAGGCATCGCCGATCTTGCTGATGCGGCCGGTATAGTCGGTTTCGCCCGATTGGTACTTCTTCGGGGTGAGGCCAAAATGCGCTCCCGTCGCCTTCGAGGACCGGAAGCGCTTCGGGTCGTCGACCGCCGAGGCGTAGGTAAGCGCCACGATCGGGCCGACGGACGGTGTCGTCATCAGGAGGCGGGCTTGAGGGTGCGACCTGGCGAGCTTTTGGGTGTGCTTATCCAGGCCATTGAACTCGCGCCGCAGCACGGCGTGGGCTTCGAGCAGCGCCTGTGCCACGATCTCAAGTCCGGGATGGCCCGCTACGAGCTCCCGGATGCGTTCGGCGAACGTGCGCTCGGTGGTCGTGCCGACCTTCAGACCGAAGCCGCGGAGCACGCCGCGCAGGCTGTTCTCGATGTCGCGCAGCTTGGACTGCAGCAGCTTGCGTGCCGTCAGAACCGCCCGCGTCTCCTGCGCTTCGATCGACTTGCAGTGCACCGGCCGGAACCAGCCCAGCCGCATCAGTTGCGCGATCCCGCGGGCATCGTTGCGGTCCGACTTCACCGGCATCGCCTTGAAGGCATCGCGGACGTGCCGCGTCTCCAACAGTTCGACTGCCAGGCCCGCATCCCGCATCGCTGCGTAGAGCCATTGCGACAGCGGACCAGCCTCCAGCCCGATCCGTTCCAGCACCAACCCCAGCGACCGCAACCAGGTGATCAAGGCCTCCGGCTCACTCGCAACCCTCGCCTCGCGCAAAATCTTACCTGTCCCATCGACAAGGCAGACGCTCGAGCATTCCAAAGACACGTCGATTCCTGCATAGTGGTACATGGTCGTCCCTTAATGATGCTTGGAGCGGGCTTGCCCGACTCCGTTTATTGACACCATCAGTTTGAGGGACGACCGCCTTCCAACCAACAGGCCGCTCGCGAGCGCGCTTCCAAATCGCGCCGTAGCGAGCGGGCGGCCGGCCCGTTACCCCATCTACGCACCTGCCCATTAATAACAATGGAAATGGCCGTGGCGGGAATAGCCCCGGCAGCGATGGCCACGGCGGTAGCCACGATCTGGGATGCCGAACACGCCCTTGACCGCGCCCATGGCGCCGCCGACACCAGCGCCGACGGCGCCACCGACCACGCCGCCCACCGGGCCGGCGACCCGGTTGCCTTCATAGGCACCCTCATGGGCCCCGCGGACGATGCCCTGGGCATGGCCGGCATGGGGGACTGCCACCAGCGTCAAAGCGAGGGCTGCGGCCGCAAGCACGAGCCGCGCGGAGAGGCCGGCTGGAACGACGGCCGCGGTCTTAACCTTGGTATTGTTCATCTGGATTCCTTGAAGCTCGGCGCGATCGCGCCGCCGGGGCGGGATTGTGAAACGCCCATGCGGCCAGATGGTTGCGTGTTGGCGGCCAATTGCGGGCATCGTCGCGGCCTGCTCGCGAAAAAGTCAGGCCGCCGCGACCGGCGGGCCCGGCTTCGGCCTTGTTTGCGCCGTGCGCGGGATTAACGATGGCGCTCAAAGATGGCCTGGGTCCGCGACTGGAACCAAGTTCGGATTCCGTGCATATTGGTTGCCGGGGACGGAGAGCCGCGGCATCGCGATCAGGCCTGGAGGCCAAAGGTACAATGCGTTCGTTCCTCATTGCGTTCACTTCCGTGATGCTTTTTGCGGCCGGCGCCGCGCAGGCCAAGGTCGATATCACCATCGACAAGGACAACCAGCAGATGACCGTCGCGGTCGACGGCGTCGCGCGCTATCACTGGCCGGTGTCGACCGGCATCCCCTCGCGCGAGACGCCGAACGGCAGCTTCCGCGCGTTCCGCATGGAAGAGGATCACTACTCCAAGGAATTCGACGACGCACCGATGCCGCACTCGATCTTCTTCACCAAGATCGGGCACGCGATTCACGGCACCGACTCGGTGAACCGGCTCGGCTCGCCGGCCTCGCACGGCTGCGTGCGGCTGTCGCGCGACAACGCAACGACGCTCTACGCGCTGATCCAGAAGCAAGGCGTGCTCAACACCACGGTGACGCTGACCGGCTCATCCCAGGTCGCACTGGCGCGCAATCCGCGTGGGCGCAACGGCACCGCCGTCGTCCGCCGCGCGCCGCAGCAAGACGAGCAATACGGCACCGCCGCCGCCGGCGATCCCGTCGTGCTGACGCCGCAGCCGCGCGAATATCCGGCGCAGGCCCGCGCCGACGACGGCTACATCTATCCGGCCGACGGCAGCTCGACTGCGCAGCGCTACCCGGCGCCGCCGTCAAGCCGCCGCGTCTACGACGCGCAGGGCTATGGCCAGCAACAATACTACGGCAACCAGGGCTACGCGCCGGCGCCGCAGGGCAATTACCAGCCGCGGCCGTACTACCAGCAGCAGCGCGGCTTCTACGGCAACAACTATCAGGACTGAGACGCTCTCCTGATCCGCTGACGGCGCCGCAGGCCGCGCGCCGTCAGTTCACGCTCCCCTCACCCGCTTGTGACCGTCGTAAAGAGCCCACCTCGTCGTGCGCCGTGGCCCGTCGTTGCATCGTCATCTGATTGTAAAATTAGCCCGATATTCGGCGGCAATAGCGCCCGCCTTGGCCTCTGGAGGCCGATTCACGCGGAGTACCTGATGACATCAGGGCGAGAAGCGCGGGTCACGTAGGCAGTATCAGAGGTCGAAATGAAACGGGGCTTCATTGTCCTTTGCCTGTGCGTCGTGGCGATGGCCGGCTATTTCACGACGGACCGATGGGCCATCCGTCACACGATGCTGACGTTCCATGACGTGCTGCGCGACGACCGCAACGTCACGGTCGAGGTCGCGGTCCGGCGTGACCGGCAGATGCAGGCGATGGCCGAGATGATCGAATTGCCGGTCGCGATCCTGAGCCACGGCAACACCGTCAAGAACACCGAGTATTCGTTCCTCACCAATCTGTTCGCGTCGCGCGGCTACCTCGTGGTCAGCATTCAGCATGATCTCGACAGCGATGCGCCGATGGTGACCAAGGTCGGCGAGGAATATGTCGGCCGCCGCATGCAATACAACCGCGGCGCCTTCAACATCATGTATGCGATCGATGAGCTCAAGAAGCTCTATCCGAACGCAAACTATCGCCAGCTGACGCTGATCGGCCACTCCAACGGCGGCGACATCTCGATGTTCTTCGCCAAGCAGCATCCCGAGCTGGTCAAGAAGGTGGTCACGCTGGACAATCTGCGCGTCCCCTTCATCACCGACGCGAGGATCAAGATCCTCTCGTTCCGCTCGAAGGACCCTCATTTCAAGGCGGACCCGGGCGTCGTCCCCGACGACGAGACCTGCGCCCGGCTCGGCATCAAGGTGGTCCGAACCGAGTTTCAGCACAACGACCTCAGCGACCGCGGCCCCGACAGCGCCAAGTCATCGATCCAGGCGGGGGTGGAGCAATTCCTCGACGAGGACGCCGGCGAGACCTCGCCGACGATGCCGCTGCTCGCCGCGTCAAGCCCGGACAAGGACAAGCCGGCGGCTGTGGCCGACGACAAGTAACGGGCGGTCGAACCGCCAGCTCGAGCTTCGGTTCTGATTCAATCAGAACCGAAGCTTCAGTGCCTGCGCGCTCTCCGATGCGAGGCCCCTCTTACGCATGCGCGTTGCGATAAGCTGTCGCAACGAGCCAGATTGCGGACACCAGGAAGTAGAACGCGCCGAACCCCGCATAGGGAGCGACATCCAGAATCGTTGGCGCGACGGTGCCAATGGATTGGCTGATCATGTAGCCACCGGCGAGGGCCGACTGCGCGCCGCTCAGGATCATTGCCCATTGCGCACCGTAATGACGCCAGCGCCTTGCTCCCGTGTACAGCTGCAGCAGACCGGAAAGGATCGCCCAGACTCCGAATATGGCCAGCACGGCATATGTGCTGTGGCTGACCGCTGCGATCACGGCGAGCGCTGTTACCGTGCTGACCGCGACGTTCAATGCCTGGGATGGGTTGGCCTTCAGACCGCCATTGACCCGGGCGTCTGCCAGATTGGCGATGGCGTCCCATGCCGGGTAGATCACGAGCAAAAACGCGGTGACGCCGGGTTGCCCCCTGAACAGAACGGCGGCGGCAACCCAGGCGATCGAGAATATGCCGCGGCCGAAATAATACGATCGCAACCAGGTGGATTGGGTCGAAAGGTGGCTTTGCATTGACAGGCTCCTTGCTTGCCTTCCTACTAGTAGGTAGATGGCGCTTTTGAGTCAATCCGACGCTCGGACACCTTCTTGTGTGGGACGGGAGAGCTGGGATAGCTTGACAAGCTTACCTACTGGAAGGTAGGCGCCATTATGAACCCGACGATTTCGACTTCGGAAAAAATTCTCGATGTCGCCCAGTCTCTCATCGTCGCGGGAGGCTACAACGCGTTCAGCTATGCCGACATTTCCGATGCGATCGGCATCAGGAAGGCGAGCATTCACCATCACTTCCCGACCAAGGCCGAATTGGTCTCGGTGCTGGTGGATCGCTACCGGCGGCAGGCGGAACTGGGCCTGAGGTCTCTCCAGGAGCAGTTCTCGAGCCCGACCGAACAACTGCAGTCTTATCTGAACTTCTGGCAGACGTGCATTCGGGATGCCTCGCTGCCCTTCTGCGTCTGCGCGATGCTTGCCGGCGAGATGCCGATGTTGCCGGACGAGGTCGCTTCACGCGTCCGGGCTCATTTCCATGGTCTCGCAAGATGGCTGACGTCGGTGCTGCAGGCCGGCGCAGAGCAGCACTTATTCCACTTGAACAAGCGGCCGGAAGATGAGGCTCAAATGCTGATGGCATCGGTTCACGGCGCAATGCTCTCTGCGCGGGCTTTCAACGATCCCGAGTTGTTCGTCGCAATCGTCAACTCCCAGATCGCGAAGCTGCTGGTAGCGGATCGCTAGGCAAGACCGATCAAGCCTACTGCTCGCCGTCGCGCAGGCGGCGGTACACCGCACCCAGCACGTTCGAATAATCGTCGGTCCAGACCCGCTGCTTCTCGTCGGCTTCGGTCTCGGTCCAGACATCCGACGATGCGAGCTTGCCGACATCAGCTTCCTCGCGGGCGGAGACCACGACCGAGGTCGAGAAGATGTACTCGTTGTCGCGGCCGGAATCCTCGCTATAGACCCAGCTCTTCATGTCATTGGCATCGGCGATGCCGACCACGACGCTGGACAGTTCGAGGTGACGGTTGGAGACGTGCATCACGACCGCGCCCTGCGGCGCCAGCTTCTCCTTGTAGATCGCCATCGCCTCCTCGGTGGCGAGATGGATCGGGATCGCGTCCGACGAATAGGCGTCGACGATGATGAGATCGTAGACGCCGTCCGGCTCCTTGGCGAAGGTCAGCCGCGCATCGCCGATCACGGGCTTCAGGTTCGGCTCGCAGTTCTGGATGTAGGTGAAGTATTTCGGGTCGCGCGCGGTGTCGACCATCGATTGGTCGATCTCGAAGAAACGCCAGTCTTCGCCGGGCACTGAGGCGCAGGTCAGCGTCCCCGAGCCGAGCCCGATCACTGCGACCTTCAGCGGCGCGCCCTTGCGCTCGCGGATGGCGGTGATCGCCTGCCCGATGCCGCCGTCCTTGTGGTAGTAGCTGATCGGCTCCGGCCGCCCGGTGACCGGCGTGCCGTCGTTGTTCCTGAACTTCTCGGCGCCGTGGATCGTGGTGCCGTGCATCAGCACGTGATACTGCCCGTTCGGCGTCACCACGATCTTGTGCACGCCGAAGAAGCTGCGCACGGTTTCGACGCGGCCGTCGTCGGATGGATAGGCGCGCAGCACAACCAGCGCGACGACGACGGTGGCAAAGATCTTCCAGCGGTTGGCGTTCAGCGCCAGCGCCAGCAGCGCCGAGAGCACGCCGACGGCGCCGATCATCCAGACACGCCGGTCGTCGAGCCACTTGAAGATGTCGCCGGCCGAATAGCTCGGCGCGATCAGCGCCACCGCCAGCACCGCGAGGAACGGCCAGTACCAGGCGCTCCAGCGCGGCAGCCGCTCGGCGCCGCCGGGCGGGCGGCAGAGCGCGGCGAGCGCCAGCAGGATCGGATATTCGGCGACCCAGGAGAAAGTAAAAGGCGCAATAAGTCCCGCGAACAGGCCGCCGATCATGCCGCCGAACGACAGCGCGACGTAGAAGCCGGTGAGATATTTCGCGGCCGGGCGGGTGCGCGCCAGCTCGCCATGACAGGCCATCGCGATGATGAAGAAGCAGAGCTGATGGCCGCCGAGCGTGAGCAGCAGGTTCTGCTCGCCGCCGACCGCGAGCAGGACCACGACGCCGGCGATCGCCAGCGGCTGCGCCAGCAGCATCCATTTGTGCGGCAGCAGCGGCCGCGACTGGAACACCAGCACCCAGGTCAAGAGATACAGCGACAGCGGCAGCACCCAGAGCAAGGGCGCGGCGGCGACGTCGGTCGAGATATGCGCCGTCACCGCGATCAAGAGGCCGGAGGGCACGGCGGCAAGGAAGATCCAAAACGCCCGCTGCGGCCAGGACGGCGCCGTCGCGTTGATGTCGTCGGCCGGCATGTTGAGTGCGGCGGCATTGGCCGGCGATCGCAACAGCAGCACGCCGCAACCCGCGATCAGGACGATCAAGAGACCATAGCCGCCGGTCCAGATCAGGTTCTGGGTGCGCAACGTGAACATCGGCTCGAGCAGCACCGGATAGGACAACAGCGCCAGGAAACTGCCGATGTTCGAGGAGGCGTAAAGAAAATACGGGTCGGGGCCATTGGGGTGGCCGGTGCGCACGAACCAGGCCTGCAGCAGGGGATTGTTGGCGGCGAGCGCAAAGAACGGCAGGCCGATCGAGACCACGAACAGGCCGAGCAGCCAGATCGCATAGCCCGAAGTTGGCGGCTCGCCCCAGCCGCTCTTGATCGACAGCGGCAACGTCAGCAACGCAATGACGAGCAGCACGAGATGCACCACGATCGGCACGACACGGCTGTTCAGCTTCATCAGGAGATGCGCATAGGCGTAGCCGCCGAGCAGCAGCGACTGGAAGAACACCATCGCCACCGACCACACCGCAGGCGAGCCACCGAGCCGTGGCAGCACCATCTTGGTGAACAGCGGCTGCACCGAGAACAGCAACAGGGCGCTGACGAAGATCGCGGCGGTATAGACGACCAGCACCAGCCGGTTTCGCGAGGCGGACGGCTCAGATGTCATGAAAGCTCCGGCATGGACCCGGCGGGCGCCGGAAGCGGACGGTCCGGCGGCAGCGCACCGGAGGAGGCGAATTGAGCATAAGGCAGTATCACGGACAAGAAACCACGGTCACGCGGACTTGACGACGCGGCGCTGCGGCGCCACAGCACGTGCTCTAATCACTGCTTCTTGAAGCGGACATGAACGAGACAGACGTCGTCATCATCGGTGCGGGGCACAACGGCCTCACCTGCGCGGCCTATCTTGCGACGGCAGGGTTGCGGGTGAAGGTCGTGGAACGCCGCAAGGTGGTCGGCGGCGCCGCCGTCACCGAGGAGTTCTGTCCGGGATTCCGCAATTCGGTTGCCGCCTACACGGTGAGTTTGCTCAACCCGCAAATCATGTCTGACCTGAAACTTGCCGATCATGGCCTCAGGATCGTCGAGCGCCGCGCCCAGAACTTCCTCCCCGCGCCCGACGGCAGCTATTTGCTGACCGGCGAAGGCCGCACCCAGCAATCGGTCGCGAAGCTCAGCCAGCGGGACGCTGCCACGATCGGCGTGTTCTCCGGGGAACTCGAAGCCATCGCCGACGTGCTGCGCCAATTCGTGCTGCGCGCACCGCCGAACCTTGTCGAGGGCTTTGGCGTCAGTGCGGTGAGCGAGGCCTTCAATGCGCTCGGCACCGCCAACATCCTGCGCAGGCTGTCGCTCGAGCAGCAGCGCGATCTGCTCGATTTGTTCACGCGCTCGGCCGGCGAGATGCTCGACGAGCGTTTCGAGAGCGATCTCGTCAAGGCGCTGTTCGGCTTCGACGCCATCGTCGGCAACTATGCCAGCCCCTACGCCGCCGGCTCGGCCTATGTGATGCTGCACCATGCGTTTGGCGAGGTGAACGGCAAGAAGGGGGTCTGGGGCCACGCGATCGGCGGCATGGGCGCGATCACCCAGGCGATGGCGCGCGCCGCGCGCGGCCATGGCGTCGAGATCGAGACTGATGCGCCCGTGCGCGAGGTGATCGTCGAGAAGGATCGCGCCACTGGCATCATCCTCGACAATGGCGAGACCATCCGCGCCAAATACGTCGTCTCGAACGTCAATCCGAAGCTGCTGTACACACGCCTGGTGCCGGCAGGCGCACTGGCATCCGAATTCCGCGCGCGCATCTCGCGGTGGCAGAATGGTTCCGGCACGTTCAGGATGAACGTGGCGCTCCGCGCCCTGCCCTCGTTCACCGCGCTGCCTGGTGCGGGCGATCACCTCACCGCTGGAATCATTATCGCGCCAAGTCTCGACTACATGGATCGCGCCTGGCGCGATGCGCGCGAATTCGGCTGGAGCCGCGCGCCCGTCGTCGAGGTGCTGATCCCCTCGACGCTCGACGACAGCCTGAGCCCGCCGGGCAAGCATGTCGCGAGCCTGTTCTGCCAGCACGTCGCGCCGCAATTGCCGGACGGAAAATCCTGGGACGACCATCGCGAGGAGGTCGCCGATCTGATGATCGCAACCGTCGACAGCTACGCCCCCGGCTTCGCAGGCAGCGTGGTCGGCCGCCAAATCCTGTCGCCGCTCGACCTGGAACGGCAGTTCGGCCTCCTCGGCGGCGACATCTTTCACGGCGCGCTGACGCTGAACCAGTTGTTCTCGGCGCGGCCGATGCTCGGCCATGCCGACTACCGCGGCCCGCTCCGCGGCCTCTATCATTGCGGTTCCGGCGCCCATCCCGGCGGCGGCGTCACCGGCGCCCCCGGCCACAATGCCGCCCGCGCCATCCTGGCCGACCATCGCGCGCTGTTCGCATAGGGCGGACGACGGACCGCGCGCTCCGGGGACAAGCTGTGAACAGGATTGTTGAGAAGCTGTGGGTCTGCTGTGGGTAAACCGCAGCGCTTTGTGCTGGAAAGCCGGTGGAAATCCCGGTGGACTAGCGGTGCAGCAGTCGCTGACAACCTGGCAACAACGCGCCGCATATCCTGTTGGCAAGTCGCGTGTGGCTCTGTGGACGACCGGTAGTGTCTCCATACTGAGACACTACCGCCCGCCATGGCTGCTGGGCTCGTTTCGTCTCCACTGGAAATGAGCGACACCGTGACACTGATCGACAAGGCGGAAGGTGCGCCGAAGAAGCGAGGCCCTTACAGGAAGCGCCTAGAGGTCGCCAACTGAGGCGGTCTCAATTCAATTTCTTTCGAAGTTCGCCGATAATCTCTCGCTGACTGTCGGCGTACTCTTGGGCGGCGCCCTTGGCCTGATCGGTACGCCCCTCATCAGCAAGCGTGTCGAGCTGGCGTCTGATCTCGCTCTCCAATTTTTGCAGATTGTCGGCGGTCGGGCCGTCCGGATACGCGCCGGCGAGAGCGCGGCAGAATTTCAACTGCGCTTCTAGGGCACGTCGATCCCGTTCTCGGTTCATACCACCGAGATTGGCACAAACTGCATATTCATTGAAGCTGATAAGGCCATAAAATGCCCCGATGACGCCCATTGGCCAGCGCCCGAATTTCAAACTGAGGCATTACCGGACGACCGGTTCAAAAGAAAACACCGGGCGTCGTTGCCCGGTGCTTGCTTGAGAACGCCGTCTGCGAAATTACTTCAGGGAACCGCTGATCGAGTTGAAGGTCCCGCTCAGCGCCGTGCCGACGCCATTCACCGCAGCGATGATGGCGATGGCGATGCCGGTCGCAATCAGTCCGTATTCGATGGCGGTCGCGCCGGATTCGTTCTTCAAGAACTTAACGATAAAAGCCTTCATTGCAGCCCTGCCCTTGGTTGTGATGCCTTGAAGCAACGGGAGTTCCGCTGCCGGAACCAGTACTAGTACGGTAACATCTAAGGTTGTCTGAACCGGGAACCTATCAATTCTCGCGATATTCGAATGAATCCCGCTTGAAATTTTAACAAAAACCGCGCTACCGGCCTTCGATGACCCCATCCACACACCGCGCCAGCATCACCCTGTCAGACGAATCGACCGCAAAACGCGTGGTCGACGCGCTTTCCGAGTTGTTTTTCGAGGATCAGGCGGCCTTTGCAGCCTTCGAGCGGCCGGACGGCCGCTGGGACGTCACCGTCCATTTTGCCGACCCGCCGGACCAATCCTTGCTGCGCGAGCTGATCGGACAGGTAGTGCGGCAGGATGTCGCAGAGACTTTAGTCTTTGATATTGTTGAGGCAAAGGACTGGGTCAAGGCCAGCCTGGAGGACCTCGTCCCGGTCGCGGCCGGCCGCTTCATCGTCCACGGCCAGCATGACCGGCACAGGATTCCGCCTAACAAGCTCGGGATCGAGATCGAGGCGGCGCTCGCCTTCGGCACCGGCCATCACGGCACCACGCGCGGCTGCCTGCTGCTGCTCGACCACGTGCTGAAGGCCTATCAGCCCCGGCGCGTGCTCGATCTCGGCACCGGAACCGGCGTGCTGGGGATTGCCGCCGCCAAGGCGCTGCACGGCCGGGTGCTGGCCAGCGATATCGATCCGCCGTCCGTCCAGGTCGCCGCGGAGAACGCCCGGCTCAACGGGGCAGGTCATCTGGTCGACGTGATCCGCGCCACCGGCTTTGCGTCGCCGCGCTTTGCCGGGGACGGGCCGTTCGATCTGGTGCTCGCCAACATCCTGGCCAACCCGCTACGCCAGCTGTCGGGGCCGATGGCGCGGCACCTCGCTTCGTCGGCGCAAGTCATCCTCTCCGGCCTGCTGACCCACCAGGCGCCGGCTGTCATCGCCGCCTACCGCGCCCGCGGGCTGGTGCCGCTGCGCCATCTCAGAATCGAGGGCTGGAGCAGCCTGCTGCTGCGCTCGGTGAGGTGACATGACCGCGACCGGCAGACAGTGCGGCGACTGCACGCTCTGCTGCAAGGTGATGGCGATCGAGGAACTGGCGAAGCCCGCCAACGCCTGGTGCGCGCATTGCAAGCCGGGGCGCAGCTGCCGGATCTACCCGAGCCGGCCGGAGGAATGCCGCTCGTTCAGCTGCGTCTGGCTCGTCAACGACCTCCTGGAGGAGCACTGGAAGCCCTCCCGGTCGAAGCTTGTCCTGACCACATCGGACGACGGCCTCGAGGCCAGATGCGATCCGGGCTTCCCGGACGCCTGGCGCAGGGAGCCGTTCCGCAATGAACTGAGGGAATGGGCGCTGTCCGGCGAGACGCTCGACATGACCGTCGTCGTCATCGTCGGTCAGCGCATCACGCTGCTGACGGCGGAGCGTGAATTCGATCTGGGGATCGTCGGGCCCGATGCGCGGATCGTGCGCGAGCTCGAAGGCACAAAGGTCGTCAACGTGACCGTGGCGAAGGCGTCCGACCTGGAATAGTCAGACCCCTGCAACGGCAGGCATCATCAAGCGTTGGTCCGCGATCCTGTTCGTGATCTCGGCGAAGGAGACCGTCCGCATGAAACGTCCCACTCGCGCCTTCACCATCGCGGCGATCTTCGCTGTCGCGTCTCCGGCGGTCGCCAACGCCCAAGGCGCCGGCATCCGCCTCGTCACCGACCGCAGCCATGCCGGCGAACCCTATCGCGGTTATCCAACCGGGCGTCATGACAGCCGGCCGCGGGTACGCAATGACGGTCGCGAGCGTGGCTGGCCCAGCGGATCATATCCTCTGGAGTACGAAGACCGGGACCGAGGCGTGTACCTCGGCCAGCGTCACGACGATTGAAGGAGAGCTATTTGGACGGCGCAGGATCGCGGCCGGGAGTCTCGACCTTGTCCTGACTGGCTGCGCGCCTGGCACGCGCCTCAACGAAACGGTCTAGCATCTGGACGATTGCGCCACGTTGCTTCTGTTCGATCGGCGCGACCGGTCCGCGGGGGACCGGCGGCGAGATCTTCTCAAACGTGAATGCAGGCATCGTGCATCTCCTCACCGTTGAGTTGAGACACTCCTGGACACCCCCCGTACGCTTGACCAAGGACGCGCAGTGGACATCGTCCGGTCGTTTCTACTATGCCACGATTCAAGCATAAGTTATGCCAAAATAATGGTCAGGCCTGACCGCGTGGCGCAAGGTGGACAACCGGCTTTCCGGCGCGACAAAGGCGCCGCGTTTGCGCGAAGATCATGCGCCATCCGAAGAGAGTGCGACAGCGATGTTCGAAGCCCATTTCCAGACGTTCGAAGAGCCTGAAGGCGGCGTGGCGCTGACCGCGCGCTTGAGCGCGCTGCGCGAGGAGCTGGCGCGGCGCAAGCTGACCGGGTTTGTGGTTCCGCGCGCCGACCAGCAGCAGAATGAGTATGTTGCGGCGTCCGAGGAGCGGCTCGCCTGGCTGACCGGCTTCACCGGATCGGCCGGGCTCGCGATCGTGCTGAGCAAGCAGGCCGCCCTGTTCGTCGACGGCCGCTACACCCTGCAGGCCGCCAAGCAGGTCGACGCCAAGGCCTGGCAGGTCGAGCCGCTGGTCGAGCCGCCGCCGGAGCACTGGCTGACGCGGCACCTCTCAGCCGGCGACCGCCTAGGATTTGACCCGTGGCTGCACACTTCTGCGGCAGCGGAACGGCTGGCGGCGGCCTGCACCAAGGCCGGCGCCGAACTGGTCGCGGTCGACCGCAACCCGGTCGATGCGATCTGGAGCGAGCGGCCGGCCCCGCCGCTCGGTCCGGTCAGCATCCACGGTGCGCAGTTTTCGGGTGAGATCGAGGCCGAGAAGCTCAAGCGGATCCGGCTCGAGATCAACAAGCTCGGGGTCGATGCTCTGGTGCTGTCCGACAGCCACGCGGTGGCCTGGGCCTTCAACATCCGCGGCGCCGACGTCTCGCATACGCCGCTGCCTCTGTCCTACGCGCTGGTGCCGAAGGACGGCCGGCCGCTGGTGTTCATCGATCACCGCAAGCTGTCGAACGCGACGCGCGACCATCTCGAGCAATCCGCCGATGTCGAGGAGCCGGCGGCGCTGGCGCCAAAACTCACCGAGCTCGCCAAGCGCGGCGCCTCGATCGCGCTGGACAGCGCGACCGCCGCGGACGCGCTGAGCCGCCTGATCGCTGGCGCCGGCGGCAAGCCGGTGCGCGGCAACGACCCGGTCAGCCTGCTGAAGGCGGTGAAAAACATCACTGAGATCGAGGGCACCCGGTCAGCGCATCAGCGTGACGCGGTGGCGCTGGCGCGCTTCCTCGCCTGGATCGACCGCGAGGCGCCCACAGGCCACCTCACCGAGATCGACACCGTCGAGGCGCTGGAGACGTTCCGCCGCCAGACCGGCGCGCTGAAGGACGTCTCGTTCCCTACCATCGCCGGCACCGGGCCGAACGGCGCCATCGTGCATTACCGCGTGACGCGCAAGAGCAACCGCCGCATCGCGCCCGGCGACCTGCTGCTGATCGATTCCGGCGCGCAATATCAGGACGGCACCACCGACGTCACCCGCACCATCGCGATCGGCACGCCGAGCGACGAGATGCGCGACCGCTTCACCCGCGTGCTGCGCGGCCATATTGCGATCGCGCGTGCGATCTTCCCCGACGGCACCACCGGTGCGCAGCTCGACAGCTTCGCGCGGCAATATCTCTGGCAGGCCGGGATCGATTTCGAGCACGGCACCGGCCACGGCGTCGGCAGCTATCTCAGCGTCCATGAAGGGCCGGCGCGGATTTCGAAGCTCGGCACCACGCCGCTGAAGCGCGGCATGATCCTGTCCAACGAGCCCGGCTACTACAAGACCGACGCCTACGGCATAAGGATCGAGAACCTCGAGCTCGTGATCGGCACCGACATTGCCGGCGCCGAGAAGCCGGTCAACGCCTTCGAGACGCTGACCCTGGCGCCGATCGATCGCCGCCTGATCGAGGTCAGCCTGCTGAGCCAAGACGAGTTGGCCTGGCTCAACGACTACCACGCCCGCGTCGCGCGCGTGGTGCGTCCGCATCTCGACGACAACGCGACGAAGCTGTGGCTGGATGAGGCGACGGCTGTGCTGAAGTAGCGGCGTCGAGTTTACCGCATCCCTTTCCTCACATTCAATGTCATCCCCCGCGCATGCGGGGGATCCAGTACGCCGCGGCCTATCGGTTCAATTACGTCTGCCTCTGGAATACTGGGTCCCCCGCTTTCGCGGAGGACGACAGCGGAATTCGCGGCTGGCGACAGCCGCGCTTATTGCGCGAGACGAAACATCACGGTGCGTCTCCCGAAATCGCATGGGCGTATGCCGAAACACCCGTATTCCGCGCGAACGGGCACGCTACAGTCTTTCCACAATGCTGGATCGGACCTGAATGCACGGCGTGATGGGCAAGCCGCCCGGCGCGGCCAGAGACAACGTCAAGGACAACATCGCGACATCGAAGGTCATGCTGCTTATGCTCGTCGTGATGACGGGCGTCGCGCCGATCTCGCTCTACATGCTGGTCCCGGCGCTGCCGGTGCTCGCGACCGATTTCGGCCGCGACATCTCTATCGCGCAGATGACGGTGTCGCTCTACATGGTCGGCATTGCGCTCTCGCAGCTGTTCATGGGGCCGCTGTCCGACAGATTCGGCCGCCGCCCGGTGCTGCTCGCAGGCCTCGGCCTGATGGTGGTGGCCGGCATCGGCTCGGTGTTTGCCGAAACGCTGCCGCAGCTGATCGCGGCGCGCTTCTTCCAGGCGCTCGGCGGCGCCAGCGGCATGGTGATCAGCCGTGCCATCATCCGCGATCTCTATCCGCGCGAGCGGGTCGGCGCCATGATCAGCCTCGTGGTCGCCGCGCTGATGATCGCGCAGATGGTGAGCCCGTTGACCGGCGGTCTCTTGGAGACCGCATTCGGCTGGCGCGCGATCCTCTATCTCATCACCGCGGCGTCGCTGACGACAACGATCTTCATCGCGCTAGCACTGCCCGAGACCCGCCGCGACCGCGCCGACAGCGCGAGCTTTCGCGGCGACCTCGGCAAGCTGATAACGAACCGCGCCTTCGTCGGCTACCTGCTGTGCCAGGTGCTGTCGTCGCAGATCATCTTCGCCTTCGCCGGCGGCGGCCCCTACATCGTGGTGACCCAGATGGGCCGCAGCAGCGCCGAATATGGCGCCTGGTTCGCGATGACCGGGTTCGGCTACTTTGTCGGCAATCTGCTCTGCGTGCGCTTCGCGCCGCGGCATTCGCTGGAGAAATTGATCTGGTTCGGCCTCGCGCTGCAGCTCGGCGGCAGCCTCTTGAACCTGATCTGGAGTTTTGCCGGAGTAAACCAGGCGCCGCTCTGGCTGTTCGGCACCCAGATGATCGTGATGGTCGCCAACGCCTTCGTGATGGCCAATTCCGCCGCCGGCGCCATCAGCATCCGCCCAGAAGCCGCCGGCACCGCGTCGGGCGCCATGGGCTTCCTGCAGCAGGGCATCGGTGCGCTGATCTCGCAGTTCGGCGCCTATCTCGGCGGCCACTCCGCCACCACGCTGCCGCTGACCTCGGCAATCTTCGCAATCTCGATCGCCTGCGCCTGCACCATGATCTTCGTGGTGCCGCGGCGGAACGTGGTGGTCAGCGAAGAGCTGATCGCGCAGGCGGAGGAGGATGAGAGCGGGATGATGTAAGGCGCGTGCGCGCGCCACGCCCTCACCTCGTCATCCCCCGCGCATGCGGGGGATCCAGTACGCCGCGGCCCATCCGCTCAACAATGACTGTCTCTGGGATACTGGATCACCCGCCTTCGCGGGTGATGACAGCGGAGAGTTGCGGCGACGTTGCGCCCTACTCCTCGATCAGCGTCAGCCAATCGTCCTCGGTCAGCACCGCAACGCCAAGCTCGCGCGCCTTGGTCAGCTTCGAGCCGGCGTCCTCGCCGGCCACCACGTAATCCGTCTTCTTGGACACCGAGCCGGCGACCTTGGCGCCGAGCCGCTCTGCCATCGCCTTGGCTTCGTCACGGGTGAATTTCGTCAGCGACCCGGTGAACACCACGGTCTTGTCCGAGACAGGCGAGCTCTTGCGCGGCTGCTCGGCGGGCTTCACCTCGATCTGGTGCAACAATTCGCCGAGCGCCTTGACGTTGCGCGGCTCGGCAAAGAACTCGACCACCGCATCTGCGACGATCTCGCCGATGCCATCGATATCGTTGAGGTCCTGGTAGGCCTCGGTGGTATTCTCTTCGTCCTTGCTGCCCTTGGCGGCGGCCAGCATCGCCTCACGGAAGTTTTCGATCGTGTGGTAGTGCCGCGCCAGCAGCTTGGCGTTGCCTTCCCCGACATGGCGAATGCCGAGCGCAAAGATCAGCCGGTGCAGCTCGATGTTGCGGCGAGCATCGATCGCGTCGAACAGATTGCGCACCGAGGTTTCGCCGTAGCCCTCGCGCTCCATCAATTTCCTGGTCGATCGTGCGTCCCGCTCGCGAAGGGTAAAGATGTCGACAGGCGACATCACCAGCCCGTCCTCGTAGAATTCCTGGATCTGCTTCTCGCCCAGACCGTCGATATCGAAGGCGAGTCGCGACACGAAATGCTTCAACCGCTCGACCGCCTGCGCCGGACAGATCAGCGCACCGGTGCAGCGGCGCACCGCCTCACCTTCCTCGCGGATCGCATGGCTGCCGCATACCGGGCATGTGTCTGGAAACTTGTAGGGCTTCTTCCCGCGCGGCTTGTCCAGAACAACGCCGACGATCTGAGGGATCACATCGCCGGCGCGTTGCACGACAACCGTGTCATCGACGCGAAGGTCCACGCCGTCCCGGATGGGATTTCCATCGTTGCCGATGCCCTTGATGTAATCTTCGTTATGCAACGTCGCATTCGAAACGACGACGCCGCCAACCGTGACCGGCTCGAGCCGCGCGACCGGCGTCATCGCGCCGGTGCGCCCCACCTGGATATCGATCCCCTTGAGAATCGTCGTTGCCTGCTCGGCCGCAAATTTGTGAGCGATCGCCCAGCGCGGGCTGCGCGACACGAATCCGAGGCGCTCCTGCCAGTCGAGGCGGTCGACCTTGTAGACCACGCCGTCAATGTCGTAGCCGAGCGAGGCCCGCTCCTCGCCGATCTTGTTGTAGAATTCCAGGACATCATCGACGCTCTTGCAGAGCGTGATCAGCGGATTGACCACAAAGCCTGCCTTGTCCATCCACTCCAGCATGCCGTGCTGGGTGTCGGCGGGCGGCTCGCTCATCTCGCCCCATGTGTAGGCGAAGAATTTCAGCGGCCGCGACGCGGTGATCGACACGTCCTTCTGACGCAGCGACCCCGCGGCCGAATTGCGCGGATTGGCAAAGATCGTGTCGTCAGCCGCGGCCTGCTTCTTGTTCAGCTCAAGAAAATCCTTCTTGAGCATATAGACTTCACCGCGCATTTCGCAGGCTGCCGGAACGTTGCGGCCCTTCAGGGTGTGCGGAATGTCCTTGATGGTACGGACGTTAGCGGTCACGTCCTCGCCGGTGAAGCCGTCGCCGCGCGTCGCGGCGCGGACAAGCTCGCCATTTTCGTAGCGCAGCGAGAGAGACAGGCCGTCAATCTTCGGCTCGGCGACCAGCACCGGAATCTGGTCGGCATCCAGCTTGAGAAAGCGCCTGATACGTTCGACGAACTCGGTGACGTCCTCGTCACTGAATGCGTTGCCGAGCGACAGCATTGGAACGGCATGCTGCACCTTGGCAAAGCCGCGCGCCGGCGCCGCGCCAACCGTCTGCGTCGGCGAATCCTTGGTGACGAGATCGGGGAATTTGGCCTCGATCGCTTCCAGGCGCCGCCGCAAGGCGTCATAGGCCGCATCGGATACGGTCGGCGCGTCCTTCTGGTAGTAGCGCTCGTTGTGAGCCTCGATCTCGAGTGAAAGCCGCATCAGCTCGACCTTGGCCTGCGGCTTGGTGAGCTTGTCGACGTCGACCAGCGCTTTCTTCGCCTTGACAGCCATGGGCGCGACTAGCTCGCCGCCCTGAGCAGGCGTTCGGCGGCGGCGCGGGCCTCGGCGGTGATCTCGGCGCCGGCCAGCATGCGCGCGATCTCCTCGCGGCGGTGGTCGGCGGCGAGCGCGTTGACGCGGGTGGCGACGCGTTTGCCCTTGTCGAGCGCATCCTTGGAGATCAGGAGATGCTGGCTGGCGCGGGCCGCGACCTGCGGCGCATGCGTCACCGCCATCACCTGCACCTTGCCGGCGAGACGTGCCAGCCGCGAGCCGATGGCGTCCGCCACCGCGCCGCCGACGCCGGTGTCGATTTCGTCGAACACCAGGGTCGGCGCCGAGCCGCGATCGGCCAGCACGACCTTCAGCGCCAGCAGGAAGCGCGACAGCTCGCCGCCGGAGGCGACCTTCATCATCGGTCCCGGCTTGGTGCCCGGATTGGTCTGGACCCAGAACTCGACGCGGTCGATGCCCTGCGGGCCCGGCGCGGCGGTGTTGCTCTCGACCTGGGTCATGAACTTCGCGCGCTCGAGCTTGAGCGGGGCGAGCTCGGCATTGACGGCCTTGTTGAGCTTCTCGGCTGCCTTGGTGCGCGCCGCCGACAGTTTTACGGCTGAAGCAGCGTAGCGCTGGTCGGCCTCACGGGCGGCCGCTTCCAGCTTCTTCAGCTGGTCGGCGCCGGCATCGATCAGCGCGACGTCGCCCGCGTATTGCGCAGCCAGCGCGGCCAGCAGATCGACCGGCGTCGAATATTTGCGCGAGGCGGCGCGCAGCGCGAACAGCCGCTCCTCGATGCGTTCGAGCTCGGCCGGATCGAAATCGGTCGCCGCCAGCGCGGCGTGGAGGTGCTGGTCGGCCTCTTCCAGCGCATTGATCGCGATGTCGATCGCCTTCACCGCGGGCTCGATCAGGGCGGGCGCATTGGCGGCGCGCCGCTCCAGCCGCCGCACCGCGGCCGACAGCGCCGACACCGGCGAATGCGAGCCGCCGATCGCCTCCTGCGCCTCGCGCAGATCGGTCGCGACCTTCTCGCCCTGCATCATGGTGGTGCGGCGGTTGGCGAGCTCGGTCTCCTCGCCCTCCTTCGGCGCCAGCGCCTTCAGCTCCTGCGAGGCATGGCGCAGATAATCGGCCTCGCGCGCGGCGCGTTCCATGCCGGCGCGATGCTCGTCGAGATCGGCGTTGGCGGTCCGCCTGATATCCCACAGCGCTTCCAGCGCCGCGACGTCCTTCTCGTGGCCGGCGAAGGCATCGAGCAGCTGGCGATGGGTCGAGGCATCGACCAGAGCACGCTCGTCATGCTGGCCGTGGATCTCGACCAGAGCGGCGCCGACCGCTTTCAGGGTCTGCACGCTGATCGCCTGGTCGTTGATGAAGGCGCGGGTGCGGCCGTCGGCGAGCTGCACGCGGCGCAGGATCATCTCACCGGTGTCGTCGAGGCCGTTCTCGGTCAGGATTTTGGCCGCCGGATGCGCCTTCGGAACATCGAACGTGGCGGTGACCTGGCCCTGCTCGGCGCCGTGGCGCACCAGTCCGGCATCGCCGCGGCCGCCAAGCGCCAGCGCAAAGGCATCGAGCAGGATGGATTTGCCTGCGCCGGTTTCGCCGGTCAGCACCGCGAGCCCACGGGAAAATTCGATATCGAGCCGTTCGATCAGGACGATGTCACGGATCGACAGACGCGCCAGCATGCGAGGACAATTCCTAGCCGAGACCTATCTTCTTGAAGGTCCTGCTGATCCAGGAACCCTGATTCTCGCTCGGCTCGAGACCGCCGGACTTTACTAGATTATACGCGTCCTTGTACCAACGGCTGTCTGGAAAATTGTGGCCAAGCACCGCGGCGGCGGTCTGCGCCTCGCCGGCAATGCCGATCGCCATATAGGCCTCGGTGAGCCGGTACAGCGCCTCTTCGACGTGGCGCGTGGTCTGGTACTGCGTGACCACGGTCTTGAAGCGGTTGATCGCGGCGGTGAAGTCGCGCTTCTCGATGTAATAGCGCCCGACCGCCATTTCCTTGCCGGCGAGCTGGTCGCGTGCCGCCTGGATCTTGGACTTGGCTTGGGTGGCGTATTCCGAGGTCGGATATTTGCGCACCACCTCTTCGAGCGCCGCGATCGCCTTCTCGGTGCGGCCCTGGTCGCGCGAGATGTCCGGGATCTGGTCGAAATGCGATGCAGCGATCAGGTACTGGGCGTAGGACGCGTCCGGGCTGCCGGGATGCAGCGTGACGTAGCGCGTGGCAGAACCGATGCAGCTGTCATAGTCGCCGGCCTGATAGAACGAATAGGCCGACATCAACAGCGACTTGCGCGCCCAATCCGAATAGGGATGCTGACGGTCGACTTCCTCGAACTTCTTCGAGGCGGCTTTCAGGTCCTTCTTCTCGTTCATCATGTACAAGCCCTCATTGTAGAGCTTGTCCGCGGGCTCATCGACGAACGTGTCGTCCTTGGCCATGAACTTGTCCCACAGCGCGCCGGTGCCGCAGCCTGAGAGCGGCAGTGCCAGCACAATCAGGCCCGCCGCAAAACGCAGCGTGCGCGCGGCCTTCGTCAGGCCGGTGACGACAGAAGAGGAGCGTGGTTCGAGCGCCATACGCATTGCCGACATGGATTGTAAAACCTGACGCCTTTGATGCGGTTAACGGCGACCCCACTCCACCCATGAACCGCGGTCATGGATGCAATATTCCCGCAGCTTTGGTGCCGTCACTCGCAACCGCGGGCCTGTTTAGCCGAAAAATGACCTCGGACCAACCGAATACGAAGCCATTCCGCCCGGAATAAGGCGACCTGACGAAGCTCACAGCCTGCTGTGGTTGTTACGGAAATTGGGGCCCAACCGCCTGCGGCGATCAGGACACGTCCGGACCATAGGCCGGGGAAACCAGGCCGCCCACGGTGCTTGCACCGGCCTCGACATGGCCACGGACCGGCCGCCGGGCAGTTTCCGATTCGACCACGCGCCAGGCGCTGCGGTCGGAGAGCAGCGCCTTCAGCACCGCGTTGTTGAGCTTGTGACCGCCCCGGACCGAACGGTAGCTGCCGAGCAGCGGCAGACCGGCCAGCGCGAGATCGCCGATCACGTCGAGCACCTTGTGGCGGGCGCACTCGTTGGCGTAGCGCAGGCCCTCGGTGTTGAGCAGGCGGGCCTCGTCGAACACCACGGTGTTGTCGAAGGAGGCGCCGAGCGCGAAGCCCGCGCCCCACAGCCGCGCCACGTCGTTCATGCAGCCGAAGGTGCGGGCACGGGCGACATCGCGGCGGAAGCCTTCCGGCGAAAGGTCGAACGAAAAGGTCTGGTGGCCGATCACCTTGTTGGTGAATTCGATCTCGACTTCGGCGCGGAACCCGCCGGCGAACGGACGCAGCTCGCCCATCGCGTCGCCGATCTTGACCTGCACCGGCTTCAGCACCTGGATGAAGCGGCGGACGGCGGGCTGGGTCACGATGCCGGCCTGATCGATGGCTGCGACAAACGCCGCAGCGCTGCCGTCCATGATCGGAACTTCCTGCCCGTCGATTTCGATGGTGGCGTTGTCGACGCCCATGCCGCGCAGCGCCGCGAGCACATGCTCGGCGGTCGAAACCAGCGGCCCTTCGCGGTCACCCAGCACCGTCGCGAACTCGGTTGCGATCACAGCGTCAACGTTGGCGGCGACTTCGCGGTCGGCACCGTCGAGACCGGTGCGGACAAAAATGAAACCCGAATCAACGGGCGCCGGTCCCAAGGTAAGACTGACAGGAAGACCGGAATGAACGCCTACGCCAGTCACGGTGGCTTGCGACCGAAGCGTGGTTTGACGGCTAAACTTCATTCGATAATGCCCACTACCCGACTTCACTCAATTCAAGTGGCCAAATTTCCCCAGGCCGACTCGCTTGAGCTCCCCAAGTCACGGCAGACCATAGTGATTTCCTAAACCGCGCCAACTCACGCTTCTTTACCGATTGTTACCCCATCTCGGCCGCATTCGCGCCCAAGGTTAACCTAATTGCGGCAGCGAAACCGGCCCTCGAAGCGCGGCCATCAGATCACCGAAAGAATAATTAATGATTTAAAATCAGTTGCTTGTTTGGCAACCACAACCGCCTGCCCGCAAAAAGGAGAAGGCCCCGGCGGTTCCCCGCCGAGGCCTTCTTTGTCGCCAAGGTTGTAACAAACTTCAGTTTGCCTGCCGGCGCAGGAAGGCCGGGATATCAAGATGGTCGTCACCCTGTGGCGTTGGCGCAACAGGTGCCGGGCGGCCGTGAGCGTCCAATCCCTGCGGCGCCGGACGCTTCGCATATTCCGATACCGGCGATTCGTTCGCCGAGATCTGCTGCGCGACGCTGCGGGCCTGCTTGCGGTCGGGCAGCGGCGGCATCGCGGGCATCGCCGGATTGGAGGCGCGGGCCGCGATCGGCGGCTCGGTCTCTTCGTCGCGGCGGCCGAGGCCGACATTGGCCAGCCGCTGCAGCAGCGACAGCCGGGTCTTCTGCGGGTGCTCCGCCTCACCGTCATGGGCCTGGCGGATCTCCGCCTGCGCCGGCATCGGCAGATCCTCGAACTTCGGCATCCGCGGGGCGCGGACCGGCGAACGCTCGGCCGCCTGCGGGATGAAGGTCTCGGGCGGCATCGGCTCGTGCTGCTCGGCCTTGGCTGCCTCGTGGTCGGGGAACAAGGTCGGCTTCTGGGCGATCGGCCGCACGGTGACGTCACCATAGGACCCCGGCTGCATCGGCGCCTGAGCCGGCGCGCTGTCCGGAGCAACCGCGGCCGCGATCGCCGCGAGCGCCGCGCGCTCGACGGCCGGACGCTGCTGGGCGGCGGCAGGAGCCGCAATCGGCGCGACCGTCACGCCGGTCGGCGGCTCCAGCTTCTGGGAACGCTCGGCCATGCGCTGATTGTCGGCCCGCAGGCGAGCAGTCAGATCGGCCAGCCGGCTCTCCGGCGAGCCGCCCGACTGCTGCGCGGGAGCCGCGGCACGGGAGGCGATCGCCGCCTGCTCGATGCCGGTTGCGACCACCGAGACGCGAATGACGCCGTCGAGCGATTCGTCGAAGGTGGCGCCGACGATGATGTTGGCGTCGGCATCGACTTCCTCGCGGATGCGGGTCGCGGCTTCGTCGACCTCGAACAGGGTCAGGTCCTTGCCGCCGGTGATCGAGATCAAGAGGCCGCGGGCGCCCTTCATCGAGCTATCGTCGATCAGCGGGTTGGCGATCGCAGCTTCGGCTGCGGTCAGCGCGCGCTTCTCGCCGGTGGCTTCGCCGGTGCCCATCATCGCCTTGCCCATTTCCCGCATCACGGCGCGGACGTCGGCGAAGTCGAGGTTGATCAGGCCTTCCTTGACCATCAGGTCGGTGATGCAGGCGACGCCCGAGTACAGCACCTGGTCGGCCATCGCGAAGGCGTCGGCGAAGGTGGTCTTCTCGTTGGCAACCCGGAACAGGTTCTGGTTCGGGATGATCAGCAGCGTGTCGACCACCTTGTGCAGCTCGGAAATACCGTGCTCGGCGGTGCGCATGCGGCGCTGGCCCTCGAAGTGGAACGGCTTCGTGACCACGCCGACCGTGAGGATCCCCATTTCGCGGGCAGCCTTGGCGATCACGGGCGCAGCACCGGTGCCGGTACCGCCGCCCATGCCGGCGGTGACGAACACCATGTTGGCGCCGGTGAGATGATCGCGCAGCTCGTCCATGACCTCCTGCGCGGCCGCAGCACCGACATCGGGCTGCGAACCGGCGCCGAGGCCCTGAGTGACCTGGGTGCCCATTTGGACGATGCGCTGCGCCTTCGACATGGTCAGCGCCTGTGCGTCGGTGTTGGCGACGACGAAGTCGACGCCCTGCAACCCGGCGGTGATCATGTTGTTGACGGCATTGCCACCCGCGCCACCGACGCCGAAGACAGTGATCCGCGGTTTCAGCTCGCTGATGTCAGGGGGTGTCAGATTGAGTGCCATGGTTGCCTCTCTCGATTACGCGCGCGTGGGTTCGCCCCGGCCACGGGGCGCGGGAGTTGGTGAAAATGGGGTGAGCCGGGATGCGGTCATCAGAAGCCCTCGCGAAGCCATCGTCCGACCTTTCCGAAGTAACCGTCTGTCCCTGTCCTGAGCTGCCGCGTGCGCCGCGGTTCGACATGTTCAAGATGAGCGTATTGCGGATAGACCAGGAGGCCCGTCGGCACCGAGAACGAGGCGCCCTTCGCCTCGTTCGGCAGCCGGCCGAAGCCGAGCGGGCGGCCGATGCGGACCTGGCGGTTCAGGATGCGGGTGGCAAGCTCGATGGTGCCGGTGAGCTGGGATGCGCCGCCGCTCAGCACGACGCGCGCCCTCGGCTCGGCCGCAAAGGGGGAATCCGCGAGCCGGTCACGGACCATTTCGAAGATCTCCTCGGCGCGATGCCGGACGATGTTCGCGATCGTGGCGCGGGACACGATTTGCGGAGTCTCCCGATCATCGCCTGCAGTGGGAACGGACATCAGCTCACGCGAGTCCGAACCGCCGGTCAGCACCGTGCCGTATAAAGTCTTGATTCGCTCGGCATCCGCAATGCACGCGCCGATGCCGCGCGCAAGATCCATCGTGATATGTTGTCCGCCGAGCGCAAAACCCGATGCGTGCACGAGGCGTCCGCCCGAGTAGGTCGCGATCGTGGTCGATCCGGCGCCCATCTCGACGACGGCGGCGCCGAGATCGGCCTCGTCATCGGTCAGCACCGACAGGCCCGCGACATAGGGGCTCGACGCCATGGCTTCGACGTTGAGATGGCAGCGCTCGACCACCAGCATCAGGTTCTTGGCGACCGTCGCATCCGACGTCACCACGTTCATGTCGACGCCGAACTGGCGCGCCACCATGCCTCTGGGATCGCGGATGCCCTTGACGCCGTCGAGCGCGTAGCCGACCGGCAGCGCGTGCAGCACGGTGCGGCCGGCGCCGGCGGCGTGGCGCATGCCGGCGGAGGTGACGCGGCTGATATCGTCCGCGGTGACCGAGCCGCCGCGGATATCGGCCGCGGCTTCAACCAGCTGGCCATGCAGCCTGCCGCCGGAGACCGACAGCAGCACGGATTCGACACGGACCTTGGCCATGCGCTCGGCCAGCGCCACGGCATGACGCACCGCCTTCTCGCATTCGGCGAGATCGACCACGGAGCCGGCCTTGACGCCGCGCGACTGGATCTGGCTGTAGCCGATCAATTCGACCGCATGGGTGCGGCCGCGCAGCGCCTCGTTCGGCGGCGACGGTTTCAGCCGCGCGATCATGCAGGCGATCTTGCTGGAGCCGACGTCGAGAGACGCCACCATCGCGGTGCGCTTCTGCATCGGGCGGGTCTTCGGGGTCAGGTTGCGATCGAGGCCGGTCATGCGGAATCACCGGCCTTCTTCTTGGACTTCTTGTCCTTGAACAGCTCGTCGCGCGCCTTGCCGGCGTCCTCGGACAATTGCACGATCAGGCGATCCGGCAGGCGCATGTCGACGGCGACGATGTCGCGCGAGAACAGCTTCTCGTCCTTGTCGAGCCTGGAGAGCGCGGCCAGCGCATTGCCGACGTCGTTCTCCGGCAGGCGGATGTCGAGGCCGTCCTTCAGCCGCAGGTTCCAGCGCCGCTCGCCGACGAAGATCGCGGCCTTGGTCACCGAGCGCACCTGCGGGTAGCGGTCGAGCAGCGCCAGGAAGTCCTGGGCGCGCGTGTCGGCGCCCTTGCCGACCACCAGCGGCAGGTTGAGGAAGCGACGTGACACGTAGGGCTCGAGCACCGCGCCGTCGGAGGCGATCACCGACAGGCGGCCGTTCTGCTGCCACAGCGCGAAGGCGGTGCGCTCGACGATGTCAATCTGCAGCCGGCCCGGATAGAGTTTCAGGATCGTGGCGTCCGCGATCCAGGGATTGGCCTTCAGCTTGGCGCGCACGGTGTCGGCGTCGAGGAACAGCAGCGATGAGCGGCCGTTGACGCCGCCGATCGCAAGCACCTCGTCCTGGCTCAGCTGCTTGCGGCCGTTGATGCCGACGGTGGTGATGCGGAAGCCCGCGGCGTTGGCGAGCGCGTTGCGGGTATCGCTGAGCGCCGTGGTGAATTCCTCGACATGGCCGCCGCGGACGATGCCGAAGCCTGCGCTGCCGAACAGGATCGCGAGCGTCGCGACCAGGCCGATGCGGCGCGGCAGATAGCGTTCGACCGTCAGGATGAAGCGGTTCGGCGGCTCGCGATCGATCACCTGCGGCCGCCTGGCGGCGGGACGCCGGCGGCGGCGTGCGAGATGGGCGCCGACATACTCGCGCAGCAGCACCGCCGCTCCAATAGCGGCTGCTTTCAGGTCAGCTTGAGGCCCCAGCGATCGCAGCGATCGAGTGAGGCGTCCTGCACCATCCATTGCACGAGCTCGTCATGTTGTGCCCGCCAAACCCTGCGGGTCCCGGCACAGGTCGCGTCTCGGCTACACCGGTGGGATTAGAGTGGCCCCCTGTTCCCTGGTTGCGATCCTCGAAGCGGTAATCCGCGACAGCTCACGCCCCGGCAGCCAAGCGCTACATGCGCCGCCAGCGTTAACCTTCGGGCTTCCTGGTAAACAAACGGTAAACGACTTCAGCCTGGAGTGTGTTTTGATCAACGCTTTGAGGACTTTGCCGCGAACCCGTTAGCATTTTAGCAACAGCGTCCGGGTTCCATCCGGCCAAGTCTCGCGGGTTCCCGCCCGGTCGGCCTTAACTCCGGACGCGGCGGCGCGCGATCTCGATCTGGTCGATCAGGAAGTCTGCAAAGGCGATGCCCTGCGCTTTCAAGGCCTTAGGGTACAATGACGCCGCCGTGAGCCCCGGCAGCGTGTTGGTCTCGAGGTAGACCGGCCCGTTCACTGAGACGATGAAATCGCTGCGTGAGTAGCCGGTGCAGGACAATGCGCGATGCGCCTTCAGCGCATGATCCATGATCGCGGCGCTGACCTCCGGCTCGAAGCGGCCGGGGCAGATCTCCTGGGTCGACTTCAGAAGGTATTTGGCCGTGTAGTCGAAGCTGCCCTCCGCCGGTACGATCTCGATCGGCGGCAGCGCGAACACCGTGCCGTCGGATTGCTCGAGCACGCCGCAGGTCGCCTCGACGCCCGACACGAACGGCTCGATCAGATAGTCTTCATGCCTGGCGGCATTGCGAACGGCGACAAGGTCCTGCTCTGCGTTGACGAAGATCAGGCCGTAGCTCGATCCGTCCTTGGCGGGCTTTGCGATCAGCCTGCCGTGTTGGGCGAAGGCCGCATCGATCCGTTCGACGGCGATGCCCAGCGGCGCGTTGAGACCTGCGATCGCCGCGAAGCGTTTGGCCGACGGCTTGTCGAACGCCAGATGCGACGACGCCGAGCCTGAGCCGGTGAACGCGACGCCGCGCATCTCGCACATCGCCTGCAACTCGCCATTCTCCGCGCGGCCGCCGTGCAGGCCAAGCACCAGCACTCGCTGCTCGGCGCCAGCCTTGTCGAGCGCCTCCTCGAGCGCGATGCCGCGCCCCTCGGGCTTGAAATCAACCTCGAAGGGCCGCGTGTGACCGAGCAGCTTCTCGGACGTCACCGCATGCACGGTGTCGTCAACATCCCAGAACCAGAGCCCCGCGTCGGGCAGCGCGCGATGCAGCGCCTGCGCGCTCGCCACCGAGACCAGCCGTTCCTTGTTGGTGCCGCCGAACAGAATGGTGACCTGCATCAGCTGTTCCCGATCCGCTTGATTTCCCAGTGCAGCTCAATCCCGCTGGTTTGCTTGACCCGTTCACGCACCGTCTCGCCGAGCGTCTCGATGTCGTGCCCGGTGGCGTTGCCGGTGTTGATCAGGAAATTGCAGTGCATCTCCGACACCTGCGCGCCGCCGACCTTGAGGCCGCGGCAGCCGGCGGCGTCGATCAGCTTCCAGGCGCTGTTGCCGGGCGGATTCTTGAAGGTCGAGCCGCCGGTCTTCTCGCGGATCGGCTGCGCGGTCTCGCGATGGGTCTGCACCTCGTTCATGCGGGCGCGGATCGCATCTGATGCGGTGATCCTGCCGCGGAAGCGCGCCGAGGTGAAGATGACGGACGGATCGACGCCGCTGTTGCGATAGACGAACCTCATGTCGGCATTGCCGAACGTATGCTTCGTGCCGTCGCGGCCGATGCCGGTCGCTTCCACCAGCACGTCCTTGGTCTCGCCGCCATTGGCGCCGGCATTCATGCGCAGCGCGCCGCCGACCGTGCCGGGAATGCCGAAGAAGAATTCCATGCCGCCGATGTTGGCGGCCGCCGCCGTTTCAGCCACGCGCTTGTCGAGCGCCGCGGCACCCGCAGTGACGACATCATCGGCCGCGCTGGTCTCGCCGAACGCACGCGGCGCCAGCCGGATCACGACGCCTGGCATGCCGCCGTCGCGCACGATCAGATTGGAGCCGACGCCGACGACATAGACCGGCAGCTGCTGCGGCAGGCGCGTCAGGAAATAGGCGAGATCATCCTCGTCCGCCGGCGTGAACAGCACCTGCGCCGGACCGCCGACGCGAAACCACGTCAGCTCCGCAAGCGATTGGTTCGCCAGCAGCCGCCCGCGCAGCTCCGGCATCGCGGCTTTGAGATCGGGCGTGATGTCGGGGAAGGTCATGCGGGGTCAATCGGCTCATGGAACGGGTTGATACCGCATCGTGTTACGCCTGCCGTCAGCGCCCGGGGCTTACCCCTCTCCCCAACCCTCCCCCGCAAGGTAGGGCTATCGCATATGGGCGAGGACGGAGAGAAGGAAGTCGTTATTCCATCTGGCCTGGAGCATTTTGTGGCTGGTGCGCGTGGGACCTGGCGTGGCTTGTAGAGCGTTAAGTGCCAGCTTTCGGATGGCGGCAAGATTTTCGGCGGCATGGCCCTTGCGGCTACGGCAGGCGTCTTCGTCGAACAGAACGTCGAGAACCCAATGCAAGTTGTTCTCGATACCCCAGTGGGCGCGGACGGCCTCGAGCAGCTTCTTGGCCGACAACCGGCGTGAGGCCAGAAAGTATCGGGCCGTGTGTTTGGCTGTCTTGCCGGCCTTGGCGCGCCAACTATCGATGCGACCGACGACAGCGATAGCAGGGAAGCTGTATTGCTTTGCCAAGTCTGGGGCCGGCACGACGATGGCCTGCCGGCGCTCGATGCGGCCGTGGGCCGATGTCCTTCGCTGGCTCGCCCGCGCTGGCTTCCGGGCCGTATCGAGCAGCGCCTTGACGGCTTTGAAGAGCCGGCCGCGATTACTCTTGATGGCCAATACATAGTGGCCCTTCCGATCGCGGATGGCCTGCGCCGTGTCGGGCCGGCAATGCAAGGCGTCGGCGGTGACAAGAGCACCATCCAGATCGAGCAGGGCGAGGACTTCGAGAGCGCCGGCAATCTCGTTGCGATTGGGAGCCTTTCTCTGCGCCAACGCCATGCGCGTGCCTGCCGCCCAGACGTTGACCATATGTAGCGGCGTAGCCCGCCGGCCACGCGTGAAGGCTCCGCGCAACGCCTTGCCGTCGATGCTGACCACGCCCTTGACGCCGAAGCTCTTGCTGAACTTACGCAAAACCGCTTCCAGACCCTTCGGGTCCAGCACGCGGAAGACGTTGCTGAACGTGTCGTGGCTAGGAATACCGTGTCCAAGCTCCAGGAACTTCCGCAACAGCTGCTCTCGGCCTTTGCCGAAGAACTCGAACTCGGTGCAGGTCTTGGCGCCGGCCAGCGTCGCCGCCAAGGCAATGACGAGGATCTCCAACAAATCGTGTCGCGTGTTGCCGGCGCGTGGATCCTTGAGCGGTCGAAACAGGCGCCTGAGTTTGCGCATTTGGGTCTCCCTCGACAATCGAGAGACCCCCAAAGAATCCAGTTCCAACCGCTTGGCAACACCCCTCCTGAGCCATATGCGATTCCCCTACCCCGCAAGGGGGGAGGGAGCCTGACTAGCGTACTCACTTCACGTAGCGTCACAGCTGCACTCTGACTCTTTGCACGAGTCAGGGACGCACTGGCGGATGGGTTCCCTCCCCCCTTGCGGGGGAGGGTTAGGGAGAGGGGTGGCGGCATACGCCGGCCTTCGTGACTGCGCAGCTGTTCGGCAGCGGCAAGAGCGAACATCATCACCCCAGCGCCTTCAATTCGCCGGGCAATGCGTAGGCCCATTGCGTGATGTTGCCGGCGCCGAGGCAGACGACGAGGTCGCCGGACTTGGCGAGACCGTGAACGATCTTCGCGAGCTCGCCCGCGTTCGGGAGCGGCACCACGCTGCGATGGCCGTGCGCGCGCAAGCCGGCGGCGAAGTGATCGCGGTCGATGCCTGCGATCGGCGTCTCGCCGGCCGGATAGACCTCGGCGACGACGACCGCATCGGCATCGTTGAAGCAGGTGCAGAATTCCTCGAACAGCGACTGCAGGCGGGTGTAGCGATGCGGCTGCACCACGGCGATGATCCTGCCATTGGTGGATTCCCGCGCCGCCTTCAGCACCGCTGCGATCTCGACCGGATGATGACCGTAATCATCGATCACGGTGATGCCGTTCGTTTCGCCGGTCTTGGTGAAGCGCCGCTTGACGCCGCCGAAACCGGCCATGGCCTGGCGGATGACGTCGTCGGACACGCCGAGCTGATGTGCGACCGCGATCGCCGCCGTCGCGTTGGAGGCGTTGTGGCGTCCCGGCATCGGCAGCGTGATATCCGCGATCTCGTGCAAAGCTCCGGTCTTGCGATCGCGGATCGCGACCGTGAACTTGGAGCCGCCGCCCATCGGCGTCAGATTCAGGAGCTGCGCATCGGCCTGCGGATTTCGTCCGTAGGTGATGATGCGGCGGTCCTCGATCTTGCCGACGAGATTCTGCACCACGGGATGATCGGTGCACATCACGGCGAAGCCGTAGAACGGAACGTTCTCGACGAAATTGCGGAACGCGTCCTGGATCGCCTCGAAGGTCTTGAAGTGATCGAGATGCTCGGGATCGATATTGGTGACGATGACGACATCCGACGGCAGCTTCAGGAAGGTGCCGTCGCTCTCGTCGGCCTCGACCACCATCCAGTCGCCGGCCCCCAGCCGCGCGTTGGAGCCATAGGCATTGATGATGCCGCCATTGATCACGGTCGGATCGAGCCCGCCGGCATCGAGCAAGGTCGCGACCATCGTGGTCGTGGTGGTCTTGCCATGGGTGCCGGCGATCGCGACGCAGCTCTTCAGCCGCATCAATTCCGCCAGCATCTCGGCGCGCCGCACCACCGGAATGCGCTGCGCGCGCGCCGCCATCAGCTCGGGATTGTCGCGCTTGATCGCGGTCGAGACCACGACGACATCGGCTCCGTCGACATTCTCGGCAGTGTGGCCGACCGAGACCTTGGCGCCTTTCTTGCGCAGCCGGTCGAGATTGTAATTGTCCGACGCGTCGGAGCCCTGCACGGTGTAGCCGAGATTAATCAGCACCTCGGCGATGCCGCTCATGCCGATGCCGCCGATCCCGACGAAGTGAATGGGTCCGATCTCGCGCGGCAGTCTCATGATCCGGTTCCTGACATCATCATCCGCCCAATGCGGGCACCGCTGCGGAGCCGACGACTGAGCTTCTCTGTGCGCCTCACATCGGCGGCGCTGACCACTGGATGCCCCGCTTTTCCCATGCGTGACAAGGGCTTTTTGCGGCCTTCGGCCGCGGAAATGTCGCGATCGCCGACTACCGGCCAGTGGTTACGATGAGGGATCACGGACATCTCCATTCCGGCCCGGCGGCTATGCCGCCCCCAATCGCACGGCACGCGCCGCCAGTTCATCCTGCATCTCGATCACGCGAAGATAGTTGCGCAGCCGGTTGGTCTCGAGCGCACGCAGCAGCTTGTTCTGGTGATAGGGCAGCACGAGCTCGGCCAACGATGCGCTCCAGGCCGCATTCATGTCGAACAGCACGCCGAGGCCGAACACAGCGGGGATCTCGGCGAAGCCGAACTCCTTGCCCTGCGCCAGCTCCTCCGCCAGGAAATCATCGATCGCGGTCATCACGCCGTTGCGCGCGCCGCCGGAAACATTCGCGAACGCGGCGAGGCCCGCGCCGCGAAAGCCACGGCCCTCGATCAGCAACGGGCGATCCAGCGTGGCGCCCGCATCGCAACTGTGCGGATGGCGATACGCGGCCGGAATTTGCTCGGGTGCGTAATACATGTCGCGCCGCCCGCAGGGCCAGCCGACATCGTGCAGGAAGACCAGCACCGGTTTGCCGGCGCGGCGGCTGATCGCCTCGATCTGCCGGAGCTCGTGATAGACCGTGTACCAATTGTGGTCGCCGTCGACGATCCAGGCGTCGGCGGCATCCAGTTCCGCGAAGGCATCGAGGCTGGTCTTTGCCACATGACGCACATCGGGATTGGCGTTCACCCAATCGAGGAATTCGGGCTTCGGCGCCGGATCGACGCTGGTGAGCTGACCGCCGCGTGCCCGGCAGTGCTCGGCGAGCAGCGCCGACATGCCGCCATACTCCGCACCGATCTCGACGATGTTTTGCGCGTCGGCCAGGCGTAGCGCCTCGAGGATCAGATCCGAGAATTCCGAGACGGAGTGAATCAACAGGCCCGTCATGATCAAGTCTCCCCCGGCGTCCTGCCGGTTTGGCGCATCAAATCCCGGCCACCTTGGCAACGAGGTCCGCCAGCCGCTCGGCGGCATCGAGCCGGCCGACGCCGCGCGCGGCTTCTGCCATCGCGGTCAATTTCTCGGGCTCGGCAGCGAAGGCCGAGATTTCGGCCGCCAGCCGCTCGGGCGTGAAGTCGCCCTGCGCGATGCGCAGCGCGCCGTTCGCCTGCGACAGCACGCCGGCATTGGCGAACTGGTCCTGATCGATCGCGCCCGGCAGCGGCACCAGGATCGAGGGCCGGCCGATCGCGGCGAGCTCGGCCACGGTGCCGGCGCCCGAGCGCGAGATGACGAGCTGGCTCGAGGCCAGCCGCGCCGGCAGGTCGGCGAAGAACGGCGCGAGCTCGGCATCGATCCTGAGCCGGTCGTAAACCGCGCGCACCCTGGCCATGTCCTCTTCGCGCACCTGCTGGGTGACGATCAGGCGGCTCCACAGCGCGGGCGCGAGCTGCTCGATTGCCGGCGGCACGATGTCGCTCATCACGCGCGCGCCCTGGCTGCCGCCGACGACCAGCAGACGCAGCGGACCGTCGACTTCGGGCGGCGTGTATTTCACAGCGGCCGCCGCCAGGATCGCCGGCCGCATCGGCGTGCCGACGGTGGTCGCCTTGCCGGCGAGCGCGGGATCACGATCGAGCACGCCGGGCAGCGAGGTCGCGATCGCGTTGACGCGGCCGGAGAGGAAACGATTGGCGCGGCCGAGCACCGCATTGGCGTCGTGGATAATGCCGGGGACGCCGAGCATCCGCGCCGCGATCAGCGGCGGCAAGGTCGGGTAGCCGCCGAAACCGACCACGGCGGACGGCTTCAGCCGGCGCACCAGATTGGCGGCAACCAGCGTGCCGTAGCCGAGCATCAGCACGGTCTGCGCCAGCGAGATCGGGTTGCGGCTGCGCACGGTCGCGCTCGGCACCAGGTCGATGCTCTCCCGGCCGAACAAGCCGGAATAGCGCAGCGCGCGGCCGTCGGTTGCGAGCCGGACCCGCAGGCCACGCCTGATCAATTCCACGGCGAGCGCTTCGGCCGGGAACAAATGGCCGCCGGTGCCGCCGGCCGCCAGCAGAATCAGGGGCGCGTTGTCCATGGCCTTCAGATAACCGACGCCGCAGTCACAGTCACCTACGCGTAGGCGCGCCGAGCGCTGGCGCCTTCCATCGATTCGATCTCCGTGCGCGGCCGCTGCCGCGTCAGCGCCAGCATCATGCCGACGCCATAGGCGAGCGAGACGAACGAGGAGCCGCCATAGGAGATGAACGGCAGCGTCATGCCCTTGGCCGGGATCAATTGCAGATTGACCGCCATGTTGATCGTCGCCTGCACGCCGAACAGGATCGCAAGTCCCGACGCCGCGAAGCGCGAGAACATGTCCTCGGTGGCATAGGCGCGGGTCAGCGTGCGGATCACGATGAAGCCGAACAGCGCGACCAGCATCAGGCAGAGAATGATGCCGAACTCTTCGGCCGCGACCGCGAACACGAAGTCGGTGTGGCTGTCGGGCAGGCTGCGCTTGGCGATGCCCTCGCCCGGCCCGAGCCCGAACCAGCCGCCGTTCCAGAACGCCTCCATCGCGGTGTCGACCTGGAAGGTGTCGCCGGAGGCAGGATTCATGAAGCGCTTGATGCGGCCGGCGACGTGCGGCACCAGCAGATAGGCGCCGAACAGGCCCGCGCCAGCGGCGCCGGCGAGCCCGAACACCCAGATCATCCGCATGCCCGCGATGAAGAACAGCGCGCCCCACACGGTGAGGATCAGCATGGTCTGGCCGAAGTCGGGCTCCATCACCAGGAGCGTGACCAGCGTCATCAGCAGCACCAGCGCCATCGAGGTCGCCGGCATCTCGGGCCGCTTGGTCGATTCCGCAAACAGCCAGGCCGCGACGATCACGAAAGAAGGCTTGGCGGCTTCGGAGGCCTGGATGTTGACACCGAGCAGCGTGATCCAGCGCCGCGAGCCCTTGACCTCGGGCCCGATCAGCAGCGTCAGCACGATCAGCGCGATCGAGACCGCGAACACGATCAGCGCGGTGCGCCGGATCTGCCGCGGCGTCATGAACGACACCCCGATCAGCACGATCAGCGATGGCGCCAGGAACATGACGTGGCGGTTGAAGAAGTGGAACGGATCGAGCCCGATCCGGGTCGCGACCGGCGGGCTTGCCGCCAGCGACAGGATGACGCCGGCCAACATCAACGCGGCGATCGCGACAAGCAGCAGCTTGTCGACGGTCCACCACCAGTCCGAGAACGGGGTGCGTTGGTCACGGGCGAGCATGGGCGTCCCCAGATGGCAGAGATAACGTCCATTGGTGGCGCAGGATGGTTTCCAAGGGGTTAACGGATTGGGTAACTTTTGAGGGAGTGGATTGGGGAAGCTCGCGGCACCCTCGATGTCATCACCCGCGCATGCGGGTGATCCAGTATTCCAGAGACTTCCGTGCTTGAGCTGAGAGGCCGCGGCGTACTGGATCGCCCGGTCGAGCCGGGCGATGACAGTTGTGGATGGGGACGCACCTCCACGTTCTCGCGACATGATTGCCCGAGCTTTGCTCTTCGTTCCGCCCTCTCATCAAACAGAGGGTGCAGGGAAAGCCGGGTGCCGATCGCACCCATGGGTCCGGTGCAACAAAAAGCACCGGGGTAGGACCACAGGTGTAACCGGGAACATCCCAGCTTTCCCTGCGCGATGGGTTACGGCTTATTTCGTGCTCTCCCCGGCGAGACTGGGCTTTTTTGTCACCGCCTTCAGCAAGAGGCGTAAGCCTCTTGCCAAGGGGACACCGGCCGCTAGGGCGTCAGGACCACACGACTTCGCCGTCCGCGTTCAGTCACGTTCGTCAGTTGTGACATCAGCGTCCACCGCATCTCACCACAACACCCGTGACGATGCGCAGCGCCCCTCAATCGGGTGAGACGGGCGAACCATACACCGAGTTGGGTGTTCTGATAAATAGAAATATTTTTGTTGCGGGGGCTTGCGCCGTCGGGCAACTCAGTGATTGGCGCGTAAGGGAGGCACCGGCGGAAGGGTTCCCTCCCCCTTGCGGGGGAGGGTTAGGGAGAGGGGTGCCACACAACGCACTCTCTCCGCATTTGTTGCCGAGGCAAGCGAACAAGTTGCAAGAGCGATGCGTTCAACAATCAGCTCAGCCCGGGGCCACCCCTCTCCCCACCCTCCCCCGCAAGGGTAGGGGAATCGCATATGGCTCAGGAGGGGTGTTGCCAAGCGGTTGGAACTGGATTCTTTGGGGGTCTCTCGATTGTCGAGGGAGACCCAAATGCGCAAACTCAGGCGCCTGTTTCGACCGCTCAAGGATCCACGCGCCGGCAACACGCGACACGATTTGTTGGAGATCCTCGTCATTGCCTTGGCGGCGACGCTGGCCGGCGCCAAGACCTGCACCGAGTTCGAGTTCTTCGGCAAAGGCCGAGAGCAGCTGTTGCGGAAGTTCCTGGAGCTTGGACACGGTATTCCTAGCCACGACACGTTCAGCAACGTCTTCCGCGTGCTGGACCCGAAGGGTCTGGAAGCGGTTTTGCGTAAGTTCAGCAAGAGCTTCGGCGTCAAGGGCGTGGTCAGCATCGACGGCAAGGCGTTGCGCGGAGCCTTCACGCGTGGCCGGCGGGCTACGCCGCTACATATGGTCAACGTCTGGGCGGCAGGCACGCGCATGGCGTTGGCGCAGAGAAAGGCTCCCAATCGCAACGAGATTGCCGGCGCTCTCGAAGTCCTCGCCCTGCTCGATCTGGATGGTGCTCTTGTCACCGCCGACGCCTTGCATTGCCGGCCCGACACGGCGCAGGCCATCCGCGATCGGAAGGGCCACTATGTATTGGCCATCAAGAGTAATCGCGGCCGGCTCTTCAAAGCCGTCAAGGCGCTGCTCGATACGGCCCGGAAGCCAGCGCGGGCGAGCCAGCGAAGGACATCGGCCCACGGCCGCATCGAGCGCCGGCAGGCCATCGTCGTGCCGGCCCCAGACTTGGCAAAGCAATACAGCTTCCCTGCTATCGCTGTCGTCGGTCGCATCGATAGTTGGCGCGCCAAGGCCGGCAAGACAGCCAAACACACGGCCCGATACTTTCTGGCCTCACGCCGGTTGTCGGCCAAGAAGCTGCTCGAGGCCGTCCGCGCCCACTGGGGTATCGAGAACAACTTGCATTGGGTTCTCGACGTTCTGTTCGACGAAGACGCCTGCCGTAGCCGCAAGGGCCATGCCGCCGAAAATCTTGCCGCCATCCGAAAGCTGGCACTTAACGCTCTACAAGCCACGCCAGGTCCCACGCGCACCAGCCACAAAATGCTCCAGGCCAGATGGAATAACGACTTCCTTCTCTCCGTCCTCGCCCATATGCGATAGCCCTACCCGCAAGGGGGGAGGGTGCCTGAGAGACGTGCTCACCTCACATACGACGTCGGAAACGTCACACCACCGGCTTGACGCCGGGCAGTGCCTGGACGATGTCGCGAAAGGCGGTACCGCGGACTTCGAAATTGCGGTACTGGTCGAACGACGCACACGCGGGCGACAGCAGCACGACGGCCTCCGTGAGTCCCGATGCCTCGGCATCGCGCGCGGCGCTGGCGATCGCGACGTCGATCGCAAGCACATCATTCTCATGCAGAGGTCCGTCAGCATGCGGCGCGAACTCGACCGCCTCCAGCAACTTCATTTTCTCACTTCATTCAGCTTCTGGACCGAGCAACGGATTACGCCCATCAACGTCATTCGTATTCAATATTGACGTTCCCAGCTGTCAGCTCGCGCTTGTAAAATCGGTCCGTCCCAGGAATGAGCCCAATCTTGACGACGTGCTCCCCACGCCATGTAACGAGAACGTCTCGATCACCCCCGACACTGAAAAACGGCGGCGAGCTTTCGGGCGAGAGGGTGCCTCCGGTGGAGACAATGCTTGCGTGAGTGCTGTCCGCGACCGTCGCTCCGCACTCCTTGCGGAAAATGACGACAGACCTCTTGCCGTCCGGAGACGGCACTGAGCCCAGCACCACGTTTCGACACGCGCCAAACGCGCTGAAGGCGTACCAGATGTGGACGAACAGACTGGCGGCCACGATGCAGGCGGCGCCAAGAATACTGGTAAGCCCCCACCAGATATGACGCCGCTTGAACTCAAATGTGGCCATTTGTTCGCCTGACCGTTTGGGGAGTCTGCCTACACCACCGGCTTCACGCCCGGCAGTGCCTGGACGATGTCGCGGAAGGCGGTGCCGCGGATTTCGAAATTGCGGTACTGGTCGAACGAGGCGCAGGCCGGCGACAGCAGCACGACGGCCTCGGAGAGCCCCGACGCCCCGGCATCGCGCGCGGCGCTGGCGATTGCGACGTCGAGCGTGCCCGACATCTCGTGCGGCACGCGATCACTGAGCGTGCCGGAAAATTCGGCGGCCGCCTCGCCGATCAGATAGGCCTTGCGGATACGTGGGAAGTAGCTCGTGAGGCCGGTGATGCCGCCGGCTTTCGGCTTGCCGCCGGCGATCCAGTAGATGTCGGCGAAGGACGACAGCGCGTGCGCAGCCGCATCCGCGTTGGTGCCCTTGGAATCGTTGACGAACAATACGTTGCCGCGGCGGCCGACCTGCTCCATGCGATGCGCCAGACCCGGGAAGCTGCGCAGGCCGTTCTGCAGCACGTCGGTCGCGATCCCCATTGCGAGCGAACAGGCCGAGGCGCAGGCCGCGTTCTGCGCATTGTGCAGGCCGCGCAGCGAACCGATGCCGCCGAGGCGCGCGATCTCGCTGCGCGCTGCGCCCGATGCACGCACGATGGTCTCGTGCTCGACATAGAGGCCGTCGGGCAGCGGGTTCTTGACGGAGATGCGCACCACGCGCTTGCCGGCGCGATCGAGCCTATCGGCGATGTCGCGGCACCAGCCGTCGTCGACGCCGACGATCGCGGTGCCGCCCTGCTGCACACCGGCGACCAGCCGTTCCTTCACCGCGGCGTAATGCGCCAGCGTACCGTGGCGATCGATGTGGTCCTCGCTGATATTGATCAGGATGCCGACCGAAGGATCGAGCGACGGCGCGAGGTCGATCTGGTAGGACGACATCTCGATGACATGGACGCGGCCCATCCGCGGCGGCTCCAGCGACAGGATCGCGGTGCCGATATTGCCGCCCATCTGGGTGTCGTAGCCGGCCACCTTCATCAGATGCGCGATCAGCGCCGTGGTGGTCGACTTGCCGTTGGTGCCGGTGATGGCGACGAACGGCGCGTTCGGCGCGTGACGGCGCCGCTCGCGGCAGAACAATTCGACGTCGCCGATCACCTCGACGCCGGCATCGCGCGCCTTCAGTACGCTCCAGTGCGGCGCCGGATGGGTCAGCGGCGCGCCGGGGGTCAGGATCAGCGCGGCGAAATTCGCCCACGACAGGTTACGCAGATCCGCGGTGGTGAACCCGGCCTGCGCGGCCTTGGCGACATTATCGGCACTGTCGTCAGCCGCGATCACTTCCGCGCCACCGGCCTTCAGCGCATGGCAGCTTGCAAGCCCGGAGCCGCCGAGCCCGAACACTGCGACCGTCTTGCCTGCGAAGGAGGTGACCGGGATCATGATGTGACCTCCGTCATTCCGGGGCGCGCGTCTTCGCGCGAACCCGGAATCTCGAGATTCCGGGTTCGTGCTTCGCACGCCCCGGAATGACAGTAGGAGGGCTTCTTCATCATCAGCGCAACTTTAGCGTCGACAGCCCGGCGAGTGCCAGCATCACCGAGATGATCCAGAACCGGATCACGATCTGCGGCTCGGTCCAGCCCTTCTGCTCGAAATGATGGTGCAGCGGCGCCATCCGGAACACGCGTTTGCCGGTGAGCTTGAACGAGGCGACCTGGACGATGACCGAGACTGCCTCCAGCACGAACAGGCCGCCGATCACGGCGAGCACGATCTCGTGCTTCACCGCAACCGCGGTGGCCCCGAGCATGCCGCCGAGCGCCAGCGAGCCGGTGTCGCCCATGAAGATCGAGGCCGGCGGCGCGTTGAACCAGAGGAAGCCCAGGCCCGCGCCGAGCACCGCGCCGCACAGCACCGCGAGCTCGCCGGTGCCGGCGACGTAATTGATCTGCAGATAGTCGGAGAATACCGCGTTGCCGGTGAGGTACGAGATCATGCCGAAGCTTGCTGCGGCGATCATCACGGGCACGATGGCAAGACCGTCGAGGCCGTCGGTGAGATTGACAGCATTGCCGGCACCGACCATCACGAAGGCGCCGAAGATCACGAAGAACCAGCCGAAATTGATCACCATGTCCTTGAAGAACGGAATCGCCAGCGAGGTCGAGGACACGTCGCGGCCGAGCCGGACCAGCGCGTAGCAGGCGGCAATCCCGATCACCGCCTCGATCAGCAGCCTGAGCTTGCCGGCGAAGCCAGAGTGTGACTGCTTTGTGACCTTCAAATAGTCGTCATAGAAGCCGACGAAGCCGAAGCCGAGCGTCACCGCCAGCACGATCCAGACATAGGGATTGAGCGGATTGGCCCAGAGCAGCGTCGACACCACGAGCCCCGACAGGATCATGAGCCCGCCCATGGTCGGCGTGCCCTTCTTGGAGATCAGATGCGACTGCGGACCATCGGTGCGGATCGGCTGGCCCTTGCCCTGCCGCAGCCTTAAGTGATCGATGATCCATGGCCCGAACAGGAACACGAACAGCGCGCCGGTCACCATCGCACCGCCGGTGCGGAAGGTGATGTAGCGGAACACGTTCAGGCCGCTGCGGAATGCCCCAAACCCCGGAACGGTGTTGGACAGTTCGATCAACCAGTAGAACATTCAAATGGTCCTATACCGCTTCTTCGTGCGCGGCCTTGCCGGGGAAGCGTTTTTCCAGCGCGCTGACAATGAGCTTCATCTTCGATCCCAGCGAGCCCTTCACCATGATCACGTCACCGGCACGGACCGCGGCGACCGCCTGCGCTTCGAGCGTCGCCGAGCTCTCGGCATAGCCTCCCCGCTTGCCGGTGGAAAGGGCATCCCACAAATTCCGCATCAACGGACCACAACAATATACGAGGTCGATGCGGTTGGCGGTCACGGCTTCGTTGAGGCCGCGGTGCAAATCCGGCCCGGTCGGCCCGAGTTCGAGCATGTCGCCGAGCACCGCGATGCGGCGGCCATGCGGCCCGGTTTTGGCCTGGCCGAGCACGTTGAGGGCTGCGCCCATCGAGGCCGGATTGGCGTTGTAGCTCTCGTCGATCAACGTCGCCTCGCCATGGCCGACCTCGAGCGTGCGGCGGAGGCCGCGCCCGGTCGGCGCCTCGAGCTGCGACAGCGACAGCGCCGCGCGCGCGATATCGGCGCCGAGCAGCGAGGCGCCCGCGAGCACCGCGAGCGAGTTCATCGCCATGTGGCGGCCGGGCATGCCGATCTTGTAGGTGATGTCATGGTCCAGGATATCCGCATGCACCGCCGAGCAGGTCGCGTGCAGCGAGAGGTCAATCAGCCGCGCCTCGGCGCGCTTGTCGGCGCCGAACGAGACGATGCGCGAGATGCCGGCCTGCTTGGCCTGCTTGTGCAGCCGTGCGAATTGTCCATTGTCGCGGTTGAGCACCACCGCGCCGCCGGGCTCGAGCCCTGCGAATATCTCCGCCTTGGCGTCGGCGATCGCCTCGATCCCGGAGAAGAATTCCAGGTGCACCGGCTCGATCGTGGTGATGATGGCGACATGCGGCCGCACCATCTTCACCAACGGCGTGATCTCGCCCGCATGGTTCATGCCGATCTCGAACACCGCAAAGCGAGTGCTCGCCGGGCAGCGCGCCAGCGACAGCGGCACGCCCCAGTGGTTGTTGAACGACGCCACCGAGGCATGGGTCTCGCCCTGCGCCGACAGCACGCGGCGCAGCGCCTCCTTGGTCGAGGTCTTGCCGACCGAGCCTGTCACCGCGATGATCTTTGCGTTGAGCCGCGCGCGCGAGGCGTGGGCGAGTTCGACGAGGCCGGCCAGCACGTCGTCGACCACCAGGAGCGGCGCGTCGGCAGGAAACTTCGCCCGTTGCGCGGTCTCGACCACGGCGAGTGCCGCGCCGGCCTTCAGTGCCAACTCGACGAAGGCGTGGCCGTCATGGACGTCGCCCTTGATGGCGAAATAGGCCTCGCCCTTTGCAATGGTGCGGCTGTCGATCGAGAGCCCGGTGACGCCCTCCGGCAGCGTGCCTTGGGTCGCGGCGCGCATCGCCTTCGCCATTGCATCCGAGGTCCACAACATCGTGCTCATGCGCCCTCCTCGGCCAATGCATTGGCGACTGCTTCATGATCGCTGAACGGCAAGGTCGTGTTGCCGACGATCTGCCCGACCTCATGGCCCTTGCCGGCGACGACCAGCGCATCGCCCGGCTCCAGGCCGGCAATCCCGGCGCGGATCGCAGCGGCACGGTCGCCGATCTCGCGCGCGCCCTTCGCCGTCGCCATGATCGCGGCGCGGATCGCCTCCGGCTTCTCGCTGCGCGGATTGTCGTCGGTGACGATGATGTGATCGGCATTCTCGGCCGCGATCGCGCCCATGATCGGACGCTTGCCGGCGTCGCGATCGCCGCCGGCGCCGAAGATCACGACGAGCTTGCGCTTCGCATAGGGCCGCAGCGCCTGCAGTGCTTTGGCGAGCGCATCGGGCTTGTGCGCATAGTCGACGAAGATCGGCGCGCCATTGTGCTCGCCGACGAATTCCAGCCGGCCTTTTGCGCCTTCGAGATGTTCGAGAGTGCCGAACACGTCATCCGCGGCACTGCCGGTGCCGATCGCAAGGCCCGCCGCGACCAGCGCATTCTCGATCTGGAATTCGCCGACCAGCGGCAGCCGGATCGCGCATTTGCGCCCGCGGTGCTCGATCGCGAGCCTCTGGGCAAAGCCTTCGATGGCAGCATCGGCGAGACAGATGCCCTCACCCGCATCGGCGTTGCGCCCGACCGTGATGATGCGCAAGCCGCGCGCCCGTGCCGCGTCGATCACCTTGGCCGAGCAGTCATGATCGGCCGAGATCACGGCGGCGCCGCCGTCGGCGACGAGATCGCGGAACAGCCGGAGCTTGGCATTGAGGTAATGCGCGACGTCGGGATGATAATCCATGTGGTCGCGCGACAAATTGGTGAAGCCGCCGGCTTCGATGCGCACGCCGTCGAGGCGATACTGGTCGAGACCGTGCGAGGAGGCCTCGAACGCCAGATGGGTGACGCCGTCGCCCGTGATCTCGTCGAGCTGGCGATGCAGCGCGATCGGATCCGGCGTGGTCAGCGACCCGTAGACGGTGCGCTTGTCCGACACGAGGCCGATGGTGCCGATGCTCGCGGAGGAGTGACCGAGCCGCTGCCAGATCTGGCGCGTGAATGCCGCGACCGAGGTCTTGCCGCTGGTGCCGGTCACCGCCGCGATCGTCTTGGGCTGGCGCGGATAGAATTTCGCCGCGGCGAGCGCCAGCGCGCGGCGCGGATTGGGCGTGATCACGAACGGAGCGCGGGCGTGATCTTGGCCTTTGCCTTGACCTTGCGGCAGATGGTCGCTGGCGACCGCGACCGCGCCTGCGGCGATCGCCGCGTCGACGAAGCGCGCACCGTCGGTCCGGCTGCCTGATAGCGCGAAGAACAGGTCGCCCGGCTTCACCGCACGGCTGTCGACCGCAAGCCCTCCGACCGTGACAGAGGAGGCACTCGGATCGATCGTGGCGTCATCGCTGAAGAGGTCGCGAAGTCTCATGATCTTCCAGTCTGGCCGGCGCTGTTCTGGCGCCGCGTTCATGTACGCCTTACTGGGTTGTTCTGGATGCCGCAAGAATAAGGCGGTCGGACGGCGGCAGGTCGAATCGCGGTTCGACGCCCAAAAGCGGCGCAATTCGGGCGATCACATTGCCGCCGGTCGGCACCGCATTCCAGCCCGAAGTGATGAAACCGTAGGTCTCCTTCAGGGGCTGCGGTTCGTCGAGCATGATCAAGAGCTGGTATTTCGGATTGTCGGCGGGCAGGATCGCGGTGAACGCGTTCAACACCTTCTTCTTGGCGTAGCGGCCGTTGATCACCTTCTCCGCGGTGCCGGTCTTGCCGCCGATATAGTAGCCCTTGACGTCGGCCTTCTTGGCGGTGCCGATCTCGGCGTTGAGCCGCATCAGATAGCGCATCTTGTCCGAGGTCTCGGGCTTGATGACGCGTTTGGCGAGCGCCATCGCTTCCTGCTCGGTGCGCTTGAGGAAGGTCGGCGGGATCAGGTAGCCGCCATTGACCAGCGCGTCGATGCCCATCACCGCCTGCAGCGGCGCCACCGCGACGCCGTGACCGAACGAGATGGTGACGGTGTTCAGTTCGCCCCACTTCTTCGGCACGATCGGCGAGGCGCTCTCCGGCAATTCGGTGCGCAGCCGCTCGAGCTGTCCCATCTTGCGCAGGAAGGCCTTGTGCGCGTCGACGCCCATCGCCAGCGCGATGCGCCCGGCGCCGATGTTGGAGGAATAGTAGAACACCTCCTTCATGTTGATCATGCGGCCCATGTTGTGATCGTCATGGATCGCGAACTTCCCGTAATGCAGCGGGCCGCGCGCATCCCACATCGAGTTGAGGTCGAACCTGCCGCTATCCAGCGCCATCGCCAGTGTGAACGCCTTGAAGGTCGAGCCCATCTCGTAGACGCCGGTGGTCAGGCGGTTGATGCGATCGGGATCGTGCGCCTCCTTCGGATTGTTCGGATCGAAATCCGGCAGCGACACCATCGCCACGATCTCGCCGGTGCGCACGTTGGAGACGAGGCCCGAGGCGGCCTTGGCCTTGAACTTCTCTTTGGCCTTGATCAATTCGTCGCGCAGCGCGTGCTCGACGCGCAGGTCGACCGACAATTCAACCGGCTTCTGCAGCCGGTCGGTGGCGAAGCCCGCGCGATGCAGATCGGCCAGACCGTTGCTGTCCAGCCACTTCTCCATCCCGGCGATGCCCTGGTTGTCGATGTTGACCAGGCCGATCAGATGGGCGACCTCGTTGCCGGTCGGATAGACGCGCTTGTTCTCGCGCAGGAAGCCGACGCCGGGAAGGCCAAGCCGGTGGATGTCAGACTGCTGCTTCGGCGTGATCTCGCGCTTCAGCCAGACGAAACCCTTGCGCGACGACAGGCGGTCGCGCACCTCGCCCGTGTCGAGATCGGGCAAGGTCGCGGTCAGAAGCTCGATCGCCTCGTCCTTGTCGATGAGGCGGCGCGGCTCGGCGAACAGGCTCGGCGCCTTGACGTCGGTGGCGAGAATTTCGCCGTTGCGGTCGGTGATGTCGGGCCTGGCGGTTGCGATCGCATCCTGCGAGGCGGCGCGCCGCGCGCCATGGCTGTCGGCGCCGACCGCGAACAACACCAGCCGTCCGGCCAGCACGCAATAGACCACAGCAAAGGCGACAATGGCCAGACCGACGCGCGCGCGCGCCTTCGCGGCACGGTCGACATTGCTGCCGTACAGCAGCGTGCGGATCAGCCGCTGGCTCCAGGGCTCGGGCTTGGGCTCGGGCTTCCCGGCCGGTTTGCCGGCGGGTGCCGGATCGGTCATGGCTGGTCCCGTCATTGCTGGTCTCCCCCGCCCTGATCGGTGTCCGCGGTGGGCGCAGGCTGATCGGCGGCCGACTGGTCTGACGCCGGCTTCGCAATCGACCCGGTGGTGCTGTCGGGCGCGGCGGCGGCCTCGATGGTGTCGATCATCGCGCCGATCGGATCGCGCGAACCGGGCCGCGTGAAGTTCGGCGGCCGTTCCGGCAGGTTCTTCAGGGAATCATACTGGTTGGCGTTGACCGGCTTCAGCGGCAGATGCCGCTCGGCAAGCCCCTGCAGCCTGAGCGGCGCGTCGAGCTTGGCCCATTCGGCGCGCAAGGTGGCGATGGCGTTGCGCTGCTCGCGGATTTCCGCGTTGAGCTGCAGCACGCGTTCGACGCGGGCGGTCGATTCCATCTTGATGCGGTAAACATAGGACGCCGCGAAGATCAGCATGCCGATGACGAGGAGATGGAGAAGGCGCATCGTCACCCTCCCCGCTTCAGGTCTGACAGCCGCGGCCATGACGGCAGGTCGTCGTCGGCATGCACTGGCGCTGTGGTGCGTTCGGCCGCACGCAGTTTTGCGGAACGCGCGCGCGGATTGGCGGCGAGTTCGGCTTCGCCCGGCGTGACCGGACGCTTGGTCAGGATCTGAAAGCTCGGCGCTGCCTGCGCGACCTCGGGCAGATGCCGCGAGCCGCCGGCGACCTTGCCGCGTTCAGTGAGGAAATTCTTGACGATGCGGTCTTCCAGTGAGTGGAACGAGACCACGACGAGCCGTCCGTTCGGCTTCAGCACACGCTCGGCCGCGGCGAGCGCCCGATGCAGCTCGTCGAGCTCTTCATTGACGAAGATGCGCAGCGCCTGGAAGGTGCGCGTCGCCGGATGGATCTCGTTCGGCTTGGCGCGCACGACTTTGGCGACGATGTCGGCCAGCGCCTGCGTCGTCGTGATCGGCGCGTCCTTGCGCGCGGCGACGATGGCGCGCGCAACGCCGCGCGAATGGCGCTCCTCGCCGAAGATATAGATGATGTCGGCGAGCTCTTTCTCCGAAGCGGTCGCCACCACATCGGCTGCGGTCGGGCCGCTCTGTCCCATCCGCATGTCGAGCGGACCGCCGAGGCGGAACGAGAAGCCGCGCTCGGCCTGGTCGAGTTGCATCGAGGACACCCCGACGTCCATCACGACGCCGTCGACCGCATCACACCCCTGCGCGGCGCAGACCTCGGCAAGATCCGAGAAGCGGTCCTCGACCAGCGTCAGGCGGCCGCCGGCGCCGTCGACCAGATCGAAGCCGCCTGTTATCGCGGTGCGGTCGCGGTCGATGCCGATCACGCGCGTGTCGGCGACATCGAGGATCGCACGGCTGTAGCCGCCGGCGCCGAACGTCGCGTCGACATAAATGCCGCCGGCGCGCGGATCGAGATACGCGACCGCCTCGCGGCCCAGCACCGAAATGTGACGGGGCGCACGCTCGCTCATGCGCCGCCCCTGGGCAGGGCCGCGTAACTGGCATGCAAGCTGGCTGCGCGCCGACTCATTGCGCCTCGAATCCTCGCGCTTTACCTGACCGTTCCTGCGAAAAAGCCGCTGCGTGAAACCAGCGCCAACTCCCGTCCTCGGCCGCAAATCCTGATATCCGACCGGAATTGGGAGGGTTTCCATGGGATTTCGCGCAAAAGCGGACCTTGGCCGTCCCCCGAAAACGGTTCGGCACTTCAGCTCTCAGTAACGGCACTTAACGTTAAGAAAACGTTGATCATCGGTTAGCGGAATCGCGCGCCTTTGATCCACTTTCGAGTGATGCGCTCGGCCCCCGCTCGGGGCATCATGTGCGCCCTGGAACCGGCAGGCCGATTGCGCGGCCTGCACGGTAAAGGAATAGTAAACGCCTATTTGTTTATCCATATGTCAAAATGCTTTCTCCTGGTTCGGGTTTGAGTGATTCGTATGGCTTCAGGTTCGTCTTCGTCCGGCAACGCTGATCAGAAGCGTCAGCGCGCCCTCCCTGTTCCGAAGGGAGTGGCCGACGCGAAGACGTTCACGCCGGATTCCTCGATCGCCTCCGACGTGATCCCGTCGGTCAATTTCGGCGACCGCGCCAATGACCGGCAGCCCGACATGATCCTGCTGCACTACACCGGCATGCCCGACGTCGAGGGCGCGATCACCCAGCTCTGCACCGCCGGCACCGAGGTCTCGGCGCATTACATCGTGCTCGAGGACGGACGGATCGTGCAGTGCGTGCCGGAGAGCAAGCGCGCCTGGCACGCCGGCGTGGCGGCGTGGGCCGGCGAGGACGACATCAATTCCTGCTCGATCGGCGTCGAGATCGTCAACCGCGGTCACGATTGGGGTTATCCCGATTTTCCGCTGCGCCAGATCGCCGCTGTCATCGCGTTGTGCCGCGGCATCATGCTTCGCCGCAAGGTGGTCTCGCATCGGGTGCTCGGCCATTCCGACGTGGCGCCGGCGCGCAAGAAGGATCCCGGCGAGAAATTCCCGTGGCACTCGCTGGCCAATTCCGGCGTCGGGCACTGGGTGCAGCCGGCGCCGATCGTGCGCGGCGACGCGCTGCAGTTAGGGGCGATCAGCGACAACGTCTCCAACATGCAGGCCGCGTTCCGCCGCTACGGCTACAACATCCCGACCAACGGCAAGTTCGACGGCGCGACCATGGAGGTCGTCACCGCCTTCCAGCGCCACTTCCGCCCCGAGCGGATCGACGGCATCGCCGACCGCTCCACCATGGCGACGCTGCACGCGCTGCTCGAAAGCCTGCCGCCGGATGCCGCGGCGCCAACGGTGGTGGCGAAGGCGAAGTAGGCAATAGGCGCTCACCGAATCTGCTCCTCGCCCCGCTCTTGCGGGGAGATTGCATCTGCGATGCAATCCGACCTCTCCCCGCAAGCGGGGCGAGGTGACTTCACCCCAGTTCCGCGATCCGCCGCGCATAGAGCCGCCGCAGCGGTTCGAGCTGGGTTGCGGCGGTGGCTGTGAGATACGCCGCGCGCGCTTCGTCCTTGCGGCCGAGGCGGCGCAGCAAATCGGCGCGCACCGCAGGCAGCTGGTCGTATCGCTTCAGGCTGCCGCGCGCGTCCAGCGCATCGATCAGGTCGAGCGCGCGCGCCGGGCCGTCGACCATCGACACCGCGGCGGCGTGGTTGAGCTCGATCACCGGCGACGGGCTGATGCGGAGCAGCACCTCGTAGAGACCGGCGATCTGCGGCCAGTCGGTATCCTCATAGCTCGGCGCCCGCGCATGCAGCGCGGCGATCGCGGCCTGCACCGCATAGGATTGCGGCCGGCCCGGCATTCGCAGCGCCGCCTCGACCAGCTCGAGGCCTTCGGCGATCTGTTGGAAATCCCACAGCGAACGGTCCTGCTCCTCGAGCAGCACGATGTCGCCATCAGCGGTCTGGCGGCCGGCGCGGCGCGCATCGTGCAGCAGCATCAGCGCCAGCAGGCCCTTGACCTCGCCGCGCGCCGGAATCAGCGCATCGAGCAGCCGCGCCAGGCGGATCGCCTCGCGCGCAAGATCAGGCCGCATCAGATCCTCGCCGGAGGTCGCGGCATAGCCTTCGGTGAACACGAGGTAGATCACCGCGAGCACGCCCGCAAGGCGCGGCTCCAGCGCCTCGCGCTCCGGCACCTCATAGGGAATGCCGGCGAGTTTGATCTTCAGCTTGGCGCGCACGAGGCGCTGCGCCATCGCGTCCTCGCTGACCAGGAACGCGCGCGCGACCTGCGCCGTGGTCAGCCCGCACACCGTACGCAGGGTCAGCGCAACCTGCACCTCCGCGGCAAAGGACGGATGGCAACAGGTGAAGATCAGCCTGAGCATGTCGTCGTCGAGCGTCGCATCGGCCGGCTCGGGCGGCGCCTCCGCATCCAACAACAATTGATGCGTCAGCTCCTGCTGCTTGCCGCGAAAGCTGACGGCGCGGCGGACGCGGTCGATCGCCTTGTTGCGGCCGACATTGACCAGCCAGGCGCGCGGATTGGCGGGGAATTCACCGATCGGCCAGCGCTGCAGCGCGACCGCGAAGGCGTCCTGCAGGGAATCCTCCGCCAGATCGAAATCGCCGACGAGACGGATCAGCGTCGCGAGCGCCCGGCCCGCCTCGTCGCGGAAGATTTTCTCGATCTGGCTCGGAGTCATGTCCATCCATCGTTACTCAGCGGCCGCGCCAGGCGACGCGGCCGCTGCATTCATGATGCGACAATGGCGTCATCGCGGGTTGTCGTAGATCATCACCGGCCTGACTTCGATCGATCCGTCCCTGGCGCCGGGGATCCGCGCCGCAAGGCCGAGCGCAGTGTCGAGATCCTTGGCCTCGACCAGATAATAGCCGCCGAGCTGTTCGCGGGTTTCCGCGAACGGACCATCCGTCGTCAGCGTCTTGCCATCACGGACCCGCACCGTGGTTGCCGTCGACACCGGCTGCAGCCCATCGCCTGCCTTGAAGTGGCCGCTCTGGATGATGGACTGGGTGTAGACTCCGTACTCCGCCGACAAGGCCTTGCGGTCGTCAGGGGTCATGTGCGCGTATTGCGCGTCGCTCGGTAGATCAGCAACAAATACTGCATCTCATCTCTCCTCTTGATCGGCTGGATCGCCGACACCCAGTCGAACGGGCGACACGAAAGACGACATCGTCAGGATAAATTATTTGGCCGCCCGGCGTGAATGCATCTCCCGCCTGGCGATGGTCGGACCAGGCCCAAGCTTATATCGGATAGTTCGATAGTAACAGCCAATATTATTCGTTTGTCTAATTCATCGCGGCGCGTAGCCTTGAGGCCGGATACTCGGAGGACCCGCCATGAGATCACTGCCGCAAACAGCAACGCACCTTTCGCGGCTCCTGCGGACGCTGTACCGAATCCTGCGCAGCCGGATCGTGACAAGACCGGGCCACCGCGCCAGCCAGGTCGCTTCCGCCATCGCAGCGAGCGGCAATCCCCTAGGCGTGTAAGGCCGGCAATGCGACGGGTAACCGCGCGTTTGAAGGCGCTGCGTCAGCTGATCGCCGACGAAGGGCTGACCATCGCGATCCTGGCGGCGGTCGCGTCCGTCACGGTGATCGCGTTTGGCTTCCGTGCGGAAGCCGACGTCGTGGTCTCGATGCTGATCATCGGCGTCGTCACGGCGCTGGCCGAAACGCGTCTGCGATCGGGAAGATAGCTGGCGTTCGCACGGCCGGTTTCATGATGACGATCCGGCTTGCTGCGCCGCGCGGCGCCGCAATTCCTTGAGCTCCTCGAAACGCTTGGTCACGTCGCGCATCACGGCCACGGTGCCGGCGACGTGTCCCGCGTCGTGCAGCATCACGATGGTGAATTCGACGGAGATGCGCGCGCCGAGCTTTGTCAGCGTAGGCACCGACAGCAGATCGCCCTGACCGTAACGGCTGGTCCCGGTCGCCATCGCGTGCCGGTAGCCGGCCCAGTGACGCGCACGCAAGGCTTCCGGAATGATCAGGTCGAGCGATTGCCCGATCGCTTCGTCGGCCGTGAAGCCGAACATCCTGACCGCACCGGGATTCCACAAGGTGATGCGGCCTCTCGCATCGGTCGCAACGATCGCGTCGGACGCGCCATTGAGCAACGCGTCTCCCACCGCTGCCGCAATATCCATCGCTTGACCTCCAGCTGATCCCGATCCTGCTCTGAACTCGGACCTTCACGCTGACAAGCGAAGAATCGCGATGCGACCGATCGGCGATACCGATATCAATCGCGCCGCCTCCGCACGCCCGACTTCGCCCGTGCGACGTCCGCGCCGGAGCGGGCCTGGGATGCCGCGAGGCGATGCATGATCTCGATCGCACGCGCCAGATGGTCGTCCTGGCTATCAGCCGGATAGGCGACATAGGCCGGCATCGCAAAGCTGGGCGCGCCGGCGACGGCGTGCAGCCGCCGCGCCTTCAGAAGCGGCTCCACGATGCGGCGCGCGAAGAAGCCGCAGCCGCCATTCTCCAGAAGGTGCTGCAATCCAAGCCAGCCGATGTTCACCGTCAGCGCGGGGCCGGCGAAGTTCGGAAACAGCGTGCTATGACGCGCGTAGAATTCAGCGCCCCAATCGACATAGACATAGCCCTGCCCCGGCTCCGGTGCGCTCTTGGGATCGGTCGAGACCAGGATGAGCTGCTCCTCGAACAGCTGTTCGACCTTGAGGCCGGGGCGGCTCTGCGGCGTGTACATCACGCCGATATCGATGCGGCCCTCGACCAGCCCCTGCATTAATTCGGGCTCGAGCGCGCTCTCGGCGCGGATCGAGACGTCGGGATGTGCCTGCGTCATCAGCGGCAGCCAGCGCAGCAAATACTCTTCCCAAAGTCCGATGCGACCGCCGACCACCAGCGTCGCGGAAAACCCCTTGGGGATTCCGACATCGTGGCGTGCCTGCTCGACGGTGCGAACCAGCACCGAGGCGTGCCGCTGAAACTGCCGGCCCGCCGGCGTCAGCGTGGTGCCCGCCTTGTTGCGCACGAACAGCACGCAGCCGAGCTGCTGCTCCAGCGTGTGAATGCGGGTGCTGACCGTCGACTGGCTGACGTGAAGACGTTCCGCCGCGGTAATGAAGTTGCCGGCGCTCACCACCGTCAGGAACGTTCGGGCCAGTTCGGTGTCCATGGCGCGAAACCCTTTGGCACGAAACCCTTGGATCGATGAATTCGATATCAAAGGGTTATCCTTCGCGAATGTCAAAACCGGGCAAATCGGCCCGAGTTAACCATCGCTATCGCTTGACGCGGACCGCCAAAGCCCGCATGCGTAGCCCGTCAGTCGGCCGGACGGCCGCTCCCGCTGGTGCCGAAAGGCCGCGGGGGAGGAAAGTCCGGGCTCCATCGACATGCGGTGCCGGATAACATCCGGCGGGGGCGACCCCAGGGAAAGTGCCACAGAGAACGAACCGCCTGGCTTCGCCTTCGGGCTTGGCCGGGTAAGGGTGAAAAGGTGCGGTAAGAGCGCACCGCGTTTCCGGCAACGGAAACGGCATGGCAAACCACACCGGGAGCAAAACCGAATAGGGACGGCAACGCGGTTAGTTCGCGCACGCGCGATAACACCGCAGGGCGATGTCAGGCCCGCTGTCCGGGTAGGTTGCTCAAGGCAAGGTGCAAACCTTGTCCCAGAGGAATGGCCGTCACGTACCATTCGCAAGAATGGTGCCCTACAGAACCCGGCTTACAGGCCGGCTGATATTTTTGGTCTATGAGGGGCTCGGCGCAACACGCCGGGCCCCTCGCCATTTCCGATGTGCCACCTGTGCGCGCTGTGATGTTGATCGCCTCTTTGCTAAACTGCGGGCACGGCACTGCACCTTCGAGGGCATCAAACCACGCTGCTGATTTCGCCAGGACAATCCGCAACGCAGGGCGCACGCAGGAGGCAAAAGGCATGACCTATTTTGATCTCGGGCCGTACAGCCGCAAAGTCACGACATCCTCGCCGGACGCCCAGCTCTGGTTCGACCGCGGGCTCAACTGGCTGTTCGGGTTCAACCACGGCGAAGCGATCAAGTGCTTCCGCAAGGCTCTCGATTACGACGCCGAATGCGCGATGGCGCATTGGGGCATCAGCTACGCCGCGGGGCCGAACTACAATCTGCCCTGGGTTCGCTATGACGCACAGGGACGCCAGATGGCGCTCCAGGCCTCCTACGACGCGATGCAGGACGCGCTCGCACATGCGGGAAAAGCAAGCGCGCTGGAACGGGCGATGGTCGAGGCGCTGCCCGCACGCTATCCGCAGCGCGAGGCGATCGAGGACATGGCGCCGTGGGACAAGGCCTACACCAGGGAGATGCGCAAGGTGTTCGCGGCCTTTCCCAACGATCTCGAGGTCCGCGCGGTGCTCGCCGAATCGATCATGAACGAGACCCCGTGGCAGATGTGGGACCTGCCCTCCGGCAAGCCGGCCGAGGCTGCCGGCACCGAAGAATGCAAATCGATCCTCGAACAGGCATTCGACAAAATTCCGGCGGCGTGGGATCACCCGGGCCTGCTGCACCTCTACGTCCACCTGATGGAGATGTCGCCGTTCCCGCAGCTGGCGCTGCGGGCCGGCGACCGGCTGCGCGAGATCGTGCCCGACAGCGGTCACCTGATTCACATGCCGACGCATCTCGATGTGCTGTGCGGGCATTACAACGACGTGCTGCGCCACAATCAGAAGGCACTGGCGACCGACCGCAGTTTCCTTCGCTATTCGGACGATCCCGGCGTCTACCTCGTCTACGTCATCCATAACTTCCACTTCGCGATCTACGGCGCGATGTTCCTCGGCCAATACGCGCCCGCGATCGCTGCTGCCGAGGAGTTGATCGCCACCGTGCCGGAGCCGGTGCTGCGCATTCCATCGCCTCCGATGGCGGATTTCCTCGAAGGCTATCTGACGATGAAGCAGCACGTGCTCGTGCGCTTCGGAAAGTGGCGCGAGATCATCGAGCAGAAATTGCCCGACGATCGCGACCTCTACTGCTCGGTAACGGCGATGATCCACTACGCCAAGGCGGTCGCGCATTCGGCGCTCGGCAATGTCGCGGAGGCCGAGGCCGAGAAGGCATCGTTCGTGGCGGCGAAGGCCCGGGTGCCGGAGAGCCGCCTCGTGCATAACAACAAGATGGTGAACCTGCTCAACGTCGCCGAAGCGATGCTGAACGGCGAGCTGGAGTACCGCAAGGGCAACTATGACGTCGCATTCGGGGAGCTGCGCAAATCGGTCGATCTCTCCGACGCGCTGCCCTATGACGAGCCCTGGGGATGGATGCAGCCACCCCGTCACGCGCTCGGCGCGCTGCTGCTCGAGCAGGGACATATCGCGGAAGCCGAGGCGGTCTACCGTTCCGATCTCGGTCTCGACGGCAAGCTCAGCCGGGCCTGCCAGCATCCCGACAATCTGTGGTCGCTCCATGGCCTGCACGAATGCCTGCTTCGCCGCGGCGAGAAGGCGGAGAGCGCGCTGATCAAGCAGCGGCTCGATCTCGCGCAGGCGCGGGCGGAGATCCCGATCAAGGCATCCTGCTTCTGCCGACGGACGGCGATGGCCGCGTAGGCGGCCGCTGCCAACCCAGGGCGGCGATCGCGATGCGGACCGCGCCATTGCTGGCGGTGTGGCGGCCGCATCCCCATGTAGGGGGAGCCCGTTGGAGCGGCATGGCAAACCACACCGGGAGCAAAACCGAATAGGGACGGCAACGCGGTTTTCGAGCGAAGTGGAGTTCCGGTTCGCGTCAAGAAAACGCGTCTTGCTAAGGTGGACCATGAGGGGCTCGGCGCAACACGCCGGACCCCTCGCCATTTGCAGATGACCGTCCAGGGCGCGCCTTGCGGCCAGCAGTGCCGCCCCGTCGCCTCGCGTCAGAACGACCCGAATGCGGTGCCGATCGCAATCACCGCTGCGAGAGCGATAACGGAACTCGCAATGCCGACCATGACAATATCGAGATAGCTTTCGCGATGCTTGAGCCCGCAGATCGCAAGCAGGCTAACGACCGCGCCGTTGTGAGGCAGAATGTCCAGTGTTCCCGAGCCGATCACCGCGACGCGATGCAAAAGGCCGGGATCAATACCCGCCTCCGCGGCAAGATCCATATAGGTCCGGCCCAGCGCATCGAGCGCAATCGTCAAGCCGCCGGAAGCCGACCCCGTCAGCGCGGCAAGGATGTTCGTCGCGACTGCGAGCGACACCAGTGGGCCGCCCTCAATTCGCAACACCCAGTCCCGCACCACGCCGAAAGCGGGAAGCGAGGCAATAACGGCGCCGAATCCGACAAGACTTGCAACGCTCAGCGCCGGCAGGACCGACGCGTTGGCACCGGCATCCATGGTTCGTCGTAGTGCGGGCAGTCGCGTCCAGTTGCAGAGGATGACCGTCACGATCGCTCCCGCCAACGCCACGACAACCGACCAAACACCAGCCACGGCAGCCAGCGATGTGTTTCCCCACCGCTGTTCGGCCAGGAATGAGAAATCAAGCCGGGGCAGGACAACGAGCGACGTCACCAGATTGACTGCGACGACGACGATCAGCGGAAGGATGGCGTTGAAAATCGGGACAGCGGCGTTGCTGTGATATCCGTGGCGGATCTCCGCCGGATCGAATTCTCGTGCCGTCGTAGCCCGCTCGCGCAGCAGCTCATCGTCGGCTGCATCCTCCGAAGCCGGCGGCTCGTCGCCATAGCCTTCATTTGCGCGACGCGCTGCTCTCTCTGCGCGAAGCAGCCACCACAGCCCGACGCCAAGCATGATGATCGATGCGACAACGCCGAGGCCCGGTGCGGCAAAGGGGGTCGTGCCGAAGAAAGGCATCGGTATCGCATTCTGTATCGACGGCGTGCCCGGCAGCGCCGACATGGTAAAGGTCGAAGTCCCGAGAATCACCGCCGCCGGGACCAGACGACGCGGAATCCCCGCCGTGCGAAACAGCGACTGCGCCATCGGAACGATGACAAAGAACGCGACGAAGAGGCTGACGCCGCCGTACGTGACCAGTGCACCTGCGAGCACGACCGCGAGGATGACCCGGCGTTCGCCCAGACATCGGGAGATGAAGCCCGCGACCGCAGTGACCGCGCCGCTGTCATCCATGAGCTTCCCGAACACGGCGCCAAGCAGAAAAATGGGAAAGAACTGCGCGAGAAACTCCGACGCACTGCCCATGAAGGTCTGCGTCCAGTTGGCAAGCAACGGCTCGCCACCAAAGGCTGCGGCCACCAGCGCACAGAGCGGCGCGAGCAGCAAGACGCTCCAACCGCGGAAAGCAAGACAGACCAATAGTCCAAGCCCGACGAGAATGCCGAGAAGGCCCATCGCCTCAGCACTCCGTCAGCAGAATATCGAGATCGGCGGTCGAACGCTCACCGAGATCGGCGCCATGCGCGTCGAGGAATTCGCCGGCGGCTCGCCGCCCTTCCTCGTGCAGCTTGGCCACGAACGCCCATTCGGCATTAAGCTTGGATGACGAACCGAACGTCGCAAGCATGTCGCTCTTGATCCGGTGCGTCTTCATCTGCGCCCAGCGGGCGCCTTCTCCGGTGCCGGGATCGGCAACTTGACGAAGCAACGCGATCATCCGCAGCTCCTTTGCCAGCGGCGAATTGAATGAGATCTCGTTGAGCCGATTGAGAATGTCCGCGGCCGTGCGCGGCTGCTCCAGCCGCTCGGTCGGGTTGATCTGGACGAGGACGGTGTCGCGCGCGTCGGTCTCGCGAACGAGCGGCGTAATCGTGGGATTACCCGCATAGCCGCCGTCCCAATAGGGCTCGCCATCGATCTCGATCGCAGGAAACATCGTTGGCAGGCAGGCCGACGCGAGCAGGACATCCGCGGTAATCTCCGCGTTGCGAAAAATCCGTCCGCGCCCCGTACGCACGCGTGTGGCGGTTATGAAGAGCTTGATCGGCGCGCGCGCAAGACGCTCGAAATCGATGCTGTCGTTCAATATGTCGCGCAGCGGATTGAAGCCGAGCGGATTGAGATCGTAGGGTGAAAGCATCCGCGACATCAAATCGGTGAAGAGATAGGCCGGAGAGCTATCGAGCGACCAGCGTCCCATCAGGCGGTCGAGCGGCGACCGTTGCAACGGACTGAATGCGGCGGCGCGCGAGACGCTTCGCCAGTATTTTTCAAGCGCTTCACGTGCGCCCGCAGCGCCGCCCGCGGTCCAACCATCCGCCAGCACGGCGGCGTTCATCGCTCCGGCCGATGTCCCGGATATGCCGGCAATCTGAAACCACGGCTCTTCGAGAAGCCGATCCAGGACGCCCCATGTGAACGCACCATGCGATCCTCCACCCTGGAGCGCCAAGTCTACGAGCACGGGGCTACGGTTCATGAGACCACGTTCACCAGCACGCGAGACGCTCATTATGTCGCGGTTTGGCCGAACATGCGAGCCAAAGTTGCGGTCACCGCCTGGTTCCGATGGCGAACTTCGAACGACGTTGTCTCATCCCGCAGCGAAGCGACCCAATCGCTTCAATGTGGCCATAGGCCCACGTTTCTTAAAAGGCGACATACATGGGGCGGCGGGCGTAGAGTGCGCCCTTCGCGGAGGATCGCAGATGGACCTTCAGAAGATCATTCAGGCGGCACGCAAGATCAGTGGCCGCTCAGGCTTCATCACTTTTGATCAACTGAATGAATTGTGCCCGAAAGAGCTTAGCGCCGACGACGTCGAAGCGCTCCTCGGCGCGCTCAAGAGTGAAGGAATCCGCCTCGCGGACAATGAGGAGGAGGCATCGTCGGGGCCATCATGCTCATTCTGCGGAAAGGCCGCGCCGCAGGTCCTGCAACTGGTGGCAGGACCCAAGGCATTTATCTGCAACGAATGCGTCCAACTCTGCGTGCAGGTCTTTGCCGCCGACCATCCGGAGTGGCTGGCGGAGCATCGAAAGTTTGTCGAGGGGTTGCCGAGCAAGCCCTGATCGGGTCCGAAATCTCACGTAAACAATCTCCTGCGGACTCTGAACGCCGAGTTGCAGGCCCGAGAGCGATCGCATGCGCTGCTCGGGAAGCTCGGAAACAACGCCATCAGCCAGTTAGGATGATAGCGGCAGCGTCAACAGAATGCCCGGCAAATAGAACTTCGAATGCGGTGGCAAATTAGCCATCCAGCGGCGTTAGAGCTATGATCGGCTGGAGCTGGACGTCTCCTTCTGCCCGGGATTCAGGAAATCAAACGGAGGAATGGTAATGTCGGTCGCCTGCAAGTTCGAGCGCAGCATTCTCAGCCACGAAGAATATGAGGCAATCCGCCTGACGCATCATCCCGCCATCTACAACGTCGAGGTGGCTGAGCTTGAGGCTATGCGACCCCGCTTGCGCAAGATGCGCGACAAGGAGCGAACGGTCAGCCGACAAAAGCAGCGAGAGAGCCGCGGAAAAGCCGAGGCTCGCGGGACAAGCTTTCCAGGAACCGACAAGCATGCTTCAGAACGAAAGCAAGTCTTCGCGGCGGCGGTGAAGCGGGTGAACACGGAGCTCAGGCGTCTGCATAACCTCGCAGCTCGGACCGCGCATGTCGAAGCAGCTCGAAAGGCCCTCGCACTGCACCGAGCCGCGAACTTCATGACTCGTCCCTCGGCCGGCGCTACCGCGGGCGACGGCATGGTGCCGAAGCCAAGCGAACGCCGAAGAAAGATCATTGCAGGCGCGAAAATCGGACGAGTATCGCAGGCGACGAAAGTCGCTCAGGCCGTGCGCGACGCGCGTGGTGCATGACCCTGGGCAAACAAACGCACCTGATTGATTCCGGCGCGAAGCTTCGCATCGCCCCGGAACGACGGCTCGTCAGGAAACGATCTCCTGCAGCAGCGCCATCAGCGCCTCCGGCGCGGTGACGTTCGGCGAGTGGCTTGCGTCGATCTCGAAATAGCGCCAGCCGGCTTCGTTCCTGGTGCGCCGGGCGAACTGGCCGAACGTGTCGGCCTGGGTGGTGCGGGTGGCGTAGATGTAGCTGCGTGGCAAATTCGTCTCGCCGTGCTGCAGCTTCAATTTCTGCTCGAAGCATTTGATCGGCATGTCGACCCGGCGCGCGGTCAGCCATTCGACGTCTTCGGGAGATGTGTCCGGCGGCGTCGGCATCGGCGGGATACGCCAGCCGTCGGCGTCGTGCGCGAGCTCACGCATGGTCTCGATGACCGGCTCGTTGAGGTCGAACAGCGACTGGCCGTCGCGCGGCACGAAGGCGTCGAGATAGATCAGCTGCGCGATGCGCTCGCGCACCCGGTCGGCGACGCCGGTCGCGACCATGCCGCCATAGGAATGGCCGACCAGCACGACGTCACGCAGGTCTTCGTATGAGATGACGTTGAGCATGTCGCGGATATGCGCTTCCAGATCGAGCCCCCGATGGACGAGGTGCGCGCGCTCGCCGAGCCCGGTGTAGGTCGGCGTGATCAGCCGGTGCCCGGCAGCCTGCATCAACGGATGCATCTTCTTCCAGACCCATCCTGCCGACCAGGCGCCGTGACAGACCAGAAAGGTTTTCGACGAACTCGAAGTCATTGGGATGCTTCCATTCCGATTATGGTTGATGAGCCGCGATTTCGAAGTGTACCCGCCACGCGCGTCGTGTAAACGTCGCTGCAAATGATCAGAAGAACGAGACGAGGATGACCCCGGCTGGTTACGCGATCCTGTTCTTCGGCGCGCTGGCCGGCGGTTTCGTCTCCGGCCTTGCCGGCTTCGGCACCGCGCTGATGGCGCTCGGCATCTGGCTCTATGTGCTGCCGCCGACGCTTGCGGTGCCGCTGGTGCTGGTCTGCTCTGTCATCGCGCAGGTTTCGACGCTGGCGTCGATCTGGAAGAGCATCGATTTCCGCCTGGTCTGGCCGTTCGTCATTTGCGGCCTCGCCGGCGTGCCGATCGGCATTCTGCTGATCGCGCGGGCCGACCCCGGCGTGTTCAAGCTGACGATCGGCATCTTCCTGTTGGTGTTCCCGACCCTGCTGTTCCTGCAGCGCAAGCCGATGTCAATCTCGTTCGGCGGCAAATGGGCCGATGGCGCGATCGGATTTGCCGGCGGCATCCTCGGCGGCCTCGCCGGACTGTCCGGTCCGCTGCCGATCCTGTGGGCAAGCCTGCGCGGCTGGGGCAAGCAGCAGCGGCGCGGCGTGTTCCAGATCTTCAACTTCACAATTTTGGCGGCCGCGCTTCTCATCCAGATCGCCAGCGGCCTGGTGAAGCCGGAGCTGATCTGGCTGGTGGCCTGCGCGTTTCCCGGGACACTGCTCGGCGCCTGGCTTGGCGCGCGGCTCTATCACGCGCTCAGCGACCGCAATTTCTCCGACGTCGTGCTGGTGCTCTTGTTCCTGTCCGGCGTGGCGCTGGTCTGGAACGGGCTGCCGCCGCGTTGATCAACCGCCATCGCAAATTGGCTGAGCCGGTCATCCCACCGGCTCGAGACCAACGCGTTCCGGAGCAACGTCGCGCGCCGGCGGCACGAGACGTTTCCTGAATTCGCGACGCAGCAACCACAAGCTCAAACCGGCCTGCAGCGTCGTCGTCACGATCGACAAGTACCACACGTGCTCGATCCGGAAGCCGGGCCGCGTCGAGAGCCAGATCACCGGCACCGCATAGGTGACGAGGCGCACGACCGAACTCAGCAACACCGGCCTGGTGTTGCCGAGACCCTGGAACACGCTGTTGCAGGTAAAGATCAGTCCCTGCGCGACGAGATTCATGGAGACGAAGTGCAGAAACTGGGCGGCGACCGCCATGGTCTCGCGATCGTTCGAGAAGCCCTCGAGCAACAGCCCTGGCTTCCACTGCGCGAGAACAGTGAAGACGATCATCACGACCGTGCCGATCAGCACCGCCTTGACGAAGGTCTCCTGCACACGCTTGCCATTGCCGGCGCCGAAATTCTGTCCGACGATCGGGCCGGCGGCAAGCGCCACCGCCAATGCCGGCATCTGGATCAGGCCGAGCACGCGCGTCCCGATGCCGAACCCGGCCTGGGCCGCCGGGCCGAAATCGCGCAGCACATAATAGATCACGCCCATCCAGGCGAAGATGAGCGCGAACTCGCCGCCTGCAGGCAGGCCGACATTGAGGATCCGCGTCCACTGCCGGAGTTGTGGACGCCATTGCGCGGGATCGAATCCGACGTAGCGTTCAAGCTTGCGGAAATACGCGAACAGCATCAGCACGCCGATGAGAACGGCGATCGAACTTGCCAGACCCGCCCCGGCGACGCCGAACGCGTGACCGGTGCCCCAGCCTGCGATCAGGACCGGCGCCAGCGCGATGTTGATGATGACCGCGACCGCCTGCACCAGCATGCTGGGCCGCACGATGCCGGTAGCCCGCAGCGCTGACGCCATCACCTGGGTGATGAATTGCAGCGCCAATGCCGGCATGAACCACAGGAGATAGGTGGTGCCGGCTTCGATGGTGGCCTGGTCGGCAGCGACCGAGCGCATATAGAGGCGCGACAGCAATGCCCCCGCGCACAGCGTCAACAGCCCTGATAGCACCGACAACACGATCGACTGATTGAACACGAGGTTGGCATCGCTGCGGTCCTTGCGTCCCACGGCATGCGCGATCAGCGAGACGGTGCCGACGCCCAGCACCTGCATCAGCGCGTTGACGAGGAAACCGGCATTGCCGGCTGCAGATACCCCCGCCACGGCGGCCTCGCCGAGACCGGCGACAAAATACAAATCGACCAGTTGACAGATCATGATCGTGATCATGCCGACCACGATCGGGGGAGCCATGACCAAGATGTGGCTCACGATGGAGCCGCGCGTAAGGTCTTTCATTTCAATTCCATTCTCAAATCGATTCTGAGGTCAATTTGGGCCGCGTGGCTGCCGGAGATGAATCCGTCAGCCACGCGCCATCGCTCACTCCGCCGCCGCGGCCTGGCCGAACTCGGTCGCCTGCTGCTCGAACAGGCCGCGGTAGATGCCGCCGGGACGTGCGGCGAGCGCCTCATGGGTGCCCTGCTCGACGATCTCGCCGCGATCGAATACCAGGATGCGATCCATGCTGCGCACGGTCGACAGCCGGTGCGCGATCACGATCGAGGTCCGGCCCTTCATCAGCCGCTCCATCGCTTGCTGGATCAGCGCCTCGGACTCTGAGTCGAGGCTCGAGGTCGCTTCGTCCAGGATCAGGACCGGCGCATCCGCCAGGAAGGCGCGCGCCAGCGCCACGCGCTGCCGCTCGCCGCCCGACAGCTTGACGCCGCGCTCACCCACCAGCGTGCCGTAGCCCTTCGGCAGCCGCATGATGAAGTCGTGCGCATTGGCAAGCCGCGCCGCCTGCTCGATCGCCTCCATGCCGGCGCCCGGCCGGCCATAGGCGATGTTCTCCGCCAGCGTGCGGTGGAACAGGATCGGCTCCTGCTGCACGATCGCGATCTGGCTGCGCAGCGATTGCTGCGTCGCCTGCGCGATGTCCTGACCGTCGATCAGGATTCTGCCACTGGTGACGTCGTAGAGCCGCTGCACCAGCTTGACGAAGGTCGTCTTGCCGGAGCCGGAGCGCCCGACGAGACCAACGCGCTCGCCCGCATCGATGTCGACCGACAGCCCGTCATAGAGCGGCCGGCGATGGCCGCCATAGTGGAACGTGACGTCGTCGAACACGATGCGGCCGCCCTGGATGTCGATCGTTCCAGCGTCGACCGCGTCGACAATGCCGAGCGGCTCGCCGTGGATCTGCACCAGCTCCTCCATGTCGTTCACCGAACGCTGCAGGTTGTTGATGTGCATGCCGACATCGCGCAAGTACGCGTGGATGATGTAGTAGCTGGTCAGGACATAGGTGACGTCGCCCGGCGTGGCGCGGCCGGCCGCCCACAGCAGGATCGCACCGCCGATCACCGAGGCACGGAAGCACAGCAGCACGAGCAGCTGCGCCGTCGAAGTGTGGTTGTAGCGGAGCCAGGTCCGCCGCACCCGGCGGCGCCAGCGGCTGATGACGCCGTCGAGCCTGATATCCTCGCGGGTCTCGGCGCCGAACGACTTCACCACCGCGTTGCAGGTCAAGGCGTCGGCCAGCGTGCCGCCGACCTTGGTGTCCCATGCATTGGAGACGCGCGCGGCAGGCGCGACGTAGCTCACCTGGAACGCCATGGTCATCGTGACATAGATCACCGAACCTATGGCGATCACCGCGCCGAGCTGCGGCCAGTGCAGCCCGAGCAGGATCATCGAGCCGAGCAGCACCACGAGCGACGGCAGCAGCGCCATCAGGATGGTGTCGTTCAACAGGTCGAGCGCCCACATGCCGCGCGTGACCTTGCGCACGGTGGAGCCGGCGAACGAATTGGCGTGCCAGTCGGTCGAGAAGCGTTGCACCCGCATGAAGGCCTGCTGCCCGACATCGGACATCGTCTTCAGCGTGAACGGCACGATGGTCGTAATGCCGACCAGCCGCAGCATCAGCGACAGTGCACCGAGGCCTACGATGGCGCCGAATGCCAGCATCGCGGCATGGCGCGCGGCGGCATCCGTCGAACCCGCGGTCAATGCGTCGACCAGATGACCGGAGAATACCGGCATGAACAGGTCGGCGGCGGTCGCACCGAGGAAGCCCGCGGTCACGGCGGAGGCGCGGAGCGGCTGCTCCAGCCAATGGCGGAACACGAATGGCAAGACGATCCGGATCGCGGCCGGTCGCTTGGATGTCAGAGAGGTCATGGCACATTCCGGCCACGCCTTTGCAGCGCAAGCCGGCTCCACTTAAGGCGACTGGCGGACGGAATCCGGCCGCAGGAGTCGCTGAAAACAATCGGTAATTTGTTGGGAAGCTTTGATGATCGGGGATCAGGCCCAATCAGCGCCGGGAGCTAACGCGTAAGCGCGTCCAGCACCATCGAACGCGGGCGCACGATCTGCGAAATAAACGACTTCATGCGCATCTCCCGGGTTCGAGTAAGGAATGCGCTGCTTATAAATGCATCAGGCGCGATTGGCAAGATGACAAGCGCGTGATTGCGTCCAAGTGCGCCACTGTGTCGGCGATGCAACGCTCCGCACGCCAACGGGTGCACACGACGCGCGATGCCGATGCTCTCAATGCGCGTCGCCGCCGGCGTCGGTCATCGGCGGCGGCTTGTTGACGAACAGCACCAGCAGGCTGAGGCCGACATAGAACAGCGACAGCATGAAGAAGGCGTCGCCGTAGCTCATCACCTGGGCCTGGCGGTGCACGATCTGCGAGAGCTGCTTCATCGCCATCAAGGTGGAATCGCCCATGCCCTGCAAACGCTGGGTGAAATTGTTGAGGGTCTCGACCGCGGTCGTGTTGCCCCAGGTCACGCGGTCCTGCAGCCGCGAGATGTGCAGATCGGTGCGGTGGTTGAGCGCTTCGTTGATCAAGGCGAGCCCGACCGCGCCGCCGAGATTGCGCATCAGGTTGAACAGGCCGGAGGCATTCTTGACGCGGTCCTGTGGCAGTGTGGCGAGCGCAATATTGTTGGTCGGCACCATCGCGCACATCATGCCGATGCCGCGCAGGATCTGCGGCACCAGCAGCTCGTAGAAATCGTACTCGCGCGTGATCCAGGTCATCTGCCAGGAGCCGAGCGCGAAGGTGACGAGGCCGAAGGCGATGATGTAGCGCAAATCGACCTTCTGCATCAGACGGCCGACCACCGGCGCCATGAAGAACATGGTGATGCCGGAGACGAACATGGTCTCGCCGATCATCAGCGCGCTGTAGCCGCGGACCTCCGCGAGATAGCGCGGATAGACGTAGGTCAGACCGTAGAGCCCGATGCCGATGCAGAACTGCAGCACGCAGCCGACCGCGAAGTTGCGGTTGGAGAAGGCATAGAGATCGACGATCGGCTCCTCCACGGTCAACACCCGCCAGAAGAAGGCGATCGCCGAGACGAAGCAGATCGCGGCGCAGATCGCCACTGAGGTGTCCTGCAGCCATTCATATTGCGGGCCTTCCTCCAGCACATATTCCAGCGAGCCGAGGAAGCCGCCCATGAAGATCAGGCCCCACCAGTCGAAGCGCTCGAGCAGCGCGAAGTTCGGCTGGTCGAAATCGACCAGCGCCAGCACGCCGATCGTGATGATGATGCCGGGCACGATGTTGATGAAGAACAGCCAGTGCCACGACATCAGATCGGTGATGAAGCCCCCGACCGTCGGCCCGACCGTCGGCGCGAGCGTCGCGACCAGCCCGATGATCGGCGCCACGATGTAGAACTTGGAGCGCGGGAAGATGGTGTAGGCCGAGGCGAACACCGTCGGGATCATGCCGGCGCCGAGAAAGCCCTGCAGCGCGCGCCACAGGATCATCTGCTCGATCGTGGAGGCGAAGCCGCACAGCAGGCTGGACACCGTGAAGCCGAACGCCGAGATCGCGAACAGCAGCCGGGTGCCGAGCGCGCGCGACAGGAAGCCGGACAGCGGGATCGCGATCACCTCGGCGATCAGATAGGCGGTCTGCACCCACGACACTTCGGTCGAGGACGCCGACAGGCCGGCCTGGATCTCGGTGAGCGACGCCGAAACGATCTGGATGTCCAGGATCGACATGAACATGCCGAACACCATGATGATGAACGCAACCACCCGTTTCGGCTGGAGGCGCTCGGACTCCGAGGCGCCGGCCATCATCGAAGGGGAAGCAGTGGTCGCGTCGGCCATGGGCTTATCAGGCTCCGCGCTTCGAACCCTCAGGTTCGAAGCTTCAAGGCATCACTGCGGATGGATCATCATCGGCGCGTCGAGATCGGTATCGGCGTCGGCGTCGGCCGCGCCCTCCCTGGTGTCGACGGTGGTGTAGACCGACATGCCGGCGCGCAGCATGCCCTGCTTGGCGACGCTGTTCGGCACGCGGATGCGGACCGGCAGGCGCTGCACGATCTTGGTGAAATTGCCGGTGGCGTTGTCGGGCGGCAGTAGCGTGAACACCGAGCCCGCGGCCGGCGAGATGCTGTCGACGATGCCGGTGAACTTGCGGAAGCCGTAAGCGTCGACCTTGATCGTCACCCGCTGGCCGGGACGGATGCGCTTGAGCTGGGTCTCTTTGTAGTTGGCGTCGATGAAGACGCCGTCGAGCGGCACCACATTGCCGAGCCGCTGGCCGACATTGATGTAGTCGCCGGTATTGACCAGGCGGTTGGAGAAGGTGCCGTCGACCGGGGCGCGGACCTGGGTGAAATCGAGATCGCGCTCGGCCTTGGCGAGCTGGGTCTGCAATTCGGCGAGTTGGGCGCGGGCCTCGGCCTGCTGCGCCCTGGTCACCTCGACATTGCTCTTTGCGGTGTCGTAGGCGGCCTGCGCCGAGCGAACGGCGGCGGCGCCCTGATCGCGGCCAGCTTCGGAGACTTCGAACGTGGCGCGAGAGGCAAAGCCCTTGGTGCTGAGCTCCTGCTGGCGATCGAAATCCAGACCGGCGCGCTTCAGGCCGGCTTCGGCGGACACCAGCTGGGCCTGCGCCTGCTCGACCGTGCTCTCGGCTGCCGCAACCTGGCGGCCGAAGCGCTCGATCGTCGCCTGCTGGGTCGCGATCCGGGTGCGCGCGGCATCGGCCGCGATGCGATAGTCGCCGTCGTCGATCCGGAAGATCACATCGCCGGCGCGCACCAGCGCATTGTCGCCGGGCAGGATCGCAGCGATATGGCCCGCGACGCGCGCACCGAGCATGGTGTTGTTGGCGCGGACATAGGCATCGTCGGTCGAGACGTAGAAGCGTCCGACCATCAGGTAATAGGCGGCATAGCTTGCGGCCGCGATCGCGAGCAGGCCGACCACGCCCATCATGACGAATTTGCGCTTGCCGGATTTCGGCGGCGCAGAAGCAGCGGGCGAAGCCGCCGGCTGCTCGGGCGCAGAAGCGGGCGGCGCCTCGGTGGGACGCTTGAATTCGTCGGCCCTTTTGGTTTCGTCAGTTCTGGCCTGCTCGCCGAGATCGGCGGATGCGTCGCGCGCCGTCGCGTCCTCGGCCATCTCTGGCCCGGAACGAACAATGCGTGCAGCCTGATCTCGTGCTGCGGCCATAGCCGAGGCTCCCCAAAAAAGTCTCGATGCCCGCAGTGGCGGAATAAGGGCCGTGCGGCTCATCGTCACTCCCACCAATAGCATTGACCGAACCGTTCGGTCAATCTATATTCCCTCGGCAGGGATTATAACGCTTCGATTCTCAACCTTGCGCATTCCGGGTTGAGTTCTTTGGCGAGAAGCTAAATCAATGGTTGCAGCCCCCCGAGCCTCCCTCCAGCCCGTCGGCGAGGAAGAACCGTCAAAACGACGCCAGATCCTGGACGGCGCCCGCAAGGTGTTCCTGGAGCTCGGTTTTGACGGCGCCAGCATGGGCGAGATCGCCCGCGCAGCCGCCGTCTCCAAGGGCACGCTCTATGTCTATTTCCCCGACAAGGCCGGGCTGTTCGCGGCGATCGTCGAGGAGGAAAAGCTCGAGCAGGGCAAGGTCGCCTTCAATTTCGATCCGACGCGCGACGTCGACACCACCCTCCCCGAATTCGGCCGCGCCTATGTCGCGGTGCTGTGCCGGCCCGGCGGCGGTTCGGCGATCCGCACCGTGATGGCGATCGCCGAGCGGATGCCCGAGCTCGGCAGCCGGTTCTACACCCACGTGATCGCCCACACCGTCGACCGCTTCGCCGCCTATCTCGAGGCGCGCGCCGCGCTCGGCGAGCTCGTGATCGATGATTATCAGCTCGCGGCCTGGCAGTTCATGCAGATGTGCCAGGCGACGCTGTTCCAGGCGTTCATCTTCCAGGCCAATCCGTCGCCCTCGCCGGAGCGGATCACTGTTGTCGTCGACAGTGCAACGCGGGTGTTCTTCGCGGCGTACCGGCCGAAGCAGGCGAACTGATCTCGCACCGTCATTGCGAGGAGCGTCAGCGACGAAGCAATCCACTCTTCAATCCTCGCGGCGCGATGGATTGCTTCGCTTCGCTCGCAATGACGGGGAGAGATTAGCGCGCTACCTTGACCGTTGCGGCGCCAATTCGAGGATGGCCATCCATGAACGACCTCAGCATCCGGCATATGCGGCCAGACGAGATCACGCTCGCGGTGGATTGGGCCGCGGCAGAGGGATGGAATCCCGGTCTCGCCGATGCCGCGTGCTTTGCCGCCGAGGACCCGCACGGATTTTTCATCGGCGAGCTCGACGGGCGGCCGGCCGCGGTGGTCTCCTGCGTCAATTACGGCGCGCAGTTTGCGTTCCTCGGCTTCTACATCGTGCGTCCGGACCTGCGCGGCCGAGGCCATGGCCTGAAGATATGGAATGCGGCCATCGCGCATGCGCATCCACGCGTGATCGGGCTCGACGGAGTGGTGGCGCAGCGGGCGAACTACCAAAAATCCGGCTTCGCGCTCGCTTACGCCAATATACGCTATGGCGGCACGGTTGCCGCGCCGCCGGCGCCGAACGCCGGCATCGTCGCGCTGGCCGATGTGCCGGCGGCGCTGATCGAGGCCGATGACGCCACGGTGTTTCCGGCGCCGCGTCCGGCCTTCCTGCGCGCCTGGATCAATACATCAGCGCATCTCGGGCGCGCGCTGTTGCGCGACGGCGCTCTCGCCGGCTGGGGCGTGATCCGCCCGTGCCGCACTGGCCGCAAGATCGGTCCGCTTGTCGCCGATGACCGCGCCGGCGCCGAGACCATCCTGTCGGCATTGCTCGCGAGCGCCGGCAGTGGCGAGATCTTCCTCGATGTCCCCGCCGTCAACCGCGACGCCGTCGCATTGGCGGAAGGCCTCGGGCTCTCGCCGGTGTTCGAGACCGCGCGAATGTATACCGGCGCGATCCCGCCTTTGCGGATCGATCGCGTGTTCGGCGTCACGACGTTCGAGCTAGGCTAGGTGGTGTGGACACTTATCGCATCCATAAGACGATGGCTGCGAGAGTGACGACGGCCAGGTAATTTCGGGCGGTCTTTTCGAAGCGGGTTGCAACGCGGCGGAACTGCTTGAGCTTTGAGAAGCAGCATTCGACGAGATGACGCTGGGCATAGAAATGCTTGTCGAGTGGATATTTGAGCGCCCGTGACGGGTTGTTGGGGATCACGGCGAGCGCGCCTTTGGCGGCGATGGCTTGGCGCAAGTGATCGGCGTCATAGGCCGTATCGGCCATGACGACCTCGGCGGATAAGCCTTCGATCAATGCGGCGGCTTGCGGTGCATCGCCCTTCTGACCTGCGGTAAGCGTGAACCGCACCGGACATCCCAAGCCTCGAACGGCCATATGTATCTTGGTGCTCAGGCCGCCGCGCGAGCGGCCGATCGCTTGATCTTCCGCTTGATCTTCAGCCCCCCCTTTTTGGCGCCGGCGGCGTGCTGATGCGCCCGAACAATGGTGGAATCGACGATCAGATATTCGAAGTCCGGATCATCGGACATCGCCTCGAAGATCCGCCACCAAACACCCTTGATGCTCCATCGACTGAAGCGCCGGAACACGCTGTTCCAGTCCCCAAACACCTCCGGAAGATCGCGCCAGGGAGACCCCGTACGCACGATCCACAGCACACCTTCCACGAACATCCGGTTGTCGCGCCCGGTGGAGCCCTTCTGATCGGGGCGCCCTATGATCAGCGGCGCTATCCGCTCCCACGCCGCGTCGCTCAATACCAAACGGTCCATCACACCCAAGGCGGCCTCCCCAAAAGCAGCCTTGAATCTGATTTGCTCCTAAAAGGGAATCCTTAGAGTCCACACCACCTAGCGCTTCGGTCCTGGTTGAGAACCGAAGCGCCGCAAGACTCCCAGTCTAGTTCGCCGCCGCGTTGATCTGCGGCGCGGCACTGCCCTGCTCCAGCTCCACGGGCAGTCCGGCGAAGCGGCGCAGCGCCTGCGCCATCTTCACGCGGCCGCTGACGCCCGTGATGATGACGTCGACCATCACGAACGACGAGTGGAAGTGGCCGTGCCCCTTGAGCTGCTCGACCTTGACGCCGGCCTTGGCGAGCGCGTCGCCATAGGCGATGCCCTCGTCGCGTAGCGGATCAAACTCGGCGGTCGCGATGAACGCCGGCGGCAGGCCGTCGAGCTTGCCGCGCAGCGGCGCGACGCGCGGATCGGTGCGGTCGGCGGGCGAGCAGTACAAGTCCCAGAACCAGTACATCAGCCCGCGGGTCAGGAAGTAGCCGGCCGCGTTGTCGACATAGGACTGCCGGTCGAAGGAGGAGTCGGTGACCGGGCAGATCAGGAGCTGGCCCGCGATCTCGGGCCCGCCGCGATCGCGCGCGAGCTGGCAGGTGACAGCCGCGATATTGCCGCCGGCGCTCCAGCCCGCGACCAGCACCGGCCCTGCCCTGCCGCCAAGTTCGACGGTGTGGGCGGCGATCCAGCGCGTCGCCGCATAGCCGTCCTCGGCCGCCGCCGGGAAGCGATGCTCGGGCGCGTGGCGATAACCGACGCTGACGATGATCATGCCGGTGCGCCGGCACAGATCGCGGCAGAACGGATCGTCCGACAGCTCGTCGCCGAGCACCCAGCCGCCACCGTGGAAATAGACCACGATCGGATGCGGCCCCGGCGTCGCCGGCCGATACAGCTTGTAGGGCAGCGGGCCGTCGGCACCCTGCAACATGCCGGTGCCGACTTCGCCGACGGGACGGCCGGCAGGACGGCCCTTGTTGAACTCGGTCAGGAAGTCGCGCGCGCCCTGCGCACCCATGGTCTCGATCGGCGGCAGGTTCATCTCGGCCAGCATGCCGAGCACCAGCCGCACGTCCGGCTGCAGCCGCACGACCTCGCCGTCATTGCACTGTTCGGCGACGCCGGGACCCGACAGCTTGAAGCCGAGCATGCCGCGGCCGACCACCTCATTGCAGATGCTGCGATACGGGCCGACGCCGCCGGTATAGGGCATCACGCCCTGCGGCTTGCCGGGCACGTTGGCGCCCGTGTACCAGGTGTTGGCGAGCCGATGCAGCGTCAGGGTCGCGCAGTCGGCCATGTGCCGCTCCCAGCCGGCCTGCGCGTTCTCGGTCGCCTCCATCGTGGTGAAGCCGGCGTCGCGCAGCGCGGCGATCCGCTCCACCACCCAGTCGACATGCTGCTCGATCGACACCGCCATGTTCGACAGCACCGACGGGCTGCCGGGGCCGGTGATCATGAACAGATTGGGGAAGCCCGCGACGGTGATGCCGAGATAAGTCTGCGGTCCGTGCGCCCAGACATCCGACAGCGACTTGCCGCCGCGGCCGGAGATCGGATGCACCGCCATGATCGCGCCGGTCATCGCGTCGAAGCCGGTCGCGAACACGATGACGTCCACATCGAAGCTACGCCTATCGGTCGAGATGCCGCTCGCCGTGATCGCCTTGATCGGCTCCTGCCGCAGATTGACCAGCGTCACGTTCGGACGGTTGTAGGTCGCGTAATAATTGGTATCGAGGCAGGGACGCTTGGCGCCGAACGGATGATCGTGCGGAGCGAGCGCCGCGGCGATCTCCGGATCCTTGACCACGGCGCCGATCTTCTCGCGGATCAGGTCGGCGACCAGCCGGTTGCCGTCGACATCGACCGCCTGGTCGGCCCAGAGCTGGGTCAGGATATGAACGAGGTCGCCCGCCGCCCACGCCTTCTCGAAGCGCTCGCGGCGCTCGGCGTCGCTCAACTGCCAGCTCACCACGGTCTGCTGCGGATACGGCACGCCAGCCATCGACCAGCGCGCCTGCTCGCGATAGGCCGCGCGGTCGGTCTCGAAGAAGGTCTTGCGATCCTCCGGCGCCGGGCCGTTGCCGGCAGGCAATGCGAAGTTCGGCGTGCGCTGGAACACGGTGAGTTGCGCGGCCTGCTCGGCGATCAGCGGAATCGATTGGATGCCCGACGATCCGGTGCCGATCACGGCAACCCGCTTGCCCTTGAGATCGACGCCCTGATGCGGCCAGCGGCCGGTGAAATAGATCTGGCCCTTGAAATCCTTGACGCCGTCGATCTCCGGCGGCTTCGGCGCCGACAGGCAGCCGGTCGCCATGATGTAGTAGCGGCACGAGACATTGGCGCCGTTGTTGGTCGAGATCTGCCAGCGCGCGGTCGCATCGTTCCAGGTCGCCTGCGTCACCTTGGTGCCGAAGCGGATATCGCGGCGCAGATCGTAGCGGTCGGCGACGAAGCCGAGATAGCGCAGGATTTCCGGCTGGGTCGCGTATTTCTCCGACCAGGTCCAGGCCTGATCGAGCTCGGGATCGAAGGTGTAGCTGTAGTCGATGGTCTGGATGTCGCAGCGCGCGCCGGGATACCGGTTCCAGTACCAGGTGCCGCCGACGTCGGCGCCCTCTTCGAGCGCAACCGCCGAGAAGCCCGCCTTGCGCAGCCGATGCAGCAGATAAAGACCGGCGAAACCGGCGCCGACGACCGCGACGTCGACCTGCTGCGTGGTTTCGCTGTGCGTGGAGTCCGAAGCGCGTGCTGCAACTGCTGCGTCTGGCATGCCATTCCTCCCGTATGTTTTGATTTGACGGAAGGCTAGCCCTGCGCTTTCAGTTTGTCATCACGACAAACGCAATCTGAGGTCGCCGCAATTGTGGCGCGCGCGCCTTGGAACGAAACGCGCAGCGCGTAGACGCAAGTGGTGTTGTTGCGGGCCCCGAGCACATGAGGAAGGTCGAGCCGCATCCCATCATTGCGAGCGAGCCGAAGCAATCCACCGCACCGCATATGCGGACGCATGGATTGCCTCGTCAACGACGCGGGTTGAGCGGCCGGCACACCCGTTCACAACTCTGTTATTGCGACCTATCGCGTTCTTCACCTTCCTCAACTGGGCACCTCGCGCCTGTTGTTGTACCTTCGGCGGAGCAACTGCACGATCGCCAGGAGGAATTTACATGACCGCCGTCGTGTTCAACCGTCGCAACCTCCTCGCCGCTGGCGGCTCCGTCCTGGTAACCGGAGTTGCCGGGCTCCTGTTGCCCGCCCGCGCGGGAGGCCTCGCACCGACCGATTCGATGTTGGGCGGGTCGAACAATTACCGCAAGGGTGCGCCGATCGTGGACCGGATCGGCAAGGGCGGCTTCTGGATGAGCGGCACCGTACGCCGCGCAGGCGACGGGACTCCACTTGCCGGGCAGCGCATCCAAATATGGGCGCACACGACCGAGGGGCAGGAGCACGAGCCGCAGAGTCATGGAGCCACGCTCACCGACAAGAATGGGGCGTTCCGTCTCGAGATGCCGCAGATCATTCCTATCTTTGGCCAACCGCATGGTCACCTCGCCTATGACAGCGGTGAATTCAAAACCGTCTTCCTGCGTCCCATCATGCGGAGTGCAAAAGATACCAGCCTGGAGGCGCACTTCGTGCTTCAGCCGGCCTGACCGGGTTGGGATCAAAAAGGATGAGATTGGCCCGGGTAACCCTGATCTGGGCCGCTCTTATCGCCGCCGTTTGCGTGCCGATCGCCGCGGCAGCGGCGAGCCCGCTGCTCGCATGGCGCGGTCCGATCTACATCCTGGCCGGATTCGCAGGAATTATCGCACTGGGTCTGGTGCTCGTTCAGCCTTTACTGATTGGCGGCTACTTGCCGGGACTGGCGGCTTATCGTGGACGGCGTGCACATCACTGGATCGGAGGCACGCTGGTCGTGGCGGTGCTGGTCCACGTCGGGGGCCTTTGGATCACCAGTCCGCCGGACATGATTGACGCCCTTCTCTTCTCATCGCCGACGCCGTTTTCGCCGTGGGGTGTGATCGCCATGTGGGCAATCTTCGCCGTTGCGCTTTTGGCGGCACTACGTCGGCGATTGGGACTCCGACCGCGAACGTGGCGCATTGCTCACATGTCCCTTGCGGTGGTGATCGTCGCGGGGAGTGTGGTCCATGGCATGCTGGTCGAGGGGACGATGGAGATGGTGTCGAAGGCGGCCCTTTGCGCACTGGTCCTCGGCGCGACCATAAAAGTCATGGCTGACTTGCGGGTGTGGCGAAAGCGAGCGACGTCGCGCGCAGAGAGCATTGCGCGACAGTAAACCAGGCGGAATTGATAGCGATGACGACGTTCGGAACGTATTCCGAGTAGCGCTTTCCAGTCTTTCGGCAAGTCCTCAAATCGATCGCATCAGGCCGCCATCGACGCGGATGTTCTGGCCGGTGATGTAGGCCGCGCCGTCGGAGACGAGAAACGCGATGGTGGCGGCGATCTCCTCCGCCTTGCCGTAGCGCTTCATCGGCACGCTGTCGCGGCGCTCGTCAGTTGCCGGCAGGCTGTCGATCCAGCCCGGCAACACATTGTTCATGCGGACATTGTCGGCTGCGTAGCTGTCGGTGAACAGTTTTGTGAACGCGGCAAGCCCGGCGCGGAACACCGCCGAGGTCGGAAACATCGCGCTCGGCTCGAATGCCCAGGCGGTGGAGATGTTGACGATTGTGCCGGATTTTTGCGCCTGCATGACCGGTGCGACGAGACGCGTCGGGCGGATCACGTTCATCAGATAGACGTCGAGGCCGGTGTGCCACTGCTCATCAGTCAGTTCCAGCACACCCGCGCGCGGGCCGTGGCCGGCACTGTTGACCAGGGCATCGATGCGGCCCCAGCGCGCCATCACGCCGTCGACGGCGCGCTTCAGATCCTCGTTCGAACGGTTGGAGCCGGTGAAGCCGATGCCGCCGAGTTCGTTGGCCAGCGCCTCGCCCTTGCCCGACGACGACAAGATCGCGACGCGAAAGCCATCGGCGGCAAGCCGCCGCGCCGCCGCCGCGCCCATGCCGCTGCCGCCTGCGGTGACGAGTGCGACCTTCTCCAAAGCCATGACCTGATATCCCTGTGATGACGAACCTGGCGCAAGGTCTATCATCAGGGATCGCGGGACGCGACACCCGGTCTGCCGCGCAGTGTCGCACTACTTGCGGAATACCTGCTTTGAGCAGGCTTCGAACCGGGCGACGGGCCGGTCCATCTGCCACAGCTCGACATCATGGTGATCGACAAGACGGCTGGCCGATGTGATGGCCTGGTCGTCGTCGCTGCAATCCATGTTGACCACGCCGATGGATCGGCTGTGCGGTCCGACGATATAGGCGCGATAGGTCGTCATCTTTGCCTCCAGGGACTGCGCTCTACTAGCGAGCTCGCCCGAATGTGGACAGGAGGACGTATGAATTCGAGGTGGGATACCCCGCTATGGTGTAAAGACGGAATAAGCGCCGCCAAATCACAGGGGATCACGCGGCGTCTCCGGCCCGCGTTGCGTCACCGGATCAATTGACGCATGGTGACCGTCGGCCCTCCATCCTATCCTGACCGCATGACATCCCTCCTCCGATACCTAGTCATCGCTGCCGTGCTGCTGGTCGCCGGTCCCACGCTGGCGCAGACGCCCTCCATCGTCGTTGCCTCTACGACATCGACCGAGCAGTCCGGCCTGTTCGGCTATCTCTTGCCGCGCTTCACGCAGGCGTCGGGCAGTGCCGTGAAGGTGGTCGCTGTCGGCACCGGTCAGGCGCTCGACATCGGACGGCGCGGCGATGCCGATGTCGTGTTCGTGCACGATCGCGTGGCCGAGGACAAATTCCTGGCCGAGGGCTTTGCGACCAAACGGTATGACGTGATGTACAACGATTTCGTCATCGTCGGTCCGAAGGCCGATCCGGCGCACATTGCCGGCGACAAGGACGTCGCGGACGCCTTGCGCAAGATCGCCGCGACGAAATCCGCCTTCATCTCGCGCGGCGACCACTCCGGGACGCATGAGGCCGAGTTGCGGCTCTGGAAGGATGCCGGTGTCGATCTCGGTTCCGCGAAGGGCCAGTGGTATCGCGAGATCGGCCAGGGCATGGGTCCGGCGCTCAACATGGCGTCGGCGTCGAATGCCTATGTGCTATCAGACCGCGGCACGTGGCTGTCATTCAAGAATCGCGGCGAGCTCGCCGTGCTGACCGAAGGCGATAAGCGACTGTTCAATCAGTACGGCGTGATGCTGGTCAATCCGGCAAAGCATCCGACGGTGAAGGCCGCCGACGGACAGGCCTTCATCGACTGGCTGGTCTCGCAGGCCGGGCAGTCGGCCATCGCCGGCTACAAGGTCGGCGGCGAGCAGCTATTTTTCCCCAACGCCGCGCACTAGCAGAAACGCGATCGTGCTGACGCTGACGCTCAGCGCAAGCAGGATCACACCGAGGCCGAGACCGAGCGCCAGTTCGCCCTTGCTGGTTTCCAGCGCGATCGCGGTCGTCATCGTGCGCGTATAGCCGCTGATATTGCCGCCCACGATGATGATGGCGCCGACCTCCGCGATGGCGCGGCCGAAGGCGGCGAGGAATGCGGTGAGAAGCGAGGCGCTGCCGAGCGAGAACAGCAGCACAAGGCTGCGCAGGCGGGACAGGCCGTCGGTGCGTATCAGGTCGGCGTATTCCGCCCACAGCAGCGCGACCGGACGATGCACCAGCGCGACCACGATCGGCGTGGCCAGGATGACCTGCGCCACCACCATCGCCGTCGGCGTGAACAACAGACCGGCGAAGCCCAGCGGTCCCGAACGCGACAGCAGGAGATATAGCCCGAGCCCGACCACCACCGGCGGCAGGCCGAGACAGGCATTGGCGAGCACGATCACCACCTGCCGTCCGCGAAATCTGGATATCGCAAGCCAGCCGCCGATCGGCGCGCCGATCAGAAGCGCGAGCAGGCTCGCCAGCAGGCTGACGCGCAACGACAATGCGACGATCCCGAGCAGCACCGGATCGCGACTGGCGATCAGTGACGCTGCCGCCGTGATGGACTGTGCGAAGTCATTCATGTTGCGGAGCGATCAATCGCTCAGGCCGGCGCGCCGTTCTTGAGCAGCTTGGTCACGGCCGCGACCAGCTCGTCGGGCGAGAACGGCTTGTTCAGCAGCACGCTGTCCGCCACGCCCCGGGTCGGCCACTCGTCGCCGCCGCCGCCGGTGATGTAGAGCACCGGGAATGACGGATCGATCTCGCGGGCGCCGCGCGCCACGCGCCAGCCGTCGAGCCGGCCAAGCAGGCGGATGTCGGTGACCAGGGCACTGTATTTGGTTCGGAACGCCTTCAGCAGCGTCAGAGCTTCCTCGCCCGAGCCTGCGATCGCCGGCTCATAGCCGCCGTCCCTCAGGGCGTCCTCTACCATCATCTGAAGATCACGATCGTCTTCGATGACGAGAATGATCGGCACGTCTTGCAAAACCTATCCCCCAGTAACCAGCCGGGTGCGCCCGGCTCGCGAGCATACGCAGAAAATAGTGGCTACCGTTTGCACGGCATCCCCAGTAAAAATACGGGTATCAGACGCGTCCCTATTCGTCGACGAATTCGTCTTCTTCGTTGACCCCCGCTTTACCCCGCGGGGCCGGCTTTCTGCCGCCGAGCGATCCTGTGACATAAGGTTCGCGCGTTGCATAGGGGTTACGTCCGCCGGCGCGTGCCGCGACCTCCTCGCCGGAGACGGCGGCCGGCTGGCAGATCAGGCGCCGGCTCGCCCGGCGCATCAGATCCACATGGATGTGGTCGTAGTGATAGACGTTGGAGCCTGGCGCCAGCACGGTGGTGAATTGCTGGCACGCGGCGGCCTGGATGTCGCGCAGGAAGCCCTGCTCTTCCGGCAAGCCCTTCCAGCCATCCTTGACCGAGATGCGGCGGCCGTCGGCGAGCGTGAAGGCTGCGATATCGAGCGCATTGCCGAACGCGTGCTCGGAAATATGCGCGTGCGAATTGCCGTTCATGCCGCGGCAGGAATAGGCCGAGATCTGCTTGATCTCGACGACCCGCGCGCCGAACCAGCGCTGCGCCGCCGGCTGCACGGAATCGGCGAGCCAGCGCTCGAGCACCGAGACGATCGGGCACGCCAGCGTCGCCGCCGGCTTCACTGCGACCGGGCCGACCGTCATCACCGGGTTGCCGCCTGACGGACCGAGCCGTGGCGGCGGCGCGCCTGATGGCTGCTGGGAATAAGGCGCCGGCGAGTAAGGCGCGGCCCCACTGTCGCGCCGTTGATTGGACGGCAGGCCCGGATAATAAGGTCGCTCACCGCTTGAGTCGGGCGAGCCGTCAGGCGGCAGGTCGATCTCGTCCTGTTGCGGTGGAACGCCAGGCGCCGACAGCGAGACCGGCCCGTTCGGCTGGCTGCCATAGTTCGGCTGGCCGACCGCCTGATCGGAGTATGGCGCCTGCGCGGGCGGCGGGGGTTGCCGGTTGATCGGCCAACGCGGCTGGTTGCCGACCGCGGCTGGCGGACGCAGGCTGTCGTCGGCAAATCCGTAGGCCGGGCTGGCTTCGCCGAGAGCGGCGACCTTGAGCGGGAACTCGGCGCCGCAGACACCGGGCCCGGAGATCGGATCGATTCGGACGAGGTCGGCGCTTTCCTTGACCGCGCCGGATTTCAGGCAAGCGGCCTCAGCCTCGGCCCGCCACGGCTCGCGCTCGGCGGTCTGAAACAGACCGCGCCCGCAACCAGCAAGCGACACAAGGACAAGGGAGCCGACGAGATACAAACGAACTCCACGCGTCATGGCGCGGAGGTTCTGCGAATTTGATTAAAGACTCTTCAACGCAATTCGACGCGTTGATTTCAACGCCCCTTAACCATGCGCCGGAACCCGACCGAGCAAGTCGCGCGCTGCCGGGATCTATCTCCATCACTAGGTGTAACGAACGACGCCCTTGCCGCCATAGGACGACGTGACGTCGGAGAACTCGCCTTCGAAGGTCAGCAACCGCCCGGAAGGACCCACAAGCACTGTCAGGTTCACAGGTCCCCGGAATATATTTGGGGACGCTTCAAGGCCTTGATTCGACGCTGTTTTGATCCGGGCGCCGCAATGCGGCATTGCTAGGGAACAGCGGGCCGGACAGCAACGCTGACTTTTTCGACCAGGAACCGATTGCTAGCTTCAGCGTTAATGCGGGCAGCGTTGTGAACCAAGGGAGCACCCCCAATGGATTTCGCGAGTCCTCTGCTGAGCAAGCTGAGCATTGTGGCCGCGTACATCGCGTTCGCCTTCGTCGGCGCCATCATTCTCGGCGTGTTCTAGGACATTTGGCTCCTGGGACATTCGACTTGGCATTGAGTTCAGCGCCCGGCGGTCGCCCCGCCGGGCGCTTTGCGTTTTTGTGGACGCCAACTGACTCCGTCATCCTGAGGTGCGAGCTCTTGCGAGCCTCGAAGGATGCACGGCCACAGTCGGGCCGTCGATCCTTCGAGACGGCCGCTGCGCGGCCTCCTCAGGATGACGGGACGACGGATCAGGATGACAGGTCAAAGAGCCACGTCGCGCCATCATCTCAAAAATTCGAGCAGCTCGATCCGGTGATGCCGCCGATCGTGAAATCGTGGCAGACGAGGCCAGGATTGTCGGGATCGGGATAGAAGTCGTCGCGACGGCGCGGCTCGCGGATGGTTCGGCTGAAGCGCCAGCCGCGGGCGCGCATGCAGCTCTTGTATTGCCGCGACGTCGGCGTGCCGTTCTGCGGCGCGCCGAACTGCGCATCGCAGAATGCGGTGTCGACATGCAGCGCGTCATCGCCGCGCCGCTGCTTCAGCATGTTGGTGTAGATGTCGTTGTCGGCATGGGCGGCGACGGCGCTGCCAGCGACAAGCAGCAGCGCGACCAGGCTCAAGCGTTTCATGTTTGCCTCCATCGCTTGCGGAAGAGCGTTGACCTCCGTCGGTCGCGCGCGACGAAGCCTCAGGTTCGAAGGCATTCGGTTACAAATTGGACAGCCGCGTAGTCAGGAGCGCGGCTCGCCCTACGTGACATCGATCACGGAAGCCGGCACCGACAGCGCGTAGCGTCCGGGTCAATCGAACCCCGCCGCCCAACGCCCACGGAGACTGTCATGAAGACGTTCGTTGCGATCGCCGCGCTGCTGATGGCCACCACATCAGCCCATGCCGGCGGCTCCGGCATCACCTTCCAGATCGACGGCCAGAGCATCCATGTCGAGGCGCCGCGCAATTGCAGCGCGCTATCCTGCATCCGCATCTCGGCGCCGGGCTATAAAGGCACGATCGGCAACATCAACCTCAAGGGTCTCGGCTCGAAGTCCAACGATGATGACGATGTGGCGTCGTCGGACGCCCCGCCTGCAGCGCCACCACCTGCGCCCGCTCCCGCGCCTGCGCCGGTGCAGGCCACCGCGCCGCAGCCGGTGCCGGCCGCGCCGGTTGCGACGGTGGTCGCGCCTTCAGCGCCTCCTCCCGCCCCGTCAACGGCGGTTGCGACGGCAGCCCCTGCGCCGGTCGAAGCCGCGCCCGCAACGCCTGCACCGGCCCCGGTCGCGGCACAGCCCACACCGCAGCCCGCTCCCATTGCCGCCGCTCCGACACCAACCGGACCGGTCGGCGTCTGGGTCACCGAAGAGAACAAGGGCAACGTCCGCGTCGAAGCCTGCGGCGCCAATCTGTGCGGCTATTCGGTGAAGACCAACAAACGCATCCTGATCAACATGAAGCCCGACGGCAGCAAATGGAGCGGCCTCATCCACGATCCCGACTCCGGCCGCGACTACGACTCGACGATCGCGATGAAGGGCTCGAATGCGATGCGCGTGCAGGGCTGCGCCTTCGGCGGCATGTTCTGCGGCGGCCAGACCTGGAAGCGGGTCAGCTAGGCCGCTACTTCGAGATCCGGCCTGATGTCCGCCACCTGCGAACGGTGAGCGGACATCTGCCCTTGAACGCCACTGCCACAAGCCGACAGCCGACGATGGCTCATAACTGCCGATGGTCGCTTCATGTGGATCGTCGGAAGCGCTATAAGACCAGCATTGTCGAGATTGAATTGAACCTGCGGGCGGCTCGCGATGGCGTTGACGGCTCTTGAGCTCGGTCTCCGGGGAGCGGTGGTCGCACTGTTCCTGGTGGTTTGCGCGGTGCTGCTGCTGCGCTATGCGGCGGTGCACCGCGCCGCGAGCCTGGGTGCTGCGATGGGCGCGGCCGGCGCGGCCTATGCGATCACGACGGCGCCGTTCTTTCCCGCCACATCATTCGGGAGCTCACCATTCGTCGCCTTCGCCATGGCCTCTCCCGTGATTTTCTGGCTGTGGGCGCGCGCGATGTTCGACGAGCAGTTCGTCTTGCGGCCCTGGCACGCTGCCGTATGGACGCTCCTCGCCGGCCTAGGCGTTGTCAGCCACAATTGCTGGACGATCTGGCCCGATGTCGCGAGGACGTGCGGCCGCATGCTCGCGCTGGCGACGATCGCCTTCGCCGTGCTCGGGGTCACGCAAATTCCGAAGGGCTGGCGCACCGCCCTGACGACGGCGCGCGGCCGGCTGTTGATCGCGCTGGTGATCGGCGTCGGCCTGCAGATGGTGCTCGCCGCCGCGGCAGGGCTGGCGGCAATTCCGACGCGGTCGATCAGCCTGAGCGCCGCGCTCGGCCTGGCCACCTTCGCGCTGATGTCGATCTGGATGATGCTGTTCGACCCGCCCGTGAGCCAACCGGCCACAGCCGGCACGGCTGGCGGCCAGGCCGGCCGGGCGTCCGGAGCGTCTGAGCCCAACGGCCCGTCGACGCAGGACCGCGCGTCGCTCAATCGCCTCAACCATTTGATGACCACCGAGCGCGCCTACCGGCAGGAAGGACTGACCATCGGCCTGTTGGCGGCGCGGCTCGGCATGCCGGAATACCGGCTGCGTACGGTGATCAATGGCGGGCTCGGCCACCGGAATTTCAACGCATTCCTCAACCGCTATCGGCTCGATGAGGCCAAGGCGGCGCTCGCCGATACCAACCAGGCCGAGGTGCCGGTGCTGACGATTGCGCTCGATGCCGGGTTCCAGTCGCTGGCGCCGTTCAACCGCGCCTTCAAGGCGGACACCGGGCTGACGCCATCAGAGTTTCGCCGGCAGGCGGCTGCCGCGCCAACCGCTGATACGGCGGAAATTGCCCGCTCGGAGTGAGAATTCTCTCCTCGATTTCAGAAATCGATAGGCCTGCAGCACCACAATCTGCCTCACTGTTGTCGACGCATGCACGGATCGTGCGGCGGCGCGACACGGCAAGCGGAGTTTCAACGCCCGATGAAGCACTTCCTCAACGCGGCCAGGCTATTGGCCCTCGACCTCGCGTCGACCCTGGTCTTTCTTGTTCTGTTCCTGCTGACCCACAACACCGCGCTCGCGGTCGGCCTCGGCATCGCGTTCGGCGTTGCACAGATCGGCATCCAGCTCATGCGCGGGAAGCGGATCGACGCCATGGAGTGGCTGAGCCTGTTCCTGGTCGTCGCGGCCGGCTCCGCGACCCTGATCACCCATGACCCGCGCTTCGTGCTGTTCAAGCCGAGCATCATCTACGCCATCGTCGGCGTCGTGATGCTGAAGCCGGGCTGGCTCAACCGCTATCTGCCCGAGATCGCGCAGACCGTCGTGCCCGATGTCGCCGTCATCGTCGGCTACGCCTGGGCGGGCCTGATGTTCGTCTCCGCCGCGGTGAACGCCTTCGTCGCGCTGACCTGCGAGATCACGACATGGGCGATCGTGATGCCGATCTATGGCATTGTGAGCAAGATCGTGGTGTTCCTCGGTGGCTTTGCCGCGATGCGCTTCACCGCCAGGCGTCGCATCCGCGCCATGCCGGAGGCCCAGCGCGAGGCCGTGCTCGCGCTCGAGGGAGCTCCGGCCACGGCGACGCCGTAGCCGCTGACGTACCCGTCCGGGGCGTGGTGGACGAAACAAATGGGGATGCGACGAAACCATTTTGCGGTGCGGACGAAGAATTGCTGAAACCGGGCCTCCGTAGTCATGCCCCCGGCAACGCGCTGCTTCGGCACGATCACCACAAGGGGACATCATGGCTTTCACCGCTTCCGCGCTTCGTCACGGCAAACTGCTGGCGGCAACCGCGTTCACGCTCGGTCTGTTGACCTCGGCGTCCTATGCCTACACCGACGAGCAGCAGCAGATGTGCACCGGCGACGCGATGCGGCTGTGCAGCTCCGAGATCCCCGACGTCGATCGCGTCACCGCCTGCATGGTCCGCCAGCGTGCGCTGCTCAGCGACGGCTGCAAGGCGGTTTTCCACTACGTGCCGCCGGCAGCGGCCCCGCAGCCCGCGAGCTATACGCCTGCGGCCAAGCCGGCAAAACCACTCAACATCACCCCTCACAAGCGCGGCTAACCAAACCCCGACTGCGACCAAGCACCGTGCTTCCCGCGAGGGAGCGCGGTGCTTGATCGTTGCAGCCTGCCATGACAACAAGGCGGGACCGTTCATTCGGCATTCAGCCGGACGCGGCTCAATTGCGAGCCCCAAGTGCCTCCCGGGAATCGATGGTGATGCGCCGCACCTTCCTCTTTGCGCTGCTGCTTGGCGTCGGCGTCACGGTCGGTTGGCATGCAACGGCCGATGCCGCGCCCGAGTTGACGCAACTCGCACAAGCGCAGCCCGCCCAGGCGCCGAGCGCGACGCCGGCGACGCCTTCCCCCGCAGCCCCTGTGCCCGCAACACCTGCTCCAGCCGCGACGCCGCAGGCCGCAGCGCCCGAGCCGATCGGCAACGTCGCGACGTTGACCGGCACCGCCACGGTCATCCGCAACAACGCGACGACGCCGCTGCAGATCCGCGACGACATCTTTGCCAATGACGAGGTCGCGACATCAGCGACCTCCTCGCTCGGCATCACCTTCAACGACGGCACCACGTTCAACCTGCGCGCCAACGCCAGGATCACGATCGACAATTACGTTTATGAGGACGGCGGCCAGCAGAACAGCGCGCTGTTCAACGTCGGCAAGGGAACGGCGGCCTTCGTCGCCGCCGCGGTCGCCAGGACCGGCGACATGAAGATCTCGACGCCGACCGCGACACTCGGCATCCGCGGCACCACCGGCCTTGTCGAGGTGCCCGAAGGCGCGACCGCGACCAGCAACAATGTCGGCATCAAGCTCTATCCCGACGCCGACGGGCATGTCGGCCGCATCGAGGTCAACGACCGCAGCGGCGCCTCGCTCGGCGTGCTGACGCGCGGCGCGAGCGGCTTTGCGATTCGTCCAGGCAGCGGCGGCGCCCGCTTCGCCGCGGTGCCGCTGACGATCTCGCCGCAGCAGATGACGCGCGACCAGGGCTTCGTGCGCCAGGTCCACAGCGCGCAGACGCTGGGCCGCCAGGTGGTGTCCGAGCAGCGCGACTTCCGCCGCGCCAATCCCGACTTCCGCAGGGCCAATCCGGCCGCGCCCTATCCGAACCGCGGCCAGCCGGTGCAGCCGAACCCGCAGCGCCAGAACGGCCTGCCGGGCCAGAACCGCAATGCTCCGCAACAACCGGGTCAGCAGAATCGCCCAGGCCAGCCGCAGCAGCCCGGTCAGCCGAACCGTCCCGGCCAACCGCAGCCACCGGGCACGCCCGGCCGGCAGGGCTCGCAGCAACAGCCGGGCACGCAGCAGCAAGGCGGCGCGCAGCACGCGCTGCCCGGCCAACCCGGCGGCGCGACGCTGCCGCACGCGCCCGGTGTCCAGACGCCGGCCGGACAGCAGCCTGCGGGTCAACAGCCTGCGCGCCAAGAACCTGCACGCCAAGGCGGCGCGACGCAGCCCGGCGGACAACAGTCGCCTGCACGTCAGGGCGGCCTGCAGCCCGGCCGCACAGCGGCGCCGGGCGCCGTGCGCCAGCCCGGACAACCGGCGGCTCAGCCGGGTCAGCCAAGCGTGCCGCGACAAGGCGCGGCGCAGCCGGTGCCGCCGGCGCCCGGCCAGATCCGACCCGGAATCCAGCAGGCCGCACCGGGCATCCGCCCCAGCATGCAACGGCCCGCACTGCAGCCACGCCCCGGCTTCGTGCAACGGCGCGCACCGCCGCCGCGCGCGGCAAAGCCACCGCCCAAGGACAAACGCCAGTAGCTGAACGAATGTGGCGCCGGCGAAAAACGCCGGCGCCACGCTCCGATCGAAAGAGCAGCAAGCGGTAGATTAGCCCCGCCTGGTGATCACGGCCTCCAGATATTCACTGTGGATGACCAGCGTCCCGTCCTTCGCGACATTGAACTGGTCCATCAGGCGGAACATGTCGGCGGCGAGCAATTGCTGCTTGACGGCATCGATCGCTCCGAATGCTTTCAGTACCGGACCGTAATAAGTGCGGAAGATCTCGAGGAAATGCTCGCGCGACCTGTAACGGAAATTGAAGTGCCTGCGCGTGGCCTCAACCGTCGCTTGGGGACCGAACAAGGCGACGAGATGGGCTTCGGTGCCCCATAGCGCGGGAGATTTCACGCCCGGGGCCGGCGGCACATATTTGCCGATGGTCTTGAACACCTGGCCGATGAAACCCTCCGGCGTCCAGCTCGCAAGGCCGATCTTGCCGCCGATGCGGCAGACGCGGCGCAGCTCATTCGCGGCCTGCTGCTGGTCGGCGGTGAACATGACGCCGAACGTCGACAGCACGACGTCGAAGCTCGCATCGGCAAACGGAAGCTTCTCCGCGTCCGCTTCCTGGAACGTGACGGGCAGCCGTTCTGCGGCCGCGCGCTCGCGGCCGCGCTCGAGCAACGCTCCGACGTAATCGGTCGAGACCACGTCGGCAAAGCGCCGCGCGGCCGCCAGCGTCGCATTGCCGTTGCCGGCGGCGACGTCGAGCACCATTTGATTGCTGCGCAGGTCGACTGCCTCGCAGAGCGTTTCACCGACGATCTGAAGCGTGGTGCCGACGATGGCGTAGTCCCCCGAGCTCCAGGTGGCTTGCTGGCGTGCCTTGACGGCGGCGAGATCGACAGCGGGCATTTCGGTCTGAACGTTCATGTGAATCTCCTTTGAGTATGAGGTGCGGCTTCCGGCGAGACCGCAGCCTCGCCGGAAGTCCGTAAGTGGCGTTGAAATGCGTCGTGCAGTGCAATTGGCCCTGCGGTGCGGCGGACTACGTGCGACGGTCGAGAAAGACCGTGATGGTCGATGCGGCAACAATGCTCCAATCAGAGCGATGGCTGCAGCCGTGCTTGCTACGCTGAGGCCAGACGACGGCCTGCTGCACTGGAGCTGCACGATGCTCCAGAACGACAGGCTCCTCCGCTCTGGTGAACACGGGTGAAGACAAACCCGCGATCACCAGCCCGAGAAGCCCGCTTCGAATGATCGGCCGAGAGCAGCGGCCGCCGGCGCCCTTCGACCGCCGGCTGCCGGGCTCGCGCGGCATCAGGCCGCTGACTTGCCGCTCGCGGTTTGCAAGCATGCCTGCGACCAATTGATTGACGATCCGGCGGATGCGCAAAAGCAGGATGGAAAAATGCCTACGTACCGGACTTGACACGGACTCCATGAATGAAATCGACATAATCGTTTCCTTGATCAAATAGTGATGGCGTCCCGGATAATCGATTGGCCGGGATACGCCATGCGACGCCCCCCAGGCGTCACTCGGCTGCAATGGGCGGTTGGACCGGATCACCACGCACCACCACGGTTGTCGCGACCTTGTAGAATTCTTCGCCCGGCATGCCGACGCAGCGCGCATGCTCCCGGATCGAGTCGCCGTCGCGCGCCTCGTAGATGCAGAATGTGCCAATGCGACCATCTGCCTCATGCACCACGTAGCTACGGATCCAACGAACGCGGTCCGGCATCTGCTGATCGCCGATCCTGGCGGAGGTTGCGCCGGCAAGCTCCAGCTCGCTCATGTTTGCCCAGGCGCTCGGACGGCGAATGACATAAAGTTCCATCGAAATCTCCTCAGTTGCGAGTGTTGAACAGCAGGCCTGGCTCCGATGATCGCGAGCCGTGAGGGATGTATAGGCGCCGTCGACGCTGACTGTCCTTACCGCGGCCTGATCATTGTCTGATCATTGCCTGATCTTTGCCTGAACCTTTTCCGCCGAGCCCGCACACATAGACATGGCCTTCGGATTTGGACTGTTCGAGCTTGATGAAGCTGGCCGCGTCCTGCTGTGCGCGCGGCAAGAGGTCCCATTGCAGCCGCGCGTGTTCGATTTGCTGGTCTACCTTGTTCGGCACCGCGACCGGGTCATCTCCAAGGAAGAACTGCTTGAAGCCATCTGGCCGGATGTGACGGTCACGGACAACTCGCTGCAGCGCGCGGTGAGTTCGTTGCGCGCCGCGCTTCGCAAGGGTGGCATGGACGGAGCGATCCGAAATCTCCCAGGCAAGGGATATCGGTTCTTTCACGATTCCGAGATCAAGCAGCCGGAACCTGCTGCGCACAATCCAAACGGCACAATCGGTGCAATCGGAGCAATCGGTCTCGCCCGACGCGCAGCGGCCGGACAATTATGGCTGCAGGCGGCAACCCTGTTTGAGAGCGCGGATGAAGAAGGCGCGCTCAGCGCCGAAGATCTGCACGATTGGGCGCTCGCCCTGCAATGCCTCGGCAGAGCCGCGGCAGCCATTCCGATTCTGATCCGCGCGGTCGGCGCAAAGAGCAAGGCGGGCGACGCTGCCGGGGCAGCGGTCGACGCGATCGCGCTCGCGGGTTTGCATTTCGAGAGCGGTCAGGCCGCGATCGGAAAAGGCTGGCTCGCGCGCGCGGAAGACTGGACCGCAACGCTCGACGATCCTCCGACGACGGCCCTGCTGTTATGGATGAAGTCGAAACTTGCCGCCTTCGATGGCGAGCCGGAACAGGCACTCGCGTTGGCCGACGCCGCCTACACTGCCGTCAGATACAAGGATGCACTCAACATCGAAGCTCTGAGCCTGGCCTATCGCGGCTTCTATCGGCTATGCCTCGGCGACACCCATGGCGGACTGGCCGATCAGGACCATGCCGCCGCGGTCGCACTGTCCAGCAACAATCTGGACCCGATCATGGGCGGCAACCTCTACTGCAACATTCTCTGGGCGGCCCGGATGTTCGGAGATTGGGCACGGGCCGACCAGTGGACACGGAGCTACCAGAATTTCTGTTCGAGCAGCGGCATGGAACTGACGGGTTCATGCCAGCTGCATCGTTCCGAGGTGCTCGGCGTCAGGGGCTCGCTCGACGAGGCGCTGGCTCGGATTCAGGACGCGCTCGCGCGCCTGACCAGCGATGCGCCATGGTCGATGGGCGATGCCAACCGGGTGCTGGGCGATATTCTGTCTGCGATCGGCAATGAGGACGCAGCGCTTGAGGCCTATGACAGGGCCTACACGCTGGGCTGGTGCCCGGAGCCGGGCCGCGCGATGTTGCTGCTCGCGAGAGGCGAAGCGGAAGCCGCCCATGCGAGCCTGGAACGGAGCCTGATCGGCAAGACCTGGTGGACCCTGCAGCGGCGGGGAATCCTGCTCGCGCATCTGGCGCTGGTTGCGGCCCACACGAATCGGGCCGGTCAGGCCAAGGCATTGATCTGCGAACTTTCGGGAAGTCCGGATCGCTGGCCGATGCCCTCGATCCGCGCGCTCACCAACGAAGCGCAGGCGATCCTCGCGCTGTCCCGGCAGGATCACGAAAAAGCCATGCGGCATCTCCATCTCGCCCGCCAGCTCTGGTCGAGCATCGACGGGCGGGTCCAGATCGTGCGGTTGAGGCTGCAGATCTGCAGGCTCCAGCTGGAGCACGGCGACATTCGCGGCGCCATGGCCGAGGTTCATGCCGCTCAGCTCGTGGCACGTGAATTGGGTTCGCCCAAGCTCAGCGGCGACTGCATGGCCTTGCAGCGTGAGATTGACGGCTGGCAGCCAGCCACGGCTCCGGCTGTACGACGTCAGGGCATCGGCCGCTGATCAGGCCGCTCGGCGCAACCAGTCGCGCACGCGCTCGATCAGGTTTTTGCGCGGCCTGGGCTGAACGATCGTCGCACCCGGCGCGATGTCGCGCAGGGATGACGACGGCGCTTCGGATACGGCCGCCTCCGCGACATGCTCCGCCTCGACCACGTCGCCAGCCTCCGTAGCGCTGCGGTCCGGCGCCATGGCCGGCGTATCGCCTTCGCTCTGCGCCAACGCCGTCGGTTCGATGGCCGGCGTCTCCGCCAGCACGGGGGCATCAGCGACGTCAGGCGGGTTGACGGCGTCCTGCTCCTCGATGACCGGCGCCCCCATCGCCGCGCGGCTGCGCCGCCGCTCCGCGGCCGCAACGCGTGCCAGCGCCCGCCGCTCACGCTCGGCGTCCGCTGCGGCCTGCAGCGCGATCGGTCCGACATTTTCCAGGAACGCACGCTCATAGCCGCGCGACAGACGCTCGAGCGCCGCATCGAGCGGCAGCCAGTCGACCTCCCTGATGTCGCTCATCAGCGCGCGCACCGGCTTGCCGCCGGCTTCCATGCGCCAGTAATGCACCACCTTGGAACGGCCGCCGGAATCATAGACCAGCGTGCCGAGGAATTCGTGCACGTCGACGTCGTGGCCGGTTTCCTCCAGCACCTCGCGTTCGGCGGCATCGCGCGGCGTCTCGCCGTCGTCGAGCTTGCCTTTCGGCAGCACCCACTCATTGCGCTTGCGCAGGCGGACGACGGCGAAGCGCGGCGGTGTCTCCCGCCGCAGCACAATGCCTCCCGCCGCCAGCACCGGCGTCCGCGCCATCTCGTGTCCCAAAGGTTTGCGATTTGAGATCGTCGCACGACGATCCCGGCTATTCTAAAGCATGATCCGGAAAAGTGGAAACCGGTTTTGCGGGCAGATCATGCTCAAAGAATGACGCGAAACGAAAGAACGAGATCAGTTGGCAGGCTTCCGCAGCAGCGGCTCGCCGCATTTGATCCGCGTTCCCTCCGCGACATTGTCGCAGAATTCGAAATTGCCGGGCGCGAGCACGATGATGGTCGAGCCGTGCTCGAACCAGCCGAGCTCATCGCCCTTCTTGACATGTGCGTCGCAGGGGAAATCGACCGGCCCCCGCGACTGCGCGTTCAGCGTGATGTCGAGGAAATGCAGGCGAAGGCTCGCCACCAGGATGGCGGCGACCGGAACCAGCGTCAGCGCCTCGCCGGTCGCAAGCTTCCCGCGCAGCACCGCGCGCTCGTTCTTGCAGAACAGACGCTCGATCCGCTTCAGCGCGATCGGATTGACGTTCCAGACGTCGCCATGAATGAACGTCACCTTGTCGATCGCAAGATCATAGGGCGCGTGGAAGCGGTGATACATGCTCGAGGTCAGCCGCAGCGTGACGAAGCGGCCGTTCTTGTGCTGCTCGACCAGCGCGGGATCGCCGAGGAGATCGAGCAGCGAATAGGGCGCGCCCTTGACCTGGAACAATTGGGTGTCCTCGATCCGGCCGTGCGCGCCGATGATCGCGTCCGACGGGCTCGCGATGATAGCAGGATCGGCCGCCGCCGGTCGCAGGCCGGGCTTCAGCTCGCGGGTGAAGCAGTCATGCAGGCTCTTGAACTCGGTCTTCTTCGCCTCCGACAGATCGAGGTCGGAAAACAGCTTCCAGCAGGCGATCGAGGCGTCGCGCACCAAGGGGTTCTCGACCTTCGAGAACCGGCCCATGAAGCGGGTCAGCGCCGCCCGCGGAATCCGGTTGGTGAGCAGGAAATTGAGGTCCTCCTGCTGGGTGAATGCCGAGATCAGGCCCTTGACTGTCATGAATTTGTTAGGTGCCGAGGCTAGCGCTTCTGTCATGGAAACATCCCTTCCGATTCTCTCGCTGTCCGCCGCCGCGCTCGCCGGCGCCGCCGCCGCGTTCCCCAAAGTCAAAGCCCGGCTTGCCCTGTCGCGCGCCAAGCACCGCTCGCTGACCGGGCATTCCAAGATGTCCAAGATGGTGGCGCGGCTGGTGCCGCACTACGAATTCGACATCGACGCGTTCTTCCGCTCCGACGGCGCGCCCGCCGAGGTCGCGATGCAGCGCCAGGACGGCTTCTTCCGGCTCGCCGGGGTGTACCAGGACCGCTACCCCAAGGGCCGCGCGCTCACCGCCGAGGTGACGGAGCGCATCTCCGATCTGCAGTTCACCGAAACCTACCGGGTGCCGTTCCCGTACAGCCGCCTGGTGCGCGAGCATCTCAGCACCTCGGCCTTCGTGCAGGCCTCCAGCGGCGTCACCGTGACCGATCTCGACGGCAATCAGTTCTACGACCTGACCGGCTCCTACGGCGTCAACATCTTCGGTAACGACTTCTACAAGGAGTGCATCACCGAGGGAGAGAAGCGGGCGCACGCGCTCGGTCCGGTGCTCGGCCCCTACCACCCTGTTATTGCCGACAACGTCAAGCGCCTCTGCGAGATCTCCGGCCTCGACGAGGTCTCGTTTCACATGTCCGGCACCGAGGCCGTGATGCAGGCGGTGCGGCTTGCGCGCTACCACACCAAGCGGACCCATCTGGTCCGGTTCGCCGGCAGCTATCATGGCTGGTGGGGCGAGGTGCAGCCCGGCGTCGGCAATCCGGTGTCGCCGCACGAGACCTTCACGCTCGCCGACATGTCGGAGAAGACGCTGCACGTGCTGCGGACGCGCAAGGACATCGCCTGCGTGCTGGTCAACCCGCTCCAGGCGCTGCATCCGAATGCCAACGCGCCCGGCGATTCCGCGCTGGTCGACAGTTCGCGCTCCTCCCGATACGACCGCGCCGCCTATACCGCATGGCTGAAACAGCTGCGCGAGGTCTGCACCGAGCGCGGCATCGTCCTGATCTTCGACGAGGTGTTCGTCGGCTTCCGGCTCGCCGCCGGCGGCGCCCAGGAATATTTCGGCGTCAAGGCCGACATGGCGACCTACGGCAAGAGCCTCGCCGGCGGCCTCCCGGTCGGCGTGGTGTGCGGCCGCAAGGATCTGATGCGGCGCTTCCGCGACGACCGGCCGGCCGACATCTGCTTCGCCCGCGGCACCTTCAACTCGCATCCCTATGTGATGACGGCGATGGACGAGTTCTTGAGCCGGCTCGCCAGCCCGAACTTCCGCTCGATCTACAACGGGTTGGACGAGACCTGGAACGGCCGCGCCAAGGCGCTCAACGACCGCCTCGCCGCCCAGGGCCTGCCGGTTCGCGTCGGCAACATCTCGTCGATCTGGACCGTCTATTACACCGAGCCGTCCCGCTACAACTGGATGCTGCAATACTATCTGCGGGCCGAGGGGCTGGCGCTGAGCTGGGTCGGCACCGGCCGCCTGATCTTCAGCCTGAACTACACCGACGCCGACTTCGGCGAGGTTGCCGACCGCTTCGTCGCGGCCGCCGAGAAGATGAAGCGTGACGGCTGGTGGTGGCACAAGGAAGGCCTCACCAACAAGAACATCAAGCGGCAGATCCTGAAAGAGATGGTCGCCGTGAAGTTCGGGCGCTGAGACTGCGCACCGCTCTCGCGCTGCCTCGCCCCGCCGCTGTCCTTCCTTCACCTCTCCCGCTTGCGGGGGAGGTCGGATCGCATCGGACGATGCGATCCGGGTGGTGGCTCTCTCCCCACAAAGATTATCGCAAGCGGTGACACCCCCACCCCAACCCTCCCCCGCAAGCGGGAGAGGGAGCGCAGCGCCGTCGCGACGAGCAGTTCGGCCTAGTCTCTTCACAGGTGTCCCAAGAGGTAGATGCCCGGGACAAGCCCGGGCATGACGCATATCGGAAAGATGAGGGATCAACGATCAGGCGTGCTTGACGTGCTTCTCGAGGCCCGGATCGATCAACTCGCCCTTCATCAGGAACAGCGGCGCCTTGTGATAGAGCTTCAGGTCGTTGAAGGGGTCGGTGACGATCTTGGTCATCCAGACGAGGCCGGTCTCGATATCGCGGATGAAGAACAGATGGATGGTACGGAACAAGAGGCCGCCGATGCCGACGAAGAGCCAGACCTTGGCCACCTGGCGGGTGAAGTCGCCCATCGTGACCCAGGGCTTGAACAGGCCGAACAAGGTCGGATCGAAGTACAGCACCATCGGCGACAGCGCCCAGATCGCCATCAGCACGACCTTGCGCTGCAGGTTGTAGCCGACCTTGATGTCTTCCTTGTGCTCGTGGGTCGCCTGATTGACGTGGTCATAGCCCTTCGGCTCGAAGAAGAAGTGACCGGCCTGGCGCGAGGTCATCGAGACCAACCAGCCGACCAGCGCCGACACCACCGGATCGAAGAAGAGCATCACATAGGCGAACAGGAAGCTCAGCGCGCTGACGAAGTGCAGGCTCTGGTTGATCCGGCTGTGATGGTAGAAGCGGTGGTCATCCCAGCGCTGGGTACGGAGCTCTTGCAGGAAGTTCTTGATCATTGGTTCCCCCAACATCTTTCGGGACTGGATTTACAGGGATTCGATGTAGCGCGTGTGACATCATCATAATGACATATGACAATGCGGAGCGACGCCTTGACGCAACCGGAGAAGGGTCTCGCCTCATCCCGAACAGGTTCACAGGGATGAGGCGAAAGATATTGGTGCCTCCCGGCTCGGGCCGCGCTGTGCGCGACCTCACCCGGCAGGATCGAGGCTTAGCCCGCCTGGGCTGCCTCAGGCCGCCTTATCAGGCCGCCTTGGCGACGTCGGCCTTGCGGAAGCGGACCAGCGAGAAATGGCCGAGCGGCGGAATCAGGCGGCGTTCCGCGAGCTCCATGCCGCGCGCGCCGGCGAGCCACTTGGTGTAGCGCGACCAGGCGAATTCGGCGGTCCGGAACCCGAGCGGGCGCACCACCGGCTGCAGCTTCTGCTCGATGAAGCGGCGGACGCCGGCATCGGCGCTGACCCGGGTCAGGATGATCAACTCGCCGCCCGGACGCACCACGCGGGCGAACTCGTCGAGCGCGGCTTCCGGGTTCGGCACCGCCGACAGCACGTACTGCGCCATCACCACGTCGAACGAATTGTCGGGGAATTCGAGCTTCTCGGCGTCCATCACCGCGAGGCCCTCGACATTCTTCAGGCCCTGCTCGGCAACCCGCTTCCTGGCCTTGTCCAGCATCGCTTCCGAGATGTCCGTGCCGAAGATGCGGACGTTCTGGCTATAGAGCGGCAGCGAGATGCCGGTGCCGACGCCGACCTCGAGCACGCGGCCACCGATCTTGTTGGTGGCCTGGATCGCAGCCTGCCGGCCCTTGCTGAACACGCCGCCAAACACGAGGTCGTAGATCGGCGCCCAGCGGTCATAGGCCTGCTCGACCGTCTCGCGGTCGAAGTCCATGGAACGGTCAGCACCCAGCTTGATGATTTCAGCCATAGATAGTTTCTCGTCTCTCGTTCGGTTGAGCTGTTAATTCGGAACCGCACTGCGGCCGGCAACGCGGCGGGCGGGCCGCGGCGCGCGGCTCGGCTGCAACGTGGCCAGATTGCCGATGAACTGACGCGCACTGTTTTCCCAGGAACGCTCCAACGCAAAACTGCGGCAGTCTGCGCGCGACATCGTCAGCGCGCGCAGGCAGGCGGCGCGCAGGTCGTTGTCGATCGCGCCGATCGGATGATCGGCGATGACATCCTTCGGGCCGGTGACCGGGAACGCGGCGACCGGCGTGCCGCAGGCCAGCGCTTCGAGCTGCACGACGCCGAAGGTGTCGGTCAGGCTCGGGAACACGAAGACGTCGGCGGCGGCGAGGTGCGAGGTCAGATCCTGGCCCTTCTTCTCGCCGAGGAAGATCGCGTCGGGATATTTCTGCTGCAATGCTGCGCGTTGCGGACCGTCGCCGACTACGACCTTGGAGCCCGGCAGGTCGAGCGACAGGAAGGCGTCGAGGTTCTTCTCGACCGCGACGCGGCCCATGGTCATGAAGATCGGCCGCGGCAGATCGAGGGTGGCCGGCTGGTCCGGATTGAATATCCCTGTGTCGACGCCGCGGGTCCAGAAGCCGAGCCTGCGGAAGCCGCGCTCGGCAAGCTCTGACCGCAGCGAGTCGGTCGCGACCATCGTCATCGAACCGGCAGCATGGAAATGCCGCAGCACCGCGTAGCCGACGCTGTCCGGAATGCCGGTGCGCACCGAGACATATTCCGGAAAGCGCGTGGTGTAGGACGTGGTGAAGGCGAGCTTGTTGCGCTGGCAATAGCCGCGCACCGCCCAGCCGATCGGCCCTTCGGTCGCGATATGGATCGCCTCGGGCGCCGCCTCCTCGATCCGGCGCGCGATCTCGCGGCGGTTCGGCAGCGCCATCCGCAGGCCCGGATAGGTCGGCACGCCGACCGAGCGGAAACCGTCGGGGGTTAAGAATTCGATGTCGGCGCCGAGCCCGGCTGCGCTGCGCGCAAGCGACGTCAGCGTCCGGACCACGCCGTTAACTTGTGGATGCCAGGCATCGGTCGCAACGAGAATGCGCATCGCAGGAGATCCAAATCGTTAATCTTGATTCTGCTCGCACGACGTTCTGACATGGATGTTTCAAACGTATGACGTCATCGAAATGTTAGGTTGTTTTTCACGGCAAACCGCCGGTTTTTCGTGTATCGTGACAGTGAGATGTCAGAGCAGAGTGAAAATCCAGGCACCACGCGCCGCAGGCTCCGGCGACGAAACTCGTCGCTGCTGATCCTTGCGACCGGCATGCTTGTGTTCGGCCTCGCCGCCGGCGCGCTGTTCTACGGGCTGCGTCCGGTGACGCTCTCGATCGCGGTCGGCCCGACCGGCAGCGAAGACGTCAAGCTGATCCAGGGCTTCGCACAGGCCTTCACGCATGACGGCAGTGCGGTGCGGCTGAAGCCGGTCACGACGCAGGGCTCCGCCGAAAGCATCGCGCTGTTCACCGCCAACAAGGTCGACCTCGCGGTGGTACGCGGCGATCTCGATTTGCCTGCGAGTGCGGAGTCGGTTGCGATCCTGCGCAAGAACGTCGTCGTGCTGTGGGCGCCCTCGGGCGGCAAGGGCAAGCGGCGATCCGCGAAGATCAAGAGCATCGACGATCTCGCCGGACACAAGGTCGGCGTGGTCGGCAGCACCCCGGCCAATGTCACGCTGCTGCGCGTGATCCTGACCGAGTCCGGCGTCAACCCCGACAAGGTCGCGGTCAGCCAGTTCAAAGCCAACCAGATCGCCGACCTCGCGCGCGATCCCTCGCTCGACGCCTACATGACGGTCGGCCCGCTCGACAGCAGGATCACGTCGGATGCGATCACGGCGACGGCGGCCGCGCGCGGCGAGCCGGTATTCCTCCCGATCGATGTCTCGGAAGCCATTGCACAGAAGCATCCGCGCTACGAATCCGAAGAGATCGCCGGCAGCATCTTCTCGTCGTCGCCGGCGCGACCGGAAGACAAGGTCGAGACCGTCAGCGTCAATCACCTCATCATCGCGCAGCATCGGCTGGACGACGCCACGGTCGGCGCGCTCGACCGGCAATTGTTCACGCTGCGGCTTCAGGTCGCGCGCGATCTGCCGGCGGCGTCCAAGATCGAGAAGCCCGACACCGACAAAGATGCCGCGCTGCCGGCTCATCAAGGCGCGGCGGCCTATATCGACGGCACCGAGCGCACCTTCCTCGAAAAATACTCCGACTACATCTGGGGCGGCATCCTGCTGATCTCCGGCCTCGGCTCGGCCGGCGCCTGGCTGCGCCACTACATGAAACGCGAGGAGCGCGAGCACTACATCACCCATCGCGACAATCTGCTGACGCTGATCTCGCGGGTGCGCGGCGCCGAGACGACGGAGGAGCTCGCGGCGATGCAGAGCGATGCGGACGCGCTGTTGCGCGAGGCGCTCGATTGCTATGACGACGGCGCGATCGAGGAAGGCGATCTCTCGGTGATCGGACTGACGCTCGAGCAATTCCACCACGCCGTCACCGACCGCCGCGCCGCGATCAACGGTGACCGGCCGGGCCTGCCGAGGATGCGCGCCGGCTAGGCGCGCGCACGCCGATTGCACCGAGAGCAATGTGCACCGAGAGCAATGTTTGGATTGCGCGTGCATGCGCGCGTGGCCATGTTGAGTGCGACCACAACGCTCCGCACGACACCATGATGATCGCCTCCGCCATGACAGACATGCCCGCGCCGTTCGTGCTCACCGTTGCCGTCGCCGGCGTGTTCCTGATCGCCTTCATGAAGGGCGCGTTTGGCGGCGGCTTTGCCATCGTCGGCATCCCGCTGCTCTCGCTGGCGATGGATCCGATCGCGGCGGGCGCGCTGCTGGCGCCACTGTTCGTCGTCATGGACATCACGGCGCTGCGGTTCTGGCGCCCCAGCACCTGGTCGCGCACGGACCTCGCGATGCTGCTGCCGGCGCTCGTGATCGGCATCGGCCTCGGCTATTTCGTGTTGCGCGATCTCGACCGGCATGCCGTCGAGATTGTGATGGGACTGGTGACGCTGGTGTTCGCCGCGCTGTGGTTTCTCGGCGGCGGCGAGATCAAGCCGCGCCCGCGCTCGACGATCAAGGCGACCTTCGCCGGCCTGTCCTCCGGCGTCACCACGATGGTGGCGCATTCGGGCGGACCGCCGCTGGCGATCTATCTGCTGCCGCTCGGCATGTCGAAGACGCTTTACGCCGGCACCACCAGTCTGTTCTTCACGGTCGGCAACCTGCTGAAGGCCGGTCCGTGGCTCGTGCTCGCCACGCCCTCGCGCGGCCTGTGGATGCTGATGGTGCTTTGCGTGCCGGCCGTGCCGGTCGGCGTCTGGGCCGGTTGGCGGCTGCACGAACGCCTCGACCAGCGCGCGCTCTACCGCGCCTGCTACGCCATTCTGGTCATCACCGCGGCCAAACTGCTGTGGGACGGATTGGCCGGCTACATCCACCCCTGAGGTCTTGCCGTCGCTCCCGGCAACCCGCCCTTAACCGTTCGACGAAACACGGACGAAACAAATCCCTAACGGCACGAAACCATTTTGGCGATTTCGTGCAAACGTCCTGAAACGCCTGATCTGTACTTGTTTGACCCAACGACGCGCCGGAACTGGCGCGCAGGGCGCAAACAACAGGGGTCGACAATGTTCAATTCCATCAAGCTGAACGCACGTCTCGCTGCCGCCGCCTTCGGTGCGCTGGCGATCGGTACCGTCGCTTTCTCGAATTCCGCCGCGGCCGCGCCGCTGCCGATCTTCCCGTTCATCCTCACGCCGCCGACCGAGGCGGTGCAGCCGCCGGTGCGGTCGATGCCGCAGGTGCAGGAGGAAGACCGTTCCGTTGAATTGCCTGCCCGCCTGCGCCGCCAGGTCGTGACCTATCCGACCCGCGAGGCGCCTGGCACCATCATCATCGATACCCCGAACACCTATCTCTACCTCGTGCTCGGCAACGGCCAGGCCATGCGCTACGGCATCGGCATCGGCCGCGACGGTTTCACCTGGTCGGGCACTCAGACCATCACCAAGAAGTCGGAATGGCCGGATTGGACCCCGCCCCCGGAGATGATCGCCCGCCAGCCCTATCTGCCGCGCCACATGGCCGGCGGCCCCGGCAACCCGCTCGGCGCCCGCGCCATGTATCTCGGCGGCACCATCTACCGCATCCACGGCACCAATGCGCCGGAGACGATCGGCACCCGCGTCTCCTCGGGCTGCCTGCGCCTGACCAATGAAGATGTCTCCGACCTCTATTCGCGGGTCAGCGTCGGCACCAAGGTGATCGTGCTGCCGATGACGGACCGCCGCGCCGACCTCGGCTCGGCCACCCGCTAAGCCGGACATATCGAGACATCGACAACGGCCCCGGTGCCACGCCGGGGCCGTTGTCGCGTTCATCATCGTTAACCTCCGTGGCGATCGCTTGGCGATCTCTGGCCGCGACCTGCTTCCGCCCCCGAACCAGCTTGATCCGGCCACACTGGCGCCCTGCTCGGGGGGCCTGTACAACCCGTCAAAGTTGATTTTCATCTGGGGGAATGATGCGTCTACCGATGCATCCAAGGACGATAGCGCTCGGGATCACGGTGGTGCTGATCTCGTTCGTAATCAGCCTGAAGGCGATGGATTGGCTGGCGCCGAGCGCCACCGTGCCGTCGCCGCAGCTCACGCAACTGCCGCCGCTGCCGCAGGCGCCACGCTCCTCGACGGTCGTGGCGCAGGTCTCGGTCGCGCTGTCGGCGATCCGCGACGCCGCCGAACGCGGCGCGCCAAAGACCTTTGGCGGCAAGGCCGACAATCCGGTGCAGCAGATCCTGCAAAATGCCGATATCGGCTGGACGGCGTCGCGCGGGCCGATCGCGGCCACCGGCGCGCAGGACGTGCTGACGCTGACGACCCCGATCAGCGGGACGCTCAAGGTTACCGGTTCGCTGTCAGCGCAGGCGACCGGCGCGGTCAGCAACGCACTCGGCAGCCTGCTCGGTGGCAATGTCGCCAAGCAGATCGGCGCGGTGAACATCAAGAACGTCAACGCCAACGCCGAGATCAAGGGCAGCGTCACCCTGACCTCGCGGCCGAAGCTCGGTGCGTCCTGGCGGATCGAGCCGAACCTGCAGGCGCAGGTCAATCTCGGCGACACCAGCCTGTCGGCCGCCGGCGTCCGCATCAGCGTGCCGGCCCAGGTCAAGCCGGTGATCGACAAGGCGGTCGCCGACCAGATTTCCGCGGTCGAGGCGCGGCTGCACAACGACCCGGTGTTCCAGAACAGCGCCCGCGCGCAATGGACCAACGCCTGCCGCTCGATCCCGCTGCAGGGCACCGGCGGCACCTCGTCGATGCCGCCGATGTGGCTCGAGCTGAAGCCGATCCGCGCCATCGCCGCGCAGCCGAAGGTCGATGCGTCCGCGATGATCCTCACCATGGGGATCGAGGCCGAGACGCGGATCACGGAGACGCAGACCACCCCGAACTGCCCGTTCCCGGACAAACTCTCGATCGTGCCGCCGATGCCGAGCCAGGTCGCAGTCGGCCTGCCGGTCGACATGTCCTTCACCACGCTGACCCAGCTCGTGGAGGCGCAGCTCAAGGGCAAGACCTTCCCCGAGGACGGTTCCGGCGCGGTCGACGTGACCGTCAAGAGCGCGAGCATCGCCGCCTCCGGCGACCGGCTGTTGATCTCGCTCCTGGTGCACGCCAAGGAAAAGACCAGCTGGTTCGGCCTTGGCGCCGAGGCGACCGTGTACATCTGGGGCCGGCCGCGGCTCGACCAGCAGGCGCAGACGCTGCGGCTGGCCGACGTCGAACTGGCGGTCGAATCCGAGGCCGCGTTCGGCCTGCTCGGCGCCGCCGCGCGCGCGGCGATCCCGCACCTGCAGCAGGCGCTCGCCGACCGCCTGGTCGTCGACCTAAAGCCGTTCGCGAGCAACGCGCAACGCAAGATCGCCGCCGCGATCGCCGATCTGCAGAAGAACGAGGAAGGCATCCGCGTCGACGCCGAGGTCAACAGCATCCGGCTCGCCGGCATCGAGTTCGATTCGAAGACGATCCGGGTCATCGTGGAAACCGACGGCACCATCAAGGCCGCCGTCACCGCGCTCCCGGCGCTGTAGTTAGATCGTCGGATAGCAGCCAAGAAGGGATTGCGCTCCCTCTCCCGCTTGCGGGGGAGGGTTGGGGTGGGGGCTCTCTCCACTGTTCAACCGGCATGATTCCCGACATTTTGGACCGGCATGATCCCCGACAGTTTGGGTTAAGCGGTCTGTTCGCCCGGTTCGCGCAGCCCCTCACGAGGCGGAGCGAACCGGGTGAACAGGCCGCGGCGGTCGATGAGACCGACGTCGAGGTCGCAGAAGCGGACGACGTGGTCACCGGTATCGAGTTCGGCGATGCCGACAAGTTCGTTCACCAGCGCCTGACCGATAAAGACGAACTTGCCTTTCCATTTAATCTCCCCATTGCCGCGAACACGGCGGGCCTGGTGATCGGCGTCATACCAGGGGTCTTGCTCGCGATCCGGCATGGTGCGTTGAGATGCTCGATAGGCGTCCTCCGGCGGCCGTTGGCCCAGCGCTTCGTGAGGACGTTCCTTATTGTAATGCTCTCGGAAGGCGTCAAAGCGGGCCTGTTGCTCGGACGCATTATCTGCCGGTGGGCTCGATGTTTGCGCCTTCAAGGTGCGATGCATGCGCTCATGGCGACCGTTCTCCTGCGGCGAGGCCGGACGGATGAAGTGCGGCGTAATGCCGAGCTTCAGCCACCAGACCGACAATGTGGTGAGACCGCCGGCGCCGCGCGAGCCGAACGGCGAACCATTGTCGCAGCGGATTGCCCGCGGCAGGCCATGCTCGCGGAAAGCCCTCTCGAAGCGGGGGCGGACGCCCTCGGTCGTCGGTGCGACGATCTGCAGTTCGATCAGGAAGCGACTGTGGCTGTCAGCCACCGTCAACGGATCAATCCGGCACTGGTCGCGGGTGCGGAACCAACCCTTGAAGTCCACGCTCCACTCGTCGTTCGGCTCCTGCACCGGCGTGCAGGGACGCCGCTGGTCGAGCGGACGGCGGCGGCGCTTCACCGGCGAGATCAGCCCCGCGCGCTTGAGAATGCTCCCAATCGTCGACGCCGCCGGCCAATCGATCTCCGGCGCCTGGCGGTCAAGCAGGGCGAGCAGCTTGCGCGGTCCCAGATAGGGAAAGCGCTGCCGAGCCGCGATCACCTTCTCTGCAATCGCCGCATCGGTCGTTTGTCGGCATTGCTGCGGCGCGTGCGAACGGTCCCTGAACCACTCCGGATCGCCGCTCTGCTTCCGCTGGCGCCATGCGTAAAACGTGTCGCGGCAGATACCGTGACGGCGGCACAACTCCGACACGCTCCAGTTCCCGCTCTCGTACTCCATAAGCATCCGGATACGCTCTTCCATCCGACTGGTCTCTCTGAACGGCATCGTCGGGCCCTCCCGCCGATGCTTCTAGAAACCTGTCGGCAATCATGCCGGTCTAAACTGTCGGGTATCTATCCGGTCTGTACCCACGAGTCATGGCGTGGAGAGAGCCCCCACCCGCCGCGCTCCGGACGACGCTTTGCGTCGCTCGTCGCGCGCCGACCTCCCCCGCAAGCGGGAGAGGTAGATCGAGACCGCTGCTCGACCGATCTAATCCAGAACGTCCCGCACTGGGTCGCGGATCCGGGTGATCCACCCGTCCTCCGCATGCCCAAAAAGTCGTCTTTGCGACAGGTTGCCGCACCAGATAGAAGGTGCCCCGTGGAAGCAACCCTCCAAGTAACTCGAACGAAAAATCAGGGAGAAAACACGATGAAATCGCTCTTGGCCGCAGCAGCGGCCGGCCTCGCGTTGGCGGCCTCCGGCACCGCGGCCAACGCCCAGATCTCCGACGACGTTGTCAAGATCGGCGTCCTCACCGACATGTCGAGCCTTTATGCGGACGCCACCGGCAAGGGCTCGGTCGCAGCCGTCGAGATGGCGGTCGCCGATTACGGCGCCAAGGTGAAGGGCAAGCCCGTGCAGGTGGTCGTCGCCGATCACCAGAACAAGCCCGACGTCGGCGTCAACATCGCACGCAACTGGTATGACAATGACAAGGTCGATGCGATATTCGACGTGCCGACCTCCTCGGTCGCGCTGCCGATCTCGGCGCTGACGCGCGAGAAGAACAAGATCCACATCAACTCCGGCGGCGGCTCCTCCGACATCACCGGTACTGCCTGCTCGCCCAACACGGTGCACTGGACCTACGACACCTACGCGCTGTCGAACGTCGCCGGCAAGGCAATGGTCAAGCGCGGCGAGGACACCTGGTTCTTCGTCACCGCCGACTACGCCTTCGGCATGGCGTTGGAGCGCGATGCCGCCAACGTCGTCAAGGAAAGCGGCGGCAAGGTGCTGGGCGACGTGCGGCATCCGCTCAACTCGTCGGACTTCTCGTCGTTCCTGCTGCAAGCGCAGGCCTCGAAGGCAAAGGTCGTGGCGCTGGCGAATGCCGGCGGCGACACCACCAACGCGCTGAAGCAGGCCTCCGAGTTCGGCCTGACCCAGGGCGGCCAGAAGATGATCGCGCTGCTGCAGGAGATCACCGACACGCATTCGCTCGGCATCAAGGCCACCCAAGGCCTGATCGTCACCGACGCCTTCTACTGGGACATGAACGACGAGACCCGCGCCTTCTCGAAGCGCTTCAACGAGAAGGTCGGCCACATGCCGACCATGATCCAGGCCGGCCTCTATTCGGCGACCATGCATTACCTGAAGGCGATCGAGGCAATCGGCACCGACGAGGCGCCGAAGGTGATGGCCCAAATGCGCGCCACGCCGGTCAACGACTTCTTCGCCAAGAACGGCCATATCCGGATCGACGGCCGCATGGTGCACGACATGTACCTGTTCGAGGTCAAGAAGCCCGAGGAATCCAAGGGCGAGTGGGACCTCTACAAGCTGATCGCCACCGTGCCCGGCGACGAAGCCTTCCGCCCGCTCGACAAGGGCGGCTGCCCGCTGGTGAAGTCGAACTAGAGCGTTTTCGAGCGAAGTGGACGCCGGTTCGCGTGAAGAAAACGCGTCAAAAAAAAGCTAGAGCTTCGGTTCTGATTCAAATCAGAACCGAAGCTCTAGACGCCATCGCGAATTCGTGGGGAGCGGCTTTGCGTGCGCCTACGAACCTTCGAACTTGAATGAGACTTTCATCTTGGCACGGTAGGCTTCGACCTTGCCCGCGGCGTCCAGTTGCAGATCGAGCTCAACGACCTCGGCGACGCGCAAATCGCGCAGGGACTCTCCGGCCCTGCTGACCGCCGCTGCGGCCGCCTTTTCCCAGGAGTCCTTGCTGGTACCGATCAGCTCGATAACCTTGTAGACGCTCTCAGCCATGTCGTCCTCCCGTTGTTGTCAGACAGGACGCAAACGCTCCTGCCGCGACCAGCCTAACATCGGGATTTCCGGGCTGATAGGATGCGCCGCACCAATCAGCGTGCAGGGCGGCGCGCCGGCACCGTGCAGAACTTCGACCACGCGATCACCGGGACCGCGCAATCGATCCGCTTCGTTTTGAAAGCGCTAGCTCTATCGGCCTGCACGACGCGCACCGTGGCGCGGCACATGGACAACGCCGATGCCGCTCTCCTGGGCCTGAAGCGCCTGCAGCACTGCGGGCGGCTCCAGTACCAGTTTTGCCGCCGGCGTCGGCGCGCCGTTATTGAGCACGTCGCGATAGGGATAGAGCGCCTGGTAGGCGGCCGGCTCGGAGATTGCAGCCTGGGCCGAGGCCGCCGTCGCCGTGACGGCCGACAGCGCCAGGGCCAGCGCGATGGTTTTGAACGTGGTTCCGACGTGGGAAATCCTGGTGGTCATGGTAATGCTCCCGCGATTTGCATCGCATACGATTAACTCGTTCGCGCTTGATAAAGGCAGCGCGCGAGCCGACTTCAAGTATCCCGATTTAATCGGATGCGATTTATTCGGGCGCGGGGCTTCAAATATCCGTGTGACCCGGCAGGCTATGCGCGGCAGGCAAGGCTGCTGTGTTTGCGCGGCGTCGCTGGCGCCGAAGTCGCGTCAGCCGGCATGCTGGTGATCGCATCAGCAGATCCGGGCAAAATCGGATTCAACGCACGGCAGGCTTGCCGGTCGCGTGCACGAGCATTCAAGCTTCGCGCTTGGAGACGTCCGGCCGATGCACGACGCCAATTCCCGCTGCTGCCGGAATTGTGCATGCAACCGCCCGCCGATGAGAACCTTGCAACGAGATGCTTTCGGCAGCACCGATGCACTGCTTTCGAAGCCGGTCAAATTCGAGCCGGATCGGACAAGCGGCCGAGGTTGGCAGGGTTTAACATCCGCGCCATAGTGAATGGCTATCGTGATCGTGAGCCAAGTGGAGTGAGCCATGGACGTGCAAGCCTCTGGTAACGAAAACCAAAGCACGCCCGAGCCGGCACCTGCACCAGGCCAAGAGAATCCGCCTGCGAATCCGCACGCCGCGACGCGCACGCCGGCCATCATCGTCGGTGTCATTGCTGCCATCATCGTTGCGCTGTCGATCTATTATCTGCTGCGGCCGGAACCGCTGCTGGTGCAGGGTGAGGTCGATGCCACGCGGCTCGATATCGCCGCGCGCGTCGACGGACGGGTCAAGGAGATTCCGGTCGAGCGCGGCCAGAACGTCACCGCAGGCGCCGTGCTGGTGCGCATCGACAATCCGGAAACCCTTGCAAAACAAGACCAGATGCGCGCGGCCAAGGCGGTCGCCGACGCCCAGCTCGCCAATGTGCTGGTCGGCACGCGGGCCGAGACCATCGCTGCGCGCAAGGCCGAGATGGAGCGCGCGGAGGCAGCCCAGGTGCTGGCGCAGAAGACCTTCGATCGCGCCAAGACGCTGACGGAGCAAGGCAACGCGCCGCAGGCGCGTCTCGACCAGACCACCGATGCGCTGCATGAAGCCGAGCGCGGGCTCGATCAGGCCAAGTCGGCCTATGAGCAGGCGGTCAACGGCTACACCAAGGAAGAGCGCGCGATCGCGAAAGCCAATGTCGAGAAGGCCGAAGCGGACATTCAGAGTGTCAAATCGGTCATTGATCAGCTCGCGGTCTACGCGCCGGTCGCCTCGCAGGTCTATCAGCGCAATGTCGAGCCGGGCGAATATGTCTCGCCGGGCGTGCCGCTGGTGACGCTGATCGATCTCGGCGATCTCTGGATCCACTTCGATCTGCGCGAGGATCTGGTCAAGGGCCTCAAGGTCGGCGACAGATTCGACGTCCGCATTCCCGCGCTCGACGACCGTCTTGTCACCGTCGAGGTCAAGCTGATCGCAACCCAGGGCGAGTATGCGAGCTGGCGGGCGACGCGCGCCACCGGCGATTTCGATTTGCGGACATTCTCGATCCGCGCCTACCCGGTGCAGCCGGTGCCCGAATTGCGTCCGGGCATGAGCGCCTATCTCGACTGGCGGTCGCGCCAATGAGGCTGGCATCGAAGCCGGGATTCTGGCTGGTCGCGCAACGCGAATGCCTGTGGCTGTTCCGCGATCGCGTCGCGCTGCTGTTGATTTTCGGCGTGCCGCTGTTCGCGTTCGTGGTGCTCACCACCGTGTTCAGCCAGCCGGTGATCCGCGGGCTCGGCGTCACCATCGTCGACGCCGACAAGTCGGATACCTCGCGCGCATTGATGCAGCATGTCGCGGCCTCGCCAAGCTTGCGCATCGTCGACGATTCCGGATCGCTGTCGACCGCGGTGCAGGACATCCGGTCCGGCAAGGCGATTTCGGCGATCTTCATCCCGCCGAATTTCGAGCGCGACCTGAAGGCCGATCGCCGTCCGCAGTTGGTCGGCTTCTACAACCAGCAGTTCCTGACCGCGGCCGGCATCGCCTCCTCGGGGCTGAGCGATGCGCTGACCGCCGCCGCGAACGCGGCAGCTCCCGCCAGGCGCGCGGCACCGGCGCCGTCCTCGATCGGCACGCTGAGCGCGGAGACCATCGCGCTGGTCAATCCGCAGAAGAACTACGCGCAATTCCTGCTGCGCGCGCTACTGCCGACCATCATCCATGTCGTGATCACGCTCGCCGCGGGCTATTCGGTCGGCTCCGAATTCCGCCGCCGCAATGCGCGGGAGTGGCTCGCAAGCGCCGGCGGCGATCCGATCGCCGCGTTGGCCGGCAAGCTAGCGCCGCTGTTTGCGATCTTCGTCGTGATCATGCTGGCCCAGCCGCTGGCGCTGGAGGGCGTGCTGCAGATCCCGTTCAAGGGCGACGCGCTGCTGATGATCGCCGCCGCCTCAATCCTCATCATCGCCTATCTGTCGGTCGGCGCGCTGCTGCAGCTTCTGGTCGGCGATCTCGCGACCGGATTGGGACTTGCCGGCCTGATCGCCTCGCCTGCGTTCGGCTACGCCGGCGTCGGCTTTCCCACCATCGGCATGAATACGTTTGCGCAGGTCTGGAGTGCGATCCTGCCGCTGCGCTGGTACATGGCGGTGCTGATGGGACAGGCGGCGCGCGGGTTGCCGGCAACGGAATCCGCTGTTCCCTTCGCCGCGCTCGCCGGTCTCGCGCTGCTGTTTGCCGGCCTCGCCTGGTTGCGGATGGCGAGCCTGACGCGCAGGGGCTGGTTTGCGACAGAGCGACCGGCCGAACCGCCGGTCAGCGAACAGACATCGCCAGGCGTCGGCGGCGCCTTCATCGGGGAGTGGCGGCGCGTGCTCGGAACGCGCAGCGCCTTCACCCTCCTATTCATCGCCCCGCTGATCTACGGCATCTATTATCCGCAGCCCTATCTGAACCAGATCCTGCGCAAGCTGCCCATTGCGGTCGTCGACAATGATCTCAGCGATCTCTCCCGCCAGATTGTCGAGACGCTCGATGCCAGCGGCACGTTGAGCGTGACGGTGCGCGCTCGCACGCTTGCGGAGGCGCGCACCGCGATCGACCGCGGCGATGCGTTTGCCGCGGTGCAGATCCCGCCCGGTACCGAACGCGACGTGCTCAAGGGCATCACCGCCCACATTCCGGTCTACGCCGACGCCACCTATCTGTTCGTCTTCAGATCGACCGCAAGCGGCGTCGCCACCGCGATCGGCACGCTGACATCGGAGCTGGTGTCGCGCGGCGGCCGCGCCGACGGCAGCCTGGTCAAGGCGAAGCTCGCGAGCCTCAGCCCATCTGACGTTCTGCTGCAACCGATCTTCAACCCGGTCGGCGGCTATGCGAGCTACATCGTCCCGGCGGCATTCATCCTGATCCTGCAGCAGACGCTCCTGATCGGAGCGGCGATGCTGACCGGCACCGCGCTGGCCAGCGGCCGCGGCGCGTTCGCCGGCGTATTCGGGCGCGGCATCGCCCATCTGACGATCTATTTGCCGGCGCTCGCGCTCTATCTGATCGTGCTGCCACGCATCTACGGTTTCTCGACGCTTGGCCATCTGCCGCAGATCTTTGCGCTGGCGACCGTCTTCCTGCTGGCGACGAGTTTTATGGGACAGGCGATCGGCGCCTGGTTCACGCGGCCGGAAAACGCCACCATCCTGCTGCTGGCGACCAGCCTGCCGCAATTCTTCACCGCCGGCTTTGCATGGCCGCGCGAGGCCATCCCCGCTGCGGCCACCGCGCTGGGCCGGCTGTTTCCGGCCGACTCCGCGATCGACGGCCTCGTGCGCATTAACCAGCTCGGCGCCAGCATCTGGGAGGTCTCGCATGACTGGCTCGGACTGTGGTGTTTGGCGCTGGGCTATTTCGCACTCGCCGTGATCTCCGCGCTGGTGTTCAAGAGAGGACAGCAACATGCCCAACGCTAGGCGCATCGCCCTGATCGCGGTCCCGCTTGTGCTCGTCGCGGGCGCGCTGATCTATTCCGAGAAGCGCGCGAGGTCGTCCCCCGCAACCGTCGGTGTCGTCCGCTCGACCGAGGTCAGGGTCGAGCCGGAGGTGAACGGCCAGCTGGTATCGATCGCGGTCGAGAAAGGCGCGCGGGTGCATGCAGGCGACGTTCTGGCGAAGCTCTCCGCGGTCGAGTTGACCGCGCAGGCCGACCAGGCGCGGGCCGCGCTCGCCGCTGCCGTCGCAAGCCGCAACAACGTCTATGCCGGCGTTCGCCGCGAGCAAGTCGATTCCCTGCAGGCGGCCATCTCCAAGGCCAAGTCGCGCCTCGAATATGTCGAGGTCCAGCTCAAGCGGATCACCACGTTAGCGAGCCAGAGTTTTGAAACCCAGCAGGCACTCGACCAGGCGGTAAATGACGTTGCCGCGGCACGCGCCGGCGTGGCGGCAGCCCAGGCCAATTACGACGCCGCGGTGGCCGGGCCGACCAAGGAGGAGCGCGCCATCGCCGACGCGCAGGTGCAGGCGGCCGCGGCCGCCGTCGCGGTGCTCGAGCGCCGGCTCGACAAGATGGTGTTGCGCGCGCCGGCCGACGGCGTGGTCAGTGTCATCGCTGCGGAAGTGGGCGAGAACGTTCGCGCGGGCCAACCGATCCTGATGGTCGCGGCGGCCGGCAAGCAATGGCTGTCGTTCAACGTGCGCGAGGATCATCTCGACGGCCTTGCGATCGGAAAGACCGTGAACGTGATCCGGAATGCCGCCGCCGGCGCCACCAAGGCCGCCATCACCGAATTGCGGCCGCTCGGCACCTTCGCCACCTGGCAGGCCGAGCGCGTGATCGGCGATCATGACCGCAGCACGCTGCGGCTGCGTCTCGATCTCGCCGGCGCTGCGGAAGGCCTCGAGCCCGGCATGACCGTCCGGATCGAGCGATGAAGCGCGCGACGCTCGGCCCCGAACCGCGGTGACGTGCGCGTCGCCGCGATGCATTTCAAAAGCTTTTGTCGGCCCACCCCGCCCGACAGTCATCCAGCTGTCAGGAGATTGAGACAAGAAGACAGCAGCGTCGAACGGCTCGGCCCTTGTGGCACTCGACCCGACGCTACACCAAAGATGGAGGCGTGGCCGTGAAGCACATTCGTTCAGGACGGAAAGTACATCTTGCAGCGATGCTGTTCGGTGCGGCGGCTTTGGCGATGCTCCCGCCATCGATCGCGTCAGCGCAAACCACGTCAGTGCCGGCCGGCAACAAGCCGTTCCTGACCCTCGATGGAAAGCCGCCGCTCGTCATCGGGCATCGCGGCGTGCCGGGCCTGGTGCCCGAGGAGACCGAGGCATCGTATGAGCTCGCCGCCGATCTCGGAACGGACGCGCTCGAAGAGGACCTGCACCTGACCAGGGATTGCGTGCTGGTGGCGCGTCACAACCCCTGGCTCGGCGACAATACCAATGTTGCCGAGGTGGCGAAGACCAATGCGGCGGTTGCGGCCCGCAAGCGCACGGCGCCGGGTGTCCGTCTCAAGCCGAACTGGAGCCAGCCTCCCACCGGCGGGCCGGCCGAATTCCCCACCGACCTGATCGATCCGGCCGATCCCAAATCGGTGCTGAAAGCGCTGATCGTCGACGGCGATGACCATACCAATGACTGGTCGATCACCGACTTCACCATGGCCGAGCTGAAGGACTGGATCGCCGGCACTACCTATGATGCGGCCAACGAAAGGCCGAAGCTGTTCAACGGCAAATTCCCGATCATCAGTTTCCAGGACGTCATCGACATCGCCAAGGCCAAGAGCAAGGCTGTGGGGCGTCCCATCATGGTCTATCCGGAGACCAAGAATCCGACCTGGAACAATGCCCAGGCCATCGCCAATGGCTGCGGCGCGCCCGGCAGCCGCCCGCTCGAGGATGCCCTGATCAAGATCATCAGGGATAACGGCCTCAACGCAAAGGACGCTCCGATCATCGTTCAGAGCTTCGAGCCCGGCAGCCTGAAATACATGCGCAGCCACGGGCTTCAGACGCGGCAGGTCCAGCTGATGGACGGCAACGGTGTCGACTTCAATACCGGCAAGGTCCTGCTGAACAACATCGCCACGTCCCGTCCGTACGACTGGACGGTTGCGGGCGACTCGCGCGGCTTCGATGCGATGCTGACCCCTGAGGGCCTCGCGGAGATCAAGACCTATGCCGACGGCATCGGTCCGTGGAAGGCGTATATCGTTCCGTTGAAGATCTCACCCTGGAAAGACCGCAACGCCGACGGCAAGCCCTACAAGGGATCGACGCCGGAGGCCTCGACGCAGGAAGCAACCAGCGTCATTGCCGATGCGCACAAGCTCGGCCTGTTCGTGCATGTCTTCACCTTCCGGAACGAGAAGAAATATCTGGCGGCCGACTATCGCGGCGATCCGGGCCTGGAATACCTGAAGTTCTTCCGTCTCGGCGTCGACGGGGTCTTCACCGATTTCACCCACACCGGCGTTGCCGCCCGCGCGGCCTATCTCCGCGAACTGGGCTGGTGACGCCGGCCATGCGAAGGCCGCGGATGCATATCGTGCAGCACCGCGGTCACACGTTCATCTGAAAGCGATACTGTCCGGCCTGTGGCCGATGGCAAGGCGCGACGGAAGGGCCTCGCGCTCCGGCTCCTGAGCGCGGCCGGACGGGTACACAACCTCCGCCTCACTTCCCCTTGAGCGCCAGCGCGCTGGTCAGGTCGCCGAGCGGCTTCTGACCATGAGCGGCGATCGCAGCGTCGCGCACGGTGATGCCGTGCAGCGTCGGCAGTTCGAAGCGGCGCGTGATGAAGCGCAGGATCGATGTCGTGTCCATCGGCGTATGGTCGACAAAGCCGCGGCGCGCATAGGGTGAGACGATGATGGCCGGGATGCGCGAGCCAGGGCCCCAACGGTCGCCCTTGGGCGGCGCCACGTGATCCCACAGGCCGCCATTCTCGTCATGGGTGATGACGACCAGCATATGCGGCCATTGCGGGCTCTTCTCGAGATGCGCGACGACATCGGCGATATGGCTGTCGCCGGCCTGGATATCGGCATAGCCCGAATGCTCGTTGAGGTCGCCCTGCGGCTTGTAGAAGGAAACCTGCGGCAGCTTGCCGTCGTCGATCGCCTTGATGAACTCCTTGCCCGCCAGGCCGCCGTCAAGCAGATGCTCGGCACGGGCCGCGGTGCCCGGGGCGAAGCTCGCATAGTAATTGAGAGGCTGGTGGTGATACTGGAAGTTCGGCACCGGCGACTTGTTGCCATGGTCGAGCACATCCTGCCAGGCCCCGCCATACCAGGCCCACGTCACGCGCTTGAGGCTGAGCAAGTCTCCGATTGTCGGCTCGATCTGCGGCACAAGCGTCGTCGCATTCTTCGGATCCGCATAGGCCTTGTCGCCATCCTTCGCGGGGTCGTTGCCGCTCGGCTGATAGGGCGGCTGCATGGTGTTCACGGCGTAGAAATCAGGGGTGAGATTGCCGTCGCCGGCATATTTCGGAATGCCGTCCATCGCCGATTTCGGCGAGTTGGCGGCCTGCGTCAACGTCACGCCGTCGCGCTCGACAACGGAGATCGACGGCTTGGCGGGGTTGGTATCGGCACGGGGATAGTAAGGTACGCAGGCGCAGACCAGCCATTGATGGTTGAGGAAGGAGCCGCCGAAGGCCCCCATGAAGAAATTGTCGGCCAGCACATATTTCTCGGCCAGCTTCCACATCGCCAATTCCGATCCGTCCCAGAGGCTCATCACCAGGGCGCCCGAGTCGGCATGGGCGACGAATTTGTCGTTACGCCCGCCATTGATCTGCATCTGGTTCTGATAGAAGCGGTGCCAGAGATCGCGCGTGATGGTGCCGTAGCTCAGCTTGAAGCCCTTCGGGTCGTCAGCATAGAAGGGGCGATTGGGCAGATGCTCGGTCTCGGCCTGGGTGATCGGCGGCGTGACACCCTTGGCGGTCAGGCCTTCCCAGATCGGCGGCAACTCACGGAACGGCTTGCCGTCGCGATCGCGCTGGATCCGCGTCGAGGCGGACGCCCTGGCCGCGCCATTCGCGCCCGGAAAACTGCCGTAGAGATTGTCGAAGCTGCGGTTCTCCGCATAGATCACGACGACCGTGTCGATCAGCGCCAGATCGCCGGCGGCATCCTTCCTGGCGCCCGGACTGTCCCCGGCTGCCAGCACCGGACCGCACGCACCGATCAAGAAACTCGATGCAAAAACGACAACCGCCGATTTCGTTCGCATTCCAGCCCCCTGCACTCACCGGATTGTTGCTATCGTTCCGTTCGGTCTTCGTCATAGCCCAGACGCTCGGCAAAGGCACCTTCGGATCGCCATGACGATGTCCAGCCATAGGCGCGGTTTGCAACATGCGGATTAAGTATCGGGCTTTCGCGTCCGCGATCGTGCTGCTGGCTTTGGCCATCGGTCCCGGCCAGGCCAGGCAGGAAATGTCGCGTGCCGAGGCGCGCCGGTTGGCCGAGCGGCTCAGCGCACTCGGTCAGGCCCTGTTCTTCGATCCATCTCTCTCGCCGTCCGGCAAGCTCGCCTGTTCATCCTGCCACGATCCCACCCACGGTTTCGGCCCGGCCAATGCCATGGCGGTGCAACTGGGAGGTGGCGACCTTCGTCAGCCAGGGGTGCGCGCCGTCCCCTCCCTGAAATATCTGCAGGTGGTGCCGTCCTTCACCGAGCATTTCCATGATTCCGAGGACGAGGCCGACGAAAGCGTCGACAATGGCCCGACGGGTGGCCTCACCTGGGATGGGCGGGTCGACCGTGGTGCCGACCAGGCCAGGATTCCATTGCTCTCGGATTTCGAGATGGGCAATCGGAACAAGGCCGACGTGGCCCGCCGGGTGCTCGCCGCAGGCCACGGCAAGGCGATCGCGGCCATTGTCGGGCCCAAGAAGGCCGCCGATCCCGCCACCGTGTACAAGACGGCCCTCAAGGCACTCGAAGTGTATCAGCAGGACTATGTGTATCAGCAGGACTATCGGACTTTTTATCCCTATTCGAGCAAATATGACGCGGTGCTGGCCGGCAAGGCCGAACTCACGCCCGCGGAAGCGCGGGGGCTCGACCTGTTCAATGCAGCGAACAAGGGCAATTGCGCCTCCTGCCATATCAGCCGGCGGGGCAATGACGGCACCCCGCCCCAGTTCACCGATTACGGACTGATTGCACTCGGCGTGCCGCGCAATCCCGACATTCCCGCCAACAAGGACCCGGCCTATTTCGACCTCGGCCTCTGTGGACCCCTGCGCACGGATTTCCTGAAGCGCGAGGACTATTGCGGCCTCTTCCGTACCCCGACACTCCGCAATGTCGCGCTACGCCAGACCTTCTTTCACAACGGCGCGGTCCATTCCCTGCGCGACGCCGTGCGGTTCTATGTCGAGCGGGAAACCCGGCCCGAGCGTTGGTACCCGCGCAACGCCGAAGGCAGCATCGACAAATATGACGATCTGCCCGACAGGCCAAAGGCCAACGTCTGCATGGATCCGCCGTTTGACCGCAAGGCTGGAGATGAGCCAGCCTTGACGTCGGCCGAGATCGACGATGTCGTTGCCTTTCTCGGGACGCTGACCGACGGATATCAGCCGGCGAAGTGAAGGCTCACACCGAGCCCGGCGCCCGCCACCCGGTCGTGGCCTCAGCCTCAGCCAGATTTTTTGGGCAACCCGAGAAGGCCTGCTACCGCCTCGGCCCCTTTGCCGGAAGCGGAGACGTCCCCATTGTCCCTGACCTCCACGACAGCGCCATTGGAGAAACTGAGGGACCAGCCATCATCCGTGCCGTTCCGGCGCCGATCGGTCAGCTCAATACCAGCTGCGGAAATCACTGCGGTGGCCTTGTCGACGTCCATGGTCGTCACCTCTTGCAGGCGTCGGAATATTCTTCCTCGGCCAATGGATCGTGAAGTCGAGGCACTCTAGAGCGTTTTCGAGCGAAGTGGATACCGGTTCGCGTGAAGAAAACGCGTCAAAACAAGAATCTAGAGCTCCGTTCCGATTCCATCGGAACGGAAATAGCTCTGGAGGAAGGGATTGGCGGCTGTATGAACCAGGCGGAGGTTTCCGCAACATCAAGTATGAGTCCGCGGCGTCTCGTGCGACAGCAGACGAGCCGACTTTCGTGCAAGGCACAACAAGACGCGCCCGGTAGCACCGGGCGCGTTTGGCTTTCACAGCATGCGATGCGCGTTACTCGGTCGCGTATTTGAACTCCGGCATCGCCTTCAGCTCATCCTTGGTCGCATTGAACACCGCGTGGTCCGGATACCAGGGATTCGGCTTCGCCGTCGCGGCAGCAGGTGCCGCGCCCGTGGTGGTCGTCGACTTGGTCGTGCTGCCGGTGTTCGACGCGGCGGCGCCGGTATAGGCGATCGGCTCGCTTGCAAACTTCACCTTGTCGAGCGGCACGGCGACCAGATGCTCGCCGACGCCAAGGAAACCGCCGACGCCGATCACGACCACCTTGATGGCACCGTCCTTGTCCATCAGCAGATCATTGATCGAGCCGACGCTCTCGTTCTTGTCGTTGTACACGCTGAGGCCGACGACCTTGGAGGCGCGCCAGTTGCCCTGATATGAGGCCGGTGACGTGGTCGATGTCGTCGATGCCGCCGGAGACATCTTGTCGCCCTTGTCGGTCGGCGTCTGCGCAAAGGCTGCGGTTGCAAGCAGCGCGGTGCCGGCAACGCCGGCGATGATGGATTTCATCAACATGTGGCTCTCCTCATTTCGAAAATCGATGCAGGGAAAACCCGTCATCTCGGCAACCGTTCCTACCGGGCCTGCGATCAAAAGCCGCCCCACTGCGGAGGAACGCCGTGGAAGCGATGCAGCAAACCGGAGCGTGTGGACGTCAAGCGCATGGAACGCTGCGGTGCTTGACGAGAGCGATCTTGATCTCTCAAGTAAGCTGCGGTTGAGCCTCACGACTGCGCCGGACGCGCAGTCCCTGATGTGACGATGTTTGGCTCACTAAGTCGTCCCGGCGAACCGCGCTGCGCAGGCTGGCGCTCGCCGCAATGTTTGCGCGAAGTGCCGCGCGCTCAGAAGCCGCCCCAGTAAGGCGGCACGCCGTAGAAGCGATGCAGCTCGACTTCCTGCGAGCGGTCGCCCCAGTCGAAGTCCCTGTCGGCGCGGAACGACGGTGCGCGCTTCAGCTCGTCATCCTCGATGTCGAACTCGTAGGCCTCGAACTTCGGATTGTAGTGCAGCCGGCCCCAGGGCAGCGGAAGCAAATTGGTTCCGATGCCGAGGAAACCGCCGAAGCTCAGCACCGCGTACGACACCTTGCCGGAGATCTTGTCGATCATCAGCCGCTCGATGTGGCCGACCATGTCCCCGTTGGCCCGGCGCACCGCGGTACCTTCGACCCGATCGCTTGCAATGAGCTGATGCGGTCTGATGCTGGTGTCGGTCTCCGTCTCGGTCCTGACCTCGACAGCCATCTCACCCTCCTGGCCTGAAAGTAGAAACAACGCGTCGCCGGGGGTTCGGGTTCCGGCCCCGGATATGACAGCCAACCTTCCCTTTTCGGGCCGCGGCGATCACGGACCCCGGGGCTCCGGCCGGCAACAGATCGGCCCGAATTTCAACGCATTGGCTTGATGACAGAACGATAACTTTTCTCCGCCCCGGCGACCTGTAAACTCCATCAGCCGGGCAAGATTTCAGAAATATACTGAAACAAAATTCCTGAGCCGCTTCCCCCGAATCACGGACAAAAGAGTCGGTATGACCCAGGCTGCGCCCAATATCCTAGTCGTCGAGGACGACCGCGAGACGCGGTCCCTCATCGCAAAATATCTCCGGACCAATTCCTGCCATGTCACGACCGCCTCCGACGGCCGCGAAATGGCCAAGGCCATGACCGACCACCGGGTCGATCTCCTGGTGCTCGACGTCATGCTGCCCGGCGAGGACGGCCTCAGCCTGTGCCGCAAGGTGCGCGCGGAGTCGCAGACACCGATCATCATGCTGACCGCACGCGGCGAGGACGTCGACCGCATCCTCGGCCTCGAGATGGGTGCCGACGACTATTTGGCCAAGCCGTTCAACCCGCGCGAGTTGCTGGCGCGCATCAACGCGGTGCTGCGCCGGCAGGCCGCCGCGCGGAACGCCAGCGCGATCGAGGGCGCGACCACGCTGAGCTTCCTCGGCTGGCGCATCGACATCCGCCTGCGCGAGCTGCGCAACCCGGAGGGTGCGCGCGTCGCCATGACCAGCGCCGAATTCGACCTGCTGCGCACCTTCTGCGAGCGGCCCGGCCGCGTGCTGTCGCGCGACAGCCTGCTCGACCTGACGCAGGGCCGCAGCGCCGGTTCGTTCGAGCGTTCGATCGACGTGCTGGTGAGCCGCATTCGCCGCAAGATCGAGCCCGATCCGCAGGAAGCCACCATGATCAAGACGGTGCGCTCCGGCGGCTATGTGTTCACTCCGAGGGTGGAGGCGGTTGCCGCCACGAGCAACTGACCATGAAGCTGCTGCGCCTGCTGAGTCTGCGGGGGATCGGCGCCCAGATGGCGGCGCTGGTTGTCGTCTCGATCGTCGCGCTGCATCTGATCATTACTGCCACGTTCCTGATCCATCGCCCTGACCGGCCGGAGCCTTCGGACCGCTGGCACACCCAGCTCGCCGCTGCCGCGCAACTGCTCGGGCATGCCCCGGCATCGGAGCGGCCGCGGCTCGTGGCCGACGTTGCCCGCGCCTTCCCGCAACTCGCAATCGGCGACCTGCCAACCGATACCGGCGCGCTCACCGAGACCGACACGCCGAGCCTGCACGCGCTGCGCCGGCTCGGCGCCGGCTATCACGTCTTCCTGCTGCCGCGCGAGGCGGGCAATGCGCCGCATGACGGCGACATCCGCCGCGTCGCGATCCGCCTGCCCGATGGCGCCATGTTCGCCGCCAACCTGATGCCGGACCAGCATATGCGGCCGTTCTGGGGTGGCCCGTGGATGATGACGGTGCTGTTTGCCGTCATCAGCGTCACCCTGCTCGGCCTGTGGGCGGCATGGGCGCTGACGGCGCCGCTGTCGTCCTTCGTCAAGGCCGCCGAGACCTTCAGCCTGAACGGCGCCTCCGCGCCGCTGCCCGAGCGCGGCCCCGAGGAGATCCGTTCGCTGGCCAAGGCGCTCAACCGGATGCGCGAGCGCATCACCGCCTTGATCGACGACCGCACCAAGATGCTGGCCGCGATCAGCCACGATCTGCGCACGCCGATCACGCGGATGCGGCTGCGCGCCGAGTTCATCGAGGACGAGACCCATCGCCACCGCATGCTGCGCGACCTCGACCAGATGCGCTCGATGCTGGAATCGGTGCTGTCGTTCCTGCGCAACGACCGCAAGCTCGAGGAGATGACGCTGGTCGACATCGCGAGCACGCTGCACCTCGTCATCGACCAGTTCGCCGACATGGGGCACAAGGTGAGCTACGAGGGGCCGCAGCACGCCATGGCGACCGCGCGGCCCGCCGATCTGCATCGCTGCATCACCAATCTGGTGGAAAATGCCGCACGCTTCGGCGGCGAAGTCGCCGTCCGGCTCGACGTCAAGGCCAACAGTCTCGTCGTCGACATCGAGGACGACGGCCCCGGCATTTCGGACGCGCACAAGGCGACCGTGCTGGAGCCGTTCGTGCGCGGCGACCAGGCGCGCAACATGGACGAGGCCGAGGGCTTCGGCCTCGGCCTGTCGATCGCCAACGTCATCGTGCTCGCGCATGGCGGCACGCTGTCGCTGCACGATCGCAAGCCGCACGGGCTCGTGGTCCGGATCGAATTGCCGGCGCGTCAGCAGCAACAGTTGCAGCCGCCGCAGAAATCTGCGGCCTGATCAGGCTGATCTGAGCGACAACAAAGATTTTAGGCGGCGAGTGGCGTGAGCTGAGCTACGTCATAGATCGCGATCGCCTCGAAGCGGTAATTGCAGGCGCGGCAATTCCACAGGAATGACGTGCGCCCCTCGCTGTGCTCCACCCAATCGGGGCGGGCAATTGGCTTGCCGCATTGCGCGCAGGGATTTTCGCGAGGCATATAGCCGGTGTCCTGACGGACCATGGCGCATCTCCCGAATGTTGTTTTTTGCGTGCTTTGGAAGGGACAGACGCGCTGACTGAGCGCGCGCTGCCATGGATGAAGTGTAAACCTTCACCGAATCGTTTGCACGAAAAACCTTTGTGGATAGCGTGCGGCAAAAAGCGGCCAACAAAATTAGAAGCGAAGACAATTTTTGGCTGAGACGATTGAAGCGAACAATTTGAAGCATCTGTCTTCACAATCGCGTCGTCCATTTGACCGGCACCCGAACAATCACCGACGCAGAACGTTCGCTGATGCGAAGGTTTTGCCACATTCCTGCCCGCTCGCCGTACCATTCAGACCGCAGAACCGACGCGCATCTGAAAGCCCCGAGCGACCGAGATGAAGACCGTACAAGCCCTTAGCTGCCTTCTCAGCTGCCTTGCCGCGATTGCGGTGCTGGCCTGCAGCACCAGCGCGCATGCACAATCGCGCGCGCAATATGAGGCGATGGTGGCGGCCGAGGCGCAGGCGAACCTGGTGCCGGAAGAGCTGGTGCATCGCGTCATCGTGCGCGAGAGCAAATACCATCCGCAGCTGATCGGGCGCGGCGGCACCATCGGACTGATGCAGATCAAGCTCGGCACCGCGCGCGGCCTCGGCTACACCGGTACCGCAGAAGGTCTGCGCGACCCCGGAACCAACCTCAAATACGGCGTCAAATACCTCGCCGGCGCCTTTCGCGCCGCCAATGGCGATCACGACCGAGCCGTGCGTTATTTCGCGGGCGGCTATTACTATGTCGCAAAGCGCCAGCGCGGGGATCACCTCAAGCAGGCGAAGCATGGCAGCGCGGGTGCAGCACCGAAGGAACTCGCCAAACAGGACGCCAGCCAGGACCAGATGACGCCGAATGCCGCCGAGGCGACGGCGGAACAGGCGGAAAAATAAGTGCTTTCGTGTCCCGGACGCGGTGCAACGCGCAGCGTTGCTCCGCAGAGCCGGGACCTATGTTCGACAGGATGGTGGACCCCGGCTCAGCAGCGCACCGCTATCGCGCTGCGCTGCGTCCGGGGCACGAGAGCTTTGCGCGCGCCACGGTGCGCCGGTCCTTGGCATACAAGTTGACACACCCGCCCATCCGCCTACATTAGGGGCGTTCCGAGGGGTGCTCCGAAGGAGGAGCTGAGATACCGCAAGCTTGGACTTCGCCATCACGGCGATCAGTTCGGGACCGCGGTGACCCTTTGAACCTGATCCGGGTCATGCCGGCGAAGGGACAGGGATGTATCAGACGTCAAGACCGCGGGGGGATTCCCCCGTCTCCATCATCGGCGCAGGCATAGCCGGCGCCTGGCATGCGCTATTGCTCGCAGAGGCCGGGCGTGCCGTCACCCTGCATGAGCGCAGTGACGCCGCGATGACGGAATCCACGAGCCACTGGGCCGGCGGGATGCTCGCGCCATGGTGCGAGGCGGAGGCGTCCGAGCCCGTCATCTCGCGGCTCGGCATCCGCGCGCTCGATTTGTGGCGGCAGCATTTCCCCAAGACTCCGTTCAACGGCTCGCTGGTGGTGGCGCATCCGCGCGACCGCGCCGATTTCGAGCGCTTTGCCCGCCTCACCACCAATCACTGCCGGCTCGACGCTCAAGGGGTGAGCGCGCTCGAGCCGTCGCTCGAGGGCCGTTTCCGTGACGGCCTGTTCTATCCCGACGAGGGCCATGTCGAGCCGCGCCGCGTATTGCCGCAACTGCATGCCGCGATCGCCAAAGCCGGCGGCGCCATCAAGTTCGGCAGCGACGCCGAGGTCCAAGATCTCGACGGCCTCGTGATCGACTGCCGCGGCCTTGCCGCGCGCGACCGCGAGCCGAGCCTGCGCGGCGTCAAGGGCGAGATGATCATCATCGAGACCTCCGAGGTCGAGCTGTCGCGCCCGGTGCGGCTGATCCATCCGCGCTGGCCGCTCTATGTGATCCCGCGCGGCGACGGCCGCTTCATGCTGGGGGCGACCTCGATCGAGGCCGAGGACAATGGCGTCAGCGTGCGCTCGGCGCTGGAGCTGTTAGGGGCCGCCTATGTGGTGCATCCGGCCTTCGCCGAGGCGCGCATCGTCGAGTTCGGCGCGGGCCTGCGCCCGGCATTTCCCGACAATTTGCCGAAGATCAGGATCGAGCAGGACCGCATCACGGTGAACGGGCTCTACCGTCACGGCTTCCTGCTGGCGCCGGCGCTGGCCGAGCTGACGCTGAGCTATCTCGCGCGCGGCGAAATCGACAATGAGGTGATGCAATGCGCGTGATCGTCCAATGCGTGTGATTGTAAATGGCGAGCAGCGGGAGATCGCGGCTTCCAGCGTCGATGCGCTGCTGGCCGAGCTCGACTACGAGGGCACCCATTTCGCGATCGCGCTGAATTACGACGTGGTGCCGAAGAGCCGCTGGGCCGACACTGCACTCAAGGCCGGCGACGAGATCGAGATCATCACGCCGCGGCAGGGAGGGTGATGATGATGCGCGATCGCGCCATTCACTCCGCTGTCATCGCCCGGCTTGACCGGGCGATCCAGTACGCCGCGGCTTCTCGGTTCACGGCATGGCCTCTGGAATACTGGATCCCCGCCTTCGCGGGGATGACGACCACATTTGAGGAGACACCTCGGACATGGTGAACTTCTATGGCAAATCCTTCCCCTCGCGCCTGCTGATCGGCACGGCGCTGTATCCGTCGCCCGCGATCATGCAGGGCGCGATCCGCGCCTCCGGCGCCAGCATCGTCACGGTGTCGCTGCGGCGCGAGGCGGCGGGCGGCAAGACCGGCGATGCGTTCTGGTCGCTGATCCGCGAGCTCGGCGTCACCGTGCTGCCGAACACCGCGGGCTGCCGCAGCGTCAAGGAGGCGGTGACCACCGCAAAGCTCGCGCGCGAATTGTTCGGCACGCCGTGGATCAAGCTCGAGGTGATCGCCGACAACGACACGCTGCAGCCCGACGTGGTCGGCCTGGTCGAGGCCGCCGCCATCCTGATCAAGGACGGGTTTGAGGTGTTCCCCTATTGCACCGAGGATTTCTCGGTCGCCTCGCGCCTCGTCGATGCCGGCTGCAAGGTGGTGATGCCGTGGGCCGCGCCGATCGGAAGTGCAAAAGGCATCACCAACCGCGACGCGCTGAAGCTGTTGCGCGACCGCCTGCCCGATATCACGCTGGTGGTCGACGCGGGCCTAGGCGCGCCGTCGCATGCTGCCGAAGCGCTCGAGCTCGGCTACGACGCCGTGCTGCTCAACACCGCCGTGGCCAAAGCCGCCGATCCCGTCGCGATGGCCAACGCCTTCCGGCTCGGCGTCGAGGCCGGCCGCACCGCCTACGAAGCCGGGCTGATGGAAGCCCGCGACTTCGCCTCCCCCTCCACCCCTGTCGTTGGGACCCCGTTCTGGCATGCCGTATCCTGATCCGTTCTATCCCGTCGTCGACAGCATCAAATGGGTCGAACGCCTGACCAGGCTTGGCGTCGGCACCATCCAGCTGCGCGCGAAAGAGCTCGACGATGCCGGGGCGCTGCAGATCGTCAGCGACGCGCTGGCGATCACGAAGGGCACGCCGACGAAGCTCGTCGTCAACGACTACTGGCGCGCGGCGATCGTCGCCGGCGCCGAGCACCTGCATCTCGGCCAGGAAGACCTCGCCGACGCGGACCTCGGTGAAATCCGCAAAGCCAAGCTGACGCTCGGCGTCTCCACCCATGACGATGCTGAACTCGCCACCGCGCTCGCAGCCAAGCCCGACTACGTCGCGCTCGGCCCGATCTTCTTCACCACGCTGAAGTCGATGCGGTTCGAACCACAGGGTATTGCGAAGATCACCGAGTGGAAGAAGCGGATCGGCGCGATCCCGCTGGTCGCGATCGGCGGCATCAAGTTCGAGCACGCCGCCGACATCTTCGCCGCCGGCGCCGACTCGATCGCGGTCGTCTCTGACGTCACCCAGAACGCCGACCCCGATGCGCGGGTGCGGCAGTGGCTCGGCCTCAGCGCGGAGGCCGCGTGATGCTGCCTACCGCACACTGTTTATCCCGTCACCCTGAGGTGGCCGCTTCTTCAGCGGCCCTCGAAGGGCGACGGCCCGGCTCGTCGACCCTTCGAGGCGCGCAAGAGCGCGCACCTCAGGGTGACGAGAACAACATTACGCACACGAATTAAACGGAGGATACGCTATGAACATCCGCTCCAACCCCGACACCACACGTCCCGCCGTCACCACAGGCTCGCTGCCCTCCTCGCGCAAGATCTTTGCGACGCCGGAGGCCGCGCCCGATCTGCGCGTGCCGCTGCGCGAGATCATCCTGTCGGAAGGCGCCGGCGAGCCGAACCTGCCGGTGTACGACACCTCGGGCCCCTACACCGATCCGGCCGTCACGATCGACGTCAACACCGGCCTGCCGCGCAATCGGCTGGCCTGGGTCAAGGAGCGCGGCGGCGTCGAGGAATATGAAGGCCGCACCATCAAGCCGGAGGACAACGGCAACGTCGGCGCCTCGCATGCCGCCAAGGCGTTCACCGCGCGTCACACGCCGCTGCGCGGCCTCGACGGCCACAAGATTACGCAGCTCGAGTTCGCCCGCGCCGGCATCATCACCAAGGAGATGATCTACGTCGCCGAGCGCGAGAATCTCGGCCGCAAGCAGCAGCTGGAGCGCGCGGAAGCAGCACTTGCCGATGGCGAGAGTTTTGGCGCCGCGGTGCCGGCCTTCATCACGCCGGAATTCGTCCGCAGCGAGATCGCGCGCGGCCGCGCCATCATCCCCTCCAACATCAACCATGCCGAGCTCGAACCGATGATCATCGGCCGCAACTTCCTGACCAAGATCAACGCCAATATCGGCAACTCGGCGGTGACCTCGTCGGTCGAGGAAGAGGTCGACAAGATGGTGTGGGCGATCCGCTGGGGCGCCGACACCGTGATGGACCTCTCGACCGGCCGCAACATCCACACCACCCGCGAATGGATTTTGCGCAACTCGCCGGTGCCGATCGGCACCGTGCCGATCTACCAGGCGTTGGAGAAGTGCGACGGAGATCCCGTCAAGCTGACCTGGGAGCTCTACAAGGACACGCTGATCGAGCAGTGCGAACAAGGCGTCGACTATTTCACGATCCACGCTGGCGTGCGGCTGCCCTACATCCACCTCACCGCCAACCGCGTCACCGGCATCGTGTCGCGCGGCGGCTCGATCATGGCGAAGTGGTGCCTGGCGCATCACAAGGAGAGCTTCCTCTACACCCATTTCGACGAGATCTGCGACCTCATGCGCAAGTATGACGTCTCGTTCTCGCTCGGCGACGGCCTGCGCCCCGGTTCGATCGCCGATGCCAACGACCGCGCGCAGTTCGCGGAGCTCGAGACGCTCGGCGAGTTGACCAAGATCGCGTGGGACAAGGGCTGCCAGGTCATGATCGAGGGCCCCGGCCACGTGCCGATGCACAAGATCAAGATCAACATGGACAAGCAGCTCAAGGAATGCGGCGAGGCGCCGTTCTACACCCTCGGGCCGCTGACGACCGACATCGCGCCGGGCTATGACCACATCACCTCGGGCATTGGCGCCGCGATGATCGGCTGGTTCGGCTGCGCGATGCTCTGCTACGTCACGCCGAAGGAGCATCTCGGCCTCCCTGATCGCAACGACGTCAAGGTCGGCGTCATCACCTACAAGATCGCGGCCCACGCCTCCGATCTCGCCAAGGGCCACCCCGCCGCCCAGCTCCGCGACGACGCGCTGTCGCGCGCCCGCTTCGACTTCCGCTGGCAGGACCAGTTCAACCTCGGCCTCGACCCAGAGACCGCAAAGAACTTCCACGACGAGACCCTGCCCAAGGAAGCCCACAAGGTCGCGCATTTCTGCTCGATGTGCGGCCCAAAGTTCTGCTCGATGAAGATCACCCAGGACGTGCGCGACTACGCCGCGACGCTTAACGACCCGACGGGCGTTGGGGCGTCGATGTCAGGCGTCATCGAGGACGGCATGGCGTCGATGAGCGCCAAGTTCAAGGAGATGGGCGAGAGCTTGTATCTCGATGCGGACAAGGTGAAGGAGAGCAATCGGGTGTTGTGAGGGCTCGCCCTCTCCGCTCGTCATGCCCGGGCAAAAGCGCGAAGCGCGTCTTCGCGCCAGATGACCCGGGCATCCATCCAGAACGAAGAGGCCGGGCGAGAGCCCGGCCTCTTCGCTTCAACGGCGCTCACTCATAAATCCATCGCGTGTGTGCGGATTGTACAGGGGCAGTCACGACAGCAACCGGCCCAAGGCCGCCACGTGCTCCGCAGAACCATTGACTTGGATCAACGAAAAATCCGCTGTCTCATCGCATGCCAGATGCTCAAAAGCGATGAAGTGCCGCGTCGATGATGCTATCATGCTCCCCTCAAACAAACGATTTAGCGACAATTCCACGTCCGGTTCGCAGCGGGTCCAGTAGCCTAATGACCATTTAATTGGAGATTTTTATGAGAACCTTCAATGCGGTACTATTCGTACTTCTCGTTGCGCAATCGGCCTCGACACAGGCTGCCGATTTGAACGGAGCCTGGACGATCGACGCCTCGGCCTGCGATAAGGTATTCACCAAGGAGAACAACAAGCTCGCGTTCAAGAAAGATGCCGATCTCCACGCGGGCGGCTTGATCGTCCAGGGAAAGCAAATCACCGGCACGTTTCAAAAATGTACTGTCAAATCGTTGCACGATGACGGGCAGAATGTTCGAGTGATTGCGTCGTGCTCGGACGGCGTCGCGATTTCAGACGTAGCAATCGACGTAAAACTCTCTGGCGAGAATAAGATCACACTCAGCGCCAAGGAGCCGGTGCCAATGGAGACGCCGTATGTTCGCTGCTCGATGTGATATCGGTGGCGACGGCCTGAGAGCGACGTGGATGATCGACTATCGAAGGTCCTAAATGCGGACACTGTAGATAGCTGTCTACTGCACCGGATTGCCATCGTCGCTTCGCGCCTCCTGGTTCGACCGCGCGGCGAGGTTGAACGACGATCAGAGCGGTTCGGTGGCCCGCGACAGCACCTTTGCGAGCCATCGTAATGATCGCGATAACGACCGCGAGAAGATGGTGGGTTACGCTTCCGCCTTCGCTCGTCGAGCTACGGCGGACAAGTCGCTAACCCACCCTACGATGCCGACGCGCCAACAGCCGCCGCCTGCGCGCCAGCCCGCGCCCCAGAACCAAACTCAATCTCCCGATACCCCTCCGCCGCCACGCCGTTGATGATCCCCAAGAACTTTGGCGTGCCGCCGTTGTAGACGAAGTAGCGCACGGTGCCCTCCTCGTGGCCGGCGACGTTGGAGTTGTAGCCGGTGAACCACGACTTGGCTTTGCGCATCAGCATGATCTCGTACATCTTGACGACATGCGCGGTCCAGCGCTCCTGCGCTTCGAGCGTGGCGTCGGCGCGGGTCAGGCCGCGCTCCCACATGTATTGCAGGAGGTTGGTGCACCAGTTCACCCCATTCTCGATGCCGCGCGGAAAATTGGTCGAGGCTGAGGCGCTTTGCGGGCCGGTCGGCATCAGCAGGTTCGGGAAGCCGTGCACGAGCATGCCGAGGAAGGTCGACGGCGCCTGCTTCCATTTGTCGGCGAGCTTCACGCCGCCGATGCCGGTGATGTCGATCAGGTCATAGGCGCCGGTGATGGCATCGAAGCCGGTGGCGTAGACGATGATGTCGAACTCGTAGTCGCGCGCCATGGTGCGCAGGCCCGTCTCGGTGACGCGCACCAGCGGCGTCTCGCTGAGGTCGACGAGGTGCACATTGTCGCGATTATACGCCTCGAAATAGTTGGTCTCCAGCGGCAGGCGCTGCACGCCGAAGCCGTGATCCCTGGGGATCAGCTTTTCGGCGACTTTGGGCTCCTTCACGCGGCCGCGGATACGGTCGGCGATGTATGCCGACAATTCGGCATTGGCGGCCTCGTCCATGAAAATCTCGCGAAAGTTCGCCAACCAGATGCCGAAGCCGGGCTCGTCGTAGAGCTTGTCCCACAGTGCCAGGCGCTCCTCGCGGCTCACCTCGTAGAAGCCGCGCTTGTCGGGACCGTGCACAAAACTGCCGGGCGTCAGTGCGCAGGCGGCGAAGATCTCGTCGTAGCGCGCGCGGATGTCGGCCATCTCCTCCACTGAGATCGCGGAGTTGTTGAGCGGCGCGCTCCAGTTCGGCCGGCGCTGGAACACGGTGAGTTGGCCTACCTTGTCGGCGATCTCGCCGATCACCTGAATGCCGGTCGCGCCGGTGCCGATCACGGCGACCTTCTTTCCCGCGAGATCCACCGGCTCGTGCGGCCAATAATAGGTATGGAACGAGTGGCCCTTGAAGTCGTCGATCCCAGGCACGCGCGGCATGGTCGGCGCCGAGAGCAGGCCGATCCCCAGCACCACGAAGCGGCAGGTCAGCCGGCGGCCATCGCTGATCCTGAGCTGCCAGAGATCGCGCGTCTCGTCGAACTGCATCGCCTCGACCTTGCAATTGAACTGCATGTGCTTGCGCAGGTCGAACTTGTCGGCGACGTAGTTGAGGTAGCGCAGATTCTCGGGCTGGCCGGAGAAGCGCTCCTTCCAGTGCCACTCGTCGAGCAGCTCGCGCGAGAACGAGAAGCCGTAGGTGTAGCTTTCCGAGTCGAAACGACAGCCCGGATAGCGGTTCCAGTACCAGGTGCCGCCGAGATCGGGTGCGCCTTCGAGCACGGTGGCGTCGATGCCGAGATCGGCAAGCCGCTTGATCTGGTAGATCCCGGCGACGCCGGCGCCGACGACAATCACCTCGTAATGGGTTTTCGCCTCTCCCGTCATGTCCTGCTCCAAAATTCTTCTTGATCTGTTGGGGCGGATTACAGACCCTTTTGCCAGCGCAGGCAACCGCCCGCGCCCGGCAGAGCGACGTGCAACTTGCGTTGAGGCGCTGGGCGCTCCACATCATGCGGACGATTGATCACTCACACTTCACCGAGACGGACATGACCGACAATCTCACCGGCGTCTGGGACGGCAGTTATGTTCAGCCTGGCTCCGGCATGGTCACGTTCCTGGCTACGCTGATCGACGCCGGTGGCGCGCTCGGCGGCAGCGTGACCGAGCCTTGCTTGACGCCGGGCTGCCCGCTCGCCACCCACAATGCCTCGCTTGCAGGTCATCGCTCCGGCAGCGCGGTGACGTTCGTGAAGCGCTACGAGCCACCCGGTTACGGATACGGCACCGTCCACTACGAAGGCTCGGTCAATGCCGACGCGACGGAGATCGACGGACGCTGGAGCATCCGCGGCACGAGGTTCTCGGGAAGGTTCCTGATGGTGCGCGCGACCGGGCCTGCGCAGGCGGTCACGACTGAAGACGAGATCAAGGAGCCGACGCGCTAAACAACGATGACGTTAGGTTGAACCGGTCAGGCCGCAGACACGCTCCACCTCTCCCGCTTGCGGGGGAGGTCGGATCGCATCGAAGATGCGATACGGGTGGGCGCTCTCTCCACGATGTGACTCGTGGAGAGAGCCCCCCAGCCCCCCGCAAGCGGGAGAAGGAGCGCACCGCCTGTGCGACTGCCACTCAACCTAATTCCATCATACGCTAGCGCGTGGATACGCCGTTCAGTCTCTTGTCAGATGCCCGCTAATAACCTTCACCGCCTCCCCGACCAGCTCCGCGCCTGGTCTTCGTCGGCACGGCGGCCAGCACGCGCTCGGCCGCGGTCGGGCATTACTACGCGCATCCCGGCAACCGGTTCTGGCGTGCGCTGCATGAGGCCGGCATCACGCCACGGCGCTATCGGCCGGATGAGTTCGCGGCGCTGCTCGAACTCAACATCGGCTTCACCGATCTCTCCAAGACCGGCGCCGGGATGGATCATGAGATCGCGCGGGGCTCGTTCGATGTCGCAGGCTTCAGGGCGAAGATCAAGAGGCATCGGCCGAAGACGATCGCCTTCACCAGCAAGAAGGCGGCGAGCCTGTTTTACGGCAGGCCGACCAGCGCGCTCGCGTTCGGCCGGCAGCCGCAGATCGGCAGCTTTCCCGATGTGTTCGTGTTGCCGTCGCCGTCCGGCGCGGCGTCCGGGCATTGGAATTTGCGGCCGTGGCGCGAGCTGGCGGAGTGGATCGGCCTGGCTCGTCCGGGCGAAAATGCGTAGCCCGGATGAGCGAAGCGACATCCGGGGTTGGTGCGGTCCCGCATATCGCTTCGCTCATGCGGGCTACAGATCATTGGCAGGACCGTAGGATGGGTAGAGCGAAGCGAAACCCATCATCTCTCCCAGGACGACGAAGGCGATGGGTTTCGCGGAGTTTATCATCGGGCCGCGCGTTGCGCGGACCCGTTGGCTCTACCCATCCTACGAAACCTACGAACAACGCGCCCGTTACTCCTTCAACGTAATCGCAAGCCCGCTGAGGTCGACATTGGCCATCAGGCCGACCTGCTTGCCGCTCAATTCGAGCACCGCGCCGTTCTGGTTGGTCAAGAGGATGCCGCGCACGCCGGCGCCGAGGGCAACGCCCATGCCGGCCGCGGCGTAGACGCCAGCGATGTCCTGGGCGCGGCGGATATTGCGGACCCGCCCCTGCAAGGTGGTCTGGGAGCCGCCGAACACGAGGCCGTAGTCCAGCCCGCCGGCGGTGAGCCCGTAGGTCTGGCCGTGGAAGGTCAAAACGCCCTTGCCGGCGGAGCCGCCGAAGATCCAGCCGCCCTTGAAGATCACGAGCGTCACGGCGCCCTCGTCGGCCAAGGCGGCGGACGAGCCGGTGAGCAGCGCCAGCGCGAACAGCGCGGCGCGGATGGCGGATGACAATCTCATGGGGTGTTCTCCGGACGAAGTGAGAGCGAGAAGCGAATTGCGGCAATCCAGCCGGCTGGTGGCATCGTTGAAATGCCGGCAAACACGCGGGATTGCGCTTGTTCCTGATCTGGCGGAGTCTATCATCGGGTGCACAGTCGCGCGACCGTTGGCGCATCCGCAGCCGCCACTTTGCCGGATCGCTGAGGTGTTCGCGCAACAGGGATCAGCATCGATGCACGATTTCACCCCCTTTTCCGGCCTCGCCGGCGGCGCGCTGATCGGGCTCGCCGCGGCGGTGCTGATGCTGCTGACCGGACGAATCGCAGGCGTCACCGGCATCGTCGGCGGCCTGCTGCAGGCCGATACCGCCGACCGCTCCTGGCGCGTCGCGTTCATCGCGGGGCTGGTCGCGGCGCCCCTGATCGCGGCGCTGTTCGGCGCGCCGCTGCCGCGGCCGGCGATGAATGCGAGCCTCGCGGTGATCACGATCGCGGGATTGCTCGTCGGGTTCGGCACCCGCATGGGCAATGGCTGCACCTCGGGCCACGGCGTCTGCGGCTTCGCGCGGCTGTCCGGCCGCTCGATTGCGGCCACCATCATCTTCATGCTGGCGGCGATCGCGACGGTCGCGATCGCAAGACATGGATTGGGAGGCTAACGATGGCACTTCTTGCCAGCTTCGTCTGCGGCCTGATCTTCGGCGCCGGCCTGCTGATCTCGGGCATGACGGATCCGCAGAAGGTGCTCGGCTTCCTCGATCTGTTCGGCGCCTGGGATGCAACGCTCGCCTTCGTGATGGCTGGCGCCGTCGCGGTCGCGGCGACAGGCTTTGCGATCGCGCGGCGGCGCGCCGCGCCCGCCTTCTCGGCGCGCTACCTCTGGCCCGACCGCAACGACATCGATGCGCCGCTGGTTGCCGGCGCCGTGCTGTTCGGCATCGGCTGGGGCCTCGCCGGCATCTGCCCCGGACCGGCGCTGGTCAACCTCGCCGGCCTCTCGTTGCCGATCGTGGTCTTCGTCATCGCGATGCTCGCAGGCATGATCGGTCAGAATCTCTTCGGCAAGAATCTCTGGCGCCGCGATGCGGCGGCGCCGCGCAGCATCGACACCGCTTCCCTTCCCTCTCGCGCAGACGGGTGATCCCAATGACAGAAACGACAGCGATCAAGCACTTTCCTCCTCCGCCCGGCGTCCAGGCGCCGCCGCTCTCGTTCGGCGCCCGCGTCGGCGATCTCTTGTTCATCTCCGGCATTCCCGGCTTCGACGCCAACCGCGAGCTGCCCGATGGTTTCGAGGCGCAGTTCGCCAATGTCGTCACCAACTTCAAACGCGTGCTGAACGAGGCGGGCGCGACGATGCGCGATCTCGTCAAGGTCAACGTGCTGCTGACCCGCGCCTCCGACGTCGCCACCATGAACGTCCTGTATGCCGGCGCGTTCGGCCCCGCGCCCTACCCCGCGCGCACCACCTGCGTCGTGGTGGCGCTGCCCAATCCGAAGATGCTGATCGAGATCGAGGGCGTGGCGTCGGTGAAGGGGTGATAACTCCCTCCGTCATTCCCCGGTGCGCAATTGCGCACCTGAGGGCGCGCCGCGGCCGCTCGGCTCAAACACTGGCGTCTCTGGAATACTGGATCACCCGCATGCGCGGGTGATGACACCGATCAAGCTGTTTGGCAGGTTGAATCTTCATCGTCGTCCTGGCCTAGTGCGCAATTGCGCACGGGAGCCAGGACCCATTACCGCAGATCTCAATTGTTGCGCGACGCTGGGGCCACTATCCCGTTCACGATCAACTGCGGTGGTTATGGGTCCTGGCTTTCGCCAGGACGACGATGTGGAGAAATCTGTACCTGTATTCGCGCCACGCACCACGCTTTTCCAACCGATCGCTAAAACAACGACCCCTGCCCATCATCCTCCCGCACAGTCGTCTTGCGCGGCGCAGACTTCTTCGGCTGCGGCGCATCTTCCGCAGCGATCTCCTCCGCACTCATCGGCAGCAGCAATTGCGCATCGTCGTTCGCAACGCTGTTCACCCGCATCGCCACCTGGTGCCAGGCGAACTCGCCGACATCGGGTCCCCTCAGCATCGGCATCACGTCGTCGACATCGTTGGGCAGGCAATCGAGCCAGCGCGCGAATTGCTCGGGCCGGATCGTGACCGGCACGCGGTGATGCAGTTGCGCGAGGTCGGGGCTTGCGGGCGCGGTGACGATCGCGACCGTGTCCTGCTCCTCGCCGTTCGGCCCCATCCAAGTCTCGGCAAGTGCTGCGAAGGCGAGCGGGTGGCCGTCGCGGCGATGGATGAAGAACGGCCGCTTGCGGCCGCCGGCATCCTGCCATTCGTAATAGCCGTCGGCAGGGATCAGCGCGCGGCGCCGCTTGATCGCGTTCTTGAAAGCCGGCTTCTCCCGCACCGTCTCGGAGCGGGCGTTGATCAAAAGCGAGAAGGTCCTGGGGTCCTTGACCCAGGACGGGATCAGGCCCCAGCGCATCAACTGAAAATGCCGGCCGCCATTCTGCAGCAGCACCACCGGGATTGGCTGGGTCGGCGCAACATTATACCGTGGCGGAAAATTCGGCTGCTCGATATAGCCGAACATCTCGCGCAAGGCCGCCGGCGGCGAGGTTATGACAAAGCGTCCGCACATTTCCCGTCCAGAGTGGTATCCGTTTATTCTGCCTTAACTTGGAACGTTAAAGACTGCGATCAATGACCTCAACGGCCGCCATAGCGGGCTCTTCCCCGCGACCGACGTACCCCGACGAGGCGCGGGCGACGCTGTTGCGCGCCGCCAACATCAATCCCCGGACCGGGCTTGCCACCGACTACCTCAATCACTTCAACGAAGCCATCATGCTGCTGGAGATGGTGCCGGACCTGCCGGAATGCGCCAGCGATTTCCTGGAATGGCAGCCGCTGTCCTATGCCGAGCATTTCACCGCGTCCAATTTCAAGGCACGTGACCTCGCGATCGAATCCTATGAGACCGCGGATGCCCGGATCCGGGCCGAATTCGACCATCTCACCGACAGCATGACGAAGATACTGACTGAGGTCGGCGCCGCGATGCGGCAATTGCATCAGGACAAGAGCCGGGTCGCGCTCGCCGAGCAGGCGATCGTCTGGGTCAAGCCGCTGGTGATGCTGACCGCCGGCATCATCAACGGCGCCGCGGAGGCCGATGTCGACAGCATCATGGCGGGCGCCTGATTTATCGGGCATATAGTGCTTGAACCTGATTGTTGATTGCCTTGACCTCTCCCGAACCTCCGATCCGCCCGCAGCTCGCCGTCTCCGGCGTGATTTTTCGCGACGGCAAGGTGCTGCTGGTGCGCCGCGCCCGCTCGCCCGGAAAGGGCTTCTATTCGCTGCCCGGCGGCCGGGTCGAGTTCGGCGAATCCTTGCACACCGCCCTGCACCGGGAGATCGACGAGGAGACTGGCTTGCGGGTCGAGATCCTGGGCATGGCCGGCTGGCGCGAGGTGCTGCCGACCGGCCCCGGCACCGGGCATTATCTGATCATGACATTCGCGGCGCGCTGGGCGTCCCGCGAGCCTGTCCTGAACGACGAGCACGACGATTTCAAATGGCTGGCGCCGGAGGCGATCGGCGACCTCAAGGTCACCGGCGGTCTCCATGAGGTCATTGCGGCCGCCCGGCGGCTGGTTTGAGGCCGGTTTTGGGGCGCTTGGGAGGCGGTATTACATGCCCTTTGCGCCTTGCCTCGGGCGCATTGAGGGGGCATACCACGGCCATTCCGGAACCCCTGATGATCAGAGCCTTTCTCGCCGTTGTGATCCTGATGTCGGCATGCCTTGCCTCGCCCGCCCGGGCGCAGGACGCGGCTGCGCCGTTCGACGGCGACCTGCAGCGGCTGGCCGAGATCCTCGGCGCCCTGCACTATCTGCGCGGCATCTGCGGCTCCAACGAGGGCGCCAAATGGCGCAACGAGATGCAGGCGCTGATCGACGCCGAAACCCCCTCCGGCGACCGCCGCGCCCGCATGATCGCGGGCTTCAACCGCGGCTATAACGGCTTCCAGCAGACCTACCGGTCCTGCACCCCCGCAGCCACCGTGGCGATCCGCCGCTACATCGAGGAAGGCTCGAAAATCTCGCGCGACCTGACGGCCCGCTATGCCAACTGACCGCGCGATCTTCTTCGACCTCGACGGCACCCTGACCGACCCGAAGCCCGGCATCACCGGCTCGATCCAGTATGCGCTGGGAAAGCTCGGCCGGCCGGTTCCCTCGCAGGACGAGCTGACCTGGTGCATCGGGCCGCCGCTTCGGGCGAGCTTTGCGCTGCTGCTCGGCGGCGAGGAGCTCGCCGACCGCGCGGTCGAGCTCTACCGCGAGCGATTCGGCGATGTCGGGCTGTTCGAGAACAGCGTCTATCCTGATATCGCCGAGGTGCTGGCGGAGCTTCGCGAGCGGCCGGGCCGCATGTACGTTGCGACCTCGAAGCCGCATGTGTTCGCGACGCGGATCGTCGCGCATTTCGGGCTGAACGGGTATTTCGACCACGTGTTCGGTTCCGAACTCGACGGAACCCGTGTCAACAAGGTCGACCTGCTCGCCTATGCGCTGGAGCAGACCGGGGCCGATCCGGAGAAGGCCGTGATGATCGGCGACCGCAGCCACGACGTGATCGGAGCTATCAGGAACGGCATCCGCGCGGTCGGCGTGACCTATGGCTATGGCACGCCCGAGGAGCTGCTCGAGGCCGGCGCCAGCCAGCTGTGCGCCTCGCCGCGCGCGGTAGGGGACCATATCCACAGCTCATTTGGCTGACGGCGGCCGCACCATCCGGAATTCCCCTTTAAATGCCGAAGCGCGCGTTAACCTTTTCGAAAGATGTGGGCTAGGCGGTACCCGCATGCGTGATACATCTCGCGCGTCGCAGTGGTTCGCGTCCGGACCGCGCGCATTCATTTTGATGAGTTCCATGCGCCATCCAGCGTCCTTTCCCCGTCACCAAGACCCGCGTCCCGATCACGAGCAGAAGCAAGCCGCGCTGGGCTACCTGAACGAGGCCTGGGCGGAAGCGCGTCACGACGGCGTCGATGGCGACTGCCTCGCGCAGGCGAGTCTGTTTGCGGCGCTCGCCGAGCTCGTCGGCACCTATGGCGAGGATGCGGTGGCGAAATTCGCCGAGGGCCTCGCCGCGCGCGTGCGCAACGGCGAGTTCTCGCTGGCGCTCGCCCGGCAGTAATCGCACCAGTCGTTACGGCTTCAGCGTCTCGAGGAACCGGACCGGCTCGCCGGTCGACGGCGCCGTCAGTTCGCCCTGCCACATCACCCGCCTGCCGCGCACGAAGGTGCCGACCGGCCAGCCCTGCACCCGCACACCGTCATAGGGCGTCCAGCCCGCGCGCGAGGCCACCCATTTGTTGGTGATGGTCTCGCTGCGCTTGAGGTCGACCACGGTGAAGTCGGCGTCATTGCCCGCCGCGATGCGGCCCTTGTAGGCGATGTTGAACAGCCGTGCCGGCCCCGCGCTGGTGAGATCGACGAAGCGCGCCAGCGACAGCCGCCCGGCATTGACGTGATCGAGCATCAACGGCACCAGCGTCTGCACGCCGGTCATGCCTGATGGCGAGGCCGGATAGGTCTTGGCCTTCTCCTCCAGCGTATGCGGCGCGTGATCGGAGCCGAGCACATCGATGATGCCCTGCTCGATGCCGTACCAGATGCCGGCGCGGTGATCGGCCGAACGCACCGGCGGGTTCATCTGCGCCAGCGTGCCGAGCCGCTCGTAGCATTCGGGCGCGGCCATGGTGAGGTGGTGCGGCGTCGCCTCGCAGGAGGCGACATCCTTGTGGTCGCGCAGATACAGGATCTCTTCCTTGGTCGAGATGTGCAGCACATGGATGCGCTTGCCGGTCTCGCGCGCGAGATTGACCAGCCGCTCGGTCGCCATCAGCGCCGCAGTCTCGTCGCGCCACACCGGATGCGAGCGCGGATCGCCCTCGATGCGCAGCGGCTTGCGCTCGTTGAGGCGGTATTCGTCCTCGGCGTGGAACGCGGCGCGGCGGCGGATCACCTGGAAGATCCGCCGCAGGCTCTCGTCGTCCTCGACCAAGAGCGCGCCGGTCGAGGAGCCGATGAACACCTTGACGCCGGCGCAGCCCGGCGCGCGCTCGAGCTCCGGCAGGTCCTGCACGTTCTCGCGGGTGCCGCCGATGAAGAACGCGAAATCGCAATGCATGCGATGGTGGCCGCGCTTGATCTTGTCGGTGAACGCCTCTTCTGTGACGGTCAGCGGGTTGGTGTTCGGCATCTCGAACACAGCGGTGACCCCGCCCATCACCGCGCTGCGCGAGCCGGTCTCGAGGTCTTCCTTCTGCGTCAGCCCGGGCTCGCGGAAATGCACCTGGGTATCCATCACGCCGGGCAGGATGTGCAGCCCCTTGCAGTCGATCACCTCGCCGGCCGCGGCCTGGCCGAGCGAGCCGATTGCGGCGATACGGCCGCCCACGATACCGATATCGCGCACGCCCTCGCCGTCCTGATTGACCAGGGTGCCGGATTTTAGAATGGTGTCAAAATGCTGATTCATCGGTCCTCGGCGCCCGCTTTCCGCTGTCGCGCGGGCCTTGTTCGGCGCACTCTAGCGCCTTAGCTTGGCAGGGGATATCCGCGGCCTGCGCGTTTCCCAAGGAACTTGGAAAAGAGCCAATTTTGCGAATGAAAGCAGCGTTTCTTCCGGATCGGGGCGTGGTCAAGGTCTCTGGCGAGGACGCCCGCAACTTCCTCAACGGCCTCATCACGACGGATGTCGAGCAGCTGCGGCCGGGACAGGCGCGGTTCGGCGCGCTGCTGACGCCGCAGGGCAAGATCATCGTCGATTTCCTGATCACCGAGATGCCCACAGGCCATGGCGGCGGCTTCCTGATCGACGCGCCGCGCGCGCTCGCCAAGGGGCTCGCCGACAAGCTCGGCTTCTACAAGCTGCGCGCCAAGGTCGTGGTCGAGAACCTCACAGACAGCCTCGGCGTGCTGGCGGCCTGGGATGGCGAGCCGGCGGCGATCCCCGATCTCGCCTTCGCCGATCCGCGCAACCCGTCGCTCGGCTGGCGCATCCTGATCCCGCAAGATCTGACGCAGAAGCTCGCTGAGCTGATCGGCGCCGATCTCGTCGACGATAGCGCCTATGAGGCGCATCGGATCGCGACCGGCGTGCCGCGCGGCGGGCTCGACTTCATGTATGGCGACGCCTTCCCGCACGAGACCAATATGGACCGCCTCAACGGCGTCGATTTCGAGAAGGGCTGCTATGTCGGCCAGGAGGTGGTGTCGCGCATGCAGCACCGCGGCACGGCGCGCACCCGCACGGTAAGGATCATTCTCGACGGCCCCTCCCCCGAGACCGGCGCGACTATCCTCGCCGGCGACAAGCAGGTCGGCACCATCGGCTCGACCGCCGGCGAGAAAGGCCTCGCGCTGGTGCGCATCGACCGCGTCGCCGATGCGCTCGACGCCGGCCTGCCGCTGACCGCGGGCGGGCTCGCGCTTCATCTCGCCGAGCCCGACGCCGTCCGCATCACACCCAAGCAGACCGTCGCATGAGCCGTACCGCGCAACTGCATCCCGACGGCAAGACGCGCTGCCCCTGGCCGGGCGAGGACGCGTTCTACGTCGCCTATCACGACAACGAATGGGGCGTGCCCGAATATGACGACCGCGCGCTCTACGAAAAGCTGATCCTCGACGGCTTCCAGGCCGGCCTGTCCTGGATCACGATCCTGCGCAAGCGCGAGAATTTCCGCAAAGCCTTCGACGATTTCCAGCCCGAGAAGATCGCGCGCTACAACGCCAAGAAGGTGCACGCGCTGATGAACGACGCCGGCATCGTCCGCAACCGCGCCAAGATCGATGGCGCGGTGGCGAGTGCGAAAGGCTATCTCGAGATCATGGAGAAAGGTCCCGGCTTCTCGAAATTCCTCTGGGACTTCGTCGACGGCAAGCCGAAGGTCAATCAGTTCAAGACCACGGCAAGCGTGCCGGCCTCGACGCCGGTGTCGATCAAGGTCTCCAAGGAGCTCGGCGGACGCGGCTTCAAGTTCGTCGGCCCGACCATCGTCTACGCCTTCATGCAGGCGACTGGCATGGTCAACGATCACCTCGTCACCTGCTTCTGCCACGAGGCCTGCAGCGGGAAACTCCGCACACCGCGGCTCAAGACGAAATGACTGCGCGTAACTCGACGGAGACCGCCCGCGCCTGGCAGCGGATGTTGTCCGGGCGCCGGCTGGACCTGCTCGATCCGTCGCCGCTCGATATCGAGATCGTCGACATCGCGCATGGATTGGCGCGGGTCGCGCGCTGGAACGGACAGACCAGCGGCGCGCACATCTTCTCGGTGGCCCAGCATACGCTGCTCGTCGAAGCCGTGATGCGCCAGCAGACGCCGCGCGTCGACGTCCGCGTGCGGCTTGCCGCACTGCTGCATGACGCACCGGAATATGTCATCGGCGACATGATCTCGCCGTTCAAGGCGGTGCTCGCCGGCGAATACAAGGCGGTGGAGAAGCGGCTGCTGTCGGCGATCCACATCCGCTTCGGCCTGCCGCCCGTGCTGGCGGATGAGATCACCCAGCAGATCAAGTCCGCCGATCGCGGCGCCGCCTATCTCGAGGCGACGCATCTGGCGGGATTTTCGCAGGCCGAGGCCAAGCGGCTATTCGGCCGCGATCCGGAATTGCCCGAAGCGACCGAGCGCGACTATCTGACGCCGTGGACCGCAGCAAGGGCCGAAAAGCAGTTCCTCGAGCGCTTCAAGGCATTGCACGCGTCATAGGGGCGGCACCACGAAACGCGCCGTCGGTTGCGGCGCAAAACGAAGCGCAGGCATGGCGCAGCGCGCCTTTGCCCACCCAGGAGCAGCCGTTATAATCGGATGCACGCACCCGATACCCAAGGACCATCATGCTTCACGTCTGCTCGCTCGCCGCGCTCTCCGACACGGTTCGTGCCACCGGCGCCAGCCATGTGCTGACCGTGATGGCCAATGTCGACCAGGTGCAGCGCCCGCCCTCGGTGCTGCCGGCCAATCATCTGAAAGTGTCGATGGACGACATCATCGAACAGATGGACGGGTTCGTGGCGCCCAACGAGACGCATATCGAGAAGGTGCTGACCTTCGTGCGCGGCTGGGATCGCCGCGCACCGATGGTGGTGCATTGCTACGCCGGCATCAGCCGCTCGACCGCGAGCGCATTTGCCACCGTCTGCGCGCTCAATCCGCACCGCGACGAAATGTCCATCGCCCGGCTGATCCGCGAAGCCTCGCCGATCGCAGCGCCCAACCGGCTGATCGTCAGCCTCGCCGACAAGGCGCTGGGACGCGAGGGCCGGATGCTGCGCGCGCTCGATGCGATGGGTCCGGGCAGCATGAGCGTCGAAGGCCGCCCCTTCCACATCGACCTGGAATAGCGCGGCTCGCACGCCCGATCGCTTGAACTTCCAGTCCTCTAAACTGCACTACTAGGTTGCGGCGGGCGGCCGGCTGGCCGATGGTCCGGCGCGTCCTGCCGGAGGCCCGATGTTCGATTCGCCGTTCGATTTCCTCACCCTCGTCCTCGCCATCGTCGCACTTATTTTCGCGCGCCAGGCGCTGGGCCGGATCGCGCTGCTGCAGCGGCGGTTGGATGCGATCGAGGCCGCCGGCGCGGCCGCCATGCGAACGGTCATGCCGCCGCCTTTGGCACCGCTGCAGGAGTTCGAGCAGACACTCCCGGCGGCGCCTCCGATCGCACCGCCACCGCTCCCCGAGGCTGTACCGAGCGAGCCGGACGCGCAGCCAGAGCCGACCGCGGATGCTGCGGGCGCCGCGCCACCGCCGCTTCCGCAACCCCCGCCCGCGCCGGAGCCAACGCCCGGCTTCGAGGAAACGCTCGGCACGCAATGGGTGGTGTGGATCGGCGGCCTGACGCTGGCGCTCGGCGGCTTCTTCATGGTGCGCTACTCGATCGAGGCCGGGCTGCTCGGCCCCGGCGTGCGCACAATGCTCGGCGGGCTGTTTGCGCTGGCGCTGCTCGGCGCCGGTGAATGGACCCGGCGCAAGGAAAGCATCTCCAACATCGCGGCGCTGCCGATCGCCAACATTCCGGCGATCCTCACCGCCGCCGGCACCGCGGTGGCGTTCGCGACCGTCTACGCCGCCTACGCGCTGTACGACTTCCTGGCGCCCGCAACCGCCTTCATCCTGCTCGGCATGGTCGCGCTCGGCACGCTCGCGGCCGCGCTGCTGCACGGGCCGGCGCTGGCAGGGCTCGGCATCGTCGGCGCCTTCGTCACGCCGATCCTGGTCTCATCGGACAAGCCCGACTTCTGGTCGCTCTACATCTATCTCGCCATCGTCACCGCGGCATCCTTCGCCCTCGCCCGCATCCGGCTGTGGCGCTGGCTTGCGGTGACGACGATCGCCTTCGCACTGCTGTGGACCTTCCCGTGCCTGCAATGCGGGCCGGAGATGGTCGCGCCGCACGTCTTCCACGTGATCGCGGGCTTCGCGCTGGCGGCGCTGCTCGTGGTCTGCGGCTTCATGTTCGGCCCCGACGGCGATGGCGAGGAAATCGAGCCGATCTCGTCGGGATCGCTCGCGGCCTATCTGTTCGGCGCGATGCTGATCGTGCTCAACAGCGCGCACGCCGACATCGCGATGATCGGCTTTGCGCTGCTCACAGCCGGCAGCCTGCTCGTCGCCTGGCGCGCACCGGCTGCCACCCGTGCGATCGGCGCCGCGTCACTCTTTGTCTTCATCGTGTTCGGCGAATGGGCGGTCCGCCGCAACGTCGACATGCTGGTGCTGCCGGGTGGTGCGATCCCCGGCATCGGCCCTTCCGCGACCGACGGTTCGGTGTCGCTGCATCTCGTCACCGCGGCGCTGTTCGCAGCCGCCTTCGGCATCGCCGGCTTCCTCGCGCAACTGCGCTTTGCCACCACGAAGGTCACTGTGACCTGGGCCGCGGCGGCGGTGTTCACGCCGGTCGCGCTGCTGGTCGCGCTCTATGCGCGCATCGCGCATCTCGACCGCTCGATCCCGTTCGCGATCCTCGCCGTGCTGCTGGCCGCGGCCTACGCGGCCGCGACCGAGGCGCTGACACGGCGCGGCGAGCGGCCGGAGCTGTCGCCCTCGATTGCGTTGTCGGCGACCGGCGCGCTCGCCTCGCTGGCGCTTGCGCTGACCTTCGCGCTCGACAAGGGCTGGCTCACCATCGCGCTGGCGCTGGTGTCGATGGGCACGGCATGGCTCTCGGTGCAGCGGCCGATCCCGTTCCTGCGCTGGCTCGCCGCGATCCTCGCCGGCATCGTGGTGCTGCGCATCGGCTACGAGCCGCGGATCGCCGGCGATGCCGTCGGCACCACGCCGATCTTCAACTGGCTGTTGTGGGGCTATGGCGTCCCGGCGCTGTCATTCTGGGCGGCAAGCCATTTCCTGCGCCGCAATGCCGACGACGTCCCGCTGCGGATCATCGAATCCGCCGCGATCCTGTTCACGGTGCTGCTCGCCTTCATGGAGATCCGCCATGCGGTCAATGGCGGCGACGTCTATCGCGATAGTGCCGGGCTGACCGAGGTCGCGCTGCAGGTCGGCGTGACGCTCGCGATGGCGATCGGGCTGGAGCGATTGCGCCTGCGCACCGGCAGCATCGTCCACAATGTCGGCGCGGTCCTGCTCACTGCCTTTGCCGGGCTTGCCAGCGTGTTCGGGCTGCTGTTTCTGGAGAATCCGATGCTGTGGGCGCATGATGTCGGCGGCAGCTTCATCAACCTGCTGCTGCTCGGCTATGCGCTGCCGGCCGTGCTTGCGCTGCTGCTGTCCTACGCAGTGGCGGGCCATCGTCCCGCTGTATACGCCAATACGATCGCAGCCGGCGCGCTGATCCTCGCGCTCGCTTATGTGACGCTTGAGATCCGCAGGCTCTATCACGGACCGGTGCTGGTGCGCGGCGAGACCACGGGCGCGGAGCAATATACCTATTCGATCGCCTGGCTGATGTTCGGCGTCGCGCTGCTCGGCATCGGCATCGTGGTCAATTCGGAGCGGGCGCGGCTCGCGTCCGCTGCCGTGATCGGGCTGACGATCCTGAAGGCGTTCCTGGTCGACATGTCCACACTGACCGGTGTCTACCGGGCGCTGTCGTTCATGTGCCTTGGCATCGTACTGGTCGCGATCGGCTGGCTGTACCAGCGGATCCTGTTTCGCAGGCGGGCTGCGCCGCCTGTGCCGCAGGCTGGGGGTTAGAACCGCTTGTCGTGAAAGGTGAGCCTCAGTCGCAAGTCTCACAGTCGACGGACTCGGCGACCAGGCGAATCCTGAACACCGGCTTTCTGCCCTCGTCGAGCAGCTCCATGTGCCATTCGCTGTTCTGCTTCAGATTGCGCGAAATGCTGCCGAGGAAATTGCCGCAGACCTTGGTCATCTCGGCCCAGGCCACATCACGGCTTTCAAACTCCGTCGCGTGGTCGGACGCGCCAGCGTAATCGCCGTCACTGATCCGGAAAAAATACTGCGCCATATGACTACTCAAAATCGGAGCCCCCAACATCTCGCCGCCTGGCGAACGCTAGGTATTGAGTAGATAACAACGCGTGGCGACCGCCATCCGTATGACTACGGCTTGGCGGCGCTATTCCCGTTGGCGCGCAGATGAAACGTTGGTCAGCAGAGCGTTAGTCGGTGGAGCGGCGCAACTCCGGCGCGCTCTCGACCTTGGCGGGTTCGGCCTTGACCGGCTCGAGCTTCGCGCTTCCGACCTGCGGCGTCTCAACGCGCGACACTTCAGTCTGCGAGGCATCCGCGGATCGGGTGCGCGGGTGCAGCGAGCGTGGCCGCGCCACCGCGCGCGCCATCAGCATCTGTTGGCCGCCCTGATGGCGGAATTCGCAATAGGCGAAGCCCATGCCGGAGACCGAGCCGCGGAACGAGCGCTCGTCCTGCTTGTCGAGGTTGAAGCACGGCTCGAACGGAATGCCCTTCAGCGAGGCGCAAACGCTCTGACCGCGGATTTGCAATGTGTTGCCGGGCAGGCGCACGTGACGGATCGGACCGGAGCCGGAGAACTGGACCGAGCCTGCCGCGCCCATGTCGTCGAGGATGCGGCCGGCGCCGCGCGTGCCATCGAAACAGGTGAAGGCGAATACCTTGCCCGCAACGAACTTGCGGGCCTCATCGGCGTTCATCATGCCTGCGAACGCCGGCACGACCATTGCCCCGGCCGTGACGGCCCCCAACACCAAACGCGCAAGCATGAGCTACTCCACTTACGAGCGCGGGCACCCGCTCCTTGTTGAGCATGATCCCCGCGACCGACGCTTCTCGACGTCCGCGCGAGGAAACCCGGCCCCCCGGGATCATGCTGCAAGTCTCTTTACCCGCTGCTTACCATACCAACCGTGGCAACATTGGAGCAGCTTGGTTGGTAAAGTCTGAACGTCCTCAGACTATTTTTACCACGATCCGCCCGCGGACCTGGCCGCCGAGGATTTTCGCGCCATAGCCCATGACTTCGTCCAGGGCGATTTCATGAGTGATATCAGCCAGTTTTGCCTTGTCCAGATCGCTGGCGAGACGACGCCAGGCGGTCCGCCTGAGTTCGATCAGGCACATCACGGAATCGATGCCGAGAAGGCACACGCCCCGCAAAATGAAGGGCGCGACCGACGACGGCAGGTCCATACCGGCCGCCAGGCCGCAGGCCGCGATGGCGCCGCCGTACTTGGTCATCGAAAGCAGGTTGGCGAGGGTGGTCGAGCCGACACTGTCGACGCCGCCGGCCCAGCGCTCCTTGGCAAGCGCCTTCGGGGCACCCGACAGCTCGGCGCGGTCGATCACCTCGCTGGCGCCGAGCCCCTTGAGATAGTCGGTCTCCGACATCCGCCCGGTCGACGCAATGACGTGGTAGCCGAGCTTCGACAGCACCGCGATCGCGACCGAACCGACGCCGCCGGCAGCGCCCGTCACCACGACCGGGCCGCTCTTCGGGGTCAGACCGTGCTTCTCCAGAGCCAGCACCGACAGCATCGCGGTATAGCCGGCGGTGCCGACCGCCATCGCATCGCGGGCCGAAATGCCGTCCGGCAGCCGCACCAGCCAGTCGCCCTTGACGCGGGCCTTTTCGGCATAGGCGCCGAGATGGGTCTCGCCCATGCCCCAGCCGTTGCAGACGACCTTGTCGCCCGCCTTCCAGTCCGGATGGCTTGATTGCTCGACCGTGCCGGCGAAATCGATGCCGGCGATCATCGGGAAGCGACGCACCACCGGCGCCTTGCCGGTCAGCGCGAGGCCGTCCTTGTAGTTCAGCGTCGACCATTCGACACGGACGGTGACGTCGCCGTCCATCAATTCCGCGTCGTCGAATTGGGTCAGTGCGGCGGTGGTACCCTTGTCCGCCTTGTCGATCCTGATTGCCTTGAACGTTGCCACGATGAGCACTCCCCGTAATCTTGGTTTCGGAAAAGTGTTTAACCCATCAGGCGGGCTGCGCAACCGGGCGCACGACCGGCTTTTCGACGATCGGCAGATTGATCAGCGCCGACAGCACGCCAAACACCACCGACAGCCACCAGATCGGCGTGTAGGAACCAACCTGCTCGAACACGATGCCGCCGAGCCAGACCCCGAGGAAGCCGCCAACCTGATGGCTGACGAAGGCGAAGCCGTACAGCGTCGCAAACCAGCGCGTGCCGAACATCAACGCAACCAGCGCCGAGGTCGGCGGCACCGTGGAGAGCCAGGTCAGGCCAGAGATCGCGCCGAACGCAATCGCCGAGAAGGTCGTGATCGGGAACGAGATGAAGGCGATGATCGACAGCGCACGGGTGAAATAGATCACCGACAGGATGTAGCGCTTCGGGAACACGTTCTGCAGCCAGCCGACGCTGAGCGAGCCCATGATGTTGAACAGGCCGATCGCCGCGATCACCCAGCCGCCGGTCGAGGCCGGAATGCCGCGGTCGGCGAGATAGGCCGGCAGATGCACCGTGATGAAGGCGAGCTGGAAGCCGCAGGTAAAGAAGCCGAGCACCAGCAACACGTAGGAGCGATGGCCGAAGGCTTCCGCCAGCGCGGTCTTGAACGATTGCTGATCGGCAGGCGCGGCATCATGCGTCTCTGCCGGCGGCGTCGAGAGCGCCAGCGATAGCGGCAGGATCAGCAGCATCAGCGCGCTGAACACCAGCAGCGCGGTCTGCCAGCCGAAATTGTCGATCATCGCAACGCCGAACGGCGCGAACAGGAACTGGCCGAACGAGCCCGCGGCGGTGCCGGCGCCGAGCGCAATGCCGCGCTGCGCGGGCGGCAGCAGCTTGCTGAACGCCGACAGTACGAGGTTGAACGAGGAGCCCGACAGCCCGAAGCCGATCAGGACGCCGGCGCCGATGTCGAGCGACAGCGGCGTCGTCGAGTAGCGCATCAGCAGCAGGCCCGCAGCGTAAAGCAGCGCGCCGACGATCATCACGCGCAGCACGCCGAAGCGGTCGGCAATGGCGCCGGCGATCGGCTGGCCGAGACCCCACAACAAGTTCTGCAGCGCCAGTGCGAGGCCGAACACATCGCGGCCCCAGGCGAATTCGCGGCCCATCGGCTGCACGAAGAAGCCGAGGCTGGAGCGCGGGCCGAAGCTCAACAATGCGATCGCGCAGCCGCAGACGATGATCACGAGCGGTGTGCGCCAGGTGCCGGACGCCGGTCGAAGATCTCCGGTGGTAACGGCCATGTTGTCTTCCCCCGCAGCTGCTGCGGGGGAACCGCCCCGCCGAACATTACGGGGAGTTAATGCATCTGCATGAAAACCCCAAGAGGGCCCGGAGAAAAATCTTCGCCCGCAGGGCTGCTCTGCAGAATATGAGACGGTCATTCCGGGGCGCGCGAAGCGCGAACCGCAGATGCGCAATTGCGCATCGGGGAATCTCGAGGAAAAGTGCTCATAATGTCGGGATTCCGGGTCTGGCCCTTCGGGCCATCCCGGAATGCCGTACCGGGAGCTGCAAGACTATCGCTTGGCGCTGGCCTGTTCGGCCGAACTCTGGGCCGCCTCGGCGAGCTGCGCCGAGATCTTGGCGGTCTCGGCCGGGTTGCCCCAGCTCGGCGCATCGCTGCCGTCGCCCCAGGCGCGCGGGCGATAGAAGGTGTGGACGCCGAACTTGTACATCTTCTTCATTTCGCTGACCCAGGACGGTCGCACCCAATAGGCATGGTAGTGGGTCGAGCGGTCGACTTCGGGCAGCCACAATTTGCCGTCGAGCATCGCTTTCGCGATCTTCTTCGCGCGGTCCCACATATCGGGCTCGCGGACGACGTCGGCAGTGTTGTCGCAGGCGAAGGTGAACTGACAGGCGTAGTGCCGGTTCTTGTTCTGGTAGACCACGCCGCACACCGTCTCCGGATATTTGCCGGAGAAGGCACGGTTCAAGACCACCTGGGCGACCGCGATCTGGCCGCGCACCGCTTCGCCGCGGGCTTCGAAGTAGACCGCCTCAGCCAGGCACTTCTCCGACTTGGCGCGCGACTTGTCGTCGAACAGGCCGAGCCGCTCCGCCGGCGTCTTGGTGTGCTGGTCGTCGGCGTTGACCTCGCCCTTCGGCGCGATGCTCTCGCCCATCTCGCCGGCCCTGACCGGGCCGTCGGCATCGACCGGCAATGACGCCATCACCTTCATGTCGGGATCGGGCTGCGCTACCGGCATCACGACGACCGGCGCCTCGCCGGGCTGCCAGCGCTCGAGATTCTCGGGCGTGCCGAGCGAAGAGCCGAAGAACAGGCTGGCGGTCTTGAATGCAAACGGGTCGCGCTCATGCGCTGCATCGGCGGGCGCAGCAGCAGGCTTCGCGGGCGCCGGCTTCAGATCGTCGAGCGGGCTGGCCTCGAGCGACAGCGACACGTCGTAATGCTGCGACGACGGCTTGGCATATTGCGGCAGCGGCGGCGCGCGCAGCGCTTCCTGCAATTCCGGATCGAGCGGCGCGCTGTCGGCCGGCGCGGTCGCGGTCTTCATGCCCTTGACCGACGAATTCGATGTTGCAGGATCCTCGTTCGCCGGCGCCGTGTTTGCGGGCTCGGAAGGCTCGACCTGATCGGGCCCCCTGACCACGAGACGATCGCCCTTCAGGGTGCGATCGACCTTGGGGAAATCGGATGCCGCGTAACGCGGCGGCGGCGCCGCGATCGGATTGCGCGTCACCGTGCCGGTGATGTCGACGCTCGAATTGTCCAGCCTGGCGAGCAGGATTTGCGGGGCCTGCGGCGCGGATGTTCCGATCGGACGGCCGAAGCTGTAGGTGGCGACCTGGATCGAGCCGACCGCGGATGCGAAGACGCGCTTCTGCCAGCGCTCGGCGACGCCGGGCTGCCGGGCCAGGAGCGAAGCAATATCCTGATATCCGATCTCGGTCGGCATCAGGGCGAAGATGCCTAGACCGAGACCGAAGAGCGCAAGACGTGCGCCCTTCGGCTGGTTACGCGACACAAACATCGTACGCTCACGCAACGCTTACTGAGTGCAATCGAACGCGGTACATCCGCGCAATTCGACCTTTCCCGTTGCTAACTTGTTTAGGTTGCCGCGGAGTTAATCGACGTTGCCCGCGCGCTACACTCAAGCGATCGCAGAGTCTTCGCGCGTTGCATCGCGCGCCTTGGTAAATGCGCGGCGCATGAAGGTCGTGAACATCCGGTCAACGAAGATGGTGAACAAGGCGTTACGCGCGACCGTCTCTGCGTGGTGTTGAGGCAGCGCACCACAAACCAAATGGCCGGGACTTGGTCCCGGCCATGGTTGTCACCGAATTGTTCGATCGTTCACGCCTGGCTGGCGGCGGCCTTGCCGAGCGCGGCCTGGGCCGCGGCGAGACGCGCGATCGGCACGCGGTAGGGCGAGCAGGACACGTAGTCGAGCCCGACCTCGTGGCAGAACACGACCGACGCCGGATCGCCGCCGTGTTCGCCGCAGATGCCGACCTTCAGATTCGGACGCGTCTTGCGGCCGCGCTCGACGCCGATCCTGACCAGCTCGCCGACGCCGTCGCGATCGACCGAGATGAACGGATCGATCTCGAGAATGCCCTTGGCGACATAGGTGCCGAGGAAGCTCGCAGCGTCGTCACGGCTGATGCCGTAGGTGGTCTGCGTCAGGTCGTTGGTGCCGAACGAGAAGAACTCCGCGGTCTCTGCGATCTCGCCGGCCATCAGGCAGGCGCGCGGCAATTCGATCATGGTGCCGACCTGGTAGCTCAGCTTGGCCCCGGTTTCCTTCATCACCGCCTTGGCCATGGCATCGATCCGCACCTTGACCAGATCGAACTCGGCCTTGGTGGCGATCAGCGGCACCATCACCTCGAGACCGACCGGCTTGCCAGTGCGCTTGCCGGCCTCGACGGCCGCCTCGAAGATCGCGCGCGCCTGCATCTCGGCGATCTCCGGATAGGCGATCGCGAGACGGCAGCCGCGGAAGCCGAGCATCGGGTTGAACTCGGACAGTTCGCGGGCGCGGTCGGCGAGCTTGCGCGGATCGGTGTTCATGGCGCGCGCCACTTCCTCGATCTCGGCCTGGGTGTGCGGCAGGAATTCATGCAGCGGCGGATCAAGCAGACGGATCGTGACGGGCAGGCCCTTCATGATCTCGAACAGCTCGACGAAGTCGGCGCGCTGCATCGGCAGCAGTTTCGACAGCGCGGCGCGGCGCGACTGCTCGTCCTCGGAGAGGATCATCTCGCGCACGGTGCGGATGCGGGTCTCCTCGAAGAACATGTGCTCGGTGCGGCAGAGGCCGATGCCTTCGGCACCGAATTTCACCGCGGTGCGCGCGTCATCGGGCGTGTCGCCGTTGACGCGGACGCCGAGCTTGCGGACCTCGTCGGCCCAGCCCATCAGCGTGCCGAACTCGCCGGACAGTTCCGGCTCGATCATCGGCATCCGGCCGGCCAGCACCTGCCCGACCGAGCCGTCGATGGTGATGACGTCGCCGGTCTTGAAGGTGCGCGAACCGATGCTCATCGTGCCGCGGCCGTAATCGACGCGGATGGTGCCGCAGCCGGAGACGCAGGGCTTGCCCATGCCGCGCGCGACCACCGCCGCGTGCGAGGTCATGCCGCCGCGGGTGGTGAGAATGCCTTCCGCGGCGTGCATGCCGTGGATGTCTTCCGGGCTGGTTTCGATGCGGACCAAAATCACCTTGCGTCCGTCGGCCTGCAGCTTGGCCGCTTCGTCCGACGAGAACACGATCTCGCCGGAGGCCGCACCTGGCGACGCCGGCAGGCCGGTCGCGATCACGTCGCGCTTGGCGGCCGGATCGATGGTCGGATGCAGCAGCTGATCGAGCGAGGCGGGATCGATCCGCGTCACCGCGTCCTTCCTCGAGATCAGGCCTTCGTTGGCGAGCTCGACCGCGATGCGCAGCGCCGCTTTCGCGGTGCGCTTGCCGCCGCGGGTCTGCAGCATCCACAGCTTGCCCTGCTCGACCGTGAACTCCATGTCCTGCATGTCGCGGTAGTGCTTCTCGAGCAGCGTGTAGATCCGCGTCAGCTCCTTGAAGGCGTGCGGCATCGCGGCTTCCATCGACAGCTTGTCGGAGCCGGATTCCTGGCGCGCTTCCTCGGTGATGTCCTGCGGCGTGCGGATGCCGGCGACGACGTCCTCGCCCTGCGCGTTGATCAGGAACTCGCCGTACAGCTTGCTCTCGCCGGTCGAGGGGTTACGGGTGAAGGCAACGCCGGTCGCCGAGGTCTCGCCCATGTTGCCGAACACCATCGCCTGCACGTTGACGGCGGTGCCCCAGGATTCCGGGATGTCGTGCAGCTTGCGGTAGGTCACCGCGCGCGCGTTCATCCAGGATGAGAACACCGCGCCGATCGCGCCCCACAGCTGGTCGTGCGGATCCTGCGGGAAGTCGTGGCCAGTCTCCTTGGCAACCGCTTCCTTGTACTTGCCGACCAGCTCGACCCAGTCGTCGCCGGTCAGGTCGGTGTCGAGCGAATAGCCCTGGCCGTCCTTGAAAGTGTCGAGGATGTCCTCGAAGTGATGATGCTCGAAGCCGAGCACCACGTCGGAATACATCGTGATGAAACGGCGATAGCTGTCATAGGCGAAGCGGCGGTCGCCGGAGAGCTCGGCGAGCGCTTCGACCGTACGGTCGTTGAGGCCGAGATTGAGCACGGTGTCCATCATGCCCGGCATCGAGGCGCGCGCACCCGAGCGCACCGAGACCAGCAGCGGGTTCCTGGCATCGCCAAAGGTCTTGCCGGTCAGCTTGCCGACATAGTCGAGCGCCTTCTCAACCTGAGCTTTCAATTCCTTCGGATACGTCTTGTCGTGTTCGTAGAAATAGGTGCAGACCGAGGTCGGGATGGTGAAGCCGGGAGGCACCGGCAGGCCGAGATTGGCCATTTCCGCGAGGTTGGCGCCCTTGCCGCCGAGCAGATCGCGCAAGGTCGCCTGGCCCTCGGCCTTGCCGTCACCGAACGTATAGACCCACTTGCCGGCCTTGATCGCAGCCGGGACCGCCTTTTTCGCTGGCGTGGCCACCTTCGCCGGCGCCTTGCTGGCGGGCTTTGCAGCCGGCTTGACAGCGGCTTTCGGCGCCGCCTTCGGGGCGCTCTTCTTCAGCGCCTTGCGCGCCGGCGCGGCCTTGCGGGCCGCTGCGGATGGCTTTGATTTCGCTGCAGTTTTCTCGGCAGTTTTCGCAGCAATTTTCTTGGACTTCGCGACGGCTTTGGCCATGTCAGACAACAATCCGGAAGGAGGGGTCGAAGATGCGCGCCTTACACCATTTTGGGGGGTTCCGCGCAAGCCGCGAAACCCCGCTTTCCCGCTACAGGTGCAGCCAGCGCAACAGGCCCATCCCCACCAGCCCGACGAAGATCAGGTAGATCGCGACGATGTAATTGAGCAGCCGCGGCATGATCAGGATCAGGATGCCTGCAATCAGAGCGACAATGTGCGGCAAATGCCCAGCGGTGATGACCATTGAAGTTTCTCCGGCGGTTTTTGGAGGAGCGAATCGAGCGGCAGTTTATCCGCTGCGGGGGTTCCCACATCAAGACGCCCGTCACGCCCGCGGGTTCCCGCAACTCACGAAAATTGCTCCAAAATGCCGCGTGTATGGCGGCAGTTTTTCCGGAACATCACCACACCGGATGCATTGGCTCGCCATGTGCGCTGGTGAAGGCCGGCGTGCCGCGTGAAAACAATGGAGCGAGCCATGCGAAACAGAATACTTGCCGTTGCAGCGGTTGCTGCTGCGATCACGGTGCCGGCTGTTGCCGCACAGGCCCAGACCGTCGGCATCGTCCGCGGTGGTCCGGCAGTCGCCGTCGAGGATGACGGAGCAATCGCGGTCGAGCAGCGTCCGGCATTCCGCGAATACATCGTACGCGAGCGCGTGCCGAACTACACGGTGCCTGATCGCGTCGTGGTCGGCACCGTCCTGCCGGATGCCGGCGTGACCTATTACGACGTGCCGCAACGGTTCGGCGCGACGCCCTATCGCTACACCGTCGTGAACGGTGAGACCGTTCTGGTCGAGCCGCGTTCGCGACGGATCGTTCAGGTGGTCGAATAAGCCCCCAGCCGCCTGAACGCGATGTCCGGGCGCCGCGCAAGCGGATGTGCGCGCAGATCGACCGGACTTGAAAGCCCCGCCCGGCCTCCCCACCGGGTGGGGTTTTTCATGAATGCTTACGATTTCAGGATCGAGAGCAGCGTCGAGGTCGATTTGTAACTCTTGATCGCGGCGTCCTGGAAATCCTGCGTCCAGTTGGCCGCCTGCCGCTCCTCCGCGCTCATTGAGGAATATTGCTTGAGGATGCCGAGGCTGAACTGGCGCGGATCGCCAGCGGACTGGCTCTGCTTCAATGCATCAAGCACGGTGAGACGCGTCCGCGTGTTGAGTTCCTGCTTGGCCGCGAAGATCTCGTCGGTCGAGAACTTCTTGTCCTGGTTCAGCGAGATCGCCGAGAGCGAGCGGTTGTCGAGCGAGGACAGGTCGGCGAGCTGTCCGGTCTTGCGCCTGGCATCGTAGACCAGTTCCTTGCCGTTGCTCGCAGCCTGGCCCTTCTGCCGATCGAGGAAGGCGCGCACGTCGCTCGCCACGCTGCTGAAGTCGCGCGTCGTGCCCGTCGCAGGAGACGTGGTCCCCGCCAGCGCGGCCGCGATCGGGTCACCAGTAATTCCAGATGGCGCCGTGTTCGGATCCTGTTGCGTCGCCTGATAGCCCTTGAGCACCGCGGCGCGCTGGCTGGCCCAGGTCGCGGTGGCCTTCTCCTCGTCGCTGGCGCCATCGAGATAATCGAGCGCGGCCTTGTAGCTGACGCTGTAGTCGCCGGTCAGGCGCGTGGTCGCAAGCGACGGCGCCAGCGCCGTGTCGAAGCGCTGCTTCAGTTCGGTCGCGGCAACCGCCTGCTCGTCCGGCGTGAACTTGCCGCCATTGTTGGTCGAGATCGCAAACAGCGAACGGCGGTCCAGCGTCGAGAGATCGATCGTGGTCTTGCCGTCGACGATCGGCGCCTTGACGCCGGCCACCGTGTAGAGCCGGTCGAGCGTGACGCGCGCATCGCTCGTCACCGTCGCGAAGTCGGGCTGCGGCGCCTTGGCAAGTTGGGCGCGGGCGGCATCCGACAGCGTGAGGTTGGTCGCGGCGTTCGATGTCGATGATGACGACAGATCGCCGGCCGTGCCGTCGCCCGACAAGGTCGCTGCCAGCGAGGGCGTCGCGGCGGCCCGCGCGTAGGCCGAACCATATTGGGCGTAGGGATTGGGCGTGGTGCCGATCGAGGTCATCGGGGAGGTCTCTGCATTGGCGCAAAGGGCGATTTCTTAAGAAATCGTTGACCCGACAGGACCTTCGCAGGGCATGGTTAACAAATTGCAAATTGTGTCCAAATATTTCCGGCGCGACCCGCCGCTCGGCGGCCGCCGCTTATTTGTCGGCGACCCAGCGATGGCGGCGCTCCGTGAAGACCGATTGCGATGGCGCGGGAAAATCGGGGTCCGCGAAGGCGCCGACCGCAACGCCGATCAGATCCGGCGCGCGGCGCGGCTCCCAATAGACCGACGTTCCGCAATTCGGACAGAAGTGGAACACCACCGCAGACCCGCTGTCGCCGACACGGCTGTACTCACGCGCCTCGCCCTGCGGCTCGACATCGGCGCGGGGAAAGAACGCCGCGACCCCATAGGTGCTGCCGGTCCGCCTCTGGCACTCCAGGCAATGACACAGCGATATCTTGAGAGGCTCGCTCTGACAGGTGACGCTGAGCTGTCCGCAGGCGCATGTCGCAAGCCTTGCCATCATCGCCTGCCTTTACTGGCGACCAGCCGGTGAATGACTTTGCCGGATGACGCGCTGACGACTTCCGCGTCGAGCAGCAATTCAGCCGCCGCCAGTTCAGTCCGCACCAGGGCCGCATCGAAGGCTGCATAGAGCCGGCCGTGTGCATCACGCGCATCGTCACCTGCGGTGACGCGCCAGCTCAGATAGAACACGCCGCCCGGCTTCACGATATCGAACATGCGGCGCACCGACGGCACGATCAGCGCGTGATCGAGATGCATGATCACGGTCTCGCACAGCACATTGTCGAAACTGTCGGCCGCGATGCCGGACAGGTCAGGCAGCTCGGCATGCGCAAAGCGCAGCGTCGGATAGCGGGCGCGGGCCTCCGTGAGCAGACCCTCGGAGGCATCAAAACCCTCGGCCGGAAAGCCGTTGGCATTCAGCCACGCCACCTCGCGGCCGCTGCCGCAGCCGATATCGGCTGTTACGCCGCCCTTGATGAAGAAACGCGTGACGATGTCCTGCAGATCGACCGGGGCCGGCTGCTCGTGCCAGTCCTGCGCAAACGCCGCCGCTTCCTTGTCGTAAGCGGCGAGCGTCGCGCGGTCCATCGATCAGCCCTCGATTTTGGAGAAATCCGCCACCGCACGCGTCGCAGCGCGGATCTCGTTGAGCAGTTTCAGGCGGTTTTCGCGCACCTTCGGGTCATCGTCGTTGACCTTGACCTTGTCGAAGAACGCATCGACCGCCGGGCGCAGCTTCGCCATCGCGCTCATCGCGGCGGCGAAGTCTTCCTTGGCAACGGCGGCGGAGGCCTCGGCCTTCACCTGGTCGATCGCCTTCGCGAGGCTCTTCTCTTCGTCGAGCTTGTAGAGCGCGGCGTCCGGCGCGCCCTCGAAGCTGCGCTTGTCCTTCTTCTCCTCAATGCTGAGGATGTTGCTGGCGCGTTTCGTGCCCGCGAGCAGGTTCTTGCCGTCGTCGCTGTCGAGGAATTTGCCGAGCGCCTCGACGCGGCGAACGATCATGAGAAGGTCATCCTCCGTTCCCAGCTCAAAAACAGATCTCGCAAGATCAAATCGAGCACCTTGGGTACGGAGTTGCGCTTCGAGACGGTCATCTATGAATGCGCGTAGATCAAATATTTCATCAAAGGCTGCATCGAGCTGTTCTTCCGAAAGCTCATCGGGAAACGCCTTTTCCTCAGCCTTGAGCAAGAGACGCTTCGCGCGGCGCGCAGACAGAACCTCCTTTGGAAGCGCCTTAAGTTCATCGGCCAGTCGATCTAGCTCACGATTTTTCAGGTCCATTTGAACTTCGATGTGCGCCGATATGAATACCTTCATCAACGGAATACGAAGTTGATTCTCTAATACCGTTCGAATGACTCCAAGAGCTGCTCGTCTCAATGCATACGGGTCTCTACTTCCCGTCGGTCGCTCGTTGACAATCCAGAACCCCATAAGGGTATCGATCTTGTCCGCGAGAGCGACAGCGATGCTGGTTGGATCAGCTGGAATGCGGTCACTTGGACCTTGTGGTCTGTAGTGATCCTCTATGGCCTGCGCGACGGAGGCATCTTCTCCCTCGGCGAGAGCATAATACTTGCCCATGAGACCCTGCACTTCGGGAAACTCACCCACAACTTCCGAAAGCAGGTCTGCTTTCGCTAAGCGAGCCGCTCTCTTTGCCTTCTCAACATCCGCGCCGACCAATGGGGCGATTTCCGCTGCCATCTCGACAATCCTCTCGATCCGCTCCGCCTGTGTCCCGAGCTTCTCGTGGAACACGATCTGCTCGAACTTCGGCAGCCGGTCTTCCAGCTTGGTCTTCAGATCGGTCTCGTAGAAGAACTTCGCATCACTGAGCCGCGGCCGGATCACGCGCTCATTGCCGGCGACAATGGTCTTGCCGCCGTCGGGCGCCTCGATGTTGGCGGTCAGCACGAACTTGTTGGTCAATTTCCCCGTCTTGGGATCCTTGACCACAAAGCACTTCTGGTTGTTGCGGATGGTGGCGCGGATCACCTCGTCAGGAATCGCCAAAAATTCCTTCTCGAACGATCCCATCATCACAACAGGCCATTCGACGAGGCCCGAGACCTCGTCGAGCAGAACCTGATCCTCGACCAGCTCGAGGCCCTGCGCGAACGCGAGCTCCTTGGCGTCCTCGATGATGATGTCCTTGCGCGCCTGCGGATCGAGGATCACCTTCGCGGCCTTCAGCTTGGCCTCGTAGTCCTCAAAGCGGCGTACCGAGATCGCGGCTGGCGCCATGAAACGGTGGCCGTAGGTGGTCTGTCCGGCCTCGATACCGTCGACCGAGAATTTCACAATGTCCGGCTCTTCGGTCTCGAGCCCAAAAGTCGCGGTGATGGCGTGCAGCGGGCGCACCCAGGTGAGCGAGCCTGATTTCGCCGAGCGCGCGCCCCAGCGCATCGACTTCGGCCAGGGGAAGGTGCGGATGATCACCGGCAGCATCTCCGCGATCACGTCGATCGCGGCGCGGCCGGGCTTTTCGATGAGCGCGATGTAGAAATCGCCCTTCTTCGGATCGGTCTGGATCTTTGCCTCGCTGATCGAGGACAGGCCGGTGGCCTTCAAAAATCCCTGGATCGCGGGCTCTGGGCCGCCGACGCGCGGGCCGCGGCGCTCGTCCTTCAGGTCGGGCTGGCGCGCGGGAATGCCGTGCACGGTGAGCGCCAGCCGCCGCGGGGTCGCGAACGCCTTGGCGCCTTCATAGACGAGGCCCTCGGCGACCAGCTTGTCGGTCACCATGCGGCGCAGATCGTCCGCCGCCTTCGCCTGCATGCGCGCGGGGATTTCTTCGGAGAACAGTTCGAGGAGAAGATCGGGCATCAGACCGCCCTGCCCGTTTCAGTGTGGATCCATGCCTCGCCGCAGGCCTTGGCCAGATCGCGCACGCGCGCGATGTAGCTCTGCCGCTCCGTCACCGAGATGACGCCGCGGGCATCGAGCAGGTTGAACACGTGGCTCGCCTTGATGCATTGGTCGTAGGCCGGCAAGGCCATCAGATGTTCCTTACTGTTGCCGCCCTCACGCCAGCCGGCGGCGAGATATTTGCGGCAGGCGTCCTCGGCCATCCTGAACTGCTCGAACAGCATCGCGGTGTCGGAATATTCGAAATTGTGCCGCGAATATTCCTGCTCGGCCTGCAGGAAGACGTCGCCATAGGTGACCTTCTCGGCGCCCTCGCGGCCGTTGAAGTTGAGGTCGTAGACGCGGTCGACGCCCTGCACATACATCGCGAGCCGCTCGAGCCCGTAGGTGAGCTCGCCCGCGACCGGCGCGCATTCGACGCCGGCGACCTGCTGGAAGTAGGTGAATTGGCTGACTTCCATGCCGTCGCACCAGCACTCCCAGCCGAGACCCCAGGCGCCCAGGGTCGGGCTCTCCCAATCGTCCTCGACGAAGCGGATGTCGTGGATGGCGGCGTCGATGCCGATCGCGGCGAGCGACTTCAGGTACAGGTCCTGAAGGTTCGGCGGCGACGGCTTCATGATCACCTGGAACTGGTAGTAGTGCTGCAGGCGGTTGGGGTTCTCGCCGTAGCGGCCGTCCTTGGGCCGCCGCGAGGGCTGCACATAGGCCGCATTCCACGGCTTTGGCCCCAGCGCGCGCAGCGTGGTCGCGGGATGGAAGGTGCCGGCGCCCATTTCCATGTCGTAGGGCTGGAGGATGACGCAACCCTGCTCGGCCCAGAATCGCTGGAGAGCCAGGATGAAGCCCTGGAACGAACGTTCCGGGCGCATGTGGTCAGGCAGGGCGTCCATCGTCACGACAGGTCTCGCGAGGGGGGTTGTGAAGCGCGCGGGACCGTATCGGCGGCAGCCAATGGAATCAAGGCGATGGGGATGTTTCTGCGAGCTGTCGTCACCTCTCCCGCTTGCGGGGAGGTCGGATCGCATCTTTGGATGCGATCCGGGTGGGGGCTCTATCCACGATACGACTCGCGGATAGAGCCCCCCCGACCCTCCCCCGCAAGCGGGAGAGGGAGCGCAATCCCTGAGTGGCAAGATTGGGAGATCCAGGCCTTAGCCCGGGCGATAGGCCCCGGTCACGGGGTCGCGGCGCAGGGTCTTGATTTCGCCCGCATGCGCGGCTTCGGCCACGCGGGACAATCGCGCCTCTTCCAGTTCCTGGTTGATCCGGACGGCCGTCTTGTAAGCCCAGCGGACCACGGCCAGGCCACCCAGGACGCCTGCGAATGCAATCAGCGGCGGCATCGGTCGATCCTTGTCGTTCGCGTCTGTCAGGCCCCCAATACCAGGCATTCTTACGCAAGCCGGCTTGCGCCGCAATCGCACTTTTGGGACTAAATGGCGCGCTCACAACCGTGTGTTCACAGCCCGAATCTGGCCCAAATCGCCCGTGTTTCCAACGCCGAGATCAGATCGTCCGGCAGCGCGGCGATGCCGTCCAGCGCCGCCAGCGAGCCCGCCCCCGCCGCCCGGCGACCGAGCAGGCCGGACAGCATGCCGCTCGCCGGCGCGATCACCGGGGTCAGCACCTTCTCGCCATAGCGGGCGCGCAAGGTCGAACGAAGGTCGCCGATGGCGTCGGCGAGCCCGAGACCGATCGCGGTGTCGCCCGCCCAGTACTCGCCGGTGAACAGCGCGTCGTCGGCACCCTTGAGGCGGCTGCCGCGGCTCTGCTTCACCAGCGCGATGAAGATCGCATGGATCTCGCGCTGGATCGCCTTCAGCCGGGCGACGTCATCAGGGTTCTCGGGAAGGAACGGGTCGAGCATCGCCTTGTGGCTGCCCGCCGTATAGAGCCGGCGCTCGACCCCGATCTTCTTGATCAGCCCCTCGAGGCCAAAGCTGCCGCCGACCACGCCGATCGAGCCCAGGATCGAGGACGGGTCGCAATAGATCTCGTCGCCCGCGCAGGCGATCATGTAGCCGCCGGAGGCCGCGACGTCCTCGACGAATACCAGCACCGGCAGCTTCTTCTCGGCCGCCAGTTGCCGGATGCGCAAATAGATCTGCCGCGACTGCACCGGCGAGCCGCCCGGCGAATTGATCACCAGCGCCACCGCCTTGGCATTCCGAGTGCCAAAGGCGCGCTCCAGCATCTTGGCGACGCCGGAGAGCGTCATGCCGGGCCGCAGCGGCGTCACCGCGCCGATCACGCCCGACAGCCGCACCACCGGCACCACCGCCGTGCCGCGCCTGAACCGCGCCGGAAGCATTTTCTGCGCACGCTCGAACAGTCCCGGACGTCTGGCGCGATCACTTATTTGTTCACTCATGCCGTTACCTCGAATTAACCACTTTTTATCACGCCAGTGTCATTGGATTCCGTGGAACGCGTTTTGCATTTTGTCATTGAGGTTGCAACGCGCGGCGGAGAGGGACTCATGAAGATCTACCTGCTGATTTTGCTGATCGGTGCGCTCCTGGCGGCGATCCACTTCACCTCAACGCCTGATCGCCAGTCAGAAACGGCTTCGCAGTAACTTAGTGCCAGTCACTACGTGGGCAGTTCGCCTGCCCGCTAGCGCCGCGCCAGCGGCAATTCTCCCTTTCCAGCCAAAATCTCCTGCACCCATTTATTGGGCACACCTGACTCTTCCTTGAGCAGCAGTGCGGCATGGAGCCGCGCCGGCGCCCGGCCGCCCTTGACGGCCCGCACCAGGATTCGGATCGCCGGCGACGTCGCGTCGGCGTGAACCGGCAGGATCTCGAGGCTGCCGAAGCCGCGCTCCAGCGCGGCCAGCACCTCGGCAATGCCGTCGGCTCGCCAGATCAGCGCAAGCTGCCCGTTCGACCTGAGAATCCGCCGTGCGACGTGGACCCAGCCGGCGAGCGTGGTCGCGGTCGCGACATGAGCGCGCTCCCGCACGCCGTCCGGCGAGGCCTGGTGCCGCGACGGATCGTTGAACGGCGGGTTCATCAGCACGACGTCGGCGCTGTCGGGTGCAAGACCAGCGTCATCGAAGGCTGCAGCACGGGCCTCGACATCGAGCACGATCACGTCGGCCATGATCGCATTGTGGCCGGCATTATTCCGTGCGAGCTCGGCCAGCGTCGGATCGATTTCGACCAGAACCAGATTGATCCCCCTCACCCGCCGCGCCACGGCGAGCCCGGCGGCGCCGACGCCGGAACCAAGATCGACGACGCGGTCGCCGGATCGCGCCGGCGTCGCCGCGGCCAGCAGGATCGCGTCATGGCCGGCGCGGTGGCCGCCGCGCGGCTGCCGCAGGCGCAATTGCCCGCCGAGAAATCCGTCCTCGGTGACGTCGGCGGCCGGAGACTCCTTTTTTGACGCGTTTTCCTCACGCGAACCGGGGTCCACTTCGCTTGAAAACGCTCTAATCATCGGCCCGCAATTCGTGGCCGAGGCCGGCGTCGGTCAGGAGCTGGCGGGCCTCGTGGTTGTCGTCCTCATGCACCAGGATCCGCCGCGGCAGCACGCCGAGCGAGCCCTCGATGATGCTCATGTTCTGGTCCAGCACCAGATGATGGATGTTAGCGCTGTCGAGCAACGCGCCGATGGCGGAGACCAGCACAATGTCATTGGTCCGTACCAATTCCCGCAAAACGCACTCTCCTGTCGGCCCGGCTGTGCGGCCAATGCGCCACATGTCAATAACTTGATGGCCTTGCCGCTGCACCGCGCAGTTTCTATTGTTATAGCTGAGCATAGTGAGAAATCGGCAAAATTGGAGACCAGCGTGGCGGTTATTGTACCCTTCGAAAGCCCGTCCAATGCTTCGATCGACGGGCTGGTGGGACTTCTCGCCGCGGACATGGAGCGCGTCAACACGACGATCCTCTCCAGGACCGGCTCCGAGGTCACCATGATCCCCGAGGTCGCCAATCATTTGATCTCCTCCGGGGGTAAGCGGCTGCGTCCGATGCTGACCTTGGCGATGGCGCAGCTCGCCGACTATTCCGGCGACGGCCATATCAAGCTCGCCGCCGCGGTCGAGTTCATGCATACCGCAACCCTGTTGCATGACGACGTGGTCGATGAGAGCGAACTGCGCCGCGGCAAATTGTCCGCGCGGATGCTGTGGGGCAATGAGGCCAGCGTGCTGGTCGGCGACTTCCTGCTCGGCCAGGCGTTCCGCATGATGGTCGAGGTCGGCTCGCTGCGCGCGCTCGACATCCTGTCGGCGGCCGCCGCTACCATCGCCGAGGGCGAGGTGATGCAGCTTGCGGCGGCCAAGAACACCGCGACCACCGAGGACGAATATCTCGCCGTTATCCGCGGCAAGACCGCGGAGCTGTTCGCCGCGGCCTGCGAGGTCGGCCCCGTGATCGCCAACCGGCCGAAGGCCGAGCAGACCGCCTGCCGCTCGGTCGGCATGAATCTCGGCATCGCCTTCCAGCTCGTCGACGACGTGCTCGACTATGGCGGCAAATCCGCAAAACTCGGCAAGAATGTCGGCGACGATTTCCGCGAGGGCAAGATCACCCTTCCCGTCGTGCTCGCCTTCCGCCGCGGCAACGACACCGAGCGCAAGTTCTGGATTCGCGCACTCGAGCGCGGCGAGATCGGCGCTGCCGATCTCGACCACGCGATCGGGCTGATGACCAAGCACCGCGCGCTGGAAGACACGATCAGCCGCGCCCAGCACTACGGCGCGATGTCGGTCGACGCGCTGGCGCTGTTCCCGCCTTCGCCGATGAAGACGGCGCTGGAAGAGGTCGTCGCGTTCTGCCTCGCGCGCTCGCATTGAGTAGGTCTCGCACTCACTGAGCATCATAGACGGTGTCGTCCCTGCGAAAGCAGGGATGACTTGAGACTGTTCCGGCCCGATGCGTCGGTGTTGGCCCCGTCATCCTGAGGAGCGCGCAGCGCGTCTCGAAGGATCGACGGCCACCAGCCGGGCCGTGCATCCTTCGAGGCTCGCTCCGCTCGCACCTCAGGATGACGGGACAAGTTCTCTACCCCTCCACCGGCACCCAGATCTCGAGCCCGCCGTTGCCGGTATTCTTGTCGAACTTCTCGTCGTAGCGCTCGAAGCTCGGCGCGTCGGCGACCTTCATGCCGGACTGCGGCAGCCAGCGATTCCAGATCGTGTTGACGGTGCGGCGGATGGTCGAGATGTGGTCGGTGTGGGTGAACACGAGATATCTCTGCGCCGGGATTCTGACGTGCGCGAACTCGCGCGGCAGGTCAGAGAAATCGGCGACCTCGATACCTGCGATGTAATCGAAATTCCCGGCGTCGTCGCCGTTGCAGCAGACGCCGTAGGCGATGTTGCCGACCTGGCGGGGAATGTGCGCGCATTGCTGGTGGAAGCCATGCCATTGGTTCGGGATGCCGGCGGTGCTGTCATTGGCGTGGTTGTAGCGCTCGCCGACGCCGGCAACGAGAAAGGCCTTGCCGGTTGCGATGCGCGGCGGATCGATGTGATCGAGAGCGGTCGAGATCATGGTGATCGGCTCCTGCAGCTTGAGCTTGGTCAGGCACGTCGTGGCGCGCACCGTCTCGGGCGTGACGCCGAAATGGTCGCGGAACGCGCGGGTGAATGCTTCGTGGGAGCCGTAATCCGCATCAAGCGCCAGGCTGAGAATATCGGGCGCACCGGCCGCGAGCTCGCGCGCGGCCTCGCTGAGGCGGCGCGCCCGCAAATAGCGCATCACCGAAAACCCGGTTGCTTCCGCGAATGCCCGCACCAGATGAAAGCGCGAGACCCCGGCGACGGCTGCGATGTCATCGAGCGTCATCGGCCGACGGAGGTGGCTCTCGATGTACCAGAGCGCCTTCTGGGCTGGATTCATGGACGACGGCCTTCCTTCAAAGCACGCACATCATGCGCGCCTGCCGAACGCGGCGCTTGACAGTCCTTGCTGCGCAACGGCGGAAACTCTGGTTCCGCTCTACGGAAATTTACCGCAAAGCCGTCGCTGGTAACACCGTTGCAATCGTGCATACTCGCAGTTGCATCGATCCGACGGCTCATCAAGCTGCCCGAAAATCAAGACTGCACGAGCCGCGGCCAGCATGTCAGGGAGGACAATGATGCACTACCCACGCCTGAGCTATGTCAACTGCGTCAAATCAGCGGCGCTTGCGGGGCTTCTGACGATCGCCGTCGCAACCGCCGCCAACGCACAGAAGAAGTATGATCCGGGCGCGACCGATACCGAGATCAAGGTCGGCAACATCATGCCCTATTCGGGTCCGGCGTCCGCCTATGCCACGATCGGCAAGACCGAAGCCGCCTATTTCAGCAAGCTCAATAGCGAAGGCGGCATCAACGGTCGCAAGGTCAACTTCATCTCCTATGATGACGCCTACAGCCCGCCGAAGATGGTCGAGCAGGCCCGCAAGCTGGTCGAGAGCGACGAGGTGCTCTTGATCTTCAATCCGCTGGGCACGCCGGGCAACACCGCGATCCAGAAATACATGAATGCCAAGAAGGTGCCGCAGCTGTTCGTCTCCACCGGCGCCGCCAAGTGGAACGACCCGAAGAATTTCCCGTGGACCATGGGCTGGCAGCCGAGCTACCAGGTCGAGGCCCGCATCTATGCCAAATACATTCTGCAGAAATATCCCGGCAAGACCATCGGCGTGCTCTATCAGAATGACGATTTCGGCAAGGACTATCTGATCGGGCTGCACGACGGGCTCGGCGATCAGGCCAAGAAGCTGATCATCGTCGAATCCTCCTACGAGACCTCGTCACCGACGGTGGATTCGCAGATCGTGCAGATCAAGGGCGCCAACCCCGACATCTTCGTCAACATCGCAACCCCGAAATTCGCGGCGCAGGCGATCAAGAAGGCCGCTGAGCTCGACTGGCATCCGGTCCAGTTCCTGACCAACGTCTCGGTCTCGATCGGCGGCGTGATGAAACCGGCCGGCTACGAGGCGAGCCAGGACATCTTGTCGACCCAGTATCTGAAGGATCCCGCGGATCACGAGTGGAAGAGCGATCCAGCCATGAACGAGTGGCGCGCTTTCATGACCAAGTGGTATCCTGAAGGCGACCAGAACGACGCCTCGACCGTGTTCGGCTATGGCGTCGCCAAGGGGCTGGAGCAGGTGTTGCGGCAATGCGGCGACGACCTCACCCGCGAGAACCTGATCAAGCAGGCGGCCAGCCTCAACTTCGAGATCGGCATCTACCTGCCCGGCACCAAGATCAAGACCGGGCCGGACGACTATGCACCGATCGAGCAGTTGCAGATGATGCGCTTCAAGGGCGAGAGCTGGGAGCGGTTCGGTCCCGTCATGAGCGGCGAGAAGAGCTCGTAACAGCTTTCTCCGCAATTTCGCAGTTCGCGATGCCCGGTCTTGGGCCGGGCATCCACGTCTTCGACACGATTGACGAGCAAAACTCGTCACAAGCAAGAGTTGGGATGGCTGGAACCAGGCACATCCTGCGATCGGAAGGACAACAACAATGAAGATCACCGATGTCCGCGCCCACCATATCCGCATTCCCTATGACGCAGGGCCCGCGAGCTTCCGCCAGGGCGCATCCGCGATCTCGGCGCTCGACATGGTGCTGGTCGAGGTGTCGACCGATGCCGGCCTGACCGGCTGGGGCGATGCCTTCGCCTATGTCTGCCCGAAGACGAGTTGCACGGCGGTGACCGAGATGATCGCGCCGCAGGCACGCGGCCTCGACGTGCCGAACGCCGCAAAGATTCCCGCGGTGATGGAGCAGATCCAGCGCAATTTGCATCTGTTCGGCCGCTACGGCATCACGATGTTTGCGATCTCGGCGCTCGACATCGCGCTGTGGGATCTGGCCGGCAAGGTCAAGGGCGCACCGCTGCATCAATTGATCGGCGGCGCGCGGCGCAGCTCCATCCCGGCCTATGCAAGCCTGATGCGGATCGGCAATCCCGCGCAGATCGCCGCCGAATGCAGGAAGGCGATCAAGCTTGGCTATGCCGCGATCAAGCTGCACGAGACCACCGTGCCGGCCGTATCAGCCGCACGCGAGGCGATCGGCCCCGGCGTGCCGCTGATGGTCGACATGAACTGCCCGCTGGACGGGCCGGCGGCGATACAATTCGCCCGCGACTGCAAGCAGGCCGCGCCGATGTTCCTGGAGGAGCCGGTCTGGCCGCCGGAGGATTTTGCGACGCTTGCGGAGGTGCGTCGGGAAGGCCGGCTCGATATCGCAGCCGGCGAGAACGCCTGCACCGTGCATCAGTTCCGCCAGATGATGACTGCCGGCGCGGTCAGTCACGCGCAGCCGTCGGTGATCAAGGTCGGCGGCGTCACCGAATTCCTGAAGGTGGCCGTGCTCGCCGACGAGTTCGGCGTCCAGGTGATTCCGCACTCGCCCTATTTCGGGCCGGGCTTCCTCGCCACCCTGCATCTGATGGCGATCCGCGACGAAGGCCTGATCGAAATGTTCTTCATGAAGCGCCCCGCCTGCCTGTGGGGCGACCGCATCGCTGTCGACGCCAACGGCCATGTCGCCGTGCCGCAGGGCCCCGGGCTCGGCTACGAGCCGGATCGCGATGTGATGGAGCAGTATCGGGTGGCGTGAGCCGAGACGCGCCGCGAAGAAAGTGCGCCCCCTCTCCCGCTTGCGGGGGAGGGTTGGGGTGGGGGTGTCACTGCAAGCGATATCCTTCGTGTGGAGAAATCCCCCACCCGTATCGCATCTGACGATGCGATATGCCTCCCCAAGCGGGACAGGCGAAGGCAATTCGCGGATCGACCTTTGCTACTTCGTCCCGTCCTTCGCGGCAGGCGCAGCATCCTTCGCCGGCGGAGCGTCAGCCTTCTTCTTCAAATCTTCCGTCAGCTTGAGCTGCCCCGCCTGCTGGTCGGCGACGAGCTTCTGCAAACTCGCGACCGAACTCTTCAGGCTTTCGATCTGCCGGTTGGCGGCGTCGAGCTTCTGCTGATGATCTGATGTCAGCTTGTTGATGGTCTTCTGCAGGAAATCGACATTGCTCTGCAGACAGCTGGTGCGCCGCTCCATCGTCTTCTCGACGGTGCAGATCTCGATGCCGGGAACGTCTTGCGCATGCGCGGTTCCGACGACGCCGAGCGCAATCAGCGCGAGCAAGGCAACAGCCATACGAGCGAACATCATCATCCCCGATCAGAAGCGTCTTTCACAGTTTTGTGCTCACGACGCTGAAAGCTAGGCAGACATACCACACTGAAACCGCATTCAAGCAGTGTGCTTCACTCATTACGGGGACTACTCGTGGGGACGGGGGCCTTCGGAACTCGTTTGGTTCGACCCCTTTTGGCTCGACCTTGGGCAGTGGAGACAGATCGTATGGCTACGCGCGAAAAACGGCTGGCGCAATTCGACGGCAATGGCGAACCTTCGCCGGAACAACGCGTGGAAGTGCTTTGTGAGGATCACAGCGGAACGTATCAGCTGCCGTTCGCCTGCCGGTTCATCGACGGCCGGTGGCGCAATGATACAACCGGCGGCGCGCTGGAGGTCAATGTCATTGCCTGGCGCATGCCGCGCGTGAAGCAGGCGGGCATGGCGTAACAGCGCACAAGCGCTGTTTCAAAACGCGACGCGCACGCGCACGACTTTAAGATTTGGAACGCGGGTGGAACGAACCGCGTCCGAATCACTGATCGAGCGCCGTACTCCGTTGTTCACGGCTAGATGTGGTCATCAGCCCGATGCTGCGCACCACATACAGAAGCATCACGATCGGCCGCAGCCAGCGGCCGACGACAAAGGTTAATTCCTCCGCAGACGACATTGCGAACCCTCCTCGCGGTCATTTCCAAGGCGTGACCGGCGGCACCGTCTCGGTCGCCGGCGGCACATCCACGGTCTTGAAATCGGCCGGGCTGACGATCTCGAGGTATTCCATGTCCTTCGAGTAATCGAACAGATAGTGGGTGATGCCGGGGCGCTGATGGATGACGTCGCCGGCCTCGACCAGCGTCTCCTTGTCCTCGTACATGAAGCGGGCCCAGCCCTTGGTCATGATGACGATCTGGAAATCGCACAGATGCTTGTGCCAGCCGGTGCCCTGCTCCGGCGGCAGATCGGGATTGGCCTTGACCAGATGGCAGATCACCTGCCCGCCGGTGGCGTCGGCGATGCCGAGATCGCGATACAGGAAGAAGTCGCGCAGACCTCCGCCCCTGAACTCGGTGTCACCTGGTTTGACGTGGGAGAATTTGCTGACGACGGCGTGCTGATTCATTTCAAGCCTCCACGGTTCTCGTATTCGCGAGATCGCGGCGCGGGCTCAGCGTCCAAATTTTCGGCAGCGTCGCATCGTCGCGGTCACAGCTCGATGTTGCTATGCGAAATCCTTGCCAGCCCGATTGTGCTGCGGTGTTCGGTCTCGCCGTGAGCTGATGTCGCAGTGGAAGCATCTGGCGCAAAGCGCAAATTTGCATTCGGCGCGGATCGCGTCGCCCGCGCCGCGCGCCGCCAGGACCTGACGCCGACGGCACGTCTGTTGAGCAAGGCTTGCCTGGAGCTTGAGCCGCCGACGCAGGCAGGCCGCCCACCCGCTGCCTAATATTCGACCTCGAGCTCCTCGACGTCGGCAGGCTCGGCCTTCGCGGCCTCGATCCATTCCTGCATCTCGGGCATCGCCATGATGGTCTTGGCATACGCCGCGAGCACGGGATCGAGCTTCACGTCATAGGTCATGAAGCGGGTCACGACCGGCGCATACATCGCGTCCGCCATGGTGCGGCGTTCGCCGAACAGAAACGGCCCGCCTGATATGCCGAGGCAATCGCGCCAGATCACGCAGACGCGGTCGATGTCGGCCTGCGCCCGCGACCAGATCTTGAAGCCGGGGAAATGGCCCTTGAGGTTGACCGGCAGCGAGGCCCGCAGCGTGGTGAAGCCGGAATGGATTTCGCCCGAGATCGAGCGGCAATGCGCGCGCCGGATGCGGTCGTCCGGCAATAGCCCGGCATGCGGCATGATCTCGTTGAGATACTCGCCGATCGCCAGCGTATCCCAGACGGTTGCGCCCTCGTGGCGCAGGCAGGGCACCAGGATCGACGATGACAACAGCAGCAATTCGGCCCGTGCCGAGGCGTCGTCGGGCGCCGTGACCACCTCCTCGAACTCCAGCCCGGCGAATTTCGCCAGCAGCCAGCCGCGCAGCGACCACGACGAATAATTCTTGCTGCTGATGGTGATTGTCGCTTTCGCCATGCCCGCTCCTCACGCCCTGAACGCGTCCTTAGCCCCCGGACCTGCGCGCCGGTCCAAGCCGCCGCGCCCCCGAAGCCGTTCATTTTTGCAGCAAGCCACGTGCCAATTTGCCGGGCAGCCCGCCCCCTCTCTGGCGTCGATATTGCATAGCCAGCCGGGCCAGGGGCGGATGCGTATGATGTCAATGATGTACCAAGCTTACCAGAACCACATGGACTTCACGGCGCCATGGCGGACCGGGGCCGCAGCGGCGCTGAAATACCTCAATCTGGTGCCGCAGGGCGCCACCGACCGGGTGTACGGGCGGCTCGCGGCGGCGCTTGAGCTGATCTCGCGCTCCACCCTGACCTACGCCCGTCCCGACTACGCCATCGGCAGCGTCACCTCCGGCAACAGGGAATACCAGGTGACCGAGGAGGTCGCCTATGCGACGCCGTTCGGCTCGCTGCTGCATTTCAGGAAGGTCGACGGACCGGAGCAGCCGCGGATGCTGCTGGTGGCGCCGATGTCCGGCCATTTTGCCACGCTGCTGCGTGGCACGGTGAAGACGCTGCTGCAGGACCACGACGTCTATATCACCGACTGGCACAATCCGCGCGACATCCCGCGCAAGGAGGGCCGGTTCGGGCTCGAGGACTATACCGACCATCTGATCGACTTCCTCGGCCAGATCGGTCCCCGCGCCCATATGGTGGCGATCTGCCAGCCCTCGGTGTCGGCGCTGGCGGCCGCTGCGATCATGTCGGAGGACAATCATCCGGCGCGGCCGGCGTCGCTGACCCTGATGGCCGGACCGATCGACACGCGGATCCAGCCGACCAAAGTCAACGAGTTCGCCAAGAGCAAGCCGATCAAGTGGTTCGAGGACAATCTGATCAACTACGTGCCCATGCAGTGCAAGGGCGCGTTGCGTCAGGTCTATCCCGGCTTCGTGCAGCTCACGGCCTTCGTGTCGATGAACCTGGAGCGTCACATCAAGCAGCACATCGATCTCGCCAACCATCTCGCCAAGGGCGAGACCGCCAAGGCCGAGGTGATCAAGACCTTCTACGACGAGTATTTCGCGGTCATGGATCTGCCGGCGGAGTTCTACATCGAGACGGTGCGCGACGTGTTCCAGGAGCATCTGTTGCCGCAGGGCATGCTGATGCACCGCGGCCGCCCGGTGAACCCGGCGGCGATCCGGCGCATGGGCCTGATGACGGTGGAAGGCGAGAAGGACGACATCTGCTCGATCGGCCAGACGCTCGCAGCGCAAGACCTCTGCACCGGCGTCCGCACCTATCGCAAGGTGCATCACATGCAGGCCGGGGTGGGCCATTACGGCGTGTTCTCCGGCAAGCGCTGGAACAACGAGATCTACCCGCTGCTGCGCGATTTCGTGCATGTGAATTCGTAAGGGCTGACGACGCTCTCTCCCCGTCATTGCGAGCGCAGCGAAGCAATCCATGTTTCCGCATGCGCAGTGGCATGGATTGCTTGACGGCGAATACCTAGTCACGCCTCTTTCCGGGCAGTAATCTCCTTCTCCACGACGACCCCGTCCCAAGAATCGTCCAGGGAGAAACTCCATGCGTTCCGCCACCGCCTTCCGCGCCCTCACGCTCGCCTTGATCGGCGCCCTCGCCTTCACGTCAGCCGCAGCCGCCGCCGAAGTCCACGTCCTGATCTCGGGCGGGCTGACCGCAGCCTACAAGGCGCTGGTGCCGGAGTTCGAGCGCAAGACCGGGCACAAGGTGGTGACCGCCTTCGGGCCGTCGATGGGCACCACGACCAACGCCATTCCGGTGCGGCTGGAGCGCGGCGAGCCGGCCGACGTGCTGATCATGGTCGGCTATGCGCTCGGCGACCTCGTCAAGCAGGGCAAAGTCGTGGCCGACAGCCGCGTCGACCTGGTGAAATCGCCGATCGGCATCGCGGTCAAATCAGGCGCACCGAAGCTGGACCTCAGCTCGGCGGAGACCGTCAAGCAGGCGCTGCTGGCGGCGAAATCGGTCGCCTATTCCGACAGCGCCAGCGGCGTCTATGTCTCGACCGAGATGTTCGCAAAGCTCGGCATCGCCGATCAGATGAAGGACAAGGCGCGGATGATCCCGGCGACCCCGGTCGGCGAGATCGTGGCCAAGGGCGAAGCCGAGATCGGCCTGCAGCAGATCTCGGAGCTGAAGCCGGTCGCCGGCATCGACATCGTCGGCCCGCTGCCGGAGCCCTTGCAGAAGATCACGGTGTTCTCCGCCGGCATCGCGTCGGTTTCAAAGGAGCCCGACGCCGGCAAGGCGCTGATCAGCTTCCTCGCTTCGCCGGATGCCCGCGACGCGCTGGTGAAGAGCGGACTGGATCCGATTGCCGGCAGCGCGACGCATTAGCAAGGCATCCCCCACTCTCTTCCCGTCATCCTGAGGAGCGCGCAGCGCGTCTCGAAGGATGCACGGCCCGGCCGGTGGCCGATTCATCCTTCGAGGCTCGCTTCGCTCGCACCTCAGGATGACGGAGATAGGTAGAGGACTTGTCCCCCTACCGCAAATGATGCGCGGCGTAGGCGAGCAGCAGGACGACGACGAGCGCCAGGAGCAGCGTGGTCGACTTCCAGAACAGCACCGGGTTGCGCTCGATCAGCGGGGTCGATGACGTCGTCAGATATTTCGCGTTGGGATTGCGCAGGTCGAACAGGAACTCGGAAAAACTCTCGTAGCGCTTGAGCGGATTGGCGTGCACGGCGCGCTCCAGCGCGCCATCGACCCAGTTGGGGACGTCGCGGCCGCCATGCCCGGCCGGACGATAGACCAGCCTGTTGAAGTCCGATCGGGTGCGGGCGCGGGCAATCTGCGCGCCATAGGGCAAGCGTCCGGTCAGCATCTGATAGGTGACGACGCCGAGCGAGAACAGGTCGGAGCGCGCGGTGCCGGCATCGCCCAGAAAATACTCCGGCGCAGTGTATTGCTGGGTGCCCAGGATATCCTCGCCGCCCGATGGCGCCGCGTCGGCGACACCCGCGATCCGCGTCGAGCCGAAATCGATGATCTTCACCGTGCCGGTCCGGTCGATCATGATGTTGTCGGGCCGGATGTCCTGGTGCAGCATCTCCTTGCGGTGGAACGCGCGCAGGCCTTTTGCAATTTGCTCGGTGATGTCGCGCACCGTCTCCAGCGCGGGCGACGGACTATCGATCATCCACTGCGTCAGCGTCTGGCCGTCGATATATTCCATCGTCACATAGAGGAAATTGCGCCGGCGCTGCGGCAGAAACGGCTTCAGCACATGCGGGCTGTCGATCCGCTTGGCGACCCACTCCTCCATCACGAAGCGCTTCAGATAGGCGCCATCGTCGCGCAGATCGATCGAGGGGATCTTGATCGTGACCGTGGTGCCAGTCTCCTCGTCGACCGCGAGATAGATGTGGCTGCGATGTGATGCATGCAGCTCGCGCACCACGCGGTAGCCGTCGAACAGCATCCTTGCATCGAGCAGCGGCGGCAGCGGCAGCTCGGTCGGCTGGCCGAACACCTCGCTGGCATCGCCGTCGGGCAAGGCGTCGATCCGGATGATCTGCGCGGTGAGATTGTCCGGGCTGCCGTTCTCATAGGCCTGCTCGACGATCGATTTCGCTGTAGCATCGAGATCGCCAGCGCCGTCCAGAATCGTCTTCGCCAGCTGGCGCGGGGCGACGTGCTCGTAGATGCCGTCGGTCACCAGCAGGAAAGTGTCGCCGCGCTCCAGCGGAAGATTCTGGTAGTCGATCTCGAGCTGCGGGTTCACGCCGAGCGCACGGCCGAGATAGCTCTGCTGCGACGAGATCACGACGCGATGGTCGTTGGTCAATTGCTCGAGGCTGGTGCCGGCGACACGGTAGATCCTGCTGTCGCCGACATGGAACAGATGCGCCGTGGTCGATCGGATCACCATGGCGCTCAGCGTGCAGACGTAACCCTTGTCCTTGTCGTAGGGATTCTGGCTGCGTCTGGTCTGGGCGTGCAGCCAGGAATTGGTCGCCTCCAGCACCCGCTGTGCCGAGCTCTTCACCGACCAGGATTCCGAGGTGCAATAATAGTCGGTCAGGAAGCTCTTGACCGCGGATTCGGCGGCGACGCGGCTGACGCTGCTCGAGGAGATGCCGTCGGCGAGCACCACGGCGACGCCCTTCAGGCCGAGCAGCGGCTCGTCCGGGATCAGCACGCCGTGAAAATCCTGATTGGTGTCCTTGCGGCCCTTATCAGAGAATTGCCCGACCGATATTTTCAGCGCGCGCGGCATCGACCGTCCCAATGCGAATGGGGCCCACCATGACAGGAGAGCCCCATCCACCGGCCTGGATCAAGCCGCGAGGCGCTGGCGCTTCGGCGCCGTCTTGATATGCGTCGTGTAGAGCGTGAGCCCGGTGAAGGCGAGGCCGCCGACCAGGTTGCCGACCACGGTCGGGATCTCGTTCCAGATCAGATAGTCCATGATCGTGAAGTGACCGCCGAGCATCAGGCCGGACGGGAACAGGAACATGTTCACGATCGAATGCTCGAAGGTCATGTAGAAGAACAACATGATCGGCATCCACATCGCGATCACCTTGCCGCTGACCGTGGTCGAGATCATCGCGCCGACCACGCCGGCCGAGACCATCCAGTTGCAGAGCATGCCGCGGATGAACAGCGTCAGCATGCCGGCCGCGCCATGCGCCGCGTAACCGACGGTGCGGCTCTCGCCGATGGTGCCGATCACCTGGCCGACCTTGTCGGGCGGCGAGGAGAAGCCGAACGTGAAGACGATCGCCATCATCACCGCCACCGTGAAAGCGCCGGCGAAATTGCCGATGAACACGAGCCCCCAGTTGCGCAGAACACCACCGAGCGTGACGCCGGGCCGCTTGTCGATCAGCGCGAGCGGCGACAGCACGAACACGCCGGTCAGCAGGTCGAAGCCGAACAGATAGAGCATGCAGAAGCCGACCGGAAACAGCGCGGCGCCGACGATCGTCACGCCGGTGTTGACGTTGATGGTGACCGCAAACGCTGCCGCCAGCGCGAGGATCGCGCCGGCCATGTAGGCGCGGATCACGGTGTCGCGGGTCGACATGAAGATCTTGGATTCGCCGGCGTCGACCATCTTGGTGACGAATTCGGACGGTGCGAGATAGGCCATTCTTAAAGTCCCCTTGCGCAATTCGGCCGCGCCGGATGCGATGCCGGAAGCGACGCGGGTTGATTGAAATGCTCGTCCGTCCGGGGAGATGGGGGTCTGACGACGCTCGAGACGCCCGGACCGGGCGCCTTGATCCCCTCGCCTTGGCCTTCACTGGCTACGGCAATCCGGAGGACGGCAGTCGTCATTGACTGATGCAATCAAAAGCAATGCATGTGCCAACCGCAGGCGTCGGCCGCAGTTTAAAAGTTCGTGTTAATACAATGGCTTACCAGACCGTCCGAGAGGCAGGCGGGCGCGATGACGCCGAATTATGCAGCTTGCACAGATGTCGCCCACGGCAGCGCGCCTGTCCGTCTCCGTCATCCTGAGGAGCGCGCTCTTGCGCGCGTCTCGAAGGATGGACGGCCCGGCTGGTGGCCGTCGATCCTTCGAGGCTCGCAAGAGCTCGCACCTCAGGATGACGGGGATAGGGTCGATATGCGCCGCTACTTCACCTCGGTCCGAACCGGCGAGTCCTTCAGCCCGTTATTGTCATAGGCCTTGCGCAGCGTGCCGTTGGCGATTGCCTCCGTCATGAACTTGGTGGCGAACGCCGCGGCGAGCGGATGGTTGAGCGGCACCGCGACCGCGGTGACGGTCTGCTTGAAGGTTTCGTCCAGCACGCACGTGCCCGGAATCTTCTTCGCCATCGCGATCAGCTGATCGCGCGATAGCGCGAAGGCGTCGACGTCACCATTCTCCAGGAGAGGGAAGATCTCGTCATAGGTCTGATAACCCGTGACCCTGGCGTGCTTGAGATGCGCGATCGCACCACGCATGGTCGTGGTGTTGTTGACGGCGGCGACCTTGACGCCGTCCTGGTCGAGCGTTGCGAAATTCGTGATCTTGGAACCCGGCCTGACGATATAGGTGGCGTCGGCGACCTCGTAGATCGGCCCGAACGTCATCTTGGTTTCGCGATCGGGATCCTTGGGCAGGAAGGTGACGTGCCAGCTGTTGTTCGACGCCGCGTCGGTGATCTGGCCGGAATTCTGATGCACGACGTATTCGACTGATACCCCGAGCTGTGCCGCCATCTCCTTGCCGAGATCGACGGGAACGCCGGCATAGCCGTGCTCCGTCTTGGTCGACCAGAACGCGCCGCCGGCCGGGCTGATCGCAATCGCGACCCGGAGCTTTCCGCTCGGCGCGATCTGATCCTTCAAGGCGTCGGCATTGGCAGATGTGGCCATCATCATCGCTCCCAGAACGAGGCCAGCCAGACGCTGCAATCGAGACGACATCGGTGCCCCTCCACGCCGAATCTTGCTTGTCCGGCAGGCGCGCAACAAACCGCACGGCACGGCCTGGCGCAAGCGCCGGTTCTCGCAAGGGAGCTATCCGTATCGGCCTATCTGACCCGGATGGTGATTTTCTCGGAAACGACGGGCGGGCTGAATGGATAGTGCTTGGCGTCGCCCAGCACCAGCTGCAAGGTATGCTTGCCCCGCGGCAGGTCGAGCTGCGTCTCGGTCTGTCCTGCACCGAAGTGCAGATGAGACTTGTCCGACGGGATCGGCTCATTCGGATTCAACGGCTCGTTCACGTCGATCAGAAGATGGTGATGGCCGCTGTTCGGATAGTCGTCGCCGGCATGGGTGACGCCCATGTTGCGCAGCCCAAAGCGACACCAGAACGGGCTCTTCACCGTCACCCCGCTGTGCGGCCAGAGGAAATACAGCTTGGTGTCCTTCCCTGCCGGCTTGTTCTGCGCATTGGCCGGAGCCGCGAACAACGTCAGTGCTGCAGCGAGCATGATCAAGCCTGTACTTTTCATATCCCCTCCATGAAACCCCGCGATTGCATACGATCGCTCAGGGAGTCAGCGCGACCCGGAAACCGTGGGTCGGGTAACGGACATTGGCGTCATAATTGTCGCGATTGGCCGGACGCACATAGCGGGCGTCGTTCTTCCAGGAGCCGGAGCGAAGGACATGGGAGGCGCAGTCGCCGCCGGACCAGACCGCACCGTCGGCCGACGCGCCCTGGTAGTTCCTGTGCCAGCAATCCTCCACCCATTGATCGACCCCGCCGCCCATGTCGTAAAGACCGAACGGATTCGGCTTGAAGCTGCCGACCTTGACCGGTTGTTCGGTCGCAGCACTACCGCCGCAATCCTTGCAACCTGCGTTGCCCAATTGCATCTGGTCGCCCCACCAGTATTTCGACTGCGTTCCACCACGCGCCGCATACTCCCATTCGGCCTCGCTCGGCAGCCGATAGGCCTTTTTGGTGCGCTCGGCGAGCCACGCCACATATTGCTTCGCGTCATTCCAGCTCACATTGGTAACCGGAACGTCGTCCTTGCCGGTGACCGTGAAGCCGCAAGCCTTGGCCTCCGCGCAGGCATTCCATTCGCGCACGGTGACCGGATATTTTCCCATGGCGAACGGCTTGACCGTCACCTTGCGGACCGGCCGCTCCGAAGGGTCGTCATTGCTTCCCATCGAGAAGCTGCCGCCCTGCAGCGAGACCATTTCGGGCTCCGGCACCGACACGGCGGGACTGGCGGAGGGTGCAGACTGAGGCAACGCCTGCTGTGTTGGCGCTGCGCTTGGGATCTGACTTGGGATCTGACTTGGGACCGGACTTGCAGATTGAGTTGGAGCCGGGCTCGGTGCCGGCTGCTGAACGGTCGGCGAAGCCGGCGATACCGGCGGCGCCTGCGCCACCTCAGCCTGCTTGCCGCGCGGTTGCGCGAGCATGTACCAGAGCACACCGCCGGCGATGATTGCGACCGCCAATCCGAGCAGCGTGAGCAGGATGGACTCACGGCGCCGGCGCGTCCTTTGGTACGCGGCGGCGTCCGGCAACACGCGATAAACCCGGACCGGATCGGTGATGTTCTTGACCTTGCGGTCGCCGAGCGATTCGTATCCGCAGACCATCTTGTGCTTGATCTGCTCGTAGATGCCACCGGAGATGAAGACGTCACCCGGCGCCGCAATCCCTTCCAGACGCGAGGCGACGTTGACGCCGTCGCCATAGATATCGTCGGGTTCGATGATGACGTCGCCGAGGTTGACGCCGATCCGGTACTCGATCCAGTGATCTCTCGCGATCGCCGCGTTGCGGCCGATCATGTTCTGCTGGATCACGATGCTGCAACGGACGGCCTCGACCGGGCTGTCGAATATCGCGATAAAGCCATCGCCGGTGGTCTTGACCAGCTTGCCGTGGTGCTCGGCAATGGTCGGCTCGACGAGATCGCGCTCGATCCGCTTGACGCGGGTATGCGTGCCCTCTTCGTCAAGTTGCATCAACCGGCTGTAGCCGGCGATATCGCCGGCAACGATCGCTGCGAGGCGCCGCGGCATCGAATTGCCGGGAGTCTCGCCGGGAGGCTGAGACCGGCCTGACTTGAAGTCGCGAATTTCTCCCATGGGGCTCCGGCTGCTCCAAAAAATTTGTGCTCGAGGCGCAACCGGCGCCTTCGTCCCCGAGGCTCGGTTAAACCTACCACACCTTCGGATTGGAACAAAGTTTCGCGAAGCGTGACCAAGCTCACGGATTGCCGCCCGCGCATGAGCCGCGCACCCGCCGGGCGAGCGGGCGGGTACTATCTCAACGGCAAACCGGGTGGCAAGACACTATTGCGTCAGCCCGCCTGGGCGGCCGGCGCCCGGATCTCGCGCGGCAGGATGATCGCGGCCGCAATCGCCAGCAGGCAGAGTGCCGCGAAGGCGCGCAGCATCATGGCGAAGCCGCCCTGGTCGTACAGCCAGGCCACCAGGCCGACCGAGGCGCCGGCCGCGGTGAAGCCGACGAAATAGCGCACCGCATAGGCGCGCGAGCGCCATTCCTCGGTGGTGTACTTGCCGACCATGGCATCGTTCACCGTCACCTGGCCGAACGCACCCATCACGATGCCGATCGAGACCAGGATCAGCGGCAGGTTGGACAGGTTCGCGGCGAGATAAAGGAACGGCGCCAGCATGAACGACAGCGGCAGCGCCACCGTCTTCAGCGAATGCCTGTCGAGCAGCTTGCCGATCGTGTACTGCGTCATCGCGCCGAACACATAGACCCCGGCCGCGATCACGCCGAGCAGGGCCGGGCTCCCGGTCAAGTCGGCGAGCCGTTCGGCGAACAGTTTTGGCAGCGCCACCGTCACCGCGTTGAAGGTGGTCGAGATCGCAATCACCACGATCAGGAGCGACAGCACCACGCGCCACATGTCCTGCTTGGCGACGCGCGCCTGGGCTGCGGCCTGTTTGGAGCCCTTGCGGTCCTCATGCACCACCGTCATCGCAAAGGCGATGCCGATCAGCACGGTGACGGTGCCGGGCACGATGAACGCCCAGCGCCAGCCGAGATACTGGCCGATCACGCCGGTGACCAGCGCCGACGAGGCGACGCCGAGATTGCCCCAGACGCCATTGATTCCCATCTCGGCGCCGAGCTTCTCGGCATAGGACACGATCATCGCGGTGCCGACCGGATGATAGATCGAGGCGAAGATGCCGATCGCCAGCAACGCTGCGCCGAGCTGCAGCGGGCTCGAGACGAAGCCGACCGAGATCATCGACAGGCCGATGCCGACGAAGAAGATCAGCATCATGTGGCGGCGGCTCCAGCGGTCGCCGAGCCAGCCCGTGATCAGCGAGCCGGCGCCGAAGGCGATGAAGCCCGGCGTCGCATAGGGCAGCAGTTCCGAATAGGCCATGCCGAGCGCCGGGCCCATGATGATGACGGCGGCGGCGAAGATCAGCATCGCGTAGTGATCGATGAAATGGGCGGCGTTGACGAAGGTGATCACCCGGCTGGGGCTATTCATGGCACGTCTCTCACGCGATTCTTCAATTGCTCGAAAAATAGGTTATAGGTGCTTGTCCTGACGGGATGTCGCCAATGACTATCGCTGAACCGCCAATCAGAGCCCTCCACAAGGACCGGCGCATCACCGGCGATGGCGTGCATCTGGTCGCGCGCAACTATCCCAAGGGCGTCCGGCTCGACCCGCACATGCACCGCGAGGCCCAGCTGGTCTATGCCGCCTCGGGCACCATGCAGGTGACCACGCCGAAGGGCCGCTGGCTGGTGCCGCCGGATCGCGCGGTGTGGGTCCCTGCCCTGCTGCCGCATGCGATCGACGTGCTCGCCGACATCGAGATGCGCACGCTGTATTTCGACCAGGCCTGGCTCGCACGCGAGGAGCGCAGCGACAGCCTCGACCACGAATTCGTGGTGCGGGTCTCGCCCCTTGTGCACCAGGCGATCCTTGCGCTGTTCGACACATCATGCGGACGCGAGCGCACCGACCTCTTGATCCGCCTCGTGATGCTGGAGCTGCACCAGGCCGAGGATTCCGCGACCTTCATCCCGCTGCCGCAGGAGCCGCGCTGCCGCCGCGCCGCCGATATCGTGCTCGCCGATCCGACGGGAGATCACGAGATCGACGCGTTGGCGCGCATGGTCGGCACCTCGGCGCGGACGCTATCGCGGTTGTTCTCGGTGGAGACGCAGCTCTCCTTCAAGAGCTGGTGCCAGCGCGCCCGCATCGCGGCCGCGATCGAGCGGCTGTCGACCAACGTGAATGTTTCGGTCAAGCAGGTCGCCGCCGACCTCGGATATGCCAGCGTGCCGGCATTCTCCCACGCGTTCCGCCAGGTCACCGGCAAGACACCGACCGCGTTCGCGGAGAAAACGTGCGAGAAAACGTGAACGGGATTCGTCATCGGGAGTAGTCATGACGAATTATACCGCTGTCGGGCTGCGACATATTTCCGTACGATCCCTGCGCTTGATTGCAGTCCTCCCGACCTTAAATCCCGTGTAAGGTCCGGCTTCACTGGATGCGACCCGCTGGATACGACCTGCTCATGGCCAACGCCTTTTTCTCCGACCTGCTCTCCACGATCTCCGAACGCGGCCGGGTGCTGCTCGGCCGCGCCAGCCCGGCCGACGACAAGCAGGATCCGTCCGAGCTGCTGGAATTGTGCGAGGCGCTATTGTCCGGCCGCGGCGAAGCCTCCGGTACCGCGATGGCGCGCGAAGTGCTCGACCGCTACCACCATCTCGATACCCCCGGGCAGCTGTCGTTCTTCCAGACGCTGGCGCGCGACTTCGGGCCCGATCACGCCAGGCTGGCGCAGGCGATCGAAAGCTGGCGCGCCAAGGTGAACGACAAGGCCAATGGCGACGACGCCAGCGACTTGCATTTCGCCTCCGAGCCGCGCCGCCAGGAATTGATCCGCCGGCTCAATCGCGCGCCGGGCGGCACCGGCGAGCTGGTGTCGATGCGATCCGATCTGCTTTCATTGATGAAGGGCAACAAGGACCTCGCCGCGCTCGATCGCGACGTGGTGCATCTGCTCTCATCCTGGTTCAACAGGGGATTTCTGGTGCTGCGCAGGATAGACTGGTCATCGCCGGCCAATATTCTGGAGAAGATCATCCGCTATGAGGCCGTCCACGAGATCCGCGACTGGGACGATCTGCGCCGCCGCATCGATCCGGTGGATCGCCGCTGCTACGCGTTCTTCCACCCGGCGCTGACCGATGAGCCGCTGATCTTCGTCGAGGTCGCGCTGACCGAAACCATCCCGGGCGCGATCGCGCCGCTGCTCGCCGAAGAGCGCGAGCCGGTGGCGGTCGAGCGGGCCCGCACCGCGGTGTTCTATTCGATCTCCAACACCCAGCGCGGACTTGGCGGCATCTCCTTCGGCAGCTTCCTGATCAAGCAGGTGGTCGAGGAACTGCGCCGCGAATTGCCGAAGCTCGACACCTTCGTGACGCTGTCGCCGGTGCCGGGCTTCATGCAGTGGGTCAAGCAGGCCGACGACGTGCCGCTCACCGATGAGGACCGCCAGCTCCTGGAAAGCCTCGGCAAGCCCGGCTGGTCCGAGAACCCCGAGCTCGCGGCACAGCTGCGTACCGTGCTGGAGCCGCTCGCCGCCTACTACTTCCTGAAGGCGCGCACGCCGAAGGGCCGGCTGATCGATTCGGTGGCGCGCTTCCATCTCGGCAACGGCGCGCGGCTGGAACGGATCAACTGGCTCGGCGACCTCTCGCCCAAGGGCCTGCGCGAATCCGCCGGCGTCATGGTCAACTACCTCTACCGCCTCGACGACATCGAGAAGAACCACGAGGCCTACGCCAACAATGGCGAGGTGATCGCCTCGAGCGCGGTGAAGAAGCTGTTGAAGGGCGAAGGCCGGCGGCTGCTGGATATGCGGCTGGGATAACGAGACCCAGCTCCATCCCCGTCATAGCAGAGAGCGTTCGCATTCCAACACCGTCATCCTGAGGTGCGAGCGGAGCGAGCCTCGAAGGATGCACGGCCCGGCCGGTGGCCGTCGATCCTTCGAGACGCCGCTTCGCGGCTCCTCAGGATGACGGGGCCGTGAACATCGACAGCAATGACGGCACGGTAGTCGAGGCCCTCGCCGCCTTAAAACCTCGCCCGCGCCATCAGCCGCACCGTGCGGCCCTGCCCCGGCGAGATGTTGTTGTTGCCGTCGGCGGAGGCCCAATAGCCCTTGTCAAAAATGTTCTCGACATTGAGCTGGGCGCTCCAGTTCTCGTCGATCTTGGCATAGACCGCCGCATCGAAGCGGACGAAGCTCGGCAGCCGCACGGTGTCGTCGGACGAGGCAAAGGAATCGCCGAAATAGATCACGCCGAGCGCGGCCGCCCACATCGGCGTGAACTGATACTTGTTCCACCAGGCGAACTGATTATACGGCACGAGCTGGACGCGATTGCCGGGAACGACGGTCGCCGACGTCGCGCCGGTGATCTTCGCATCGGTATAGGCATAGGCCAGCGACGACTGCCACTGCTCGGTGACATAGCCGGTCAGGCTCGCCTCGACGCCGCGCGTCAGCGTGCTGCCGGAGGGGAAGAAGAAGCCGGGATTGTTGCCGTCGGCGATCGGCTGGTTGGTGCGGTTCAGATTATAGACCGCGGTCGAGAACAGCAGCTTCGGATTGATGTTCCACTTCATGCCGAGCTCGACATTCTCGAAGCGCTGCGGCTGCAGGATCAGCGTGCCGTCGGTCAGCGCGCTGAACTGGTCGCCCGAGGCCGGCAGATACGAGATGCTGTAGGCGGTATAGACCGACATCGAATCCATCGGCTTGATGATCAACGCGCCTTGCGGCGACACCAGATTGTCGACGCGGCCGCGGTTGATGTTGGTGTTCATGTCGGTGGCCGACATGTCGTAGCGGTCGAACCGCGCGCCGGCGATGATCTGCACGGCGCGCGAAATCTCGATGGTGTCCCTGACATAGCCGGACTGGATGTTCAGCGCGTAACGGCTGTTCGAATCGGGCGTGGTGACGCCGTCGGTGTTGGTGCCGGTGAAGTGGTGGATGAAGGTCACCGGGCCGAAATAGGTCGGCGCGAACGGGTTCTGCACGATGGTGTTGGTGCCGTTCGGGAACACGCCGGTATTGCGGATGTCGACGCCGGTCTGACGGCCGAATTCGGTGCCGAAGCCTACGGTGTGGAACAGCGGTCCGGTCCAGGTCTTGTAGGTGAAATCGGTCTGGTTGAAGACATTGTCGCGGTTGGTGGTGTGCTGATAGGCGCCGAGATTGACCGCGGTATCCGCCGGATTGACCGCGCCGGCGAGCGCACCGCCGGTCGGATAGACGTTCTGATAGAACTTCTGGTAGTCGGCGGCGAAGGTGCCGTTGCGCACCGTCAGTCCGTTCTCGAAATCGTGCTCGATGATTGCCATGCCGGTCTGCACCGTCGCCTGCGCGGTGTTCAGCGCCGGACTGCCGAAGAAGGTCGAGAAATCGCCGTTCGGCGCAAACGGCGTGGTCGGATTGAAGCGGGTCGCGCCGCCCGGCAGGCCCTGCGAGGGATTGCCGCGATCGGCGGTGCGCTCGTCGTGGAAATACTCGTAGCTCAGCTTGATCTTGGTGTTGTCGTCGGGCTTCAGCGTCACGGTCGGATTGATGCCGTAGCGTTCCAGATGGTTGAAATCGCGGAACGCGTCGGCGCCCTCGTAGAACACGTTGAGCCTTGCTGCGACGTTCTCGTTGATCGCCTGTCCGGCATCGAGGGTGACGCGGCGATCGCCCCATGAGCCGGTCTGCGCGGTCGCCTCGTAGACGCGGTTGCCGTCGGCCTCCTTGAGCGTGCGGTTGAGCAGGCCGCCGCCGGCGCCGCGGCCGAAGGTCAGCGCGCTCGGCCCCTTCAGCACCTCGATGCTCTGGGCGTTGTACAAGTCGCGGAAATACTGGACGTCGTCGCGGAAGCCGTTGACGAAGAAATTGGCGCTGGAATCGACGCCGCGGATCACGAGCTCGTCGCGATTGCCCTCGCCCTGATGCACGGCGACGCTGGGGACGTAGCGGGTGACGTCGGTGAGGCCCTGGTAGTTCTGGTCGCGGATCTGCTCCCGCGTGATGACGTTGAGCGATTGCGGGATGTTGACGATCGCGGTGTTGGTCCTGGTCGCAACCGAGGTGCTGTTGGCGAAATAGCCTGACGTGCCGGTGCGCGCGTCCTGCGATTCCGCGAACGGCTTTGCCGTAGCCGCCGGCTCGATCCGCCGCGCGGTCTGGGTGCGGCGGCCGCGCGTGGCGGCGGTGTTGCGCGCAGTCTTCGGCGCGCTGCGGCGGCGTTGCGCCGCCGGCGGGGTGACGGTCACCGGCGGCAACGTCGAGACGCCTTGCGCCGGCGCCGACTGCGCCCGCGCAACTGAGGTTGCGAGCGGTACGCTCAGCGCGAGATAGCTCGCCGTAAGCAGCGAAAGCTTCGCCAGCAACACAGTGCGGCGGTTGGTTTGTGATCTCGATGTCATGACGTCGTCCCCAAGCAATTCTCGAAGCAACTCTCGCCTTGCACGAAGGCGATGCGCCGTCCTCTAGAGACGTGGGGCGCTGTGCGTCCAGACGACGGACTTAAGAAAATTTTTGCACGAGAACGGAATAAAATCGCGACGAAAGCGCGCAAGTACGCCTCGCGGCGCGCACAGCGTTGGAAAAGTCAAGGATGCAAATGGTTTCTGTCGGCTTCCGGATTTGCGCCGGGAAACGAAGAACGGCGCTTGCGCGCCGCCCTTCTTGTAGGAATTCCAGATTGTATCGGTTCTAAAGGCGCTACCGATGCCGGCCTCACGCGATCGCGGATCGCGGCCGCAGCCCCGCCGGCAGATGCGCATCGATCCAGCCAGCGATCGCGCGCTCATTGCGATGGTAGAGCAGGCCGGCGGCGATCACGGCAATTCCGATCAGCGACAGCGCGAACGGAAACCACAGCGAGTCCTTGAACACGACGTCGGCCAGATGTCCGAGATAGATGCAGATGCCGAACGCGCCGAACACCGCATAGGCGCGCCGCATCAGGATCACGGCGAGCGCGATCAGGCCGACATTGAGCAGGCAGTAGACCGCCTTGCCCAGTTCGGTCGAGCCTTCGGACGCGGTAATTCCGCCCCAGAACGCCATCAGGCCGAACAGATGCAGCCAGAACGCAAAGTCGCCGTTGCGGCTGCGATAGTCGACGATCCACGCCACCGCGAGCACGGCCAATCCGAACCAGATCGACACGCGGCGCCGCGTCTCGAAGTCGGCATAATCCATGCCGCTGAACCACGGCGCCAGATCCATCGACATGAACCACAGCGCGAACGCGATGATCGCGACGATGAAGGCGAAGCGGAAGTAGCGCAGCGCGACGATGCCGGCGGCAACGGTTGCAATCTCCATGAAGAGCCAGCTGCCCTTCACCCAGATGTAGAAGTCGTGCACGGTTCCGGGCTTGCCGAACTTGCCCCACCAGCCAAGCTCATCCTGGATGCCATAGACCGCGAGCGGCGCCATCGAGACCGCGATCGCGATCAACAGGCCGCCGGGAACCCGCAGATTCTTGCCGTACCAGAGGTGGTGACCGGCGACAGTGAAAGCGGTGGCGTAGGCGATCGCGCAGGCCGTCAGCGCCCGGCCGCCCATCTGGGTGAACGCCAGGGTCGAGAACAGGCCCATGGCACCGATCACGATCAGCGCGCCGGCGTACCAGAGCACATGCGCAGCATCGAATTTCGCCGCCGGGCTGGCGCCACTGTCCGCACCCTTCCCGTCGCTGCTCGCCAGGAAGGTGAGCAAGCGTTCCAGATCAGCCGTGCTGATCACCCCGGCATCGGCGGCGTCCCGGAGATTCTTCGCTGAATATGGCATGCGGCTATCCTCACGGCCGGTTCCGCGCCTCACCCGGTGACCCGGAAAGAGGCGTCTCTCCTGCATGAGTATACCGGAACGTGAGCAACGTTCAACATTTTCTTGAGCGCCGCTCACATTATTTTGCAAGCAGACTCAAGGATGCCTGGCCGGCCGGATTGGGCACGAACTACGCGGCCAGCGCCTTCATCTCCTTGTAGAGATCAGACTTGCCCTCGAAACCGATGCCCGGAAGGTCGGGCATCACGATGTGGCCACCCTCGACGCGCACGCCGTCGGGGAAACCGCCATAGGGCTGGAACAGGTCGGGATAGCTCTCATTGCCGCCGAGGCCGAGGCCGGCCGCGATGTTGAGCGACATCTGGTGGCCGCCATGCGGGATGCAGCGGCTCGGCGACCAGCCGTGGGTCCTAAGCACCGCGAGCGTGCGCTGATATTCGCAGAGACCGTAGGACAGCGCGCAGTCGAACTGCAGCCAGTCGCGATCCGGCCGCATGCCGCCGTAGCGGATCAGGTTGCGCGCATCCTGGTGGCTGAACAGGTTCTCGCCGGTCGCCATCGGGCCGGGATAGAACTCGGCCAGTGCTGCCTGCAGCGCGTAGTCGAGCGGATCGCCGGCCTCCTCGTACCAGAACAGCGGATACTCGCGCAGCATCTTGGCGTAGGCGATCGCGGTCTCCAGATCGAAGCGGCCATTGGCGTCGACCGCAAGCTGCGCGTTACTGCCGATCTCCTTCAGCACCGCCTCGATCCGCTCGCGGTCCTCGGCGAGCGGCGCGCCGCCGATCTTCATCTTCACGACGTTGTAGCCGCGGTCGAGATAGCCGCGCATTTCCTTGCGCAGCGCGCCGAGGTCCTTGCCCGGATAGTAGTAGCCGCCGGCGGCATAGACGAAGACGCGCGGATTGGCGGTCACGCCGTGGCGCTCGGCGAGCAGCCGGAACAGCGGCTTGCCGGCAATCTTCGCCACCGCGTCCCACACCGCCATATCGATGGTGCCGACCGCGACCGAGCGCTCGCCATGGCCGCCCGGCTTCTCGTTCGACATCAGCGTCGACCAGACCTTGTCCGGATCGAGATTGCTGCCGTCGGCATCGAGCAGCGATTTCGGATCGGCCTCAAGCAGGCGGGGCGCAAAGCGCTCGCGGATCAGACCGCCCTGCCCGTAGCGGCCGTTGGAATTGAAGCCATAGCCGACCACCCGCCTGCCGTCGCGCACCACGTCGGTGACCACGGCGACCAGGCTCGAGGTCATCTTGCTGAAATCGATATAGGCGTTGCGGATCGGCGAGGAGATCGGTTTGGTGACCTCGCGGACGTCGACGATGCGGACGGACATGGTGTTGCCTTCTCTTGTCGTCGTTCCGGGGCGTCCGAAGGACGAACCCGGAATCTCGAGGTTCCGGGTTCGATGCTTCGCATCGCCCCGGAACGACAGTGTGCTAGTTACTTCTTGTCCCGGAAATACGGCTCGACCGGCCCGTGCACCTTGATGGTCAGCGGATTGCCGTAACGGTCCTTGGCGTTGCCGGCGGTGACCCGCACCCAGCCTTCGCTGATGCAGTACTCCTCGACATTGGTCTTCTCGGCACCCTTGAAGCGGATGCCGACGTCACGCGACAGGATCGCCTCGTTGTAATAGGGGCTCTTCGGATCGATCGAGAGACGGTCCGGAAATTGCTCGTTGGTGGTATCGTCGTTGTTGTCGCTCATAGCAGCGCCTCGATCTCCCTCTTCAATCCTTCGGGCCGGGCGGTCGGCGCGTGCCGCGCCACAACCTTGCCCGAGCGATCGACCAGGAACTTGGTGAAGTTCCACTTGATCGAGGGTCCGAGCAGGCCCGACTTCTCGCGTTTCAGGTGCTCATACAATGGATGCGCACCGGCGCCATTGACGTCGATCTTGGCGAACATCGGAAACGTCACGGAATAGTTGGTCTCGCAGAACGAGGCGATCTGCGCTGCGTCGCCCGGCTCCTGCGCACCGAACTGGTTGCAGGGAAAGCCGAGCACGGCAAAGCCGCGCGGCGACAGGTCGGCGTGCAGCTCCTGGAGCCCCTTGTATTGCGGCGTGAACCCGCAGGCGCTCGCGGTGTTGACGATCAGCAACACCTGCCCCTCGAAGCGCTGCAGCGGCACGTCGTCGCCGGACAGCGACTTGGCGGTGAAATCATAGACGCGTGACATCGTCATTGCCGTTACCCCGCTGGATCGATCGGCGACGGCGGCGTGCCGCCCGCCTCGACCGCCTCGCCCGCGGCAAGGCAGAGGTCCTCGCGGTAGCGGCCGGCCACCAGCTGCACGCCGACCGGAATCCGCCCCACGAGGCCGGTGGAGACGACGAGCCCGGGAAGCCCCATGAACGGGATCGCGATCTGCGGCAGCTGCGCGTGCCACACCCGCGCGAACGAGGCCTCGTCCTTGCGATCAAGATGGTCGGGGAACGGCAGCTCGCCGGACACCGGCATCAGCAGCACCGGATATTTGTCGAAGAAGGCAAACCATTCGCGGGTCAAGGTCGCGCGGCGGGTCAGCGCCTGCGACAAGTCGAACGGATGCACCCTGGCGCGGACGCCGCGCAGGCAGGCCAGCGCACCGGGATCTCCCTCGCGCTCGGCGAATGCGAGCTGGGCCTCGTAGCCGTCGCCGAGCCAGAGCCGGGTCTGGATCTCGGCCGCCTCACGCAGGGACGGTGTGTCGGCGATCTCCTCGACGATCCAACCGGCCTTCTGCAGTCGCTTGCCGGCATCGGCCACCGCGGCGACCACTTCCGGCACCGGATTGAGACCATCGGGATTGAGGCACATCGCAACGCGCTTTTCCCGCGGCGGGCCCTCGAGCGGCACCGGCGCATACCAGGGATCGCGATAGTCAGGCGCCGACATCGCGGCAAGCGAGATGCGCAGATCGTTGACGGTGCGCGCCAGCGGCCCCGACACCGCGCTGATCTGCGGGCCGATCGGCCGCTCCGGCAGCGCCGAATTGAAGGCCGGGATACGGCCCATGCTCGGCCGCAGGCCGTGCACGCCGCAGGCATAGGCCGGATAGCGGACCGAGCCCGCGATATCGGTGCCGTGCGCGATATGGCCGATGCCGGCCGCAACCGCCGAGCCCGCGCCGCCCGACGAGCCACCCGGGGTGATGCCGGGATCGCGCGGGTTCTTGGTGTCGCCGTGAATGAGATTGGTGGTGAACCAGCGATAGGAGACCGCGGGACAATTGGTGCGGCCGAGCAGCACCGCGCCGGCCTTGCGCAGATTGGCGACCACCGGGTTGTCGACCTTGGCGATGAGGTCGCGCTGCGCCTTCAGCCCGTTGGTGGTGGCATAGCCTTCCTGGTCGACATTGACCTTGATGGTGATGGGCACGCCGGCGAGCGGACCGACCGCCTCGCCGCGCGCAATTGCCGCATCGATCGAAGCGGCCTGCGCCAGCACGTCGTCCGGCCGGTGATCGACCACCGCGTTGATCTTCGGGTTGACCGCGTCGAGCCGGGCAAGCCCGGCCTCGGCGGCCTCTTTCGCCGATACCTTCTTCGATTTGATGAGGCCGGCGAGTTCAGCCGCCGACAGACGCCAAAGATCCTGCATGTGCAACTCCGTGTGACGCAGGCGTTTTAGCGCCGCACGGAGAACAAGGCCAGCGGCCCGCCGCCCGTTGTTTCAGCGGACATGCGCGATGTAATAGGCAAGGTCGGCGATCTGCTCCTTGGCGACCGGCTGCATCACGTCGGCCATGGTCGCGTCGTAGCCGTGGCGGCTATTGTCCTTGTATTCGGCCATGGTCTTGGCGAGGTAGTCCTCGCGCTGGTTGGCGATGCGGGGGACGTTCTCCTTGCCGGAGAAATCGGTGTTATGGCAGGCGTTGCAGCGGCTCTGCTGCACCAGCGCCTGGCCGCGCGCCATCCGCGCCGGATCGCCGGCCTCGGTGGGCGGCGTGGGCTTCGGCAGGGTGGCGATGAAATCGGAGAAGGCGCGCAAATCGTCGTCGGTCATCGACTTCGCCATCTCGTTCATCGGCTCGAAGGTGCGCAGCTTCTCGCGGAACATGAAGAGCTGGATCAGCGCATAGGGCGCCTGCTGGCCCCCGAGCGAGGGCGTGTTCTCGGTTTCCGAGGTGCCATGCTCGCCGTGGCAGGCAAAGCACGCAGCAGTGCGCTCCTGGATGGTCTCGGCATTTGCGGAGAATGCGGTGAATGCAAACAGGAGCGTGGGAATAGTCATCTTGCGCATTAGCGGCTCCTGGCACTTCAGTCATTCCGGGCTGGTGCTCAGCACCAGACCCGGAATCTCGAGATTCTCAGATGTGCAATTGCACATCATAGTTCGATGCTGCGCATCGCCCCGGAATGACGTTGGTGGTTGTTACTGGTTGGCAACCTTTTGCTTGCCGTAGCTGATGCGATAGACCGCGCCGTTCCAGTCGTCGGAGACCAGCAGCGAACCGTCCTTCAGCAGCATCACGTCGACCGGGCGGCCGACATACTTGTTGTCCTCGAGGAAGCCGGTCAGGAACGGCTCGACCGACTTCACGGTGCCGTCCTTGTTCAGCTTGACGACGACGATGTCACCGCCCTGCTTCTGCGACTTGTTCCAGGAGCCGTGGCGCGCGACGAAGATCGCGTCCTTGTAGGCCTTCGGGAACATGCTGCCGGTGTAGAAGCGCATGCCGAGCGAAGCGGTATGCGGGCCCATCAGGCCGACCGGCGCCGTGTAGTCCTTGCAGTTCTTGCCCCAGCCGAGCTCCTGGTCGATGATGTTGCCCTGCCAGCAATACGGCGCGCCGAAATCCTCGCCGGCCTTGGTGACGCGGTTGAGCTCGTCTTCCGGCACCGTCTCCGACAGCCAGTCGCGGCCGTTGTCGGTGAAGTACATCTGCTTGTTCTCGGGATTCCAGTCGAAGCCGACCGAGTTGCGCACGCCGAGCGCGTAGACCTCGGCGCCGGAGCCGTCGAGATTCATGCGGCGGATCTGGCCGTGGTCGGCGTCATGCAGCACGTTGTTGCCGGGCTGCCCGACCGGGACATAGAGCTTGTTGTCGGGACCGATCGCGATGAACTTCCAGCCATGCGCCTCGTCCTTCGGCAGCTTGTCGTAAATGACGGTCGGCTTCGGCGGGTTGTCCAGATTGTCCTCGATCTTGTCGATCTTGGAGACCTTCGAGAGCTCGGCGATGTAGAGCGTGCCGTCCTTGAAGGCGACGCCGTTCGGACGATAGAGGCCCGAGGCGATCACCTTGACCGAGCGTTTGCCGTCCTTGTTGACGATCGCATAGACCTTGTCGACCAGCCGGCTGCCGACGAACACGGTGCCCTTGTCGCCGAGCGCCAGCGAACGCGCATTGGCCATGCCCGCGGCATAGACCTCGACGTTGAAGCCGGCCGGCACCTTGAGCCTGGCGAGCGGCAGCTTGTCGGGCGCGGACGGCAACGGCGGCGGCGCCACCGGCGCGAGCTTGGCGGCGGCCTCATTGTCCGGACGCCCGATCATGGGCGAGCCCGGCGGAAGCGGCTGCGCGGCAGGCGCCGCGCCTGCCGCCGGCGGGGTCGCCGGCTGCTGCGCCGCAGCAGAGAGCGTGAATGCCCCCAACATCGCCCCGGCAAGCAGCAGGCTGCGCGGTGCGAACGAGTGTTTTTTCATGATTGTTCTCCCCTGGGTGGAAGCCGTTGTTGATTGCGCCATTAAGGTCGATCGGCGCGGTTCGGCTTTCCGTTCATAGCCTTGCGAGTTTGTCCGGACAATTGCAATCGGATACATGCTGGCATCGGCCAACGCATGGTTGTGACCACGCGGCCCCGTCGGCGTGCGTCAATGCCTTATCTCAGTGCCTTGTCAGGGAGCGGTCCGGGCGATCGAGAATCGCCTCGGTGAAGGGAAACTCCAGCACGATCTCGCCCTCGTCGTCGGTCACCTCGATCACCGCGCTGAGCAGTGCGCCGTCGGCGCCCTCGGTCTTGAGCAATTCGCGAATCATCGCCCGCGCCATTTCCCATGCGCGATCCGGGTCGCGCAGGATTTCGCCGTCGGGGTCGGAGATCAGCTCGTCGCCGATACGGGTATTGAAGAAATAGCGTGGCATCGGCTGAACTCGGCTCGTTAGTCGCTCCCGTCGCCGGAAGCTGTAGAATCGTCATCAGGACCTTCGGAGGACCGCGCGGCCCTGTTTGTTAGCCCAACATCACCATTCACCGTGTGGCGAACAACAGGAAAAAGGTCTGATGGCACGGGCTTTTGACAGGAAATGCGCGCACAAATTTGTGACCGGGCCAGTTCCGTTTGCCGCAGTGCAGCATGCCTTTGAGCAGGGCACGTTGCAAAAAATTTAAGTGGCGAACTTTTCCAACCGCAGTAGTTTAACTGCAGGGCGGAAAGTTCGTCCGGTTGCAACATGGAGAGCCAAATGGCCTGGAAAGCACCGAAGATCGTGGAAGTGTCGGTCGGCATGGAAATCAACATGTATATGTGCGCCACCCGCAAGTAAGCGGCAGCGCCCTATACACGTTTAGCGTTTTAGCGCAGGTGGACATCCGGGCGTAACACGCTCCCGAACATGGGGGTGTGTTTCAAATCCGGGGTCCACCTCGTAACGTTTCTGGTCCAAATCAAGCCTCGTTAGGGCCAAACTTCTCCAGGGGACGGATCATGCTTCGTGTCGTCGTCCTGGGTGCCGCGGCAGGTGGCGGCGTTCCGCAGTGGAACTGCGGCTGTGCCATCTGCAGGACGGCGCGAAGCGATCATCCGGAATTGCAGAGCACGCAAGCCTCGATCGCCGTCAGCGGCGACGGCGCGCACTGGTTCCTGGTCAACGCTTCCCCCGATCTCCGTCAGCAGCTGATCGCCACGCCGCAGCTGCATCCGAAACCCGGCGCCTTGCGCCACAGCCCGATCGCCGGCGTCATCCTCACCAATGGCGAGGTCGATGCGGTCGCCGGGCTGTTGTCGATGCGCGAGGGTTCGCCGTTTGCGATCTACGCCCACGAGCGGGTGCTCGCGATCCTGCGCTCGAACAGCATCTTCAACGTGCTGAGTGAAAAGAACGTCGCGCGACGGCCGATCGCGGTCGACCAGGGCTTTGAACCGGCTTTGCCCGACGGATCGCCGTCGGGGCTCGAGGTGCTGCCGTTCGAGGTTCCCGGCAAGGGCGCCTGGTATCTCGAGGGCAAGGCGCATCCGGCAGGCGCCGACGGCGTCGGCGATACGCTCGGCCTGCGCATTGCGGACAAGCGCAGCGGCCAATACTTCTACTTCCTGGCGGCCTGCGCGCGGGTCACGGACGACCTCAAATCGCGGCTCAAGGGCGCGCCCCTCGTGTTCTTCGACGGCACGGTGTGGCGCGACGACGAACTGATCGCGGCGGGGCTTGGCAACAAGACCGGCCAGGGCATGGGACATATCGCGATGTCGGGCGATCAGGGTGCGATCGCGAGCCTCGCCGCTCTCGACATCGGACGAAAAGTGTTTTTGCATATCAACAACTCCAACCCGGCGCTGCTTGGGAGCTCGGCCGAGCGCAAGGCGGCCGAACAGGCGGGCTGGCAGATTCCTTCCGACGGAACGGAGATCGTGCTGTGAATGTGGTGCCGACAAACGGAATGACTGCGCTCTCGATCGGCAAGGGCATCACGCTCGACAGCGCCGAGGCGATGGAGGCGACGCTGCGCCAGATCGGGGCGACGCGCTATCACAGTCTGCACCCGTTCCATCGCCTGCTGCACGGCGGCAAGCTCAACAAGGGCCAGGTCCAGGCCTGGGCGCTCAACCGCTATTATTACCAGAGCACGATCCCGCTGAAGGACGCGATGGTGATCTCGCGCTTCCGCGACCGCAACACACGGGTCGAGTGGCGTCACCGCATCGAGGACCATGACGGCGATCTCGGCAATGAGGGCGGCATCGAGCGCTGGCTGAAGCTGACCGAAGGCCTCGGCCTCGCCACGGCATACGTGGAGTCCACCGAAGGCATTTTGCCGGCGACGCGCTTCGCCGTCGAAGCCTATGTGCATTTCTGCCGCGACCGCACGCCGCTGGAGGCGATCGCCTCCTCGCTCACCGAATTGTTCGCGCCGAACCTGCACGAGGAGCGCATCTCGGGGATGCTGAAGCATTACGACTTCGTCAACCCCGACATCATGAGCTATTTCAGCCGCCGCCTGACCCAGGCGCCGCGCGACGCCGGCTTCGCGCTCGAATACGTCAAGCAGCATGCGAAAACACCGGCCGAGCGTGAAGCGGTGTGCAACGCGCTGATCTTCAAGACCAACGTGTTGTGGGTGCAGCTCGACGCGCTGTACCACGCCTATGTCGACGGCCACATTCCGCCCGGCGCCTTCGTGCCCAAGACCGATATAGCCAAGGCGAGCTAGGGACACGATCATGGCCAGCCGCAACATCAGCGTCAGCGAGACCAGCCGGCCGAAACTGCCGCGCCACACCAAGCTGAAATTCGACGAGACGCGGCAGGTCTGGGTGATCCTGGCGCCGGAGCGCGTGCTGGCGCCGGACCAGATCGCGGTCGAGGTGCTGCAGCTCTGCGACGGCGTGCGCAACGTCGCCGAGATGGTCGACGGGCTGGCGGCGAAATATGCCGCGCCACGCGAGGCAATCGCGACCGACGTGATCGCCATGCTGCAGGATCTGGCCGACAAGGGCTTTCTCACCGAAGCGCGCGAGAGCACAGCATGAGTGACACACTCGCCGACAACAAGACGACACCATCAGGCCCGAGCGACGGCCTTGCCGTGTTGGAAGGTGCCCGCTCGGCCGCCGAGACCTACGGCATCCCGCTCGCCGTGCTGCTCGAGGTCACCCACCGCTGCCCGCTGCAATGCCCCTACTGCTCGAACCCGGTCGAGCTCGACCGCGGCTCGACCGAGCTCACCACCGACGAATGGAAGAAGGTGCTGAGCGAGCTCGCCGAACTCGGCGTGCTGCAGATCCATTTCTCCGGCGGCGAGCCGACCGCGCGCAAGGACATCGTCGAGCTGGTGCGGCATGCGACCGATGTCGGGCTCTATTCCAACCTGATCACCTCGGCCGTGCTGCTGAGCAGGGACAAGCTCGCGGCGCTGGCCGATGCCGGCCTCAGCCATGTGCAGATCAGTTTTCAGGGCAACGAGCCCATCGTCGCCGATCGCGTGGCCGGGCTGAAGGACGCGCACAAAAAGAAGCTCGAGGTCGCGAAATGGACGCGCGAGCTCGAACTGCCGCTCACGGTGAATGCCGTGATGCACCGGCAGAACCTGCATCAGCTCCCCGACATCATCCAGATGGCCGTCGACCTCGACGCCGACCGGCTCGAAGTCGCCAACGTGCAGTATTACGGCTGGGCGCTGAAGAACCGCGCCGCGCTGATGCCGACGCTACAGCAGATCGAGGAGACCAGCCGCATCGTCGAGGACGCGCAGGCGCGCCTGAAGGGCACGCTCGCGATCGACTATGTGGTGCCGGATTACTACGCGCTGCGGCCGAAGAAATGCATGGGTGGCTGGGGCCGCCAGTTCTTCAACATCTCGCCGGCCGGCAAGGTGCTGCCGTGCCACGCCGCCGAAAGCATCACCGGGCTCGAATTCGAATCGGTGCGCTCGAACCATTCGATCGCCTGGATCTGGCAGAACTCGGAGGCCTTCAACCGCTATCGCGGCACCGGCTGGATGCCGGAGCCGTGCAAGTCTTGCGAATTCCGCGAGGTCGACTACGGCGGCTGCCGCTGCCAGGCCTTTGCCCTGACCGGCGACGCGGGCAACACCGATCCGGCCTGTGCGCTGTCGCCGCGGCACGAGGAGATCTTCAAGCAGGCCGAGCAGGAATCCGCCGGCAGGCAGAACCGTTTCCTCTATCGCAACTTCGCCGGCGGCACGCTGGAGGCGGATGAACGCCAGGACAAACGTGATGGCGCCTGACGCCGACGCCGGCAAGGCCGCGAGGCGCGCCGATCCGTTTGCGCCCCTGACATCGGAATGGCTCGATGTCGGCAGTGGCCACGACCTCCATGTCGAGAGCGTCGGGCGCGAAGGCGGCGTTCCCGCTGTCTACCTGCATGGTGGTCCCGGCAGCGGTTGCCAGCCCGATCATCGCCGGCTGTTCGATCCCGAGCGCTTTCACGCCGTGCTGTTCGACCAGCGCGGCTGCGGCCGTAGCCGGCCGAAGGGCAGCCGCGACCACAACACGACGCAGCATTTGATTGCGGACATGGAGAAGATCCGCGAGCGGTTCGGCTTCGCGCGCTGGATGGTGGTCGGCGGCTCCTGGGGCGCGACGCTGGCGCTGGCCTATGCTCAAGCCCATCCCGAGCGCGTCAGCGGCCTGGTGCTGCGCGCGACTTTTCTCGGCACCGCCGAGGAGCTGGAGGATGTCTTCCTGCGGACCTTGCCGCGCTTCTATCCTTCGCTCTCCGAGGATTTCCTCAACTTCCTGCCCGAGGAGGAGCGTGCCGCGCCGCTTGCGGCCTATTACCGCCGCATCCTCGGTCCCGACGCCGCCGTGCATGCGCCGGCCGCGCGCGCCTGGCACGACACCGAACGCACGCTGTCGGAGCATACGCCGAAGCAGACGCGGCTCGATCTCAAGTCATCGGGCACCCTGCCCTCGACGCCGTTCATGGAGGCGCACTACTTCGCCAATGATTGCTTCATGCGGCCGAACCAGCTGATGGACGACGCCGGCAAGCTCGCCGGCATTCCCGGCATCCTGGTGCAGGGCCGCTACGATCTGCTGTGCCCGCCCGCAACCTCGCACGCGCTCGCCGCGCGCTGGCCGGGCAGCGAGGTCCGCATCATCGATGGCGCCGGCCACATCCTCTACGACCCCGGCATCCGCAACGCCGTGATGAAGGCGATCGCGGACTTGGCTGCGAGAGCGGCTTGATATCTAGGTCCAGAATACCCACACACCCTCATCCATCGTGCCGATAGGCAGGAGCGGCATATGGTTCAAAAACCAGTGAGAGAGCTTTGTAAGATTGGTGCGAAGCTGACAGACGGCCTCAGTGAGAAGCAACTTCAGGCCGCTGAGAAATCCGTTAATGAACTTACACAACCCCTCGGTGAGGATGACATTGAATCGCTCATTTCGCTGCTACCGCAAGACGGCGACACTGCTTTTGGCATCAATTGGTCGATTTTGCATGCGATCGAGGCGTCGCCTGCCTGGCCCCTGTGGAGCTTGATCGAAGATGAGCGAAACGAATGGGTTCGCACGTTTCGGCTCCGCCTAGCGAATGGAGGCTTTCACCCTCCATCTTCTGACACGCAGGACGAGGTGAAGCAGGGACGGCCACACTAATTGCGCTAAACCAGGTTCAGGTCTTTCGGCTTGACCCCGTTGAAAATCCGCTCGAGGCTCGCCTGCTGCAGGCCATAGACATGCTGGATCAGGCCGGCGAAGAACGTCTTCGTGGTTCTGGAACAGCGGTAGCTGTGCGATTAGGACCTGCTCGCCGGCCAAGGCGGCCGCCATTGCACGATTTCTGAATAATGGAAGAATACCGATGAGTTGCCCGACGTGTCAAGTCGCCGGCACCTGACGGCTACTTTGCATGGGGTTGTTTTCGATATTTTGGCAGCGCCCCTTCAAACCAGGTTCAGATCCTTCGGCTTGATGCCGGTGAAGATGCGTTCGAGGCTCGGCTGCTGCAGGCCGTAGACGCGTTGGAGCAGGCCGGCGAAGAACGCCTTGTAGTCGGTCAGGACAGGATAGTCGCGGTTCTGGAACAGCGTCGCCTCCGCAACCTTGATCTGCTCGCCGGCCATCCGCCCGCCATTGAGGCCGCCGCCCATCACCCAGTAGACGCTGCCATGGCCGTGATCGGTGCCGTGGTTGCCATTCTCGCGGAAGGTGCGGCCGAATTCGGAGATCACGACCACGACCGTGTCGCGCCACATCGCCGGCCCGATCTCCTCGGCGAAACCGGCAAGGCCGCGGCCGAGCTCACCGAGACGGCTGGCAAGATAGCCGGTCGCCGCGCCCTGGTTGACATGGGTGTCCCAGCCACCGACATCGACGAAGCCGAGGTTGAACTGCTCGCGCATCAGATGCCCGATCCGCCGCGCCGACAGCTCGAAGCCGCGCGGCGAGACTGCGCCGCGGTTCGCCGCCGTCATCTCCTCCGAGACGGATTTGTAGACATCGTCGCGGACGCGAAAACCTTCCGCCACCGAGTTCGCCAGACTGCCCTGCGTGTACATCTGCTTGATCAGCTGGGCCTGGCGGTCGTCGACCCCGGGCTTGCTGACGCTCGCGATGCTGGTGTTCGGGACCTGGGCCTGGCCGCGGAAGATCAGCGGCAGCTGATCGGTGAAGGAGATCGGCTTCACCCGCGTCAGCTCGCTCGCCAGCCGGCTCATGAAGCCGGAGCGGTAGTCGCGGCTGCCGCCGACCGATTGGCCGAGCTCGATCGTGTCCTGGGTCTCGAAATGACTGCGCGAGAGGTCGTCGGTGCAGCCGGCGAACGGGACGAACGCGATCTCGCGTTTGGCCCAGAGCGGATAGATCGAGTCGCGCAGTGCCGGATGCAGCCCCCATCCGGCATCGAGCGCCAGCGCCGCGTTCGGATTGCCGGCATCCGGCCGCGCGATCGCAAGCGTCGGGCGCGTGGCGTAGTAGAACTCGCTGCCGACCGGCACGATCACATTGACGGCGGCGTAGGCGCCGCGCAGGAACACCACGAGCAGGCGCGCGTCGGTCGCGGGCGCTGCCCAGACCCGGCCGGCAACGGTGAGAGATGCGGAAGCAGCGAAGGCCTTGATCAGTTCGCGGCGGTTCATTGGCGAACCTCCCTTTCAGTGCATGAACTCCGGTGACGACAGGAACAGCGTGTTCCAGTCCTGCGGCGAGACCGCCTGGTCGAGCGCGGCGAGCGTAGTCGGGCTCAGCGTCTGCCTGATGGTGCTGAAATAGAGTGCGTTCATGACCTGCGGAAACGCCGGCTGGTCGACGGCATTGGGCTCGTTCGGCTTGAACAGCCCGGCCGAGCCCGAGCCGATCGCGCGTGCGATCTCGAAGCGCAGCATCATCTGCCCCGGCCCGTTCCAGGCCGTCGACAGCATCGAATAGCCGTCGGGCGTCTCGTGGTTGAACAGGCCTTCCGACAGCCGGTTGAGCCAGCCCTGGATCGGCATCGTGTTGAGGATGACCTTGGTGTCGTAGGCGAGCCGCACCGCCGAGATCACGTAGAGCACCGGATCCTTGAACTTGGCGCCATCCTTCAGCGTCGCGGTGAACTCGGGCGCGTGCACCAGCGTCGACATCACGGCCGCGATATCGCCGTCGGTCTTCTGGAAGGTCTGCGCCATGCGCTGCACCAGCGCGTCGGACGGATTGTCGGAGACGAAATAGGTCGCGAGCTGCCTTGCGATATGCGTGGCGGTGGCCGGGTGACGGCAGAGGATGTCGAGGGCTTCGTCGACCTCGGCAAGGCCGCGGCCCTTGATCTGATGGCCGAGGAAGGTCTTGTCGCCATAGTCGTGGCGCGCCGGATTGAACTCGAAACCGCCTTCACGGACCAGCTGGGACTGCAGCTCCGGCTTCAGCTTCGGATCCTCCGACGCGAAGTCGACGCCGACGCCGGTGAGGATGCGCGCCAGCGCCTCGACGTCGGCCTGGGTATAGCCGGAGCCGACGCCCATGGTGTGCAGTTCCATGATCTCGCGGGCGTAGTTCTCGTTGAGGTGGCCGGCCGCGTTGTCGGCATTGTCGAGATAGCGCAGCATCACCGGATGATGCAGCGTCGCGGCGAGCAGGTCGCGGATCGCGTGATCCTCGTAGTCGCCCAGCAGCACGCGGATCATGGCCTTGTACTGGAACACGTTGAAGTGGTTGAACCAGAACCAGGTCATGCGCTCGCGCAGCTGATCCGGCGCATAGAGCGCGCGCAGGATGGTGCGGGCCGCGGCCTGCTTGACGCGATCGTTCATGCCCTGCTGGAACACCGTCTGCGCCGCCCTGCGCTGCTCGGGGTCGGCGACCTGGTTGGCCGATTTGGCCTGCAGGTCGAAGGCAGCCGCGATATCGAACGGAAAGCGATGCACGTCGGGCATCGCCTCGATCTGCGCACGCACCGCCGGCGGCAGCGCGACATTGGCCGGGTGCAATTGCTCCTGCAGCCAGCGTTCGACGCCGACCTCGCGCAGATGCGCCGCGCTCGAGGCGTTGACGCCCCAGCTCAGGCGATCGAGCAGCGCGACGTCCTGTGCTGCGAGTTCGGCCGCCTGTGCGGGCTGGCGGCACGCCACCAGCCCGATGATTGCGCCGATCAGGAATTTCGCGACGCTCCGCGACCCGAGCGAGGCCGTGATGCTCATGGATGCTGACCTGCTCCGCGCATGACGTCACGCCCTCAGTGTTTGCACTTGCCGGGAGGACAGGCCGGCGCTGCCGCCCGTGGTGCGGGCGCGGGCCTCGGCGGCGCAGCCATCCGCGGCGGCGGCGCTGCGCGTTGCGCCTGCACCGCAGGCCGCGGCGGCGGCGGTGCAGCGCGCGGAGCCGGTGCCGGCGCCGGACGCGGCGCAACGGCTGCGGCGCGAGGCGGCGGCGCTGCGGCACGCTGCGGCGCGGGCCGCGAGACCGGTGGCGGCGACACCGCGGCACGCGCGGGTGCCGTCCGCGCGGCCGGCGTCGGCCGTGGCGGTGTCGCGCGGCTCGCCGGCGACGACGCCGTCGCGGGCTTCACATTGCCGGTTGGCGCCGTCGCGGCATGCGAGAGCGGCTGCCTGCCCGGTTTGCCAGCGGTCGCAGGCGACGCCGGCGCGTTTGCCGCCGGGGCAGCCGTGGGCTTGGCCGGAGGCGCAGGTTGCGCATTGGCAGGCGCCATCGCGGTCGCCGGCTTGCCTGGCGGGAGCGCATTCGGCTTTGCGCCAGGTTGCACGGCGCCGGGTTGCGATGTGCCGGGTTGCGCGGCGCCCGGCTGCACGGCGCCATGCGGCGTGGCGTTGGCCGGCGCGGTCGCCGACTGCGGCAGCGGCGGGCCGTTCTTCGCGCCCGGCAGAGTGTGCGCACCCTGCGCGCCCGGTGCGGTTGGCGCAGCCGCCGCGTTCGGCGCGGCGCCAGGGGCTCCCATCGCCGCGCCCTGTGCCGGCGTCACGCCTTGCGGCGCGCCCGGCCGCGTCAGATTGGCGCGCTGCATCGCCGCCGCCGGCAGTTGCGGCGCCGCCGTCACCGGCGCGCCGCCCATCGCCGCGGTCACCCCGGCCGCATGGAGCTGCGCCGGCGTGGGGTTGGGATTGTTGATCACCGTGTTGATGACGGTCGTGTTGTGGATGTTGTTGAACACGATGTTGTTCTGCGGCGGCACGACATAGGCCGGCGCAGCGACATAGGCCGGGATCGCCACGAAGAACGGCGTCGGCAGCACGAACAGGCCGATCGGCGGCGGTGGTGGCGGCAGCACGACGAAGTCCGGCGGCGGCGGCGGCAGGAAGAACACTGGCGGCGGCGGTGGCGGCGCGAAGGCGAACACCGGATCGCTGTAATAGAGCACCGGGCGGTCGACATAGACGATCTCGTCGGGCGGCGGCGGCGGCACGTCATAGTCCAGCACCGTGAACTGCGGCGGTGGCTCCAGCGCGGCCGACAGATAGGCGAGCCGGCGCCGGGCGTCGTAGGCATGCGGCCCGCGCGGATAACGCCGCAGGTACGACCAATAGGCATCCGGCGTATCGGCGTTGTAGGTGCGCCGCCACGTGATGGCCTCGCGCCGCGCCGCCACGATCGCGCGCACCCGCTTGGCCAGCGGATCGTTCGGATAGGCCTGCAGATAATCCTCGTAGCCCTGCAGCGTGTCGCGCTCCAGCGCCGCGGCATAGGCATCCTGCGCCGGGAAATCGCGGATCGGCTTGGTGCGCAGTCCGGCATCGACCTGCTGCGGCGGCGCATCCGGCTTGCGCTCGAAGAACATGAAGGGCGCGTCGACCTTCTGTGCATTCCAGGGGATCTCGGCGCCCTTGGTCATCTCGTTGACGCGCAGGCGAACGCGGTCGAACACCTCGGGCAGGGTCAGGCCGCCGGCGCGGATCATTTCCGCCAACGCTTGCGCGTAGGGCCCGTAAGGCGGCGCGCCGTCAGGCGCGACGGTGCCGGGCGCCGAGTTGAAGGCGATCAGCATCTTCGGATCAGGATCGACCAGCGCAAGGCCACCGGCCAGCGGCTGGCCATCTTTCGCGAACGGATTGCTGCGCGCCGCATCGAGCACGATCACGCCGGCCTTGATCGGCAGCGCCGACAGCTGATGGCTGTAATCCGAGATGCGGATCGCCTCGACCGGCACGTCGGTGTCGCGGGCGATCTTGGCATCAACAGGCACGAAGTAATTCTCGCCGGTCAGTTGCACGCCGTAGCCGGCGAGATAGACGAAGGCGACGGTGTTCGGTCCGGCGTCCTGCACTTTCTGGATGAAATCGCGGAACGATTTGCGCAGCGTCTCGCCGTCGAGATCGCGGGCCCCGATGACATCGAAGCCCGCGGCCTGCAAGGTCTGCGCAATCAGACCGGCATCGTTGGCGGCGGTCTGCAGCGCGCCGGCCTCATAGGCGCCGTTGCCGACCACGAGCGCGAGGCGTTTCTCCTGGTCCTGCGCGTGCACGGGAAGCGACGCGAGCGACACCAGAGCGACAATCAATGCCCACAGAATGCGTGCCATAGCGGTCGTCCCTTTGCTTCTCGAGAGTTGGCGAAACGAATGGAAATGCTACCTCTGTGAACCCGCGCTGAACAGGATTGCAGCAATTGTGGCAATCCTTGGTATGCACGCTCTCGGGCACTGGGGAACCTGCTTCCCCGGCCCGCGCTATCAGGCGATATTGCGCAGATAAAACAGGCAAAAAAGGAGCACTCGATGCCGATCGCCGGACAAGGCATGCTGCTGACATCGATGGATATCGACAGCTTACACGAAACTGAATTCAATCGCTGGTACGATCGCGAGCATCTCGAAGAACGCGTCGCCATCGACGGATTCGTGGAAGCACGCCGCTACGTCGCTCACGACGGCAAGCCGAAATATCTCAGCCTCTATTCGACCGCGACCTTCGATGCGCTCGAGAGCCCGGCCTACCGCACGGCGCTCGCCAACCAGACCGACTGGTCGAAGGCCAATATCGCGCGCTTTCAGAACATGATCCGCGGCGTTGCGCGCATCACGATCAGCCGCGGCGTCGGCAGGGGCGCTGCGCTCGGCATCATCCGGCTGCGCCCGCCGGCGGAGGGCGCGGACAAACTCCGCGCTGCATTGCGGGAGCAACTCGATCCGGCATCGCGCGACGGCATCATCTCGATGCACCTCTTGGAGAACGACCCTGTGCTGTCGAAGCCGCTCACGCCGGATGCGGCGAAGGCCGATCCCGGTGCCGGCGACTGGTTCGTGCTGATCGACGCCACTGATGTCGGCGCGGTCCCTGCGGCCGCTGCAGCTATTACCGGCAACGCAGCCTTGAAACCGCTGGTGGTCACCAGCGGCGTCTACCGGCTGTTGTGGGATATCGCGAAGAGCGACCTTCCGCGCGCCTAAAGCATGATCCGGAAAAGTGCGAAGCGGTTTTCCTCGCGACAAACGCGCAGCGTTTGCGCGGAGATCATGCTCGAATCAGGGCGATGTGGCGGTGCACGCATGCTGCACCGCCACATAACGCAATCGAGATTAACGCCAAACGCACATCAGCCGCGCGAAAGCGGATGATCGGACAATTTAGCCTTTGCCTTCACTGGAACGGCTCTAATAAGATAAACCTATGATCCAATTCAAAAACCAGAACAACGCCACGTGAGCGTTCGTCGTCAACGATAAGGCCGCGCGGTCAGGCTTTTCGCGCGGGTCAAAGGTAGGAATGAAACCGACTGATATCTCGGCGCCGGATTACTTTCACAAAGTAGTCGATTGCCAATGGGCCTGTCCCGCACACACCCCCGTTCCCGAGTACATCCGGTTGATTGCTGAGGGGCGTTACAGCGACGCCTATATGATCAATTGGCAGTCCAACGTGTTCCCCGGGATCCTGGGACGCACCTGTGACCGTCCATGCGAGCCGGCATGCCGCCGCGGCCGGGTCGAGGAAACTCCGGTCGCGATCTGCCGCCTGAAGCGCGTCGCCGCCGACTTCAAGGACGACATCAAGCATCGGCTGCCGAAGCCGGGACCGAAGAACGGCAAGCGCATTGCGCTGGTCGGCGGCGGCCCCGCCTCGCTCGCGGTGGCGCGCGATCTGGCGCCGCTCGGCTATCACTGCACCGTGTTCGACGGCGACCCCAAGGCCGGCGGCATGATGCGGAGCCAGATTCCAAAGTTCCGCCTGCCTGACAGCGTGATCGACGAGGAGACCGACTACGTCCTCAACATCGGTGTCGAGTTCAAGGGCGGCCAGCGCGTCGACAGCCTGAAGCAGCTTCTCGCCGAGAACTACGATGCGATCTTTGTCGGCTCGGGCGCGCCGCGCGGCCGCGAGCTCGACATTCCCGGCCGCAAGGAGGCCGCCGCCAATATCCATATCGGGATCGACTGGCTGGCCAACGTGTCGTTCGGCCATGTTGACAAGATCGGCCGCCGCGTCATCGTGCTCGGCGGCGGCAACACCGCGATGGATTGCTGCCGCACCGCGCGCCGCCTCGGCGGCGAGGACGTCAAGGTGATCGTGCGCTCGGGCTTCGAGGAAATGAAGGCCTCGCCCTGGGAAAAGGAAGACGCGATCCACGAGGACATCCCGATCCTCAATTTCATGGTGCCGATGGCATTCAAGCACGTGGCCGGCAAGCTCATCGGTGTCACCTTCCAGAAGGTGCGGGCCGAATACGACGCCAAGGGCCGCCGCAATCTGGTGCCGGCGGGCGAGCCTGACCAGACCATTCCCTGCGACGACGTGCTCGTTGCGGTCGGCCAGGAAAATGCGTTCCCCTGGATCGAAGCCGATTGCGGCATCGAGTTCGACAAGTGGCACATGCCGAAGGTCGACCTCAAGACGTTCGTCTCGACCAATCCGAAGGTGTTCTTCGGCGGCGACGCGGCGTTCGGGCCGAAGAACATCATCTGGGCGGTGGCGCACGGCCACGACGCCGCGCTGTCCATTCACAAGATGTTGTCCGGCGAGGACATCAACGAACGCCCACTGCCCGAGGTGCACATCTCTTCGCAGAAGATGGGCATCCACGAGTGGAGCTACGACAACGACATTTCCGCCGACAAGCGCTTCAAGGTGCCGCATCGCGATAAGGTGATCGCGCTGAAGGACATCCGCGCCGAAGTCGAGCTCGGTTACGACCTCAAGCTCGCGCTCGGCGAAGCCCAGCGCTGCCTGAATTGCGACGTGCAGACAGTGTTTTCCGCGCCGCTCTGCATCGAATGCGACGCCTGCGTCGACATCTGCCCGATGGACTGCATCACCTTCACCGAGAACGGTGAGGAGGATGATCTGCGGCAGCGGCTGAAAGCCCCCTCGCCGCATCACGACCAGGCGCTTTACATCGCAGAAGGCCTGAAGACCGGGCGGGTGATGGCAAAGGACGAAGACGTCTGCCTGCATTGCGGGCTGTGTGCCGAGCGCTGCCCGACCGGCGCCTGGGACATGCAGAAGTACCTCATCGATATGGTTCAAGCGGGATCAACATGTCAGTCCAAAGCCCGATCAGCAGCGTAAACGACTTCGTCGTCCGTTTCGCCAACGTCAACGGTTCGGGCTCGGCGTCGGCCAACGAGCTGTTCGCGCGCTCGATCCTGCGCCACGGCGTGCCGGTGTCCCCGCGCAACATCTTCCCCTCCAACATCCAGGGCCTGCCGACCTGGTATGAGGTGCGCGTCACCGAGGAAGGCCATCTCGGCGCCCGCGGCGGCGTCGACATGATGGTGGCGATGAACCCGCAGACCTGGGACAAGGACGTCGCCTCGATCGAGCCCGGCGGCTATCTGTTCTACGATTCGACCAAGCCGATGCCGACGTCGAAATTCCGCGAGGACATCACCGTCATCGGCGTGCCGCTGACCGCGATCACCAACTCGACCTACACCGATCCGCGGCAGCGCCAGCTGTTCAAGAACATCATCTATCTCGGCGCGCTCTGTGCGCTGCTCGACCTCGACCCCAAGCTGGTCGAGCAGCTGATCGGCGAGCAGTACAAGGGCAAGGAGAAGCTGCTCTCCTCCAACGTCCATGCGCTGCATCTCGGCCGCGACTGGGCGCTGCAGAACCTGAAATGCCCGACCGGGCTCCGGGTGAAGAAGTCCGACAAGGTCGGCGACCGTATCTTCATCGAAGGCAACAGCGCGGCCGCGCTCGGTGCCGTCTATGGCGGCGCCACCGTGTGCGCCTGGTATCCGATCACGCCGTCATCGTCGGTGGCGGAAGCCTTCACCAGCCACTGCAAGAAGTATCGTCACGATCCCGAGACCGGCAAGGCGAAGTACGCCATCGTGCAGGGCGAGGACGAGCTCGCCTCGATCGGCATCGTGATCGGCGCCTCCTGGAACGGCGCGCGGGCCTTCACCGCAACCTCGGGCCCAGGCATCTCGCTGATGACCGAGTTCATCGGCCTGTCCTATTTCGCCGAGATCCCGGCCGTGATCATGAACATCCAGCGCGCCGGCCCCTCGACGGGCATGCCGACCCGCACGCAGCAATGCGACGTGATCGCCTGCGCCTATGCCTCGCATGGCGACACCAAGCACGTGCTGCTGTTCCCGGAAGATCCGGCGGAGGCGTTCGAGTTCGCCGCCGCCGCCTTCGATCTCGCCGAGCGGCTGCAGACCACGATCTTCCTGATGCTCGATCTCGACATCGGCATGAACCACCGGCTGTGCCGCCCGCTGAAGTGGGATGACGCAAGGCAATATGACCGCGGCAAGGTGATGACCGCGGAGATGCTCGAGGAAGGCCGCGACTTCGGCCGCTATCTCGACGTCGACGGCGACGGCATCCCCTATCGGACCTATCCGGGCACGCATCCGACCAAGGGCTCCTACTTCACCCGCGGCACCTCGCGCGACCGCTACGCGCGCTATTCCGAGGAAGGCGCCGTCTACGCCGACAACATGCAGCGCCTGGTGCGCAAATTCGAGACCGCGCAGGACATGGTGCCGCGGCCGCTGCAGGCCAATGCGGCGAAGCCGACCAAGTACGGCGTGATCTATTTCGGCTCGACCTCGCCCGCGATGGACGAGGCGATCGGAATCCTGGAGTCGCGCGGCCATCAGCTCGACCGCATGCGCATCCGTGCCTTCCCGTTCCACTCCAGCGTCGCGAGCTTCATCGCCGATCACGACTTCGTCTATGTGGTCGAGCAGAACCGCGACGCGCAGCTCCGCCAGCTGATCGTCAACGAGAACGGCATCGACCCCGTGCGGCTGGTGCCGATCCTGCATTATGACGGCACGCCGATCACCGCGCGCTTCATCGCCAATTCGATCGGCGACCACCAGGATCATCTCAAGGTGACCCCTCTCCGCAAGGCCGTGTCATGACCTACATTGCAAAGCCCAAATTCCATCATCCCGGCCTGCCGAAGAACGACCTCGGCTACACTCACCGCGATTACGAGGGGAAGATCTCGACCCTGTGCGCCGGCTGCGGCCACGATTCGATCACCGCCTCGATCATCGAAGCCTGCTACGAGCTCTCGATCGAGCCGCACCGGGTGGCGAAGATTTCCGGCATCGGCTGCTCGTCGAAGACGCCGGACTATTTCCTCGGCAATTCGCACGGCTTCAACTCGGTGCATGGCCGCATGCCGTCGGTGCTGACCGGCGCCAACCTCGCCAACCGCGACCTGATCTATCTCGGCGTCTCCGGCGACGGCGATTCCGCCTCGATCGGCTTCGGCCAGTTCGCGCATTCGATCCGGCGTGCCGTCAACATGACCTATATCGTCGAGAACAACGGCGTGTACGGCCTGACCAAGGGCCAGTTCTCGGCGACCGCCGACCGCGGCTCGAAGTCCAAGAAGGGCGTCACCAATACCGACAATGCGATCGACCTGGTTGCGATCGCGCTGCAGCTTGGCGCCACCTTCGTGGCGCGCAGCTTCTCCGGCGACAAGACCCAGCTGGTGCCGCTGATCGCCGCCGCCATTCGCCACAAGGGCGCCTCCTTCATCGACGTGATCAGCCCCTGTATTGCCTTCAACAACCACGCCGGCTCGACCAAGAGTTTTGACTATGTCCGCGAGCACAATGACGCGGTGAACCGCCTCGACGTGCTGGTCGGCCGCGAGCCGATCAGCGTCGACTATGCGCCCGGCACGGTGCAGGTGGTCGAGCAGCATGACGGCACGCGGCTCGCACTGCGCAAGCTCGACGCCGACTACGATCCGCACGATCGCCTCGGAGCACAGACCTTCCTGCAGAAGCATGCGGCCAAGGGCCAGATCGTCACCGGTCTGCTCTATGTCGATCCGGACGCCGAGGATTTGCACACCCATCTCGACACCGTCGAGACGCCGCTCAACACGATGGACGAACAGGCGCTGTGCCCCGGTTCGGCCGTGCTGGACAAGATCAACGCCAGCCTGCGCTGAGCTTGAATCTGGTTTCAAACCGGGCCCTCCGGACTTTGCCGGCCGCTACTTGTCGCTCAGCACATCGCCGAACAGCGCCCAGGACTTGCCGTCGAACCGCGCCATCTGGATCTGGCGGATCGGCGTCACATTGTCGGGCTCGGTCTGCACCTTGATTCCCGGCAGCAGCATCGGCAGTTCCAGCGCCTTCAGATTGGTGGCCTGCCTGATGATGTTGTCGCGGCTGTAATCGCCGTTGCAGTTCTTCAGCACCGCCGTCATCACCTGCGCGACCGTGTAGCCCTGCACGTTGAACAGATCGCCCGGGCTCGCATTCGGCTGGTACTTCTTCATCCAGGCCGAAAACTCCTTCTGCGCGGGATCGTCGGCCCAGCGCGGATCGGTCGGGTCCTTCAGATAGAGCCCGGTGACGACGCCGATGACATTCTCGAGCCCGGCCGGTTCAAGCACGGCGGAGACGGAGTTGGAGACGGTCGGCAGGATGGTCAGCGGCTTCCAGCCCATGCTCGCCGCCTTGCGCAGCGCCTGGGCTGCGAATTTCGGCGTCGCTTCGGCGAAGAACACGTCCGCACCGGACTCGCGCATCGTCACCATCTGGGAATCGATGGTCGGGTCGGTCGTGAGGTACGTGGTCTCCGCCACGATCTGGCCGACATGCTCGCCGAGCCCATCCTTGAAACCCCTGAGATAATCCTTGCCGGCATCCTCGTTCGGCGTGATGACCGCGATCTTGGCGTCCGGCTTGGTCTTCAGGATGTATTTTGCATAGAGCCGGCCTTCGAGCTCGTAGGTCGGATTGAAGCCGACCGTCCACGGGAACTGCTTCGGATCGTTCCAGCGCGTCGCGCCGGACGACACGAACAGCTGCGGCACGTGCTTGATGTTCAGATACTTCTGCACGGAGATGTTGGGCGCGGTGCCGACCGCGCTGAAGATTGCGAGCACCTCGTCCTGCTCGACGAGCTTGCGGGTCTGCTCGACGGTCTTCGACGGCGAATAGGCATCGTCGAGACTCTCGAAGTCGATCTTGCGGCCGTTGATGCCGCCCTGATCGTTGAGCATCTGGAAATACGCGGCCTCGGCCCGTGCGATCGTGCCGTAGGCCGATGCCGGGCCGCTATAGGGCGCGGTGTTTCCGATCCTGATCGCGGTGTCGGCTGCAACGGACGGTGAGATCGACGCGGCGGTGAGCGCGGTGAAGGCGAGAAGGCCCGCCAGGCGGGAGTGAGTTGACAAGGGCATATCCTTTTCTTGGTTTTCTTGACGCGGCGCACATTATCAATCGCGCCCGCGCAGGCAATCGCCAAGAAGCTCCAAGAGGAGCGCTGCGCAATTTCCGCATGCCGGCGATCACGTTCGCGCGCGGAACGCTTGCGCTTTCAAACTCCGGAATGTTGCCGGGATGTTCATGATGTGAGCCTTCGATAGAAATGAAGGTTCACCAAGCAAGATTTGTATTCCGCGCGGCGGTCGGCGCCGCGCTATCCCTTCGCTCGTGCTGTCCTTAAGCCGCGACCGCAGCCGCGCGCGGGCTGACGACATATTCCTTCAGCACCTTGTCGGTGCCGTCGACTTCGGTCAGCGCCACGTCGTAGGACCAGAGATCGGCGAGATGCTGCAGCACGCGCCGCGTGTCGGTCTCGTTGAGCTGCGCGCCCTTCACCGTTGAGTGACGCAGCATCAGACGGCGATCACCGTCCAGATCGACATCCACGACCTCGATATTGGCGTCGACAAAGCCGACGTCGTATTGCCGCGCCAGCTCGCGCCTGACCCGGCGGTAGCCACGCTCGTCATGGATCGCATCGACCTTGATCCCCTGGCTTTCCGCAGGGTCGTCATGCAGATGGAACATGCGGAAGCGCCGGATCAGCGCCGGGCTGAGGAACTGGCTGATGAAGCTCTCGTCGCGGTAGTTGCTCCAGATCTCGCGCAGCACGCCCTCGACGTCACCCTTGCCGGCGATGTCGGGGAACCATTCGCGGTCCTCATCCTCCGGCGTCTTCACGATCCGCTCGATGTCCTGCATCATGGCGAAGCCGAGCGCATAGGGATTGAAGCCGGAATAGCGGCGGTCGTCGAACTCGGGCTGGAACACCACATTGGTGTGCGACTGCAGGAATTCGAGGAAATTTCCGTCGGTGAGCCGGCCCTGCTGATGTAGCCGGCTCATGATACGGTAATGGACGTAGGTCGCGGTGCCCTCGTTCATCACCTTGGTCTGGCCCTGCGGATAGAAGTACTGCGCGATGTGGCGCACGATGCGAATGAGTTCGCGCTGCCAGGGTGCGAGACGCGGCGCGGTCTTCTCGAGGAAGTAGAGGATGTTCTCCTGCGGCAAACCGAGCAGCGCGTGGCGGCGCTCGGCGGTGAGCGCGGCCTTGCTCTTGGCCTTGGTGTTCGGCACCGTCCGCCACAAATCGTTGAACACGCTTTCCTCGTGCTGCCGGCGCTCGCCGGCGCGCTTCTCCTCGGCACGCAGGTCGAGCGTCTTCTTGCCGGGGTAGCGGTCGACACCATGCGACATCAGCGCATGCGCGGCATCGATCGTCCGCTCCACCGTCTCGCGGCCATGGCGGTCCTCGCAGACCGCGATGTAGCCCTTGGCGAATTCGAGATAGTCGAGGATGCCGTCGGCGTCGGTCCACTGCTTGAACAGATAGTTGTTCTTGAAGAAGTGATTGTGCCCGAACGCCGCGTGCGCGATCACCAGCGTCTGCATCGTCGCCGTGTTCTCCTCCATCAGATAGGAAATGCACGGCGAGGAATTGATGACGATCTCATAGGCGAGGCCCATCAGGCCCTTGCGATAGGATGCTTCCTGGAAGGCGAACTGCTTGCCGAACGACCAGTGCTTGTAAAACAGCGGCATGCCGACCGACGAGTAGGCGTCGAGCATCTGCTCGGCGGTGATCACCTCGATCTGGTTGGGATAGACGTCGAGCCCGAGCTCGGTGCGTGCGACTTTCTCGCAGGCGTCGTGAATCCGCTGCAGCGTCTGGAAATCCCAGTCGGCGCCCTCGAACAACCGTTCGCCGGAAGAACCCATTACGCTACCCTTTCCTGCTTGCTGCGGCGCTTGAACAGGTCCTGGAACACCGGGAAGATCTCGCCGCGCTCGCTCACCTTGCGCATCGACAGCGGCGCGCCCTCGTTGCGCAGCCGCTCATAGAGCGTCCAGAGCGAGGAGTCCGGCATGTCGAAGGTGTAGTTGGCGGCTTCGCCGACCTCGAGATAGGCGAAGAACTGGCAGACCGGCAGGATCTTGTCGGTCAGGAGATGGCCGGTGAGCCCGCTGTCGGACGTCATGTTGTCGCCGTCGGAGGCCTGGGCAGCATAGATATTCCAGTCGGCCGGGCGGAAGCGGGTGCGGACGATGTCGTTCATCGCAACCAGCGCGCTCGACACCAGCGTGCCGCCGGACGCCGGTCCATGGAAGAACGTATCCTCGTCGACCTCCTCGGCGCGGTCGGTGTGGCGGATGAAGACGATCTCGACGTGCTTGTAGCGCCGCTTCAGGAACACGTAGAGCAGCATGTAGAACCGCTTTGCCAGGTCCTTCATGTGCTCGGACATCGAGCCGGAGACGTCCATCAGGCAGAACATCACGGCCTGCGCCACCGGTTTCGGCACCGTCTCAAAGCGGCGGTAGCGGATGTCGATCGGATCGATGAACGGAATGCGCTTGACCTTGGCCTTCAGCGCTTCGAGCTGCGCCACGAGCTCACGGCGCCGCGTCTCGTCATCGCATTCCGCAAGCTCGGCCTCGAGCGCCTCGACCTCGTCCTTGCGCGGCCGGCGCAGCGCCACACGCCGCGCCAGCGCCCGGCTCACCGTGCGGCTGATCGAGATGTTGGCGGGCGAGCCCGATGTCGCATAACCCGCGCGCCGGAGGCCCTCGCTCTCGGTTTCCGCGAGCTTGCGCTTTTCAAGGTCGGGCAATTCGAGGTCGTCGAGGAAAAGGTCGACGAACTCCTCGCGGCTGAGCACGAAGCGGAAGGCGTCCTCGCTGTCGCCCTCGCCGGCGCCGGAGCCCTTGGCACCGCTCTGGTTCGGGCGCTGCAGCCAGTCGCCCTCGACGAACTTCTTGTTGCCGGGCAGCACCATGTCACGCGTGCCGCCCTCGCGCCGGAACCGCGGCTCGTCCATGCCGTCCAGCGGGATCGTCACCTCGCCGCCCTCCAAAACATCCTTGATGTCCCGGTCCTGCGACGACTTCTTGACAGCCCCCTGCACCAGCGCCTTGGCGCGCCGCAGGAAACGCTGACGGTTCTCCAGGCTCTTGCTACCCGGATTCAGCCGCCGATCGACGATATGCATGACCACTTTGCATCTGCCTCGCGCCGGATGCGATCATCACCAGTCGCATCGCATTCTTTTTGGACGGGACGGAACGGAGAGCCGGTGCCGGCTCTCCGGATCGTGCACTAGCCGGCCTGCTTGACCCGCATGTACCACTCGACGAGCCGGCGGACCTGGCGCTCGGTATAGCCGCGCTCCACCATCCGCTCGACGAACTCGCCGTGCTTCTTCTCGGTCTCGCCGTCCTTCTTCGAACCGAACGAGATGACCGGAAGCAGATCCTCGACCTGGGAGAATATCCGCTTCTCGATCACGTCGCGAACCTTTTCGTACGAGGTCCAACTCGGGTTCTTGCCATTGTTGTGCGCCCGCGAGCGCAGCGAGAACTTGACGACCTCGTTGCGGAAGTCCTTCGGATTGGCGATACCGGCGGGCTTCTCGATCTTGGTCAACTCCTGGTTCAGGAGCTCGCGGTTCATCAGCTGGCCGGTGTCGGGATCCTTGAAGTCCTGATCCTCGATCCAGGCATCGGCGTAGTCGACGTAACGATCGAACAGGTTCTGGCCGTAGTCGGCGTAGGATTCCAGATAGGCCTTCTGGATCTCGTTGCCGATGAACTCGGCGTAGCGCGGCGCGAGATCGGCCTTGATGAATTCGAGATAGCGCTTCTCGGTCTCGTCAGGCAGCTGCTCGCGGCGGATCGCCTGCTCCAGCACATACATCAGGTGCACCGCATCGGCACCAACTTCGGTGGTGTCATGGTTGAAGGTCGAGGCCAGCACCTTGAAGGCAAAGCGGGTGGAGACGCCGTCCATGCCCTCGTCGACGCCGGCCGCGTCCTTGTATTCCTGCACGCTGCGCGCCTTCGGATCGGATTCCTTGAGGCTCTCGCCGTCATAGACCCGCATCTTGCCGAACAGCGTCGAGTTCTCGTGCTTGCGCAGCCGCGACATCACCGAGAAGCGCGCCATCGTCTCCAGCGTCGCCGGAGCGCATGGCGCGGCCGCAAGCTCGGAGCCCTGGATCAGCTTCTCGTAGATCTTCTGCTCTTCGGTCACCCGCAGGACGTACGGGACCTTGATGACGCAGATGCGGTCGATGAAGGCCTCGTTGTTCTTGTTGGTCTTGAAGCTCTGCCACTCCGCCTCGTTGGAGTGCGCGAGGATGATGCCGGTGAACGGGATCGCGCCGATGTTCTCGGTGCCGATGTAGTTGCCCTCCTGCGTCGCGGTCAGCAGCGGGTGCAGCATCTTGATCGGCGCCTTGAACATTTCGACGAACTCGAGCACGCCCTGGTTGGCGCGGTTGAGGCCGCCGGAATAGCTGTAGGCGTCGGGATCGTTCTGGGCGTAGGTCTCGAGCTTGCGGATGTCGACCTTGCCGACCAGCGAGGAGATGTCCTGGTTGTTCTCGTCACCGGGCTCGGTCTTGGCAACCGCGATCTGGCGCAGCCGGGAGGGCTGGATGCGCGCGACGCGGAATTGCGAGATGTCGCCGCCGAAGGCTTCGAGCCGCTTGTAGGCCCAGGGCGACATCAGCCCGCTCAGCCGGCGACGCGGAATGCCGTACTTCTCCTCGATCATCGGGCCAAGCGTCTCGGGATCAAACAGCCCGAGCGGGCTCTCGAACACCGGTGACAGTTCGTCACCCGCCTTCAGCACGTAGATCGGATGAATTTCCATCAGCGCCTTGATGCGCTCGGCAAGCGATGACTTGCCGCCGCCGACCGGCCCGAGCAGATAGAGGATCTGCTTGCGCTCCTCGAGGCCCTGCGCGGCGTGGCGGAAGAAGCCGACGAGGCGCTCGATCGTGTCCTCCATGCCGTAGAAGCCGGCGAAGGCTGGATACGATCTGATCGTACGGTTCAAAAAGATACGGCCAAGGCGTGGGTCCTTGGCCGTGTCGATCATCTGAGGCTCACCGATCGCCGCTAATAACCGCTCGGCCGCATTGGCATATCGCATCGGATCGCTTCGACACGACTCCAGATACTCGGCCATCGACATGTCGGTCTGGCTTCGCGCTTCAAACGACCTTGCGAAGGCGTTGAACAAAGAATCGTTGTACATGATCCCTCTCTCCACGATATGTATCGCCGCACGACTGACACGAGTCGCAACCAGAGCATCCAAGGATCGAATCAGCGTCGGCACGCTGGGTCCATTGGACACTCGACCGACTCACTTCGGCAATGCACGGCGCGTGCAGCCTCTGCCTTATCAACAGGCAGGAAGCTTAATGGTTCATCAATATCCCCCGACAGTAGCCTGTTTTTGACGGTTGTAGCGCCTCCGCAACATCCGTGGTTTACCGGGGCCCAGGCCTCCGAGGCGGACATCCGAGCGGGGCAACTTCCCCGTCCGGCGATGAACGTTAGCCTCCCTGAAAAGGTGTGACCGTCCAGCCTTGGCGTCAAGATGCATGCCTCACAAGCTGCATGAACAATCTGTCAGACAGCGTTGAACGTGCCTCCTTGTCGCCGCGACTAAGGCAACGAGCCCGCGCAGTTCCGCGCGGCACCATTGCCGCGCCTAGATGTGACACCTTGGAGGCACGGCATATTCCCGAGACGGTCATGCAGCGGACGTTCCTTGTTGTCGCACTCGCAGCCGCGGCCTGCGCCGGCGCGGCGTTAACCGCCCAGACGAAGGAAGCCGTCGACAAGGCGACGGCGGCCGCCTTCGACAACAGGATGTTCGCCGGCCCGCCCGGCGCGAAAGCCTATGCCTGCTTTGTGCGGCGCTACGATGCAAATCATCTGGCGCAGCACCCGAAGCAGAAGGTCAGCGCGATGAAGCTTCTGGTGTCAGCCGAAGACGCGCCGGAGGACAAGACCACCAATTACTCGTTCCGCCTCGGCGTCACCTACCGCCACCGCCCCGGCAATTTCGACTCCAGCGGCTACTGCAACCACGCGATCGAGTCCGGCCACGAGGTGCGCTTCGAATGCGGCGTGGATTGTGAGGGCGGCGGCATCACCGTGGCGCTGTCGAAGGACAACAAATCCGCGACCGCGCGCCTTGGCCGCATCCTTGGCCGCATCATGGTGTGGAATCGCGACAAGCCCGACGACGACGCGCGCGAAGCGCTGTTCGCCGGCGCCGACGACAAGATCTTTCGCGTCGACCGCGCGAACTCGAGCGAATGCGCCGAACTTGTGACCGACCGCCAGGAACTCGCTGCGCTCCGCCACAAATGATGGGCTTGCCCAAGCGGAAAACACCAAGTCGAAAACACCAAATCAACAACATCAGCGCGGGGGGACGCCATGCACCGACGCAGCATCCTGTGGGGCACGCTCTCGGGGATCGGCGCCGCCTTCGCGGCGTCACGGGCGAACGCCGCCACCGCGGCACCGCCGCAGAAGCTGAAGGTGGTCTGTCACCTCGATGACCTCGACAAGGTCAATTTCGTGATCGGCAACATCCAGAACCATCTCGACGGCGTCGGCGGCCCGGACAATGTGACGATCGCGCTCGTGGTGCACGGCCAGGCGCTGAAGGCGTTTCATTCGGCCGCAGCCAACCCCGACCTGGCAAAGCGTGTCGGACAGTTCACGGGGTCCGGAATTGAACTCGCCGCCTGCCGCAACACCATGAAATCACAGAACATCGGCCTGAAGGACCTGCTCCCGGGCTTCGTTGCCGCCGAGCGCGGCGGCGTGGTCCGCCTCGCCGAGCTGCACTCCCAGGGCTACCTCTACCTGCGGCCCTGACGTGCAGCCGTGCGCCGCGATGCGTCATAAAAATGTGCCGAGATCAGGGTCTGCTCGGACCGCCTCCCAAGGGATGGAGAAGGGATCGAACTGTTGTGAATGGCGTTATCCCTTGGGAATGCTGATATTCCGCCCGGGCGCCACCCTATGTTGACAATCCGCCTCCGCCCCCGAAAGCTGCCCGGGAACCCAAAAATCGACCCTCGATCGAACGAGAACAGGCACCCATGAACCCCGTCAAAGCACTCGAAAATCACCGCCAGGCCGTCTGGCTGGACTTCCTCGCCCGCGGCTTCATCGCCAAGGGCGACCTGAAGCGGCTGATCGAGACCGACGGCGTCAAAGGCGTGACGTCCAACCCCTCGATCTTCGAGAAGGCGATCGGCAGCTCGGACGAGTATGACGGCGCGATCGGCCAGGCCCTCAAGAAGGGCGATCGCTCGGTCGCCGACCTGTTCGAGCATCTCGCGGTCGAGGACATCCAGCACGCCGCCGACGTGCTGCGCCCGGTCTACGACAAAAGCCACCGCGGCGACGGCTTCGTCAGCCTCGAAGTGTCTCCCTATCTCGCGATGGACACCAAGGGCACGATCGCGGAGGCCGAGCGGCTCTGGAAGGACGTCCACCGCAAGAACCTGATGGTCAAGGTACCGGCGACGTCGGAGGGATTGCCTGCGATCGAGCATCTGATCGGCGAAGGCATCAGCATCAACATCACGCTGCTGTTTTCGCAGGAGGTCTATCGCCAGGTCGCGGAGGCCTATCTCAAGGGCCTGGAAAAATACGTCGCCAAGGGCGGCGACCCCTCCCATATCGCAAGCGTCGCGAGCTTCTTCGTCAGCCGCATCGACAGCGCTGTCGACAAGCAGCTCGACGAGAAGATCGCGAAGGCCAACGATCCGCACGAAAAGGAGCGGCTCGCGGCGTTGAAGGGCAAGATCGCGATCGCAAACGCAAAGCTGGCCTACCAGGACTACAAGCGCCTGTTCTCGGGCGCGCGCTGGGACAAGCTCAAGGCCAAGGGCGCCAAGCCGCAGCGGCTGTTGTGGGCGTCCACCGGCACCAAGAACAAGGACTACAGCGACGTGCTCTATGTCGAGGAGCTGATCGGCCCCGACACCGTCAACACCGTGCCGCCGGCAACGCTCGACGCGTTCCGCGATCACGGCAAGGTGCGCGACAGCCTCGAGGAGAATGTCGACGACGCCCGTCACGTGCTGGAGGAGCTGGAGAAGTCCGGCATCTCGCTCGATGCGATCACCGAGGAACTGGTCAAGGACGGCGTCAAGCTGTTCGCCGACGCGGCCGACAAGCTTTACGGCGCGGTTGCCCACAAGCGCGCGACCTCGCTCGGCGGCGGCATCGACCACCAGAAACTCGCGCTGGGCGCCACGATCGAGAAGGCGGTCGAGAAGAGCGCGGAGGAATGGCGCGCCTCGGCCAAGATCCGAAGGCTGTGGCAGAAGGACAAGTCGGTCTGGACCGGCGACGACGAGAACGAATGGCTGGGCTGGCTGACCAGTGCGGCCTCTGCCGACGTGGCCGACTACGAGGATTTCGCGCAGCGCGTGAAGTGGCAGAACTTCACCGACGCCGTCGTGCTCGGCATGGGCGGATCGAGCCTCGGGCCGGAGGTGCTGGCCCAAACCTTCCCGCACCGCACAGGCTTCCCGCGGCTGCACGTGCTCGACTCCACCGACCCGGCGCAGGTGCGCGCGATGGAGGAGTATGTCGACATCTCAAGGACGCTGTTCATCGTCTCCTCCAAATCCGGCGGCACCACCGAGCCGAACGTGATGAAGGACTATTTCTTCGATCGGGTGGCCAAGGCGATCGGCAAGGACCTGGCCGGCCACCGTTTCATCGCGGTGACCGATCCGGGCTCATCGCTGCAGAAGGTCGCGATCAAGCAGGGTTTCGCCCGCATCTTCTACGGGGATCCTGCGATCGGCGGCCGCTATTCCGTGCTGTCGCCGTTCGGCCTGGTGCCGGCCGCCGCCGCAGGCATCGACGTCCGCAGCCTGCTCGGCCATACGCTCGCCATGGTGCGCTCCTGCGGGGCCGACGTGCCGCCGCAGGAAAACCCGGGCGTGCAACTCGGGCTTGCGATGGGCATCGCCGGGCTCGACGGCCGCGACAAGGTGACGATCTTCTCCTCGCCTGACGTCGCCGATTTCGGCGCCTGGGCCGAGCAGCTGATCGCGGAATCGACCGGCAAGGACGGCAAGGGCCTGATCCCGATCGAGGGCGAGACGATCGGTGACGCCGCGGTCTACGGCAACGACCGCTTCTTTATCGACCTGCGCACCGAGGGCGAGCACGATGCTGCCCATGAGGGAAAACTCGCCGCGCTGGAGGCCGCGGGTCATCCCGTCGTGCGCATCGTGATGAAGTCGATCGACCATATCGGCCAGGAGTTCTTCCGGTTCGAGATCGCGACCGCGGTGGCAGGCTCCATCCTCGGCATCAACCCGTTCAACCAGCCCGATGTCGAGGCCGCCAAGATCAAGACGCGCGAGCTGACCGCAGCCTTCGAGAAGACCGGATCGCTGCCGGCCGAGCAGCCGGTGGTGTCCGCCGACGGGGTCGATCTCTATACCGATGCGCAGAACGCCGAGGATCTGCGCAAGGCAGGCGCCAATGGCGACCTCAATTCCTGGATCAAGGCCCATCTGTCGCGCTCCGGCCGCGGCGACTATGTCGCGTTGCTCGCCTATATCGAGCGCGACGGCGACACCATCGACGCCATGCAGGCGATGCGGCTGAAAGTGCGTGATACCAAGCACCTTGCGACCTGCGCCGAGTTCGGCCCGCGCTTCCTGCATTCGACCGGGCAGGCCTACAAGGGCGGCCCCGACAGCGGCGTGTTCCTGCAGGTCACGACCGACGATGCCCAGGACCTGGCGGTGCCCGGCCAGAAAGCGAGCTTCGGCGTGATCAAGGCGGCGCAGGCGCGCGGCGATTTCGACGTGCTCACCGAGCGCGGCCGGCGGGCACTGCGCGTGCATCTCAAGGGTGACCTCGCCTCCGGGCTCGCGGCGCTCGACGCCGCGATCTCGGCTGCGTTGAACTGACGGAGGCGAGGATGCAACTCGGCATGATCGGCCTCGGGCGGATGGGCGGCAACATCGTCCGCCGCCTGATAACCCAGGGCCATACCACTGTGGTCTATGACAAGGATCCCAAGGCGGTCGCGGCGCTGGTGGCGGACAATGCCACCGGCGCCTCGTCGCTGGAGGATTTCGTCCTCAAGCTGGAACCGCCGCGCACCGCCTGGGTGATGCTGCCGGCCGGCAAGATCACCGAAACCACCATCGACGCGCTCGCAAAGCTGATGCAGCCCGGCGACGTCATCATCGACGGCGGCAACACCTTCTGGCAGGACGACGTCCGCCGCGGCAAGGCGCTCAGGGAGCGCGGGCTGCACTATGTCGATGTCGGCACCAGCGGCGGCATCTGGGGCATCGAGCGCGGCTATTGCATGATGATCGGCGGCGACAAGGGAGTGGTCGATCGACTCGACCCGATCTTCAAGACGCTGGCGCCCGGCATCGGCGACATCCCACGCACCCCCGGCCGCGAGGGCCGCGATGCCAGGATCGAGCAGGGCTACATCCACGCCGGTCCCGTCGGCGCCGGGCATTTCGTCAAGATGATCCACAACGGCATCGAGTACGGCCTGATGCAGGCCTATGCCGAAGGCTTCGACATCCTGAAGAACGCCAGTATCGAGGCGTTGCCGCCGGAGCATCGGTTCGATCTCGACATCGCCGACATCGCGGAAGTCTGGCGGCGCGGCAGCGTGATCCCGTCCTGGCTGCTCGACCTCACCGCCTCGGCGCTGGCGCAGAACCATACGCTCGACAATTATTCCGGCTTTGTCGAGGATTCCGGCGAAGGCCGCTGGACCGTCAATGCCGCGGTCGATGAGGCGGTGCCGGCCGAGGTGCTGACGGCTGCGCTCTACACCCGCTTCCGCTCGCGCAAGGACCACACCTTCGCGGAGAAGATCCTCTCGGCGATGCGCGCAGGTTTCGGCGGTCACAAGGAGCCGCCGAAGAAGGCTTAGAGCGTTTTCGAGCGAAGCCTGTCCCGCACTTGATGCGGGATGGGCACCGGTTCGCGTGAAGAAAACGCGTCAAAACCAGGATCTGGAGCCCCGTTCCGATTCAATCGGAACGGGGGCTCTGGAACATAACCGCGGAAGGTCACGTGCAGAAGAAACCCGATCCCTGCTCCTTCATCATCTTCGGCGCCACCGGCGATCTGACGCACCGGCTGGTCGTCCCGGCGCTCTACAATCTCGCCGCAGGCAATCTGTTGCCGGACAAATTCTGTGTCGTCGGCATTGTCCGCAAGGGGATGTCGAGCGAGCAGCTGACCGACAGCCTGATGCAGGGGCTTCGCAAATTCGCCACCCGCCCGGTGGACGAGGCGATCGCGAAGCGGCTGTTCGAATGTGTCACCTCGGTCGAGGCCGATCCGCGCGATCCCGCGTCGTTCGATGCCATGAACGAACGGCTCGACAAGCTCGAGACGGCGCGCGGCACCGGCGGCAACCGGCTGTTCTATCTCGCGACCCCACCGAGCGCCTTCCTGCCGATCAGCGAGCAGCTCGGACGCACCGGCATGCTGGAGGAGAACGGCGCCTGGCGGCGGCTGATCATCGAGAAGCCGTTCGGCACCGATCTGGCATCGGCAAGGGCGCTGAATGCAGCGCTGCTCAAGCTGATGGACGAACACCAGATCTACCGGATCGACCATTACCTCGGCAAGGAAACCGTCCAGAACATCCTGGTGCTGCGCTTCGCCAACGGCATGTTCGAGCCGATCTGGAATCGCAACCACATCGACCACATCCAGATCACCGTCGACGAGAAGCTCGGCGTCGGCCATCGCGGCAGCTTCTACGACGCCACCGGCGCGCTGCGCGACATGGTGCCGAACCATTTGTTCCAGCTGCTGTCGCTGGTGACGATGGAGCCGCCGGCGCGCTTCGATGCCCACGCCGTACGCTCCGAGAAGGCCGAGGTGCTGAGCGCGATCCAGACCCAGAGCGAGCAGGAGGCGCTGTCCAATTCGGTGCGCGGCCAATACCGCGCCGGCCGGATCGGCGACACCGAGATCGAGGACTATCTCAAAACACCGGACGTCAAGCCCGGCAGCTCGACCGAGACCTATGCCGCGCTGAAACTGACCATCGACAATTGGCGCTGGGCCGGCGTGCCGTTCTACCTGCGCACCGGCAAGGCGCTGACCAGCAAGCGCACCGAGATCGCGATCAAGTTCAAGCAGGCGCCGTTCGCGATGTTCCGCGATACGGCGGTCGACCGTCTGTCGCAGAATTACCTGGTCATCTCGACCGAGCCGACCGAAGGCATCGAGCTGCAGTTCAACACCAAGGTGCCGGGCCCGACCATCAACATCGACGGCGTCGAGATGAAGTTCCGCTACAAGGACTACTTCAAGGCCGAGCCGTCGACCGGCTACGAGACGCTGATCTATGACTGCATGATCGGCGACAATCTGCTGTTCCAGCGTGCCGACAGCGTCGAGGCCGGATGGCAGGCAGTGCAGCCCTTCCTCGACGCCTGGAAGAGCGCCGGCGGACGCGGCCTGCAACCCTACAAGGCCGGCAGCGAAGGCCCGGAGGCCGCCAACGCGCTCCTGACGCGCGACGGCCGCAGCTGGCGGAAGCTCGGCTGATCATGACCGCGAGCGGCCAGCGCAGGATCATCACAGTCGCCGATCCGGCGGCACTGGCGCAGACCGCCGCCGAACGGGTGATCGCGAGGTTGGCCCAGAACAGCGGCCGGATTGCGGTATGCCTCACCGGCGGCTCCAGCCCCAGGGCGCTCTACCAGCTGCTGGCAACGCCGGACTATCGTGAGAGGATTCCATGGGACCGCGTCGACTGGTTCATCGGCGACGAACGTCTGGTGCCGCGCAAAGACAAGCTACACAATATGAGCATGGCACGTCAGGCCTTCCTCGACCGCTGTGCGCCTGCCGCCAATGTGCACCCGATCGCAACCGACACTGCCGACCTCAGGGATCCCGACGTCAGCGCGGCGCTGTATGAGAACGAGCTGATGGCGTTCTACGGCGCCGAGCAGCTCGACCCGGCGCGGCCTCTGTTCGACCTGGTGCTGATGGGCATCGGGCCCGATGGCCACACCGCCTCGCTGTTTCCGGGCTACCCGGCGGTCGAGGAAACCCGGCGCTGGGTCGTTGGCGTGCCCAAGGCCAATGTCGAGCCGTTCGTGCCGCGCGTGTCGCTGACCTTGCCCGCCCTCGCCTCCTGCCGTGAGATGCTGTTTGAGGTAGCCGGCGAAAGCAAGCGCGCGATCTTGACGCGCCTGTTCGCAGGCGAGAACCTGCCGGCAAACCGCGCGCGATCGCTGGGCGAGACCGTCTGGCTGATCGATCAGGCCGCGCTGCCGGAGGATTTTCCTGGGTGACTTTCTTGGCTGACGGGCAAAACCCCTGCGCACTGGTCGTGATGGGCGTCTCCGGCTCGGGCAAGAGCACCATCGCCGACCGCCTCGCGACCAGGATCGGCTGGCGCTTCGAGGACGGCGACAGTTTTCACCCGCCAAGCAATGTCGCGAAGATGCATTCCGGCCAGCCGCTCACCGACGAGGACCGCTGGCCCTGGCTGCGCGCGATCGCCGATGCGATCGACCGCAGCTGCGGCGTCCGCGAACGTGCCGTCATCGCCTGCTCGGCGCTGAAGCGCGCCTATCGCGACATCCTGGTGCATGGCCGCGACGATATCCGCATCGTCTTTCTCGACGGCACGCAGGAGCTGATCGCCGCGCGGCTCGCCGCGCGCAAGGACCATTTCATGCCGCCGGGGCTCCTCGCCAGCCAATTCCGTACGCTGGAGCCGCCGACGCCGGACGAACGCCCGATCACGGTCGCGATCGACCGCACCGTGGAAGCCATCATCGAAGACATTGTCAGTCAACTGAAGCTGGATCGCCCATGACCCGCATCGCCCTTGTCGTATCCGATGTCGACGGCACGCTGCTCACCAAGAACAAGACCCTGACCGACGGCGCCCGGACGGCGGTGCGCAGGCTGCATGAGGCCGGCATCGGCTTCACCATCGTCTCCAGCCGCCCGACCATCGGGATGAGCTTTCTGGTCGCGCCGCTCGCGATCACGCAGCCGATCGGCGCCTTCAACGGATCTTCGATCGTCGATCCGCAAATGAAGCCGCTTGAGCAGCATTTGATCCCCGCGGCGACGGCAAGAGGCTGCGTCGACCTGTTGCGCAACTATGGCGTCGACATCTGGCTGTTCACCAACGACCGCTGGCTGACGCGAAATCCTGACGGCGAGTACACCGCCCACGAGCAGCACACCATCAAGCACGATCCGACCATCGTCGACGACTTCACGCCCTATCTTGGCCAGGCCTGCAAGATCGTCGGCGCAAGTTCGGATGCCGCCCTGCTGCAACGCTGCGAGGCGGAAATGCAGCAGATGGTCGGCAATGATGCGACGGCAGTCCGCTCGCAGACCTACTATCTCGACGTCACCCCGCCCGGTCACGACAAGGGCACCTTCGTCGAGGGCATCGCGAAACGTCTCGGCGTAGCGCTCGAGAATGTCGCCACGATCGGTGACATGCAGAACGATCTGCCGATGTTCGCAAGAAGCGGCGTCTCCTTTGCGATGGGCAACGCCAGCGATGACGTCAAGGCACGCGCCACGCATGTCACCGAAACCAACGAGTACGACGGTTTCGCACGCGCGATGGATGTGGTGCTGACGATGGGCCGTTAAAGCATGATCCGGAAAAGTGGAGGCCGGCTTTCTAAGAAGATCATGCGCAAAGCAAAAGCCACGATCAGGTCGACCGCTGCACCGCCGGCTTCTCGGCAGCAGCCCGGGCGTCGCTGAGATTGTGCGCGGTGTTGATCAGCGCGATATGGGTCAGCGCCTGCGGGAAATTGCCGGTCTGCCGGCCGGCGCCAGAGTCGAACTCCTCCGCCAGGAGCCCGAGATCGTTGGCGACCGCCGCCACGCGGTCGAACATGGTCTGTGCCTTGTCTACATCGCCCGCCAGCACATGGGCGTCGGCGAGCCACAGGCTGCAGGCCAGGAACGCGCCCTCGATCGGCTGGATTTCATCGGAAACCTCGCGCGGATCGTGCCGCAGCACGAAGCCGTCGCGCATCAGGTGCTGCTCGACCGCCTCGATCGTGCCGCGGATGCGCGGATCGGCTGGCGGCAGGAAGCCGACCGACGGCAGCAGCAGCAGGCTGGCGTCGAGTAGTTGTGAGCCATAGCTCTCGACGAAGCTGTTGAGGCCAGCATCGAAGCCCCGCTGGCAGACATCGCGATGGATAGCCTCGCGCAGCACCCGCCATTTCACCAGCGGCGCCTTGAAGCCGAAGCGCTCCGCACTCTTGATGGCGCGGTCGAAGGCGACCCAGCACATCACCTTGGAGAACACGTAATGTCTTGGCTGGTCGCGGCGCTCCCAGATGCCGTGATCCGGCTGGTCCCAGACTTCGGCGAGATGATTGACGACCGTGCACTCCAGCGACCAGTTCTCCTCGTCGAGCTTCAGCTTGGCCATGCGGGACTGGTGGAAGGCGTCGATCAGCTCGCCATAGACGTCGAGCTGCAGTTGCGCATGCGCGGCGTTGCCGACGCGGACCGGCTGCGCGCCTTCATAGCCGGACAGCCATCCGGCCTCCCATTCCAGCAGGCGCCGCTGCCCCAGGATGCCGTACATGATCTGCATGTTGGCCGGCGCGCCGGCCGCGGCCCGCAGCAGCCAATTGTGCCAGGCCGCCGCCTCCTCGGTGTAGCCCGAATTCATCAGCGCAAGCAGCGAGAAGGTGGCGTCGCGCAGCCAGCAGAACCGGTAGTCCCAGTTGCGCGCGCCGCCGAGCTTTTCCGGCAATGACGTGGTGGGCGCAGCGACGATGCCGCCGGTCGGCCTGAAGGTCAGCGCCTTCAGCGTGATCAGCGAGCGCATCACGAGGCCGCGTCGATCGCCGCCGTCATAGGTCGAGCGGCCGCACCATTCCTTCCAGTAGTCTTCGGTATCCTTCAGCGCCGCCTCGGGATCGATCGGCTGGGGCACCGGCTGATAGGACGCTCCGTAGGTCAGCACGAACGGCACGGTGTCACCCGCGCCGACCTCGAAATCGGCGATCGTGGTCAGATCCTTGCCGCGGGTTTCGACCGGCGTGCGCAGTACCGTCATGTCCTGGCCACTGATTGCGAGCAGCCCCTCGCCGTCGGGGTTCTTCTTCACCCAGGGGACATCGACCCCGAAGCCGAAGCGGATCACGAGCTCCATGTGCATCCTGACGCGGCCGCTGATACCGCGAACCAGACGCACCACGTCGGAGGCATTGCCGCGCGGCGGCATGAAGTCGATCAGGTCGACCACACCGCCCTCGGTCTCGAACCGTGTCTCCAGGATCAGCGTATCGTCCCGATAGTGGCGCGAGGTCCGCCTGATCTCTCCGGCGGGCGCCAGCAGCCAACGGCCGTTCCTCGGCGTACCAAGCAGCGCCGCGAAGCAGGCGTCGGAATCGAATGCCGGCCAGCACAGCCAGTCGATCGCGCCGTCGCGGCCGACCAGCGCCGCGGTCTCGCAATCGCCGATCAGTCCGTAGTCTTCGATCCGGGAAGCCACGCACAGTGCTCCGCGTTGTCAGGCGTGCGACCGTTCCCGGGTTGCGCGCTTGAGTGCGTCGATATCGATCGCCGACGCGAGATGCTCAAGCGAGACCGGCAGCCGCCGTTTCCAGTTCGGATGCTCGTAGACGGTGCCCGGGATGTTCGGCTGATCGACGATGCCGAGCAGATCCTCCATCAACACCGCCATCATCCGCGATCGCGTCCGCGCCAGGAAGCTCGCCACCGAATAGAAATCGTGGGCGTGGATGTCGTGCCGGCGCAGCACCTCGTCGAGCTGGCCGAGCGCGTGCCAGCGCCCCTCGTCGGTCTCGCCGGGATCGATCCCGAGCGCGCGCTTGGTCTTGAGATCGCTGAACGAGCGCCAGCCGGCATAGGTCGAGAGGTCGTGGGTGTTGAAGGTGACGAGCGCGTTCGGCAGATAATAGTCGGCATTGCGGAAAACGCCATGGTCGTCCGTCTCGAACATCATCACCAGATATGACCAGATACCCCAGCCGTTCATCTGCTCGCGGAAGCCTTCGGGCACGGTGCCGAGGTCCTCGCCGATCACGACGCAGCGGTTGGCTGTGCTCTCCTGCGCGGTCGCCGCCAGCAGCGCCTCGAACGGCATCAGCACATAGGCGCCATTGGCCGGGCCGAAGCCGCGCGGCACCAGGTAAAGCCGCTTCAATCCGAAGGCATGGTCGAGCCTGATCGCGCCGGCATGGTGCATCGAGGCGCGCAGCATCTGCCTGAACGGCTCGAAGGCACGCTGTTCGAGGCCCGCGGCGTTGAAGCCGGCAAGTCCCCAGTCCTGACCCGCGGTGTTGAGCGGGTCCGGCGGCGCGCCGACGCCGAGATGGCGCGAGATCGCGGTCTGCTCGTTCCAGGCGTCGAAGCCGTCCGACTGCACGCCGACCGCGACATCGAGATAAAGCCCGACCCGCATGCCGAGCTTGTGCGCGAGCGTCTGGCAGGCGCCGAGTTGGCGGTCCGCGGTCCATTGCACGAATTCGACGAACTCGACCTCAGCCGCCGTCTCTCGCGCCCGGCGCAGCTTGCTGCAGGCCGCGTCATTGGGCTGCCGCCATTCGTCGGGCCATTCCCACCACGGCGTGTTGAGCTTGTGCCTGATCACCTCGAAGCAGGCGAAGCGCGTCAGCAGCGCGCCGTGCTCCTTGCGATAATCTTCAAAATCCTGCCAGCGGCCGAGGCCGGGGTTGGCCTTGAAGGCGGCAAAGGCCGCCCGCAGCGCCCGCCATTTCAGCGCCGCGACGCCGACATAGTCGACCATGTCGTGGGAGCGCAGGTGCGCCAGCGCGGCTTGCGTCTCCGCATCGATGCGGAATTCGGGAATCTTCTCGACGTCGATGTAGAGCGCGTTGAGGAACAGCCGGCTGTTCGGCGAATATGGGCTGCAATCGCCGGGCCGGTCGTCGAACAGCGCATGCAGTGGATTGAGCCCGATGCCGTCGGCACCGAGCCGGCGGGCGAATGCGAGCAGGCCTTCGAGATCGGTGAAGTCGCCGATGCCCCAGTTGCGCGATGAACGCACGCCGTAGAGCTGGACCGCGATCACCCAGCAGCGATCGAACTCGCCGCCGAACGCGCCTTCCGGCGCCACGAGGAGCGGCAGCTCCTCGCTGCCCGATGCATCCGATAGCTGCAACCGGTGCACGCCTTCGCCCAGACCGGACGGCCACGTCACACTCCGCTCGTGCGTCTCGCCTTGCGCGAGGACGCCGGTGCCGTTCATGATCTTCCATCGCACCGGTAGCTGGGCCGCCTCCGAGAGCTGTGTTCGCCCGCCATGACCGACCCTGACGACCACGGGATCGGCGACAATCCGCCGCGGCGTCTGGGGCGGCAGCGCGTCGAGGATCGCGGTGAGCGCCTCGGGGGTTGTCACACGGCGGTGACCGCTACCATCGATATACTCGGTCTGGATTCCCAGGGTCTGGGCTTTGGCGTAAAGGTCCATTCGGCACGCTACTTGCTCGCAACGGTATTGGGATCGTTGCTAAATTGTACAGATACGGGAAAGGGATAGTTGATGTTCAACGCTCTACCCTATCAGGCGTTCCCGCCGGGAACCATTGTCCGACGAGCGGCTTTCTATATGGATCTGGCGCGCCTCCTTCCCGGCGCGGGGACTTCATTTGCCTATTCAATGGCGGCATCACCGTGAACAAAACCGCCCGGCCTGTCGAGAGCGCCCACGGCACTTTTCATATCACCGATGTCTATCCGTCGGTTGATGGCGGCCGCTTTCCGGTCAAGCGCATCGCGGGTGAAGCCGTCGAGGTGTGGGCCGACATCTACCGTGACGGACATGACGTGATATCAGCAGCACTGGTGTGGCGGCGCGAGGGCGACGGCGAGTGGCAGGTCGCCCCGATGACGCCGCATAGCGACGACCGCTGGGGCGGCGCCTTCGTGCCCGAGCGGCCCGGCCGCTACTCGTTCGCGATCGAAGCCTGGACCGACCAATTCGCCAGCTGGCGGCATCGCTTCGAGCAGAAGCAGCGCGACGGCAGCGACCACACGCTCGACGCGCTCGAGGGTGCGGGCATGCTGACCCAGGCGCAGGCAGGGGGACCTGCGGCAGCCGCTGTCATCATCAGGCAGTGCGAGATCTTTCTGCAGACCGGCGAGCCCGGCGCGCTGCTGGCGCCGGAATTGCGGGAGGCGATGGCGGGCAGCCAGTTTCGCCGCGACCTGGTGCGATCGCAGCTCTACCCCCTGACCGCGGACCGGCCGCGGGCCCGCAGCTGCGCGTGGTACCAGATGTTTCCGCGCAGCCAAGGCAAGACATCAGGCACGACGCCGGGCGCGCATGCGACCTTCAACGATTGCGCCGCGCGGCTTCCCGACATCGCCGCGACGGGCTTTGACGTCGTGCTGCTGGCGCCGATCCATCCGATCGGGCAGCAACACCGCAAAGGCCGCAACAATGCCGCCATTGCGCAAGCAAATGATCCCGGAAGTCCCTACGCGATCGGCGCAGCCGAGGGCGGCCACGACGCCGTGCATCCGGAGCTCGGTACGCTCGATGACTTCCGCGCTTTCGTGGCGGCATGCGAGATGCATGGCCTCGAGGTCGCGCTTGATTTTGCCGTGCAATGCTCGCCCGATCATCCCTGGTTGACCGAGCATCCAGAATGGTTCAAGCGGCGCCCGGACGGATCGATGCGCACGGCCGAACATCCGCCGCAGCGCTGGGACGATGTCGTCAATCCGGATTTCGGCTGCGAGGACGCCGGCGCGTTGTGGCGCGCGCTGCGCGACGTCGTGCTGTTCTGGGTCGAGCAGGGCGTCAAGATCTTCCGGGTCGACAATCCGCACACCAAGCCGCTGGCATTCTGGGAATGGCTGATCCGCGAGGTGCAGGACCGCGACGCGGATGTGCTCTTCCTTGCGGAAGCCTTCGCGCGTCCGAAACTGATGAAGGGTCTCGCCAAGCTCGGCTTCACGCAGTCCTACAGCTACTTCACCTGGCGCACGCAACGCGTCGAGCTCGAGCAATATCTCGGCGAGTTGATCGGCTACCCCGAGCGTGACTTCTTTCGGCCGAATTTCTTCGTCAACACACCAGACATACTGCCTTTCCACCTGCAAAGCGGCGAATCCTGGATGTTCAAGTCGCGTGTCGCGCTGGCCGCGACGCTCTCAAGCAGCTACGGCATCTACAGCGGCTTCGAGCTTCTCGAACACACGGCGGTCCCCGGCCGCGAGGAGTATCTCAACTCCGAGAAATACGAGATCAGGGTTCGCGATTGGGATCAGGTGGGGAACATCAAGCCCTACATCGCCGCCCTCAATCGGATCAGGCGTGCCAATCCGGCCTTGCAACAATTCGCGGATCTGCGCTTTATCAATGTCGATGACGGCGGCGTGATCGGCTTCGTCAAGCAGGCGACCGACCAGAGCAATGTGATCGCGGCCGCGATTGCGTTGTCGCCAGAGCCGCGTGAGGTCTGGCTTCCGCTCGGCGACGTCATGGTCGGCCGTGGCGAAGCTCGCCGCCCCGTCACGGAAGTGGAAGACCTCGTCACTGGCGAGCGCCACGCGCTCGAATGGGGAGGCGTCCGTCTACGCATCGATCCTGCGCGCGATCCCGCGTTGCTGTTGAGCTGTGTCGCCTGAAGGAGCCGACATGAACGTATTCTCCTCCGTCAATACCCAGGAGAAGGTCGCGACCGAGACCGCGGACCAGCTGTGGTACAAGGACGCGATCATCTACCAGCTGCACGTCAAGGCGTTCGCCGACAGCAACAATGACGGCATCGGCGATTTCACGGGGCTGACGGAGAAGCTCGGCTACCTGCAGGAGCTCGGCGTCACCGCGCTGTGGCTGCTGCCGTTCTATCCCTCGCCCGGCCGCGACGACGGCTACGACATCGGCGACTATGGCGACATCAATCCCGATTTCGGGACGATGAAGGACTTCAAGCGCTTCATCCAGGAAGCCAAGAAGCGCGGCCTGCGCGTCATCACCGAGCTCGTCGTCAACCACACCTCGGACCAGCATGCGTGGTTCAAGCGCGCGCGCCGCAGCCCGCCGAATTCGAGCGCGCGAAGCTGGTACGTCTGGAGCGATACCGATCAGAAATACCTCGATACGCGGATCATTTTTACGGACACGGAAAAGTCGAACTGGACCTGGGATCCGGAAGCCGGCCAGTTCTACTGGCACCGCTTCTTCTCGCACCAGCCGGATTTGAACTTCGACAATCCGCGCGTGGTGCGCGCCATCGTGCAGGTGATGAAGCGCTGGCTCGACACCGGCGTCGACGGCTTCCGGCTCGACGCCATTCCCTATCTGTGCGAGCGCGACGGCACCAACAACGAGAACCTGCCGGAGACGCATGCCATCATCAAGCGGCTGCGCCAGGAGCTCGACGCCTATGCCAAGGGCAAGATCCTGCTGGCCGAGGCCAATCAATGGCCGGAGGACGTGCAGGAATATTTCGGCCATGGCGACGAATGCCACATGGCCTATCACTTCCCGCTGATGCCGCGCATCTACATGGCGATCGCCCAGGAAGACCGTTTTCCGATCACCGACATCCTGCGGCAGACGCCCGATATTCCGGCCGCGGCCCAGTGGGCGCTGTTCCTGCGCAATCACGACGAGCTGACCCTGGAAATGGTCACCGATGTCGAGCGCGACTATCTGTGGTCGACTTACGCCAACGACCCGCGCGCCCGCATCAATGTCGGCATCCGCCGCCGCCTTGCGCCGCTGATGGACAACGACCGGCGCAAGATCGAGCTGATGAACTCGCTGCTGCTGTCCTTCCCGGGCACGCCGATCATCTATTACGGCGACGAGATCGGCATGGGCGACAACATCTATCTCGGCGACCGCAACGGCGTGCGGACGCCGATGCAGTGGTCGCCGGACCGCAACGGCGGTTTCTCGCGCGCCGATCCGGCGCGGCTCTACGCGCCGATGATCATGGACCCGGTCTACGGCTACGAATCCGTCAATGTCGAGGCGCAGTCGCGCAGCCTGTCGTCGCTGCTGTCGGCGACCAAGCGACTGATCGCGGTGCGCAAGTCGACGCTTGCCTTCGGGCGCGGCACCATGACCTTCATCCGCCCGGAGAACCGCTCGGTGCTCGCCTATGTGCGCCAGTACCAGGGCGAAACGATCCTGTGCGTCGCCAATCTGTCGCGCTCGGCGCAGGCTACCGAGCTCGACCTCTCCGCCTTCAAGGACCGCATCCCGCTCGAGATGCTTGGACGCACCCGCTTCCCGGCGATCGGCGAGCTGCCCTACATGATCACGCTCGCGCCCTACGGCTTCTACTGGTTCCAGCTGCAGGAGCGCGACAAGTCCGAGCCGGTGACGCCGCGGGCGGTGCCGGAGTTCGAGACGCTGGTGGTGCCGCTGAATTCGACCTGGATGTCTTTGGCGCGCACCCGCAGCGTGTTCGAGCACGACGTGCTGCCCGGCCATCTCGCCCGCACGCGCTGGTACCCGGAGCGATCGGCAAGTGCGATCCAGCCGATCCTGGTCTCCGCGATCCCGTTCTGCGACATCGGCGACAACCGGCCGTGGCTCGCCTTCTTCGAGACCACGCAGCGCGGCAACACCAGCCGCTATGTGCTGCCGATGCAGATCGAGTGGGTGCGCTTCGACCGCGAGCGTTACAACCCGCGTGCCTTTGCCGCGATACGTCAGGGCGCGCGCGAGGGCACGCTGCTCGATGTCGCCACCGACCAGATTTTCACCGGCCTGTTCCTGCGCAATCTCAGGGAAAACCTCACCGTCGACGAAGGCGAGCAAGGCCTGAAGCTCGAGTTCCGGCCGACCAGCCGCTTCTCCGACCGGCCGGTGCGGCAGCCGGAGCGGATCCGCGTGTTCGAGAACGATCAGCCGCATTCGACCGCGCTGGTCGACAACGAATATGTCACCAAGATCTACCGGAAGCTCGAGGTCGGCATCAATCCGGAGATCGAGATGGGCCGCTTCCTCACCGAAGTGGTCGGCTTTCCGAACAGCCCTGCCCTGCTCGGCACGGCCGAGCTGATCGAGGCCGACAAGCGCAGCGCCATCGCCGTGCTGCATGCGATGGTTGTCAACCAGGGCGAGCTCTGGGCGGTCGCCGCCGCGCACCTCGACCGTCTGGTCGAAAGGCAGCGCCTGCTCGCCGTGAGCGAGGACCCGGCGGAGAACGGCGACCATGCCGCCTATCTGCGCCACATGTCGCACAGTGGGAAGCGTCTCGCGGAGCTGCATCTGGCGCTTGCCAGCAACCGTGACTTGCCGGACTTCGCGCCCGAGCCAACCCGGCCCGAGGACCTGCTGCGCTGGAGCGACGAGATCATGGCGCGCGCCGAGCGCGTGTTCGACACGCTGAGGCAGCGGCGTGGCTCGCTGAAAGAATCCGACCGTCTGCTGGCCGATCAGTTGCAGGCCCAGCACGACATGCTGCCGGAACGGCTCAAGGCGCTGCTGCCACGCGAGACCGATGGATTCAGCATCCGCCATCATGGCGACCTGCATCTCGGCCAGTTGCTGGTCGTCAAGGACGACGTCTTCATCATCGATTTCGATGGCGGCCCCGGCCGGACCATCGCCGAGCGCCGCCGCAAGGCGCCGCCGGCGCGCGACGTCGCCGGCCTGATCCGCTCGATCGACTATGCGGCGACCGCCGCGCTGGAGCGGGCGCTCAAGGTCGCCCCCGACGAGAGCGGCAGGCTGAGCCTCGCTTTGGCCGAATGGCGCGACCAGGCCGCGGATACGCTGCTGGCGGCCTATCGCGAGACCATGGCGGGCCAACGGCTATGGCCCACTGATGCCAGGGCGGCCAATCGCCTGCTGAACTTTTTCCTGCTTGAGAAAGCCTTCTACGAGATCGAGTATGAGCTGGCCAACCGGCCGGATTGGCTCCGCGTCCCACTGACTGGCCTGTTGAGACTCCTGGCCCAACAGCCGCATGAGGTTGCATGACCAAATTGCCCGCCGAGGCCTATGCCATCATCGAGGGCCGCCACTCCGATCCTTTCCACTATCTCGGGCTGCACACCGAGGGCGATCGCAGCGTGGTGCGCGCGTTCCTGCCTGATGCCAGCAATGTCGAGGCGATCGGCGAGCATGGAAAGGCAGCACCGCTGGCCAAAATCCATGATTCCGGCCTGTTCGCAGGCCCCCTGCCGAACGGCTCCACGCGCTACCAGCTCCGCGCCCGATTCGGCGACAACGTCGTCGAGCTCGAGGATGCCTACCGCTTTCCGCCGATCCTGAGCGATTTCGATCTCTACCTGCTCGGCGAGGGCACCCATCAGCGCGTCTACGACACGCTCGGCGCGCATCCGATGACGCTCGACGGCGTCGACGGCATCGGCTTCGTGGTGCTGGCGCCGAATGCGCGGCGGGTCAGCGTGGTCGGCGACTTCAATTTCTGGGACGGACGGCGTCATCCGATGCGGGTGCGCGGTCCGGGCTATTGGGAGCTGTTCATCCCGCGTGCGCGCGTCGGCGACCACTACAAGTTCGAGATCGTCGCGCGGAACGGCCAGCATCTGCCGCTGAAGTCCGATCCCTTGGCGTTCGCCGCCGAGGTGCGTCCGAAGACCGCCTCGATCGTGATCGATGAGCGCAAGATCCCGCACCCCCGCCCGGCGCCCGATCGCGTCAACGCGCTGAGCTCGCCGATGTCGATCTACGAGGTCCATCTCGGGTCGTGGCGGCGCAAGGGCCGCAACGAGTGGCTGACCTACCGCGAGATGGCGGAGCAGCTTCCGGCTTACGCCAGCGACATGGGCTTTACCCATATCGAATTCCTGCCGATATCAGAGCATCCGTTCGACGGCTCCTGGGGCTACCAGCCGACCGGCATGTTCGCGCCGACCAGCCGCTTCGGCTCACCCGATGATTTCGCCGCGCTGATCGACGCCTGCCATGCCGCAGGCCTCGCCGTGCTGCTCGACTGGGTCCCCGGGCATTTCCCCGACGATCCGCACGGCCTCGGCCATTTCGACGGCACCGCGCTCTACGAGCACGCCAACCCGTTGCAGGGCCGCCATCTCGATTGGGGCACGCTGATCTACAATTACGGGCGCACCGAGGTCACCAATTTCCTAGTGTCGAACGCGCTGTTCTGGCTCGAGCGCTACGGCATCGACGGGCTGCGCGTCGATGCCGTCGCCTCCATGCTCTACCTCGACTACAGCCGTCCCGCCGGCGGCTGGATCCCGAACAAATATGGCGGCCGGGAGAACATCGAGGCGATCGACTTCCTGCGCCGCTTCAACACCGAGCTGTTCGCGCATTTTCCGCAGGCGACGACGGCGGCGGAGGAATCCACCGCGTGGCCGCAGGTGTCGCGTCCCGTCGAATATGGCGGGCTCGGCTTCGGCTACAAGTGGAACATGGGCTGGATGCACGACACGCTGAAATACATCTGCAAGGATCCCATCCACCGCAAATTCCATCACGGCGACATCCTGTTCGGCCTGCACTACGCCTTCTCGGAGAACTTCATCCTGCCGCTGTCGCATGACGAGGTCGTGCACGGCAAGCGTTCGATCCTCGGCCGCATGCCCGGCGACGACTGGCAGCGCTTTGCCAATCTGCGTGCCTATTACAGCTTCATGTTCGGCCACCCCGGCAAGAAGCTGATGTTCATGGGCTGCGAATTCGGGCAGGAGCGCGAGTGGAATCACGATCACTCGATCGATTGGCATCTGCTCGACCAGCCGAAGCACCGAGGCGTTCAGAACCTGATCCGCGACCTCAATCGCCTCTATCGTGCGCTGCCGGCACTGCATGAGCTCGACTGCGACCAGGCCGGCTTCGAATGGGTCATCACCGACGACGCCAGCAACAATGTGTTTGCCTGGATCCGCAAGGGCAATGATGCGCGCGCACGCTGCCTCGTGGTCGCAAACTTCTCGCCCAACGTCTATCGCAACTATCGCGTCCGCGTGCCGTTCGCGGGCAAGTGGCACGAGGTGCTCAACTCGGATTCCTCGCACTACGGCGGCACCAATGTCGGCAATGTCGGCGAGGTGCGCGCCTCGGAGGGCGCCACGCCGGAATTGAACCTGACCATTCCGCCGCTGGCTGCAATCTTCCTCGTACCGGAAAGCTGATTCATGCGACTGAGCGGGGGAACGTCCGCGCGGCTTGGTGCAAGCTGGGACGGCAGAGGCACCAATTTTGCGCTGTTCTCGGCGAATGCGGAGAAGGTGGAGCTGTGCCTGTTCGACGGCCAGGGCCGCCGCGAGCTCGAGCGGATCGAGCTGCCGGAACGCACCGAGGACGTCTGGCATTGCTACCTCAACGACGTCTCGCCGGGCCAGCTCTACGGCTATCGCGTCTATGGGCCGTATGCGCCAGAGCGCGGCCACCGCTTCAACGCCAACAAGCTGCTGCTCGATCCCTATGCCAAGCGGCTCGCCGGCCGGCTGGTGTGGAACGATGCGCATTTCGCCTACCGCACAGGCAGCGCGCGCGAGGATCTCTCCTTCGACCGGCGTGACAATGCTCGCGGCATGCCGAAGGCGGTCGTGGTCGACGAGACCTTCAACTGGGGGCGCCGCGAGATCCGGCCGCACATTCCCTGGGAAGACACCATCATCTACGAGGCGCACGTCAAGGGCCTGACGCAGAAGCGCGAGGACGTGCCGCCGAATTTGCGCGGCACCTATGGCGGGCTGTCGTCGCCTGCGATGATCGATCACCTCAAGCGGCTCGGCGTCACCACCATCGAGCTGTTGCCGATCCACGGCCTGATCGACGACCGCGTCCTGGTCGAGAAGAAGCTTTCCAATTACTGGGGCTACAACACCATCGCGTTCTTCGCGCCCGAGGCGCGCTACGCCCAGGACAATGCGCTGGACTCGTTCCGCACCACGGTGGCGCGGTTGCACGATGCCGGCATCGAGGTGCTGCTCGACGTCGTCTACAACCACACCGCAGAGGGCAACCATATGGGCCCGACGCTGTGCTTCCGCGGCATCGACAACGCCTCCTATTACTGGCTGAACCGCGAGAACCCGCGCTTCTATGACGACTTCACCGGCTGCGGCAGCTCGGTCAACCTCACCCATCCGCGCGTGCTGCAGATGGTGATGGATTCGCTGCGCTACTGGGTCGAGGTCTGCCATGTCGACGGCTTCCGCTTCGATCTCGCCACGACCCTGGCGCGCGGACCGAACGGCTTTGATCGCAACCATCCCTTCCTTACCGCGATCCGCCAGGACCCGGTGCTGGCGACTGTGAAGATGGTCGCCGAACCCTGGGATCTTGGTCTCGGCGGCTACCAGGTCGGCGCGTTTCCGTCGCAATGGTCGGAATGGAATGATCGCTATCGCAGCGCGATGCGGCGCTACTGGAGCGGCGAAGGCAGTTTGGTCGGCGACATCTCGGGCCGCATGACCGCCTCCTCGGATTTGTTTCACCACGACAACCGCGCGACCCGCGCCAGCGTCAACCACATCACGGTGCATGACGGCTTCACGCTCGCGGACCTCTTCAGCTACAACGAGAAGCACAACGAGGCCAATGGCGAGGACAATCGCGATGGCTCCAACGACAATCACAGCAACAATTGCGGCCACGAAGGCCCGACCGACGATCCCGCCATCATCGCGTTGCGCCGCCAGCTCCGGAAGAATGCGCTGGCCTGCCTGGTGCTCGCACAGGGCACGCCGCTGATCCTCGCCGGCGACGAAGTCGCCAACACGCAAGGGGGCAACAACAACGCCTATTGCCAGGACAATGAGACCGGCTGGATCGGCTGGGAGAACCTCGGCACCGACGACGACGCCATCGATTTCATCGGCCATCTCACCGCGCTGCGCCAGCGCTTCGGCCAGATCCGCTGCCAGCGTTGGCTCGACGGCCGCCGCACCGACGGCAGCTATGGCGTGCTGTGGCTGACGCCCGCGGCGGAGGAGATGAAGGAATCGGACTGGAAATTCCCGGAGAGCCGGTTCCTGGCCTATGTGCTGGGTCCGATGGAACAAGGGCAGGAGCCGATCTTTATCGTGCTGAATGCCGCGCCGCAGGAGATCGTGTTCAGGATGCCGAGGATCACTGAATACAGGACCTGGCAGCAGGTCCTGAACACGGCCAAAGCGGAGCAAACCGCCGAGCAATTCGCATCCGGCGCCGACACCACGGCACCGCCGCGCTCGGTGCTGGCATTCGCGGGCTCCATATGAGCACACAGCATTTCGGCGCTGAGCTGACACCCGATGGCGCCCGCTTCCGGCTGTGGGCGCCTGCGGCCAAGCGCGTCGATCTGCTGCTCGACAAGCCGGATACGCGGAGCCGCGATGCGCACGCGCTGACGCGTGACGCCGCCGGCTGGTATGTCGCCGAAATCCCGGGTGCGCGCGCCGGCACGCGTTACAAATTCCGCGTCGATGACGAAGTCGATGTGCCGGATCCGGCTTCCGCATTCCAGCCGGACGACGTGTTCGGCCCGAGCGAGGTGATCGATCACTCAGCCTTCAAATGGCGCGCCACGGAATGGCGCGGACGTCCCTGGCACGAGGCCGTCATTCTCGAAGCGCATGTCGGCACCTTCACGCCGGAAGGCACCTATCGGGCCATGATCGACAAGCTCGATCACCTGGTTGCGACCGGCATCACCGCGCTCGAACTGATGCCGCTGGCGGATTTCGCGGGCAAGCGCAACTGGGGCTATGACGGCGTGTTGTGGTATGCGCCCGACAGCGCCTACGGCCGGCCCGAGGATCTGAAGACCCTGATCGACGAAGCGCATCTGCGCGGGCTGATGGTGATGCTCGACGTGGTCTACAACCATTTCGGCCCCGAGGGGAATTTTCTCGGCCGCTATGCGCCCACCTTCTTCAGTGACGCGCATACGCCGTGGGGCAACGCGATCGACTATCGCGTGTCAGAAGTGCGCGCGTTTGCGATCGGCAGCGTGGTGAGCTGGCTACGCGACTATCGCTTCGACGGGCTGCGCTTCGACGCGGTCAACACCATCGTCGAGGCCGGCGAAATCTTCGTCATCCACGATTTCAGCAAGGCCGCCGGCAAGCTCGCCGCGGAGACCGGTCGGCAGATCAACCTCGTGCTCGAGAACGGCGACAACATCGCAAGCCTGCTCGACGCCACCGAAGACCCGCCGCACGGCAAATTCCGGGGACAGTGGAACGACGATTATCATCACGCCTGGCACGTGCTGCTGACCGGCGAAACGCAGGGCTATTATGGCGACTACCGGGCGCCGAAGCAGGATCTTGCCCGCGCGCTGTCGTCCGGCTACATCTACCAGGGCGAAGTCTCGGAGTTCTGGGGCGGCAAGGCCCGCGGCGAGCCGAGCGGCGCGCTGTCGCCGACCTGCTTCATCAACTTCCTGCAGAACCACGACCAGATCGGCAACCGGCCGCTCGGCGATCGCCTTGTCAGCATTGCGAAACCGGAAGCGGTCGCGGCGGCGCTCGCGGTGACGCTGATCGCGCCGACCACGCCGATGCTGTTCATGGGCGAGGAATGGGGCGCGACGACGCCCTTCCCGTTCTTCTGCGATTTCAAGGGTGATCTCGCAAACGCCGTCCGCACCGGCCGGCGCAAGGAATTCGCCTGGGCCTATGCCAAATATGGCGACGACATTCCCGACCCGCTCGCCGAGGAGACGGTGCGATCGGCTGTGCTCGACTGGGCGGCGCTCGGCCACGATCCGGCCCGCGCGCGGCTGGCGCTGGTGCGCGACCTGCTCGCCGTGCGCCGGCGCGAGATCACGCCGCGCCTTGCAGGAGCCCGTTTCGGCGATGCCAGCGTGGCGGGTGACCTCTTGACCGCCCATTGGCAGATGGGAGACGGCCGCACGCTGCGGCTGACAGCCAATCTGTCGGATCGCGCCATTGCCGGCGCAGCGGAGCCGGAGGGAACTGCGATCTGGGGCGGCGCGTTGTCGAGCGACCTCCCCGGCTGGGCGGTGCGCTGGCACATCGGATAGCACAATGCCTTCGGCGATCCCGATCGCAACATACCGTCTGCAACTCACCGCCGATTTCGACTTCGATGCCGCCGCCGGCGTCGTGCCGTATCTGAAGGCGCTCGGCATTAGCCATCTCTATGCCTCGCCCTTTACGAAGGCGCGCAAGGGCTCGACCCACGGCTACGATGTCGTCGACCACACCAAATTCAACCCGGAACTCGGCGGCGAAGAAGGCTTTGCGCGGCTTAGCGACGCGCTGAAGCAGAACGACCTCGGCCTGATCCTGGATTTCGTGCCGAACCATGTCGGCGTGCATTTTGCCGACAATCCGTGGTGGCTCGACGTGCTGGAATGGGGACCACTGTCGCCGCATGCGCCCTCCTTCGACATCGACTGGGACCTGCTGCCCTATCGCGCCCGCGGCGGTGTGCTGCTGCCGATCCTCGGCTCGTCCTATGGCCAGGCGCTGGAGCGCGGCGAGATCGAACTGCGCTATGACGCGAACGAAGGCAGTTTTTCCGCCTGGTATTTCGAGCACCGCCTGCCGATCGCGCCAGAGCGCTATGGCGAGGTGCTGCGGACCATCGTGCGCGAGGCCGCCGCTGAAGACAGTCCGGCCGGACGCGCGATGCTCGAACTCGCCGCCCGGTATCGCGGACTGCGTCACCCCAACCGCGTCGAGGCCCCGGCACTGAAGGCGGCGATCAAGGCGATCGAGGGCGGCGCCGAGATCATCGCGCGCGGGCTCGATGCTTACAGCGCCGGCGAGGACCGCCCTGCCCAGACGCTGGCGTTGCATCACCTGCTGGAGCGGCAGCACTACAAGCTCGGCCACTGGCGGCTCGCCTCCAGCGACATCAACTATCGCCGCTTCTTCGACGTCAACACGCTGGCCGGCCTCCGCGTCGAGGACGCCGCCACCTTCGAGGCGAGCCACAGCCTGGTGAAGCGCCTGATCGCCGAGGACCGGCTGCAGGGCCTACGGCTCGACCATATCGACGGCCTGCGCGATCCCGCGCAGTATTTCCATCGCCTGCGCCGCCTGATCCGCTCCGCACAGGGCGTCAAGGCCAAGCCGTTCTACATGGTGATCGAGAAGATCCTCGGCGAGGACGAGAAGCTGACGAAATTCAGCGGCGTCCACGGCACCACCGGCTATGAATGGATGAACACGATCAGCCAGGTGCTGGTCGATGCCAAGGGCCTCGAGCCGCTCAGCGAGATCTGGCGCCAGATCAGCAACCAGTCGCCGAACCTGACGCCGGTGCTGCGCGCGGCCAAGCGCCGCGTGCTGGAGACCTTGCTGACGAGCGAATTCACCGTGCTGGCTCGGCTTTTGGCGCGCATCGCCAGCGGCCATTATTCCTCGCGCGACTTCTCGGCGGACAGCCTGCGGCAAGCGCTCGAGCTCTATGTGCTGCACTTTCCGGTCTATCGCACCTATCTCACCGCCTCCGGCCCGGCCGCGCATGACCGCGCGCTGATCGACGAGACCATCGCGCGCGCCCGCGCCGACTGGTTCGCCGCCGACGAAGGCATTTTCGATTTCCTGCGCGATGCGCTGACCATGGACCTCCTGAAGCCCGGCCGTCCCCCGCACAGCGCGCCGCGGGTCCGCCGCTTCGCGCTGAAGGTGCAGCAATTCACCGGGCCGATGATGGCAAAGTCGCTGGAGGACACCACCTTCTATCGCTACCACCGCTTGCTTGCGCTGAACGAGGTCGGCGGCGATCCCGCGGCAAGCGCGATCGCGCCCCAGCGCTTCCACGCCATGATGACGGCCCGTATCAGCGAATGGCCGCACGGCATGACCTCGACCGCGACCCACGACACCAAGCGCGGCGAGGACGCCCGTGCCCGGATCATGGCGCTTGCAGAAATCCCCGGCGAATGGACCAGCGCGGTGGCGCGCTGGAAGGTCCTGAACGCGCCGCATCTGGTGCTCGACGGCGAGACGCGTGCGCCATCGGCGACTTTCGAATACATGCTGTATCAGACCCTGCTCGGCGCCTGGGATCCGGACGATGACTCCCTCATTGCGCGCATCCAGGCCTATGCGCTGAAAGCCGCACGCGAGGGCAAACAGGAGACCAGCTGGCTCAATCCGCACGAACCCTATGAGGCCGGTGTCAAGACGTTCATCGAGCGAATCCTCGATCGCAACACCTCGCCCGAATTTCTCGAAGCGCTGGAGACACTGGCGCAACGGACCTCGCTGATCGGGGCGCTGAACTCGCTCAGCCAGATCACGCTGAAGGCGACCATGCCGGGCGTGCCGGATTTCTACCAGGGCACCGAAGGCTGGGATCTTTCGCTTGTCGACCCCGACAACCGCCGTCCGGTTGATTTTGCCGAACGCGCAGGAATGCTGGCGGCGCTGGAGATGCCGGATTGGGGCGCACTGGCGCAGAGCTGGCGCGACGGCCGCCTGAAATTCGCGTGGACGCGGCATCTCTTGCGGCTGCGCAACGAGCTGCCCGACGTCTTCACCAGCGGCAACTACCAGCCGCTCGCCGTCAACGGCCCGCACCGCGACCACGTCATGGCCTTCGCGCGGCGCCATGGCCGCGCGGCGGTCATCGTCGTGGTGGCGAAATCATTTGCGCCGTTTACCCAGGGCGGACGGAGCTGGCCGCGTCCCGAGGCCTTCGAAGGCGAGATCGACGTGGCTGGATACGCGCTCCCGGGTGGCGAAAACAGGATTCAGCTTTCAGCGCTGTTCGCCAATCTGCCGGTCGCGGTACTGAAGGCGAAGGTCGCGGCAGGCGCGAAGCAAGCCTCGAGGCGTGCGCGCTCGCACGGCTAGCCCCGCGGATCACCGCTTGGTCAGCAGCAACTGTCCGCGCTTCCGAATCGCAATCTGCGCGACTTCGGCGAAGCGCTGCAGCAGCCAGGGCAGCGTCACCTCGAGGCGCACATGGCTATCCTCGACATCGAGATGCCCGGCCGCGACCTGCCCCAGCGCGCGGACGCGAAAGCTCATGCGGTTGTCGTCCCAGCGCTCTTCGTCGACACTCAACACCGGCACGCTCGCCACCGCGCGCGACAAGCCCGGCTTCAGGCGGCGCATGGCCTCGTCGCGGCCAAGGCTGTGGGGAATCGAAACGATCAGCGGCGCCGACATCGCGGTGCACTCCTCCATGGATTCCTTTCATGTAGTTCTGTTCCGCACAAATGGAAGATATGTGGACTTTATCGCCCCGCGAGCGCTGGAACCTTCACAGTTCCGGTTTGTTTCCTCACGCGAAGGGCAGAGACGAATGGGCCCACGGAGCTGAGGAGAGCTTGAGATGTCAATTGGAACGATCATCCTTATTATTCTGGTCATTGCGCTGCTTGGCGGCTTCAGCGGCATCGGCGGCGGACCATTCTACGGCACCGGCTATTATGGCGGCGGCGGTCTCGGCCTCGTGATCGTGATTTTGCTGATCCTGCTACTGCTCGGACGTCTGTAGCGCGCAGCTGCGCTGTACGCGATCCGCATCAACGACTGTCATCACCCGCGAAAGCGGGTGATCCAGTATTCCAGAGACGCTGGCGATTGAACCGATGAGTCGCGGCGTACTGGATACCCCGCTTTCGCGGGGTATGACGACCTAAGCCAGCGGCACAGACTTGCCCAACATTTGCTACTTAGCCGCAAGCTTCTTCATCGCCGCCGTGATCGACGATGCCGCATCCTCGTAGCCGTCCCACGCCTTGGTCTTCGCCAGCAGCGCCGGCACTGTCCGCACCGTATACTTCTTTGGATCGAGATCGCCGCGCAGCTGCGGCCAGGTCAGCGGCATCGACACCGTCGCGCCCGGACGCGCCCGCGGCGACAGCACCGCGACCGCCGTCGAGAGCCGGTCGTTGCGCAGATAGTCGAGGAAGATCTTTCCGGTGCGCTTGGCCTTGGACATGTTGATCAGATAGCGCTCGGGATCGTCCTGCGCCATCCACTGGCAGATGCCTTGCGCGAATGCCTTGGCTTCCTTCCACGTCACCTTGTCCCTGGCGCCTGCGAGCAGCGGCGTCACGACATGAAGACCCTTGCCGCCGGTGGTCTTGCAGAAGCTTTCGAGGCCCACGGCCGACAGCCGCTGGCGCATGTCCTTCGCCGCATCGATCACGTCGCTGAACGCGACATCAGGCGCGGGATCGAGATCGAACACCAGCCGGCCCGGCGTGTCATAGGCATCCGGCGCGCAATTCCAGGGATGCAGCTCAAGGCCGCCGAGCTGCGCAACCGCAGCCAGGCCCTCGACCTGGTCGATCTGCAGATAGGGTTTGCGGTCGCCGGACACCTTGGCGAGCTTCAGGAGCTTCGACGTGCCGGCCATCGCGTGACGCTGGAAGAAGGTCTCACCCTTGATGCCATCGGGGGCGCGCACGATCGAACATGGCCGGCCCTTGAGGTAGCCGATCATCCATGTGCCGACCGCCTCGAAATAGCTGGCGAGATCGAGCTTTGTCACCGGCGTGCCGTCGCCGGCATCGGGCCACAATGCCTTGTCCGGATGGGAAATGGCGACGCCCATCACCTCGCCGGAGGATTTCCCGGATGATCTTCCTTTGGCCATCGGCTTCACCACTTTGGTCACGATCGGCCGCTCGGCCTCGACCTCATGCGCCGGCTTGTCCTGGCGCAGGCCCTTGAATGCGGCCTGGCGGATGTTGCCGGCATCGGTCCAGCCGGCGAACTCGATCTCGGCGACCAGCTCCGGCTTCAGCCAGTGCACGTCGCGGGTTTTCTTCGGCGCGTCCTTGCCGCCGAACGGGCTCTTGTCGGATGCCGCCGCCTTCAGCGCCGGCATGATGCGGCGAACCGTGTCCTGGCCGAAGCCGGTGCCGACGATGCCGACAAAGGCCAGATGCTCGTCGCGATAGACGCCGGCCATCAGCGAGCGGAACTTGCCGTTGGTGGTCTTCCAGCCGCCGATCACCACCTCATGGCCGGCGCGGATTTTTGCCTTGGTCCAGTCATCGGACCGGCCGGAGCGGTAGGCGCCGCCGAGCCGCTTGGAGACGATGCCTTCCAGCCCGAGCTTGCGCGCGGAATCCAGCACGGCCTCGCCGCTCTCCTCGAAATGTTCGACATAGCGGATCAAGGGGTTCTTGCCCTTGCGTGCCGCAAGCAATTCCTTCAGCCGCGCCTTGCGCTCGGTGAGCGGCAGCGGGCGGAGATCCTCATTGCCCGCAAACAGCAGGTCGAAGGCGTAGAAGATCAAGTGATCCGTCTTGCCGTCGGACAATGCCGCCTGCAGCGTCGAGAAATGCGGCATGCCGCCCTCGTCGAGCGCGACGATCTCACCGTCGATCAGGACGTCAGGCAGCTTGGCGGCTTCCTTTGCGATCGCGCCGAACTTGTCGGTCCAGTCGAGCGCCTTGCGGGTCTTAAGCACGGCCTCGCCGTTCTCGACGCGAAGCTGCACGCGGTAACCGTCGAACTTGATCTCGTGGCACCAGCCCGCTCCGTTAGGCGGACTCTCGACCGCGGCACAGAGCTGCGGCGGAACGAAATCCGCCATCTCCGCCACCCGCTTCGGCTGCGCCTTTGACGGCGCCTTCAATTGTGCATTCAGTTGCACCTTTAGTTTTTCCTTGGGCGGCGGCGCCTTGGTTTTCGCGCGCGCGTCCGCGGCCATACCATGATTGGAGTGCCAGACCGCGTCCGCTTTGGCCTTGCCGTTGCCCTTGGCCAGCATGAACGGCTTCGGCGCCCGCCCCTTGCCGGCGGCGATTTGCGCCATCGAGCGGCCGGAGGCCACCGAGCGGTCCTCCTCGAGGATCGCCTCGCCGTTGCCGTCCACGGCATATTCGTCGCGGTGCTTGATCAGGAGCCAGTTGGTGCGCTTGCCGCCAAAGCGGTCGTTCTTCATCCGCACCAGCACCCAGCTGCCGTGCAGCTTGTCGCCATGAAGTGTGAACTTCAGGTCGCCCTTCCTGAAGCCGCGCTCGGGATCAACAGATTCCCAGGTGCCGCGGTCCCAGAGCTGCACCGTGCCGCCGCCGTACTGGTCTTCGGGAATCGTCCCTTCGAAATCGCCATAGTCGAGCGGATGATCCTCGACCTCGACCGCGAGCCGCTTGTCATGCGGATCGAGCGAGGGCCCGCGCGTCACCGCCCAGGACTTGAAGACGCCGTCGAACTCGAGCCGAAAATCATAATGCAGCCGCGTCGCGTCATGCTTCTGGATCACGAAGCGCCGCTGAGTCGCGGGCGCGACCTTGACATCGCCCGACGGCTCATTGGTCTTCTCGAAGTCGCGTTTCTTGCGATAAGTGGTGAGGTTTCTCAGCGACACGTACAGGCCTCGGCGCAAACGGCGGCCGCCGCGAGCCTGCGGCCATCAGGAACCAAAACCTACGGTATCCGTTCAAGTTCCAAACTCAAGCTGTTTGGAGGCGATCATGGCCGCTCCCCGCGCCTACTGGAAAGGCACGCTCAAACTGTCGCTGGTGTCGTGCTCGGTGGCGCTCTACCCGGCCTCGACGGCGGTCGAGAAGACCCGCTTCCATATGATCAACCGGGAGACCGGCAACCGGCTGAAGCAGCAGATGGTCGATGCCGAGACCGGCGACGTCGTCGAGGGCGACCAGAAGGGCCGCGGCTACGAGGTCCGCAAGGGCAAATATGTCGAGATCGAGAAGGACGAGCTCGAGGCGGTCCAGATCGAGAGCAACCACACCATCGATATCGATTCCTTTGTGCCCGAGGGCGAGATCGACAAGCGTTATCTCGACCACCCCTACTACATCAGGCCGGACGGCAAGGCCGGCGCCGACGCGTTCGCGGTGATCCGCGACGCCATGAAGGACCAGGACCGGGTCGCGTTGGCGCGCATCGTGCTGACCAACCGCGAGCATGTGATCGCGATCGAGCCGCTCGACAAGGGCATGCTCGGCACCACGCTACGCTACCCCTACGAGGTCCGTGATGCCGACGATTATTTCGACGACATCAAGAGCCCGAAGGTCACCAAGGACATGATCGAACTCGCCGGCCACATCCTCGACAGCAAGGCCGCGCATTTCGACCCATCGAAATTCAAGGACGAGTACGAGACCGCGCTGAAAGCGCTGGTACGCCGCAAGGCCGCCGGCAAGCCGATCAAGGCCGTCGAGCGTGAGGAGAAGCCCAGCAATGTGGTGAACCTGCTGGACGCGCTGAAGCAGAGCCTGAAAGACCGGAAAGGCGGCGCAAAGCGCGCGCACTCCAGTGCGCGCCGCCCGACCTCGCACCGCCATGCGGCGAAGAAGGCGCACCAGTCGAGCGCGCGGTCGCGGAAGGCGGGGTGAATTGAATTTCACGCGTCGTGCCCGGGCTTGACCCGGGCATCCATCTTCTTGGCCAGAAAGACGTGGATGGCTGGGTCAAGCCCGGCCATGACGAAGGTAGACGGACGGCGCCCTACCGCTTCTTCGCAGCCTTGCGCTTCTTCGCCGTCTTCTTGGCCGTCTTCCTGGCGGCCTTCTTCGGCACCTTCCGCCCCTTGGCGCGGGCCTCGGATAGTCCGATCGCGATCGCCTGCTTGCGGCTCGTCACCGTCTTCTTCGAGCGGCCGCTGCGCAGCGTCCCGGCCTTGCGTTTCTTCATCACACGCTCGACATCATCAGATGCCTTCCGCGAATATTTCCTTGCCATGGCTTCTCTCCCGCTAAGCGAAACCAAGCCTCGATAGGAGCGAAAGTTCCGCTCGGTGTCGTCGCCCGGCTTGACCGGGCGACCCAGTATTCCAGAGACGTCAGCGGTTGAACGGAGAAGCCGCGGCGTACTGGATGCCCCGCCTTCGCGGGGCATGACAGCTCAGTCCGCCGCGCGCAGGCGGTAGCCGATGCCGGTCTCGGTCAGCACGAATTGCGGGCGCTCGGGATCGGCCTCGATCTTCTGGCGGAGCTGGCGGACATAGACGCGCAGATATTGCGCGTCGGTCAGTTCGTCCCACAATTCCTTCAGCAGGAAGCGATGAGTCAGCACCTTACCGGCGTGCTGCACCAGCACGCGCAGCAGGTCGTATTCCTTCGGCGACAACTTGATCTCCTTGTCGCCGACCTTGACGATCCGGCGCACCAGATCGACCGAGAGATCGCCGGAGCGGAACACCGGACGCTCGCCCTGCACCTGCAGCTGGTGCCGCAGCGCCGCGCGCAGCCGCGCCAGCAATTCGTCCATGCCGAACGGCTTGGTCAGGTAATCGTCAGCACCGAGGTCGAGCGCCTGCACCTTGCCGGCCTCGTCGCCGCGGCTCGACAGCACCACGATCGGGACGCTCTCGTTGCGGCCGCGGATCATGCGCAGGAGATCGTGGCCCTGGATATCGGGCAGACCGAGATCGAGGATGATCAGCGCCGGCCCCTCGCCCAGCATCTCCAGCGCCAGCTTGCCGTTGGAGGCCTCGAGGATGTCGTAGCCCTGCGTGCTCAGCCCCATCCGCAGCAATTTGCGGATCGGTGGCTCGTCATCGATGACCAGGACCTTGATGGGGATAGCATTCATGCAGCAGTGTCCAGCGCGTTGGTGTCGGCCGTAACAGGCAGGCGGATGGTGATGACGGCGCCGGTCCGGTCGGCGCGGTTGGCCGCCGAGATCGTGCCGCGCATCGCCTCGACGAAGCCGCGCGAGATGGCAAGGCCGAGGCCAGTGCCGGGGCGGACATGGTCGCCCTTCTCGGCGCGATAGAACTTGTCGAACACGCTTTCGAGCTCGGCGGCCGGAATGCCGTTGCCTTCATCGAGGATCTGCAGCGTCACCGCGTCACGGTCGCGGCCGCCGCGGATCGAGATCGTGGTGTCCGACGGGGCATATTTGGCGGCGTTGTCGAGCAGGTTGAACAGCACCTGCTCGAACAGCACGGCGTCGAGCTCCAGCATCGGCAGGTCGGCTGCGAGCTCCAGCGACACCCTGTGGTGCACCAGGATCTTGCCCGCCCGGCGCAATGCACTGCCGACGATTTCGCCGACATCGTGCCGCGCCGTGTTCGGCACGATGGCGCCGGATTCCAGCTTGGTCATGTCGAGCAGATTGGCGATGAAGCGGTTCAGCCGTTCGGATTCGTCGATCACGGTCGCAAGCAGATCGTGCTTCTGGGCGTCACTCAGGCTGGCGCCGAGATCGCGCAGCGCCGAGGCCGACCCGAGCACCGAGGCCAGCGGCGTCTTCAGATCATGCGAGATCGAGGTCAAGAGCGCGCCGCGCAACCGGTCGGATTCGACCGTGCGCTTGACCCGGTCCATGTCCTCGACCAGCAGCACGCGCTCGATCGCCAGCGCGCCCTGGTCGACCAACGCATCGAGCAGCCGGCGCTGGTCCGGCGTCAGCAGCGGCCCGGTGCGGTCGTCGTCGATGCCGATCACGCCGATCGGGCCGCGGCCGGTGCGCATCGGCAGGAACAGCCGTTTTCCGCCCGGCAGCGTGTCGGAACCGCGGCCGGCCGGGCGATCGTTGCCCCAGGCCCAGTTGGCGGCGGCAAGATCAGCCTGGTCGAGCTGGTCTTCCGGCGGATAGCCGGTCTTGACCGCCAACAATCCGTCCTCCGGCAGCAGCAGCACCACCCGTACCTTCAGCATCAGGGCGATCTGATAGGCGGTCGCCCACAGCACGTCGTCCAGCGTCGCGGTGCCGGCGAGCTTGCGGCTGAAAGCGTAGAGCGATTCGGTCGTACGGACGCGGCCGATCGCGGTGTCGGCCTGGATGCGTACCCGCGCCGCGACGTTGGAGACGATCAGCGCGATCAGCATGAAGAAGAAGAACGCCGCGACATTGGTCGGGTCGGTGATGGTGAAAGTATAGACCGGCGGCAGGAAGAAGAAATTGTAGCACAGCGAGGCGGCGACGCTCGCGAGCAGCGACGGCCACAGGCCGTAACGCGCCGCGGCGCCGACCACGGCGGTGAGGAAGACGAGGTCGACATTCTCGATGCCGAAGAACGGCTGGATCAGCTTGGCGGCGCCGAGCCCGATTGCCGTCAGCAGCAGCGACATCAGATAGGGCCGCGGATTGAACGGCTCCTGCCGCTGCGCGGTCTGCACCGCCGCCTTGCCGACCGGCAACTCGTCGCCGGCGATCACATTGACGCTGATATTGCCGGCCCGGCGCACCAGATCGTGCACCACCGAGCCGTGCGTCAGCTCGAACCAGCGCGAGCGCGTCGACTTGCCGATGATGATCTGGGTGACGTTGTTGGCCTGGGCAAAATTGATGACGTCGTCGGCGATGCGGCGGCCGACGCCGGGAAGGGTCAGCGCCTCGCCGCCGAGCGATTCGGCAAGCCGCATGGTGTCGGAGAGCCGGTCGCGCTGCTCGTCGGTCAATTGCAGGCTGCGCCGCGTCTCGATGCTGACGGCAGTCCATTGCGCATGCAGCCGGTCGGCCAGACGTTTCGTGTAGCGGACGAGGCCGGCCGCGCGCGGGTCCTCGCTGAGGCAAACCAGGATCCGCTCGCCTGCCGCCCAGGGACCCTGGATGGCATTGGCCTGCATGTGGGTGAGCAGCTGTTCGTCGACCCGCTCGGCGGTGCGGCGCAGCGCCAGCTCGCGCAGCGCGGTCAGATTGCCGGGCGAGAAATAATGCTCCAGCGCCCGCTCGGCCTGCTTGGGCACATAGACCTTGCCCTCCTTCAGCCGCTGGATCAGATCGTCCGGCGTGAGGTCGATCAGCTCGATGGCATCGGCGCGATCGACCACCGAGTCCGGCACGGTCTCGCGCACCCGCACATGGGTGATCTGCGCGACGACGTCGTTGAGGCTCTCGATGTGCTGGATGTTGATCGCGGTGTAGACGTCGATGCCGTGCGACAGCAGCTCCTCGACGTCGAGATAGCGCTTGGGATGCCGGCTGCCCGGCGCATTGGTGTGGGCGAGCTCGTCGACCAGCGCGAGCTGCGGCCGCCGCGCGATCAAGGCGTCGAGGTCCATTTCCTCGAGCGTCTGGTCGCGATAGGCCAGCCGCTTGCGCGGCAGCACTTCGAGACCCCTGAGCAGCGCCTCGGTCTCCATCCGTCCGTGGGTTTCGACCACACCGACCACGACGTCGACGCCCGCCTTGAGGCGGGCGTGGGCGCTTTGCAGCATCTCGTAGGTCTTGCCGACGCCGGGGGCTGCGCCGATAAAGATCTTCAGCCGTCCCGAACGATCGGCCTCGCGGCGCGCCGCCTCCAGCAGCGCATCCGGCGAGGGTCGTTTTTCAGGGTCGCGCTGATTGGCCATACCGCAATATAGTCATCCTGCGAGTGGCGGCCTACTCCCCTATTTCGCGTTTGCCGCGTCGAGCGCCAGGTTGAGCGCAAGAACGTTAACGCGGGGCTCACCGATAAGACCGGCAAAGCGGCCCTGGGTGTTCTGCGTCACCAGCTGGCGCACCGCGTCCTCAGACATGCTGCGCGCCTTGGCGACCCGCGGCACCTGGAACAGCGCGGCGTCCGGCGAGATGTCGGGATCGAGGCCGCTGGCCGAGGTGGTGACGAGATCGACCGGCACGCTGGCGGTCGGATTCTCCGCCTTCAGCTTCTCGACATCGTCCTTGATGCGGTCGTTCAGCGCCTTGCTGGTCGGGCCGAGGTTGGAGCCGCCGGAATTGGCCGCGTTGTACGGCGCCGGCACCGTCTTCGAGGAATCGTTCGGATCGGGCGCCACCGTCGCCGACGGCCGGCCGTGGAAGTATTTGTCCTCCTTGAACTCCTGCCCGATCAGGGCGGAGCCGATCACCTTGCCGTCCTTCTCGATCAGGCTGCCTTGCGCCTGCCTCGGAAAGATGACGCCGGCGATCCCGGTAATGGCGAGCGGATAGGCAAGGCCCGTGATCGCGGTCAGCAGGACCAGCACGAGGATGGCGGGACGAATTTCTCTCAACATGATTGCGGCTCCTTAAGCCAGGCCCAGGGCGGCGACGATGAGGTCGATCGCCTTGATGCCGATGAACGGGATGATGATGCCGCCGAGGCCGTAGATCATCAGGTTGCGGCCGAGCAGCGCACCGGCACCGACGGCGCGATACTTGACGCCCTTCAGCGCCAGCGGGATCAGCGCGATGATGATCAGCGCGTTGAAGATGATCGCCGACAGGATCGCACTCTGCGGGCTTGCCAGCCGCATCACGTTCAGCACCTCGAGCTGCGGATAGAACGCGAGGAACATCGCCGGGATGATCGCAAAATACTTTGCGACGTCGTTGGCGATCGAGAACGTGGTGAGCGCGCCGCGGGTCATCAACAGCTGCTTTCCGATCTCGACCACCTCGATCAGCTTGGTCGGGTTGGAGTCGAGGTCGACCATGTTGCCGGCCTCGCGGGCGGCCTGCGTGCCGGTGTTCATGGCGACGCCGACATCGGCCTGCGCGAGCGCCGGCGCGTCGTTGGTGCCGTCGCCGCACATCGCGACCAGCTTGCCCTTGGACTGCTCGTCGCGGATCAGCTTGAGCTTGTCCTCGGGCGTCGCCTGCGCCAGGAAGTCGTCGACGCCGGCCTCGGCCGCGATCGCGGCCGCGGTCATCGGATTGTCGCCGGTAATCATCACGGTGCGGATGCCCATGCGGCGCAATTCGGCAAAGCGCTCACGGATACCACCCTTGACGATGTCCTTCAGATGCACGACGCCGAGCAGCTTGCCGTCCTTGGCGACGGCCAACGGCGTGCCGCCGGCCTTGGCGATCTCGTCCGCGATCGACTGGATCTCGCGCGCCTCCGCGCTCATCGTCGCCGCAACCGCGCGGACTGTGTTGCCCGATGCGACCGTGCGGGGCGAGCCGCCGTCGACATAGCTGAGGATCGCGTCCACCGCGCCCTTGCGGACCGACGAGGAGCCGGCATCGATGCCGCTCATGCGGGTCTGCGCGGTGAACGGCACGAAGGTCGCGGCAAGCTCATGCATGTCGCGGCCGCGGATGCCGTACTTCTCCTTGGCGAGCACCACGATCGAGCGGCCCTCCGGCGTTTCGTCGGCCAGCGAGGCGAGCTGCGCCGCGTCCGCAAGGTCCTGCTCGGAGACGCCGCGGATCGGGCGGAACGCCGTCGCCTGACGGTTGCCGAGCGTGATGGTGCCGGTCTTGTCCAGGAGCAGCGTGTCGACGTCGCCGGCGGCTTCCACCGCACGGCCGGACATCGCCAGCACGTTGAAGCGCACCAGGCGGTCCATGCCGGCGATGCCGATCGCCGACAATAGCGCGCCGATCGTGGTCGGGATCAGCGTGACGAACAGCGCCACCAGCACCACGACCGAGATCGAGCCGCCGGCATAGGCCGCATAGCTCGGGATCGTCACCGTCGCGAACACGAAGATGATGGTGAGGCCGGCGAGCAGGATGTTGAGCGCGATCTCGTTCGGCGTCTTCTGCCGCTCGGCGCCCTCCACCAGCTTGATCATGCGGTCGATGAAGGTCGAGCCCTGCGCCGCGGTGATGCGGACGCGGATCCAGTCCGACAGCACCTGGGTGCCGCCGGTGACCGCCGAACGGTCGCCGCCGGATTCGCGGATCACCGGCGCGGATTCGCCCGTGATCGCCGCCTCATTGACCGAGGCGACGCCTTCGATCACCTCGCCGTCCGACGGGATGTTGTCGCCGGCCTCGACCAGCACGACGTCGCCGACCTTCAGCGAGGTGCCCGGCACCATGCGATAGGTCCGGTCGGTGCCGGTGAGCAGCTTGGCCTGGCTCTCGGTGCGGGTCTTCTTCAGCGATTCCGCCTGCGCCTTGCCGCGGCCTTCGGCGACGGCTTCGGCGAAGTTGGCGAACAGCACCGTGAACCAGAGCCAGAGGATGATCTGGAAGGTGAAGCCGAGATTGGCGCCGCCGGTGACGAGGTCGCGCACGAAGATCACGGTGGTCAGCGCGGCCACGACCTCGACGACGAACATCACGGGATTCTTCGCCATCAGGCGAGGATCGAGCTTGACGAAGGCCGACCAGATCGCCGGCACCAGGATCTTCGGGTCGAGCATGGTCGACGCCGTCACCTGCTTCTGCAGTTTCATGGTTTCCATGGATGTCACTCCGGACGTATCGGATCAAAACAGGGTGTTGGCGTTCATGGCGAGGTGCTCGACGATCGGCCCGAGCGCCAGCGCCGGGAAGAACGTCAGGCCGCCGATGATCAAGATGACGCCGATGACGAGGCCGACGAACAGGCCGCCGGTGGTCGGGAACGTGCCCGCCGAGGCCGGGATCGACTTCTTCTCGACCAGCGATCCCGCGATCGCCATCGCCGGCACAATCATGAAGAAGCGGCCGACGAACATCGCAGACGCGAGCGTCAGGTTGTAGAACAAGGTGTTGCCGGTGAGGCCTCCGAAGGCCGAGCCGTTATTGCCGGTCGCCGAGGTGAAGGCATAGAGCACCTCGGTGAAGCCGTGCGGGCCGGCATTGGCCACCGAGGCCACCGCCGACGGCAGCACCACGCCGACCGCGGTCCAGCCGAGATACATCAGCGGCAGCACCAGGATCGCGAGCATCGCCATCTTGACCTCGCGCGCCTCGATCTTCTTGCCGACATATTCCGGGGTGCGGCCGACCATCAGGCCGGCGACGAAGATCGCCAGCACGACGAACAGCAGCATGCCGTAGAAGCCGGCGCCGACGCCGCCGATGATGACTTCGCCGAGTTGCATGTTGATCAGCGGGATCATGCCGCCGAGCGCGGTGAAGCTGTCATGCATGGCGTTGACCGCGCCGCAGGAGGCGGCGGTGGTGACGACGGCGAACAGCGAGGACGCGACGATGCCGAAGCGGACCTCCTTGCCCTCCATGTTGCCGCCCGTCAGGCCGAGCGCCTGCAGCGCCGAGGTGCCGTTGGCTTCCGCCCAATAGGTGACGACAACGCCGGCGACGAACAGGATGCCCATCACGGCGAAGATCGCCCAGCCCTGGCGCTCGTTGCCGACCATGCGGCCGAACACGTTGGTCATCGCCGCGCCAAGCGCGAAGATCGAGATCATCTGCACGAGGTTCGACAATGCGGTCGGGTTCTCGAACGGATGCGCGGCGTTGGCATTGAAGAAGCCGCCGCCGTTGGTGCCGAGCATCTTGATCGCAACCTGCGAGGCCACCGGGCCGAGCGCGATGGTCTGCTTGCCGCCTTCCAGCGTGGTGGCGTCGACATAGGCGCCGAGCGTCTGCGGCATGCCCTGCCAGACCAGGAACAGCGCATAGACGATGCAGATCGGCAGCAGCACATAGAGCGTGCAGCGCGTGACGTCGACCCAGAAATTGCCGACCGTGCGCATCGACGAGCGGGTAAAGCCGCGGATCAGCGCCATCGCGAGCGCGATGCCGGTCGCCGCCGACAGGAAGTTCTGGTGGGTCAGGCCGAGCATCTGGACCAGATAGGACAGCGTGCTCTCGCCGCCGTAGTTCTGCCAGTTGGTGTTGGTGATGAAGGAGATCGCGGTGTTGAAGGAGAGATCCTCGGCCACGGCCGACTGTCCGGCCGGGTTGAACGGCAGCACCGCCTGCAGCCGCATCAGGCCGTAGATCAGAGCGAAGCCGCCGACATGGAACAGCAGCATGGCGACCGTATAGGTGAGCCAGTGCTGCTCGCGCCGCTCGTCGACGCCGCCGACCCAGTAGATCGCGCGCTCGACCGGGCGCAGCACAGGCGAGAGGAAGGTGTGCTCGCCGTTGAACACGCGGGTCATGTACCAGCCGAGCGGTTTGACCAGCGCGATCACGATCGCGCAAAACAGAATAATTTGAATCCAGCCGATGACGGTCATTGCGTCAAGCCTTTCGAATGGGTGCGAAGCGCAGCAGCGACGCGAACAGGCCGAGCAACAGCCCGGTCAGCACCGCGTCGGCTAGCAGAATTGTGCAAAGCGCGAGCATCGCGATCGCCTAGAAGCGTTCGGGCCGCAGCAAAGCGTAGGTGAGGTAGAACAACAGGCCGAGCGAGACGAGGCCGGCGAGCGAGTAATCGAAGATCATCGCCGCCTCCCTTACAGTCGTTCGCAGGCGTAGGCGTAGCCGATGCCGGCCGCGAAGAAGCCGATCCCGAGCGCCGCCATGAGAATGTCCATCATGTGAGACTCCTATGCGTCACAGGGCGCGGGCGACCGCATAAGCGCTCCGCGCCGGATGGTGGTGAGGTGCCATCCGGGGCATAGGTTTTCGAGATGTGGCGCATAAGGACGTTATAGGAATCCTATAAGTGCCGCGGGCTCTCCGGCGTCGTCCTGGTAATGGGTCCTGGCTTGCGCCCCAAATCTCAATCGTTGCGCGACGCTGGGGCCACGATCCCGTTCATCACCGAATGCGGTGATTATGGGTCCTGGCTTTCGCCAGGACGACAGGACCCGTTCCATCTTTATGGAATCCCTATATCTCCGCCCCTCGCTTCATCTCGTTTTCAAATGGCTATCCGGCCATTTTGGGCCTGCGGCCAATGCCTCGAGCCACTCCTTCTTGGGCCGCGCGTAGAACGAGATGACGTCATGTCCGTGCTATCCCAAAACTCCTCGACCGACCTCGGCGACCGGCTGCGCGACGCGTATGCGGTCACTGCCGAGTTCATGGCCGACATCATCAGCCAGACCTGCCGGCGCTTTCCCTCGGTCGGGCAGAACGGCAAGAGCGCCCGGGTCGAGCGCCTGATCCAGTCCGGCGCCTGGACCGATGCAGCGATCGCGCTGCTCGATCTCGAACTGCCGCAATGGCAGGTCCGCCGCCTGGTCTATGACGAGGGCGAATGGCATTGCGCATTGTCGCGCGAACGCGAACTTCCGGACTGGCTCGACCAGTCGATCGAAACCCACCATACCGATCTCGCGCTCGCGATCCTCAGCGCCTTCGTCGAGGCACAGCGGATCTCTGCGCCCGACAGCCGGACCAGCGTACCCACCGTCCGTCGCGAGACGCGCTCGCTCTACGAACCGCTGTTCGTCGACAATATCGGTTGATGGCGGCCCCGCCGTGAACACCAAACAACTGCCGCGGCAGCTGCAATCGGCCCAGGTCCTGGTCCGGTTCGGCTTCCGGCTCGCCATCATGATCGGCTTCGCCGTGTTCGCCGGCACAGGCTTCGGCAAGGGCCTCGTCACGCTGCTGTGGATGTCGGCGCTGATCTGCGCGCTGGCCGGGCTCGTCAAGCGCGAGATGCCGTTTGCCAAAAACCTCAATCACTGGGACGAGATGACCGCCTATGTCGCGCTGTGCGCGCTCGGCACCGGCATCATCCAGCGCCTCTGAAATCACCCCTCAAATCCTATGCCGCTCCTATGAAGTCGCTGCTCGCACGCGCTCGATTTCATATCCGGCAAATCAGACATTGATCGCGTGACTGTGACTGAAGCGTTTTCGAGCGAAATGGATACCGGTTCGCGTGAAGAAAACGCGTCAAAAACAAAAGAGCAAGGCCTACCACCGTGAAACTCGTCGAACCTCCCTCGTGTAGCGCAGCGTCCACCATTGTCTTCATCGGCCGCAACCACCGCGGCCAGTGGGTCGCCCAGCAACAGAACGGCCTCTATGGCGGCCTGTTCGTCAACCGCGCCCAGGCCGTCAAATACGCGCTGTTCGAGAACGGCCAGCACCCTGAAATGATCGTCGAGCTGTCGCGCGAGATCGAGCTCGATATGCGCGGCGAGACCGCGAACCTCCCCGCAAGCCGCGTGGCCTGAGCCCCCCATGACTGCGAAAGCGGCGACTGCGAAAGCGGCTTCGAAAGCAGACACGGCCGAATGGCTGTCGGGCTTCATCCCCGATCTTCCGACCCCCTTCAACCATCAGGGCGAGATCGACGCCGAGGCGTTCGGCCGGCTGTGCGAGCGCCAGATCGCGGCCGGCGCGACCGCGCTGGTGGTCGGCGAGACCGCGGGCGAAAGCTCGACGCTGGAGCCTGCGGAGCGCGTGCACTTGGTTCGCATCGCAGCCGGCGTCGCGCGCAAGCGGGTCCGCATCATCGCCGGCGCCGGGTCGAACGCAACCGATCGCGCCGTCATGTTCACGCGGGCCGCGGCGGCGGCCGGCGCCGACGCCATCATGTCGGTCGTGCCCTATTACAACAAGCCGATGCCACAGGGCATGGCCGCGCATTTCCAGGCCGTCACCGCGGCCACCACGCTGCCGGTGATCCTGCACGACATCCCGTCGCGGACGGTGAAGGGCCTCACCGACGAGACGCTGCTCGAGCTCGCCGCAGCGCCACGCATCGTGGGATTGCGTGACGGCGGCGGCGACGTCGCCCGCCTGGCGCGCCTGCGCCCACGCCTTCCGGCAACGTTCCGGATGCTGACGGGCGACGACAATTCATCGCTCGCCTATATCGCGGCCGGCGGCGATGGCTGCATCTCGGCCGTGGCGAACGTCGCGCCCGATCTGTATGTGGCCGTTCACAGGCATTTCCGCGAAGGACGGTTGTATCAGGCGCGGGAGCTGCACCAGCGGCTGGTGCCGCTCGCGACCCTGCTGGAGCGCGAGCATCCCGCCGCCTTGAAATTCGCGCTGGCGCTGCTCGGGTTCATGCAGCCGGCGACGCGGCTGCCGATCGTCCAACTCAACGGATCGGCGAAAGCCGAGCTCGCACAGGCGATGGCCGAGCTTGCCGACGAATACCTCGCCGCCGCGCAGTGAGACGTGCCGGCCCGACGCAAGTCATCGCAATGCACAATGGCACGCGCCGGCATCGCCCGTGACACCACGCCCCATATTGAGGTTCCGATGCGGCGCCCCATATTTTCGGCAAGGGAGTGCTTGCCGTGCAGACCTTAAGGGCAGCCCTCGTTGCGGCGGCCGCGCTCATCGCCCTCTTTGTCTCCATCCGTCCCGGTGCCGCGGAGGACAACAGCCGCCTCGCCCTGACCGTTTCGATCGATGGAGCGATCGGGCCGGCGTCGGCCAGCTATGTGAAGGGCGCCCTGGCCAAGGCCGCCGAACGGCGCGCCGAGCTTGTCGTGCTGCGGCTGAATACGCCGGGTGGTCTCAACACCAGCATGCGCGAGATCATCGCCGACGTGCTTGCCTCTCCTGTCCCCGTGATCGGCTATGTCGCCCCCTCCGGCGCGCATGCGGCGAGCGCCGGAACCTACATCCTCTATGCGACGCACATCGCGGCGATGGCGCCAGGCACCAATATCGGGGCCGCAACGCCGGTGCAGATCGGCGGCGTACCGGGTCTGCCCGGCCCCGACAAGGACACCAAGGATGGTGACCGCCAGCAGCAACCGAAGGATACCATGACGGCGAAGGCGACCAATGACGCCGTCGCTTTCATCCGCAGCCTCGCCGAGCTGCGCGGCCGCAACGCCGACTGGGCCGAGAAGGCGGTGCGCGAGGCCGCCACCCTGTCCACCAACGCTGCGCTGCAGGCCAATGTCATCGAGATCATCGCACGTGATCCGGCCGATCTGCTCAGACAGGTCGACGGTCGGACGGTGGAGGTCGCAGCCGGCAAGACGCAACGGCTTGCGACGAAGGATATCGCGATCGAAGCGATCGAACCGGGCTGGATCTCGCGCCTGCTTGCGGTCATCACCGATCCCAACGTTGCATTCATCCTCCTGATGGTCGGCATCTACGGGCTGATCTTCGAATTCATGTCGCCCGGCATGGTCGCCCCGGGGGTCGTCGGCACGATCTGCCTGCTGCTCGGCCTCTACGCCCTCAATCTGCTGCCGACCAACTACGCGAGCTTCGCCCTGATGCTGGTCGGGATCGCGCTGCTTGCCATCGAGGCCTTCAACCCGACGGTCGTGATCGGCGCCGGAGGGCTTGTCGCCTTCGTGCTGGGCGCGCTGATGCTGTTCCGGGACGAGACGCCGGGCTACGGCCTGTCATGGTGGGTCATCGGCATCACCGCGGCGGCGCTTGCTGCCTTCCTCGTTGCCGTGCTCGGCGCGCTGCGCCGCGCCGCCCGGGAGCAGCTGCGCCTTGGCGCCCAGGCCATGCAGGGCCTGTCGGCCGAGGTGCTCGACTGGTCCGGGACATCAGGTCACGTCTTCACCAATGGCGAGCGCTGGCAAGCGCGCGGCACCGAGACGTTCCAGTCCGGAGAGACCGTCGAGGTCGCCAAACTGATCGATTTGACGCTGGTGGTGCGGCGCGCGCCGATCGCCACCGGCAGGGAGGTACAGCATGATGCTTGATTATTTCGGCTATGCGGCGCTGGCGCTGGTTGTCGTGATATTCCTGACGCAGGCGGTTCGTGTCCTGCGCGAATATGAGCGCGGCGTCGTCTTCACGCTGGGCCGCTTCACCGGCGTCAAGGGCCCCGGGCTCTTCCTCCTGATTCCGATCGTGCAGCAGCTGGTGAAGGTCGATCTCCGGGTGGTGGTACAGGTGGTGCCGCCCCAGGATGTGATTTCGCGCGACAACGTCTCGGTCAAGGTCAACGCCGTTCTCTACTTCCGCATCGTCGATCCCGAACGCGCCATCATCAAGGTCAGCGACTATATGGCTGCGACCAGTCAGCTTGCACAGACCACGCTGCGCTCGGTGCTCGGCAAGCACGAACTCGACGAGATGCTCGCCGAACGCGACCGGCTCAACGCCGATATCCAGGAAATCCTCGACAAGCAGACCGACGCCTGGGGCATCAAGGTGACCGGGATCGAGATCAAGGATATCGATCTCAACGAAACCATGGTGCGGGCGATTGCCAAGCAGGCCGAGGCGGAACGGTTGCGGCGCGCCAAGGTGATCAACGCCATGGGCGAGCAGCAGGCCGCCGAGAAGCTCGTCGAGGCCGGGCGGATCCTCGCGCAGGAGCCGCAGGCGATGCAGCTCCGCTACTTCGCGGCGCTGCAGGACATCGCCGGCGAGCGCTCCTCAACTGTGGTGTTTCCGCTGCCGATGAATCTGCTCGATCACCTGACGCGCCGCAGCGAGGCAACCTGACCCGGCTGATGCTTGGCCCGCCAGGCCGGTCCCGGGCCGCGCATGTAGTGCGCCTCGGGTCGGTAAACGCTGATCGGCTCCTCGCCGATCCAGGCGAGGAATTTGAACAGCCCCTCTGCCGCGCTGCGCAGCAGGACACGGATCGATGAAACGACACGCATCTCAGTAGTCCCATTTCTCGCCGAGCACGACCGGCGGGCGCGGATATTTCTCGGCATCGCCGCCGCGCGTGTTCAGGTTCATCCGCGCCCAGTCCTCATGGCCGCGATGCAGCAAGAGCTCGTTGCGCAGACGATGGATCTTCGCGGCGGCGATCGAGCGGTGGATCGCCCTGAAGCCAAGGACGATCCGCCGGATCGTCCGCTTCAGTACGGGGTGCATGGCAGCGGCCGGACGGTGCGGCCGGACATCGTGGAGTTGGAGCAAGGTCATGTCCCACCTTCCTGTTGGCGGCGCGCAAGCGCACCGCGTCAGCCCAAAAGATGCCGACAACACCGTAGGAATTCGAGAGGACCCGCCGCGATGCGGCATAGGAGCCGTATAAAGACCAGCCAATCCCCAATGGGATGCGCCCCATGCCGCCCCCACAAGCCGGGACGCAACGTCTCGGCGTGTTGACCGGCGCCCATTCAGTGCTAGCCTTTTGGCAACGAATAGCGTCAAGCGGGTTCGATAACCGAGGGTGGAGACCATGGACCTCGTATCGCCAACCGTCGCAACCGCCGGGCCCGTCAATTCCGATGGCGTGATCGCGGCAGGCGTCTACGTCGAAGGACGACGCATCGCCAACATCGCGATCGACGAAGCCGCGAACTGGCGCAGCAAGCCGGACCATGTGGTGTGGATCGGCCTGCACGAGCCAGACATCACGCTGCTCAGAAGCCTGCAGCGGCAGTTCCAGCTGCACGACCTCGCGATCGAGGATGCGAACCATGCACATCAGCGGCCGAAGATCGAGCAATACGGCGACGCGCTGTTCATCGTGGCACGCACCGCGCAGCTCGACGGCGAGAGCATCGCCTTCGGCGAGACGCATCTGTTCGTCGGCGAGGGATACATCGTCTCGGTGCGCCACGGCGCCTCGACGTCCTACACGCCGGTCCGCGAGCGTTGCGAGAGTTGCCCGCGCGCGCTCGCCCGCGGCGAGGACTACATCCTCTATGCGATCCTCGATTTCATCGTTGACAACTACTCACCGGTGCTCGAGACGATCCAGGAGGAGGTCGAGGCGATGGAGGCGGAGGTGCTTGCAAGCGCGATGACGCGGGCGCAGATCGAGCGGCTGTATCTGCTGCGACGTGACCTGCTGCGTCTGCGCAACGCGGTCGGGCCGCTGGTGGAGGTCTGCCGCAGACTGGAGCGCGACGACCTGCCGATGGTGCGCGAGACCATGCGCCCGCTGTTCCGGGATGTCACGGATCACGTCCGCACCATCCAGGAACGGATCGATGCCCTGCGCGAGGTGCTCGCCTTTGCATTTGAAGCAAGCCTGCTGGTCGGTCAGGCGCAGGAAACGGCGATCTCCAAGAAGCTCGCCTCATGGCTTGCGATTGTTGCCGTGCCGACCGCCGTCGCCGGCATCTACGGCATGAACTTCAAGTACATTCCGGAGCTGCAATGGGAGTACGGCTATTTCGTTGTGATGGGCCTGATGCTGGTCGCATGCGGCGGGCTGTTCTGGCGATTCCGGCGTTCCGGCTGGCTGTAGGCAGCGATCAGAACATCGAGCCATTGCGGTCCGGGCAGAGTGCAGCGGCGCATCGCACACGTGCCGCAAATCGCGAGATTTCGGACAATTTTACCCCCGAACGGCGACGCGAGGGGCCGGTTTACGGTCGGCGGCAAGACCGGTAACCTCGCCTCCCAATGCGACGTGGAGACTGCCCATGGGCCCCAAGGATCCGATCAACTGGATGCTGACAGACGCGATCGAGGCGCTCGCCCGGGCCGAACGGTTGCACCAGAGTTTCCTGAACCTGCGCCCGCAGGCGGGCAGCGAGCCGAGCTGGGAACCGCCGATGGACGTGATCGAGACGGACGAGGAAATCCTCATCCTGGTCGCGCTGCCGGGGGTCGACCCCGATGAGGTCGAGGCCGCGCTCGACGGCGGCACGCTCGTGATCTCCGGCCGCCGCATCCTGCCCGCGGAGCTCCGCGACGCCCGCATCCTGCGCCTCGAGCTGCCGCAGGGCCGGTTCGAGCGCCGGATCGCGCTGCCGACCGGTCGCTACACCATCAGTCGCTTTGCCGCGCATGGCTGCGTCGGCCTGCGGCTTGGCAAATCGAGCTGAGGATTTCGACATGGCTGCTTCAGACGTTTCAGGCTCGACCACGGCATCGGCGCCGATCCCCAGCGACGCGCTGGTCATCATCGCGGTGCGCACCACCGTGTTGTTTCCCGACGTCATCATCCCGATCTCGATCAACCGCGCCAAATCCATCGCCGCGGCCCAGCAGGCGGTGCGCGAGCAGCGCCAGATCGGTATCCTGCTGCAGCGCGACCCCGAGGCTGACGATCCCGGCCCGGACGGGCTGTACCGTGTCGGCACCGTCGCCAACATCGTGCGCTACATCACCGGCGCCGACGACACCCATCATCTGGTCTGCCAGGGCGTGCAGCGCATGCGCGTGCTCGACTATCTGCCCGGCACGCCGTTCCTTGCGGCCCGCGTGCTGCAGATCCCCGAGCCCACCACCACCTCGCCCGAGATCGAGGCGCGTTTCCTCAACCTGCAGCGCCAGGCGCTGGAGGCCGCACAACTGCTGCCGCAGACGCCGCCCGAATTGATCGCCGCGCTGCAGAGCGCGACCTCGCCGGCGACGCTCGCCGACCTTGCAACCTCCTACATGGACATCAAGCCGCCGGAGAAACAGGACATCCTGGAAACCATCGATCTCGCGGCGCGGATGGACAAGGTGTCGCGGCATCTCGCCGAGCGCATCGAGGTGCTGAGGCTGAGCCAGGAGATCGGGCAGAAGACCAAGGCGGTGTTCGACGAGCGGCAGCGCGAGGCGATCCTGCGCGAGCAGATGGCGACGATCCAGCGCCAGCTCGGCGAAGGCGACGGCAAGGCCGCGGAAGTGGCCGAGCTGACCAAGGCGATCGCCGAGGCCAAGATGCCGCCGGAAGCCGAGAGCCAGGCCCAGAAAGAGCTGCGCCGCTACGAGCGGATGCCGGAGGCAGCCGCCGAGTCCGGCATGGTGCGCAACTATCTCGACTGGCTGATCGACCTGCCCTGGAGCCTTCCCGAGGAAAAGCCGATCGACATTGCCGAGGCGCGCAAGATCCTCGACCAGGATCATTATGGGCTGGAGAAAATCAAGAGCCGCATCATCGAATATCTCGCGGTGCGCAAGCTCGCGCCCGGCGGCAAGGCGCCGATCCTCTGCTTCCTCGGACCGCCCGGCGTCGGCAAGACCTCGCTCGGGCAATCGATCGCGCGCGCGATGTCGCGGCCGTTCGTCCGCGTCTCGCTCGGCGGCGTGCATGACGAGGCCGAGATCCGCGGCCATCGCCGCACCTATATCGGCGCGCTGCCTGGCAACATCATCCAGGCGATCAAGAAGGCCGGCGCGCGCAATTGCGTGATGATGCTGGATGAGATCGACAAGATGGGCCGCGGCATCCAGGGCGATCCGTCGGCCGCGATGCTCGAAGTGCTCGACCCCGAGCAGAACGGCACCTTCCGCGACAATTATCTCGGCGTGCCGTTCGACCTGTCGCGCGTCGTGTTCATCGCCACCGCCAACATGCTCGACGGCGTCCCGGGCCCGCTGCTCGACCGCATGGAGCTGATCAGCCTTCCCGGCTACACCGAGGACGAGAAGCTCGAGATCGCCAAGCGCTATCTGGTGCGCCGCCAGCTCGAAGCCAATGGGATCAAGGCCGAACAGGTCGAGATCGATCCGGACGCGCTGCGGCTGATCATCAAGAGCTACACCCGCGAGGCCGGCGTTCGCAATCTCGAGCGCGAGATCGGCAAGGTGCTGCGCAACGTCGCGGTGCAGATCGCCGAAGGCAGCACGAGCCACGTCACCATCGCGCCAAAGGACATCGTGACGCTGCTCGGCCAGCCGCGTTTCGAGAACGAGATCGCGATGCGCACCAGCATTCCCGGCGTTGCCACTGGCCTCGCCTGGACCCCGGTCGGCGGCGACATCCTGTTCATCGAGGCCTCACGCACGCCGGGCCGCGGCGCGCTGATGATCACCGGACAGCTCGGCGACGTCATGCGGGAGAGCGTGCAGGCCGCGCTGACGCTGGTGAAGAGTCGCGCTGCCCAGCTCGGCATCGATCCCGGCGCGTTCGAGAAGAGCGACATCCATGTCCACGTTCCCGCCGGTGCTACGCCAAAGGACGGCCCGAGCGCGGGCGTTGCGATGTTCACCGCCCTCACCTCGCTCTTGACCGACCGCACCGTGCGCAGCGACACCGCGATGACCGGCGAGATCTCGCTGCGCGGTCTCGTGCTGCCGGTCGGCGGCATCAAGGAGAAGGTGGTCGCGGCCGCAGCCGCGGGCCTGACCCGGGTGATGCTGCCGGCGCGCAACAAGCGCGACTACGACGACATCCCCGCCGGCGCCCGCGCCAAGCTGGAGTTCATCTGGTTGGAGCGCGTCGACGACGCGATCGCTGCGGCCCTGGAGGCCGCGAAGACCACGCCTGCCGCCGCGGAATGAAAGCAAGCAGCACCTGGCTGGAGCATTTCCGGTTCTGATTGAATCAGAACCGAAGCTCTAGCTTTTTGTTTTGACGCGTTTTCTTCACGCGAACCGCGGTCCATCCCGCATCAAGTGCGGGACAGGCTTCGCTCGAAAACGCTCTGGCTAGCCCGCACGACGCCCCTTGAAATATCCGGCGTTCGTCGTGTTCTGCTTGATGTTGGCCGTGTCGCCCTGCTCTGCAGGGTTGCCCACCGCCTTGGTGGATGACGTGTCCTTCTTGACCTCCACTCCGCCACCCGTGCCCTTGGGGCTGCGGTTGGCCGGCGGGATCGGCGGCATCTTGTGGTGACGTGACATGGTTACGCCTCCAACGCTGTCTGTCTCTGACTCGCTTTGACCTGCGCGATGGGTCGTCCCCGGCGCGATCCGAGCGAGCAACACAGCCTTAGCGCCTTCCCGATATCAGGCGCCCCAACATTTTTTCAGCGATGCGACAGGCCCGCTTACTTGATTTTCGCAGGCGGCCTTCCCTGGACCGTCCGTGAGAGCTGGCCTCGAAGACGGCGACCCCGGCCTCGTGCTGCCGGTCGGCGGCATCAAGGAGAAGTTGGTCGCCGCCGCAGCCGCGGTCTGACCGTGTGATACTGCCGGCGCGCAACAAGCGCGACTACGACGACATCCCCGCCGGAGCCCGCGCCAAGCTGGAGTTCATCTGGCTGGCGCGCGTCGACGAAGCGATCGCACGCCGCGGCAAGCGGTGATTGACCATCCCTCCATCCGTTTCGCATTTGCGAGAAAAGCAACGGCGCCTCGCGCAAATACTACAGACGATTTTCCACTATGCAGGTATCGCGAAGTTGATAGTGTTCAACGATGACCGGCGATGGACAACAGGAGCGGCAACGAGCGCTGCTCGACAATATTCCTGACATGGCATGGCTCAAGGATCGCAAGTCGCGCTATCTTGCAGTCAACTCGGCCTATCTGAAAGTCGTCGGCCTGCCTGAACACGAGGTGATCGGAAAAGCCCCATCGGAGGTATGGCCGCCGGAGATCGCCAATGTCTATCTGCGCACCGACCGCGCCGTCCTGAAGAGCGGCAGGCGTCGACGGTACGAGGAATCCCGTCCCGACAACAACGGCGAACCGCGTTGGTTCGAGACCATCAAAGCCCCCATTCGCAATGAAGCCGGGCGCATTGTCGGGACTGTGGGCATATCCCGCGATATCACCGAGCGAAGGGCGGCAGAAGACGAGCTTCGCCGCTCCAGATCGCAGTTGCGCGAGCTCTCCTCATACCTTCAGTCGGTCCGGGAGGAGGAGCGCACGAGAATCTCAAGGGAGCTCCACGACGAGCTGGGTCAAACACTCACAGCGATGAAGATCCAGTTGACCTGGATCCGGGACCATCTGTTCTCGTCGCCAGACGTCCTGCGCCTCCATATCGACCGACTCGTTTCTGTCGCAGATCGTTCGGTGACGGACCTTCGACGCATCGCGGCCGACTTGAGGCCGATCATGCTGGACGAGCTCGGTCTCGTCTCTGCGATCAAGTGGCTGACACAGAACTCCACCGAGATGAGCGGGCTCGACGTCTCCCTGTCCTTTGATCGGGAGGATATTGCCTACAGCAAGGATGTGAGCACGGGCGTGTTCCGTATCGTCCAGGAGTCACTCACGAATGCGCTCCGCCACGGACATGCCAGGCAGGTCGACATCAGCGCACGGCACGTCGCGGACGAGCTGCAGCTCGATATCGTCGATGATGGCTGCGGTATCGACAACGTGATATTGCCGCGCGATGGCTTAGGCCTCGTGGGTATGCGTGAGCGCGCCTTTTCCCTCGGAGGATCGATCGACGTTTCCGGCGCTACGCATAGCGGAACGCGCGTTTCGGTGCGCATTCCGCTCCACGTCTCCGAGGAAGTCCGGACCGGGCGATGACACGTCTCATCATCACCGACGACCACACGATCTTCCGCGAGGGATTGAAGCAGATTCTCGCGGATCAGGCAGATATTGACATCGTCGGCGAGGCGCGAAGCGGCGAGGAACTGCTGGGGCTGCTGGAAACGACGCCGTGCGAAATCGTGCTGCTCGATCTCTCCATGCCTGGAATCAGCGGGATTCCGCTGCTCCAGCTCCTCAAGGCCAAGCATCCAGGGATTCGCATCGTCGTCCTCAGCATGCATGAGGAGCATCAGTACGTCATCGAATCGCTGAAGGCGGGCGCTGCGGGATACGTCACCAAGAATAGCGCAAGTCATCAGCTGATCCAGGCAATCAGGACCGCTGCGCGAGATGAAATGTTTGTCAGCGCGGCGACGCGAGAAGCCGCCCGGCGGCCGCCGGTGACGGAATTCCCGCATATCCGATTGACCAAACGCGAACGCGAAGTCTTCGATATGCTGGTTCTTGGCCGCAAGATCACCGACATTGCCCGCAGGCTCAATCTGAGCATCAAGACCGTGAGCACCCACAAGGCGAACCTGATGGAAAAGATGGGGGCTGCAACGGTCGTCGACCTGGTTCATTACGCGCTCCGAAATCAGCTCGTCGAGTGATCCGCCCGACATCCGACCGGTTTTACGCGGCACTCCTGCAAACCCGGGGACGCGCCGGCAAGGACTTCACACCGGCATTCTAGGATTATTCCTAGCCGCCTCCTAGGAACCCACCGATTATCCCGCGGCAGGTTCTGCCCTAGGCTTCTCAACGCGTCGGAGAAACAAAAAAGAAAACTCCGATGAAGCCAGGGAGGAATCATCGATGGAAATGGTCGTTCGCCAGGTTCGGCTTAGCGACGAGCAGCCCCTCATGGATATCGGAATTCGCGGAGGACGAATTGCGGCGATTGAGGAGAGCCTCGACAGGATGGGTGAAGAGGAGATCGATGCGGAGGGCCGCGTCGCCATGCCTGGCTTCATCGAACCGCACCTGCATCTGGAAAAGGCGTTTGTGCATCGACGGCTGCCCGCTCGTTCGGGAACCCTCGAAGAAGCCATCCGGGTCACCGGAATCCTCAAGGCGAAGCAGGAGCGCAGCGATGTGCTGGAGCGATCGCGCAGGGTTCTGGACATGGCGGTCCGCAACGGCACGGTCTTCGTTCGCGCCCATCCGGATGTCGACCCGATCCAGGGACTGATCGGAGTCGAGACCGCCCTGGAGCTGAAGGACGAGTACAAGGATTTGCTCGATCTGCAAATCGTTGCCTTTCCGCAGGAAGGCCTGCTGAAGACCGCGGGCGTGATCGATCTCATGGAGCAGGCAATAGCGATGGGTGCCGACGTGGTCGGCGGCTGTCCCTATAACGAGCTGAGCTGGGACGATACGTGCAAACATGTCGACAAGGTGTTCGATCTGGCTTTGAAGCACGATCTCGACATCGACATGCACGCCGACTTTGCCGACGACACCGACGACAGGCGCTTCGCCGCGGCGGAATACATCGCGCGAAAAACCATCGATACGAATTATCGAGGCAGGGTCGCCCTGGGCCACATGACGAGCCTCGGTGCTCTGACGTCCGAACAGGCAAAGCCGGTCATTGATCTGCTGCGGGAAGCGGACATCACCATCGTCACGCTGCCCGCCACGGACACCTATCTCGGCGGCCGGAAGGACGATGCGCGGCCACGTCGTGGCCTGACACCGGTGCGCGCGTTGCATGCGGCGGGCGTCAATGTTGCCTACTCCTCGAACAACATCCGCAACGCCTTCACCCCGTTCGGGAAAGCCGACCCGCTTCAGATCGGCAGTCTGCTGGCCCACCTCATCCAGTTTGGCACGCCCGAACATCAGCTCGAGGTTCTCAGGATGGGCACCTCCAACGCCGCGCGTGCGGTGGGGTTGTCCGATCAGTACGGTCTGGCGGTGGGCAAGCCGGCGGACATCGTGATCTTCGACACGTTCGCCTTCGGGGATGTGTTGCTGGACATTCCGCCGCGCTCCTGGGTTCTCAAGCGCGGACGCGTGACGGTCGTTACCCGGCATGAGAGTCGAATCTGCAGGGAATGCGGCCACGCTCATTCGTGATGGGCGAGCCGTAGCGGAAGCCGAACAAACAAACAAAAGCATCAAGCGAGGAAACCACACATGACAAAGCTGCCAGCCGAAGTTGTCGCGTCACTTCTAGCCGTCACCACGATCTTCATCAGCATGACCTCATTCCACTCCCCGCCGTGGGCGATCTTCATCACATGGGCGGGCACATTCGCGGCCGGCGGGCCCTCCATCGGCTTGCTGAAGAAGTTCTGGCCCACCATGATCATCGGCGGCATTTTCGCCTACATCATCGTGGTTTGCTTCAAGTTCTCCGCGCAGCACCTGACGGGGACTGCCCAGATCCTCGCCGAGTGCGTCATCCTGTTCGTCTTCAACGGCGCAATGATGCTGCTGGGACGCATTCCTGCCCTCAGCTTCGTCCCGGGAATGTTCTTCGGCTTCGCATCGTACTTCGCAACCGTGTTCGGAGGATTTGGGCCGGTACCAGGCGATCCGCTCGCCGCACTGGCGGCCTCGCTCCTGATGAATCTGCTGGGACCGATCTACGCCTGGCTGACCGCGCACTTCGGAGCTCACCACCATCATACCGAAACCGCAGATCAACGCCTGCCTGAGGTTGTCCCCTCCCGACAGGCGTGACTTGTTTGTGCGGAAATCATGCTCGGGCAAAAGGGGCCGGGATCGTGGTGCGATTTTATGAAATCGCATCACGATCTGGAAAGTGCCGACCGCTCCTTGTCTGCAAGTGAATTGAAGGAACACGATGAATCTCCATGTCGATAAAACCTCCGCTCGATCTGACCGCGTTGCCGAGGCAGCACCGGGATCGCTGACGCAAGCCCGCTCGACCCATGGCATGGTGACGAGCCCGCATGGGCTGGCCACCGAAGCAGGTCTGAAGGTGCTGCGTGACGGCGGCAACGCCATGGAGGCGGCGATCGCCGTCGGAGCCGTGATCACGGTCACCTGCCCGCACTTCTGCGGAATTGGCGGCGATGCCATCTGGATCATCGCCGACCGCAGCGGGCGCAAGAATGTCCTTCTGGGGCTCGGCCAGGCGGTGGAGCATCTGCCGAACTTCCAGGATGCGATCCCCTTCCGCGGTCCCGGCTCCACGATCGTCACGGCAGGTGCCGTCGACAGCTGGGAGCAGGCTCATGCCTATTCGAGGGCACATTGGGGTGGGCAGTTCAGCTTCCCGTCGCTGCTGGATGCAGCGATCGGCTACGCCGAAAACGGCTTTCCGATCACCGCGTCACAGCTGTATTGGCTGGACTTCAGAAAGACCGAGGTGAACCGCTGGCCCAACTTCTGCGCGACGTTCATGCCGAACGGGCATCGTCCCAAAGAGGGGGAAAGCTTTGCTCAGCCGAACCTGGCGCACAGTCTCAAGGCGATTGCCCGGCACGGCGCGCGCGAGTTCTACCAGGGAGAGCTTGCTGCAAGGATTGCCAAAGGGCTGGTAGCAGTTGGCTCTCCGGTGACCGCGAACGATCTTCTCAAGACACGATCTTCCCTGGAGCAACCGGTCAGCCTCGATTACCGGGGCTTCACGTTACTCGCGCCGCCGCCGCCGACACAGGGCATTTCGACCCTCGCCATCATGGGGGTCTTGCGCGAGTTCGACCTCGGCAAGATTCCTGAAGGCAGTGCGGACCACTACCATCTGTGTGTGGAAGCGGTGAAGCAGGCGTTCCTGGACCGGCCCCGCATTGCGGATCCGGATTTCACCGCACAACCGCCTGACCAATGGCTGGCTCCCGGCCACCTCAAGCGCAAGGCGCAATCGATCAAGATGGACCGCGCGCTCGACTGGCCGCATCCGTTCAAGACCGGCGACACGGTCTACTTTGCGGTCACCGACCGGTTCGGGCACAGCGTCAGCGTCCTGCAAAGCACCTATTACGACTGGGGCAGCGGCATCGTTGTCGGGGATACCGGCATTCTCTGGCAGAACCGGGGAGCCGCCTTCAGCCTTGATCCGCGCAGCCCGAACGTTGTTCGCGCCGGGAAGCGTCCGTTCTATACGCTTAATCCAAGCATGGTCCTCAAGGAGGACACTCCATACGCTCTGTGCGGCACGCAAGGAGCCGACGGGCAACCGCAAACGTTGGCGGTGCTGCTCACACGTCTCCTGGACTATCGCCTCGACCCACAGGAAGCGCTGGCGCGCCCGCGTTTCCTGCTTGGCAAGACATTCTCGGACCAACGCGACAGCCTCAAGCTCGAGGCCAGCGTCAGCGGCGCCGCGCTCGATGATTTGGCGAGGCGCGGCCACAGCATCGCGACCATTCCCGCGCTTAGCCCGCTGGCCGGACAGGCCGGAGCCATCGTGATACAGGACGATGGCACGATCAAAGGCGCACACGATCCGCGTGGCGACGGATGCGCCATGGGACTCTAGGATGGGATATTAGGCGCTCGCTCTACTCCGCCGCCGAACGGAACTCGGCCTTCTCGGCGCGCACCGCGCAGAACTTGAATTCCGGGATCTTGCCGAACGGGTCGAGCGCCGGATTGGTCAACAGGTTCGCCGCCGCCTCCGCGTAGCAGAACGGCATGAACACCATGTTCTCCGGCACGTCGCGGTCGGCGCGCACCTTGACCTCGACGGCGCCGCGGCGCGTCTCGAGGCGGATGAAATCGCCTGGTGCGAGCCCCTTCTTCCGCATGTCCTTCGGCGTCATGAACGCGACCGCTTCGGGCTCGATCTGGTCGAGCACCTGGGCGCGACGCGTCATCGAGCCGGTGTGCCAATGTTCGAGCACGCGTCCGGTCGACAGCACCATCGGATACTCGGCGTCGGGCAGCTCGTCCGGCGGGATCACCTTGGCCGGCACGATCTTGCCGCGGCCGCTCTCGGTCGGGAAACCGGTCGTGAAGATGATCTCATTGCCCGGCTTGTCCGGATCGTCGACCGGATAGGTCACCGCGCCCTCGCGGACCAGGCGCTCCCACGTGATGTTCTTCAGGGACGGCATGAGCTGAGCCATCTCGGTGAAGACCTCGCCGGGCCCCGCATAATTCCAGGGCAATCCCATCCGCTTGGCGATCTCCTGGATGATCCAGAGATCCTGCCTTGCATCGCCCGGCGGCCTGATCACCTCGCGCGCCAGCTGTACGCGGCGATCGGTGTTGGTGAAGGAGCCGGACTTTTCGGCGAACGCCGAGGCCGGCAGGATGACGTCGGCGTGGAACGCCGTCTCGGTGACGAACAGGTCCTGCACCACGAGGTGATCGAGCATGGCCAGCGCGCCGCGCGCGTGCTGCAGGTCCGGATCCGACATCGCCGGATTCTCGCCCTCGACATACATGCCGTGGATTTCGCCGGCGTGGATCGCGTTCATGATCTCGACGACGGTCAGTCCGCGCACCGGATCGAGCTCCTGCCCCCACAGCTTCTCGAAGGCGCCGCGCATGTCGTCACGGCCGACCGGCTGATAGTCCGGCAGGAACATCGGGATCAGGCCGGCGTCGGAGGCGCCCTGCACGTTGTTCTGCCCGCGCAGCGGATGCAGCCCGGTGCCGGGGCGGCCGACCTGGCCGGTGATCAAGGCCAGCGCGATCAGGCAGCGTGCATTGTCGGTGCCGTGGACGTGCTGGCTGATTCCCATGCCCCAGAAGATGATCGACGACTTGGCACGCGCATAGGCACGCGCCACCTCGCGCAGCGTCTCCGCGGGAATGCCGCAGATCGCCGACATCTTCTCGGGCGTGAAGTCGACGATCTTGGCCTTGAGCTCTTCGTAGCCCTCGGTATAGCCGGCGATGTACTGCTCGTCAGTCAGGCCTTCGGTGATGATCGTGTGGATCATCGCGTTCAGCATCGCGACGTCGCTGCCCGGTTTGAATGCGAGGTGCTGCGTGGCGTGGCGCGACAGCGTCTGCCGGCGCGGATCCATCACATACAGCTTCGCGCCGCGCTTGGCGGCGTTCTTGATGAAGGTCGCAGCGACCGGATGGTTCACGGTCGGATTGGCGCCAATCACCCAGATCACTTCCGCATCGGCCGCGGCCGCGAACGGTGCCGACACCGCGCCGGAGCTCAATCCCTCGAACAGCGCCGCCACCGACGAGGCGTGACACAGACGCGTGCAGTGATCGACATTGTTGGAGCCGAAGCCGGTGCGGACCAGCTTCTGGAACAGATAGGCTTCCTCGTTCGAGCCCTTGGCCGAGCCGAACCCGGCGAGCGCCTTCGCACCCTTTTCGTCGCGGATTTTCCGTAAGCCCGCCGCAGCAAGATCGAGCGCCTCTTCCCACGTCGCCTCGCGGAAATGGGTGTAGGGGTTGGCCGGATCGACCTGATCGTTGGCGTCCTTCTTGACACCCGGCAGCCGCACCAGCGGCCTGGTCAGGCGATTGGGGTGATGGATGTAGTCGAAGCCGAAGCGGCCCTTGACGCAGAGCCGGTTGTGGTTGGCCGGGCCGTCGCGGCCTTCCGCATAGATCACCTTCTCGTCCTTGACCTGGTAGGTGACCTGGCAGCCGACGCCGCAATACGGGCACAGTGAATCCACCTCGCGATCGGGATAGGTGACGCGGGTCTGCTTGTCGTCGAGCATCACGGAGGGCATCAGCGCGCCGGTCGGGCAGGCCTGCACGCATTCGCCGCAGGCCACGCAGGTCGACTCGCCCATCGGGTCGTCGAAGTCGAATACGATTTTCGAGCCGTGATTACGATAAGCCATGCCGATGACGTCGTTGACCTGGACCTCGCGGCAGGCACGCACGCACAGGCCGCACTGGATGCAGGCGTCGAGATTGACCCGCATCGCCGGATGGCTGGCATCGGCGGTCCAGCGCTCCGCCGCCGGAAAGCGGCTTTCGGTGACGCCGGTCTTCTCCGCCCAGTGCCAGAACTTGGAATCCGGATCGTGCGAGGTCTCGCGCGCCGGCTGGTCGGCGACCAGAAGCTCCATCACCATCTTCTGCGCCGCGACGGCGCGCGCGCTCGCGGACTTGACCTTCATGCCGACCGACGGCGTGCGCTTGCAGGACGCTGCCAGCACGCGCTCGCCCTCGATCTCGACCATGCAGGCGCGGCAATTGCCGTCGGGCCGGTAGTCCGGCGCCGGCGAGTAGCAGAGATGCGGAATCTCCTGCCCGCCGCGCTTGGCGACCTGCCAGATGGTTTCGCCCGGATTGGCCTCGACCTGCTTGCCGTCGAGCTCGAACGTGATCTTGGTCATTCGGCAGCTTCCTTGAACTCGTCGGGGAAGTATTTGATCACCGATGTCAGCGGATTGGAGGCGGCCTGGCCAAGGCCGCAGATCGACGCATCGCGCATCGCCTGGCTCAATTCGTCGAGCAGGGCCCGGTTCCAGACCGGCCGCTCCATCAGCTGCGCCGCCTTCTGGGTGCCGGCGCGGCACGGCGTGCACTGGCCGCAGCTCTCGTCCTCGAAGAAGCGCATCAGGTTCAACGCCGCGAGGCGGACGCTGTCCTGCTGCGACAGGATCACGATCGCCGCCGAGCCGATGAAGCAGCCGTATTTCTCCAGCGTGCCGAAATCGAGCGGGATGTCGTCCATCGAAGCGGGCAGGATGCCGCCCGATGCGCCGCCCGGCAGATAGGCGTGGAAGACGTGGCCGTCGGCCATGCCGCCGCAATATTCGTCGATCAGTTCGCGCACCGTGATGCCGGCGGGTGCGAGCTTCATGCCGGGATTCTTCACCCGGCCGGAGACCGAGAAGCTGCGCAGCCCGTGCCGCTCATGACGGCCATGGCTCTTCCACCATTCCGCGCCCTTCTCGACGATGTCGCGCACCCACCACAGCGTTTCGACATTGTTGATCAGCGTCGGCAGGCCGAACAGGCCGACCTGGAACGGGTAAGGCGGCTTGTGACGCGGCAGGCCGCGCTTGCCTTCGATGCTCTCCAGCAGCGAGGATTCCTCGCCGCAGATATAGGCGCCGGCGCCGCGGCGCATGTGCAGCTTCGGGCCGCCGGCGGGAAGCTTTGCGATCTCGCGTTCGAGGATTTCGCGGGCGGCCGGATATTCGTCGCGGATGTAGATATAGACCTCGGGCGCGTCGACGACATGCGCGCCGATCAGCATGCCCTCGAGGAAGCGATGCGGATCGGTCTCGAGATAATAGCGATCCTTGAACGTGCCGGGCTCGCCCTCGTCGCCGTTGACCGCCATCAGCCGCGGGCCGGGCTCGCCGAGCACCGCGCGCCATTTGCGCCCGGTCGGAAAGCCGGCGCCGCCGAGCCCGCGCAGGCTGGCATCATCGAGCGATTTGAGCAGGTCTTCCCTGGCGAGCTCACCTGAGCGCAGCTGGTTGAGCAGTTTGTAGCCGCCGTCCGCGACATAGGCATCATAGCCGATCGTGGCCGGCAGATGCGCATGGGTGTCGCCGGCCTTCGCTGCCGCCAGCACATTGTCGACGGTGGCATGGTCGATGAAATTGTGACCGACCTCGGCGGCGGGCGCGGTGTCGCAACGCCCGACGCAGGGCGCGCGCACGACTCGGATGCCGGGGCCCGCTTTGTCCTTGAGTTCTTCGAGCAATCGCTCCGCGCCCAGCATCGCGCAGGTGAGCGAATCGCAGACCCGGATCGTCAGCGGCGCGATATCGGGCTCGCCCTCCTTCACGATGTCGAAATGCGCGTAGAAGGTCGCGGTCTCGAACACCTCGGCGAACGACAGCTTCATCTCGTCGGCAAGGGCGGCAAGATGCGCCGCCGAGATCTGGTGATAAGTGTCCTGGATCAAATGAAGGTACTCGATCAGCATGTCGCGCTGCCGCGGACGGTCGCCGAGCAGTTGCTCGACCTCGTGGGCTGCGGTCGGATCGACCTGGCGGCCCTTGGGCGTGGCCTTGGCGCGCTTCCGCCCGGCACCGGGGTGCTCGAAATTGCGGACCTTGTGAACGTCATCCGTCGTCATCAGGGCGTCTCGTTTCCTGCTGCCAGATCAATAGTCTAGCCGTTGGCATGCCAGATGCCAACTAAATTCGAAGCATTCCAAACAGCATTAAGGGCATGCAGCCGGCGCTGTCACGCCCTTTGAAACCAACCCATTGCGGAGCGGGCGGTTCTCACGTCTTGCCCATGCACTCCTCGATGTAGAACCAGCGGTCGTCACCGGTCAGTCCCTTCGACTTCACCTCGCCGCGGCAGGCCTTGAGCTTGGGCTTGTTGGCGCGCCACTGCGCCTTCATGGCCCTCAGCTTCTCCATGGTCAGCTTGATCTTCGACGGCTTGGCCGTGGTGGCGGCCGGTGCCGGGGCGGCCGGCGCCGCGGTCTGGGCCGACGCGGCATGAAGCCCTATCGCGAGCAGCGCGGCGGCAAGGCAAATCCGGGTGCGAAACATCAAAATCCCCCAATCCTTTTTCTGTTCATTGAATAAAGCGAACGCCGCAGGTGCCGGGAACCGGCAACCCGCGGCGATGATGATCGCGGTCAGAGGATTTTGACTGCGCTGAGCAGCGTCATGTAGATGCCCCAGGCCAGCGGAATGCCGACGAACAGCCAGAACAGCGCCGCCCTGCCGTCCAGACCGCCCTTGCCGATGCCGAACGATCCGGTCGCACCATTGCCGCCGGTCGCCGTCGCCGCCTGCAACTTTGCCACCTCGGCGTCGCTCATGTGCCACTTCGGATCGACCGGCTTGATCAAATAGTTGCAGATGAAGCCCGCGATCAGCATGGCGCACAGGATGTACATCGTGGTGTTGTAGAGCTGGTCGCGCGGCACGCCGGCGGCGAGCTGGAATTCGCGGATGTAGTTCACCACGACCGGGCCGATGATGCCCGCGGTCGACCACGCCGTCAGCAGCCGGCCATGGATCGCGCCGACGAACTGGGTGCCGAACATGTCGGCAAGATAGGCCGGCACGGTGGCGAAGCCGCCGCCATACATCGACAGGATGATGCCGAATCCGAGCACGAACAGCAGCTTCGAGCCCATCGCGGCGAAGGTCGGCGCCAGGGCATAGAGCACGATGCCGAGCACGAAGAACGTGTAATAGGTGTTCTTGCGGCCGATCTTGTCCGACAGCGAGGCCCAGAAGAACCGGCCGCCGATGTTGAACAGCGACAGCAGGCCGGCGAAGCCCGCGGCGATCGCCGCGATCTGCGCCTTCTGCGAGGCGTCGAGCGCGTTGAAGCCGATATTGGGCAGCCCGATCAGCTTGCCGGCGAAGATCTCCTGCAGCATCGGCGAGGCCATGCCGATCACGCCGATACCGGCCGACACGTTCAAGCACAGCACCCACCAGATCAGCCAGAACTGCGGCGTCTTGTGCGCGTTATCGAGGTGCACGTTCTTGGTCGAGATCATCGCGTTGGCCTTGGCCGGCGGCGTCCAGCCCTCCGGCTGCCAGCCAGACGGCGGCAGGCGGTAGCGGAACGCGCCGATCATCATGAACACCAGATAGATCACGCCCATGGTCAGGAAGGTTTCCCAGACACCGACCGAGGTCGGCGTCTTGAAATAGTTCATCAGCAGATTGGCGAGCGGTGCGCCGATCATGGCGCCGCCGCCAAAGCCCATGATGGCCATCCCGGTCGCCATGCCGCGGCGGTCGGGGAACCATTTCACCAGCGTCGACACCGGCGAGATGTAGCCGAGGCCGAGCCCGATGCCGCCGATCACGCCGGAGCCGAGCCACATCAGCCACAATTGATGGGTGATGATGCCGATCGCGCCCAGCACGAGACCTCCGCACCAGCACAGCGCGGAAACGAAGCCAGCCTTGCGCGGGCCGACGCGCTCGAGCCAGCCGCCCCACATTGCGGCGGATAGACCGAGCACGACGAAGAACAGCGTGTACATCCAGCCCATGCTCGCGACCTTCCAGTCGCAAGTGGTCGTGAACAATTCCTGGAACAGCGAGATGTCCGGGCATGCCTTCGGCGCGGTCAGGCCGATCGCGCGCGACAGCGGCAGCCAGAACACCGAGAAGCCGTAGGCCATGCCGATGCACAGATGGATGCACAGCGCGGCCGGCGGCACCAGCCAGCGATTGAAGCCGGCGGCCGCGATCGTGTGTTCCTTGTCGAGGAAACCTGCGCCTGCAGCCGATACGCGTCCGGCGCTGCTCATCGTCGTCATTGAAACCTCCCTGCAGCCGCCGTTGCATCAGGCGTTCTGCCGTGTTCGATCCCGTCCCATCCCATTGCGGCGCAATCATCACATTGCTCCGCGCATTTCCTGCATGCGCCGGGATCAGCCACGCGCATTCCCGAAATGCCAACCCCCGACACGGCCGGATATGCCCCGGTCGCGCGGCCCGCTCTGAACGTTAGGCCTGCCCTGTATTGCCCCACGCGCCCTGATCCGGGCACGACTTGATCTCCACAACCCGGTGGAGATTATCAATTCGCGCAGAATGGAAAATAGGTGTCGATTGGCAAAAGGTAGATATCAAGCTGCATCTAGCGCGCACGCGGCGATGCAGCATTTGAATTATCTATCGTGCCATTTGCTTTCTCGATCAAAAAAACGATGCGAACGTCGCTTCGTTCGGTGATCTCGACCTTGTCGCCGGTCTCCCGAATGAGATTCGGGATGTCGATCACCGAAAGCGGATCGGTGCAGTGCACTTCGAGGAAATCGCCCGCCGTCACGCTCTTCAGCGCCTTGCGCGTCTTCAGCGCGGGCAGCGGGCATTTCAGGCCGGTGAGATCGAGCTTTGTCGTGGTCATGATTCGACCATGGCGGAGCCGCCTTGCATCGTCAACGCGCCCTGCGTCGTCAACGCCGGCACTCACATCAGGCTTGCATAGGACAGGAAGCCGACCGTCTGGCCGGGCTCGACGCGCGTCAGCTGCTCGCCCAATTCGACCAGTCCGTCGGTGTCGACCAGCGACGACAGCAGGCCGGCGCCTTCGCGGGGAAACTTGACCGCCTCGCGCGCGCCGTCCGCCGCCTGACGAAGGCTGACGCGGACATATTCGCGCCGCGCGATCTTCTTCTTGTAGGCAAAGGCCGCGCGCACCGGCAACGGCACCAGCGGCTCCTGCCGCGCGCCCATCAGCGCCAGCACGGTCGGCCGCACCACATGAACGAAGGTCACGAAGCTCGCCACCGGATTTCCCGGCAATCCGATCAGCGGCGTGCCGTCGATGATGCCCATCGCCACCGGCCGCCCCGGCTTGATCGCCATCCGCCACAGCACGAGCTTGCCGACCGCCTCGACTCCGGCCTTGACGTGATCCTCCTCGCCGGTCGAGACCCCGCCGGTGGTCAGGATCAGGTCGTGCGCGCCGGCAACGTCGCGCAGCGCGGAGGCAAGTGCTGTGCGCTCGTCGCGCAGGATCCCGAGATCGCTGACCTCGCAGCCGAGCCGGCGCAGCATCGCCATCAGCATGAAGCGGTTGGAGTCGAACAGCTGCGGCGGCGCGCGGTGATCGCCGGGTGAGACCAGTTCGTCGCCGGTGGAGAACACCGCAACCCGCAGCCGCCTGACCACGGTGAGATCGGTCAGTCCCAGCGCCGCTGCGAGCGCGACATGCTGCGGCCGCAGCCGTTGCCCTTCCTGCAGCGCAACATGCCCGAGCGGAATGTCCTCGCCGGCCGGGCGGACATTGGCGCCCGGCTTCAGCCCCGCCGGCAGCACGACATTGCCGTGCTCGAGCCGGACATCCTCCTGCATGAACACGGTGTCGGCGCCCTCGGGCATCGGCGCGCCGGTGAAGATGCGCATCGCCTCGCCGCGCTTCACGGAGGCCTGCGCCGACGCGCCGGCCTGCACGCGGCCGGACAGCGGAAACGCCTGCGCCTCGGTGGTCGGCAGGTCGGCGCTCGCCACCGCATAGCCGTCTACCGCGGAGTTGGTGAAGGGCGGCAGCGGCAGCGGCGCTGCGATGTCGCCGGCGAGCACACGGCCGTCGGCTGCCGCAAGCCGCACGTTCTCGACATCGGACACCCTGCTGACGCGTGCGGCAATCAGGCTCACCGCCTCGTCCACCGACATCATCGCCGCCAAAGGCAAAGCAATCGTCGGACAGTTGCGCCATTCCGCCTCGTCAAAGTGAAATGAGATGAGCTCGCGTTACAACCGCAGCGGGATTGTGCTCCCTCTCCCGCCTGCGGGGGAGGGCTGGGGTGGGGGTGCCACCACGAGTCACATTGTGGAAAGAGCCCCCACCCGCATCGCATCTCGCGATGCGATGCGACCTCCCCCGCAAGCGGGAGAGGTGATGCGAATTCGTGGACAGGGCGATCCGACCAAAGGTCATCATACTTCAGCTCCCGGCCGAAGCCACAGCCAGCACGTCGTCGACCGCGATCGCGGATCGCAGCATCAAGGCGGCGACCTCCTCGATATCGTCGAGATGGGCGATCGGCAGCGACGTTTCGACCGCAACGTCGCTGGCGATGCCGACCACGCTCGCATCGTCGGGAAACAGCAGCGGCTTGCCGTTGGCCGCGCGATGCACCTCGATCTTGTTGACCGGCTCGCGCTTGAACCCCTCGACCACGACCAGATCGACCGGCGCCAGCTTGGCGAGCAGCTCCGGCAGGCGCGGCTCGGATGCCCCGCGCAGCTCGTGCATCAGCGCCCAGCGCCGCGTCGAGGACACCAGCACCTCGGTCGCGCCGGACTGCCGGTGCACCCAGGAATCCTTGCCCGGCACGTCGACATCGAATTCGTGATGGGCGTGCTTGATCACGGAGACGCGAAGGCCGCGGCCAAGCAGATACGGGATCACCCGCGACAGCAAGGTGGTCTTGCCGGCGCCGCTCCATCCCGCGAGGCCAATCACTTTCATTGCAGTCTCCCTACCGGCCGGAACCGGGGACTAGGCATCAGCTCTTGACGCTTTATATCGGCTGTGAGCCGTTGTCATGCTAGCCTGACCAACATGATGAAAATCGAGAAAGCGCCTGTTCCCCTGATCGTCCCCAATCCGGACGATCCGCGCCTGACCGAGCGCGTCACAGGCACCGACCAGACCAGCGCGGCGGTCGAGATCAGGGTGCCGGTGGAGCGGCCGCTGACGCTGTATCTCAATGCGCAGGAGATCGTCACCATGATGACGATCGGCGACTATCCGGAATATCTGGCGCTCGGCTATCTCCTGAACCAGAACATGCTGAAATACGACGACGTCGTCACCGAGGTCGAGTATCACGACGACCTCGACGTCGTGGTCGTCCGCACCGAGCACAACACCAATTTCGAGGCGAAGCTGAAGAAGCGCACCCAGACCTCGGGCTGCGCGCAGGGCACCGCGTTCGGCGACCTGCTCGAGGCGGTCGAGAGCGTCGCGCTGCCCAAGGCCGAGTTGCGCACCTCCTGGCTCTACCAGATGACGCACACGATCAACACCATGCCCTCGCTCTATCTGGAGGCGGGCGCCATCCATGGCTGCGTGCTGTGCAAGGAAGGCACGCCGGTGTGCTACACCGAGGACGTCGGCCGTCACAACGCGGTCGACAAGATCGCGGGCTGGATCTATCGCCATGGCGTCGATCCCGCCGACAAGATCCTCTACACCACGGGACGGCTAACCTCGGAGATGGTGATCAAGACGGTGCGGATGGGAATCCCGATCCTGGTGTCGCGCTCGGGCTTCACGGCATGGGGCGTCGAGCTGGCGCGGCAGGTCGGGCTGACGCTGGTCGGGCGCACCCGCGGCAAGCGCTTCATTGCACTGTCCGGACAGGAGCGCATCGTGTTCGACCAGAATCTCGACTATGTCGAGGATGAATCCGCGCGCCACAAACGCAAGGGCGAAGCGCGTGACGACTGACGTTACGACGCGCCTTGACCCGGCGCAGATTCCCGGCGTCCTGCTGGCGGGCGGCCTGGCGCGGCGCATGGGCGGCGGCGACAAGCCGATGCGTACGATCGGCGGCCGCACCATTCTGGAGCGCGTGATCGCCCGGCTTAAGCCGCAGTGCAGCGAGCTGATCCTCAATGCCAACGGCGATCCCACGCGATTCGCGGCGTTCGGCCTGCCCGTGATCGCCGACACCGTGAAGGATTTTCCGGGCCCGCTCGCCGGCATTCTCGCGGCGCTCGATTGGTTCGCGGCGAATCGGCCTGAAGTGGCGCTGGTGCTGAGCGCCGCCGCCGATTGCCCGTTCCTGCCGCGCGACCTGGTGGCGCGGCTGCATCGGGCGCTCACCGAGGAAAACGCGCAGCTTGCGGTCGCGGCCTCCGACGGCCAGTCGCATCCGGTGATCGGACTGTGGCGCGTCGACCTGCGCGACGAGCTCCGCCACGCACTGGTCGTGGATGACATGCGCAAGATCGACCGCTGGACCGCACGGTACAGGCTCGCCACCGTGGCCTGGCCGACCGCGCCGCTCGACCCGTTCTTCAACGCCAACACGATGGACGACATCGCGGAGGCCGAGCGGCTGGCTGCGCTGGACGCGGCCGTCGCTCAATAGAACCGGGTCTCAATAGAACTGGGTCTTCGGGAATTCCTGCAGCAGCTGCGTCCAGATCACCGCGAACGCGATTAGGCCGCCGACGCCGAGCGCCGCCGTGAACCGCGGTAGCCGGCCGATCGCCACCAACAGCCACGCCGGCAGGAAGAACAGGCCGAAGATCATGCCGAGCGGAATCACGGCAAGCCACTGGAAACCGGTGCCGTCGCCCGGCGCCACATGGGCGATGGCATAGAAGGTATAGAGCCAGAACAGCGTGCCGGCCGCGGCAAGGACGGCGGCGATCCGGCGGAAATTGAGGGGCTGGGATGGCGTCATGGAATTGCTCATTCCCCTTGGTCGCAATCCTTGCCTGGCGAGTTCACTGACTGCCGGCCCGCCCCGGCTTGAACTGGTACGCGACCGGCCGCGACAAACCGGCATCGCAAGACCAAGCGGCCGGTGAGATGATCGACTTCCTCTGGGGTATCGTGGTTTTCATCGCACGGGCGATCAATTTCGCCCTCGACACTGCGATCGGCTATGACCGGATGAAGCGCCTCGCCGGCCAGATGACCGGCGCCGACAGGATCGTCGCCGTGCCGGACGCCCCCCAAGCCAAGGTCCCCAAGGCCAAGGTCGCAAACGACGCACGGCTGCCGGATTGACCCGCGCCGGCTCGCTATCCCGCAGGATCAGTCGGTCCGCTGACTGACAGGCTGCCCAGGCTTGGCAACCCTTGCCGATCGGCTCTCTCTCGGGGGCTGGCTACGCACCCGCAACCTCTTCCGCAGGCGCTGCGCGTCGACCGCCAGCACTTCTTCCAGTGTTGTGTTCCTAAATCGAAGCCTTCTTAACATCGCACCGCTCCCTGAGCGGGTGGGAGCCCCATCGGTCGCTCAGCCACCGACGCCTACGACAGGCCGATGTCGGTGATGGAGGATAACCAGCGACGGGACGCTTTGATCCAAAGCAACCATTGCACCTTCGTCTCGCGTCACGCGCCATCCCACTACCCAGCGGATATACCTCCAAGTTTCCAATGCACGGGGTGACCGGAAAACGATAACGTACATCGCAGGAGTAGCACCTATGCCTCGCGCGCCTTCGATCGTGCCGCATCAAATCGACCACGACACCTATCTGGTGCTGAACGATTTTGGCCGGCTTGGCCGTGCCTGGTGCGAGACCGACGAAGGCACTGACCGGAAAACGCTGATCCGCCGACTGCTGGAGGACCAGTACAGCCATCCGGTCCGCATCGTGGCCTTCAACACCAACGAAGGATGGTCCCGCGACGTGACGACCGATATTGCCGACGAGCTTCGGCGCCGTTTCGTCGAATACGATGAAGTCCCGCGCTCGGTGCTGGAGTTCGTCGAGATGGCTATGCGGCACTGAGCCGGATCGGCAACCGCAACGCCGATACCCGCTGGCGTCGCGGCGGCCCGGCGCGCGTGCGCCAAAACAGCAATTTTCCTAGAAATTTCAACGCGATATACCCTGTCCAGTCCCCGCGTGAAAAATAATTCTGTTTTCACGAACAATGAATCGGGTGTAGAGTGCGCCCGTCTCACCCGATCGAGGGGCGCTTCGCGATCGTCACGGGTGTTGTGGTGAGATGCGGTGGACGCTGAATGGGCAACTGACGAGTGCCCATGATGCGGACGGTGAAGTCGTGTGGTCCTGACGCCCTAGCGGCAGGTGTCTCGTCGCAACACGCGAACGCGTTTTGCGAAGGCGGTGACAAACAAGCCCAGTCTCGCCGGGGAGAGCACGAAGTAAGCCGTAACCCATCGCGCAGGGAAAGCCGGATTGTTCGGTTTCACCTGTGGTCCTACCCCCGAGCTTTCTACCTTTGCTCGGGGCCCATGGGTGCGATCGGCACCCGGCTTTCCCTGCGCCCTCTGCCAAGTGAGAGGGCGAAACGAAGAGCAAAGCTCGGACAAATCATGTCGCGAGAACGCGAAGCTGTGTCCCCACCCACACTGTTATCGCCCGGCTCGACCGGGCGATCCAGTACGCCGCGGCCTCTCGGTTCAAGCACCCCTGCCTCTGGAATACTGGATCACCCGCATGCGCGGGTGATGACACCGAACTAGCTGTTTGACTGTTGAATCAGAACGCGCGCAGGGACGACAGCGGTGGAGCTGTCGCGGATCGCGGCTACGCCGGCCTGAACCCCGCCTCGATCAACGCAGCGCGACCCTCATCCGACGCCAGCGCGTCGAGAAACGCCTGCACGGCGGGCCGTTGCTTGCGCGCCGTGACCAGCGCGAAGTCGTAATGCTCTTCGGCCAGCGGAATGAAACCGAGCCCGGAGGCTGCCGCGACCGGCGCGATGGTCATGCCCCAGTCGGCGCGATGCTGCGCCACTGCGGCCGCAACCGCATTGTGCGAGCGCGGCTGATTCCAGTAGCCGTCGGGCCGGCTGCCGCCCAGCAGGCGATCGATCAGGATGCGGGTGCCGGCGCCGTGGTTGCGGTTGACCATGATGCAGGCGGGATCGGCGAGCGCTGCGCGCACCGCCTGCTGCGCGCTCAGGCCGGCAAAACGCTGATCGTCCTTGCGGAACACGATGCCCTGCATGCGCCGCCAGCCCGGCACCAACTCGAGGCCGTCGGCAAGATACGGCGTGTTGTAGCTCTCGGTCTTGTCGTCGAACAGATGGATCGGCGCGAGATCGCATTCGCCGCGCTTGGCCGCCGCGAGCCCGCCGAGGCTACCGACCGCGATCGAACGCACCACAAGGCCGGCATGCGCCAGCGGTGCGGTGACGAGATCGAGCCCGGTGCAATGGCTGCCGACGATGACGAGATCAGGCACCCGCACATGCGGCGTGAACAGCGTAACCTCGGCGTCACTGCCGGCCGGCAACTGGTCGGCAAGCGCCTCGATTTTGAGGAAGCCATCGGCCTGCGCGAAGGAGGTGATCGCGCCCGAACCCTTGCCGCTCGGATAGGCGATCAGGCCGTCGGCGCCTTCGACCAGCGACACCATCACGAACTCGGTCCGCCCGAGCTCGGAGGCGATGCGCACCGGCACCTTCGCCGCCACCTTGGCGTCCGGCCGCGGCGGCAGGCCGGCCATCCGCCGCAGCACCGGCACGATCATGTCGTGGAAGGTGAACATCGCCGAGGTCGGAAAGCCCGGCAGGATGACCACCGGCTTGCCGTCGCAGACTGCGAGGCACAGCGGCTTGCCCGGCTTCAGCGCCACACCATGCGCGATGATGCCGGGCTCGCCGAGGCGCGCGATGATCCGGTGCGAGACGTCACCCGCGCCCTTGGAGGTGCCGCCCGACAGCACCAGCATGTCGCTCTCCGCCAGCGCCTTGCGCATCGCGGCTTCGAGCAAGGCCTCGTCGTCGGCGATCGCGCCGAGAAAATGCGCGTCACCGCCATTCTCGGCAATCGCGGCGGTGACGATCGCGCCATTGGTGTCGTAGATCGCGGCCGGCCGCAGCACCTCGCCCGGCTGGACCAGTTCGTCGCCGGTCGAGAGGATCGCAACACGCGGACGGCGCACCACCACCACCTCGGCGATGCCGCAGGCCGCGAGCATGCCGATCTCGCGCGACCCGATGATGGTTCCCGCGCGCAACAGCGCCTCGCCGCGCGCGATGTCGGAGCCGGCATAGGACACGAACTGCCCGGGCGATGCCGCGCGCCGGACCTCGATGGCGCCATCGCCGGCGGGTTGGGTGTGCTCGACCATCACGATCGCGTCCGCTCCGCGCGGCACCGGACCGCCGGTCGCAATCGCAGTCGCGGTGCCCGGCAGCACCGGCCGGGTCGGCGCGGTCCCGCAGGAAATGGTCTCGTCGTTCAGCGCAAGTTGCACCGGCGCGGCTTCGCCTGCGCGGACCAGATCGGCCGAGCGCACGGCAAAGCCATCGACATTGGAGCGATCGAACGGCGGCACATCGATCGGCGCCACCACGTCCTCCGCCAGCGCGCGGCCGAGGGCGTCGGCGAGCCGTCGTGTCTCGGACGGCAATTGGCGCGGGAACAGCGCCGTCTCGAAGCGCGCGAGCGCCTCCTCGCGCGACAGGATGGTGAGGAACTGGTCCTGCTCGAGGTAAGAACCGCCGTCATTCCGGGATGGTGCGCCAGCACCAGACCCGGAATCTCGAGATTCCGGGTTCGCGCTATCGCGCGCCCCGGAATGACGTTGGTGCTTGCTGTCGTTCGGCGTGGACATATCGGTCATCTCGGGAACTCACTCCCGCAACATATAGGCATCGACGACCGTGCCCGCAGCAAAGCCCTCCGCGGATCCAGCCACGATCAACACGGCTTCGGCGCGCGCGATGGCATCGAGCGAGAGCTCCCCGATCGCAAGCACAGCCCAGCAGCCCTGCTGACGCGTCAGCAGCACGACCTCCGCAATGCCGACGCCGGAAGCGATCTTGCGCGCCAGCGGCAACGCGAGCGTGTTGCGCGGGCGACGGCCCGACAGGCGATCGAGCACAGGGAGCGCAATGGCCCACCAGGCCGCGAACGCCTGATCCGGCGCGCCCGGCAAGGCGATGACCGGCGTCGTATCGATCCGTCCCACCGCCGTGGTGCGCCCGGGTTGCAGGGCAATGCCGTGCGCGATCAATTCGCCACGCCTTGCCAGCGTATTCACCGCAGCATCCGTGCGACCAACGCCGGTGCCACCGATCGTGATGATCAGATCACAGGCAGCTGTATCGAGCGCGTTGGCAATCGCCGCCACATCCGGCGCTGCCTCGGTGCAGACGACCTCTGCGCCCGCCAGGCGCGCGGTGTCAGCGATCAGTTGCGCAGTCAGCTGACCGTTGGCGACGTTGACGATGCGAAGCCTTGGTCGTCGCACGCGCAACAGCTGCAGTCCGGCCGCCCGCGCGAGCAGGAGATCGCGCGGCAGCAGCGGCTCTCCCGCCGCGATCACGGCGTGCCCTCCCGCAATGTCGCTGCCGGCGCGCCGGACGCCCTGCCCCGGAACTGCTTCGGCAAGCACCTGCGGAAGTGGACCAGAGGTGTCGACGGCGTCGGCATCGACCACGCAATCAGTGCCCTCAGACATCGTCGCACCGGCCTCGACCCAGACCGGAGGCTCGGCGAGTGGCAACGGCGCATAGGACGACGCCCCGACCAGGTCATTGGCACGCATCGCCCAGCCGTCGCTGACGGCGACATCCTGCGGCGGATAGGCGCACAAGGCCGAGATCTCGGCGGCGATACAATGCAAGGCAGCGGCAGGCGGCAACATGATCGGCTCGACCGGCGCGAGGTCGCGCAGCACGGCGGCGAGCGCCGCATCGAGCGGGGCGAGCGAAGCCGGCAAGCGCTGGGTGGTGGCCATGGCCCGCTATGGACTGAATCGGCGGCGAAAGAAACTGTCTCGGACCGGTCCGGACCTCCGTCATTAGACCGAAGGCGCGTTGACGAAGCCCCCGAAATAGTTGCAAAAGAAACCAATATGACCGGGTCGCGGAGATCCGGCACAACCAATAATGGCCAATGCGCCAATTCAGGAGGGAGACAGAATGATCGCCAAAGGACTAGCCATGTTCGGGACGCTCGCAGCCGCGCTGCTGGCCTCCTCGACCGTATCGGCGCAGGTGTCCGACGACGTCGTCAAGATCGGCGTGCTGACCGACATGAATGGTCCGGCCTCGACGCCGACCGGACAGGGCTCGGTCACCGCCGCGCAGATGGCGGTCGACGATTTCGGCGGCAAGGCGCTCGGCAAGCCCATCACGGTGATCGTCGGCGATCACCAGCTCAAGCCGGACATCGGCGCGACCATCGCGCGGCGCTGGTATGACGTCGATCAGGTCGACCTCATCGTCGACGTGCCGGTCTCGGCGGTCGGGCTCGCGGTGCAGAACATCGCCAACGAAAAGAAGAAGCTGTTCATCACGCACTCGACCGGCGCGACCGATTTCCATGGCAAATTCTGCTCGCCCTATACGATGCAGTGGGTGTTCGACACCAGGGCGCTCGCGGTCGGTACCGCGCAGGAGGTGGTGAAGCGCGGCGGCGACAGCTGGTTCTTCATCACCGACGACTACGCGTTCGGTCATTCGCTGGAGAAGGATGCCTCCGCCGTGGTGACCAAGAACGGCGGCAAGGTGCTCGGCGCGGTGCGGCCACCGTTCGCCACGCCCGACCTGTCGTCCTTCATCCTGCAGGCGCAGGCCTCGAAGGCCAAGATCATCGGCATCGCCGGCGGTCCGCCGAACAACACCAACGAGATCAAGACCGCCGGCGAGTTCGGCATCTTCGCAGGCGGGCAGCAGATGGCGGCGCTGCTCGCACTGATCACCGACATCCACTCGATCGGCCTGAACGCCGCACAGGGGCTGCTGCTGACCACCTCGTTCTACTGGGACATGGACGACAAGACCCGCGAGTGGTCGAAGCGCTATTTCGCCAAGATGAACCGGATGCCGACGATGTGGCAGGCCGGCGTCTATTCCTCGGTGACCGCCTATCTGAATGCGGTCAAGGATGCCGGCACCGACGATCCCCTCAAGGTCGCGGCCAAGATGCGCGAGAAGCCGGTCGAGGATTTCTTCGCCCGCAACGGCAAGCTCCGCGAGGACAATCTGATGGTGCACGACCTCTGGCTGGTCCAGGTCAAGACCCCGGCCGAGTCGAAATATCCGTGGGACTATTACAAGATCCTGGCGAAGATCTCGGGCGACGACGCGTTCGGCCCGCCGGACCCGGCGTGCTCGCTGGTGAAGAAGTGAGATAGCGAATGGCGAATAGGGAGCGGCGAATTGCGGGTGGTGCGTGACGAACGGGAACAACTATTCGCTATTCGCTACTCCCTACTCGCCCTCATCATTTCGCCACCCCGATCTCACGGAAATATCTGAGCACGCCGGGGTGGATCAAATTGATGTCGGGCGCTGCGGCGACGGTGTTCGCCGCCGTGGTCTCGCAGGCCTGGGCGAGCTTCTTGCAGAAGGTTGCCTCCGCGCCGTGCAACGTCTTCGCGAGCCGATAGGCGACATCGTCGGGCAGGCTCTCGCGCACCAGAATGTAGCTCCAGGAGCCGACCGAGGCGATTGCCTCGGTCTGCTTCGGATAGCTGCCGGCGGGGATCGTCAGCGGCTTGAGAAAGGTGTGCTTGGCGCGGATGCGGGCAATTTCGTCCGCGGTCGGCGCAATGAAGCGCGCACCGCTCGCGCTCTCGGCCATCTTGCTGAAGCCGGGCCAGCCGATGCCGGCGCCCCACAGCGCCGCGGTGCGGCCGTCTTCAACCATCGCCGGTCCATCGCCGGCGCGATCGAGATAGATCGACTTGAAGTCCTCGTCCTGCTTCAGCCCGATGCCGTCGAGGATATAGCGCGACAGGATCGGCAGGCCCGAGCCCTTGGCGCCGAACGCGACGGGCTGACCGACCAAATCCTGGATCGTCTTGTAGGGGCTGTCGGCGCGGACCACGAACATGCCCGGGCTCGAATACATCGCGGTGAGGATCTTCAGCTTGGTGGCCTTCGGCCGGCCGATGCCCATCAAGGCCTCATAGGACGGCTCGCCGGCGACGGTTGCGATATCGATGCCATCGGCCTCGAGCAGCGGGATGTTTTCGTTGGAGCCCTTGGTGTTGCGCGGCTCGATCGACAATGTCGGATCGGCCGCATTCATCACCTCGGCAAACGCATTGCCATAGAGCGGAAAGCCGCCGCCCGGCGTCGCGGTGGCGAAACTGATCGTGGTTTTGGAAATGGTCTTGCCCCCCTCTTGCGCCGCCGCGCCGCCCACGAGCAGCAACGCGCCGGCGCAAATCATAACAGCGAATTTCATCTCGAGCCTCAAGCATTGCACGTGAGCAAGACTATCGTCGCACGGGCGGGGTCGTAGGCAAAGGCAGCGTTTTGTGAAACCATGCCGGCAACAGTCACAAGAAAATGACGGGAAGAAATGATGATCCGATTTGCGCGTGCCGCGTTGCTTGGTTTGATGTGTTGCATTGCCTCCATTGCCCCCTCCTCCGCATCCGACTATCCGAACCGTCCGGTACGCTGGCTGATCGGGTTTGCCGCCGGCGGCCCGGTCGACATCGTCGCCCGCATCATGAGCCAGTGGCTGTCGGATCACCTCGGCCAGCAATTCGTGGTCGAGAATCGCGCCGGCTCCGGCGGCAACATCGCAGCCGCCGCCGCGATCAACTCGCCGGCGGACGGCTATACGCTGCTGTTCGTGGCGCCGAACAATGCGATCTCGACCTCACTCTACAAGAAGCTGCCCTACGACTTCCTGCGTGACACCACCCCTGTTGCCAGCATCATGCAGCTTACCAACATGCTGGTGGTCTCGAACGCGATGCCGGTGAAGACGGTTCAGGAGTTCATCGACTACTGCAAGGCCAATCCGGGCAAGATCGCCTACGCCTCGTCCGGCAACGGCACCTCGGTGCACATGTCGGCCGAGTTGTTCAAGGCGATGACCAAGTGCGACATGCAGCACGTGCCGTATCGGGGATCAGCGATCGCCTTCCCCGACATCATCTCCGACAAGGTGCAGCTGATCTTCGACAATCTGCCGTCGGCGCTTGAGCAGTCGCGCGGCGGCAGCGTCCGTGCGCTCGGCGTGACCTCGCCGCAGCGCTGGCCAAGCGTGCCCGACGTACCGGCGATCGCCGAGACCGTGCCGGGCTTCGAGTCGGTCGGGTTCTACGGCATCTCCGCGCCGAAGGGGACGCCGCCGGAAATCGTCGACATCCTCAACAAGGCGGTCGGCGAGGCCTTGAAGGACCCCAAACTGGTGGCGCGCCTCGCCGAGGTCGGCGGCATCCCGAAGCCGATGACCCCGGCCGAATTCGGCAAGCTGGTGGCTGACGAGACCGAGAAATGGCGCAAGGTCGTCGAGTTCGCCGGCGTCTCGGTCGACTGACGCGGACGGTCAGGGAGCGCGAGGTGCGGCATTGCCGAAACCCCGCGCACCCTGTAAACGGAGCCCGCACCGTTGCCGGCCGCGCCTTGCGGCCCGCAAGGCGGCGGGGCCTGTAGCTCAATGGTTAGAGCCGGCCGCTCATAACGGTCTGGTTGCAGGTTCGAGTCCTGCCGGGCCCACCAATGAGATCAAAGGGTTGTAGCCAGTCCCGCACAAGCCAAAAAAGCGTCGCCGCAGTTTTCGCCACAGACGCCTGCTCTGTCCGTTCCGGTGTCGAGCTTGGACGAGCCTGGTTGGACGGTTCTTGTTTTTCCAATCTCGCGAGCTCTCACGACGTTGAGCAACGCAATAATCATCTCTCTGATCGATAATAGGCACGGGCCTACGAACGATTAACGACTCAACTCTATTCCACCCGACATGATGATCCGTGAGCTAGGTAAGCTGTTGCTTCAGGGTGGGGTGCGCGTGGCAGTCGCGAGCCTGGCGACGCTGTGTATCGCCGGTGTCCTCTACCTCGTTGCAACCCACGTACAATCTGAAAAGCGAACGTTCGTCGAAGTGTCAACAAAGCCGAGCTGCCTGCCCAGCCACTGCCGAGCGAAAGCGCCGGGCGGTCGATGATCGTCCGACATCTGTTCCGACAATTCGTGTAAGCGAGGCCTTCCCTGGTCAATCGGCCCCAGCGGCACCAGGATTCGCACTTTCCAGTCTCGGCCCGCACAAAGTCAGAAGGCTATAACCGCACCCAAACGGATGTAGCCGATGTTACGGCTCCCACACGAACCGCTATATCCAAACTGCCGGCTGGGCTTTCAACCTTCCCTGGATGACATTCTGTCCGGAGTGCAGAACCCGTCCGATTGCGCGGAGCGATTGCGATGAGGAAGGCTATGATGGATTTTTTACGGATGTCGGATGGAATCCGGCTGCATCACGCCTCTCTTCACCACGATGGGTACGATGGTGACGATGAACCGGGCCCTGCGCCGAGCGCCCCGTTCGCGACTGACGCGGTCGGCGGAGCTGCTGCCCTGGTTCATGGCACCGGCCCACTTGCAGGCCTTGGAGCGCACCCGGCGAGCGCGCATACCCAGCATCATGACTCCCATCCGGTTCAATCCGAGCATCCCACCACGTCCGCTTCCGGCGCATCCCATCCCGGGACGGACATTGCCAAGGTCGAGAGCGGAGCGAACACGGCCGGGAACGGCGGAGATGGCTATTTTTACGGGGGGATCATTCACGCGTCGGTGCTGATCTATGAACCGATCAACATCTCGGTAAGCTTGGGATACGGCTCGGTCGCCCTGGCCAGCCAGTCCAACAATCTGAATGTCGATCAATCCGCCTTTCAGATGGCCGGCGTCGGCGGCCATGGCGGCAATGACAACATTGGATCGGGAGGGAGCGTCAGTGCTTCCTCGGGCTTCGACGTGATCGCGACCGGCGGCCACAACAGCGCCGGAAACGGCGGCAGCGGCTATTTCTCGGGTGCGTTGGTGGACGCTCCTGTGGTGATCTATCATCCGATCAATATTGCGGTGGCGGGCCCGGGCGGAACTGCGCAAGCAAGTCAATCGAACACGGTCGACATCGATCAATCGGCCATACAGATCGCGGGCGTCGGCGGAAGTGGCGGAAATGGCAACGTGGCCGCCGGCGGCAGCATCATCACGCTCGACCCCGGTTGGGGATCAAACGGAGGGGGCGTCTCGGACCTTCAAACGGGCGGAAGCCAGGCCGGCAATGGCGGCGACGGCGTGTTCTACGGCGGACTCGTCCATACCTCCTTCGTGCTGTACGCCCCGATCAACATCGCAGTCGCGGGCTATGGCTCCAACGTTCATTCGGTCCAGACGAATGACGCCGACGTGGATCAATCCATAGTTCAGATCGCCGGCATTGGCGGACACGGCGGCAATGGCAACGCCGCGACGGGCGGCCATGCAAACCTTCTCTCTCACGGCTTGTGGGGCGGCTCCGACACGATTGCGACCGGTTCGAACGGCGCCGGCAATGGCGGCAACGGCTATTTTGCCGGAAGCCTGGTCGATGTCAGCGTCGCCATCTATGCACCCATCAACATCGCAATCGCAGGTCCCCATTCGACGGCCCTGGCCGATCAGGTCAACAACGTGCACATCGACCAGAGTGCGGTGCAGATCGCCGGACTTGGCGGAGACGGCGGCTACGGCAATCTCGCGCTGGGTGGCGATCTTACCGCCCACCTTCTGTCAGACCTTCACCTGATGGGATAGCGCAATATCAAACCGCGCGCGCCGGCCTGGTCGGAAGGCGGCCCTGTGCATACGAGCTCACCCAAAGGCGCCGTCCCCGGACGTTTCGAGCTCGGATGTTGCGGGAAGAATGACATACTTTCGTACGTAGATCGACCGAGCCGGATGGTGTCCGATTTGACATCTATCGTCATCGCGCATGGGCGGATCAGACTTGCCGCGCGCGTCCGCCTGATCGGGATGGATGATGCGAGACAGCCAACAGAAGCACGGAGGCTCACATGTTGCCCAAGGCGATTCACATCTCGGATTCGATCGAATTCAAATCGATCAACACCGGTGGTCAAAGTGTCGGAAATGGCGGCGATGGTACCTTCAAGGGAGCTATCATCAGCAAGCCGACGGTCAACTTCGATCCGACCAACAAGGCAGAAGGCGCCGATGTGCATGTGAGCACCGGCGATCACGTGACTCAGAAGGCGGATTGGGACGCCGGCGGCGCAAACGCGACAGCCTCGTTGTTTGCGAAAGCCAACGGCGGAGCCGCCGAGTCGAACGGAAGCCAGAAATCCTACAGCGGCCATGATACTTCCAAGGTATACGCCAATACGGATGCCACTCAGATCAACAAGCTCGCGGTGGACCAGCATCAGGAGGTCCTGGCCGGCATCGGCGGCAATGGCGGAGACGGCAACGCTGCGTTGGGTGGAGAAGTGAGTTTCCATCTCGATACGCTCTGACCACCGGTTCGTCCGACTGGCAGGACCGGTGGCCACCGCCGCCGGTCCTGGAGTTCAAGCGAATGCCCCGCCGATGCCGTTGGCAGATGACGCCGACCATCGAGCAAGTGCGTCGGACCTCGATTTCAGGCGGTGACGATCATGCTGATGCCGCCCATTCAGATGCCCATCCTGCCGCAGATCCGGACACCACTGCATGCGGCCCTCTGGTCCTGCGCGGGACCGCTCGGTCTCGTATTCGCGTATAGTTGCAGCTACAATCTGCTTCTGTTTGCTCCCTCCATCTATCTTCTTCAGATCTACGACAGAGTCTTGTCGAGCCGGAGCGGCGACACACTGCTCCTGCTCACGCTCATTGTCGCGATCACGGTGGTGGTCGGAGGGGTGTTCGATGCATTGCGCCGTGCACTGCTGGCGCGCCTTGGCGCCTGGCTCGACGATCGGCTCCGTCCTTGCGTGCTTTCGGCCGGCCTCGAATCGGCGTTTCGCAGCGATTGGACGCAAGCATCCGGGACATATCGGGATCTCACCGTGCTGCGCCAATTCATTGAGTCCGGCGCATGTCCGATGCTGTTCGACGCGCTCTGGACGCCCTTGTTCCTTCTTGTCCTCTTTCTCATCCATCCCTTGCTGGGCGTAGTCGGTGCCTGCTGCGTAGCCTTCCTGTTCGCTATCACCCTTGTCGGAGATCTGGTCACGGAAGACGTTCTGCTCAGATCCGGCGCCGCACTGTCCAGAAGCTACGGTCGCCTCCAGGCAGCCGCCGGCAACATCCACATGATCCGCGCCATGGGAATGCTCGATAGCGCTGCGCGCATGATCCATCACGACGCGCAGGAGGCGCGCAGGGAGCACGATGCGGCAATCCGGCGGGGCGAGATCGTCATGCTGGTCACCAAGCCGGTCCGCGCGCTGTCGCAGGTCTTGATCATGGGGGCCGCCGCGTGGCTTGTGCTCGATCACGGGAAGAGTCCGGCAATCATCTTCGCTTCCATGCTGATGTTCAGCCGGGCGCTCGCGCCGGTCGAAAGTGCGATCGCAGGCTGGAAGTCACTCGCGACAGCCGCGAGCGCCTGTCAGCGGCTCGGCGCGCTTCTCGCCGCATTCCCCGCCGCCGGGCAGCGAGATACGGAGATTTCGCCGCGGCAAGCCCGGAGCGGGCTCGTCGTCGAGAATGTCGGCGTCAGGCTTGCAGGGACCAACCATCTTCTGCTGAACGGCGTCTCGTTCACGCTCGCGCCCGGAGAATGCCTCGGCATTGTCGGTCCGTCCGGGTCAGGCAAGTCCCTGCTTGGCCAGGTGATTGCCGGGCTGTCGATGCCAACGCATGGCCGTGTTCTTCTCGACAATACCGACGTCTCGCTGCTTCGCGAAGGCCGAAACGGCCACCATCTCGGCTATCTTCCTCAGGACATCGACCTGATCGGCGATACGATCAACGACATCATCGCACGGCTCGATGATGCCGATCGGCGGAAGGTCTCCGAAGCGGCCAAGCTCGCCGGAATCCATGAGGCGATCATGCGCCTGCCGCAGGGTTACGACACGGTGGTCCACAGTGAGAAAGTCTTCTCGCGCGGATATCGGCAGCGGCTGGGTCTGGCCCGCGCCTTTTTCGGCAGTCCACGCCTCGTCGTTCTCGATGAGCCGAACGCCAGCCTCGACTACGGGGGCGAGCGAATGCTGCTGGATGCCATCCAGCGCATGAAGCTCGCAGGTGCGATCCTTGTCGTCGTTACGCACCGCATGGGTCCGCTGGCAGCCACGGACAAGATCGCCATCATGGAAGACGGTGCGGTCGTCGCGTTCGGCGACAGCGAGGAAATTTTCGAACGGCATCTGAGCCGTCCCCAGCTTACATCGCAGATTGCGCCATGATCTCGAGCTTTTCTCACTATCTGGCGAAACTTCCAGCGGTCTCGAGACTTCCCGTGATCTGGGACCAGGTCATGCGAACGCCTGCAAGGCCCCCGTTCGCCGGACGACTTGGAGCCGTGGTTACCGCAATCGATGATTTCGAGCCTCTTGAATATCCATGGTGCTCGACACCCACGCCGACATCTCCGCGCCGGAGGCTTCGCGGTATCATGCTCGCGGGCAATCTGCTGGTGGCCTTCTTCATGGTTGGGCTTGGCACATGGGCGAGCCTCGCGCCGCTCGAGAGCGCCGCGATCGCGTCGGGCGTCGTGGAATCAGAATCGAGCCGCAAGACAATTCAGCATCTGGAAGGCGGTATCGTGAGGAAGATCCTGGTTTCGGACGGCGACGTCGTGCGAAGCGGACAGATGCTGATCGCGCTGGACGACACCCGAGCCGGTTCGGAGGTGCAAAGCCTTCAAGGTCAGTTGTGGGATGCAATTGCCCGTGCCGCACGGCTTCAGGCCGAGCAGCAGAGATTCGAGAGGATCGCGATCCCGAGCGCGCTGGAACAAGACAGCAGGCAGAATGGAGTGGCCGCCGCAGCGCTGTCGGCGCAGCAGTTCATTTTTCAGGCACGTCGGCAGGTTCACGAGTCGCAGCTTGCGGTCATTCGCGAACGAATGCTTCAAGTTGAAAGGGAGATCGAAGGTCTCAGGGCTCAGGAGAGCGCTACCAGGCAGCGAATCGATATCGTCCGGGAGGAACTGGACATGGTCACGACCCTCGTCAACAAAGGACTCGAACGGCGGCCGCGACTTCTGAACCTGCAACGCGAACTGGCCGACGTTGAGGGTCGCCGCGGCGAGATCACCGCACAGATTTCCCGCGCCGGGCAGGTCATCAGCGAGCAGCAGGCGACATTGTTCAAGCTAGAGAGCGACAGGCAGAACGAGATCGCGCAGTCGATTCGTGAAGCGCAGAACCAGATATTCCAGCTCCGCGAGCGGTTGCTTGCGGCCAGGGATCAGCTATCGCGAACAGAGGTCAAGGCGCCTGAGGATGGCGTGATAACCGACCTGCGGATCCATACAGCCGGCGGCGTCATCGGGGCGGGTGCGCCGCTGATGGACCTGGTACCCCGGCAAGACCGCCTCATCGTGACCGCCCGCCTGAGACCCGAGGACATTGATGTGGTTCACGCCGGCCTCAATGCCGAGGTGCATCTCGTACCGTACAATCAGCGTCGCGTGCCGCGACTGAAGGGGACTGTCGTGCATGTGTCCGCTGACCGGCTTCTCGACAAGCGTACCGACCAGCCATACTACGCAACCAGGATCCGGATCGACGACGCGCAGATCGCAGAAAACGACATCCGGATCGTCCCCGGTATGCCGGTTGAAGTGTTCATCACGACAGGGCGCGGCACCGTCGCACTTTACGCACTCAGGCCCCTGCTCGATAGCTTCCGCGGTGCATTCAGGGAGGATTGATCCTGGTCAAGGTGACTAGGTCTCCGTCGTCAGAGCTGCGCCCGGCTCGAGATCACGACTCTGCGCGGGCAACCGGCCGCGCCAACGGAGGACCGCTTCCGTGCGATTGTGGGCGGCACATTTCCTCATGATGTGCTGAATGTGCATTTTGACGGTGCTTTCCGAGAGGTTCAATTTGGCGGCGATAAGCTTGTTGGGCAGGCCGAGCTCCAGTTCCGCCAGAACGTGCTGCTCTCGAGGCGTGAGATCGGCCACGCTCCTGTCGATAGCCAGCCTGGCTGCCTCGTTGATCAGATATGCGGACGCGAGCCCACGCGCGTCCGGCGGCTCGAAATCCGGCATTTTGTTCATCCCGGCGACGGGCAACGGCCTGTAGACGCCGCCGACGAGAACAAGGCGCAGGCCAGCTATGGCGATCTCGATTGGTAGCGAGGTGGAAAGAAAGCCGCGCACGCCCCGCTGCATCGCGGCCTGCACGGTCGGCTCGTCGTCATGATTTGACAGGACTACAACGGCGGCGTTGGGACAGCACTCCGCAACGAAGGCAAAATCGTCCTCAACCGAGGGATCGCCGATGGGCTTGTCCGCGATACTGAGCACCACCAGACGAACATCACGGGCTGACGTGCAGTCCAGGCTTTGGACTGTCGCCATGTCAAGGATCTCGAGTTCGTCGAGTTCCCGCCTGAGGACGTTCAGAATGCATGTGCGAGGCAACAGGAGCGGCTCGACGATCACCAGAACCGGCAAGTGAAGGGATTCATTGAGCCGCTTTGAGGAGTGCGCTATGTCGTGCATGATTTCCCCGAAGTTAAAAGAATTTCCGCGATATTCCCATTTCGTCTCTCGTGATGCTGCATTCATCCTGAATGCGGTACTACGAGAGTACAGCGCCAGTGTTGGGTGCCGTATCCACTACGGGATCACTTGGCACGGGATCACTTGGCGCTTGGCTGGAAATTCTTTCCGCTCAAATCATTTGGGCGCGTACCGCGCGGTGACGCAGTCGACGCATTTCCTAATTGCAGATATTTCGATACGCGATTGAAGCCGCCGACCCTAACTTGCCGTCGACGACATATGCTTCATCCTCCTTCACGAGATACAGAAACGGCCTGTCTCCAGTCTCGCTGCCTGACGCGCTTCTTCCCTTCACACGCCCGCAGATCGTATCCACGTGGCGTCCAAGCGTGTTCTTTCGCATTGCGCGCTTCATATCGCTAAACTCGACCGATCCTGGATCCCCCATCCTCGTCGCGATCGTGACCTTTGCCTTGTCCAGGACAGGATCTGATGCGCCCGCGGGGCGTTGGGATGGCGAGACGCTGATCCTCGTTCGCGGAGCTGCCGCTTTGGTGAGGTCGGCCGATCCCCGCTTCTTCAAGGATTTCTTGCCGGACCTTGCCAAGGTGGCAGAATTCGATTTGACGATCGCAGGATCTGGCGCCGATGCCGCTGGCATTGGCTGCGCGGGTTGAACGACGGCAACCCTGTCGAAACAGGGTTGTGACGCGCACCCAAGGAAATATCCTCGGGAAGGCGCAACCCAGCCAAAGCCGATCAAGACTCCTGCCAGCACTCCAACAAAAAGCAGTCCCATCCGATTCCCCTCCTCGGGAGCTCGGCTCGCACTCGTAACTAGGACTAATTCCGCGCTGGTGGCCTTATCTGTTGCGCAAAAGCGTTAAGCGCTCATTAAGCGCCCGTGCGGCTGTTCGGCACGTGCCGGGACCGGGCTGTTCAGCGCCGCCACACCCGCGCAGATTTGCTGCAAAAGGCCAATCGTGAAAGCAATTATGGCAGATTTGGTGCGCTCTAAGGCTCCCGCCATTACTTCTGCCGCGGGCGCACCAAGGACATCGATCGCTCATTCGGTCCTGCCTGGCCCGATCCGGCGTCTCCTCCCTTGTTCGCGCAGCCACCAGCCTCTCTAGGCCGTCATCAATGGCCTCAGCTTGCCGATGTCGTCGATCCGCTCGAGATTGCCGATCTGCTCGATCAGTTTCTCGGTCTTCTCGTTGCCCAGCACCGGCGCAATCAGGTCCCGCGTCTTTGCCGCCACGGCTTCCGTGCTCAGCGGGTTCTCCCTGGTGCCCGGCGGATATTTGGTGAAGTGATCGAGCTTCCTGCCGTCGGTCAGCGTCACCTCGACAATCGCGCCGCGCGGCGCGGCGGGGTCCATCAGCGCCTTGTCGCCGGCCAGTGTCACCTTGGCGCGCTGCTCGAGGATCTTCGGATCATGCATCAGCGCGACGTCGTGGCTGTCGTTGAACGACACCGTCCCCTTCACCAGGGCGACGGCCACGAGATGCTGGCAATTGACGTCCGGCATTGCGCTCTCGCCGACGATCCCCATCGCATCGGTCGGAAGCTTGACCAGAATGCTGCGCACATTGTCCGGCGTGAGGCCATGCTGCTTGCGCAGCGTCAGCGTGGCATCCAGCGGCGATTGAATGGGATAGCCGACCGAAAAGGTCTTGATCGCCGTCTCGGTAACGTAGAAGCGGCTACCGAGATCCTTCACCATCTCCTCCGGCTTCGGATCGGTCGAGAGCGCGATGAAGAGATTGTGGTTGCCGTCGAGCACATCATCGACGCCGGTCAACCCGGCGCGGACCATGTCGACGGCCATCACGCCGTTGCGCGCGCCCATGCCCGCGAAGTCGAACGCCTTCTCGACATGGTCGTGATCCCTAACCCAGCTCCACAGGCCGGAGACCTGCTGCGACGAATAGGAGATCGCATAGCGCATCCCCTTCTCGTCAAGCCGCGCCAGCGACGCGGCGGCGCCGAGCGCACCGAAGGTCGACGAGGTTCCTTCGGCACTTCGATGCGAGCCACGCACGAGATCCGGCCCCAGCGCCATCAGCAGGCGGCAGCACAGGTCGTAGCCGAGCGCGACGGCGCGCATGACGTCCTGCCCACTGCGATGTTCCCGCTCGGCAAAGGCGAAAGCAGCCGGCACGACCGAGCATCCCGGATGCGCCTTGGTGACAGGCTCGAAGTCGTCGGTCTCGTCGGCATGGGCGCACATGGCGTTGGCCAGCGCTGCGTTGACCGCCGTGGTCCGGAAATCGGAACCGACGACGGAGGCCTGCGCATCGCCGCCGAGGCTTCGGACATATTTCAGTGCCATGATGCCGGGGTTCATGCGCGAGCCCGACACCATGGCACCGAGCGTATCGAGAATGCGGTGCTTGCATGCCAGCACCACCTGCTCGGGCAGCTCCTGATCGCGTGCGGCGACCATGTACCGCGCCAGCCGTTCGGTGACGCCCGGGCCCGCCGCGCGCACCGGGCGGCCACCGGCGGCCGCCATGGCGGCAACCGAAGCGGCGGATTGCAGAAAACGGCGGCGTGACGGCATGCTGCTTCCTCCGCGATCAGGCCGAAACCGACATCTTGGCAATGTCCGCCGCGTTCGGCAGGCTCTCGACATTCCAGCAGGCATCCATGACGCGCCGGATCATTGCGGCGGGAATGATGCCGTCCGCGAGGTCGGAGAACTTGGTCTCGAGCTGCTTGTCGCTCATCGGCACCTCGACGCTGCCGATCGCGTGCTCGATGAAGCGATTCAGCTTGCGCCCGTCCTTGAGCACGATGGTCAGATCAACCTGCTCCGGCTTGATGCCGGGTGTGATCACCGGCACAACCTTGCTCCGCAGCGCGACGATGGTTGGATCGGTCACCGCGCGATCGCTGAACTGCTTCTCGCCGCCGGCACCCTCGACGATCGCGACCGCAACGGCATGGTAGATGCTGAACTTGCCTTCAAGCCCCTGCCGCGGCGTCTTCTTGCCGGTGAGCTCCAGCACCAGCGGATGGACCTTCAGCTCGACGCGCTCGATCTGGTCCGCGGTCAGCCTGTTCCCGTTACGCAGCTGGATTGCCGCGTCGATCGCGGGATGCATCACGATCCCGCAGGCGAACGGCTTGTAGGTATTCAGCGCCGCCTCGTAGCGCTTGCCGAGGTCGCCCAGGATCTCGTTGTAATCCTGCTTGGTGCTGATCGTATTGGCCCAGCCGCGCTTGGCTTCGATCATCGCGTCGGACGAGGTGAAATTCTTCGAAGCCAGAATGGCGGCGAAGATGCCGCTGGACGCGGCGCGGCCGGGGTTAAAGCTCTTGTTCATGGAGCCGAAGGACTCGCGCAAGCCGACCGGCTGCGACGCCGCGAGGCCCAACGCCCAAATCATCTGCTGCTCGTTCAGCTTCAACAGCTTGCCGACGGCCGCCGCCGACCCGAACACACCGGCGGTGCCGGTGATGTGCCAGCCGACATCGTAATGGTTCGGATAGACCGAGTTGCCGATCCTGCATTCGGTCTCGACGCCGAGCACCAGCGCGTTCAGGAACTCCTTGCCTGAGACCGGCTGCATTTCCGACAGCGCGAGGATCGCCGAGGCCACGGGACCCGCGGGGTGGATGATGGTCTTCAGATGCGTGTCGTCATAGTCGAAGATGTGGCTCGACACGCCGTTGATGAAGGCCGCGTTCATGATGTCGAACCGCTCGCGCCGCCCGAACAGCGAGGCCTGCTGCGGACCCGAGAACGGACCGAGCGCGGCGACCGCAATGTCGACGGTCTCGTGATGCGATCCGCCGATGGCGACGCCGACCCAGTTCAGGAGCGTCCGAACCCCCTCCTTGCGGACATTGGCCGGCAGCTCGTCATAGCTCGCGGTGACGAGATAATGCGCAAGCGCGCGGGTGACCTCCTTGGGCGGCGCGGCCGCCGGCGCTGGCGCGGAGGTTTGCGCGAAGGCCGCGCTGCTGCCGACCGCCGAGAGCGGAAGCGCGGCGGCGGCCCGGATCAGGGTCCTGCGATCAGTGTGCATGGGATGTCTCCAAAGACTTCGTCGAGGATTTCATCGAGGCCAACTGCGCCGCGAGGCGGACGGCGCTTTCGAAGGCGCCGGTCTTCGCGACGCCTTGGCCGACAATATCGAATGCCGTCCCGTGCGACGGCGTGGTGAACACGGTCTCGAGCCCGGCCGTGACGGTGACGCCGCGGTTGAAGCCGCGCAGCTTGGTCGCGATCTGGCCCTGGTCGTGATACATCGCGACGACGCTGTCGAACTCGCCGGCAAACGCCCGGACATAGACCGTATCCGCGGGATAAGGTCCGCTGCAGGCGATCCCTCTCTTCGCGGCCGCTTCGACCGTCGGGCGGATCAACTCGATCTCGTCACGGCCAAACAGGCCGCCCTCGCCGGCATGCGGATTGAGCGCGGCCACCGCGATACGCGGCCTGGCGACGCCGGCCCTGCGCATCATCCGGTCGACCAGCTCGATCGCATCGGTGATACTTTCCGCATTGATGCCGTCCAGCGCCTCGCGCAGCGACTGATGTCCGGTGACCCGCGACATCCATTGGCCGTCCAGCACGTTCATCTCGGAGAAGTAGCTCTTGTGCCCGAGCAGGTTCGCGAACATCTTGTGTTCGTCGGGGAATTTCCAGCCGCCGTCGAACATCGCCCGCTTGTTGAGCGGCGCGAATGCGATGGCGTCGATTTCGCCGGCCTTGGCGAACTCGATCGCGCGCGACAGCGTCTCACCGGTCAGCCGGCCGGACTCGGCGTTGGACTTGCCGAGCGGAAATCTCGCGGGATCGGTGTTGCCGAGATCGACGAGTTGCACGGTGCCCTGTCCCCAGCGAGCCGCCTTGGGCGAGCTGATCCGCTCGACGTCAAGCTTCACGCCGGCATGTGCCATGCCCATGTCCAGCACACGGGCGTCGCCTATCACGACGAGGCGCGCAGCATCGCTGAGCCGGTCGTCGGAGAGGATGCGCGCGGTCTGTTCGGGGCCGATACCGGTGCAGTCACCCGGTGTCAGCGCCACGATCGGCAGTTCATTTGTATTGGTAGCCATGGGTCCTTACTTTGCTGTCTGGATTTGAGCGGAAGACCGAGCCCAGTCTTCGCTGTTGAATTCGCCATCCCATTTCGCGACCACGATCGCGGCCACGGCGTTGCCGATGGTATTGGTGATGGCCCGCGCCAACGACATGAAGCGGTCGATGCCGAGCAGCAGCGCCAGTCCTTCCGCGGGCAACCCGGCCGCGACCACGGTCGTCGCCAGCGCCGCGAACGCGCCGCCGGTGACGCCGGCCGCACCCTTGCTGGTGAACAGCATCACCACGAACAGGCTGAGCTGTTGCGCGGCCGTCAGCTCGACACCGTAGACCTGGGCGACGAAGATCGTGCTCAGCGGCAGCGTCAGCGCGACGCCGTCGAGATTGAAGGAATAGCCGGAAGGAATGACGAGGCCGGCCACCGCCCGCCCGACACCCGCCTTCGGCAGCTTCTCCATCATCCCAGGGATGGCGGTCTCTGACGACGAGGTGCCGAGCACGACGAGCAGCTCGGTGCGCAACAGGCGCAGCAGGTCCATCAGGCGAATACCCGCGATGCGGCAGATCGTGCCGAGAACGACGAAGATGAAGAACGCCATCATCGCCCAGGCCGTGCCGACCAGAAGCGCCAGCGCATACAGCGTGGCGGCACCGAACTTCGCGATCGTGAAGGCCATGGCGCCGAAGGCGCCGATCGGAGCCAGCGCCACCACGACATGGACGACGCTGAAGACGAGCTCGGTCACCCGCTCCAGGCCCGACCGCAGCGGCGGAGCCTTGTCGCCGAGCAGGACGAGGCCGATGCCGCACAACAATGCGAGCACGAGCACCTGGAGCACGTCGCCGCTCGCGAACGCACCGACAAAGCTTTCCGGCACCATATGCTGGATGTAGGCCGACAGCGATCCGACATGGGCTTGCGCGTAGCGGGCAACCGTCTCGGCCTGCTGCGTGGTGGCATGCGCCACACCCGCGCCGGGCTGGACCCAACGCACCACGACGAAGCTGAGCAGCAGACACAGGGTCGTGACGACCTCGAAATAGACGAGAGCCTTGAGGCCGATCCGGCCCACCGCCTTCATGTCGCCGACCTGCGCAATGCCGGTGACCACGACCAGAAAGATCAACGGCGCGATCGTCATCTTGATCAGCGAGATGAAGATATCGCCGAGCGGCTTGAACTCGACGGCGACAGCCGGGAACAAAGCGCCGAACAGCGCGCCAAGCGCGGCACCGGCCACCACGAGCACATACTGCTCGCGCCAGAGCGGCTTGCGCCGCCGCTCGGACGCGGCCCCCGAGATAGACTCGGACAGCGGAGTTGTGGCGACCTGCAATTCGTTTCCCCCAAAGGTGTGTTCGCGCCATGCCGGATCCGGATGGCGCCTTGTTCTGGTTTTGCGATGGCGCTTACATTGGACCAGCAGCCTGTCCGGCGCTAATGCCGTATCGGCATGATTTGAGGACAAAACGTCATTATGGACCTGATTTGGCTGGAGGATTTCCTTGCGATCGCCGAGGAGGGCGGGTTCTCGCGCGCCGCTGAGCGCCGCCATGTCACCCAGCCGGCGCTGAGCCGCCGGATCAAGGCATTGGAGGGATGGCTGGGTACGCCGCTGTTCGAGCGGAGCACCCATGTCGTGACCCTCACCTCCGCCGGGCAGAGCTTCCGTCCGATCGCGGAGGATGTGCTGCGCAGAGTCCTGAACGGCCGGGAGGAGGCACTGGAGGCGGCGCGCCTGAAAGCCGAAACCATCCAGTTCGTCGCCACGCACGCGCTCTCGCAGTCGTTCTTTCCGGACTGGATACGAAAGACGGACCGTGCCCGGACCGGTTCGGCGGTGCAACTCGTCGCATCCAACTTTGGTGGGTGTGAAAGACTCCTCCTCGAAGCACAGGCGCACTTCCTGCTGACTCACTATCACCCTACCCTCGTCACACGACTGGATACGGATCGCTTTCAACGCATCGAGCTGGACACCGACGTGCTTGTTCCGATCAGCGCACCGGCTTCAAAGCACACGCCGCGAGGTGGCCGCCGACGCAAACCGATGCCTCGCTATCAGTTGCCGGGTTCCACCAAGGCCCCGCTGCCCTACCTTGCCTACCATCCTGGATCGGGCGTGGGGCGGATCGTCAACTCGTTCCTTGCGGCAAAGGAGCCTGCGGCCGTTCTCGTGCCGAGTTTTGCCGCGCCAGTGATGTTGCTGGTCGACATGGCGCGTGAAGGTCGTGGCATCACCTGGGCGCCCCGCAGCCTCGTTCAGCGCGAGTTGCAAAGCGGCCGGCTGCTAAGAGCAGGCGGGGAGGAATGGGACATTGCGATCAGCATTTGCCTGTTTCGTTCCCGATCTCGCCTCACCAACGCGGCTGAAAGCTTCTGGAACGGGATCAAGAAGCAACGCAACGGTTACCTCGAAGCCGCGGCGCACGCTCCCGGCGTCACACCGAAACAGTCGCGCAAATGACCGACGAGATGGCCCTGATCGACCATCTACGCGTTGGAACGCGTCGCATTCCATTCCCGGCCATGGTCACCGGGGGCTTCCCAGCCCGTCTCAGAGACGATCAGCGTGTCCTCGAGCTTGATGTAGCCGCGCGCCGGATGCAGCAACGCGGTTTCGACCGAAATCACCATCCCGCTTTCGAGCGGCCGATCGGCATCGTACGGCGGATAAGGGACCGGGCCGGTGGCAGTCAGGCGCGGCGCTTCATGACTGACTAACCCAATTCCGTGCGCGGTGAAGTCAAGCACGGCACGATGGGGAGACGATTTGACGGCGGCCTCGCCTGACGCAATCACATCGCCCCCCATGACGCCCGGCCGGATGATGCGGCGCGCGGCCTGCTGGATGTCCTCGATCTCCTGCAGCAATTCGCGAAGCTCGCTGTCGGGCTCCCCCAGGATGCCCATGCGGCTGAGGTCGCCGATATATCCCCGGTAGTTTCCTCCGGAATCGATCGAGATCACATCGCCTTCCGCGAGACGCTGGCTCGACGGCGCACGGTTGTGGCTCTTTCCCGCGGCGATCAGGCAATACTCGAAGACGAGGTCGCGTTCCTGTTCCTCGCGCCGCAGACGAGCGACGACATCGTTCTTGGTTATACCCGGTGCACAGTTCTTGAACGTCACCAGCATCGCATCGACGACCCGTTCGGACGCTTCCCTGATCAGCGCGAGTTCGGCGGGAGACTTCACGGCACGAAGGCGTTCGAGCGTGAAGTGGGCCTCGCGGAGCTCGACCTCGTCGAGGCCGGCGATCAGATGATCCCTGGCGTCAGCCGGCAGAAAGCCTGCCTCGACGCCGACGCGCTTTGTCCCGCCCCCGAGCTTCCGCACATGATCGATCGCAAGCCCGATCGCATCGATCGTGCCCCAACTGCCGGTTTTGACAATCGGCGCCGCTATCCGCCCAAGTTCATGCTCGAACTTTTCCATGCCGTTCCCGATGTAGATGGAATTGTCTCGATGTCCCTTCTGATAGACGAACACCGGCAGATAGCGGCTGGTGCCGATCGCCTCCATGACGTCGAAGAAGAAGAAACGATAGCCACCAAGGAGATATTGCACATTGTGCCGCGAGGTCGCGATCAGCACGTCAATGCCCGCCTCCTCCATCAGCCGATCGAGTTTTGCGGTGTTGAACGGCGCCGCTGTTGCGATCGGTTCGAGCGCATTGTCCATGGTCTGACCTTCCATCTTCCACTCACGCTGCCGTTTTTGCCGCCAGCGGCTTCGCTGCAGCGTTTGAACCGGCGTTTTCACCAAACAGGGCCACCGGGCGCCCATGCGGCTCGACGCCGAGGAAAGTGAAGGCAAGCCCGATCAAGAGGCCCGCGCCGGCAAGAAAGAAGAACGCCGGCCTCACCGCCGAGGCGGTCGCGCCTGGATGCACCAGATTGTCCGCACCGGCGATCAAGGCGAGGCACAGCGGCCCGACGATCTTGCCAACCCCGTTTGCGAGCTGGGCAAGGCCGACCGCACGTCCCGAAAGTTGCACCGGAAAGATCTCCGCGGGATAAGGCCCGATGTTCGAGAACCCGCCGTCGAAGAACACGGCGCCGACAATCAGGAACACCAGGAACAGCGGGACGGAACCGGCAAAGTCATTGTGAAAATAGGCGGCCAGTGCCAGCGAAACGGCGGTGCCATAGCCCATCAGCTGGCCGCAGGGCTTGCGACCGATCCGATGCGCCAGGAACGCGAAACTGGTGCGGCCAAGGACACCGGCAAGGCTGACGTAGATGAACATCTTCGCTGCATCCTGCGGCGCGACACCGAGCAGCAGCGCCACGATCGTCGGTCCCCACAGGAACACGCCGTAGTTCGCCGTGCTGGCGCCGAACCAGATCAGGACCGTCAGCCAGAAGCGCCGCTGTTCGGCAAAGAGATCGGCAAATGTCGCGGAGTTCGCCGGCGGCAGCGTGGGCAGGACGAACGCATCGCCGCCGACCCGATAGAGTTTTCGGATACTCGCCTGCGCCTCGCGCACGCGGCCCTTGCTGATGAGCCAGCGCGGCGATTCCGGCATGATGATCATGGTCAGAATCCCGAGGATGATCGGCAAGAAGCCGACTGCCGCCAATCCGCGCCAGCCAACCAATGGCAGCAGGAAGCTCGCCGTGACCGACGCGGCGAGCACGCCAAAGGCGACCGGAACGACCACGAGGCTCGTGACCAGCGTGCGGTGGCGGGTCGGCGCAAATTCGACGATGGCAGGAACCGCCGCTGCCGCGCCGGCGGCAAGGCCGAAGCCCACGAAGAAACGCAGGATCGCAAAGGCAACCCAGCCGTCTTCCGGAATCAACGCGATCGCGCCCGAACTCACGCCGCACAGCAGAACACCGGCAACCGCCAGCGGCTTGCGCCCGAAGCGATCGGCGAGGAATCCGGAAGCGAACGCCCCGAGCATCGCCCCGATCCCGGCGCTCATCAGCATGATCGAGGTTTGCCCGAACGTCAGATGCCATTTCGGCGCCAGCACCGAGACCAGAAATCCGACCACAAAGAAATCGAAGAAGTCGACCACGCCGGTGACGGCGAAGATGATGATCGATAGCCAATAACGCGTCGTCACCGGCGCCTCGTCGAACGACACTGCGCTCACTTGCTCAGCCATGGTCTCCCCCTGTCGTTGTCAAGCCGTCTTATTGTTTTGAATGCAGAAATGCTGTCACTGCCTCCGCCACCCGCTCGGGGGCCTGGATCGACGCGACGTGGCCGACGTCCGCGATGGTCTTGGTCTCAACGCATGCAAGATCGCAGGCGAGCGCAAATGTCTCGGCATTCGGGATCAGCCGGTCGTCGCTGCCTGCCAGCAGGAGCGTCGGACGATCGAAGTTGGCCAGATCGGCGGCGACGGGCTGCGCCAGCAGCGCGCCACGCCGCGCCTTCTGGCCGTCGTCGCGGCTCGAGCCCCGGAAGATGTCGATCAGTTCGGGCCGCGCGCGCAGGTAATCCGGCGGAAAGAAGAACTCCGCAATCTTCGGTGCGTTGGCTATGGTGTCCGCGCGGTAGGACGCGAGCGTGCGGAACGCAGCCGCATTGACGTCGAGCGGACTCTTGTTGACCTTCCAGGTGCTGCTCAGGATCAGGCGGTCGATCCTGCCGGGATGCCGGGCCGCCAGCATTTGCGCGATCAGGCCACCCAGCGAGGTTCCCATGACATGGGCATGATCGTAGCCAAGCCCCTCGATCAAGGCCGCGGCATCATCGGCCAGATCGGCCAGCGAATAGGGCGACGGAGGATTTCTGGTGGCGCCGGAATCGCGCTGGTCATAGGCGATCACGGTGAAATGCGCGGCCAGCAGAGGCGCAAGGCCGTCGAACATCGAATGATCGGCCTCACCGCCATGCAGCAGCAGAAGCGGCTCACCACGTCCGGTTTTCTCATATGCCGTGACGACGCCATAGGCTTCGAACGATTGCATTGGAGCCCCCGCTAATGCAGCAGCGTTGAAAGCGCGCCGGCCAATTCCTTCGCCGGATCCGACGGCAGCCACGGCATGCGCCACGCCACATGCCCATCGGGGCGCACCAGCACGGCGCCGCGCATGCCCAGCTGGAATCCGTCCGCCGGGTCGGCCGCCGGCAATTGCTTCAACGCGAGCGGCAAGCCGGTCTTCTCGGAGACTTGCTTTCCTGCCTCCAGCCATTCGCTGCCGAGCGGCCCCGTGACGACGGTGAACTCCTTGTCGAACCAGTCGAGCGTCGATTTCTTGCGCGACGGTTCGAGCCACATATGCGGAAAGCGCGCGCCGGGACGGTCCGTCGGCGTGTAGTAGCGGGAGTTCAGCGCCTTCGCGACGGTGCCATCGGGGATCACCGCGCCCTCCTCGTAATTGTGGCCGAGGTTCTGGCCGATGCTGTGCAGATGATTGTCCATATCGTTGATCCAGAACTTGATCCGGTCCGGATTCCGCGATCGCACGGCGTCGTCGGTCAGCCCAAATCGCAACCTGTTCCCATAGCTGAAATTGGCATTGGACTGCGCGATCGGGCGGCGCTCGCTGGAATAGCTGTCGAGCAACTTCTCATCCGCCAAGCCCTTCAGCACGAAGGCAAGTTTCCAGGCGAGATTGTGTGCGTCCTGAACGCCGGAGTTCAGGCCAAAGCCGCCGGTCGGCGGAAAACGGTGCGCGCAGTCGCCGACCAGAAACACCCTCCCCTTCCGAAAGGTCTCGGCCACCTGCATGCTGACGCGCCAGATCGAGCGGTTCAGAAGCGTGACATCGAGGTCGGGAATGCCGACATGGCCGCGCGCGATCTCGATGAACTCCTGGTCGGTCCACGGCCGCTCGCGATCGTCCTTGGTCTGGCCGATTTGGGTCACGGTCAACCAGCGATCCCTGCCATTGGTGTTCAGGATGCCGGCGCGCGGCAGATCGGGCCTGTCCGGGATGATGATGAAGCCGGCGGCCTCGCGCGCGATCGGCAGCCGCGACAGGTCGGCACGCCAATACTCGTTCGACATCACCGCCAGCGTGGGCGGTCCGACCATGTCGATCCCGGCGCTGCGTCGGGTCTGGCTGCCGGCGCCATCGGCGGCGATCAAATAGGTCGCCGTCCACTGCGTCACCTCGCCGGTCTTTTCGCAACGTGTCGTGACGCTGACGCCGCTGTTGGTCTCCTCGAACGATTCACAGGCGGTGTTGAACAGGACCGTGGCGTGTTTGGACTTCTCTACCACCCGCAGAATTTCTTCCTCGACGGCGTCCTGGGCGACGAGGCTCTTCCAGGCGGGGGTATGGCCGACATTCGGTTCGGGACGGGTGCGGCCGAATTCGTGACCTGCGATGCTGTCGAGGAACACGAACATGTCGGAATTGTCCTGCAGGCCGCGGTCGCGGATCGCCTGCTCGATCCCCCACTGCCGGAAGATCTCCATGGTGCGGACCCAGCAGCCGCGCGACTTGGGATGATCTGTCGTCGTCGGGCTCTTCTCGACCACCACGCAGTCGATGCCGAAGCGATCGAGCAGCAGTGACATCGCAAGGCCGACCGGCCCGCCGCCGGCGATGAATACTGACGTCTGGCGTGCCTCGTCGGTGGCGATACCCATCCTCGTCTCTCCTCCGTTTGATCGTTGGCAGGAGACTGCTCTCTTTTTGGTATCTCACAAGAATACGTTTGATATGGTCTCCATCTCGATTTGAGATGGAGCCCTCATCATGGACTTGCGGCAGATTCGCTATTTCGTCGCCGTCGCCGAGCGTGGCGGCTTCGCCGCCGCAGCGAGCACGCTGAATGTCGCCCAGTCGGCGCTCAGCCGCCACGTCAAGGAACTCGAGAACGAATTGGGCGGCGCGTTGCTCGAGCGCGGTGCGCGCGGTGTCTCCGTCACCGAATCCGGCAAGGTGCTGCTCGCGCGAGGGCGCTGGCTGCTTGGCACAATCGACGACATCAAGGCCGAAGTGCGCACGGAGAACCGCGAGCCCAGCGGTACCGTGCGGATCGGCGCGCCACCGAGTCTCGGCGACATCCTCTACGCACCGCTTGCCCAGATATTCGTGAAGCAGTTTCCGCGCGTGCGGCTGGAGTTGAGTGAGGGCCTGACGGAGAACGCATCCGACCGCCTGTTACGGGGTGAGCTCGATCTGGCGATCGTGACGACGCCCTCCCCCAACGATCACCTCGACTATGAAACGCTGGTTGTCGAGCAGGTGTTCCTGATCGGTCCGTCGCGCGATCCGCTGCTGAAGCGCGGCAAACTCACCCGCAAGGAGTTCGACGCCCTGCCATCGGCTATCGCCCCGCTCAGCCGCAACCCGTTCCCGTCGACCATGCTCTGCGCAGTACGGGTCGACAACAGCACCCCAATGAAGCGCATGGTGGCCTCGGGCCTCGGCTATGCCTTGCTGCCCTTCTCCGGAATTCACCAGGAAGTGGCTGCAGGAAGCCTTTCGGCGGCGCTGTTGCCGTGGATGCGCGCCGAGCGCGTGCTGGCGCTGCCGCGCGGGCGGCCGGTCAGCCGGGCAACACGTGAAGCGATTGCCGCGCTGAAGAAGATCTGCCGCGCCCTGATCGATGAGGGAATTATCCTGACCGCGCCGGCGCGCAAAGCCTGAGCGCTCCTCACCACTCCGGACGACCTGCTCATTCCGCACTGCGGCCGTCCGGGCAGGCCACGTTTGCTGCACCACCGCGTCCAACTCCGGTCTCGGCGAACCAATCGGCTTGACGATAGTTGTCATGACAACTATAGAGTCGTTCCAAGATTGGCGATCAAGCCGGCTATTCCCGCTGCGAAGGACGGGAGCCGTGAAGCTGCAATGATGCCGCGGGCGACCTCGGGTTCGTCCGCTCCTTGCGCATCCGGCGGTACGTCGAAGGGAGGACGTGATGAGCGCTGCTTCGCAGAACCATGTGCTGAGCGAGATTTCTCGGCTCGTCGACGACCGGCCTGCCGAGCGCGTCTTCGAGGTCGATCGCCGGGTCTTCACCGATCCCGCCGTGTTCGACGCCGAGCTACGCCATATCTTCGAGGCCACGTGGAATTTCATCGGCCTGGAATCCCAAATCGCTCGGCCCAACGACTTCGTCACCACGCATATCGGCCGGCATCCGATTCTGGTGATGCGGGGCGCCGACGGAAAAGTCGGCGCATTCCTCAACACCTGCCGGCATCGCGGAACGATCGTCTGTCCCTTCAAGCAGGGCCGGCAGAAGTTCCATGTCTGCCGCTATCACGGCTGGGCCTACGATTCGAGCGGCCGCAACATCTCCGTGACGGAGGAAGCGAGCGGGCAGTATCCGCCGTCCTTCTCGAAACAGAACCATGACCTGCTCCCGGTTGCACGTCTTGGCTCGTATCGCGGCTTCCTGTTCGCGAGCCTGTCGGCCGACGTTCCGCAGCTGGAAGAGTTTCTCGGCGACACCCGCGCCTTCCTCGACCTCATCATCGACCAGAGCGACAGCTGCGAGGTCGAGTTCGTGCCGGGCGCCAGCACCTATACGTTCGACGCGAACTGGAAGCTGCAGTTCGAGAACGGTCTCGACTACTATCATTTCGCGACCACCCACAGCTCCTACGTCGATATCCTGAAGAAGCGCAATGCCAGCGCCGGACCGGACGCCGGCTTCACTGCAGAGCCGGAGGGCGAGCAGGAAGGCCAAGGCAGCTTCAGCTTCGATTACGGCCACGCCGTCAACTGGTCGATCAAGCGCACCCAGCTCTATGGCCGGCCGCTCGGCATGGATCCGGCGCGTCTCGATGCCGTGCGACAGCGCGTCGGCAGCACCCGGGCGAAGTGGATGCTTCGCCAGCGCAACCTCACGATCTTTCCGAACCTGCAGGTGATCGACATCCTCTCCGCGCAGGTGCGGACCTGGCGGCCGCTGGCGCCTGACAAGACCGAGATGGTGTCGCATTGCCTGGCTCCGGTCGGCGAAAGCGCCGCGGCGCGCACGCTTCGGATTCGCAATTACGAGGACTTCTTCAACGCCTCCGGGCTCGCCAGCTCCGACGACAACGTGATGTATGAATTCTGCCAGACCGGCTACGACGCGGCGACCGCAGCTCCGACGCAAGGCTATCTGCGCGGCGTCGCAGACGTCGGCCGCGGCGAGAGCGCGCATACGCGCGAGCTCGGCATCACCCCGTCCGAATGGTCGTTCGGGCCCACCAGCTTCGGCGGCGAGACGAATTTCCATCCCGGCTACCGCGAGTGGCGCAGGCTGTTGCGGCACGCCGCGGGGGAGACGGCGTGATGGCAGCCGCTGCAATCAGGGAAACCGATGCCCACGCGATCGCATCCGCGACCATCTTCCGCGAGGCCCGCCTGCTCGACGCCGGCGAATGGGCCGATTGGGTCGCGATGTACTGCGAGGATGCCGTCTACTGGGTGCCGGCATGGCTCGACGAATACAGCACCACCAATGATCCCAACACGCAGGTCTCGCTGCTCTATCACGATGCCCGGCGTGGCCTGGAAGAGCGGATCGGGCGCATCGAGTCGCGCAAATCAATCACCGCGCTGCCACTGCCGCGCACGGTGCACCAGATCTCGAACCTGGAAGCGTCCGAAGCCGGACCTGAACAAATCATTTGCCACGCGGTGTTTTCCGTCCACGTCTACGACCCGCGCGTGGCAAAGGAGCATCTGCGCCACGGACGCTATCAGCACACGCTGCGACGTGAAGGCGAGACCTGGAAGATCGCGCGCAAGATCATCACGCTGGTCAATGACCGCGTCCCGACCGTTCTCGATTTCTACAGCATTTGAGAGGGCACAATGGCAGACCAAGGAATCTGGCACGCGGCCGCAACACTCGGCGAGCTGAACGAAGGCGAACCATACGGCGTCGAAATCGCCGGCCACCACATCGCGCTCTATCGCGTCGGCAGCGAGTATTACGCCACGAGCAACATCTGCACCCATGAGGAGGCGCTGCTGTCCGACGGCGTTCTGGACGGTTGCGAGATCGAATGCCCGCTGCATATGGGCCGCTTCGACATCAAGACCGGCGAGGCGCTGACCAGTCCGGTCGAGATCGACATCCAGACCTATCCGGTGCGCGTGGCAGGCGACCGGCTGGAGGTCTGCCTGCCCGCATAAGGCGACCATCAACAAAAAGAATCGGGGGAAACCGGGATGACCGAAGTCGTGATGGACAAGGCGGCGATAACGACCGCCGATCCGGAGATCGAACGCACCACGATCCGCAAGGTCGCGCTGCGCCTGATGTGGTTCGTGATGGCGATGTACTTCCTCGCCATTCTCGACCGCGGCAACATCTCCTTTGCCGCGCTGCAAATGAACAAGGAGCTCGGGCTCAATGCCGAGATGTTCGGCATCGCGGTCGGCATCATGTACTTCACTTATTCCATCTTCGAGATCCCGAGCAACCTCATCCTCAGCAAATACGGCGCACGCGTCACGCTGACGCGGATCGCGATCCTCTGGGGCATTGCCACGGTGCTGATGGCCTTCACGCAGGGCCCGCTCAGCCTCTATGCATTCCGCGGCTTTCTCGGCTTTGCCGAGTCCGGCCTGTTTCCCGGCGTGATGCTGCTGCTGAGCCTGTGGTTTCCGTTCAGCTACCGCGCCCGCTACAATGCGATGTTCAATTATGCGGTGCCGATCTCCTACATTTTCGCCTCGCTGATCTCGGGCGCCATCCTCGAGCTGAATGGGACGTTCGGCATCTCCGGCTGGAAATGGCTGTTCATCCTCGAAGGCCTGCCGCCCATCGTTCTGGGGATCGTCGGCATCTTCTATCTGACCGACCGGCCGCAGCAGGCGAGCTGGCTGTCGACCGCGCAACGCAACTGGCTGATCGGCGCGCTCGAGCGCGACGCCAAGGCAACCGGCGTGGTGCATGCCGAGGGCGTGCTCAAGACCATCACCAAGCCGATGGTGCTGCTGTTCGGCCTGTGTAATTTCGGCCTGTTCTGCGGGCTGGCGTCGCTGTTTCCCTGGCTGCCGCAAATCATCAAATCCTTCGGCCTGCCGAATTCGCAGGTCGGTTTCGTGACCGCGATCCCTCCGGTCGCCGGCCTGATCGGCATGATCGTGTTGTCGCGGCACTCCGATCATGTCGGCGAGCGCTTCTATTATGCCGCGATGACCTTCGTGATCGCCGCATCGGGCTTCGCAATTGCCGCCTTTTCAACGTCGCCGCTCTGGATCATCATCGGTTTCATGGTTGCCAATGTCGGTGTCTATGGTACGCAAGCCGTGTTCTGGACTATCCCGCAGTCCTACATGTCGCGGCAGAGCGCGCCGGGCGCGATCGGCCTGGTCAGCACCATCGGCAGCATCGGAGGCGCGACGATCCCGATCGTGATCGGACGCGCCAAGGACGCCTCCGGCAGCTTCACCACCGGATTCCTCGTGGTGACGAGCGTGCTCCTCGTCGCGGCGGTGCTGGTCCTGATCGCACGCTCTCAACTCGTAAAAGAATGAAAAGCCGGACCGCCACACCTCGTAGCAGAGCCCCCGACCAGCGTCGCGCCCCGCGCGAGGACGCGCGCTCGGAACTGGTGATCGACTTCGAGCGCTACGTGCCGACGGTGCTGTCGAGCCTGGTCGCGAAGCTGCGTGCCAATGCCAATGCCTTCTTTCCGCAAGCCTACGGCGTATCGCTCGCGGAATGGCGGGTGCTGTCCTTTCTCAGGGAGCACGAACCGGCCAGCGCTTATGACATCTGGACCAACGCGCAACTGGACAAGGCGGTCGTCAGCCGCGAGACGACGTCGCTCAGAAAGAAGGGGCTGATCGAGCTGACGCCGGTCCGAGGCAGCGCCCGAAACCGGACCGAGATCCGGCTGACCAGACTCGGCGTGGCGCTGCTCGACCGCAGCCTGGACGAGATCCTGCGCCGCCACGGCAACCTCACGGCCGGCCTCGACACCAGGGCACTGGACGCCTTCTTCCGCGTCGTGGCGCATATCGAGCAGCGCATTCCCCACATGGGCGATCCGTCGGACAATGCCATGCCGGCCCATGCGCCGGTCAAACGCCTTGCGAAGCGCAGGCCGCCAACCGGCGCCTAGCGGCGGTGGCCCGAGAGCGCGGCGGCCGAGCGGACCTAAATTCTGGTCATCCACCGCCGGGTGCATGAAGGAACCGGCCGTAATTTATGTTTCAGTAAGCAAGTTGTAGCTAGGATCGACGCGTACGTTGCGTATGGGAGACTTCCAGTGATCGACTTTGACGAACTTCGTAGTATCGCCGCGGATGTTCGTATCTTCATCGACGCTTCGGAAGACAAGGGCGGCGCCTTGAAGGCCATCGTCGAGGCCTACGATGTCGTGCTGGGCATTTTCCCGGCCGGCCCGGGAATGGACCTTCACGTGGTCAAGGGCACTGAGGTCCTCAATCATATTGCGCAGACCCAGGCCTCGTCCGGCTTTACGCATACCGCGATCGCATTCCAGACCCGTGAGCAGGCTGTTGCGCTTGAGCAACTGATGGCGGCCTAGCCACTGGAGCTTCACGCTCCCGTGACGGGCATCGCATTTCGCTTTGAGATCAAGCGATTGCCTGACGCGCTGCCCGTTTGACGCGCACCCTTCGCCAATCTTGACGCCAATCCTGTCCTCAAGGCGCCGTCGCAGCGCAAAGACGCGCCAAGCGCGTCAATCCGGCGCCATCGTCCGCATTGCTTCGCAGCGCAAAACGAGCGAAAATCCGCACGTTTGTAGAACGAGATCATGGTCTCGCCACGCGAATCAAATCAATCTGGGCAAGTTGTCGCGGGCGCACTTTCTTCTGACGTCGAGTACTTGGTATTCGTGAACTAATCGCGCTACAGTTGTGGGCGTGGATATGGGCGAGCACCTGACGGTTAGCACCGGCGAGCTCGACGGCTTCGAGGGACTTCACGACGCCGTCAAAGGTTCGCATGTCGAGGTCATGCAGCTTGAGCGCGGCAGGCTGCGCGGCACGCTGTCTCATGTCGGGATCGGCAATTTTTCGCTCAGCATCGGCGCGTTCAATGTCGGGGTTCGCACCCAGCGCACGTCCGCCGATGACAAGCTGATCATCGGAATGCTGCTGAACGCCACCGACCGCGTCACGCATTGGGCTTTCGACATGCAGCCGGCCGACGTGCTGGTGATTCCTCCATCGGTCGAGCATGACGGCGTGTTTCACAAGGCCTCGTCCTACGCCGCAATTCGCTTCGACATGGCGGATCTGCCCGACATATTCGGCGGTGACCCGCGGCTCGCCGATGCCGAAACATGGCAAGCGAAGAACCACTTTCGCGCCGACCCCGCGATCGGCATGGTCGGGGCGGACCGGCTGCCGCAGATCGTCTCGCATCTCGCCCGCTATCCGGACGCGCTGTCGGACGCGTCGGCCGAATTCTGGAAGCGCGCGATCGTCGACTGCGTGAGAGCGACGGCGATCACGTCGCTGCCTCCAGATGGATCGAGCTATCTGCCGTCGGCGATGAAGCTGGTCCGCCACGTCGAGGATTACCTGCACGCCGCGGGCGCCCGCCCCGTCCATGTCTCGGAAATCTGCGGCGAGCTTCGGCTGTCGCGACGCAGCCTGCACCGCGCCTTCCACGAAGTGTTCGGCGTCGGCCCGGTAACGTTCCTGCGCTACAAGCGGCTCTGCACGGTTCGCGAGATCCTGCGCGAAAGCACGCCGGACCAGACCACGGTGTCCAGGGTTGCGATCGAACAGGGCTTCATCGAACTCGGGCGCTTCTCGCAATACTACCGCGCGATGTTCGGGGAATACCCGTCGCAGACGCTCGGCTACGCCGGCTAGAACGATCAGCCCGCGCTCAAGCGCGATGACGGCACCAGGCTCGCGCAAGCTCATTTCGACCGCCCCGGATCGCCATTATCAGACAGCACCTGCGCCGCGCCGCCGACGCCGCGGCGGAAGGCTTCGTCGAAGGTGACGCCGCGGACCTGCCATTTGTAGTCCTTGCCGCGCCACGCCATCTGCCATTGCGTGGCCCAGCCGAGATCCTTGTCGTCCCAGACCAGCCGTCCGACCAGCGTGGCCTCGCCGCCCTGCGCCGCGACGATCGAGGTCAGCTTCGCCGGCGGCACTTTCAGGAGCTCGGCTGCGGTGACGTTGGCGCTCGTCAACGCGGCCGCGCTTGGCAGCACAAAGCGCATGCCACGCTTGCCGGCCGCGGCTACGAGCGCGTCGCGCTGCAGATCGGACTGCGTCCCGTCCGCGGTGACGACGTAATCCTTCGGGCCGTGATGCATCTCGGTGAACACGCCGAGCACCGGCCGCTGCGACCGCCACGGCTTGAGGCCGAGCTTGCCGAGAATGCCGTCGATCTTCTTGTCGTCGAAATCCACCGTCAGATCATAAGGCCGGTCGCGGGTGCCCTGCTCGTCATGATGCGGCTTGCCGGCATACTGGTCGTGATAGTCGAAGCCACTGACGAATTCTTTTGCTTTCGATTTGTACGCCGCAAGCCGGCGATCGCCTGCCAGCATCGGCTGCCCAGAGACCTTGATCAGGACGTCCTCGAGACATGCACCGAAGCCGATGATGCGGTTCGGCTCGCCCTGGCCGGTGACGACGGTCTGCGCGCGGTAGAGGCTGTCGTCGGCCGCAGCCACCGCGCCACCGCAACAGATCAATGCAGCGGCAAGTAGCGCGCGTGCGAACGTGGCAATCAGATTGCGCTTCGTCTCAAGCAAGGCAGCCATGGTCACCTCCGCTCGGTCACGTCATTATCGGCTCAGATTGGTATTTTTCGGCAGCGTCAACGCGTCCGGACATGGGCGCCATTGCATCGGCCGCTCCACACGCTCTGGCCACGCACGACGGGGCTGGCATATGCTGAGCGGATGCGCGGCGGCGCCGGGAGCGCTGCCCATCACAACAACATCCAGCAGGAGACGCCCCATGAAATGCTATGAGTTGCAAGGCCCCGGTGGCGTCGACGCGTTGGCGCTGGTCGACAAGCCGGTTCCGCAAGCCGGTCCGGGCGAAGTCCTGGTACGCCTGAAGGCCGCGACACTGAACTATCGCGACCTGCTCACGGTCAAGGGCGGCTACGGCTCGCGCCAGAAATTCCCGCTGGTGCCGGTGTCCGACGGCGCGGGTATCGTCGAGGCGGTCGGCGCCGGCGTGAAGACTTTCGCGGCCGGCGATCGCGTGATCGGCAGCTTCTTCGAAAGCTGGCTCGGCGGCGAACCGAGCGAGGCACGAATGCGCGCGGCGCTCGGCGGCAGCGTCGACGGCGTGCTGACCGAGTACCGGGTATTTCCGGCGCATGCGCTGGTGCGCACGCCGGACCATCTCAGCGACATCGAGGCTGCCGCGCTGCCCTGCGCCGGGCTCACGGCGTGGAGCGCGGTGGTCAAGCTCGGCGACATCAAGCCGGGACAGACCGTGCTGACCCAGGGTACCGGCGGCGTCTCGCTGTTCGCGCTGCAATTCGCCAAAATGTGCGGCGCCCGCGTCATCGCGACCTCGTCCAGCGACGCCAAGATCGCGCGGCTGAAGCAGTTCGGCGCAGATGTCACGCTCAACTACAAGACCACGCCCGATTGGGGCAAGAAGGCGCGCGAGCTGACCGGGCGCGGCGTCGATCTCGTCGTCGAGGTCGGCGGCGTCGGCACGCTGAACGAGTCGATCCGCGCCACCAGGATCGGCGGCACCATCGCCTTCATCGGCGTGCTCGCGGGTCCGGCCTCTTCCGACACCAGACTGCCGCTGATGGTGATGCAGCAGCAGCGGCTGCAGGGCGTCACCGTCGGCTCGATCGAGGACCTGCAGGCGCTGTGCGACGGCATCAGCATGCACGGTGTCAAGCCCGTGATCGACAAGGTGTTCGCCTTCGACCAGGTCAAGGACGCGTTCGCCCACATGGCGAGCGGCGCGCATTTCGGCAAGGTCGCGATTGCAATCGGGTAGGACCGCCAAGGCCTAGCGTCCCGTGAACTGCGCCTTGCGCTTCTCGACGAAGGCCTGGCGGCCTTCCCTCGCGTCGGCGCTTTCGCGGATCACCGACTGCAGCTCGATCTCGCGGCGGAATTGGTCGGCGTAACTCGCGTGCTCGCTCTCCTCGAGCAGCTGGCGCGTCGCGACCAGCGCGCGCGTCGGTCCGTCGGCGAGACGGCGGGCGAGCGCCTTCGCCTCGTCGAGCAGTCTTGCGTCATCGACGACCTCGCGCACCAATCCCCACTCCTTGGCTCGCTCGGCCGACAACGGCTCGTTCAGCAGCATCAGGTCGAGCGCGCGCTGGCGGCCGATCAGGCGCGGCAACAGCCAGGTCGAGCCGAGATCGGGCACCAGGCCGATCCGGCTGAACACCTGGATGAAGCTCGCCGAGCGCGCCGCCAGGATGATGTCGCCGGACATCGCGAGGCTGAAGCCGCCGCCGGCCGCAACGCCGTTGACCGCGACCACGACCGGCAGGCTGCATTCGCGCAAGGCGCGCATCGCCGGCCAGTAATGCGTCATCACGCCGGTCACGATGTCGTTGCCGAGCGACTGGAACGCCTTGAGGTTCTGCCCCGAGCAGAAGCCGCGCCCCTCCCCGGTCAGGACCAGCGCGCGGATGCCCGTATCGCGGGTCATCTCGCCGACGGCGGCTGCGAGATCGCCGAGCAATTCCGGTGTCATGGCGTTCAGGCTTGCGGGGTCGTCAAGCGTCAGGATGCCGACCTTGCCGTCCCGTTCGCGCTTCACTGCGGTCATTTTCCTCTCCCTGGAATTGCTTGTTATTGAGCTTCTTGTGCCGCTCTCTTGCGCTTACTGTGCCATGCTTGGCATGCTACGCCAACGTGCCCCGCCCGCAACAAGAACAGCGAAAGCAACGCCATGTTCGACCAGTTCTCCAACTCGCAAGTGATCCGCAAGCCCGCCGTCAGCGCCAAGGGCGGCATCGTCGCCGCGCAGTCGCGCAAGGCGGCCGAAGTCGGCGCGGAGGTATTGGCAGCGGGCGGCGATTGCGTCGACGCCGTGATTGCAACCACGTTTGCCCTCGGCGTGCTGGAGCCCTGGATGAGCGGCGCCGGCGGCGGCGGCGCCATGGTGCTGTACCGCGCCAAGGAAAACCGCGTCGAGGTGATCGACTACGGCATGCGCGCGCCGGACGGCCTCCGCCTGGAGGATTATCCGCTGACCGGCGGCGCGGCCTCCGACCTGTTCCCCTGGGCGCGGGTCAAGGACGACCGCAATCTGCACGGCCCCGGCTCGATCGCCGTGCCCGGCGTCGTCGCCGGCATGGAGGAGGCGCATCGCCGCCACGCCAAACTGCCGTGGAAGGAGCTGCTGGCGCCGAGCGTCAAGCTCGCCGGCGAGGGCCTGCTGGTCGATTGGTGGACCACCGCGATGATCGCAAGCTCGGCCATCGATCTGCGGCGCTATCCTGCCAGTGCCGCGGCCTATCTGCTGGATGGCCTGCCGCCGAATGCGCCGTGGGGCATCAAGTCGAGCGTCCGCATGCCGCAGGACAAGCTCAAGGCTTCGATGGCGCAACTCGCCGCGGCCGGTCCGCGCGATTTCTACGAGGGCGATCTGGCGCGCAGCATCGCCGACGACATCCAGGCTGCCGGTGGTGCGCTGTCGGTGCGCGATCTCGCGTCGTTCCGCGCCCATCTGCGCGAGCCGCTCAGGATTCCCTATCGCGGCGGCACGGTCTATGCGACGCCGGAGATGACCGCGGGTCCGACCATGGCGCGCACGCTCGGCCTGCTGCAGAAGGCGTTCGAACCTGCACAAGGCGGTCCGGATGCGGCCGCCTATACGGCTTACGCCGAGGCGCTGCAGGCCGCCTATCGCGAACGGCTGAAGGAGATGGGCGACATCGACGGCCGTCGCGCGCTCGGCGCGGAAGCGGTCGCACCGGCCTGCACCACGCATTTCTCGGCGGTCGACCGCGACGGCAACATGGCGGCGGTGACACAGACCCTGCTGTCGAATTTCGGCTCGCGATTCGTGACGCCGAACACCGGGCTGACCATGAACAACGGCATCATGTGGTTCGATCCGACGCAGGGCGCACCGAACTCGCTGGCGCCCGGCAAGCGCTGCCTGACCAATTACACGCCGGTCGTGGCGGAAACAGCCGACGGTCGCCGGCTCGCCGCCGGCGCATCGGGCGGCCGCCGCATCCTGCCGGCGGTGTCGCAATTGCTCTCTTTCGTGATGGATTTCGGCATGGACCTCGACGCCGCGATCCATCAGCCGCGGATCGACGCCAGCGAAGGCAATGTGGTGATCGGCAATGTCAGGCTTCCCGCCGCCGTGCGCGACGCGCTGCGCGGCCGCTTCGACTTCGAGGAGGCCCGCACCCAGACCCTGCCGATGAAGTTCGCCTGCCCGAGCCTCGTGCTGCGCGACGGCACCACCAACAGCGGCGCCACCGAACCGTTCCAGCCTTGGGGCGATGCGGTGGCGGAGGGGTAGGAGCGCGGGCGGCACATCAAATTCGTCGTCCCGGCGGAAGCTACCAGACCCGTCATCCTGAGGAGCGCGGAACGCGCGTCTCGAAGGATGCACGGCCCGGCTAGTGGCCGATTCATCCTTCGAGACGCGCGCAAGAGCGCGCTCCTCAGGATGACGGTGATAGAGTTGAGTACGCGGAAATCGCCTCATCGTCATTGCGAGGAGCGTAGCTACGAAGCAATCCATCGCTGCGCATATGCGGAGAACTGGATTGCTTCGCTTCGCTCGCAATGACGGTGTGGGTTTCTGATTCAACTGTCAAACAGCTCGTTCGGTGTCATCACCCGCGCATGCGGGTGATCCAGTATTCCAGAGACGCCGGTGTCTGAGCCGAGAGGCCGCGGCGTACTGGATCGCCCGGTCGAGCCGGGCGATGACGGCTGTGGGTGGGACGCAGTTCCGCATTCTCGCGACGTAAATTGCCCGAGCTTTGCTCTTCATTTCACCCTCTTCGAACAGAGGGCGCAGGGAAAGCCGGGTGCCGATCGCACCCATGGGCCCCGAGCAAAGGGTAGAAAGCTCGGGGGTAGGACCACAGGTGTAACCGGAAACAACCCGGCTTTCCCTGCGCGATGGGTTACGGCTTACTTCGTGCTCTCCCCGGCGAGACTGGGCTTGTTTGTCACCGCCGTCGCAACACGCCTTCGCGTGTTGCGACGAGACACCTGCCGCTAGGGCGTCAGGACCACACGACTTCACCGTTCGCTTCGCGTGCTCTCGTCAGTCACACGCTCGGCGTCCACCGCATCCCACACCGCGTTCGTGACGACCGCGAAGCGCCCCTCGATCGGGTGAGACGGGCGAACCATATACCGAACTCCAATTCCGATAAATAGAAATATTTTTGCCGCGGGGGCTTGCGCCGTCGGGCAACTCAGTGATTGGCGTTTTCGCGATAGCGTCTCACGCGCGAGCCGGCTCAGGCGGCCGGGCGCAGTCGGATCAGCAGCGAGGTATCCGGAACGTGAATCGTGTTTCGGCAGCGGAGGACGTCACCTCAAGTGTGCCGCCGTGGGCGCGCGCAATTTCAGTGGCGATGTAGAGGCCCAAACCCAGACCTTCGTAGCTCGACTGGTGCGCAACGCGAAAGAAAGGTTGGAACAGCTTCTCGATGACAGCCGGAGAGATCGGTGCCCCGCCATTCGCGACCGACAATTCAAAGCCCTCGCTGTCGGCTACGGCGGACACCGTGATCGGTGAATTGCCATCGCCATGCTTCAGGGCATTGCCGACCAGGTTGGACAACAATTGCGCGATCCGGGCGGGATCGCAGTTGATGCCTCGATTGATGGCGAAGTCGGTTTGGACCACGCGATCAGGCCACGCCGCACGCAATTCATTCACGACCTGCTCAAGCGCCGGCAGCAATTGCGCGTCGGCGCTGCGCTTCAATTTGAAGCCGCCGCCGAGACGGACGCGTGCGAAGTCCATGACATCGTCGATCAGGGTCGCCATCCGCTTCACACTGTTCTGAAGCAACCCGACATAAGTCATCGACTTTTCGTTGAGCGGCTCCTTCAGCAACAGCCTCATGCCGGCATCGATCGAGGCGAGCGGATTGCGCAAATCGTGCGCGAGCACCGCGATAAACTGCTCGCGAAGCTCATCCGTCTGTCGGTGGCCCAGCAGCGCAGCCTCGCTGGTCGCGACCCTCTCCTGCGCCTGCAGGTGAAACGCGATCAGCGAAGCGAACAACTTGAACATGTTGACGACTTCCGACGTGTTCACTTTCGCCGGATGCGGATCGATCGCACAGAGCGTCCCGAAAAACGTGCCGTCGGCCAGGACGATCGGAATCGAGATGTAGCTCTGAAATCCATACATCGCCGGCGTGCGGTGGTCGCGAAAAGCCGGGTCCTCGGCAACGTGGTCGATGACAACCCCGTGTCCGCTCGCCCTTATCTCATCGCAGATCGTGGTCTGGACCTCCAGCTCACCGCCGGGCGCAAGTCCGAACGAGATGTTGTCCCGGACCGCGCACGCAATCCAGCGGCTTTCCGTGACCCGCGCCACCGCGGCAAAGCCCATGCCCGTGGTGCGGCACACGACGTCGAGGATGGTCGGAACCGCATCAATCCGGCCGATCGCGAGGATGTCGGCCTTCAGGTCAGCGGGGAGTTCGTTCGTCGCGGCGGCTGACGAATCTTTCAAGTCCGCTGCAATCAATTCGGAAATTCGGGCTTACTCCACGCAAACGCCGGGAACAGAAAATGCCCCATCGCGGGTCCCACACTAAGGGATAGTCAACAATCTCAAGATGGCCCGAAACTTCGACCGCTGTCCACATCAAAGATGGTTCCCGGCTCCTCCCGACCTTGGATCGCACCGACGTCGTGGCGGGCTTGTGCCGTCGGGCAACTCAGTGATTGGCATTTCGCGATGGTGCGCGGGGAGACATTGCAGGCCGCAAGCGGGCTGATACATTTGGCCGAACAACAACCGAGGTGACCGGCTTGAGTGATGCAAGTGCAGACGTGCCGCCCGGCGCTCAGCTCCTTGGGCGGGAGTGGCTGGGCTTCGACGGCGAAATCGCCTCGATCCGCTTCGCAGCGCAGCCTTTGTTCACCAATCGGCATGGAACGATCCAGGGCGGCTTCCTCGCGGCGATGCTGGATTCCGCTACAGGCCTCGGCGCCCTCGCAGCGCTTCCTTCAACCAAGACCGTGGTGACCAAAACCCTCACCACGCGGTTTCTCAAGCCGGCGCGCGTCGGTCCGATCACGGCCAAGGCCAAGGTCGCTGCGCAGAACGACCGCGACATGATCGTCGACGCCGATCTGATCGACGCTGACAATGTGACGGTTGCCAGCGCCACGGCCGAATTGCGGATTCTGGACAAGCGATAGCCATGCGTTGTGCTCCCTTCGTGTTAGCAACCCTGTTGTTGCTTGCGGTCTGCACGGCGCAGGCGGCCGGGCTACGGCGCTTCGACGTTCCCGCGGGCCCCGACGGGCCAGCGATCAGAGGGGGGGTATGGCATCCCTGCGCCGAGCCCCCGCACGAGATCGATGCCCGCGGCGGCAGATCCTTCTTCGGCGTGAACGACTGTCCGATCATGGGAGACAGACTGCCGCTCATCGTGATCTCGCACGGTCGGCGCGGATGGCTCGGTGGTCATCATGACGCCGCGGAGGCTCTGGCGGATGCCGGCTTCATCGTTGTGACGATCAATCATCCTGCTGATACCGAGCGCGACACCAGCGGCACCGACAGCCTTGCCGTCATGGTCGAGCGCCCCGCCGACATCAAGCGTTCGATCGACTACGCGCTCGGAGGCTGGCCGGACGCGGCACACATTGACGCCGGACGCATCGGTCTGTTTGGCTTTTCGTGGGGTGGCTACACTGGCCTCGCCGCGATCGGCGGTGAGCCCGATCTCCGCAAGGGCCTGCCGAACTGCCACACGTCGAACTTGCGGGCCTGCAAGGAGCTCGAAGAGGGAGAAAAGCCGAGCGGGCCGGTCGTCCATGATCCACGCATCAAGGCCGCGGTCATCATCGATCCCTATCCGGTGTTCGTCTTCCCGACGGAAAACCTCAAGAGCGTGACGATCCCGGTTCAGTTGTGGAGTTCCGACCCAGCACAGAACGCCGACGGCCTGTCCGGCTGCTGCGCTGCTGATGTCAAAGACAGGCTTCCGTCCAAACCCGACTATCATTTTGTGGGGGATGCAAAACACTTCTCATTCCTTGCCGTCTGCACGCCGAGAGAGACGAAGGAGAGTGCCCGCATCTGCACCGACGCGCCGGGCTTCGATCGGGTCGCGTTTCATCAGCGCTTGTACGCGGAAGCCGTTGCGTTCTTCAGAGCGCATCTGGGCAATGCTGGAACGCGATAGCGCGAAGCTACACCCCGAGCCTATCCCGCACCCGCCCCGTCAGCACCGCCGCAGTCACGCCGACGCGCCAGAACGCGTGCATCGGGATCGGCTTGATGCCCGTCATCGGCATGTCGATCTCGGCCTTGGGACCGCCGATCAGGCGGCGGGCAAGCTGCGCGCCCATCGCGGTCGAAAGCGCGACGCCGCGGCCGTTGCAGCCGAGCGAGATCAAGAAGTTCTCGGCGGGCTCGTGGACATGCGGATAATTATCGGCGGTGATGGCGAGGCGGCTGTTCCAGCCATGGGTCCAGCTGACGCCTTTGAGCTGCGGCCACAGCCGCTCAGCGTAGCGGATCAGATAGGAGATGTCGGACGGGCCCTTGATCCAGCGCATCGGGCCGCGGCCGCCCATCAAGAGCCGATTGTGCTGGTCGATGCGGTAATAGACCGTGATGTGGCCGCTCTCGTAGAGCACCGGCCGCGTCGGCATGATCGCGGCTGCGACCGCCTCAGACAGCGGCGCGGTCGCCGCGATCGACGAGAACACCGGCACGATGGTGCGGCGAAGCGCCGGCCACAGATCATCGGTAAAGCCATTGGTCGCGAGCAATACCTTGTCGGCATGCACGACCGCGCGCGGGGTCTCGATCCGCCAGCTTCCGCCGTCGCGGCGCAACGACAGCGCCGGCGTCTCGCCATGGACGGCGGCGCCGGCGCCGATCGCGGCACGCGCCAGGCCACGCGCATAGCTCAGCGGATGCAGGTCGCCGCCGCGCGCATCCAGCATCGCGGAGAGATAACGATCGCTGCCGGTCATCTCGCGCATTTCGGCGGCGTTGAGCAGTTTCACCGGCATACCGCGCCGGATGCATTGCTGTGCCGTCGTCGCGATCGCCGCCGCACTGGCCTCATTGTAGGCGGCGCGCAGCGTGCCGTTCTGCCGCGCCTCGCAGGGGATCTGGTAGCGGCGGATCAGCTCATGCGTGAAATTGGTGGTGCCGTAGGAGAAGTCGATCATGCGGCGGCCAAGATCGGCGCCGAAATCCTGCTCGATCTGATCGGGGTCGTGCTTCAGCCCGGGATTGGTCTGCCCGCCATTGTTGCCGGACGCGCCCCAGCCCGGCTCCTGCGCCTCCAGCACGGTCGCAAGCACGCCCTGCTCGGCGAGATGCAGCGCGGTCGAGAGACCAGTGAAGCCGCCGCCGATGATCGCGACCGGCACGCTCTTGTCCGATGTCAGCGGCGGTGTTGGCGTCGCCTCCACCGCGGTGTCGGCATAGAGGCTTGGCGGCAGCGGCAGGCGGGTGGGAGAGGTCATGCGGGTTACCAAACCAAGATGAGATGTTGTGGCGAAGACCGGAGCAGCCACGGGCTCCCCTTACCTCTCCCGCTTGCGGGGGAGGTCGGATTGCATCGCAGATGCAATCCGGGTGGGGGCTCTCTCCCCAATTTGACTCGCGGTGAGACCCCCACCCCAACCCTCCCCCGGAAGCGGGAGAGGGGGTGGAGTGCCGATGCGGCAGCAGCTCGATCGAACGACGTCATGATCACAGCGGATGCAGCACGCGGCGCAGAAAGTCCTGGGTGCGCGGGTGCTGCGGTTGGTTGAGAACGGATTTGGCGGCGCCCTGCTCGACGATGACGCCGCCGTCGATGAACAGCACGCGGTCGGCGACGTCGAGGGCAAAGCCCATCTCATGGGTGACGACCACCATGGTCATGCCGTCGTCGGCGAGCTTGCGCATCACCGAGAGCACCTCGCCGACCAGCTCCGGATCGAGCGCGGAGGTCGGCTCGTCGAACAGGATCGCCTTCGGCTGCATCGCGAGCGCCCGCGCGATCGCGACGCGCTGCTGCTGGCCGCCGGACAATTGCGGCGGGTGCACCTCGGCCTTGTCGGCGAGCCCGACCTGCGCGAGCAGTGCGCGGCCGCGCGCGACGGCCGCCTCGCGCGGCTCCTTCTTCACATAGAGCGGGCCCTCGATGACATTCTCGAGCGCGGTGCGGTGCGGGAACAGGTTGAAGCGCTGGAACACCATCGAGACCTGGGTGCGGATCGCCACGATCGAGCGGTCGCCCTGGTCGACGCGCGCACCCTCGACGCTGATCTCGCCGCGATCGTAGCTCTCGAGCCCGTTGATGCAGCGCAGGATAGTCGACTTGCCGGAGCCGGACGGGCCGATGATGCAGACCACCTCGCTCTTGGCGACCGAGGCGGTGATGCCCTTCAGCACCTCGACCTTGCCAAAGCTCTTGTGCACGTCGCGAAGCTCGATCATTTGCGGTTCGCCTTGTTCTCGAAGTGCCGAACCAGCAGGATGAGCGGAATACTCATGGTGAGGTACATCAGCGCCACCAGCGTGAACACGCTGGTGTTCTTGAAGGTCGAGGAGGCGATCAGCTTGCCTTGCAGCGCGAGCTCGGCGACCGTGATCGTGGACGCCTGCGAGGAATCCTTCAGCATCATGATCATGATGTTGCCGTAGGGCGGCAGGATGATCCTGACCGCCTGCGGCAGCACCACGCGGCGCATGGTGAGCCACCAGCCCATCCCGATGGTCTGCGCCGCCTCGATCTGCCCCTTGTCGATCGCCTCGATGCCGGCGCGGAAATTCTCCGCCTGATAGGCCGAATAGGCGATGCCGAGCCCGATGATCGCGGCCTGCAGCGCCGACAGCGCGATGCCGAAATCGGGCATCACGAAATAGATGTAGAACAGCAGCACGATGATCGGGATGCCGCGGATCACATTGATCAGCCCGGCGCTGAGGCCTGTGAGGATGCGAATGCCGGACACCCGCATCAAGGCCCACACCAGCCCGAGCGCGGTCGACAGCAACAGCGAGCCGATCGTGACGACGATGGTCAGCCAGACGCCCTGCAGCAGGATCGGCACGAACTCGACGGCATCGTGGAAGAATTTTTGCATCGGCTCAAACGTATCCAGTCCCGTCATGTGCTCGAAATATTATCTCCGTCACCCTGACGAGCGCGTAGCGCGCCTCGAAGGGTCGACGGCCACCAGCCGCGCCGTCGACCCTTCGAGGCTCGCTCCGCCCGCACCTCAGGATGACGGATCACTTCGGAGCACACACGCTCTCACGACCCGCTGGCCTTCTGGCCCCATTTCTCGAGGATCTTTGCGATCGTGCCGTTAGCCTTCAGCTTCGCCAGCGAGGCATTGATCTTGGCGAGCAGCTCGGTGTCGGTCTTGCGGACGCCGATCGCGACCGTGCCGACGGTGACGGGCTTGTAGCCGTCGACCAGGCGGACGTCGGCGAAATTGCCCTGCTGCAGATTGTAGGCGAGGATCGGATAGTCGGCGAAGCCGGCCTTGAGGCGGCCCGCGTTCACGTCGCGCAGGATGTCGGGAATGGTGTCGTAGACCTTCACCTCGCTGAACAGCCCGGTCTTCTTCAGCGCGTCGACGAAGGCGGTGCCGACCTGGGCGCCGACCACGGTGCCCTTCAGATCCTCCTGCGAGGCATAGGCCTTGGTGTCGGCCTTCGGCACCACGAGGCCCTCGCCATAGCTATAGACGGGATCGGAGAAATCGATCACCTCCTTGCGCGCGGCGGTGGCGAACATCGCGGCCGCGATGATGTCGATCTTGTTCGCGGTCAGCGAGGGGATCAGCGCCGAGAACTGCATCGGCTCGATCTGCACGGAGAAGCCGGCGTCCTTGCCGATCTCGGTGGCGAGATCGACCATGATGCCCTGGATCGAGTTGGTCTTGGTGTCGAGGAAGGTGAAGGGGATGCCGGTCGGCGTCGAGCCGACCTTCAACACCTGCTGCGCCTGCGACGGCGCGCTCACAGCAAGAGCGAGCACCGCGACCGCGGCCTGGACGAGACGCTGAAACGACATCGCACCACCTCCCGAAGCTGGCCGCCGGCGCCGCGTCGTCCGCTGTAGAGCGGTTTTGGTTGCGGGCGACGCCGTTCCGGCCTATTTTCACCAATATGAAATTGTGGTCACGAAACCGCGGCAAATGCAAGCGGTTTTCATGCACATGAAGGAAGCGGACTGACGTGAGCGGCGGCAAGAGAATGCGCAAAGGCGCGGCAGCGAAGCCCGCGGCAGCCCGCCGCGCCGCCAAAAAGCCGGCCGGGAAGCCGGCCGAACCGGCGATGGATCTCGCGGTCGGACGCCGCATACGCGACCTGCGGCGCAGCAAGGAGATGTCGCTGGAAACCGTTGCCGCGCGCACCGATCTATCGATCGGCTTCATCAGCCAGATCGAGCGCGGCCTGTCGTCGCCCTCGCTGCGTGTGCTGGCGACCTTGGCCGACGTGCTCGGCGTTGGCATCGCAGCGCTGTTCGGCGCGACGCCGCGGGACGACGGCGCCGGCGGCGTCGTGACCCGCGAGGTCCAGCGCGCCGAGCTGAAACTGTGGCGCACCGGAATCTCGAAGCAATTGCTGAGCCCGGCCGGCAGCGAGAGCCGGCTCAACCTGTTCCTGGTGCATCTCGAGCCCGGCGGCAACACCGGCGACGAGTTCTATACCCATGACGGCGAAGAGGCCGGCCTCGTGCTTCAGGGCGAGATGATTCTCACGGTGGACACCGAGACCTGGACGCTGAAACAGGGCGACAGTTTCAGATTCGCGAGCCGCCGCCCGCACCGGTTTTCCAATCCGGCTGATGATGCCAAGGCCGTGGTGCTGTGGGTGAATTGCGTGACGGCGGCGGGGTAAGCCACCTGCCCCATCCAACGTCGTCCCGGCGAAAGCCGGGACCCATTACCACAGGGTCGTGTTGTTGAAGCAGGCTGTGGCCCCAGCGTCGCCCAACAACCAACATTTGTGGTTATGGGTCCCGGCCTTCGCCGGGACGACGACGATGGTTAGCCCGCCATCGTGTCGAGCCGTGTCACCCCAACCCCATCACCAATTCCTCGATCTTGATCGGGAAATTCCGTACGCGGATGCCGGTGGCGTGCCAGACGGCGTTGGCGACCGCGCCGGCGCTGCCGGTGATGCCGATCTCGCCGACGCCCTTGATGCCGAGCGGATTGACGTGCGGATCATGCTCGTCGACCGTGATGACGTCCATCGGCGGCACGTCGGCATTCACGGGCACATGATATTCGGCGAGGTTCGCGTTGAGGATGCGGCCTGATCGCTTGTCCATCACCGCTTCCTCATGCAGCGCGAAGGAGAGGCCCCAGATCATGCCGCCGCGCAGCTGGCTCTGCACCATCAACGGATTGATGATGCGGCCGGCGGCGAACGCGCCGACCAGCCGGGTGGCGCGGATCTGGCCGAGCTCGGGATCGACCTTGACCTCGGCGAAGACAGCGCCATGCGCGTGCATCGCATATTGCGATTGCGCCGCGGGATCGGCCGCACCGGTGCCACTGGCCTCGACCTCGGCAACGCCGGCACGCGCCAGGATGTCGGCATAGCTTTCGCTGCGCGTATCGTCGTCACGGCGATGGAGCCGCCCGGCGCGCGCCACCACGCCGGCATTGGCGGCGCCGAACAGCGAAGAGCGCTCATCTGACGTCGCAAGCTCGGCAAGCTTGGCGATCACGGCAGCGCCGGCGTTGTGGATCGCGGCGCCCACCGTTGCGGTATGCGCCGAGCCGCCGGCGATACCGGCATCCGGCAAGTCAGACGTGCCCGACAGGAACGAGATCTGATCGAGATCGAGACCAAGCGAATCGGCCGAGATTTGCGCGAGCGCGGTCCAGGCGCCCTGCCCCATGTCATGCGCGCCGCTCTCCATCACGCCGCGCCCGTCGGCGCGGATCACGGCGCGGGCATTGCCCTGGAACATCAGCGCGGGGAACGTCGCGGTGCCCATGCCCCAGCCGACCAGAAAACCGTTGTCGTCGCGCATCTGCTTCGGTTGCAATGGACGTCCCGCCCAGCCGAAACGTTCGGCGGCCTTCGCGTAGCACTGCCACAGCGCCTTGGAGGAAAACGGCTTGCCGGTGGTCGGCTCGACCTCGGCGTAGTTCTTGAGCCGGAACTCCAGCGGATCGATGCCGCAGGCGAATGCCGCCTCGTCGATCGCGCTCTCGAGCGCAATCGATCCGGTGGCTTCGCCCGGCGCGCGCATGAACAGCGGCGTGCCGGTATCGATGCGCACTGCTTCATGCGCGGTGCGGATCGCAGGGCTCGCATAGAGCGTGTGCGAGGCGTCGGCGGCGGGCTCGTAGAAATCGTCGAAGCTCGAGGTCGTGATGCGCGCCTCGTGATCGAGTGCGGTCAACAGGCCAGTATCGTCGGTGCCGATCCGGATGCGCTGCCGGGTCGCCGAACGGTGGCCGACCGGGCCATACATCTGGCTCCGCCGCAGCACCAGCTTGACCGGCCGGCCGACCAGCTTGGCCGCCATGATGCCGAGCACCTGCGGGCCGGAGACCAGCCCCTTGGAGCCGAAGCCGCCGCCGAGGAACGGGCTGGTGATATGGATATTCGCCGGCGGAATGCCGAACAGCCCGCCGATTCGCAACTGCGCCATCGCCATGCCCTGGCTCGGCGTGTCGATGAACAGACGGTCGCCGTCCCACACCGCGACGATCGCATGCGGCTCCATCGCGTTGTGATACTGCGCCGGCGTCTCATACGTTGCATCTGTCAGCTTCGAGGCCGCGGCAAGGCCCGCATCGATGTCGCCGTGGCGAACTTCGGCGGGATTGCCGATGCCGACCACCGGCGGCGCATAGGCCTCGCCGGCGTCGAGGCCGACGCGCGCGATCTCGACCTGATAGCGCGGCGACAGCAGCGCAGCGCCTTCGGTCGCGGCCTCCAAGGTCTCGGCGATCACGACCGCGATCGCCTGGTTGGCGTAACGCACCTCGTCGCTCTGCAAGAGCTCCATGCGGAAGGCGAACGGATTGCCCTTGGCGTCGGGGTCTTCCGCAAGAGGCGGCTTATGTGCCGGCGTCATCACGTCGATGACGCCGGGATGGCGCTTGGCGGCGGCGACATCGAGCGCGGTGACGCGGCCGCGCGCGATGCAGCTGGTCGCGATCACCGCATAGGCCATGCCGGGCGGATGATTGTCCGCTGCATAGCGCGCCTTGCCGGTCACCTTGAGCACGCCCTCGGTGCGGGTCAGCGGCTGGCCTATATTCGAGCCATGGCGGAGATGGGCGGGGTCGCGGGTCAGATTGAGTTCAGCTGTCATGCGTCACGCTCCTGCAACGGATGAGAAGGGAGAGCCCGGCAGCGCGGCAATACGGTCCGGCGTGCCTGCGGCAGCAAGGGTGAGCGCGCGCACGACGATGCGCTGCGCGAGTTCGATCTTGAAGGCGTTGTCGCCGGACGGTTTTGCATCGGCGAGCGCGGCGCGCGCCGCCTCGCGATAGCTGGCCGCATCCGCCGCGCGACTGGCGAGCACCTGCTCGGCCTCGCGCGTCCGCCACGGCTTTGCCGCGACGCCGCCGAGCGCGAGCCGCGCTTCACGGATTTTGCCATCTTCGATGCGCAAGGCCGCCGCGGCCGAGACCACGGCGAAGGCATAAGAGGTGCGCTCGCGGACCTTGATGTAGCGGGCGTGCCTGGCAAAGGCCTGTGCTTCGGCCGGCAGGCGCAGCGCGACGATCAGGTCGCCACGCTCCAGCGCGGTCTCGCGTTCCGGCGTCTCGCCGGGCAACCGATGCAGCGCCTCGAGCGGCAGCTCGCGCCGGCCGCTTTTGCCCTCGATCTCGACGACGGCGTCGAGTGCGACCAGCGGCACGCAGAAATCCGACGGATGGGTCGCGATGCAGCCTTCGCTCCAGCCGAGCACCGCGTGCAGGCGGTTCTCGCCCTTCAAGGCGTCGCAGCCGGCGCCCGGCCAGCGCCGGTTGCAGGCGCTGCCGGCGTCGTAGAAATAGGCACAACGTGTCCGCTGCATCAGATTGCCGCCGACGGTGGCGGCATTGCGAAGCTGGGCGGATGCGCCCGACAGCAGCGCTTCGGCCACCGCGGGATAGGTACGGGCGAACTCGGCGTCATGCGCCAGATCGGCATTGCGCACCAGCGCGCCGATGCGCAACGCGCCATCGGCGAGATGCTCGATGCGATCGAGCCCGGGCAGCCGCGCGACGTCGACCAGGCGGCTCGGCCGGCTGACGCCACCCTTCATCAGATCGAGCAGGTTGGTGCCGGAGGCGAGATAGGTCGCGCCGTTTTCGGAGGCCGCCGCGATCGCATCCGCGACGTTGGCGGGCCGGACATAATCGAAATTCATCATGCGGAGCGCCTTTGTTTTGCAGTGGTCATGCTGCTCTGTGCCTCGAGCACGGCCTCGGTGATCCCCTGATAGGCGCCGCAGCGGCAGAGATTGCCGCTCATGCATTCGCGCACCCGCTCCGGATCGTCGCCGGCCTGCCCCTCCTGGATCAGGCCGATGCCACTCATGATCTGGCCCGGCGTGCAGAAGCCGCACTGGAAGCCGTCATGGGCGATGAAGGCGGCCTGCACCGGATGCAGCTGATCGCCGCGCCCGACGCCTTCGATGGTGGTGATCTCGGCGCCGTCATGGCTGACAGCGAGCGCGAGGCAGGAATTGATGCGGCGGCCGTCGACCAAAATGGTGCAGGCGCCGCACTGGCCGCGATCGCATCCCTTCTTGGTTCCGGTGAGGTCGAGCCGCTCGCGCAACAGGTCGAGCAGGGTGACGCGGGGGTCGTCGAGGACAATTTCCCGGCGGACACCGTTGATGGTGAGACTGAGTGGGAGATTCATGCGGGGCTCCGATCCGTGTATGGTCGGTTGAATCAGGGCAACGCCGTCCCGTGGCCGCCGATCGGTGATCGGCGCGCCTTGTCAGGCCGGGTGCTGGTCGCCATATACGGAGGAGCCCTCCGTTTACAAGGGAGGGCGAGAAGAAAAAACAATGGCCGGTCCATCAACAGAAATTGCTCGCAAGCCGCGCGCCGACGCCGTGCGCAATCGCGAGCGCGTGCTGGAGGCGGCGAAGGCCGTGTTCTCGGCCGGCGGCAGCGAGGCGAGCCTCGAGGCCGTCGCACGCCATGCCGGCGTCGGCATCGGCACGCTGTATCGCCACTTCCCGACCCGCGAGGCGCTGTATGAGGCGGTCTATCGCCGCGAGGTCGAACAGCTCGGCGACCTTGCCGAGCAGTTGCAGAGCGCGCCCGAGCCGGTCGACGCGCTGCGGCGCTGGCTGCGCGCCAATGTCGAATTCGTGGCTACCAAAAAAGGCATGGTCGCCGCGCTGGCGCTGGTCGCGGCCGGCTCGAGCGAGCTGCACGCCTATTCGTTCGATCGCCTGACCAAGGCCATCGGCACCCTGCTCGCGCGCGCGGTCGCGGCCGGCGCGATCCGCAACGACATCAGCGCCGAGGACGTGCTGCGCGCGCTGATCGGCATGTGCTACATGCACGACCAGCCAGGCTGGCAGACCACGGCGCTGCGGCTGCTTGATGTGTTCGTGGACGGCTTGCGGGTGCAGCCGGCGGGCACGATAACGAAGCCCCAAGGGCCTGGGCTGGACGCGAAGAAAGCCAACCGCAAACCGGCGCGCTGACGCGCCGAAATTCGTTCACGCTGCCAGATTGAAGAGAACGCCGAGCGGCAGCCGGGGTCCTGCCGGATTGACATGAAGCACGGCGTCGATGGTGCGCGCGGCAGGGGATGACGGCTTCATCCAGTCAAGATGATCCGCGAGCCAGGATCGCGGCTCCCCGGCGAGCACGATCGCCGATGCCCAGGTAGCAAGCGGATTGTCGCGGGCCAGCGCCTGTTCGCGGCCGGGAATGGTTGCGCCGGCCGCGCCCATCAGATGATGCAGCACCGCCTTGGCAAGCAGGTCATCGAAACATCCGTCATCGACCCGTTCGCTCCCAACGGCATCGATCGCAAACAGCGCGTCGGCTTCGGCGCGACTGACCGAGCGCCCCGTGCGACCGGCAACGCAGAGAATGCGCGCGCATAGCGCGGTATCGGCGGCGTCGATCGTTCGCGAGAAGTGCGCCCGACCGGCCACAGTGGGTCCCTCGCCCGCAATGATGTCGCAGCACACCAGCGCGAGCGCCGCTGCGCTGCGTGCCGCAGCGTCAAACGTTGACCTCGCGACTGCGGCCACAAGATCGTCCGCGCCGCACGGCTCCCGCGGGGACAGTTCAAACTCAGGGCCTCGCATCATCGCTCTGTTGTTGATTGCAAGTGGCGGCGCTCAAGGACGCCCGGTGCGCGGCCGCAGCCACCGCATGACGATCGCGTGCGGCGTTCGCCGGCTGCGCGGCAAATCGTGCCGCTGCAGCGCCGCCTTTGCAAAGGCTGCAGCCTGCTCGCTGGAGTGCCGTTTCTCGCGCGCCAGCGTCATCCATTCGCGAATAACCGCGCGTCGTACCTTGGACATCGGAGTTTCCTTTCGGGATCAACTGCGCCTCAGGCCGCCAGCTGCAGCGGATGGGCCTGCGACCGCCGCGCCGACAGTGCGCAGCCGTATTGATGCACGATGCCCTGCTCGACGACGAAGCCGCGCTGCTCCAGCGACGCGCGCAGGCTCTGGTTGGCCGAGGCCTTCTGCGCATCGACCCAGACCACCAGCACCGCCCGGGCGCTGAGGAAATTCGCCAGCCAGTCCAGGGCCGGCTCGAGCGCAGGAAGCGTGCGACGCCGCCAGTCGACCAGCGCGGCGTCGTACTGGCCGGCCGGACGGCCACAATTGCCGGTCGCCGCCGCGCGCAGATAGCCGCGCCGGTGCAGCTCGAACATCAACTCCATGCTCTTCGAGCCGGCCACGACGATACGCTGCTGGGTCGTGCAGCCGGCCAGCGCGATCATCGGCTCGATGATCCGGTCGCCGGCGGTAATCTGAAGCGAAGACATGACATCACCTGTTCCCGTTCGCGCTCGCGCGTGCAGCCGAGCCGCGGCGGCCTGGCGTCCGCGGGAGCGCTTGCATCGGGATCAATATCTTCAGCGTGGGATATGAATTCGAGAGCGCTGCGCACGCCGCGGCATATGAACCGCATAAGCCCGCGCAAGTGTGCTGAAGTGCACAGACCGGACGGCGATAATCTCGTTAGATGCCGGTATTGCAAACTAGTGAATATTCATGATCCAGCCCGGCCGTCGTGCCGGGCTGTTTCGCGATGATGCAACAAGAAACCCCTCTTGAAGCGGGGCGCCTGGGACCGTGCGGGTCGGCTACTACGACGAGGCCCTCACCCGAACCGGCGATCGTAGCGCTTGATCGACAGCTCCTTGGTATCGATGTCGGGCTTCTTGCCGGAGAGCATGTCCGCCAGCACCCGGCCCGAGCCGCACGCCATGGTCCAGCCGAGCGTGCCGTGACCGGTGTTGAGATGCAGATTGGCAAAGCGCGTCGCGCCGATCACCGGCGGGCCGTCCGGGGTCATCGGGCGCAGTCCGCACCAGAAGGTGGCCTTGGGAAGATCGCCGCCGCGCGGGAACAGATCGGTCAGCGAATGATCCAGCGTCGCGCGCCGCGCGGCGTAGAGTTTGGTCGAATAGCCCGAGATCTCGGCGGTGCCGCCGACGCGGATGCGATCGCCGAGCCGGGTGATCGCGACCTTGTAGCTCTCGTCCATCACGGTCGATTCAGGCGCACCGGCGGCGTCCCTGATCGGCACCGTGATCGAGTAGCCCTTCACCGGATAGACCGGCAGTGAGATGCCGAGCGGCCGCACCAGATGCGGCGAGTAGCTGCCGAGCGCCAGCACATAGGCATCGGCGGTCATCATGCCAGCGCTGGTCGCAACGCCGGTAATGCGGGTCGCGTCCGCATTCAGCCCGTCGATGCCGACATTGAAGCTGAAGCGCACGCCGATCTTCTCGGCCTCCATCGCCAGCGCCAGCGTGAACATGTGGCAGTCGCCGGTCTCGTCATGCGGCAGCCGCAGTCCGCCGGCGAATTTCTGCTTCACAGAGGCGAGCGCAGGCTCGGCTTTGATGCAGCCCTCGCGATCGAGCACCTCGAACGGCACGCCATATTGCTTGAGCACCGCGATGTCATCGCCGGTGTGATCGAGCTGGGCCTGCTCGCGAAACAGCTGCAGCGTGCCGCGTGCGCGCTCGTCATAGCGGATGCCGATGTCATTGCGCAGCGCCTGCAGGCAGTCGCGGCTGTATTCCGCGATCGGGATCATCCGGCTCTTGTTCACCGCGTAGCGCGAAGTGGTGCAGTTGCGCAGCATCTTCAGAAGCCACAGCCACATCACGGGATCGAGCTTCGGGCGGATCACCAGCGGGCCGTGCTTCATCAACAGCCACTTCACCGCCTTCACCGGCACGCCGGGACCGGCCCAGGGCGACGAATAGCCCGGCGACACCTCGCCGGCATTGGCGAACGAGGTTTCGAGCGCGGGCTTCGGCTGACGGTCGATCACCGTCACCTCGTGGCCGGCGCGCGCAAGGTAATAGGCCGAGGTGACGCCGATCACGCCACTGCCGAGAACAAGGACCTTCACTTTTCCTCACATCCTGCAGCAACAAACGCAATCGCCGCTGCGAAACCACTCTGCTCCGCAACGGCGACAGCAATTTGTAGAGCTAGCGATTATCTCGCAAGCAATTATCAGGCCACGCGCTTGATGGCGTCGCCCAGGATCGAGACCATGTCGTCGATGTGCTTCTTCTCGACGATCAGCGGCGGCGAGACTGCGAGCGAGTCGCCGCTCATGCGCAGATAAAGCCCGCTGTTGAAGCAATCGACCATGAGGTCGTAGCCGCGCGCGGCGACGACACCATCGCGCGGCGCGACTTCGACCGCGCCCATCAGGCCGATATTGCGGATGTCGACGACGTTCGGCAGTCCCTTCAGCGAATGCAGGCCATCGCGGAAATAATCGGCGAACTGCGCACCGCGCGTCAGCAGGCCTTCATCCTTGTAGATGTCGAGCGTGGCAATACCGGCGGCGCAGGCCACCGGATGCGCCGAATAGGTGTAGCCGTGGAACAGCTCGATCATGCCCTCGGGGCCGGTCATCAGCGCGTCATGGATCTGACGGGTTGCGAACACCGCGCCGCAGGGCACGCTGCCATTGGTGATGCCCTTGGCGGTGGTCATCATGTCGGGCGTCACGCCGAAGAAGTTGGCGGCGAACGGCGTGCCGAGGCGGCCGAAGCCGGTGATGACCTCGTCGAAGATCAGGAGGATGCCGTGCTTGGTGCAGAGCTCGCGCAGCCGCTGCAGATAATTCTTCGGCGGCGGCAGCACCGCGGTCGAGCCCGGCACCGGCTCGACGATCACGGCGGCGATGGTGTCGGCGCCATGCAGCGCCACCATCCGCTCGACGTCGTCGGCAAGCTCGGCGCCGTGATCCGGCATGTCCTTGGCGAAGGCGTTGCGCGCCATATCATGGGTGTGGCGGATATGGTCGACACCCGGCAGATGGGTCGCGAACTGGCGGCGGTTGGCGACCATGCCGCCGACCGACATGCCGCCGAAGCCGACGCCGTGATAGCCGCGCTCGCGGCCGATCAGGCGGGTACGGGTCGGCTGGCCGGCGGCGCGATGATAGGCCAGCGCGATCTTGAGCGCGGTGTCGACCGATTCAGAGCCCGAATTGGTGAAGAAGATGCGATCCAGCCCCTTCGGGGCGATCTCGGCGAGGCGCTCGGCGAAATCGAACGCCAGCGGATGGCCCATGTTGAACGAGGGCGCGAAGTCCAGCGTGGTCAGCTGCCGCTCGACCGCGGACGCGATCTGCGGGCGGCCATGGCCGGCGTTGACGCACCAGAGACCGGCGGAGCCGTCGATCACCTGCCGGCCGTCGACGGAGGTGTAGTACATGCCCTTGGCGGAGGAGAACAGCCGCGGCGCTTTCTTGAACTGCCGGTTGGCCGTGAACGGCATCCAGAGCGATTCGGTCTTGATGGTGTTCGGAATCTGATGAACGGTCACGGCGCGCTCCATTGCTGACGATGCCTAGTCGGACCACTCTTCCCGGCACTCAACAAGTCCTTTTCTGTCGCACGGCAAGCCATTGATCTTGTTGAGGCGGTCTGCGAAGATTTGTTCGATCCGCAACACCTGCAACAGCGATTTTGCCAAAGGGACTGTCATGAGCGTCGACATCGGCGGCCGGCTGCGATTCATCCGTGCGCGGCACAAGCTGTCGCAGCGCGAACTCGCCAAGCGCTCCGGCGTGACCAATTCGACGATTTCGCTGATCGAATCCAACCAGATGAACCCGTCGGTCGGCGCGTTGAAGCGCATCCTCGACGGCATCCCGATGGGGCTCGCGGAGTTCTTCGCGATCGAGCCGGAGCGGCCGCGCAAGGCGTTCTACCGCGCCGACGAGCTGACCGAGATCGGCAAGAAGCCGATTTCCTACCTCCAGATCGGCGACAGCCTGTTCGGCCGGGCCTTGCAGATCCTGAAGGAGCGCTACGAGCCCGGCAGCGACACCGGCCGGGTGCCGCTGGTGCATGAGGGCGAGGAAGGCGGTATCGTCGTCTCCGGCCGGCTCGAGGTCACGGTCGACGACGAGCGTCGGGTGCTCAACGCCGGCGACGCCTATTATTTCGAAAGCCGCCGCCCGCACCGCTTCCGCTGCATCGGCGCCAAGCCGTGCGAGGTGATCTCGGCCTGCACGCCGCCGACATTTTGAACCGGGCGCGCGCGGCCGGCGACCCAAGGCGCAAGGGCCGCATGCCGCGGCCTCGCAGGTTGTAGCCCATGCCTCGCTCCTCTCGGCTCGCGGCCATCGCCGCGGCCATCACGGTCCTGGCGTCCAGTCCGTCCATTGCGATGGACGATTATCTGCGAGCATCGAGCAGCGCACCAACCGCGATCAGGCTGTGCGGCGATACCGGCGACAGCACGATCAAGACCGCCGACTGCAAGAAGGCCGGTTATGACAAGCTCGTGTCGCAGATAGATAAGGCGTTCGATGCGGCGCTGGCAAAAATGCCGGCAAACATCAAGCCGCTGCTGAAGCGCGACCAGGCCTGGTTCAACGAGATGATCATCGACGCCGCGGAGGTCTTGGCCGATGCCGACGCGGACGAGCTGAAGGAGAGTTTTGCCGAGGCGTTGCGCCGCCGCGCCGCCGCGCTCGACGGAATGGCATCCGGCCGTCCGGGCCTCGCCGGCAGCTGGGTCAACGCCTTCGGCAACATCACGCTGATGCCGGCCGAAGCCGGCGCCTATCGCCTCGCCGCCGATCTCCGTGGCGACTATGGCGGCGACCGGCGACGAAGCTGCAAGCTGACCGCGCTGGTCAAGCCTGCCGCGAGCGGCTGGCTGTCCGGCCCCGCACTCACCGACCCGGCCAAGACCGCCGAACCCGCAAAGCCACCGTCGTTGAAGGTCCGCCGCCAGGGAGAGAGCTTGCGCATCGTTGCCATCCTGGGCGACGACGAGGGCGGCCTCGCCGCATGCGAATCCATGGGGCAGATCACCGGCAGTTATCTTGCCGTGGGCAAGGACGCGGCATCCGACAAGGCCGATACCACTTTCGTCACCCCGACCTTCGACTGCACCAAGCCCGAGACCGCGACCGACGAGGAGATCTGCGCCGACCCTGATTTGGCCGACAATGACCAGCGCCTGAACCGGGCCTGGAAAGCTTTGCAGCCGCGGCTCGACGAGCCAACGCGGCGCGCGCTGATCGACGACCAGCGCAACTGGGTGAAGAGCCAGACTGAGGAGTACCCGGAATTCCTGCATCCCGCCTGGGAGAAGCAGACCTCGCAGGTGCACGACACCGTCGGTGCCCGCGACCATGTCGACGGATTGCAGCGCGAACGCCTTGCGCTGCTCGAAGGCTTTGACGACAAGCGCAATGGGCTCGCCGGCATCTGGCTCGCCTATAACGCCGTCATCAAGGTCACCGCCGACAGCGACGGCACCCTGAGCGCCACGGGATGGAAGTGGGACCAGGGCGACTGGAAGGCGGGCTGCGACTACGACATGACGGGCAAGATCGTGGCCGGCGTGTTTCGCTCCGACGAGCGGCGCAAGAACCCCGATACGCTCGAGCGCGACCACGCCATGCTGATCGTCAACCGGCTGGACGATGCCTTCGCCAGAAAACGCACCGGCAAGGACGGCGCCGAGGATAGCGCCGACGAGGCAAAATGCCGGCGCCGGCTCGACATCTCCTCGACCGCGCGGCTGTTTCCCGCCCGCCCTTCGCCTGACATCGACAAATTCAAGGGCGCGATCCGCTAAAGCGCGGACAGCATCACAGATCGCGCGTCTGGCGGTCGCCCCACGCAATGACGATGGCAATGGTGGCGAACATCGCGGTGACGGCGATCATGACAAGGATGGTGTCGAGGGGCATGGTCGTCTCCTGCATATGATGGAGAGACCTAGCGCGCCTGCGCGCGCATCGCCTTGTGCTGGATCAAAAACCGATGCCTCAGCTCGCGCCGCTCAGCTTGAGCCGTTCGAGGTCGAGCAGCCGCACACCATCGGGCACGATCAGCACCACCTTCTCGCGCGCAAGCCGGGTCAGGGTGCGGCTCACCGTCTCGATGGTGAGACCGAGATAGTCGGCGATGTCCTGCCGGCTCATCGGCAGCGGCACGGTGACGGACATGCTTCCGATCCGGGCGTGTCGCGTCTGCATGTTGAGCAGGAACGCGGCGATCTTTTCCTCGGCACTGCGCCGCCCGAGCAGCAGCATCTGGTCCTGCGCGAGGCTGAGCTCGTGCCCGGCGAATTCATGCAGGCGGCGCAGCAGATGCGGCTTGCCGTCGACATAGGCGAGGAACGTCGATCGCGCGAAACGGCAAACCGCGACCTGATTCACCGCCTCCGCGGTGACGCCGTAGCGGTCCTGCAGCGCAAGTCCGAGGAAGTCGCCCGGCAGCGCGAAACCGACGATCTGGCGGCGGCCGTCGGGCAATGACTTGTACAGCCGCACGACCCCGTCGGTGACGTTGAACACGCTCCCCGCCGGCGCACTCTGCTCGAACAGCGTGGTTCTTGCCGGGACCTGCTTGGCCTGGCTGATCCGGTCGAGCTCCTCGAGCTCGGACGGCTCCAGCGCGGCGCAGACGCTGAACAGCCTGACCTTGCAGTCCTCGCAGCCATTGGTGGCGCGGCCGTGCCTGCAGTCGCACGGCGTCGTGCCGGCACACGAATCCTGCAGTGGTTCGGCGATGCTCATGGCTTCGGGGGTCCGCATGGTTTCGATGTCGACACTATCAGCCCCGATTTGATCTGGATCAACCGCCGGGGTCATTGATGCAGATCAATGCTGCGCCGCCCGTTCCCCAGCAATTTCGCCCGTGTTCGGGGAAACCGACGATGAACGAGCATTTCCAAGCACTTCCGATCGACCATCATGACGCGATCGCGGCCTATCCGCTGGTGTTCATGCATGATGCCAGTATTACCACGGAGCAATGGCTGCAGTTCGTGCGCCAGCGCAGCCGCGGCAGTTTGCCCGAGACCGGGCTGATCGCGATCCGCGATCGCCGTGGCGTCATCCATGCCGTCTTCAGCTACCGCGTCGACAGCGACCTGCGCGTCCGCAAGCGGCTCAGCATCAGCGACCTGATCGTCGCTCATCTGCCCGGCTCGCGGATAGACGACGCGGTGTCGAGCGTCGTCGCCGACGTTTCGGCGCGGCACGGCTGCCAGATCGTCACCATCGAGCGGCCCTTCGCGACGCCCTCAGCGCGGCGGGCCGGATGCCCGACCGCCGAGGCGCTGCTGCACCGCAACCGGCGCGTCAACTGATATGGCTCCTCGATCTGGATCGGTGCACGCCCGATAGTGGGCGACAGCTTCGTTCGAACCTGAGGCGATCCGGAAAGACCAATCCATAACAGCCCGACGTCCCGCCCCGCGGAGTGCATCACCATGTCCGGCCGAAACGGCATCCTGTCGCGCCTTATCGTCGCGGCATTCGTGCTGTGCATCGGCACCGCCGTTCAGGCCGAGAAGCGGGTCGCACTGGTGATCGGCAATTCCGCCTATCGGAGCGCGCCGAAGCTGCCGAACCCGGCCGGCGATGCCAGGCTGATCTCGGACACGCTGTCGTCGCTCGGCTTCCTCGTGGTCGGCGGCGGCGCGCAGGTCGACCTGACCAAAACCGGCTTCGACGATGTGCTGCAGGCTTTCGGCCGCGAACTGGCCGGCGCCGACGTGGCGCTGTTCTATTATGCCGGCCACGGCGTCGAGACCCACGGCCTGAATTATCTGGTGCCGGTCGACGCCGATCCCGCCAACGAGGGTGACGTGTTCATGCAGGGCATCGCCATGGCCGGCGTGCTCGACCAGATGGAGAAGTCCGGCGCCAGGATCAATCTCGTGCTGCTCGATGCCTGCCGCAACAATCCGTTTCGCGACCGCGGCGTGCGCTCCGCCACCGGCGGGCTGGCGCAGATGCAGGCGCCGGCGGGCACGCTGATCTCGTTTGCGACCCAGCCGCGCAGCGTCGCGCTCGATGGCGACAACGGCCACAGCCCGTACACGCGCGCGCTGGCCGTCACCATGCGGCATCAGGGCTATGGCCTGTTCAGGACCTTCAACGAGGTCGGGCTTGCGGTGGAGAAGGCAACCCATGGCCGGCAATTGCCCTGGGTCGCCGCCTCGCCGATCGCGGACAGGTTCTATTTTTCCGGCGCGCCGGCGGTGGCCAGGGAAACCGAGCCTGCACGGGATGCCGGACTAGCGGCCAGGCCGCCGCGGGGCGTGCCGCGCTGATGCAGGCGACGCCTTTGTCGCTTGCAGCGGAAACCAGCCTGGGGTGTCATGCGTAACACGGGTAATCCGACATGTAGCCCTGTGGAGCCCCGCATGCGCGCGATCGCCCTCATTGCCGCCCTTCTGTTCGCCCTCGCCTCATCAGCTGCCGCCGACGACGTCGGCGCCGCGCAGGACGTGATCCGCGCCCAGGAGCAGGCGTTCGGCCGCGACGATGCCACTTCCGCCTATTCCTATGCCGCGCCCGCGATCCGGCAGATCTTTCCGCAGGCCGACATCTTCATGTCGATGGTGCAGAGCCAGTACGCGCCGGTCTATCGCCACAGGAGCTTCGAGTTCGGCGCGGCGCAGAGCGACGGCGACCGGATCGCGCAACGCGTCCATATCGTCGATGCCAATGGCGAGGCGTGGGAGGCGCTCTACACGCTGGAGCGGCAGGCGGACGGCAGTTTGAAGATCACCGGCTGCTCGCTGCTGAAAGCCGGCCAGGCGGTGTGATCTGCTGGCCTGCTCCCGAGGCTGGAAAACCTCAGGACAAGTCCTTTCTCAGCCGGAGCCTGTCCTCCAGCCAGTCGAATATGACTTCATTGGCCAATGTGGGGTTATCGATATGTCCCTGCATGGCAGCCGTTTCAGCACAGCGAAACAGGATCAGCCGGGCGTCATGATGAATGCTGTCCAATTGATTGCCGAATTCGGTCAGGGCGCCGGGGAGAAGCCAGCCGCCTTCACCCGCGGTGACAAGCAGCGGACAATCGATCCGCCGTGACATCGAGCTGGCGTCTTCAAGCCATCCAGGCTGCTCCCGGCCGGCGGCATGCTGGTAAAAGAAGCTTCTCTCGTGCGAGTCCCAAATGCCGGCGTCGCACACCGCCGCGGCAAATCGGGCGTCGCTTGCGGCGGCTCGCGCGACCAAAGAGGAATTCCATGCATCGGCCACGATCGCGATCCGGCTGCTGTCGACACCCGGCTTCTCCGCGAGATAGTCCAGGATACGGCTCATCGCAGTCTCGAACTTCTGGCCTTCGAGCCGCTCCGGCGACAGAGCCATTTGAGTACCCAAGAGATCCACGGTCAGCAGCGACAGTCCGCGCTCGTTCGCGTGGCTGGCGTATTTGGTGATCAACTCTTCCTTGTAGGAGCCCGGCTCGCCGATGCATACGATCACGGGCCCATTGTCGCGGAAAGCCGACGGCAAATAATAGGCCTGAAGAAAAAGATCTTCAGTCCAAGGAATCGAGAGCACCTGACCGGCTGGAATCCTGTTCTCCAGGAAATTCGTTGCACATCGCCGCATGCCGTCGACGGCGCATTTCAAAAGATTGCTGGAGCACCCGGGAAGCCTTGCGGCGGCGTGAAAGTAGGTCGTGGCCCGCAGCCAGTTGTGACGGGCGGTGATCAAATTGCCGTTCAATGACGAAAGATCGGCTCTCGCCTCGTTCAGTTCCGCGGTCCTGATCCATTCTTCGGACCAGGAATTTTCCGAAGCAAGGTCGATCCTGCTCAATGTCAACCAGCATTCGGAAACAGTCGAACCTCCCTCCTGCGCGGCAGCCAGTAGTTTGATGAACTCCGCCGACAAATCCTCTCGGCCCGGCCAGGAAGGCCAGCCCTTGTCGTCAAACTCGACGCCGCTTGACGAGGCGCCGCGCGCCCCCCGGTGCTCATGCATATTCCATCAACTCGTTCGCTTCTCGGAAGGGTCCCTGATCCTGCTTACCGGCAAGCCAACGATTTCGCCTCTACAGCTGAGATCTACGCGTGCGGTTGGTCGCGACAGTTTGCGTTTGTGGTAGGCAGCGGCGGCGCGAACGATACACGAGACGTGACCAGCGAAGCAAAAGCGCCCGGCACATAGGATCAGCAAGCTCGCGTCTCGATGTTGTGCATCGTGACCACAATCTCGGCACTCTGTGCCGGGCACATTGCCGTCAGACCGACAATATCGCTTCGACGCGTCCGTAGCGCTGACGTAACCAATGTGGATGAATGGTGTGGCAACCTACTCCCTCCTACGACCGGCCTGCTCCGCTGCAGATGTGCGTTCTCGCATGCGCCAATTCGCATCCACGAGCCGCCGGTTCAGTAGCCGCGGAAAGCTGGCGCCGAAATCGCAAACGCCAATCACCCCGCTCTCCCAAGAAAATACACGAGCGCGTTTCATATAATTGAAGTAATTCGTCGGCGGCAAATGTTGATATGGCGGCGCAGGAATGCATTGCGCTTATGCCTGATAGCTGATTGCTGATTGTTGCCGCCGCAATCGTTACCGAGCAATTGCTCGGTAAAAGCGCACCGAGTCATGTGGCGAGCTTGCCGCCGGCGCAAGTCCGCTCACAGAATTGCGAGCAGCGGGATGTTGCCGGTCACTCGACCGTGACCTGGTAAGGCAACCTGGCAAGTCATGCCGCTAGAACGAGACGATGTCGCTGTCCCTGGCCAGATAGTCTTGCATCGCCAGCGCTCGATCGCTTGACCTGATGAAGCGCTCGACGAGATCGAGAAAGATGGAGAATTCTTCATCATTCATGCAGTCCAGCCAGACGTCGTTGACATTCGACTGCATGGGCGCGAGCGAGTCGAGAAGGATGCTGCCGCCATGTGTGACGGTCAGCCTGGTCCGGCGGCGATCATCCAAATCCCCGGCCTTCTCGACCAGTCCAAGCTCGGTCAGGTGCTGGATCGCTTTCGTAACACCCGCGCTGGCCAAGCCGAGATACTCGGCGACGGTCACCGGGAAGACGTCGCCTTTGGTCTCGAGATAACGGATCGTGGTCAGGATCGTGTACTGAATGCCGGCGATGCCGACATGCGCTGCATAGCCTTGGGTCAGATCGTGGTGGCGCGATGCCAGGGAGTGCAGACAGCCCGTGAGGCGCTGCAGCTGCAGTTCCGTTGCTTTCGCGACACGATGGGTTCGGGCAGTCGAGCGAACCGCCGCCGGCAAATCGGCAGTCGAAGGTTTACGGTGACGGCTTGATTGTGCGTTTGCCTTCGGCATGCCGAGCACGCTCCCGCAATTATATGATAAAGTCATATAACTGGCATAAGACTTCCCGTCCAGATGATCCTGCCGCCTTGGCCGTGCGGCAGATCACGATTTCGAGGCCGCCTTCGATCCCGGGCTTCACGAACACGTGCGCCGCGCCTGCGCGCACCGAAAGGGCTTTGCACCGCCGTGTCGGCCGCGCGTGCTGGAACTCGCCGACAGCGCGATCGGACCGCGCACAAACGAAAACCTCCGGCAGGGCATTGCCGGAGGTTCGGGAGGTTCGTTCATGAAGAGGTTGGTTATCTCTCCATCAACATCGGCGGCAAAAGCCGCTGAGGGTTTGTATATGATTGAATAATGTTAGTAAATCATACAGTGAGCTCGTTTCGACAACGCCTCATTGCAAAAACAGAACCCCGACGGTTGCCCGTCGGGGTCCTTTTTTAAAGGTCAGATCACGTCAGCTGGAGATTACCAGTTGCGCTGGGCGCGGAGCAGCAGGGTAACGGTGTCCTGATCCTTCAGCTCGTACACCGTGGCCGGCTTGCCGATCGCGGCGCTGCCGGGATAGGTGATCGTGCCGGCGTACTTCTGATCCAGATGGGTGTAGGTCAAGTCTGCCGAGAAGGTCAGGTTCTTGACCGGGGTCCACTGGGTCTGCGTGCCGATCTGCGCGATGTTGTAGTCCGGGTTGCACGAGGTCAGACCCGCGGTCCCGAACACAGCGCCGAACGAACCACCGACGCCGTTGCCGCCCGGTCCGCAAATCGCGCTCTTGGCCGTATCGTTGTAGTGAATGCCGGCGTAGGCACCGTAGACGCTGGTGTTCCAGTTGGGATTCCAGTTGTGGATGAATGCACCGCGCATACCCCAGGTCTGGATCAACTGCTGCTGGCCGCCGTTGACGAACACGCTGTCCGGAGCCATGCCAAACCCGATGCTCTGATAGGCGCCGGGCAGGTTGGTCCCACCGAAGTAGGTGACAGCACCAGCGATCGACAGATCCTGGATGTTGTAGCGGGTCGCACCGTCGGTGTAGACGCCCTGGATGTTGATCGTGTCGCCCGGCCCGGTCGGGATGTTCTTGATCGACAAGGCCAACTGACCGGCCCAGCCCCACTTGTCGTCCGGATGACCGGTCAACTCGGTGCCGCCATAGTAGGCTGCGTGGTTGTCATGGGCCGCGAACGATGCCTGGAACAGACCCCAGGCCTGGTCGACGCGGAGAGCCGCGACGAGGTCCGGCGCGATCGTGCCGGCATAGTCGCTCGCACCATAGGCACCGAGAGCGCCGGTACCGAGCACGCCGAGATTCTGCACGCCAGCCTGGTAGTAGGCCGACTGATCCTGGGCCGACAGCGACAGCGACACGCCGTTGCCGAACTGCGCGGTGTAGGTGAACTGGTTCACGCCGGTGACCGTACCGCCGCCGCCGACGAGACCGTCGAAGTTGTTGCCCGGGTAGTTGGTCCACGGCGCCGAGAACTGCGAGACCGCCTTACCCATCGTGAAGCCGGCGAACTGGATGAAGGCGTAGTAGACGCCTAGCGTGCCGGCAGCGACGCCGCCCGAGGTTGCGTTGTTCGGAGCCGCCGCCGTTCCGATCGGCGAGTAAACGGTCGCGCCGTTACCCTGCCCACCGTAAGTGTCCGACGTCCAGCTGAAGGTCAGGTCGACATAGGTGCGAACCACACCGTACTCGGTCGCGGTGCGGGTATCGACGTTCAGATCTTCACGCGAACGCCAGGTGTAGCCGTTCGTGAAGCGGTTCTGTGCGCCACCGGCGCCCGACGTGTTGCCGGACGCGTCCGAGTTGGTGTTGGCCAGAACGTCAGCACGCAGGTAGCCGCCCAGCTTGATGCAGGTATCGGTGCCCGGGATGAAGTAGAACCCGGGACCATACAGCGAGCAAACCTTCACATACTCAACCGCCTTGGCTTTGACCGGAAGGTCGGCCGCCTGCGCGCCGCTGCTCGCGATGAGCGCCGCCACCGAGCCCAACAGAAGGCCCTTTACCATCTTCATGCTATCCTCCAAGTGATGCCTTGCGCTGCTGGCAAAGCGACAAAAAGTACCCCTCTCGAAAACCGCTGCGGCGCAGCCATTTTCAAGATGCTCGTGGTCAACTCGGCCACTGCAGGCGTGAGATGGCGGATGCCCCCCATCTACGGCGGGAAACTATGCATCCGGCGGTCGCATGTTCAACTTATATTAGTTAATCATTCTATGTTTCGGCCGTCATGTGTCATTCAGGCAACGCCTGGGTGAACATTTTCACCAGACCACCGCTTCAAAAAAAACCAGATATGAGCGAAGATGAATTTTTGTTAAGGAACGCCATGAGCGAGCGCAGATCGACCGACAAACTGCAGGACGCGGCTGAGGGGTTGGCCTGGGAGATCGTGTCGACCAGTATCCGCCTGGAGGAGTTGCGCAGCATCTGGGCCAAGATGATCGGAATCACCGGTCCTCAATGGATGATCATGACGGTGCTGGCGAATGCCGAAGACCGCCACATCGGCCTGCCCGTCGGTGCAGTTTCGCGGGCGTTGCGCGTCGATCAGTCGTTTGTGGTGACGCAGTCGAAATTACTCGAAAAGAAGAATCTCCTGCGCCGCAAGAGTTCGACCGAGGATGCGCGGGTCGTGAACCTGTCGCTGACCGACCATGCCAACAAGCAGATGGCAAAGCTGTCCTCGCAGCGTAAAGCGTTGAGCGAGTTCGTCTATGCCGACCTCGATCTGCGGGAACTGCAGCAGCTGACCGGCAAGATGAATTCCATCAAGAACCGGCTGGAAAAAGCGATCTTGAAGGTCTCGGCCGATCTCTAACGAGTCACCGAGACGCCCATCTCGAGAGAGAGGTGAGCTTCCGCAGCAGCGCCTGATCAGGCCCTCATTTAAGCGTGATCTTTCCGGAAAACCGCTTCGCACTTTGCGCTAACGCGGCCTCCGGTCCGGATCACGCTATCGCCAGCCGCTGCCGCGCCCGCATCAGGAGCAGCAGGATGATGCTGACATTGAGCAGGTTCCAGGCGAGGCCATTGGCGAAGGCCGCGGCATAGGAGCCGGTGGCGTCGAAGATCACGCCCGAGATCCAGCCGCCAAAGGACATGCCGAACACCGACGCGAAGATCACGATGCCGATCCGGGTCGCAGCCTCCGACGCCGGCATCGCCTCGCGCACGATGATGGCATAGCTCGGCACGATGCCGCCCTGGAACAGGCCGAACATCGCGGAGATGACATAGAGCGAGGTCAGGCTGTCGAAGAACAGATAGAACAGCAGCGCCGAGCCCTGCGCGATCGAGCCGATCAGCAAGGTGCGGATGCCGCCGATCCGGTCGGCGAGGAATCCGGAGCCGATCCGGCTGATGATGCCGAAGCCGAGCATCAGCGACAGCATCTCGGCGCCGCGCGCCACGCCATAGCCGAGATCGCCGCAATAGGCGACGATGTGGACCTGCGGCATCGACATCGCGACGCAACAGGAGATCGACGCCAGCGCCAGGATCGCGGTCAGCGCGTTGGTGGAGAGCCGCAGATCGACCCGCGGCGGCGCCGCGTTGACATGGCCGCGCCTGACAGCCGCGCCCATCAACAGCCGCAGCACCATCAGCGCGAGCGTCATCGCGATCGCGGTGAAGATGCCGATCGCAATATGGGTGGTGCGCCAGCCGACGCTCTGCATGCCGAAATTGACCAGCGGCGGCCACACCGTGCCGCCGACATAATTGCCGCTCGCGGCGATCGCGACCGCCAGTCCCCGGTAACGCTCGAACCAGTGCGACGCCTCCGCCATCAGCGGGCCGAAGGTCGCGGCCGACGACAGGCCGATGGCGAAATGCAGCAGGATGAAGGCCCAGATCGACGGCGCGTAGCCCGCGCCGATATAACCGAGGCCGAGGATGCCGATCCCGGCGCCGATCGCCGCGACGATGCCGTAGCGGTCGCTGATCTTGCCGGTCACGACTTGGCCGATGCCGAAACCGAGCATCACCATGGTGAAGGCGAGCGAGGCCGTTCCGCGGGTGGCGCCGAAGTCGGTCTGCACCACCGGCAGCGCCACCACCACGGACCACATGCCGACGCTGCCGAGCGAGCCGATCGCCACGGCCACGGCAAGGCGCAGCCACGCCCGGCGCGAGTCGGGAATGAACGTTGCGACTTCAGGGGAAAATTCAGAAGAAATTGCCACGGCAGGCGGAACTTCGTCGGCATTTGCCTCCCGGTCAAGCCACATTGCCGAGAGATTAGGCATGCGCCAGCAACGGGACGCGCACCCGCGCCGGCATGTGAGACGGATCAGTTCCCGAAATTGGGATCCTGCGACTGGAATGCGCCGCACTTCGCTTGCCTGGCGAACCGCTGGTCGAAGTCGACGGTGCCGCCGGCGACGGGAATCCGGGTCGGCGGCAGGCCACGGAGGTATTGATCGACGGTCACGGTCTTCTCGTCGGCGCTCAGGGTGACGCGCACCGGCTCAAGCGGCTTGCCCTTGTTCACATCCGTCAGGTCCAGCGTGTAGTAGCCGATCACCGATTGTCCGCCCCGCATATGGCGATCGACCGATAGCGGTAGATAGACCTCCATCCGGACCCCCTCGCCTTCGCAGGCGATCATGCGGATCATCACGGCCTCGGCACCGGGCGGTTTCGCGAACGCCGCGGTCGCAACGCAAAGGGATATGGCCGCGACAAGTCCCCGCTTGACGAACCCGCGCCTGTCAATCATCGCAATGGTGCGGCGCATCTGGTTTGGCATTCGGCATCCACAATGACCTTTACGTTGCATTTGGTCGGCGCCGGGTCCGGCAAGTTCAATTCTCCGGCTCCGCCGGTTCGGGAATATCGCTGGTCGAACGGTGATCCATGCTGACGAAGAAAGCTGCTATAATGCGAACCGGTTCACACTGGCGGCGCGCAACCCGAACTATCATTTCGCCGGGATGTCACGCAGTTCGCAAGGTAAAGGATCGAAGCGCATACTGTCGGAGGGTCATCATGCATTCGTCGTCTGCAGAGTGGTTGCCCGTTGCCATTGCGCCATCTGACCGGGAGCTCGAGGTCTGTGTCCTCGACTACGACGGCATGGTCCACGCGCTCATGTTTCCGTGCCACCGGGACGGCGCCGAATGGGTCGATCATGCCCGCAGCAGGCATCTCGATATCCAGCCGACGCATTGGCGCAGATGGATGCATTCGGCCAATTAGGTGACAGGGCGCCGACGCTCTGACGAGCGCAGCGTCATCGCGCCCAGCATCATCGCCGCATCGGGCGTCGTGCTCTGGGATCGGCTGCCGTGAACCCGCCTCCGGAGCGGGCGGGCGGTCCGACCTGCCCTCCGCGGCCCAAATCCCTCCTGCCCGAGGCCTGCGACGACCCGCGCGGTCCCATCAGCGGCACTTATTAACCCTTTGCTAACCATACACCCGGCAAGAATTGCCGAGTGAAGTCGAGTGTCGTCGAACGCGTATAACGGGTGGAGATCCCCGTGGACGCCAGCGCGGTGCCTCACTTTCGGAACGGCGGCCCTGCGGCCGTCGCGCAGACGCTTGGCGGCCGCAGCCGCCAGTCGCGGGGGAGAGCGGCTACCATGGTCGACGTCACGGCGGGTCAGGGCACGGCGGGCAAGAGCGGATTGCCGAGCCTCGGCGAGATCGGCGACATCTTAAAGCGCGGCGACCTCGCGCTGGCGCTCGGCGTTCTCACCATCCTGGTGGTGCTGATCCTGCCGCTGCCCTCGATCGTGCTCGACCTGTTCCTGGCGGTCTCGATTACGATCTCGATCCTGATCCTGATGACCTCGCTGTTCATCCAGGCGCCGCTGGAATTCTCGTCGTTTCCGACCATCCTCTTGATCTCGACCATGATGCGGCTGTCGCTGAACATGGCCTCGACCCGGCTGATCCTGAGCCACGGTCATGAGGGCACGGCGGCCGCCGGCCACGTCATCGAGGCCTTCGGCAACTTCGTGATGGGCGGCAACTTCGTGATCGGCATCATCGTGTTCGCGATCCTGGTGATCGTGAACTTCGTGGTCATCACCAAGGGTTCAGGCCGCATCGCCGAAGTCGCGGCACGCTTCCAACTGGACTCGATGCCCGGCAAGCAGATGGCGATCGACGCCGACCTGTCCGCCGGCCTGATCGACGAGAAGGCCGCCAAGGAACGCCGCAAGGCGCTGGAAGACGAGAGCGGCTTCTTCGGTGCCATGGACGGTGCCTCGAAATTCGTCCGCGGCGATGCCATCGCCGGCCTTTTGATCGTCGGCATCAACATCGTCGGCGGCATCATCATCGGCGTCGCCCAGCAGGGACTCTCCTTCAGCGAAGCCGCCCGCACCTACACCGTGCTGACGGTCGGCGACGGCCTCGTCACCCAGGTGCCGGCGCTGATCGTCTCGACCGCCGCGGGCCTGCTCGTCTCCAAGGCCGGCATCACCGGCGCCGCCGACAAGGCGCTGATGCGCCAGCTCTCCGGCTATCCGCAGGCGCTCGGCATGTCGGCCGGCGTCATGCTGATGCTGGCGCTGCTGCCGGGCATTCCGACGCTGCCGTTCCTGGCGCTGGGCTCCGGCGCCGCCGCGCTGGCCTGGAACGCGCGCAAGCACAAGCGGGCGGCGAAGGCCGCCGAGGCCGCCGAAGCCGCCGCCCCCGCTGCGGCTGCGGCCGCGGCAGCAGCCGCCGCGGAGGAGCCGATCGCCGCCGCGCTGAAGATCGACGACCTCAAGATCGAGCTCGGCTACGCGCTGCTGCCACTGGTCAACGGTCCTGACGGCACCGACCGCCTCACCGAGCAGATCAAGGCGCTGCGCCGCTCGCTGGCCATCGAGATGGGCTTTGTAATGCCGGCGGTGCGCATCCTCGACAACGTCCAGCTCGAGGCCAACAGCTACGTCATCAAGATCAAGGAAGTCGACGCCGGCACCGGCAAGATCTGGCCGAGCCAGTTCATGGTCATGGACCCCGCCGGCAACCAGGTACAGCTGCCCGGCATCCACACCATCGAGCCGACCTTCGGCCTGCCGGCGACCTGGGTCGATGCCGGCCTGAAGGAAGAGGCCGCGCTGAAGGGCTACACCGTGGTCGACGCCGCCACCGTGCTGTCGACGCATCTCACCGAGCTGCTCAAGACCAACATGGCGGACCTGCTGTCCTACGGCGAGGTGCAGAAGCTGCTGAAGGACCTGCCGAAGGAGCAGAGCGAGCTGATCAAGGACATCGTGCCGAGCCAAGTCACGGTGTCGGGCATCCAGCGCGTGCTGCAGCTGCTGCTCGCCGAGCGCATCTCGATCCGCGATCTCTCGACCATCCTCGAAGGCATCGCCGACGCGCTGGCGTTCTCGCGCAATCCGGCCGCCATGGTCGAGCATGTCCGGGCTCGGCTGGCGCGGCAGATTTGCGCCCAGAACACCTCGCCGAACGGCTATCTGCCGCTGATCGCGCTGTCGGCGCGCTGGGAGCAGGCGTTTGCCGAGTCGATCGTCGGTCAGGGCGACGACCGCAGCCTGGCGATGCAGCCCTCCAAGCTCTCGGAATTCATGACCGCCGTGCGCAATGCCTTCGAGCAGGCCGCGCGCGAAGGCGAGGCGCCGGTGCTGGTGACATCGGCCGCGATCCGGCCGTTCGTTCGCTCTCTGGTGGAACGGTTCCGCTCGCAGACCACCGTTCTGTCGCAGGCCGAGATCCATCCGCGCGCCCGGCTGAAGACGGTCGGCAGCGTCTAGCGCGAGCAAATCATTCGCGTTTTCGCCTGTGTTTTCTCGCCACAGGCAACTGATTTGTGTGGAACCACCCGAAACGGCCCTATCTTGGTGATTGTCACCCGGCATTCGATCAAGCTACTGATATTACGTGCAGTTAATGTGATTTTGGGGTGGTGGAGGCGAGTTTCGATCGCGGCGGATCACGTCTCATCACCAGCTTGTGATGACCTCTAGGGAACGGAATCGGCAAATCCTACGTTAGCGGGGCACGAGACGTTGAACCGGGCATAAGACCAGACCGACAGATTTACAGAGCAGGAAGGCGGCAGGAGACTTCCATGAACCACTCGATCTACAGCGCCGATCGTATGACGCACCTGAAGATTGTGGTCGTGGCGTTGTTCGCCGGTATCCTGGTCGCCGGTTTCGGCATCGCGGCGCACAATTCGTCGGACGACGGTTATACGCAGACGGCGCGGGTCATGAAGGCCGGCAAGCCAGTCGCGATCACAAGCTCGAGCAACTCGATGGTCCGCTGACCAGTTTGCTCGCTAACAGGAGAGTTTCACGAATTCACGTAGTGTTCTTTACAGCCCCCCAAAGTCGCTGCGTGGATATTTAAGACCCCCAACTACCCCCAAGTTGACTACCGAAAACGCCCGCTCCCCACGGGCGTTTTCTTTTTGTGCGGATAGCTGACGCGACGTTCTATCAACGTCATTGCGAGCGAAGCGAAGCTATCCATTCCCGCCAACCCTAGCGGATAGATGGATTGCTCCGTCGCTTCGCTCCTCGCAATGACGAGCTGCAACAGCATCTTCCGAGAGGCCTGAAGTTTACCGCGGCGTCGAACCCGGCGCGCCTGGCACGGTCTCGATCAGCTTGCCGGTGAAGATCGGTGCCGAGGTCGGCTGGCCATTTGGCGACCCGCCGGCCTGCTCGACGGTCACCGCGTAGGTGGCGCCGTTGATCACGTCGGGGTCATAGCCCGACAACACCGGGCGTGCGGTGAAATCATCAGCGCCGATCACGCCGAGCGAGCGCGGCTGCGGCAGCTTGTCGGAGATCAGCCAGAGCTCAAAACTCTTGCCGGGCTCCGACGGGGCGCCGACCTTGCGGACCGTAAAGTTCTTGGTCGCGCCGTCGATTGTGAGGATGAATGCGGGCCCGCCATTCTGCCCCTGCAACAGCGCTACATATTGCGCGGACGGCGCGAATGCCGGCGCCGGGGTCTTCACTTCCACGGTCTGGATGCGCGGCTTCGGCCGGATCGCGTTCGGCAAGGCGTCGGGCCGGAAGATCTGCAGGCTGAGCGTCACCAGCAGCGCGGCAGCGATCGCGGTCGCAGCCGACGCGATGCCGCGCCAGCGCTTCACGCGGCTTGTCAGCGCGACCACGTTGCTGTCACCGAAGGTGACCCGTGGCCGCCGGATCTCGGTTGGCTGCCGTATCGCCGGCGGCTGCTGCGGCTCGTCCGGATCGAACGCTGAGCCGAACTCGGAATCGTCCATGATCGGCTTCGGCGGCGGCGGTGTCACCGTCGCGGCCGGCGTCTCGGGCAGCACCAGCGGCGCCTGCGGCGCGCTCACATGACCGATCGCCGCCTTGATGTTGTCCCAGACCACCGGGCGCGGCTCGACCGAGCCAACCATCTGGTTGAGCGGCCCGAGCCTGAACTCCCAGGCCTGCACGAGGGCTGCGAACTCGGCGTCGACGGCCATCATGCTCTCGACCTGCGCGCGCTCCTCGGCGTCGAGCGTACCGAGCGCATATTCCGCGGCGAGCGCGATATGGTCTTCGCTAGTGGCCATCAATCAGAGTCCAAGACACTCCCGGATATCCATCAGGCTTCGGCGCAGCCAGGTCTTCACCGTGTTCACCGGCGTCTCGAACTTTGCGGCGAGCTGTTCGCGGCTCCAGCCGTTGTAATAGGCGAGCAGCACGAGCTTCTGACGATCCGGCTCCAGACGACCGACGCACTCCAACAACCGCTTCAACTCTTCCGTCATTTCCCGTCGCGCCAGCGGATCGGGTGAGTCGGCGGCGACTTCCATCGCGGCCGGCTCATCTTCCAGCGAGGACTCGCCTCGCTTGCGCACGACGTCGATGGCGCGGTTGCGCGCGATCGACGTCATCCACGTGATCGGCGACGACAGGGCTGGGTTGAACTGCCCGGCGCTGTTCCAGATCTTGACGTAAGCCTCCTGAATGACCTCCTCGGCGAGGTCCTGTCGCCGCAAGATACGGAGCACGACGCCGAAGAGTTTCGCGCGGGTCGCGGCGTACAGCCGCTCAAAGGCGGCCTCGTCCCCCCTGGCAACGGCGGCGATCAGCCAGACCAGCTCAGCCGGCGTCAGCATCTTGCGCCCCCCAAGCCTGCATCAAGCCTGCATCCCCCATTGCCACCGTGCCGCCGATCGTCCGGTCCGGACCGGTGGTAGCATATTTTGGGACACCACGATCCGCCAAGTAGGCGCCAAGTGGCCCGCTTGTGGACAGCGCCCAACAAAAAGCCCGGGCGATCGGCCCGGGCTCTCAATCTGGTCAGCGGAGGGAGCGAGATATCAGGCGATGACGCCGAGACGCGCCCGCATCAGGCCGATCGAATCCATGTCGGCCTGTTCGCGGGCACTCTCCTCCGCGCGTTCGCGCGCCTGGTCGCGCTCGTCGAGCAGTTCGACCTTCTTCAGCTCCTCGAACGCCTCCGACAGCAGCGCCTTGGCGTCGTCGAGCTGGGCGCGCAGTTCGTCGGCCGAGCGGGTCAGGTTCTCGCGGCGCTGGATCGCGGCCTTGGCATAGGTCGGATAGGCGAAGTGCGTGGGGTCGTTGATCCCGGCGCGCTCCTGTTCGGTCTGGATCTCGCGCTCGAGTTCGACGGACATGCGCTGGAAGTCGGCGATCATGCCTTCGATCTGGGTAACCCGACGGCGCTTTTCATCGACCTGAAACTTCTTCAGGCGGATCAGCGTTTCACGTGACTTCATCGACTCATACTCCCCAGAAGTCCCAATTCTGAACGCGGGACAGAACCGGCTCCCCCCTGGGCCCCGCCGGCATAGCTATGGTGTGCCGGAGATGATGGCCTGACAAAGTTAGCGTTCCGTTTCCAAACCCGACAGGATTTGAGCGAGTTGCCGGTACCCGTCGCCAAGGCTGGTCGCCTCCTCCTTGGCCTGGCGCAGGTAGGCCTCGAGCGGCTCATGCAGCCGGATCGCCTCGTCGACCTCGGGGCTGGAACCCGGCCGGTAGGCCCCGAGCCGGATCAATTCCTCCATGTCGGCATAGGTCGCCATCACCTGCCGCGCCTTGTTGATGTAGGGCAGGAAGTTCGGATCGGCCGACTTCGGCATCGTGCGCGAGACCGACTTGAGGATGTTGACCGCGGGATAGCGTCCGCGCTCGGCGATCGCCCGCTGCATCACGATATGACCGTCGAGGATGCCGCGCACCGCGTCCGCGATCGGCTCATTGTGGTCGTCGCCGTCGACCAGCACGGTGAAGATCGCGGTGATGGTGCCGTCGCCGGTGCCCGGCCCGGCCCGCTCCAACAGCTTGGGCAGCTCGGTGAACACGGTCGGCGTGTAGCCCTTGGCGGTCGGCGGCTCGCCCGCCGAGAGGCCGATTTCGCGTTGCGCCATCGCAAAGCGCGTCACCGAGTCCATCAGGCACAGCACATCCTGCTCCTCGTCGCGGAAATACTCCGCGATGGCGAGCGTCAGATAGGCCGCCTGGCGCCGCATCAGCGCCGGCTCGTCCGAGGTCGCGACCACCACGACCGAGCGCGCCAGCCCCTCCTCGCCGAGGTCTTCCTGGAGGAATTCCTGCACCTCGCGACCGCGTTCGCCGATCAGCCCGATCACCGAGATCGCGGCATCGACATTGCGCGCCAGCATCGACAGCAGCACCGACTTGCCGACGCCGGAGCCGGCGAAGATGCCGAGGCGCTGGCCGCGACAGCAGGTCAGGAAGGTATTGAGACCGCGCACGCCGAGGTCGAGCGGCGGACCGACCCGCTTGCGCGAATGCGCAGGGGGCGGCGAGTTGCGGTAGGACATCGGTGACGCGCCCTGCGGCAGCGGCCCCTTGCCGTCGATCGGTTCGCCCATCGCGTTAACGACGCGGCCAAGCCAGGCCGGCGACGGCCGCACCTGGCTCGCCGCATTGGCGATGACGGCGCGGCAACCGCGCCTGACACCCTCGAGCCCGCCGAACGGCATCACCACCGCGTTCTCGCCGGAGAAGCCAATCACCTCGGCCGGGATGAAGCGGCCTACGCCGACATCGATCACGATGCGGGCGCCGACCGACATCGCGTGAATGGGCCCCGCGATCTCGACCATGAGCCCGCGAACGCCGACCACACGGCCATAAATATTGACGCCGTCGATGTCGCCGATCTGCTCCGCGAGCGCCTTCATTGCGAAAACCTTAAGTTTCCGCGATTTTGCTCCAGCCGCTTAACTTCGTGTTTACCCGCATCATTAATCATTGCGTCACTGTCTTTGGTGACTGAGGTCGCTTGCCCATCAGAAGAAGGGCGAGTCGCGAGAGTCGGTTAGGCCCGCCTCTTAATCTGGAATCTGAACGAGCGCGGTTAGGAAAACCTACTTCTACGCAATATCTTAGGGCGATTCGACAAAAATTGCACGGTTAGAGCTTGCGTGAAGGAATCAGTTTTTGTTAACCATATCTCGTCAGGATCCGAATCAGTTGTTCAAAGGCGTTTTGAGTGCCGCAAGTGCGGCCGACCTGACGCCCGGAGCGGCGACTATAGGGGACTGGCATGCGCGTTTTGCTGATTGAAGATGATAGCGCCGTCGCGCAGTCGATCGAATTGATGCTCAAATCCGAGAGTTTCAACGTCTACACGACGGATCTCGGTGAAGAAGGCGTCGATCTCGGCAAGCTTTACGACTACGACATCATCCTGCTCGACCTCAACCTGCCCGACATGTCCGGTTATGACGTGCTGAAGCAGCTCCGGGTCTCGAAGATCAAGACTCCCATTCTGATCCTCTCCGGCCTCGCCGGCATCGAGGACAAGGTCAAGGGTCTCGGCGTCGGCGCCGACGACTACATGACCAAGCCCTTCCACAAGGACGAGCTGGTCGCCCGCATCCACGCGATCGTGCGCCGCTCCAAGGGTCACGCCCAGTCGGTCATCCAGACCGGCGATCTCGTGGTCAATCTCGACACCAAGACGGTCGAGGTCGGCGGCCAGCGCGTGCATCTGACCGGCAAGGAATACCAGATGCTGGAGCTGCTCTCGCTCCGCAAGGGCACCACGCTCACCAAGGAAATGTTCCTCAACCACCTCTACGGCGGCATGGACGAGCCGGAGCTGAAGATCATCGACGTCTTCATCTGCAAGCTGCGCAAGAAGCTCGCCAACGCCTCCGAGGGCCGCAACTTCATCGAGACCGTGTGGGGCCGCGGCTACGTGCTGCGCGAGCCGCACGAGGCCGACGAGCGCATTCCCGCCTGACCTTCCGGACGCTGCAGCGAACCCAGGGTTCGCTCCTCCCGACCTCAACCCCGCCGCAAATGGCGGGGTTTTTGTTTGGCATGCTACACGACCGGCGTTGCCGCAAGCGCCGCGACGAGATCTGCGCCCTTCGGGACACCCAGACCCGTGCAGGCGTTCCAACCGCGACCTGCATCGTAACCCTTGCCGCGGACGCGGTTGTTGCCCTGCTCGATCGAGCTGAACAGCGCCTGGTTGGCATAGAGCGTGAAATTAACGAAGCCGAGCGGCGCGTCACGCCCCGCATTGGCGATCGCGATCAGTCCGGCCCATAGCGGCGCGACTGCGCTGGTACCGTCCTTGATCAATACCGCACCGTTGAGGACGATGCGGTAGCCCGGCGTCGCGGCCGCTGCCGCGGCGACGTCGGGGACACCGCGCCGCGCGGCTCCGTCATTGACGGACGCCGGCAGCGCGAGGGCGGATTGATAGGCCGGCACCGGAAAAACGTCGCTGATCCCGCCGCCGGTGCCGCTGACGCCGTCATTCCAGACGATTTCCCCATTGAGCGTCGCATCGGCGTCGCCGGCCGCAGGCTGCGTGCCGCCACAACTGAGCACATAGGGACTCGACGCGGGAAACCAGACATGCGCCTTGCCATCGTCCAATCCGCCGGTCGCAAGCTCGTCACCGGCCGCGAACAGCACCGTGATCTTCAAGCGCTGGGCGTCGGCCAACACCGCCTGCATCGCGTCGCGAGCGGACGAGCTCCAGAACATCTCGGCGCTACCCCAGCTGACGGACAAGACCTGCGGCCGGTTGACGTCGTCGAAGATCGCCTGATTGATTGCGCCGACCAGGCTCTGAATGGTGTTGCCGGCGAAATAGACCACGATCCGCGCCTTCGGCAGCAGGCCGGCCAGGATCTGGAGATCGAGCGCGATCTCCTCGTCGGACATCGTGCCGCCGCCAAATTGATTGCCGATCCCCGGCGCCGCAGCAGCCCCGGCCATGCTTGTGACCGCTTTGTCGACAACTTCAGGCGGGTCGCGCCCCATCGCCGTCAGCGCCTGCGCCAGGTCGGTGGCGAGATAACCGCCGCCCAGTGCGATGATGCCGACACAGACTTTCGAAACATCGCGATCGAGCGGAATGCCGTAGCGCGCGGCGACATCCGTCGGCCACAAGCCTGCACCGGCTCCGGCCCCCGCGAGTGCGCGCAGCCGCTCCGGCGGCCTCGACACCGGCCGCTGGTCAAAGCCGAGGATCGCGCGGGTCCACGGCGCGATGTCCTTCGGTACGACCAAGGCGCCGACGCGGGCGCGGAAGCGGCAATGGCCGTCGTCATAGACGCGAAGCGTGGCGCCGAGCACTTCGCTCAACAGGCGTGCCGTAGCCTCCAGCGTGACGGTTCGCTGCGACAGATCGATTTCAAGCACCGTGACGCGATACCGCGCCGCCAGCTTCCTGATGCGTGCAGCGGCGCGGCCGTGGGTGCGGCGGCGCTGCGCTGCCAGCGCGTGCCGCGTGATCGGCTTCGCCAGCCGGGCAAGATCGCCGGCGCTGCCCGGCTGGAACGCGTCGGGCGTGCGCCGCTTCAGGTAGATCGTGACGACGATGCGTTCGTCCGGATCGACCTCGCCGACATAGGTCGCACCCGGCGGCTCGGCGCGATAGCTGCCTGCAAGCTGGATCTTTTGCCCGGTCACCGGCGCATCCAACAGCCTATTTCCCGGTGCAGCCGCTCGGCTGCGGCGGAGTCTGGGTGTCGTCGATCGCGCAGAACGGGATCGACCAGACGAAGTCTGCGGAGGTCGCGATCTGCGTCAGGCCGGGCATGCCCTGGAAGATCGGCGGCTGCGTGGAGAAACGCCAGAACCAGTTGGGCTGGATCGGGCCGAGCGGCGCGCCGTTGTTGTCGAATCCGGCGCCGGTGGTCGCAGCACCCGTGTTGTCCCAGGCCGCGCGGCCGTGGCAAGTCATGCACGAGGATTGATCGACAAAACCCCGCTCGGTGACCGAATTGCCGACACGGATGTCGAGGCCGGTCGCATCGGTGAAATCGGTCTGCGATCCCTTGAGACAATAATTGGCGAATGCCGGATCCCAGTTGGCGGATGCGATCATCGCCGCCAGCGCCGGCGTCTTCACGCAATCAGGATAGGCCTGGTTCGGCTGCGGATTCGGGTTTACCGGGTTGGTCTGCGCGCCGAATGCGTCGTGGCAGCCGATGATGTCGCAGCGTCCGGGATTGAACTTGTGCTCGAAGGTCGCCCACGTCCAGTTCGGGACCGCCTTGGAGATGATGTGCATGGAGACGAAGGCGTATTGCTGGCCGTCGGAGCCGGTGTTGACGTGATAGAGCTTGGGCACGTCGGCGAGCGAGACCCTGCCACCGCTGAATTCCGGAATATCCGTCACCAGCATCCAGTTCGCCTTCACCTCCATCGCGGCAACCGGGAATGACAGCGCCTTGCCAAACGCCGTGCGAAGACCGGACACCTTGTACAGGTTGTTCTGGACGATGAAGTCGAACGACTCCTTGTTGCGGCGGGTTTCCTCGAGGAAGCCCGCGCCGGGCGGGATCGCCGGCAACAGCTTGCCCGACTGCTGCAGTGCCAGGCGGCCCAGCCTCGGCACCGCGGGCTGGCGCAGCGCGAGCGGCGCTGGCGCCGTCGGGAATTGCGGATTGGCCTTGAACGTATCGGAGTCGCTGGCCCAAGTCTCGAACAGAGCATTGCTGCCGCCGGCGCTCGTATTGACCTGAATGAAGAACTGCCAGGCCAGTTGATCCGGCACATTCATCGCCGGGTTCGGCGTCGTTTGCGACACGGCCGGACCAACGGGAAGCAGACACAAGCCGCAACCGAGTACGGCGTTGACCAATCGTCTCATCGTCAGCCTCCTCGAGTATCGCAGGGTTCAGACACGGTCTGCCGATTGCGGATCGGCACGCATGTGGCCGGCGCCATCACCGAGGGTGACCGCGCGCCAATCACCAAAGGTTGCATTCTGTATAGAGGACGATTGCTGATTTCCGTGTGAAGCGGCTCACAGGCGGGCTCGGCATGTGGGCCCCTGATGTCCCTCACTGCATCGCAAACGGGATTTCGAACCGAAGCTTCGCGAACTGCGACCAATGGGCTATACGACGACCGAGAAGCGGCAGTTCGGGCGCATCACATGATCCTGCAATCCCTCGCCGGCCTGCCGGCGTTCCTGCTCTATTTCTGCACGGCGCTGATCGCCGTGGTCGCCTACCTCTTCGTCTACACGCGCGTCACGCCGCACGACGAATTCCAGCTGATCCGCGACAATGATCCGGCGGCGGCGATTGCGCTCGGCTTGAGCCTGCTCGGCTTCGTGCTGCCGGTGGTCAGCGCCATCGCCCACTCCGCCAATGTGGTCGACTGCCTGATCTGGAGCATCATCGCGCTGATCGTGCAGATCATCGTCTATTACATCGTGAAGATCCCGGTGCCGAACCTGTCGGCGCGGATCGCCGCAGGCGACCTCGCGCCGGCGATCTGGCTCGGACTGTCCTCGCTGGCCGCAGGCGCGCTGAACGCGGCCTGCATGATCTACTGAGCCAATGAGCTAACCATGGCGCGCAAACCGAACCCGGATTTCGGCAAACGGCGGCCGGTCGTGCCGGCGGTGCCGCCGCGGCCGGATCCGCCTTCCAAGCGCTCCAACCATGTCGCGCTGCTGGTGATGGGCACGCTCGCGGTCGGCGGCAGCGCCTACGCGCTGATGCCGCGGCCGAATTGCCAGCCCGTGCAGCCGCCGCCACCGGGCGTCACCGCACCGGGCACCACTGCGCCAGTGCCCCCGCAACCCGGCGTCGATTGCACGGCGCGCAGCTCGTCGTCCGGCTCGGGCGGCAGCAGCGGCGGCTCCTCGCGCAGCAGCTTCTACAGCAGCAGCTCCTCGTCGGGCGGCTCGTCATCCTCGTCGAGTTCATCGTCGACCTCCTCGGTCAGCCGCGGCGGCTTCGGCTCGTTCGCACATGCGTTCGGCTTCGGCGGCGGCGGATGAGCATTTTGTGGTGTCATCGGCGCGTCATCGCGCTTTCGCTTGCCCGGCCATCCCGGCTGGTGGACACTCGGCGCGGCTCCGCAGATGACAGGGATTGCGTCGATGAAACGCTCGCGCCGCGTATGGCTGAAATTGATGGGAAGTATTGCGATCGGCGCGGCGTCGATCGGCCTGACGCCAGGTCAGGCCCGCAGTCACCAGCACCGTACAGGGCACAGGAAGAAGAGAAAGCCCGAGCAATTGTCGCCCTCCGGCGGCTTCGGCGGCGCGCCGCGCAGCATCGCCCGCTTCGGCGACGGCGATCCCTCGCATGGCGGAAGCTAGAGCATGATCCGAAAAAGTGGACACCGGTTTTCCGCGCGACAAACGCGAAGCGTTTGCGCGGAGATCATGCTCAAGCAAATCTGACACCAGGCTGACACGCGTCGTCTGAAGATCACGGGCCACCCTCATGCAACGCATCGCATGCCCCGAGCGCGACGATTGGCAAACGACCGCCGAGAACGCCGGCTTCACCTTCCACAGCATTGACGGGGAACGGTACTGGGACGAGCGTGCCTATTACGCCTTCACGCTGGACGAGATCGAGCGCGACATCGAAGCGCCGACCGGCGAGATCGAGGCGATGTGCCTCGAGCTCGCCGGCCGTGCGGTCAAGGACGAGCGCTATCTGCGCCGGCTGAAGATCCCGGAGGCGTACTGGGATCTGATCGCTGTGAGCTGGCGGCGCAAGAACCCGAGCCTGTACGGCCGGCTCGACCTCAAATTCAGCGGCAGCGGCCCGGCAAAGCTGCTCGAATACAACGCCGACACGCCGACATCGATCTTCGAGGCGGCGGTGTTTCAATGGACCTGGCTCGAACAGGCGATCACGCGCAACATCATCCCGAAGCGCGCCGACCAGTTCAACTCGATCCACGAGGCGCTGATCGAGGCCTGGAAGAGGATCGGCGCGACCCACCCGCTGCACCTCACCGGCCTGACCGGAAATGCCGAGGACGCCGGCACGCTCGCCTATCTCGAGGACACCGCAGCGCAAGCCGGGCTGAAGACCACGCTGCTCGACATCGAGCAGATCGGGCTGCGCAACGACGGCCAGTTCGTCGACCTCGACGAATGCCCGATCAGGCTGGCGTTCAAGCTCTACCCGTGGGAGTGGATGTTTCACGACGCGTTCGGCAAGAATCTCGCGGCCGCGCCGACGCAGTGGATCGAGCCGCCCTGGAAGGCGATCCTGTCCAACAAGGGCATCCTGCCGCTGCTGTGGGAGATGTTCCCGAACCACCCCAATCTGCTGCCGGCCTATTTCGAGGACGACCCTCAGGCCGCAAGCCTCGGCACCTCCTACGTGCGCAAGCCGATCTATTCGCGCGAGGGCGCCAACGTCGAACTGGTCAGCGCCGGCCTTACGCTGGTCGCGGAGGAAGGCCCCTACGGCGCCGAAGGCTTCATCCGCCAGGCGCTGGCGCCGCTGCCGAATTTCTCCGGGCAGTATCCGGTGCTCGGCAGCTGGCTGGTCGACCACACGCCATGCGGGCTCTCGATCCGCGAGGACGAGAACCCGATCACCGGCAATACCTCCCGGTTTCTGCCGCACGCGATTTTGTAGCTGGCAGAGACGCGCACATCTCGATTCCCGTCATCCTGAGGTGCGAGCCCTTGCGAGCCTCGAAGGATGCACGGCCCGGCTGGTGGCCGTCGACCCTTCGAGACGCCGCTTCGCGGCTCCTCAGGGTGACGGAACAGGCGGAGTCGTCTTACTGATCCGGAGAGATCTAGCTCAACGCGAAGCCGAAGCCACCGCCTTCAGCACATGAACCGCGGCGCCGGCACGCGCGACCGGAGCAACGCTCGGCTGATACAGCCCGCGCCGGTCGGGATAGGGCCTGAACAAAGTGGTGATACCGACCACGGATTCCGCGGCGCCGAGCGCCAGCACGCCGTCGGGCTCGAGCATCCGCGCGATCTTGCCGAAGATGCCGGCCTTGGTCTGCTGATCGAAATAGATCAGCACGTTACGGCAGAAGATCACGTCGAAGGTGCCGAGATGCGACAAGTCCTGCAGCAGATTGAGCTGGCGGTGCTGCACCATGCCGCGGATATCGGCGTTGAGCTGCCACAGCTCGCCCTTCTGCACGAAATACTTCACCAGCAGCTGGATCGGCAGGCCGCGCTGCACCTCGAACTGGCTGAACAGGCCGGCCTTGGACTTTTCCAGCACCGCCTGCGACAGGTCGGTGGCGACGATCTCGATGCGCCAGCCGGCGAACAGCGCGGTCATTTCCTTCAGCAGCATCGCGATCGAATAGGGCTCCTGCCCGGTCGACGAGGCCGCGCACCAGATCCGCAGGCTGCGGCGGGAGGCGCGCGCCTGCGCCAGCGCGGGCAGCACCGCGTCCTTCAGATGGTCGAACGGGATCTTGTCGCGAAAGAAGAAGGTCTCGTTGGTGGTCATCGCCTCGACCACTTCCGATGTCAGCGGCTCGGCGCCGCCCTTCATCCGTTGCACCAGCTCGGGAATGCCGGCGAGGTTCGACCGGCGCGCCAGCGGCAGCAGGCGGCTCTCGACGAGATATTGCTTGTCGGGCGACAGATCGAGGCCGGAACGTTCCTTCAGCAGCTTACGCAGATACTCGTAGTCCAGCGGCGTCACGCACGGTCTCCCGAAAACACGCGAACAAGTTTCGGTGCGATCTGATTGAGCGGCAGCACGGCGGCGCAGATTCCGGCATGGACCGCGGCACCGGGCATGCCCCACACCACGCTGGTCGCTTCGTCCTGGGCGATCACGCTGCCGCCGGCGGCGACGATGTCCTTGCCGCCGCGCATGCCGTCGGAGCCCATGCCGGTCAGGATCACCGACATGATGCTGCCCTGCCAGACATCGATCGCGGAGGTGAACATCGGGTCCACCGCGGGCTTGCAGAAATTGACCGGCGGTCCGTCGTCGAGCGCGATGGTGGCATCGATGCCGTGGCGGGCGATGCGCATGTGGCGTCCGCCCGGCGCCAGATAGATCTGGCCCGGCTTGATGCTCTCGCCGTCGATTGCCTCATGAGCCGGACGCTTGCTGGCGCGCGCCAGATGCTCGGCGAGAATGGTGGTGAAGGTCGGCGGCATGTGCTGGGTGATCAGTACCGGGAAGCGATCGATCACCGGTCCGATCTCGCCGACCAGCGTCATCAGCGCCTGCGGGCCGCCGGTGGAGGAGCCGATCAGCAGCACCTTCGGCGGCAGCAGGCCGAACGCGCGGCGCACAATCGGCGCCGCCGCGACGGCTGCAGCGGGCGTTCCCGGAGCCGCCGTGCGCAGTCTGTCATGTCCGGGCGCAAGCGGCGGGCTCGCCGTCGTGTGCCCGGTGCCGCGTCGCGCCTTGGCGCCGAGATGACGGATCTTCTGGATCAGATCGTGACGGAAGGTCTCCGCGGCGGTCGCCTCGCGCGTGCTTTCCGGCTTCGGAATGTAGTCGGACGCGCCGAGCGACAGCGCCTTCAGGCTGATCTCCGCATTGCGGCGGGTCAGCGTCGAGGCCATGATGATGACGAGGTCGCGCTTCTTCGCCAGGAGCTGCGGCAGCGCCGAGATGCCGTCGAGCTCGGGCATCTCGATATCGAGCACCGCAACGTCGGGGTTGATGCGCTCGAGCTGGTTGACCGCATCGAGGCCGGTGCGCAGCGATGCCACCACCTCCATGTCGGGCTCGGCACCGATCCAGCGCGAGATCATCCCGCGGATCACCACGGAATCGTCGACCACCATCACCCGCACCTTGTCGGTACGGGTCGATGTCGGGACCGCAGCACTTGTCAACGCAATACTCATGACTTCACCAGCGACGCAACACGACGCACAACAAACCGTTGAGCCGAAGGCTTCTGCCGCCGGATCGAACGGTCGACTTAAATCAGACCGACTTCCTGGAACTTCGCGGTGACGATGTCCCGGTCGAACGGCTTCATGATGTATTCGTTGGCACCGGCATGCAACGCGCGTGCGATATGCGCGACATCATTCTCGGTGGTGCAGAACACGACCTTGGGCTGATCGCCGCCGGGCATGCGACGGAGATTGCCGAGAAACTCGTAGCCGTCCATGACAGGCATGTTCCAGTCGAGCAGCACCGCTTCCGGCATCGCCCGCTTGCAGGCTTCGAGCGCCTTGGCGCCGTCCTCGGCCTCGATGATCTGGAAGTCGAGCCCTTCCAGGATGCGGCGGGCGACCTTGCGAATGACGCTTGAGTCATCGACAACAAGACAGGTTCTCATTTGCGACCTCTACTTCCTCATCCCCGGTGGGATGTTTCAGTTCTTCAGTTCTGGCGGCCCTGCTCACGCCGCTTTGGCGTCAGGCACCAGTTCGAGCACGCGATCGATATCGAGGACGACCATGAGCTGGCCGTCGAGGCGGTAGACGCCGCCGGCGAGCTTGGCCATGCGGGGATCGAGGTTGACCGGGTTGTCCTGGCGGCTGTCGTCGGGCAGCCGCAAGACCTCGCCGATCTGGTCGATCAGGAGGCCATAGGATTCGCCGCGCTGGTCGACGCCGACCGCCATCGGCGGCTGGCCGTCAGCGGCCTTCGGCAGCCCGAGCCGGGCGCGCATGTCGACCACGGTGACGATGCGGCCGCGCAAATTGAGCACGCCGGCGATCTCCGTCGACGACAGCGGCACCCGCGTCAGCCGCTCCGGCATGAACACGTCCTGCACCCGCGAGATCGGCAGCCCGAACAGCTGCCCGCCGATCACAGCGGTGACGTATTCGGCCATCGCGCCTTCACTGGTCTCGGTCTTGCTGGTCATCGATGCTGTTTCCCTCGGTCCCATCAGGCCGCTTTCCGGAGTTCGGCGGTCTGCTCTTTCAGCGCCGCGATCAGTCCGGGACGGTCAAACTTGGCGACATAGTCGTGGAAGCCGGCCTGCCGGCCGCGCTCGATCGCCGCCGGCGACACCATCGCGGACAGCGCGATGATCGGCAGCCCGATCAGATTGTGGTCGCTCCGGATGTTCTCGGCGAACTCGAAGCCGTTCATCTCGGGCATCTCGATGTCGGTCAGCACCACGTCGAAGGCCTGCCCGGAACGCAGCGCGGCGAGCCCCTCCTGGGCGTTCGGCGCGGTCCGCACCTTGTAGCCGGCGGCTTTGAGCACTGGCGCCAGCATGTTGCGGAAGAACGCGGAGTCATCGACCAGCAGCACCGACTGCGCTGACGCCGACGGGCGCATCTCCTTGCGCGAGAACCAGTCGGCGAACGCCATCGGCAGGAAGTGGCCGACGTCGATCACCTCGGTGGCCTGGCCCTTGATCACGGCCGAGCCCAGAATGCCGTCCTGCGAGCCTGCGACCTCGATGTTGAGCCGCTCCTCGACGATGTCGATGATCTCGTCGACCACGAGCCCCATTGAGCGGCCGTCGTCGGCGAACACCAGGATCGGCTGCGACCCTTGCGTCTGCACCTCGACGCCGGCCATCTGCACCAGCGGCATCAGCTGCTCGCGGTACTGCACCATGTAGCGGCCGTTACTGAGCTCGATCTTGTCGGTTGCGATCTCTTCCAGCCGGGTGACGAGGCCGAGCGGCACCGCCTTGGGCTGCGAGGAGCCGGCGCGGAACACCAGCAGCGAGGTGAGCTGCTCGCCGCTCGAGGCGTGGGCGTTCGCACTGTCCTCGGCCATGTCATGGGCCGACGAGCCGGAGGCGCCCAGCGCCTTGGCGATGCCGTTGGGGTCGATGATCATGATCACGGCGCCATCGCCCAGAATGGTGTTGCCGGAGAACATGTCGATGTGACGCAGCTTGGTCGACATCGGCTTGACCACGATCTCCTCGGTGTGGAACACGCCGTCGACCACGATGCCAAAGGTCTGGCTGCCGACTTGCGTCACCACGATGAAGCCGTTCTCGGCGTCGGTGGTGGTCGCGCCGTCGTCGATCTTGAGGAGCTTCTTGAGATGGATCAGCGGCAGCAGCTTGTTGCGCAGCCGCAAGACCGCGGTGTCCTTGATCCGCTCGATGCGGTGCTCGGAGTTGGCGCGGGCCCGCACCAGCTCGACCACCGAGAGCTGCGGGATCGCAAAGCGGTCGCCGCCGGCTTCGACGATCAGGGCGGAGACGATCGCCAGGGTCAGCGGGATCTTGATGGTGACGGAGGCGCCCTCGCCGGCCACGCTCTTGATGTCGATGGTGCCGCCGATCTGGTCGATATTGGTGCGCACCACGTCCATGCCGACGCCGCGGCCGGACACCGAGGTCACCTGCGCTGCGGTCGAGAAGCCCGGCGCGAAGATGAACTTGTGGATCTGGGCTTCGGTCATCTTCTCCAGCTCAGCCTCGGTGACGAGGCCGTTCTGGAGCGCCTTGGCCTTGATCCGCTCGGTGTTGAGTCCGCGGCCATTGTCGGCGATGCAGATGATGATGTGGCCGCCCTCGTGATAGGCGGAGAGCCGGATGGTGCCCTGCTCCGGCTTGCCGGCTGCGACCCGCTCGGTGGTGGTCTCCAGCCCATGATCGGCGGAGTTGCGCACCATGTGCGTCAGGGGATCCTTGATCAGGTCGAGCACCTGGCGGTCGAGCTCGGTGTCGGCGCCGTGCATTTCCAGTTCAATCTGCTTGCCGAGTTCGCCGGAGAGGTCGCGGACGATGCGCGGCAGCTTTTGCCAGGCATTGCCGATCGGCTGCATGCGCGTCTTCATGACGCCTTCCTGCAGCTCGGCGGTGACGTTGGAGAGCCGCTGCAGCGGCACCTTGAACTCGGTGTCCTCGTTGCGCCTGCTAATCTCGAGGAGCTGGTTGCGGGTCAGCACCAGCTCGGAGACCATGGTCATGAGGTGTTCGAGGGTGTCGACATTGACCCGGATCGACTGGTTGGCGATCTTGTCGCCTTCCTGGACGTCCTCACCGGCGGCCTTGCGGGCCGGCTTCTTCGCGGGCTCGGCAGCTTCGGCAGCAGGCGCTGCGGGAGCAGTGGCGACGAGCTTCACGACAGGTGCGGGTGCGGCCACTTCGGTCGCGGTCTCGCGGAAGGCGCGCTCGAGCTCGTCGAGCGAGACCTCGCCCGGACGCAGCGGACGCTCCAGCGTCTGCACCACCAGCGTGCCTTCAGTCATTGCTTGGGTCATGTCAGCCTGCACCGACGGCGCTTCGACGACAGGCACGTCTTCTTCGGCAGTCTCACCTGCAGCCATTGCGGCCATGCCGCGCTCGACCATGGCTTCCAGCTGATCGATCAAATCGCGGTCGTTGCCCTCAGGCTCGGCCTCGGTGGCTTCCAACCCTGCAAGAATCTCCTTGATGCGGTCGATCGAGGACAGGATCAGCGTCACGGCTTCCGCCTTCACCGGCATGCCGTCGCGGAATTTGCCCATCAAGGTCTCGCCGGCATGCGCCAGCGCTTCCAGCCGCGGCAGCCCGAGGAAGCCGCAGGTGCCCTTGATCGTGTGCACCAGGCGGAAAATGTTATCCAGGATCTTCGCGTTGTTCGGGTCCTGCTCGAACTGCACCAGCTGGTTGTCGACCGTATCAAGGCTCTCGCTGCTCTCCGTCAGGAACTCGCGCAACAGATCGTCCATGAAACCAACCTTCGAAAACGCAGCGGCGCGCGACATCGACGCGCCTGACGGAACCGGGCCAGCTTCTCCGCAAAGCGTTTAAGTTTGGTTGAGCAAATGGAAAAGAACGGGATCAACAAAGAGATAAGGCCGCGCGATCGAATCGCGCGGCCGGTCGTAACCTTTGATTAATGATGTTCCCGCGGGCCGCGTTCAGGACGCGGCGATAATGACCTTGTCGCCGTCGAGCGCGAGCGTCACCTTCAGCCCGCAGGCGTCCGCAAGCAGGCGGGTGTAATGCGGTTGCACCGCATGCGCATCGACCGTGTTCGACGACGTCGCATTGAGCAGATCGACGATGTTTTGCGGCACGCGCGCATTGAGGCCTGCGGCCGTGATGCGGAAGCTCATCGCCTCGCCGTCGCCGACCGGGTCGATGATCAGCGTGCCGCCGCGCGGGATCGTCTGCTGTGCAATGACCAGCATGTTCAGCAGCAGCTTGACCCGGTTCTTGGGCAGCAACAGCCGCGGCAGATTCCAGGTCAGCGTCACCTTGCCGTCCTCGATGTGCCCCTTCGCCATATTCTGGGCATCGCCGAGATCGATCTGCGCGCCGGAGGAACCGGCCGCGCCGAACGCCAGCCGGCAGAACTGCAACCGGGCCGACGCGGTCTTGGCGCTCTTGCGAATGAGATCGAGCGCGAAGTCGCGGTCTTCGGGCTTGGGATTGTCGTCAAGGACCTCAAGCCCATTGACGATCGCGCCGACCGGACTGATGAGATCGTGACAGACCCGCGAGCACAACAGCGCCGCGAGTTCGAGCGCATCGGGAGCGGGACCGGGAGACGAAGTGCCAGACATTGATTGTTTCCTGGAAAGCCGCACGCCGCCGGAGGAGTGCGAATCACGCATGCCTGTCGGCTTGATACACCGCGCAGACGGATGCTGCCAGCTTGCGGCGGGACTGATAAAGCTTGATCCGGACCGGAACCGCCGCGTTCACGCAAAGTGGAAACCGGTTTTCCGAAAAGATCATGCTCAAACAAGGAGATGAGATCATGATGCGATGCCTTGTCATCGCATCATGATCTCAGGGAAGACAAACAGGATATGAGACCCGCCCATGAATAAGGCACAGCCGCCCGTGATCGGCTGCGAGGCCGCCGCCACGCTGCTCGAATCGCTGACCGAGCTGGCGATCCGGGCCGGCGAGGCGATCCTTGCAGTCAACCGTTCCGCGATGAATGTCACCGGCAAGAGTGACGGCTCGCCGGTGACCGAGGCCGATCTCGCCGCCGACCATATCATCGTCGAAGGGCTGACGCGGCTGGCGCCGCACGTGTCGCTGCTGTCGGAGGAGCGTGTCCATCTGGCGACGCCGCCCTACAAGGACAGTTTCTTCCTGATCGATCCGCTCGACGGCACCAAGGAGTTCGTCGCCGGCCGCAACGAATTCACCGTCAATGTGGCGCTGGTCACGCACGGCGTGCCGCTGCTCGGCATCGTGGGCGCACCCGCGCTCGGCCTGATCTGGCGCGGCATCGTGGGCAAGGGCGCCGAGCGGTTGACGCTGCAGAACGGCGCGGTTGCGCAGGCCGTGCCGATCAGGACCCGTCTCTGCCCGCCGCGCGGCGCGCCCTGGACGGTTGCGGTGAGCCGCTCACATGGCGACGCGCGCACCGAAGCCTTCATCGACGAACGCGGCGGCGCGGTCCGCGCCGTGCTGGGCTCGGCCGTCAAGTTCGGCCGTGTCGCCGAAGGTCAGGTCGACATCTATCCCCGCCTCTCGCCCACATCCGAATGGGACGTGGCGGCCGGTCACGCGGTCGTCGTTGCCGCCGGCGGCAAGGTAACCGATGCGAACGGAGGCCCACTGCATTTCGGGCTGGGCCGCGAGGACTTTCTGGTGCCGGAATTCATTGCCTGGGGCGACCCGGCCGCAGCGTCGTGATCACTGCGCGAGATTTTCTGCCAGCTCCGGCCAGCGCGCCGCGGCTTCGTTCAGGAAGTGCGCGGGATCGGCGGCGAAGGCATCGCGGCTGCGTTCCCGGTTGAACAGATAAAGCCGATTCCCGACCACCGCCCAGAATCGCGGATTGCCTGCACAGGTGACGCCGCGCACCAGGTCGGTCGGATCATAGCCGCCGAACTGCGGTCCATAGATTTCGGGATGCGCCACGAACGAGGCGCGGTTGCCCGCGTTGCGGAAGCGCCAGACGACGCCACTTGTGGCGGCCTCGAATTCGGACCGCCCCTGGGTCGCAGCGGAGTCGGTGAAATAGGCGACGGGATCGAATCCCTCGATCGCTAATCCCGAGTAGCGGTTCGTCACCACGCGCTCGGTCGTGGCGGCCCCAACAGGCAGTGGCGGCCAGGTAGCCGCCAAAATGCCCGCCAACAGGCCGAAAAACGCCATCCCCCGGCACGATCCATATCTTTCCTGCCGTTGTACCGTCATAGTTGATACCGATAACATCCGAGTCGAGGGGACACTGGACGCAACCTAGAGCCGTGCCTGTTGGCATCAGGTTAAAGGGCAACGCCCGGGATTCGATAGCAGGGGTTCTTTATGAGTTTCGCATCACGCCTTGCCGCGGTCGCGTTCGCCGCGCTGATGTGCTGGAGCGCTGGGGCATCGGCACAGCAGGCGCCGCCACCGCAATATCCGGCGCCGCAGCGTGAGCCGACCCCGTATACTTACGGGCCCGACGAGTTGGTCGGCGCCGGACACAAGTTCTTCGGCAACGTCTCGCGCGGGCTCGCCTCGGTCATCGAGCGCGCGGTCAGCCAATGGGGTCTGCCAAACGGCTATGTGCTCGGCGAGGAAGGCTCCGGCGCGTTCGTAGCCGGGCTGCGCTATGGCGAAGGCACGCTTTACACCAAGAATGCCGGTGACCTCCGGGTCTACTGGCAGGGTCCTTCGGTTGGCTTCGACTGGGGCGGCGACGGCGCCCGGACCATGACGCTGGTCTACAACCTGCCTTCGACGCAGGCGATCTACCAGCGCTTCGTCGGCATCGACGGCTCGGCCTATATCGTCGGCGGCTTCGGCATGACGGCGCTGACCGCCAACAACATCGTGCTGGTCCCGATTCGCTCGGGCATCGGCCTGCGGCTCGGCGCCAGCGTCGGCTATCTCAAATACACCCCGCGCGCGACCTGGAACCCATTCTAGGTCGCCGCCCTGATCGGGTGATGACGCCGGCGCTCCGGCACGGTTAGCGATTCAGGTTAACGCGGCAAACGGGCTGGCCTTCGGCTGGCCTGCCGTGGCATTGTGCTTAACAATTTCCTTCTTTCTTGGAGTGACCCTTCATGATCGAGCCGATCATGTACGCGGCGATCGGTTTCCTGATCTCGATGCTGTGCGGCCTGATGATCGTGCCCCTGGTGCATAACCGGGCGGTGCGGCTGACCACGCGCCGCATGGAGGCGGCCACGCCGCTGTCGATGGCCGAGATCCAGGCCGACAAGGACCAGCTCCGCGCCGAGTTCGCGATGTCGGCCCGCCGGCTCGAGATGAGCGTCGATCAGCTCAAGAGCAAGACCACAAGCCAGCTCGCCGAGATCGGCAAGAAGACCGACGCGATCAATCGCATGAAGATCGAGCTGGGCGAGAAGAACGCCGCGATCTTCGCGCTGGAGGCGCGCGAGAAGGCGATGAAGGAGCAGCTTCGCGCCACCGAGGAAGAGTTTACCGCCAAGACCGAGCTGCTGCGCACTGCCGAGCAGGCGCTGACCGACAAGCAGAGCGAGCTCGGCAAGATCAACGCCGCGCTCAACGACCGCTCGATGACGGCCGACAGCCGGCAAGTCGAACTGGTCGCGGTGCGGACCCAGGTCGAGGAGTTGAAGAACCGGGTCGGCGATGCCGCCAGGGAGTTCGCGGCGACCGAGGCACGCCTCGCCCAGGAGCGCAGCCAGTCGGAAACCGCTACGCGCGATCTCACCGATGCGCGCGGCCGGGTCGAGAATCTGAGCCAGCGCGTCACCGATCTCGACCGCCAGCTGATCGTCCAGGTGAAGGAAGCCGAGATGCTCGGCAACCGCGTCACCGACCTCGAGGCGCGGCTCGCGACCCAGGGCAAGCTGCTCGCCGAGCGTGAATTCGAGAACGGCCAGCTCAAGCAGGCCAACGCCGCCGCGGAGCGGACGGTGCAGGAGCTGCGCGAGGAGATCGCGGCGGCGGGCGGCGGCAAATCATCCGCACTCGAGAAGCTGCGCCAGGAAAAGGCGGCGGCCGAGGAGCAGCTACGCATCGCCCGCGACGAACGCGGCAAGCTGCAGCGCGACATCAACGCGATCCAGCAGCAGGCCGAAAGCTCCTGGGCGACCGAGCGGATGGAGAACGCGCTGCTGCGCGAGCGCATCAACGACATCGCCGCCGAAGTGGCCAAGCTCGCGATCCAGCTTGAGGGACCGAACTCGGCGATCGAGGCCATGCTGGCGGCCGAGCCGACCGTGCCGGCCAAGGCGACCGCCAAGCCCGCCAACGGTGCCGCCAATGGCGTCTCGCCTGGCAGCGCGATGCCCGAAGGCGGCGGGACGCTGGCCGAACGCATCCGGGCGCTGCAGTCGCACGCCTCCCGCGCCCGCCAGCAGGGCGCCTGATCCCCGCAGGGTTTGATGTCCTGCAGGCCTTGATTCCTGAAGGTCTTGGCTTGACACCCCTACCCGGCACTTCGTAAATCGCACGCTCTGACGAAGCGCCTCTATCGACCGGCCGCCGACCAGCGGCCTTTGGCACGTCACATCCCGGACGCATAGCTCAGCGGGAGAGCGTTCCCTTCACACGGGAGAGGTCCAAGGTTCGATCCCTTGTGCGTCCACCATTCCCCTTCCTGCCAGCAGATCAATTAACGTCGCGGCGGTCTGAGCGCGGTTCGCCCCGCATCCCCTCATTGCCGCCGGCGGTGCGGGGCCGATGACGGCTTGGCGGAGCGCCGGCTGAGTTCGCCGAGCAGGTCGCGGACGGCGCCGTCGAGTTCGTCGGGCGGAGTGGCGTGATCGGCCTGTTGCGTGCCGGTCGGCCGATACCGGCCGCGGGCGGAAATGTCGTCATTGGCGGCCCGCGCCTTCGGCGCGTGAATGCGCTGCGGCGACCGGCGCCGGCGGCGCGAGATCAGCTCGCGGACGCCATATCCCGATACGAACCCGATCCCGGCGACGAGAACGACAATCAGAAGCTCCAGCATCGTGCTGTCCCCAATCACCTTGCCGCAATGCAATAAGCGCGACAATGCGGCAGGGGCTTGACCGGGCCGGTTCCTTTTCACGGTATCGAGCAGAACTCCGCCCCCACGGAGTCCTACGGTGTTTTATTCGCGAGCCTCCTCGGCTACCTTCCCGGAACTCGCGGAGGCCGGGACGTCTCGATGCGCAAGGGCAATGACTACATTCTGAAGCTGCGGCCGTGGTCGTTGTCGACGTTCGTGGTCGCCCTGCTGGCCGTGGTGCTGGCCACCGCGACCCAGGAGATGTTCGCGACCTTCGGCATGCAGCTCTATTTCGCAGGTTTTGTGCCGGCGATCCTGATCGCGGGCCTGATGGGCGGCGCACCGGCCGGCGCCTTTGCGACGATCATCACGGTTCCGATCGTCTGGTGGGCGTTCATGCCGCCCTATTTCGACTTCGCTTGGCCCACCGCCGAAGACTATGACAGCCTGGCGATGTTCCTGTTGTCGAGCGCGCTCTTGGTCTGCTTCTCGCAGCTCTACCGGGAAGCGCTGGTGATCTTGCGGAAGTGAGTCGCCGACGCATGCCGCTGCTGCTTGCCGGTGCCGGCAAGCCGCTGGGCTGCAAGGACCGTTCGCGGTCAGATCCCGAACATCCAGACCGCAACGATGGTCGCCAGGGTCGCCACGCCGCTGACCGTCCAGCCCACCGCGTAGAAGGTGTCCTCGGGGGCGGTATCGAGCATGGTGCCGGTGGTTTCCGTCATCGATCGCCAGCGCATGGCGCGTCTCCTCGGAACTCCTGCCTAGCGGCATAACGCAGCTCGAGGTTCCCGGTTCCGTGGCCTGCACGAGGGTTGTGCCGTTCACGCGCTGCTCACGGACTGCTGATCCGCGTCGCGGAACCTGCGACATTCTGTCCCGTTGAGGGGCGCCGGAAAAACCAACTTGGGAGAACCATCCGATGCGAACACTGATCCTCGCCGCCACGGCGCTTGCCTTCGTCTCGTCCGCCGCACTCGCGCAGGACAAGGCCGGCACGAGCCCGGCCCCCGCCGCAAGCGGCGACACCGCGGCCAAGGGCGAGGCGTCCAAGATGGCGCCGAAGAAGGCGAAGAAAGCCGCAAAGAAGTCGAGCGCCAAGACTAGCGAAAAGGCTGGGGAAAAGACCGGCGACGACGCGGCCAAGCAATAGACAGAAGCAATCGCCCACAAAAGCAATCGCGCTTTGCGATCTCTTGGCGATCTCGGCGATCACGGAAAAGGCCGCCCGAGGGGGCGGCCTTTTCTGTCTCGGTTCGCGGGCTGTCTCGACCCGTCACGTCGCAATCGGCTGCGCCGCCGGTTTGGGGAGCGAGAGCGGAGCCCGTGAATTCAAGTGCGGGAGGGGGAGCGAAACAGTTGCGGAGCCGGTAATCCGCACCGCCATCGGATCGTTCTGAAATTGACCACCAGCCCCAGTAATTGCTCCACCTCCCGCGCCTTCTGTTCTGCCGCGCATGCACCGGCCACGCATGATCCAAACGGGCTATCACGGCAATGCGGAGAGAAGATTCATCCATCAACTTAGTGCTGAGCGCCATTGTCATGCTTGCCTGCAAGCCCGCCCGCATCCAGCCGCTCGGCAAACCAGCGCGATGCGGCGCTGTCGATGACGCCGCCGGCATAGACCTCGGACAGGCTCACCCCGTCCTTTCCCACGATCAGCAGCACGCCGATCGCGTAGGCGAACCAGACATTCGGATCGGTCAGCGCCTGCAGCTTGCGCTGATCGTGCTCGAGGAGCTGGTGATTGCCGTCCTTTCGCAGCTCGATGGCCAGCAGATTGTTCGGAATGTCGCGCTGATGCACGACGATATCGGGATAGATCGACTTGCCGAGATGGTCATCGGTCGAGATCGTCGAACCGCGCGGCAGCCGCAGCGTGCGCTCGCCGAGCCGGTCGTAGTTGCAATCGACCTGCCAGCCGGAAAACTGCCGCTCGACATAGACGGCCAGCCGGTGAGTAAGCGTTCGCTCGCCGAGATCGCGCTCCAGCAGGAACGTCTCCTGCGCATAAAATTCCTCGATGGCGGCGATCACCTTGGTCAGCTCGGTCTGCATTGGCGCCTCCGACTGGACTAAAGCGCGATGAGTTTCATCGCGGGCCGCCGCCGCGGCCTTCTAAAGCGGTGTGTCTACATCTGCACTTCGATCAGCCGCGGTCCCGGCTCGGCAACGGCTTCCGCCAGCGCCTTGTTGAACTCGTCGGCCGTCGTCACCACCCTGCCCGGCACGCCCATGCCCCTGGCGAGCGCGACGAAGTCGAGCGTCGGGCGATCGATCTTGAGCATGTCCTGTGCCCGCTTGCCCGGCTCGCCGGCGCCGACGCCGTCGAATTCGCCGCGCAGGATCTGGTAGATGCGGTTGGCGAACACGATGGTCACGACGTTGAGGCCTTCGCGCGCCTGCGTCCACAGCGACTGGATCGTGTACATCGCCGAGCCGTCGCCGACCATGCAGATCACCTTGCGGTCCGGACAGGCGACGGCGGCGCCGGTTGCGACCGGGGTCGAGAAACCGATCGAGCCGCCCATGTTCTGCAGCCAGTCATGCGGCGCTGAAGCCGCCGTCGGCGGGAAGAAGCCGCGGCCGGTGGTGACGGATTCATCGACCATGATGGCATTCTCGGGGATCGCACACGCAATCGCCTGCGCGATCGTGGCGTGATTGAGCGCGCCGGTCGGCTTGGCCAGATCCTGCAATTGCTGCGGCTTGACGTCGTGCACTATGGCATGCAGCGCGCCCGCGAGCGCCTCGAGGGCTGCGACAGAATTCTCGCCCCAGGCGGTCATGCGATGCACCTCGCAGCCTTCCGCCTTCAGCATGCTTGGCTTGTTCGGATAGGCGAAGAACGCGACGGGATCGTTGGCCTCGACCAGCACGATGTGACGGAAATTCTTCAGGATCGGCAGCGCCTGCTCGATCACATAGGGGATGCGGTTGATCGAGAACCGGCCGCGGCCGCGCGCCATGCGCGGATGATAGGTCTGGCCCATCACGGTGCAGCCGGTCTTGCCGGCAATGCGCTCGGCGAACACCAGCCCCTGCTCGGTCAGCGCGCTGCCGGTGACCAGCAGCAGCGTGTGCGCGGCGTCGTTGTGCAATATCTTCGCGGCCCGCTCGACCGCCTGCGGCGAGTAGCTCGGACGCTGGGTGTCGACAGCCACTTCGGCGATGCCGTCGGCCTCGTTCCAGGCGGTGTCGGCCGGCAGGATCAGGGTTGCGATCTGCGGCGGCGCGCTCCTGGCCGCGGCGATCGCGGCCGCGCCATCGGCTGCGACCGACTTGGCATCCGGCGACGTGCGCACCCAGGATGACATCGGCCGCGCCAGGCCCTCGATGTCAGAGGTCAGCGGCGCGTTGTAGCCGATGTGGTAGGTTGCGTGCTGGCCGACGATATTGACGATGCCGGAATGGGCCTTCTTGGCGTTGTGCAGATTGGCAAGGCCGTTGGCGAGGCCGGGCCCGAGATGCAGCAGCGTCGAGGCCGGCGTTCCCTTCATGCGGAAATAACCGTCGGCCGCACCGGTCACCACGCCTTCAAACAGACCGAGCACGCAACGCATGCCCGGGACCTTGTCCAGCGCCGCGACGAAATGCATCTCCGAGGTGCCCGGATTGGTGAAGCAGACGTCCACTCCGCCCGCAACCAATGTCCGCACCAGACTTTCCGCACCGTTCATGATCCCGCTCCCGCCAGAGATGTTTCTTGAGGTTGATCCAGATCAACCATTCTTCATCCGCTTCGTCAAAGGCTTGGCCGGACAATGCAGGTATCGCTTCCGATCTGTTGCCTTTTTAAACCGTGTCGTCGGAAAATGGCTGGTGTCACGGCTTCGTCGCTTGCGAAACGCCGGCGATTGTGGCCTTTCTGGCTGCATATTTGATTGTTCGCGAGGACGATGACGATGCGCCCGATTGCCTTGATGTTTGCCGCGCTCACGATCCTGGCAGGTGCCGGCCAGGCCCACGCCCAGTTGTTCGATTCCCGTGGCTACCAGTCCGAGCCCCCGAGCTTCTTCGGCAACGGCGCGAGCCCGATCCCGCGCACCACCGTCAACTACCCGACCAACTACGCGCCGGGCACCATCGTAGTGAACACCGCCGAGCGCCGGCTCTATCTGGTGCAGGGCAACGGCCAGGCGCTGCGCTACGGCATCGGCGTCGGCCGCGACGGCTTCCGCTGGGGCGGCGTCCACCGCATCTCGGCGAAAAAGGAATGGCCGTCCTGGACGCCGCCCAGGGATATGCTGCGCCGCCGCCCCGATCTGCCGCGTCACATGAACGGCGGGATCGAGAATCCGCTCGGCGCGCGCGCGATGTATCTCGGCTCGACGCTGTACCGGATCCACGGCTCGAACGAGCCGGAGACGATCGGCCAAGCGGTCTCGTCGGGCTGCTTCCGCATGACCAATGACGACGTGAAGGACCTCTATGATCGGGTCTCGGTCGGCACCACTGTCGTGGTGAAGAACTGATCGCGTCGGTTTCACCGGAACCAGGCGCCACCGTCCGGCAGGATCGCTGATCTCGCCGCCTTGATCCCGTCTTGCGCTGCCGCAAGCATTGCGGCAGCGTCGTCAGAATGCCCCAGCACCGCCCTTCGATCCTGCTCGTTCTCGCTGCAGCGCTCGCCGCTTGCCTCACTGACGCCACCGTGCCCGCGGCCGGCGCCGAGGTGCCGGCCGTTGTCGTGCGTCAGCGCAACGAGAAGAAGCTCTTCACCGACGCCGAGATCGTCGAGGGTTTTCTGAAGACCGCATTCGGTGCCGAATATCATCTCGCCGGACGGGTCGATCGCATCCGCAAATACGACAGCCCGGTGCGCGTGTTCGCCGACGGCAGCCGCGCCGACCGCAAGGCCCAGCTCGCCAAGGTCATCGCCGACATCCGAGCCAAGGTGCAGCATCTCGACATCGCGATGACCGAGAGCAGCGACGCTGCCAATGTCGTGGTCAAGCTGGTGCGCGACCGCGAGCTCTACCGCACCATCGCGACCTTCTACGGCCAGGACCGCGCCAAGGAAATCCGCTCCTCGCTCGATCCGCAATGCCTGTCCGGCTTCCGCAAGAACGAGAACTACGAGATCGAGCATTCCGATGTGATCCTCACCGTCGACAACGGCGATTTCGTCTTCCTCGACTGCGCCTATGAGGAGCTGCTGCAGTCGCTCGGCCCGATCAACGATACCGCGACCGTGCCGTGGACCATGTTCAACGACAGCGTCTCGATGGGCTATTTCGACGTCTACGACCAATATCTGCTCAATTTGCTCTACGACCCCCGGATCAAGCCCGGCATGACCGTGCAGGAGGTCAAGGCCGTGCTGCCCGACGTGCTCACCGACGTCCGCGCCTGGGTGGCGAAGGTGAACCATCTGGAGTGAGTCTTGGTTTGCACGGAGCGCGCCGCACAGATCCGAGTATTGCGATAGCCACAGCTTGCCAGGCGCTCCGTCGTCTTCCTGGCGAAAGCCAGGACCCACCACCGCAGTTGATGATGAACGGGATCGCGGCCCAAGCATCGCACAACAATTTGCATTCGGGGTAATGGGTCCTGGCTTACGCCAGGACGACGCTGAGGATGGTTATCGATTCAACCTCTCAAACAGCTTGTTCGGTGTCATCGCCCGGCTTGACCGGGCGATCCAGTATTCCAGAGGAGCCGGTTGCTAAGGTGAGAGGCCGCGGCGTACTGGATCGCCCGGTCAAGCCGGGCGATGACAGTGTGGGTGGGGACATAGCTTCGCGTTCTCGCGACATGAATCGTCCGAGCTTTGCTCTTCGGCTTGCCCTCCTATCGATCAGAGGGCGCAGGGAAAGCCGGGTGCCGATCGCACCCATGGGCCCCGAGCAAAAGGTAGAAAGCTCGGGGGTAGGACCACAGGTGTAACCGGAAACACTCCGGCTTTCCCTGCGCGATGGGTTACGGCTTATTTCGTGCTCTCCCCGGCGAGACTGGGCTTGCTTGTCACCGCCTTCGCAAGACGCAATTGCGTCTTACAAGGGGACACCGGCCGCTAGGGCGTCAGGACCACACGACTTCACCGTCCGCATCACATGCGTTCGTCGCTCGCATGATCAGCGTCCACCGCATCCCACACCGCGTTCGTGACGATCGCGAGCCGCCCCTCGTACCGGGTGAGACCGGCGAACCATACACTGAGTTGCCATTCCGATAAACGGAAATATTTTTGTTGTGGGGGCTTGCCACGTCGGGCAACTCAGTGATTGGCGCGTCAGGGACGCACCGGCGGCAGGGTTCCCTCTCCCTTGCGGGGGAGGGTTAGGGAGAGGGGTGCCACACGACGTGCTCCTTCGTTTCTGCGACGGCGACAAGCGAACAAGTTGCGAGAGCGATGCGCTCATCAATCATCTCGCCCGGGGCCACCCCTCTCCCCGCCCTCTCCCGCAAGGGGAGAGGCAGCCCGAGATACGTGCTCACCTCACCGCTATCCGATAGATGAGGATCACCACCCTCCCCGCTTGACCTTGCCCCTGCGGCCGCCTCCATAAGAGACGCGGTCAGACGATGCGAGGTGATTCGATGAATGCTGCCGCCCGTTTTCTCAGTCCGTCCGAAGCTGCGAGGCAGCTCGGCATCTCGGCCAAGGCGCTGCGCCTGTACGAGGAGCGCGGCCTGATCGCGCCTTCCCGCACGCCGGCGGGATGGCGCGCCTATGGTCCGGCCGAGATGGCGCGCGGCGCCGAGATCGTCGCGCTGCGTGCGCTCGGCCTTGGCATCGGTGAACTGGCGCGGGTCCTGAGCGGCGATGCCGCCGTGCTCGACCGCGTGCTGGCTGCGCACGAAGCCACGCTCGAAGCGCGCGTCCGGCAATGCGGCGACAGCATCGCCAGGGTGCGGGCGCTGCGCGCCGACCTCGGCCGCGGCAAGATGCCCGCGGCGCGCGACGTGATCGGCGCAGTCAGGGCGCGACCGGCGATCGCCGTCGCGTTCGATCTGCCGTGGCCCTGGGGCGGCGAGCGCTTCGAGCTGCGCGACGTCAAGCCGCTGAACTACATCGTCGGCCCGCTCGGCAGCGGCAAGACGCGCCTCGCGCAGCGGCTTGCGGAAGCGCTGCCCAACGCCACCTTCGTCGGCCTGGACCGCGCAGCCGATGGCGGCGCGGCGGTTCGCGCGCGTCTCGATGCCGATCCCGCCCACAAGGCCAGGGTCGATGCAAGCCTTGCCGCTCATCTCGCTGACGGCGCCGTGCAGACCCCGGCATTGACCACGCTGCTCGCAGAGCTCGAGGCCGACGGCGACGCGATCCCCGTGATCGACATGCTCGAGCACGGGCTCGATGCGGCAAGCCAGGAAGCGGTGATCGCGCAGCTGCGTCGTCGCGGACCGGAGGCGCGGCCGCTGTTCTTCCTCACGCGCTCCAGCGCTATCCTGGATCTCGACGCGGTCGGCGACGACGAAGCGATCATCCTGTGCCCCGCCAATCACAGCGTGCCGGTCTGCGTCACGCCGGTGCCCGGCGCAATGGGCTATGAAGCGGTCGCGACCTGCCTCGCCTCGCCGGAGGTACGCGCGCGGACCGAAGGCATGATCGCGTGGCGGCCGGCCTGATTTCTCGTCTTGGTTGTATTCTGATAATATAATAGTGCACGATGCCGGTCGATGCGCGGCGAAAAAGTGTGCTATAAGCCCACTCAATGACCGACCTCCCCCGTACCCAGGCCTTGCGTTGCTTCATCACGGTTGCCCGTGAGGGCACCGTGTCGCGCGCGGCATCGATGCTGAAACTGACCCAGCCCGCGGTCAGCCTGCAACTGAAGGCGCTGGAGGAAAGTACCGGGCTGCAGCTGTTCAACCGCACGCCGGGCGGTTTTACGCTGACCGAGGCCGGCGCCGCGCTGCTGCCGCTGGCGCACCGGGCGGTGGCGGCGGCATCCGACTTCAAGGCGACGGCGGACTCGCTGAACGAGGCGCAGCGCGGCACCTTGCGCGTCGGCACCATCCTCGACCCCGAATTCACCCGGCTCGGACCGTTCGTGCGCAGCCTTGCGATGTCCTCGCAACGCACCGAAGTATTCCTGCGCCATGGCGTCAGCGACGACGTGCTGGCGCAGGTCGGCCGGGGCGAGCTCGACGTCGGCTACTATGTCGACGCCACGCCGCCGGAGCAGCTCGCCCATCACAGCTTCACTGAACGGACCATCGCCGACGGCCGCTACCAGCTGGCGCCGCTACTCAGCTACGACTACCGGGTGATCGCGCCGATCGCCTGGCGGGAGCGGGTGATGGGCAAGGGCTGGGCCGAGCTCGCCGAGCTGCCCTGGCTCGCGACACCGCCGCATTCCGGCCACCGCCGTCTGCTCGACGACATCTTCCGCCCGCTCGGCCCGTTGCCGAAGCGCATCGGCTACACCGATCAGGAAGAGGCGATGATCGACTTCGTCGAATCCGGCCTCTGCCTCAGCCTCGCGCGCGACAGCGTGCTGGCGCCGCGGATGGCACGCCCGCATCAGTTCGTGGTCGTCGATAAAGTGAAGCTCACCTGCGATCTCTCTTTTGCCTGCCTCGCCGCGCGCCGCCAGGAGCCGGTGATCGCGCACGCCTTCGCCAGCGTGCGGGCCGTGTGGAATATCAAGCCGGCGATCACCGGTGCCGGACCGACGCGGACGCGAAAGGTCGCGAAGAACGTGTGACGCGGCGGGGGCCACGATCGAGGCCGCGAGAGCTAGAGACAAACCGGATAGAGCTGTCCTGCCACGTCTGCGACCTTTCCATCTGCCGTCTGCTCGATCGTAATGGCGTATCGCTCGCCGCACGGGCCTGCATGGCGATTCCATAGAAGCGCGACCGAGTTCGGTCTATCTGACTTCTCAGCCCGAAAACCACCGCCGGTGATCTGGGCAATTGCGATTCTCGCGTCGGAGCCAACCGGAAATGCGTTCTTCACGAATTGAGAGAAGGCGCGCTTCGTCTCGTCGTAAGAGCTATGGCCCTTTGCAAGATCCTTCTCCATGAAGGCTGGATAGGCGTCCACCCGCGTCAGTTGGTAAGCGAAGAGAACTGTCCCGGCACCGATCACAACGACCGAACCGCCGAACAATATGCCGAGGATGATCAAAGCGCGTCTCAACGAGGCTTATCCTTTGCAGTTGCAGCCCGCCAGCCAGGGGGCCGGAAGGCGCCGCAAGTCTGCGGCGCCGCGATTTCGGCATGGGCCAGGCCCGACATCGGACTTACGGACACGACTCCCGACATCGGACTTTCGGACACGACTAATGTGTCCTCGTGCTCTCTACTTCAAAGCCAGGCTGGTGCAATACGCAGAGACTTCGCCGCTTCTCCAACCGTTATTCAGTCCGGTTTCCGTGCACTGAGTATAGCTCTTGAAGGGGATGCCGCCGGGCCCGATGTTTCGGCACCCGGTGTAGGCAGACGCGCCGGCAGACCAGGAGCATCCGATCCAGGGGCGGTCACCTGACTTCATGCTCGTCACGCAACCGCCGATGCAAAACACTGAGGTCGAAGCCGTACGTGAAGACGAGGTGCTGCGGGCCGCCGCGCGCTGCGTCGGCCTGTGTTGCGTGCTGACGTGCCTCGGCGCCTCGACCGAAATGTTGGGAAGCGGGTTGATGGCAGTGTCCGGGGCTGGCGTGGGTTGCGACCACGCCGGGCCATTTGATGCACATACTAGCGGCACGATCGACAACAGAGCGACAGCGAAATTCGTGACGAAGAGCGACGAGCCTTTCATAGCCGTGTCCTCCCAAAAAGCCGAGATGGCAATTCCATCCCGGGATGCAGGGTAGCACACATTCAACTGACTGAAATTCCTATTCGGCGCGATTGCTTGAACCGGAACAGCGGACCTCAATTCGCCGCGACGTGATCGCGCCCGGGATACAATCAGCAACATGGCGCGCTCAGGGCCGTAGGAGATATTGGCTCATACGACACGTCACACTATGGTGGGGCACCGGGGTTACCCCATGGCTTGAATGGAAGCGGCGCGAGAAACTGTTCGTGAGAATATCCCGAAGCTCACACTTCATCGCGTTCGGTGCCGCATGTGCGATGCTGGCCCTCGATCAGCTGACAAAGCATTGGGCGGTTGGATCATTGGAAATTGGCACCACCGTCAAACTACCAGGTCCCATTGACCCTACCCTTGCGTTCAATCGCAGCAACGCATTTGGTCTGATTCCAGACTACGGTGAGTTCTCGCGATGGGCACTCGCTTCCATCGGCCTTGCGGTAGCGTCAGTTTTGCTCGGATCCATACTCTGGCGACCGACATCGACCATCAATGCTTTTGGACTCGCCTTCATCGGCGCCGGAGCAGCCGGAAACGCTATCGACCGTCTTCGATTGGGTGCCGTCGTTGACTTGTTCGACGCCTCGAAACTTCGATTTGTCTGGATTTTCAACGTCGCCGACGTTTCAATCGATTTGGGGATCGCGCTCATTTTGCTCGCTGCGCTCCTGCCGTCTTTGGAGGCCGCCAAGGTAGACCACGGCAACAGCTAGGTTGAGATATTCGAATGCGACCCTTGAGCGAGCGGAGGCGACCGATGGAATGCACGATCCGGCCGGCGCGCCAAGACGACGCCGGCGACATCAGCGCGGTCATCCTGCGTGCACTGCGCGAAACCAATGCCAGGGACTATGCAAGCGAGATCATCGAGCGGGTCGAGCGCAGCTTCAGTCCGGACGCCGTGCTGCAGCTGATCGGCAAGCGCACCGTCTTTGTTGCCGCGATTGATGGTCGTGTGGTTGGAACGGCAAGCCTCGACGGAAACGTGGTCCGTACGGTGTTCGTATCCCCCGACGTTCAGGCGAGGGGTATCGGCAGGCTGCTGATGGAAGCGGTCGAGCGCACGGCACGCGAGAGAAGTATCCCCAACCTGGCTGTGCCCTCATCGATCAGCGCCGAGACCTTCTATGCGCAGCTCGGATACAGGGCCGTGCGCGACAGCTACCACGGTGAAGAGCGGACCATCATCATGGAGCGATCGCTGGCGGACGGTGCTTAGGTTCGGTCGGGGCCCACAAGCGGCACAGGAAACGGCACTGTCCGCATGGACGACGAGGTCGTCACCTCCGGTGCAGAGGCGCATCTCCTCCATCCGTGGCCTCTTGCGACCTCAATACCAACGGCGTAGCCCATTTGGGAGTTCAGTCGTTTGGATATTTGAGGCGCAATAATAGCGGCGATTGATCTCGCAGGCGCAACCAGAGGCAGAGGCTCGCCCGCTACCGGCAAAGAGCCGACAGGAGGGGAAGTTGGTTACCTACACAGGAACTCTGGCAGCCGACAGCCATACCGGCAACGAAGACGTCATGTATGGCCTGGACGGAGGCGATACCCTGACCGGGAATTCCAGCGCGGTCCAGCCAACCATTTACGGTGGTGAGGGCGATGACATCCTGACCGCCGGTGCCGCTTCTCCTGGTGGTATAGTTTACGGTGGCTCCGGCAATGACACGATAGCCGGCTACGGGACATTCTACGGCGACGCAGGGAATGATCGGATCACGGTGTCCGACTTTGGACCGGGCTACGGTGGTGACGGCGACGACACCATCAACTCCGTTCTGACCGCATCCTACAATGGCGTTGCGTATGGCGACGGCGGCAATGATCTCTTCACCGGCTTCGCCGTGCATTGGGACGGTGGCGACGGCAACGACAGCCTTTACGGCTCCTACGATCACGACGATGGCCCGCAGCCAGTGGTGTTGGGCGGCAACGGCAACGACGTGATCGTATTCACCGGCGATGGGCAGGTTGGCAAAGCTCTTTTCTACGGCGGGTTGGGCAATGACAGCATCTATGGTGGCGCAGCAGAAGAAACCATCGTCGGCGATGTCGGAGTAGACCTGTTGGAAGGCGGCGGCGGGGACGATTGGATCTATCTTCCAACGGGAGGCGGCAACGCCTACGGGGGAGCCGGCAACGACGTGCTGCTGGGGTCGCAGGTCTTCGATGTCCTGATCGGTGATGATGGCAACGACATCATGTACGGCTATGGCGGAAACGATTACGCCTATGGCGGCAACGGCGACGACGTGATATACGGCGGCGATGGCGTAGATGTTCTGATCGGCGGCGCCGCAAACGATTATTTCGAGGGCGGCGCCGGCGTGAATTACTATTTCGGCGGCAACGGCGGCGGTCCGGGCACCGGTGTGGGCAACGACACTTTTGTCGTCAACGATGTTCCTGGAGTGCAGGTCGTGCAGGACTGGACGCCGAGCCTGGACGTCGTGCAATTGAACGGCTCCGGTTTCACGTCCTTCGCCGACGTGCTGTCGCACTCGTATCAGAACGGCGCTTATTTCGTGGTTCAGGTCGACGCCGACACCGCGGTGTGGCTGAATGGCGCTACGGCGAACACGGTCACGGCGGCAAATTTCTCCATCGTGAGCTGATGCGTATTCGGCACGAGGCGCGCCAAGCGGTACCTTATCCGCGCGCCTCGTGCCGACCTCGCAAGCACCGTCGGCAGGTCATAGGCCTAGGCGGCAACGACCAGCGGTCTCGTCATGTCGTGCATCGCGGGCACCAGCGACGGCGCGTCGCATTCCTGCTGGGCGAGCTGGTCCACGAGCTCGCGCAACCTTGGCGGCAAATCCGCGTAGTCGCCGCGCAGCGCGTGGCGCAGTCTCCAGCCGATCTCTTCGCAAATGGCGCGCGCGTGCTCGGGCGCGATCGAATGGTGCTCGATCATGGACTTGAACTGCCAGGACTTGAACTGCCAGGACTTGGACCGGTCACGGCGACCGCGCCGTCAAACTGCATTTCCGTCAACACGGATCCCGCATACGCAGATGCGATCAAGACGAGGATCCGAACAATGCTGGACATCGCTCGTACTCCCTTTTCCTCTCTTTCAATAGCAGCAGGTCGTTGCCGCCCGATTAGGGAAACTGGTTCGCGCGGCCTTTAAGGGAATGGTAAACGTGAAGTTCACGAGCGATCGGTGACCCCGACGCTTGCCGCCCGCCAGCGTCCCGGCTGGATGAAAAATCTGCGGGGCGGTGTCGGCCCTCGAAAACCCCGTTCGTCGTTCCGATGCCCCATGAGGCGGGGCTCAGATAAGGAGACGGACGATGCGGGTGATGGTGCTCGTGAAGGCCACCGAAGACAGCGAAAAGGGGCTGTTCGACACGGCCTGGCAGGCCGAGATGATGGCGGCGATGGGCCGGTTCAACGACGAGCTGCGCGATGCCGGCATCCTGCGCGCCGCCGACGGCCTCAGGCCCTCCTCCCACGGCAAGCGTGTCGCATTCGACGGCAACGCCCGTACCGTCATCGACGGGCCCTTCGCCCCGGCGCGCGACCTGGTCGCCGGCTTCTGGCTCTGGGAGGTCAAGGACATCGACGAGGCGGTTGCCTGGGTGAAGCGTTGCCCCAATCCGATGCCGGGACCAAGCGAGATCGAAATCCGGCCGCTGTACGAGATGACCGATTTCGGCTGAGGCTTCGATGCCGGCGGGCGCGCCGCCCCGCTGATGCCGTGCCCTGATGTCCCCAATCAGGGGGACAGACGTATCGGGCGGAATCAATATGATGCGGAACCGGACGCCGGTCGGCTATCATCGGCCGCGCATAAGAAGAACTTGCTGGGAGGATTTGCAATGAAGCTGGCCATGGCCGGACTCTGGGTACTCGCGGGCGCGATCCTGATGGCGCCGGACGCACATGCGGACATCAAGGTCGGCGTCGTGGTGTCCGCGTCAGGACCGGGCTCGGCGCTCGGCCAGCCGCAGATGCGCACCATCGCCGCGCTGCCGAAGGAGATCGGCGGCGAGAAAGTGACCTATATCGCGCTCGACGACGAGTCCGATCCGACCAAGGGCACGCAGAATGCGCGGCGCCTCGTCATCCAGGACGGCGTCGACATCCTGATCGGCTCCTCGCTGACGCCTGTGACCATGCCGATGCTCGACATCGCCGTGGAATCCAAGACGCCGATCATCTCGCTCGCGGCGGCGACCGCGATCGTGCAGCCGATGGACGACCGCCGCCGCTGGGCGTTCAAGGTGGTGCCCAACGACGATCTGATGGCGGCGGCGATCCTGAAACATATCGCGAAGTCCGGCATCAAGACGCTCGGCTATATCGGCGTGTCGGACGGCTATGGCGAAGGTTACTACAAGGAGGTGTCGCGGTTGGCGCCGACGCTGGGCCTCACCGTCACGACGCATGAGGTCTATGCGCGCGCCGATACCAGCGCGATGGGCCAGGCGCTGAAGGTGATCGCGACCAATCCGGAGGCGGTGTTCATCGCTTCCGCCGGCACGCCGGCCGTGCTGCCGCAGGAGGCGCTGCGCAGCCGCGGCTATGCCGGCAAGATCTTCCAGACCCACGGCGTCGCGTCGGAGGAATTCATCAAGCTCGGCGGCGCCAATGTCGAGGGCGCGGTCTTCACCGGCGAGGCCTTCACCATCGCCGACGACCTGCCGGCGAACGATCCGTTCCGCCAGGCGCGCGACGAATTCGTGTCGTCCTACGAGAAGGTCAACGGGCAGAAGCCGAATATTTTTGGCGCGCATCTGTGGGACGCGGTCACGCTGTTCAAGCGGGCGGCGGCGAACGCGCTGAAATCGGCGAAACCGGGCACGCCGGAATTCCGCGCCGCGCTGCGCGACGAGCTGGAGCGCGGCAAGGACGTCTATCTGAACAACGGCCTCTCGACGATGAGCCCGACCGACCACAATGGCTATGACGAGCGGTCCGCGTTCCTGATCAAGGTCGAGGGCGGCAAGTTCCGGCTGGTGAAGTAGGCGCTCGAAATTGGCTAGTCGCCGCCCCATCGCCATCGCGGCGGCTCGCCCTTCCACCAGCACACGCCGGTGAGCAGGACGCTCAACCCGAGCACATAGGCAATGAAGCCTGTGCGAGAGTGCGGAAGGATCATCGCGGCGCCGACCGCGATCAGAATCACGAAGCCTGCGACGACCGCCCAGCCTTGCCAGGAGACCGGCGGTCCCCAGCCCCAGCCATACCGCTTGGCGGGAAACCAGTAGTCGCTGTCATGCTGCATGTGAGTGCTCCAGCAAGCGACAAAAAACCCTTCACACCTTGCCCGGTGCGCAGATGCCCTTGAGCGCCTGCCATTCCGTCGGCGATAGCAGCGGCCGGCCGGTCGCCGGGCTGGCGGCGTCCGCCTTGCTCATGCGCGCGAGGCGGTCTTCGGTCAGCGGATGGCTGGAGACGATCGAGATCCCCTTGCCGCCCTCCTTGCCGGTGACGCGGAACATCAATTCGCCCATCGGCTTCGCCGGGCGGCCGAGCTTGTGCATGGTCTCGATCGCGAAGCTGTCGGCATTGGTTTCGGCGTCGCGCGAATAGGATGACGTCACTAGCGAGCGCGAGGCAAAGATCAGCGCGCCGGAGCCGGTGATGTCGCCGAACAATAGCCCGATCAGGAACGAGGTGCCGCCATTGTGGATCAGCTCGCGCATGCTGTCGCGATGGCGGAGATGGCCGAGCTCATGCGCCAAAACGCCGGCGATCTCGTCCGGGTTCTCCGCCTTCTCAAGCAGCCCCTTGAACAGAAAAACCTTGCCGCCCGGCAGCGCGAAGGCGTTCGGTACCGGCGTCGCCAACACGCCCGACTGCACCGAGTTGTCGAGGCCTGCGGACTCCCGCAATTTGCCGACGAGCTTCTCGAATGCCGCTTGTCCCGCCGCGTCGCTGCACGGCTTGCCGTCGAACAGCACCTTGACCTGCGCCTCTGCGACATCGCCGAGGCGGCGTTCGAAAGAGTCAGGCACCAACGGCGTCAGCCGGTCGGCGGCGAGCGGCACGCCGAACAGCACCACCAGCACGATCGACACCGCGGCCGCGAGCGACCAGCCGACGATCGCGGCGACGCCCTTGCGGTTCGGCAGCCCCTCCTCGAGCGTGTCGCAGCGCGCGACGAGCGCGGCGATCAGCTGCGCGTCGCGGATCTCGAGCCGCGCCAATTGTGGTGCGGTGAGGCAGCTCAGCCGCAACAGGCCGGACGGGCTGTCGGCGCGGCGGATGTCGGCATAGGCCCAGCGCGCGAGCAGCTCGCCGTCCTCCCTGATCTCCAGCGCATCGGACAGTTTGAGCGCGACCAGACGCCTCCGGCTCGACGCGCCGTCGAAGAAGACGCCGCCTTGTGCAGGCGTCGCCGCGGGGTTTGTCTGGCCGGAATCGGTATCCATGTCGCTAGAAGCCCGCGACGTCGAGGCCGTCGGCAAAGCCTTCGCCGAGCGCATTGGCGAGTTCGCCGCGGGCGGTGACGTTGGCCGCCGCCTGGATGTTGTGCACGATGGTCGACGACAGCACCCGGACCCAGAGATCGCGCATCAGATAGACGCGCATCACCACATTCATCGCCAGCACGAAGGCGAGATAACCGACGCCCGCGAGAGTGATCAGCGGAATGCTCTTGGCGAACGCCTCGGTTTTGAAGAAGGTCTCGATCGAGGAGCCGTCCATGCTGGCGACCAGGAAGGTGCACAGCACGAGATAGGCAAGGTACACCGTGCCGAGCAGCATGGCCCAGCCGATCACCTTCCAGTACAGCCCGATCAGCGCGCTGCGACGCATGGTGGATTCCAGCCTAACCCCGCCGAAGCGGATGCCCGACAGCCACCAGCGCCACTCGATCGCCTTGAACGCGGCATAGATGAACGGCGCGAAGATCGTCATGTACAGCGCGAACGGCGTGAGCAGCCAGAGCCACCAGCCCTGCTTGAAGAAATCCCAGCCGCGGCCTTCGAAGGAACCCCGCAGATCGCCGTAATAGGAATGCCGCATCTTGTAGCGTTCGAGCGCCGCCTCGCGCCATGGCAGCGCGAGGCCGAGCGTGATCACGACCAGCAGGCCCCATAGCGAAGCTTTCAGCGCATAGATCCATCCCGAGCCGCTCATCCAGAAGCGGACGCCGCGCCACACTGTGCGGGTCAGCCGGTAACGCCGCGCGCGATAGATCGCGAACTGGCCGAACAGGTAGAAGAACGCGACCAGCGGCAGCGAGAAGAACGTCTTGACGTGCTCGGCTTCAATGACGAGCAGGGAGTAGCCGAGATAGATCGGCACCAGGATCGCGAGCGCGACCAGGAAGCCGATCAGCAGTTCCTTGGCGCGGCCGGTATATTCCGGCGCGTCGCCATCGATCTGGGTGTTCGACCAGAGGTGACGGCGGATGTCGGTGGTGAGCCAGAACCGGTAGAAGCCGACCGTGACGAGCTCGAGCCCGGCGCCGCGCGCGACCAGGCGGAAGAACTCCTGCCGCTTCCCTGAAAACCCCACCGGCATCGGCGGCGGGACCGGCGGCGGCTGCGGCGACCCCAGCGGGGTCCAGCTCATGTCGTTCACGGGATAGCTCCAGGACGGGACAATCTCTGCGTATCAAAACCACAGGTTTGTCGCTGCGAGTGTGATCCAGGTTTCACATAAGGTCGAGAGCGTGGGGGTGTTTTTGGCGGCAGGCGGTTGGCTTTACCTTAACGGGATCGCCGGAAAAGGGTGCAGCCTTTGCTGCGGACATCGGCCGCGGGCTGAGCAAAGCGGGCCCTCCTTCCGACCCTCGTCCCAATCCTTGCGAGCGAGCCCCGCTCGCCTCGAACCCCCGCCAGAGATAAACCGACAGAACGGCTAGCAAAGACACCGCCGCAAAAGCGAGGAAACCTGGCGATGAACAAGTGGATATTGTCGGCATGTTTTTTGGCGCTGACGGCAGCTCCCGCCGCTGCCGCCGACGTGCGCCTGGAGTCCTATCGCAATCCAGCGAACGAGAATTTTCGCATCTTCAATCATATGTACCTGGACGGCGCGCGGGGCGGCATGATGGCTTCCAATGCCTGGCTGAAACGGCATGGCGGCCAAATGTTGTTCTGCATGCCCGACAACCTCGCGCTGAGCACTGAGCAAACCGAAGAGATCATGCTCAAGTCCGCCGACAAGCGGGCCGCGAAAGGCGACATGGCCGTCGCCTCCCTGCTGCTATGGGGCCTGCAGGATACCTTCCCCTGTGAAAAACCCGCCAGCCAATAAGCGCCCTCTCCACCCGCATTGTTCGCAAGCGCACAGCCAAATCAACCGCCGTTTCAAACAGACCCGCACGCCGCGCCCGCCCGCGGCCGGTGCAAAAGGCCCGGATTCGGCCGCTTTGGCCTGACATCAATGCGGCCAAATGCGCGTTGAGAGCCCTTGCGCAAATGCCCGAATGAGAATGTAATTCGGTAAAACATGCCGCGCCGGCGATGCCCCGGCTGCGAAACGGTTGAGGAGCCGCTCATGCACGGGACCGCCGATCTCGTCAAAGATGTGAATTTGGACACCGCACGCGAGCGCGCCAATGCGCTTCCACTTGCCGACTATGATCCCGGCGATCCCGAGCTGTTCAAGACCGATACGTTCTGGCCGTATTTCGACCGGCTGCGCCGCGAGGACCCGGTGCATTACTGCAAGGACTCGATGTTCGGTCCGTACTGGTCGATCACCCGCTACAACGACATCATGGACATCGAGACCAACCACGCGATGTTCTCCTCGGCCGCCTCGCTCGGCGGCATCACCATCCGCGACGTGCCGCCGGACCTGCGCCGCGAAAGCTTCATCGCGATGGACCAGCCGCGCCATTCCGCGCAGCGCAAGACCGTGGCGCCGATGTTCACGCCGACCCACCTTGACGACCTTGCGCTCAACATCCGCAAGCGCTCGACCGAATGCCTCGACAATCTGCCGCGCGGCGAGGTGTTCGACTGGGTCGACAAGGTCTCGATCGAGCTCACCACGCAGATGCTCGCCGTGCTGTTCGACTTCCCCTGGGAGGACCGTCGCAAGCTGACGCGCTGGTCCGACGTTGCTACCACCCTGCCCGGCGCCGGCGGCCTCGTCGCCACCGAAGACGAGCGGCAGGCCGAACTGATGGAGTGCGCGACCTATTTCGCAAGGCTCTGGAAGGAGCGCTCCGGCCAGCCGCCGAAGAGCGACCTGCTCTCGATGATGGCGCACAGCGACGCCACGCGGAACATGGACCCGAAGAATTTCCTCGGCAACCTGATCCTCTTGATCGTCGGCGGCAACGACACCACGCGCAACACGCTGTCCGGCAGCATCTATGCGCTGAGCAAGCATCCGGAGCAGTACCGCAAGCTGCGCGAGAACCCGGCATTGATCGACAGTTTCGTTCCGGAGGTGATCCGCTGGCAGACGCCGCTCGCCCATATGCGGCGCACCGCGCTCGCCGACTACGAATTCCGGGGACGCCAGATCAGGAAGGGCGACAAGGTCGTGATGTGGTACGTCTCGGGCAACCGCGACGAGGAGGCGATCGAGAAGCCCTACGAGTTCTTGATCGACCGCGCCCGCCCGCGCACCCACATCTCCTTCGGCTTCGGCATCCACCGCTGCGTCGGCCTGCGGCTCGCCGAGCTGCAGCTCAAGATCATCTGGGAGGAAATCCTGAAGCGCTTCGACACGATCGAGGTGGTGGAGGAGCCGCTGCGGGTGTATTCCAGTTTCATCAAGGGCTACGAGACGCTGCCGGTGCGGATTGCCGCCTGACGCCTCTCGAGCCAACCGGGATCAAGAGCCATGAACGTCCAGACCGCCATCCGTGCCGATCGGGTCGAGCTAGAGCGCCAGGCGCGCGAGGAAGCCTATGCGACGCCGCTCAGGGATTTCCATCCCGGCGCGCCAAAGCTGTTCCAGAACGACACGCTGTGGCCGTGGTTCGAGCGGCTGCGCAAGGAAGAGCCGGTGCACTACTGCACCAATTCGCCGATCGAGCCGTACTGGTCGGTGGTGAAGTACAACGACATCATGCATGTCGACACCAGCCACGGCATCTTCTCCTCGGATTCCACGCTCGGCGGCATCTCGATCCGCGACGTGCCGCCCGGCTATGACTATCCGAGCTTCATCGCGATGGACCAGCCCAAGCACGCCCATCAGCGCAAGACCGTGTCGCCGATGTTCACCCCTGATCATCTCGACGAGCTGGCAAAGTTGATCCGCCAGCGCTCGGCCAGCGTGCTCGACAATCTGCCGCGCAACGAGACCTTCAATTTCGTCGAGCGCGTCTCGATCGAATTGACCACCCAGATGCTGGCGACGCTGTTCGACTTCCCCTGGGAGGAGCGGCGCAAGCTGACGCGCTGGTCCGACGTCTCCACCGCGCTGCCGAAGAGCGGCGTCGTCAACTCGCCGGAACAGCGCCGGCAGGAGATGGACGAGTGCTACGCCTATTTCTCAAAGCTCTGGAACGAGCGCGTCAACGCGCCGCCGAAGAACGACCTGCTGTCGATGATGGCGCATAGCGACGCTACCCGGCACATGGATCCCGACAATCTGATGGGCAACATCATCCTGCTGATCGTCGGCGGCAACGATACCACGCGCAACACCATGAGCGGCTCGGTGCTGGCGCTGCATGAGCATCTCGACCAGTTCCAAAAGCTCAAGGAGAACCCCGGTCTGATCGACACCATGGTGCCGGAAGTGATCCGCTGGCAGACGCCGCTCGCGCATATGCGGCGCACCGCGCTGGTCGACACCGAGATCGGCGGCAAGACGATCAGGAAGGGCGACCGCGTCGTGATGTGGTACGTCTCCGGCAACCGCGACGACGAGGTCATCGACCGTCCCGACGAGTTCATCATCGATCGGGCGCGGCCGCGCATCCACCTGTCGTTCGGCTTCGGCATCCACCGCTGCGTCGGCATGCGGCTCGCCGAGCTGCAGCTCAAGATCGTCTGGCAGGAGATGCTGAAGCGCTTCGACCGCATCGAGGTGGTCGGCGAGCCGAAGCGGGTCTATTCCAGCTTCGTGCGCGGCATCGAGAACCTGCCGGTGCGCATTCCGGGCTGACGCGCTCCCCCGAACATTCTGCAAATCTGACCAGAGCGAAGCGCCTGCCCACGGGGCAGGCGCTTCGTCGTTCAATTACTGGATACTGCGTCACAATGGCCGCGACGTGGACGCGGTTGACAAAGGCTTTGGCCCGGTGCGATGTAAACGGCAACGACGCAACCTCGACGTGTTCACGCAAGCTTTTCCGGCCTCATGCTAGGACCGCAGGCATCCTCGCCTGCTGGCGACGAACAGGATCAATTTCAAGATCGATCGTATTTGGCAAGCGGCGGCAGGCCAGGACGCCTGCGGTCCGGGTGCCGCCAAAGGGAAAACGCCAATGTCATCTCCACGTGCAGCACCGACCGTACTCGACGTCTACACGCAGGGAGCCCCCTGGACCAACGCCACTCCGAACCGCATTCTGAAAACCACCGCAGTACCGGTTTCATTGCCTTATATCGGAATGACCGCGTGGGACGCGAACACCGCACGGTTCAGCGCGGTTTCCGCTCCCGATCCAACAACAGGAATACAGTATTTTTGTCTTGTCCTGGACGATGGCGGCACGCCAACCGGGATGCGCTATGACTTTAGCCTCAATCCGGTCGCCATACCTGATCATCCAGACACAGCAGCAGGCGTCTTCATGACCCTCACTGACGGCTGTCAACTCTCCACGTTCTACGGATGGACCTACATCATCGATCCGGCGAGCGGCGGCCACTACTTCGTCTGCGCTGCATCAGGCACAACACCATCTCCAACGAACGGCCTGTATTGGATTTGCCTGACTGAAACCTACAAACTACTTCCGCCGAGCATGCAGCCGTACCAACCGGCCTCCGGAATAGAACCGCAGGGGGTCTGGTCGACCGGCGACACCGTCTGGTTCACAAAACAGGACGGCTCACTTTGGCAAGTCTTGCTTGCCGATGTGCTCGCGAACAAGACCACCTCGTTGCAGCAGGTCAGCTCAACGGGAACTGTTCAAGGCGTCATTTCCGACGGCGCAGCTGCTCCGACGTATTATGTGCTTTCGGTGGTTGCGACCAGCGGCGGCTACAGCCTTGTCCAGTTTCAAGCGGGCAATCCGGCAAACGCCGTGACGATCGAGGCGGGCTTTAATCCTGGCGGAATCAAGACGACCCCCGACGGCGCCGTCTGGAAGGTCATTTCCGATTTAAACCCCGGCGATCTTCAGCAGCCGAAGTCGGAAGTCCGCTTGCTTGTCCCCAGCTATCCCGTGCGAGGCCAGCTCCCTGCGTGGGTCGATCCGTTTCTCACCGCCGATCCATCGCTTTATGCCGCCGGACTGACGCAATCCATCATGGATGCGATCCCACTCTCAGCCACGAACATTTTGCTTTTAACGACCCCGAATGCGAGCTCCTACAGCCTGAATCCCACCGATCCGACCATGCTCTGGCAGATGACTCGCGTTGGAATCGGAGTCTTCGATCAACCGGCGATTCCCTTGAATGTATACACCGGCACAGCACTCACCGCTTACTCCCAGATCAGCCAGGACTTGATCAACGCCGGCCCAAGCGCAAACGACATCAGGGCGCAGTATAGCCAGATGTCTTCAGCGCAGGCCGCTGACTACATCGCCGCTCTTTCAACGATGACCGTGCCCCCGGCCTTCACGGAACCTGCTGTGTGGAATGGCGTTCAGACCGACCTTTACAACGAGTTGAGTAACCTGGTGTCGACGTCGTCGTTTTGGACCGCGATTACACAGCTCGTCTGGGTGCAAAGTCAGGTCGAAAGCCTGGCGGCAGGTTCCGTCTCAGGCAATCTCGCGATCAAGACAACCGCAACCTTGATCAACAGTACCTCTCGTCAGGTTAACGCCTTGAACATTGCCAGCCTGACGACGGGCGGCACAGCCTCCGTTCTCACGTTCATCGGAGGTATCCTGGCGGTCAGCGCGCCGGCAGGCGCTGCGACACTGGGCCTGGCCACAGCAGCCGCGGCGATCGTCGGGCTGATTTGTGCGTTCTTCGGATCTCGAAATACCGACTATTCCATCAGCGTGAGCGATCCGATGTACTACATCAGCGCCAAGCTCGGAGAGATAGACAACGCCCTCGGCAAAGTCTTCACCGCGACACAGGATACAATGACGGCTTACGCCGTGGCCAACACCAAGGACGGCGGGATGTTGGCGACAGTCGGGGCCCTCTACCGAAGCGGTCTATGGACGGCGAGCCCGCCCGACTTCACAAAGGGTTCAACTCTAGTCCCCTCCGATTTTGAGGCCTACTACAACGCGTGCGTACTAACCTATCTCCAAGCGTTCGTGCCCCTCATCACCGGGATGAATCTCATCATTATCGGCGACGGGGAAAAGTGGAGCACCTACAAGGGTCAACCGGTCTATGTAAGTCCTGCGCACACCTGGTGGAATACGATGGGTGACAACTATCAGGGAGCATTGCTGCAATACGCGTCAAAAGACAATCAAAGCAAACCACTCGGCCAGGATCTTGACGCACTGCTGTTCACGACCCTGGGCGTTTCTTATGAGGAAGTGTTTCAGCAATGGAATATTCCGACAACGCCGTCCTGGACCTCGAGCGAATAGACAATGACCCGATAGCGCAGCGCCGGAGCGCTTCGACGATCATCGCGCCGCCGGCGGCGAGAGCATTGGCCGCACCTTGCGAGGCGCATCGTTCATCAGCCACATGGTAGATTATCCTTGGCTGTCAGCGCGGTAGGCCCTATGTCTGCCGGGCATGGGTGATGCGCCACGACGAGCTGCCGCCTTTTCCGGCGTGCTGTTTCGGCGGCGTCTTGCAGCTTGGACCAGTTGACGAGACATGAACCGAAAAGAACGCCGCGCGGCCAATAAGCGACGTGACGACTCCACAAGCAGGCCCGCCGCGCCTGGCTTCGGCTCGGCGGTCATCAGTACCGCTGACCTCGCCGCTCAGGCGAGTCGCTCCTACGGCGCGGGCCGCGTCAGCGAAGCGCAGGAGATTTGCCGGCAAATTCTCGCCCGCGAGCCGGCCCATGTGCAGAGCCTGAATCTTCTCGGCCTGATGGCGCAGGCCTCCGGCGATCACCGCGCCGCAGCGAAGATGTTCGTGAAAGCGATTGCTGCGGACGAGGTGAACGCCGCTTGCCATTACAATGCCGGCTATTCGTACCAGGCACTGGGCAATCGCGCCAAAGCGGCGACGCATTTGAGCAAAGCGCTTGCACTCGGCATGGACGCGAAGGCCGGCAGCCTCATCCTGCAGAGCCCTGTCATTACCAGCCATCTCGGGCGGATTGATGCCAAGTGGCCGCTGCCGGTAACGAACGTCGAATTGTTCGGCACCGAAGGCGTCGCGCCGCTTGCGAGCGACCTCTTCCTGCGCTGTGCGATGGAGACGACGACGCTGGCCAGCATGCCGATCGAGGTGCTGCTGGGATATGCGCGCGCCGAGCTGCTGCGGCTCGCCGGCAATCAAGGCTCGGAGGACGAGGATATCGTCGCCTTTGCGTGCGCGCTCGCCGGGCAATGCTTCATCAACGGGTATGTCTATGGACGGACTGAGGCAGACGCCGAAGGTGCGAGCGCCCTGCGCGATCGGCTGCTGCAGGACCTGGCGTGCGGGGCCGCCATCACGCCGCTCACGCTGGCGGTGGTTGCGGCCTATTTCCCCCTGCATGCCCTGCCGGCGGCGGAAACGCTGCTGCGCCGGGACTGGCCCGCGGCCGTCACCGGCCTGTTGCGGATGCAGCTGCGCGAACCCCTTGAGGAAATGGCCGAGCGCAGCGCCATCACGGCGCTCACTCCCATCAAGAACAGCGTCTCGGTCGAGGTGATGCGCCAGTACGAGGAAAATCCCTATCCGCGCTGGACCATCAACCCGCTGACGGCCCTCGTCGCCGATCAGGCGCGGGGAAAGATCGCCCTGACGGCAGAGCGGCAAGCCAAGCTTGATATTCTGATCGCAGGCTGTGGCACCGGCTCGCACGCGATCCAGATCGCGCAGGTCTATCCGAACGCCCGCTTGCTCGCGGTCGACATCAGCATGACCAGCCTCGCCTATGCGCGCCGTAAGACGCGTGAGCTGGGCCTGCGAAACATCGAATATGCGCAGGCGGATATTCTGGAATTGGGCTCGATCGATCGCACCTTCGACAGCATCGAGTCGGTCGGTGTGCTGCATCATCTTGCCGAGCCGATGGCCGGCTGGCGCGTGCTGGTCCCGCTGCTGCGGCCGGGCGGCACGATGCGCATCGGGCTCTACAGCGATCTGGCGCGCCGCGTGATCGTTGAGGCCCGCGCCCGCATTGCCGCGCGCGGCTATCGCGCCACCGCAGAGGACATCAGAAGGTGCCGCCAGGACATCTTCCGCGAAGCCGAACAGTGGAAGCCGCTGATCGGCGCCAAGGATTTCTACAGCATGAGCGGCTGCCGCGACCTGCTGTTCAACATCATGGAGCATCGCCTGACGATCCCCGAGATCGCGGCATTCCTGAACGATCATGGCTTGTCGTTCACGGGCTTCGAACCGTTTGACGATCCGACGGTGATGGAAAAATTTCGCAAGCAGTTTCCGGGCACGGCCGACGAGGCCAGCCTCGATCAGTGGCACCGCTTCGAGATCGAGCATCCGGAGACGTTCTGGGATATGTATGTCTTCATGGTGGGCAAGAACGCGAACTGAGGCTTCAGGGCGCCATCATAAGCGCACGCGATGCCTCCGACCGGCCGCACGCTCAGTTCGTGCGCAAGCGGCTTACTCGATCACCTCATCCGCGCCGCTGACAACTGAAGCAGAGAACTCGCGGCCAAGCAGCTTGGCGGTCTTCAGGTTGATCACGAACTCGACCTTGGTCACCAGTTGCACCGGAAGATCGGCAGGCTTTTCGCCCTTCAGAACCCGGCCGGCATAGATGCCCGCGCGCCGATGCGACTGCACAAAATCACCTCCATAGCTCATCAACCCTCCAGCCAGGGGGAAGTCGCGGGTCTGCGTGATTGCGGGCACGCCATACTTCGTCGCGAGATCGGCCAGTCGCTGGCTACGAAATGCGAAATAGGGATCGGAGGTGAATACGAGTCCGTTTGCCTGCTCCTTCGCCACGGCAGAGAACAGGGATTCAAATTCATCTTCCTTGCTTGCACTCAGGATCTGCAGCTGGACCCCCAGGGTTTCGGCGGCGGAACGCAGCCTCTGCACTTGTGAACCGGCAGTTGGACTTGTCGGGTTGGTGACGACCCCCAATGTGGTGGCCGCCGGCAGCAGCTCGTGCATCAACTCAAGCCGCTTCGGCGACACGTCGACGCTCAGGCTCGAGACTCCCGTGATATTGCCTCCCGGCCGCGACAGGCTGTCCACCACGCCCAACTGGACCGGGTCGCCGCCCATCTCGAAGACGATGGTCGTGGTGGTGCCGGTCGCTTTGGCGGCAAGTGCGACCGGGGCGCCGCCGGGTGCGACCACCACATCCACATTGCGTGCGACCAGCTCGGCGGCCAGAGCGGGCAAGCGAGCATACTGCCCGTTGGCCCATCGATATTCGATCGCAACGTTGCGGCCCTCCACGAAGCCGACTTCGGCAAGTCCCTGGTGAAATGCTTTCAGCCGACTGCCAAACAGATCAGGCGATTCCGGGCAAAGATAGCCGATGACCGGCATGGACGATTTCTGCGCATGCGAGGATGTCGCCCAGGTAGCGGCGGCGGCCATCAACGAGAGGAAGTCGCGCCGTCTGGCACGTCCGCGCAACGTTGCTGCTCCAGCGTCAACGCATCTCATGCTCACGAACTCGCCGCTCGCCGTCGACCGAAGCATATCTCAGGGGGCTCAGCCAGTCGCCAACGGATTGCGCCGAGCACCCGCGAGCCGGCATCAGCTAGGGCACATCAAAGGAAATTTCGGAGACCGGAACGGCCTCATCGAAGCCCTTGATTTGTCGATTCCCGATCTCCTGCACAGCCCGCTTGCCCCGCACGCTTGCGGCGATCTCGGCGTCGACCAGGATTTCCCGGTCTGCGGCAGATGCGCACAGGCGGGCCGCCAGATTGACCACGCTGCCGATCGCCGTGTAGTCGAGCCGGTCCTCGTACCCGATGCGGCCGACGGTGGCCGGTCCGCCGGCGAGCCCAACGCCGAAGCCGACATGGTAGCCTCGCGATCGCCAGCCGGCGATCAGCCCTTGCACGCGCTTCTGCATTTCGATCGCAAGGTCGACGGCTCTTAACGCCGGCTGCTCGACCGCAACGGGTGCGTTCACCAGCACCATCAGTCCGTCTCCGGAGAAGCTGATGAGCGTTGCTTCGAACTGCGCAATGACCCGGCCCAGAACCTCATAATATTCGGACAGCACGCTCATGACTTCCTCGGGCGCGACGCCGGCGGAAAACGCGGTGAACCCTCGCAAATCGCAGAACACAACGACGACGTCGGTACGGCGGCCATCCAGCACACTGTCGTCGCCGGCCCGATCGACGAGATCCGCGACCTGAGGCGCGAGAAATCGCTTGAGCTTCGCGATACGCTCCTGGTGCTGCTGTGCGAGCGCGAGTTCGGCGGCCATCCTGTTGAAGCTGTTTGCAAGACGCTGAAACTCGTCTCCGGTCTGGATCGAAATGCGGTGCTCGAACGATCCGGCGCCGATCCGTTCCGTCCCCTCCTCGAGCAACTTGATCGGCTCCGTCATCCGGTGCGCAAATGCATAGGCCAGCAGCCCTGCAAACAGGGTGCTGCCTGCGAGAAGCACTGCGGTCCGCCGCAGGGCGGCGTAGATCGGCGCGTAGGCTTCAGAGAGCGGCTGTGCCACTACAACGGTCCAGTCGGGCCCCGCCACGGGAGCCGCGCTGGCGGCAACCTGACGTCCCTGTGCGTCCCGGCTCGTTGCAAAGCCTGCTCCCGGGCCGATCGCGTCGCGTATGGTGCGAAATGGCTGTGAGGTTCTCTCTTCCATCCCACGGAGGACGAGGCTGATGTCGGGATGGGCAATCAGGCGACCCTGACGGTCCAGGACAAAGGCGAGACCGGTCTCACCCACCTTGATCGCCGAAACGACATCCCAGATCAGCTTGAGATTGACTTCGGCGATGGCTGCGCCGACTGCGGTTCGGTTACCCACCAAAGCAACCGTCAAATAGGGTTCCGAGCCCCTGTGATAGCTGACATCGCTGAACCAAACCTGCCTCGCGTGGGCGCCGATCACCGCAGGATCATTCGACCGGTCTGTACGACTTTCAATCCGATTGAGGCCGACCCGCGAGACATAGAGACGCTCCAAGCCGTTGTTGTCGATGAGCGTCAGGCTCACAATGGCAGGCGCTTGACGAAACAGACGCAGCGTATCGGTCCGCCGCTGCTCATCCAGTTCATCGGTCCATGGCAGCTGGACCAGCCAGCCAAGCTGACTTGCAATATCGGAAATGAAGTTATGAATTTCGGCGGCAGCGGACGTCGCCTGAACGCCAAGCAGTTGGTCCAGCCTTGCGCGCTGATCGCGGTAACCGAACCAGGCTTCAATGCTGCCATTGATCGCAATCGGAAACGCGACGGCCAGGAAGAGCACGAGAAAGTACTTTGGGAAGAGGCCGCGAAAGCGATCTCGGACAATCATGCCCCGATACCTGAAAATGCGACGGGTCTATCAATATGCCGAAAATGAAGCCTTGAAATGAAGCTTGCCCTGCGGCCCGGCGGCGGCCGCCATTTTGCATTCTGAAGATAGGGAGCCGCTTTTTTGGCTGCAATGAGGCTGTCTGCCGATCCGGCCAAAAGACGCTCCGTCCGCCTCCCCGCTCGCTTGGCGGCTATACAATTCTGGCATAGCTGCGCAAAGCAGATGCGAAGAGAATATAGCCCCCATCTGGCCTAAAGCCTGTGACGTGAGGCCGCGCCCATGCGCGCCCCTTGTACTGACGCGTTTTTCTTCGCGAACCGATACCCGGTTCGCTCGAAAACGCTACCGCCGAGGCCATGATGGACCAGATTGCCGTTCACCAGGACAACGCGACCAGCACCGACTGGCCGGTTACGATCTACCGCACGCTGAAGGATTTTGGCGTGGCGCAGGTGTCCTATGTCCCCGATGCGGGGCATTCCAAGCTGATCAAGCTGTCGCATGCGGATGCCGACATCAAGACCACCGTGCTGACGACCGAGGAAGAAGGCGTGGCGCTGTCCGCCGGCGCCTGGCTCGGCGGCGATCGCGCGGTGCTGCTGATGCAGTCGAGCGGCGTCGGCAATTGCGTCAACATGCTGTCACTGATGGCAAGCTGCCGCTTCCCGCTGCTGACCCTGGTGACGATGCGCGGCGAATGGGCCGAGTTCAATCCCTGGCAGATCCCGATGGGCCGAGCGACGCCGCAAGCGTTCGAGATCATGGGCACCACCGTGCTGCGGCTGGACAACCCTGACGATGCCGAGGAAGTGGTCTCGGCCGCCGCCTCGCTCGCCTATGACGGCGACCAGCAGGTCGCGGTGCTGATCTCGCAGCGGATGATCGGCCGCAAGAAGTGGACCAAGGAGACGCATTGATGTCAGCTGCAACAGGCACTCTCGATCGCCGCGCCGCCGTGAAGGCGCTGCTCACTGAGCGCGGCGACCTGCTCGTGATCTCCGGGCTCGGCTCCTCGTCCTACGATGTGTTCGACGCCGGCGAGCACCCCGGCAATTTCTATCTCTGGGGCGCGATGGGCGGCGCCGCGATGGTTGGGCTCGGCCTCGCGCTGGCGCAGCCGAAGCGCCCGGTGCTCGTCGTCACCGGCGACGGCGAGCAGCTGATGGGGATCGGCAGCCTCTTGACCATCGCCACCAAGCAGCCCGGCAATCTCTCGATCGCGGTGCTCGACAACGGCCATTTCGGCGAGACCGGGATGCAGCTCAGCCACTCCGGCCTCGGCGCCAGGCTCGAGGTGATCGCGAGCGGCGCGGGCATTGCCAGCATTTCCGATATCGCCGACATGGCCGGCGTTGAGGCCTTCCGCGCCAGCCTGCGCGATCTCGGCGGCGGCCCGCGGCTGGCGCGCATCCGCATCGCCGCCGGCGAGGTCGAGCGCGCGCTGCCGCCGCGCGACGGCACCTACCTGAAAAACCGCTTCCGTGGCCATCTCGGCTTCGCGGTGAAGTGATGCGCAAGCCGCGCTCAGGCGAGCTGGATATCCCAGAGCCCCTCGGCGCGCAGCGCGGCGACCTCGTCGCGCAACAGCTTTGCGAGCAGCGTCATCGCATTGGAGCCGGGATGCTCGACCGGCGAGGCCAGCGTCAGCTCGCGCCGCGGCGCCGGCCGCGCAATGGAGGCGGTCTCGAGCCGCCCCTCCGCCACCTCGGCGCGCACCGAGGACGGCGGCAGCAAGGTATATCCGAGGCCCTCCTCGACCAGGCTGGTCAGCACGCGAAACGAATCCGCCTCGAGCCTGACGTCGAGATCGATCTTCTTTTTGGCCGCGGCATGTTCGAGCAGCGCACGGAGCCCGTGCGAATGACTGGGCAGCACCAAGCGCTGGCGCATCAGCCAGCCGAACTCGACCTGCTTCTTCTGCTTCAGCCCGCTGCCGCGCGGGCCGACCGCGACGATGCTATCGCGGCCGAGGCTCTGCACCGTCAGATGCAGATCGACCGACGGCCCGTAGATCACCGCGAGGTCCATCTCGCCGCGATGCAGCCACTCGATCAGATGGCCGCTGTAGCTTTCGACGATGCAGAGCGAGATGCCGGGATAGCGCTCCACCGTGCGCCGCGCCAGCCGCGCCGACAGCACGCAGCTCACCGTCGGCACCAGCCCGAGCACGACGCGGCCGGACGGTGCGCCGCCGGCGGACTGGATGTCGTCCCGGATCTGGTCGATCTGCCGCACGATGCCGCCGGTGCGCGCCAGCAGCAGCCGGCCGGCATCGGTCAGCACCATGCCGCGGCCGTTGCGCGTGAACAGTTCGGTGCGCAGCTCATGCTCCAGGAGCTTGATCTGCCGGCTCAGCGCCGGCTGCGCGACCCGCAGCGTATCGGACGCCTTGCTCAGACTCCCGAGTTCCGCGACACACGCAAAGGTCCTAAGCTGGCGGAAATCCATACTTGCCAATCCTGGAAGGCAGGTTCATACGCTATAACAAAACAGCATAGGGAGTTTACCGGGGCCCCACAACAGCGGGCGCTTTGCCCGTTTCAGGCGCAACCTCTCGGCAAAACAGCATCATGACCGCACACGACCAGAACATCGACGACCACACAGACATCCGCGACGCGGTGGCAAAACTCTGCGCGCAGTTTCCCGGTGAATACTGGCGCAAGCTCGACCGCCAGATGGCCTATCCGAAGGAATTCGTCGATGCGCTGACAGAGGCCGGCTATCTGTCGGTCTTGATCCCCGAGGAATATGGCGGCGCGGGCCTGAAATTGTCGGCGGCGGCGGCGATCCTGGAAGAGATCCAGCGCGCCGGCTGCAATGGCGGCGGCTGCCATGCCCAGATGTACACGATGGGCACCGTGCTGCGGCACGGCAATGATGCACAGAAAGCCAAGTATCTGCCGAAGGTCGCGACCGGCGAATTGCGGCTGCAGGCGTTCGGCGTCACCGAGCCGACCAGCGGCACCGATACCTCGTCGCTGAAAACCTTCGCGCGCCCCGAGGGCGACCATTACGTCGTCAACGGCCAGAAGATCTGGACCAGCCGCGCCGAATATTCCGACCTTATGGTGCTGCTGGCGCGCACCACGCCGAAGGAACAGTCGAAGAAGCGCACCGACGGGCTTTCGGTGTTCATCGTCGACATGCGCGAGGTCAAGGGCAAGGGCCTGGAGATCCGCCCCATCAGAACCATGATGAACCACGCCACCACCGAAGTGTTCTTCACCGACATGAAGGTGCCGGCGGAGAATCTGATCGGCGAGGAAGGCAAGGGCTTTCGCTACATCCTCTCCGGCATGAATGCCGAGCGCATCCTGATCGCGGCCGAATGCGTCGGCGACGCCAAGTGGTTCATCGCCAAGGCGACCAACTACGCCAAGGAGCGCAGCGTGTTCGGCCGTCCGATCGGACAGAATCAAGGCATCCAGTTTCCAATTGCAAAAGCCTACGCCTCGATGCGCGCGGCCGAGCTGATGGTGAAGGAAGCCACCCGCAAATATGAAGCCGGGCTCGATTGCGGCGCAGAGGCCAACATGGCCAAGATGCTGGCGGCCGACGCCTCCTGGGAAGCGGCCAACGCCTGCGTGCAGACCCATGGCGGCTTCGGCTTCGCCGAGGAGTACGACGTCGAGCGCAAGTTCCGCGAGACGCGGCTCTATCAGGTGGCGCCGATCTCGACCAATCTGATCCTGTCCTTCGTCGCCGAGCACGTGCTCGGCATGCCCCGCTCCTACTGAGTTCTGTGATCATGCTGCCGCTTGAGGGATTGACCGTCATCGCCGTCGAACAGGCGGTTGCCGCGCCGTTCTGCTCGTCACGCCTGGCGGACGCCGGCGCCCATGTGATCAAGATCGAGCGGCCCGAGGGCGATTTCGCCCGCGGCTATGATGCCGCGGCGAAGGGCCAGAGCAGTTATTTCGTCTGGCTCAACCGCGGCAAGGACTCCGCGGTGGTCGATCTCGCCACCAAAGAAGGCCTCGCCACGCTGGAAGAGCTGATCGCAGGCGCCGACGTGCTGTTGCAGAACCTCAAGCCCGGCTCGATGGACAAGCTCGGCTTCTCGCGCGAGCGGCTGCGCAAGGACTATCCGAAGCTGATCATGTGCACGATCACCGGCTACGGCGACACCGGCCCCTATGCCGACCGCAAGGCCTATGACCTGCTGATCCAGGCCGAGAGCGGCCTCGCCTCGATCACCGGCGGCCCCGAAGGCGCCTCGCGCGTCGGCATGTCGATCGTCGATGTCGCGACCGGCGCTACCGCGCATGCCTCGATCCTCGAAGCATTGATTGGCCGCGGCCGCACCGGTGAGGGAGCCGACATCAGGATCTCGATGTTCGACGTGATGGCCGACTGGCTCACCGTGCCGCTGCTCAATGCCGAGGACGGCAAGTCGCCGAAGCGGATCGGCCTCGCTCATCCGTCGATCGCGCCCTATGGCGTATTCCGCTCGAAGGACGGCAAGGAAATCCTGATCTCGATCCAGAGCGAGCGCGAGTGGAAGACGCTGTGCGCCAAGGTGCTGGGACAGCCTGCTCTGCCCGACGATCCGCGCTTTGCCAACATGGTCGAGCGGGTGCGCAACCGCACGCTGACCGACCAGATCGTCAACGACAGCTTTGGCAAGCTCACGCGCGAGGAATTGCTGGCGAAGCTCGCGGAGGCCGACATCGCCTTTGCCGAGGTCAACAGCATGGACGACCTCGCCAAGCATCCGCATCTGCGTCGCATCGAGGTCGACACGCCGAACGGCAAGGTCAGCTATCCGGCGCCGGCCGCGATCGTCGTCGGTGAAGACAGGCACTACGGCAAGGTGCCCGCGATCGGCGAGCGCACCAAACGTTAGGCTGCAATGAGATCAGGCGCGATCGCAATCAAGAACGAGCTGCGCCCCCTCTCCCGCTTGCGGGGGAGGGTTGGGGTGGGGGCTCTCTCCACGAATCCTACCGTGGAGAGAGCCCCCACCCGGCGCTGCGCGCCGACCTCCCCCGCAAGCGGGAGAGGTGTGCCGAGTTTGCCGTCACACCGACGCCATCACGCTCAGATTTCTCTCACCGCGGGCAAAATCTCATGACCGATAAACTCGACCTCGATCATCTCCGCCAGTGGATGGGCCGCTCCCAGGAGGCCTCCGACGTCGTCACCAAATATCTCGTGATGGGGCTGCGCGCGACGCTGTTCCAGGAGATCGGCGAGCCAAAGGCCGGCGATGCCGCGCCGTGGACCACGCATTGGTGCCTGGCGCAGCCGGTGTTTCCGATGTCGCAACTGAGCCAGGACGGCCATCCGACCCGCGGCGGCTTCCTGCCGCCGGTCCCGCTGCCGCGCCGGATGTGGGCCGGCGGCGAGCTCGAATTCTTCGACGCACTGCGCATCGGCGACGACGCCAAGCGGACCTCGCGCATTGCCGACGTCACAGTGAAATCGGGCTCGACCGGCACGCTGTGCTTCGTCTCGGTCAACCACGAGGTCACGACCTCGCGCGGGCTTGCGGTCCGCGAGCGGCAGGACATCGTCTATCGCGAGATGACGACGCAGGCCGCAGCGCCCGCCAAGGCGCCGCCGCCTCCGGTCGCGCAGCATCGCGAGAGCCACGTCTCCGACCCGGTGCTGCTGTTTCGTTATTCGGCGCTGACCTTCAACGGCCACCGTATCCATTACGACCGCGACTACGTCACCAAGGTCGAGGGCTATCCGGGCCTGATCTTCCACGGCCCGCTGCAGGCCTCCTTCATCGTCGAGCTCGCCGCCAGGCTGCGCGACGGCAAGCCGCCGAAGAAGCTGTCCTATCGCGGCGTGCAGCCGCTGTTCGAGGGCAGCGAGTTCTCGATCAATGCCAACGACAAGGACGGCGGCATGGAGCTGTGGACCGCCAACGCCGAGGGCCAGCCGACCATGAAGGGCACGGCGACCTGGTAAGGTCCGCACGCGGCGCTGCTGATTGCGACACAAGATGAACGGCCCGCTTTCGCCGGCGTCTCGCATCCTTTACTGTGATCGCATTCAGCCATGGATCACGGGATCATGAGTCGCTTCTGGAGTTCGGTCGTCCACAATCTGTCGCCATACGTGCCCGGCGAGCAGCCGAAGATCGATGGCCTCGTCAAGCTCAATACCAACGAGAATCCCTACCCGCCGTCGCCGCACGCGCTGGCTGCGATCACAGCGACGACGGATCGACTGCGGCTCTACCCGGATCCCCGTGCAACCGCACTGCGCGAGGCGATCTCAGCGCGCTATGGCGTCACGCCAGACGAAGTGTTTGTCGGCAATGGCTCGGACGAGGTGCTGGCTCACGCCTTTCCGGCGCTCCTGAAGCACGACGCGCCGCTGCTGTTCCCCGACATCACCTACAGCTTCTACCCGGTCTACTGCCGCCTCTATGGCGTCAGCTACGAGGCGGTGCCGCTCGATGCCGCGATGCGGGTGAATTTGACCGACTACCGGCGGCCCGGCAGCGCGATCCTGCTGTGCAATCCGAACGCGCCGACCGGGATCGCGCTGCCGCGTGCCGCAATCGAGGCGCTGCTCCGCGAGCATCCCGACCGCCTGGTGGTGGTCGACGAGGCCTATGTCGACTTCGGCGCCGAGAGCGCCGTGCCACTGGTGGCGCGGCACGACAATCTGCTGGTGGTGCAGACGCTGTCCAAGTCGCGCGCGCTGGCGGGGCTTCGGGTCGGCTTCGCGATCGGCCAGCGCCCGCTGATCGAGGCGCTGGAGCGGGTGAAGGACAGCTTCAACTCCTATCCGCTGGATTGCTTTGCAATCGCGGGCGCGGTCGCCTCGATCGGGGACGAGGCCTGGTTCGAGGAGACACGGCAACGCATCATCCGGAGCCGCGAGGCGCTGGTCCGCGGCCTCACCGAGCTTGGCTTCGAGGTGCTGCCGTCGCTGGCGAATTTCGTGTTCGCCCGCCATCCCGCCCATCGCGGCGCGGATCTCGCCGCGAAGCTGCGCGAGCGCGGCGTCCTGGTCCGGCATTTCCAGAAGCCCCGGATCGAGGACTTTTTGCGCATCACGGTCGGGACGGACGACGAGTGCGGCCGCCTGATCGGCTTGCTGCGCGAGATCGTCTGATCACCGTCCGCAAGCCGCGCAACTTGCGATCGATGGCGGCAACCCGCATAGTGAGCTTCGAGCCGGCGGCGCGGCAAAGCAACTGAACGACGACGCCGCGCCCCGCGGCGAGATGGCACGGTTCTCCGGGAAGGAGCTGTCATGCAATTTGCGATCGGCGACGCGACCGTCGACGTCATCGTCGACGACAATGATTTTGCGCTTCCGCTGTCCGAGTTTCTGCCCGGATATGATCGAAGCCTGATCGAAGCGCATCGCGATATCCTGGAGCCGGTGTTTATCGATCTCGCCCGGGACCAGGCGAAACACGCGATCCAGAGCTTCGTGGTGCGAACGGGCGGACGCACCCTGCTGATCGACTCCTGCATCGGCGAACACAAGGACATCCCCGAGATCCCGGCCTGGCACCGGCGGAGCGGCAGCGGCTTCCTCGATCGGTTGCGCGCGAGCGGCGTCGATCCGGCCGACATCGATCTGGTGTTCTGCACCCATCTGCATGTCGATCACGTCGGCTGGAATACGCGCCAGGACAACGGCCGCTGGCAGCCGACCTTTCCCAACGCGCGCTATCTGTTCGGCCGCCGCGAGCTCGCCGACTGGATGACGCAACACGATGCCGGCCGTGCCGCGCCGATCCACGCCCGCGCCCTGGAACAGAGCGTCATTCCGATCGTCGAGGCAGGCCGTGTCGATCTGGTCGACGACGGCCATGAGCTCGGTCCCGGTCTGCGGCTCGTGCCGCTGCCGGGCCACACCAGCGGGCAGATGGGCCTGCTCGTCGACTACCCACAACATCGTGCGATCTTCTGCGGGGATGCCGTGCACAATCCGGTGCAGGTCTTCCAGCCCGATCTCTCGACGTCATCCTGTGCCGACCCGCGGCTGGCGGGCGAGACGCGCACGAAAATCCTGGCAGAGGCCGCGGACAGCGGCCGGCTCGTCATACCCGCTCACTTCCGCGGCCAGCGCTGCGCCCACATCCGTCGAGACGGCAACGCCTACGCGCCGGTGTTCGACACCGGGCATGGGTGAGACCGTGATGCGCGGCCGCGTGACTTATCGCGATGGAGAGGATACTCCTGTTTGATCGCTCACTCCGGCAGCGGCTGGCCGGCCTGCTCGCGCACGATGTCGTCGGCGTACCAATCCGGCCAGTTCGCATCGTGCCCGCCGGTGCGCTTCTCGTGCTCGCCATGCGCGGCTGCCGCACGGCGGAGCGCGGCGGCGAGATCCGCCGATGACGAGAAGGTCGTGCTGCTGGTATCGACGCGGCCGGGCAGGCGCTGCGTGACCTGCTGCAGCAGCCAGACATTGCCGTCGGGGTCGCTGAACGTGGCAAGCGAACCGTAACTCGGCCGCTCCGGATCGGGTCCCTTGATGCGGCCTTGCGGTCCGCGGTGGAACACCTCGCTGACATCGACGCCGCGCGCGATCAGCTCGGCGCGCGCTGCCTCGATGTCGTTTACGATCAGGAAGCGCGGCAGCGCGGATCCCTTGTCGAGATGAACAGAGGTCGGCGAGCCCGGCGGCGTCAATTGAAGCGCACGGGAGCCGTCCGCCCTGACGAAATCGGCGTCGAGCCGCCAGCCCAGATTTTCATAGAAGCGCTTGGCGCGATCGACATCGGTCACCGGGATCACGACGACTTCGAGCTTCATGTCGACACCCGGTTTCGAACCCTTGCTTTCGGTACTCATGGCTCGCTCCTTGAAATGTGAGAGACCGGGCGGAAGATGCCCGTTGCACCCGCATTCACGATAGCTCATATTACTATGAAAATCATAGCAACAATGCCGGATGAAGAAAACGTGATGTCAAAGCCAAAGGGCAACCCTGCTGACCGAACGCTCTGTCCGGTGGCACGCGCGGAGACCGTCGTGGGCGATCGCTGGACCGTGCTGGTGCTGCGCGAGCTGTTCGCGCGCAACCACCGCTTCGAGGAGATTCAGGCCTACACCGGCGCGACGCCCCAGATGATCGCGGCACGGCTGAAGAAGCTGGAGGCCGACGGACTGGTGACGCGCCGCATCTACAACAAGCATCCGCTGCGCCACGAGTATCATTTGACGGAGAAGGGCGCGGCGTTCTTCCCCGTGATGTTCGCGCTGCGCGCCTGGGGCGAGACCTGGTGCAAGTCGCCCAGGGACGGTCTTTCGATGAACTACACCCACCTCACCTGCGGCAAGCTGGCCGGGCTCGGTCCGGTCTGCCAGGCCTGCGGCGAACCGCTGCATTGGGCCGACACGGTCGCCGAGCGAATGCCAAAATATCAACGAGAGCGCGACGCGCGCTGGGAGGCCTTCAAGGCGACCCGCTGAATTTCCCGACGCCGCCGGCGCAGGCGGACGGCGCGAAAGCATTCGCGCCGTCGCAGCGTCTCGATCACACGGGGCCGACCCGGCCGACCCCCGCACAACAAACGGAGACCACCATGCCATTCGTTCGTATCGACCTGAAACGCGGCAAGTCCGCCGAATACCGCAAGACCCTGGGCGAGATCGTCTACAAGGCGATGCTCGACGTGATCAACGTGCCGCAGAATGACAAGTTTCAGATCATCACCGAGCATGATCGCGGCGACCTGAACTACGCCGAAAGCTATCTCGGCAACAGCGACAGCGACGATCTCATCTTCATCCAGATCACGTTGAATGCCGGGCGTTCGGTCGAGATGAAGAAGGCGTTCTACAAGCGGATCGTGGACGATTTCCAGAACCAGTTGCAGGGCCGCCCGGACGATATCTTCATCAGCCTGGTCGAGGTCGCCAAGGAAAACTGGTCATTCGGCAACGGCATCGCCCAATACGCAAGCTGACCCCGGGGAACAGGGACGCGGCGGACGGTTCGCCGCCTGCATGGCGGCTCAGCAAAATGCCGGCCGTCCGCCGCTTGCGATCGGCATTGCCAGCCCGCATAGTGCGCCCGCACGAACAACAACAAACAGGGAGGCAACCATGAGGACGATCGCAGCCGCGCTGTGTGCGCTCGCGCTGATCGCAACCGGTGCGCAGGCACAGACGCTCAAGGAATTCATGGCCGTGGTCATGAAGAAATGGACCGCGCCGTTCGAACCGTTCCAGCTGATCGGCAACATCTATTATGTCGGCACTGACGGCATCGCGGTCTACATCATCAAGACGTCGCAAGGGCTGATCCTGATGGATACGGCGATGCAGCAGTCGACCGGCATGATCAAGGACAACATCGCCAAGCTCGGCTTCAAGGTCGCCGACATCAAGGACATCCTCAACACACATGCCCATCTCGATCACACCGGCGGCTTTGCCGAGATCAAGCAGGAGACCGGCGCGCAGCTGATTGCCGGCGAACGCGACAAGCCGCTGCTCGAAGGCGGCTACTATCCCGGCGACGAAAAGAACACCGATCTCGGCTTTCCGCCGGTCAAGGTCGACCGCACCGTGAAGGAAGGCGACAAGGTGACGCTCGGCGACGTGACGCTGACCGCGCACACCACGCCCGGCCATTCGCCCGGCTGCACCAGCTGGGAGATGACGGTGAAGGATGGCAACCAGGAGCGCAACGTGCTGTTCTTCTGCAGCGGGACGGTGGCGCTGAACCGGCTGGTCGGCCGCCCCACCTATGCCGGCATCGTCGACGACTACCGCTCGACCTTCGCCAAGGTCAAGGGAATGAAGGTCGACGTGCTGCTCGGGCCGCATCCGGAGGTCTACGACATGCAGGCCAAGCGCGCGCAGATGAAGGACGGCGCACCGAACCCGTTCGTCAAGCCCGGCGAAAACGCCAGCTATGTGGCGGGCCTCGAGCAGGATTTCGACAAGCAGCTCGACAAGCAGACGGCGGCGTTGCAGAAGGCGAATTGATCACGCAGTTTTTCGGCCGTTGCCGCGGCAACTATCGGCGCAGCGGCTTGACATCGCCGGGCAATCCATCGACAGGTGGATTGCCTTTCCGCTTTTGCCGCGCGCAATGACGGAACATAACAAGACAGAAATGGGAACCGCTCGATGTCGTCCCGCAAGCCCGCCGCCACACGCAAAGCCGTCACCGTCAAAGACGCCACCTTCGGCCTGCTGCGCGCGTGGGGCATCCAGAAGGTTTTCGGTAACCCCGGCTCAACCGAATTGCCGTTCCTGAGCGACTGGCCCGACGACATCGATTACGTGCTCGGCCTGCAGGAGGCCTCGGTGGTCGGCATGGCCGACGGCTATGCGCTGGCGACGCGCAATGCCGGTTTCATCAATCTGCATTCGGCGGCCGGCGTCGGCAACGCGCTCGGCAACATCTACAACGCCTATCGCAACCAGACCCCGCTCGTCATCACCGCGGGACAGCAGGCGCGTTCGATCATGCCGCTGCAGGCGTTCCTCTATGCCGAGCGCGCGTCCGAATTCCCGCGTCCCTACGTGAAATTCGCCGTCGAGCCGGCGCGCGCCGAGGACGTGCCGGCGGCGATCGCGCGCGCCTATTATGTCGCAATGCAGCCGCCCTGCGGGCCGACCTTCGTCTCGGTGCCGATCGACGATTGGGCGCATGCGACGCAGCCGCTCGATGCGCGCCAGGTCAGCCGCGAGGTCGGCCCCGATACGTCCGCGATGCAGGCGCTGGTGGCGGCGCTCGGCGAAGCCAAGCGCCCTGCTTTCGTCGTCGGCCCCTCCGTCGATCGCGCGCAAGCCGTCGATCTCATGGTGAAGGTCGCCGAAAAGACCAAGGCTGCGGTCTGGGCCAGCCCGTTCTCGGCGCGCTGCTCGTTCCCCGAGCGGCATCCGCAATTTGCCGGCTTCCTGCATGCCGCACCAGGCCAGCTCTCCGACGCGCTGCGCGATCATGATCTCGTCGTCGTGGTCGGCGCGCCGGTGTTCACCTTCCATGTCGAGGGCCATGCCGCGATCTTCGACGGCGCGACCACGATCTTCCAGATCACCGACGATCCGGACGCTGCTGCGATGACACCCACCGGCCACAGCATCGTCGCGACCATGAAGCCGGCGTTGTCGGCGCTGCTCGAGATGCTGCCCGAGACCAGGCGCGCCGCAGCCGCGGGACGCGTCCTGCCGCCGGCGCCCGCGGCCGGCGATCCGATTCCCGCCGAATACGCGCTGCACGCGCTCGCGGCCGCGATGGGGCCACACGATGCGCTGGTCGAGGAAGTGCCGTCACACCGCCCGCTGATGCAGAAGGCGATGCCGATGCGCGGCCAGGACAGTTTTTACACCATGGCGAGCGGCGGCCTCGGCTACAGCCTGCCGGCCGCGGTCGGCATGGCGCTCGGGCGCAGCGCGGGCCGCACGGTATGCCTGATCGGCGACGGCTCGGCGATGTATTCGATCCAGGCACTGTGGACCGCCGCACAGCGCAAGCTGCCGCTGACGGTCGTGGTGCTCAACAATTCCGGCTACGGCGCGATGCGCTCGTTCAGCCAGGTGATGCAGGTGCGCAACGTGCCAGGCCTCGATTTGCCGGGCATCGATTTCGTCAAGCTCGCCGAAGGCATGGGCTGCGATGCAGTGCGGGTGACGAAATCGGCCGAGCTCGCGAGCGCCTACAAGCGCGGCTTGTCGCATCAGGGCGCGAGCCTGATCGAGGTGATGGTGGATTCCGCCGTGCCGCTGCTCTACACGCAGAAGGCGTAAGATCGCGCCGATCAAGTGGCGGACTTCTGACGCACGCAGTGAGGAGGGCACCAGCGGAAGGGTTCCCTCCCCCCTTGCGGGGGAGGGTTAGGGAGAGGGGTGCCACACGACGTGCTCTCTCAGTATGAGTCTCAACGATGCGCGATCGAAGTTGCCAAAGCGCAACGCACTTCAATCATCTCGCCTGGGGCTTACCGCTCTCCCCAGCCCTCCCCCGACGCAAGTCGGGCCTGCCCGACTTGCGCAAATTTGCAATGCGCAACCGGGGTACACCCCGGTTGCGTTGGGGGAGGTTGCCTGACGAGCGTGCTCACCTCACGAGTGCAGGCTCCTGCTCCAGCGCAGGCGCTGATGGCGCCGGCACCTCGCAGCCGGTGGCGCAGCAGCGGCCGGGCTGCTTCGACACCCGCTGTCCCTCGTCGACGAGACCGCGGCCGAGCAGGTTCTCGACCAGCTCGGCCTTCTCCATCACCGGATAGTTGCGCCAGATCTCGCGCTTCATCGCCTCCGGCGAACCGCCGCCATGCAGCGAGATCACCGAGTACCAGCCGGCTTGGTGCGAGACCGTGAGGTCCTCGATCAGCCGCGCCGCCTCGGCGCGCTGCTCGGCCGGGATGTCGGGACGTCCGCCCATGACAGCGGCGAGCGAGGCGCGCGTCTCCGGATTGTGGTCCTCATCGGGCCCCGGCAGCGCGACGATCAGACCGCCAGAGACGTAATGCGCCACGCGGTGCATGTCGTAGATCTTGGTCGCAAGCAAAAGCTTGCCGATGTTCGAGAACACCGCATCCGGCATCACCGAACCGGCGGGGTCCTTCGTGCAGTAGACCGAGGACGCGACGCCGCACGCGTAGAAGCTCTCGGTGATGGTGATGAGCTCGACCATCGCCTCGCGAATGTGCGCATGCTGCTCGGCATCGAGCCCGTTGGCCTCGATCATCAGGGCGCCGGCGCCGATCAGAAGATCGCCGAACCCGGCGCGCGCGCCGATGCAGGAGTGGCGGTGATGGGTGGCGTAGGACGTGGTGAGGAAGCCGCCCTCCTCGGTCTCGCCGGCGAGGAAGACACGATCATGCGGCACGAACACGTCGTCGAAGATCACGACACCGACCGACTGGCCGTATTTCGCCGAGAATTTCGCAGCGGCATCGCCGGGCCGGCCGGCCGGGCGCGCGACGATGGTGACGCCGGGCGCATCGACCGGCACCGCGCAACATACCGCAAAATCCCTGTCGTCGGGCACATGGGTGCGGCACGGCATGACAAGGAATTCGTGCATATAGGGCGCGCCGGTGACGATCGCCTTGGTGCCGCGGATCACGATGCCGTCGGCGCGGCGCTCCTTGATGTGGACATAGACGTCCGGATTGGCCTGCAGGCCCGGCCGCTTGGAGCGGTCGCCCTTGGCATCGGTCATGGCAACGCCGAGCGTCAGGTCCTGGTCCTGCACCTCGTGCAGGTAGTTGAGGAAGCGCTGGCTGTAATCGGTGCCGTGCCGATCGTCGGTCAGCTTCGTCGCCTGATAGAGGCCGTTGAGCGCATCATGGGTGAGATAGCGTTGCGCGCAGCCCGATGTCCTGCACACCAGCCGCACCGCCTCGAGCTTGGTGAGCAGGTCCTGCGAGCTCTCATTGATGTGGAGCATGCGGTTGACCGTCTTGCCCGAGGTGCCCTGCCGCGCCGTCATGATCGGCGCGTGCTCGGCGCGATGCGCGAAATCGTAGGTCACGCCGACACCCGCCACGCCCGGCGCCAGCAACGGCTCGTCGGCGACGCTCGCGACCGCCTCGCCATTGACGAAGACCCGCGGCTTGTAGCGGCGCAGGGATTCCCGGTAGTCCGCAGCCGTCATCAGCATGGCGTTCTCCCTTGCTCATTTATTCTAACACTGTTAAATTATCTAACGGTGTTAGAATTGAGTCAAGACGGATTCGCCTGAACATGCAGATGCGCGAGAGCAGGAAGGAAGCGGTCAGCCGCCACAAGCGGGAGCTGATCCTCGATGCGGCGCGCAGCGTGTTTGTCGAGGAAGGCCTCGAGGGCGCGAGCCTGCGGGCGATCGCGACCCGGGCCGGCTACACCCCGGCGGCGCTGTATTTCCATTTCGATTCCAAGGAAGCGATCTATGCCGAGGTGCTGCGGCAATCGCTGGCCTCGCTCGGCCAGGCCGTCAGCGCCGCGGTCACGACGACGCGCGGCGCCAAACAGAAGTTGCATTCCGCTGGCATGGCTTTCTTCCGTTACTACGCGGAGCATCCACGCGACCTCGATCTCGGCTTCTATCTGTTCCGCGGCGGCATGAAGCCGGCCGGGCTCGGCCACGACCGTGACCACGAGCTGAACGCCGCGCTGGAGGCTGCGCTGCATCCGATTGCGGAAGCCGCCGAGGCGCTCGGCGCGTCCAGGCTAAAGGCGAATACGGTGATGGTGGATTGCTTCGCGCACGCGACCGGCCTGCTGCTGTTGCTGCACACCGGCCGCATCAGAATGTTCGGCGCCTCGGCGCCCGATCTGATGGATACGTATTTGCGCGACAGGATCGCGCAACTCGGCAGGGAGTGAGGCCCGTGAGGATGGCACCGGCGGACGGGTTCCCTCCCCCCTTGTGGGTAGGGGAATCGCATATGGCTCAGGAGGGGTGTTGCCAAGCGGTTGGAACTGGATTCTTTGGGGGTCTCTCGATTGTCGAGGGAGACCCAAATGCGCAAACTCAGGCGCCTGTTTCGACCGCTCAAGGATCCACGCGCCGGCAACACGCGACACGATTTGTTGGAGATCCTCGTCATTGCCTTGGCGGCGACGCTGGCCGGCGCCAAGACCTGCACCGAGTTCGAGTTCTTCGGCAAAGGCCGAGAGCAGCTGTTGCGGAAGTTCCTGGAGCTTGGACACGGTATTCCTAGCCACGACACGTTCAGCAACGTCTTCCGCGTGCTGGACCCGAAGGGTCTGGAAGCGGTTTTGCGTAAGTTCAGCAAGAGCTTCGGCGTCAAGGGCGTGGTCAGCATCGACGGCAAGGCGTTGCGCGGAGCCTTCACGCGTGGCCGGCGGGCTACGCCGCTACATATGGTCAACGTCTGGGCGGCAGGCACGCGCATGGCGTTGGCGCAGAGAAAGGCTCCCAATCGCAACGAGATTGCCGGCGCTCTCGAAGTCCTCGCCCTGCTCGATCTGGATGGTGCTCTTGTCACCGCCGACGCCTTGCATTGCCGGCCCGACACGGCGCAGGCCATCCGCGATCGGAAGGGCCACTATGTATTGGCCATCAAGAGTAATCGCGGCCGGCTCTTCAAAGCCGTCAAGGCGCTGCTCGATACGGCCCGGAAGCCAGCGCGGGCGAGCCAGCGAAGGACATCGGCCCACGGCCGCATCGAGCGCCGGCAGGCCATCGTCGTGCCGGCCCCAGACTTGGCAAAGCAATACAGCTTCCCTGCTATCGCTGTCGTCGGTCGCATCGATAGTTGGCGCGCCAAGGCCGGCAAGACAGCCAAACACACGGCCCGATACTTTCTGGCCTCACGCCGGTTGTCGGCCAAGAAGCTGCTCGAGGCCGTCCGCGCCCACTGGGGTATCGAGAACAACTTGCATTGGGTTCTCGACGTTCTGTTCGACGAAGACGCCTGCCGTAGCCGCAAGGGCCATGCCGCCGAAAATCTTGCCGCCATCCGAAAGCTGGCACTTAACGCTCTACAAGCCACGCCAGGTCCCACGCGCACCAGCCACAAAATGCTCCAGGCCAGATGGAATAACGACTTCCTTCTCTCCGTCCTCGCCCATATGCGATAGCCCTACCCTTGTGGGGGAGGGTTAGGGAGAGGGGTGTCACACGGCACACTCTCTCAATATGAGTCTCAACGATACGCGATCGAAGTTGCCAAAGCGCGACGCACTTCAATCATCTCGCTCGGGGCTTACCCCTCTCCCCAACCCTCCCCCGCAAGGGGGGAGGGAGCCTGACCAGCGTGCTCACCTCACGTCGCAGCGACATGCGCGGCCAGCCTCGGCTACAGATTTCACTTCCCGTGCGTCTCGCGCATCTTGGCCTGGATCTTGGCCATGCCGCCGATCCAGCGGTCGTAGTTCTCGGTCTTCTTGCGCATGTAGCCGAGCACCTGCGGGTGCGGCAGGATCAGGAAGGTCTCCTGCTCGATGCCCTTGATCGCGTCCTGCGCGACCTGCTCCGCGGAGAGATCGCCATCGCCGGATTGCGGGCCCCTCGGGATCGAGCGCAGCATGTTGGTCTCGACGCCCTGCGGACAGAGGATCGAAACCTTGATGTTGTCGGCGCGGTGCGAGATCGCGAGGTTTTCGGCAAAGCCGACCGCGGCGTGCTTGGTGGTCGAATAGGCGGGGCTGCCGACCTGCGACAGCAGGCCCGCGGCAGAGATCGTGTTGAGGAAGTAGCCGCCGCCGCGCGCCTTCATTCGCGGCACCAGATGCCGTGCGGCATAGACATGCGCCATCACATGGATCGCCCAGCTCCGCGACCACGGCTCGTCCGAGGTGCCGCCGGCATTTTTCGACAACGGATCGAAGCCGCCGCCGATACCGGCATTGGAGCAGAACAGCGCGATCGGGCCGAACATTCGCTCGGTCTCGTCGATCACGTGCAGGATGTTCTTCTCCTGCCCGACATCGCATTTGAAGGCGGCGCCGTCGACCGAGGCCGCGACCTTCTCGGCCGCCGCGTGATCGAGGTCGACCACCACGACCTTGGATGCGCCCGCGGCGTGGAACGCCTCGCACAGCGCCTTGCCGATGCCATTGCCACCGCCGGTGACCACCACAACCTTACCCGCCACCTGCATGGCCATCCTCCCGATATCTTTAGCTGGCACGCTATCGCTTTGCCCACCCTATCCCGTGCGTCCCGTCATCCCCGCGCAAAGGCTGCGCCTTTGTCGCTGGAGGAGCGCGGAGCGCGTCTCGAAGGATGCACGGCCCAGCTGGTGGCGTCGACCCTTCGAGACGCGCGTACCGCGCTCTTCAGGGTGACGGGAGAGAGCGGGCAAGCCTATCGGGATCATGATAGCCCATCCGCCGCAGATGGCGAAAGGCTCAGCTCGCCAGCACGACGTCGAACACCGCCGTATAGTGGCAGGCGGCCCCGAGCAGCACGAAACCGTGCCAGATCGCATTCTGGAAGCGCAGCCGCCGCCAGGAGTGGAAGATCACCCCCAGGCTGTAGAGGATGCCGCCGGCCAGCACAAAGCCGAGCGCCATCGCCGGCAGCGCCTTGACGACGCGGTCGTAGAGCATGATGCCACTCCAGCCCATCGCAAGGTAGAGCCCGACTGCGACCCGATCGAAGCGGCCGGGATAGCGCAGCTTGAGCCAGATCCCGACGATCGCCACGCACCACACCCCGACGAGCAGCGCGAGCGCGAAAGTGCTGTCCTTCAGTTCCACGATGAACGGCGTATAGGTCGCAGCGATCAAGAGATAGATCGCGGAGTGATCGAAGCGCCGCAGCACCCATTTGGCGCGCGACACCGGCCAGAGATTATAGGTCGCCGACAACACCAGCATCGCGAGCAGGCCCGCGACATAGACCGACACCACGGCAACGTCGAACGGACCGGCATAGACCGCGGTCAGCACGATCAGCGCGGTGGCGGCAACCAGCCCGAAACAGACGCCGATGATGTGGACGACGCCGTCGGCGATCAGCTCGGCACGGTCGTAGTTCCACAGAGCGGCGCCGGCCGCGTGGATCGAGGTCGAGGCGAATTGCTTCAGGCGGAAGACCGTCATGCAGGCTTTCCTGTGGGCCGACAGATTATGGGTATCGCTGATGTCGCGGCACGTTCAACCCCTCGCCTGCAAAGGCGCCGGAAATGTGAAGCTTGATTTTGCCCTGATAATCGCCACCTTGCGGGTGATCGCCCGCCCCTTTTGGCTCCTCCTGCCGGGTCCTTTCGTTAACCCTCCATGCCCCCCAGGTTTCGAGATATCGTCGAGGAAGCGCGTCTCTCGGCGCGGGCGCTGCTCGACTATGGCGAGGGCTTCTTCAACCCGACGGTACGGCTCGGCGTCACCGGGCTGTCGCGCGCCGGCAAGACCGTGTTCATCACCGCGCTGGTGCACGGCCTGACCCGCGGCGGCCGCTTCCCGGTGTTCGAGCCCTATGCCTCGGGGCGGATCGCGCGCGCCTATCTCGCACCGCAACCTGACGATGCGGTGCCGCGCTTTGCCTATGAGAGCCATGTCCGCACTTTGGTCGAGGAGCTCAAATGGCCGAGCTCGACCACCGACATCTCCGAGCTTCGGCTGGTGATCGAGTATCAGCGGCAAAATGGCGCGGACCGCACGCTGACCCTCGACATCGTCGACTATCCCGGCGAGTGGCTGCTCGACCTGCCGCTGCTGGCCAAGAGCTACGAGCAATGGTCGGCGGAAAGCCTTGCGCTGTCGCGCGAGCCGCTGCGCGCAAAACTCGCGGCGCCCTGGCACGCGCATCTGGCAACGCTGAAGCCGGAGGGCAAAGCGGACGAGCAGGCGGCGCTCGCCGAGGCAAGATTGTTCACCGACTATCTGCGCGCCTGCCGCGACGAGCGCTTTGCGATGAGCCTGTTGCCGCCCGGCCGCTTCCTGATGCCGGGCAATCTCGCCAATACGCCGGCGCTGACCTTTGCGCCGCTCGACGTGCCCGTCGACGGCAGCGCGCCCGACGGTTCGCTGTGGGCGATGATGCGGCGACGCTTCGAGGCCTACAAGGACGTCGTGGTGCGGCCGTTCTTCCGCGATCATTTCGCGCGGCTCGATCGCCAGATCGTGCTCGCCGATGCGCTGGCCGCATTCAACGCCGGTCCCGAGGCACTGCACGACCTCGAGGCCGCGCTCGCCGGCATCCTCGACTGCTTCCGGATCGGCCGCAGCACGATGCTGAGCGCGCTGTTCCGGCCGCGCATCGACCGCATCCTGTTCGCGGCGACCAAGGCCGATCATCTGCATCACCAGAGCCACGACCGGCTGGAGGCCGTGCTGCGGCGGATCGTGGCCAAGGCCGCCGAGCGCGCCGAATATGCCGGTGCTGCGATCGACGTGGTGGCGCTTGCCGCGGTGCGCGCCACCCGCGAGGCGCAGGTCACCCGCGGCCGCGACAGGCTGCCGTCGATCCTCGGCACCCCGGCGCCGGGCGAGGTCGCCAATGGCGAGCGGCTTGACGGCGAGACCGAGGTCGCGACCTTTCCGGGCGACCTGCCCGACAATCCGGAGGAGCTGTTCAACGGCGGATTCCGCGGCCTCTCCAGCGCCGGCGCCGAGGCGGCCGACTACCGCTTCCTGCGCTTCCGCCCGCCCAAGCTGGAACGAAACGGCGATGCGGAGCCGGCGCTGCCTCACATCCGCCTTGACCGCGCCCTCCAGTTCCTGATCGGAGACAAACTGCAATGAACGAGAAGACGCCCCCGCGGCGGCCGGCGACGTTCAAGCTCGACGATCCCGGCGTGGTCGTGATGGATCCGGACGACAGCGGCCGCCTCAGCCGCGGCACGATCCAGATCGTACCTGAGGCCGAGCCCGCGCAGCTCCCGGTGCCAACAGATACGCCGCTGCTGCCGGAACGCCGCGGCTTTCGCTGGGGCACGCTGTTCTGGAGCGCGGTCGCGGGCCTCGTGGTGCTCGGCACCGGGCTTGGCGTCATCAATTTGGTCGAGGATCTGTTTGCGCGCAACGAGGGCCTCGGCTTCCTCGGACTGGGGCTTGCCGTCATCGCCGCAGTGGCGCTGGCGGTCGTTACAATGCGCGAGCTCATCGGTCTCGCGCGGCTTGCGACCATCGAGAAGCTGCATCTGCGCGCCGCCGAGGTGCTGGTCAGCGACGACCGCGCCGCGAGCCGGGCTGTTGTCGCCGACCTGCTCAAGCTCGCGCACCGGACCCCGCAGCTCGCCCGCGCCCGCAGCGCGGTGCAGAGCCACACCGACGACATCATCGACGGCGCCGACATGATCCGCCTCGCCGAACGCGAGCTGATGACGCCGCTCGACGAGGAGGCGCGGCGGCTGGTCTCGACCGCCGCGCAGCGCGTCTCCGTGGTCACCGCGGTCAGCCCGCGCGCGATGATCGACGTGCTGTTCGTGTTCGTGGCGTCATTGCGGATGATCCACCAGCTGGCGCGGCTCTATGGCGGCCGGCCCGGCGCGCTCGGCATGATCCGCCTGCTGCGCCACGTCATCGCTCATCTGGCGATCACCGGCGGCATGGCCGCAAGCGACAGCCTGATCCAGCAGATGCTCGGCCACGGCATCGCGGCAAAGCTCTCGCAGCGGCTCGGCGAAGGCATGCTCAACGGCCTGTTGACCGCACGGCTCGGCCTCGCCGCGATCGACGTGACCCGCCCGCTCCCCTTCAACGCCCTGCCGCGCCCCGCGCTGACCGATCTGGCGAAAGACCTGATCCGCAAGCGCGAGGAAGAGGAATAGCTCCTCGCCTTTTCAACGCAGCACGATGCCAGTTGTTGCGCCCTCTCCCCTTGTGGGAGAGGGCAGCTCAGATACTCGTCACACACTCGCTTGGGTGAGGGGTATCCATCCACGCGCACCGCTCCCGCGGAGAGAGACCCCTCATCCGGCAGCCTTCGGCTGCCACCTTCTCCCACAAGGGGAGAAGGTGATCTCGCAAGGCTCCAGACGCATCGCCAGCACGCGCCAGCGGTAGAATGTGGTGTCCGGCGGCGGCGACAGATCGGGCGTCCAGCCGTTGATCTTCTCCAGCGCATAGGTGTCCATCACCATGCCGCGCCAGCTCCGCGTCACGCGCTCCAGCGGCTGACGCACTGCTGATGTCTCGCTCCACAGCGGCAGATTGTTCTCTGGCTCGCGCCCGACATAGATGCCGACATGGTCGCGGATCACGCTCATGCCGGGATCGGCAAAGCCCTGGAAGCGGCCGCGCTCGTTGACCTCGATGACCGGCACCCGCCCGCGCAGCAACCAGCGCAGCATCGCATAGGTGCGGTAATCCGTGGTCGCGACCCAGGTCGCGCCGGTCGCCTGCACCTGCGCCAGGGTGCGCGCGGCCACCAGATCGTAGCCCGCCTCGGTGCCGATCGGATCGGTGCGGCCGATCAGATTCCACGGCGCGAACATGTAATAGAAGAAGACGCAGACGACGAACACGATGCCGGTGGTGACAGCGGTTCGGGCCCAATAGACCGTCGATTTGACCAGTCCGACCGACCAGCCCTCGAACGGCATCCTTGTGACATTGATGGCAACCGCCGCAAAGCCGGCCGGCCATAGGAACATCGGCCAGGTGTCGCCGACCCGCAAGGTCAAGGACTTCCAAAGAAAGTAGCCAAACGGCACCAGCACCGCCGTCGCCAGCAGGATCGCGACCGGCTCGCGCCTGATATAGCCGCGCCATGCCGTCAGCGCCGTTCCGAACAGCGTCACCGGCAGCAGCACAAAGCCGACCAGCCCGAACTGCATGCCGATGAACTCGCCGAGGGTGCGGAGCGTCAAGTCGCGCTCGGCGGTGGCGCGCACCGCCTGGAAGCGGAACGAGGCCCAATCGTGCTCGGCATTCCAGATCAAGACTGGCGAGAACACGACGATCGCGATCAGCGCGGCGAGGTAAGGATACGGGCTGCGCAGCCAGCGCCAACGCCAATCCGGCACGAGCGCGAAGGCGAGCACCGCCGGCGCGAACATGATCGCGGTGAATTTCGACAACAGCGCCAGCCCGGCAAACAGCCCCGCGGCGAGCCACCAGCGCCCGTCATTGCTTTGCGCAAGCCGCACCAGCGACCACAGCATCGCCACCGAAAACGGGATCAGCGCGGTATCGGGTGCCACCTTGGCCATCAAGAGCCCGTAATAGAGCGCCGCCTCCGGCAGCAGCAGCGCCAGCATCACGGCGCGGACATTGTTGGATGTCACGCGGCGGACGATGTCGGCGAGCAACAGCTGGGTCGCCAGCATCGCAACGATGCCACCGAGGCGGACGCCGAGATTGGTGTCGCCGAGGATCACGGTGCCGAAGCGGATGAACCAGGCCACCATCGGCGGATGGTCGAGGAAGGACAGCACGTTTTCCTTCGACCAGGTCCAGTAATAGGCCTCGTCGGTGCGCAGATCGAGCGCATGGGCATAGACCAGCCGCATTGCGGTCATGGCGACAACTACGGCGATGACGCCGCGCCAATCCGGCGCGCGCGACCGGGCCGGCTTAACGCTGTTGTTATCGGCGGGAGCTATCGTCACGGCGCTTTTTGTTCGACTCTTAACGGAGTGTCAACGTGCTGCAGTGCCCGCTGTCACGGCCCGTCCGGACCCGCGGTGGTGTTCAGCGTGGGAATTAAGCACTAGACTTGCCGATCATGAATCACATGGCCTCCCCCTCGCGCGAGCACCTGCAGGATCTACAGGATTTGGCCCGCGGCGTCGGCCTGCGGCAGATCCGCCTGGTCACGGGGGCGATCATGTTCGCCTACCTGATCAGCCATTTCCTCAACCACGCGCTCGGCAATATCTCGACGGAGGCGCTCGCGATCGGGGTGTACTACCACACCGAATTCTGGCAATTCCTGCCTGTCGCGATCACCTTCTACAGTGCTTGCCTGGTGCACACCGCGCTCGGCATCTGGGCGCTGTATCAGCGCCGCGAGTTCCACTGGAAGACGATCGAGCCGCTGCAGCTCACGCTCGGCCTCAGCGTCCCGATGCTGATCGTTGCGCACGTTGTAGGCGTGCGGCTCGGCCAGACCCTGTACGGACAGGAGAAGCTCTACCCGCAGGAGCTCTACACATTCTTCATCTCGTCACCGAACCGGCTGTGGCTGATGCTGGCGGTGCTGGTGATCGCCTGGGTGCATGGCTGCATCGGCCTGTACTTCTGGCTGCGGCTGCGTCCATTCTTTACGCGCGCCGCACCATACCTGCTCGCTGCCGCGGTGCTGATCCCGACCCTGGCGATGCTCGGCATCTATCAGGGCGGCCGCGCCACGATGGAAGACTATCAAGATCCCGACTGGCGGCGCGAGGAATTGTCGGTGCAGAAGCTCGGGACGGCCGCGCAGGCGACCACGCTCGAGAAGATCACGGACCGCCTGACGATCGGCTATCTCGGCCTGCTCGGCCTCGTGCTGCTGGCGCGCGGCGCGCGTGCCCTGCTGGAGCGCCGCGGCGGCATGATCGCGCTGTCCTACGGCAACGGCCGCACGCTGCGGGTGCCGAAGGGGTTGAGCGTGCTGGAAGCGAGCCTGCGCTACAACGTGCCGCATGCCAGCGTCTGCGGCGGCCGCGCGCGCTGCTCGACCTGCCGCATCCGTATCATCGGCGATCACGCCGCCCTGCCCGAGCCCTCGCCGCGCGAAGCCTTCGTGCTGCACCGGGTCGGCACTGACGATCCGTCGATCCGGCTGGCCTGCCAGTTGCGGCCGACCTCCGACCTGAACTTCTTCCAGCTGTTCCTGCCGCACACGATGTCGGCGAATGCGCACGCCACCAATCCGACGCGGGTCGGCCAGGAACGTTACCTCGTCAGCATGTTCGTCGACATGCGCGGCTCGACGCAGCTTGCCGAGAAGCGGTTGCCGTTCGACACCGTGTTCATCGTCAACCGCTTCCTCGGCGCGGTGTCGCAGGCGGTGCTGGAAGCCGGCGGGCGGCCGAACCAGTTCATCGGCGACGGCATGCTGGCGCTGTTCGGGCTTACCACCGAGCGGCAGGTGGCCTGCCGCCAGGCCTTGCGCGCGGCAGCGCTGATCGCGGCCAATATCGACGAGCTGAACCAGTTCCTCAGCCACGATCTGCGCGAGCCGATCCGCTTCGGCATCGGCATCCATGGCGGCGAGGTGATCGTCGGCGATATCGGCTATCGCGACCACATGGTGTTCACCGCGCTCGGCGATGCCGTCAACGTTGCGGCAAGGCTGCAGGACATGACCAAGGCGCTGGCCTGCGAGGCGGTGATCTCGGACGAGGTGCGCGTCACCGCAGGCCTCGCCGACGATGCCCTGCCGGCCCAGGAGGTCGCGATCCGCGGCCGCAACGAGCCGATGACCGTGCGCACCGTCGAAGCGACGCGCATCCTCGCCGCGCTGGTCGACGACCATCGCGCCGTCGCGGCCTGACCGGGTTCATCTCCACCCCACTCCGAGTGTGACCTTCCGCACATCCAAGCGCGCGTCCAGCAGAGATGCTCGAACGTGCCCGATGCCGGATGCGACTGACTGGCGATGGGTAACACTGCAACCGCGCCGCGACAGAGTTCAACGCGCATCTGAAGGAGACGACCATGCTTCGCAAAGTCACGCTTGCTCTCGCTACTGCCGCAACCCTCGGTGCCGCCGCGCTGGCGCCGACCTCGGCCTCCGCCAAGCCGTTCTTCTGGCATCCGCATCACCATCACTTCTGGGGTGGCCCGGGCATCGCCGTCGGCTTCGTCGACTCCGGCTGCTACGCCACCCGCCTGGTGCTGACGCCCTACGGCTATCGCTATCGCACCGTGAACGTCTGCTACTGATCGAACCCTCCGGTTGGATCGAAATGCCCCGGTCGCCAATGCGACCGGGGCTTTTCGTTGTTGCGACGCAACGCTGTCGGACGCTGCGAAAGCTCAATTGACTTGCCCTTGTCAGGTGCGACATTTGCGGCCGCGCGCATTCCATGATGCGAACGCGCACAAGGCAAGGGTGAGCCTGGTGATGACCGGCTCACCACAGAACAGCTTCGGAGGAAGCGGAATGCTCGATCGACGAGACTTGATGAAGCGCGCCGGGTTGGCCGCGTTGGTGACGGGGCTGGGATCAAGGGGCGCATTCGCCCTCGACACCGTGACGCTGCCGTTCGGCAATGGCGAACGGCCGCTGGTGCGCTACCCGCAGAAGCGCCCGATGATCGGCCTGACCAGCCGGCCGCCGCAGCTGGAAACGCCATTTGCGATCTTCAACGACGGCCCGCTCACGCCGAACAACGCATTCTTCGTCCGCTATCACCTCGCCGACCTCCCCTACAATCTCGATCCGGACAAGTTCACGCTGGAGATCAAGGGCAAGGTCGACAAGCCGCTCAAACTGTCGCTGACGGAGATCAGGAAGCTGAAGGCGACCGAGCTCGTCGCCGTCAACCAGTGCTCCGGCAACAGCCGCGGCTTCTTCAATCCGCGGGTCGCCGGCGGCCAGCTCGGCAATGGCGCGATGGGCTGCGCGCGCTGGCACGGCGTGCCGCTGAAGACCGTGCTCGACATGGCCGGCGTGCAGGCCGGCGCCAAACAGGTCACCTTCAACGGCATGGACGGTCCGGTCAGCGACAAGACCCCGGATTTCGTCAAGGCGCTCGACGTCGACCACGCGCGCGACGGCGAGGTGATGCTGGCCTGGGGCATGAACGGCGAGGACCTGCCGTTCCTCAACGGCTTCCCGCTCCGCCTCGTGGTGCCCGGCTATTACGGCACCTATTGGGTAAAGCACCTCAACGAGATCAACGTCATCGACAGCGTGTTCGAGGGCTTCTGGATGAAGTCCGCCTACCGGATTCCGGATACGCCGAACAACGCGGTCGAGCCCGGCACCGCACCGAAGGCGACGATCCCGATCAACCGCTTCACCGTGCGCTCGTTCATCACCAGCGTCGCCGACGGCGCCAGGATCAAGGCAGGCCGAACCATGCTGCGCGGCATCGCCTTCGACGGCGGCAAGGGCATCAAGGAGGTCGCAGTCTCGACCGACGGCGGCAAGAGCTGGATGCCGGCCAGGCTCGGCAAGGATCTCGGCAAATACGCATTCCGTGAATGGAAGCTGCCGGTAAAACTCGCGGCCGGCCCCTCAGACCTGAAGGTGCGTGCCACCAACAATGCGGGCGACACCCAGCCGATGGATCCGTTGTGGAATCCGGCCGGCTATCTGCGCAACGTCGTCGAAACCGTGCGCGTCACCGCAGCGTGAGGAGAAGCATCATGACCAGCAAGCTGCTTGCCTCACTCGCCGCGATCGCTGCGCTGTCGATCGGCGCCGCGATCGCCGCGCCCGTGAACTACAAGGTTCCCGAGGAGACCGCGGCATTCAAGCCGGGTCCCAACCTGGAGGTCGCGCAGAACAACTGCACCGCCTGCCACTCGGCCGACTACATCAAGACCCAGCCGCAGGGCGAGAAGTTCAAGAAGGACTTCTGGCAGGCCGAGGTGACCAAGATGATCAAGGTCTATGGCGCGCCGATCGACGATGCCGACGTCGGCAAGATCGTCGAATACCTCACCGCGACCTATTGAGATGCGGTCGATTTGAACCCTCGCGCGCCGGCGGAAGACCTACGCGCGGGGCCATTGATCCAATATGGGTCGGTGGAACCGACACTTTTTTGCAGCGCAAAAATTGACCACGAAACAGGCAAACCGGCATCAAATCCCTGAAAAGCGAGTTGTTTCCGGTCAAAAACACACCGTCGTTTGATCTACCCAGCTTTTTCCAAACTGCTATCCTGTAGTTACGGACAAGCCGGTTTGTGCGGGGACCGGCTGGTCTGTTTTCGATTGATTCCGCGGAGACGACTGGAATGCCCAAAGGTACAGTGAAGTGGTTTAACCCGACTAAGGGTTACGGATTCATCCAGCCCGCAACGGGCGGCAAAGACATTTTCGTGCATATTTCGGCGGTTCAGAAGGCTGGTCTTCAGAGCCTCAACGAAGGCCAGACAGTTGAATACGAAGAGATTGCAAATCGCGGCAAGACGTCAGCCGAGAATTTGAAGGTCTAGCGCAACAGCGCCAGATCCGGCGGCGCACTCTCGGACGTCATCCGGGAGTGGGGGCCGATCCACACACCAGACCACGTGACGTTCGGCGGAGCGGGCACGGTGCCCGCGCGCCACGGCGGTGAGCTTTTTCGGACGCCATCGATCGCGTGCCGACACTTATTCTTTACTCCAGGAAAGCGCGCCGCGGCGGGGTTGCCGCCTTACAGACACGTGCCGCCCTGACCGGTGCCGCATGGCACCTTCTTCGACAATTCCTGGATCTTGCGTTTGGACTCGGCCTGCGCGAGCACGTCGAACACGCTCGACGGCGCGAGCTGGGTGGCTTTGCGGAAATCCTCGGTCGCCTTGTCGGTGTGGTTGAGCGCCTCATGCGCCTTGGCGCGCGCGAAGACACCCTCCACGGTCTCCTTCTGCGCAATCGCCCGATCGAGATCCTCGACCGCCTTGTCGTAGTTGCGCAGCGTCGACCAGGTGATGCCACGCAACGTCAGCGCCGCCTGATCATTGGGCCGTGAGCTGAGGACCAGATTGAGATCCTTCATCGCGTCATCCGGCTTCTTCGCCCCGAGATAGGCCCGCGCGCGCAGCACATGCGCGAAGGGATCGTTGGGCGCCCGTGCGACGATCTGGTCGAACGCGGCGATGGCGCGGTCGTACTGCGCTGAGGTCAGCATCGCGAGCCCGCGGCCGAGTTGCGCCGTGGGATTGTTGGGGACTCGCTCCAGCACGGCGTTGATGTCGACCAGCCCCTCGTCTGTGCGGCCCTTGAGCATCAGCGCAAGGCCGCGCCACGATTTGGCGATCAGATTGGTCGGCACCAGGGCCAGCGCCTGATCGAAATCCAATAGCGCCTTGTCGAGCTGATTGAGGTTGAAATAGGCGAGCCCGCGTTCGGTGAAGGCCAGCGTCTCCTTGGTGTTGAGCGAGATCGAATGATCGTAATCGGCGAGCGCGTCCTTCACCTTGCCGGTGTTGGCCTTGACAAGGCCGCGGGCGAGATAGGCCAGCGAGTTGTTCTGATCGAGCGTGATGGCGCGGGTGGCGTCGGTCGTGGCATCGTCGAACTGCCGCAAGCTCGCGGCGTTGAGCGCGCGGAAGGCAAGCAGCTGGGGATCGTCCGGCTTGAGCTTGAGCAGGTCGTTGAGATCGTTGCGCGCTTCCGCCAACCGGTTGAGCCGTGAATAGGCCTGCGTGCGCAGCCGCAGCGCCGCCTCGTTGCGCGCGTCGCCGCTCAGCACCTGGCTGAGATTGTTGATCGCGCCCGCGAAATTGCCCTGTGCGATAAACTGCTTGGCCTGCTCGATCTGCTGGTTGCTGGAAGCCGGCACCGCGGCGGACGGTTGCGCCGCCGGCGCGGCGGGAGCCGGCGTGGTCGGTGATGGCGCGGCTGCGCCCGATTTGGCGAGCTCGGCCTGCATCGCGACCGCCTGCTGGCGCTGCTCCTGGATCTCCTTGTTGCCGGGAAGCACCGCCAGCAGCCTGTCGAAGTCGGCAATGGCGCGGGCATAGTCGCCCTTGGCGCTGTAGAGCTGGGCGCGGGCGAAATAGGCGTTGCGCTCGGTCTGCGGCGCCTGCGCGATCGCACGCGAAAAATCCTCGATCGCGCGATCGATGTCGCCCTTGCGGCGATAGGCCTGGCCGCGCCAGTAGAACGCGTTCGGCGTGCTTGCGTTGACGGCAATCGCGGTGTTGGCGTCGGCCAGCGCCGCGTCGGGCTGTCCGGATTCGACATAGGCCCGCGCGCGCCCGACATGGGCTGCGGGGAGATCCTGCCGCAGCGTGATGGCCTGGTCATAGTCCGAGATCGCGTCAGTCCAGGCGCGCTGGTCGGCGCGCAGATTGCCGCGCGCGAGATAGCCGAACGGGCTCTTCGGCTCGAGCTCGATCGCGCGATCGAAATCGGCGCGGGCCTGATCCAGGCTGCCCTTGCGCTGCTGCACATAGCCCGATATCGCCTATCGCTTCTTCGACCATGCCGACCGGCTGATCAGCCACGAGATGAAGAGCGGTCCGGGCGGGGTGCCTTACCTCGCGCGATCAGCGCCGACACGAATTGCGGATTGAGCTGCAGTGCGGCATCGGCATCGCCCAAGGCCTGATCGATCTTGCCGCGGGCGATATAGAATCGCGAGCGGCCGGCAAAAGCCTTGGACCGATCCTCTACGGACCGTGCGGCATCGTTGATGATGGCCGAGCACGCCGCCTCGGCCTTGTCCGTCGGCGGCCCGTTGCAGTCCTCGACGTCGCCGGCGCGGGCTGGGCCGGCGAGCGCAGGCAGCAGCGCAAGCGCCAGCAACAGTTGGAAACGAACACCGCTGACAGCGGCATCGGTGCAGGTCGGACGTAAGCGCATATCGTGCCTCGGGTTGACCGAATGCCGTTCGTCTTATCGCGTCAGTTGGTTCTTATGGTGGTGGGCGTGGAAGGCATTTGTCGAAGCTTGTTTCGAACCTTGGAGCTCGGTTCCAGCGCCAATGACGCAGCTAACTATCCCTATAATCAATGCGAATGGAACACCACGGAACGCGCGCGCGGCAACACCAAGCCGTTCAATCTTCCGTCACCCATTGGGCGACCGTCATGACGTCAGGCGGTTGCAGATAGCCGCGGGGCCAGAGATCGACGACCCATTCCACCTTGGTGGCGCGCTCGACCAGAACGGCGGTGTTGTGCGGCGTTTGCCCCAGCGAAAATCCGCGATAGTGGGGATCGCCGACGTCATGGAACTTGAACAGGTTCCAGGCCTGCATCACCAGCATCAGGCTGGTTGTGTTGCGGGTGGTGTCCCAGCAATCGTAATTGTGCTTGTCGTCGTTGGCGCGGAAGTCCGCTTTGGCCACGCGCTTGTCGGTGCCGAGGATCGGCCCCATCCGGCGATCGAGCCAGATCACGGCCTTTTGCACCGCCGCCCGTTCAGCGGCGGCATTGGCGCGGCCACCGGCCATAATCTTGCCCAGGGCCGCCCTGTCGGCCGCGCTGAAATCCAGCATCTCGCGGCGCCGGCAGACGAAGCCGTAGCAGACCGTCATCGTCGAGGCCGACGGCGGATAGATCGAAACCGACGTGAAGAGCTGCATGATTCCCGAGCTGAGCTCGGCCGCGCGGGCCGGCGCCGCTGTTGGCAGGGACAGCATGAACACCGCCAGCGCGCCGGCGAACCCGGCCCGCATCGTTCGTATCGGCAGATCGACGTCTTTCATCACCACGGCCCCCAACTGAACCAGAGGATTATCGCGGGTGCGGCGCGATGCCAATACATCCCGCGCATGGCTGTGGATCACGTCGGGCGCATATCAGCCGACCGGCAACGGCGCGTCGCGCTTGACTTCTTCCATGACCGCGTAGGTTCGCGTTTCGCGCACGCCCGGCAACGCCAGCAGGGTCTCGCCGAGAAACCGGCGATAGGCGGTCATGTTGGCGACGCGCGCCTTGACCAGATAGTCGAAGCCGCCGGCCACCATGTGACACTCCAGCACTTCCGGCGCGGTCTGGACCGCCTTGGCGAAGCGCTCGAACACGTCGGGCGTGGTCTTGTCGAGCAGCACCTCGACGAACACCAGCAGGCCGAGCCCAAGCCGGTGCGGATTGAGCCGCGCGCCATAGCCCTCGACGAAGCCGTCGCGCTGCAGCCGCTTCAGCCGCTCGCCGACCGAGGTCGGCGACAGGCCGATCCTTTCCGCCAGCTCCACATTGGCAATCCGTCCATCCCCTTGGAGAATCGAGAGGATTCTGCGGTCTATCTTATCGATCTCTGTCATATCTACGGCAGTTTTCTAACTAGTCCTGATTTTCTAAGGCAAATCTTCTAATTTGTCTATCGAACTACGGTTCGTGTGCGCGTAGGTATTCCCGTGCAACCCCGAAGGAACCGCCAAGGAACCACCATGCCAGACCCGCTCCCGCCCCCGTTCAGCGCGCCCTACGCCCCCGACGACGCCGCCATTGCCGGCCGCCTGCGTCAGGGGGGGACACTCGGCGCGGAGGCGGAGGCACGGATAGATCGCACCGCGACGCGGCTGATCGAGGCGATCAGAGCGAACGACGATCCGCTTGGCGGGGTCGAGGACATGCTGCGGGAGTTCGCGCTGTCGACCAAGGAGGGGCTGGCGCTGATGGTGCTGGCGGAGGCGCTGCTGCGGGTGCCGGACGCGCGCACCGCCGACCAGTTCATCGAGGACAAGCTCGGCCAGGGCGACTTCGTCAATCACGAGACCAGATCGAGCGCGTTCCTGGTCAACGCCTCGGCCTGGGCGCTCGGCGTATCGGCGCGCGTGATCCAGCCCGGCGAGACCCCGCAAGGCACGATCGGACGGCTGACCAAGCGGCTCGGCGCGCCGGCGGTGCGCGCCGCGACGCGGCAGGCGATGCGGCTGATGGGCAGCCATTTCGTACTCGGCGAGACCATCGAGGCGGCGCTGGCGCGCGCCCAATCGCACACCGCGCGCGGCTCGCGCTATTCCTTCGACATGCTGGGCGAAGGCGCGCGCACCGCCGACGACGCCCATCGCTATTTCGAATCCTACGCCCGCGCCATCGAGGCGATCGGCAAGGCGGCCGGCGATCAGGCCCTGCCCGACCGGCCAGGCATCTCGGTTAAGCTCTCGGCGCTGCATCCGCGCTTCGAGGCGGTGAGCCGGGCGCGGGTCATGACCGAGCTGGTGCCGCAACTGGTCGATCTGGCGCGCCGCGCCAAGGCGTTCGATCTCAACTTCACCGTCGATGCCGAGGAAGCCGACCGGCTGGAGCTGTCGCTCGATGTGATCGCTGCTGCGCTCGCCGACCCGTCGCTCGCCGGCTGGAGCGGCTTTGGGCTCGCGATCCAGGCCTATCAGAAGCGCGCCGCCGAGGTGATCGACTACGTCGACGCGCTCGCGCGCAGCCTCGACCGCAGGATGATGGTGCGGCTGGTCAAGGGCGCCTATTGGGACACCGAGATCAAGCGCGCGCAGGAGCGCGGGCTCGACGGCTATCCGGTATTCACCCGCAAGGCGATGACCGACCTCAACTACGTCACCTGTGCGCGCAAGCTCTTGGCATTGCGGCCGCGACTGTTTCCGCAATTCGCCACCCACAACGCGCTGACGGTCGCGACCATCCTCGAACTGGCCGACGATCCCACGAGCTTCGAATTCCAGCGGCTGCACGGCATGGGCGAAGCGCTCTACGCCCAGCTCGGCGAGGACAGGCCCGAAATCGCCCACCGCACCTATGCGCCGGTCGGCAGCCACCGCGACCTGCTCGCCTATCTGGTGCGGCGGCTGCTCGAGAACGGCGCCAACTCGTCGTTCGTGGCGCTGGCGGCCGACAATCGCGTGTCCATCGTCGACCTGTTGCGCCGCCCGGCCGACATCGTCGGTGCCGACAACAATGCCGCCCATTCCGGAATTCCGCTGCCAGCCGATCTCTATCGGCCGCAGCGCGAGAATTCGCACGGCATCGAATTCGGCGAACGGAAAGCGCTCGACGAGTTGACCTCGGCGATTGCGGCCGAGCGCAAGGCTGCGCACAATGTCGTCGCGACGTCGACGACCGAGCAGGCGAACGCCGCGGTCGCCGCTGCGCGCCACGGCTTCAGGGCCTGGAACGGCACGCCGGCTACAAAACGTGCGGCGATCCTGGACAAGGCCGCGGACCTGCTCGAGCAACGCCGCGCCCACTTCCTTGCCCTGCTGCAGAGCGAGGGCGGCAAGACACTCGACGACGCGCTCTCCGAGGTGCGCGAGGCGATCGACTTCTGCCGCTATTATGCGGCACAGGGGCAAAAGTTGTTCGGCGACACCGAAGCGATGCCGGGACCGACCGGCGAAAGCAACGTGCTGGCGTTACGCGGCCGCGGCGCCTTCGTCGCGATCTCGCCGTGGAATTTCCCGCTGGCGATCTTCCTCGGCCAGGTAACGGCGGCGCTGATGGCGGGCAATGCGGTGCTCGCAAAGCCGGCCGAACAGACGCCGCGCATCGCGACCGAAGCCGTCGCGCTGCTGCATCAAGCGGGCGTGCCTGAAACCGCCCTGCATCTGGTCCAGGGCGACGGCGCGATCGGCGCCGCGCTGGTGGCGCATCCGGCGATCGCCGGCGTCGTTTTCACCGGCTCGACGGAGGTGGCGCGGTCGATCAACCGGACGCTTGCGGCCAAGGACGGCCCGATCGTGCCGCTGATCGCCGAGACCGGCGGCATCAACGCGATGATCGTCGATGCCACCGCGCTGCCCGAGCAGGTCGCCGACGACGTCGTGACTTCGGCGTTCCGCTCCGCCGGCCAGCGCTGCTCGGCGCTGCGGCTGTTGTTCGTGCAGGACGACGTCGCCGACCGCATGATCGAGATGATCGCCGGCGCCGCGCGCGAATTGAAGATCGGCGATCCCTCCGATCCTTCGACGCATATCGGGCCGGTGATCGATGCCGAGGCCAAGCAGCGGCTGGATGCACATATCGCGCGGATGAAGCAGGAGGCGCGGGTGCATCTCGCCGGCGCGGCGCCATCAGGCAATTTCGTCGCGCCGCACATCTTCGAACTGTCGGCGGCAAGCCAGCTCACCGAGGAGGTGTTCGGCCCGATCCTGCATGTCGTGCGCTATCCCGCCGAACGGCTCGGCGACGTGCTGGCCGCGATCGAGGCGACCGGTTTTGGGCTGACGCTCGGCATCCATTCCCGCATCGACGACACCATCGAGCACGTGATCGACCGCCTCCAGGTCGGCAACATCTATGTCAACCGCAACATGATCGGCGCGGTGGTCGGCGTGCAGCCGTTCGGCGGCAACGGCCTCTCCGGTACCGGCCCCAAGGCCGGCGGCCCGCATTACCTCACGCGCCTCGCCACCGAGCAGACGGTGACGATCAACACCGCCGCCGCGGGCGGCAATGCCGCGCTGATGGCGCGGGTGGAGTAGGATCATCACACGCACGTCATTCCGGGATGGTCCGAAGGACCAGACCTCAGATGCACAATTGTGCATCGGGGAATCTCGAGATTCCGGATTCGATGCTGCGCATCGCTCCGGAATGACTTGGGTTAAATGACTTGGTTGCATCGTGCCCCCGAGATGGGTCAAATGGCGGTCCGATCGGGATCATCGCCTGCGATAATTCCAGCTACCGGAAAAACACCGACAAGCGCCACGGGAGCGACGGCACGATGGAAAAAGGCATTTTTGACGGGCTCAAGGTCCTGGATTGCGCGAGCTTCATCGCGGCGCCGGCGGCCGCCACCGTGCTGTCCGACTTCGGCGCCGACGTCATCAAGATCGAGCCGCCGGGCGCCGGCGACCCCTACCGCAATCTGCCCAACCTGCCCGGCTATCCCTCGAGCGAGCACAATTTCGCGTGGATGCTGGAGGCGCGCAACAAGAAGAGCCTGGCGCTCGACCTCACCAAGCCCGAGGCGCGCGAGGTGCTCTACAAGCTCGTCGCCGAGGCCGACGTGTTCATCACCAACATGCCGCCGCAGGTGCGCCAGAAGCTCGGCATCACCCATGATCATCTCGCCCATCTCAACGACCGGCTGATCTACGCCTCCTTCACCGGCTATGGCGAAAAGGGCGAGGAGGCCAACAAGCCCGGCTTCGATTCGAACGCCTATTGGGCCCGCTCCGGCCTGATGGACCTGGTGCGCGCCGACGAGGACACCACGCCGGCGCGTTCGGTCGCCGGCATGGGCGACCACCCCTGCGCGATGGCGTTCTACGGCGCGATCGTCACCGCGCTGTTCCAGCGCGAGAAGACCGGCAAGGGCTCGCATGTCGCGACCAACCTGATGGCCAACGGCGTTTGGGCCAATGGCGTGCTGGCGCAGGCCAAGCTCGCCGGCGCCAAGTTCAAGAAGCGCAAGCCGCGCGAGGAGGCGTTGAACGCGGTCACCAATCACTACAAATGCAAGGACGGCCGCTGGCTGATCCTGTCGCTGCTCAACGAAGACCGGCAATGGCCGACGCTGGCGCGCTGCATGGACCGCGAGGACCTCATCGCCGATCCGCGCTTCGCCACCAAGCCGGACCGCCATTCGCGCTCGGTCGAGCTGATCAAGATCTTCGACGAGGTGTTCGCCGGCAAGGATCTCGCCGAATGGCGCAAGATCCTCGATGGCAACGGCCTGGTGTTCGGCGTCGTCGGCATCCTCGACGACATCCCGAACGACAAGCAGATGATCGAGAACGAGGTGCTGGTGCGCTTCGAGAACGACACCATGCTGACCGTCAACAGCCCGATCTTCATCGACGGTGCCAAAAAGGTCCAGCCGCGCAAGCCGCCCGAGGTCGGCGAGCACTCCGACGAGATCCTGCGTCAGGCCGGCTACGACGAGGCCACGATCCAGAAGCTGCGCGCTTCCGGCGCGGTGGCATAAGGGCGGCTGACACGACAGTTCGTCAGGCCTTTGCGCCGATCAGGCTCTTGATCAGCGCAAGCAGGCTCGCTGCCATCTCTCGCCGAAATCCGCGGCGGGGGATTGCGAGCTGCTGCAGCAACATTCCGATCAACGCGGACACGAACAAGTCCGCATGGCGGCGCGGCTCCGCGGAGCCGCCCGCGCGCAAGGCGAGTTCCGCGCTTTGCCGCCAGGTCTCGAACCATTCTCCGACCACGGCCCGGTAGCGCTCGTTGCGCGCGGCCGCAAGGAAGGCTTCGTAGCAGGCGATGTGGATCTCGCCCCGCGTCCTCAGCTCCTGATCGTACCAGCTCACCAGGGATTCGAGCCATGCCTCGACATCGAACGCTTTGCCTTGCAGGCTGAGCGCCAGCGCCTGCAGCCGCCCGGTCTCGCGGACCAAAGCGAAGCGAAGGGCGCCGTCGATCAGCGCATCTCGCGTCTTGAAGTGATGGGTGATCGCGCCGAGCGACAGGCCGGCCTCCGCCGCCACCGCCCGGTGGGTCACGCCGTCGAGGCCCTTGCGCCCGATGATCCGAAGCGTCGCCTCCATCACGGGACGTTCGCGGTTGCCGCTCCCAGGTTCAGTTCGCTTCATCAATTGTCGCTCAGTCCTGCTATGCAGAATCGGCAGAACAAATGTTCTGTTTTGCGAAGTATACGTACTGACGGCTAGATCGACAAGCATCTCAGGAACCCGATGATGGCCCGATATCGCCTGCATTACTTTCCGGAATCCGGCAACAGCTACAAGCTCGCGCTGATGCTGACGCTGTGTGGCGAGACGTTCGAGCCGGTATGGACCGATTTCGGCGGCGGCGTCACGCGGACCGCGGAATGGCGCGCGGATGTCAACGAGATGGGCGAGATCCCGGTGCTCGAGGTCGACGGCGAGCGCCGCACCCAGACCGCACCGATCCTGCTGCAGCTTGCCGAGCAATACGGAAAATTCAGCGGCGAAACGCCGGCGGAGAAGTTCGAGCTGTTGCGCTGGCTGTTCTGGGACAACCAGAAACTCTCGGGCTACATGGCGACCTATCGCTTCATGCGCACCTTCACGCCGTCAGCCGACCCGAAGGTGCTGAAATATTTCCGCGCGCGGCTCGACGACTTCCTCGGCATCCTCGACCAGCATGTCGGCAACAGCGCCTTCATGATCGGGGCGCGACCGACGATCTCGGATTTCTCGATGATGGCCTATCTGCATTATCCTTCTGACGAGACCGGCTACGATTTTGCGGCGAGCCATCCCAATATCAGCGCCTGGCTCGGCCGCATCGCCGCGCTTCCCGGCTGGAAATCGGCCTATGACCTGCTGCCCGGCCCGCGCCTGAAACACTACGCGTGAGGGATTATCGCTTCATCCAGGCCCAGACGATGGCCACGACGATGATGCCGATGATGACCGCAAGCCCGATCGCCCAGCTGCTGACGCGCACGGCGCTAACCGCCTGACGCTCGGCCTCGTTGGCCGCGATCTCGCGGTTGCGCTGCTTGTCCTGCTCGGGAGCATTCATCGGCCGGTCTCCGTCAAGGCTGGGCTGTTCGGGTCGTGGTCGCGAACCGCAATGTAGCATCAAGTAATGACGCCCGGGCACATCGGTTCCCGGGAAGCTACCGCCCCTTCACGAAGCACATGCCCATCCGCGAGGTCTTGCCGGCAATCTGGCAGGCGAGGCCCTCGGCACAGGTCCAGCCACGGAAGCTGCGGTCGGCCTCGGCCGGCCTCGTGCCCGGCAGATAGCAATGCGCACCCCAGCCGTCGCTGTACTCGGTGCCGGCCAGCTCGGTGCCGCCGCGCAGTTGCGGCCGGTTGGAGAAGCCGCGCGAGAAGTCCGGCGTCCTGCCGTCGCGGAAGCTCGTGAGGATATCGCGGCGACGGACCTGGTCGCCGAAGAAATGCGGCGAGGCCGGCACCACGGTGGAGTTCGATGGCTTTGCCGCCATCCAGTCGACGCCGGGGACATGGAAGCCGCCAATGCCGCGGGTCTGGTGGCAGCCGACGCAGGTGACGTCGTTGAGACGCCGCTCGAACCCGGCCAGTGACTGGATGTTCTGCAGCTTCGTTCCGTCAGCCGCGGCCTTCTGCAAGGCGCCGACGACGTCGCCGTCCGAGAACACCGCATTGCCGGCAGTCCCCTCGCCCTGCACCATGCCGAATTCGGGCTGCAGATCGCTGACATCGAAACCGATCGGGGTCGGCGCCACCGCCGAGCTTGCGAGGAAGCGATCGGGGATCAGCAGGGTGCCGCGGTCGAGCTCGGCAAAATGCGCAGGATTCAGCAGCCACGCCTTGAACTCGCGCCGCAGCGCCTCGTCGGCCAGAATGCGGTCGCGATCGATCTGGTTCTCCAGCGGCGCTTCGGTGAAGCGCTTCGCTGTGCCGTCATAGTCGAACACTTTCAGGAGATAGTCGGTGCGGAAGTCGCGCACCGCAGATTTCGGCGCGTGTGCGATCTGAAGATTGGTCTCGATGCGATCGATATTCGCGGCGCCGATCAGGTCGAGCGGGCCGTCCTTGCCGAACAGTCTCTCCATCGTCGGCGGCGCGCTGCCGGTCGCTAGCCAGCGCCGCGCGAGCTCGCGGCAGGTGAGCGAGGCATCGTTGCCGTCGCCCTTCGCCTTCAGCACTAGGTTCAGCGTCATCGGCAGCCGCTGCGAGACTGCGTTCTCGCCGATCAGCGGCACATCGGTCCGCGTCAACCGATAGATCAGCCGGATCTCGCCGCAGTCTTTCGGCGCGACATAGGCGCGGTCCATGCGGTTGACGATGCCGGCCAGCACGAAGCGAACGTCGGGAGACTCAAACAGCGCGCGGTCGAACAGCTGAAAGGCAAAGCCGTCGCCGACGCCGATGCTCTCGTTCGGCAGGCTTGCTTTATGCTTTGCGACATAGCGATCGAACTCACGATCGAGCGCCTCGCGCACCGGCACCATCGAGGGCAACGCAAACAGATCGCGGTTGGACAGCGGCGTGTCGGCGGAACGCTCCGGCGCAAGCATCCGGCCGAGGCCGAAACGGTCGTGATCGAGCTGGCGCAGGATCGCGGGATCGATGATCGCTGTGCCGCGCTCGAGCGCGCGATCCTCGGCGGCGCGTGCAGGCACCGCGCCGCAGAGCAGAACGGACATCAGCAGGAAGCATTTCAGCGCGCGGCTCATGCCCCCACTAACACCGCGCGGCAAACCCTATTCAAGAAAAAAGGCGCTTCACATCGCGGTGAAGCGCCCTGGTGTTGTCGTGTTTCGGCGAAGATAGCGTTTTCGAGCGAAGTGGACGCCGGTTCGCGCGTCCGAACAACAAACTAGAGCTTCGGTTCTGCTTCAATCAGAACCGAAGCTCTAGCGCGAAACGATCAGGCCCTTGCTGGTGACGACCACCCAACGGCCGTCCTGCTTGCGGATGGCGTCGACGCGGCCGAGGCCGGGGACGGGATCGCCGGCGTACACCTCGTAGATGCCGCCGCGGCCCTCGATCAGCGCGCCGCCATTGCCGACGTCGCGCAGCGACCAGCCGTCGACCACCGGCATGCGGCCGACCTCGGGCTTGGGGGCGGCCGGCACAGCCGCGGCAGTCGCAGGCGGGACCGAGCCCGTGACCTCGCGGACAGGCGTCGCAGCGGCGACGGTCGTCTGCGGCGTGGCGCGCAGCTTGTCGACGGTCTCGGTGAGCTTGGCGAGCTTGGCGTTCGGCTCCGCCTGGGCCTTCTCGACCTTCTCGATCCGGTCGTTGGCCTTGCTGAACTGGGCCTGGCCGGCCTTGGCGGTCTGCTCGACGCTGGCCTTCAGCGCGGCGATTTCGGATTCGAGCCGGGCGAGCGAGGCGTCGGCCGCTTCCTTTGCGGCGGCGTCCCTGGCAGCCGTATCCTGGGCGGAGGCAATGGCGGGGCTGGCGAGATGGCCGAGGCCCGCGGTCGCGAGCGCACCACCGATGGCCCCTGCCACGGTCGCCAGCGCAATCACCGCGGCCATCGCCCCGAACCGGCGCGTGCCGGCCGGCTTGGCTGCTGTCTTGGCCGCCTGCTCGGCGCCCGGCTTGGAGGCGGTCGCCTCATGGTCCCAGGTACGGTCACCGGGCGCCATGATCATCAGCTTGCCCGGGAAACGCGGCTCCTCACGCTTGCCGGTCTCGACCTTCGGCACGTCCATGTTGGTCGGCTCGACCTTAGGGTCGATCATGGGATCGATCTTGGGCTCAACCATGGCATCAACCCGGGGCTCGACCTTTGCCTCGACCTTGGGCGGCTCAACCTTCAGGGACTCGATCTTCGACGCGTCCATCCTGGGCGCGTCGGCCTTTGGCGACGTCTCTTCCTGCCCGGGCGCAAGCCGGGGAGCCTCGGCCGCGGCCATCACGGGCTCGGTTTTCGCCGCCGCTTCGACGCCGGTTTGACCGCTGACCGGCTCGCTCTGCTGCTCACTCACGTTCAAAGTCTCCAGACTAGGTTGACAATTCGGTAACTTTTATTGCTTGCGAAATGGTTACCCGGTCCCGGCATTACCTAAATTTTAGGGAGTTTTCCGGGCCGGATTGGGGCGGTGCCGCGCTGCGGCAATCTGCGCGGGCTCCGTTTGCGCGCGGCGCTTTCCCGACTAACATACCGCCATCTTCCAGCCAGAAGGCAGGAGAGCGCCATGACGATCGAGAAATGCATCAAGGAATTTGGTGTCGATGACGTCATTTTCGAGGAAGGCTCGACCGGCCGTGAGCTGTTTGTCGTGCTCGACGGCAAGGTCGACATCGCCAAGATCGATGGCGGAAACAAGACTGTTATCGTCAGCCTCGGCAAGGGCGAGTTCTTCGGCGAGATGGCGGTGATCGACGGCTCGGCGCGCTCGGCGACCGCCATCGCCTCCGCGCCTGCGACGCGGGTGATGCGGATCAACCACGCCCGCTTCGTCTATCTGGTCAGCCAGCAGCCGGCGTTCGCGCTGATGGTGATGGACGCGCTCTCGAAACGACTGCGCGCCTCCAACGCCGTCACTTACCGGTCGGCAGCCACCCCATGAGCGAGCGCAAACCAAGCCCCTTCAAGACGCTGTTCGAGACCGACGTCGCGTCGCTGATCCAGGCCGCCGACGACGTTTACCAGATCCGCTTCAAGAACCGTGCGGCAAATGCCTATTTGGTGCGCGGCAGCAAGCGGACCATCATGATCGATGTCGGGCTGTCCACCAACTATCCCGCGCTCGTCGCCTGCCTCGATCATCTCGGGGTGACGCCCGAGATGATCGACATGGTGGTGCTGAGCCACGAGCATCTCGACCACATCGGCGCGGCCTATCATTTCCACGGCAGCGCCTATATCGCCGCGCACCGGCTCGCCGCCAACAAGATCATGCTGCGCGACGACTTCTCGATGCTGCGCAAGATGTTCAACGAGCCGAACGTGCCGATCGATGTCGACATCTGGCTCGAGGAAGGCAATCTCATCGACCTCGGCAATTTCCGCCTCAACGTGATGTACACGCCGGGCCATACTTCGGCCTGCATCACGCTGTTCGATCCGGACAAGGGCTTGCTGTTTGCCTCCGACACGCTGATGCCCGGCGGCGTGATGGGCGGCGTGTTCGGCTCCGGCTCGATTGCCGACTACATCCAGTCGCTGGAACGGCTGAAGGGCCTCAATTCGAAGATCCTGCTGTCGGGTCACGGCCGGCTGTCCGACACGCCGCAGGACGACGTGCGGATCGCGCTGCAGCGCTCGCATGCCCTGCTCGAGGACACCGCGCAATTGTTCGATGCGCTGGATGCGCGCGCGAATTTCGAACCGATCATGCAGTCGGTGCGCGACCTCAACAAGCTCGACGACTGATGCCCGACCCCAGCCAAAGCCGCCCGTTGTGGCCTGCCATGACTTTGCACTAGGATCGGCTCACAACGATAAAAATCATGGGCTCGGCGATGCAGCCGTTGCTTGCCGACAACGGGGAGACGAAACGGATGCAGGTTGACGCGATGGCGCAGATGCGCCGCCGGGTGGTGATCTCCTCCACGATCGGCAATGCGCTGGAATGGTTCGACTTCACCGTTTTTGGCCTGTTCGCCGGCATCTTGAGCAAGCTGTTCTTTCCGGCGGACAATCCGCATTCCTCGCTGCTGCTGACCTTCGCGACATTCGGGATCGCCTTTGCAGCCCGGCCGTTGGGCGGTCTGGTGTTCGGGCTCTATGCCGACAAGCACGGCCGCAAGAAGGCGCTGGTCGTGATGATATCGCTGATGGCTGTTGGCACCGGCCTGCTCGGCTTCCTGCCGACCTATGGCGCGATCGGAATCGCGGCACCGCTATTGCTGCTGCTGGCGCGGCTGATCCAGGGCTTTTCCGCCGGCGGCGAGTTCGGCAGCGCCAGCGCGATGCTGATCGAGTTCGCGCCGCCTGGCCGGCGTGGCTTCTACGGCTCGTTCCAGATGGTGTCGCAATCGCTGGCGTTTGGCCTCGGTGCCGCGATGGCGATCGGTCTCAATCTCGGCCTGTCGCCCGACGCCTTCGCGAGCTGGGGTTGGCGCGTGCCGTTCATCCTCGGCATTCTGATCGGGCCGACCGGATGGTATCTGCGCCGAAGGTGCGACGAGTCGCCCGAATTCCAGGCGTATCTCGCCGAGAAGGCCGCGACGGCGCAACCGCGCAGGCAGACCACGCTCGGCCAATTGTTCTCCGAACATCCACGCGAGTTGATTGCTTCGTTTTGCCTGATCGCGGCCGGTACGGCGATCAACTATGTCAATGCGATCTTTCTGCCGACCTATGCGGTCGCCGAGCTGAAGCTGCCGCTCCTGAACGCACAGCTCGGCCTGCTCGTCGTCAGCGTCGTCAATGCAGGGGTGGCGGTGGCCTGCGGCGCACTCTCCGACCGGATCGGCCGTCGCGCGGTCCTCGTTCCGGCGCTGATCGTCTACAGCTTGCTGTTCTATGTGATCTTGCAGCGGCTCGTTGCCGCCCCGACCACCGCGAACCTCTGGGAGTTGCAGATCGTCGCGGTGCTGCTCGGAGCCTTGGCCGGGCCGATGCCGGCCTTCATGACCGAGATATTTCCCGTCGGCGTGCGCTCGACCGGAGCATCGCTGATGTACAATCTCGCCGTGATGCTGTTCGGCGGGCTGGCGCCGTTCATCAACACCTGGCTGGTCCAGGTGACGGGCGACAAGGCTGCTCCGGTCTACTACATCCTGTTCGCCGCGGCGGTCGGTCTCGTGGGTCTGTCGGTCTATCGCGGGCGACCGTTCGTGCCGGGAATCGCAACTCAACCGGCGCGATGACCCTTGCTTGGCCGGCGGCGAGCTGATCATGCAGTCGGCGCGCGACCTCAACAAGCTCGACGACTGACGTTCACGTGTGACCGGATTTGTGACATCACCTTTATTCCAGGCCTCAACCTGACATCCGCGTGAGCCCGGCGCGGCAGCAAGTCATTTGACAAATCCGCGCGCGGCCTGTTCAAACAGCCGCAACAACAACGCTGAAAAACAGGGAGCGAGGACATGAAGCTGTACGACTCGATCGGACCCAACCCGCGCATCGTGCGCATGTTCATGGCGGAGAAGGGCATCGAGATCCCCAGGCAGGCCGTCGACCTGCGCAAGGGCGAGAACCGCGAGGAAGCGCATCTGAAGCGCAATCCGCACGGCCAGATGCCGGCGCTCGAACTGGACTGCGGCAATTATCTCTCGGAGATCACCGCAATCTGCGAATATCTCGAGGAGAAGCACCCCTCGCCCGCGATGATCGGCACCACGCCGGAGGAGCGCGCCGAATGCCGGATGTGGACGCGCCGCGTCGATCTCAACATCGCCGAGCCGCTCGCCAACGGCTACCGCTTCGGCGAGGCGCTGAAATTCTTCGAGAAGCGCATTCCGGTGGCGCCCGAGGCCTCGCCGGGGCTGAAGATGATCGCGGCCAACCGCATCAAATGGCTTGATGACCAGATGGCTGACGGCCGCGACTACATCTGCGGCAAACGCTTCACCCTCGCCGACATGCTGCTCTATTGCTGGCTCGATTTCGGCAACCAGGTCGGCCAGCCGCTCGACCAGTCGAACGGCAACATCGTCGCCTGGTTCAACCGCATGGCTGAGCGGCCGTCGGTGAAGGCGTAGGCCTTCCGCTCCACTATCATTCCGGGGCGCGCGAAGCGCGAGATTCCGGGTTCGATGCTGACGCATCGCCCCGGAATGACGGGCTCAAATCACCACCGGCTTGTCCGGCAGCTCGTTCGGGCCGCCCTCTGCATGAGGGAAATGCTTCGCCAGCTCCCGCGACACCGCCGCGACGCCGTTGATCACGCCCTGCTCGAACCGGCCTGATCGAAAATCCGCTTCCATGGCGCGGCAGATCGCTTCCCAGCCGGCGTGACCGACCTTGGCGTCGATGCCGCGGTCCGCGACGATCTCGACGTCGCGGTCGGCGAGCAGGAGATAGATCAGGACGCCGTTGTTGTGATGGGTGTCCCAGATCCGCAAATGCGAGAATACGTCCAGCGCCCGTTCGCGCGCCGGCTGGTTGCGGAACAGCGGCACACCGTCGAGCGCGCCCTCTACGACGAAACGGATCTGGCCCGAATGGGTCGCCTCACCTTCCTTGATCGCGCGCTCGATGGCGTCGAGCACGCGCGGCGGAAAGTCACGCCGCACCCGCCAGCGATGTTCGAGCAGATGCCTCCCGATGCGCTTGATGCTCATGTGCCTACCAGCTCCCCGAGGCGCCGCCGCCGCCGAAGCTGCCGCCTCCGCCGCTGAAGCCGCCGCTGTCGCTCGAGCTCGAGCCGCTGCTCCAGCCACCGCCGCCGCCGGACCAGCCGCCGGAATAACCGCCGCCGCGCCGGTACGGTCCGGAGCCCGCCGCCGGGCCGCCAAAATTCAATCCGCCGAAGATCAGCGCCGCGACACCAGCGAACAAGCCGACCACCACGGCGGTGGCGAGCGAGCCGGCCAACAACCAGGTGAAGACACCGACGATGCCGCCGGTTGCGGCCGAGCCCAACAGCCGCCCCAGCATCGCGCGCAGCGCGCTCGCCACGATGATAACGACGAAGATCGCCACCGGATTGGCGAAGTCGACCAGGTTCGGCGCCTGCCAATGCTCGGCCTCCGGCGCCGGCAGCTGCTCGCCATTGACCAGCCGGATCATCCGGTCGACGCCGGCCGAAATGCCGCCGGCGAAATCGCCGGCCTTGAATTTCGGTGTGATGTCCTCGTCGATGATGCGGTGGGTGACGACGTCGCTCAGCACGCCCTCGAGGCCGTAGCCGACCTCGATGCGCAAATGTCGGTCGATCTTGGCGACCACGAGCAGCGCGCCGTCGTCGACCTTCTTGCGCCCGATCTTCCAGGCCCCGGCGACGCGGATCGAGAACTGCTCGATCGTCTCCTCGCCAGTGGTCGGTACGATCAGGACAGCAATCTGGCTGCCTTTTCGTTTCTCGAGATCCTCCAGCTTTCCGTTGAGCGCAGCAATGTCGCCCGACGACAGCGTCCCGGTCTGATCGACGACTCGGCCGGTGAGCTGAGGCACTGCGACCTCGGCCCGCGCCGGGCAGATGAGGCCCAGCAGGAAAGCGAACAGGATGACGCGAATGGCGGCCATTGCGGTCGGCGCGCGCCGCCGCTACTTCGACGGCGCCGGCGTTGGGTTGAAGTCGACCTTCGGCGCGGTCGAAATCTCCTTCTCGTTCTCGACCGTGAAGTTGGGCTTCTCCTTGTAGCCGAACACCATCGCGGTCAGATTGTTCGGGAAAGTGCGGATGCCGACATTATAGTCCTGCACCGACTTGATGTAGCGGTTGCGCGCTACCGTGATGCGGTTCTCGGTGCCCTCGAGCTGCGCCATCAGGTCGCGGAACAACGCGTCTGATTTCAGCTGCGGATAGTTTTCGGTGACGACGAGCAGCCGCGACAGCGCGCTGGTGAGCTCACCCTGCGCCTGCGTGAACTTCTGGAACGCGGCGGGGTCGTTGAGCACTTCCGGCGTTGCCTGGATGCTGCCGACCTTGGCGCGCGCGTTGGTGACGCCGAGCAGCACGTCCTTCTCCTGCTGCGCAAAGCCCTTCACCGAGTTGACCAGGTTCGGCACCAGATCGGCGCGCCGCTGGTACTGGTTCACCACCTCCGACCAGCTCGACTTGACTTGCTCGTCATTGGTCTGGATCGCGTTGTAGCCGCAATTGGTCAGGCTCAACGTCGCCAGCGCTGCCAGCACGGTCCAAAGCTTGCGCATGAAATTGGTCCTCCCGGTGGATTCTTCGCCAGCGTAGCAGATTTTCGTCCGTTAATCCCGTGTGGCGGTTTTCGCGCCACCTTTTGCGGACGATGGCCCTTGCCTATCCCTCCCCGCGCCGTTCATCATGGCGAAAAAATCGATCCGGGGAGGATCCATGACGTCTGAACAATTCGAGACGATTGTCGTCGAGCGGCCGGAGCCCGCGATCGCGCGGATCGTGATGAACCGCCCCGAGGCCCGCAACGCCCAGAACCTGCAAATGACCTACGACCTCAACGCCGCCTTCGACCAGGCGGTGCAAGACGACGCGGTCAAGGTCATCATCCTCGCCGGCAATGGCCCGCATTTCTCGGCCGGTCACGATCTGCGGCCAGCCGGGAAGAATCAGGCGGGGGTCGATTTCCCGCCAGTCGGAAATTGGGGCGGCTTCGCCGAACCGAACGCGCACGGCCGCTTCGCGCGCGAGCAGGAGATCTACCTGCAGATCACCCGGCGCTGGCGCAATCTGGCAAAGCCCATGATAGCCGAGGTGCACGGCAAGTGCATCGCCGGCGGGCTGATGCTGGCCTGGGCCTGCGACCTGATCGTCGCCAGCAGCGACGCCGAATTCTGCGATCCCGTGGTGACGATGGGCGTCTGCGGCGTTGAGTGGTTCGTACATCCTTGGGAGCTCGGCGCGCGCAAGGCCAAGGAGATGCTGTTCACCGCCGACGTCTGGAGCGCCGAAGAGGCGCATCGTCTCGGCATGGTCAATCACGTGGTGCCGCGCGGCGATCTCTCGTCGTTCACGCTGGCGCTGGCGCGTCGGATCGCGACGAAGCCCGCCTTTGCGCTGAAGCTTTCCAAGGAGGCGGTGAACCGCTCGATCGATATCATGGGACAGCCCGCCGCAGTCGATCAGGCTTTTGCGCTGCATCAGCTCTGCCATGCACACAATCTTCAGCAATTCGGAATGGTGGTCGACCCCGCCGGTCTCCATCCCTCCGTCAAGAAAACCGCCAATTTGAAGTAGACCAGATGGACCTTACCCTCAGCGACGAGCAGCGCCTGCTGCGCGAAAGTGCCGACCGCTTCGTGGCGGAGACTTTCACCGCCGACCATCGCAAGAAGACCGCGAACGAGCCGCTCGGCTTTTCGCCTGCGATCTGGAAGCAGTTTGCCGAGCTCGGCTGGCTGGCGCTTCCGATCAATGAGGCCCATGGCGGGCTCGGCGGCGGCGCGATCGAGATCGGACTATTAATGGAGGCCTTCGGGCGCGGGCTGGTGTCAGAGCCGTTTCTCTCCACGGTCGTGATCGGCGCCGCGTTGGTCGCCGAATGCGGCACCGAGGCGCAGCAGCAGGCGATCCTGCCCAAGATTGCCGAGGGCGCGCTCACGCTCGCCTTCGCGCATTCCGAGCGCGCCGCACGCTTCGATCTCGCCCAGGTCGACACCACGGCCACGAGGACCGCTGACGGCTGGCTCTTGAACGGCAGCAAGATTGCGGTGCTCGACGGTGCATCGGCCAACCAGATCGTCGTCTCGGCCCGCATCGCCAATGCCAATGGCGCGTCCGGCAAGATCGGCCTGTTCCTGGTGCCGGCAGGAACTCCCGGGCTCACTGTGCGCGATTACGCGCGGCTCGGCGGCGGACGCGGCTGCAATCTCGATCTGAAGGATGTGCGACTGCCCGCCGACGCGTTGCTCGGCGATGGCCAGGACGCGTTGCCCGCGATCGAAACCGTGGTCGACCGCGCGATGACCGCGCTCGGCGCCGAGGCGGTCGGCATCATGCAGACGCTGCTCGACACCACGCTCGAATACACCAAGATCCGCAAACAGTTCGGCCGGCCGCTGTCGGCAAATCAAGTGATCCGCCATCGCCTCGCCGACGTCGCGATGCAGGTCGACGAGGCGCGCTCGATGGCGCTGCGCGCCGCGCTGATGGCCAATGCCGAACCCGTGGCGCGCGGACGTGCGGCGTCCGGCGCCAAGGCCAAGATCGGCAAATGCGCGCGCTTCGTCGGCGAGCAAGCCGTGCAGCTGCACGGCGCCATGGGCGTCACCGAGGAGCTCGACATCGGCGCCTATTTCAAGCGGCTGCTCGCCTTCGACACGCTGTTCGGCAGCAGCGCCCATCATTATCGCCGCCACGCCGCGCTGAGCGGCCGCGCCCACGCGTAAACGGAGAGCGCAACATGGATCTCACCTTCAGTGCCGCGGAACGCGCCTTCGAGCAGGAAGTCCGCGACACCATTGCCGAGAGCCTGACGCCGGAAATGAAGCGCGCCACCACGCTGACGCCGTCGGTGTTCTCCGATCCTGATATCGGCATGGCCTGGCAGCGCGCGCTGCACAAGAAGGGCTGGGGCGCGCCGGGCTGGCCAGTGGAACATGGCGGGCCGGACTGGACGCCGGCGCAGCGCTGGATCTTCGAGGCCGAATGCGCCCGCGCCGGCGTGCCCAATGTCAACGTGATGGGCGTGAAGATGGTCGGCCCCGTCATCATCGGCTTCGGCTCGCCCGAGCAGAAGAATTTTTATCTGCCGCGGATTCTCTCCGGCGAGGACTATTGGTGCCAGGGCTATTCCGAACCCGGCTCGGGCTCGGACCTCTCGTCGTTGAAGACGCGCGCGGTGCGCGATGGCGACGACTACATCATCAACGGCACCAAGATCTGGACCACGCATGCGCATCACGCCAACCGCATGTTCGCGCTGGTGCGCACCAATGAGGGCGAGCGGCAGCAGGACGGCATCAGCTTCATCCTGATCGACATGAAGACGCCGGGCATCACGACACGCCCGATCCTGACCATCGGCGGCGACCACGAGGTCAACCAGGTGTTCTTCGACGACGTCCGCGTGCCCGTCGCCAACCGCGTCGGCGAGGAAGGCAAGGGCTGGACCTACGGCAAGTACCTGCTCGAATTCGAGCGCGGCTCCGGCATCGCATCGGCCAAGCTGCGCGAGGCGTTGAAGACGATCTCCGATCTCGCTGCGTCCGACGTCACCGGCCGCGCCATCGAGGACCCCGATATCGCGATGCGGATGTCGGAGGTCGAGGTCGACATCGACGCGCTCGAGATGACCGAGCTGCGGGTGCTGTCGGCGCTGCAGACCGGGCAGAATCCCGGCGCGGTGTCGTCGCTGATCAAGTTGCGGGTCAGCGAGATCCGCCAGGCGGTGACCCGGCTCGGCGTCGACGTGATCGGCAATGACGGACTTGCCGTCGAGCCGGCGCGGCCGTTTTACCGGCTCAACCACGAGCCCGCGATCCCGGAAGAGCTGCTGCCGGTGGTGCCGGAATATCTCAACGGGCGGGCGTATACGATCTTCGGCGGATCATCGGAGATCCAGCGCGATATCATCGCGAAGATGGTGCTGGGGTTGTAGGCCGGCCGTCATTCCGGGACATCGCAGAGCGATGAACCCGGAATCTCGCGCCACAACTTCGAGGTTCCGGGTTCGCGCTCGCGCGCGCCCCGGAATGACGGCTAAGCAGCCGTCACCTTCGCGTCCTGGATCGCCTGCCAGATCTTTGCCGGCGTCAGCGGCGTGTTGAGCTGGGTGATCCCGACCTCGCTCAGCGCATCCATCACGCCGTTGGTGATGCAGGGTGGCCCGCCGATCGCACCGGACTCGCCGCAGCCCTTGGCGCCCAGCGGATTGGTCTTGCAGGGCGCGGAGGGATCGAGCGTCACCGTGATCGGCGGAATGTCCGAGGCGCGCGGGATGCAATAGTCCTGATAGCTCGCGGTCAGCAGCTGGCCTTCCTCGCTGTAGGACACGCCTTCATACAGCGCCTGGCCGATGCCCTGCACAACGCCGCCATGCACCTGCCCCGTCACCAGCATCGGATTGACCGCAACGCCGACGTCGTCGACCGTGGTGTAGCGCACCACCCGCGTGATGCCGGTCTCAGGATCGATCTCGACCTCGCAGATATGGGTGCCGTTCGGCCAGCTCGGCCCGTCGACCTCACCCTCGCTCTCGACCGAGAGCTTGGCACCTTTTTCCTCGCTTGCGATCTCGAACAGGCTGATGCGCCTGTCGGTGCCGACCACGGTGAGGAAGCCGTCGCGATACTCGATGTCCTCGACGGAGGCTTCCAGCAGATGGGAGGCCTTGTCGCGCGCCTTGTTGATCATGTCGTTGCTGGAGACCGCGACCGCGGTGCCGCCGACGAACAGCGAGCGCGAGCCGACGCTGCCGAAACCGGTGGCCAAATCCGTGTCGCCCTGCACGACGTCGATCTTGTCCATCGAGATGCCGAGCGTGTCGGCGACCATCTGGGTGTAGGTGGTGGCGAGGCCCTGCCCCATCGCCATCGTGCCGGACCACAGGATGACGCGGCCCTCGCCGGTCGCGTGCAGCGAGACCTTCTCGGTGTGGGCGCGGCCGCCGGTCCACTCGATGTAGCTGGTCAGGCCGCGGCCATAGAGCAGGCCCTTCTTCTTCGCCGCCTTCTTGCGCGCGGCAAAGCCGTTCCAGTCGGCGAGGTCGGAAGCACGCTCCAGCATGTGCGCGAAGGCGCCGGAGTCGTACACCTGCCCAACCGCGTTGGTGTAGGGCAGCTGCGCCGGCTTGATGTAGTTGACCTTGCGGATCGCGCGCGGGTCCATGCCGATCTGTCGCGCGGCGGCATCGAACAGCCGCTCGACGATGAACACGGCCTCGGGCCTGCCGGCGCCGCGATAGGCACCGACCGGGGCCGTGTTGGTCATCACCGACTTCACCTCGAAATGCACCAGCGGCAGGTCGTAGACGCCGGTCTGCACGAACGGGCCGAGCACCAGCGGGATGATGTTGGCGGTGCCCGACGAATAGGCGCCGGTGCCGCCGATCGAGCGCACCCGATAGGCCAGCACGCGGCCCTTGGCGTCGAGCGCGAACTCGCCGGTCGAGGTCAGGTCGCGGCCATGGGTGCCGCCGACGAACTCGTCGGTGCGGTCGCCGCGCCAGCGGATCTTCTCATTCAGCTTGGCCGCCGCATAGGCGACGATGCCGTCTTCCGGATAAAGGCTGGTCTTCTGGCCGAAGCCGCCGCCGATATCGCCGACCAGCACGCGCACGCTGTCCTTCGGCCGCTTCAGGATGGATTCCGCGAGCAGGTCGCGGGTCGAGCCCGGGGTCTGCGACTGCACGTGGAGAATCAGCCGCCCGGTCTTCTTCTCGATCTCGGCGATCGTCGAGCGCGGCTCCATCGCCGACGGCACCAGGCGCTGGCTGACCAGATCGAGCGACACCTTGTGCGCGGCGCTGGCGAAGGCTGCCTCGACCTTGGCGGCATCGCCATAGCTCATCGCGGCCACGATGTTGTCGGGCGCCTCCGGCCAGACCGCCGGCGCACCGGGCTTGATCGCCTCGACCGGATCGACCACCGAGGGCAGCACCTCGTAGTCGATCTCGATCGCTTCGGCCGCGGTCTGCGCCAGCACGCGCGAGGTCGCGACCACGGCCGCGACACCCTCGCCCGCATAGCGCACCACCTCATGCGCCAGCAAGCGGCGCGGCGGCACGGTCATCGGCGAGCCGTCGGGCCGCTTGAAGATCGCGAGCGTCGGCAGCGTGCCGATATCGTCCTTCACGAGGTCGGCGCCGGTATAGACCGCCTTGACGCCGGGCATCGCCAGCGCCGCCTTGACGTCGATCGACTTGATGTTGGCGTGGGCATGCGGCGAGCGCAGCACGTGCAGCCAGAGCGCGCCGTCGGCCGGCTTGTCGTCGATGAAATGCCCCTTCCCGGTGAGCAGCCGCTGGTCTTCGAGACGCTTGACAGGCTGGCCCGCACCAAAACGCATATTGCCGGGAAGAATGTTCATCAGAGGGTCCTTGGATTGCAGAAATTTCGGCGGGTTTTAACGGATTTTCGGCGCGAGACAACACGTGGCCGTCATTCCGGGGCGATGCGCGAGCATCGAACCCGGAATCTCGAGATTCCGGGTTCGCGCTGTCGCGCGCCCCGGAATGACCAAGTGGTGAGAATCAATGCATCGCGCAAGCCAGTTTCAGCCGAGATCGCGCAACGCTGCCTCGACCACCTGGCGCTGCTCGGCCGTGAGCGGCGCCTGCGGCGGCACCGGGTCGCCGACGTCGTAGCCCTGGATCGCAAGCCCGGCCTTGATGCAGGCCGCGAGGTTGAAGCGGGCGAAGGCCTCGTTGATGCGCCAGAGCTTGCGCTGTAGCGCCATCGCCTCGTCCCAGCGGGCGCGGCGGCACAGGTTATAGAGCTCGACGCTCTGCCGCGGGATGATGCAGGCCGGGCCCGCCATCCAGCCATGGCCGCCGATCAGCATCACCGCGGCCGGAATATGGGCGGAGGCCGAGAACACTTTCAGGCTGTCGCCGCAGCGGTTCATGATCGACAGCAGCCGGCCGGTGTTGGTCGAGGCGTCCTTGATGTAGCCGATCCGCGGATGCGCGGCGAGGCGCGCGATGACGTCGAGCGTGAGGTCGGAGCGCTGGAAATTCGGATTGGTGTAGATCACCACGGGAATATCGACCGCATCGGCGATGGCGCGGAAATAGGATTCGACCTGCGCGTCGCCGACCGGGAAATACGCCTCCATGATCGCGAGAATGCCGGCAGCACCCCGCTTCTGATAGGCCTTGGCCTGCGCCACCGCATCGGCCGTCGAGGTCGAGGCGACGCCCGCCACTACCGGCACCCGGCCCTGCGCGGCCTCGATCGTGGTCGCCACCACCTGCATGCGCTGCGCGTTGTTGAGATAAGCGAACTCGCCGGTCGAGCCGAGCGGCGTCAGCCCATGGACCCCGGCCTTGATAAGATCGTCGCAGAGCCGGCCCAGCACCTCGGTGCGGACATGGCCTGCGGGATCGACCGGGGACACCAGATAGGGAAAGACGCCGTGAAAATCAGCCATTTGCGAGCCTCGTTGACGGCGAGACATAGTCGGGATCGTGCGCAAAGGGAAGCGGCTCGCCGCTGCGCAAGGCGCTGAGCACCGCTGCAAAATCGGCTTTCGCGCGGAAGCCGAGCAGCCGTTCGGCCTTGGTGGAATCGTAGATCCGGCCGATCGATCGCGGCAGGCGCCAGCCGCGCTGCGCGAACAGCGCCGGCGCATCGGGGAAAGTGCGCGCGATCACGCCGGCCGCGTCCGTCTTCAGGTCCGCGACATCGCTGCGCGCAAACGGCGTCGGCGCGCTGATCACGAACACCTCGAAGCCGCGGATCCGCTCCAGCGCCGCGACATGGGCATCGGCGGCATCCTCGACGGTAAGTCGGCGGTAGAGCAGCTCGGTCGCCTTCAGGTTCTACCATGGATGTCGCGGATGGTGTCGTCGTCCTCGGGGAAGAAGCGGCCGGTGCGCAGCACCGCGCAGTTCAGCCCATGCTCGCGACTGTACAGCCGGCACAGCCCCTCGGCGGCAAGTTTTGTAACTCCGTAGATGTTGCGCGGCTCGAGCGGCCCCGAGGTTTCGTCGAGCCGCACCGCCGCATGGCCTTCGTCGTCGCGGATCGCCTGCGAGATCATCAGCGACGTGGTCGAGGTGAAGACGAAACGATCATGGCCGGCGGCGGCTGCCGCCTGCAGCAGATGAGCGTACCGGACACGTTGACGTCGACAAAGGCCTGCGGCGAGAACCGCGCAATGTCAGGCTTGTGCAGCGCGCCGCCATGAATTACGGCCTCGATATTGTGATCAGCGAACACACGGTCGACCACCGATCGGTCGGCCACCGAGCCGACGACATCGGTCGCCTCGCCCAGGACGACGTCGAGGCCGACCACGTCATGGCCGGCCTGTCGCAGCCGCGGCGCAAAGAAACGGCCGAGCCAGCCGGAGGAGCCGGTCAACAACACGTGCATGAATTCCGCTCGGCCCCGCGGCTTCAGAACACCTTGGCGATCGCAGCCTGCGCGTCGCCCTGGATCTGCTTCAGATGATCCGGCCCGCGGAAGCTTTCGGCGTAGATCTTGTAGACATCCTCGGTGCCGGATGGACGCGCCGCGAACCAGCCGGCCTCGCTCTCGACCTTGATGCCGCCGAACGGCTGGTCGTTGCCAGGTGCCTTGGTCCTGACCGCGCGCACGGGATCGCCGGCGAGCTCGGTCATGTTGAGCTGCTCGGGCCCGAGCGCCTTCAATGCGTTCTTCTGCTTCGGCGTCGCCGCCACATCGATGCGCTCATAATAGGGAACGCCGAGCTCGGCGGTCAGCTCCTTGAACAATTCGCTGGGATCGCGGCCGGTTTTGGCGATGATCTCCGCCGCCAGCAGGCCGAGGATGATGCCGTCCTTGTCGGTGGTCCAGGCCGAGCCGTCGCGCTTGAGGAACGAGGCGCCGGCGCTCTCCTCGCCGGCAAAGCCGAAGCCGCCGCTGCCGAGTCCGTCGACGAACCATTTGAAGCCGACCGGCGTCTCCACCAGCTTGCGGTTCAGCTTCTTTGCGACGCGATCGATGATCGAACTCGACACAATGGTCTTGCCGATCGCTGCGCTCCCGCCCCATTGCGGCCGGTGCGCGAACAGATAGGCGATCGCGGTGGCGAGAAAATGGTTCGGGTTCATCAACCCGTTCGAGCGGGTCACGATGCCGTGGCGGTCGGCGTCGGTGTCATTGGCAAAGGCGACATCGAACCGGCCGCGCATCCCGATCAGGCTCGCCATCGCGTAGGGCGACGAGCAGTCCATCCGGATCTTGCCGTCCCAGTCCGCGGTCATGAAGCGGAAGGTCGGATCGACCGCCTCGTTGACGACGGCGGCGTTGATGCCGTAACGCGCGATGATCGGCTGCCAGTAATGCACCGCCGCGCCGCCAAGCGGATCGATGCCAATCTTGACGCCGGCGGATTTGATCAGCGCGAGATCGACGGTGTTGCCGAGATCGGCGACATAGGGCGTGATGTAGTCGTGCAGATGCGTGGTCGCGGCCTTGCGCGCGCGGTCATAGGGCATCCGCGCGACGCCTTTGAGGGCGGCCTCGATATAGCGGTTGGCGTTTTTCTCGACCACGGCGGTGACGTCGGTGTCGGCCGGGCCGCCATGCGGCGGATTGTATTTGTAGCCGCCGTCCTCCGGTGGATTGTGTGACGGGGTGATGACGACGCCGTCGGCAAGGCCTGTGCTGCGTCCCTTGTTGTAGCTCAGGATCGCATGCGAGATCACCGGCGTCGGGGTGTAACCACCCTGCGCGTCGATCATGATCTCGACGCCGTTGGCGGCGAACACTTCCACCGCGCTCGCCAGCGCCGGCTCGGCCAGCGCATGGGTATCGATGCCGATGAACAGCGGACCGGTGAGCCCCTTCTCGCGCCGGTAATCGCAGATCGCCTGCGTGGTGGCGAGAATGTGGTCCTCGTTGAAGGAATTCTTCAGCGACGAGCCGCGATGGCCCGAGGTGCCGAACGCAACCCGCTGCGCGGGATCACTGGCGTCGGGCTTGCCTGCAAAATAGGCCGTGACCAGCCGCGGCACATTGGCGAGCGAGGCGGGATCGATGGGTTTGCCGGCGGCGGGATTTGGTGCAGTCACGTGACCTCTCAGATCTGGTATCGCCGATCATCAGCACAGGAGTGATGCACTGGCGTGCTACCATGATGGCTTGCGTTCAATCAAGCCGAGCGCTTTTCGTTCCTTGCGAAACGCAGCACTGCGCTACGACACGTCGATCTGCTGCACCCTCTCGCGCAATTCGTCGACCAGCACGCGCTTGTTCTCGGTATAGTCGATCGGCACCACGACGAGATGCACGCCGCCGCCGGAGAAGGCCCGCTCCAGGGTCGGGACGATCGCTTCCGTGCTCTCGATCCGCGAACCCTTGGCGCCGTAGCTCTCGGCGTATTTGACGAAATCCGGATTGCCGAACGTCAGGCCGAAATCCGGGAAATTGTCGACCGCCTGCTTCCAGCGGATCATGCCATAGGCGGAGTCCTCCAGGATCAGGATCACGAGATTGAGCTTGAGGCGAACCGCGGTCTCGAGCTCCTGCGAGTTCATCATGAAGCCGCCGTCGCCGCAGACCGCGAGCACCCGGGTCTTCGGATAGAGCATCGCCGCCATCATCGCCGACGGCAGGCCGGCGCCCATGGTCGCAAGCGCGTTGTCGAGCAGCAGCGAGTTCGCGAGCAGCGTGCGGTAGTTGCGCGCGAACCAGATCTTGTACATGCCGTTGTCGAGCGCGACGATGCCGTCTTCGGGAATGACCTGCCGCACATCGTGCACGATGCGCTGCGGTGTCGGCGGCCAGCGGCCCTCGGTGGCGCGATCGGTGATCTTCGCCAAAATGCTCTCGCGCAGGCTGAGCAGTGCGCTGGCTTGCGGCAGCTTTCCTTCGACCCGGTCGGCCAGCAGCTCGAGGCTCGGACCGACATCGCCGATCACCTCACATTGCGGGAAATAGACCTGCTCGACATTCGCCGCGGTGTAGCTGACATGGATCACCTGCGGCCCCTTCGGGCCCATGATGAAGGGCGGTTTCTCGATGGTGTCGTGCCCGATCGCGATGATGAGATCGGCGCGGTCGATCGCCTCATGCACATAGTCGCGCTCGCTCAGCGCGGCGGTCCCCATGTACTGATTGGTGCCGCCCGACACCGTGCCCTTGCCCATCTGGGTCGTGAAGAACGGGATTTTGGTTCGGCGCACGAAGTCGCCGATCCCGGCGGTAGAGCGCGGGCGCGATGCCGCCGCGCCGAGCATGATCAACGGACGCTGCGCCTTCAGGATCATCTCGGCGGCGCGGTCGAGCGCGGCGGCATGCGCGATCGGAATCTCGATCGGATGCGGCGAGATCATGTCGACCGGCGCGGTCTCCTCGCGTGCGATGTCCTCCGGCAGTTCGAGCAGCACCGGCCCCGGCCGTTCCTGCGTCGCGATCCGGAAGGCGTCGCGGACCAGCGTCGGAATGGTGGCGCCGCTGACGATCTGCAGCGAGAGCTTGGTCAGCGGGCGGAAGGTGTTGACGATGTCGACGATCTGGAACTTGGCCTGCCGGCTGCTCAAGATGCCCTTCTGTCCCGTCAACATCACCATCGGCATCGCGCCAAGCAGCGCGTAGGCCGCGCCGGTGGTCAAATTAAGCGCGCCGGGGCCGAGCGTCGTCATACAGACGCCGGGCTTTCCGGTCAGCCGGCCATAGGTCGCCGCCATGAAGGCCGCCGCCTGCTCGTGGCGCGTCACGATCAGCTTGATCGAGGATTTGCGCAGGCTCTCGACGACGTCGAGATTCTCCTCGCCGGGGACGCCGAACACCCGTTCCACGCCCTCATTCTCGAGGGCCGCGACCAGCAAATCGGAACCTTTGACCATGTCAGCCTCGCATCGTTGATTGCATGCCGCCCACGGAGCATAGCCGCATCGCGCGCCGCCGGAAACTCCCTCGCCAGCTCACGGCTTGTGCGCCCTGATCCAGGCGTCGGCGGCGGGTAGCACGCGCGTGGTCAGATCGGCCGAGATCGCGATTGCCTGCAAGGCTCGCGCCACCATCACCCGTCCGCCGCTGGTCGATTTCGACGGGGCGAACGCAGCGAGCTCCGCCGCGTGGGCCTGATCGGTAAAATTGGTCATGAAGTTCGGCACGAACTGGTCACGAAAGTTCGGCCCCTGCCTTGCCAGCAGCGTGTCGAAATTGGTCTGGACGAAATCCCAGGCCAGCTGCGGCTGCTCGCCTGCGGACGCAACCGTGCTGATCATCCCGGTCACAATCGTGTCGGGCAACTCATTGGTCAGCGTCAAAGCCAGCGTCGCGCGCGCCAATTCGGCGTCGCGGGCGCTGGCCGCGGCGAAATAATAGCGCAGCCGCTCATTGGTCGCCGTGCTGTTGCGCGCCAGCGCCAGCAGCCTGTCATAGGTCGCCCGATCCGCCGTGATGCCGACGACATGGGTGACGGCATCGCGCAGCGTGGTTGGAAGCGCGTTGGGATCATCGAGGAACGCAGCAAAGCGCCGCTTCGCCTCAGTCACAACAGCGGCGTCACCGAGGTCGCCAAGCGTCGAGATCAGGCTCGCGCGCAGCAGCGCAGTGTCGTCGTCGCCCGATCCGCCGCCATCCCATCCGATCCGCTCGAACACCGGGCGCAGCTTGGCGCGGGCATAGGCCTGGATCACCCGCCGCTCGGCGCGATCGCGCGACAGCCGGTTGAGCGCGGCGAAGGTCGAGATCACCTGATCCCAGACCGCGCGATGATCGCCGGCATCGAGCGCATCGAGCAGCGCGAGATAGGATGCCGGCTCGGCGCGGCCGGCCTGCACCAGCGCCCAGCTGTCGGTCACGACATTGAGCCGGTCATCGACTTGCATTTGCGGGAATGCGTTCAGCAACGCCGCACGGTTCTTCGGGCCATACTCGACCCTGTAGTATCCGATGTCGCCGAGATTGACCTTGATCGCATCGCCGCATGCGCCTGCCGGAATATCGGCGCTGCCCTGCAGCAGGATCTCGTCAAACGGCTTGCCGCGCGCGGGTCCGACCGCAACAGGGATCTGCCAGATGCGCGACGCCAGCGGCGCCGTATCGGCCGGCGCGATCACGAAACGGTCCTGTCGCAATGTCAGGTGCTGCGCGGCGCCATCGCAGGCGGTCTCGGCCACGACTAGCGGCACACCGTCCTGCGCAGTGAAGGAGGCAGCGATGCCGGTGATGGTCTTGCCGCCGGACGTCTCGAGCGCCTGCCAGAGATCGGCGGTGGTGGAATTGCTGTAGGCATGCGCGGCCATGTATTTTCGGATGCCGTCACGGAACGCCGCTTCGCCGAGATAGGTCTCGAGCATGCGGATCAGCGCCTGGCCCTTGTTGTAGGTGATGGCGTCGAACGCCGTGACCGCTTCGCTGTGATCGGCGATCGGCTGCTGCACCGGATGCGAGGTGCGGCGCGCATCGAGCGCCATGGCAAACTGCTTCGCGCCGTAGCCGTTCAGCCAGCTCTGCCATTGCGGATAGAACTGCTGCGAGGCCTTGGTCGCCATCCAGCTGGCAAAGCCTTCGTTGAGCCAAAGATTGTCCCACCACGCCATGGTGACGAGATCGCCGAACCACATATGCGCCATCTCGTGCGCGATGATGGCGAAGATGCCGCGCCGTGCGGTCTCCGCAGAGGTCGCGGGGTCGAACAGCAGCCGGCTCTCGAAGAAGGTGATGCCACCCCAGTTCTCCATCGCGCCGCCGAACCCACCGGGCACGGCGATCAGATCGAGCTTCGGCAGCGGATATTTGACGCCGAAATAGTCGTTGTAGTAGGCGAGCAGCTTCACCGCGCTATCGAGCGCGAACCGGCCCTGCCCGCTCTTGCCCTCCGTTGTCACCACGCCGATGGTGACGCCGCCGGCATCCGCCGTAACGCGCTCGAGCTCGCCGATCGTAAGCTCGAACAGATAGGTCGACATCTTCGGCGTCGGCGCGAACGTAACTTTCTTGAGATCGCCGGCGGCCGGCGCCTCGCTTGCGATGGGCATGTTGCCGACCGCGAGCAGATTGCGCGGGATTACGACGGTCAGCGCAAAGCTCGCCTTGAACGACGGCTCGTCCCAGCACGGAAAGATCCGCCTTGCATCGGCCGGCTCGAGCTTGCTCGAGATCAGCCGCTTGATCCCGGCCTTGGTTGGATAATCGACCGAGAACAGACCGGTGCCGAATTTGTTGATCTGCGCCGTGAAGGCGATACGCAGCCTGTGGCGGCCGGCCGCGAGCGGCTGGGCAAAGGTCAGCGTCGCCGTCTGCGCCGTGGCGTCGGTCGCGACTTCCGCGCGCTGCGTACCGTCGTCGATCGTAACCTCGGCGAAGGTCGTGCTGATCGCATTCAGCGTCACCTGCGCAACCGGCGCGCGCAGCTCGATGTCGACGGTCTCGACGCCGGGCAAGGCGAGGCTCGTGAAATCCGGCGTCAGCTCGATCGCGTAGTTCAGCGGGACGACCGTCTTCGGCAGCTTTCCGGGTGTGCTGTCGAATGAAAATGTCTGCTCGGCCTGTGCGCCGGCGGCCATTGCCAGCAGCAAGCCGATCGCCGTGGCAAGACGACGCAGCAGCGCCGTTTGGACGTGGGTTGCAGGCTTGTTCATCGCGCGCGGCTCACGATATCGGAAATTTCGGGGTGGCATTGCGGAAGGACCTGACGGGCAATCTAGAGCAGAAAGTGTCGCCACAGAACTGACAACTCCGCGACATTGACATCACAACGGTTCGCATCGATTGGTGCGCGCTCGCTTCGGCCTGCCGTGTTGCTCATCGGCGGGGTGGAAGGTTAACTTACGGCCGGCATTCCAGCCGCAGCGACCGGCGACGGGAGATAATCATGTTCGGTCAATTCTCGCGCCGGCAGTTTGCGGGCCTTGCAGGCCTCTCGGCGCTCGGCCTGTCGGCGCCTGCCGAGGCCGCAAACCGTGCTCCGCGGCCGAATGGCACCAGCTTTCCGGCGGGCTTCGTCTGGGGCACCGCGACCTCGTCCTACCAGGTCGAAGGCGCGGTCAACGAGGACGGCCGCGGCCCGTCGATCTGGGACACATTCACCCACACGTCGGGCAAGATCGAGGACGGCTCGACCGGCGACCGCGCCAACGATCATTATCACCGCTACAAGGAGGACGTCCGCCTCATCAAGGAGCTCGGCGCCCGGGCCTATCGCTTCTCGATCGCCTGGCCGCGGGTGTTTCCCGACGGCACCGGCGCGCCGAACCCGAAGGGCCTCGACTTCTACAACCGCCTGGTCGACGAGTTGCTCGCCAACGGCATCGAGCCCTACGCCACGCTCTATCACTGGGACCTGCCGCAGGCGCTGCAGGACCGTGTGGGCGGCTGGCGGTCCAGCGATACGTCGAAGGCCTTTAGCGACTACGCCGGCCATGTGGCGCAGCGCTTGACCGACCGGGTGAAGAACATCTTCACCCTCAACGAGGTCGGGCGTTTCCTGCCGTTCGGCTACGCGCTCGGCGTCGACGCGCCGGGGCTGAAGCTGCCGCCGGCCGAGGTGAACCAGGCGCGCCACAACGTTGCGCTCGCGCACGGCCTCGCGGTGCAGGCGATCCGCGCCAAGGGGCGCGCCGGCACGCGGGTCGGTCCCGCCGAGAACATCACCGCCTGCGTGCCCGCGATCAACACGCCCGAGAACATCCGCGCCACCGAGATCGCGACGCGCGAGTTGAACGCGGGCTTCCTCGGCGTGCTCCTCGAAGGCAAGTACACCGATGCCTTCCTGCAATATGCCGGCGCGGACGCGCCCAAGTTCACCGCGGAGGAATTGAAGATCATTTCGCAGCCGAACGATTTCGTCGGGCTGAACATCTACGCGCCGCACTGCTATGTCCTCGCCACCGACAGTGCCCCCGGCTGGAAGCCGCTGCCGATGCCAGCCTCGTTCCCGCATATGAGCTCGGATTGGCTGCGGATCGCGCCGGAGACTATCTACTGGGCGCCGCGGATTGCCGCCAAGCTGTGGAACATCAAGAGCATCTATATCAGCGAGAACGGCACCTCCGGCGAGGACAAGGTGCATCCGGACGGGCAGATCTACGACCTCGACCGCATCATGTTCCTGCGCAACTACCTCGCCCAGTTGCAGCGCGCGACCGCCGACGGCGTCCCGGTCCACGGCTATTTCCTGTGGAGCCTGATGGACAATTTCGAATGGATCTTTGGCTACGAGAAGCGCTTCGGCCTGTACCGGGTGGATTTCGAGACCCAGGCGCGCGTGCCGAAACTGAGCGCGGCATTCTACCGTGACGTAATCGCGCGCAACGCGATCGGGGTGTGATCTATCCGGCCTGCGGCCGCGCGCCGGACCACGCGCGGCTGAGAAGGTCGCCGATACCGCGCTCCTCGATCGGCCGCGGATTCCAGTAGGGATTTTTGGTGGCGAGCGCAGCGGCCTTTGCGATGCCGTCTTCGGGCATCCCGATCTCGGCGAGCGAGCGCGGCGCGCCGAGCTTTGCCGACAGATCGAACAGGCCATCGGCGGCGTCAGCGCCGCCAAGCGCCCGGGCGGCACGGCCGATCGCCGCGCGTGCGGCCGGCGTGTTGTAGGCGATGGTGTGCGGCAGCAGCACCGCGTGGGTTTCGGCGTGCGGCAGGTCGAACAGCGCGCCGACCGTGTGGCAAAGCTTGTGGTGCAGCGCCATGCCGACGGTGCCGAGACACACCGCGCACAGCCATGCGCCATAGAGCGCATCGGAGCGCGCGTCGAGATCGCGCGGTTGCGCCACGACGTCGGGCAGCGATGAGGCGAGCTTTGCGATCGCCTCCTCTGCCATCAGCGAAGTGATCGGGTTGCCGTCCCGCGCATACAGCGCCTCGGCCGCATGCGCGATCGCGTTGAGGCCTGATATCGCGGAGAATTTGGCCGGCATCGAGACTGTCAGGTTGACGTCGTAGATCACGGCCTCGGGCAATATCTTCGGCGACGATTGCGTGGTCTTGACGCCGTCCACGGTCTCGCCGAGCACCGGCGTCATCTCCGAGCCGGCATAGCTGGTCGGCAGGATCAGTTGCGGCAGGTCGGTGCGCAGCGCAATCGCCTTGCTCAAGCCGGTCGCGGCGCCGGCGCCGATCACGACCACGCCGTCGGGCTTCACATCGCGCACCGCCTGCATCGCCTGGTCGGTCACCGCGACCGGCGTGTGCACCACGGCACCATCGAACACGCCAGCCACGCGGCCGCCGGTCAAGACAGCGAGATCGCCGAGCTCGGCCTGCTGCCGCCGGCTTGCAAGCACCAGCGCGCGGCTGATGCTGAGCCGGCCGAGTTCGTCTGCCAGCGCGGCGACCGTGCCGACCCCGAACACGACCCGCATCGGGCTGACCTGATAGGTGAAGGATTGTGCCATCGTGAATTCCGAACTCTGCGTCAGTTCCGGCGCCAGTCGCGCGGCGTGCAGCCGAAGCGATGCCGGAAGCGCCGCGTGAAATGCGACAGATCGGAAAAGCCCCAGTCGAACGCGATGTCGCCGATCGCGCGTCCGGCCATCGCGGGCTCCTTCAGGTCGCGCGCGGCGCCGTCGAGGCGGCGGTCCATCAGATAGCTGGCAAACGTGGTGCCGGCCCGCTCGAACAGCTTGTGCACATAACGCTCGCTGATGCCGATCCCGGCCGCGATGGCGGCAACGCCGAGCCCGGGCTCGCGCAGCCTGCGATCCATGGCGCGGCGCAGCGCAAGCCAGGTCGCATCGGCAAGACCGGCGCTCTCGGCAACCCCGGCGCGGCCGCTGCGCGACAGGCTGAGCGCGACGAGATCGAGCAACACGCCGAACAGCCGGGCGTTGTCCGTATCCGATGCGCGGAGCGCCGACGTGTTGAGGACCTGCGCGGTCTCGGCGATCAGATGGCCGACGAACGGATCGTCCGAGACCCGCGCCGGTGCGACGTCCGGCGCCGACGGCAGCCGTTCATCGAGCGCCTCGGCCGGTACCCAGAACGAGGCGACCTGCAGCGCGGGGCCGCGGTCGTGCAGCAGCGAGAACCGCTGCCCGCTGTCGAAGATTCCGACCTGGCCCGGCGACAGGCTGATCTCGCGCCCTGCCTGCTGGATCCGGCAGCGGCCGGCGAGCTTGAGATTGAGGTAGTAGCAGCGCCGGCTCGACGCCGCGATGTCGGCCGCCGAGCGCCGCACGACATGCTCCGGGAAGCTGACCCGGTTGACCGCGCCGTCGCCGAGCGCAACGGTCTCGACGCGGGCGAGGAAGCCCGGGGTCGCCGGAGGTTCCGGCGTCAGGTTCATGAAGGCCTGGCAGATTGCCTCGCGATAATAGGCGAACTGCTCGCCCGGCCTGGTGTCCGCGGTATTCCAGCTCAGCCTGCGCGAGCGATCCGCGGCGGCGATTTGCTGCATCAGTTCACTCCGAGCCCAATCCGGTTCGGTTACAGCCAAGCGCGTTCCGTAGGCCCGGGTCAATATCCACCAGGAACTGCTTGAACTCGGCGCGTATCCCGGGCCGTCCCGGACGCCGCAATCGATCTAACCAAACCACTCAGGGAGGTACAACATGTCGACCTATGTTCTCGTCCATGGCGCCTGGCATACCGGCGCCGAGTTTGAGCCGGTTGCGGCTGCCATCCGCAGGGACGGCCATGTCGTCCACACCCCGACCATCAGGGGCAACCGCCCCGGCGACAGGAAGGATTCGGGCCTCCCCGAGGCGATCCGATCGATCGTGGATTATCTCGCCGAGCATGACCTCAAGGACATCGTGCTGGTCGGCCACAGCTATGGTGGCATGATCATCACCGGCGTTGCCGACGCCGCGGGGGATCGCATCCGCCGGCTGGTCTACTGGAACGCCTTCGTGCCGAACAATGGCGAATGCCTCAACGACATGGTGCCGCCACACTATCGCGGCCTGTTCGATGCCATTTATGCCGAACGCGGCGACGGCTCGGTGGTGCTGCCGTTCCCGATCTGGCGCGAGGCCTTCATCAACGACGCCGACCTCGAAACGGCGCAGCGCGCCTATGACAAGCTCAACCCGCATCCCCTGAAGACCTTCCAGGACAAGATCGCGCTGAAGACCAATCCGGCCGAGATGCCAATCGCGAAATCCTACGTCAACTGCACCGAGGATACGGCGATGCCGCACAGCCTGCCCTGGCACCCGCGGCTATCGGAGAAGCTCGGGCTGTTCCGCCTGGTCCAGGTGCCGGGCAGCCACGAGCTGTGCTTCTCCAACCCCGAGCGCCTCGCGCAAGCCTTCCTCGACGCCGGCCGCGACTGAACAACATCATGCTTTAGGCCACCGCCCTGTACTCCGGCGCGGTCGCCAGGAAGCGCGCATAGGCGTCCGCGTCCGGCGGCGTGAATTTTTCGACGAGCGGGTTGCGGCGCGACGCCTTGGTGCCGATGTCGGCCAACAGCTCGTCGAAATGCTTGAAGTGGTAGGGCGCGACGCACAGCCCGCCATAGACGCCTGCCGCCGGACGCTCGACGCGCTTGAAGTTCAGCATCATCGCGATGTTGTCGTTCATCTCGGCCGCGCTCGGCTGCCGCGCGAGCTGGCCGTCGGCATAGCGCACCAGCCAGTTCGCGGCGAGATCAGCGCACAGCACGGTGCAGAAGCTCGAATTGAAGCCGACGAATCCCATGTCGGGCAGGTCGGGATTGGCGATCAGCCGATAGAGCCGGTACTGCCCGTCGGGCTCGACGAGCTTGTTCTGATACTCCTCGGGCAGGAACGGCACCCCGAGCTTGTAACCGATCGCGAGCACCGCGACGTCGGCCGCGACACGCTCGCCGCCGCTCATCACGATCGTGTTGCCGTCATAATGACCGAAGGTGCCGCGCACCGCCTTGATCCGGCCGTCGGCGACCATCGGATAGAAATCGGGGGTCGCGATCGGCACCGCGCAATTGACGCCGTCCTCGATCCGCTCCTTCGGTACCATGTCGCATTGCTTCAGCTTGAGCTGCATCTTCAGCATGCTCTCGAGCCCGCGCCAGTTCGCCCAGACCAACGGCTTTGCAACAGCATGCGCAAGCCGCGCCATCGGGCCGATGCCCCAGCTCGCGAACATCTGCTCCTGCGCGCGGATGTAGAGGATACGCTTGAAGTTGACGAGGCCGCCGACGAAATAGGGGATCCGCCAGACCGGCTCGCGAAACACGATGGTGACTTGGCTGGCGCCGGAATTGACCGCATTCACGGCGATGTCGGTCGCCGATTTCGAGCCGCCGAGCACGACGACCTTGCAGCCCTTGGCCAGCGCCGGATCGCTGTATTGCGACGAATGCAGGATCTGGCCGCCCTGCGCCTTGAAGCCGTCCTCGCCGGCGAGCGGCAGCGTCTGCGGCTCGTTGAACTGCCCGGTGCAGACCGAGACGAAGTCGAAATCCTCATGGCCGGTGGCGCCGTCGGTCGAGCGCAGTTCGAGCGTCCAGCCCGGTCTGCCGTCGGCGCGGCGCTTCATGGCCTCGACCCTGGTGTCGAACCGCATCGCGCCGTCGAGCCCGTGGCTGCGCGCGTAGTCGCGCAAGTAAGCATGGACCTGCGGGCCCTTCGGCCATTCCGGATAGGCCTCCGGCATCGCTCTGTCGGTGTAACGATAGAGATCCTTCGGGCTCTGGGTCTGCACGTCGGGATAGGAGCGCGCCGGCTCCCAGACCCCGCCGAGATCGCCGCTGCGCTCGATGATGGTCACCTTGTGACCGCGGCCGGCGAAGGCCTTGCCGGCGGCGAGCCCGGAAATGCCGGCGCCGATCACGCACACATGCTTCTGCTTGACCATGAAACCGCTCCGAATTGAATGAACAGGTCTGCTTTCCGAGCGCACGCCCTCCCGTCATCGCCGGAGCCAACTCCGGCGATTGCCGCCTTGCGCGCGTATGTCTGTTCGGTCGTCGTCCTAGTCGTTGGCTTCCGGTGGCAGAAAGTCCACCTCGTGCTGGGCGGAGATGCGCACCACCTCGGTGGGGTCCTGCAGATTGTGCAGCTTGTCGAACAGCGCCTCGAGCTTCTGCATCGGCGACACCCAGAACAGCGCCCGCGCCGGCTTGTCGGACTTGTTGAAATAGCCGTGCGGAATGCCGCGCGGCATGCGCACGAGGTCGCCGGCCTTGGCCTGCACCCAGACGCCGTCGAGCTTGAGGTCGAGCACGCCCTCCTGCACCAGGATGAACTCGTCCTGGGTCGGGTGGACGTGCACCGGCACGAACTGGCCGGGATCGCTGTTGGTCTCGAACGCGAAGGTCGAGTCGGTGACCGCCTTCGGATAGTAGACTTGGCCCAAAATATTCCAGGTCTTGCCGCCGTAGCCGGTGCCGGTTCGGGTAATGCCTTTCTCGAGCGTGCCCATGTCAACCTCTCCAGTTTTGATGCGTCTTGTGGACACGGAGCCTGTCGCCAGCCAGAAGGGCTGTCTAGCCGATAAACGAATCCGGACCCGACACGATCATGCTGCAATGCGGGAGCGCCGAGCCGGGCGTCTGCCCAATGCCGCCGCATCGGCCTGCGCGCCGATCGGGCAGATTGCGCGACGAAACGGCGTTCCCCTTTGCCCGCGAATGCACTAGGCTGCATAATGTTTTAGACCTCAAACAACTCCGGACGGCCGGCGTGACAGCGACGGGCAACGAGGTTTCGGCAAGGGCAAGTTCGACAAGGACGAGGCTCACTGGCTTCGCGCGCGTCGCAACGGCGCGCGTCGACGACGCGGCCGAAGCGATCGGCCGCATCTTCTGCCCGCACGAGCTGACGCCGGTCGATCACTCCGAACGCGATTTCTCCGCGCACCATAATTGCGCAGGCTTCGACGGGTTTTCGGTCAACTATGTCTCCTATGGCGGATCGGTCGCGATCAATCCCGGCTGCCTCGACCGCTTCTTCCTGTTGCAGATGCCGCTGTCGGGCTCGGCTGCGATCCGCACCGCTGCGCGCGAGCTCACCACCGGACCACGGCACAGCGCATCGCTGCTGTCGCCGACCGTTCCGACCGAAATGACCTGGCGCGGCGACTGCGCCCAGCTCATCGTGCTGCTCGACCGCAAGCTGGTCGAGCATCGCGCCGCGGCGCTCGGCGGCGTGGCGGTCCGGCCGGTCGAGTTCGATCCGGCCGTCGCGCTGGGTGGGCCGCTTGGGCAGACGCTCTCGGCCAGGATCGAGCAACTCGTCACGGTCGCCGAGCAGCTCGGGCCGCGCAAAACCTTGTCCGCGATCGCGGCCGCCGATTGGCGCGAGTCGTTTCTCGATGTCCTGCTCAGCGAGCAGCGGCACAGCTTGAGCTCCGCGATCGATGTCTTCAACGGCCGCACCGAGGCCCAGCCGGCAGCGTTGAAGCGCGTGCGGGCCTATCTGGAGATGCGCGCGACCGAACCGCTTGACCTCGCCGAGCTCGCGGAGATCGCCGGCACCGGCATCCGCGCGCTGCAACTCGGCTTCCGCCGCCACTTCGGCACCACCGTGTCCGAGATGCTGCTCGACATCCGCCTCGCCCATCTCAACGCCCGGCTCAAGACGGCGCGGCCGGGCGAACGCATCGTCGATATTGCATTCGACCTCGGCTTTACCCATCTGAGCCGGATGGCGAGCGCCTACCGCGCCAAGTTCGGCGAGAGCCCGAAGGCGACGCTGCAGCGGCTGAGCTGAGCGGCGGTTCCGAACGATGTGGCCGGGCCCTGCCCATCCGGCCAGTATCGCGGTCAGCCGCGACATCCCAGATTGCGGGAAGCCAACGGAGTTTCCCATGACCGAACCGACCACCCTCGCCTCGCTGTCGTCAGCCCTTTCGGAGACCATTGCGCGCGCCGCGCCCGCGGTCGTCTCCGTGCATTCGCATCGCGCGCGCGCATCCGGCTTTGTCTGGAAGACGGGCCTCGTCGTCACCGCCGACGAAGCCCTTGCCGACGAGGGCGAGGTCGAAATCCAGTTCGCCGACGGCAGCCGCAGGCCGGCGACCGTCACTGGGCGCGACCACACCACCGACGTCGCGCTGCTGCGCGTCGGCGGCGATGTCGCGCCGATCAAGCTCTCCACAGAGATCCCCGCGCTGGGATCGCTCGCGGTGATCGTCGCCGCCGACCGCGGCGCGCCGTCCGCTCGGCTCGGCATGGTCTCATTATCAGGCGCGCCCTGGCGCAGCCTGCGCGGCGGCGAGATCGACGCGCGGATCGAGCTCGACGTCCGGCTGCGGCACAGCCAGCAGGGCGGAGTTGCACTGAATGCCGCGGGCGAGCCGTTCGGCATGGCCGTGCTCGGACCGCGCCGCGTGCTGACGATACCGGCCGCGACCATCGAGCGGGTCGCGACGCAGCTGGAGAAAAGCGGCCGCATCGCGCGCGGATATCTCGGCGTCGGGTTGCAGCCGGTCCGTCTCGACGACGGCCTCGGCGCGATGGTGATGAATGTCGACAAGGCCGGGCCCTCGGCCGCCGCCGGCATCCGCCAGGGCGACGTGATCGTTGCCGTAAACGGTGAGAAACTGTCGGGCGTGCGGGCGCTGTCGCGCGGTCTCGGACCGCAAAGCGTCGGCACCGTGGTTGAGCTCACCGTGCACCGCGGCGGCGAGCCGCTGAACGTCAAGGTCACGGTCGGCGAGAGGCCCGAGACGTGAGCAGTGAGCCGGCCTCCGACATCGTCATCGCGCTCGAGATCGACGATCCCGTGCTGGCCGACCGGCTGGCGACGCTGCTCGGCAGCGTCGCCGGTCTGCGGTTGGCCGCTCCGGGCGAGCAGGCAACGGCTGCGATCGTCGCCCGCAACCGGGAGGCCGCAGGCGCCGGCGACTTCGAGCTGACGCCGCGCGAACTCGACGTGCTGGCGCTGCTGGCCGAAGGCGCATCCAACAAGATGATCGCGCAGCGGCTCGGGATCTCGGTCCACACCGCCAAGTTTCATGTCGGCTCCCTGCTGGACAAGCTCGACGCGACCGGCCGCACCGACGCCGTCGCCCATGCCGCGCGGCGCGGGGTGATTAATTTGTGAATTCCACGTTTCCGTCGTTATTGCGAGGAGCGAAAGCGATATCCGCAACCGCGGTGTCATCACTCGCGCATGCGGGTGATCCAGTATTCCAGAGGCTTCGGTGCTTGAGCCGAGAGGCCGCGGCGTACTGGATCGCCCGGTCGAGCCGGGCGATGACAGTTAGGGTGGGGACATAGCTTCGCATTCTCGCGACATGATTTGTCCGAGCTTTGCTCTTCGTTCCGCCCTCTGTTGAACAGAGGGCGCAGGGAAAGCCGGGTGCCGATCGCACCCATGGGCCCCGAGCAAAGGTAGAAGGCTCGGGGGTAGGACCACAGGTGTAACCGGGAACATCCCGGCTTTCCCTGCGCGATGGGTTACGGCTTACTTCGTGCTCTCCCCGGCGAGACTGGGCTTGCTTGTCACCGCCTCCGCAACACGCCATCGCGTGTTGCGACGAGACACCTGCCGCTAGGGCGTCAGGACCACACGACTTCACCGTCCACTTCATGGGCACTCGTCAGTTGCCCATTCAGCGTCCACCACATCTCACCGCAACACCCGTGACGATGCGCAGCGCCCCTCGATCGGGTGAGACCGGCAGACCATACACCGAGTTGTATTTCTGATAAAGCGAAATATTTTTCACGCAGCCACTGGACAACGACCCCAACTCAGTGATTTGCGAAAATTCCGTGATGCGGACGCTTAGACCAATTGCGTAAGTAGTCGTCCGGATACAGACGCCGTCGCGATCTGGCTATGCAGGCTCAGCTCACAAAAAGAAACGGCATGAAGAAGCTGATCGATCGTCATCGGGACATTGAATACACGCTCATCAACATCGAACCTGACACCTGGAGTTGGTCGTTCGACATCAACGGCAAGACCAAGCGAGGGATCACGCGCGCCAGACTCGACCTGTTGGCGCAGCGCCGGGTCTGCACGCTGATCGATCGCGAATTGAAAAGCGCAAAGCGGACGAAGCCGAGAGAGCCCGGCTAGGCCGCTCGCTTTGTCAGTCAGCGCATGCTGAAGCTTTGCTCTCCTCCTCCCACAGAGCTGAAGCCACCGCATCCGCTCAAGACGATGCGATGACGGCAGCCGCAATCTCGAGCCGCGGCCCGGCATATCGCCGGTCGTCCGGCCCGCCCTCGCCGCAGCCGACGCTCCAGACTGCGGGCCAGGAAAAGCGCTCAAGCCCGGTCGCCGAAATCGCCGTGCACGACGTCCAGCGCGTGTCGCCGCTGCGTCGCCACAGCACGCCGCCCGGTCCCATATCGGGATAGAAGGCAACATCGAGCGCGAAATCGGCGTCCGCGCCGAGATCGGGACCGATCCAGTAATGAGGACTGCGCCCCTGCTCGCGTCCCAGGATCAAGGTCAGCGTCTGTTTCGGCCCGCGCAAGCCTAGCCAGAGCGGTGCGATCATCCCGGGCGCGGGCGTGCAGAGCAGCGTTTGAGGCGCAGCGATGTCGGCTGCGGTGCGGCCCGACAATTTCAGGGCGATCATCGTTGTGGGCGCCGGCGTTCCCGAGAGTGGCGCAGGGCTCGTCCCGCGCGGCGGTGGCGACCACGAAGCCTGGTCGAGCGACGGCAGCGGCCATGCGAGCCGCTCGCGCACGACGCCTTCGGTGTCGAGCACCTGGTAGCGAAGGCCGCTCTGATCGAGCGCGGCCTGCACGCAATGCAGATACTCGACGCCTTCGGGCATCCGGTGCGCGGTGCCCGCGCCGGCCGTGCAGAGCTGCAGCACGCCGCGATGGACCTGAACGTCGAAGGCGAGGATGTGGCTGCACAGATAGGCGGTCACATCGGCGCGCACGAGGATATCCCAGAAGCGCGCACTGTATTCGTGGCCGATCTCGCGCTGATAGGCGCCGCTGTAGCCATTGATGGGGAATACCGGATGATGGCCCAGCACCAGTTTGTGCCTGGCATCCGCGTGCTGGGCGAGAACCGCCTCGAGCCAGTCGGTCTCGACATGCCCCTCGCCACCGAGCCCGCTCCACAGCGTGTGGACGAACACCATCAAGAGATCGTCGCGGCGAACCCAATAGGACAGCCCTTCCTGACCGGGCGGGCCGTTGCGCGGCAGCTTCAGCACCTCGCGAAACACCGCCTCGCTCATCGCATCATAGGTGGTGTGGTTGCCGGTGGTGTGCCACATCGGCGTCTCGCGCCGGTCGAGCCAGCCCATCTCGGTCTCGAGCCAATGCCGCCATTGTGCGCGCAGCGCGTCGGCGTCCGCCGTGAGGCCGATGATCTCGTCGCCGGGAAAGAGGATGAACTCGGGCCGCGGATGCAACCGGCGCACCACATCATTCACCGAGGCAAAGGTCCGCTCATGCAGCGCGCCCGCTACCCCCGAGCAGGAATCGGCATAGAGCACGAACTGGTGGCCCGGATTTCTCGGCAACAGAGACGGAATAGCATCATGCATGGTCGGGCCACGTCCTCGCGAGCTGCATCATAGAGGAAGGCAGACTGATCGCTCAAGGCAGACATTCGCGCGCGCGAGGTTGCGGCCGGCAGGCGGTTTTGGGATCGTGTGCCGCGCAGTGCATCCATCCGACGATAAGGAGTTCCGGCGTGGCCATCCTCAAGGATTTCACCGTGGGATTCTACAAGATCCCGCTTCCGGTCGTGCTGAGCGACAGCACGCATGGCGAGATCAAGGCGTTCGAGCTCGTCACGATCCGCGCCCGCGACGCCGACGGCGCGGAAGGCACCGGCTACACCTACACGGTCGGCCGCAATGGCGGCGCCATCGCCAATATCCTGCGCCGCGAAATCCCCGAGATCGCGCGCGAGATGGAGGCCGACGACACCGAGCAGCTCTGGTACAAAGTATGGTGGGCGCTGCATTATGGCGGCCGCGGCGGGCCGGCGGTGCTTGCGCTCTCCGCGCTCGACATCGCGTTGTGGGATCTCAAGGCGCGCCGCGCGTCGCTGCCGCTGTGGCGGCTGCTCGGCGGCTTCGACCGCCGCGTGCCCTGCTATGCCGGCGGCATCGATCTCGATCTGCCGCTCGATGGATTGCTCAAGCAGACCGACGACAACCTCGCCAAGGGTTTTCGCGCCATCAAGATGAAGGTCGGCCGTGCCAGCCTCGCATCCGACGTGGCGCGCGTGAAGGCGATGCGCGGCCATCTCGGCGACGAGTTTCCGCTGATGGCCGACGCCAACATGAAGTGGACGGTCGAGGAGGCGATCCGCGCCGCGCGCGCCCTGCAACCGTTCGACCTGACCTGGCTCGAGGAGCCGACCATTCCGGACGACGTCGCGGGACACGCCCGCATTCTGCAGGCCGGCGGCGTGCCGATTGCGGCCGGTGAAAATCTGCGCAGCCTGTGGGAGTTCAAGTCCTATATCGCCGGCGGCGCGCTGTCCTATGCCGAGCCGGACGTCACCAATGCCGGCGGCGTGACCAGCTTCATGAAGATCGCGCGGCTCGCCGAGGCCTTCAACGTCCCGGTGACCAGCCATGGCGCGCATGACATCACCGTGCATCTGCTGGCAGCCTGCCCGAACCGTTCGTATCTCGAAGCGCACGGCTTTGGCCTCGACCGCTACATCGCAAACCCACTGGTTCTGGAGCACGGACTGGCGATCGCCCCGGATCGGCCGGGGCACGGCATCGCCTTCGACTGGAAGGGACTGGAGCGGCTCAGCGCGGGATGATGGGACAGCTGGCTCTGCTATCGGTTGCAGTGGCGGATGAATGTTACATTCCTGGCGTACAGGTAAGTGTAAGGGTCCACCTGTTCGAGCGCGTGGTGCCGCATCACCCAGTCGCGAACCTCGGGCGCATAGGCCGACATCATTAATTGGGTCTCGCCGGGGTTAATGCTGCGATCGCCGTGATGTGCAGCGTGAAACATGAAGTAGCCGCTCGGGGTAATGCAGATCTTGTTGAGGGGAACGGTCCCCAGGACCGTCGTGCAGGACGACTTGCAGCGACCATCGATCACCACGCGATCATACTCCGCATTGACTTGCGAGTACTTGTAGATGTGCGCGGCGGTGTTCCCGCCAGGGTCGTGAAGATAGTAGATCTTCTCCGCGTAGGCGGAACCGGCCATTACCAACGTGAAGATGGTGATACTGACCACGGCGAGCATCCGATACATATTACTTCCCCTCTTGCTGTCCCCTCTACTTCAACGGGCATTTCGGGATGAGTACTATGCGTGGGTCGCTTTCGCAACTTCCGCCGTAGGACCCTTTGTTGGACCCTTCGCGGACACGGTTGGGCAAGCCGACGATATCCGCTCTTGAAGCCAAGCCGGAAGACATAGCTTCGAGTCGCGGATCGGGTCTGCAAGCAAGTGCCCTAGTCGCGCTCGCGGCAAGCTGCTAGCCTTTTGTGCTTCAGATTGCTCAAAGCGCGATGAGATTGGGTTGAATCGTCATCGCGCTTTGAGCTCATTGTTTGAGCATGATCTTTTCGGAAAACCGCTTCACACTTTTCCGGATCATGCTCTAGCGAGTTAAGGGACCGAAGCAAATGGACAACCGTAGTGATGTTTGGCGCAGCGTCGACACGATCAAGCCGCGATTCATCGAATTGAGCGACCGGGTCTGGGCGATGCCCGAGGTCTGCTACACCGAGGCACGCTCCTCCGCCGAACATCTGGCCGAACTGCGCCATCAGGGCTTTCGCATCACCGAGAATCTCGCCGACATTCCGACCGCGGTGATGGGCGAATGGGGTGAAGGCGGACCTGTGATCGCCTTCCTCGGCGAATATGACGCCCTGCCCGGCCTCAGCCAGGAGGCCGGCGTCGCCGAACCTCGCCCGGTCGAGAGCGGCGGCCACGGCCATGGCTGCGGCCACAATCTGCTCGGCTCTTCCGCTTTGCTGGCCGCGACCGCAGTGAAGGACTGGCTCGCCGCCAACAAGGTGCCGGGCCGGGTGCGCTATTACGGCTGCCCCGCCGAGGAAGGCGGCGCGGCAAAGGCCTTCATGGTGCGCTGTGGCGCCTTCGAGGATGCCGACATCGCCATCACCTGGCATCCGCACAGTTTCTGGGAGGTGGCGGTGACGCCATCGCTCGCCAACACAAGGGCCGATTTCAGCTTCACCGGGCGAACCTCGCATGCCGCGGCCTCGCCGCATCTCGGCCGCAGCGCGCTCGACGCGGTGGAATTGATGAATGTCGGCGTCAACTACATGCGCGAGCACATGCCGAGTGACGCGCGCGTGCATTACGCCCTGCTCGACACCGGCGGCATCGCGCCCAATGTGGTGCAGGCGCATGCCCGCGTGCGCTATTCGATCCGCGCCCGCGACCTGCCCGGCATGAACGAGCTGGTCGAACGCGTGCACAAGATCGCGCAGGGCGCGGCGCTGATGACCGAGACCAAGGTCGAGATGAAGATCATCTCCGCGGTCTCCAACATCCTGCCCAACACGCCGCTGGAGCAGACGCTGCACCGGATCATGGAAGATCTCGGCCCGCCGCATTTCGACGATGCCGACAAGGATTTCGCCGGTAAGATCCGCGCGACCCTGACCGACAAGGACATCGCCTCGGTGTATTACGCGATCGGCATGGAGCCGACCGACCGGCCGCTCGCCGATTTCCTGGTGCCGATCGACGCCAAGCGCAATCCGCTGATCGGCTCGACCGATGTCGGCGACGTCAGCTGGGTGGTGCCGACCGTGCAGGTCCATGCACCGACGGTTGCAATCGGCACGCCGTTCCACACCTGGCAGGTTGTGGCGCAGGGCAAGACGCCGGCCGCGCACAAGGCGATGGTGCAGGCCGCCAAGGCGATGGCCGGCCTCGGCGTCAAGGCGCTGCTGGAGCCGGAGCTGATCGAAGCCGCCAAGGCCGATCTCAAGAAGCGGACCACCCGAACTCCTTATATCAGTCCGCTGCCGGCGAATGTTGCACCGCCGTTGGACATGTCGGTCGCCTGACGCGCCACATTTGCTGGCCGGGCTCCTCGGGGCCCGGCCAGAGCGCCGTTCCGACTGGATCGGAACAGAGCTGGATTTTGTTTTGACGCGTTTTCTTCGCGCCAACCGGTATCGCTATCCACTTCGCTCGAAAACGCTCTGGATTTTGTTTTGGCGCGTGTTCTTGACGCGAACCGGTATCCACTTCGTTCGAAAACGGGCCTGCGTGACAAAAAAGCATCTCGGAACAAAGGATAACGAACAAATTTTCCGCACTGCGAGGCGCGCAGAGACGGGCTTTGGCACCGAAATGCCGAACCGATGTGCGGCCGCGCGAGGTTCTGCACAAGCGATAGCCAAAAGACCTATGCGCCGAGCCCCGGGAGGCGTTGACCTTGGCGGTCATTCGGTGTGCCATCCTGCCGCCAAGACGGCGGCCGGTTCCCCGGCCCGCCGCAATCACACGTGAGCCGGACCGAGGGGACTATGTTCGACAAGAATCTGCGTGGCATGATCGACGACGTAAGGGACGGGCGGATGGATCGCCGCGCCTTCGTCAAGCGAATGATTGCCGTCGGCCTCACCGCTCCGATGGCGAACCAGATCCTCAGCCTCGGCGGCGTTGCGATGGCGCAGAGCCCCAGCCCCTACAAGCCGACCAAGCGCGGCGGCGGCGGTCCGCTGAAACTGTTGTGGTGGCAGGGCCCGACCCTGCTCAACCCGCACTTCGCCACCGGCACCAAGGACCAGGACGGCTCGCGCATCTTCTACGAGCCGCTCGCGAGCTGGGATACCGAAGGCAAACTCAACCCGATCCTTGCCGCGGAGATCCCGTCGATCCAAAACGGCGGGCTGGCCGCCGACGCCAAGTCGGTGGTCTGGAAACTCAAGCCCGGCGTCAAATGGCACGACGGCAAGCCCTTCACGGCAGATGATGCCGTGTTCAACTTTGAATATTGCAGCGATCCCGCGACGGCGGCCGTGAGCGTCGGCTCCTATGGCGATGTCAGCTCGGTCGAGAAGATCGACGACCTTACCATTCGCGTCGTGTTCAAGAAGCCGACCCCGTTCTGGGCCAATGCCTTTGTCGGCGCCTATGGCTGCATCATCCCCAAGCATCTGTTCGCGGAGTACAAGGGCAGCAAATCCCGCGAGGCGCCGAACAATCTGAAACCGGTCGGTACCGGCCCCTATAAATTCGTCGAGTTCAAGCCGGGCGACCAGATCCGCGGCGAGATCAACCCCGACTACCATATGCCGAACCGGCCCTATTTCGACACGTTCGAACTGAAGGGCGGCGGCGATGCCGTCTCGGCGGCACGCGCCATCATCCAGACCGGCGAATATGACTACGCCTGGAACATGCAGGTCGAAGACGAGGTGCTGCTGCGTCTCGAGAAGGGCGGCAAGGGCAAGACCGTCTACGCCCCCGGCGGCGACATCGAGTTCATCGCCATCAACTTCACCGACCCGAACACCGAGGTCGACGGCGAACGGTCGTCGTTGAAGACCAAGCATCCGATCCTGTCCGATCCGCGCGCGCGCCAGGCGCTGGCGCTGCTGGTCGACCGCGACTCCGTCAAGAAGGCGATCTACGGCCGCGCCGGCCGCACCACGGCCAATTACCTCAATGGCCCCGAGGAGTTCGCCTCCAAGAACACCAAATGGGAATTCTCGATCGAGAAGGCAGCCGCGCTGCTCGACGAAGCCGGCTGGAAGGTCGGCAGTGACGGCATCCGCGAAAAGGACGGCAAGAAGCTGAAACTGCTGTACCAGACCTCGATCAACGGGCCACGCCAGAAGACCCAGGCGATCGTCAAGCAGGCCTGCCAGAAGGCCGGCATAGACGTCGAGCTGAAATCGGTGGTGGCCTCGGTGTTCTTCTCCTCCGACGTCGCCAATCCCGACACTTATGCAAAATTCTTCGCCGACATCGAGATGTTCCAGATCCCGATGACCCAGCCCGATCCGGCGCTGCACATGCGCCGCTATCATTCGCGCAACATCGCGACCAAGGAGAACAAGTGGCAGGGCGGCAACTTCCCGCGCTGGGCCAACAAGGACTTCGATGCCGCGGTCGATGCCGCCGAGAACGAGATCGATCCGCTCAAGCGCGCCGATCTGTACATCAAGTGCAATGACCTGATGTGGCAGGACAATGTGGTGATTCCGGTCATGCACCGCATCAAGGTCGGCGCCGCGTCGAATACGCTGCGCCCCGTCATCAGCGGCTGGGCCAACGACCTGGATAATTTGCAGGATTGGTACAGGGACGCCTGACGACGTCAGTCGAACGGATTGCTCCCTCATGAGTCAGTATATCCTTCGTCGCCTGCTGATCGCGATTCCGAGCCTGCTCGGAATCTCGCTGGTGTTGTTCGTCGTGCTCGCACTCGCGCCCGGCGACCCGTTCTCCGAGCTCGCGACCAATCCCAACGTGCCGCCCGAAGTGCAGGCCGCGCTTCGGGCCAAGTTCGGCCTCGATGACCCGATCTATCTTCGCTACCTGCATTGGCTGGCGGCGATGGCGCAGGGCGACTGGGGCTTTTCCTTTGTCAGCCGGATGAATGTCGACACGCTGATCCTGCAGCGGCTGCCGGCGACACTCTATATCATCGGCTCCGCGCAGCTGCTCGCGCTCCTGATTGCGATCCCGGTCGGCGTCTATGCCGCCACAAGGCCCTATTCGCTGTTCGACCAGATCGCCAACACCTTCGCCTTCATCGGCTTTTCGCTACCGACCTTCTTCACCGGCATCCTGTTCATCCTGGTGTTTTCGGTGAAGCTGGACTGGCTGCCCTTCGTCTACACCGACGTGCCGGGCAGCGGGATCAAATGGGCGCTGGAGATGATCCGGCAGGCCATCATGCCGGTGATGGTGCTCGGCCTGTTCCAGGCGGCGTCGATGACCCGCTTCGTGCGCTCGGCGATGCTCGACGTCATCCGGCTCGACTATGTCACCACCGCCCGCGCCAAAGGCCTCGGGCAGGCCAAGGTGATCGTCAAGCATGTGATGCGCAACGCGATGATCCCGGTCGTCACGCTGATCGCACTGCAAATGCCTGCCGTGTTCGGCGGCGCCATCGTCACCGAGCAGATCTTCCGGATTCCTGGCATCGGCTCGCTCCTGATTTCATCCATCCTCGCCAACGACACGCCGGTCATCATGGCCGTCACCTTCGTGTTCGCTTGTCTCGTGGTGCTGTTCAACCTGATCGCAGATGTGCTCTATGGCTGGCTTGACCCTCGCATCTCCTTCCGCTGAGCGGCGCGGCTATTCGCCCTGGCGCGAGACCTGGCGCCGCTATCGCCGGCACAAGCCGGCCGTGGTCAGCGCCGTGCTGCTGTCGGTGCTGATCCTGGCCGTCGTGATCGGGCCATTCATCTGGCGCGTCGCCATCAACGACGTCGACGTCGTGGCAGGCCTGCAGGGCCCCTCGCTGGCGCATCCGTTCGGCACCGACGATCTCGGCCAGGACCTGCTCGCCCGCATGATCTATGGCGGACGCATCTCGCTCGCGGTCGGCCTTGCCGCGATGCTGGTCTCGGTGTTCGTCGGCACGCTGATCGGCGCGCTCGCCGGGATGTCGCGCGGCGCGCTCGGCTACGGGTTGATGTGGCTCACCGACCTGTTCCTGTCGCTGCCGCAACTGCCGCTGCTGCTGCTGCTGATCTATCTGTTCCGCGACGGCCTGAGGGCAGTGTTCGGCCCGGAGGGCGGCATCTTCATCCTGATCGTGCTTGTGATCGGCGGCCTGCGCTGGATGCCGGTCGCGCGCCTGGTGCGCGCCCAGTTCCTGTCGCTGCGCGAGAAGGAATTCGTCGAGGCGGCGCGCGCGCTCGGCGCGAGCCCGGTGCGGCAGGTGGTGCGCCACATCCTGCCCAATGCGCTCGGACCCGTGATCATCGCCGGCACGATCGACGTTGCCGCCGCGATCATCGCGGAATCGACGCTGTCATTCCTCGGTCTCGGCTTCCCGCCTGACACCCCGACCTGGGGCCGCATTCTCTATGACGCCAAGGACTTTCTCGACATCGGCCCGCATTGGGCGCTGTTCCCGGGCGGCGCGATCTTCATCGCGGTGGTCGCCATCAACTTCATCGGCGACGGGCTGCGCGACGCGCTCGACGCGCGCAAGGTGATCTGATGGCTCTGCTCGAGATCAAGGGCCTGAAAACCCATTTCACCACCGACGACGGCATCCTGCAGGCGGTCGACGGCGTCGACATCAGCATCAACCGCGGCGAGACGCTGTGCGTGGTCGGCGAATCCGGCTGCGGCAAGACCGTCACCGCGATGTCGATCCTCAAGCTGATCGCGATGCCGCCGGGCAAGATCGTCGCAGGCGAGATCATGTTCGAAGGCCGCGACCTCGTGCCGCTGACCAGCCACGAACTCGACGACATCAGGGCCAAGGAGATCGGCTTCATCTTCCAGGAGCCGATGACCTCGCTGAACCCGGTGCTGACCATCGGCGAGCAGATCTCCGAGAGCCTGCGCCGCCACGAGGCGGTGACCAGGAAGCAGGCGCTGGAACGCACCATCGAGATGTTGAAGCTGGTGCAGATCCCCAACGCCGAAGGCCGCGTGCATCACTATCCGCACCAGTTCTCCGGCGGCATGCGCCAGCGCGTGATGATCGCGATGGCGCTGGCCTGCCGGCCCAAGCTCGTGATCGCCGATGAGCCGACCACCGCGCTCGACGTCACCATCCAGGCGCAGATCCTCGACCTGCTGCAGGACATGAAGGAACGCCTCGGCATGGCGGTGATGCTGATCACGCACGCGATGGGCGTGGTGGCGGAGACCGCGCAGCGCGTCGTCGTGATGTATGCCGGCAAGGTGGTGGAGGAAGCAGGGGTCGACGAATTGTTCGCCGATCCGCGCCATCCCTACACCCAGGGCCTGATCCGTTCGATCCCGCGCATCGATCTCGACGCCGAGCACAAGACCCGGCTGGAGGCGATCGGCGGCTCGGTGCCGATCCTGATCAATCCGCCGCCCGGCTGCCGTTTTGCGCCCCGCTGCAAACACGCCATGAGCATCTGCGCCGAGCAGGAGCCGCGGCTGCGCGAGATCGCGCCCGGCCATCGCATGGCCTGCCACCTCGGAGACGCGTCATGAGCGAACCGCTGCTGCGCGTCAGCAATCTGAAGAAGCATTTTCCGGTGCTCGGCGGCCTGTTGTCGCGCGAGGTCGGCCAGGTCTATGCGGTCGACGGCGTGTCGTTTTCGGTCAATCGCGGCGAGACGCTGGGGCTGGTCGGCGAATCCGGCTGCGGCAAGTCGACCACCGGCCGCTGCGTGCTGCGCCTGATCGAACCGACCTCGGGCGAGGTCGTGTTCGACGGAAAGAGCGTGATGGGGCTCGGCGGCGGCGATCTGCGCGCCATGCGGCGCAATATGCAGCTGGTGTTCCAGGACCCGTTCGCCTCGCTCAATCCGCGCATGACGGTCGGCACGATCCTCGCCGAGCCCTTGATCATCCATAACCTCGTGACCTCGGCCAGCGAGCGCGAGGACCGCGTCGCTCGTCTGCTGGTCAAGGTCGGGCTGAAGGCCGACCACATGCGGCGCTATCCGCACGAATTCTCCGGCGGCCAGCGCCAGCGCATCGCGATTGCCCGCGCGCTGACCCTGGAGCCGAAGCTGATCGTGTGCGACGAGCCGGTCTCGGCGCTCGACGTCTCGATCCAGGCGCAGGTGATCAACCTGCTCGAGGATCTGCAGGCCGAGCTGAACCTCACCTATCTGTTCGTGGCCCACGATCTCTCGGTCGTGGAGCACATCTCGGACCGTGTCGCGGTGATGTATCTCGGCCGCATCGTCGAGCTCGCCAAGGCCAGCGATCTCTACCGCAACCCGCAGCACCCCTACACCAAGGCGCTGCTCTCGGCGGTGCCGGTGCCGGATCCCAAGGCAAAAAAGTTGCGCATCCGGCTCAAGGGCGACGTACCAAGCCCGATGAATCCGCCGAAAGGCTGCCACTTCCACACCCGCTGCCCGATCGCCGAAGAGCGTTGCCGGCAGACCGCGCCGGAGCTGCTGGAGGGCAGCAACGGCCACTCCGTGGCGTGCCATCTGGCGTAGCGGGGATTGCTCTGCAGCGCACTCTGCTCCCCGACCGTCACCCCCGCGCAAAGGCTTCGCCTTTGTCGCTGGAGGAGCGCGCTCTTGCGCGCGTCTCGAAGGGTCGACGGCCACCAGCCGGGCCGTGCATCCTTCGAGACGCCGCTTCGCGGCTCCTCCAGCGACAACGGCGGAGCCGTTGCGCGGGGATGACGGCATAGAAAGCAAGCTTGAAGATCAGCGGCTCCGCTTCTTCGCGGCGTTCGTCTTGGCCTTTGGCTTGGCCTTCGTTTTTGCCTTCGGCCGTGAGACAGGCGCATCCGTCCCCTCCTCCGTCTCTCTCGCATCCGCCCGCAGCGTGTCGAGCAGCCAGTCGCGGAAGGCACGCATGCCCGGCGTCACCTCCCGCGACTTCAGCCAGGTCAGCCAGTAGGAGCCCGCCGGAACCTCTGCCGCGAACGGCCGCAGCAGCCGGCCGGACGCCAGCTCATTGCCAAACATCGCGATCGGCACCAGCCCGACGCCGACGCCGCGCGCCGCGGCCTCGGCCATCGCCACCGAACTGTCGAAGATCGGCCCCTGGATTTTTGGGCACGGCGCGCCGGCGACCGCAAACCACAGCGGCCATTCCTCGGCGCGATAGGAGCGCAGCAAAAACTCCTGCGCGAGATCGGACGGCTTGCGCAGCCGGCTCGCCGCATCGGGGCAGCACACCGGCGAGAGCGGCGCGGACAACAGATGGATCGCCTCGGTGCCGTGCCACGAGCCATCGCCGAAGCGCAGCGCAAGATCGAGCCCGTCGCCGGCGATGTCGACGCGGTTGTTGTTGGTGAGCAGGCGCAGGTCGACATAGGGATGCGCGCGCTTGAAGCGGTCGACCCGTTGCAGCAGCCATCCGGTCGCAAACGTCGTGACACAGCCGACGGTGACGACCTCGCGGGTGCCCTTGGCCTCGATGCGGTCGATCGCAGCTCCAATCCGGTCGAGTGCATCGGTCAACACCGGCAGCAGCGCCAACCCTTCATCGGTGAGCACGAGCCCGCGCGGCAGGCGGCGGAACAGGCTGGCGCCGAGCGACTCCTCGAGCTGCTTGACCTGGTGACTGATCGCGGTCTGCGTCACGCGCAGCTCCATCCCCGCCCGGGTGAAGCTCAACAACCGCGCGGACGCCTCGAAGGCGCGCAATGCGTTCAGTGGGAGATGCCGGCGCACGGCATCATGACCAAGTTTTTCTCATGCCTGGCTGTATAAATGATTGTTGGGCTGCCGTCACGCCGTTCGGCAGGTTCGCGCCGCCAGCAGCTCCATTCCTCGGTCGCTACAACTTCTCAAGTCTCATTCCCAATTGATCCATCAGTTTGTCGACCCATTTTCTCTCCGCTTTCTGCTGCGGGATGCCTTCTCGCATAAGGAGACGATAGGTGATGGCTCCGCTTAACAGTTCTCGCAACAGCTCCTTGTCAGGCAGACGAGGCAGTGCACCGGTTCTACGTGCCTTTTCCAGGACGTTAGAAATTGCCTGCCACCGCGGTTCGACGAACTCGTCGCGATAGATCGTCAGCACCTCCGAATGATCAGGAAGCAATCCGATCAGCCGTGCAACAAGCCTGGGCAGCTCAGGCCGGGTCAATGCAGCGACGAATGCGTCGCGCAAGAAGTCCAGCAGCTCGGAAGGAGACATGTTCGCGAACGCCTCCGGGCTGTCCCTTCCCGATCCTTTCGTGTGGCGTATTGCTGTTATGAGTAGTTCGTCCCTGCTTTTCCACCGCCGGTAGATGGTCGCGCGAGTAATCCCCGTGAGTTTGGCAATTCGCTCAAAATTCACTGCCTCGGCTCCGTTCTCGATGAACAGCTCAACAGCCGCCCTCAAGATGGCTTCGTCGGCATCCGAATCGCGAGGCCGACCGCGAGCGCGGTCTTGTGCGACGCCCTTAGTCATTCAATCCGTCCGTTATGAGCCATCCCGGGTTCCTTATGCGACGCTCGCGACCAAGAGGGAAGTAGACCACCGGAGGACCGCTCCGCCGATTTCCAACGGTATCGGGCCAGAGCGGTCTTTACATTAAAATACAATACATATATGTATTGTAATTGTGAATGTATCCTTGCTGGGATGGCGCGTAACAGCGGCCCGACCCACAAATTACGGGAACATGTCCAGTGGCCGCGAAAGGTGGGTTGTCGACGAGGCGATTGAAAATTCTGCACGAGGTGATCGAGTCCAATTTGACGGGTCAGCTAAATATCGAGAGACTCGCCCGGGAAGTTGGGCTGAGCGTCGGCTATCTCAGTCGGGCATTCAAGCTCAGCAAGGGACTTTCGCCCCACCAGTACATTCTGCATGTTCGTGTTGAGCGTGCCAAACATTTGATCGAAACCAGCGATTGGTCTCTCGTTGAAATCGCTGAGCAGGTCGGCTTTGCCGATAGCAGCCATATGGCAACGGTCTTCGCCAGATTGACTGGTGAACCACCGTCGCGATTTCGCAACAGATGGGAAGAAGATCAGATCTTTGCAAAGTTCATGTCACGAACAAAAAAGCGCATCATGAATGCAAAAGTCGATTGATCGGAATCTAAAATAGCTTCTCCCGCCAGTCCGCGTCCCAGCAATTGGGACTATCAGGACGCAAACATGGGGGAGACGATGTTCGGAAAACAACTGGCGGCTTTGATTGCAACGCTTGTCGCGGTCACCTTGCCTCAAGCTTCGGTCGGGCAAACACTCTTTCAGGGATATTTTCCGAGTCCGGATTCTGCCGTTTCACCGTCGGCACAGTCGGTCGTTCCCAATGGAGGGATTCCGCTTGCGAACATTCATGCCGTCACCGGCTTCGGAGCAGTCTACGGCTTCGGATCAAGCTCGACCCAAACGCTCGTCAGTCCACCCAATGGCAATACGCCAGCTCAGTACGAACAGCAGTTCTCGCCGCTTATCGGCGCCATAAACACTCCGGGCTCGAATTTCCCGCCGGCGACAAACTTTGCAGCGGCCGGAACGACCGCCCAAACCGCATTGCTCGGAAATCCCGTTGGTTGCACATTAAAAGTCGACTGCATTTATCAGCCGCAGGTTCAGCAATTTCAGCGAAACTATGGGAAATTTTCTCCCAATGACATTGTGCTCCAGTTTTCCGGAATCAACGATTTTAGCGTTTCAGCCTTTGGCCTCATCACGTCACAGGCTGTCCTGAACCAGGTTGTTGCTCAGGACGTGCTTTATCAGACGGCGATGGTGCAACAGAACCTGGCGTTGGGCGCCCGCAACTACATTTTTCTCGGGCTACCGGACCTTGGAACGTTCTCGGCCTTCTCGGCTCCGGCAGTGAGCCTCGCGCCATTTGGCCTGCCCGGCTTTCTCGGTGGCGGCGACCCTGCTCTGCTGACCCAGGGTTCACTGCAGGTGAACCAGCAGATGTTGGCTAACCTGATTACGCTGCACAACCAGACCGGAGCAAACATTCACTACTTCGACACCGACCTGCTCGTGAAGGAAGTTCGTTCAAATCCAACGTTCTACGGATTCACCGTGGCAGGCGTCCAACCCAATGTTTCCTGTCGGTCGCTATTTGTTGATACAGCCTGCTCAACCGGACCGTTTAATGTTCAAAACCAGTATCTCAGCTGGGACGGTATCCACTACACCTATCGGTTCCACAACATTTTGGCGCTCGCGATTACGAACCAGCTGCTGGCGCCGTATACGATGGCCACTCAAGCTGAAATGGCCCAAGCTGGCAGCCTTGCATTTGCCGGCAGCCTGCTCGGGCGGCTCGACGCCTATCGTTATTCCGATGCAGCCTCCGACGCTCAACAAACCGCCTACAATTCGTATGCGATGGCTTTGAAGGCGTCACCGAAGGTGCAGCCTGCGGATCCGCTGGCGCGCTGGTCCATTTTTGCCATGGGTACGTACACGCACGCGAACCAGAATGATCGCTTGGGAGCCGCTGGCTTCGACAATGATCTCGGCGCTGGAACCGTCGGATTTGATTACAGGTGGAGCCGGAATCTACTGCTCGGTGGCGCATTCAACTATTCGGACACTTCGTCGAACATCAATCTTGTCGGAAACGCCCACACCGAAGTGAAGTCGTATCAATTCGCTGGTTTCGCATCAGCCAACTACGCAAGTTGGTTTAGCGATCTCGTGATTTCCTACGGCGTGAACAACTACAACATCAATCGGTCTGGCGTCGTCGACGTAATTTCAGCTTCACCGCACGGTAGCAATCTTGTTGCTGCGTGGAAGGCTGGATATCTATTTGACACTCCGGCTGTCAGGGTGGGCCCAATTGGCGGACTGACCTACAGCCACGTGTGGATCGATGCTTATGTTGAAAGCGGCGACCCATTGCTCACACAGGCCGTCTCGAAACAAGGTCTCGACGGATTAACCGGGAGCGGGGGCATTCAATTCCGTCTTCCAGCGCAGGCCATGCCTCGCGGGCTCAATCCGTTCCTTAACCTGACCGTTGAACGCGACTTCAATGGGAATGCTCGTGTTATCACGACGGCTCAAACCTATGCGCTCGGCCTTCCAATCGCGACCCAAGTGACAGACGGCCATTCACAGACCTACGGCAAGATAGCTGGTGGCACCAGCGTCGATTTGGGTGGAAGATTCAGCGCACTCTTCAACGCCGAATCGACTTTTGCGCGGCAAGGCGGGAATCTTCGCGCGGTTACGGCCGGAATCAGCGCGCGGTTGTAGCGCCTCCTGTTGAACCGGCATGGCGCACCCGAGAAAGCATAAGCGCATTCAACGGGAGATGCCGGCGCACGGCGTCATGACCAAGTTTTTCTCATGCCTGGCTGTATAAATGATTGTTTGTCGATCGTCACGCCGTTCGGCAGTTTCGCGCCGCCAACGGAGAACGAGAATCGACATGCTGACGAGACGGACATTTGGATTGCGCGCGCTGGGCCTTGCGATGTCCTGCACCCTGCCGCGGCCAAGCGCCGCGGCAGAACAGAGCGCCGCGGCAGGACAGAGTGCAGCGGCGGGACCAAGCGGGCCAGCGCTGCGGCTGCAGCAGGAATTTGCACGCATCGAGCTGGCGACCAGCGGCCGGCTCGGCGTCGCCGCGCTCGACATGGAGACGGGATTGCGCGCGAGTCAGCGCGGCGACGAGCGGTTCCCGATGTGCAGCACCTTCAAGGCGCTGGCGTCGGCCGCCGTGCTGCGTCGTGTCGATCGCGGCGAATCCAGCCTCGACCAGCGCGTGCAAATCGAGGCCAAGGATATCTTGGCCAATTCGCCGGTGACCAAGGAGCATGTCGCGTCGGGCATGACGCTTGCCGAAATCTGCGAGGCTGCCATCACGCGGAGCGACAACACCGCGGGCAACATGATCCTCCGCGAGATCGGCGGGCCAGCCGGCTTAACCAGCTTCTTCCGCACCATCGGCGACAATGTGAGCCGGCTCGACCGCTGGGAGCTGGCGCTGAACGAGGGAGTATCACGCGATCCGCGTGACACCACGAGCCCGACCGCAATGCTGAAGAATCTGCAGCGCGTTGTGATCGGCGATGTCCTGCAGGCCACCTCGCGCCAGAGGCTCATCGACTGGATGGTCGCCAACAAGACCGGCGACGCCCGGCTGCGCGCCGGCGTGCCGCGCGACTGGCGGGTTGGCGACAAGACCGGCACTGGGGAGCGCGGCACCTATAACGATATCGGCGTGTTCTGGCCGCCCGGCCGCAAGCCGATCGTGGTGACGGTCTACCTGACCGGGGCGAGTGCTCCCATGGAGACATGCAACGAGGTGATCGCCAACGTCGCGCGCGCCGTTGCCAATGCGAGTACCGGACAGACCGGCTAGAGCGGCAGGACAACGCCGCGCGGCACAACGGTCGATCGCTGCGCGGCTTGGCAGCAACGAAGGATCATGCGACGCTCAATCGAATGGCGATGCTGTCAGCAGGCCATACGGAGGACACGTCTTGTATCGCCGCATCGCCCTCGCCGCGCTGCTTGTTGCCGGCAGCGTCCACGCTAGCTTCGCGGCGGCCGACCCGGCGCGGTGCCGCGAGCTGATCCGCAAATATGAAACCGACAAGGCGCAGCTCAGCGCAGTCGAGATCTCGCTGACCTTGTTCGCGGCGGCCAATGCCGATTGCATCAACCTCGCCACCGAGCTGCTCGATGGCGGCGCCTCGGTCGATGCACGGGACCGGCTGGGTGCACGGCCGCTGAGCCACGCCGCCCGCTCCGGCCATCTCGACATGGTCGACCTGCTGCTGGCGCGCGGCGCGCCGGTCGATGCACGCAACCTCGCGGGATCGACCGCGCTGTATTTTGCCGCCGAGCGCGGCCATGCCGCGATCGTGCAGCGCCTGATCGATCGCGGTGCCGACGTCAATCTCACCGGGCGCAGCGGCGCATCGCCGGTCGCGGCCGCCGCCTATGCCGGCAGGGACATGGCGGTGCGCATGCTGCTGGCACACGGCGCCGACGGCCGCAAGGCTGACGACACCGGCAAGCCACCGGTGGTGTATGCGGCGGCCGGCGGTCAGCTCGGCATCGTCAAGCAGCTGCTCGCGCTCGGTATCGACGTCAACGCGCGCTACGCCAACGATCTCACGCTCTTGATGTGGGCCGCCGGACCCGACGAGACCGTGCCGGAGGCGCAGGCGCTCGAGATCGTTTCGCATCTGCTCGACGCGGGCGCCAGGGTCGACGATCGCGATGCGCGCGGACGCACCGCGCTGATGATCGCCGCCGAAGGCAATCATCCCGCGATTGCCAAGGCGCTGCTGGCCCATGGCGCCGATGCGGCGCTGGCCGACAAGGCCGGCAAGCACGCCGCCGACCTCACCATCCTGTCGGCGCTGCGCGAGGAGCTGACGCCGCGCTAGCAATCGCGAAGGCAACGCGCCCCCTCTCCGCGCCCGCTCACAGCCCCGCCAGATACTCCACCAGCGCGGCGAGGTCGTCGGGTGACGTTGCCAGCATCAGGTCGGACATGCCGGGATTGTTGCCGCGCGCGCGGGTGCGGAAATCGGCGATGGTTTTCGCGAGATAGTCCCGTCCCATCCCGGCAAGCCGCGGCACCGTGCCATCGCCCTGGAAGCGGTCGAGATGGCAGGCCGGGCAGCCGACCGAGCGGCTGGCGCTGACCGCCTTCTCCGCGACGTCCTTGGGCGCACTGGGCTGGCCGAGATCGGGCCACGGCTTCTGCGAGAAGTATTCCGCGATCGCCAGCATGTCGTCGCGCTCGAACTGCGTCGCGATCGGCTGCATGATCTCGCTCTTGCGGTCGCCGCGCTTGAAATCGCGGAGCTGGATATAGAGATAGCCGGCCTGCTGGCCCCAGATCGTCGGAATGGTCTTGTCGATGGGTTTTCCGTTCTCGCCGTGGCAGCCGGCGCAGACCTGCACCTTCTCCTCGATCGTCTCCGCGCGCACCCCGGCCGCCATCAGCAACAGCGCGGCGCTACAAATCATCAATCTGCCGAACATCTGCTCATCCGAAGAAACAGAGGCGGGACCGAACTGGTCCCGCCTCGCCGTCACCATTTGCAGGCGCGATAATGCATCCCGCCCCGACTCAGTCGAGCGTGAAGGCGATGATATTGTTGCCGCGCTTGTAATCGAGCTGGGTGTTACCGCCCGCGCCGACCACGACATATTGCTTGCCGCCGATCATGTAGCTCGACGGCGGCGCGTTGACGCCGGCGCCGGCGCGGAAGCTCCACAGCTCCTTGCCGCTCGACGAATTATAGGCCGCGAACTTGCCGTTGCCTTCGCCGGTGAAGACCAGGCCGCCGGCCGTGGCGAGAATGCCGCCGATCATCGGCTCGGGTGTCTTGACCTGCCATTTGATCTTGCCGGTGTTGTAGTTCACCGCGGTGATATTGCCCGACTGCTTCTCGCTCGGGATCACCTTGAAGGCGCCGCCCAGCCACAGCTTGCCGTTCGGATAGGCCGAGCTCTCGACGTGGTAGGTCATCGGCTGGTGCAGGTTGATGGCGTAGGCCAGCTCCTGTCCCGGGTCGGTCGCGATCGGCGACCATTCGACGCCACCGTTGGCGCCGGGCAGCATGCGGGCGCCTTCCTTGGTCGGCAGCACCCACATGTTCTCCTGCGGCACCATCGCCTCGGAGAAGCGGATCAGGCTGCAGTCCTTGCGATCGTGCACATAGATGTGCCCGGTCTTGCCGGCATGGATGACGCCGGGAATCGTCTTGCCGTCCTTGTCCTTGACATTGACCAGCACCGTTGGGCTGACCGCGTCGAGATCCCACACGTCATGGGCGATGTACTGGAAGTGGCAGACATACTTGCCGGTGTCGAGATCGAGCGAGACCAGCGAGTTGGTGTAGAGGTTGTCGCCGGGCCGGTTCGAGCCGTCGAGGTCGGGTGACGGATTGCCGACGACAAAGTAGATCCGGTTGGTCGCGAGATCGACCGACGGGTTCTGCCACACGCCGCCGCCGAGCTTGGCAAAGGGATCGCCGATCTTGGCAAGCGTGTCCTTCTCGGCCTGGATATTGCGATGCATGTCGCGGCCGGTGGCGTCCTTGGACGCCCAGACGCCGACGGAGTTTTCGGGAATGGTGTTGAAATTCCAGAGCTGCTTGCCGGTCTTGGCGTCATAGGCGCGCACGAAACCACGGATGCCGTATTCGCCGCCATTGGTGCCGATCAGCACCTTGTCCTTGACCACGGTCGGCGCCATCGTCTCGCTGTAGCCGAGCTCGGGATCGGCGATGTTGGTGGTCCAGACCACCTCGCCGGTCTTGGCATTCAGCGCCATCAGCTTGGAATCGAGCGTCGCCAGATAGACCCGGTCGCCGAGCACCTGGACGCCGCGATTGTTGGGGCCGCAGCAATAGACGGTGATCGGACCCATCTTGTGGGCATAGTGCCAGAGCTGCTGGCCGGTCTTGGCGTCGAGCGCATAGACGTGGCTGAACGACGTCGTGACATACATCACGCCGTCGACGACGATCGGCGATGTCTCTAGCGACTCCTTGACGTCGGTCTGGAAAATCCAGGCGACGTGCAGGTTCTTCACATTGTCCCGGCTGATCTGCTTGCCCGGATAGAAACGCGTCTGGGCATAATTGCCGTTGGTGAGCAGGAAGTCTTTTGCGTTCTTGTCAGCAGCGTTGAGCTGCTCCTGGGTCACCGGAGGGACATTGGCGTTCCCCAGGACCGACTGCTTCTCCTGCTTGACTTCCTGTCCGATGGCGGCGGTGGACAACAGGCCAACGCCGACCGCTGCGGCGAATGCCGCCAGCCCTTTCACAGTCATGATTTCCCCCGTTATTTCTTGGTTGCACTATCAGGGATGGAGTTTGCTACTTCCCCTTCGAGGCCTGGCCGCCGTCACGAGCGCGCACCGCTGATGGCCTGGTTGCGCTGCAATAGATGATGAAAAAAACAACGACAGGTATCGATGGACAGGCTTCATGTTAGCGCTGTCGTTCATAAAGACAATCGATGCGCTCAATGCGAAGCGGGAACAGCATAGGTTCGCACTGCCGAACCGCAGCGATCGCGCGTCGGCATCAATCCAAGCGATATCGGTAACTTCCGGCGCCTTCAGCGTTGGCTGGACGAATTCGCCTTCGCAGCCGCAGCACGCAAAATGAGACTGCGCGTCAAGCGACGGCACCGCGCGAGACAATCGCGCCGGTTGAGGCCGCGACCTCCTCCGGCGCGACGGCCTGCGCCCAAAACTACTCCCAGGACCACGTCGAGAAATCGTTCTCGAACTGCGGCACTTCCTTCCACACGCCCTTCAGCTTCTTGCTGGCGATCGAGATGAATTGCGGCTGAAACAGGAAGCCGGCCACCGCGTCGGTCGCCAGCATGCGTTGCGCGTCGCCGAGCAGTTTGGCGCGGTCGGCCTCGGCCGGCGTCGCCATGATCTGTTGGTAGAGCGCGTTGAACGCCTCGGACTTGTAGCCGAGATAATAGTCAGGCTCGGTCAACTTCACGAGATCGAACGGCTCGACATGCGCGACGATGGTGAGGTCGTAATTGTGCGGGCCGGTGAAGACCTGCGACAGCCACTGCGCCCATTCCACGTTCTCGATCTTGGCTGTGATGCCGACCTTGGCGAGCTGGGCAGCGAGGATCTCGCCGCCCTGCCGCGCGTAAGACGGCGGCGGCAGCTTGAGGCTGAGCTCGAGCGGCGTCTTGACGCCGGCCTCGGCCAGCAGCTTCTTGGCGAGTTCCGGATCGTAGGGATTGATGCCGGTGGTATCGACATAGCCGAGCGATCCCGGCACATAGAAGCTGCCGATCGGCGTGCCGAAGCCATCGACGGCGCCGTCGATCATCGCCTTGCGGTCGATCGCGGCGAGGATGGCGCGGCGGACGCGCACGTCGTCGAGCGGCTTCTTGCGCTCGTTGATGCCGACGATGGTTTTGGCCCTGCTACCGCCGATCAGGACGTTGAAGCGCGGATCGGCCTTGAACTGCGCCAGGCTGCGCGCCGCCGCAACCCGCGGAAACGCGTCGACATCGCCGGACAGCAGCGCCGCGACCTGGGCTGCGGGATCGCCGATGAAGCGGATCGTCACCTTGGCGAGCTTGATTGCGGCGGCGTTGCGATATTCCGGCCATTTGACCAGCGTGATCGACGAGCCCTTGGTCCAGCTGCCGAGCGTATAGGGCCCGGTGCCGACCGGCTGCGTCGCATCGGTCGGCGCGCTCTTCGGCTCGACGATCGAGCCCGACGCCTGGCCGAGCAGGAACGGCAGGTTCGGCTCGGAGTATTTCAGCGCGACCACGATCGTCTCGGCATCCGGCGCCGTCACCGACGTGAACGCCTGGTACAGGCTCCTGTCCTTGTTTGTCGAAGTCGGCGCCGCGGCACGTTCGTAGGTGAACCTCACCGCCGCGGAATCGAACGGCTCGCCATTGTGAAATTTGACGCCCTTGCGCAGCTTGAAAGTGTAGGTCTTGAGATCGGGTGAGGCCTGCCAGCTCTCCGCGAGCAGCGGCGAGACCGAGCCGTCCTCGTTGATCTTGGTCAGCGTCTCATAGATGTTGTAGAGCGTGACTTCGGCGATTGCGGCGGCTGCCGCGTTGGTCGGATCGAGCCCCGGCGGCTCCAGCGTCATGCCCATCACGACGCTGTCCTTCTTGCCCTGCGCGAGGCTCGGCAGCGGCGCTGCGGCGAGCGCGGCAGCCGCCGCGATGACGCATAATTTCCTCAACATCGGCTTGCTCCCCGGACGTGCTCTTCCATCGACTTGGGTTGGTCCCGCACAAAGGACTAACCGGCCTCCGCGACCACAGGCGGCTGCGCCATCACGGCTTCGGCGTGATGGCAGGCGGCCAGGTGGGCCTCTCCCACTGTGCGTAGCGCAGGCGCGGTCTCGCGACAATGCTGGTCGGCCAGGGGACAGCGCGGCGCGTAAGGGCACCCGGTCGCAGCCGATGCCTGCGAGCCGATCGCCTGCGCGCCGCGGCGGCGCCTGATACCACCGGCCCGGGCGCGCGGAACCGCATCGAGCAGCGCGCGCGTATAGGGATGAGCGCCGTGGGCGAACAGATCGGCCGGCCGCCCCTGCTCGACGATCCTCCCCTGATACATCACCGCGATCTCGTCGCAGAGCAGATCGACCACCGCGAGGTCGTGGCTGATCAGGATGTAGCTGAGACCAAATTCGTCCTGCAGGTCCTGCATCAGATTGAGCACCTGCGCCTGCACGGAGACGTCGAGCGCGGAGACCGGCTCATCGGCCACGATCAGCTTCGGCTGGGTGATCAGCGCGCGCGCGATCGCGATGCGCTGGCGCTGGCCGCCGGAGAATTCGTGCGGGAACTTGTCCATGTCGGCGTCGCGCAGCCCGACCTGGCGCAGCACCGCGGCGACGCGCTCGCGCAAGCCAGCGCGATCAATGCGCCCGAGCGCGGTCAGCGGCTCGGCAACGATCCGCGCAATGGTCTGCCGCGGATCGAGCGAGCCATAGGGATCCTGGAACACCATCTGGAAATCGCGGCGGGCGCGGCGCAGCTCATCCGGCGGCATCTGGTTGAGATCGCGGCCCAGCAAGGACACCGTGCCGGACGTCGGGCGCTCCAGCGCCATCACCAGCCGCGCAAAGGTCGATTTGCCCGAACCGGACTCGCCGACGACGCCGAGGCTCCTGCCCGGCATCACCTGCGCTGAGACGCCGTTGAGCGCGTGGACCTGCGCCGCCGGCCTGAACAGGCTTTCACGCGGCAGGGTGTAACGTTGCGCGAGATCCGTCACCGCGAGCAGCGGCGTCGCAGGCGCGACTGATGTTCGATCCAGCACCGTCATGCGCCAACGCCCCCGGCGGCCATCGAGACATCGGTCCTGATGCAGCGCACGCCATGCGCGCCGCCGACATCCACCACGGCCGGCAGCGCCGCGCGGCAGCGCGCCTCGGCGATCGTGCAGCGATCGGCGAACGCGCAGCCCGCGGGCAGGTCGGCAAGCTCCGGCACGGTGCCGGCAATGGTCTTGAGCCGAGTCCCCTTGCGCGCGCCGAGCCGCGGGCGGGCGCGGAACAGGCCCTGGGTATAGGGATGGCCCATCCGCGTGAACACGGCATCGGTCTTGCCGTTTTCGACGACGGTGCCGCCATACATCACCATCATGCGCTCGACATTCTCGGCGATCACGCCGAGATCGTGCGAGATCAGGATCATCGACATGCCGCGCTCCGCGACGAGATCGGCGATCAGATCGAGGATCTGGCCCTGGATGGTGACGTCGAGCGCGGTGGTCGGCTCGTCGGCGATCAGCACATCGGGCTGGCAGGCCAGCGCCATCGCGATCGTGATGCGCTGGCGCTGGCCGCCGGAAAACTGGTGCGGATAGGCATCAACGCGCTTGGCCGCATCGGGCAGACCGACGCGGTCGAGCAAGGCGATCGCTTCGCCGCGGGCTTCAGCCGCCGAGATTCCGGTGTGCCGCCGCAACGGCTCGGCGACCTGACGCCCGATCGTATGCATCGGATTGAGCGCGGTCATCGGCTCCTGGAAGATCATGCTGATGCGGTTGCCGCGCAGCTTGCAATAGGCCGCATCCGGCAGGCCGACGAGCTCGGCGCCATCGAGCCGGATGCTGCCGCTGATCACGGCGCTATCGGGCAACAGCCCCATCAAGGCCAGCGCCGTCACCGACTTGCCGCAACCGGATTCGCCGACCAACCCGATCGTCTCGCCGCGGCGAAGCGCAAAGCTGACGCCGCGCACGGCCTGTGCAGAGCCGCGGCTGGTGTTGAGCCTGACGCCAAGGTCCTTCACCTCGATCAGCGGCGCTTCACTCATGCTCAACGCTCCCGCGCCAGACGGGGATCGAGCAGATCGCGCAAGCCGTCGCCGAGCAGGTTGAGCCCGAGCACCGCGATCGCAATCGCCGCACCCGGATAGACCGCGAGCATCGGCGACTGGAACAGCAGCGTCTGCGCATCATTGAGCATGCGGCCCCAGGACGGCTGCGGCGGCTGGGTGCCGAGCCCGAGATAGGATAGCGCGGCCTCGGCGAGGATCGCGAGCGCGAACTGGATCGTCGCCTGCACGATCAGGATCGACAGGATGTTGGGCAGCACGTGCTCGATGGTGATGCGGAACGAGCCCTTGCCCGCGGCGCGCGCGGCCAGCACGAATTCGCGGGCCCAGATCGCATTGGCCGAGCCGCGGGTGACGCGGACGAAGGTCGGGATCTGGAAGATGCCGATCGCGGTGATCGACGTCACCATGCCCGGACCTGCGACGGCGGCCAGCATGATCGCCGACAGCACCGCGGGAAACGCGAAGGTGAAGTCGCTCATCCGCATGATGAGCTCCTCGGTCCAGCCCTTGCGCGCCGCGGCGATCAGGCCGAGGCAGACGCCGAAGCTCAGGCCGATGCCGACCGCGATGACGCCGACCATGATGGTGGAGCGCGCTCCGACCAGGAGCAGCGAGACGATGTCGCGGCCGAACACGTCGGTGCCGAGCCAGTGCGCCGCCGACGGCGGCCGCAGTTTCGAGGCGACGTCGATGTCATAGGCCGACCACGGCGTCCACAGTAGCGAAAGCAGCGCCGCGCCGAGCACGAGCAGGCTGAGCACTGCGCCAAGCACGAAGCTGCGGTGACGCGATGCGCGGCGCCAGAAGCCGGTCGCCGGCCGCGTGCCCGCTGCGATGGCCGGCGTGCCGGCGGAGGCGGTCAGCGGCGCGCTCATAGATTGGCCACCTTGATGCGCGGATCGATGAAGGCGTAGAGCATATCGACCACGAAATTGACGATCACGACCATCGCAGCCAGCAGCATCACGCAATTGCGCACCACGATCAGGTCGCGGTTGGCGATCGACTGGAAGATCAGCCGTCCGAGGCCCGGCAGATAGAACACGTTCTCGATCACGATGGTGCCGGCCAGGAGATTGGCGAATTGCAGGCCCATCACCGTCATGACCGGGATCATGGCGTTGCGCAGCACGTGGCGCCACAGCACCTCGCGCTTGCCGAGCCCCTTGGCGCGCGCGGTGCGGACGAAATCCTCGCGCAGCACCTCCAGCACCGCCGAACGGGTGACGCGGGCGAGGATCGCGGCCTGCACCACCGCGAGCGAGATCGCGGGCAGCAGCAGCGACTTGACGCCCGGCCAGATGCCGTCGTCCCAGCCGGCAAAGCCGCCGGCGGAGAGCAATTGCAGCTTCACCGAGAACAGCAGGATCAGGAGGATCGCGAACCAGAAATTCGGCAGCGCGATGCCGATTTGGGTCAGCGACATCACGCCGACATCACCGATTTTGTTGTGGTTGGCCGCGGTGTAGATGCCGGCGGCGAGCGCCAGCACCACCGTGATCGACATCGACATGATCGCAAGCGGGATGGTGAGCACCAGCCGCTCCGCGATCAGGGAAGCCACCGGCGTGCCATAGACATAGCTGTTGCCGAGATCGCCTGCCACCATGCCCTTGAGCCAGAGCAGATAGCGAACCGTGAGCGGCTGGTCGAGCCCGAGCTTGACGGTGAGTGCGCGCACCGCCTCGGGCGAGGCGTCGGCGCCCATCAGCATCTGGGCGGCATTGCCCGGCAGTGCGTCGAGCACCAGGAAAATGATCAGCGACGCCGCGAACAGCGTCGCCACCAGGGTCAGGATCCGCCGCAGGAAGAAAACGCTCATGCGCGCCCGGGGTGCAAGGAACGGAGCGCAGGTTTCAACATGTTCGCGAGCGAATGCAAGCCCCTCGCCGCGCCGTTCATGACACCAGCGCCGGCCAGCGGCCGAGCAGATCGCTGGCCTCCTCGAACAGCGCGGCGACGCGCAGCAGTTCCGCATCGGCCCGGAAGCGGCCGACGAGATGCAGTCCGATCGGCAGGCCATCGCGGCCGAAGCCGGAGGGGATGCTGACCGCGGGATGCCCGGTCATGTTGAACAGCATGGTCCACGGAAACCAGTGCGGCCGCACACTGTCAAAACTCTGCCCGTCGATCTCGATGGTGCCGAACAGATCCTGGTCGATCGGCAGCGCCGTACGGGTCAAGGTCGGCATCGCCAGCAGATCGCCGTGCGCGAGCAGCGACTGCACGCGGCGGAACAGCGCGGTGCGGTCGAACATCGCCTGCTGGTACTCGACGCCGCTGACCTCAGCGGCGAGCGCGAGCTGTTTCAGGAACGTGGAGCTGAGGTCATCGGGATAATCGGCCGCGAGCTTCTCGAAGCGGGTGCGCCAGACGGTGTGATTGATGGCGCGCCAGATCGGCTCGATGTCAAAACCGTCGCCGGAGAATTCCTCGAGTTCCGCTCCGAGGCTGGCCAGCCGGTCGAGGCTCGCCTTGAAGTCGGCGGCGACATCCGATGTCACCGGGCGGCCCGGCGGCGACAGGCAGAACAGCACCCGCTTGCCCCTGAGATCGCCGCGCGGCGCCGCACGATCGAGATAATCAGGCACCGGCACACCGATCGACCACGGATCGGACGGGTCCTCGCCGGCCATCGCCTGCATCATCAGCGCCGTATCGGCGACCGTGCGGGTGGTCGGCGTGACGTAGGTCTGGTTGCCGAAGGCGTCCTGCACCTGGCTGTGCGGGATCACGCCGTTGCTCTGCTTGATCCCGACCACGCCGTTGCAGGCGGCGGGAATCCGGGTCGAGCCGCCGCCATCGGTCGCAACCGCCAGCGGCGCGATGCCGCTCGCCACCGCCACCGCCGCGCCGCCGCTGGAGCCGCCGCTGGAGCGCTCCGCGCTCCATGCATTGCGGGTGCGGCCGAACAGCGGCGAGTCGGTCAGGCACTTGCTGCCGAACTCCGGCGTCGTGGTCTTGCCGATCAATATTCCGCCCTGCGCACGAAGCCGCGCCACCGCCACGGCATCATGATTGGGCACGTTGTCCTGGTACGGCACCGCGCCGAAGGTCGTCCGCACGCCCCTTGTGCTGACGATGTCCTTCACGGTGAAGGGGATGCCATGCAGCAGGCCGAGCGGCTCGCCCGCCATGAGCTGGCGCTCCGCGGCCTTCGCCTGCGCCATCGCCTCGTCGGCGCACAGCGTGATGAAGCAGTTCAGTTCGCCCTGCAGCCGCTCGGCGCGAGCAAGCACCGCCGCGGTGACCTCGACGGGAGAAATTTCCCTGGCGCCGATGCGCGCACGCAATTCGGTCGCCGGCAACAGGCACGGATCTCCGCTCATCCCCAAAACGCTCTCCAAAAGTCGGCCGGCAACGTTCGACCGCGTTGACAGCCAGAATGCCTCCCATGTTTACTCGGCGTCCAATACGAATTTGAAGGCCAACCCATACGTTTTCGGTATGCCTATGGATTTGCGTCGGCTTCGTTATTTCGTCGCGGTGGCTGAGGAGCGCAGCGTCGGCAAGGCCGCCGAACGGCTGCGGATGGCCCAGCCGCCGCTTTCCGTGCAAATCCGTAAGCTCGAGGCCGAGCTCGGCACGCCGCTGTTCCGCCGCGGCACGCGCGGCATGGATTTGACCGAGGCTGGCCTCGCGCTGCTGACGCGGGCGAGCGAGGCGCTGGCGCTGGCCGAGGAAGGTGTCGAGGCGGCGCGCGCGATCGCCTCCGGGCAACGCGGACGGCTCGCGGTCGGCTACATGTTCGTGCTGGCAAGCGCGGTGCTGCCGCGCCTGGTGCCGGAGCTGCGCCGGTCGCTGCCGGGCGTCGATCTCGATTTCGTCGAGCTTTCCGCATCGACCCGGGAGACGCTGCTGCTCGACCGGGCCGTCAGCGTCGCCTTGTGCATGCCCGCGATCCATCATCCGGAAATCCAGGTGTCCCAGATCGGCACCCAGCCGCTGATGCTGGCGATGCCCGCGCGCTCGCCGCTCGCCCGCCTCGCCGCCGTGCCGGTCGGCAGATTGCAGGGTCGTCCACTCATCGCCCTGCCTCGGCCTGAGGAACAACCGACCTCGTCGGCGGTGTCGGCGATGCTGCGCCGGCATCAGGTGGTGATGCCGATCGTCAGCCGGGTGGAGACCGTGCACTCGGCGCTCAGCCTCGTGCTCGCCGGCGAAGGGCTCGCGATCCTGCCGGCTTGCGCGAAGCTCGGCGCGCCACCGGGGATCGCGTTCCGGCGCTTCGTCGACATCACTGATGCGATCGAGATCGCGGCCTGCTGGCGGCGCGATTCCGCGAGCCCGTTGATCCGAAGCTTCCTCAGGAGTGCCGAGAAGGTCGTTGCGCACCTGTAAGCACGGTCTTTGCCGTGACGGAGCGACTACCAAGTGTCCGCGGGCAATTCCCAGCTCCGCGGCGGATCGGCGCCGGCGCGCGTGCAGGTGAAGGCGGCGCATTTGCAGGCAAACGACAGCGCGCGGGTGAGCTCGGCCGCGCTGATCTCGCGCAGTTGCTGCCGTGCGATCCGGTTCAGCCGATGCAGCGCGGCGAGCAGCGCGGCCTGAAAACTGTCGCCGGCGCCGATCGTATCGACGACCTTCACCGCCGGCGACTCGACCTCGATCGCCCCCGCCTTGCGATGCCAGGCGCTGGCGCCACTGTTGCCGCGCGTGATGACGACGAGCGATGCGCCGTCCGACAGCAGCGCCGCCGCCCTCTCAGTATAAGCCTCGTCGCCGAACAGATAGGCGAAGTCGACGTCGGACATTTTTACGATGTCGGCCGTGCCGCAGAACGCCAGTATCCGCGTGCGATAGGCGTCCTTGTCCTTGACCAGGTTCGGGCGGCAGTTCGGGTCGAGCGAGATCGTCACCTTCGGCCTGATATCCTCGATGAAGGCCAGCGTCTCGGCTGCACCCTTGTCATGGACCAGCGTGGTCGAGCCGGTGTGAAGGCAGGTGACGCCATCAAGCGCGATCGCATCGCGCCGATAGACCCAGTTCCGTGACGCGGTGTCCGCGTCATAGAACGCGTATTGTGTCTCGGTACCGGTCACCCGCGCAAAGGCCAGCGTTGCCTGGTGATCGCTGCGCGTCGCGCGGCCGAGATCGACGCCCGAGGCCGCGGCGTGATCGGCGATCATCCGGCCGAACGTATCGGTCGAGATGCCGCCGACGAAGCCGGTGGGAACGTCGAGCCGGGCACTGCCGATCGCGATATTGAGGCAGGAACCGCCGACCGCGGGCGTCAGGGCCTCGCGTCCATCCGCCGTCCGTGACGGCAGGAAATCGATCAGCGCATCTCCGCAACTCAGCAGCATGGTGCAAACACCTTACGTCGGCGCCTCGCCGGGCGCCCGCTTCATCGCCTCGCGGCTGTCGCGGTCGAGCGCCCGCAGCATCCTGTGCACGCCGCGCTTGCGGTCGTGAAACTCGGTAAGCTCGGGCCTGGTCGGTTCGCTCAATCGGCCGAGCGCCGACATGCCGGCCATCGCCGCATTGATCGAATTGTGCGCACCGCTGGCGACCGCGCCCAGCATCGCGGCGCCCAGCAGCACGGGTTCTTGCGTCTGCGGCAACGCCACCGTGTAGCCGGTGGTGTCGGCCATGATCTGGCGCACCAGCGGGCTGCGGCTCGCGCCGCCGCCGATCACGATGGTCTTGCCACTGACGCCATGCGCCTGCAGCGCGTCGATGACGTCGGCAAGGCCATAGGCAAGCCCGCACAGGCCGGCGATGAACAGCCGCTCCAGCGCCGACACGTCGGTGTCGAGATCGAGCCCCGCGATCACGGCGCGCGATCCCGGATCGGCATAGGGCGACCGGTTGCCGAGAAATTCCGGCAGGACGTGAACATTGCGCGCAAGCAGCGCCGCCGTGCCGGCGTCGCCCGCACGCGCCAGGATGCGCTTCTCGAGGTACTCGATGACGTCGACGCCGTCGTGCTTCGCGGCGGCCAAAACCTCGGCATGCGCCGGGTGCGATTTCAGCAGGTGATCGACCGCCGCTCCCGCCGCGGACTGGCCGCCCTCATTGAGCCAGAAGCCCGGCACCATGCCTTCGAAATACGGCCCCCAGACGCCCGGCACGAAACAGGGCTCGACCGTCGTCGCCATGATGCAGGCCGACGTTCCCATGATGTAGGCGAGCCGCTTGCAGACATCGACCTCGGCGCCGGAGCCGTCGCGGCCGCCGATCGCGCCGACGCCGCCGGCATGGGCATCGATCAGCGAAGCGCCGACCGCGGTTCCCGGCAGCAGGCCGAGTTCGCGCGCAGCATCCTCCGACAACCCGCGGCCGAGCGGCGAACCGGGCGGCACGATCTCGGCGCCGATCCGAGCAAAGCGGTCGGCTGCGAGGGCCTCGAGCCCGACCCGCTTGAGGAACGATTCGCTCCAGCCGCCCTCGCCGGCGACATAGGTCCATTTGCAGGTGACGGTGCAGGTCGAGCGCGCCTGCGAGCCGGTGGCGCGGAACGAAAGATAATCGGCGAGATCGAAGAAGTGGCCGGCGGCCTCGAAGGTCGCGGGCAGATGCCGCTTCAGCCACAGGATTTTCGGGATCTCCATCTCCGGCGAGATGGCGCCGCCGACATAACGCAGCACGCGATCACCGGTCGCGTTGACGAATTCGGTTTCGTCCATCGCGCGGTGGTCCATCCAGACCACGACGTTGCGCGCGGGATCGCCGGACGGGCTGACGGTCAGCGGTCGTCCGGCCTTGTCGAGCACCACCAGCGAGCAGGTCGCGTCAAATCCGATGCCTTTGACCTGCTCAGCGGCAACCGCCGCCTCGCGCATTGCATTGCGCACGGAGGCGACGCAGGCCGCCCAGATATCGTCGGAGGACTGCTCGACGATATCGCTGGGCTCATGCCAGCCCCGGATCGGATGCCGGGCCGACCCCAACAGCTTCCCGGCCTCGTCGAATACCCCCGCCCGGGCACTGGTGCTCCCGACGTCCACCCCGATATAGGCTTGCCGCATGACCGCTCTATCTTTTGTTGAGCCTGATCGTTCGGCGCAACCCTACCAGCAAGTGTAGCCGCCATCGACAAGAACGATGCTTCCGGTCATAAGGCTCGCCGCCTCGGAGGCGAGGAACAAGACGACGGACGCGATCTCGTCGACCTGCCCCATCCGCGCCATCGGGGTTCCGCCGATCCAGGCGTCGTACATTCTGGGGCTGTTCTTCACGAAGGCGTTCAGCGGGGTCTCGATATAGGTCGGCGCCACCGCGTTGACGCGAACCCCGCGCGCGCCCCATTCGGCCGCCAGCGATTTGGTGAGATGGTGCACCGCGGCCTTGGAGGCATTGTAGAAGCATTGTTCCTGCGGCTTGTTGACGATGAAGCCGGACATCGAGCCGACATTGACAATGGCTCCGGCCTTCGCCTTCAGCATGTGGTTGCCGAAGGCGCGGCAGCACCAGAAGGTGCCGTTCAGATTGACGTCGATGACGTTGAGCCAATGCTCGTCAGTCACGGTCTCGGCCGGAGTCTCGCTGCGCGCGATGCCGGCATTGTTGACGAGAATATCGACCTTGCCGTATTTGCGGACCAGTTCGTCGGCGACCGCGGCGACGCGGCCGGAATCCGTCACGTCCATCAGCGCGATGTCGGCGTCGAAGCCCTTGGCCTTCAGCGCCGCCTGCGCATCATTGGCGACCTTGGCGTCGCGGTCGCCGATAATGACCTTGGCGCCGGCTTCCGCCAGCGCTTCGGCGCAAGCGAGGCCGATGCCCTGGCCGGCACCGGTGATGATGGCGGTCTTGCCGCCGAGCCTGAATTTTTCGAGATACATTTTCTTCTTCCTTTGCCTAGAGCCCGCATTTCGCGGGCGTGCCGCCCCGGCCAGAGCGAAATCAACTGCGAAAAAGCCCGCGTCCTAACTTCTTTTTGAGCATGATCTGTTCGGAAAACCGCTTCACACTTTTCCGGATCATGCTCTACGCGTGGATCGATTTTCCGCTGTCGTCGAACCGATGGATGCGCGCCGGATCCGGGATCAGCGACACGCGATCGCCGGGATGCAGGTCAAGCTCGCCGACATAGCGCGTGGTCAGCATGCCCTGCGGCCCGGCGTCGACATAAAGGAAGGTGTCACTGCCGAGATGCTCGGCGACCGAGACCGTGCCGGGCCAGCCGCCCTGGCCGTCGCGCTCGACCTTCAGATGCTCGGGCCGCACGCCGATCGTCGCAGCGCCCTGCTGTTTCGCGGGCTCGCCGGTGACGAAATTCATCTTCGGCGAGCCGATGAAGCCGGCGACGAACAGGTTGGCCGGCTTCTCGTAGAGTTCGAGCGGCGAGCCATATTGCTCGATCTTGCCGCCGTTCAGCACCACGATCTTGTCGGCCATGGTCATGGCCTCGACCTGGTCGTGGGTGACATAGATCGCCGTGGTGCCAAGTTGTTTCTGCAATCGCGTCACCTCGAGACGCATCTGCACGCGCAGCGCAGCATCAAGGTTCGACAGCGGCTCGTCGAACAGGAACGCCTTCGGCTCGCGCACGATGGCGCGCCCGATCGCAACCCGCTGGCGCTGGCCGCCGGACAGCTCGCGCGGCTTGCGGTCGAGATAGGGCGTGAGGTTGAGGGTCGCCGCGGCGGCCTCGACCTTGCGGTTGATCTCGTCCCTGGCAATGCCGGCCATCTTCAGGCCGAACGCGATGTTGCCGCGCACGCTCATATGCGGATAGAGCGCGTAGGACTGGAACACCATCGACAGCCCGCGCTTGGCCGGCGGCACGTCGACCACGTTGCGCCCGTCGATCAGGATGGCGCCGCCGGTGACGTCTTCCAGCCCCGCGATCAGCCGCAGCAGCGTGGTCTTGCCGCAGCCGGAGGGACCGACAAAGACGACAAAGGAGCCGTCGGCGATCTCGAGGTCGGCGCCCTTGATGATGTGGACCGGCCCGAACGATTTTTGCACACCCTGCAGCGTAATCTGACCCATGGCAAAAGCCTTTCTGCTACTTGACCGCGCCGAAGGTCAGGCCGCGGACGAGCTGCCGCTGACTGAACCAGCCGAGCACGAGAATGGGCGCGATCGCGAGCGTCGACGCCGCCGACAGTTTGGCCCAGAACAATCCTTCCGGGCTGGAATAGGATGCGATGAACACGGTGAGCGGCGCGGCCTCGAGCGTCGACAGGTTGAGGGTCCAGAACGCCTCGTTCCACGCCAGGATCAGATTGAGCAGCAGGGTCGAGGCGAGCCCCGGCACTGCCATCGGCGTCAGCACGTAGATCAGCTCACGCCCGATCGTGGCGCCGTCCATCCGCGCCGCCTCGAGGATATCCTTCGGGATCTCCTTGAAATAGGTGAACAGCATCCAGATCACGATCGGCAGATTGCCGAGGCACAGGATGAAGATCAGGCCAGAGCGGGTGTCGAGCAGGCCGAAGGTCCGGAAAATCAGGTAGATCGGCACCAGCACGCCGACCGGCGGCATCATCTTGGTGGAGAGCATCCAGAGCAGCACGTCCTTGGTCCGCTTGGTCGGCGAGAACGCCATCGACCACGCTGCCGGAATCGCGATTAGCATCGCGATCAAGGTCGAGCCGCCGGCGATGATGATCGAGTTGAGCGCGTGATGGATATAGTCGCTGCGCTCCTGCACGGTCGCATAGTTCTCCGTCGTCCAGTGGAAGAACAGGAACGACGGCGGGATCGCGAAGGCCTCGAGCTCGGTCTTGAAGCTCGCCAGCACCATCCAGAGGATCGGGAAGAAGATCAGGAAGCCGACCAGCCAGGCCGCCGCCGTCGAGATCACCTTGTTCCGTGTCGTGACCTTCCGTGCCATGACGTTACGCCTCCAGATTCCGGCCGACGATACGAACGAGGAAGAACGCGACGATATTGGCGAGCACCACCGCGACCAGGCCGCCCGCCGACGCGCTGCCGACGTCGTACTGGATCAGCGCCTGCGAATAGATCAGGAAGGCGATGTTGGTGGTCTGCAGGCCGGGGCCGCCGCCGGTGGTGACGAAAATCTCCGCGAACACCGTGAGCAGGAAGATGGTCTCGATCAGGATCACCACCGTGATCGGACGCGCCAGATGCGGCAGCGTGATGTAGATGAAGGTCGAGATCGCGCTTGCGCCGTCCATCTCGGCCGCCTCCTTCTGCTCCTCGTCGAGCGATTGCAGCGCGGTGAGCAGAATCAGGGTCGCGAACGGCAGCCATTGCCAGGAGATGATCAGGATCACCGAGAACAGCGGCGCATCGTTGAACCAGTCGATCGCCGGCAGCCCGAACAAATGTGCGATCCAGGCGAACAGGCCCGACACCGGATGCATCAGGAGATTCTTCCAGACCAGCGCGCTGACCGTCGGCATCACGAAGAACGGCGCGATCACCATCAGCCGGACGAGGGAGAGCCCGACCACCTGCTGATCGAGCAGCAGCGCCAGCGGCACGCCAAGGATGATCGTGATTGCGAGCACCGAGCCGACCAGCACCAGGGTATTCTGCAGCGAGGCGAGGAAGGCCGGATCGGTCAGGAAGTAGCGAAAATTCTCCAGCCCGACGAATTGTTCGGAACCGGGATCGAGCAGATTGTAGTGCAGGGTCGCGAAGTAGATCGTGAGCGCCAGTGGCACGATCATCCAGATGAACAGCAGCGCCACCGCGGGCGTGAGCAGCGTGCGTGCAAGCAGTTGGGTCTGCTGGGTCGCCATCCCCGCCTCCTTCTCTCGAAAGGAGCGACCATCCCGTTGCGGGACAGGATGGTCGCGAGTGGCCCAGCTCGGGAGGTTTGAGCTGGTCGGGCGGCCAAGGCGCGTGCTGCGCCCTGGCTTTGTCTGGTGTGGCTTGGTCTGGCGTGGCTTATTTGATGTAGCCCGCGCGTTTCATTTCGCGCTCGGTCGCGGACTGCGCAGCGGCGAGTGCGGCATCCACTGTGGTCGAGCCGGACAGTGCCGCCGAGAATTGCTGCCCCACCTGGGTGCCGATGCCCTGGAATTCAGGAATCGCCGCATACTGCACGCCGACATAAGGCACTGGCTTCACGGTCGGCTTGTTCGGATCCGCAGCATCGATCGAGGCCAGCGTCAGCTTGGCGAAGGGGGCGACCTTCAGATAGTCGGGGTTCTTGTACAGCGAGGCGCGCGTGCCAGGCGGCACGTTGGCCCAGCCGTCCTTCGCGGCGACGAGCTTGGTGTAGTCCTTGCCGGTTGCCCAGGCGATGAACTTCTCGGCCGCCTCGACCTTCTTCGAGCCGGCGGGGACCGCGAGGCTCCACGCCCACAGCCAGTTGGCGTTCTTGCCGAGCCCGGTGTTCGGCGCCAGCGCAAAGCCGACCCTGTCGGCGACCCTGGACTCCTTCGGATTGCTCACGAAGGACGCCGCCACCGTGGCATCGATCCACATCGCGCATTTGCCGGCGTTGAACAGCGCGAGGTTCTCGTTGAAGCCGTTGGAGCTGGCGCCGGGAGGGCCGGCCTGCTTCATCAGGTCGACATAGGTCGTCAGCGTCTTCTTCCATTCCGGCGAGTTGAACTGCGGCTCCCACTTCTCGTCGAACCAGCGCGCGCCGAAGGAGTTGGCCATCGCAGTGAGGAACGCCATGTTCTCGCCCCAGCCGGCCTTGCCGCGCAGGCAGATGCCGTAGACGCCGCCCGACTTGTCGGTCAGCTTCTTGGCCGCGTCGACCACGAAGTCCCAGGTCGGGCTCTCCGGCATCTTCAGGCCGGCCTTGTCGAACAGGTCGGTGCGATACATCACCATCGAGCTCTCGCCGTAGAACGGCGCGGCGTAGAGCTTGCCGTCGACCGAGACCGCGTCCTTGATCTTCGGCAGGAGATCGCCGACGTCATAGTCGGCGCCGAGCTTGTCGAGCGGCACCAGCCAGTTCTTCTTGGCCCAGATCGGCACCTCATAGGTGCCGATGGTGAGCACGTCGAACTGTCCGCCCTTGGTGGCGATGTCGGTGGTCACGCGCTGGCGCAGCACGTTCTCCTCGAGCGTCACCCATTTGACGATGATGTCGGGGTTCTTCGCGGTGAATTCGCTGGAGAGCCCCTGCATGCGGATCATGTCGCCGTTGTTGACGGTCGCGACCGTCAGCGTGGTCTGGGCGATCGAGGGGGCAGAGATCAAAAGAGCAGCCGCGCCCGCAACGGCGCAAAGGACGTTTTTCAAGGTGACCTCCCTTATGTCACGTTGAGCATATGCCCACGTGTTGGGCGTATGTTCACCCTGTCGCCAAGTTTTGTCAAGCGCGCGGGTGCGCCGTCCCACGCGATTGCGGGTTCCACTGCAGCCTGGAATGGTGGTTTTTGCGGAGGCGTAGAGAGCGGCCGACTGGAAGTGGATTGAGCTGGAGCAGCACCCAATGTGCACCTCTCCCGCTTGCGGGGGAGGTCGGATTGCATCGGAGATGCAATCCGGGTGGGGGCTCTCTCCACAATACGATTCGAGGATAGACCCCCACCCCAACCCTCCCCCGCAAGCGGGAGAGGGAGTGCACCCGACTCGTGGCGTCTAGCGATCCAGCACCGCGCGCGCGGTCGCCTCATCCGTGATCAGGCCGTTGATCACCCGGCCCGCCAGCGCGGCCTTGATCGACGGCACCTTGGCGGCGCCGACCGCCGCCGCGATCGTGGTTTGCTCCGCGGGAATCTGCGGCGGAATGCTGGTCAGGCGCTTGTTGGTGCCGCCCTTGATCAGGCGCCCCTTGGCGTCATAGGCCCAACCGGTCACCTCGCCGATCGCGCCGAGCCGCATCATCTCCAGCAATTCCTCGCGGGTGACGAAGCCGTCGACATGGACCTGGGCCTTCTGGTCCATCTGGCCGATGCCGATCAGCCGGAGATCGGCCTTGGCGGCGACCGCCCTCACCCGCGCGATCGGGTCGATGCGCACCATGCGATTGCGCTCGTCCTCGCTCGACATCAAGAACGGCAGCGGCATCGGGTAGTGGCGCGCGCCGGTGCGATCGGCGAGCCGTCCCACCGTGTCGTAGAAGCTCGCCGAGCCGTCGGCGGAGATGTTGCCGACCAGCGAGACGATCTGGTGATCGGGCCGCTCGATCGGCGAGACCCGCTCGACCGCGGCGCGCACCGCGCGGCCGGTGCCGAGCGCCACGATCACGGGCGTCTCTGAGCGCAGCGTCGTCTCCAGCAGATTGGCGCTGCGTTCGGCAATTCCTGCATTCGACAGCGGCGCCGCCGGATCTGATGGCACCACGTCGCAATGCACCAGATCGAACCGCGCCTTCAGCCGGGACGCCAATTCCATACAGGCTGCAATCGGGTGCTCAAGACGGAACGTGATCAGCCGCTCCGCCAGGCACAGCGAAACCAGGCGCTGCGCCGAGGCGCGCGACACCTGCAGCATTTTGGCGATTTCGTCCTGGGTGTGGCCCGCGATGAAATACAGCCAGCCGGCGCGCGCCGCATCGTCGAGGCGAGACTTTTCGTTGTCGGGCGCAGCCATAATCCTGTGTCAGCCTTCCATCCAGAAATCCGTCATCGCGGCGAAGATTCGATCCGCCCCGGCCTGCCGCAGCAGAGCACTGCCGTCCGCCAACCGATAGTGGGCGCCGCCGACAAATCCCCACACTTTCATGCCCGCCGCCCTCGCGGCCGTCACCCCGCTGACGCTGTCCTCGATCACAAGCGTGCGGCGCGGCTCGGCGCCCATCGCGCTTGCCGCATGCAGAAACAGATCCGGCGCCGGCTTGCCGCGCTTGACCATTTGCGAGGTGTAAAGCCGCGGCCCAAAGCTTGACGCAAGGCCCGTCAGCTCCAGCGAGAACCTCACCCGCGCGAGATCGCTCGATGAGGCGACACAATACGGCAGGCGCAAATCCGTCAGCACCGCCGCGACGCCTGCGATCGGTTTGAGCTGGGATCGGAAGGTCTCGCGGACCTGCAACGCCAGATCAGGCAGGAAGCTCGCAGGCAAAGACTTTCCTGCGGCCGCGGCATATTCGATCACGGCCGCGGTGCTACGGCCGAGGAAGAGTTCGAGCGCCCGCCCCGTGCTCATCGCGATGCCGGCCTGGACCATCGCCTCGGCGAGGCAGCGGCAGCTCAACGCCTCGCTGTCGACAAGCACGCCGTCGCAGTCGAAGATGACGAGATCGGTCTCGGGCAGCCGCGGATCCATTCCGACATGAGATCATATGCTCACGCTATGAGCAATAGATCACAATTTCCGCGCGGAATGCCGCGCCTCAAATGGTCGCGGTGCACCACTGGGTATGCTGTGCGACAAGGCGAAATGCCGCATGACACACCTCTGATCGCGACCATCGTCGCGGGACTTGGATTAGCTTTCGTCTTCGGAACCATCGCCCAGCGCTTCCGGGTTCCGCCACTGGTCGGTTATCTGCTCGCGGGTGTCGCCGTCGGTCCCTTTACGCCCGGCTTCGTCGCCGATCAGGCGCTGGCGACCGAGCTCGCGGAGCTCGGTATCATCCTCCTGATGTTCGGCGTCGGCCTGCATTTCTCGCTGAACGACCTGTTGTCGGTGCGCGCGATCGCGGTGCCCGGCGCGATTGCCCAGATCGCGGTCGCCACGCTGATGGGCCTCGGCCTCGCGCTGTTGATGGGCTGGACCGTCGGCGCCGGCCTGGTGTTCGGCTTGGCGTTGTCGGTCGCGAGCACCGTGGTGCTGTTGCGCGCGCTGCAGGAGCGCCGGTTGATGGACACCGAACGCGGCAAGATCGCGGTCGGCTGGCTGATCGTCGAAGACCTCGCCATGGTGCTCGCGCTGGTGTTGTTCCCGGCGGTGGCGAGCTTCCAGGGCGGCGACGGCGCAGCGCTCGTGGCCGATCCGCTCGCCACCCGCTTCGGCCTCGGACTGACCGGCGTGCTGGTGCTGACGCTGGTCAAGATCGCCGTGTTCATCGCCTTGATGCTGGTGGTCGGACGGCGGCTGATCCCGTGGGTGCTGCACTACATCGCGCACACCGGATCGCGCGAGCTGTTCCGGCTGGCCGTGCTTGCGATCGCGCTCTGCATCGCGTTCGGCGCGACCAAGCTGTTCGGGGTATCGCTGGCGCTCGGCGCTTTCTTCGCCGGGATGATGCTGCGGGAATCGCCGCTCAGCCAGCGCGCCGCGCAGGAAACCCTGCCGCTGCGCGATGCCTTCGCGGTGCTGTTCTTCGTCTCGGTCGGCATGCTGTTCGATCCGCTCAGCATGGTCCGCGAACCCTGGCCCTTGGTCGCGACGCTGTTCGTCATCGTGGTCGGCAAATCGCTCGCCGCGCTCTTGATCGTCGTGCTGTTCCGTCACCCGATGGCGACCGCCTTGATGATCTCGGCGAGCCTCGCCCAGATCGGCGAATTCTCCTTCATCCTGGCGGAACTCGGCGTTGCGCTCAACCTGCTGCCGAAGGCCGGCCGCGACCTGATCCTGGCCGGCGCGATCTTCTCCATCATGCTCAACCCGCTGGTGTTCGCGGTCGTCGATTGGCTGACGTCGCGGCTGGAGAAACCGCAAGCGGCATCGCCGACCGTTGCGACCTCAGAGGCGATCCCGGTTACCGAGCTGCAGGACCACACCATCCTGGTCGGCTACGGCCGGGTCGGCAGCATCGTCGGCGATTCCCTGCATCAGCGCAACGCGCCGTTCCTCGCGGTCGAGGCGTCCGACGACATGGTCGCGAAGCTCAGGCAGCGTGGCATCGAGGCCCTGATGGGCAACGCCGCACGCGCCAGCGTGCTGCGCGCAACCAATCCCATCGGCGCACGATCGCTGGTCATTGCGATTCCCGAAGCGTTCGAAGCCGGACAGATCGTCGAGCAGGCGCGCGCGGCGAATGCCGGTATCCAGATCATCGCGCGCGCACATTCCGACGCCGAGGTCGATCACCTGAAGGGGCTCGGGGCCGACATCGTGATCATGGGCGAGCGCGAGATCGCCCGCGGCATGATCGAGGAGCTGGATCGGCGATATCCGGGTGCCGCCACACCGGATGCGCGGGCGGCCGAGCAGGACTCGGCGGCCTGAGGGCGCAGCGGACGCACTCAGCCGCCAAGAAACGCGGGCGCCAGATCCTCCTGCACGATGATGTTGGCGGCTTCCGTCGTCAGTTCGCTGCCGACGAGATCGAGATTCTTCGCCGCCTCGAACAGCATCGCGCGGACGTCGTCCGGCGTCAGTACACCCTTTGCGATCAGCTTGCGCACCAGCGCCTGCAGGATCAGAACGTCGATCTCGCCATGGGCCAGCGGCGTCGGCTTGTCCGTCATGATCGTCTCCCGTGGCTGTGGTTCGTCGTATGCGGGGCTGCTAGCGAGGCTGTGACGCGATGTCCTTGTGCAATTGCTCGAACGCGCGGCGCAGGCCATGCAACTGATCGACCAGATGCAGGATGACGTCGATCCCCTCGTCGTTGACGCCGAAATCGCCCTTCAAATCCTGGATCAGATGCGCACGCGCCAAATCGGTGTCGGAGAAGCTGATCTCGCTCGCGGTCTCTTCCGGGACCAGCCATTGTTGCTCGATCCAGAACTCGAGGGTCTGCACCTCCAGACCCGCATCGATGAGGAACTGCTGCTTGTTCATGACGCACCTTCCTCGCGCGGATTGAATGCCTTGCGATCCCAGTGCGCAACAAACGCCTCGAGCTCGGGATCGGGTCCCTTGGGCAGCACCACCTTGAGCTTGACGAGTTCATCGCCCTGGCCGCCGCCGACGCGAGGCGCGCCCTTGCCGCGCAGCCGCATCGTGGTGCCGGTGTTGGATCCCTTCGGCACCGTCATGGTGACGGCGCCGGTCGGCGTCGGAACGCGGACCTTTCCGCCGAGCACGGCCTCCGACAGCGAGATCGGCAATTCCAGCGTGATGTCGTCGCCCTCGCGGGTGAAGCGCGGATCGGGGCGGACCTCGACCTCGATCAGCGCATCGCCGGGTCCACCTTTACCGCTGCCGGGCATGCCCTTGCCGCGCAGGCGAATGACCTGGCCGTCGACGAGCCCCGGCGGGATCGTGACGTCGAGCGTGCCGCCATCCGGAAGCGTCAGCCGCTTGCTCGCACCGGTAATCGATTCCGCGAAGTCGATCGCGAGGCTGTAATGCAAATCGCGGCCGCGGCGGTTGGCACGCGCCTGCTCGCTGCGCCGGAGCAATTCGGCGAAGGCGTCCTCCTGGTCCATATAGTCGGCATAGCCGGAACTGTCGGCGTAGGGATGCCCCTCATCCGCGGTGGCGAAATCCCGGTAGTAGCGATGCTCCGGCCGCTCGGCGCCGCTGGCGTCGATTTCGCCGGCGTCGAAGCGCTTGCGCTTTTCGGCATCCGAGAGCAGATCGTTCGCGGCCGCGACTTCCTTGAACTTTTCCTCGGCCGCCTTGTCGCCCGGGTTGAGATCCGGATGCAGCTTCTTCGCCAGCTTGCGATAGGCCTTCTGGATATCGGCCGCAGATGCCGCAGGCGCAACGCCAAGAACCTCGTACGGATTTCTCACAACCTGCTCCGCAACACCATGAGTGCACCTGCAATCATGAGGGCGCAAAAGCAGGCGATTTGCAAGAGCGCTCGCGCGGCGCCCGGCCATGGGCGACGCAGCATGCGTTCATGTCGCGCGCGTCAGGACGTATGCCCGGGGTCGAGATATTTCGGGATGTTCTTTTCCTGCTGCGGCGTCATCTTGGCGGGATCCGGCTTGCCCGGCACGCCCCGCGGACCGAGCAGAGCGCGCTGCATATCGTCCTCGCTCAGCCGCGGCTTGCCGTCGTCAAGCTGTCCGCTGCCACCGTGACTCTGTGCCATGACTGTCCTCCAGTGATGATCACTTGCCCGTAGGAGGAACAATACCGCGCTCCGCCGGAACGAGCCAGCGGAGCGGGTATCTATCTTAGCGTTGCTCCTGCCGCTTCTCCTCAGCGGGATGACCTGCGGCAGGCGCAGCATGCGGCGCGGCCTGAACGTGCGGCTCCGGCCGTGCGGCCGGCTGCGGATGCGCTTCAGGGCGCGCCATCGTCTCCGGCCTTGCTGCTGGCTCCGGCCGCGCTTCCGGCCTTGCTGCGGGCTCGGGTCGCGGCTCCTCCTTGCGCACCTCTTCGGGCTTCCGCTCCAGCGCCGGCTTGCTCGCTTGCGCGGCAGGCCGCGCCACCTCGGGTGCGGGCCGCGGCTCAAGCTTGGGCTCAGCCTTGGGCTCGGGAGCAGGCGCTGCGCGCTTCTCTTCGACCGCGGGCCTGTTCTCTTGCGCGGGCGGATGCGCGGGAAGCCCCTTTTCCGGAACCGGCAGCGCGTGCTGCTCAGCAGGCGCAGGCCGCGGTTCGACCTTCGGTTCGGCAACAGGTGCGGCGCGCTTCTCCTCGACTGCGGGCTTGTTCGCCTGGGCAGGCGGAAGCTCCTTGCCCGGGACCGGGAGCGCATGGGAGTCCGCCGGCGCAGGTGCGGGCCCCGGCCGCCGCGGCTCCTCGGCCGCCGGACCCGCAGCGGCGGCAGGCACCGCCTCGCCGGCCGGCCGCGCGCGAACCACGCCCGGCCCCTTCAGTTCGCCGGGACGCGCCGTCGCGGCAACAGCGGGCACGCCGTTATTGGTGCGCTTGAACAGGCTCGGATCCTGGCTTGCGGTCTCGACCTGCTTGCGCTGCAACGGCGTCGCTGCGAAGTGCTGCTCCTTGGCGATCGCACGTTCGGCGGGAGTCGGCCGCACCTCGATGCCGCCGCGCCCGCCATTGTAGCTGACGTTGTTGATGGTGGTCTGATTGATCGTGACGTTCTTCTCGTAGACGTTGGTGATCCGCGCGCCCTGCAGATTGTTTACGGTGCGATTGTAGAAGAAGTTGCCGTGATCCCAGCGGCCGCCTTCATAGCCCGCGCCGCCGTAACCGAAACCGTAATTGATGCCGCCGTAGAAGCCGACGCGATCACCCCAATAGCCCTGATGGAAAATGAAGCCGCCGCCGAACGCGCCCCAATAGCCCGGGGTCCATAACAGCCCCACACGCGGCGGCTGCACCCAGGTGCCCGGCACCCAGTAATAGTCGCCGCGCTCGTCGTCCCACGACCAATTGCCCGGTGACCACATGTAGCCGGGCCCAGGCACCGGCGGCTGATCATAGGTGGGCAGCGGCGGCGGCGCCGTCTCGACGGCAGAGACCGGCGCGCATGCCGCATCTTGTGCGATCGCCGGTGCGGCGGTCGCATGGAACAGCGCCGTGGCGATCGCGGCACACGACACGGTCGAAAGAAGACGAGTGGTCATTGGGAGCCTCTTCGATGAACGTGAGAACCGGAACAAAAGTTCCAGGCATCGGCGCGAACCGACGCACGTCATCGCTAGCGCTTTGACCTTACACCAGCCTGAAACGCATCGACGCAAAGCGGAAACACACTCGCGCAGCTATTCATCGGCAGTTCAGAGTGTGCAGCGACGCAGTGTCGTGCGATTCAGTGACGCGCGACGCTCGCCCGCATCATTCGGCCGCATCATCACTTGCGTCATGCAGAGTGCGACGTCACCAGTTCCGAAACCGTCGCGAACACGACTCTGGCATTCGCACGATTGTAACGATCCGGACCCGTCGAGCAGCTCGACGTCGCAGCGCGCGGTGATCGGCCGAGCCAATAACGGCGTGATGCTACCCTGACGCGTCGACGCGTCCGTAGCAGTGCCTCCGGATGAGTGCCAGAAGCGCGCATCTGCAGCCGCAGGACCTCGAACGTGGTAGGCCAGAGGCCGCGCTCGGCGATTGACACTCCCTTGAAAGGACCACACGATACGGAAAGCGGCAGCGTCAGGCCCGCGGTTTCCGCCGGCGCAATTGTACTCGGCTGCCGCATGATGGATGTCATCGTTCCGCCATCTGTCGCCGGCTGGAATGCGTGGCATACTGGATCTCGACGAGCCTCTGTTTGCCTTGAGGTGCCACGATGAACATAGAGAAGTATACCGACCGCCTTCGCGGCTTCATCCAGTCGGCACAATCGCTCGCCATGCGCGAGGGACATCAGCAGTTCTCGACGCTCTATCTCCTGAAAGTGCTGCTCGACGACAATGAAGGCCTCGCCGCCGGCCTGATCGACCGCGCCGGCGGCAACTCGCGCGCGATCCTCAAGGCAACCGAGGATGCGCTGGCCAAGGTGCCGAAGGTCAGCGGCGCAGGCTCGGGACAGATCTACATGGCGCCCGAGACCGCGCGGGCCTTCGCCGCCGCGGAACAGGCCGCCGACAAGGCCGGCGACAGTTTTGTCTCGGTCGAGCGCCTGCTGCAGGCGCTGGCCGCCGACAAGGACAGCGAGGCCGGCAAGCTGCTCGCCAAGGGCGGCGTCAACGCGCAGAATCTCAACGCCGCCATCAACGCGCTGCGCAAGGGACGCACCGCCGACAGCGCGTCGGCCGAGAATGCCTATGACGCGCTGAAGAAATATGCCCGCGACCTGACCCAGGCCGCGCGCGACGGCAAGCTCGATCCAGTGATCGGCCGCGACGAGGAGATCCGCCGCACCATCCAGGTGCTGTCGCGCCGCACCAAGAACAATCCGGTCCTGATCGGCGAGCCCGGCGTCGGCAAGACCGCGATCGTCGAGGGGCTGGCGCTGCGCATCGTCAATGGCGACGTGCCGGAAAGCCTGCAGGACAAGACGCTGCTCGCGCTCGATCTCGGCGCGCTGATCGCGGGCGCGAAATATCGCGGCGAGTTCGAGGAGCGGCTCAAGGCGGTGCTGCAGGAGGTGACCTCCGCCGAGGGCGGCATCATCCTGTTCATCGACGAGATGCACACGCTGATCGGCGCCGGCAAGGGCGACGGCGCGATGGACGCATCGAACCTCTTGAAGCCCGCGCTCGCCCGCGGCGAATTGCATTGCATCGGCGCCACCACGCTCGACGAATACCGCAAGCATGTCGAGAAGGACGCCGCGCTGGCCCGGCGTTTCCAGCCGGTGTTCGTCTCCGAGCCGACGGTTGAGGACACCATCTCGATCTTGCGCGGCCTGAAGGACAAATACGAGCAGCATCACGGCGTGCGGATCGCGGACTCGGCGCTGGTTGCAGCCGCCACGCTGTCGAATCGCTACATCACCGATCGCTTCCTGCCCGACAAGGCCATCGACCTGATGGACGAGGCCGCGGCGCGGCTGAAGATGCAGGTCGATTCCAAGCCGGAAGAGCTCGACTCGCTCGACCGCGAGATCATCCGGCTCAAGATCGAGCAGGAGGCGCTGAAGAAGGAGACCGATCTCGGCTCCAGGAGCCGCCTACAGACGCTCGAGAAGGATCTCGTGGATCTCGAGAAGAAATCGGCGGACATGACATCGAAATGGCGATCGGAGAAAAGCAAGCTCTCCGATGCGCAGAAGATGAAGGGCGAACTCGAGCAGTTGCGCACCGAGCTTGCCAATGCGCAGCGCCGCGGCGAATTCCAGAAGGCGGGCGAGCTGGCCTATGGCCGGATTCCGGAGCTCGAGAAGAAGCTCGCCGCGGTCGAGGCCAGCGAGACTTCGTCGGCCGGCGAGACCGTGACCGCCGACAATATCGCGCAGGTGGTGTCGCGCTGGACCGGCGTGCCGGTCGACAAGATGCTGGAGGGCGAGAAGGACAAGCTGCTGCGCATGGAGGAGATGCTCGGCAAGCGCGTCGTCGGCCAGGCCGAAGCGGTCCGTGCGGTGTCGACCGCCGTGCGACGCGCGCGCGCGGGGCTGCAGGATCCCAACCGGCCGATCGGCTCGTTCATGTTCTTAGGCCCCACCGGCGTCGGCAAGACCGAGCTCGCAAAGGCGCTCGCCGAATATCTGTTCGACGACGAGACCGCGATGATCCGCCTCGACATGTCCGAATACATGGAGAAGCACTCGGTGTCGCGGCTGATCGGCGCCCCGCCCGGCTATGTCGGCTATGACGAGGGCGGCGCGCTCACCGAAGCGGTACGGCGGCGGCCCTACCAGGTCGTGCTGTTCGACGAGATCGAGAAGGCGCACCCCGATGTCTTCAACGTGCTGCTTCAGGTGCTGGACGACGGCCGCCTCACCGACGGCCAGGGCCGCACCGTCGATTTCCGCAACACGCTGATCATCATGACCTCGAACATCGGAGCCGAGTACCTCGTCAACCAGCCAGAGGGCCAGAGCACGAGCGCGGTGCGCGAGCAGGTGATGAACATGGTGCGGGCGCATTTCCGTCCCGAGTTCCTCAACCGGATCGACGAGATCATCCTGTTCCATCGGCTGCAGAAGAGCGACATGGGCCGCATCGTCGAGATCCAGTTTTCGCGGCTGCGCAAGCTGCTCGAGGATCGCAAGATCGAGCTCGCGCTCGAGCCGAAGGCGCGCGACTGGCTGGCGGAGAAAGGCTGGGATCCAGCCTATGGTGCCCGCCCGCTGAAGCGGGTGATCCAGCGCAGCGTGCAGGATCCGCTCGCCGAGATGATCCTCGCCGGCGACGTGCGCGATGGCTCGCAGGTGAAGCTCTCCGCCACCAAGGCCGGCCTCACCTTCAACGGCAAGAGGCCGGAGACCGCCGCGGCGGACGAATACGAACCGGTGTGAGACAAGCCCGGATTGCACAGGCGACGCGCTGTCATCGCCGCGTCGCCTGCGGGCTTCATATGCAAGCTGGCCTTCAACCAGGGAGAGCGCCATGACGCAGAACATCAAGGACAACATGGAGGTCATCGGCGCCGATGGCGTGCATGTCGGTACCGTCGATCGCGTCGAAGGCAACCGCATCAAGCTCAAGAAAAGTGAAAGCGACGGCTTCCACAAGGGCCATCACCACTATATCGAGCTCGGCTTCGTCGCCGGTGTCGAAGGCACCAAGGTGCGGCTGTCAGCCAACGCCGCCATTGCGGTGACGCTCGAGGAGGAGAAGTCCGGCAAGCCCGTCGATTGACGCAGGCACCTCTGCATTCGAGGTCTTGTAAAGGTTCCAGTTGCATGCTCCTCTGCCTTTCTCTGAACGTCGATCCGACGTCCAGGACCAGCTGTTTTGTCGTCGTGGACTAGCCGTTTAGTAAGGAGAGATGCGTGCCATCAGCCGTTCCGCAACCGGTCGCTGCGAAGCTGACGCGCGCGGCCATCTTCCTTGCGGTCACGATCAAGCCCAATCCGGAATATGATGCGGTGGTGCGATCGCTGTGCGCCGATCTGGCCGCGCTGGTGCGCGCCGTCGGATTCCGCGATCTCGAGGGCCGGCTGTCCTGCGTCATGGGGATCGGCTCCGACACGTGGGACCGGCTGTTCGGCGCGCCGAAGCCGCAAGGCCTGCATCCGTTTCGTGAGATCCATGGCGTCCACCACGCCGTCGCAACGCCGGGCGACCTGCTGTTTCACATCCGCGCTGTACCGATGGACCTGTGCTTCGAGCTCGCGACCCAGATCATGACGCGGCTCGGCGATGCCGTCGCCACCTCGGACGAAGTTCACGGCTTCAAATATTTCGACGAGCGCGACCTGCTCGGCTTTGTCGACGGCACCGAGAATCCGGAAGACCAGGCCGCCCTGGAGGCCACCATCATCGGCGACGAGGACGCGGACTTCGCCGGCGGCAGCTATGTGATCGTACAAAAATACCTGCACGATATGAAGAAGTGGAACGAGCTGCCGGTCGAGATGCAGGAGAAGATCATCGGTCGGACCAAGCTGTCCGATATCGAGCTCGACGATGCGGTGAAGCCGAGCTACGCGCACAATGCCCTGACGACGATCGTGGAGAACGGCGAGGAGCTCGATATCCTCCGCGACAACATGCCGTTCGGCAACATCAGCAAGGGCGAGTTCGGCACCTATTTCATCGGCTACGCCAAATCACCGCACCGGATCGAGCAGATGCTGGAGAACATGTTCGTCGGCAAGCCGCCAGGCAATTACGACCGGCTGCTCGATTTCAGCCGCGCCGTCACCGGCACGCTGTTCTTCGTCCCGTCGGCGACCTTCCTGGAGGATGTCGCGAGCGCGCCGCCTGCAGCCGCGCCCGCCGAGCCGTCCCTGGATGATGCCGAAGCTGCCGACGCACCCGCACCAAGAATACCGCCGTTCGACGGCTCGCTCGGGATCGGCTCACTGAAAGGAGAGGCTGGACATGAATAATCTGCATCGGGGACTTGCCCCTATCTCGGACGCGGCATGGGAGCAGATCGAGGAGGAAGCCTCGCGCACGTTGAAGCGCCATCTGGCGGCGCGCCGTGTCGTCGACGTCGATGGCCCGAAGGGCACTGATTTCTCCGCGGTCGGCACCGGCCATCTCAAGAAAATTTCGACGCCCGGCGACGGGGTCGAGGCGACGCAGCGCGATGTCCGTGCGCTGGTCGAGCTGCGCGTGCCGTTCGAGCTCTCGCGCCAGGCGATTGACGACGTCGAGCGCGGCTCCAATGATTCCGACTGGGACCCGCTCAAGGCGGCTGCGCGCAAGATCGCCTTCGCGGAGGATCGTGCGGTGTTCGATGGCTACGCCGCCGCCGGCATCCAGGGCATCCGTCAGGGCAGCAGCAACCCGGTGCTGACGCTGCCGGCGAGCATCAAGAATTACCCCAACGTGGTGGCGCAGGCGGTCAGCCAACTGCGGCTCGCCGGCGTCAACGGTCCCTATACGTTGCTGCTCGGCACCGAGCCCTATACCGCGATCGGCGGCGCGACTGACGACGGCTACCCGGTGCTGCAACACATCCAGCGCCTGGTCGACGGCAAGATCATCTGGGCGCCGGCGATCGAGGGCGGCGTGCTACTGACCACCCGCGGCGGCGATTTCCAGCTCTCGATCGGCCAGGACCTTTCGATCGGCTATCTCAGCCACTCTGCGACCTCGGTCCAGCTGTATTTCCAGGAGACCATCACCTTCCTGATGCTGACCAGCGAAGCGTCGGTGGTGCTTGCGCCGGAGGCGAAGAAACCCGCCTAGTCTTACCGGCGTTGACTCATCCGGGAAGTCTCCGGCCGTTGCCGGGGCTTCCGCTAAACGTGAAACGGAGAGGAGGCGCGCAATGGACTACGATCTCTACATCAACCCGAAGAAGGCGTCGGTCGGTCTCTATGTCCGCAAGGGCGCGGGTCTCCCCGATCTCGGCGACGCCAAGGACTGGGTGTTCGACGGCACCTCGGCCCAGGCCAATCTGCCGCCGCAGCTCGTGAAAGAGATCGAGGCCAACGGCCACGCCTTTCGCGACATGGATTGAAGTCAGATTGAAGCGACCTCGCGGCAGACTGCCTCCACCTCTCCCGCTTGCGGGGGAGGTCGCATCGCATCGAAGATGCGATGCGGGTGGGGGCTCTCTCCACGACATGACTCGCGTGTTCAACCGGCATGATTCCCGACATTTTGGACCGGCATGATCCCCGACAGTTTGGGTTAAGCGGTCTGTTCGCCCGGTTCGCGCAGCCCCTCACGAGGCGGAGCGAACCGGGTGAACAGGCCGCGGCGGTCGATGAGACCGACGTCGAGGTCGCAGAAGCGGACGACGTGGTCACCGGTATCGAGTTCGGCGATGCCGACAAGTTCGTTCACCAGCGCCTGACCGATAAAGACGAACTTGCCTTTCCATTTAATCTCCCCATTGCCGCGAACACGGCGGGCCTGGTGATCGGCGTCATACCAGGGGTCTTGCTCGCGATCCGGCATGGTGCGTTGAGATGCTCGATAGGCGTCCTCCGGCGGCCGTTGGCCCAGCGCTTCGTGAGGACGTTCCTTATTGTAATGCTCTCGGAAGGCGTCAAAGCGGGCCTGTTGCTCGGACGCATTATCTGCCGGTGGGCTCGATGTTTGCGCCTTCAAGGTGCGATGCATGCGCTCATGGCGACCGTTCTCCTGCGGCGAGGCCGGACGGATGAAGTGCGGCGTAATGCCGAGCTTCAGCCACCAGACCGACAATGTGGTGAGACCGCCGGCGCCGCGCGAGCCGAACGGCGAACCATTGTCGCAGCGGATTGCCCGCGGCAGGCCATGCTCGCGGAAAGCCCTCTCGAAGCGGGGGCGGACGCCCTCGGTCGTCGGTGCGACGATCTGCAGTTCGATCAGGAAGCGACTGTGGCTGTCAGCCACCGTCAACGGATCAATCCGGCACTGGTCGCGGGTGCGGAACCAACCCTTGAAGTCCACGCTCCACTCGTCGTTCGGCTCCTGCACCGGCGTGCAGGGACGCCGCTGGTCGAGCGGACGGCGGCGGCGCTTCACCGGCGAGATCAGCCCCGCGCGCTTGAGAATGCTCCCAATCGTCGACGCCGCCGGCCAATCGATCTCCGGCGCCTGGCGGTCAAGCAGGGCGAGCAGCTTGCGCGGTCCCAGATAGGGAAAGCGCTGCCGAGCCGCGATCACCTTCTCTGCAATCGCCGCATCGGTCGTTTGTCGGCATTGCTGCGGCGCGTGCGAACGGTCCCTGAACCACTCCGGATCGCCGCTCTGCTTCCGCTGGCGCCATGCGTAAAACGTGTCGCGGCAGATACCGTGACGGCGGCACAACTCCGACACGCTCCAGTTCCCGCTCTCGTACTCCATAAGCATCCGGATACGCTCTTCCATCCGACTGGTCTCTCTGAACGGCATCGTCGGGCCCTCCCGCCGATGCTTCTAGAAACCTGTCGGCAATCATGCCGGTCTAAACTGTCGGGTATCTATCCGGTCTGTACCGCGGAGAGAGCCCCCACCCTAGCCCTCCCCCGCAAGCGGGAGAGGGGGCGCACCGCTTTCGCGGTTGCCAATCAACCCAATCTCACCATGCTCCAAAGTGCATCCGCGGCGCCTACTTCTCGCCGACCTTCACCGGGGCGGTCTCGGGCATCAGGCTCATCGCGAGGATGCCGACCGCCGCAGCGAGCAGCAGATACCAGGACGGCGCCAGCGGATCTCCCGTCGCGTGCAGCAGCCACGTGACCACGAGTTGCGCGGTGCCGCCGAACGTCGCGATCGCAACCGCGTAGATCGTGGCGAACACGCCGCCGCGGATGTTCTGCGGCAGCGCTTCGGTGAAGGCGGCATAGAACGCGGTGAACGGCAGCGATCCGATGAACGACAGGATGCCGAAGCCGAACAGTAGCGACCAGGCACCGGGGTCGTGGACGATCCACAGGAAGGCCGGGTAGGTCAGCACCAGCACGACGAGCTGCGGCCAGATCATGATCGGCTTGCGTCCGAGCCGGTCGGCAAGCCAGCCGCCCAGCAACGCACCGATGATCTGCAGCCCGTTGCTGACCAGCGACACCGTGAACGCCAGCGACGGCGAGACATGCAGCGTGTTCTTGGAGTAGGTCGTCATGTATTGCGTCACGTAGGTCGAGATCGTGCCGCTGGCCAGGATCATCACTGCCAGCACGATCACGCGGAGATGCGCCCGCGCCTGCGCAACATGGCTCGAACTCTCGGCGCTCCCGGCAGCACGCTCGCCGTGAGGAACGGTTTCCGGCAGCGTGCGGCGCATCCATATGCCGAACGGCAGGCAGACCGCCCCGAGCAGGAATGCGACGCGCCATCCGTAGGCCTGCAGCATGTCGGGCGCCATGGTGCTGCTCAGGATGACACCGACCAGCGCGCCGATCGTGGCCGCAATCTCCTGGCTGGCGGGCTGCCATGCCACCACCAGGCCGCGATCCCTGGGAGCTGCGATCTCGATCAGATAGGCCGTGGTCGGTCCGACCTCGCCGCCGAGCGCAAATCCCTGCACCATGCGCGCCAGGATCACTATGATCGGGGCCACGATGCCGATCGCGGCATAGGACGGCGTCAGCGCGATGGTCAGGATCGCGCCGCCCATCAGCGCGAAACTCAGCAACATTGCCGGCCGCCGACCGACCCGGTCGGAGAAGATGCCAAGCACGACGCCGCCAATGGGGCGCGTCAGAAAGCCGGCCCCGAAGGTCGCCAGCGACAGCATCAGGCTGCCGTATTCGCTGTGCGCGGGGAAGAAGGTGCGCCCGATCTCGGTCGCAAAGAAGCTGTAGGTGATGAAGTCGTAGAACTCCAGCATGTTGCCGATGGTCGCGGCAAACGCTGCGCGCTTGACATCGAACCCGTCCCTGCTCGCAATGTCCTGCAACACTTTCAGTTCCTTGTCCGCCTGTCCCGAGCGAGTATTATTCCTCGGACCATGCAAGGCAAGGCGCGGCGCACAGCGCGATCTGCATGCGACGCAAGCGACAAGAAGGACAGACCTGATGCCCGCCGACAAACTCTTCATCAATGCCAGGCTCGGTGACGGTGCTGGCAGCGACATGCGGGTCCGCGATGGCCGCATCGTTGCGATCGAAGCGAGGGCCGAGCGCCCGGCCGCGGTCGAGATCGTCGATCTCGGCAACGCGCTTGTCGTGCCCGGCTTCGTCGAGGGCCACATCCATCTCGACACCAGCTTCTATGGCGACACCTGGCGGCCGCACCGTCCCTGCACTGATGGATTCAACGTCCATGAGCGGGTGGCGTTTCAGGCCGAGAACCTTGCTGCCGCCGCGCCGATGGACGTGCGGGCGCGGAACCAGCTCGACCTTTGTATCGGACATGGCACGACGCAGATGCGCAGTCACGTCATGGTCGACGGTTCGGTAGGGCTGAAATCGCTCGAGACCATCCTGAGGGTGCGCGAGGAATACCGGCAGCTGATCGACATCCAGCTCGTGGCGTTTCCGCAGAGCGGGATTCTCAGCAGTCCCGGCACGCCGCAACTGCTCGATGAGGCGATCAGGCTCGGCGCCAATGTGGTCGGCGGGCTCGATCCCGCAAGCTTCGACCGGGATGTCGAGGGGCATCTCAATGTCGTCTTCGGCGTTGCGCACAAGCATGGCGTCGATGTCGATATCCATCTTCATGATGGCGGCATGCTCGGCGCCTTCGAGGTCGAGCAGATCGCGGCGCGGACGCGTGCGCTTGGCATGGAGGGCCGCGTCGCCGTCAGCCACGCCTACGGGCTCGGCGACATTCCTGCGGACGCGCTGAAGAAGACCGCCGACATTCTGGCGCGCTCCGGCGTGGCGATCATGACGAATGCGCCGGGCAGCCGGCCGTTCCCGCCGGTCGCCACGCTCAGGAACGCCGGCGTCACGGTGTTCAGCGGCAATGACAATATCAGGGACAGCTGGTGGCCCTATGGCGACGGCGACATGCTGGGCCGCGCAATGATGATCGGATACCGCTCGGGTTTCTACACCGATGACGAGCTCGCGATCGCGTTCGACATGGTCACCGCGGCCGGCGCCAAGGCGCTGCGGCTCGAAGGCTACGGCCTGCGTGTGGGCGACAAGGCCGATTTCGTGACCTTGAACGCTGCGCATATCCAGGAGGCCGTGGTCGCACGGCCCTCCGGGCGCTCGGTGTACAAGGGCGGGATCCTTACGGCGCGCGACAACCGCGTCGTCAAGGACGTCGGCCGATCCTGAAGCGAGGGCCGCCGCCCGGCGCGAGGACTAACGCGCAGACGGGATGATCGCGCGGAGAATATCGCGGTTCCAGCGTTGCCGGGCGCCATCGAATGCCGCGAAATCGTGATCGAACTGCCAATAGGCCCACGCCCAGCCGAAGCTTTCGGCGCGTCTCGCCACGAACGACAGGTATTTCGCACGGCTCTCTGCCGGCGCGCGCTCGTAGACGCCGAACTCTCCTAGATAGATCGGGCGCTTCTCTTTCTCCGACCAGACGCGGACCTTGTCGAAATCCGCGGCCGCCGTCGCCTCGTCTTCGGCAGAGCCCCAGCTTAGCGGGCCAATCTTCGAGAAGGTTGCCGACCACGGCGCGCCCTGATGGGTAAATCGTACCGGCGCATAATAATGGAACGTGACGATGAGGTTTCTGTCACCGGACGGCAGCGCCAGCTCGTCGACCGGCAGTTCGTCGACGTTGAGGACGGCCGCAACGACGCTTCGCTTCGGATTGGTCTGCCTGATGATGGCGAGACATTCGCCGAGCAGCGCATTCCATTCGGCCGAGGTCATGTTGCCACCGGGCTCATTCAGGACCTCGAACACCAGCTTCGGATATTTCCCTGCATAGCGCGCCGCGATCTGGCGCCAGAACGCCTTGAGCTTCACGGTGCATTCCGCAACGTCGCGCTGGCAGAGGTCGGTGTCGTGCTCGTCGAGGATCGGGATCAGCTTCCGCGCCAGCACGTCCTCGATCACGCCATCGAGGCGCCGCAACACGGCTTCATCCAGGAAGTTTCCGGAATCCATGTGCCTGAAGCCGAAGAAGTTGATCCTGACATGCGAGAAGCCGGCCTGGCGGATCGTATTGAGGTTTTCCAGGCGGAAAGGCGCGTTCTGGTGTCCTTCCCAGATGCCGTCATAGCCGAGAATATTGATGCCGCGCCCCAGTGCCGCGACGTCCGGCGACGCGCCTTGCCCCGCGGCATTCGCCGGCGAGATCTGCACCGCAGACAGCGCCGCCGCCACGAGCGCGCTGAAGGTTCCCTGCAAAATCGATCGGAACGCCGTCATGGTTGCTCCAGCTCGTGCGCACGCGATGACGACACCGGCCGACAGACGGCAAGGAAGAACGCAATCAGCAGCACCGATGTGAACATCGTCGAACGAAGGAACACCGTCTCGGTAAAGTTGGTCTGGCAGTTGAGAAACACGAACCCGATGATCAGTGCACAATGCAGACGATCGATCGCACGCTCCGCGATCAGGCAAAGCACCTTGTAGGAGAACAGAAAGACGCTTGCCGTGAACAGGACATAACCAAGGAATCCCGTCTCGATCAGAATGGCGATATAGCCATTGTGATAGTTGTCGAGCACCCAGCCGTGGTTCTGGTTGAAATAATCGTAGATCGCCGGGTTGGTCCAGAACCCGTTGATGCCAAATCCGAACAGCGGTGCGTCGTCGAAATGACCGATGGCGTACTGCCAGATGAAGGTTCTCTCGGTGAAATTGATCGTCGTATCGAAGACGTGGATCGAGTCGTATCCGGTCGTGTAGAAATACAGGATCAGCAGCACGGCCGCGACGCACATAACGCATGGCAGGATCGCGTAGACCTGCATGCACCTGACGGACCACAGGGACGTCAGCAACAGTGCACAGGCAACCAGCGCCAGGGCGCCGGCGCCGCGCGACTCCGAGAGAATGACGCAGGTCGAGGCGAGCCCGAAGGTGACCAGGAAAGGCAACCATCCCTGTCCGGTTATCTTTCGATAACAGGCAAAGAACATCAGATAGGCACCGGCAAAGCCCAGGGTCTGCTTCGATTCGAAGACGCCCTGCCACTGCCCCATGTGCATCCAGCTGTCGTCGACCCCGATATCCGGGAAAACCACGGCACAGAGCGCAGAGGCCGCGATCAGCACGAAGAGGCCGCGGGTCGTCGTTTTCACGATGTCGTCGATGTCGACGCGGGTGATCATACAGAACGCGCCGAGCGTCGTGATCGCGAGCGCCGCGGCCTTCATCAGGGCGGCACCGCCCAGATTGGTCCAGAACACCGAAATAGTAGCGAACGCGTAGAACGCGATGACCGCAAGCGTGTCGAGATTGAAGGCCAGCCGGAGGCACGGACGGATGAACAGGCTGGCATAGATCAGCACGCCCCACATCAAGAGGGCTATGGCCTGCTGCACCAGCGTCAACTCGGTCGGCAGCAGCGCGGCGTGGAAGGTCCCCATCGACATGATCACGTTGATGGTGATCGACCAGTTGACGACGGTTCTTGCGAAATTTTCCGCCTCGACGCTGGGCGCCTGCCAGGTCGAGCTATCGAGCGCACGTCCGTCCATATCGGTTGTACTCCGCTCATATTAAATGAGCTCGGCACTCCGGTGGATCGCGCCGGAGCGCATATTGCACGCGGTAGGCTTCAGTCTTTGCTAGACGAGGATCGGGTCCGGTTGAGCAGCAGATAGAGAGCATGCGGATTGGTCGTCAAATAGCGCCAGAACAGCCGGCGCGGCTCGAGCCAGAGCCGCCAGGCCCATTCGAGTCCCACGATCTGCATCCACCTCGGCGCGCGCGGCCGCGAGCCCGACAGGAAATTGAACAATCCGCCTGACGTCTTGATGACGCCGACGTTGCCAAGCTGCGGCATGAATTCATCGACGAAAGCCTGCTCGTAGGGCACGCCGAGCGCGACCCAGAGGAAGTCCGGCGCCAGCGCGTTGATCTCGTCGACCTTGGCCCGCAGCGCGTCGCCGCGCAGATAGCCGTGCGAATGGCCGACGATCTTGAGGGCCGGATAGGCCCGGCGGACATTGGCGATTGCCGCCTTGTTCTCGGCATCGTCGGCGCCAAGCAAATAGAAGGTGAGCCCGAGCTCCTCCGCCTTGCGCGCGACGTTATGAAACAGGTCGGTGGTCGCGACGCGCTCGGGCAGCGGGTTCGATGACCGGAGCTTGGACACCATGACGAGCGGTTGCCCGTCGGCATTGATCAGGTCGGCGGTGCGGAACAACCGATCGGTCATCGGCTCGGTCGAGCAGCGCGACAGCACCTCGCCATTGGCCGAGGTCAGATACAGCGGACGGTTGACCCGCCGCTGCGGGTGCACCATCTCGACCATGAAACCCGCAGTCTGCTCGCGATCGAGCACGGCGAGCCGCAGCCCGCCAATGGTTGCCCGGGGAACGCCGGCGGTCGCAGCCCTGCCGACAGGATTGATGCGACGCTCCCGCATTCCGCCTGGCAGCGATGAACCGGCCCGTGGATCCGCCGATGCAGCCGGCTGCTGGTCACCCGAAGTGTTGCAAATCCGGACAGCTGGAGCAGCCGTGTCTGAATTGAGACGCCGCGTCCGCTCGCGATCGGCGCGCGCGGGCGAAATTGCATCCGAAATGCGGGCGTTTTGGCTGTTAGTCAACATTTCACCAAGGGCTCCAGTGCTTACCTGCCCATAACTGCAATATCCGGTCCAGCCGCGTGCCAGCCGCGCGATGCGTGATGATCTCAGGCCGCAACCGGATTATTAACGATACCGACAGATGAGGCGTCACACGCGATCGGTTCACCGCGGTGAACCTTCGATCAGCAACAATGCGCAAAGGTCGACGCACTACATTAATACAAATCGAATTCTACCGGTGCCCGACGTCATCAGCCTTTGCTATAAGGGTATCCACGCCGGCTCGATCGGCACTTTGAAAACCCGTTTGTTTGGTTTCGCATGAATAAGAATGATGACGCGTTCGATGTCTGCATCGACGACGCATTCGACTTCCTGTCCGAAGAATACGCGACGTTGTTTGAAGGGTCGGACGCGACCGCCTTCCAACATCCGCTGTGGCTGGACAGCCTCTATCGCAAGCTCGCGCCGGCCGCGGCTGCGAAGCCGCTGGTCGCCGTCATCAGGCATCGCGCAAGCAAGGCGCTGGCGGCGGTGCTGCCGCTGCTGCGCGTGCGCCGCGGGCCGATGCGCACGATCGAATTCGCGGACCTCCGTGTGTCAGACTACCTGTCGCCGGTCTGCAGCATCGCGACATTTGCCGAGCTGCTGCGGGACGAGCGGGCCTGCGAGAGACTTCGACACCTGGTCCGGCCATTCGATCTGCTGCGCATACCGAAGCTGCTCGATGCCAAGATGCCGATCGAGAATCTGCTCGGAGCGCCTCACCGCAGCTTGATGGATACCAACGCCTACGCGACGGTCCTGTCTGCGCCGTTCGAGCAATGGCAGATCAACGCGTTGGGGAAGTCCTATCAAAAGGAGCTGGCAAAGAAATGGCGCCAGATCCACAAGAAAGGCACCCTCACCTTCTCATGTTGCGACGACAGCGCTTCCATCGGCGAGGCCATGGAGGTGATGAAGAAGTTTCGCGGTCCGCGGTTCCAGGCGCATGGTGATGGCGACCTGCTGCAGCGTCCGGAATATTTCGATTTCTATTCGAGCGTGGCGCTGCGCGGCGCCGGCGCCTTTGCGCGGCTCTATGCCATGAAGATGGACGGCGAGGTCATCGCCACCGCCCTTGGGCTATCTCACCGCGACAGCCTCCTCGTCGTCATGACGGCATTCGATATCGAGGGATACAAGAGCCAGTCGATCGGCGCGCTGACGTTCGAACGGGTCGCGCGGGACTGCATCGAGCGCGGCGATCGGGTGCTCGATTTCACCATCGGTGACGAACCCTACAAGAAGCAGTTCGGGGGACAGCCGACGCCGATGTCGAGTGTGACGCAGGCCGGCAGCGCGGCCGGCTCGCTTGCCCTGTTTGCGCTGAAACAGGCGCCGTGGATCAAGCAGGCCGCCAAGCGGGTGACCGACATCAGGCCGATCCGCACCTCGACCGGCACGCGGTAGCGCCGCCAGGAGTTTGCCAAGAGCTAGCCAGGCGTTTTTTGCGGGCGCCTCGCGCTACAGTTCAGGAAAAACTCAGTCGTCGTCCCGGACAAGCCAACGGGTCGGCGCGAAGCGCCGCCCGATGACAGGCTCCGCGCGATCCGGGACCCATAACCACCGATGGCTGTCGTTAGAACAAGCTGGGGCCCCAGCCTTTGCGCCACAAATATTTGTGGTTATGGGTCCCGGCTTTCGCCGGGACGACACCGAGTGTGCGGCGCCATAGCTCTGGGTTCTTGCTTTGACGCGTTTTCTTCACGCGAACCGGTGCCCACTTCGCCCGAATACGCTTTAACGCAGCGCGCTGCGGACGCGCATCACCCATCCCGGATGAATTCGGTCCACCCGATGCGCGATCGCGCGGCGCAGGAAGTGCAGCTTCCGCTGCATCGTCCAGCGTGCATCGGTGTTCGATGTCAAGTCCTGCCGGTAGCGCGCCAGTTGCAGCGAAAGCTGGTCTGCGGCGAGCTTGTCTCGATCGGAATAGAACTGCGCAATTTTCTCCGTGCCCATGCCGTCGGTCTCGAGCCAGCGCGGCACATGGTGCGTGCAAAGACGTTCGACATCCACCAGCAGACGGCTGACGCCGGTTCCGGCGGCCGGACAATTGGTCTGATAGGCATCGCCGATCAACACGACGCCCGGCTGCAGGTGGCCCTCGGTCGCGGTCAGGTCCATGACCCAGTTCTGCACCGGGCCGACAACCTGGAAGTCGCCGAGATAGGTCTCCAACCCCGGCATCAGACGAAGCAGCGTCCGCCTGGTGTCGCGGCGCAGCTCGCGCATGATCGGATCGGTCGGATCGCGGAACATGAACAGGTTCGCCCGCATGCCTCCCGACATCGGAAACAGGCTGAGATAGTCGACGCCGTCGGCCGCCTTCTTGCCATAGCAGGTGAGGGCATCGAAATCGAACGGCGCGTTGTCCGGCCGCGCGATCGTGAAGCCGAACGAAACCGAGTGGCGCGCGGCAAGCATCTGCCGGCGCATGCCGAGACTGTAGCCAAGCGCGCCCGCCATGCCGGTCGCCAGAATGACGAGACGCGAGACGACGCGTTTACCGGAGGCAAGCGTCAACTGCTGCTGATCGTCGCTGCAGCTGACATTGGTCACCTGGTCAAGCAGGAAGCTCGACGTATCAGGCGTCAGGTCGCGGGCCATGTTGACGAGGTTGGCATAGGAAATTCCGTAGGACCGGCCGACGCCGATATCGATCAGCCTGCCGTCCCTGATGTTGAGCACCCTGTCATAGGGCGCGGCGACGGCCTCGACATCGTCGATGAAGCCGAGGCGGCGCAGGATGTCGATCTGCCGTCCCGCGATCTTTTCGACGCGGAATTCGTCCGGAGGAATCGCGCGCTTGTCGATCAGGACGACCCGGTAGCCGGCCCGGGCAAGGACGGCTCGCGCAAGCGAGCCCGCCAAACCGGCGCCCACGATCGCGACATCCGCTTCGATGACCTCGGCCTCGCAGGTCGCGATCGGCATGGTCGTGCTTTCCTCGGCAATCATGTTTGTCCGCTCCAACGGCTAATTGATCGCAGAACTGCAATTTCCCTGCCTGCCGTGTCGCCTTCCCCAACGAACACGACGAGTTCCATTATTGAGGTTAATGAAAACGTGCCGACTGCGATCGGCCGGCTCTCGGCACATGGCTTGCACCAAAGACCGTCATGAAACCGATCTCTTGGAGGCTCACCAGCAGGATGGCGGGTCTATCGCGTGGCCATGGAGCCTCGACGGACGCCCTTGGCACGCAGACGCGGCCTCACCCGGCGCGCTCCTCGCCTTTGGACCGAACTTCGGAGAAACGCCGATCTGCACCGTTTGCAGACAGCGCGCGCGACGCCGTTCCAGAATGGAGCAAGGCGACGGATTGACCTGGTTCACAACCGCGAGGCGCGCGGAGGCCAGCCGGAAGGAACGGAATCTTAGCAAGACAACATTAACACTCGCGACTTGACCGATTGCTACGGTCGACAGCCTGACTGGATATTGAGATATCTCTGGTGATTGCCTCTGTTCTCCAACTGCTACGGCGCGATGTGACGCGCGGCGTTGCCGGGACCATCCTGCTCAAGGTTGGTAGCGGCGGGTTGGCATTCGCGCTGTTCTCGCTGGCCGCGCGGACCATGACGGCCGACGCGTTTGGAGATTTTGCTACCTGGCTTTCCGTCGCCCAGATCGCATCGGTTGTGGGCCTGGTCGGCCAGGAATTGCTGCTCGTTCGCTTCCTCAACGAATACCAGGTGCGCGGCCAGGCCGATCTCACCAAGGGCGTCCTGCTGTCGAGCCTGAAGTACTCCGCGGTCGGCATGCTGATTTCGATCGCCGCGATCGCGGCGGCGGCGGTCGTTCGCGGCGAGTGGTGGCTGCTGGTCCTGTCGGTCTCGGCGTTTGCGGCCGTCAATGCCGGGCTCATGCTCGGCAGCCAGATCGCGCGATCCCTGGTCAGCATTCTGATGGGGGAAGGCAACCGCGAGTTCTTCTGGCGGGTTGCCGTTGTCCTGTTCCTGATCGCGGTGCTGCTCGGCCACCGGCAGCTCACCCCGGCCGAGCTGTTCACCGCGATGTCGGCCGCGATGGCGCTAGGGCTTGCCGTGCAGATCGTGTCCGTCGTGCGCGCGCTGCCGAACCTGCGCGCGGTCACCGCGCGCCTCGAGACCGCACGCTGGAACCGGAGCGCGTTCCGCTTCTGGCTCTCATCCATTCTTGAAGCGGCCAACCAGTATTTCGACGTCATCCTGGTCTACTGGATGCTCGATCCGGCCACGGCCGGCGTCTATTTCGCCGCCTCGCGTCTGGCGAACATCTTCGCCATGCTCTCGGCTGCGCTCTACACGTTCGGCGCGCGTCGGCTCCCCTCGCTGTATTTCAGCAAGAATCACGGCGAACTCGAACATACGCTGAAGCTGATGGCCGAGGTGACCGCGCTTTGCGTGCTCAGCGGCCTCGTCATCGTCTGGGTCGGCGCCCCCTATTTGCTCGGCCTGTTCGGGCCGCATTTCGCTGCGCAGCAGTGGGTGTTGATCGTGCTCGCAATCGGAACGGCGTTCCAGGCGGCGGGCGGACCGTCCGCCGCGGTTCTGCAACTGACCGGGCATGAACGCGACTATGTTCCGGTCGTCGCCGCCAACGTGGCGTTGCGGCTGGTGGGATTTGTCGTGCTGATCCCCTGGCTCGGCGTGCTCGGCGCTGCGATTGCGGCCACCGTGTCGCTGGTGCTTACCACCATCGCCCTCAACGTGCTGTGCCGCCGCCGGACCGGCGTCGATCCGTCAATCCTGGTGCTGACGCATCTGGCGTCGTCGAAGAGTGGCGCCTACGCGGTCCGCGTCGCCGATAGCAAGGACTAAAGCGTTTTCGAGCGAAGTGGACACCGGTTCGCGTGAGGAAAACGCGTCAAAAGAAAGTTGGAGCCTCTTCAGCTTGCCAATCCCAGGGCTTCGCCCTGACGGCCGCGAACCGCGGCATTGCCGGCCACGCGGTTGACGACGAGCGCTGTCGGCACCGAACCGGACCTTGATAGATCAGCTCTCGCCTTGGCGACGGATGCCGCGTTGGCGGCACCCTCGCGAACCACCAGGATCACCAGATCGGCATGGGCCGCCAGCGCCACCGCAGCCGGCTGCATCGCAAGCGACGATGCATCGACGATGATCAGGCCGAAATCGCCGCGAATATCGTCCGGCGGATATGGCGGCGCCTTGCTGCTGGCGCCCAGCAGCTCGACGACGGACGGCAGATCGGCCTTGATGATCCCCGAGCCTTGCGGCGGCGCGGCCTCGGCCCGCCTCGATTCCATCTCGATCAGGACGCTGAGCGTCCCGTTCTTGACGGCGGACCGGTTCAGCGACCGTGCGACGGTGCTGCCGCCTGCACCGGCCTCGACCGACAGCAGCAGCGCCACCTTGCCGTGGTCTCCCGGAAGCTGCTCGATGTTCTCGACCAGCAGCTGAAGATGCGGGCTGAGATCGGCCTCGGCCGTCGTTGCAATCGGGGTCTGCCAGACGCTCCTGACGGCATCCGGCGACACCATGTTGGGAATGCGGGCCAGCACCGGCAATCCCGGCAGCAGCGATGGCTGCGCTTCGGCGCGACGCGGCACGGGAACGGCCTTGATCGGAAACGGCTTCAGACCGGGAATGGCGACAATCGCCGTCGACGTCAGCAGCGAAACGATCGCGAGCGCGACGAGCAGCAGAGGCAGCGGCGGAAGCGTCGAACGCACCGGCGGCGTCGCCGGCGATGCAACCTTGGTCTGCGAGCTCTGCAAACCGCGCTGCTCGTCGGTCGTCCTGTAGCGCGAGAGGAACTGCTCGTAGATGTTCTTGTTGGCGTCGGCGTCGCGCTGCAATTCCTGCAGCTTAACGAGCGCCTGACCGTCGACCAGGATCTGCTGCTCGGCCGCCTTCAGCTGGTCTTCGAGCGCCTTCTGCTGGTCGCGCTGCGCCTCGTATTCCGACTTCGCGGTGTCGATGTTCTTCTTTCGCTCGATCTCGATCTGTCGGTTGAGGTCGCTCAACTGGCTGAGCGACATCACGAGGTCGGGATGGCGATCGCCGAGCACGGCACGCTTCTGCGCGATCTGGTCGTTGAGGGCTGACCGCTGGGCACGCAGCACGCTCAGCAGATCCTGCTTGACCGGGCCGTCGACATTGGCCTTCAGGTCGCGTTGCGACTGCTCATAGCGCGCCTTGGCCTCTTCGGCGCGGGCGCGCGCGGCGGCGACCTGCTGCGTCAGATCGGTGACGCGCAATTGCTGCGTGGTCGATTCCTTGCCGGCGTTGACGATCCGGTGCTCGAGCTTGAATTTGGCGACGGCATCTTCCGACAACCGCAGGCGGTCGTTCAACGCCTTGAGCCGGCTCTTCAGCCAGTCGGCCGCCTCGTCGGTCGCCACGCTGCGGGTTCCGCGCTGGCTGGCGACGAACGCCTCGGCCACCGCATTGGCGTAGTACGCCGCGCGCTGCGGGTCGTTGGACGTGAACTTGATGGCGATCACATAGGTTAATCCGCGCCTGGAGATATCGAGCCGGTTGCGAAACCGGTCGAGCAGGCGGGTGGGATCGGTCCTGCCGCCGGAGATGTCGCTGTCCTCGGCGATCTTGAGCTGGTCGATCAGCGGCCCGAGAAATCCGTCCGATTTGGCGATCTCGACATAGCTCTGCAGCGCTGCGGCATCTTGCCCGATCCCCGGCAGCACGTCCTGATCGGCGGTAACGCGCTGCTCGCGCGGGTCGACCACGACAAGCGCAGTCGCCGCGTAACGCGCCGGGATCAACATCAGCAAGATGACACCGACCGCGAAGATCACAGCGGCGAGCATCAGAATGCGTTGACCGTTCTCGCGAAAAAAGCCGACCACGCCGGCAAGGCTAAGCACGCCCTTGGTGATTTCTGCGGAAGATTGGCCGGCCGGCACGCCGGCATTTTCCCACGACGCTGCGGGTTCCGTGGCTTCGGAACGTCTCGGGCCTACGCGGCTACCGAACTTCATGGGTTCAAACTCGAATTCAACTGACAGTACTGCTCCAACGTAAATATCTATGGTTAATCTGCGGTTACCCCTCCTTACGCGGCCGTAACCAATTAGTTAACGAGCCAGTTGTACCCTATGTGTGAGACAATCCCTTTTGATTGCGCTTTTGATTGCTGACCATGTCCGATCGCACTAAATGAGCAGTAACCTCAACCCGCGCTACCCGGTGCACGAGCACGCTTCGCGTGATAGGAACGCGCGCAAAAATGAAGGGGGCGAATCCATTCCTTCAACGGGTGAGGAATCCGTGCTCCAATACACGCCAAGCACAGCATTGCGCGAGGCATCGGCCGCGTCGCGCGATCGACCGAACGAGAGCAGGAAGAAGCTGCGTGTTGTCCTGGTGCAGACCCAGGCCGAGAACGCCGGCGCGCAGGAGATATCGCGGCTGCTCGGTGCCGGCCTCACCGCGCGCGGCTATGACGTCGCCAACCTGTTCTTCTTCCGCAAATCGGATTCCTTCGACGAACCGCCCAATACGTTCTATTGCGCGTCGAGCCGCCCGGGAAATCCGGTGGCGCTGCTGCGGATGCTGTGGACGCTCGCCGGACATCTCAGGACCATCCGGCCCGATGTGGTCCTGACCTTCCAGCACTTCGGCAACGTGATCGGCGGAGGCGTGTCGCGCCTCATCAGCCGCGCCCCCGTGATCGCCAACCAGGTATCCTCGGCGATGTCGATGAGCATGCCGGTGCGCGCCGCCGACATCATCATGGGCTCTACCGGCTTCTTCCAGTGCATCACGCTGAACTCGCGGGATATGGAGCGTGAATACGCCCGCTATCCGGCGCCCTATCGCGCGCGGATGAAGCACGTGCCGCACGGCTTCGACGACAAGTCGCACAGCCTGCCGAAGGACGTTGCACGACGGCAGTTCAAGCTGCCGCTGGATCGTACCCTGCTCGGCTGCGCGGCCAGGCTGCACCCGCACAAGCGGCTCGATGCAGCAATCCGCCTGCTGGCCGCCGACCCATCCTGGCACGTTGCGCTCGCCGGCCAGGGCGCCGATGAAGCACGGCTCAGGACGCTGGCCGATGAGCTGAAAGTCTCGGACCGGCTGCACCTCATCGGCGAGATTCCGCCGCGCCAGATGGCCGACTTCCTGGCGTGCCTCGACGTCTTCGTCTTCCCGACGCAGGCCGAAACCTTTGGCCTCGCCGCCGTCGAGGCCGCGAGCGCCGGCATTCCCTGCGTCGTCAACGATCTTCCCGTTCTGCGCGAGGTGCTGTCCTGCCAGGGACAGCCCGCGGCGGTGTTCGTTGACGCTGCTGACGAGGCGGAGTTTTCGGCCGCCGTATCGAAGGTCCTGACCGATCGTGTGTTGAGCGACCAGCTGCGGCAAAGCGCCGTGGGCCTGAAGTCGCGCTATTCGTTGGATGCCATGATAGAGGAATACGTCCGCATTCTCGCCAACGCCGTGGGGGCGGACGCGCACTAGGAAGTTGGGCTGGACATGATTATCGAGTTCCGCTGCGATCGTGAGCAGCCGCGGCTCTGGATGTGCCGCGAAAAGCTGCGCGTCAACGATCAGGATATTCCCGTTCAAATCGCCTGGACCACGACGCCGGAACCTCGACCGGCCGGCCTCGACATGCTGTTCGAACTCGAACGCATCGTCCTGCGCAAGGGCAAGGCCGGCGGCGCCGACCGGCTGAAGACGCTCCCGGAGCGGCCGCGCGCAGGCAATCCCGACGTGGTGGTCGACTTCACCAGCGCCGAGCGCGATCCGGACTGCGCCGCCACGCTCTATCTCCGTCCGCGGTTCAACGGCTCCACCGGAGAGCATGCGGCGCTGACGGCGATTCTCGCCGGCGACCTGCCGGTGATCGAAATCGTCAACGAGCGCGACGGCTCGGTCATGGACCGCGGCCATCCCTCCGCGGAAATCGCAGCCGGCTTAAGTGGCGGGCTCGAAACGGTGATGGCACGCACGCTGTCCATGCTGCCTCCGATTCTGTCGGGAGTTCCGCGGCTGGTGCCGCAATTGGCCGCTCCGGCGAGCGCCGGCGCGCCGCGCAACCCCGCGCCGTTTGTCGTGCGTGGCGTGGCGACTTCGATCGCCAAGGAAATCTATCGGCTGTGCTGCTACGCGCCGCACTGGCATATCGGATGGCGCTACGCCGAGAACGCGGATGTCTGGCGCACCGGTGACCTGTCCGGCCCGGCCTGGAAGGTGCTCGGCGATCCCGGCAACCACTTCTATGCCGATCCCGTCCCGGTGAAATGGCAGGGCAGGACGTTCGTGTTCTTCGAAGATCTCGATCACCGGGTCGGCAAGGGCATCATCTCGGCGATCGAATTCGACGGCAACGGCCCGGTCGGCACCGTGATGCCCGTGCTCGAAGAGCCGTGGCACCTGTCCTACCCGTTCCTGATCGAGGACAATGGCGAGCTCTGGATGATCCCGGAGAGCACCGCGCATCGGGACGTCCCGCTCTACAAATGCATCCGCTTTCCGGACAAATGGGAGCGGCACAGCACGCTGCTGTCCGGGCTCGAGCTGGCCGACGTGACCATCACGCAGCACGATGGTCTGCACTACATGTTCGGCGCCTGGCGCGATGGCACCGGCGGATATTCCGACACGCTGGCGATCTATTACGCCGACCGGCTGCTCGGCCCCTGGCAACCGCATGCGGCCAATCCGATCCTGATGGATCGTGCGAGCGCGCGGCCGGCCGGAAACTTCGTGACCGTCGACGGAAAACTGTGGCGCCCGGTGCAGGATTGCAGCAGCGGCTACGGCGCGGCGCTGGGACTTGCGGAAGTGCTTGAACTGTCGCCGACGACATACAAGCAAGCGGTCCGCCACCTGCTCAAGCCCGGGCCGCTGTGGAGCGGACGGAAGCTGCACACGCTCAACCGGTGCGGCCAGCTCGAGGTGATCGACGGCTCGCGGGTGCAGCCGAAGACCACAGCATTCCTGGCCAGCCTGCGATCAAGCGGCCGATCATCGCAGTGGGCCTGGCACAGCGCGCTGGCGAAGCCGATCGCACGACGGCTCCACTAGCGCACCGGCCATCGATGTAACGGCTCAGTTCGGCTCGGCGCTCAGCACGCCGCCGAACTGCTCCCAGGAGCTCCCGGTCCAGCGCTGCAGCTGAAGCTGCGTATAGGCCATGCTGTTGTCGGGCCCGGTGTTGACCGTGACGCCCGGCATCAGCGTCGGCAACACAAGTCCCTTGATGTTGCGCGCCTGCTTCACGATGTTCTCGCGCGACAGGTCGTTGCCGCATTGCTTCAGCACCTGCTCCAGGATCTGGCCCTGCTGGGTCCCGAACAGATAGTTGCTGTCGCCGATATCGGCACCCGAAAGATACTTCTCGAAATGGGCGCGATACCATTTGATGCCGGGATCGTCGGCCCATTTCTTGTCGTTCGGATCCTTCGCGATGGTCGCCACGACGACGCCCACCGCCTTGTCCGCTCCGGCCGGCACGATGGTCGAGGAAACCGAGCTCGACACGTAATTGACGATGGTGAGCGGCGACCAGCCGATCTCGTTCGCCTTCTTGATCGCTTGTGCTGCGAATTTCGGCGTGCCGGCGATCAGGAATGCCTGGGCGCCCGACGCCTTCAGCGTCACCACGCGGGAGTCAATCGTGGGCTCGGTGACCTCATAGGGCGATGTCACCACCTTCTTGTCGAATTCACCCTTCAGGGTTTCCTTGAACGCGGCCACGAAGTCACGGCCGAGGTCGTCGTTCTGGTAGAGGATCGCGATCTTCGCGTCTGGCGCCGTCTGGGCGATGTACTTGGCGTAGATCTTTCCTTCGGTATTGTAGCTCGGCAGTCCCGTGGTCGTCAGCGGAAACTCGGCGAAGTTGGCAAACTTGGTCACGCCGCTCACGACAAAGAGGTGCGGCACCTTCTTCGCGGTCACGTATTTGATGGTTGCGCCGATGCCGGGCGTTCCCAGCGGGCTGAACAGGAACGCGACCTCGTCGCTCTCGATCAGCTTGCGGGTCTGCTCCACCGCCTTGGGCGGTGAATAGACATCGTCATAGGTGATGAGGTTGATCTTGCGGCCGTTGATGCCGCCGCGATCATTGATGGAGTTGACATAGGCGATGAGGCCCTTGCCGGTATTGCTGAGCGGAGATGCCGGGCCGCTGAACGGGAATGTCGCCCCGATCTTGATTTCCGATTCCGAGATACCAGGCGTTTCGGCGCGGACGGGAGCCGCGGCAAAGGCCGCGAGAACCGCAATGCAAACTGCAAACTTTCTCAACAACATGCAACTCCCCTTGGTTTTATGAGTTTGAGGCAACCCGTCGCGTCGGGCCTACCAGGCCTCGCCGAACGGCCTGATCTCGACATTGAACGACCACGCGCTGCGATCCTGGTGCGCGACGTGCCAGATCTCGTCAGCGATCGCTTTCGGCTTGATGAAGAAATCGTCCGGCCGCTCCGGCCAGCGCTTCCGCGTCCACTCCAGATCGATCACCGCATCAATGACGACGTAGGCGACGTGAACGCCTTGCGGCCCGAGGTCGCGCGCCATCGCTTCGGCGAGAATCCGCTGCGCCGCCTTGGTCGGCGCGAAGCCTGCGAAGCCAGCCTTGCCACGCAACGCCGAGGTGTTGCCGGTCGCAACGATGGCGCCCTTGCCTGCCCCGATCATCGCCGGGGTAAAGCGCCGTGCCAGATACAACAGCCCCATCGTGTTGACATGGAAGTTGCGATTGAGAATCTGCGGATCGATCTCGCGAAAGGTGCCGAACGCGCCGCCGACGGCGTTGTGGATCACGACGCCGGGATTGCCGAGATCGCGCTCCACCTCTGATGCCACCGCCTCGACCTGCGCGGGGTCGGACACGTCGCATCGAAAGGCCTTTGCGCCCGGCAGTTGCTTCTCGAGCGCGGCGAGGCGTTCCTCGTTCCTGGCGAGCAGCGCCACGCGATAGCCGCCTTCGGCGAATCTCCTGGCGAGCGCTGAGCCCGTGCCGGGTCCTACGCCGGAGATCAAACAAACAGGTGCGGTCATGCGATCACCCCTCCGCGTTGTGGCCAACAGGTTTCATGCTCAGGCGGCCGCCTTCGACCGCAGCTTCTCGACATAGGGCTTGAGCTCCGGCGCAAAATGCGCGTGCTCGAGCAGCCGCGCAAAGTGGGCGAACATCAGCGGATAGTCATCCTGCACGCCCGGGTGCAGGATTCTCTCCAACCCCTGCTCGCGCAATTGCTCGGCCCGCCCGTGCTCGTTCGTGAACAGCGCGAGTTCGGCGGCAAGGCAGATGTCGGCAATCGAGATACCGGTTCCCACCAGCGTCTCGCGTCGCGGCGACAATGCCTGCTCGATCCCGGAAGCATAGATTGCGAACGCGTCCTTGGCGCGCGCATGAATCGCCGCATCGACGGTGCCACCCGACAACGCCAACAGATAGATCTGCGTGTCCCGTGCGAACACCAGGCTGACGTCAAGGAAGCTGTCGATCCTGGACGCCTCGTAGGCGTCGCGCCCATAGAGGGCGAACTTCGCCTCACCGAGCCGCGCCACCGCGCGCATGATGCTGTTCGATTCGAAAATGCCGACCTTGCCGTCGGCGCCGAATGCGGCGGGCACATTGCCGAACGGCTGTGCTGCCATGAACGCATCGGTCTTGAACAGCTGTGCGCCGGTCAACCCGACCCGGCCGGTCCGCGCCAGCGACGACAGCGAGGCGCGTTCGTGCTCCGTCAGCGGATGGGCATCGTAATCCCACAGCCAGTCGCGCAATTCCTTGCCGGAGGCACCACGGACCTCGACATCGACGCCGCAGAACCGCGCCGCGATGGTTGCTTTCCAGACGCGTGGGTTCGGCAAGTAAGAGAATATACGCAGGTCAGCCATTGTGGACTGCTCCCGTTGCGACAGGCCTCAGGCGGCGAGCTTCAGGATCTTAACGACATCGCCGGGCTCGCGGATCGGCTGCGGGTTGGCCCGGGTGAAGATCGACAGCATGGCGTTGCGGCCGATCAGCTCAAAACGGTCCTCGCCGACGCCGACATCAGCCAGCCGTCGCGGCAGGCCGAGCTCGGCGATAAAGCCGGCGAACGCCTCGCCGGCGTCACGCCCCGGCGCGCCGAGCGCGGCGGCGATCGTCTGCTGGGCGGCCTCCGTCGCGGGACGGTTGTAGCGCAGCACGCTCGGCATCATCACCGCGGTGCAGAAATAGTGTGGAACGTCGCAGGTGCCGCCGAGGACATGGCCGATGGCGTGGCTTGCGCCCATCGGCACCCGCGACTGCAAGCCGAAGGCCGACAGCCACGAGCCCAGTTGGCAATTCAGCCGCGCCGCCTCGTCGTCCGGATTGTCCTTGGTGCGCAGCAGGCCGTCGTGCAGATAGCGCAGCCCCTGCTGGCACACTGCGTCGACGAGCACGTTGGGACGGCTGGAGCAGATCGCCTCGATGCCGTGGTCCATCGCGCGGGTGCCGGAGCCCAGCCAGAGCTTTTCGGGCGTGTATTTCGTGATCGCGGGATCGAGGATGATGCTGCGCGGCATCATCATCGGGTGGTTGAATATCTGCTTCAGCTTGCGGCTGGTGTCGGTGACCAGCGCGCCGGAATTGTACTCGCCCCCCGACAGCGTGCTGGGGATCGCGATCATCCGGACCTTCGGGTTGCGGAACGGCCCGAAGCGGCGCTCCGGCGTAGTCTCGAAGCCGTCGAGCCCAGCAGCTTCGAAGATCTCGTGCTCCATGCACATCAGCACGATCTTCGCCGCGTCGACCACCGAGCCGCCGCCGATGGCGACGACCAGGTCGGCCCTGGCTTCGCTCGCCTGTCGCGCGATCTGCGTCACCACATCCCGCGTGGTGTGCTGCGGCACGCCGTCGAAGGTCGCGGCATGGCGATCACCGAGCGCTTTGCGGATCTTCTCGACCTCGTCGGTCGTGGTGTTCAGCGTCCGGCTCGCGATCAGATAGACGCGCTTGGCGCCCAGCCGTTCGGCCTCCTCGCGCAGCGCCTCGGCCGCCGGCCTGCCGTAGATCACGGATTCCATGCTGGGGTATTGATGGCTGCCGACGAAGCCCATGCTTTCACTCCCTCGATGTGTCCGTGAGTTACGCCGCCGGTCAGGCCGACAGCTTGGTGAAGTCCGGCTGACGCCGTTCGGCGAAGGCGGCGAAGGCCTCGCGCGCTTCCGGTGTCGTCAGCCGCTCCTTGAACAGCACGCCTTCCTCGGCGATCTGCGCCGCGATCCGCTGCTGCTCGCGCATCAGCTGCTTGGTCATGCTGAGCGAACCCGCCGGCCGTTTGGTGAGTGCGATCGCAGCGTCATGCGCTTTCTTGCGCAGATCAGCCTGCGGCACCACGGCATTGGCGAGGCCGGATGCCAGTGCGCCCTGCGCATCCATCGGCTCGCCAAGCGCAAACATCGCATAGGCGCGCGCGTGCCCGATCCGCAACGGCAGCAGCCAGCTGGATGCGGCTTCCGGAACGAGAGCGAGATTGACAAAGGGTGTGATCAGTCGCGCGTTGTCGGCGAGATAGACCAGGTCGCAGTGCAGCAGCATGGTGGTGCCGACACCGACCGCATTGCCCTGCACCGCCGCGACGATCGGCTTGCCGACCTTGCTGATGGTTTCGATGAAAGTGTGGGCCGGACTGTCGACAGTGCTTTCACCGCGCGCCTGGCTTGCGAAGTCAGCCAGATCATTGCCCGCGGTGAAGCTGTCGCCGTCGCCCTGGAACAGGATCACCCGGACAGAGGCATCCGCCTCCACCTGCTTGAGCGCCGCGGACATGACATTGTACATGGCGCCGGTCAGCGCGTTCTTCTTTTCCGGCCGCCGCAGCGTCAGCGTCATGACGCCGGCTGCGATCTCAACCTTGACATGCTCGGTCATGGCACTCTCCGGTTAGGCGACCGCACGGGCCGGCCTGGTTTCAAATTTGCCATCGAGGAAGCCGGTCAGCCGCTGCCGGATGATCGCTTCGGCCTCGGCCATGATGCGGTCGATCAGCTCCTTGACGGTCGGGATGTCGTTGATCAGCCCGACCACCATGCCGCAGCTCCAGGCGCCGGCATCCATCTCGCCGTCGATCATCACCTTCGGGTAGACGCCGGCGACCTGCTCGTGGATGTCCTCGATCTTCAATTTGGCGCCCCTTTCGCGCTCGATCTCGAGCAGCTCATCGACGCCTTTGTTCTTCAGCACGCGCTCGGTGTTGCGCAGCGCGCGCATCACCAGACGGGTGTCGAGCTCGTCGGCATCGAGCAGCGCCTGCTTCACATTGGCATGGACCGGCGCTTCCTTGGTGGCGATGAAGCGCGTGCCCATGTTCATGCCGGCCGCGCCCATCGACAGCGCCGCGACGAGGCTGCGCGCATCGGCCATGCCGCCCGAAGCCACGAACGGGATCTTCAGCTCGTCTGCCGCACGCGGCAGCAGGATCATGTTCGGGATGTCATCCTCGCCGGGATGACCGCCGCACTCAAAACCGTCGACGCTGACCGCGTCGCAGCCGATCTTCTCGGCCTTCAGCGAATGCCGCACCGAGGTGCATTTGTGGATCACCTTGATGCCGGCTGCCTTCAGCGCCGGCATGTACTGCTCCGGGCTACGGCCCGCGGTCTCCACCGCCTTGACGCCGCCCTCGCGGATCGCCGCGATGTATTCCGGATAGGGCGGCGCGGTAAAGCTCGGCAGGAAGGTGAGGTTCACGCCGATCGGCTTGTCGGTCATGTCGCGGCAGCGCGCGATCTCCTTGGCCAGCAGCTCCGGCGTCCTCTGGGTCAGGCCGGTGATGATGCCGAGGCCGCCGGCGTTGGACACCGCAGCCGCCATCTCGGCAAAGCCGACATAGTGCATGCCGCCCTGGATGATCGGATGCTGGATACCGAACAGTTCAGTGATTGCTGTCTTCACAAGTCTCTCCCGCGTTTCCGATCAATGGACGATTTCGAACAGGCCGGCCGCGCCCATGCCACCGCCGATGCACATGGTCACCACGCCGTATTTCGCCTTGCGCCGACGGCCCTCGATCAGGAGATGGCCGGTGAGCCGCGCCCCGGTCATGCCATAGGGGTGGCCGATCGCGATCGAGCCGCCATTGACGTTCAGCCTGTCCGGATCGATGCCGAGCTTGTCGCGGCAATAGATCACCTGCACCGCGTAGGCTTCGTTGAGCTCCCAGAGATCGATGTCGTCGATCTTGAGGTTGTGCCGCTTCAACAGCCGCGGGATCGCGGCGACCGGGCCAACGCCCATCTCGTCCGGTTCGACGCCGGCGGCGACGAAGCCGCGGAAGATGCCGAGTGGCTTCAGGCCCTTCTGCGCGGCGATCCTGTCGCTCATGATCACGCAGGCCGAGGCGCCGTCCGAGAGCTGGCTGGCATTGCCGGCGCTGATGGTCTTGCCCTCGAACACCGGCTTGATCTTCGCGAGACCTTCCGACGTGGTATCCGGCCGCGGACCTTCATCCTTGGCCAGCGTCACCTCTTGATAGCTGACGTCCTTGGTGTCCTTGTTGACCACGGCCATTTTGGTCGTGATCGGCACGATCTCGTCGTTGAAACGGCCGCCCTGCAGCGCGGCGCCGACGCGGCGCTGGCACTCGAGGCTGTATTCGTCCTGCTTGTCGCGGCCGATCCCGTAGCGCTCGGCGACGACCTCGGCCGTCTCCAGCATCGACATGTACATCTCGGGCTTCATGGCCATCAGCTCGTCGTCGACGGCATGGAACCTGTTCATGTGCTCGTTCTGCACCAGGCTGATCGACTCGATGCCGCCGCCGATCGCGATCTCGACGCCGTCAAGCATCACCGACCGCGCGGCAACCGCGATCGCCTGCAGGCCGGAGGCGCATTGCCGGTCGATCGTGGTGCCGGCAACAGTGACCGGAAGTCCGGCGCGGATCGCGCCCTTGCGCGCGACATTCATCACCATGGTGCCCTGCTGCATGGCGCAGCCCATCACCACGTCCTCGACCTCGCCCGGCGCAATGCCGGCGCGCTTCACCGCCTCGGCCATGACGTGGCCGGCCAGGGTCGGGCCGTCGGTGTTGTTGAGCGCGCCGCGATAGGCCTTGCCGACGCCGGTGCGCGCGGTGGAAACGATGACTGCATCCTGTGACATGCTTGCCTCTCTCTGGCTTAGGCGGCCGCGTCGAGCTGCGCGAAGCGCAGCACGTGGTAGGCGGGATCGCCGAACTGGATGTTGATGGAGGAGATCCGCTTGAAGTAGTGGCCGACATTGAGCTCGTCGGTCATGCCCATGCCGCCGTGCAGCTGCACGGCCTGGTCCGCCACGAACTTGGCGGCATAGCCGATCTTGGACTTGGCGCCCGAGGCGAGCCGGGAAATGCCGGCCTCGCCCTCGCTGAGGCTGAGGCTGAGATGCTGCATCAGGGACAGCGTCTCCTGATGCGCGATGAACATGTCGACCATCCGGTGCTGCAGCACCTGGAAGCTGCCGATCGTGACGCCGAATTGCTTGCGCGTCTTGGAATAGTCCAGGGTCGCCGCGTTCAGCTCGCCGATCGCGCCGACCGTCTCGGCGCAGAGCGCGCCGATGGCCTGGTTGCGGCAGGTCTCAAGCGCCGTGACGCCCCCGCCTTCGTTGCCGAGTAGCTCTCCGCGCACGCCGCGCAGGCTGATCTCCGCCGCGCGGCGACCATCGATCGTCTTGAAGCTTTGCAGGTCGAGATTGGCGGCGCGCCGATCGACCACGAACAGGCTGACGCCGCTGCGATCGTGACGATGGCCCGAGGTGCGGGCGGAAACGATGAGATAATCCGCCCAGGGCGCGGCCATCACCGCCGTCTTCTCGCCGGTGATGACATAGTCGTTGCCCTCCCGGTGCGCTGTGGTGGTGACGGTGGCGAGGTCGAAGCGCGAGCCCTTCTCGGTCCAGGCCAGCGCCCAGAGTTTTGATCCGGCGATGATCTCGGCGATGTAGGCCTGCTGCTGGGCGTCGGAGCCGGCCTGCTCGATCAGGCCGCCGGCCACCACGACCGTCTCGACGAACGGTTCGACCACAAGATGGCGGCCGAACTCCTGCATGATGATCATGGTCGACAGCGGCCCGCCGCCGAGCCCGCCGACGGCTTCTGAAAATGGCGCGGCGAGCAGGCCGAGCTCGGCGAATTCTGCCCATTGCTTGCGGCCCAAACCCTCCTCGCTCGCGACGATCTTGCGGCGGGCGTCGAAATCATACTGGTCGCGCAGCAGCCGCTGGACGCTGGACCGCAACAATTCCTGCTCTTCCGTGAACTGGATATCCATCCGATCCTCTCGTGCCGCTGTTGCCAAAGCGCGATGAGATGCGCCTTAGCTCCTTGTTTGAGCATGATCTCCGCTTTTCCGGATCAGAGACCAAGCACCGCCTTGGCGATGATGTTGCGCTGGATCTCGTTCGATCCGCCGTAGATCGAGAGCTTGCGCGAGTTGAGATATTTCTCCGACGCCGTGTGGCCATAGTCCGGACCCGGCATGAAGTGATTGGCGCTGATTGGATGCTCGCGGATCGCAAGCCCGTAATTGCCGATCGCGCGGTGTGTCAGCTCGGTGATGTCCTGGAAGATCTCGGTGCCGCGAATCTTGAACAATGACGCCGCCGGTCCCGGATCGATGCCGCGGGCCATCTGGGCGACAACGCGCAACTCGGTTGCCTCCAGCGCCAGCACGTCGAGCTCGACGCGGGCGATGTCCCTGATGAATTCGAGATGCGCCGGATCGTCTTCCGGGATCTCGGCCTTCACGATCTTCTTCAGCCGCTCGATATAGCGCGTCGAGCGGCCGATGCCGGCCATGCTGGTGCGCTCATTGCCGAGCAGGAACTTGGCGTAGGTCCAGCCCTTGTTTTCCTCGCCGATCAGGTTCTCGGCGGGGACGCGGACGTCTTCCAGGAAGACGTCGTTGACCTCGTGCGAGCCGTCGATGGTGATGATCGGGCGCACCGTCACGCCCGGCGACTTCATGTCGATCAGCAGGAACGAAATGCCGGACTGCGGCTTTGCCGTGGGATCGGTACGAACCAGGCAGAAGATCCAGTCGGCATGCTGCGCCAGCGTGGTCCAGGTCTTGTGCCCGTTGACGATGTAGTGGTCGCCGTCGCGCACCGCCTTGGTGCGAACGGTGGCCAGATCGGAGCCGGAGCCCGGCTCCGAATAGCCCTGGCACCACCAATCCTCGCCGGACAGGATACGCGGCAAGTACTTCTTCTTCTGCGCATCGTTGCCAAACGTATAGATGACCGGGCCGACCATGGTGACACTGAACGCCAATGGCGGCATCGTGCCGGCGCGCGTCGTCTCCTGCTCGAAGATGAAGCGGCGGGTGATCGACCAGCCAGGCCCGCCATATTCCTTCGGCCAGAGCGGCGCGATCCAGCCCTTGTTGTGCAGGACGCGATGCCATAGCAGCATCTGCTCCTTGGAGAGGTCGGTCTCCGGATTGGGGACGCGCATCTCCGCCGGATAATTGTCCTTGATGAAGGCGCGAACCTCGTCGCGAAACGCCGCATCTTCAGGGGAGAGCGCGAGCTCCATCGTACAGGCTCCCTACCACTTCTCGCCGAAGGGCCGGATTTCCAGCTCGAAGGTCCAAGCACTCTTCGGCTGCTGGTAGAGCTGCCAGTAGGATGTGGCGACCGAGGCCGGCGGCATCAGCAGATCGGGATCGTCGAGCGCGTTCGGGCCGAGCGCCTCGATGCGGCGCTGCCGCACCCATTCGGTGTCGACGCCGGAATCGATGATCAGATGCGCGACATGGATGTTCTTCGGTCCGAGCTCTCGCGCCATCGCCTGCGCCACCGCGCGCAGGCCGAACTTGGCGCTGGCGAAGGCGGCATAACCGCTGCCGCCGCGCAACGACGCCGTCGCGCCGGTGAAGAAGATGTTGCCCTCGCCACGCGCCGTCATCAGCCGCGCCGCCTCGCGTCCCGCCAGGAAGCCGGAGTAGCAGGCCATCTCCCAGACCTTGCGGAACACCCGCTCGGTGGTCTCCAGGATCGGGAAATTGACGTTGGCGCCGATGTTGAAGATGCAGACCTCCAGCGGCGCATGCTTGTCGGCGTCGTTGAGGAAGGAGATGATTTCCTCCTCCTTGCGCGCATCGAGCGAGCGGGCATGGATCTCGCCGCCTGCCGCCTCGATCTCCTTGACCAGCGGCGCCAGCTTGTCGCCGTTGCGGCGGCCGGCGAACACCGTGAAGCCCTCGGAGGCGAACTTCTTGGCGATCTCGCCGCCGATGAAATCACCGGCACCAATGACGGCAACCGTCCTGTTTCTCTTCTGCATGGTGGTCTCCGGTCTTGTCTGAGTGAACTGTTCTGCGGACGACGCGTCAGCTTCAACTGCGCAACGATTCCGCAAGCTTGTGCTTCAGCAGCTTGCCCGTCGACGTGGCGGGCAGAGCATCCATCAGGATAATCTCCGACGGACGCTTGTACGAGGTCAGTTGCGGAGCAACATGGGCCATCAGGTCCGCCACGGTGACGGTCGAGCCCTTGATCAGCTGCACGAAGGCGACAACCTCCTCATTGCCTTCGACCGCCCGGCCGACCACGGCGCACTGCACCACGGCGTCGTGCGTGCTCAGCACCGCCTCGATCTCGGCCGGATAGACGTTGAAACCGGAGCGGATGATCATCTCCTTGGTGCGCCCGACGATATAGAGGGCGCCGTCCTGGAAACGGGCGAGATCGCCGGTGTTGAACCAACCGTCGGGGTCGATCGCCTTGGCGGTCAGATCGGGGGCGCGGTAATAGCCGCGCATCACATTCGGGCCGCGGACGTGAAGTTCGCCGACTTCGCCGTCGCCCACGGGCTTGAGATCGCGACCGACCAGCTTGGCCTCCAGGCCCGGCATGACGGTGCCGACCGCGTGGTCGTCTCGCGGGTTATCGGGCCGGACGCCGGAGATGCCCGGCGAGCATTCGGTGATGCCGTAGCCATTGAGCAGCGACAGCCCGAGCTCCTGCTCGACCCGGGATTTGAGCTCGAGATCGAGCGGCGCACCGGCCACGGAGATCACGCGCAACCGGCCACGATCGAGCTTCGGCAGGCCGGCATTGCGGCGATATTCCAGCAGTCGCTGATAGGTCGCGGGCACGCCGTTCAGGATCGTGATGCCCTCCTCGGCCATCGCCTTGACCAGCGCGGCCGGATCGTACTTGGCGACCAGACGCACGGTGGCGCCGACCATCAAGGTCATGGTCAGCAGCGAGATGCCGACGATATGCGAGATCGGCAGCACGCAATACTGCACGTCGTCGGCCGCCATCTTGCGGAAGGCCGCGGTGCCGCGGGCGCTGAACAGCAGATTGCGATGGGTCAGCATCACGCCCTTTGGCGCGCCCGTGGTGCCGGAGGTGTAGATCAGGACCGCGACCTGGTCTGCGCCATCGGCCTCGACCGGCTCGGCAACCGTTGCCAGATTGAGGCCCGTGACGGCGACGCCGCGGAGCGGACCGACATCCTGCACGGCCGCCTCGTAGCGCGCAGCGTGGGTGGCTGCCTCCTGCGAGACGTCGGCAGTCAGCAGCACGCGGCGGGCGCCGCTGTGATCCCTGATCTGATCCAGCTCACGCGGCGACAGCCGCGGATTGACCACGATCGACCACACGTCGAGCCGGCTCGCCGCCAGCAGCACGCAGGCGAGCGGAACGGAATTCTCGCTGACGATCATCATGCGGTCGCCGGCCCGGATGCCGAGCGCCTGCAAGGCTTCGGCGACCCGGCCGACCGTTCGATCGAGCTCGCGATAGGTCAGCCGCATCTTGTCGTCGACCAGCGCCAGATGATCCGGCGTCGCCGCGACGTGGTGATCGATCACCGCGTGGATGCGGTTCGGCAAGCCTTCCACACTTCCTTCAGCCACCTGCGTCGACGCCTGCACTGAAACCTCCCTGTCGCAGCCCTTCGGGCTTGATTTGTTGGCTTGAGGAATTTGCCGCTCAGGCGGTCTTGCGCTGCGGCGCCGCCAGCTGCGTGACGATCTCCTCTTCGACTTCGCGCAAGCGGTCCTTGCCGAAGAAGATCTCGTCACCGACAAAGAAGGTCGGCGAGCCGAACGAGCCGCGGGCCACGGCGTTGCTGGTGTTCTCGATCAGCTTTTTCTTCACCTCGTCCTGCTGCGCGCGGGCGATGATGCGGTCGATATCGACGCCGGAAGACAGGAACGCCTCGCGGAACACCTGCGGATCGTCCATCTTCTTGGGCTCGGACCACATGTGGTGATAGGCCGCGCGGAAGTAGGGCTCGAACAGCCCTTCGAAATCGGCCGCAACGACGCCGCGCATCAGCATCAGCGTGTTGACCGGGAAGAACGGGTTCGACCTGAACGTCGTGATGTTGTGGCGCTGCAGGAAGCGCTCGGTCTCGATCGCGTTGTATTCCGGCTTGTTCTTGATGCCGCGCAGCGACTCGCCGGGCGACATGTTGCCGGTCGCCTTGTAGACGCCGCCAAGCAGCACCGGGATGTAGTCGAACTTCACGCCGGTGCGCTTCTCGATGTCGGGCAGCGCGAGTTCGGCGAGATAGGCGTTCGGACTTCCAAAATCGAAATGGAATTCGACCTTGAGCGGAGCAGCCATGGAACGCCCTTCCCTTCGATTGTCGGCGGCCGTCTGCCCGGCCGGATTGATCGTGGCCCGGACCATAAGTTCTATTTTAGAACTGTCAATATGATATTTGTCATCCTATAGCCGAACCATAGGCCTGTACGCGGCATCCTATTGAAATGATGTTAGTTCTGTTTTAGAATTTTACTTCCACTGTCGTCGCAGAGCGCTGGAGACGCTGATGAAATGGGATACCCTCGAGGAGGAGCCGTGCTCGCTGGCCCGCACCGTCGCGGTGATCGGCGATCGCTGGAGCCTGTTGATCCTGCGCGAATGTTTCCTGCGCATCCGCAGGTTCGATGACTTCCAGGCGTCGCTCGGGATCACCCGCCATCTGCTCGCCGACCGGCTGAAGAAGCTGGTGCGCTTCGGCGTGCTGCGCAAGATTCCCTATCAGGAGGCGCCGAAGCGCTACGAATACATCCTGACCCAGAAAGGCCTCGACCTCTACCCGATCATCATGTCGATCGTGCACTGGGGCAATATCCACATGGTCGACGCGCGCGGCCGGCCGATGCTGCACGAACACAAGACCTGCAGGAAGATGTTCGACCCCGTCATGGTCTGTTCGGAATGCGGCGAACCGCTGAGCGCGAAGGATGTCCACGTCCATCCGGGCCCCGGCGCGCGAAAGTCCTCACCCGTGCACGCAAGGGCGCAGGAGCGGGCCAGACGAGTAGCTGAATCGACCTAGAAGTGACCGTCGACCGCTGCGCGTTTCAGCGTGACGACGTCGCCATCAGCACGACATTGCCGCCAAGCAGGCAGCCTACCGGCCGGCCGCCGGCGAAGCCGATACGGACACGGATCTCCGACAGGCGTCCCATCGCCCTGCCCTGAAGGATTCGAATCTCGTCATCGTTCGGCGTGATCAGGCCGTAATCGAGCAAGCCGAACACCAGCGCCGCAGCCGCGATGCCGGTTGCGGCGTCCTCGCGATAACCGGATGAGCGCGGGAATTGCCGTGCCTCGAACAGGCGTACCGCGCGGTCGACCACCGCAAACGGATAGAGCCCGGTCGATCCGATCCGCCCGCAGACCGCCTCGACGTCCCCGACCGCGGGATCCAGCGCATTCAGCGCCTCCGGCGAGCGCATCGGGATCAGAGTCTTGATCCGCGATGTCACGGCATTGCAGGGCGTTCCGTCACCGATCGCATCCGGCCCGACCGCGAGAGCCCGGAGCACGTCGTCGCATTGCTCGGCGCCGAGCGGAACGGTCTTTCCGACCGGCTGGGTGATCTCGACACGGGGCTCGCCGTTGCGATCCCGGCTGATGAAGCCGGTGACCGGACCGCTGCGCGTTGCGATCCGGATCGTATCGCCCGGCAGTCGCCCCTGGCGTGCAAGCAGCCAGAGCGCACCGATGGTGGCGTGGCCGCACATTTCCATTTCGTGGTTCGGAACGAAGAAGCGGAACGTCGCGTCGAAATCGTCACTCTCCGCCGGCAACACGAAGCCGGATTCATGACCATGGCGGCGCGCGACATCCTGCATGTCGGATGCGCTCATGCCCCTGGCATCGACCACGATCGGACAGGGATTGCCTCCCTCACCGTCCACCGTGAACACGCTAACCAGCTCGACTGTCGTCATGATGCCATCCCCGAGGCTGCTACTTGACCAGCGTCGCGCCGGTTTCCGGATGCTGCAGCCAGCCGAGCAATGCCTCGTGGAAGCGCGCCGGCGCCTGGATCTGCGGCGAATGGCCGAGGTCGGGGAATTCGATCAGCTGCGCATGCGGAATCCGCTTCGCCGCTTCCTTGCCGAGCACCGGATAATTGCCGAGCGTCTTGCGGATTTCCGGCGGCGCGGTGTCCTTGGCGATCGCGGTGGTGTCCTTGTCACCGACAAACAGCAGGGTCGGCGGCTTGATCTGCTCGAATTCGTAGAACACCGGCTGGGTCGCGATCATGTCGTAGAGCCGCGCCGAGCTTGATGCGACCGCCGCGCGGCCCGGGCCGCGATACATGCCGGCCAGCATCTGCACCCACGTCTCGTAGGACGGATCCCAGGTGTCGGCGTAATAGGTGGCACGCTCATAGGCGCGGATGCCGTCTGCGGTGACGCGCGTCTCGCGCTGCATCCAGCCGTCAAGGCTGAGCCACGGCACGCCCTTGGCCTTCCAGTCCTCAAGCCCGATCGGATCCACCAGCACCAGCCGGTCGGTGGCGTCCGGATACATCAGGGCGTAGCGCATCGCCAGCATGCCACCGGTGGAGTGGCCGACCATGATCGAGTGTTCGATCCCAAGCGAAGCCAGCAGCGCGCGGCTGTTGCCGGCCAGCTGCTGGAAGGTGAACTGATAGCGTTCCGGCTTGGAGGATTTGCAGAAGCCGATCTGATCCATCGCGATCACGCGATAACCGGCGCCGCTGAGCGCCTTGATGGTGCCGTCCCAGGTGGCGGCACAGAAATTCTTGCCGTGCAGCAGCACCGCGGTCTGCCCGTTCGGCGTCGCCGGCTTGACGTCGAGATAGGCCATGTCGAGCTCCTGCCCCTGCGAGCTGAAGCGATAATGCTCGACCGGATAGGGATAGTCGAAACCCTGCAGCTCCGGGCCATAGGCCGGCTCGGCGGCCGATTGCGCCGATGCGCTGGACGCGCCGAGCGCGACGGTCGCAACGACGGCAAGGTGAAACAGGGCTCTCAGGTGCATCTCTCAAGGTCCGGAAATCAGGGGCGATCCGTGATGCCGTAGCCGAACGCAAGGGCGCCAGCCAGCGCTACAGCGATGATTTGTTCGTGATCGGCTTCGAGGCAGCTAATTGAGCATGATCTTCTCGGAAAACCGCTTCGCACTTTTCCGGATCATGCTCTAGGCCGGATCGAACGCCCGGATCGGCGGCAGATTGCCGTTGAAACGCTCAACCTCGACGGTCGTGAGCTGGCCGGTGCAGCCCTGCGCGAAAGATGACGTGCCGATGTCGCGGGTCAGCACGTTCGGATTGCCGTGAACGCAGAGCGGCGCCTCCTCCTCGGGGTCCATCGGGTCGTACCAGGCGCCGGTCGGCAGCTGGACCACGCCGGCCGCGATGCCGTCGGTGACATGCACCGCGGCAAGGCAGGCGCCGCGGGCGTTGAAGATGCGAATGATGTCGCCGTCGGCGATGCCGCGCGCCTTGGCGTCGCGCGGGTTCATGCGCGCGACCTCGCGGCCGCGATGCTTGGCCTCTAGCGAGTGACCACCAAAGTCGAGCTGGCTGTGCAGACGCGTCACCGGCTGGTTGGCGACGAGGAAGCACGGCGAGCCTGATGTCGGCGTGTCGGTCTTCTCGAGCCAGACCGGATGGCCCGGACAGTCCGCATCGCCGTGGTCGGCGATCTTCTGCGAGAAGATCTCGATGCGGCCGCTCGGCGTCGGCAACGGCCGCGCCACCGGGTCGTCGCGGAAGCGGCGCAGCGTGCCGCCGTCGTCGAGATGTTGCGGCACGACCAGGCTGCCGCGCTGCCAGAATTCCTCGAAGCTCGGCGCCTCGAGCCCGCCCGCGGCGAGCGCCTTGCGGGTCGGCTCGTACAGGTGCTCCAGCCATTGCCGCGACGTGCGCCCTTCGGTGAAGGGCTCGCGGGCGCCGAGCCGCTCGGCGAGATCGGCAAAGATGTCGTAGTCGTCGCGCGCGAGGCCGAACGGCTCGGCGATCCGGTGCATGGCGACCATCAGCGGATCGTTGGTGGAATAGCCGATGTCCTCGCGCTCGAGCGTCATCGTCGAGGGCAGCACGATGTCGGCGTGGCGCGCCGTCGCGGTCCAGGCGAGCTCGTGCACCACCAGCGTGTCGAGCCGCGCAAAGGCCTTGCGCAGGCGGTTGAGATCCTGGTGATGGTGGAACGGATTGCCGCCCGCCCAGTAGACGAGGCGGATATCCGGATAGGTTCGCGTCTCGCCATTGTAGCGGTAGGTGGTGCCGGGATTGAGCAGCATGTCGGCGATGCGCGCCACCGGAATGAAATCGGCGACGCCGTTGCGGCCCTGCCCGAGCGTCGGTCCCGGCACCGCATTGACGCGCCGGCCATAATAGCCGATCGCGCCGAGCGAATAGGCGTAGCCGCCGCCGGGCAGGCCGATCTGGCCGAGGGCTGCCGCCAACACCATGCCCATCCACACCGGCTGCTCGCCATGCTCCGCGCGCTGCAGCGAATGCGACACGGTGATCAGCGCACGCCGCCCGGCGAGCCGCCGCGCGAGCGTCGTGATGGTGTCGGCGTCGATGCCGCAGATCGCGGCGGCCCATTCGGCGCTCTTCGGCTGGCCGTCGCTCTCGCCGGTCAGATAGCGCAGGAACACCGGCCAGCCCTCGGTGTAGCGATCGAGGAAGGCCTGATCGTGCAGGCCTTCGCTGACCAGGGTGTGGACGATGCCGAGCATCAGCGCGGTGTCGGTGCCGGGCACCGCCGTCATCCATTCGGCGCCGGCCTCGACGGGCAGATCGTCGCGCAGCGGGCTGACCAGGACGAACTGACAGCCGCGCCGCTGCGCCGCCTCCATGGCGCCGCGCTCGATATGCTTGCTGATCGAGCCGCCCGCCACCATCGAGTTCTTCAGCGCCATGCCGCCGAATGCCAGCACGATGTCGGTTTCGGCTGCAATCTGCTCCCAGGTGACGTTGCGCTTGGTGATGTCCTCGTAACCGGTAAGAATCTGCGGCAGCAGCACCGAGGACGCGCCCGAGGAATAGGTGTTCACCGAACGGACATAGCCGCCGAGTGCGATGTTGAGGAAACGGTGCACCTGGCTCTGCGCGTGATGGAAGCGGCCCGCGCTCGACCAGCCATAGGAGCCGCCGAACACCGCGCCGGGGCCGATCGTGTCGCGGATCCGCGTCAGCTCGCCGCCGAGCAGATCGAGCGCCTGCTCCCAGCTGACCGAGACGAATTCATCGCGGCCGCGGCGATCATCGGGCCCGGGCCCACGCTCCAGCCAGCCGCGGCGGATCGCCGGTTGCGCGATGCGCGCCTGGTGGCGCAGCGCGCCGGGGAAGTTGTTGATGATGCCGTTCGGATCGGGATCGCCGCCATATGGCCTGACTTCGAGCCCCGCCTTGCCGAAACGCGCCGAAAACACGCCCCAATGCGAGGTGTGCGGCTTGAACCCATCGGACAGATCGAGGCCGGGATCGGGGTAGCCAATGGTTTCGCTCATCGAGTGTCCTTCATCCGCAGCCAGCAGTAAGGCCGCGCCTGTGTCGCGACGTTCCGGCCAGTATAATGATCCAATCGGCGCGCGGTACCCGCTATCAGAGATGTCGCACCGCACCGTGCCGGCATGACTGCGGGTGGTGGCGGAACTCCCCGCCGGGGCCGCGCTGCCAAAATATCGAAAACAACCCCATGCACAGTAGCCGGCGGTTGCCGCCGTTCGACAAGGCAACTTGACGCGTCGGGCAACTCAGAGGTATTTTTCCACTATTCCGAAATCGTGCAACCGTCCCCTCGCCCGCAATCGCGGGCTCTCCGGTTGCGATTGCGGCCGAAAATCCTCACCCACAATTCAAACTGCACCGGCTGCCGCAGCGAGCGATCGCCTGCGCGCTTGCCGCGCGCGTTCCAGGGAATACCGACATGACGACTGCACCAGACATCACCGTGCCGACGACGGTCGCCGCAACCGACCAGACTGCGGCTGCCGCAGCCCCGCGGATAACACTCTCGCCGCGTGGATTCGCCATCGACCACCCTGACCCGAAGCTTGGCGAACAGCTGATGGCGAACGCACTGGGGGCCGCCGATCGCGACGCGATGGAGGGCATCCTCCGGCAATTGGTCAAGGCCAGCGTGAACGGCGGCAAGCCCTGCGAGGTCAATCTCGCTTTCATGATCTCGATGGTGAAGAGCATTCGCCCACGGGATTCCGTCGAGGCGATGCTGGTGGCGCAGATGGTTTCGGTGCATGTGATGGCGATGCGATGCGCCCACCACCTCGCGCATGCGGACGACCTCGCCCAGCACGACAGCGCCGCGCGCGCATTGGGCCGGCTCGCCCGTACGTTTCCCGCCCAGATCGAAGCGCTGAACCGCCACCGCAGCCATGGCGAACCCGCCATCACCGTGCAGAACGTGAAGGTGGAGGACGGCGGCAAGGCCATTGTCGGCAACGTCACGCAGCATGCGAGCGTGATCGTTTCGGACAAGAACCCGGCATCCGCGGCGCGGGCGCCGAAGGCCGCGGGCTCCAGGCGAAAGAACGATTCCGCTGATGCCAGGCAGGACGCACAGGCATGAGCGATCACATCAGAACGACCGGGGCAATGCTGGCGAGCCCGCGCTGCGGCGCCAAAACCCGCACCAGTGGCGCGTGCCGCTCGCCGGCGGTGCACGGCAAGACGCGCTGCCGCATGCACGGCGGCGCACCGGGATCCGGCGCGCCAAGGGCAAACCAGAATGCCCGCAAGCACGGCCGGTTCAGCAGGGATGCGATCGCCGAGCGACGGCAGATTCGGGAGGTGCTGGGTGAAGTGCGGAAGCTGCTGGAGGGGATGAAGTGATCTGTTTTCGCAGCAACCGAGGGCCGTTGGCGTTCTTGGTGTATAGGGTATGCGCACCACACGGGGAGATACCTGGAACGATAGTGCCGTCCGGAATCTCTTGGCCTAGTCATTAGCAGCTCATTGATCGCTTGCTATGACGGTCGACGGAGACAAACGCATCTATTTCCGGGTGCAAGCACGCAAAAAGCCAGGCATTTTTGCTCCCTCACTAAATTCCATATCGTCGAATCCCAAGAATATTGGCGCGCCATAAGTGTATTGGAATGCCACGCCGACCGTTGCTGCTCGTTGAATGACGTTCAAAAGCTCGCCGTTGAGAGTGAACATGGCATTGATCCAGCCATTCACTAGTTTCGGACCGTCAGAAAGGTGCGCGGCGATTGGGACAGGTGTTCCATCTATTAAGAGAGATATAGCGCCCATCTTCATGATCTCGCGCTCCCGGCCTTCGGGATCAAAGATGGCGTAGAGGGCTACGCCACCATTCAGGCAAAGCAGAAGGAATTTATTGATTCCATGGTATGTTTCTCGCTCGCCTTTGAGATAAATTCCGTCGTCGATGGCCTCAATTGTCCAGACGGCTTTCTTCTGACCATTATTGACTACGTTTAGTTTCAAGAGGTCTTCGTGGGGGATGATGTTGACTTCAGTTTTCCCTGCCTTAGTCATCTCGCTCAGAAACTTGGGATCAACGCCCATGTCTCGAACGTATTGGACGATCGAGGCCGAAACGATTTGTGCGATGTCACTGTCTTGATCACTCTTCTGGTCAGAAAAGAAACGGTGAACCCCATAGTTTGAGTCTTTGGAAATGTATCGATAGCCGCCGACAGCCTTGGTGACACAGCACGAGGTGTCAGAAATGCTGCATTGGCCGCGCTCGCTCTCACTGGCTTCGAAGGCGTGGCGCACGACGGCAAGTCGATCGCAACCACTGACATGATATTTGAGACCGGAAGTGACCGCCCCATCTACGTCTTCGTGCCCCAAGTAAGAATGACGAGCAGGTCGCAATCGGCCTTGCTGCCAGAGCAGGCCGCCGAAGCCTCGAAGTTGGCCCAAGCTCTAGACAAGGCGCCGAAAAACCTCCGCCATATCCCGCGGCTACTTGCCCAATCGCACGAAGGCCGGCTGCAACCGCTGAACGCGTTTATCTCGGCCTGGGCCGGTCTCGAAATCCTCATCAGGGCAACGTTCGAGCAATATGAAAGATCGTGGAACACATCCATCAAAAGCGCTCTTCCAAACAGTGCGCTGAAGGTGGCTGAACGCATGCGCACGGTTATGAAAGACAAGTATCGGCTCGCGGATAAATTTGCCATCATGGCAAGCACGCTCGATTCCGCGAACGCTGACCAAGATATTGTTGTCTTCGAGGACCTGAAGAACGCACGGGACACTTTCTTCCATACGCTGTTGACCGATCCCACGGACCTTCCTGGTGATACGACCCGGCGGCTGCTCCGATTCAGGCCCGCTATCTGCGTGAAGCCAGGCCGTGACGTTTGATCCGTTCGGCGACTAGCGCGCGGATACCTACGCAATCTTGCCCAAGAGAAAGATTCCGCGATTGTAAGGCGGCTCGAACATGCCTCCTTCACGACCGGGATAGACGATGCGTTCGCGGCGCTCCAGAAAAAGAAGGCCCTGACCTACGCGGACTTGCTGTTCACGCATAAGACCCTCTTCGAAGCTATGTATCCGTGGGCCGGGCAGGACCGTCTTCAAACGGCACCGAACATCGCCGTTAGCCGGGGCGGCGTTTTGTTCGCACATCCCAAGTCCATCCAAAACGCAATCGAGCACGCTCTGAAGCTCGGCAACGATCCCAAGACCATGCGCGATAAGCCCGGCGAGGTCATGGGCTATCTGGCCCACGGCCATCCCTTTCTGGATGGCAATGGCCGCACGATCATGGTTGTTCACTGCATACTGGCTCAACGCGCCGGCTTCAGCATCGATTGGGCCTCCACAGACAAGACCGCCTACCTTCAAGCGCTCACGAAAGAGCTCGACGACCCTGGCAAAGGCTTCCTCGACAAATATCTCGAACCTTACATCCGCCCAGCGGTGAGCGATCTCAAAGAACACATCGCGGCGGCCAAAGGGCTCGATGGAGGCAGGGGCGAGACCGACACCGTTCGCGGAAGCAACGACGATCCGGCGATACAAGCCGAGTACAAGCAGCAGCTCAAACGCGACGAGCAAAGCAAGGGCGCTTGATCATTGGGCCTTTAGGCCAACGAATGGTACTTCGCGCGGCTTGGCGTTACGGTGACCGTGCACTTAATTTCCATTCTCGAAATGGGCCGCGCGGCATTGCCGCGCTGGGTGACGCGGTGCGGCTAACCGTTTTCTCAAGCTGACAAACTATCGGCATAAGGGAAACGAAGCCTTCCGGAAGTGAGGCCCATTGGTGACACCACTATCTGCCTCGACCCATTGCGGAACTGCTCGGCGTCGTGGCCCGATATTCCTTGGAACTGGACTTGCAGAACGCGCGGATGCGCCCATTCACCGTTGCGGCCAAACTGGACGTCGCCCATGACCGTCTTGAAGGTCGCCTTCCGTACGTAGGTTGAGAGGCTTGCATCGTCTAAGCCACCGGTCGCTTCGACAGCCTGCGCCAGCACCTGCATCTGGGCGTAAGCGAGCGGCGCCATGTAATGGCCCAAGGGATCGACACCCGCGTCACCGGCCCGTGTCTGGTAGGTATTCAGCATTTCCTCAACGCCAGCGAACATCATGTTGGGGACTGGTACCCAATACTCGTAATTCACGAATCCGTTGAGCAGCTGGCCGAGCGTGGTCTTCACCACTGTGTTTTGTGGCCCGATCATGCCGGCACCAACCATCTTCGGGCGGAACGAGTGTGCATGAATAGCGCGCACGAGGCCGATCGAGTCATCGAGGTATGAACAGAGAAACAGAAGGTCGCAGTCGCTCTTGGCGACGGCGTCGATGACAGGCGTGAAATTCTCCGTCGTCAGCGGGTAAGTCGCTTCATGGACGACACGGAAGCCGTGCTTGGCCGCATTAGCTTTTGCGCCAAGGATGGGGTTGCGAGAGAATTCCGCATCCGCCGAGACCAATGCCACGGTCAATGGTCGAGGCGTCTGCGCCGCGCCTAGCTCGAAGAATCCCTCGGTCAACGCGGCGTTCGGGTCCGGCCCGGTTGGGATCATCGCGAAGTAGTTGGGATAGGCGAGCGCATTGTTAACGCCGAGGCCCATCAGACCAACGAAGAACCGCTGCCGCTCCATGATGAGCGGCATTGCTGGCAATATGGTGTTAGTGCCGTAACCGCCGATGACGAGATCGACATGGTCCTCGTCCATCAACCGCTTGTAGAGGCCGGGAACGCGCGACGCATCGGCGTGATCGTCGTAGCAGATGAGTTCGACCGATTGGCCAAGCAGTCCGCCCCGGCGGTTGATATCCTCCCGCCAAATCTCATGCGCAAGCTGCGCCGACCGGCTGTTGCCGGCAACGGGGCCGGTCAGCGACAAGCAATAACCGATACGGATCGGTGCGGGCACGTTTGGCCCCTTACTTGGCGTGGCTGGCGAGAAGCTGAAGTTCCCAAGCCAGCGCAACAGCGCTGCCGCCGCCATGTTCGAGAACGACGCCTGCGACACCAGCAGCGGTTTTCTCTCGCGCCCAATCGCGCTGCCATTCGCCGAGCACGGCGAGCCAGGTGATTGGCACGGCACCCGCTTGAACCATGCGGCGCACAGCCATGTCATGGGCTTCCAGCGAGACGCCGCCCGAAGCGTCGGTGACGATGAACACGTCATACCCCTCGCCGAGCGCCTGTATCGCAGGCATGGCCAAGCAAATCTCGGTGTAGAGCGCGGCGAGCACGAGTTGCTTGCGCCCGCTCTTCTTCACGATGTTGGTAACGTTCGGGTCCTCCCAGGTATTGATGAAGGTGCGGTTGATCGGCTTCTGCTCGGGGAAGACATCCTGAAGCCCCTTGATGACATAGCCGCCGCGCTCCTCGATCACCGTGGTGAGGATCGTCGGCACGTTGAAGACTTTGGCGGTCTTCGCGAGGCCGATGACGTTGTTGATGATCATCGTCGGCTCGTGACTATTCAGGTTCGTGAACTGGTAGGGCTGATGGTCGATCAGCACGAGAATGCTGTCTTCGGGACGAAGCAAGGCGTCGAGGCCGGTCTTGGCAGGCATAAGAACTCCGTTAACAGATGTACGGGTGATGGCTCAGGGGCTGGGCGGGTCCAGAAAGACGTGAAGGGTCTTGATTTGACCGCGTTCAATTTGCGCGACGTCGGTGCCCGTCACGGCCGCAGGACCGTTCGGTGGACCGGACTTCCACCGCAGCCGTCCCATGCCGTGGTGGCCAACAGCAGGGCCAATCGCCGTGAAAACGAAATCGGCCGGCAAGTTTGCCAGCAATCCATCCACCGCCTTATTGATGGCGGCATGACCTGTCGCCGAGGCATCCGGTGGTTCAAAGAGTGTCGCATCGCCAGCATAGAGTTCCGAGATGGCCTTCATTCTGCGAGAGGCGTCGCGCTCGCCGAACACATGCGCGAGATTTGCCTGCATGAGGCCGTCATAGTCGATGGGTGCTGTGCTCATCTTCCGCCCTCCGGAGTTGGGAATTTTCGGAAGGGCGTGCCTCGTCAATCGCTCAACGCGATGTCGTTCGCCGATCCGGTTGCGGCGATAGTGTCGGTCCGCTTAACGAAACACACTGTTCGATTTTGCGATTCGCAGTCTGAATCTGCTACGGGATGACGGTCAGTTCTTGCGGTCGCGCCGCCATGCTGCCGGTGTCGTGCCGGTGAGCTTCCGGAACGTTCGCCCGAAATGAACCGCATCGGCAAAGCCCGTTGCCTCGGCCACCTCGTTGAGCGACGCGTGGCTGTCGACCAGGAGAGCCTGCGCGCGCCGGACTCGCGCATCGAGTTGCCAGCGATAGGGTGCCATCCCGGTCGACGCCTTAAAGGCGCGGCTAAAATGCGCGGGTGAAAGACTGATCAGCGCTGCCAGACGCGTGAGATCAACGCGCTCGGGCAAATGGGCGTCGAGATATTCAACGGTGCGTCGAAGCTGCCAGGGCGCCAGTCCCTTCCTGTTCGTGGCAGGAGCCGGTGCATCGGCGAACAGAAGCGCTGCAATCGCGGTCGTCAGCCCGTCACCATAAAGCTGCGCCGATGGGTCGGGATCGTTCACCGCGTCAGAGAGCAGCTTCGTCAGGGTCCAGATGCGATCATCGGAAAAACGCAGCCGAGGCGCATCGATTGCATCGGCGTTGAACCGGGTACCCAGCTGCTCGCTCAGCACCGCGAGATCAAAGCTCAACGTGGTGTCCCGCACGAAGCGAGCATCAACGCAGAAGCCCCATATTTCCGTGCCGGCGGGCGCAAAGAGTAACTGCCGCGGCACATAGCCGACCGGGCAAGGCTGGTTCTCTCGGAGACGCGGCTCGCACGGGGCTCCGGTCTCTTCCAGAAGAATATTGAGGCGGGTTTCATTCTCGTGGCGAAGATGATGAGACACCCGGCCCGCGCAGTGGAATTCGTTGAGAGCAACGCGCACGCCATTCCAGTCGCGCCGTGCCGTCGAGAGACCCAGCACATTCTCAGGCAAGAGGGAGGGACGTATGAGCATGGTTACTTATAGTCTAACCAAGCCAAATCTTAAACGCTGGTCGCTGGGCCGGGGCGATTCCGACAATTGCTTCCACAACGCGCGAGTGGCGGGTACCTCGAAGTGAGTTCCAGCAAAATCAATGCATTAGCCCTTCTTAAGGCGCATGTAGGATTGGTCTTATTTGCTGGTGCTTTGCCTGCCCATCGACTTTGCCGCTGGTCATCGGGCCTTCACCCACTCACGGCTTCGCCGCGCACGCATCGATCAACAGCTTCGCCACCGTGAACGCCGACTGCGCCGGCCTCTCTCCACGGTCGCGTTGCTGAGGCCGCAGCCGCGATAACCCTTGCGCACGGCGCGGTGGACAGCTCATGAATATAGGCGAGCACGTGCTCGCGCGCATCGGCGTGACGCCGCACCTTGACGTTCGGCTGGTCGAGGCAATAAATGACAATCATCATATAATGACCGACCCGACGCCCGGGCAGTTCCGAGTCCCGGCCATGCCGGCTCACAGGAAGGGCGCGACAGGAGAACCATGCGTCGAATTGTTGTGACGGGCCTGGGAACGGTGTCCCCGCTGGGCTGTGGCACCGAATTGGTCTGGTCGAGACTGCTGTCTGGGCGCTCCGGGCTTGGCGCATTGCCGGAGTGGGCGATGGCGCTGCCGGCCCGTGTCGCCGGAATGGTTCCCGATAAGGCCGAGGATTCGGAGGGCGGCTTCGATCCCGATCTGGCGTCCCCTCGCAAGGACCAGAAGAAGATGGACCGGTTTATCCTGTTCGCGCTGCTCGCCGCGGAGGAAGCCGTGGCGCAGGCCGGCTGGATGCCGACCGAGGCGCGCGCGCAGGAGCGCACCGCCACTGTGATCGCATCCGGAGTAGGCGGGTTTCCCGCGATTGCGGAGGCCGTGCGCACGGCGGAACGGAGCGGTCTGCGTCGCCTGTCGCCGTTCACCATTCCCTCCTTTCTGGCAAATCTCGCAGCCGGGCACATCACCATCCGCTACGGCTTCAAGGGTCCTATCGGCGCGCCGGTGACCGCTTGCGCCGCGAGCGTTCAAGCCATTGGCGATGGAGCGCGCCTGATCAGGTCCGCCGAAGCCGACATTGCGATCTGCGGCGGCGCGGAGGCCTGCATCGATCCCGTGAGCCTTGGCGGCTTTGCGGCGGCGCGGGCACTTTCGACGTCCTACAACGACACGCCGGCGCGAGCTTCGCGGCCGTTCGACCGCGACCGTGACGGCTTCGTCATGGGCGAAGGCGCAGGTGTCCTCGTCATCGAGGAGCTCGAACATGCCGTGCGGCGCGGCGCCAAGCCGATCGCGGAGATCATCGGCTACGGCACGACGGCGGACGCCTATCACATCACCGCCGGCCCGGAAGATGGCGACGGTGCCCGGCGCGCAATGGAGGCGGCACTCCGGCAGGCCGGGTTGCGGCCCGACCAGGTCCAGCATCTCAACGCGCATTCGACCTCCACGCCGGTCGGCGATCTCAGCGAATTGGAGGCCATCAAGCGCGTGTTCGGGCGCGAGGGAGGGGTTGCCGTCAGCGCAACCAAGTCAGCGACGGGACATCTGCTCGGCGCGGCCGGCGGCGTCGAGGCCATCTTCACAATCCTGGCGCTGCGCGATCAAATCGCTCCGCCCACGCTCAATCTGGAGAACGTCGATCCGGCTGCGCAGGGCATTGACCTCATCGCGAACGTTGCGCGGCCGATGGCCATCGAACACGCGATCTCGAACGGCTTTGGATTTGGCGGCGTCAACGCCAGTCTCGCCTTTCGACGATGGTCTTGAGCCGGTTGTCGATCAAATCCGCGATGAGCCGCCCGAGCACGCCGCTGCGCCCGACAGCGAGCGGCCGCCTTCTCGCGGTGTCTGCGGTAGAGCACTAAAGCGCGATGATTTTCGGTTTAATCGGCTTGACCGCAGACTCGCTTCGCCTCTCCCGCTTGCGGGGTCGAGACGAGCGAAGCTCGCTCTTAGGCCGACGCGCTCGGCAGCGCTCTTGCGCGCCTGAGCGCGGCGGGTGGAGGCTCTCTCCACGATGCGACTCGTGGAGAGAGCCCCCACCCCAGCCCTCCCCCGCAAGCGCAGGGCTATCGCATATGAGAGTGGGGTGATGTGGGCAGTGGCGTTGGGCTCCCTCTCCCGCTTGCGGGGGAGGGCGGGGTGGGGGTGTCTCCGCATTGTGTTCAACCGGCATGATTCCCGACATTTTGGACCGGCATGATCCCCGACAGTTTGGGTTAAGCGGTCTGTTCGCCCGGTTCGCGCAGCCCCTCACGAGGCGGAGCGAACCGGGTGAACAGGCCGCGGCGGTCGATGAGACCGACGTCGAGGTCGCAGAAGCGGACGACGTGGTCACCGGTATCGAGTTCGGCGATGCCGACAAGTTCGTTCACCAGCGCCTGACCGATAAAGACGAACTTGCCTTTCCATTTAATCTCCCCATTGCCGCGAACACGGCGGGCCTGGTGATCGGCGTCATACCAGGGGTCTTGCTCGCGATCCGGCATGGTGCGTTGAGATGCTCGATAGGCGTCCTCCGGCGGCCGTTGGCCCAGCGCTTCGTGAGGACGTTCCTTATTGTAATGCTCTCGGAAGGCGTCAAAGCGGGCCTGTTGCTCGGACGCATTATCTGCCGGTGGGCTCGATGTTTGCGCCTTCAAGGTGCGATGCATGCGCTCATGGCGACCGTTCTCCTGCGGCGAGGCCGGACGGATGAAGTGCGGCGTAATGCCGAGCTTCAGCCACCAGACCGACAATGTGGTGAGACCGCCGGCGCCGCGCGAGCCGAACGGCGAACCATTGTCGCAGCGGATTGCCCGCGGCAGGCCATGCTCGCGGAAAGCCCTCTCGAAGCGGGGGCGGACGCCCTCGGTCGTCGGTGCGACGATCTGCAGTTCGATCAGGAAGCGACTGTGGCTGTCAGCCACCGTCAACGGATCAATCCGGCACTGGTCGCGGGTGCGGAACCAACCCTTGAAGTCCACGCTCCACTCGTCGTTCGGCTCCTGCACCGGCGTGCAGGGACGCCGCTGGTCGAGCGGACGGCGGCGGCGCTTCACCGGCGAGATCAGCCCCGCGCGCTTGAGAATGCTCCCAATCGTCGACGCCGCCGGCCAATCGATCTCCGGCGCCTGGCGGTCAAGCAGGGCGAGCAGCTTGCGCGGTCCCAGATAGGGAAAGCGCTGCCGAGCCGCGATCACCTTCTCTGCAATCGCCGCATCGGTCGTTTGTCGGCATTGCTGCGGCGCGTGCGAACGGTCCCTGAACCACTCCGGATCGCCGCTCTGCTTCCGCTGGCGCCATGCGTAAAACGTGTCGCGGCAGATACCGTGACGGCGGCACAACTCCGACACGCTCCAGTTCCCGCTCTCGTACTCCATAAGCATCCGGATACGCTCTTCCATCCGACTGGTCTCTCTGAACGGCATCGTCGGGCCCTCCCGCCGATGCTTCTAGAAACCTGTCGGCAATCATGCCGGTCTAAACTGTCGGGTATCTATCCGGTCTGTACCATTGGGAATCCCACCGTGGAAACACCCCCACCCGCCACGCATCTTGCGATGCGTGTCGGCCTCCCCCGCAAGCGGGAGAGGCGAAGTGAGCCCGCGGATAGACTCCCGTGCTTCATCTGCGATAGCCCTGCCCTTTGCGGGAGAGGGAGCGCAGCGTCTTCGCGGCCACCAGTTCGACCTAACTTCATCAAGCTTTAACTTGAACGGTCGCGCCGTGATCCGGATAAAGACCACGGCCCGGCGATCCGGCCAATACCGGCAAATCATGTCTCGCGCTAAACCTTGTGCACAGCGTTGTCGCCGGTGGTGACCTTGATATCGGCATAGCGACACGCGCCGTGGCGGCGCTGGAACGGCGCCACGGCCAGCAGCCAGATTTTCGAGATGGCCTTCGCCGATCCACCGATATGGGCGGCGTAGTCTGCTGCGATGTCGCGTTCCTGCGCTTGCCAGGTCCCGAGGGCCGCCTTCCCGGAACGGACGATCATATGCGTCTCGATCGCGTTCCAGCCGGGCAACGGGCAGCGGAAAACCTTGCCTTCTGGCAAATGTTCGCTCCAGATGTAGGTCAGATCCTGCCCGTCCTCGAACTTCACGCCGATCGAAAGATAGTCGTGGGTCGCAGCCTGGTCTTCCGCGACGGCGGTCGGCAATTGATCGATTTTCCAGCGCCATGCGAGCCGCGGACGAGAGGCCAACGGAAGCGACAGCGGCCGCTTGATGATGCTGACGTGGCCCGTCGTGTCGCAGACGATCTCGCCGTCCGCACCCTGGCTGAAGACTTCCTGTCCACCGCCAAAACCGAGCCAGGTTCGACCAGCCTGACGGCAGCTTGCCGCCACGCTCAAGACGCGCAAGCTCGGACTTGAGCAGACCGCCCACATCGCCGTGCGCCAGGAGACTCTTGACGCCCACGCCGGCATCGGCGCGCCACAGCAGGGCGATACCGGTCACCTTGACATCCGCCTTCTTGTAGATGTCTTCCGGCGTCGCCAGCACCCCGTCCTCACTGGCCCATTCCGCGGCCGAACGCGCGACCTCGATCCGTCCATCGTGGGAGGCCGTCATGGTCCCGGTATCCAGCATCGGATTGTAGATCGGCCGGAGCCCGCGCGTGCGCGCGTGGAAGATCAGGCCGGGACCGAACCAGAGATCGTGTTCGCGTGACAGCCACATCCGACCGCTCAAGAGGAACGTCACCTGTTGGCCCTGCGCCGCGTCGAGCCCGAGATCGGTCCATGGCAGATCGCTGCCGTTGATCTCGAAAACCTTGTAGGCAACCAGTTCCGGTGAACTCGCCTTCGCAATGATTTCCTTGATCCCGCTCACCAAATCCGCCGGAGCCGGACCGCCCTGCTCGGCCGCTTGCACCGTCCGCAACGCAGGCGCGGCAAAGGGCAGGACCAGACCGAGCGCCGATGCACGCAACATGACATCACGTCGGGAAATTTTCCCGATACGGCCGGCCGCGGACGACACGCCAAAACAAGCAAAGCACATGCATTCCTCCCTGGTCCCGGTCGACGCCGGCGTTTGGCCGTGTTTCATCGATGGGCTTTCGAATGCTATGCTTTCGCTGCGAATTCAGCCTGCCATGATGTGCCGAAATGGCGGCCTGTTTGGCGCGTGAGGGCAGATGCACCAGACTGGTTACACACGCGCGAGCACGCTTGGTCCGATTGCCGACGTCGTGACGGCGGCCGGTGGATCGATCGAGCGGGTGTTCCGCCGCGCCGATCTTCCCCTCGGATTGCTGGAGGCGCCGGACACGCTGTTGCCGCTGCGCGATCACTTCCGGCTGTTGATGGTGACCTCGCGGGAATTGCACGACGAAGTCTTTGCGGTCCGGCTTGGTCGCCAGACGTCGATGGCGGGCCTCGGGATTTTCGGCAGATGGGTGGCCCAGGCCCCGACCTTGCTCGAGGCGATCCATCGCGCAGGAACGAGCCTGCCGCACATGCTGCAAAACGCCACCCAGCTGGTCGTCCGCCGTCATGGCAGCGAAATTCATTGGTCGTATGAATTGACCGACCCCGCGCGCGACGGACGCCGGCAGAACGAGATGCTCGCCATCTGGTACATGATCGCCGTGGTCAGGCATTTTGCCGGCGCCTGCTGGCTGCCGAGCCGGATCATCTTTGGCGACCTGCCAAACCGGCTGCGATACCTGATCGGCGAGTTGACGTGTACCGTTACTTCTATCGGCGACGCTGCCAGCGCAATCGTCTTCGATCGGCTGCTGTTGACGGCCGTCAATCCAAATCTCGGACAAGGCGATGGGCTGACCGCGAGCGAACTCGGACGCATTTTCGACCTGCCGGATCCGGAGGACCTGCCGGGCCGTGTTTTCGTACTGATCGAATTGGAGCTGCTCGATCGGCGTCCGACCCTTTCACGCATCGGAAACCGGTCGGGACTCACAAGACGAACCCTGCAACGCAGGCTCAGCGAGGTCGGACTGAGCTATAGCGACCTGCTGCGAAACGCGCTGCAGCGACGTGCGGTGAGACTGTTGTGCCAGACCGATCGATCGATCGGCGACATTGCATCGGTGCTCGGTTATGACGACCCCGCCCACTTCAGCCGGGCCTTCGAGCGCTGGAGCGGCGCGGCTCCCACCCGTTGGCGGCGTCTGCTTGAATCGCGCGTCCGGGGCGAAACCAATGGCGCGCCACTCAGAATAAAATCGCGAACCGATATGTAATTGAGATTGCTACACAATCCTTTACGCCGCGGCTTATCAGATCCAGCGCCTGCCAGAGCTTCCCAGCTGCAAGCATCGGTCAAGGGCGAGGGATATTTCAGAAGACAATTCAAATGGTTAGCTTTGCAGGCACGCGGATTCCTGGCGGCTCGACGGCCTTGAATTCAAATCGCCGTGCGAGCCTTGCCGGCGTCAACCAAAGCCGCACATCGCGCGACTAATGCAAAGGACGCTTCACATCGATCCGGAAACCGGCACCCGAAGACTTAAATCGAACCAGACCGGCCACGAAGCGACAAACAGCCACCGAAAAATAAAACAATGAGCTTCCTTCCGAGCTGAAACACACAGCAACGCTGAACGATGCATAAAGAATGTCGCGACTTCGTTTGGCTCACGGTTCGAATTGAACGCCCCTGTGGTTGTGCGACAAAGGACTCGCATCTAGGTTCCGCACCGGCCGGATTTCTCATGTTTGCCGCCTAAGGACGATTTCCCGCGACGCGGCCTGGACGCCTGCGCCGCCCATGCGGCTCCCCTTCGGAGCAGCCAGACCAGGAGACGACTGCATGTCCACCTCACAATCCCCGAAACTCGCGGAATCGACCGCGGTCAACGAGGCCGTCAAGGCACGGATGGCGCCGAAGCAGGCGACACAGGCCGCGCCCGTCGACATCACCGCCAATCCGGTGGCGAAGATCGTCTTCAATCCCGAAGCAGCTCCAGAGGAGCGCAGCCGCCAGGTCGGAGCCCTGCTCTCGCCTGATCTCGCCGAGGAGTGCAAGGCGTCGATCAAGCAGCTCGAGGCCTACAAGGAATATCTGGCGCAGCAGCGCACGCTGATGCAGCGCAAGCTGATCGAGCTGTCGTCGACGACCGTCTTCGCCAAGATGAAGCAGACGTTTGCCGACATGAACAAGGGCGTTCTCGACTTCCGCGAGATGATCCGGCCCTTGGTCGACAATCTGGATGCGCTCTACACGCTGCGCACCGCCGGCGACAATGTCGTGCTGGATACCTTCGCGGAGATCGAGGAGGATCGCAAGCGCGAGGCCGATTGGGACCGCCGTACGTCGGAGATCGAATCCGAAACGCGGCAAGTCAACTCCGACAAGGAGATGCTCGATCGCGACATCGCCAAGCTGAAGACGCAAACCGGCCTGTTCGGCGGCATCAAGAAATCCGCGCAGGCCGAAATCGCCGCCAAGGAGCTGCTGATCGCCAAGCGGATGGAGGGCCTGAAGGCCTGCCGCGACAAGGCGCTGGCGATCATCACGGAGAAGGCCGAGCACGACGCCAAGCAGGGCAAGTTCAAGGCCGAGAAGGATCAGGTCCGCAAGATGCTCGACATCTCCGGTCCCGAGCACGTCAAGCGCGTCGAGGGCATCATCAAGGCGGCGCTCGGCTATATCGACAAGTCGCAGGTCTCGGTCTCGGAGCTGCGCGACGAACTCGGAGGGATCGAGGGGCAAGCCGACAAGCTGGTCAAGATCAACTCGCAGATGATCACGGTGGTCGCTATCCTCGACAAGGGCATCGACCTCGCCAGCGCGGCGAACAAGGAGAAGGTGCAGGCGCTGTCGACCGCCCCGGCGGGCGAGGATACCCTTGCCCGTCTCGAGCGCGAGCGCAAGAAGAACGATTTCGAGCGCCACGTCACCACCCTGCTGGACAGCGGGCGGAGCACCAAGAAGACGGTGGCCGATCTCGAGAAGGACGCGGTTGACGCCAACACCTTCCACGACGCCCTCGGCAAGCAGAACGTCAATCTGCGCGAACTCTCCAGCGACGGCATCGCCAGCGTCGCGACCAGCCTGAACACCACCATCCAGGCGCTCAACAACTCGGCGCTCAACGAGGCCTCGGAGAGCGTGCGCGATTCGATGCGGGCGATGAACGCGGTGACCGACGACGTCGCCAACAAGGAAGTCATCCGCCAGGCGCTGCAGGTCGACGAGGCATCCAAGCGGATCATGGAGAAGGTCGAGTCGATGTCGAACATCGCCGAATCGCTGCAGGCCGCCAACAAGCTGCGGGAAGACGGGCTCTCCAACATCCAGAGCCGACTCGGCGAGCTCAGCGATGTCACCGCCACCGTACGTGCGCGGCTGCAGGAGAGCATCGGCATGGACGCCAAGGATCCCGGCGCGCCGGCCGCCTCGGCGGCAGCGAAACCGGTCGACGACAAGGAAATTACGTTCGGGCAGATCTGAGCACAAGTCTGAGCCCGCCCCGGACCGGCGCTGCCGGTCCGGCCTTCCCACTTCCACGCCTGACCGATGGAAATCTGAAATGGCCGACAACTTCCTGATCACCGGCAGCGAGGCGCTCGCCAACCGGAAGAACTTCAAGCTGGTTGGCTGCACGGAGAAGTTCGAGGAATTGTGCACCATCCTGACGCGGATGGAAGCCAACAGCGTGATCGTCTCCGGTCCGAGTGGCGTCGGCATCACCACGCTGGCGCTGGCGTTGCAGGCGCGCAAGGTCGACCCCGACGCGCCGTTCGACATCGTCAACAAGCGGCTGTTCTGGCTCGACACCGACGGCCTATTCGGCCTCGGCGACAACGACGCTATCGTCAAGCAGTTCAAGGCCATATTTGCGACCCTCAACCGCACCCCGGACAGCGTTCTGATTGTGGAGGATACGCTCGATCTGATCGATGCGCTGCGCAACAGCGGACTGATGCACATCGTCAACGCGTTGACGTCGATGGTGAAGACGAAGAAGACGCAGGTCTTCCTCGAGGTGCGCGAGGCCGACCTGACACAGGTGCTCAAGTGTCATTCCGACTTCCGCGATCATTTTACGCTGATGGATCTGACCGAGCCGGTCGGCGCTGAACTCGAGGAGATCGCGCTGCACGGCGCTGGGGATCTCGAGGAGAGCTACGAGGTCCGGATCGATCCGGCTGCGGTCAAGGCCGCCATCGACATGTCGAGCAAGTACCGTTCGCTCGACACCGGCCTCAGCGCGGCGCAGCCCGCGCGCACCCGCACGCTGCTCGATCGCGGCATGGCGCGCTATTTGCTGCGGGCGCACTCGACGCCGCCGCTGCTCGCGGAGCTCGAGGCGGAGCTCGCGCGTCTGATGGCTGGCGGGCCGTCCTCCGGAAACGAGGAAAAAGCCGCCACCGTGCGCGCCGCCATCGCCCGCCACAAGGCCGAGTTCGCCGAATACCAGGCCAAGATCAAGGGCTACTACGCGGCGCAACGCGAGGGCGAGAAGTCGATCGCGCACATGGAGGCCCAGCTGCGTGGGCTCGAGGAAGAGGAGAAGAAGCGGCACCTCGACGATCCCGCCGGCAAGGCCTCCGGCGGCGATGCCGACTTCGATCTGATCGCCAGGGCGTCCGGCTATGCGACGCCCGAGATTCTCAAGCTGCGCGGCGACATCGCGCAGACCCAGGCGGCCGTCGATGAAAATCGGGTGAAATACAAGGCCGTCACCAAGCAGATCAACGATCGGCTGCTGTTCACCGCAGATATGGTGATCGATGAATTCTCGCTGATCTCCGGTATCGACGCCTCCAAGCTCAAGCAGAACGACGCCGTCAAGCTGCTCAATCTGCACGGCTCGCTGAAGCGGCGCGTGTTCGGTCAGGATGCGGTGATCGATCATGTCGATCGTGCGGTCAAGGTCTGGCGGCGGGGGCGGCGCACCGACAAGCCGCTGCCGTTCCTGTTCTGCGGCGCCAGCGGCGTCGGCAAGACCGAGGTCGCCAAGGGGTTGGCGGAAGCCCTGTTCGACACCGACAAGGCGCTGAACCGCTACGACATGGGCGAGTTCATGGAGAAGAACGACGTCACCAAGCTGATCGGCGCGCCTCCGGGTTACGATGGCTTCTCGGCCGGCGGCGAGATGACCAATTCGGTGCGGGCCAATCCGTATCAGGTCATGCTGTGGGACGAGATCGAGAAAGCTCACCCCGACATCTTCAACATCTGCCTCAACATCCTCGACGACGGGCGCTGCCGCGACAATCTGGGCCGCAAGGTCGAGTTCGGCGACGTGGTGATGCCGATGACGACCAACATCGGCGCGGAGCATGCGCTGCGGGTCGGCACCGGTCCCGGCGACCTGAGCCAGGATGAGGCCTATGAGTTCACCATCCGCGACCTGAAGAAGGCCTTCCGAACCGAATTCCTGAACCGCTTCGAGGGACGCGAGAACATCATCCTGTTCCACAAGCTCAACATGGACACGATCGAGAAGATCGTGTTCCGCGAAATCTCGCGCATCAACGCCTTCTACGCGGCGCAATCGATCGAGGTCCGCTTCCCCGAGGCGCAGCTTCGGGAGTTCTGCGACAAGACCTATTCGCCCGAGATCGGCGCGCGCGGCCTGCCAGGCCGCATCAAACGCATCGAGGCCATGATCGTCGAGAAGACGATGACTGAGGCCGCCTTCAGCGGCACGCTCGACATCGGCTTCGATGCCACGAGCCGCAATTTCACGTCGACCTGGATCCGCCATGACAGAAAAGCCGCATGACGACGCCGATGCGTTGCTGGACGGCATCGACAAGACGCTGTCCGAGTTCAAGACCAAGGCCTATGAGGCCAAGAAGTCCTACGACCAGTCCGACCTCGGGCGCGCCCACCGGGAGCTGAGCATGCTCGGCCGGTTCTGGTCGCAGTTCGTCCGCTCCTGCGGGTGGATCTACCTGAAGCTGATCGCTCCGGTCACCTGGCGGATCTACCGCTTCGTGCGCTGGGCGTTCGCCCGCTACCGCGCGCTTTGGGCGCGCTGCGTCTACGCCAAGGACGCTTATGGCGATCCGGAATTCAGCAAGGCGCGCGGCGGCATCATGATCCTCGCGACGATCGCCGTCTGCTACATCCTCTACTGCGCCGCGGCGGTCGCCGCGACCTTGCCCTGGTACCTTGCGACCGTCCGGCACGACGAGCAGCTATATCTGTCCAACTCCCAGAACCTCTCGAGTTCGCAAACCGAGGGACCGGAGGTCCACGAGGTCTACGGTTGCGAGACGCTGCCCTGCACCGACCAGAACACGGTGACCTTCCGGGTGCGCGCGACCTGGTTCAACGAACTCTGGAGCGTGCTCCATCATGGTTCGCTGTTTTATCCCGGCTACGTCGCAGCCGCCGTCAGCCCGGTGCTGAACCGCTGTATCATCACCTCCTACGGTGTCCGCAAGAAAATCCTGGTGCGATCGTGGGATATCTATCCCGACCTCGTGCAGGTCGAATGCATGCCGACCGGCGCCGATGAGGGCAAGGACAGCAAGGTGATCAACAACAAGGACTATCGCTAGATCCACTTGGTGCACTTCAGTAGACAGGCAATCTTTGGCGCGCCGCTCAGAGCAAAACCGCAAACTCTTACTCAATTGAAATTGCTTGTGATTTTTCCCTCCCCGATGATTCGGTAGCCGCCGGCGCCGACTTCGGCCTCACGCGCTGCAGCAGGCATCTCGGCACGTCTCACGACAGCATGCGCCTTGGATAGCTTTGGGATCGGAGTATTGTCGTCGGCAGCAGTCGAAGCTTTGAGACCGGGGAATTCGCGTACGCGCTCGATCGCGATCAAGGCAGTGGCGCTCGAAGCGATGCACTCCAGAATCAAGCCGATGATCGCGACTGCGGTCGGACGGCGCGGCAAATGGAGGACAGTATGGCTTGGCGTGACGATAAGGCCCGTGCAACCCTGATCCGCGATGCCGCGGGAAGCGTGCAGCCGGGCAAGGCCCCCCGGAGCTTTGCCGAACTTCTGTTCGGCTACACCAATGTCGAGGACCTCGCCAATCACGATGCCTTGTCGCTGGCCTTCCTGGCGGAACAAGCCTGGGAGCACGTGCAGCAGCGTACCGCCGGCAGCGCCGACATCCGTGTCGTCAATCCGATGATGCCGGACGGGCGCGAGATTTCCGTGCTCGAGATTCTCAACGACAACATGCCCTTCCTGTTCGATTCCACGACGGCGGAGCTGGCCGAGCAAGGCATCGAAGTCACCCTCGTCGCGCACCCGATCCTCGCGGTGGAGCGCGATGACCAAGGCAAGCTGCTGCGCTTCCACGGCGAAACACTGCCGGAGGGAGCAAAGGGTACGCGGGAAAGCCTGATTCATCTCCACATCACCCGCCTGGACGCCGATGCCGATCGCCAGAAGCTGATCGACGGCCTCACCAGGGCGTTGAACGACGTCCGCGCCTGCGTCACCGACTGGCGTGCCATGCGCGACCGGGTCGAGGACGCGATCAAGACCTTCTCTTCCAATCCGCCGCCGCTGCCGATCGACGAGGTCGCCGAGGCCAACCAGTTCCTGCAATGGCTCTGCGCGGACAATTTCACCTTCCTCGGCGTGCGCGAATATCGCTTCTCGCCCGACGGCGATGCGTCCGACGACATCACGACCGGCAAAGGCCTCGGCGTGCTCCGCGATCCGGATGCGAAGGTCCTGCGCCGCGGCGGCGAAATGGTGGTGATGACGTCGGAAATACGCGAGTTCATGCACGACCCCACCCTGCTCATCGTCATCAAGGCCAACGTCTCCAGCCGCGTTCATCGTCGCATCCGCATGGATTATGTCGGCATCAAGCTCTACACGCCCGACGGCCGGCTGGAGGGCGAATTGCGGGTCGTCGGCCTGTTCACCTCGGGCGCCTATACCCGCTCCGCACGGCAGATCCCTTATGTCCGCCACAAGGTGACGCGGGCGCTGCAACGCGCCGGCTTCGACCCGAACAGCCATTCGGGCAAGGCGCTCATGCATATTCTCGAAGAATATCCGCGTGACGAATTGTTCCAGGTCGACGTCGACACGCTCTACAATTTCGTCATGGAGATCCTGATCCTCTACGAGCGTCCGCGCGTCCGCGCGCTGGCGCGGGTGGACAAGTTCGATCGCTTCGTCTCCATCCTCACCTTCATTCCGCGCGACAAATACGACACCGACGTCCGCACGCGCGTCGGTGCCTTCCTGGCGCAGGTCTACAAGGGGACGCTGTCGGCCTCCTACGTTTCATTCCCTGAAGGGGCGCTTGTGCGCGTCCACTACATCATCGGACGCTATGACGGCAAAACTCCCGTCGTCGAACGCGCCACGCTCGAAGCCGGGATCAGCGCCATTGCCGCGACCTGGGCCGACAAGCTGAAGGCCGCGCTCACTGCCTCGACCGATGGCATGCGGGCACGCATGCTCACCACCCGATATGCCCAGGCCTTTAGCGGCGGCTATACCGAGGTGTTCGGCGCGGAACAGGCGATCACCGATATCGCCACCATCGAAAAGCTCACGCCAACCCGCCCCGTGGCGATTTCGGTTCACCGTGACGAAAGCGAGGCCGATCCCAAGCGCTTCGGACTGAAGGTGTTCTCGCACGGCGCGCCCCTGTCGTTGTCCTACCGCGTGCCCGTGATCGAAAATCACGGCCTGCGCGTGGTCAACGAACGCACCTATCAGATCGCGCCGCGCGCCACGCCGGCGCCTCCGCCGGTTTGGCTCCACGAGATGACGATCGAGACCAGCGACGGCCAGCCGATCACGATCAGCCCGGAATTCAGCCATCGCCTTGAAGCCTCGATCATGGCGGTGGTCCGCGATCACGCCGAATCCGACGGATACAACGGCCTGATCCTGCGCACTGCCCTGGGCTGGCGGGAAGTCTCGACCATCCGGGCGCTGTCCCGCTACCTGCACCAGATCCGCGCGCCGTTCACCCAGGATTACTTGTGGGAGACCTTGCGCAAGAACGCCGCGATCACGGCCAGCCTCGTCGCGCTGTTCCAGACCCGCCTCGATCCACGCCTCGCCTCCACGGAGGCCGAGCGCGCGGCACGCGAGACGGCCCTGCTTGCCGAGGTCGAGGAGCAGCTCAAATCCGTCGCCTCGCTGGACGAAGACCGCATCCTGCGCCGATTCACCAACCTGGTGCAGGCGACGATACGCACCAATCTGTGGCAGATCGGCGAGGATGGACATCCGCGTCCGGTGATCTCCTTCAAGTTCGACGCGCGCCGGATCGACGACCTGCCGGCTCCACGACCTCTGTACGAGATCTTCGTCTACTCACCTCGCGTCGAAGGTATTCACCTGCGCTTCGGCAAGGTTGCGCGCGGTGGCTTGCGCTGGTCCGACCGGCCGCAGGATTTCCGCACCGAGATCCTCGGCCTCGTGAAAGCGCAGCAGGTCAAGAATGCCGTGATCGTGCCGGTCGGCGCCAAGGGTGGCTTCGTGCCCAAGCGCCTGCCGCCGCCTTCCAATCGCGACGCCTGGCTCGCGGAAGGCACCGAAGCCTATCGCATCTTCGTTCGCTCGCTGCTGGAGCTCACCGACAATCTCGACGGCGACATCGTCGTGCCGCCCGAATCCACCGTGCGCCATGACGGCGACGACCCCTACCTCGTCGTCGCCGCCGACAAGGGCACCGCCACCTTCTCCGACGTCGCCAACGCGATCTCGGTCGAGAAGAACCATTGGCTCGGCGACGCCTTCGCGTCCGGCGGCAGCCAGGGCTACGACCACAAGAAGATGGGGATCACGGCGCGCGGTGCCTGGGAGACGGTCAAGCGCCACTTCCGCGAGCTCGGCACCGACATTCAGACCACGCCGTTCACCGCGGTCGGGGTGGGCGACATGTCCGGCGACGTTTTCGGCAATGGCATGCTGCTCTCGCCGGCGACAAAGCTCGTGGCGGCTTTCGATCACCGCGACATCTTCATCGATCCCTCGCCCGATCCTTCGATCAGCCTCGCCGAGCGCAAGCGCCTGTTCGACCTGCCGCGATCGAGCTGGCAGGACTACAACAAGTCGCTGATCTCGCCGGGCGGCGGCGTGTTCTCGCGCCAGCTCAAGGCGATCCCGCTCACTCCGGAGATGCGCACCCTGCTGGATCTCGACAAGCCGCAAGCCACGCCTTTCGAGGTGATGACGGCAATCCTGAAGGCGCGCGCGGATCTCCTGTGGTTCGGCGGCATCGGCACCTATATCCGCTCCGCCGGGGAAAGCGACGATCAGGCCGGTGACCGCGCCAACGATCCGATCCGCATCACGGGCGGCGACGTGCGGGCCCGGGTGATCGGCGAAGGCGCCAATCTCGGCGTCACCCAGCGCGGCCGCATCGAAGCGGCGCAGAAGGGCGTCAAGCTCAACACCGACGCCATCGACAACTCGGCCGGCGTGAACACGTCCGACGTCGAGGTCAATATCAAGATCGCGCTGGCGCGCCTCGAGCGCGAGGGGCGCCTCAGCCCCGCTGACCGCAACAGCCTGCTGGCCGCGATGACCGACGAGGTCGGCACGCTGGTGCTGCGCAACAACTATCTGCAGTCGCTGGCGCTCTCGCTCGCCGAACGCAAGGGCGTGGCCGAGACCGGCTTCCTCACGCGGCTGATGCAGTCGCTCGAGCAACGCAGCTTGCTCAGCCGCGCGGTGGAGTTCCTGCCCGACGACGCAGCGCTCACCGAGCGCACACGGCGCGGCCAGTCCCTCGCACGGCCCGAGCTTGCCGTTCTGCTCGCCTACGCCAAGCTGACGCTTTACGATGACCTGCTCGGCACCAGCGTGCCGGACGATCCCTATCTTGCCCGAGAACTATCGCAGTATTTTCCGCGCGAGGTTCAGGACAAATACCCGACGGCGGTCGATTTCCACCGCCTGCGGCGGGAGATTATCGCGACCAGCCTCGCCAATGCGGTGATCAACCGCGGCGGCCCGGCCTGTGTCGTGCGCCTGATCGACGAGACGGACGCCGATATCCCGACCATCGTCATGGCCTATGTGGCGGTCGATGAATGCTACGGGCTGAAGTGGCTCAGCGACGCGATCGACGCGCTCGATACCTGCATCGACGGGCAGGTGCAGCTGTCGCTCTACGCTTCCGTGCAGGATCTCCTGCTCTCCCGCATGGTCTGGTACGTGCGCAATGTCGATTTCAAAGACGGGCTGGAGGCCGTCGTCGCGCGCTTCGGCCCGGCTATCCGCGAGATCGTCGCCGGGCTCGACGCCGCGTTGCCGACGGACTTGCAGGCCGCACGTGCCAAGCGGCGGCAGGAACTCACCGATGCCGGTGTCCCGGCCGGCCTCGCCGGCGAACTCGCCGATCTCGACGCTCTGGTCTCGGCGCCCGATATCGTGACGGTTGCGGAGCGTACCAACCGCCCCATCGGCGACGCCGCCGCGACCTTCTTCGCCGCCGAGGCGAATTTCCGTCTCGACCGGATCGTCGCCGCCGCGCGCAGCGTGCCGGCAAACGATTATTTCGAACGGATGGCGATCGACCGCGCCGTCGAGCAGATCGCCGGCGCCGAAAGAAGGCTGGCCGCGGATATGCTGGCAACCGGCCAGTCCGGCCAGCAGGCTGTCGAGACCTGGCTCGCGGCGCACCCGGAAGCGGCGCGCATCCGCCGCTCGGTCGAGGAGATCGCGGCCAGCGGGCTGACGCTCGCCAAGCTGACGGTGGCGGCGAACCTGCTGGGGGACCTGGTCAAGGCCTGAGGCGTGCGAGGCAGCGATGTGAAACCCTAAGAGCGCAGGCTGTTAGCCGGCGAACGGAGGACTGCAATGATCCACGCTACTTGCCATACCGCCGATAATGTCCGCTGCATCGAGTTCGATGCCACACCCTGGTTCAGCGAGGCTGACGCTCCGAGCATTGTCGATTTGGCCCAGCGAGGATGGGCCAGCACGGCGATTGCAGATTCCCTCGAGCGCCGACGAGGCTATGAAGGCTTGCACGACCTCGTTGAGTATGCGGCGAAGCGACTGCAACCGGAATCCCTGGAGGACCCAACCTGGGAAACCTTCGCATGCGTCGTCGATGGACCCGACGCCGTGGCCTGGCTCGAGGGCAACCGGCCCGACATTGTGGCAAGGATCAGGAACGCCATGTGAGGCGCCAGCAATTGCGACGATTGACCGGCGGCATCGCACGCGAAGCGGAAATGGCGCTTCCTAGGGAGTAACGGGGGAATGCTCACCCCTCGAATGCTAGGACTGTACTCATAAATCCGGTACCCGCGTGCGGTGATAGCGAGGTCCGAATCGCCCTCGAAAGCAGGCGTCGGACGATGCGGAAGTGAATGTCCGCTAAGGGCCAAGAACAGACATCACGTAGGTGGACCATCCTTTACTTGGCGTTCCCCTCTGATCCGCCTTAAGGTGCCTCTTGGTTGGATTGTGTGCCATGGTGCAAGAGAGGCCAGTCCGGGTCGAGCGCAGATTGTCGGCGATAATGGCCGCCGACGTGGCTGGCTACTCGCGGCTCATGCATAGCGACGAAGAGGCCACGCACGCCAGATTGACCTCTCTTCTAACGGAGGCCGTCAATCCGTCAATCACTGAACACGGCGGCCGCATCGTCAAGAACACCGGCGACGGGTTCTTGGCGGAGTTTCCGAGCGCAGTGCAAGCGGTTCGAGCTGCTCTACAATTCCAGACCCGGGTCAAAGATCTTACAACCGCCGATGCGGAAGACACGCGTATTGGTTTCCGTGTCGGCATCAATGTCGGCGACGTGATTGTCGAGCCGCATGACGTTTTTGGCGACGGCGTAAATATTGCGGCACGGCTTGAGAGCATCGCAGAGCCCGGCGGTATCTGCATTTCGTCTTCTGCTTACGACCATATCCGAGGCAAAGTCGGCATCGAATTCACCGATCTGGGCGAGCAAGCCCTCAAGAATATCGAACGTCCCGTGCGCGCCTATGCTGCTGTGGTCCTGGAACGATCATCCACGCCGGCAGCATCGGCCGAGCGCGCGAGGCCCAGCGCACTTTCAGCGCCTCGTCTTTCGATCGTGGTGTTGCCGTTCGCTAACCTCAGCGGCGATCCCGAGCAGGACTACTTCGTGGATGGCGTGACCGAAAGTTTGACAACTGATTTGTCGCGTGTCGCAGGTTCATTCGTCATCGGCCGACACACCGCATTCACTTACAAAGGTAAGGCGGTCGATCTCAAGCAGATCGGCCGAGAGCTGAACATCCGCTACGTGCTCGAAGGGTCTGTACAGCGGAACGGTAACCGGCTTCGGGTGAACGTTCAGCTTATTGAAGCTGAAACCGCCAGTCACCTTTGGGCGGACCGCTTCGACAAACCCGTCGCCAATCTGTTCGATATGCAAGACGAAATCGTCGCGCGGCTCGCTAACGCACTGAATACCCAACTCATTGAGGTTGAGGCACGACGAGCGGGTCGCTCGCTAGATCCCGATGCAACGGACCTGAACTTCCAAGGTACCGCGTGGTTAAATAAGGGCGCGACCCCCGAGCACTTGAGGCAGGCGCGTGGCTTTTTCGAACGTGCCCTAACCATTGATCCCCGAAGTGTGGGCGCGCTGGTCGGCATGGCAACCCTCGATATGATAGTAGGAATTGCCGTACTAACCGACGACCGCATCGGACGCTTTTCGGCCGCCGAAACAAATGCGATCAAGGCGCTTTCATTGACCCCAGATGACGCCTCCGCTCACTTTATCTTGGGTTGCGTCTACATGTTCACCAACCGCCATGCCCAAGGGATTGCTGAATGCGAACAAGCATTAGTGCTCAATCCTAATCTTGCCGACGCTCATGCCGCGCGTGGTTTGGCCAAATTTTTAATCGGTCGGGCCGCAGAGACCGAAGGTCACATACTTGAGGCTCTTCGTCTCTCCCCTCGGGACACCTTTGCTAACTGGTGGATGCATTGCCTAGGCAGGGCCAAGATACAACTAGGTGCGAATGCCGAGGCCGTCAATTGGCTACGACGAAGCATTGAGGCCAACCGAAATTTTCCTCTCACTCATTTTCAGTTGGCCGCTGCCTTGGGCTTGCTCGGTGCGCTGGATGAGGCGCGAGCTGCTGCAAAAGAGGGGCTTGCGCTCGATCCCGGCTTTACTATCCGCCGCTTCAGCACCGCGAAATCAAGCGACAATCTGACTTACCTTGCTGGGCTGGAGCGGGTCTGTCAGGGCATGCGCCTAGCCGGGGTGCCTGAGGGGTGATGTCGCAGACGGGTCACAAGGCGACATCCTTGCGGTCGGGCCGCCTGTCCGCTTTACCTCTCCAAAGCGGACATCCCGGATTTATGAGTACGCGCCCTAATGCTGCACCCGGTCCGGAAACGCCGTGTAGACGAACCAGGGTTCTGGATCCTCAGCCGTCGGAACATGGTTTTGCCTGGGCCTGATGACGATGGTCACGCCCTTCAAGTGCTCGTCCCAAAACACGCCCTTGTCGAGCACCTGATCGTTCGGGTTCTTGTAGACCTTCTTGAGCCATCCGCCGCCGGTTTCGTAACCGACGGCCTTGTTTTCTCGGACCCACTCCTTGCCGCCGGCCGTCGTTGTCCGGATCTCATCGATATTGTCGTGGATGATCTGTCCGATCGCCTTCATCATCGTGTCCTGGTCGCGCCACCTTGACGCCGCTTTGGTCTTGCCTTGACCCCGCCAGACGCTGAAATTTGTCGGCTGACCGTTGGTTTCCGATGGTGGCACCGCGAGCTTCTTCTCGCCGACGACCCTCTCCAGGAGTTTCGTCTCGGTCAGGTGCTCGTTGTGTCGTCCCAAAAGGTGCCCTCCCTCCTTTTCCCATATCAGCAGCTCGCGCGCGCCGACCTGCTTGTATTGCTTTGGCAGGCGAGGGGTGACGCTCGGCGGTGCGCCAACCGGCTTCTTCGGTGGGCCGGGCTTCATCGCCTGCACGAACAAGCCGCCCGGCTCCGAGCCCGTCGCCATGCTGAAGTGCAGGAAGGACACATTCATGCCGACGTAGCCCGCGAACGTATTGGTCAGCATCGCCAGTTCGAGAAGCTCGTGCCGGCGCTTGATGTTGAATTCGATCGTGGTTCGGAAATCGACCAGGTCCGGGGTGGTCGATCCGTTCAGCATCATCTCGTCGCGGGCATTCATCGGGATGATGGTGCCGTTTCGCCGCACGTAATGATCGATGATCGGCGGCTCATAAGGCTTCAGCCGCACCAGCCGCATTCCGGGAATGCTGGTCCGGACCGGGACGTCGTCGAGCGAAAGCTCGAGCTTTCGTCCGTCGTCGTAGTAAACGACCATCGTATGGAATTCGAAGGTATTCGGATTCGGATCGCTGGTGACGTTCGAGATGTTATGGTTGACGAAGCGCTCCTGATATTCCGGGTCGGAATGGGCTATCGTGCGAACGGTCTTGGCGTCTTCATCGACCAGTCGATATTGCTGGCTCCGTGGCTCCGGCTTCGGCGCCGCCCCCTTCACCGCCGTCAGGATTGCGAGCAGATCGTTCCGCGCGCTCGGCGACACACGAGTGTTGAAAGCGGTGGCAAGCGCATCGCTCGCATCCGGCGTGGAGAGACGTTCGTACAGCTTCAAGGCCAGTGCCGGATCGTCGACCGCCTGAAAGGCCGTTTTCAGCGAATTCAGACGCCGCACCCCGTCCGGCCCCGAAAGCGGCGCGCGCAGCAGCGCCATCACATCGGTCTCGAATTGCTGCTCTGTCATCTCTGGTCTCCAACAACCGCCCGGCAACGTCCTTTGGACGTAGCGGGCGTTGCGTTGGTTCGAACGGTCGCGACATGTTGAACGGCCCGGAGACTCTCGTTCTGTCTGTGATCTCGACGCACACTGAGGGCCACACGCGCGCGCCGAAGATCAGGTCGGCGCGGCAAGACCAAGAAGTTTTGCGCGTGGACCGATGCTGAAATGATGGCGCTCGAGAAACGTTGGCGCTACGGCACCAAGCAACGCACCGCCCACGAACTCATGCCTCTCCTTCAAAGGGGCGCGCTGCCAAAATATCGAAAGCAACCTCTCGATGGCGCGCCACTCAGAATAAAACCGCGAACTCTGATATCATTGAAAACTGCGATATAGCATCCAAGCGGGCCTGCCGATCGGCTTTGCCGCCGGTCATCGGGCCTTCATCCCCCTCACACCTTCACGCTCGCATCGATCAGCAGCTTGGCCACCGTGAACGCCGACTGCGCCGGCCCCTCTTCGGACTGCTGGCCGGTGACGTAGATGCCTTCGATGAGCAACAGCAGGGCGTCGCCGAGCACGGCCGGGTGACGCGCGCCCATGGCGGCGGCGAGCTCGCGCAGGCGCTTGCGAAAGACCTTCTTGTGCGCTTCGGCGACCTGCCGCGCGGGATTGTCCCGCGACGGGTATTCCACGGTCGCGTTGCTGAGGCCGCAGCCGCGATAACCCTTGCGCACGGCGCGCGTGGACAGCTCACGGATATAGGCGAGCACGTGCTCGCGCGCATCGCCGTAGGATTTTCCGCCGGGCTTCTCGAATTCCTCCCAGAAACGCAGGTCATAGTCGCGCATATAGGCGGCGGCGAGATCGTCCTTTGACGCGAAGCTGCGATAGAGGCTCGGCTTGGTGACGCCGGCTTGCTCGACCACCTCATCGACGCCGACGGCGCGGATACCCTCGCGATAGAACAGCTCGCTCGCGGAGGCGCGGATCCGGTCGGCGGCCCGGACCGGGCGTTCCGCGGATGGTTCGACGGTTTTCTTCATGACGGCTTTTCCGGATTCTCCCGCACGGCAGGCTTGACAATGTTACTTACCGGTACGTATACACACCGCATCGCAATACGTACCGGTAAGTAACATGCCCAATGCCTCCATTCAACCCACCCCCGTCCCGAGACGCCCGTTCGGCCAGAATTACGTATTCGTCGTCGTCGCCGTGATCTTCCTTGCGCTGCTCTCTTCGGCGGGCCTGCGCGCGACGCCGGGCGTGCTGATGCTGCCGCTGCAACAGGCGTTCGGCTGGAACGTCGGCGTGATCTCATCGTCCGCCGCGATCGGCATCTTCCTCTATGGCCTGGCGGGCCCGTTCGCCGCGGCCGTGATGCAGCGCTTCGGCATCCGCCGCACGGTGCTGGGCGCGCTCGCGCTGATGTCGGCGTCGACCGGCGCCAGCTATTTCATGACCGCGCCGTGGCAATTGTTCCTGACATGGGGATTGCTCTCCGGCATCGGCTCGGGCGCGGTCGCCAACGTGCTCGGCGCCACCATCGTCAATCGCTGGTTCACCACCAATCGAGGCCTCGTCATGGGACTGCTGACGGCGAGCACCGCGACCGGCACGCTGATATTCATGCCGGGCCTCGCGGCGTTGGTGGAATGGGGCGGCTGGAAGCCGGTGGTGCTGACAGTCGCTGCGTGCTGCGCGGCACTCATTCCGCTGGTCTATTTTCTCGTGCCCGAGCGGCCGGCGTCGGTCGGCCTGCGCTCATTCGGTAGCCAGCACGACGATCATGCCGCGCCGGCGGCGCAGGGCAATCCGTTCACCGCCGCGTTCTTGAACCTCGCGCGCGCAGCGAAGACGCGGGCGTTCTGGTTCCTGTTCGCCACCTTCTTCATTTGCGGTTTCACCACCAACGGTCTCGTCGGCACCCATCTGATCGCGTTCTGCAGCGACCATGGCATCGTCGAGGTGCATGCGGCGAGCCTGCTTGCGTTGATGGGGTTCTTCGACCTGTTCGGCACCACCTTCTCAGGCTGGCTCACCGACCGTTTCGATCCGCGCAAGCTGCTGTTCCTGTATTATGGGCTGCGGGGCCTGTCGCTGATCTACCTGCCCTACTCGGATTTCTCGCTGGTCAGCCTGTCGGTGTTCGCGGTGTTCTATGGTCTTGACTGGATCGCGACCGTGCCGCCGACCGTGCGCATCGCCAACGAAGCATTCGGTGACAAGAACGCGCCGCTGGTGTTCGGCTGGGTGGTCGCCGGCCATCAGCTCGGCGCCGCCTGCGCCGCGTTCTTCGCCGGCTTCATGCGCTCCGCCCAGGGCGATTACCTGCAGGCCTTCATGATCGCCGGCGTCACCGGCATCATCGCGGCCGTCCTGTCACTGATGATCGTCCGGCGCCCGGCGCAAGCCGTGCTCGCCGCGGCGTGAGAAGGGGCACACAGTGGTGCGACGCTACAGCCGCTATTCGGCGCGCACGTAAGTCGAACGGAAATAAATATCCGGACCGCCGGTCGGATCCTTCATCGGATCCGACGTCATCGTCAGGTCATTGCCCTCGATCTCGAAACCAAAGGTGATCGGCTGCAGGTACTGCACCGCGGACACTTCGGGATAGAATACCACCTTGTTGCCGCCGATCGACTCGAAGGGACCGGCGGCACTGGCCATGGTTTTCGACCATGCAATACGGTCGGCATCGGTCACGGCGCCGACGCTGGCTTTGCGATCCTCGGCGAAGAACATGTAGATCATCCGGTGACCTGTGGTGTGGATGCGATAGCCCTTGGGGTGCTCCCCGTAGGTCTTCACCACGGTCTCGACGCCGACCTGCCGCCGCTCGAAGCTGACCAGCTTCCAAACGCCGATGAATTGCGACGGCACTTCGTCGGTCATGGCGTCCATCAAGGCCCCCTGGTGGCGCTGAGCGTCCGGCTTCGTGCGCAGACGCTTATTCGTCGTCTATTCGACGAACGCGCCTCGGCATTCGAAAATCCTTGATTTTGCTGGCGCTCCCTAGGGGAATCGAACCCCTGTTTCAGCCTTGAGAGGGCCGCGTCCTAACCGCTAGACGAAGGGAGCGTTGAGGGGGAAGGCAATAGCCTTGAAATCGGCCTGCCGCAAGATGGCTTGTGCATTGCGGTGGGGATTTTGTCGGCCATGCTTGACGCGCCGGGCCGCTATTTCCCGCGGAAGCAGCCCCAAACCGGCCTGCCATGAGGGACCCCCGGCGCGGCCCGCCTGCACGGACCAGCGATGCGGCCGGGCCGATCGCATGACGGCCACCTCCGGATGTCACGTCTCCATCGTGCACGGCCCTGCTTTCGCCAAACGGAAATGCAAAACACTTGCCTGTGAAGTCACGCGGCGCCCGGCTCTGCTAACATCGCAGCCATTCACCACGCTGCGCGCCCGGCAAGGCGCTCGAGAAGCAAGAGGAGTGCTTGGAACAAAGCGCAAATCCTTGGCGCACGGCAATTTGGCTCACCAACATCTTGGCAAAACAAACATCATCGCGGCCGCAGGCCATGGAAGACGTTCCGCCCTGCCCGCATCGGTCAATAGCTTAAGCAGAGCGAGGACAGACCATGATCAAGCTAAAAATCAACGGCCAGGAACAGAATTGGGATGGCGACCCCGACCTTTCGCTACTCTGGTATCTCCGTGACGAAGCCGGCCTCACCGGTAGCAAGTACGGCTGCGGCCAGGCGCTGTGCGGCGCCTGCACCGTGATCGTCGACAAGGAGGCGGTGCGCGCCTGCATCACCTCGGTCTCCGACGTCGTCGGCCGCGAGGTCACCACCATCGAGGGCCTGCACCCGACCGGCGATCATCCGGTGCAGAAGGCATGGCGCCAGGTCAATGTTCCGCAGTGCGGTTACTGCCAGGCCGGCCAGATCATGCAGGCGGCAGCGCTGCTGGACCAGAACCCGAAGCCGAGCCACGACCAGATCCGCGAAGCCATGGCGGGCAATATCTGCCGCTGCGGCTGCTATCAGCGGATCGAGAATGCCGTGCACCTCGCATCGACGGGGGTGTGACATGAACATTCGCACCAATCCGGGCAAGCTTCGCGGCTTCGAGAAGCACGTGAAGGTCGAGAACGTTTCGCGCCGCAGCATCCTCAAGGGTCTCGGCATCGCCGGCTCTTTCGTGCTCGCCGCGCCCGTGATGACGCGCCAGGCGTTCGCCGCGTATGAGACCGGCGCCGGCAAGATGCCGCATGGCGTCGTGGTCGACCCGCGCGTGTTCGTCGCGATCGCCCCCGACGGCATCGTCACCATCGTGGCACACCGCTCCGAGATGGGCACCGGCGTCCGCACCAGCCTGCCCCTGATCGTCGCCGAGGAGATGGAGGCCGAATGGTCGCGCGTCCATGTCCAGCAGGCGCATGGCGACGAGGTCAAGTTCGGCAACCAGGACACCGACGGGTCGCGCAGCACGCGGCACTATCTGATCCCGATGCGCCAGATCGGCGCCTCGGCGCGCTCCATGCTGGAAGCCGCCGCCGCCAAGAAATGGGGCGTGCCGGTGACCGAGGTGAAGGCGCAGAACCACGAGGTCGTCCACAGCGCGAGCGGCCGCAAGGCCGGCTTCGGCGAACTCGCCGCCGACGCCGCCAAGCAGTCGGTGCCGAGCATTGAAGGCCTCAAGTTGAAGGATCCGAAGGACTTCCGCTATCTCGGCAAGGGCCAGGTCTCGATCGTCGACCTGCACGACATCACCACCGGCAAGGCGCATTACGGCGCCGATATCCGGCTGCCCGGCCTGAAATACGCGGTCATCGCCCGTCCGCCGGTCACCGGCGGCAAGCTCAAATCGTTCGACGACAGCGCGGCGATGAAGATCCCCGGCGTCGAGAAGGTGATGGAGGTCAAGGGCTGGCCGTGGCCGTCCAAGTTCCAGCCGCTCGGCGGCGTGGCTGTGATCGCGCGCAACACCGGCGCCGCGATCAAGGGCCGCGACCAGCTGAAAATCGTCTGGGACGACGGCGCCAATGCCAAGTACGACTCCGTCACCTATCGTGCGTCACTCGAAGAGGCCGCGCGCAAGCCGGGCCTCGTGGTGCGCAAGGAGGGCGACGTCGATGCTGCCCTGAAGAGCGCCGACAAGGTGATAACCGGCGAATATTATCTGCCGCATCTCGCCCATGTCAGCATGGAGCCGCCGGTCGCGGTTGCCGACGTCAAGGGCGACAAGGCCCAGATCTGGGCGCCGGTGCAGAGCCCCGGCGGCACCCGCGAGGACGTCGCCAAGACGCTCGGCATCCCCGAGGACAATGTCACCGTCAACGTGACGCTGCTCGGCGGCGGCTTCGGCCGCAAGTCGAAATGCGACTTCGCGCTCGAGGCGGCCCTGCTGTCGAAGGAACTCGGCGCGCCGGTCAAGGTGCAATGGACCCGTGAGGACGACGTCCACAACGGTTTCCTGCACACGGTCTCGGTCGAACGCATCGAGGCTGGCCTCGACAAGAGCGGCAAGGTGACTGCGTGGCGGCACCGCAGCGTGGCGCCGACCATCGCCTCGACCTTCGCCGCCGGCGCCAATCACGAGGCGGCGTTCGAACTCGGGATGGGGCTGGTCGACATGCCGTTCGAGATCGCCAACATCCAGTGCGAGAACCCGGAAGCCGCCGCGTTCACGCGTATCGGCTGGTTCCGCTCGGTCTCCAACATCCCGCGCGCCTTCGCGGTGCAATCCATGGTGGCGGAGATCGCGCAGGCGACGGGGCGCGACCCGAAGGACATGCTGCTGGAGCTGATCGGGAGCCCCCGGATCGTCAAACTCGATTCGGTGAAGGACCTCTGGAACTACGGCGAGCCCTATGACAGCTACCCGATCGACACCGCGCGGCTGCGCAAGGTGGTCGAGCTGGTCGCGGAAAAGGGCGAGTGGGGCCGGTCGTTGCCGAAAGGCCATGGTCTCGGCATCGCGGTGCACCGCTCCTTCGTCAGCTACATCGCGACCATCGTCGAGGTGGCGATCGACGACAAGGGCAAGTTCACGGTGCCGCGGGTCGACACCGCGATCGATTGCGGCACCTACGTCAATCCGGAGCGGATCCACTCGCAGATCGAAGGCGCCGCGATCATGGGGCTGAGCCTCGCCAAATACGGCGAGATCAGCTTCAAGGACGGCAAGGTGCAGCAGAGCAATTTCGACGACTTCCCGGTGATCCGGATGGACGAGTCGCCTGCGATCACCAACGTCCACATCGTGCCGCCCGGTCCGGACACCCCGCCGAGCGGCGTCGGCGAGCCCGGCGTGCCGCCGTTTGCACCGGCATTGATCAACGCGATCTTCGCCGCAACCGGAAAGCGCATCCGCGCCCTTCCGATCGGCAAGCAGCTGGAGACCTGAGGAACGTTAGGCAAGACAGGAAGTTCTCATCGATCTGAGGCATGATCCGGAAAAGTGCGAAGCGGTTTTCCGAAAAGATCATGCCCCAACAAACAGCTAAAGCGCGATGAAGATCGCGCTTTAGAGGAGCAGACCGATGAGAACCCCACCCGTGAAGTTTCAAGCGCTCGCGGCAACCGTGGCCGCGGGCGTTTTTCTTTTTGCGACGCAGACAGCGCTCGCGCAGACCGCTGCGCCGCCAAGCACAGCGACGCGGCCGGCCAAGGTGCTGCCCGACCAGACCTCGGTTCCGAGCAACGCCCCGCCGGCGACCACCGGCCAAGCCACCGGCGAGGCCAGCCGTGACCCGATGATCAAGAAAATGAATGAGGACGAGAAGCAGAAGGTCGACACCAAGGGCAAATAGCGGGAACAAGCAGCGGGAAGCGGACCGGGAAGCGGCGGTCTCCCCAGCCGCCGCTTCCCGATCGCATCGCCCCCTGTCTGCTAAAGCGTTTTCGAGCGAAGTGGACACCGGTTCGCGTGAAGAAAACGCGTCAAAACAGAAAGCCAGAGCTTCGGTTCTGATCAGAACCGAAGCTCTGGTCGCGTCTTACTTCTTGTTGAGCGCGAACACCCAGATCACGCCGCCTTGCGGCACGTTGTTCTCGAAGCCCGCGACCTTGCCGGCAAGCGCGTCCTGGATGCGCTGCGCGTCGACGCCCCAGCCCGACTGGACCGCGATGTATTGCGTTCCATCGACCTCATAGGACATCGGCATGGCCATGATGCCGGAGTTGGTCTTCTGCTCCCACAACAGCTCGCCGGTCTTGGCATTGAAGATGCGGAACATCCGGTCGTTGGTGCCGCCGGCCAGAACGAGGTCGCCGGCGGTCGCCGTCACCGAGCCGAACAGCTGTGAGGTCTTGAAGTCGTGCTGCCAGACCTTCTTGCCGGTGGCCGGATCCCACGCCTGCAACTCGCCAAAATGATCGGCGTTCGGTGCCGGCGTCAGTCCGATGTCCTCCGGCTTGGTGCCGAGCCAGAGCTGGCCAGGAACCAGCGGTTGCTTCTCGCCGGTGAAGCCGCCGCAGAAATTCTCGTTGGCGGGAACATAGACGAGCTTGGTGCTCTGGCTGTACGCCGCCGACGGCCAATCCTTGCCGCCCCACAGCGACGGGCAGAACTCGACGCGCTTGCCGATCACCGGCTTGTGGTCGGGATCGACGATCGGCCGGCCGGTCTCGGCCTCGATGCCTTTCCAGACATTGGTCTTCACGAACGGCCAGCCGGACACGTAATTGATCTTGTCGGGCTTGTTCTCGAGCACCCAGAAGATCGCGTCGCGACCCGGGTGGATCAGGCTCTTGAACGAACGTCCGTCACGCTGCAGGTCGACCAGCATCGGCGCATCGACCTCGTCCCAGTCCCAGGAATCGTTCTGGTGATACTGGAAGTGCTTCTTGATCTTGCCCGTCTCGGGATCGAGGCCAATCACCGAACTGGTGTAGAGGTTATCGCCGGCGTGAGCCGAGCCCGGCCACGGCGCAGCGTTGCCGACGCCCCACAGGATCGTCTTGTTGTCCCTGTCGTAGACGCCGGTCATCCAGGCCGATCCACCGCCCGACTTCCAGTCGTCGCCGGTCCAGGTCTCATGGCCGGGCTCGCCTTCGCCGGGGATGGTGAAGGTGCGCCAGAGCTCCTTGCCGCTGTCGGCATCGTAGGCGACGACATAGCCGCGCACGCCGAACTCGCCGCCGGAGCCGCCCACGATCACCTTGCCGTCAACCACCAGCGGCATCAGCGTCAAATATTGCCCCTTCTTGTAATCCTGGACCTTGGTGTCCCAGACCACCTTGCCGGTCTTGGCATCGAGCGCGACGACGTGGTCGTCGGTCGTGGCAAAGTAGACCTTGTCCTGCCACAGGCCGACGCCACGGCTGGTCGGGTGCAACTGGAACAGATCGTCGGGAAGCTGGCGCTTGTAGCGCCAATATTCCTCGCCGGTCTTGGCGTTGAGTGCGATCACCTGTCCCATCGGGGTCGCGGCGAACATCACGCCATTGTTGACGATCGGCGGCGCCTCATGGCCCTCGATGACGCCGGTGGAGAAAGTCCAGACCGGCTTGAGATCCTTGACGTTGGAAGTGTTGATCTGATTGAGCGGACTATAACCCTGTCCGTCATAGGTCCGGCGATAGAGCATCCAGTTGCCGGGTTCGGGATTTTCGAGACGTAATGACGTCACCGGACTGTAGTTTTCGATCGGCCCTGCGACGGCGTAGGTCGAGACGAGACACGTGAATGCGACGCAACCCGACAGTAACCACTGCTTGCTTGTCATGAGATGCTACCTCCCTGCTCTGTTTTGTTTTTTCAGCTTAGGTCATGCAGAAATCCCGGTGTGGCCTCATCCTCCTTGCTGAGCACCCACCTTCCCAACGAATGGCGCTGCGACCGTGATCGCGCCGTCGGCCACCGTCAGCGGCAATGCCGCGAGGCGACGTGGCGCCGGCCCGAACACGACTTGCGCATTCTGCCGCGGATCGTATTCGGAGTTGTGACAGAGGCATTTCAGGACGTTCTTGTCGCCCTGCTCTTCCTTCACCCAGGCGGTGATCGGACATCCGGCATGCGAGCAGATGATGGAGTAGCAGACGATGCCGTCAGGCGCGCGGGCACGCGTCGCATCGTCCAGTTCGTTCGGATCGAGCTTGACCAGCACGACCTCATTCAGCCGCGAACCTTTGCGGACGACGGAGGATTTCGGATCCTTCGGCCAGGCGCGAATGGGGGGTCCACCGAGCGTCAGATCATCCGGCTTGATGACCTCGCCGGCCTTGTCGCCTTCGGCGCGCACCAGGAGGTCGGCCTTTTGCGGTCGCTCACTGGCGCCAGGCTGATCTTCGTCGTCGGCGGATGCAGGCTCGATCGCGGCAAGACAGGCGCAACCCGCGAGCGCGGTCAACACCGCGCGACGCGTCGGGTCCGCGCACGAGCCCGACGCCTCGGATTCACCGATCTGGTCGACGGAAGCGCTGGGATTGGACTCCGACATGGCGCAAGCTGAGCGTGCAACTCAGCCGAAAAGATGGCGGCACACCTTCTCGATGCACGAACGCATGCGCAAAAAATACGCTGCAGCTTTTGGTTGATTTAACTGCGCCGCTTCGCGGTTGCGTCGATCAGGGTTCGTTGACGAAGGTCAGCCTGCCGACAGGTTTCAGCGTCTTTGCATCAAATGTGCGGATCTCTGTTGCACCGCCTATATCAAGCGTCAGCACAAACCGCTCGCCGGCGACGCCGGTCGAGACGATGCGGGCGCCCTTCGGCAGCGCAGCAGTGACGTCGGACACCGAAACAGGGCTTCCCTCGCTGCGATAAAGGCGGTAGCCGATGGCGATCAACACGACGGCCACGGCCAGTGCCGAGGTCAGCCCCGCGATCAGCATCATGCGCCGCACCCGCGCGATCAGCGCGGCCTGGTCGGGGGTCGGTTCGGTCACAGCGGTGTCGGTCATCACAAGGCTCTATATCTTTGCAACACGTCTCTTCGAATGGCGGTCGGAAGCTGGAGGTCATCGTCGCGGGCGACGAGGGCTCGGCCCGGCTTGACCGCGTGCTCGCGCAGCGCACCCCGGAGCTGTCGCGGTCCCGCCTGAAGGCGCTGATCCTCGCCGGTTCCGTGACCGTCAAGGACGCCGTCGTCCGCGACCCCGCTTATCATGTCGTCAAGGGCGATACGATCATAATCGACGTTCCGGAGGCCGCGCCTGCCGAGCCCCAGGGCGAGGACATCGCGCTCGATATCGTGTTCGAGGACGACGACATCATCGTCATCGACAAGCCCCGCGGCCTGGTCGTGCACCCCGCGGCCGGCCACGCCACGGGAACGCTGGTCAACGCGCTGATCGCGCATTGCGGCAGCAGCCTGTCCGGCATCGGCGGGGTCAAGCGGCCGGGCATCGTGCACCGGCTCGACAAGGACACCACGGGACTGATGGTGGTCGCCAAGAACGACCACGCCCATCAATCGCTGACCGCGCAGTTCGCCGACCATGGCCGCACCGGCCCGATGGAGCGCGGCTACATGGCGTTCGCCTGGGGCGTGCCGAACCGGCCCCACGGCACCATCGACGCGCCGATCGACCGCCATCCGCACGCCCGCGAGAAGATGGCCGTCCGTCAGAGCGGCCGCGAGGCGATCACCCATTTCGAGGTGCAGCAGAGCTTTGCCGGCCGCGACGGCAAGCCGGTCGCCTCGCTGCTGGCCTGCCAGCTCGAGACCGGCCGGACCCATCAGATCCGGGTGCACCTCGCCCATCTCGGCCATCCGCTGATGGGCGACAGCGTTTACGGCGCCCACTTCAAGACCAAGGCCGGGCAGCTCAGCGCGGAAGGTAAGGACGCACTCACCGCCCTCGACCGGCAGGCCCTGCACGCCTATCTGCTGGCTTTGGAGCACCCCCGGACCGGGGAACTTTTGCGCTGGGAACAGCCTTTGCCGGAGGATTTGCTTCTCCTGCAAAGGGCGCTGGAAGCGGCGGTATGACGCACCCCCTGATGAAAAGCCTCGTTATGACAACAGGTTATACCAGCCACACGGGGACGTGACGTCAGCAATCCTTCCCTATCACGGACAGTTTGGTGTATGTTGCACCTGCGTTGAATATCCAACGCGGAACATCGCAGCATGGCCGGCTTTAACCCAGCGGCCACCTGCCTGGCCCGCCGCTATCGGGGGCCTGAACCACTGGAGGGCGCAAGTAATGGCCCGTACAGCTACCTTACCGGTTCTCAATGGAGAGTCCGGTCTTTCCAGATACCTCGCCGAGATCCGCAAGTTCCCCATGCTGGAGCCCCAGCAGGAGTACATGCTCGCCAAGCGTTGGCGCGAGCATGACGATCGCGACGCGGCGCATAAGCTCGTCACCAGCCATCTCAGGCTCGTGGCCAAGATCGCCATGGGCTATCGCGGCTACGGCTTGCCGATCTCCGAGGTGGTCTCGGAAGGCAATGTCGGCCTGATGCAGGCGGTGAAGCGATTCGAGCCCGAGAAGGGCTTCCGTCTCGCCACCTACGCCATGTGGTGGATCAAGGCGTCAATACAAGAGTACATTCTGCGTTCCTGGTCGCTCGTGAAGATGGGCACCACCGCGAACCAGAAGAAGCTGTTCTTCAACCTGCGCAAGGCGAAGAGCAAGATCTCCGCTCTGGAAGAGGGTGATCTCCACCCCGACCAGGTGAAGTTGATTGCCAAGCGCCTCGGCGTGACCGATCAGGACGTGGTCGACATGAACCGCCGCCTCGGCGGTGACGCGTCGCTCAACGCCCCGATCCGCGACGACGGCGAAGCCGGCGAATGGCAGGACTGGCTGGTCGACAACTCGCCCAACGCCGAAGCCGTGATGGCCGAGAGCGAGGAGTTCGATCATCGCCGCCAGGCCCTGAACGGTGCGATCGGCGTGCTCAACCCGCGCGAACGCCGCATCTTCGAGGCGCGGCGTCTGGCGGATGAGCCGATGACGCTGGAAGACCTCGCCGCCGAGTTCGGCGTGTCGCGCGAGCGCGTGCGGCAGATCGAGGTCCGCGCGTTCGAAAAGGTGCAGTCGGCCGTCAAGGGCACGATTGCCCGGCAGGAAGCAGCGCTCGAGGCCGCGCACTAAGCGCGCGGTGGGCGAGCCAACAGACACGAAAGCCGGCGGCAACGCCGGCTTTTTTGTTGTTTGCAAAGTGGTGCTCGGCACGCACCTCGATCCAGGACGTATACCCATAGATCCGCCTGCCGACGAATGTCCGCATCAGCCTCGGGATCGGACAAACGAGGCGCACTTCGTCATGTCGCCTTCGGGTCAAACTCGGAGGTCAGAACGCGCACTCGTGACGTCCGCTCCACCCCCGACATCGGACTTTCGACAGCCAGCGCGGCACTTCCGAAAAGGGCCAATAACGGACTCATCCACCGCAACAACCCTTTGATCCTTTGATCTAACCGAGGGTGTCATTTTTCGGAAAAATGCCAGACCCCGTCCCAACCGGCTGGCGGCGGAATGCTGCGCAATTGGCAGACGCGGTCGACAAATAGCCGCGAAGGTCCATCCTCCGCATCATGGAGGAGGCACCTTTCGAAGCACCCCTGCGCCTCGTCCCAATCCTGCCGGCGATAGCTGGCGAGACCATCCGAGAACATCTCGCGAAGCTGAATCCGCTCCGGCTCGAGCTCGCCAACGCGACCCATTGCTTCGAAGATACGGACCGGCTCGGTCTTGCCGGCGACAGTGATGAGGTCAAGTTCGCGTGCCTCAACGACTTGTTGGGCGATTCGATAGGTCTCCTCGCTGAGGATGAGCGAGGTGCCATAGAGTTTGTTGATGCTCTCGAGACGCGAGGCGAGGTTCACCGTATCGCCGATCACGGTATAGGATCGCGCCGCATCCGAGCCAATGGTCCCGACCACGGCTTCGCCGGTGGCGATTCCCATACGGATAGCAAGTTTGGGTGGATTGCGTCGCATCCCGGTGATCTCAGGCAACTGGGCGCGAAGCAGGGTGATCGCATCCTGTTGTGCAAGCGCCGCGAGGCAGGCATCGCTGGCATGATCGTCGCCAGCAGAGAAAGGCGAGACCCAGAACGCCATGACAGCGTCGCCGATATATTTGTCGATGAAGCCGTGATGCGCATGAATAACGTCGGCGACCGTTCCGAAATAGCTGTTCAGCAAGTTGACGACGGCGCTGGCAGTTAGTTGCTCGCTGATGCCGCTGAAGTCCTTGATATCGGAAAAGAAGATAGTGAGCGTGCGGCGCTCGGCCTGTTCGGCACCGCTGCCGATCAAACGAGTGACGATGCGTGGGTCGACAAACTTGCCGAACGTATCCTTGATGCGCTCCCGCGAGCGAAGCTCCTCGACCATGCGATTAAACGATAGAGCGAGTTCACCAACCTCGTCGCGCGTGAGAATCGACAACGGCTCCGAATCCGTACCGGACTCGATTGCGCGGGTGCGGACCACAAGCTGGCGCAAACCTCCAACCACACGGGCCGATCCCACTGCGCTTATGCCGAGGCCGATTCCACAGGCGGCCAAGAACAGGCCAAAGCTCAAGTAGGTATTAAGCCGTTGTCTTGCGAGAACAGTGCGGGTTGCCCGATCTGTAAGACTGGCAAGGCTACGGCGAATCTCGGACAGGTCCGGTCCGAAAGCTTGTGCAAACTTGCTGAAGCCAAGTGAGGCCGTCCGGGCATCCTCGCGTCGGCCATCGGCTAGGGCCGCCATTGTTAGCTCACCGGTGGCTAGAAATTCCTCGAGGCTGCGGCTGAGGTATTTGAACGATCCCTCTATGCGCGCCAGCTCGATGCGTTCAGTGGTCTGGTAGCTCGGGTCTTGAATGGCCTTAGCGAGCAACGCAGTGGCCTTGTCGACGTCGGTGCGCAATTCCTCCGTCATCGCCTGCTTGGTGGAAATTGCCGCTGCGAGTTCTGGAGGATTCAAGGGATCAAGGCGTAGCGCACGCAAAATGCCGAGTTCGTACCTGTCGGTATCGACATCGATCTCTGCGACCAGCCTCGTCAGCGGCAACTCGTATTCGACAATGTTGCCTATTTGATCGCTGTCCAGCTTTTGAATAACGGCGAGTACGCCGACCACGACGCCAAACAGCGCAAGCAGAATCCCGGCGAGAAGAAAGATTTTCTTGCGGATCGTCATTAGGGCGGGTCCGGGCAGAGCATGACGTAGGTCGCATAATTGGGCTTAGGCAGGGAGCCCCCAATAGGCGACATCGCTTGATCACCTCGCAAGGGCTGCGGAGCGCTCTGCTGTGCGGCGACGGGCATTACGGCCACGAAGCAACTTCCCAGACCTGCGAGCACAGAGGCCACCGTGAAGTGTGTTGCCCTCATATCGTGATCCCCTTCACAGCCTAGGTCAAACCCAGAAGTCCTGGAGAGCAACCGGGAAGTCCGCTTCGCCCTCACGAACGGACATGGTCAGCCTGGCCTGTCAGGTCGGAAAAGTGACACAAGCGGTCGTCAACGTCACAATCAATCTTGAAGACCCGGCTCGAGCATATCGATCAGCCCGCGCTGCGACGCCTGGTGCTGGGTGACATTGCCCGGCTGAAGGCACGGCGGCTCGCCCAGATCCGTTACCTTGCCAGGCAACTACGCGCTCACCGCGATCTCGCTGCCCGCCTTGACCTCGTGCTCAGCATTCCCGGGATCGGCGAACGCACCGCACTCGCGCTCTTGATCCGCATGCCCGAGCTCGGCCGTGTCAGCCGCGAGGAGGCTGCGGCCCTCGCGGGGCTCGCGCCCTTCGACAACGACAGTGGGCAACATAACGGCCAACGGCGCATCGCCGGCGGTCGGGCTCGGCTGCGACGTTCGCTGTTTGCTGCGGCGCTTCCGGCGGCATTCCGCTGGAACAAGGCCCTCATTGTGCTCTACACACGCCTAACCGCAGCCGGAAAGGCCCACAACGCAGCTCTCATCGCTTGCGCGCGAAAGCTGCTGATCTATGCCAACACTGTCATCCAGCGCGGAACGCCTTGGCTCGAACAGGCGTCCGCGACTTGATGGTTGCTACGGGGCTGGTTTTTGGCATGATCCTTCGGCACGCACCTCGATCTAGGACGTATGCCCAAAGATCCGCCTGCCGACGAATGTCCGCATTAGCCTCAGGAGCGGATAAGAGAGGCACTCTTGGCCATGTCCGCTAAGGGCCCAGGAGTGGACTTTCACAACTCTAGCTGGAGGTGATTATTGCGTCATTCCGGGAGACCCGCCTTGCGAAGGGCGTCTCGGAAACGTTCCGCGTCCGTTGCATTTCTGAATGGTATTGGTGGCAAATTGCTCACGGTTGCGCTCGGGATCGCGAGAAGCCAATCACCGATCGCCGCGCGCGCCGCATCTTGCTCGCCTAGCAGCGCAAAGCTAACGGCAAGAAGGGCATGGCCTTGCCACCAGTCTCGCTTACGCTGCACGGCTTTTTCGGACCACTCACGAGCTTTGACGTAGTCCTGGGCAACAAAATATGCCAGCGCAAGCCCAGAGAAGCGGAAAAAGTTGCCCGGTTCGCGCGGGTTCAATCTGAGGCATGTCTCCGAATTTTGGACACTCTCTTCTGCCCGTCCAGCGAGGGCAAGCACCGTGCCGAGACTGCCAAAAGCAATCAAGAAATTTGGATTGAGCTCAAGGGCTCGTCGATAGGCCGCGATGGCCTTGTCATGGTACCCAAGACCCTGACCCAGAATACCACCGAGCATCCAATACGAATATTCATCGGCATCATCGAGCCGGATCGCTTGTTGGGCTGACTGCAAAGCTGCCTCAAGCATTTCCCGTGGGTTGCTGGAAAAGCCCATCAACGCCAAATGATATGTCGCAGCAGCAAGAAGCTGATGACCCTTCGCAAATGATGGATCGATGCGCGTGACTTCGACCCCGATCTCGCGCGCTCTTGCGATGCTTTCCGACGTCAGCCCGTAAATTTCCTTCCACCCGCGCTTGGCGAGATCCCAAGTGCGAAAATCCGGTCTCTCGCTTCGTTCAGCCAGAACCCCTTCGCTAAAGACAACTTGACATTGGGTCGAGCCCACGACGCTGCGCGTGATTTCGTCCTGTATTTCAAAGATGTCAGCGAGATCGCGGTCGTATTTCTCGGCCCATAGGTGGCGCCCCATTGCGGTCTCGACTAGCTGCGCAGTGACACGAACACGCCGGTCTATGCGCCGGACGCTGCCCTCAAGCACGTAACGGGTACCGAGGTCGCGTCCAACCTGCTTCACGTCGACAGCCTTGCCCTTGTAGACAAATGTCGAGTTGCGAGCGATTACCGACATCGTGCTGGTATGGGCCAGTTCTGTTATAATATCTTCTGTGAGCCCATCAGCGAAATATTCCTGCTCGGGATCGCCGCTCATGTTCTGGAACGGCAGCACGGCGATGGATGGTTTGTCGGGAAGCGAGAGCACCGGAGGCTGGCTCACAGCCGAACCTGATCTTACTTCGAAAGGGGTTTGACCAGACGGCCGAACCCGCCACGCCCGCATAGGCTCGGCAATGTTTTTGAGGGACTGCTGTCCTATGTCATCATAGGCAATTTCAACTTTGCCCCGCACCTGCCGATAAGCATCATCGGACATGCAGATCCCGCCCGGTTCGGCGATGCTCTCAAGGCGGGCGGCAATGTTGACACCATCGCCGAAGATGTCGTTGTCATCAAAAATGACGTCACCGACATGAATACCGATCCGGAATTCGATCCTTTGATCGGGCGGCACGCCGGCATTCTGCTCGGCCACACTGCGCTGGATTTCAACTGCACCGCGCACCGCATCGACGGCGCTGGCGAACTCGATCAGCATGCCGTCACCGGTCGTCTTGACCATGTGGCCTCGATGGGAGGCTATGGTGGGGTCAACGGTGGTCTTCCTTACAGCCTTTAGCCGGGCCAGCGTCTCTTCTTCGTCGGCCCCCATCAGCCGACTATATCCCGCAACATCCGCCGCCAGCACCGCTGCCAGTCGCCGTTCCACGCGCTCGTTGCTCAAGACGCACCTCGGACCGGAAAATCAAGGGCCAGCTTAGCAGAAAAGTGGGCCAATGTCCGATAGGTCCAGTGTCCGAGATGGGTCAGAAGGCGATAGGCCTGAGGTCGGATCGGGTTTCTGCTTCGTCTCCGAAAGCGGGCCTCCCGGATTTTAATGGAGTACGCGCCCCACTCGCCCCACTGCCGCGCCATCGCCGCGAGCGCAGCCCTCGCAGTAGCGGGCGTCCTTGAAGTCGATCCAGTTGTCCCGCGCGTTGGAGAAGGTGTAGCCCGCCGTCAAGGGCACGATTGCCCGTCGGAAAGCTGCTCTCGGAGCCGCGCACTAACGCGCGGAGTCGAGCCAAGAGACGCGAAAGCCGGCGGCAACGCCGGTTTTTTTGTTTGGGCGTGATTTTCAGCACGCGCTTCGCCGACGCCCACGAACCTCCGCTCCCCCTCGATCGACCAATCGGGAAGCGATCGCCACGGGGGCGGGCGCGGATGCGAGGTTGTGATGCCGATCACACTGCAATCGACCGCCGGCGGCTTCTCCGCCGAGTTCACGAGCAAGCTGCCCGCACTGGAGCGGGCGATGACCGAGGGCGGGCTCGAGCCCGCCGACTTCGTGTTCTCGAAGGACTCGGCCGCGCCGGCGGCGATGCCGTTCGTCGGTCCGTTCTTCTACGACTACACCGTGTTCACCGGCGGCGAGAGCTTCACCGTCACCGAGCCGAACGACTTGCGGTTTCTGGACTACATTTCTGACCGCTTCCTCGCGGCCGAACAGCCCGATGAGCCGGAGGTGGCGCGGCCGCCCGGCGCGATCGGCCGGTTCTTCCGCTGGATGGCGCAGCCGATCTGAACGAGCGCTATCCTACTCACCGCACCGCCGCGCCATGGTCGCGAGCGCGCAGCCTTCGCAGTAGCGGGCATCCTTGAAGTCGATCCAGTTGTGCGCGTAGACGTGCTCCAGCGCGATGCCGTAACGCGCGCGCAGTCTGTAGGATAGGCGGAGCGCCGCGATACCCATCATCCCACCGCGCAGGACAAGGTTGACGGGTATCGCTTCGCTCCACCCGTCCTGCGAAGCTGGTTTTTGCCATGGTGCTTCGGCACGCCGCTCGATCTAGGACGTATGCCCATAGATCCGCCTGCCGACGAATGTCCGCATCAGCCTCGGTAGCGGACAAACGAACCGCACTTAGTCATGTCAGCCAAGGGCCAGTGCGGACGAATTATTGCGCTCCGGCGCGGAGACGGCTTGGCCAACCGACACGGACCAACGTTTCATCTGGGTCAGAGATTGCAAATTCGTACATCCCCCACGGCTTGTCTTCGGGTGATTGCTGAAATTCGCGCGCCGCAGCATCAACACTCTCGAGGTATAGATAAAGCCCAAAAGGGTTTCTGCCCGGCGTTAGCCATCCCTCGACCGCGTCCGTCAGATGTAAATATCCGCCCTTCCCGTTCGACAGCATGCGATAGGTGTCCGGCTCTCCCGGAGCAGGCCTTTCGCTGTCCGGGCGCGCAAAGCCCAGCCGATTGTAGAACCGCTCCGACGCATCAAGGTCATTACACGGCAGGATCGCGATCAAAGCTCCAGAAGGGCTCATTAGTACACTCCGACGTCATGCAACAACTTTCGTCCGCTCTTCTCAATGTCTGAAAATTTGTCACCTTTAAGGTGGGAGTTGGAGCTGGGCAGCCAGATGACCGCCGCCTGCCGACGAATGTTCGCATTAGCCTCAGGAGCGGACAAAAGAGGCGCTCTTGGCCATGTCGGCTAAGGGCCACAACCGGACTTGGCACCATTTAGCGGAGTGGACGAAGGTCTCTGGAGGTTGAAAGGCGATCATAGGGGCCGGCGGCCCCGCGACGGGAGGGGTTCCTTTTTGCTCGCCGCCGGTGTTTCCTCTGCACGGCGGAGAACGGGCATGCAGAGATTGCTGGGAGAGAAGATCGGCGAAGGCGTCTTCGCTGATGTCCACGCCTGGGCGCCTGGTCAGATCGTCAAGTTGTCCAAGCCAGGTATCCCGCAGTGGGTCGTCCAGCACGAGACGCAAATGACCCGCGCGGTCTTCGCCGCCGGCGGCCCAGCGCCGGAGGTGCTCGGCGAAGTCACCCTGGACGGCCGCTTTGGCATCGTGCTGCCGCGGTTCGATGGGCCGACCCTGACGCAGGCTACGCGCACCGGCGCCATCACGCGTGAACAAGCGGGCGCAATCCTTGCGACGCTCTGCCTTGCCGTTCACAAGACGCGACCGCCGCCGCACGCACTCTCGCTGCGCGAGGCGATGCACGCCAGATTGCGGTTCGGCGGCAGCGTGCTTCCGGAGCGCATCACCACCGGCGTCCTCGCGCTGATCGAGCACCTCGCGCCCGATGACGTGCCGTGCCATTCCGATCTTCACCCCGGCAACGTGATTATGACGGCGCAGGGTCCGAGACTGATCGACTGGCTTGGCGCGGCTCGTGCGCCCGCCGCCTACGAGATTGCACAGTGCCATGTCCTGCTTGCCGAGATTGGCCCGGAACACGCCGACGATCCGGAGCGGGCCACGGTCAATTCGGTTCTGCAGGCGGAGTATGCGCGGCTGGCCGGCATAGCCCCTGCGGCGCTGATACGGCGGCGATGCAGCCCTATTTGCCGATCGTCCGCGTCTTCCTCCTGCTCGGCGGGGCCATGCCTGACATGCGGGAGCGGCTGATCCAGCGCGTCGAGGCGGCCCTGCGCTCGGAAGGCTGAATTGTTTTGGTCGCGCGCGAGCCGGAGTGGCCTGTCGAAGCGAGCCCTCAGTGTCTTCTTTGGGTCAGAAGCCGCCGATAGCGACCGAACCAGGGGACTTCCGGTTCACCTCGAAGAGCGGAAGTTCGCGACGGTCATGCAGACCGTCAGCCTTGGGCCAATTCCGGACATTTGGCAGGCCCGTCCTTGCAGCCGTCACCGAACGAGGCCTTACTTGCGGCGTGTCCGCAGTGGCCTCGCTTCACAAGCTATTGTATCATGCGGTCTAGCGGAACCGCGAGGGTAGCAGGTGGTCACAGTTGCAGAGTGGCTGGCCTCGCTCGGTGTGTCCGAGTACGCTCAGCGCTTTACCGAGAACGATATCGACACTGCTGTCCTCCCTCATCTGACTGATCGGGACTTGAAAGAGCTTGGCATCTCAGTCGGGCATCGGCGCAAGATGCTGGCAGCAATCGCCCAGCTTGCGCCCACCCCGTCGGCAACTGCGTTCCACCCCGAGCCGCGGGACGACACTGAGCGCCGCCAAATTACGATTTTGTTCTGTGACCTCGTCGGCTCGACGGCGCTCTCCACCCGGCTCGACCCAGAGGATCTGCAGGAGATCATCGGCCCCTATCACCGATGTTGCGCCAAGGTCATCACCCAATCCGATGGTTTCGTCGCCAGATATCTCGGCGACGGCGTGCTCGCCTATTTCGGCTATCCGCAGGCCCATGAGGACGATGCGGAGCAGGCAGTGCGCGCGGGGCTGGCGCTGGTCGAAGCCGTGGCGAAGCTCGATGCCGGCGAGGCGACGTCGTTGCACGTGCGGGTCGGTATTGCCACCGGCCTAGTGATAGTCGGAGATTTCATGAGTGAGGGGCCGGGGCACGAAAACGAAGTAGTCGGCGAGACTCCTAATCTTGCTGCGCGTCTTCAGGCGCTGGCTGAGCCGGATGCCGTGGTCATCAGCGGCGAGACTCGCCGCCTGCTTGGCGACCTGTTTGAGTGTCGCGAGCTGACACCGGTTCGTCTCAAGGGCTTCCACACCGCCGTGAGCGCCCATCAGGTTCTGGGTGAGAAGGCGTGCGAGAGCCGGTTCAAGGCATTGCGCGGAACGCGGCCCACGACCCTGGTCGGACGGAGAAAGGAACTTGATTTGCTGCTTGACCGCTGGGATCTGGCGAAGGGCGGCGAAGGTCAGATCGTATGGCTCTCCGGCGAGCCGGGAATCGGGAAGTCCCGGCTGGTGCAGGCGCTGCAACAGCAGCTCGGAGCCGATGGCGGGCATCGGTTGATGGCCTACCAAAGTTCGCCCGAACGCTCTGCCAGCGCCCTCCATCCGGTCCGCGCTCAGCTGGAGTATGCCGCAGGCTTTCTCCCCTGGGACGATTCGCTCCAGAAGCTTGTGAAACTCGAAGCCCTGCTCCAGCGCGATGTTCAAACCGCCTCCGAGTTCGTCCCTCTCTTCGCCTCGTTCCTGGGGCTGCCGGCTGCCGAGGGCCGCCCGACGCCGGACCTCACGCCGGCGCAGCGGAACGCGAAGACGCTCGCGGCCCTGGTGCGTCATCTCGAAGCGTGCGCGGCACGACTGCCAGTTTTGCTAATCTTCGAGGACCTCCATTGGGCCGATCCCACGTCGATCGAACTGTTTGGAACGCTTGTCGAACGGGTCCGCCACCTGGCCATACTGGCCGTCCTCACCTTCCGGCCCGATTTCGTTCCGCCCTGGACGCGCCCGGGCCACGTCACCCTGCTCAGCCTCAATCGCCTGGGCCGGCGCGACGCGGCGGATTTGGCGGAGCGGGTCGCTGGCGGCAAACCTCTGCCGGCCGAACTGGTGGACCGCATCCTGTTCAGGGCCGACGGCGTGCCGCTCTTCATCGAGGAGCTGACCAGGCTCGTGCTTGAGTCAGAGCTGATCACGGAGACAGTCGATCGCTATGTCCTGCGCGGCAGTATGCCGGATACGGCGATCCCAACTACACTGCGTGATTCGCTGATGGCGCGGCTTGATCGCGCTGCATCCGCCAAAGAAGTCGCTCAGGTTGCCGCCTGCATTGGCCGAGTGTTCTCGCACGAGATGCTTGCAGCGGCTTCGACCCTTGAACCAGATGCACTTCGCGCAGCTCTGGACCAGCTCTCGAACAACCAATTGATCGATCGTTCCAGCCTGCCGTCGGCGCAGGTCCATGTGTTTCGTCATGCGCTCGTTCAGGAAGCCGCCTATCAGTCGCTGCCGAAGACTAGGCGCCGTGAGCTGCACGCTCGTATCGCTGACGTCGTTGAGGCGCGCTTTCCCGAAATCATTGCGCAACAGCCAGAATGGCTGGCGCATCACCATGCCGAGGCCGGGCACGCCGGACGCGCATCGGAGTGCCTGCTCGATGCGGCGCGCCGTGCGAGATCAGGCTATGCACTGCGCGAGGCGACCGCTCATCTCGAAAAATGCATCGCCCTGCTGCAGACGCACCGATGCGGGAATGCGCATGAAGGAGCCCACATCGCGGAGAGGCGCGAACTCGAGGCGCTAGAGATGCTTGGCGACTTGGCGGGTCTGATGGACGATCTTGCGGGGGCAAATAGCCATTATGACGAAGCCCTGATACTCGCATCCGCGGACGAAGACAGGACCAGGATCGAGCGAAAGCGCCATCGCTCGCGCGCTGCCTTCAGCGGCGGGGCGAGGATCGCGTTCTACGAGCACGGGGGCGGCGAGACCACGCTGCTGTTGGTCAGCCCGCTCGCCTATGGGCTGGCCACGATCCAGCCTATCCTCGAACAGTTCTGCCAGGAGTTCCGGATCGTCACGATCGATCCGCGCGGATCTGGCGCGTCCGATCCTTTGACGCGACCCTATTATGTCGAAGACCACGCCAAGGACGTCCGGGCCGTGATCGCCGAGCTGGGTGGCGGCCCGGTGGTCGGGGTCGGGATCTCCGCCGGAGCAAACATGCTCTTCAGGCTCGCCCACGCCGAGCCGAGCCTGTTCACGGCTCTGGTCGCGCTGGGCACTCCACCAGGCGACTTCTCGCGAACGTTCAATGCCGTCTACCTGGAGCGGTGTGTCCATGACAAAGCGGTGAAGGACGTCGCCGAAATCATGCGAGTGCATACTGAGCTCGTCTATTCCGAGCCCGAGATGGAGGAGCTGCGGGAGCGCACGATTCGAAGCCGACTTTCGTTACCGCGCGAAACCCTTCTGAGTTTCTTCGACCCCGATCCAACGAAGGATGTCATGCCGCTTCTCTCCGCCATCACGGCGCCGGTGTTGGTTGCCCATGGGCGCGAGGATCGCCTCATCGCATTTGCGGCGGCCGAGGAAATCGCGGCGCGTCTCCCGAATGCGCAGCTATGCGCGTTCGACCGGAAGGGGCACCTTCCTATCTTCACGGCAACGACCGAGTTCTGCAATGTTGTGAGGCATTTCGTTCGGCAATCGCTCGGGTGAGGCTCCGCCCAAGGGTTGAACTCCGGTCTTCTCATTTGCGCTGGCGGAGGGGCGCACCCTTACACATCGTTTGCTAGGAGCTGTGTTGGGCGCCACGACACCGATGTCGCATTTGGGTCAGAAGGCGATATCCCGGAGGTCGGATCGGGTTTCCGCTTCATCCCCGAAAGCAGACGTCCGGGATTTTAACGAGTACCCACCCTACTCGCCCCACTGCCGTGCCATGGTCGCGAGCGCGCAGCCCGCATCCTTGAAGTCGACCTAGTTGTACGCGTAGACGTGCTCCAGCGGAATGCCGTAACGCGCGCGCAGCACGCGCCACGCCGCGATCTGCGCGTCCGTTAGCGCCTTGATGTTGCGCCAGGGGCATCAGCTTCGGGAGCGGACAAGCGAGGCGCACTTGGTGATGTCGGCTAAGGGCCAGAAGCCGAATTAAACCCGACGACTTGCATGTCTGTTTGCTCTCAGTTGTAGACCCGGGACAGAGGAATCAAGTTACTGGGCCTCGGCCATCTTCGGTCGAGATGATTGCATCTGCGCGCTGGTTGCCGAGGGCCGGTTCGACGGCGGTACCAGATCCGGTGATCGGACGGCGGCGTCGGGCGGCGCGCCCTGGGACGGCCGATTGGCCGCGGGGGCCGGAAGCACGATGACTTTCGCTCCGACTTTCACTCGTTCATAAAGGTCCACGACGTCCTCATTGGTCAGCCGGATACAGCCGGACGAAACCCGCTTCCCGATCGTATCGGGCTTGTTGGCGCCGTGAATTCTGTATTCGGTATCGCCCAGATACATCGCCCGGGCGCCGAGCGGATTGCCGGGCCCCCCTGCCATGAACCGCGGCAGATAAGGCTGGCGCGAAATCATCTCTCCCGGCGGACGCCAATCCGGCCATTCTGTCTTGCGGGCTACGGTCTGTTCACCGGACCATGTGAAGCCTTCGCGACCGACACCGATGCCGTAGCGCATCGCCTGTCCGTCGTTCAGAACGAGGTAGAGGAACGTGTTTCCGGTATCGATGACGACGGTGCCGGGCGCCTGGTGACTGGCGTAATCAACCACCTGCCGAACAAATTTTCCAGGAGCGTCAGCGGCTTTTGGCGTTTCGATCCGGGGCGCGGGGACCGGGATTGGAACCGGAGCTGGCGCAGGAGCCTGAACCGGCGCCGCTACGTGAATAGGAGCCGATGGCACCGGAGCCGATGGCGCCGGGACCTGGTGCGCGGCTTGCTTCCGTATCGGTTGGACGCTCGCCGGACGCCACAGCAAACCGTACCCCAATGCGACAGCCGCCACGGCGCCAATTGCAACTCTTCCCGCCACCGGTAGCGCGAGCGCCTCAGTCTTCCCACGTTTGGCCCGCTTGCCCATATCTTCTCTTCCCCTGATCCCTTGCTGGCAGAGGTACCCAGCAAATTTTAACAAGCTTCGAAGCGATTTCGCTCAGGCTGGAAATCGCCAAGCGTCGTTAACGCGAGCGCTTGTTCCGTAAGGTTGAGCGAAATCCGGGCAGTCGGTAGGATGGGTGGAGTACAGCGATACCCATCATCCCACAGCGCGGCACGAAGTTGATGGGTATCGCTTCGCTCCACCCATCCTACGAAGCTGTCGTCCTACTGCGAAAGCGGGGGACCCCGTACGGCGCGGGGTCGAGAGAGGACGCGCAATAACTGCTGTCTCTGGAATACTGGATCGCCCGGTCGAAGCCGGGCGATGACAGCTGTTTGCTAGCCCGGGCGTCCTCGTCCACACATGACGCGTACGCGCCCCTACTCGCCCCATTGCCGCGCCATGGTCGCAAGCGCGCAGCCCTCGCAGTAGCGGGCGTCCTTGAAGTCGATCCAGTTGTGCGCGTAGACGTGCTCCAGTGCGATGCCGTAACGCGCGCGCAGCAGCTTCACCAGCACCCGCCACGCCGCGATCTGCGCATCGGTCGGGCCCTTCGCGACATCGGGATAGTTGCCGGAGAACTCGACGCCGATCGAATTGCTGCCGATCACCTGATGATAGGTCGCCCGGTTGTCGATGTACTTGTTGTCGTTGCGGTTGCCGCCGTCGCCATGGGTCGGAACGAGATTGTCCGCGACCGACCAATAGACCGTGCCGTCGGTTTCGACCCAGACCATGACGCCGCGCCGGGTCGGGTTGTTGTGCTGCTCTGCTGCGCCAAACCGCGCCGAGCCCTGCGGGCCCTCGGTCTGGTGCACGATGATGTTGCGCCAGGGATGGGACTTGGCGACGTCACCCCAGGGCGACAGCCAGACCATTTTCAACCCGGGAATCTCAGGCGTGCCTTGCGATCGCGCGATGGTCGCGAGATCGGGCATTTGAGCTGATGCCGCGGAGGACAGCACGAGCGCAGCAAGTACGGCGAGCAGGCGAGACATGATCACGGAAGGATCCAGTGTCGTCCCTCGATAGAGCGGGATAACTTTTCTTCGAATCGTCATCCGACTCTATCTTTTTGATTTGAGCATGATCTTTTCGGAAAACCGCTACACACTTTTCCGGATCATGCTCTAGCATGCTCAGGCGCGCTTGCGCAGCGTCGCTTCCACGAGATCGGCGATCTCGGGCGGCAGCTTGGGCTCGTAGGTCGCATAGCCGTTCTTGCCGCCTTTCTTGGCGTCGTACAGCGCGTGGTCGGCGGCGGCGATCAGGCGGTCGGGATGCATGCCGATCTCGCGGCTCCATTGCGCAACGCCGATCGACACCGCGATCGGAATGTCCTGGCCGGTGCACTGCTCGGCATCGGCGCGGCAGACCTCCAGCACGCGGCGGGCAATCATCGCGCCCTCGCGCAGCGTCGAGGACGGCAGCACGATGCAGAACTCGTCGCCGCCGGTGCGGGCCAGCATGTCACCGGGGCGGAGCCTGGTCTGCGCCATCAGCGTGAAGTGCTGCAGGCAGGCGTCGCCGGCGGCGTGGCCATGGGTGTCGTTGATGCCCTTGAAGCCGTCGAGGTCGATCACCAGCAGCGCGAACGCCTCGCCGTTGCGGTCGGAGCGTGCGCATTCCTCGGTCAGCCGCTGCAGCAGATGGCGGCGGTTGCCGACGCCGGTCAGGTCGTCGAGCAGCGCGAGGTCGGCGACCTCGTTGCGCAGCCGGTCGATCGCCATCAGCAGAAAGCCGAAATTGAGCGCCATCGACAGGAACACCATCAGCAGGATCACCAGCGACTGGCCGGCACTGAAGCGGACGAAGGAGAATTCGCCGGGCTGCAGCAGGGCGCCGACAAGGCGCAGCGCATAGATGCCGATCAGCAGCGAAGCGACGATGCCGGCAAGCCGCGCGCCGGGACTGACGCGGCCGTTCTCGGGCGACAGCAGCAGCTTCAGCGTCAACGCGAACGGCGTGACCTGCGCGATGGTGTAGACCAGGATGCGCATCGGCATGCTGTCATAGGCAAAGATGAAGACGGTAAGGCCGGCGAAGGTGAGCGCGGTGGTCAGCATGGTGCTGCGCCAGCCCACTGGCTTGCCGTAGAACCGCTCGATGCCCATTGCGGCAAGGCCGGCGGCGAACACCATCAGCGTCCCCGCCGCCAGCAGCGGCAGCAGCGAGTCCGTCAGCACCACGCGGAGCATGGCACAGGCGGCACCGGCCGCCGCGGCGAACGCCGACGCGGTCCAGAATTGCGCCGCACCGAAGGCAGGATAGCTGCGCGCGACATAGGCCCAGATCAGGCCGAGCGCGAGAAAATTGATAACGAATACCGTCCAAAGCGTCGGAACGCTCAACATCGCCCCTGTTCGAGACCCCTATCGGTCTCGCCTCTCCTGAAATGACCGCCGCCCCTAGGGCGCTTCCCCAATGACAATCCCCGTTGTCTTGCGGGACAGGATGCGGCCGCGCCGCTTAACGGACTGTCACCCGCAATGCTCCAATCCAAGCTGTGGTTTTGAATTGATGAAGATGCGCGCATCGGCCGTTTGCGCATCGTTAAGCATGACGGATGCGACGCGCGGCGCGCGTAGCGCGGCAAAAAACTGGCGAAAACAGCTAACAACTGTGGATAACACAATGACAGCGCCGTGACAGCACGCGGCAGCCGCCTCCGAATCTGCTGAGTTTGCTACTGAGGATGTTGCGAGGCTGGCCCTCCGCCAAGCATGCCTCGGAGTCGCGTTTCAATCCATGAAACCTTGAGAGGATACTATGGCTAAGAAAGCGAAGAAGGCGAAGGCGAAAAAGGCCCCCAAGAAGAAGAAGGCCGCCAAGAAGAAGTAACCCGTTTCTTGCCCGGGTAGCGGCTCTGCCCTGCCCGGGCACCCAGATCGGGGCATCCAGATCAGGACCACCGGCCGCAACAATATCAACTTCAAATTCACCAATCCAAATAAGTCGGCCCCAGACGGATGGGGCAACACCGCAGGCGCAAGGCCTGCTTTTTTATTGCCTGCATCAACGGTGGCGAAACGCGGTCAGCGCTCCGCGAAGGCAAGCTTGGCGCCGAGCAGGGCAAAGCCCGCGGCAAAGCTGCGCCGCAGCCAGGCCATCACCTTCGGCCGGGTGATGACGCGGTCGCGCACTGACGCCGCGAACAGCCCGTAGACCGCGAACACCGCAAAGGTCATCGCCATGAACACACCGCTCAGCTCGACCATCCGCGCCAGCGGATGCGGCTCGTCGACGGCGATGAACTGCGGCAGGAAGGCCAGGAAGAAGATCGACAGTTTTGGATTGAGGATGTTGATCAGGATGGCGGTGACGATCACCCGCCCGCTCGAGCGCGGCTTGATCTCGGTGTCGACGGCGAGCGCACCACGCTCGCGCAGCGCCTGCCAGGCCATATAGAGCAGATAGACCACGCCGCCCCATTTCAGCGCCGCGAACGCCAGCGCGCTGGTGTGCAGGATGGCGGCCAGCCCCAGCATCGCCGCGATCATCTGCGGCACGATCCCGAGCGTGCAGCCGAACGCCGCCGCCACGCTCGCCCGCGAGCCCCGGGTCAGCGCGACCGCGAGCGTATAGAGCACGCCGGTGCCGGGCGAAGCGACCACGATCAGGGTGGTCAGCAGGAAGGACCAGGTCATTCAAATCCTCAAATGGTCACGTCAATCCAGATGTTGCTTCAGATAGTCCAGCACGCGCGGAAAGGCATCCTTGCGCGCTTCGGGATCGGTCCCGATCACGGGAATTGAGCCGTCGTGCATCTGATATTGCGGCAGCTCGGTGCGCGGCAGGTTGGGCGCGTCGAAGGCGTGCACCGCGCCGGGATGCTCTTCAGCTCGACCGGATTGCCGCGCCCCTTGGCCGCCGCGATGAAGGCGTCGCACGGCTTGAACGGCGTCCAGACGTCGGCCTCGCCGATCAGCACCAGCAGCGGCACCCTTGTGGTCCAGCTGTCCGGCTCGACATTGGTGTACGGCCTTGACTGGTAGATGTCGGCGCACACGCCGGGATGGAACGACACCGCGACCCGAAAATCCTGCGCCAGCGTGGCGGGCCGGCCGATGCTCTTGTCGTTGATCGAGAGCAGCGCCACCCCGCCGCCCTGCGACCAGCCCATCAGCGCGATGCGGTCAGGCTTCACGAACGGCTGCCCCTGCAGATATTGCAGCGCGCCGTAGGCGTCCTTCGGCCGGTCGCGCCACATCCGGCGGGCGTCCGGCCCGCGCGAGCAGGTCTGGCCGAGACCGCGCGGCGTCGCGCTGTCGACGATCAGCGTGACATAGCCCTGCACGGCAAGCGCGCGCGCCCAGGCGCGGTAGAGACCGAAGATGCGGCCCTTTTTGTCGTTGAGGCCGGAGCAGCCGTGCATCAGGACCACCGCCGGCCGCGGCGCGTCGCCCTCGGGACGGGTGAGATGGCCGATCAGGTCGGTCGCACCGTCCAGCGACGGGAAATTGACAATCGCCTCCGCCGCCGCGGCGGGCACCGCGATCGCGGCCGCGCCAGCCATTGCGGTCGCGAGCATGAACCAGACCAGTCCGATGATCGACCACGGGCGGGACATCAGCCGCCAATATCACGGCGTCCGGGGCGGCGGAAGCGGCGGCCGGCCGGCCGCGCCTCGCTTGCGCTGACAACTCCGTTATGACGACCGGCGCTATAAAGACCCGCGCGGCCCACGGCCGAACAGCGCCGACGCCGTCATCTCGGCGAGGCGGATCACATCCAGCGGCGCCCAGGGTTTGGCCCAGAACAGCGCGCCATCGGGCAGGCGCTGCCGCAGCGGCCGGCCCGAGGTGACGACGACATCGAGATCGGGGTTGTATTTCTTCGCGGCATAAGCGAGCTCGACGCCGGTCATGTTTCCGGCCAGCTCGACATCCGTCATCATCAGCACGACATTGTCGCCGTTGCCCTGCAACACCAGTTCGGCGGCTTCCGCGCTGGCGCAGGCGATGACGTCGAACTCGCTCTCCTCCAGCAGCAATTCGATCATCTCGCGCTGCATCGGGTCGTCCTCGACGACCAGGGCCTTCGCACGGTGGGGCCTCGACTGTCCCATAGAATATCCCATGGCTGGGCCTCCCTTTTGATTGCAGTTTTTCAGAGCGAGCACGGGTTCAATGCCTAAAATCACTGGATGGTTCGGTTCCAATTTGAGAAAAGTGGGGACAGCCGCCGTGTTCCCGCACGGCCACCGCGCCCCCTGTTGAGATGGAGCTGACCCGACATGACCGCGATCGCTGGATCCGCCGCCGCCGTGACCGGAGCCGCCAGCGGCATAGGCCGCGCGCTTGCGCTCGAACTTGCGCAGCGCGGCTGTGATCTGGCGCTCGCCGACCGCGACGAGGCCGGCCTGCAGTCGGTGGCTGCCGAGATCGCGAAAGCAGGCCCGCGCAAGGTCAGCGTGCACCGTCTCGATGTCAGCGAGCCGGAGCAGATCACGGCGTTCGCGCAGGCCGCCGGCACCGTGCATCCCGGCCTCAACATCCTCGTCAACAATGCCGGCGTCGCGCTGCTCGGCGCGTTCGGCGAGATCGGGCAGGCGCAGATGGAGTGGCTGTTCAACATCAATTTCTGGGGCGTGGTGCACGGCACCCGCGCCTTCCTGCCGCTTCTGTCGCGGCAGCGCGAGGCGCATATCGTCAACATCTCCTCGATCTTCGGCATCCTCGCCCCGCCCGGCCAGAGCGCCTATTGCGCGGCCAAGTTCGCGGTGCGCGGCTTCTCGGAAAGCCTGCGCCACGAGCTTGCGGTGGCGAACAGTCCGGTCAGGCTGTCCGTCGTGCATCCCGGCGGCGTCGCCACCAACATCGCGCGCAACTCGCGCACCGGAAGCGGCATCACCGACAACGCCCGCCGCGCGCAATCGATCGAGCGCTTCGATTCGCTGGCCCGGACGACGCCGGCCGACGCCGCGCAATGCATCATCACCGGCATCGAGAAAAACCAGCCGCGCATCCTGATCGGCAAGGACGCCCGCCTGATGGACCTGCTGCAACGCTTCCTCCCCGGCACCTACTGGAAGGTGATGCAGCGGCAGATGGAGAAGACCGCGGCGCGGCGGATGGCGCGGGATGCGGCGCGAGCGAGTTGAATGCGCGACGGCAGCGCGCAAGGGCGCCGCGTACACCATCGTCGTCCCGGCCTAGTGCGCAATTGCGCACGGGGGCCGGGACCCATAACCACGGGGGTTGGTTGTTGAAATCCGCTGGGGCCACAGCGTCGTACATAACGGGCATTTGTGGTTATGGGTCCCGGGTCGCGCTTCGCTTGCCCGGGACGACGCTGAGGGTGTTGCAGCATGTGAGTCACGCCCACGCAGCCCGTCTCACCCGCCCAACTGCTTCTTCACCCCAAGCGCCAACCGGAACAGCGGATCGCTCTTCTCCGACGGATAGAGCGCGCTCTTCGTCACCTGCGGAAAATTGTCATTCTTCCAGAACGACGCCGGCGCGAACGCGAATTTTGCGACCAGCCGCCGGCCGAAATCCATCTCGTAGGGAAAATAGTTGTCCTTCTGCGCGGTGCCTGACATCTCCGGATACTCGCCGAGCAGATAGCCCTCCTGGATATGCGGCCGCACCGCCGACGGCGGGCAGACGCTGGAGAGGCGCACGATCTGCAATCCGGCCTCGGCGCTGGCGGTGATTGCGCCGCTCAAATTCGGCACGCCGAGCACATAGAGGAAGGCGGTGCCGGTCTCCGCCAGCGAAGCGAACGACGCGGCGATCCGGATCGAATGGGTGACGTCGAGCAGCGGCGTGGTGCAGACCTCATAATGCTGCAGGATCGACCAGCGGAGGATGCGATGCCGCTTCAGCCGCTCCAGCCCGAGCAGTTTTGCCTTCGCATAGTCCGCGATCAGGATCTGCTCGGCACGCCCCAGCGTCGCGAACCGCGCCACCAGCGTCGCCTGATCCGGATTGCCACGGCCGCTGCGAAACAGCGTCGGCTTCAGCGACGAGTTGCACTTGATGTTCCTGAAGTCGGCGCCCTGGCCGCGAAACAGCAGCACATGGTCGCGATTGAGGAATTGCAGCTCGGCGATTTTTGTCGCGAGTTCGAGATAGGAGCCGACGCGATGGCCCGGCCCCTCCCGCACCGCCGCGTTCTTCGCGATCTGGCATCCGCGGCGGTCGAAGAACGACCAGATCTTTTGGCTGCCGATGGTTTCCATGGGACTCACTCATTCCGTCATTCCGGGGCAGCCCGCAGGGCTGAACCCGGAATGACGACGGCGGGATATTCCTCACCGCCCCACGAGCTGATCGGCAAAATACCCGATGGTCTTGCGGTAGATCACCGCCCTGTTCCACTCGCGCATCGCCTCGAAATTCGCGGTGCCCTCGCCATAGGGCGCGCCCATCTTGAAGCCGTTGGTGTGCAGGAGGTTCGCGGTCGAGGCCAGCACGTCGGCAACCGAGTGGCGCAGATCGACATGGCCGTCGCCATCGAAATCAACGCCGTATTTGATGTAGGACGACGGCAGGAATTGCGTCTGGCCGATCTCGCCGGCATAGGCGCCGATCATGTCGTTCAGACGAAGATCGCCGCGCTGCACGATCTTGAGCGCCGCCAGCAGCTCGCCCTGGAACAGGTCGGTGCGGCGGCAATCATGCGCCATCGTGGCAAGCACGCGAAACACCGGCAGCTTGCCCATGTCGCCCTTGCCGAAATCGGTCTCCAGCCCCCAGATCGCGACCAGGATCTGGCGCGGCACGCCATACTGCTGCTCGATCTTCGACAAGAGCGCGGCGTGACGCTGCAGCATGGCGCGGCCGCCATTGATGCGCCCGGCGCCGACGCGGGTCGCGACATACTGCTCAAACGTCTTGTTGAAGGTGTAGCGCTGCCGCCGGTCGAAGGCGAGCACCCCGCCATCCTGCTGCACCCCGCCGAGCGCCGAGGCGATCACATCCTGCGAGATGCCGGCGCTAGCTGCCTCCTGCGAGATCGCCTGAACGAAGCCGGGAAAGCTGCCGCCGCAGCGGGCGGCATAGGAGGGGGTGGCAAGCAGCAAGGCGCCGAACACAACCGCCAAACGACACCTGAGCATGCAAACATCCCTCCTGCTTCGTGTCGCCCATAGTGACACGGGAAAAACGCTCCAGTCAAAGCAGGATCACGCCAGACCAGTTTTCAGCAATAGCCCAATAACAAACCAATCTCAGGCCGAGAGTTGTCCACTCACCATCAACAATGTTACAAGCAGAAGTTGCTACCGCCTAGGGTACCATAATGTCCAAGAATTTTGACAATCGGACACGCGCATTTGCGGATGTTGTTACGATCGACGCATGGCATCAAGCCTTCGATGAGCAGACCTCCTCGGCGGACCTCCATGCGGACGTTGTGTTCGGCACTGCGCGAGTTGGAGGCGAACTAGATTCTCCAATTCGATTCCGTCTAAGCGTCAAACGGGCAGAAATCGTCGTCGTGATCCCCGAGGCTGAGCCCGTCGCAGTTGACCGGCGCTCCGTGTCAAGGGATGCACCGGACTTGCAGGGCAAGATGACGGAAATAATAGAGAGATCAGCTCAAGCCAACGTTAAGGGATCTGGCGCCGCCACGATTTCCTCTACCGTTATGGCCGGCTCATTGTCTCTTGAGGGAAGCGCCGGCGCGAGCATTACCGCCAATAAGCGGATTGAGGTCTCGGAAAATATTCAATTCATGCTCGTGACCCAGTCGAAGACGGCGGACGGTCACTACCGCTGGTCAGTCGAGCCGCAAAGAACAAAGGTGCTTCACGGGCGTCCCTGGGACGGAACGAAAGAACCTCGATTAGGACTTATCGATAAGCGGAAGGATCGGTCCAAAGGAATTCCACCCGCGGTTAGGGTGGAGGTACGCTGCCGACGCGAAGACCTCTTGATCGAGGACCTCGTGATGAAAGACGAGAACCTGTGGGGTAAAGTTCAGAGTCGCGCCGGATTTAGAAATAGAATGGCGGCCGCCGAGTCTTACATCCGAGATCGGCTTTCTCAGGAAGGACTCGAAGTAAGAAATATACAGGATGTCTTTGGCCAACTTACGTTGGCTAACGTAACAGCAGATTCTACGTAGCGCATGCGACACTGGCTGCATAAAGTTCTGGTGCTTCTGCAGGCTGAGACCTCTGATCTACGCGAACTAGCGTATCTCGCAGGAGGAGACCCGAGAACCTTCTATCGCGGAGCAAATTTGGATGGCGTCGATCTCTCCGGGCAAGACGTCACAGGAATGGAATTCACAACATCGGGCATCTTCTTCACTACGGCCGATGAGTCGACAGGGGGCGATACCAGATATGTACCGCGATTTGATCTTTTCGAAGATGATTGGACTCAATATTCATCGCTCGACTTTGGGAACAAGGATGCACTGTTAAACAGCGAAGACTTCGTGCATTTGGGAGATAACCTCACCTCACGAGGAGAACATAATTTAGCGGCAGCTCTTTATTTGGCAGCTACGGCGCGTTTTCCTCTAGATCACCAGCTATGGCTAAGACTTGGCCAGAGCCTTTCTCAGAATAGAGATTTGCCGAAGGCAATTCGAATTCACTACGATATTGTTCAGAAATTTCCTGCCGTTGAAAGAGCCCGAACACAATTAGCTACCCTGCTTCAAGGGCGCGGTAACGTTCTCGAAGCCGCCAACATACTTAGGGAGGCGACGCAGGTATTTCCCGCAAGCGCAGCATTATGGGCACATCTTGTCGATCTTCTTTCAACGATTGACGTTACCGAGGCTCTATCGGCTCAACGTTCGCTACATGCACTGTATCCTGATGATCTAAGCAACTGGCAAAAACTTGCGAGTTTGTACTTGGAAGCTGGAGACACGAAGCGCGCTATCGCTTCATATCGAGGAGCCCTGAGCAAGTTTCAATATTCGCCCACGCTCGTTCAGGGGATGGCCACTACCTTGCGTCGGCACCACCAATATACGGCGAGCATCGAACTCTTTGAAGAAATTATTGCACGTTACCCGAAACAGATTGACGCATATCGTTGGCTTGCAGATGCTTACTCCCGCAAAGGTGCAGTGCCTGCTGCCAAAAAGATATTGGATCGCGCAATCCGAAAATTTCCAACAAACCCGACGCCGTGGAAATGGCTTGGCGATACTCTCCGCAAGCATTCAGATACGAGGGGATCAATAGCGGCATACAAGAAGGCTATTAAGCTTAGCAGCGAGGACTCTGGCCCTTGGAAGTGGTTAGGCCGCGCATACGAAGAAGAAGGGCATTTCGAGAAGGCCATTAAGGTATACGAAGAAGCAGTTAGGGCAACGCCGGATGTCGCACCCAACAAGTGGTTGAGCGATCTTATGGAGCGAACTGGTCGAACCAACGAAGCCATTGATCTACTGCATAAGGCCCGCCGTCGACATCCTGATGATCCGACCGTTTGGAGGTGGCTATTCGAAGTGCTGGTTCGAGCGAAACACCCCAGTGCCAAGAATGTCCGTCGGGAAGCGCTTGCACATTTTAGAACTGACCCTCGATTTCCGAAATTGCGTGCGAAGTTCAACAGATCAGTGGTCAAGCGCGTGCGAAGTACCCAACGGTAGGCCCACATTGCATCGTATTGGCTTCCGCCAAGACGCTCAATTCCTGGCATCGAGGAAACGAAGCAGTCAAAGTGTCGGCACCGAAATTCTACCAGCGACCTCGTGATCCCGTTGCGCGTCGGTGCCCCTCCACTTCAGCGGCGCATTCACCAGGCTCACCAGCGCGTAGCTGATGATCAGCAGCAGAAACCACGAGCCGAGCTTGTCGATCGGGACCATCGACCAGCCGAGCCGCTGCGACGGGTAGAGCCAGGTCTTGGTGAAGGTACCGATGTTCTCCGTGAACCAGATGAACAGCGACACCAGCACGAGGCCGAGCAGCAGCGGCATCGCGCGGTGGCGGGTCCAGACCCTGAAATGGACGCTTGTGCGGCCGAACAGCCAGGCGGCGCAGGCGAACAGCAGCCAGCGCAGGTCGACGACATAGTGGTGGCTGAAGAAATTGACATAGATCGCGATGCTGAGGGTGATCAGGCTGAGGCGGCGCGGATGCTGCGAGAAGCGGAAATCGAACAGCCGCCAGCAGCGGCTGATGTAGCTGCCGATGCAGGAATACATGATGCCCGAGAACAGCGGCACGCCGCCGATATGGAAGATGCTGGGCTCCGGATAGATCCAGGAGCCGACCGAGGTCTTGAACAGCTCCATCGCGGTGCCGACGACGTGGTAGATCAGGATGACCCTAGCCTCCTCCCAGGTCTCGAGCCGTCCGATCAGCAGCGCGGCCTGGACCGCGAGCATGCAGAGAAACAGGAAGTCGTAGCGCGCAAGCGCCGCGTGCTGCGGATAGAAGCGCCACGTGCCGATCATGAGCGCCACCGCGATGCCGCCGAACAGGCAGGCCCAGGCCTGCTTCGCGCCGAAGCGCAGGAATTCGTAAAGACCCGCGGTCCAGCGGCGCTGGGCCATGACGAGGCCGAGGCGATGTTCGGCGGCGATGAAGCGGCGCAGCGGCGGCCAATTGGCTGCGGCGCTCGCGATTGGTTTGGGTTGACTTCTCAGCTTGTGATGCACGCCGCGGACAATGGCGGCGGATCAGGGTCGCAGCGCGGCGGAGTTGTGCAGATTTCCCTCAATCCCTGAGCTGCTGCTCCAGCCCTGCAAAATCGATCTCGGCCCAGCGCTCGGAGATCCTGCCGTCCCGGATGCGCCAGAACGTCATGCCGCGGAATTCGACGTGGCGGCCGGTTGGGGCAATGCCGCGCCATGGGCTGCGGTGCCGGCCGCGCCAGACGAAGCGGCCGGCGACGATGTCGCGGTCGGCGACCAGGCATTCGGCCACCGCCGACAGGTCGGCGAAGGTCTCGTGCAGCGCGGCCGAATGCGCGATCACCTCCTCGGCACTCATCCGCTTGCCCGCCGCATGGTCGAAGAAGTCGGGCGCCAGCTGCGCGCGGATCGCCCCGGGATTATGCCGGTTGGTCACGGCGTCATAATGCGCGAGCACAAGCGCCTTGTTGGCGTCGAGGGTGGCGTTGGACATCGGCGATCGGCTCTCAAAAATGAGAAGTTGTAGTAGAGGCAAGATGCGCCTCATACGCGAATCTGATGTAGCCGCGCAAGTGACGATGGTCAGAAAGATCGGAGCTTTCGGCCCGCGCGCGTTTCGAGCCCGATGCGAAAGGCGGTTGCCGGCAGGTCGTTCATCCGCAGGCGGTAACATCGTCCGATGGCGGGCAGCGCCGCTGGCATGCAAGCGACGCCGCGCCCAACCAACCGGGAAGCCGTTCAAGGCACGGCGGATGAACGCCGAAGGCGCCGGCCGCGACCAACGAGGATCAATGCGGCGAGCCGGTTCTGCGCTGACGCGTGACCGTCCGCCGTGTCTTGTTCATGCAAAGCTGCGCCGCTAAAGCCAGGCCGGCTGGCTGCAACGACGCTGTCATTCGGGCGACGCCATCCGATGACGGACTTCACGACGAGGATGTGCTGCCGATGACATCAGCCGGAGGATTTGTGCGCGCGCGCCGGGCTGCCGCTTCCGTTGGCATCGTCCTCGTGCTCGGTACGACCTTCGCCGGACCAACCAACAGCGCCGCCGCGCAGGACTCCCGCGCCAAACGCGCGCCGGCGCAAGGCGCAGGCAGCGCCCAAGCGATCACCGCGCAAATGAACAACGCCATCGCGCTGACGCGCAGCGGCAAGATCGACGCCGGCTATGCCCAGCTCAATGCCGCGCTCGACGCCGCGGACAGGCTCGACGACGCCCATTTCGTCATGGGGCAATACTACCAGGCGACCGCCACGCTGCGCGCGGTGAAGCGCGACGATCTCGCCGAGAAACTGTTCGCGCGGGCGCTGCAGGGCAAGGCGGCCGCGCAATCGCCGCCCGGCAATGCCGACGTGCTGCTGTCATATGCCATCCTCTTATCCGACCACGCCAGGATCGCCGAAGCGGTGCCGCTCTTCATGAAGGCAATCGCGACCTACAACGCCTATTGGGGCGAAGGCTCCGAGGAATCGCTGATCGCCAACGACAAGCTCGCGGTCGCGCTGTCGGCCAACGGCTCGGCCGCGTCGGCGACGAATTTGGGCCGGCACAATCTCGAACTCTCCGCGAAGGCGCTAGGGCCCGACCACCGCACCACCTGGAAGCTCGCCAACAATTATGCCGACATGCTGCGCGAGATCGGCGCGCCGGCGAAGGCGCTGGAGCTCGATCTGTTCGCGATCGAGAAGCGCGCCAAGCATTATGGCGAGAACCACCTCAACACGCTGGTGACGGTCAACAACGCCGGGCAGGATTTTCTCAATCTCGGACGCTTCGACGACGCCCGCCGCTATTTCCGCCGGCATCGCGCGATCGCGACCGTGCTGGCGCCGACGGATCCGGGTTTTGCGGGACAGGCCGACGCGTGGCTGTTCTACACCGACATGCTCGCGGCGGGCGATGCCGCGATGGCGCCGACCGATCTGGAGCGGCTGGAGGCGATCGTTGCCAACGAGGAGAATTTCGCGGATTTCCCGCGCATCAAGGCAGCTGGGCTGGCCGCCGGCAAACGCGAGCAGCGCGGCGAGCCCGACAAAGGCATGCGGCTGCGCGAGACCGCGCTTGCGATCTCGACGCGGGCCTTCACCGCGCAGCATCCGGTGAGCTTCGAGATCAAGCTCGGCATCGCGACCGCGCTGATCGCTGTTGATCCGAAGCGCGCGCTGCAGGCCTTCACCGCGCTCGATCGCGAGATGTTCGACTGGATGAAGCGCGAGGTCGGCACATCAGGCGATCGCGCCGTAGCCGAAGCGATCCGCGCCCATGCCGACCATCTCTTGTTCGCGTTCGGCCGCTTCGCCGCCGGCGCCGGTTCAGCGGTGGCGCAGCCGGCCTTTGCGAGCGCCGTGCTGCGCTGGAAGTCGCTCGGCGGCGGCGACGCCGCGGCGCTGCGCCAACTCGAGACGGAGGTCGCGGGCAAAGACGCGGAGACCGCGGCGCTGGTGCGCACGGCGCTGCGGCTCAATGGCGAGAAGCAGGAGCTGTTCTCCTCGGGCAATATCGACGACTGGGCGCGATCGGTGTGGCAGCGGCAGGACGCGGCCGAGAAGGCGCTGAACCAGCGGCTCGATGCGATCGGTATGAGGCCGCCGCGCGATCCGCTCCGCCCACAGCAGCTGCTCGCGGGCGATGAAGCCGTCATCAACTATTTCATCACGCGGCAATGGAAGGCGGATCGCCAGTCGAAGCAGCCGCTGGCGGCGACCGTGCTGTACGCCATCGTCGAGACCGCGCAGGGCGCGCCGCGCGTGGTCGATCTCGGCGATCCCGGCCGGATGGTCGATACCGGGGTGCGGACCGAGATCGCGCGGCTGCGCGCGACGCGCGCCACCGTGCCTGATTCCGGCGCCAGGGTGCTCGATGCGAGGGGCCGTTTCCAGAACCTGCGCGAGCGGTTGTTCGCGCCGCTGGAGCCGCTGCTGAAGGACAAGACCACGCTCTACGTCGTGCCTGATGGCTTCCTGTTTGCCGTGCCGTTCTCGCTGCTGCCTGATGCCGACGGCGGCCTGCTGGAAGACCGTTACACGATCCGGATGCTGACCAGCCCCGACGCGCTGATCGCAATCCATGCCCGCGAGAAGCTCGACAAAACGGGCGCGATGCTGCTCGCCGGCGGCATCGAATACGGCCAGCCGGGGCCAATGCCGCTGCCCGGCACCAAGACCGAGATCGAGGCGATCGCAAAACTCGCCCGCGCACGCGGCGCGCCGGTCGAGATGCTGAGCGGGCGCGGCGTCAGCGAGGATGCGCTGCGCGGGGCGATCGGCAAGGTCCGCATCGCGCATCTGGCGACGCACGGCTTCTATCACGACAGCACGGCAAGTGGCCTCGACACGCTGTGGCAGAGCGGCATCGTGCTGTCAGGCGCGGGCGACAGCCGATTTCCGCTGCGCGACGACGGCGATGGCTATCTCTATGCCTTCGAGTTGATGGACTGGGATCTGTCCGGGCTCGATCTGCTGGTGCTCTCGGCCTGCGAGACCGGCCGCGGCGACGAGAGCTTTGTCAGCGGCCTGCGCGGCCTGCCGACCGCGCTCGGCATCGCCGGGGCGCGCCGCGCGCTGCTGACGCTGTGGCCGGTAACCGACGACGGCACCGCGAATTTCACCGTGCGCTTCTACGAGCACCTCGCTGATGGACTGACCTATTCGGACGCGCTGCGCCAGACCCGGCGCGATGCGCGCAACGGCAAGGTCGCCGGTGCCAGGGATTCCAGCGTGTGGGCGGCGTTCGTGCTGTTCGAAGAGTGAGGCGCGATCCGCGCGTCACAGGGCTGTCACCGTTCCGCCAGCGCAGGGCAGATCGGCGCGGAAAACTGCGTGATTTGCTTTGACAGCGCTGCCGGTATCGGGGACAAGCCGCGCATGCCGAAAAAACCCGGAACCAATCCCAAAGGCGAATTCGCCTTCTTCAACGTCTTCTATGAAGACGGCTCGCAGCGCTCCAACCGCCGCGTGCCATCGGAGCTCTTGGGCGGGCTCGACGGCGACGAGCCGGTCCGCGCCTTCCTGCGCGACCAGGACCGCGAGATCGCCGAAAAGGGCGGCCGCCCGCCGCTCGAGATCAAGACCATCGAGCGCGTCGGTGTGAAGAAGAAGTAGCGGCGCGGGCTGGTCGCCGCATCAGACAAACGTATTTGCTGAACTGCGCGCTTGATTGGCACCGAACAAGCGGCACCCCTCTCCCCACCCTCCCCCGCAAGGGGGGAGGGAGCCCTCCCGCCGGTGCGTCTCTCACATTGTGACTGTCGGACAGCGCGCATTGTGATGCGCTGTGCAAAGCTATGAAGCAACGTAAGGCGAGCACGCTCTCCAGGCTCCCTCCCCCCTTGCGGGGGAGGGTTGGGGAGAGGGGTGGCCGCGGGCGCTGGCGTCAGGATTTGAAGTCATCTGTCTACAAACAAAAACGGCGGGCCTCGGCCCGCCGTTTTCGGTTGAATGGACGCCCGCGAGCTTAGTTGTCGAGGAACGACCGCAGCTTGCGCGACCTCGACGGGTGCTTCAGCTTGCGCAGCGCCTTAGCTTCGATCTGACGAATGCGCTCTCTCGTCACCGAGAACTGCTGGCCGACTTCTTCCAGCGTGTGGTCGGTGTTCATGCCGATGCCGAAGCGCATGCGCAGCACGCGCTCCTCGCGCGGGGTGAGCGAAGCCAGCACGCGCGTCGTGGTCTCGCGCAAATTGGACTGGATCGCGGCGTCGATCGGCAGGATCGCGTTCTTGTCCTCGATGAAATCGCCGAGATGCGAGTCTTCCTCGTCACCAACGGGGGTTTCCAGCGACAGCGGCTCCTTGGCGATCTTGAGGACCTTGCGGACCTTCTCGAGCGGCATGCCGAGCTTCTCGGCGAGCTCTTCCGGGGTCGGCTCGCGGCCGATCTCGTTCAGCATCTGGCGCGAGGTGCGGACGATCTTGTTGATCGTCTCGATCATGTGCACGGGGATGCGGATGGTGCGGGCCTGGTCGGCGATCGAACGGGTGATCGCCTGCCGGATCCACCAGGTGGCGTAGGTCGAGAACTTGTAGCCGCGGCGATACTCGAACTTGTCGACCGCCTTCATCAGGCCGATATTGCCTTCCTGGATCAGGTCGAGGAACTGCAAGCCGCGGTTGGTGTACTTCTTGGCGATCGAGATCACGAGACGGAGGTTGGCTTCCACCATCTCCTTCTTGGCCTGACGGGCTTCGCGCTCGCCCTTCTGCACGCCGTGCACGATCTTGCGGAATTCGCCGATCTCAAGGCCAGTGAGCGCCGCCAGCGACTGGATCTCGTGGCGCAGGTCCTTGATGCGGTCCTTCTCGTGATGGACGAAGTTCTTCCAGCCCTTGGCCGACAGCTTCGAGACACGGTTGAGCCAGCGCGGATCGAGCTCCGAGCCCTGATAGTTGCGAAGGAAATCCTCGCGCGCCACGCCGTGGCTGTCGCCGAGACGCAGCAGGCGGCCTTCGAACGAGACCAGCTTCTTGTTGATGTCGTAGAGCTGCTCGACCAGCGAATCGATGCGGGCCTGATTGAGGCGCAGCGACTTCACCTCGACGATGATCTCGTCCTTCAGCTTCTTGTACTTGCGCTCCTGCGAGGGCGACAGCGACTCGCTCTGCAGCTGGTTGGCGATGTCCTGCTCCTGCAGGCGGCGCAGCTTCTTGTATTCGGACGCGATCTTGTCGAAGGTTTCGACCACCTTCGGCTTCAGCTCGGCCTCGATGGCGGCGAGCGACATCTGGTTCTCGAACTCGTCGTCGTCCATGTCGGCTTCGGCCGCGGCCTCGCCGGGATACTTCTCCTCGGTGGCGGCTTCGCCACCAGCAGGCGCGGCGCGGAACGGGGTCGGCGACGGCGGCGCGGCGGGCGGCGCCACAAGGGCGGGCGCGGCGGCGTCAGCGCCGTTGCCGTTGGCCTCGGCGGTAGCGCCCTCGCCGGCGTTGTTGCCGATCAGGTTCGGATTGATGCCGCCCTTGGACTCCGGCCCGGCATAGGTGGCTTCGAGATCGATGATGTCGCGGAGGAAGATCTTTCCTTCGTTGAGCTCGTCGCGCCAGATGATGATGGCCTGGAAGGTCAGCGGGCTTTCGCAGAGGCCCGCGATCATCGCCTCGCGGCCGGCCTCGATGCGTTTTGCAATTGCGATTTCGCCCTCGCGGGAGAGCAATTCCACCGTGCCCATCTCGCGCAGATACATCCGCACGGGATCGTCGGTGCGCTCGCCGGGCTCCGACTTCTTGACCTCGGTGACGGCCTTCTGCGTGACCTCGACAAGCTCGTTGTCGGTCTCGTCGTCACCGTCGTCCTTCTCGTCCTCGCCTTCGGAATCGTCAGCCTCGGTGACATTGATGCCCATGTCGGAGAGCATCGACATGATGTCTTCGATCTGTTCGGGCGACGTCGTATCGGAGGGAAGCACTTCGTTGAGCTGATCGAAGGTCACGAAGCCGCGCTTCTTGGCCTGCTTGATCATCTTCTTCACCGCGGCATCCGACAGGTCGAGCAACGGCGACGGCGCGTCAGCGGAATCCTTCTCAGGAGCGTCCGCTGCCTTGTCGTCTTTTTCCTTGTCCTTAACCTGCAGCGTCTTTGCCTTGGTGGCCATTCACTAAGCTCCCGAAACGCGGTCGTGCAAAATGGTGCCACGCACGCATGTTTACACGCTATCTAGAATTACTCTCGACGCACAAAGGGCGGCGCAACAAATCGCCACCCCTGTCATCCGTCTCGATGGTTTCCATCTGCAATAGCCGCGAGGCTATTAAGTTTCGCTTAACCCTGTTTCTGCAGCCAAACCATGGATTTGGCGAGTCTTTTTGCGGGTTCGGCCGGCGCCGTCCGCAGCATTTTTGTTATCAGACATTACGCTGGAACCGGCCCGATAATTCCCCGAACCCCTCGATCAGGGCTTCGGTCCCATCGGCTTCTGCCATCCGGGCCTGGATATCCTGCAACCATGCCAGATTGGCCTCGCTGGAGTCCTCAGCCAAGGCCACTTCCGCATCTTTTCTCTCCCTAAGTAGGGCGTGGGTTTTCTGATGCAAGGCAACGAGTTGACGCCAGGTCGATAAAACATCCTCGCGCGCTGCGCCGATCTGCGCGCCCCACACCGCCTGGGTTGTGATTGATCGATCAACCCTTTGAAGAATCTGTAATAATCCGCCTGCTTCGAGGTCGGCCCGCATCTTTTCGGCCTGCTCCTCGACATCAGGGGAGTGGTGATGGTCGTGGGCAAAGGCCGCGATGATGGCCGCCCGCAGCTTGTGGACCTCGGGATGGGCGAGCTCGAGGGCGGCGACCTCCTCAAGATGGTCGTGCAGCAGCCAGGGGTGGTTGATCAGGGATTGCAGGATCAGCGCCTCGCGGCGGGAGATCGCGCTGCGCTGGCCGCGCATGATCGGGCTGTTGGCAAGCTGAGGGCTCGCCGCCTGATAGGGCCCCCGTGAAATCCCGGGGGTGACGCCGCCTTTGGCGCCAAACCGGCTAGCTTGGCCCCCTTGGGCCGGGCCGCGGGGGGCAAACTGGCGGGGTGATTCGCCGCCCCGGCCGCCGCCGAAATTGCCCCTGCCGTAGCCGCCGCGGCCATAACCGCCGCGGCCGCCCTCCGGGGCAAAATTGCGTTGCAGCCGCTCCTGCAGGTCCTGGCGATAATAGCGGCGCACCACCTCGTCGCGGATGCCGTTGGTCAATTCGCCGATCCGCGCCTCCAGTGCCGCGCGGCGCTCCGGCGTGTCGAAATTGCCACCCTCGATCTCGCGCGACCAGATCATCTCGGCGAGCGGCCGCGCGGCTGATATCACGTCCTCGACCGCGCCACGTCCGCCGGAGCGGGCGAGATCGTCGGGGTCCTGGCCTTCCGGCAGCAGCGCGAAGCGCAGGCTTTTTCCCGGCTTGAGCTGCGGGAGGGCAATGTCGGCCGCACGATAGGCCGCCTTCTGCCCGGCGCGGTCGCCGTCGAAGCAGAGGATCGGCTCGTCGACCATCTTCCAGAGCAGGCCGAGCTGGTTCTCGGTCAACGCTGTGCCGAGCGGCGCGACGGCGCCGGGAAAGCCCGACGTGACCATCGCGATGACGTCGACATAGCCCTCGACGACGATCAGCTGTGCGCCGTCATGCGCGGCCTGCCGCGCGGTGAACAGATTGTAGAGATTGTCGCCCTTGTGAAACAGCGTGGTTTCCGGCGAGTTCAGGTATTTCGCCGGAACGTCCTTCTCCAGCGCGCGGCCGCCGAACGCGATGACGCGGCCGCGGGCATCCGTGATCGGGAACATGACGCGGTCGCGGAAGCGATCAAACGGCACCGGCTTGTCCTCGCCGGACACCAAAAGCCCGGCCTCCACCATGTCCTCGGTGGAGATGCCCTGCCCGCCGAGATGCTCCTTCAGCGCGAAGCGGTCCGGCGGCGCATAGCCCATCCGGAACTGGAGCTGGGTTGCCGGCGAGATGCTGCGGTCGGCGAGGTAGCCGCGCGCCTTGGCGCCGTTGCGCGAGGCCAGCGTGTCGGCGAAGAATTTTGTCGCGAGTTCCATCACGTCGTGCAGGGTGCGGCGATGCTGCTCGTGCCGCGCCGCATCGGGCGTCACAGCCGGCAGCGGCACACCGGCCATCGCGGCAAGGCGTTCCACCGCCTCGGGGAACGTCACGCCCTCGGTCTTCATCAGGAAGTCGAAGATGTTGCCGTTCAGCCCGGACGAAAAGTCGAACCAGGCCTGCTTCTGGTCGTTGACGAAGAACGACGGCGTCTTCTCCTGCTGGAACGGCGACAGCCCCTTCCACTCCCGCCCGGCCTTTTTGAGCTTGACGCGCCTGCCCACGACTTCCGAGACCGGAAGCCGGGCGCGCAACTCATCGAGGAATTCGGGCGTGAAACGCATCAGTTTGATTCTGGGCTCGGGCGACGAATCGCGAACAACCGGTTAGCCATATAGCGGGACGGCCCGGCATGACGAACAATGTGGGGCTTTTCCGGGCTATTCACAGGCTGGTCTGTCGGGCCCGGTCGAGCGGGCTACCCCCAAATCCACGGTGGAGAGCCGTTTCGGCCAACTTGAACCTTCCCCGCTTCCGGGATTGGATAGCGCCATGTTCACGACGTTCAGAGGCGGACAGAGCGGCGGCTGGAAGGTCACTTCCATCACGCGGGTGAAGGGCGAGACCTTGCCGAAGGTCGAGGCGCTCTCGGTGATCTCGAGTGACGCGATCGCGCTGCCGCTGTTGCCGGCGCAGACCTCCTGGCGGCTCGCCGGCGTCGCAAGCCATCTGCGCTACACCGAGAAGGAGGAGCGCGAGAAACTCATCGCCGTGCAGGCCGCACTCGGCCGCAGCGAGGCGACGCATGCGGCGCTGATCCCGATCAGGAAATCGGCTGCCTGGTGGGAGCTCACGCAGGAGGAGCGCCGCAAGATATTCGAGGACAAGTCGCACCACATCGCAGACACCATGAAATTCCTGCCGGCGATCGCCCGCCAGCTGTTTCACGCCCGCGACCTCGGCATGCCCTTCGACTTCCTGACCTGGTTCGAATTCGCGCCCGAACATGTCAGCCTGTTCGACGAACTGGTCGGCGTGCTGCGCGCGACCGAGGAATGGACCTTCGTCGAGCGCGAGGTCGACATCCGCGTGGTGCGGGAAGTGTAAGCCCTTGCCCCGGACGCAGCGCGGCACGCAGTGATGCGCTGCTGAGCCGGGGCCCATGATCGTGACACAAATGGGCCCCGGTTCTGCACAGCGGCACTTCGCGCCGCAGGGCGCCCGGGACACGAGCGTCAATGCTCGAGAAACTTTCCTGACGCGATCCGCGGCAACTCCGTGACCGGCCAGTTGTAGAAATAGGTCCACGCCTCGCTCGCGCTGCCGTCGGCGCGCGTGACCTTCAGCATCTCGCGGACATATTCGGTCGGCGGCGGAAACCCTTCGCCGCAGGCTTCGTACATGTCGAACTCGCGCAGCATGGCCTCGCGCTCGCGCAAGCGGAACAATTCACCGTGTACGATGTCGGCGGGATCGTCCGATGCCACGAGGCCCGGATAATGCTTCACCAGATAGAGCCGGCCGCAGCACTGCGCCGGCCCGAGGAATTCGGCATTGCCCGCGAGCAGCTTCGCCATCGGATGGTCGAAGCCGCGCATCAGCGTGCCATAGACGAAGAGAAGATCGGAGATCATGTGAGTTCTATGTCATTGCGAGCGAAGCGAAGCAATCCATCGTGCCACGAAATGGATTGCTCGCTGGCGATCTCCCGTCATCCTGAGGAGCGCGGAACGCGCGTCTCGAAGGATGCACGGCCCGGCTGGTGGCCGTCGACCCTTCGAGACGCGCTTCGCGCTCCTCAGGGTGACGGCTCTACATCAAGCCGCCGCCACCTCATCGGTCATGACGACGAACTTCGCCAGCGTCATGCGGCCAAAGCTCGTGGTGAGGGCTACGTCGGCGGCGTCGCGGCCGGTCGCCATCAGGATGCGGCCGATCCGCGGCGTGTTGTGGCGGGCATCGAAGGTGTACCACTGGCCGGACAGATAGACCTCGAACCAGCCGGAGAAATCCATCGGCGCGGGATCCGGCGGCACGCCGATGTCGCCGAGATAGCCGGTGCAGTAACGCGCCGGAATTCCCATGCAGCGGCAGAAGGTGAGCGCCAGATGCGCGAAGTCGCGGCAGACGCCGGCGCGGCTTTCATAGACGTCGTGCGCCGACTTCATGTGATGGGCGTGCTCGTAGCCGAACGTGACGTGGCGATGCACGAAATCGGTGATCGCCTGCACCCGGGCCCAGCCGGGCTGTGTATTGCCGAACAGCGACCAGGCGATATCGGTCAGCTTGTCGGTCTCGCAATAGCGGCTCGGCATCAGATAGAGCAGCATATCATCAGGCAATTGCTCGATCGGGACCTGCTGCGCCGCCGGATTGACGACGTCAGCCAGCCCGGAATCGCGCACCAGTGCGCTGCCGCGGAAGGTGACGCCACCGGCGGGCGCGACCAGACGCCCACAGACATTGCCAAAGCCGTCGCGATAGAGGCCGAACGGCACGTCTGGCTCGGTCACGATCTGCTCTGTACCGACGATGTCCGCGTAACGCGACGGATGGATCGACAGCATCATCACCATCGGCGTCGGCTGCGGAGCCGTGTAGGTGATCTCGAAGCCGACCCTGATCTGCATCGTCAGACTGTCTCCCGTTCTGCCGCGTCCTCACCGACCGACACGACCTTGATGTCGACGTCCATGCGCTGGAAAGCGTCAGGCGGACCAAGATAGACCCCGTGCAGCGGGACCGCCTGGCGCGGATCGCGCGCCACCGCGACGCGGATCAGGTCGCGCGTGCCGACGATGCCGTTGGTCGGATCGAACTCGATCCAGCCCGCGCTCGGCAGATAGACCTGCACCCAGGCATGGGTCGAGCCGCCGCCGACATAGCCATGCGCGCTGTCTGTGGGCATCGCGAGATAGCCGGAGACGAAGCGCGCGGCGAAGCCGAGCCGGCGCAGCGCCTCGATCATCAACAGCGCATAGTCGCGGCAGGTGCCGGACTTCGTCTGCAGCGTGTCGAGCGGATGCTGGGTGCCATGTTCGTGGCGCTTGCGATAGCTAAAGCTCTCGCGGATACCATGGGTCATGCCGCTCATGATATTGAAAGTCGGCGTCGGAGCCTCGACATCCAGGAAGCGCCGCGCCCAGGCCGACAGCTCGCCGTTCGGGTCGCCATATTGCGGCGTGACGAACTGCTGCAGATCAGGGAATTCCTCATCGTCGTAGAGAAACGGATAGAAGTAGGCGGCATCGTCAGGCGTCAGCGCGAATGTGTCGGCCGGATTATGCTCCACCGTCGCGGTCGAGACGAATGTCAGCGTGTCGGCGCGCTCGTCGAAGGCGGCGATCGCCGTACTGTTACCGAACACATCGTGGATCCAGCGCAGCGACATCGGCTGCGGATCGATCATAAGCGCACTGTCGAGCACGCGCAGATCGTGGCCGTCGCGGGGACGCAGCATGATGCGGTGTTCGCCGAACGCCACCGGGCGCGCGTAGCGATAAACGGTCTTGTGATGAATGGTCAGCAGCGGCATCTTCAAACAATCATCGTGATTTCGGACCGCTTAATCTATAGAGAATGCTGCTCGATTCCAGACCAGCATGCCCCTTGAATAGGCAAAGTTGAGGAAAAGGCCCTTGAATTACGGCAGTGATCCATCGTTCCTGCTCGCAAGCACCGACGTTTCACCGGTTCTTGAACATAATGCCTCCGGCCGCTCGCCGTTCCTGTTCACCTGCGACCATTACGGCAGGCTGATTCCCTCTCCGCTCGGCGACCTCGGCCTGCCCGAAAGCGAGCTCGTGCGGCACATCGCCTGGGATGTCGGCATCGCCGGCGTCGCGACCCAGCTCTCCGACCGGCTCGATGCGCATCTGATCGCGCAGCGCTATTCGCGGCTCGTGATCGACTGCAACCGTCCGCCGCATGCCGCAAGCGCGATCCCGCTGATCAGCGAGGCCACCACCGTTCCCGGCAATGAGGGCCTGTCGCGCGAGGCCGCCGAGATGCGCCGCGCGCAGATCTTCGATCCCTATCACCGGCGCATCGACGAGATCATCGACGCACGTGCGCACCAGGGCATGGCGACAGTGCTGGTGTCGCTGCACAGCTTCACGCCGGTTTATTCCGGCATCGCCCGTCCCTGGCACATCGGCACGCTCTACCACCGCGACACGGTGCTGCCGCCGCGGCTCTTGAAGCAGCTGCGCAACGAGGGCGATCTCGTGGTCGGCGACAATGAGCCCTATGCGGTCAGCGACGAGACCGATTACACGATCCCGGCGCACGGCGAGAAACGCGGCCTGATGAATTCCGGCATCGAGATCCGCCAGGACCTAATCTCCGATCAGGCCGGCGAGACGGCGTGGGCCGAGCGGCTGGCGCGCGTGCTCGGCGAGATCGAGACGGCGCTACGCGCGGAGGCGCTGATCTAAGACGTAGAACGGGCAGCTAGGGCGTGTATTCACAAAGGCCCGCTTCTGAGGGTGAAGTGGATGCTACTCGGCTCGACCGTCATCGGCGGCTTTTGACCCACGGCGGACTTCCGGCCAGCTACGGAAATGGTTTTGGAAGATGTTCTGGGGCCCCAGCAAAGTGTGAGTCGACTTACTCAAATGAAAGGCGCCTAGTGCCCGGATCATCGCCCGCCCTCGGCATCCATCGGTGACTGAGAGTTTTGTGCTCCCGCCCATACCGCGAGAGCATTCATGCCGAAAAATGCGCCCCACCTCTCGCATTTGTCCGTGTGGCGCCCGTTGAACCAGTAACGCCTCGTTCGGACGTCGCGATATCGCTGGCTGGCCAAGAACCGATTGTATTTTGCCAAATCGTGCCTAGTTAACAAGCATCGTCTTTTGTCAAAGACGGCCGAGAGTTCGGCGCTCCCACAGCAGAGTGGCTTCCTCAGAATGGAGCAAAAAATGACAGAACTTCGAATTGACGCGGGCAAAGCAGAACGAATAATCGCGCAAACCTTGCGCGGCGAAAAGGGCATACCCCCAGCCGATGCAGCCGCCATGGCTGCAAATATTTGTCGGCGGCTTACGATGGCGATGCCGACGAGCCCGTCATTGGATCGCTATCGGATCATTTCGAGAGAGCCTCCGGTCGGCGACGGTTTCGCGAGTGCAGTGGCCAAAAAGCTCACTGAAGGGAAGAGTGAGCTTTGGAACGCCAGCGAGCTTTGGGAGCTTGTTTACAATCAAGGTCGCCATCTTCGGACGAACTAGTAATAAACCGCGTTCAATGCCTGCTACCGCTCGGACCCAACTGCGCGAAAGCATCGCCCACCAGACGCCGCGGCTCGACGACATCGCGATATCGCTTCAGGCGTTGGCCCTGCATAGTACGCTCTAGCATGATAGTGCCTGCGCAGGTGCACCACGACCCGGACATCAGCTCCAAGTTCCGACTTCCGAGTTTGACCCAAAGCGGACTTCCGGCCAGCCATGAAATGGTTTTGGCCGATGTTCCGGGGCCGCAGCAAAGTGTGAGTCGACTTACTCAAATGAAAGGCGCCTAGTGCCCGGATCATCGCCCGCCCTCGGCATCCATCGGTGACTGAGAGTTTTGTGCTCCCGCCCATACCGCGAGAGCATTCATGCCGAAAAATACGCCCCCACCTCTCTGCAGGAAGTGCAGCGAGCCCATGAGATGGCTGCTAGCGAAGACGGGCGGTCGGGAGTTCCGCTGCTGTGATTGTGACGGTCCATATCCACTAAAGTCGCCCGAAACAATGAGACTGATCTTAGGCCCATTGAAGCCACCCCACTAAGATGAGTAGGCCGCCTCATGCTGAGGGCCATGGACAGGCCCGGCCGGAAGTGAGCGGCCCGGCCGGGCTTGGGGGCTGAAAGCCGGGACCGCCCGGATCAGGCACGCCCAGCGCGGAAGGCACCCAACTATTCTAACGGTTCCTCGAGGGTTCCAAAGAGGAGCCATGCAGAGAGAACGGTGCCGGGTTAAGCAGATTCATTCTCTCGAAGAGCGCCTTGCCCAGGGAGCCAAAGACCTGCGAGAGCGCGCCAACCAGCTTCCACCAGGTCCAGAACGAGAGTCGCGACTGCGGAGAGAGCGGCACGATGAAGCCGCCGCCCACATGACTGAGTGGCTGGCATCTCCCGGACCAAGATCACCCATCTAAAAATGAAAAGTGAGCAATTTTGCTCAGACGAGAGCTAAGCCGAGTGCTGATTTAGCAAGCACCGGAGGATTGCTCTATCCGGGGCTAGCGCAACGCCACCAAGCATTATTCGGCTTGGGGGCGTTGTGAGCCTCCCTAGGTGGTGAGTTGTCCCGCATATATCTGCAATCTGCCCTGCGTGGTCATTCGCAGCCTGCCCGATAGTTCGACCATGTAACCCATTGCGATCAGCCGGGCGCTGTGTTCGGCCGGGATCACTGCTGGAGGGCTGGTTACGCCAGACGTGTTGCCGACTATAAGCAAGGAAGCAAACTCTTCCGGGCTAAGCGGTTTCGTTTTTGAGACCATGATTCGAGTATGGCCATATCTCGGCAGTTCCGGACGTTCAATTTTGAACACATCAGCAAATAAGGCCGCCTCAGTTGGCGACCTCTTTCATTGATTGATGCGATACCATTTCGCCTCGTGGCCCGAGGCCGACTTGCATTCAGACCGGATTCTATGTCGCCTTTTTGAGGGCTAGCGGACGCGCCCTTCATGAGTACACGCCCTAGTCGCTCGGACGTCGCGGACGAAGCCGCCGCTTTTTCGGCGAACGGTTGACCGACCTCGCCTTGCGCTTTCGGACGGCTGCGCGCGCGACTCTGGACTTGCGAACGGCCTCGATCGCGGCGGCCGTGCCGATGCAGCCGTGGCAGATGATCCTTGGGGCTCGCACCGGCGCAATCCCGCACGCCAGGCATTTGCGCGGCGGCGAGCGCTTGTTCGATTGCTTGTTCGGTTCCTTGCGCATCTCGGCGGTTGAGACACCGCAGGGATGAGCATATTCCGATCAATCCGTCCGGCGCCGCCAGATGAACGCCAGATAGAGCAGCACGGGCAGGCCGAGCGCCGCCCATGAGACGGCATCCCACCAGCCGTCACCGACAAGCGCGCTGATCAATCCCACCGTGCTCACGATCGCGATGACGAGAGGCGCGGCGAAGATCTGGGTCAAGGAGCGATGCGAGAGCATGCTGATCACGACGAGAGCGCAGGGGTGTCGATCGAGGCGGCGTTGGCGATGGCGCGCTCCTGGCTCACGCCCGCCTTGCGGCGGCGCCACCACAGATAGACGCCGGTCACGAGGATGAAGATGGTGAGGATATCGAGCAGCGCCCAGACGATCTTGAGCGGCATGCCGCCATAGTCGCCGAAATGCAGCGGCTGCGAGACGAACAGCGTCGTCACATACCAGGGCATGTCGCGGCTGTCGGTCAGCTTGCCGGTTTCCGCATCGATCAGCGCCGGCTTCAGCAGCCGTGAGGTCAGCGGCGTATCGCCGCGCAGGAAGATCGCGTAGTGACTCTTGCTGCTGAAGGTCGTGCCTGGGAACGCGACGAAGCTCGGCGTCATTCCGGGCACCGCATGCTTGGCCACCTCGACCGCCGCATTCAGCGAGGTCAGCCTCACAGGCACCGGCCGGTCGCGGTACTGCGCGGTCATCTCGGCGAGCTGGCCGAATTGCCACGTCTTCACGACGAGATCGGCCCAGGTGTTGATGACCCCGGTGAAACCGACGGCCAGCGTCCAGGCGACCAGCAGGATGCCGGCGAGATTGTGGACATCCAGCCAGCGCACGACGCGGGTGCGCTGCGCACGATAGGCGCCGAAGCGCAGCTTCCGCATCGACGGCGCATAGACCACGATGCCGGAAATGATCGCGACGCAGAACAGGATCCCCATCAATCCGAGGAACAGCTTTCCGGGCAAGCCCGCGAACATATCGGTGTGCAGCTTCAGCATGATGTAGGTGAAGCGGCCGGTGACATCGGGGGAATCGAGATAGGCGCCGCTATGCGTGTCCATCCGGATCAGCAGGTTGTTGGTCGGATCGGCATCGATCGTCGGACCGACGCTGACCCACATCGCGCCGGGTTCGTCGCGATCCCAGATCAGGAAGTGAGGCACCTTGCCCGGCGCCCGCGCCAGCGCGTTGCCAAGCAGATGGTCAAGATTGGCCGGCGGCGTGCCTGCCGGCACCTCGGCCGGCTTGACCTGGTTGTGCAGGAGGTCATCGATCTCTTCGTGGAAGATCAGCGGTAGGCCGGTGATGCACAACAGCAGCATGAACAAGGTGCAGATCAGGCTGGTCCATTTGTGGACGGCGCCCCATCGCCGCAGGGAAGTGGTGGTCGCAGTCAATTTCCGTCGCCTAATTCCAGGTACGCTTTTGCTCGCCGTCACTAACACGACGAAGGATGCGCACAGCCGCTTGCGGATTAGAACTCGTCCAGTGTTGGACTTATCGTTGATCGTGTTGCGATCTCGCAACGAGAGCATCAGGGAACTGCGACGATGCGTCCCGTCTTTCAATGCAATTCTTAGGATTGTTCTAAACTGAATCGAGGCGAGCGACGAACGACAACCGCGCAGCGAAGCGACCCTGCGCGCGAGAGCGACGTGCATGCGGATCCCGCGTGCGACCTCGACCGCAGTTACCGCACGGCAATCGCAGCGCACGCCAGTGCCGCGGGTAGTGACCAGGTCCAATCTCCGGCCAGCGAAACCGCCGCCGCGGCAATCACACAGCCCAGAAGGAACCCGGCCAAACGGCCGAGCGAATGATGCAGCGGCGTCGCATCCCGCGGCAGCAGGGGATGACGGACCGAAAGCAAGTCCATCACCGACAAAACGGCGTTGGCCAGATTGCCGGTCATCACGGCGGTCGAGATCGCGCCCCGCACCGCGAGGCGCAGGAGCGCGTACTGACAGGCCATGGCGGACACCGCCATCATCGCCGCCGTGCCCGCCAACCATCCAGCCGGATCGGTGGATGGCCTGGCGATGATGCTGAAGGCCAGCAACGCTGCAAGGATCAGAAACTGAACCAGCAGCAATAGCCGCACCAGTCTTGCACCGTGCAAGCGTGATGCGCGAGCAATCAGCCAGACGGTTGCCAGCGCCAGCATGAAGACCGGGATGGTCAACAACTGCGCCCAATGGAACGAGCCGCCGTCGACGGCAACGCCCGCTGCCAGCACGAGGTTGCCGGTCACGTGAGCCGTGAAGACGTGGCCCAGCGTGAAAAAGCCGGTACAGTCGACCATTCCGGCGATCACGCTGAGCAAAGCCGGCAGTCGCGCCTCCATGCGCGACAGCTCCATGGTGTCATCCGCGGAATCATCCGGACCTTGGAAGGCGAGCAAGCCTCTGGCGAGCAGTGACATCGGCGAGCACCTGGATTTGGCCGTCATGGGCCGGCTGAGGAAGTCCCGGTCATGCTCGATGTCCGTGCGCTACCGCGCCGTCCAGCCGCCATCGACCGAGATCGCGGTTCCCGTGATCTGGTCGGCTGCGCCCGAGCACAGGAAGGCGACAGTGCCGCCAAGCTGTGCCGGAGAGACGAACTCGAGCGACGGCTGCTTTTCGGCGAGCATATCTCTCGCAGCATCCTGCTGGCTGATGCCGCGCTCCGCGGCGATGTCGTTGATCTGCTTGTCGACCAGCGGCGTGCGCACCCAGCCGGGACAAACCGCATTGCAGGTCACGCCGCTGCCGGCGGTCTCCAGGCCTACCACCTTGGTCAGGCCGATCAGACCGTGCTTGGCCGCGACATAGGCCGCCTTGTGCGTCGACCCAACGAGGCCGTGGGCGGAGGCGATGTTGACGATACGGCCCCAGCGCTGCTTCTTCATCTGCGGCACCGCGGCGGCAATGCTGTGGAATGCAGCCGACAAGTTGATCGCCAGGATGGCATTCCAGCGGGCGGCCGGAAATTCCTCGACCGGGGCGGTGAACTGGATGCCGGCATTGTTCACGACGATATCGAGGCGGCCGAACCTGGCAACCGTCGCGGTGACCAGGCCGCGCACGGCATCTTCCTTCGACATGTCGGCGCCGTCGTAGCTGACGCGCACGCCATGCTCGCGTTCGATGCCGCCGCGGATCGCCTCGATTTCATTGGCGTCACCAAAGCCGTTCAAGACGATGTCGGCGCGCAGTCTGGCGAGTTCCCTGGCAATGCCGAGCCCGATGCCGCTGGTCGATCCGGTGACGATGGCAACCTTGCCCTTCAACATGGGAATTTCCTTTCGGTGCTGTGAGGATGTGAGGCACCGCAACTCAGTCGCGGCGGTGGATGTCGTGGGTGACGATGCCGCGCTCGGGCGCCGGCCGGTCGAGGCGGCTCGGATCCGCCAGCGTGCGGCGGATATCCTCCAACCCGCTCTGCCAGTGCGCGCGCATCGCGCTCAGCCCGAACTCGTAGTCCTTGGAGTGACGCTCATGGACCTTGGACTGGTAGATCAGGTGAATGACGTTGCAGGAGCGATGGCGGGCCATCTCGGCGATCTCGCGAATTTCCGGATCCTGCCTGACACCCTCCGGCAGCAGTGCGAGCGTCCGCTGCAAGGCCTGACGCATCTTCTGCATTCGCAGCGCCTGATCGGTGATGGCGCGGGTGCGGCTGGAATACTGGATGTCCTTCTGCCGGCTCGATACCTCCATCAGGTCGTTGGGCACGCGGCCCTTCGCCGACCACAGATCGATCTGGAAGGTCAGCGTATCGCGCGGCTCGCTGGACAACACGCGGGACAAGGGCGTGTTCGAAACCACGCCGCCATCCCAATAGTGCTCGCCGTCGACCTCGACAGCTGGGAAGCCCGGCGGCAGCGCACCCGACGCCATGAAGTGCTTCGGTCCGAGCCGGCGCTCGGCGGTGTCGAAATAGGTCAGATTGCCGGTGCGCACATTGACCGCGCCGACGCTGACGCGCACCCCTCCCGAGTTCAGCCGATCGAAGTCGACGAGCTGCTCCAGCGTCTGGCGCAATGCGGAGGTGTCGTAGAAGCTTGTCGCGGCGGCGCCCGAGAATGGCGACAGGAACGGCGGCGGGAAGCGCGGCTTGAAGAAGCCGGGCTGCCCCTGGAGCAAGGCACGCATCGCCGCCAGCGCATTGTGCGCCGAGCGCATGTCGAAGGCGAACGGCAGGGCATTGGCGAGCCCCTCGCCGGCCGGCCATTCCACCGACGCGGCACAGATGCCTTCCCAGAATTTGCGCAGCCGCTCGACGCGCTCTCCCTCGGGCGAGCCGGCGATGATCGCGGCGTTGAGCGCGCCGATCGAGATGCCGGCGAGCCAGTTCGGCCGGATGCCCGCCTCGTGCAGGCCTTCATAGACGCCGGCCTGATAGGCGCCGAGCGCGCCGCCGCCCTGTAGCACCAGCGCCACGACATCGTAGGGCAGCGACATGGTCTGCTGCGACAGCGGATTGATCTGCTCGCGCATCACGTTCAGCATTGCTGGATCTCCTGATGGACGGGTTGCGGCCGGTCAGCCGGCATTCGCGGCGGTCAAGACGTCGCCGCCGCGATGCGGTGTCGCCTGGCTCGTGGCGAGATAGTCGTGCACCACGTCGCCAAGCCCGAGCGTGAGGTCGGCAAGTATGTGCTTGGCGGAGAGAACCTCCAGCACCGGCAGCTCGGCGACAGGCGCCAGCGCATGCGAGTACAGGTCGAGCGCAGCCGGTCCGGTCCAGGCGCCCTTCACCGTGACGTCCTCGAGGTGGTAGCGCACCAGCTCGCAGATGCGCGGCGTGCCATCGACATGCGGAATGATCTTGAGGAGGAAGTTCGGCGCGGCGAGCTTCTTGGCTTCGGCAGCGATGTCGAGCGCGCGGTGCTTGTAGCCCATGGTTCCGGTCGCGATCCGCACCGAACCGTAGTTCAGGGTGCCGACCAGCGTGTCGATCTCGACCTCGAGCTTCGGCTGCGCCAGCTTCTTGGGAAAGCCCCACAGCTCACGCCCGCCCGCGATCGGCGGATGATCGTTGAGGAACATCTGATGGGTGAAGCCGCCGAGCTGACCGTTGTACGACACCGGAATGACCTGGCCGCTCTCGGTGTAGTCGCCGAAGCCGGTCGAGTCCGGCATGCGGATAAACTCGTAGTTCACCACCGGATCGGTCGGCTGCAGCGGCTCAGGCACCACGCGGCGCAGCGCGTCGGGATGGGTCCGGTACTGGATGATGAAATACTCGCGGTTGATGAAGCGGTACGGCCCGGGCGGAAAGGCCGGACTGGTCAGCGGCATCGCGAACGACGATGTGCGCACGGTCTCGTGTTTCACTTTGGTGAGCTCCAGATATGGCGGTCGAGCGTGGCCGCGCCCCGTGCAGGGCGCGGCCGATGTCGGGAGTGTTAGACTTCGGTGACGTGCTCCGGATCGGCGGATGCGAGCGCGGCGGCGCGCTCGGCGCGCGGCGGATAGATCCAGACGGTGTTGATCTCCCGCTTGGTCTTCTTGGCGACGTCGCCGACCATCTCGACCTTGCGCTCCCAGCCGCGGGTGAACAGCGCGCCGGCCTCGCCGAGATCGAGGCAGGTGACATAGGCCTTCTGGTGATACGGCCTGGTCGGGACGCCGAGCAGCTCGGCGGCGGCGTTGTTGCCGGCAAAGGCGCCCATCCGCGTGGCGTGCTGGCACGACATCAGCGCGTAGTTGCCGTCATCGTCGCATGCCGCACGCGCGGCATCGCCGGTGGCGAACACGCCTGCGACCGCCGGCACGCGCAAATCGCGGTCCACCAGCAGCCGGCCGGAATTGTCCCGCTCGGCCGGGATCTGCGCGGTCAGTGGCGCGGCGCGGATGCCCGCCGCCCAGACCACGGTCGCGGCCTCGATATGCTCGCCGCTGGAGAGCGTGACGCCGGACTTGCTGACCTCGGCGACGCCGGCGCCGAAGCGGCCCTCGACGCCGAGCTTGCGCATCGCTTCCTCGATGATCGGACGCGGCCCCTCGCCCATGTCGGGTGCGATCGCAGCGTTACGCTCGACGATGATGACGCGTGGCCTGGCGTCGTTGCCGAGAATCTCCTTGAGCCGTGCCGGCATCTCGGTCGCCGCCTCGATGCCGGTGAAGCCGCCACCGGCAACGACCACGGTGTCGCGCGCCACCGATGCCGGCTGCTTGGCAAGGCTATGCAGATGACGGTCGAGCGCGATCGCGTCCTGAAGGTTGTCGACGCTGAAGGCATGCTCGGCAAGGCCGGGCACGTTCGGGCGGAACAGCCGGCTGCCGGTCGCCACCACCAGCCGATCGTAGGGCAGCGTCTTGCGTGCGTCCTTGGCGGTGACGATCTGCACGGTACGCGCCTTGGTGTCGACGGCCTCGGCGCTGCCCTGCACATAGACGACGTCGATCGCGTTGAAGACGTCTAGCAGCGGTGCGGTCAGCGTCTCCGGCTTGGGCTCGTAGAGCCGCGGGCGGACCACCAAAGTCGGCTCCGGCGCGACCAGCGCGATCTCGAGCTCCTCGGGCGAAACGCCCTTGATGTCGCGCAGGCGGGCTGCGGAAAGTGCGGCGTACATGCCGGCAAAGCCGGCGCCGATGATGACCAGTCGCATGGGATATCTCCTCTGGGTTGACAGTCTCTGATGTCCGCGCGTCGCCGCCGCCGCTTGCCGCTGACGGTCAAACCTGTCGCGAGCTGCGACGCGAAGCGGTGAAATGAACGTGAGTGCCTATTGACTGATGGCACAGCCCGATACGAACGGCGTGCGCGGCGCCGGTCCACACGTCGCGCGACAACCGCGCGCGCCGGGCAGCGAACCGCGGTGAAAGCTGACCGGCTGCGCGGCGCCCGGAAAGAGGTCCCGGGTGAGCCCCTGAGCCGCGTCGTTGATCATCACCGAGGTCATCGGATTGACGCCGTGAGCGGCCTGCGCCGGAGCGTCGGCATCGTCGCCGGTTGCTGAGGTGAAGCGGACGGTGAGCGTCAGCCCGTACATCAGTGCGGTCGCGACGGCCCGGCGTCGCCGCGTGATTGCGAGGGAGCTGCCGAAATCCTTCCAGGCCATCGCTTGTCTCCGTTGTTGGCGTGGGCGCCACGGTGATCTAGCGAATTGGGCTCGTTGGTGCCCCAGAGCGATTGCCCGACCTGTAGAGCGATTGCTGCTACCGCAGACGACGACGCCAATCGCTCGGGGTTTCGCCGGTCAGCTTCCTGAATGCCGCGGCGAACGCGGTCTGCGAGCTGTAGCCGAGCGCCGCCGCGATCGAGACGACGGATGCATCGGTGTCGCGCAGCATGTTCATGGCCTGCTCGAGCCGGTGCTGGCGCAGCCAGGCATGCGGCGAGAGCCCGGTGCTTTCCTTGAAGGCACGGCAGAAGTGAAAGCGCGACAGGCCGGCGTCCATGGCCAGCGCCGCAAGCGAGACGTCCGCATCGCTGTCCGAGCGCAACCGCTCGGTGGCGCGGCGCAGCGCGGTCGGCGACAACCCTCCCATGGTCGCCTGAACGGCGGCGGGCACGCCGGCATGCGCCGACAGCAGGCGGTTCGCCAGAAGATCGGTCAGCTGGTGTCTGAACAGCGCATCCAGCGCCTGGCTGCCGTCGAGAGCGTCGGCGGCGCTCAACAGCAATCGCGATGTAATGGGATCGGGATGCGCGGTGCGCTCCAAGAGATCGCCGGGCGCGGCGGTGTCGGCTTCGCCGGCCACGCGCTGCAGCGTCGCATGCGGAAGATAGAGCTGAACGACATGCATCGACTGGTGGATGTCCCATCGCGAGGTCGAGCCGGCCGGAATGATCGTCACGACGCCTGAACGCGCCGTGCCGATCGAAGTCACCTTGCCGGTGCGCCGCTCCAGTTGCTGCGAGCCGGCGGGATAGGTCATGATGACGTGATCGACCATCGGCCGGACGACGTCGTGCAGGGCCTCGTGCTTCCAATAGGCGATCGCGCCGCTCGACGGGTCGGCCGCGATGCGCAGCGGCCGCGTGTGGAGCACACGCGCCATCTCCTGGTCTGCGGGAGCGCGCGGGCCGACCGGCGTCTCGGGCGGGTTGGCATCGGATGCGGCGGACGAATCCCGCAAAGCATCGTGCAGGATCGGCTTAGTCATGACCTGTGCTCGCGTTTGAAAGCTCATGCGCTACCTCCCTGCGGGCAGGGTCTACGGACCGATAAGGCGCGGAACTGTCGGCGGGAACTAAGCGCCGCGCAGTACGAATGTCTTTCCTAAAACGGCCACGCTTTATCCAATCCTGCTGCAAGCGCGCCGCCGCGACATTCTGCATCCGACAAAGTCGATCGGACCAAAGCAATTGAAATTGTTCTGGAATAGCACTGCCGTGATCGACGCGGTGCGGGTCGTTCATCATCGCGTGAGGAACTGGACGGCACCGCAGCAATCCGGATAATAAGCCACGACCACGCGAGATGACGGTGACGGTTTCCGAGGTCACCCATTACAGTCGGACTTGATCGATATGGCACAGGCAGGCGTCTACGGACGGAGGCTCGGGCGGCCGCTGCAATTGGCGGAAGCGCCCTCGCTGATCACGCGCTCGCTGCGCAGTGCGGAGCTCGCGGTCACCGAGACGCGGAACGACAACCCGGTGCGCGACCTGTCCGGCTCGCTGCCAGCCGACGATGCCTATCTGCTCAGCCTCAAGTTTCGCGATTACCCGGACTGCGAGTGCTGGGAACGCGGCCGGTGCGTCATCAAGTCGGATATCCGCAGCGGCGCAACCTACCTGTACGACCTGAAGCGCGATCCGCGTTATGTGATCGACAAGCCGTTCCACTCGATCTTTTTCTATCTGCCGCGCTCCGCGCTTAACGACATCGCCAGGCAGGCCGGCGCGCCGCGTATCGGTGAACTAGCTTATCAGCCCGGTATCGGCCATGACGACGCCATCGTCCGTCATCTCGGCGCTTCGCTGCTCGAAGCATTGCGCCGGCCGGAGGAGACCAACCAGCTGTTCATCGATCACATGATGCTCGCCCTCACCGCACACGTCACGCAGACCTATGGCGGACTGCGGAGCATCACCGCACCGACCCGCGGAGGCCTGGCCGCCTGGCAAGCGAGGCAAGCGTGCGAACGGCTCGAAGCCGACCTCGGCGGAAAAATCCCGCTGAAGCAGATCGCGGCCGAGTTCGGCCTCTCGGTCAGCCACTTCTCGCGCGCCTTCCGCATCTCCACCGGCCTGCCGCCGCACCAATGGCTGCTGCGGCAACGGGTGACGGCGGCCAAGCAATTGATGGCGGTGCGCGACCTGTCGCTGTCCGAGATCGCGATTTCGGCCGGCTTTGCCAATCAGAGCCATTTCACGCGGGTGTTTTCGGCCGTGATCGGCGTCAGCCCGGCGGCGTGGCGCCGCGAGACGCATCGCCCGACGAAAAGCGAGAGCTGAACCGGTCTGCGTTCAACCGGCCGGGGCGGCTTGAACGGCATGCTTGGCATGCCATTTGGGGCCCGGCCCGCGCATGTAGTGGCGCTCGGGCCGGTAGGGATCGCGAATTCGCTCGATCAGATTCTGCCAGCCGGTCGTGATCGCGTGCAGGCCGCGGCGAATAGGCAGCAATGCTGGCTGCAGCGACCGCATGGCACCCTCTCAGTGTGGTTTGCCGAGAACGGATGCGAAGGACAGGATGACGATCTCGTCGCCGGCCTCGTCGCTGACATGCACGGCCCAGTCGCGCCAGTCTTCCAGGCTGGCGGTCGCGACCAGCGATCGCATCATGCAGGTCGCCGCCTCGCAGGCCTCGGAAAGGCTGGTCACCGCGGTGCCGCGGCGATCCATCAACACGCCGCGCGTAGTCGAGCAATGGAAATAAACCTGGGCCATGTCAGTGTCCTTGCAAGCTCCGGGCGAGCAGGCTCGCCTTTAACAAGCTCTACGTTTCTTGGACGCGACCATCCGTGATGCGGTTCACACCGGTGCCGGCGGCGCGGCGACCTCGCGGAATGGTGATCAGGGCTCCAGCACCACCCTCACCAAATCGCGATTTGACAGTTCTTCTATATTTGTCAAAATCGTCAAATGGGACCGAAGACCCGCATTCTCGATGCCACGATGCTGGTGTTCCGCCGGCACGGCTTTCGCCGTTCCTCGATCGAGCAGGTCGCCGAAGCGGCCGGCCTGACGCGGCAGGCGCTCTATCACCATTTCGAATCCAAGGAAGCGCTGTTCCGCGCCGTGATCGAGCGGGTGCATGAGTCCGCGATCGCGGCCGAGGACGCCGCTGTTGCCGAAGCGGAGACGGCGGGCAGCGATCTCGGCGACATCCTTGCCGCGGGCATGATCGCGCGGATGTCGACCATGATCGCGTCGCTGGACGGCTCGCCGCATCTCGAGGAGCTGTATTCCGAGCACCTCGTGCACGCGCGTGACCTCTACCAGACCTATGCCGCGCGCTACGCGGAGCGCATGGTCGCGACGATCTCACGGATCGTGCGCAAGCAGCAGCTTGTGCTGCCGCAGGGTCTGTCGCCGGCCGAATTCGCCCGGCTGGTCGAAATGGCGATGTACGCATCGAAGTCGCAGTACCCGGCGATGCAGCCGGCCGATGCGTTCCTGAAGGACATGGCGATGATGGTGCGGACGCTCTGCGCGGGCGCCGTGCCGAAATCCATGCCGAAATCGCAAAAGCCGCCCGTCAAGAAGGCGGCGATGAGGGAAAAGCCGACACGCAGGACGACAGGAGGACATCCATGAGCACGACGACCATCAACGGCCGCGTTGAATCCCTGCCCGATGATCCCGACGCGCTATTGATCGACGTCGTGCGCGACCAGCTCAAGCTCACCGGCACCAAGCTGGTGTGCGGCGCCGGCGTCTGCGGCGCCTGCACGGTGCTGGTCGACGGCGCGCCGGTCGCAAGCTGCCTGATGCCGGCGCAGGCCGCCGCCGGCAAATCGGTGACGACGGTGGAAGGCATCGGCGCCGCAACGCTGCATCCGGTGCAGAAGGCGTTCATGGCGCACGACGCGCTGCAGTGCGGCTTCTGCACGCCGGGCTTCATCGTGGAAGCGACCGCGTTCTGCGACCGCTGGCGTGCAACCAAGGGAACGGCCGTGCCCTCGCGCGAGGAGATCGGCGTGGCGCTGTCCGGCCATCTCTGCCGATGCGGCGCCTATGACGGGATTTTCCGCGCGGTGGCGGATGCCTGCGCCGGCCGCTTCGACGGCGACAATGTCACAGCGCCCCGCATCGAGGCGCGCGACAAGGTGACCGGCGCGGCAAAGTACACCGTCGATATCAACCATGATGGCCAACTCGAAGGCGTGATCCTGCGGTCGCGCGAGGCGCATGCCCGCATCACCGCGCTTGATCTGGCTCCGGCGCGGGCGCTCTCCGGCGTCACCGCGGTATCGCTGCTCGGCGACGATCGTACTGTGCGCTATGTCGGCGAGCCGATTGCGGCGGTTGCCGCCCCGGACCGCAGGACCGCGCATGCCGCACTCGCCGCGATCAAGCTGACCAGCGAACGCCTGCCCGCGGTGATCGGGCTCGACGCGGGACGCAAGGATGACGCGCCTGTCGTGTTCGACAAGGCGAGCCGCAAGCGGGCCGGCAATGTCTCGGAAGCGGCTGGCGGGCCGGCGCCCTGGAAGCAGAACATCCGCGGACCGACCGCAGTGTTCTCGACACGCGCCAAAAAGGCCCGCAATTGGGTGGACGAGGCGCGCCAGGCCAACAACCGGCTGCTCGTCGAGGCAACCTTCCGCACCGCCACGCAACAGCACGCATGCCTCGAGCCGCATGCCGCGGTGGCGCGCTTCGACGGCGACCGGCTGACCCTGCACGCCTCGACCCAGCAGGTGTTTCACCTGAAGGAGCAGATCGCAAAACGCTACAAGCTCGGTCACGACAAGGTTCGCGTGATCGCCGATCACGTCGGCGGCGGCTTCGGATCGAAGGCGAGTCTCGGCGTCGAGACGATCGCCGCGATCGAGCTTGCGCGTGAAGCGAAGGCGCCGGTGCGGGTCGCCTACGACCGCCAGGAAGAGCTTTCCGTCGCCGGCTATCGGCCGGCCGCGGAACTGAAGGTCGCGCTGCTTCCCTCCGAGAAGGGCGGCCTGAAAGCGCTCTCCGTCACTGCGCATGCCGATACGGGGGCCGCGACCAACTCGACGATCGCGGGCCTGGCGCGGCTGATCTACCCCGCGGAGGCGAAGGACCTTTCGGATTTCGACGTCATCAGCAATTTGCCGCCCGGCACAGCCTTCCGCGGCCCCGGCGGTCCGCCGATGGCATTCGCGGTGGAGCAGGCGATCGACGAAGCCGCGCTGCGGCTCAACGTCGATCCGATCGCCCTGCGCAAGCGCTGGGATCCTGACCCCAACCGTCAGCGGCTCTACGACTGGGCATCCGGGCTCGAGATCTGGCGCAACCGGAAGCCGGCGCAGACCGGGCGCTATCGCCGCGGCATCGGGGTGGCGACGGGCTACTGGCTCTATCTGTGGCAGCCCAATGTGAAGGTCGAGGTCGCGGTCAAGGCCGGTCGCATCATCGCCAGCACCGCGACGCAGGACATCGGCACCGGCACCCGCAGTGTGCTTGCCGACACGATCGCGCGCGAGTTCGATCTCGAACCCGGCGACATCGAGGTGCGGATCGGCGATTCGTCGCTGCCCGAGGGGCCCGGCTCCGGCGGCAGCCGCGTCACCGCCTCCGTGCTGCCGCCGACGCTGCAGGCGGTGCGGAAACTGAAGGCCGCAATCCTCGAACAGGCCACGCGAAAGCCCGCGCCGGGTTCGAACGCGCCGTGGCGCGAGCTGATCGCGCGCTCGCCCGACATCGCTGTCACGGAGACGCGCGGCGAGGACGGCAAGAACACGGCGCCCGGCATCCGCTCGCCGCTGCGCGAAGTCGGCCTGATGGGATTTGTGTTCGGCTGGATGATGCGCCGCTTCTCGAACATCGCGGTCGGCGCCGGCGTGCCGAGCTCGGTGCAGGTCATCGAGGTGGAGGTCGACACCTGGCTCGGCCATGTGCGCGTGCTCAACGTGCATACCGGGATTGCAGTCGGCAAGATCGCAGCACCCGCGCTGGCGCACAGCCAGGCCTGCGGCGCGGTGATCCAGGGCCTTGGCTACGCGCTCTATGAGGCGCGCGAGCTGGATCCGACCAGCGGCGACGTCCTGACCGCGGGGATGGAGGATTATCGCATCCCGGGCATCGCCGACACGCCCGAGATCGATGTGCATTTCGACGAAGCCGGCTTCGACCATGTGCTCGGCAACAGCGTCGGCATCGGCGAAGCGTCGACGGTGCCGACCTCGGCGGCCGTCGCCAACGCGATCCACAATGCGATCGGCGTCCGCCTCACCGAGATTCCGATCCGTCCCGACCGCATCGTCGCCGCGCTGAAAGGGAGGGCTGCCGCATGAGTGCCGCAACCGCAGACGTGATGTTCGCGCCCGAATTCCGCGCAGCCGGCACCGACCTGTCGGAGCGCCGCCGCAGCGGCCTGTCGTGCGGGTCGATCATCGATCTCGCCGCCAGTCCCGATACGATCGGGATCGCGTGGAACGCCGACGGCTCGGCGCGCATCGGCGCCCTGACCGCGATCGCGACCATCGCATCCGACGGGCGGCTTGCCCAGGCCTATCCCGGCATCGCTGCCGCGGCGCAGGGCCTTGCCACGCCGCAGATCCGGCACATGGCAACGCTCGGCGGCAACCTCGCCCAGCGTTCGCGCTGCTGGTATTTCCGCAATCCGCAGATCGCCTGTCTCAAGAAGGGCGGCTCCGACTGTCCGGCGCGATCGGGCAACCATCTCTATCACGTCGCGTTCGATCTCGGCCCTTGCGTGGCGCCGCATCCGTCGACCATGGCGATGGTGCTGTTGGCCTATGATGCGAAGGTCACCACGGACCGGCGCAGCGGATTGTCGATCTCCGACCTGCTCGGCAACGGCAGCAACGGCACGGTGGACAACCTGCTCGCATCAGGCGAACGGATCGAGCGGGTCGAGCTCGCTGCCCCGCTGGCCGGCGAGCGCGCGCTTTACAAGCGCGCCATCAGCCGCTCGCATGCGGAATGGCCGCTGGTCGAGGTCTGCGTGCGGGCCGTGATCTCCGGCGGTGCATTCCAGCAGGTCTATATCGCCGCCGGCGGCATCGCCCCGGTCCCGCTGCGTCTCACAGCATGCGCGGCGGCGCTGCAGGGAAAGCCGGCTGACGCGGCGACGATCGCGCAAGCCGCGGAGCTCGCGACATCAGGCGCAAAGCCGCTGCCGATGACGGGATACAAGCTCGATCTGCTGGTGGGTTTGCTGCGCGATGTGATGGAGCGGACGCTCAACGTCAACGAGACCGCGCGCTAGGTGGTGTGGACACTTATCGCATCCATAAGACGATGGCTGCGAGAGTGACGACGGCCAGGTAATTTCGGGCGGTCTTTTCGAAGCGGGTTGCAACGCGGCGGAACTGCTTGAGCTTTGAGAAGCAGCATTCGACGAGATGACGCTGGGCATAGAAATGCTTGTCGAGTGGATATTTGAGCGCCCGTGACGGGTTGTTGGGGATCACGGCGAGCGCGCCTTTGGCGGCGATGGCTTGGCGCAAGTGATCGGCGTCATAGGCCGTATCGGCCATGACGACCTCGGCGGATAAGCCTTCGATCAATGCGGCGGCTTGCGGTGCATCGCCCTTCTGACCTGCGGTAAGCGTGAACCGCACCGGACATCCCAAGCCTCGAACGGCCATATGTATCTTGGTGCTCAGGCCGCCGCGCGAGCGGCCGATCGCTTGATCTTCCGCTTGATCTTCAGCCCCCCCTTTTTGGCGCCGGCGGCGTGCTGATGCGCCCGAACAATGGTGGAATCGACGATCAGATATTCGAAGTCCGGATCATCGGACATCGCCTCGAAGATCCGCCACCAAACACCCTTGATGCTCCATCGACTGAAGCGCCGGAACACGCTGTTCCAGTCCCCAAACACCTCCGGAAGATCGCGCCAGGGAGACCCCGTACGCACGATCCACAGCACACCTTCCACGAACATCCGGTTGTCGCGCCCGGTGGAGCCCTTCTGATCGGGGCGCCCTATGATCAGCGGCGCTATCCGCTCCCACGCCGCGTCGCTCAATACCAAACGGTCCATCACACCCAAGGCGGCCTCCCCAAAAGCAGCCTTGAATCTGATTTGCTCCTAAAAGGGAATCCTTAGAGTCCACACCACCTAGGAGCATTTCGGTTCTGATTGAATCAGAACCGAAGCTCTAGATTCTTGTTTTGACGCGTTTTCTTCACGCGAACCGGTGTCCACTTCGCTCGAAAACGCTCTAGCCGCCACGGGTGGCAGCAAACAGCGCGGCCGCGAAAAAGAGTCCTGCGATGGTCCACAGCACCCAGACGAGCCGGCCGTCGCCGCGCGCGTCGAGCGACGCTTCGGCGGGATTGGCGGGATTGACGTGGACCTCGACGGCGGCACCGTCCTGGTAGCGCGACATCAGGCGCTGCAGCATCTTGTTCGAACTCGCGGCGGACTCCGCGCCGACGCGCGCGCATTCGTTGGTGTAGCTGACGTTCTCGTAGGTGTAAGTGTAGGACACGCGCTTGCCGAACATCTCCATCCCGCGCCCGTCGCCTTCGGGTGCAGCGCCACGATACTCCTCCATCTCGGACAAATGGATAATGCCTGATACCACCGGCCAGTGGCTCGCCATCGACGCCTGCCGACGCACGGCGAGCGCAAACAGCCCGACGACGAAGCCGAACGCACCGAAGCCGATCACCATCCCCGACAAGTCGGGCCGCGCCATGTGGTGCGAGAGAACATCGTGGATCCGGTTGAGACCGAAAGCCGAGCCGAACACGATCGCGAGCACGATCGCACTGCCGATGCCCAGACATCCCCAGATGCCCTTCGGCAGATCACGCTCCAGCACCGCCTGATCGGGATGGCGCGGATTGTAGTAGACGGTCACGATACTGCCGGCCGGATACTTCGCCAGTGTCTCCGCAACCTGGAAATTGCCGAGGTCCTCCCCGATGCTGACGCGGTTGTTGCGCAGCTTCCTGCCGTCCACCTGGTATTCGTAGACCACGTTGGCGAAGTTGCGCTGCTCCATCCGATAGCCGTCCTCGCGCTCGTCGTCGGAGACCCTGACCTCGCGTACCTCCGCGGCCGCGGTCACGACCTTGCCCGATGTGTCCGGCCAGCCCCTCGCCTCGCGCACCTGCCAGGTCTTGACGGCGGCGGCGATCAGGATCAGCCCGAGCGGCGCGAGCAGCATCGCATAAACAAACCAGGGCAAATCGGGCACGGGAGGGGTCCTTCCTCGGAGGCAGCGCCGGTTTGACGCGCCACCCCTGTGAAGGGTTCAACCAGCCGGCGAGGTTTATCGGGCCCGGGTCAGCGCCAGCCAGATGCCGCCGCCGATCATGAAGCCGCCGGAGATGCGCGACATCAACCGCGTCCGCTCCTTCGAGAAGAACTTTCGGGCGCGGCCGGCCGCCAGCGCGTAGGCGGCGTCGGTCAGCACGGCGGTTGCCATGAAGGTGACGCCGAGCAGCGCCACCTGCGGAATGTGCGGCTTGTCCATGTCCATGAACTGCGGAATGAAGGCGCCGAAGAACACCAGGACTTTCGGGTTCGAGAGCAGCACCAGAAAGCCCTGCAGGAAGAAGCCGCCGCGCGGCGGTGGCGGCGTCTCGTCGGTGCCGACGCCCTCGACCGGTGAACGGATCAGCTTGATGCCGAGCCAGACCAGATAGGCCGCGCCGGCAAAGCGCACCCAGTCGAACCAGTACCCCATCGTCGCCATCAGCGAGGTCAGGCCGACCGCGACGATGCCGATCACGATCGCGAGGCCGACCTGGGCGCCCAGCACATTGGTAAGCGCGGCGCGCGTGCCGTAACGCAGGCCGTTGGCGATCACCATCGTGACGATCGGACCGGGCAACAGCGCCAGCGCCATGCAGGCGGCGACGAAGGCGAAATAGGCTTGCAGGGACATGGGGAGCTCGTTTGTTCTTTCCTAGACATTATGCATGTGGAGGAAGTGGATGGAAGCGGCACTGTCGCTCCCTCTCCCCGTCCTTCACGGGGAGAGGGCTGGGGTGAGGGGCTCTCTCCGCCAGGCGGTGCAGACCGAGAGACCTGTACCCCCTCACCCGGATCGCATCTGTCGATGCGATCCGACCTCTCCCCGCAAGCGGGGCGAGGTAAGAAAGACGCACGCTACGCTCAACGTCCCTCCATCGCGGCAGTCATCCATTTCCGGACTTCGCGCGACTCCAGAAACTTCAACGTCGCCCGCCGCACCCGTGCGGCATCGCCGCTGCCCTGCGCCGCCACCGCCATCAGATCGCAACGATGCGAGGCCGCGATGCCGATCGCGGTGCGTCTCCCATCGGGCATCTCGATATCATAGGCCCTGATCCGTCCCGGCATGTCGGCGACATCAACGACATCGCCCGCCTGCAGCGGCACGAAGCGCGGGCTGATCATGTCGACATCGGAAACCCGGTCGACCTCGTCGTCATCGGCGACGTTGCTGTCGCAGTTGCAGAAGCCGAGTTTTGGCCTGAGATAGACCTCGACGTCGGCGCCGCACTCCGCCACGCCGCAACGGAAGGCACGGCCGGCAGGCCAGCCGTCGCGCGGGAACGGCCAGGCGATCTCGCGCCACGCGGCTGCCCGCGGCGGTGCCATTTCGTAGCCCGCCACGGCCGAGAGGCCGCCGAGCGCCAGGAACATCGCCGCGATGACCGGCCACCGGCGCATCATCGCGCTCACGGCGGACCGGCGATAGCGCGCGCCTCGCCGGTCAGTTCGAGAATGTGCAGACCGGTGTTGGCGCGGTCGACCGCGTAGATATAGCCGCGCTCGTCGGTCTCGACATTGTTGGTCTGGATCGCGACCTTGCAGCGCTCCTTGCCGTCGACGGTGACGCAGCGCTTGTCGGTCGCGGCAGTGATCGACGGGATGAAATAGCCGACTTCCTTGGGGTGATAGGGATCGCGGATATCGAGCGCGCGGACGCCGGCGTTGAAGAAGGCGATGAAGGCCAGCTTCTTGTAATAGACCGGCGCCATGCTCTCGTTCGACGAATGCGAGCCGAACCGGCCGCCACGCTCGCAGAACGAGCCGGAGGCCTCCGGCACCGTGTAGCTCGAGATCAGCATCGGCCGCGCCTCGGTGGTGACATCGGCGAACCACACCATCTGCCGCGCCTCGCCGCACTCGTTCTGGATCGCCTCGTCGACGATCATCACGATGTCGCGGGTGCTGCCGTCCTTGTCGTGCGCGAACTCGGCGATCGGCATGCCAGGCATCGGGAACACCGTGTGTGCGCCATTCATCGCCGACAGCGGCATCCGCGCGATCTCCGGAAATTTCAGATTGTCCGGCGTCGGCTCTTTCGGTCCGTTCAACAGCTTGTCGCGGTCGACGATCTGCAGGAAACCGCCCTTGTTGGTGCCGTAGCCGAAATAGACGCGGTTGCCCGTCGGCCCGGTCGAGATCGGCCCGTGCAGCTCGGTCGGCACCGCGCCGGTGGCGCCCGGCTCTTGCCCGGGCAGGCCAAAATCCCTGATCTTCTTAGGCTGCGCGGGATCGGAGAGATCGTAGACCTGCGTCATCCGCCGGGTGCGCCAGTCCGGCGCACCCGACACCAGGAAGGCAATGCCGGTGCCGCATTCCCAGAAATTCTTGTGCGTGTCCTTCAGCCCGCCGATCCGGGTCACGAGCACGGGATTGGCGGGATCGGCGACGTTCCAGATCTCATGCGCCTCGCTGCCGAAGGTACGCAGCATGTAGACCGCGTTGCGATCGCCCTTCGGCAGATCCTTGCCGTCGCAGATCCGCACCATCTGCGCGCCGCCGGATTCGTATTTGCCTTCCTGCCCAGGAATGTGCCGCAGATATTTCGGATGCGCGGGATCGGTGACGTCGACGATCGAGGTGCCGCTCGGCTCGGCCTTGCCGGTCATCGGATTGACCGGATCGGAAATGTCGTCGGTACCGCCGTGATGGCCGATATAGGCGATCCACCTGTCGCCCTGATGATGAATGGTCGGCTGATAGGCGCTGCGCGCCTGCAAATCGCTGGTTCCAACCAGCCTCATATTGGAGGCTTCGGGCGGGTCGCCGATCTTCGGCTGCTGGGCGCCCGCAGCATTTGCGAGCAGGACAAGAACAAACGTGCAGCAAACTGCCGTAACGCGACCACCCATGCACACCACCCCGTATTCCCTGCCAATCTGCGTTGGCTGGCAGTGACGATAGCACGGCGAAATGACCGCCCAAACACACGCTCTTGACATGCAACCATTTGGTTGCGTATTATCCGACCCATGGATGAAGTCTTCAAAGCCCTCGCGGATGCCTCACGGCGGACGCTGCTTGACCGGCTTCACGATCAGAACGGGCAGACGCTCGGCGAGCTCTGCGACGGCCTCGACATGACGCGTCAGGCCGTGACCAAGCACCTTGTGATTCTCGAGGAGGCCAACCTCGTCACCACGATCAGGCATGGCCGCGAGAAGCTGCATTACCTCAACCCGGTTCCGATCCATCAGATCGGCGAGCGGTGGATCAGGAAGTTCGAGCGCGGGAAACTTGCCGCGCTCAGCGAATTGAAAAGACAGTTGGAGAAGCGTGATGAGTAAGCCGGAATTCGTCTACACCATCTATATCGCCTCAACACCGGAGCAGGTGTTCGCCGCGCTGACCGACGCCAAAATGTCGGAACAGTACTGGCACGGCAGCTCCGTCGTCTCGGACTGGAAGATCGGCTCGCCATTCGCGATCCGGATGCCCCGGCACAACAAGGAAATCACCGGCGAGGTGCTCGAATACGATCCGCCGAGGCGGCTGTCCTATTCGTTCCTTGCCCATGACGGCTCCGACGGCGGCAAGGCTTCACGGGTTACCTTCGAGCTGGAACGCCAGAGAGATCAAGTCAGGCTCACGGTGATCCATGACCGCTTCGAACCCGGCAGCGTGGCGCTCGAAAAGATCAGCCTCGGTTGGCCGCTGATCCTGTCGAGCCTGAAGAGCTACGTCGAGTGCGGCCGGGTGCTGCATGCGCCCTGGTATGAGAACGAGGCAACGACGGAGCAAGCGCAATGAGCAGGCCCGAATTCGTTTACGTCACCTATATCGAGACCACGCCGGACAAGCTCTGGGATGCGCTGACCGACAGCGCGTTCACCAGGCAATACTGGTTCGACACCGAGGTCCGATCCGATTGGAAGGTTGGCTCGCCGTTCGCATTGGTGATGAGCGGCAAGATCACCGACACCGGCAAGATCCTCGAGGCGGACCGGCCGCGGCGGCTGTCTTATACGTTCAAGCACGAGATGTTCGACGGCATGCGCGACGAGCCGGCGACGAAAGTCGTCTTCATCCTGCAGCCGTTCGGCGATCTCGTGAAGTTGACCGTAACCCACGAAGGCTTCTCCGCCGGCAGCAAACTGCTCGTCGCTATCTCCAAGGGTTGGCCTGCGATCCTGTCCGGGCTCAAGAGCCTGCTCGAGACCGGCAAGGTGTCACCGATTCCGCCGGAGGCGCTCGGGATCGAGGGCTTCGAGTGACCATGAGAATCTATCGAAGGACACGTGCGGACATGAACGTCGAAAAATTCAAGCCGGCGATCGTCTATGCGATTTACATCGCCGCCACGCCCGAGAAGGTGTGGCAGGCACTCACCCAGGCCGAGTTCAGCCGGCAATACTTCTCCGGCCACGCGGTCGAGGTCGATCTGCGGGTCGGCGGCGCCTACATCGTGCGCACGCCTGACGGCGCGCTGCATATCTCGGGCGAAGTGATCGAAATCGATCCGCTGAAGCGGCTGACCGTCACCTTCAACGTCAACTGGCCACAGCTGGTCGAAAAGCTCGGGCCGACACTCGTCACCTACGAGATCGAGCCAGCCGGCGACGGCGTGAAGCTGACCTTGCTGCAATCGCATGACCGCCCGATCAGCGACGACATCCTCGAAGGCGGCCGCACCGGCTGGCCGGCGATCCTCTCCAGCCTGAAGAGCCTGCTGGAAACCGGCAAGGCCATGGTGATCCCGATGCAGCCCCCGCAACGCATGATGGCCGCGCTGAAGGAATTGGGAATCGCGCTGCCGTGAACATACTCCGCCGTCGTCCCGGCGAAGGCCGGGACCCATTATCACCGCCCTAGGTGGTCAGAGTTCGCTGGGGCAACAGCGTCGCGCAACACAAGCATTTGTGGTTATGGGTCCCGGCTTTCGCCGGGACGACGGTGGAGAAATCCATCCAGCATCCGCAGCTCGAGCCGCAACAATCGCTACACGAGCAGGAGAGCAACGACGAGATTGACCACGAACAGCGTCGCATCGATGACGAAAATCCTCAGCATCGGGCCGGTCAGCACGGGCCAATATGCCACCCCGACGCGTCCGCCGCGCATCAGGACCGGAAGGTTGTAGGCGAACTGGCTGAAGTGACACGCGGCAAAGAACAGGAACAGCGCGAGCTGCGCGTCGCCGGCCTGGAAGAATGGCGGCCTCGCCGCGAGGAGATACAGCGACAGCAGCCCGATCGGCAGATTGATCCCGCCGAGGAACGCCACGCTGGCCGACAGGGTTGGCGCGATCGGATTTGCACGCTCCTGCCGCGGCACCAGGATCTTCAGCGTATTGCCCTGGGCAATGCTGAACTGGATGAATGCGCCGCCGAACCAGAGTGCGTTGAGCAGCAGGACGAAATCCGCAAATCGCATGGCTATTTTCCGTAGAACGCTTCGCTGCGCACCACACGGCCGGCATCGTCGAAGTCCATGAACTCGCTGGCGCGCGTGTCGCCCAATTGCCACCACACCGTCAGCCGCGCGATGGTGTCGTCCCAGCTCCAGTTCAGGATCTTCAGGTCTGCGCTCTCGATGCTTCCATAAGCCTGACGCCAGTAGGCGCGAATGTTCTCTGCGCCGGCAACCACTGGGGAATCCGTCAATTTAAGTGCCAGGGGGCTGCGCATCTCGGCGTTTTCGGCGAAGTGCGCGACGACGGCGTCGATATCGACCTTGCACCAGTTGGCGCACCATGCCTCGACAAAGCGTCCGGCCGCCGCCCGATCCATTGCCTGTTCGCCCACGTCTCCACCCTCCTCCGCTGCTTCCGGCAGGAGAGTGACATGGAGCCATCCTCACGTCAACTACGTTGACCTGATGGACGATCAGTGGCTGTCGGCGATGGCCTCCATCACGGCCATCCAGGCGGCGGCGCCAGACTGGCCGACACGGTCGAACGCCTCACGCATCACCTTGCGCTCATAGCCGGATGCGCGCTGCTCGATGCGTTGTCCGGCCGGCGTCAGGCGCAGCAATTTGGAGCGATGCTGCTCCGCCGACCGTTTCGACGTCACGAGTTCACGCTGCAGCAACAGGCCGAGCGGCCGGTTCAAGGCCTGCTTGGAAATGCCGAGAACGTCGATCAACGAGCCGATCGAGATGTCGGGTTGTCGCGCAACGACGTAGAGAATGCGGTGGTGCGGGCGCGACAGGCCAAGCGTGGCAAGATACTGGTCGGCCGACAGCGTCATCCCGCGCCAGCCGTAATACATCAGCTCCAGCGCGGCGTCCAAATCGTGGACCTTCTCGAGCGAGGCGCGATGCAAGCCCGCGGCGCGCGTGGCGGCTTTCTTCATTGGTCCCCCGAACCGAACTTAGCCCAGCGCCCGCAATTCCCTTCGCAGGACTTTTCCCGTCGCCGTCATCGGCAGGCTGTCGGCGAACTGCACGAAGCGCGGATATTCGTGGGCGGCGAGCTGGATCTTGACGAACTCCTGGATCTCGCGCGCCAGTGTGTCGCTCGGCGCGTAGCCCGGGCGAAGCACGATCCAGGCCTTGATCGATTCGGTGCGGATCGGATCGGGGATGCCGACCACCGCAGACATCGCGACGGCCGGATGCTTCATCAGCGTGTGCTCGATCTCGGACGGACCGACGCGATAGCCCGCTGTGGTGATCACGTCATCCTCGCGGCTGACATACCAGAAATAGCCGTCTTCGTCCTGCACGCCGAGATCGCCGGTCAAAAGGAATTCGCCGGCATATTTCTTACGCGTCGCCTCCGGATTGCGCCAGTACTCGATCATGGTGCAGGGGCACGGCTGGCGCACGCCGATGATGCCGCGCTGTCCCCGCGGCAATTCCTCGCCCTTGTCGTTGACGATGCGGACGTCGAAGCCCGGCGTGGCGCGACCCATCGAGCCCGGGCGGATCGGAAACAGGTTGGAGTTGCTGCCGATCACGAGATTGCATTCGGTCTGCCCGAACACCTCGTGGGCATCGATGCCGAAGGTATCGCGCACCCAGCCAAGCAATTCGCCGCCGAGCGACTCGCCGCCGGTGAAGATGCTGCGCAGCTTGACGCCCGAGTTTTTCACATCGGCCTGCCGCATCAGCTTCAGCGCGGTCGGCGGCAGGAACACGTTGCGGATGCCGAGTTCGGCCATCATCTGCATCGCCGCCTGCGGCTCGAACTTGCGGGCGCGGTGACCGACCATCGGGATGCCATGGTACCAGAACGCGAACAGGCCGTTGATCAGGCCGCCAATCCAGGCCCAGTCGGCCGGCGTCCACATCAGATCACCCGGCTTGGGGAGAAAGTTGTGGCACATCTCGACATTGGGCAGATGGCCGAGCACGACGCGATGCGCATGCAGCGCGCCCTTCGGATTGCCTGTTGTGCCCGAGGTGTAGATGATCAGCGCGGGATCGTCGGCCGACGTATCGACGGTGGCAAACTCGGGAGATGCCGACTTGATCGCGCCCCAGAAAGATTTTGTGCCCGCCGGCGTCTTTTCGCCGACGATGTAGACGCTCTTCAGGTCGGGCAGGCGATCGCGGATCTTTGCGACCTTCTGCCAGCCGGCCTCATCGGTGATGATGGCCTTGGCTGCCGAGTTCGAGAGCCGGAATTCCAGCGCATCCTCACCGAACAGCGCGAACAGCGGGATCGAGATCATCGCTGCGCGGAACGCCGCGAGATGCGCGACCGGCAATTCGAGCGATTGCGACAGGAACACTGCAACGCGGTCGCCACGCATCAGGCCGTCAGCGGTCAGCACGTTGGCGAAGCGGCGCGAGGCTTCCGCGACCGCGTCGAACGAGGTGCGCACGGTGCCGCCATCCTCGTCGACATAGACCAGCGCGAGCCGGCCCGTGCCGTCGGCATGACGGTCGCAGCAGGCGGTCGCCATGTTGAAGCGCTCAGGAACGTCCCAGCGGAAGTTGCGATAGAGCTCGTCGTAGGTTTTGGCTTCTTGAAGCATGGCGGCAGATTAGACCATCGCCGTCAGACCACAAACCCTCCTTGAGGAGAAAGCCGTCAGGCTGCCGCCCGCTCCATTGCGACCTCGACCTTGAGGCTTTCGAGGTCGCGATAGATCGACGCGACTGCGAGCACGCGCCCGCCGCGCTTGTAGCGGAGCACGCAATCCCTGCCGGCAATGCTGCCGTCCACCGCGATCTCGTCCCACTGCTCGGCATGGCCGACATAGTTGATCGGCACGTCGTAATGCTGGCTCCAGAAGAACGGCACCGCGTCGAAGACCTCGCGGTGCCCAAGCATATTCCGCGCGGCGGTCTGGCCCTGGCGCTCAGCCACCACCCAGTGCTCGACCCGGATATTCTCGCCGCTGTGCCGATCGGGCCAGCGCGCGATATCGCCGGCCGCGTAGATGCCGGAAACACTGGTCTCGAGATAGGCGTCCACTTTCACGCCGCGATCGATTACGAGCCCAGCCCCTTCCGCCAGCGCCAGCCGCGGCTTCACGCCGACACCGACCACGACGAGATCGGCATCAAGCACGGGCCCGCTCTTCAGGCGGGCGCGCTTGCCGTCGATCGCGGTCACTGTGTCACCGAGGTGGAATACGACGCCATGTTCTTCGTGCAGCGCGCGGACGAAATCGCCCATGTCAGGCCCGAGCACGCGCTCCATCGGCCGCTGTTCCAGCCCGACCACGTGAACCTCGATCTCCCTCGCGCGCAACGAGGCCGCAACCTCGAGCCCGATGAAGCTTGCACCGATCACAATCGCGCGGCGTGCTCCGCTGGCCGAGGCGATGATCGCCCGGCAATCATCGACGGTGCGCAACACATGAACGTGGGGCTGGTCCGCGCCCGGGATCGGCAGCCGTACCGGCTCCGCGCCGGTCGCCAGCAGCAGCCGGTCATACTGAAGCGCTCCGCCGCCGGCGAGCACGACATTGCGGCGGCCGGTGTCGATCGACTTGACCTCGGTCCTGAGTTTCAGATCGATCGCCGCGTCGGTATAGAAACTGTCCGGCTTCAGCGGCAGCCAGTCTTCCGGTGCGCTGCCGGCAAGGAAGTCCTTTGACAGGTTCGGCCGATCCACCGGCGGCGCGGCCTCGCCGCTCAGCATGACGATGCTGCCCCGATAATCCTGCCGTCGCAGCATCTCGGCAGCGGCAAACCCTGCCGCGCCTCCGCCGACAATCACGATCCTGCCGGGCGCATCGACCGGAGCCTTGACGCGGGGTTTCGGCTGCTCGCGCTTCTCCCGCACGATGATGCGATCGCCCTCGCGCTCGACCTTCCAGACGCCGAGCGCGTTGAGGGCAGGCGCGGCGGTCGCTTCACCGGTGCGAACATCAAAACAGGCGTGATGCCAGGGGCAACGGACGGTCTCGCCCTCCACCAGGCCTTCGGCGAGCGGGCCGTGGTAATGGCTGCAATGCGCATCGATGGCGAAGATATCCGCCCCCGAACGCACCAGCAGCACGTCCTCGTCGCCGACATGGCCGAGCAACATCGTGCCCGGGAATTCGGAGAGTGCCACGCCTTGTGTCAAATCCGGACCGGAAGGGGCTTGCTGATCGGCCATATCATTCCTCCATGCCCTGTGACGCTCTAGACCGCCATTCCGAGGAATTCCTGGCGGGTTAGCGCATTGTCGCGAAAGCAACCCAGCATACGGCTGGTCACGAGATCGGTGTCCGGTTTGTGCACGCCACGGGTCGTCATGCAGTGATGCGACGCCTTGATGATGACGCCCACACCCTGAGGCTTCAAGACGGCGTTGATGGTGTTGGCGATTTGGGCCGTCATCTTTTCCTGAATCTGCAAACGCCTGGCATAGATGTCGACCACCCGCGCGAGCTTGCTGATTCCGACCACGCGGCCGTTCGGGATGTAGGCCACCCAGTCCTGACCGATAATCGGCGCCATATGATGCTCGCAATGGCTCTCGAAGCGGATGCCCCGCAGGGCAATCATTTCGTCGTAGCCTTCGATCTCCTCGAAAGTCTTTTCCAGGATCTCCGTGGGGCGCTGATCGTAACCCGCAAAGAATTCCTCGAACGAACGCGTCACCCGCGCCGGAGTTTCAAGCAAACCATCCCGCTCAGGATCGTCACCTGTCCAGCGGATGATGGTGCGGACTGCGGCCTCGACTTCGGCCCGGGTCGGCTTCTCGGATCTGGCTTGAGCAACTCTTGCACGATCCAGCGTATGCACAATCGGGTTCATCGGGGCCTTTCCACCACGGGGTCATCACGAGGTCATGCCCGTCAGATGCTCCGTCAGCAGAAAGGTTCCCGCAATTCGGCCCGCGGCACCTTGCGCCTCAAGCCATGAGGCGAACGGCTAGCCCGTCAGCGCCGCCTTCACCAGGCCGCTGGCCTTGCCGAAATCCATCTGGCCGGCATACTTCGCCTTCAGCGCCCCGATCACCTTGCCCATGTCCTTGATCCCGGCGGCACCGGTCTCGGCGATGATGGCCGAGATCGCGGCCTTCACGTCGTCGTCGGACATCTGCTTCGGCAGATAGGCGGAGATCACCGCGATCTCCTCGCGCTCCTGGGCGGCGAGCTCGGCGCGGCCGCCCTTGTCGTAGAGCTCGACCGACTCCTGGCGCTGCTTGATCATCTTCTGCAACAGGCCGAGCAGGTCGGCGTCCGCAAGCGGCGGCTTGCCCTGCCCGCGCGCGTCGATATCGGCGTTCTTGATGGTCGAATTGACCATGCGCAGCGTGGAGAGCTTGCGCTCGTCCTTTGCCTTCATCGCTTCCTTGACCGCAGTATTGATGTCGTCGCGCAGCATCCTGGTGTCCTTAAACTGGCAATTCCCTCATGTAGGCAGTTTGCAGCTGCCGAACAACCTAGTTGCGCAACCATTCGACCAGCGCGTCGGCGCAGGCCTGCGGCTGCTCCAACTGCGGAAGATGACCGCAATTGGCGAGCACGACGAGCTTGGCCCCGGGAATGCCGTTGGCCATCTCGTCCGACAGCGCGTTCGGAACGGTGTTGTCGGTGTCCGATGTCAGCACCAGGGTCGGGCACTTGATCCAGGCCATGCTCGGCCGCGAATCCGGCCGGCCGAGCACCGCGTTTTGCTGGCGGATGAAGGCCTCGGCGCCGACGTCCTCGCTCATGTCATTTACAATCTGGCGGAGGTTTGCGTCGCCCTGCCGCAACGGGTGCACGAAGCCGGGAAACAGCTCGTCGACCACGCTCCGGTACTGACCGTTTTTGGCACGCTCGATCATGCCGCGGCGGCGGGCGGTTGCTTCCGGCGTGTCGGCGCGCGCCTGGGTGCTCATCAGCGCCAGTTTCGCCACCCGCTCCGGCGCCTGCCGCATGATCTCGAAGGCGATGTAGCCGCCCATCGAGTGCCCGGCGAGCGCGAAGCGCGGCGGCGCCTCGGCCAGGATGCGGCGGGCGATCGCCCCCATATTGTCGTCCCTGACGTGGTTGGCGACCGTGACCGGCCCGAACCGCCACAGCGCCGGGATAACCGGGGCAAAAATCCGCGGCGAGCAGATGAGGCCGGGGACGAGCAGGATCGGCATCGTGTTGTCCATGCGGGGCTCCGGACTGGGTTATTTTCGGCAAGCAAACGGCCGGTTCAGGGAACTTTAGATTAAAAGGCCGTTCCGGCCTGTCAAATCGACCGGGATTGCCGTGTGAATCCGCGCCGTTTCGCTTTGACGCCGCAGGGTGCGGCGACTATTTAAAGGGCTCATGACACCCCCTGAAAACGCTCCCGCCTGGCCGGACCATAAACCGACCGCGCTCCTTGTGCTCGCCGATGGCACCGTGCTGGAAGGTTTTGGCCTCGGCGCGGAAGGCCACGCCGTTGGCGAAGTCTGCTTCAACACCGCGATGACCGGCTATGAGGAGATCCTCACCGATCCGTCCTATGCCGGCCAGATCATCACCTTCACCTTCCCGCATATCGGCAATGTCGGTACCAACGAGGAAGACATCGAGACGGTGAACATGGCCGCGACGCCCGGCGCGCGCGGCGTGATCCTGCGCTCGGCGATCACGGATCCTTCGAACTACCGCGCCACCCGCCACCTCGACCAGTGGTTGAAGGCCCGCGGCATCATCGGCCTCTCCGGCATCGACACCCGCGCGCTGACCGCGCTGATCCGCTCCAAGGGCATGCCCAATGCCGTGATCGCGCATGCGAAGAGCGGCGAATTCGACCTGCACGGCCTGAAGGAAGAGGCCCGCGAATGGCCTGGCCTCGAGGGCATGGACCTGGTGCCGATGGTCACCTCCGGCCAGCGCTTCACCTGGGATGAAACGCCCTGGGAGTGGGGTAAAGGCTTCGGCCAGCAGACCGCTCCGGAATTCAATGTGGTCGCGATCGACTACGGCATCAAGCGCAACATCCTGCGCCTGCTCGCCGGCGTCGGCTGCAAGGTCACCGTGGTGCCGGCGACGACCACAGCCGAGGACATCCTGGCGATGAAGCCGGACGGCGTGTTCCTGTCGAACGGCCCCGGCGATCCGGCCGCGACCGGCAAATATGCGGTGCCGGTGATCCAGAAAGTGATCAATTCGGGCACACCGACCTTCGGCATCTGCCTCGGCCATCAGATGCTCGGCCTCGCCGTCGGCGCCAAGACCATGAAGATGCATCAGGGCCATCATGGCGCCAACCACCCGGTCAAGGACGAGACCACCGGCAAGGTCGAGATCACCTCGATGAACCACGGCTTCGCGGTGGACCAGGCGACGCTGCCGAAGGGCGCGACCCAAACCCATATCTCGCTGTTCGATGGCTCCAATTGCGGCATCGCGCTCGACGGCAAACCGGTGTTCTCGGTGCAGTACCACCCCGAGGCCTCCCCAGGCCCGCGCGACTCGCACTATCTGTTCCAGCGGTTTGCCGATCTGATGCGGCAGAACAAGCGCGCGGCGTAAGGTACTCTGCAGGCCATCTCCAAGATCGTCATGCCCGGGCTTGTCCCGGGCATCTACGTTTTTGGCGCCCAAGACGCGGATGGCCGGGACGAGCCCGGCCATGACGACGTGCTATGTTGCTTAGCGCCTTGGCAGGATGGCGCGTTGTTTATGACCAACCACGATCAAATCACGGGAAATGCCGACATGACCGACAGCGCCGCCCCGAAGCCCGAATACGGCGTCTCCTCGCTGGAGGTGATGGCGTCGATGTCCGGGCTCGACTTCGTGCGCGGCATCTTCGCCCGCACCCTGCCGGAGCCGCCGATCATGGAGAACGTCGAGCCGTTCGACTGCACCGCCGAGACCGGCCATGTCGTGATCCACAGCGTGCCGGGCCTGCGCCACTACAACCCGATCGGCTCGGTACATGGCGGCTACGCCGCGATCCTGCTGGATTCCGCGATGGGGCTCGCGGTGCAGAGCACGCTGCCGAAGGGTTTTGGCTACACCACGCTGGAGTTCAAGATCTCCTTTGTCCGCGGCATGAGCCAGGACACCGGGACGATCCGCACCGAGGGCCAGGTGCTCAATGCCGGCCGCCGCGTCGCAACTGCTGAAGCGCGCATCACCGACGACAGGGGCAAGCTGATCGCGCATGCCACGACAACCTGCCTGGTGTTCGAACTTCCCAAAAATAGCTGAAGGCAATCGCGTCTTGCCGTAAGGTCTTGGCGCATTGGAGGCATGACGAACAGCGCTGGATTGGCACCGGCGTTCTGTGATTGAGTTTCCGTCTCCGAGATCAGGCAAACCTGATCCGGCCAGAAAAGGGAAACGCCCGATGATGTCAGCCAGTTCAGACATGACCATCCGCGACATCCGTGTGACGATGCTGCGGCTCCCCTGGGCCGATGATCGCTGGCTGAAGGGCGCAGCGCTGGGCGAGACGCGCGACATTCTGATCTGCGAGGTCGAGACCGCGGGCGGCATCACCGGCATGGGCTATCTGTTCGTGTTCCGCCCGGCGATGAAGTCGATCGCGGCCTGTTTGGACGAGTGCATCATCCCGCGCGTGAAGGGCAAGGACGCCACCGCGATCGAGGCGATCTGGCGCGACCTGTGGACGGCGACGATGACCTATGGCCGCGGCGGCATCGCCGCGATGGCGATGTCGGCGCTCGACATCGCGCTGTGGGATGCAGTGGGGAAACGCGCCGGCCTGCCGCTGCACCGGCTGTGGGGGCATTATCGCTCCGAAATCCCGATCTACGGCTCCGGCTGCTTCCGTGGCGCCGGCGGCGACGGCATGATCGAGAAGGCGCTGCATTTCGTGAAGCAGGGCTACAAGGCGATCAAGATGCAGGTCGCGCATGTTCACACGCCCGCGCAAGACCTCGACAATGTGCGCCGCATGCGTGAGGCGCTCGGGCCCGACATCGACATCATGATCGATGTCAACATGGGCTGGAGCGCCGATGTCGCCATCGAGATGGGACGCAAGTTCGAGAAGTACGATATCTACTGGCTCGAGGAGCCGGTGCCGGCGGACGATTTCGCCGGCTATCAGCGTATCGCGGCGGCACTCGACATGCGCGTCGTCGGCGGCGAGACCCATTTCACGCGCTACGATCTGCGGCCGTTCTTTCACAATCCTTGCCTGCCGATCCTGCAGCCCGACCCGATGCGTGGCGGCATGACGGACCTGCGCAAGATCGCAACGCTCGCGGATACGTTCGGCATCACCATCGCGCCGCATCTGTTTCCCGAACTCAATGTGCACCTGCTGGCTTCGATTCCGAACGGCATCTGGTGCGAGAACATGGCACTGATCGACGACCTCTGGGTTGATCCGCCGGAGATTGCCAATGGCATGATCACGGCGCCGGAACGGCCGGGGCACGGGCTCAGATTCAAGGACGAGGTCCTGAAGTTCAAAATCTAGCGGGAACAGTTTCCGGACCGACGGTTTGGTTGGTCCGGAGACCACGGTCCCTCGAAACGACGGAGAGCCACCATGTCGGTCGTCAGGTCCGATGCCGAACCCCTGACCTTTGTCTTTCAGGACGACGGGCTGGTGCCGAACAATCCGATGCCGTTCCTGGTCTACGAGGGCGCAGTCGACGTCAGCAAAAATCCCGAAGCCACGATCGAGCAGCTGTTCGGCGGCAACGGCTGGGGCGCGATGTGGCGGAACGGCGTCTACGACTTCGCGCATTACCACGCCACCGTGCACGAGGTGCTGGGCGTCGCCCGCGGCAGCGCGCGCGTGCAATTCGGCGGCGCGCACGGGCGAGCGCTGGAGATCGCCGCCGGCGACGTCGCGATCCTGCCGGCCGGCACCGGGCATCAATGCCTGGCGGCGAGCGACGATTTCAGCGTCGTCGGCGCCTACCCGCCGGGCCCGCCGATGGATCTGCAGCGGCCGACGCCGGAGAGCCACGCCAAGGCACTGAAGACGATCCCGCTCGTGGCGACCCCCGCGACCGATCCGGTGATGGGCAAGAACGGGCCGCTGGTGCGGCTGTGGAAGCAGTAGGATGATTGTCGAACAGGCTGCTCTTCCCTTCTCCCCCTTGGAGAAGGTGACGGGATACAGGCAACTTAAATTGATAATCGGAATTGCATAGCCCAATCTTTATGCGTGCGACGTTTTTGCGCGCTCAACGGTTTCCCGAAACGGGGCCGCTGACCATTCGGCCTGTCGCCATATTGAGCGCTACTCGCTCCCGCTTCCTGCCCATGCTAGAGTGCCACGCGTGGAGGTAGTGCAGGCCCTCTTCAACGTTAAGCCTGCTGGCATCACTTTTCCAAGAACCTTGATTTAAATCAGCATGAGCCGCGGCGATTTATGGCGCCAATGACACGTCAAGACACGCGATTCATCTGCGGGAGTTACAGACTTCCGCGTCCACTGCCGCATTTCTTGCAGGAGCAATGGAGGTCATACGCATCACCTGACGGCATCAGATGCTCCGCGCTTCCCACAAGCAACCACAACAGACATCAGAAGAGGAGAATTCGACATGTTTCGAGGAATTCTGACGCTGTCATTGTCTCTCTGCATCGGCGCGGCTGCCGCGCCTGCAGCGCTGGCCCAGACGGCCCCGGCAATCAACGAGCAGGAGGCGCACGCGATCGCGGTGGACGCCTATATTTACTTCTACCCGCTCCTGACGATGGACATCACGCGAAAGCAGTTCACCAACGTCGAGCCCGGCAAAGACAGCTTCAAGGGCCCAATGAACACCTTCGTCAACGTGCCCGAATACCCACCGGCGAATTTCAAGGGCGTGGTGCGGTCCAACTTCGATACGCTCTATTCCGTTTCATGGCTGGACATGACCAAGGAGCCGATTGTCGTCTCCGTTCCCGATACCGATGGACGCTTCTATTTGCTGCCCATGCTGGACATGTGGTCGGATGTGTTCGCCTCGCCCGGCTGGCGCACCACGGGTACCAAAGCGGGGACTTTTCTGGTGACGGCCCCGGGCTGGCGGCCCGATCTGCGCGACAGGTTTGCGGAGGAGTTCAAGCTTCCGAAGGACACCCAGCGCATCGACGCGCCGACGCCTTACGTCTGGGTCATCGGCCGCACCAAGACGGACGGCCCGCCGGACTATGATGCGGTCCACAAGATCCAGGCCGGTTACAAGGTCACGCCTCTTTCCGAGTTCGGCAAAACGCCGAAGCCGATCGAGGTCAGGATCGATCCCGGCGTCGATATGAAGACGGCGCCGAAGCTGCAGGTCGACACAATGTCGGCCGGCGTCTACTTCGCGCAGGCCGCCGAGTTGCTCAAACTTCACCCGCCGCACATCACCGATGAGCCGATCATCGCGCAGATGAAGAAGATCGGCATCGAGCCGGGCAAGAGCTTTGAAATCAGCAAGCTCGACCAGGTCCTGCAACGGGCACTGGAGACAGCGCCGCAGGACGGGCAGAAGCTGATGGCGTGGAAGGTGCCGACGCTGGCGCGCGTTGTGAACGGCTGGTCGATGAACACCGACACGATGGGTGTTTACGGCAACTACTACTTGAAGCGTGCTATCGTCGCGCAGGTCGGGCTAGGCGCCAACCTGCCGGAGGACGCTATTTATCCGCTCAATCTCGCCGACAGTACCGGCAAACCGCTCGACGGCGCCAACAAGTATACGATCACGTTCGAGAAGGGCGCCACCCCGCCGGTCAATGCCTTCTGGTCGATCACGCTCTACGACCAGGACGGATTCCAGGTCGGCAACCCGCTGAACCGGTTCGCGGTCAGCAGTTGGATGCCGTTCAAATCCAACCCGGACGGTTCGCTCGAACTTTACTTCCAGAACGAGAGTCCGGGCGCGGACAAGGAAGCCAACTGGCTTCCGGCGCCGAAAGGAGCCTTCAATCTGACCATGCGCCTCTACGGTCCGAAATCGGAGGCGCTGACCGGAAAGTGGAATCCTCCGCCGATCGAGAGATCGCAGACGACGGTGGGTCTATCGGCTCAGTAAGCTTCAACCGCACTGACCGCTGCCGAGCGGCAAGACGGCGAGTTTAGCGAAGCAATCCGGAGCAAAACAGCTCTGGATTGCTTCCTCGCGGGTGTGGGCGCGCAGCTTACGCCGCGTTGCTGCCTTCCTGGCGGCTGGCCTCGAACAGGAACCAGGTGCGCCGCTCGGTTTCGTCGATAAAGGTTTCGAGCAGGCCGGCGGTGCCGGAATCCTCGTGGTCGTCGGCGATCTTGTGCGCCTTGCGCATCGCTGCCGCCATATGCTTGTTGTCCTCCATCAACTCGCGCAGCATCTCGCGCGGCGGCACATAATCCTCGTCATTGTCCTTGACGGTCTGGTGCCTGGCGATGTCGCCGATCGACCTCAACGTCGCGCCGCCGAGCTTGCGCACCCGCTCGGCGAGCTGGTCGGTGGTGGCGAAGATCGCATCCGACCGCTCGTCCAGCAACAGATGGTAATCATGGAAATGCCGGCCGCTGACGTGCCAGTGGAAATTCTTGGTCTTGAGGTAAAGCGCGAAGGCGTCCGCCAGCAGCGTATTGAGCGAGGCCGAGATCGTGTCCACCGCAGCCTGCGGCAGGTCGCTCGGCGTGTCGAGGTCGGGGGAGATCTTGTCAGTCTTGGCTTTGCTCACGTTGGACCTTCCTGTTAGGAACCCGTATTTCGGCGCATTGAACATTGGCCGCCGGACCGCTAACGCATCATCAGCCCACCCGTTCCTGGGGCCAGGAACCCGTTCTGCCGGATACCAAACGCGATGGATGAATGGATCGATTATTACGATTCCACGCATACGATCTATGCAAGCCGACTGCACCGCGACCTGCATTTCCAGGTCATCGCAAACGACATCGTCGGCTACATCACCTCACCCGACGCGGTGGTGCTGGACTATGCCTGCGGCGAGGCGCTGTCGGCCACGAAGGTCGCCAATGCCTGCGCCCGGCTCTATCTGGCGGAGCCGGCGCCCGGCGTCCGCGGGCGGCTGGTCGCGCGTTTCGCGCACGACACCAGGATCCGCGTTCGCTCGCTCGATGATCTGAAGAACATGGAAGCGGATTCGATCGACCTCGTGGTGATGAACTCGGTGGCGCAATACATGACGCCGCAGGAGCTCGACAACGCATTCGACGTGATCCACCGCCTGCTGAAACCGACGGGGCGCTTCGTGCTCGGCGACATCCTGCGGCCTGAGGTCGGCATGCCCAGGGACGTCGTGGCGCTGCTGCGCTTTGCGGCAACCCACGGCTTCCTGCGCGATGCCTTGATCGGACTGGCTTCAACCGCACTGTCTGATTACCGGCAGTTGCGCACCAAGATCGGGCTGCAGCGCTACCGCGAGGACAAGATGATCGCGAAGCTCGGCGCCGCGGGGTTCAGCGCAACGCGCGCGCCGCGCAACATCGGACACAATCCGTGGCGGATGACGTTCGTGGCGCACCACTGATCAAGGGTTGCACCAAATATTAACCTTAACCAAAGGTAAACGTGGCCGGCCCTGAAATAATCGGCAATGATCCACTCGGCCCGGTGGCGGAAGCGTCGACGCGGCAGTGGTGCAACACTGTTTATCCTGGTTCAAATCCAGGCCGGGCCTCCACGCTTCGCCCTGACGGGCTACGCGTGGCGCAGCCACGCTGGACCGGCGGGGCAAAGCGTGTCCGGCGTAGCTTGAGCCTAGCGAAAGCGTAGACGGACTGGGCAGCGAGCCCGCAGGGCGAAGCCGGGCCCCGGCAAGCCCTCCCCGCATCCCGAGCCTCCCCAATGGGCATCCCTCAATGAGGAATTTCCCCCAGAATCGCGGTTGATTGGGCGTTTTTGGGGGTTTCGCAGGTGCGGAAACTGGTCTAAAGACCACCGGCGCGCGAGGGATCGCGCTTCCTGCGCTACAAGATGTAGCGCATGGCCCGAGGGACGCGCGACCAGCGCGCCCTTTTTTTGTGCCCAGAATCCAGTCCGCGAGAGCTGATGCCCAAAAGAACCGACATCTCCACCATCCTGATCATCGGCGCCGGTCCCATCGTGATCGGCCAGGCCTGCGAATTCGACTATTCCGGCACGCAGGCGGTGAAGGCTCTGAAGGAGGAGGGTTACCGCGTCGTCCTCGTCAATTCCAATCCGGCCACCATCATGACCGATCCGGAACTGGCGGACGCCACCTATATCGAACCGATCACACCCGAAATCGTCGGCAAGATCATCGAAAAGGAACGCCACGTCATTCCCGGCGGCTTCGCGCTGCTGCCGACCATGGGCGGCCAGACCGCATTGAACTGTGCGCTGAGCCTGCGGCGCCAGGGCACGCTTGAAAAATTCGACGTCGAGATGATCGGCGCAACCGCTGATGCCATCGACAAGGCCGAGGACCGCCAGCTGTTCCGCGAGGCCATGACCAAGATCGGGCTGGAGACGCCAAAATCGCGGCTCGCCAATGCCTCGGCGCTGAAGAAGTCCTACCGCGACAAATACCACGCCGAGCGGGAGAAACTGTCCGGCGAGGCGCTGGAAGAACTCGAGCGACAGTGGACCCTTGGCGAGAACGATCGCCGCAAACGGTATCAGGAGCACGCGTTCGGCGAGGCGCTGATGGCGCTGTCGGAGATCGGTTTGCCCGCGATCATCCGGCCCTCTTTCACGATGGGCGGCACCGGCGGCGGCATTGCCTACAACAAGGAAGAGTTCCTCGACATCATCGAGCGCGGGCTCGACGCCTCGCCCACCAACGAGGTGCTGATCGAGGAAAGCGTGCTCGGCTGGAAAGAGTACGAGATGGAGGTGGTGCGCGATAAAAAGGACAATTGCATCATCATCTGCTCGATCGAGAATCTCGATCCGATGGGCGTGCATACCGGCGATTCCATCACCATCGCGCCGGCCCTGACGTTGACCGACAAGGAATACCAGGTGATGCGCGACGCCTCGCTGGCGGTGCTGCGCGAGATCGGGGTCGAGACCGGCGGTTCCAACGTGCAATTCGGCATCAACCCCGTCGACGGCCGGATGGTCGTGATCGAGATGAATCCGCGCGTGTCGCGCTCGTCGGCGCTGGCTTCGAAAGCCACCGGCTTCCCGATCGCCAAGGTCGCGGCCAAGCTTGCAGTCGGCTACACGCTCGACGAAATCGCCAACGACATCACCGGCGGCGCCACCCCCGCCTCGTTCGAGCCGACCATCGACTACGTCGTCACAAAGATTCCGCGCTTTGCGTTCGAGAAATTCCCCGGCGCCTCCTCCACGCTGACCACATCGATGAAGTCGGTCGGCGAGGTAATGGCGATCGGCCGCACCTTCCAGGAAAGCCTGCAGAAGGCGCTGCGCGGGCTCGAGACCGGCCTGACCGGCCTCGACGAAATCGAGATCGAGGGGCTCGGCCGCGGCGACGACAAGAACGCGATCCGCGCAGCGCTGGGCACGCCGACGCCGAACCGCATCCTGCAGGTCGCGCAAGCGATGCGGCTCGGCTGGACCGACGAGGAGATCTTCAACTCCTGCAAGATCGACCCCTGGTTCCTCGCGGAGATGCGCGCCATCGTCGAGATGGAGGACAAGGTCCGCCGCAACGGCCTGCCGGCGAACGCGTTCGCGATGCGGATGCTGAAGGCGATGGGCTTTTCCGATGCGCGGCTCGCCGTGCTCACGCAGACCACCGAAGCCGACGTCACCGCCAAGCGCCACGGGCTCGGGGTGCGCCCGGTGTTCAAGCGCATCGACACCTGCGCGGCGGAGTTCGCTTCGCCGACCGCCTATATGTATTCGACCTATGAGCGGCCGTTCGCGGGCGAGCTTGCCGACGAGAGCGCGCCGTCGGACCGTAAGAAGGTGATCATTCTCGGCGGCGGGCCGAACCGCATCGGCCAGGGCATCGAGTTCGACTATTGCTGCTGCCACGCCTGCTTCGCGCTCGAGGACGCCGGCTACGAGACCATCATGGTCAACTGCAATCCAGAGACGGTGTCGACCGACTACGACACTGCCAATAGGCTCTATTTCGAGCCGCTCACCGGCGAAGACGTGCTCGAGATCATCGCGACCGAGCGCAAGAACGGCACGCTGCATGGCGTGATCGTGCAGTTCGGCGGCCAGACCCCGCTGAAGCTTGCCCGGGCGCTGGAAGCCGCCGAAGTGCCGATCCTCGGCACCTCGCCTGACGCGATCGACCTCGCCGAGGACCGCGACCGCTTCAAGCGCGTGCTCGACAAGCTGCGCCTCAAGCAGCCGAAGAACGGCATCGCCTATTCGGTCGAGCAGGCCCGCCTGGTGGCCGCCGATCTCGACCTGCCGCTGGTGGTGCGTCCGTCCTACGTGCTCGGCGGCCGCGCGATGCAGATCATCCGCGAGGAGACCCAGCTCAACGACTACCTGCTGGGAACGCTGCCTGAGCTGGTGCCCGCCGACGTCAAGGCGCGCTACCCGAACGACAAGACCGGGCAGATCAACACCGTGCTCGGCAAGAACCCGCTGCTGTTCGACCGCTATCTGTCGGATGCGACCGAAGTCGACGTCGACTGCCTCTCCGACGGCAAGGACACCTTCATCGTCGGCATCATGGAGCACATCGAGGAAGCCGGCATCCACTCCGGCGATTCAGCGTGCTCGCTGCCGCCGCATTCGCTCGACGCAAAGACCATCGAGGAGCTGGAGCGGCAGACCCGCGAGCTCGCGCTCGGCCTCGACGTGGTCGGCCTGATGAACGTGCAATACGCCATCAAGGACGGCGAGATCTACGTGCTTGAGGTCAACCCGCGCGCATCCCGCACCGTGCCGTTCGTCGCCAAGGTGATCGGCATGCCGGTCGCCAAGATCGCGGCGCGGATCATGGCCGGCGAAAAGCTCGCCGACTTCAAGCTGAAGAAGAAGAAGCTCGGCCATGTCGGCGTGAAGGAATCGGTATTCCCGTTCGCGCGCTTCCCGGGCGTCGACACCGTGCTCGGACCGGAGATGCGCTCGACCGGCGAGGTGATGGGCATCGACCGCTCCTTCGAGGTCGCATTCGCAAAGAGCCAGCTCGGCGGCGGCACCCGCGTGCCGCGCCAGGGCACGGTGTTTGTTTCTGTGCGTGGCGACGACAAGATGCGGATCGCGGATGCGGTGCGGCTGCTGCACTCGCTCGGCTTCAAGGTGATGGCAACCTCGGGCACGCAGCGCTACCTCAGCGACAACGGCGTGCCGACGGAAAAGGTGAACAAGGTGCTCGAAGGCCGGCCGCACATCGTCGACGCCATCACCAATGGCGACGTCCAGCTGGTCTTCAATACCACCGAAGGTCCGCAGGCGCTGGCCGACAGCCGTTCGCTGCGGCGGGCTGCCCTCTTGCATAAAGTGCCATATTACACCACTCTTTCGGGTGCGGTGGCGGCCGCACGGGGGATCCGGGCCTATCGGGACGGGGACCTTGAGGTCCGCACGCTTCAGAGTTACTTTTCCGAAAGCTGACCGCTGCCCGGGCTGAAGGCTTGACGCGGTCAATTAGCCGAATGGCTGGAACTCACCGCGCGATTGGATGTTGTCACGGCCCTTAGCGGGGCCGAATATCACTAGGCTTCCGGGCGCGTTTGGCGCCCTGATTCCTGCGTTAGCTGAACTGGATATTCGTGCACGCCGCCGGGTGCGCACGATGAAGGACCAAGATGATGGATAAGGTTCCGATGACCGCGGGTGGATACGCCGCGCTGACGGACGAGTTGAAGCATCGCCAATCGGTGGATCGTCCGCGCATCATCGAACACATCGCGGAGGCGCGCTCGCACGGCGATCTCTCCGAGAACGCCGAGTATCACGCCGCCAAGGAAGAGCAGTCGCACAACGAGGGGCGCATCGCCGAGCTCGAGGACAAGCTCGCGCGCGCCGACATCATCGACATTTCGAAACTGTCCGGCGACACCATCAAGTTCGGCGCGACGGTGACGCTGATCGATGAGGACACCGAGAAGAAAGCCGTGTGGCAACTCGTCGGCGAGGTCGAGGCCGATGCCAAGAAGGGCCGCATTTCCATCACCTCGCCGCTCGCGCGCGCGCTGATCGGCAAGAAGAAGGGCGCCACCGTCGAGGTGATGGCGCCGGGCGGCGCCAAGGCCTACGAGATCACCAAGGTCGAGTGGCGATAGTTACTCTCAAGTGACTGATGTAAAAAGGCCGCGTGTCGCACGCGGCTTTTTTGTGCGCGCGTTTTTGCGCCCGTCTGACAGCAATGTGAGTGGAGGCCGTGACATGTTTATGAAGTATAATCATGTCGGAGACTGGAATCAGACTGATGATTGCGCCGCAACAGGTGTCGCTGCGCGCGTCACCCTGTCGCTCTCGCGGTTTCGATCACGCGAGGAATGATTCCAGATGCAAGGTGTTGACATCACACTCTGGTGGCGAACACCGTGCGCTTCCGCTTCGTGCAATGTTCCAGCGTGTCACAGGGGGTAAATGACAATGGACCAGATGTTCTCCAAATGGCAGCCGACGGTGCTGAGCCTGTTCCGGTTCATCACCGGGCTGCTGCTGTTTCAGTACGGCGTCGCCAAGATCTTCAAGTTTCCCGTGGTCGCGTACTTCGCCAATATCCCGCCATTGATCCAGGCTGCCGGCTGGCTCGAACTGGTGCTCGGCGCGCTCTTGATGATCGGCCTGTTCTCGCGGCTGGTCGCATTCATCCTGTCGGGCGAGATGGCGTTCGCCTACTTCCTCGGCCACATGTTCAAGAACCCGGCCGAGCCCCAGTTCCTGCCGCTGCTCAACAACGGCACCGCGGCGATCCTGTTCTGCTTCGCCTGCCTCTACCTCGCGACCTCGGGCCCAGGTCCGATCAGCGTCGACGCCGCGATGGGCAGGAAGTGACAACGCTGAGATCCGTCCCGGTCAGCCGGGACGGATTCTTCGCGGCGGCGCCATACGACCGACAGCGGCAATCCCGTCGAACAATGAAGGAATAAGCCAGGAGAGCCTGAGGAGGCTGTCCAAGCGCGATGGGAGCAACCCGAGGAGGGTTGCAATGGGCAGGACCCCGGGGCCGATCTTCCAACCGGCCCAGACAGCGCCCGAACCATCCTTGACGAGAAAGCTAACGGTCCGAAGCGAGTTGCACCGTCTGGCGCCCGTCGTTCATGTCTCTCAACTGGTTTACGTAGTCCTCAGGCTTCTGCAAATGAAATGGAGTCTTCAAGCCCATGAAGCTGGCTATGCGACCAATAAAAGCCGTGCAATTGGTCGTTTCCGCGTTCCAGAGGGGCGAGGTCGCCTGAAGATGCTTGATGTACGCAAAGACCTTCTTCGCGTCGGCCTCACTTAGGTACACGCGATAGCTGGCCAACAAATACTGCACGTCAAGGTCGCCGTAACTTGCCCCCGTCTCGGAGGGCACCCAGGTCAGATGTCCCAGCATATAAGGCAGAACGTCGCCCGCCGGGTGCAGCCCGGCGACGTCGACCATCTTCTCGCTTGTCTTGCCGTACCAAACGAACGCATGCCCGTAAGAGGCAGCGGTTCGGGCACGAAAGTCCACATAGTACGGCCCTTTGGCCGCAGACCTTCGAACCGGTTTCGCGTCTGCTCCAGAAACGGAAGCACCCGGTCCAGCAACGGCCGCCGCCACAACCGACCTTGACGATGGTTTGCGCGGCTTTTCCTGCTGCAGCGGGGCTTGATCCGTTTGCGCAGCCAATTGCTGCGCGTGGCTGATGCCGCCCCCCAAAGTCACGGAAGCCGCAACGACACCGATTCCGGCAAGCAGCCGCAGGCCGATCCGTGTCCGCTTCGATTTTGGCACCTTCAGACCCTCACAAGGGCAAAGACATCCCCCAGACAGCGCCGTCCGCAAAAACTGCAGGAATGCGCTGCCCGGGCGATCCTCGGATTAACCCTTGGTTACGATCGGGGCCGGAGCCTTGCCGACCGGGTACTTGCCGACCGGGGACTTGCCGACCGGGTACTTGCCGATTGGCGCCTTGCCAATCGGAGCCTGTTCGGCGACCGGCTGCGGGCGGGGGAGGTCGGCCGCACTGGCAGCAGCCACGAAACCAAATGTCGCAACTCCAGCAACCAGAAACTTCAGCATCGTCATCTCCGAGATGGAAAACTTGAGTGTGAACACCATACCCTCTGACGGGTGCGGTGTAATTAACGCTGTGCCGAAGGTTCTGGTCGTGCGGTCGTTTCTTTGCCGGATGTGGCAAAATCGACACGGACGATTGCTTGGCCTCGGTATCTGAATGCAGATTCGGGCAAGACTCGACCTGGTACAGCCGGCTTAGAACAACCTCGGCATAATGCGCCCGGTCCGGGCCATATACTCCCGATACTCGTTGCCGAACGTTTCCAGCATCATCTGCTCTTCTCTGGCAACACGGCCGAAAAACAGCACGCCAAATCCGATCAGGCCGGCAAAACCGGCTACCAAATTCGGCAACAGCAATGCCTGGGCGACAGCCCAAAGCCAGAATGCGGAATACATGGGGTGCCGAATCTTTCGATAGATCCCGGTTGTGATCAGGTGATGATTTTCCCGCACGTCGAGGCTTAAAGACCAGTTTCGACCGAGAGCGCGATGGGTTAGCCGGAACATGACCAGCGCTGCGATCGCCACGACAACGCCCAGCCAGGCTTGAGCTGGCTGGAAGTCGTACGATGCGAAATGAGGTATGGCCGTTGCCACATAGATGAACGGCACAATGCCAAGACCCGTGAGCGATATCAGCAGCAGGGTGTTCTCGCGAGCGCCGCGGACGCTCCGCACGACCTTTTCACGGCGAGCACGACGCGCGTATCTGTAGCGGATCAGATACCAACCAACCGCCATCATCACGAACACGAACTTGGCAATGCCAGGCGTCATCGTGGGCCAAGGGCTCGCTTCGCTGGCACGCCATCCTTGCCGACCATCGAAACGGCGCCGTCCTTAGCGAGCGTCTGAGATTTGACCGAAACAGATCCACCGACCAACATGAAGCAATCATACAAGGCTTGCAGGTCGTTGCCACTGATAACTTGACAGTGGACGGGTAGAATCCAAGGCGGACGCGTCGCCGGCTTCGCTCTTTTGGGACGGTTGACCCAACGCGGCGGGCGGCGGTGGTCGTGTCAGCTCTTTCTATCTCGCCTGCGGCGAAGCCACGATGGCTCTCCGGTCTATCATCGCCAACACGCGCGGGAGTAACCGCGACGCAATGAAAGCATGGCCGTCAGCCGTGAGGTGGATGAAGTCAAAAGCGTAGTACTGTGGAGGAATTTCTTCGTCATACACGATCACTTTGATGGCGCGATCACGCAATCGCCGCTCCATCGCCGCGATATTGGCCGCCCGCTGCTCTTTCGTAACAAGGAAACGCCTGTCATTGCCCCCGGGCTGCAGGATGACGATGTCGGTTCCCCTTGGCACGTCGCTGTCGATGCGCTTGAGCATGCCGGCCGTGGTATCAAATGGAACGCCGGCATTGACGACGTTCGCACTGACGCCCTTCTCTCTCAGCAGGACCTCTAACTTGGCTGGGTAAGCGCCCTGCTTCCCGACGTACCAGCCTTGCGTGTTGCTTGCGCCGACCGCCACGACACGAATCGGCTTTGTAAAGCCGGCGCACACGATCGCCAGGATACACATGGCTATGGCAATCGAGACTTTCCTGAACGTCATCACCAGTTGCCTCACCGGCTGAAGCCTAAAGAAAAATATACACCGACACCGGGCTTCAGCAGAGGTGCGACGTCCAGCCCCGCTCGTTGCGTCGAACAGCGCCTTCAAACTGCCTTTCGGACGTCATGCTAGGAATTGGAGGAAGCTCCGGTTGCAGGCAAAACCAGGTTCGAAGGACTCTGGTGTTGCCGCGGGCGGGCGGATCCGATCGCCCTGATCTTTCGTATGACCATGCTATGCAGCGCCGCGCTTTTGTCGATGTTGAAGTGACTGACGTTTGCATCACGAACATAAAAGTTTGTAAGCTCGCCACGGAAGCCGGGGCCGCGGCTTATTCGGACGCCTTCATTCTTGTACAAATTCAGAACCCGCGCGACATTCGCCGTCGCCACGTGAGGCGATGTTCCGTCGAATGGCACAACCAAGGCGACCGGCACGCCCATTTGGCCAAGGTACTCCGCCATCGACATCACGGCATCCGCACCAAGAGAGTGCCCGACCAGTATGATAGGCCCACGCTGGCCCGCTCGATATTTTGCGACGATGTCGTCGGCAACGCTTCTCCACTGAGTGTGATTGGCGACAGCCGCGGCGATGCCAGCCGCTCGCAGCTGGGCGGCAAGGCCGTCCATGCCCAAGGAAAAGACGTTCAATAACCCGCGGAACAAATAGACGTGCGCCGTGGAAGAATGCAGTCGAGCGGGCGAACCGGTCGATCTCATTGCAACGGATATTGCAGGACTCGCCTGAGCCGCGCCGTTCAAATGCAAGCTGCTCGCAAAAAGAACCGCCAAGACGGCGCATACCAGCGCCGCGCTGTAACGCAATCTCTCCATTTCTGGATTCCCCGCCAACCCCAAGTCCAGCGGCATTAGATCAGACTTTGGAATCGGACAATCAAGAAACCATTGCTGGAAACGTGTTGAGGCACGCCAATTGGCTGGCTGTCACGGATTTGCCACACCGAAAGAAGCGATCAAGCGACGACCGTTCGTCACCACCCGGCTGTCACTTGGCTCTCATTCTAGCGCCGTCAGCCGTATTTTTTCAGTCAAGGCCAATCTCCATGGGTGCACCAAGCAGATCGAGTGGTAAATTCGTAGGCTGAGATCCACATGATCCATGTCAAGTTCACCTGGGATTTCAGGATCAGCGTCGTAAGATTTCCCGGTAAACTATCGATCCGTTTGCAGATTCGAGTTGCTGGATGATTCAACGACGGCACGTCTTCCACATTGGTGGTTACGATCCAATCACTCCAGAAGAGCAGGTTGAACGCTTGCGCCGCTCGCTGTCGAGCTTCGAAAAGATTTGGGGCGCTTCTTCACGGCTGTCGGAAATCTCGAACGCATCTGCAATCAATGCTTCATGCAACCTGGAAGCATGGGGACCGAACTGGAAAACCTGCATCACCTTCGAGATGCTCCGCTGGGACGATCTCATCCGGCGCGATTCCGGAGTCGGGATGGTACCTCGGCTGGTTCAGTCCACGGTCGCGCTATTCGACTTCATCTTGACCGGAACAATATTCAGATATGCGATCGCAAGCTGGAAATACGCTCTCTTCTTCCTCTTTCCATATTGCTGTTTGCTGTTGATTGCACTTTGCAGCGCCGGGCTATCCTATCTGGTGGTCAGGCCGATACCCGCTACATTCTGGGTAGAACAGTTGCTGCTTGGCATTTTTCTATCACTTGCCATCTTCATCAGCGCGGTGCTCTGGATTGGACCCAAGCGTCGGATAAATCACATTCTCGACGACGCTATTTTTTCCCACCAGTTTCTTTACGGGCAAAGAAGCGAAGTTGATGAACGACTCAACGATTTTGCGGCCGTGATATCAAGAAAAGCTCGGGCCGCAGACGTTGATGAAATTCTGATTGTTGGCCATTCCCTCGGCGCTGCGCTCTCGATAGCGGCGGTCGCGCGCGCGCTAAAGTTGGATCCTCTGCTTGAAACGCGAGGACCGAAGTTGTGCATTCTCACTATAGGCGCCACTATTCCCAAATTCTCGTTGCATCCGATGGGCAACCAAATACGGGAAGCGACACAACTTGTAGCTGGAACGCCTGCCGTCGGCTGGGTCGAATATCAGGCACGAGATGACGCAATCAGTTTCTATCGCTTCGACCCCGTCACGCTGAAACGTATCGGTCGAGACCATTCAGAAGGGCGCCCAAAGATTCGGCGCGTCCAAATACATTCAATGGTGGATCCGATCCGCTTCAGACGTCATCGATTCAACTTTATGCAGATGCATTATCAGTTCTTGATGGGAAACGACCGGCGCTCGGTCTACGACTACTGCGTGATTACTTGCGGCCCGCTCGAGTTCAACGTCGCGACTTCACCGTCCGGGGCTGTTGAACTATTCGAGGCAAACGGTTCGGTGATGACAGCCCGAAATTGAGTAGACTCTTCGCTCCAGCCAACGCATCGCCCCGAAATGACGCGCCACGGCGCTAGCCCGCCGCCTTCAGTCCCAGCGGCACTGCGGCTTCGTACTTCGAATTGTGCAGCACCAGCGAGGTCCTGACGTTGCGCACATGCGGCGCGGCCGTCAGGTGCGTGACGAAATCCTGGAACGTCGCCATGTCGGGGGCGACGCATTTGAGGATAAAATCAACTTCGCCCGACAGCATCCAGCATTCCCGCACCAACGGCTCGGCGCGCACGAAATTCTCGAAGGCGCGCAGATCGGCATCGGCCTGGCTCGACAGATGCACCGAGGCGAACACCGTGACGTCGTAGCCGAGGCGGCGCGGATCGAGCAGACCGCGATATCCCTGGATGTAGCCTTCCTCCTCCAGCGCCCGGACCCTACGCAGGCAGGGCGGCGGCGAGATACCGACGCGTTTGGCCAGTTCCACGTTGGTGATTCGGCCATCAGCCTGGATCTCGGCGAGGATTTTGAGGTCGATCTCGTCAAGGTTCTTCGACACGCGACTACAGTTCCCCTGGGGTTTGGAAGGCTTGGCAGGTCTGCCGGTAACTCTCATAGCGCAGCCAGCCCACCTTGCGCAATTTTATTGCGCGTGCAGCGCAGGATTTCGCGATTGTGACCTTCAGTTCCGGGGAAAAATCGCTGCCATGGATTGCAAATCTTGCATAGCTTCCCAGATATCCTAGACTTGGATTTGACACTTTTGGCGCCGCCGTGACCGTTTCCGGGGCGCTTCCCGCACAAGTCCTTGATCAAAATCCCCAAAAGAGAGGGATCTCGCAATGCCCGCGCCTACCCATGCCAAGGTCGTCATCATCGGGTCCGGCCCCGCCGGTTACACCGCAGCGATCTACGCGGCGCGCGCGATGCTCGAACCGATCCTGATCCAGGGCATTCAGCCGGGCGGGCAGCTCGTCATCACCACCGACGTGGAAAACTATCCCGGCTTCGCCGATGTGATCCAGGGCCCCTGGCTGATGGAGCAGATGGAGAAGCAGGCGGCCCATGTCGGCACCAAGATCGTCACCGACCTCGTCACCAAACTGGAGCTCGGCCAGCGGCCGTTCCGCCTGACCTGCGACTCCGGCGACGTCTATCTCGCCGAGACGGTCGTCCTCGCCACCGGCGCCCAAGCGCGCTGGCTCGGGCTGCCCTCGGAAGAGAAATTTCAGGGCGGCGGCGTGTCGGCCTGCGCGACCTGCGACGGCTTCTTCTACCGCGGCAAGGAGGTCGTGGTGGTCGGCGGCGGCAACACCGCAGTCGAGGAAGCGCTGTACCTGACCAACCACGCCTCCCAGGTCACCATCGTGCATCGCCGCAATCATTTCCGCGCCGAGCGCATCCTGCAGGAGCGGCTGTTCAAGCATCCCAAGATCAAGGTGGTGTGGGACTCCGCGATCGACGAGATCTGCGGTTCGGAGAATCCGAGCAAGGTCACCCATGTGCGGCTGAAGAACGTCAAGACCGGCGCGCTGACGAACCTCAAGACCGACGGCGTCTTCGTCGCGATCGGCCATGCGCCGGCGACCGAGCTCGTCAAAGGCCAGATCAGGCTGAAACCATCGGGCTATGTCGAGGTGGCGCCGAACTCCACGGCGACCTCGGTGCCCGGCCTGTTCGCCGCGGGCGACGTGGCGGACGAAACCTTCCGGCAGGCGGTCACCGCCGCCGGCCTCGGCTGCATGGCAGCGCTCGAGGCGGAACGCTTCCTGGCTCTTCGCGCGAGCGATCGCGCAGCGGCGGAATAATCATGGCACGATCTCGCGACGGATTTACAGATATGGATTGGGACAAGCTGAAGGTCTTTCACGCAGCGGCTGAGGCTGGCAGCTTCACGCATGCCGGCGAACAGCTCGGCCTGTCGCAATCGGCAGTCTCCCGCCAGGTCAGCGCGCTGGAGCAGGAGCTCTCGGTTTCGCTGTTTCACCGCCATGCCCGCGGCCTTATCCTCACCGAACAGGGCGACCTGTTGTTCCGCACCGCGCATGACGTGTTCATGCAGTTGCAGGCGGCCCGCGCCAAGCTCACCGACAGCCGCGAGCGGCCGAGCGGCGACCTCAAGATCACGACGCCGCCCGCGCTCGGCATCAACTGGCTGATCCCGCGGCTCGACGAGTTCGTTGCGCTCTATCCGGACATCCGGATTTCGCTGATCGTCACCGACGAGGATCTCGACCTGTCGATGCGCGAGGCTGATGTCGCGATCCGCACCCGCAAGCCGACCCAGCCGGACCTGATCCAGCGCAAGCTGTTCTCGATCGGCTTCCATGCCTATTGCTCGCCGGAATACATCAAGCGCTTCGGTACGCCGCGGACGCTGGATGATCTCGACTCGCACCGCATCATCATGCTCGGCGACTCGCAGGTGCCGCCGCATCTGCAGAACCGCAGCTGGCTGATCGATGCCGGCCGCAACGGCTCCGGTCCGCGCGAGCCCTACTTCAAGGTCAACAACATCCTGGGCCTCGTGCGCGCCTGCCAGCAGGGCCTCGGCATCGCCGCGCTGCCGGACTATCTGGTCGAACAGAACAACCTCGTGCAGCTGTTCGGCGAGTCCGACTCGATCGCGCTCGACACCTACTTCGTCTATCCGGAAGAGCTGAAGACGGTGGCCCGGGTGCAGGTGTTCCGCGACTTCGTGGTCAGCAAGGCGCAGCGCTGGCCGTCCTGATTAAGCCGCCCTTATGGGCTGGGTTATGGGCTTGCCGCGCTGCCCCACGAGGCCCCTGAATCTCCGCATGACTGACATGCGACCTGGATAGTTGCTGCAGGGCGCCGATGGGGATCATATTGTTTACACGCTGAGCGGTCGCGTCGCGCATATGTCCCCCTCCTCCAGTGGCGCGGAAGTTCAGTAATCCCTCTTGGAAGGTGATTGTGTCGGCCTCACGTGGCCAATACCTTAAGCCGGGCTCTCTCGAGCCCGGCTTTTTTTCGTTTGCACGTCACGCGGACGTGCCGCACGCCCCGATCAGCGCGTGCATTGACAACAACCTCGCAGCGCAGCATCATTGTCCGATGATCACGACTTCGTGCGCCGCTCTGTCGTCGAAAAAAGCTCCCCTCCCGGGGACACGAGATCGCGCGCGATAAGATCACCTTCGCATTCAAACCGATCCCGAAACCCCGCCGCCTGGGACGGGGTTTTTTGTTGGTCCCGTCTCCGGCTTTGCCCCCTTAGGAGATGGAACATGACTGACTTACACCAGCAATTGCAGGGCCTCTGGCTGCCCCTGATCACGCCGTTCCGCGATGGCGAGCTCGACGTCACCTCGCTGCGCCGCCTCGTGCGGCACTACGCCAGCGGCCCGGTCGACGGCTTCATCCTCGGCGCAACCTCCGGTGAAGGCATGGCGCTCAGCACCGATGAACTCGAGGGGTTGGTGAGCGTCGTGCTCGCCGAGCTCAGTGCCAGCTCCCGCCATTTGCCGGTCGTTCTCGGGCTCTCCGGCGCCTCGACCGCCCCGATGAAGCATGCGCTGGATGACACCGCCGACTGGCCGATCAACGGCTATCTGATCGCGAGCCCCTACTACACCCGTCCCTCGCAACGCGGGCTCGTGCAGCACTTCAACGCGCTTGCCGATCATGCGGCATGGCCCATCGTGCTCTACAACATTCCCTATCGCACGGCGGTGAACCTCACCAACGAGACGTTGCTGACGCTCGCGGAACATCCCAACATCGCCGGCATGAAGGATTGCTGCGCCGACCGCGCGCAGTCGATCGACTTCCTCAGCCGGCGGCCGTCGGGCTTCCGCGTGCTGATTGGCGAGGATGCACAGACGTTCGATGCGCTCTCTGACGGCGCCGACGGCGCGATCCTGCTGTCCGCACATCTGGAAACAAATATTTTCGCTTCGATCCGCACGTTGTTGCGGCAGGGCCAGCGCGACGCGGCGCTGGCCGCCTGGCAGAGCGTGGTCGGCCTGACCCGGCTGCTGTTCGCCGAGCCGAGCCCCGCGCCGGCCAAGCACTGGCTGTGGCGGCAGGGGCTGATCGACAGTCCCGAGGTGCGGCTGCCGATGGTGGAGGTGAGCGAGGATCTCGCAACCTGGCTTGATGCCGAGATGGAGCGGCGCGCACAGCTTCTACTGCAGCCGGCATAGCTCCCGTAGCCCGGATGCAGCGAAGCGAAATCCGGGGACGCTCCACCCGCGGGTCGACTTGTCCCGGATTGCGCTTCGCTTCATCCGGGCTTCTGTAACGGGCCTTTGTAAGTCAATCCCTTTTTGCGTGATCCACTCGCCGGGCACTTGCTTCTGTACGGGATCGGCGCGAAGGCCGTCGCCTGATGGGGTGCATTGAGGAGCCGGCCGGCCAATCTACGGAAGCGTGGTTGTGAGCCACTTCCCGGATGGCGGCCTGACCGGATCCATCGTCCCGGCGCAGGGACCTCGCTCAGGGAGAGCCTGGTGTCGTGGCCCGCCCAGAACCGATTGCTGCTCCTTGCTTAGGTTGCCGAGGCCTTGGCCATCGGGTTGAACGGTTTGGCGTCGGCGAGCATGCGATGCAGAACGACGGCGAGCTTGCGTGCGAGCGCCACCTTGGCCTTGCGCAGGCCTGCGCGCCGGGCGATCCGCATCGCCCAGCCTTTCAGCGCCGAGCAGTTCCTGACCGGCTTGGTCAGCATGACGTGAGCCGCCTGATAGAGCGCCTCGCGCACGGAGGCATCGCCGATCTTGCTGATGCGGCCGGTATAGTCGGTTTCGCCCGATTGGTACTTCTTCGGGGTGAGGCCAAAATGCGCTCCCGTCGCCTTCGAGGACCGGAAGCGCTTCGGGTCGTCGACCGCCGAGGCGTAGGTAAGCGCCACGATCGGGCCGACGGACGGTGTCGTCATCAGGAGGCGGGCTTGAGGGTGCGACCTGGCGAGCTTTTGGGTGTGCTTATCCAGGCCATTGAACTCGCGCCGCAGCACGGCGTGGGCTTCGAGCAGCGCCTGTGCCACGATCTCAAGTCCGGGATGGCCCGCTACGAGCTCCCGGATGCGTTCGGCGAACGTGCGCTCGGTGGTCGTGCCGACCTTCAGACCGAAGCCGCGGAGCACGCCGCGCAGGCTGTTCTCGATGTCGCGCAGCTTGGACTGCAGCAGCTTGCGTGCCGTCAGAACCGCCCGCGTCTCCTGCGCTTCGATCGACTTGCAGTGCACCGGCCGGAACCAGCCCAGCCGCATCAGTTGCGCGATCCCGCGGGCATCGTTGCGGTCCGACTTCACCGGCATCGCCTTGAAGGCATCGCGGACGTGCCGCGTCTCCAACAGTTCGACTGCCAGGCCCGCATCCCGCATCGCTGCGTAGAGCCATTGCGACAGCGGACCAGCCTCCAGCCCGATCCGTTCCAGCACCAACCCCAGCGACCGCAACCAGGTGATCAAGGCCTCCGGCTCACTCGCAACCCTCGCCTCGCGCAAAATCTTACCTGTCCCATCGACAAGGCAGACGCTCGAGCATTCCAAAGACACGTCGATTCCTGCATAGTGGTACATGGTCGTCCCTTAATGATGCTTGGAGCGGGCTTGCCCGACTCCGTTTATTGACACCATCAGTTTGAGGGACGACCGCCTTCCAACCAACAGGCCGCTCGCGAGCGCGCTTCCAAATCGCGCCGTAGCGAGCGGGCGGCCGGCCCGTTACCCCATCTACCGATCTCGTCAGTTTAATCCAGCTTCACCCTCGCGAGCCTCAGCGCGTTGCCGATCACGCTGACCGAGGACAGCGCCATTGCTGCTGCGGCGACGATCGGCGACAGCAGGATGCCGAACAGCGGATACAGCACGCCGGCCGCGATCGGTACGCCGGCGGCGTTGTAGACGAAGGCAAACGCCAAATTCTGGCGGATATTGCGCATGGTGGCGACCGACAATCGCCGCGCGCGGACGAGGCCCATCAGGTCTCCGGTCAAGAGCGTGATGCCGGCGCTCTCGATCGCGACATCGGTGCCGCCACCCATCGCGATGCCGACATCGGCGGCGGCCAGCGCCGGCGCGTCGTTGACGCCGTCGCCGGCCATCGCGACGACACGGCCCTCGCCGCGCAGCCGCTGCACGACCTCGCTCTTGCGCTCGGGCAGGACGCCGGCCTCGATTTCGTCGATGCCAAGCGTCTTCGCCACCGCGCGCGCGGTGGTCTCATTGTCGCCGGTCAGCATCACGATGCGCAGGCCCTCGGCGCGCAGCGCCTGCAGCGCGTTGGCTGCCGACGCCTTGACCGGATCGGCAATCGCGATCGCCCCGGCGATGCGGCCATCGACCGCGACATAGATCGCAGTGGCGCCGTCCCGGCGCGCGGCCTCGGCCGCCTGGTCCAGCGCTGCCGTCGCGATCTTCAGGTCGCCCATCAGTACGGCGTTGCCGAGTGCAACCTGCCTGCCCTCGACGGTGCCGGTCGCGCCCTTGCCGGAGGGCGAGGCGAAGTTGCTCACGGTGGCGGAAGCCAGCCTGCGCTCCTTCGCCGCCGAGATGATCGCCTGCGCGAGCGGATGCTCGCTGCCCTGCTCGACGCTGGCGGCAAGGCGCAGCAGATCGTTCTCGTCGAATCCTTCGGCGGCAATGATGCGCACGACCTTCGGCTTGCCCTCGGTCAGCGTGCCGGTCTTGTCGATGACCAGCGTGTCGACCGCCTCCATCCGTTCGAGTGCCTGTGCGTCGCGGATCAGGATGCCGGAATGCGCGCCACGGCCGACGCCGACCATGATCGACATCGGCGTTGCCAACCCGAGCGCGCAGGGGCAGGCGATGATCAGCACGGTCACGGCAGCAACCAGCGCAAAGGTCAGGCGCGGCTCCGGACCGAACACCGTCCAGGCGATGAAGGCGAGCACGGCTGTGGCGATCACCGCCGGCACGAACCAGCCGGCGACACGATCGGCGAGCCGCTGGATCGGCGCGCGCGAGCGCTGCGCCTTCGCCACCATGTCGACGATGCGCGACAGCATGGTATCGCGGCCGATCTTCTCGGCACGCATCACGAGGCCGCCGCTCTGGTTGACGGTGCCGCCGATCACGCTCTCGCCCTCGGCCTTCGTGACCGGCATCGATTCACCCGTCACCATGGATTCGTCGATCACCGCGTTGCCCTCGATGACGACGCCGTCCACCGGAACCTTCTCGCCCGGGCGCACGCGCAGCCGATCGCCGACCTTGATCGCATCGATGTCGATGTCCTCGTCACCGTGATCCGTGATGCGCCGCGCCGTCTTGGGCGCAAGGCCGAGCAGCGCGCGGATCGCGCCCGAGGTCTGGGCGCGGGCGCGCAATTCCAGCACCTGGCCGAGCAGCACCAGCACCGTGATCACGGCCGCCGCCTCGAAATACACCGCGACCGCGCCGTGCATGCCGCGGAAGGCCGGCGGGAACAGCTGCGGCGCCAGCGTGGCGACCACGCTGTAGACATAGGCGACACCAACACCCATCGCGATCAACGTGAACATGTTGAGATTGCGCGTGACCAGCGACTGCCAGCCGCGCACGAAGAACGGCGCGCCGGCCCACAGCACGACCGGCGTCGCGAGCACGAAGGAGATCCAGTTCGACCAGTCCTGCGGCACCAGATGCCCCAGCCCGAGATGGCCGCCCATCTCGAGCACGAACACGGGCAGCGTCAGCGCCAGCGCGATCCAGAACCGCCGGACCATGTCGATCAATTCGGGATCCGGCCCGTCGTCGAGCGAGATTTGCTCGGGCTCGAGCGCCATGCCGCAGATCGGGCAGGAGCCGGGGCCGACCTGACGTACCTCGGGATGCATCGGGCAGGTGTAGATCGTGCCCGCGGGCGCCGGCGGCTCCGGCTCGCGCGGCTTCAGGAATTTCTCCGGCTCGGCCTCGAAGCGCTCGCGGCAGCGGCCGCTGCAGAACAGATACTCCTCACCCTTGTAGCTGAAGCGGTGCTTGGCGGTCGCCGGGTTGACCTTCATGCCGCACACCGGATCGATCGCGAACGCCGTCTCGGCCGGCGCGGCGTCGTGATCATGCTTGCCGCCGCAGCAGGCATGCGCGGCCGCGCCATGATGGTGATGATCCGCGTGCGAATGGTCGTGCTCTGCGTGTGCCACGAGACTCTTCCCGGCCGGTATCCCGGCCTCTTGATTAATATACCCTATGGGGGTATATGAGACCTATGAGAGAAGAGGTCAAGACATCCTGTTTAAAACGGCTCAAACGGATCGAGGGTCAGATCCGCGGGTTGGCCGCCATGGTCGAGGACGACCGCTATTGCATCGACGTGGTGACGCAGATCGCCGCCGCGCGCGCGGCGTTGCGCCGCGTCGAGGAGGAGGTCCTGCGCGATCATGTGGCGCATTGCGTGGAGCATGCGATCTCGTCCGGCGACAAGGCCGACCAGCGGCGCAAGATCACCGAGCTGATGGACGTGATCGGCCGCGCGGACCGTTAGCGCGCAGCCGTTCTACGGGCGCTAACCTCGCCGCTTCCGACGGAGTCGAGAGCGGCGCCTCACATTCCGTGTCGTCCCGGCGAAAGCCGGGCCCCATAACCACAGGGAGTGGTTGTTTGTGCGAGGTGGGGCCCCAGCGTGCTTCATAACCACGGCCGGTGGTTATGGGTCCCGGGTCGCGCTTCGCTTGCCCGGGACGACGTGGGAAAGATCAAGCTCAGGTGTTGAAGCGGAAATGCATGACGTCGCCGTCGGCGACGACGTAGTCCTTGCCTTCAAGCCGCAGCTTGCCGGCATCGCGCGCACCGGCTTCGCCGTTGCCGGCGATGTAATCCGCGTACGCGATGGTCTCGGCGCGGATAAAGCCCTTCTCGAAATCGGTATGGATCACGCCGGCGGCGGCCGGCGCCTTGGTGCCGCGGTCGATGGTCCAGGCACGCGCTTCCTTCGGGCCGACGGTGAAATAGGTGATGAGGTCGAGCAGCTGGTAGCCGGCCCGGATCAGCCGATCGAGCCCGGCCTCTTCGAGGCCGAGCGTCTCCAGGAAGTCGACACGCTCCTCGCGCGACAGCGTCGCGATCTCGGATTCGATCTTGGCCGAGATCACGACCGCGACCGCGCCCTCCTCCTTGGCGCGTTCGAACACCGCCTTCGAGAAATTGTTGCCGTCCTTCGCCGAGCCTTCCTCGACGTTGCAGACATAGAGCACCGGCTTCGAGGTCAGGAGCCCGAGCATGCGGAACGCACGCTCCTCCTCCGGCTTGCGCTCCAGCCCGCGCGCCGGCTTGCCGTCGCGCAGCAGCACCAGCGCGCGGTTGACGAGCTCGAGCTGCTCCTTGGCTTCCTTGTCGTTGCCCTTGGCCTTCTTCGACAGGTTGTCGACGCGCTTCTCGAGGCTGTCGAGGTCGGACAGCATCAGCTCGGTCTCGATGGTCTCGATATCGGCGAGCGGCGCGATCTTGCCTTCGACATGGGTGATGTCGGAATCCTCGAAGCAGCGCACCACATGGGCGATGGCGTCGACTTCGCGGATGTTGGCGAGGAACTGGTTGCCGAGGCCTTCGCCCTGCGACGCGCCGCGCACCAGGCCCGCGATATCGACGAAGGTCAGCCGGGTCGGGATGATCTGCGCGGACTTGGCGATCGCCGACAGCTTCTCCAGCCGCGGATCGGGCACCGCCACCTCGCCGACATTCGGCTCGATGGTGCAGAACGGATAGTTCGCCGCCTGGGCGGCCGCCGTCTCGGTCAGCGCATTGAACAGCGTCGACTTGCCGACGTTAGGCAGCCCGACGATCCCGCATTTGAATCCCATGTTCGTCCCGATCTCTCGCGCGCTCACGCTGCGCGGTTGAATTGACTGAGGTCGTCATACGCGGGCTTGACCCGCGTATCCATCCCACTCGGAAAATGGATCGCCGGGTCAAGCCCGGCGACGACGAGGGTCTACTTCGTGCCCTCGTCCTTGGTGTCGAAAAATCCCTTGGCCTGCATCGTCAGATGCACCTTGTTGGCGAACGACGCGTCGTGCCCCGTCGCCAGCAGGCCGGCATTGTCGGCGATGGCCTGGCACAAGGCCTCCACCCACGCCCGGTCGCTCTTGGCGAAGTCCGACAGCACGTGGCTGTGCACGAGCTCCTTGACGCCGGGATGACCGATCCCGATCCGCACGCGCCGATATTCGTTGCCGATATGCGCCGAGATCGAGCGCAGCCCGTTATGGCCGGCGATCCCGCCGCCGATCTTGACGCGCACCTTGCCGGGCGGCAGTTCGAGTTCGTCCTGGAACACGGTGATGTCGGAGGGGGCAAGCTTGAAGAAGTTCGCCGCTTCCTGCACCGCGCGCCCGGACTCGTTCATGTAGGTGGTCGGCTTCAGCAGAACGACCTTCTCACGGTCGACCACGCCTTCGGAGGTCTCGCCCTGAAAGCGACGGCGCCATGGTGCGAAACCATGACGCCGTGCAATCTCGTCGACCGCCAGGAAGCCGATATTGTGCCGGTTGCTGGCGTATTTCGCGCCGGGATTACCGAGACCGACAAAAAGGCGCATGGCGCGGCATCCCGCGTCGGCGCGCCGTCAGATGATTGCGCGCCGACCTGATCGATTACTTCTTCTTGTCGCCACCGCCGGCGGGAGCCTTGGCACCCGCGGCCGGGGCCGCAGCACCTGCAGCCGGAGCCGCCGCAGCGGCCGGAGCAGCACCCGCGGCCGGAGCCGCAGCGCCACCTGCAGCCGCCGCAGCCGCGGCCTTCTGCTCTTCGGCGTAGCCGGACGGCGGCACGATGGTGACCAGCGTTGCGTCCTCGCGGGTCAGCGACTTCACGCCCGCGGGCAGCTTGACCTCGGAGAGATGCAGCGAGTAGCTGATCTCGAGCGCGCCGACATCGGCCTCGATATATTGCGGGATGTTGTCGACCGAGCACTCGAGGTCGAGCGTGTGGGTGACGATGTTGACGGTGCCACCGCGCTTGACGCCCGGCGAGCTTTCGCCGTTCACGATGTGCAGCGGCACGCTGACGCGGATGGTGGCACCTTCGCCGAGCCGCATGAAGTCGACATGGAGCGGGAAGTCCTTCACCGGATCGAGGTGGAAGTCGCGCGGAATCACGCGGTGCTTCTTGCCCTCGAGGTCGATGTCATAGATCGTGGTCAGGAACCGGCCCGCCAGGATGCGCTGGCGCAGTTCACGATCGTCGACCGAGATGGTGACGGGGGGTTGGTTGTCTCCGTAGATCACTCCGGGAACTCTCCCGGCGCGACGCTCTGCCCGGGCGGCCCCCTTGCCGCTCTTCGGACGCGCGGTCGCCTTCAATTCCTTGACGGTCGCCATAGCGTTAAGTCCTTGTATTTAAAAAGTTAAAGGCCGCAGCGCGGCCCATGCTCAGGTCCACAGCAAGCCTCCAGGGGTGCGGGGGCCGCGGACGTGGCGGGCTTTTAGCCCCAAAGGGCCGAAATGACAAGGAAATGAAGGGATTTTTCTGCGGGCCTAGCTGCGCCCCCAATCTGTCATGCCCGGGCAGAAGCGCGAGGCGCGTCTCCGCGCTAGATGACCCGGGCATCCATCAAAAAGAGGACTCTCTCGTAGGAGGATGGATGGCCGGGTCAAGCCCGGCCATGACGATCGGAGCAAGATCAGCTTGCGCCGCCTACCCCGAGCTTGGCTTCCAGCACCGCGATCCGGGCCTTCAGCGCCTCGTTCTCCTCGCGCGCCAGGCGGGCCATGTCCTTGACCGCGTCGAATTCCTCGCGCTTGACCACGTCGAGGTCGCGCAGGATGCGTTCGGCCTGGTTGCGCATGACGGTGTCGACCTCGCGCTTGACGCCCTGCGCGGCGCCGGCGGCATCGTTCATCAGACGGCCGATCTCATCGAAAAACCGGTTGCTGGTCTGGGTCATCTCGCAAAACTCTCCGCGTTCACTGGATTGCCAGAAGACAATGGCGATCCCCGCCATCCGGTTCAAGTCCGCCGCGAATGGCAGACCTTGCGGCAGCTTGCCTTGTCATGCTCCGGTTTCCTTGCAATCGTATGAACTCACAACAGAAATCGCACACATAACGCGAGCAGGAACGCCATGATCGAGCATACCGTCGAGATCGAGACCAAGGACGGCAAGACCACCACCTTCATCACCCATCCGGAGCGCGGCGGCCCCTTCCCTGTCGTCATCTTCTACATGGATGCGCCGGCGATCCGCGAGGAGCTGCGCGACATGGCGCGGCGGCTCGGCACGTCAGGCTATTATGTGATGCTGCCCAACATGTATTACCGCGCCGGCGTGATGGAGCTCGGCCCGATCAATCCCGATCCGGAATCGCCCGAGCGCAAGCGCATGTTCGAGCTGATGCACTCGCTCAACATTCCGCTTGTCATGGAAGACACCAGGGGCCTGCTCGCCTATGCCGAGACGCAGAAGGCCGCCAACACCAAGATCATCGGCACGGTCGGCTATTGCATGAGCGGCCGTTACGCCGTCAACGCGGCGACGCATTTTCCCGACAGGGTCAAGGCCGCCGCCTCGGTCTACGGCACGCATCTGGCAACCGACCAGCCCGACAGCCCGCATCTCGCCGCGCAGAAGACCAGGGCCGAGCTCTATTTCGCCTGCGCCGAGACCGACATCTACGCGCCGGCGGAGATCATCGAGCAGGTGAAAGCTGGCATGAAGGGCTCGACCAACGAGGTCGAGATTTATCCCGGCACCCATCACGGCTTCGCCTTCCCCAAGCGCCCGGTCTATGACCGCGACGCCGCCGAACGCCATTGGGAGCGGCTGCTCGCGCTCTATCGCCGCAATCTGGTTTGAGGCCTGAACCACGCGGATGGCCGACAGCGTACGAATTCGAGATTATCGAAGCTCCGATGCTGACGAGGTGAACCGGCTTGCGGTTACAGCCTTCGACCAATTCCGCGATGCCTTCCACGACTGGCCGGCGATGCGCACCGGCCTGTCAAAAACCTCCGAGCTGAGTTCCGGCGGCGAGATCATCGTCGCCGACCTTGGTGACCGGCTTGCCGGCGCGGTGGGCTATTTTGGGCCCGGCGTCAAAAAGGCCGCATTCTTCGATCAGGCATGGCCGATCATTCGCATGCTGGTCGTCGACCCCGTCGACGCAGTCGACAGGAGGAAAGGACTCGGGCATGCGTTGACGTCGGAATGCTTTGCCAGAGCGCGGCGCGACCGGTGCCAGACCATCGCGCTTCACACGAGCCCCATCATGACGGTCGCCCTGCCGATGTATCTCAGGATGGGGTTCAGCAAGCTGCATGACGCCCCGCCCATTCACGGCGTGCCCTACGCCGTCTACACGAAAGCGCTCTGATCCAAATGCCGTTCCTGCTGATCGACTTTCCGGTGTTCAACCCCGTGGCGCTCTCGCTCGGGCCGATCGTGATCCGCTGGTATGCGCTCGCCTATATCGTCGGCATCGTGCTGGGCTGGGTCTATGCCCGCTCACTGATCAAGAAAGAGCGGCTGTGGGGCGGCCCGGCGCCGATCACGCTGCCGCAGCTCGACGATTTCATCCTCTGGGTCACGATCGGCATCATCGTCGGCGGCCGCACCGGCTATGTGCTGTTCTACAACCTGCCCTTCTTCATGGCGCATCCGGGTGAGATCCTCGAATTGTGGAAGGGCGGCATGTCGTTCCACGGCGGCTTCCTCGGCTGCGTCGCCGCGGTGATGCTGTTTGCCCGCCGCAACAACATTTCGATCCTGTCGCTCGGCGACATCACCACCGCGGTGGCGCCGATCGGGCTGTTCCTCGGCCGGCTCGCCAATTTCATCAACAGCGAATTGTGGGGCCGTCACGCCGAGGCGAGCCTGCCCTGGGCCATGATCTTCCCTAATGGCGGACCGCTGCCGCGGCATCCGAGCCAGCTCTACGAGGCCGGGCTTGAGGGCATCGTGCTGTTCGTGGCGCTGGCCATCATGATCCGGACGGGGGCGCTGAAGCGGCCCGGCCTGATCCTCGGCAGCTTCATCACGATCTATGGCATTGCCCGCATCATCGGCGAGCACTTCAGGGAGCCCGACCCGCAGCTCGGATTCCTGTGGGGCGGATTAACCATGGGTATGCTGCTGTCGGTGCCAATGATTATTGTAGGCGTCATCATCATCAGGGCCTCCGTCCGTCGCAAGGCGAACGGACCGGCCCCGACTGCAACCTAAGCAAGTTCAATCCAAGGAACGCCGTGAGCGAACCCTCCCCGTTGCTGGACGAGATCAGGAAGCTGATCAAATTGTCCGGGCCGATGCCGGTCTGGCGCTACATGGAATTGTGCCTGATGCATCCGCAGTACGGCTACTATTTGTCGCGCGATCCGCTCGGCCGCGAGGGCGATTTCACCACGGCGCCCGAGGTCAGCCAGATGTTCGGCGAACTGCTCGGGCTGTGGAGCGCCTCGATCTGGCGCGCGATCGGCTCGCCGGAGACGCTGCGCCTGATCGAGCTCGGGCCCGGCCGCGGCACCATGATGGCCGACGCGCTTCGGGCGCTTCGCGTGGTGCCGCCGCTCTACCAGTCGCTCAGCATCCACCTCGTCGAGGTCAATCCGGTGCTGCGGGAGAAGCAGTACGAGACCCTGACGGGCGTGCGCAACATCACCTGGCACGACAGCATCGACGACGTGCCCGAGGGGCCGGCGGTGATCCTCGCCAACGAATATTTCGACGTGCTGCCGATCCACCAGATGGTCCGCCGCGAGACCGGCTGGCACGAGCGCACGGTCGGGATGGATGCCAATGGCAGCCTGTATTTCGCTCCCGCTCCCGAGCCCACGCCGCACTTCGAGGTGCTGCTGCCGCCGCTGGTGCGCGCCGCCCCGCTCGGCGCGGTGTTCGAATGGCGGCCCGACAACGAGATCATGAAGCTCGCAACGCGGGTGCGTGACCAGGACGGCGCCGCGCTGATCATCGATTACGGCCATCTGCGCAGCGACGCCGGCGACACCTTCCAGGCGATCGCGCGCCATAGCTTCGCCGACCCGCTGAAGAACCCGGGACAGGCCGACATCACGGCGCATGTCGATTTCCAGGCCCTGGCGCGGGCCGCCGAGGATGTCGGCGCGCGCGTCCACGGGCCGGCGACGCAGGGTGACTTCCTCAAGCGCCTCGGCGTCGAGGCCCGCGCCGCCGGATTGATGGCGAAGGCAAGCCCCGAAATGTCCGCCGACATCGCCGGTGCGCTGAAGCGCCTGACCGATTCCGGGCGCGGCGGGATGGGCTCGATGTTCAAGACGATGGCCATCTCCGACCCGCGCCTCACCTCGATCGCCGGACTGAGCGATCAGCCTGACGAGACCGAACAATGACATTGGGATCATCGCTGCTGTCGGCCATTCCGGGCCTGCGCCACGCCTTCTTCTCGCGCGAGGGCGGCGTCTCGGAGGGCATCTATGCCGCCCTCAACGGCGGGCTCGGCTCCAACGACGATCCGGCCAGGGTTGCGGAGAACCGGCGGCGGATGGCCGCGCAACTCGGCGTGCCGCTGGATCACCTGATCAGCGTGCATCAGGTCCACTCGCCCGACGTCGTCGTCGTGGACCGCCCGTGGAATGGCGCGCCGCGCCCGAAGGCGGACGCGCTCGTCACACGCACCGAAGGGCTTGCGATATCGGTCACCACCGCCGACTGCGGCCCGATCCTGTTCGTCGATCCCAACGCGCGGGTGATCGGCGCTGCGCATGCCGGTTGGAAGGGCGCGCTGACCGGCATCCTGGAATCGACCATCGATGCGATGGAGAGGCTCGGCGCCGAGCGCGGCGGCATCGTCGCGGCGATCGGGCCGATGATCCGCAAGGAGTCCTACGAGGTCGGCAACGAATTCGTCGAGCGCTTCATTGAGGCCGATGCCGAGAACGGCGTGTTCTTCCTGCCCGGCGAGCGCGACGGACACGCGATGTTCGATCTCGCCGGCTTCATCCGGATGCGGCTGGAGAATGCCGGCGTGCTGATGATCGACGATCTCGGCATCGACACCTATTCCGACGAACGCTGCTTCAGCTACCGCCGCTCCGTGCACCGCAAGGAAGCCGATTACGGCCGGCACGTTCACGCCATCGCGCTGGAACGCTGAGACGAGCATTTTTAGCCGTCGCTGTGCGATAACGTCTTGACTCTCCACCTGCTGGAGACCGGACAAGCGGCGCATGACACAACGCACCTACAGCATCGGCGAGGCGGCGCGGCTCAGCGGCATCAGTGTCCGCAAGCTCCGCTTCTATTCGGACCAGGGATTGCTGCCGCCGGCCGGCCGCACCGCGAGCGGCTATCGCGTCTTCACCGACGACGAACTGGTTCGCCTCGACCTGATCCGCTGCCTGCGTGATGCGGGGCTCGGTCTCGACGCCATTCGTGAGGTCCTGACCAAGGAGCTCTCGCTGGTCGAGGCGCTCAAGCTCCGCCTCGAGACGCTGGAAGCGGAGATCGCGGCACAGCGCCGCGTCGCCTCGGCCCTGCGGGCTGCGTTGCGTTCACCGCAACTCACCGAAGCAGACTTGAGGAGATACCTGACCATGACCCAGCTGTCCCGCGCCGAGCGCCGCAACGTCGTCGAACGCTTTTTCGAGAAAGTGTCCGACGGCATCAACATCGACCGGAATTGGGTCCGGCAGATGATCGAAACCAGCGTGCCCGAATTGCCCGATGAGCCGACGCCCGCGCAATGCGACGCCTGGATCGAGCTTTCGGAGATGCTCAATGATCCCTCCCTTGTCGCCAACATCCGCGCCAACGCGGAGGACGTCTGGAATCACCGCGTGCTGGATCTCACCGCCTGGCAACAGGCCAACGAGACCGTGCTGGCGAGGGCCAAAGAGATCATCGCGCGCGACCTCGGACCGACGTCGGAGGCGGGCCAGGTGCTGGCGCGCGACTGGCTCGAGACGTCGGCGCGATTGCTGAAGCGCGAGCCCGATCTGGAATTCCGCAACTGGATCCGCGGCAAATATGCGCTGCACGACGACCGCGCGGCCCGTTACTGGGAGCTCGTCGCCATCATGCGCGGGCAGTCGCCGGACGCCAGCCCGAACCGGGAATGGGCCTGGATCACCGCAGCCATGCGGCACCATCTCTCTGACTGAGCAAGGAAATCCGAAACCTCGTGGCGCAGCCGCCGGATCGGTTAAGGGCTGTGGCCGTCCTGCCCTAGACGTTAAGCCATTTTAACGATATCGCAGGACGCAATGAGGGAAGCGTCAAACCACCAGTTTCAAACTGGGACAGCCGTGCGCGCCGCGCTCGCCGTCACGTGGCTAGCGGTCGCCTGCGCACTTGGTGGATGCGCGGCCGGCGGCAATGTGGCCGATTCCTACGCCATGGCCGCACCGGCAAGCAGCGGCGCGACCGTTGCGTTCGAATCGATCGACGGCCCGCCGCCCCAAGTGTTCGACCGCATGGTCGGCGTGCTCGACAGCGAATCCAAGCTGCGCAGCCTGTCGGTCGTGTCGCGCCAGGGCGCCGCGGCCTACCGCGTGCGGAGCTATCTGTCGGCACAGGTGGTGCGCGGCCGCACCATGATCGCGTGGGTGTGGGACGTCTATGACAGCAATCAGCAACGTGCCCTCCGCCTCTCCGGCGAGGAGCCCGCAGGCAAGGCTGGCCGCGACGCCTGGGCCACCGCCGACGATCTGGTGCTGCGCAGGATCGCCCAGGCCGGGTTCAGCGGCCTGTCCAGCATGATCAATGGCGGCCCGGCGCCCGCCTCGGCCCCGGAGCTCCGCGGGCCGACCGTCGCGAGCGCCCCGGCCCCCGCCGTGCCCGAGACCGTGGCGCTCGGCTATTCCGCCAATTAGACCCCGTTATGTCCCGGAGACAGGCGTTTTTGCCCAGGAAAACGGCGGCGAAAGCGGGCTAATGGGTTGCCAGCCAAGCCGCCTCCCTGATATTCCCTCGCGCACCGAAAACCCGCCGGTTCTGTAAGGACTTGAGATGCTGAACGTCGTATCCAGCAAGGCGCGGGGGGAAGCATCGATGTCGGCAAAGAACGGATCAATCAAGCTCGTCGCCGGCAACTCCAATCCTGCGCTGGCGCAGGACATCGCCAAGGGCCTTGGCATCGAACTGACCAAGGCCGTGGTCCGGCGCTTCGCCGACATGGAGATCTTCGTCGAGATCCAGGAGAACGTCCGCGGCTCGGACATGTTCATCCTGCAGTCGACGTCGTATCCGGCGAACGACAATTTGATGGAGCTTTTGATCATCACCGATGCGCTGCGCCGTTCCTCGGCGCGCCGCATCACCGCGGTGGTGCCCTATTTCGGCTACGCCAGGCAGGATCGCAGGTCCGGCTCACGGACGCCGATCTCGGCCAAGCTCGTCGCCAATCTGATCGCGCACGCCGGCGTCGATCGCGTCATGACGCTCGATCTGCACGCCGGCCAGATCCAGGGCTTCTTCGACATCCCGGTCGACAATCTGTTCGCGGCGCCGCTGATGGTGCGCGATATCAGAGAAAAGTTCGACCTCGCCAAGGTGATGGTGGTGTCGCCGGACGTCGGCGGCGTGGCGCGCGCGCGTGGCCTCGCCAAGCGCATCAACACCCCGCTCGCGATCGTCGACAAGCGCCGCGAGCGCCCCGGTGAATCCGAAGTGATGAACGTGATCGGCGACGTCGCCGGCTACAATTGCATCCTGGTCGACGACATCGTCGATTCCGGCGGCACGCTGGTGAACGCGGCCGAGGCGCTGATCGCCCACGGCGCCAAGGAGGTCTCGGCCTACATCACCCACGGCGTGCTGTCGGGCGGCGCCGCAGCGCGCATCGCCTCGTCGCGGCTGAAGGAGCTGGTCATCACCGACTCGATCCTGCCAACCGAGGCCGTCAACAAGGCACCGAACATCCGCCAGATCTCGGTCGCCGGCCTGATCGCCGAAGCGATCGGCCGTACCGCGGCGGAAGAGTCGGTCTCCAGCCTGTTCGATTAGCGGACCTACGCTCACTGTCGTCCCGGCCTTGAGCCGGGACCCATAACCACCGATGACTGTTGCTGCGAAGATTGGGGCCGCCGCCGGCGCTCACAACGTAATCCTGTGGTTATGGGTCCCGGCCTTCGCCGGGACGACACTGAGTTTGTGGCACTCAACCCGCTAAAACCCCGGCCGCGGCACGTGGCTCATCAGCGTCCGCGCATAGCCGCCATCCACGATGATCTCCTCACCATTGACGTAGGACGAGCGGTCGCTCGCCAGGAACAGGATCGCGTCCGCCATGTCCTGCGGCGCGCCGATCCGGCGCATCGGCACCACGGCGGTGCGCCGCTCGGTGACCCCAGGCGTATCGTAGAAGGCCTGGCTCATCGGCGTCACGACGAGGCCCGGGCTGACCACATTGCTGCGGATGCCGTGCGGCCCCCATTCGGCAGCGAGCTGCTGCGACAGCATCACGACACCGGCCTTGCTGACGCTGTAGGCGCCGCTCTGCCCCTGCGCATTGCTGGCGGCGATCGAGGCGACGTGGATGAGGCTGCCGCCGCGCGCTTTACGCATCTGGCCGCCGAACGCCTGCGCGCAGATGAAATAGCCGGTGAGATTGACCGCGAGCACCGCGTTCCATTCGACGAGTGAGAGGGTATCGAGCCCGCCCGGGCGCAGCACCGCCGCGGTGTTGACGAGGATGTCACAAGCCCCAAGCGTGCGCTCGACGGCGCCAGCGGCCGCCGCAACGCTCTCCGCGCTAGTGGTGTCGCAGCTCGCGACGAGGTGACCATCGCCGAACTCGCCAAGCTTTGCCTTGGTCTCGGCAAGCCCGCGCTCGTCGCGATCGAGGGCTGCGACCCTGGCGCCGGCGCGCGCGAAGCTGACCGCAGTGGCGCGGCCGATGCCGCCGCCTCCGCCGGTGACGACGGCAACGCGTCCCGACAGGCCGAGCCAGTCGGAGGAGCCTTCCTTGGTCATGGTCCGATCACTCCCATCCAGTGAGTTTGTTACCGGACAGCTTAACCCAAGATGCGATCGGACCAAGACCCCTGTGCGCGCTCAGACGCTGACCGCCGCCGCCCCGCCAACGACCTCACCAAAGGATTTGAAGAACTCGCCAGCAAGCTTCCTCGCGGTGGAATCGATCAACCGACCGCCAAGCTGCGCCAGCTTGCCGCCGATTTGCGCGTCAACCGCGTAAGCCAGAACGGTCAGGTCTGGCCCTTCCGACGTCAGCGTGACGATCGCGCCCCCCTTGGCGAAGCCGGCGATGCCGCCAGAACCTTCGCCGGAGATGCGATAGCTGTTCGGCGGATCGAGATCGGATAGCGTCACCTTACCGCCGAAGGTCGCTTTCACCGGCCCCACCTTGAGCACGACGGTAGCGGTCATTTCGGTAGGTGAGGCCATTTCGAGCAACTGGCAGCCGGGAATGCACCGCCGCAGAATCTCGGAATCGTTAAGCGCGGCCCACACCTTTTCTTTTGAGGCCGGGATACGCTGGCTGTCGTTCATCTGCATGTTGCCGCTTACCTCCCTGCGATGGAACCGGTGGAACGCTGGCCACGGCGGCGTTCAATGGTGATTTCGGCGAGGATCGACATCGCGATTTCCTCCGGCGTGATGGCACCGAGATCGAGCCCGGCCGGCGCCTTCACGCGATCGATCACGGCAGCCTCAAGACCGTCGGCAATCAACTTGTTGCGTAACGCCGCCATCTTGCGTTTGCTGCCGACGAAGGCGTGATAGGCGGCGTCGATCGCGACCGCCATCTTCAGCGCGATCTCGTCACCCCTGCCCTGGGTCGAGACCACGACGAAGCGACGAGCCTGATGGAGATCTTTGGGTTCGAAACCGTCGAAGATCACATCAGCATCCGGCGGGACAATGAGGTCGGACGCGGGTGCGGCAAGCGTCACGTGATAGCCGAGTTGGCGCGCTTGGGCGGCAAGCGACAGCGCGACCGGACTTGCGCCGAGGATGACCAGCGAGGGATGCGGCAAGACCGGCTCCACGAAAATGTCCATCGTCCCCTTGCTCGGGCACATATTCGAGGCGAAGCGCACGCCGTCTCTGCTCTCGCCAGCCTTCACGCCGAGTTCGGCGAGCAAATTCTCCGGCTGCACCGAGACCATGCGCGGCTCGCCATCGATCAACGCCTCGCGCGCCGCCTTCAGGACTGCTCCTCTGGCACACCCTCCTCCGATCCAGCCCGCCACGATCGTGCCGTCCGGACGGATGATCGCCTTCGCCCCCGCCTTGGCCGCGGTCACCGAGACCGTCCGAACGACGGTCGCCAATACGAACGACTGCTCCGCGGCCTTCAGCTGCGCGACCAGATCCATGATCTCGACATGCACGCCCATCAAAGCCTCGCCAGATAGGGCTCGAGCGCCGTCAAGCTCGCAAGCGTGTTGGCCGGCGCATAGAGATCGACATGCGGCAGCGCCGCCTTGATGCCGCGCGCCTCCGGCGCGTAACCTTGCCATCCCATCATCGGGTTGAGCCAGGCGATACGGCGGCAACGCCGGCCAAGCGCCGCCATCTCGCGGCCGAGCAATGCAGCGTCACCCGTCTCGTAACCATCGGAAACGATCATCACACAGGTGCGCGAATGAACCACGCGCGCCGCGTGCCAACGATTGAATGTCTGCAGACACTCACCGATCTTGGTGCCGCCACCCGCTCCCTGCGCCATGATTGAGAGCCGGTCGAGGGCGCGGCCGGCATCTCTCTCCTTCATCGCGTCCGAGACGTGAGCCAGCCTCGTGTGAAACAGGAACGCCTCGGCCTCACGAAATTCGTCGAGCACGCCATGGATGAAGCGGAGGAAAACGCCCGTGTACATGCTCATCGAGCCGGAGGCGTCGAGCAGGACCACCAGGCGTAACGGCTTCGGCTTGCGCTGGCGTCTCACCAGACTGAGCGGCACGCCGCCGTGACTGATGTTGCCGTGAATCGTGCGACGTAGATCCAGACGATAGCCCCGGCGACGCGCCAGATCGCGCCGCGTCAGCCGCGTGCGCATGACGCGCGCCAGCTGCGCCGCAGCGAGATGGGCCAGCTCAACCTGCTGCGGATCGGCCAGATTGCGGAAATCCACCTCGGCGAGATTGTCCGCGCGCGACGCGCCTTCCATGCGCCCATCGCCCGAGCGTTCATTTTCGACCCCATCAACCGAGGGAATCTGATCGATCGCCGTGTCGGCACCGGCTCGGGGCTCGGCCGATTGGTTGGGCAGACTTTTCAGCGACGGATTGTTCGCGGGTTTCGCGGCGCCCGTCGTGATCGAACGCGACCGCACCCGCTTGCCGAGCCAGAAAGCATCAAAAATTCCGTCGAACCTGTCCCAATCGGCCTTGCGCGTCGAAAACAGATGCTTGAGTGCCGAACGCAGCAGGCCCGGCCGTGCTGCGTAGCCCGCAGCCATCAGGGCGGCGGCGTCCTGGCCCTCGGCAAGACCGACGGCGAAGCCGCCATCCCGCAGGGTCCGCAGAAACGCCGCGAGCTTGCGGGACACGAGACGGGACACCTCGTTGATGTCGTCAAGATCGGGCGGTGCGCCGCAGCAACTCATGCGACCCTTCCCAGCAAACGTTGCGTGACCTCGCGCGAGACCCGCGCCTTGTCTTCCTGCGTCTTGAGCAGGCACATCAGGGTTTCGTGCACGGTCTCGGGCGCATCGTGCAGATCCTTCACCTCGAGCCCGACCAATGCAGCGGCCCAATCGAGGGTCTCGGCGACCCCGGGCACCTTTCGCAATTCCTCTTTCCGGATGCACTCGACCATGCGCGCGATCTGCAGCGCCAGCGAGGCGCTGGTGCCTTCGAGCCGCGTCGTGATGATGCGCGCTTCCCGGTCGACGTCGGGATAGTCAACATAGTGATAGAGACAACGGCGACGCAGCGCATCCGAGAGCTCCCGCGTACCGTTCGACGTCAGCACGACATGAGGAATTGCAGTCGCCCTGATCGTGCCGAGTTCGGGTATCGTGACCTGGAAATCGGACAACAACTCAAGCAGAAATGCCTCGAACTCATCGTCGGCGCGATCGATCTCGTCGATCAGCAGAACCGGCGATCTCTCTCGGCGAATCGCAGCGAGCAATGGCCGCTCGAGGAGATACTTCTCGGAAAATATCTGGTCCTCGACCGCATCCGCATCGGCGCCGCGGTGCGCCTGGATCGACAGCAATTGCCGTTGGTAGTTCCATTCATAGAGCGCCGCGGACTGGTCGAGCCCCTCATAGCACTGCAGGCGAATCAATTCGGTAACGTGAACGGCGGCCAACGCCTTGGCGACCTCGGTCTTGCCGACGCCCGCCTCGCCTTCCAGCAGAAGCGGACGCCGCAATTGTTGCATCAGCGCGATCGCAATCGCGAGCTCGCCGTCGGCGATATAGCCGGCGTCGCCGAGTGCGCGCGCGATCTCGTCACGGGTCTTCATGGTACAGCGAACACGCCGAGGTTCTTCGCCGCCAGCCAGTTCCGCCAGAAATCATGCGGCATCTGGATGTGGGTCGAGCCAAGAAACGAGAATGCGTCGTTGACCGCGTTCGAGAACGCGGGCACGCCGCCGACATTCGGGCTTTCACCGACACCCTTTGCGCCGATCGGGTGATGCGGTGACGGAGTGACCGTAAAATCCGTCTCCCAATGCGGCGTCTCCACCGCGGTTGGCATGAAGAAATCCATGAACGAGCCGGTCACGACATTGCCTTCGGCGTCGTAGCGGATCTCCTGTCCCATCGCGATCGCAAATGCCTCGGTGAGGCCGCCATGCACCTGGCCCTCGATGATCATCGGGTTGATCCGCGTGCCGCAATCATCGAGCGCATAGAAGCGCTTGACCTTGTACACGCCGGTGTCGACATCGATCGTCATCACGCAGATATAGGCGCCGAACGGATAGGTCATGTTTGGCGGATCATAGTAGCTGACCGCCTCCAGCCCCGGCTCCATGCCGGGCGGCACCGAATTGTACGCGGCCCAGCAGATATCCTTCATCGACATGACTTTCTCGGGCAGGCCCTTGACGCGGAAGCCATCGATGTCCCATTCGAGATCGTCCTCGTGGACCTCAAGCTTGTAGGCCGCGATCATCTGCGCCTTGGCCCTGATCTTTCGCGCGGCCATCGCGATCGCGGCGCCAGCGACCGGCGTCGATCGCGAGCCGTAAGTGCCGAGGCCGTAAGGCGCGGTATCCGTGTTGCCTTCCTCCACCATGATGTTGTCGGCGGGGATACCGATCTCGGTGGCGATGATCTGTGCCCAGGTCGTCTCGTGCCCCTGGCCCTGGCTCTTGGTGCCCACCCGGGCGATGCCTGCACCTGTCGGATGCATGCGTATCTCGCACGAGTCGAACATCGCAATTCCGAGGATATCGCAGTTCTTCGATGGGCCGGCGCCAACGATCTCGGTGAAGAAGGAGACGCCGAGACCCATGATCTCGCGGGTCTCGCCGCGCTTGAACGCCGCGCGCTGCTCCGCTTGCTGCTTGCGCAAGCCGGCGTAGTCGACCGACTCCATCATCTTGCGCATCGCGGTGTGGTAATCGCCGGAGTCATATTCCCAGCCGAGCGCGGAGTGATAAGGGAATTGCTCCGGCTTGATGAAATTCTTCAATCGAAGTTCGGCCGGATCCATCCCCAGCTTCTGTGCGAGAATATCCATCGCGCGTTCGATGCAGTATGCCGCCTCGGTGACACGGAATGAGCAGCGGTAAGCAACTCCGCCCGGGGCCTTGTTGGTGTAGATGCCGTCAACCGCGAGATGCGCGGTCGGGAAGTCATACGACCCGGTGACGATGTTGAAGAATCCGGCCGGCCATTTCGACGGATCGGCACAGGCGTCGAATGCGCCGTGATCGGCCAGCACATGGACACGCAACCCCGTAACCTTGCCCTCCTTGGTCGCGGCGATTTCCGTCGTCATGTGATAGTCGCGCGCGAACGACGTCGCGGTGAGGTTCTCAATGCGATCTTCAACCCATTTCACGGGCTTGCCGGTGACGATGGAAGCGACCGCGGCGCAGATATAGCCCGGATAGGCCCCGACCTTGTTGCCGAAGCCGCCGCCGATGTCAGGCGCGATGACGTGGATCTTCTGCTCGGGAATTTTTGCGATCAACGCCACGACGGTGCGGATCACATGCGGCGCCTGGAAGGTGCCCCAGATCGTCAGTTCACCCTTGATCTTGTCGAAGGAACAGACGCACTGGCAAGTCTCGAGTGGCGACGGATGGGTGCGATGGTAGGAGATCATCTCTTTGATCGTCACCTCGGCCTTCTTGAAGGCGGCATCCGTCAGGTCCTTGTCGCCGACGGTCCACTCGAAAATGTGATTGTGGTGCTTGCGCGGGCCGTGGGCGCCGGTGGTCTTGCCGGCGAGATCTTCGCGCAGCACCGGTGCATCTGCGTCCATTGCCTTGAAAGGATCGATCAGCGGCGGCAGTGGTTCGTACTCGACCTTGACCTTGTTGACACCGTCATCGGCGGCGTAGCGGTCCGTCGCGACGACGAATGCCACCTCCTGGTTCTGGAACAGCACCTTGCCGTCGGCCAGCACCATCTGCACATCGCCTGCCAAGGTCGGCATCCAGGCAAGATTCACCGTCTTCAGCGTCTCGGCGGTGATGACCGCGAGCACGCCCGGCACCTTCAACGCCTCGGAATCGTCGATCGACTTGACGCGCGCATGCGGATGCGGCGAACGCACGAAATCGCCATGCAGCATGCCCGGCAGCTTCACGTCGTCGACGTAATTGCCTTTGCCCTGCGTAAAGCGGATGTCTTCGACCCGCTTGCGCTTGCAACCCATACCTTCGAGCGCAGCGCTGCGTTGTTCCCGCGTGGGAGTCATATCATTCATTCTGCGGCCTCCCGGAATTCCACGCCGTTGATCTTGGCTGCGGCGTATTGAATGGCTTTGACGATGTTCTGGTAGCCGGTGCAGCGGCAGAGATTGCCGGAGATACCCATCCGGATCTCCTGCTCGGTCGGCGACGGATTCTCCTTCAGAAGCCGATGCGCGCGCATGATCATGCCCGGCGTGCAGAAACCGCATTGCAGACCGTGCATCATGCGGAAGCCCTCCTGCAGCGCCGAGAGCGAACCGTCGGGGTTCGCCATGCCTTCGATCGTGGTGATCTCGGAGCCGTTGGCCTGTATCGCGAACATGGTGCAGGACTTCACCGACATGCCATCGATATCAACCGTGCACGCGCCGCAATGCGTGGTCTCGCAGCCAATATGGGTGCCGGTCATCAGCAGGTTCTCGCGGATGAAGTGCACCAGCAGAGTACGTGGTTCGACGAGGCCTTCGACCTCGGCGCCGTTCACCTGCATCGTGATATGCGTCTTTGCCATCTGGTCCCTCCTCAGGCCGCATTGGCGGCGGCGCGCTGCAGCGCTCGCATCACCATGATGCCGCCAACGTGCTTGCGGTATTCGACGGGCCCCCGCGCATCCGCGGCTGGCGCCATGATTGCCTCCGCCGCGGCCGCAGCCTTCCTGAGCGTGGCTGAGTCGAGGCTGGTGCCGATCACCACCTGGGCGGCGGCATCGGCCAGTAGCGGCGTTTCCGAAAGATTGGTCAGTCCGATCGTGCAGGTCGCAACCTTGCCGCTGGACATCGTGAGCACCACCGCCGCGGCAGCGGTGGCGTAGTCCCCGACCTTCCGCTTCAGCTTCTCGTAGGCGTAGCCGTGACTCGCGGGGGGGACCGGGATGGAGATCGAGGCCAGAAGTTCGCCTGGCTCGATCGCTGTGAAATAGGCGCCTTGATAGTAATCGGCGGCTGCAACCTCACGACCGCCATGCGGCCCCTCAAGATGATAGGTCGCGCCAAGCGTCATCATCAGCGCCGGCATGTCGTTGCCCGGGTCGCCATTGGCGACATTACCGCCCACGGTGCCACGGTACCGGACCTGAGGATCAGCGATCAGAAGCGCGGCTTCATGCAGAATGGGGATGGATTGGGCGATCTCGACGGAGGTAAGCAAGTCGTGCTGGGTGGTCATGGCCCCAATCAGGACCTTGCTGCCTTCGCGACGAACGCCTTTCAGGTCGGCGATGTCATGCAGGTCGACCAGGTGCTCGGGGGCAGCCAGCCGCAGCTTCATCATCGGAACCAGGCTGTGGCCACCAGCCAGCGGACGAACCTCATCGCCAAGTGTCGAAAGCAGTTTCACCGCGTCAGCCAGCGTCGCCGGGCGGTGATAGCTGAACGAGCCGGGAATCATCATTTCCTCCATGTCGTGCTGCGGCCCTTAGGGTCCGGCGGACGTTGGAGGGAGGCTGGCTGGGCGCGGATTCGCCCGCAACAAATGCGGCACGGGCACGCAAAATTCGCACGAAATGCCGCCCGATACGCACGAAATGCGTCAGCGCCTGCGTCCCATCGGGCCCGGGAGGCGTTCAGGCGGTGCGGCGGGCGAGCCCGAGTCGGGCCTTCACCTCAGCGATCTTGGCTCGGCTCACCGGAACGCGATGTGGCGACGGACCGTCCAGTTCAATGACCGCGCCATCGCCCTCCTTCCGAACCAGAGTGACATGCGGAATCGACACGATGTAGCTGCGGTGCACACGCAGAAACAGGCGGGGATCGAGCAGCGCTTCGGCCTCCGAAATCGACCAGGGACACATCCGCTCCCGGGTCCCGTCATGCACCTTGGTGTAGTGGGCATCCGCCCTCACGCTGCGAACGTCTGCGGCATCGATGAAATGGGTGCCGTCCGCCCCTTCTAGAGGCAGCCGAGGTGCCGGCGGGGCGCGGGGCGGCTGGCCAATTCCACCCAGGGGGGTCGGCCGAAGCGGCGGATCGGCCTGAACAGTGGCGGCACCCGCCAGTTCGGCTGAATCGGAGCTTCCCCCGGCGGCGCCGGCAATTGCCACGGCCGTTTTCCGCGGATCAGGCACCAACGACAGCAGGAAGCCTGCGGCAATAACGAAGCACAGCAACGTCACGACCAGCGACAGCATCTGCGACGACGCCGCCAATCCATCCATGTGGTGATGAGCCTCGCCGCCAGATGGAGCTATTTGCATGCCGGCCATTGCCGTGTAGTGCATCCCGGAGACGGCAAAGCCGAAGGCCACCGCACTCAACATCAACTGGACGCCCCCGTGCCGCGCCAGGAATGCGCGTAACCCGCCATAGGCCGCGGCGATCGCGATCGCGATCGAGAGCACAACCAGTCCCGGAGCGTGCGCCATCGCGAAGTCGCCGGACAGCCCGTGCATCCCGACATAGTGCATGCTGGCAATGCCAAGCCCGAGCAACACGGCCGATGAAACAACGCGGAGCATCGACGGCTCGCCGACGCTGACGAAGAACAGCGATATGCCGACCACCAGTGCACAGATCAGAAAGGAGATAATGGTCGGCAACACCAGATAGCCAGTGCCCACCGGCAATGGTGCGGCCAGCATACCAACGAAATGCATCGTCCAGATGCCGACCGCGAGAAAGAATGCTGCACCCGCGAGCAACAAGCGATGACTGGAATCCGGTCCGCCGCGGATCCGCGCGGCCAGGCCGAAACCGGTGTAACCTCCCAGAATCGCGATCACCACCGAGAGCGCGACGAGATAAGGATCGTGTCCTTCGAACATGATCGTCTCGGCCAAGCCGTCGTCACGGCGAGGCCTCCTCCCACCGCCGACTTTATAGAGGCGGCGGTGGGAATGACAATCAGACGATTGGAAGGCCTAGCCGGGGATCCCCGCCGCGACCTGGCCGCGCAGACGCTCCAGGCTGAGCAGCGTGTTGGCGCAGGCTTCCGCGACCTCGATCCCCTTGATCACGAAGTGCTTGCGGAAGAAGTCGTAATGCACCTCGGTCTCGTGGAATTGCTGCGGCGTCAGCACCGCCGAGAACACCGGCACCTCCGTGCGCAGCTGCACGTCCATCAGCGCCTTGATCACGGTGTCGGCGACGAATTCGTGGCGATAGATGCCGCCATCGACGACGAGCCCGGCCGCGACGATCGCGGTGTAACGGCGGGTCTTCGCCAGGAGCTGCGCGTGCAACGGGATCTCGAACGAGCCCGGGACCTCGAACACGTCGACATTGGTGATGTGGCGCGCCTCGATCTCCTTCAGGAAGGAGATGCGGCACTCTTCCACCACATCGCGATGCCAGGACGACTGCACGAAGGCGACGCGCTGCGGCTTGGCGAAGTGCGGATGCTCCGGCGCCGGCGGAATTGCCGGCGTATCGGGAGCGCTATCTGCTTCGGAGGTTTGGACTTGAGAAGCTTGAACGTCTTGGTCTTGCAACATCTGATTCATGGCTTTCCTCTTTCAGGACCAGAATCAGGGCACACGGACAACGACACGAGCCGACGCGAAAATCGCGTTGGCCGCCGCAACCGTTCTCTTTCATCCGGACTGTAACCGTCGGCTTCGGAATTGCACCGAATCTGCTGACCCTTCTCCCGGCTTCGCGGAAGGAGGCGCTCGCGGGCTTGGGCTCATCACCCTTACCGCCGGTGGGGATTTTCACCCCGCCCTGAGAACATCGGCACGCCCGGGATGGACGTGCCTGAGATGAAATATGACCAAACCGCGACAGCCGGGCAAGGTCCTTTGGCATGGGGAATCGGCATGTCCCCATGAGCACGATGCGGCTCTTGCAGGGAGGGTGCGAGGGCTCGGAGGCTGATTCACGCGTGCGGCGAAGCGCCTGCAAATGGTTAACAAATCGTTACGCGCGCACCAAGATTCCGATTTGTTCGCAAAATCACAAGTGTGGCGGAGATCAGCTGTGGACGATGCGCGCTTTGGCTGTGGACGGACTCGGCGTGCGGTTGCGCGGATTCCGCAAATCACATCACTTCATCGGCGTCAGGTCCAGGAGCATCCGGAAGCCCGGTCAAGGAACTGCACTCGGCCACGACGCAGTATGTCGCAGGTGCCGGCTTCCGTGTGCGTATCAAGCGATCATAAGAACAAGGTCCGAGACGGCATGTCCCTCCTCGAAAGCATTATCGATTCCCGGAACAACCCGCTTGCGGTGGTCGAAGATATCGCCACCGACAACAACTGGGCGTTCGAGCGTTCCGGCGAAGACGAGGTGACGATCGTCTCCAAGGGAGACTGGATCGATTATCAGCTCTCGTTCACCTGGATGGGAGAGATCGAGGCGCTGCATCTCGCCTGCGCCTTCGACATGAAGATGCCGCAGGCGCGGCGCGCCGAAGTGCAGCGGCTGGTTGCCGCGATCAACGAACAATTATGGGTCGGGCATTTCGACCTGTGGACCCACACCGGCATGGTCATGCACCGTCAGGCGCTGGTGCTGCCTGGCGGCCTCACCGCCTCGACCGCGCAATGCGAGAGCATGGTGGTCAACGCGATCCACGCCTGCGAGCGCTACTACCCGGCGTTCCAGTTCGTGGTGTGGGCCGGCAAGTCGACCGCCGAGGCGATGGCCGCCGCGATGTTCGACACCGAAGGCGAGGCGTAAGGGTTTCGCTCCGCCGTTTCCATAAACCCGCTGTCGTCCCGGCCTAGTGCGCGATTGCGCACGGGGAGCCGGGACCCATACTCCGCGGCGCCTGGGCTTAAGCAAACTGCTTGTCGCTCCTCCCTCGCTTCACTAGAACCACATGTGGTTATGGGTCCCGGCCTTCGCCGGGACGACGAACGGTGGTGACACCTGTGAACACATCAAGCAGCGCATTGACTGATACTACCGGCACCATCGCGCTTGCGGGCGCGGGCAAGATGGGCGGCGCGATGCTGACCGGCTGGCTCGCACAGGGCCTCGCGCCCAAGCAGGTCGCGGTGATCGATCCGTATCTCTCGCCGGAGATCTCCGCGCTCGCCGCAAAGGGCGTGCGGCTCAATCCGCAGGCGAAGGATCTCGGCACCGTCGATACGCTTGTCGTCGCGGTGAAGCCGCAATCGTTCCGCGACGCCGGCGCCGCGCTGAAGGGGTTCGTTGGCCCCTCGACGCTGGTGGTCTCGATCATGGCTGGCACGACCATGTCAGCGCTGGAAGAGGTTGTCGGCGGCGCGGTGGTGCGCGCGATGCCGAACACGCCGGCGGCGATCGGCCGCGGCATCACGGTCGCGGTGCCGTCAAAGCGCGTCACCGCCGCGCAGCGCGCCACGACCGATGCGCTGCTGAAGGCAACCGGGCTCGTCGAATGGGTCGACGATGAGAGCCTGATGGACGCAGTGACCGCGGTCTCCGGCTCCGGCCCGGCCTATGTCTTCCTGCTCGCCGAGGAACTGGCCCGCGCCGGCGTCGCGGCCGGCCTGCCCGAGCAGCTTGCGACCACGCTGGCGCGGGCGACCGTCGCGGGCTCCGGCGAGTTGCTGCATCGCTCGGATCTGCCGTCGGCGACGTTGCGGCAGAACGTCACCTCGCCCGGCGGCACCACGGCTGCTGCGCTCGAGGTTCTGATGGCGAACGATGGCATGCAGCCGCTGATGACTCGCGCCATCGCGGCCGCGACCCGGCGCTCAAAGGAATTGGCGAAGTAGCCGTCTGTTAATCCCGTCACCCTGAGGTGCGAGCGAAAGCGAGCCTCGAAGGGTGCACGGCCCGTGGCCCATCCTTCGAGGCTCGCCCAGCGGCGCAAGTGCGCCGCAAGGCTCGCACCTCAGGATGACGCGGAGTATTTGGCCTAAGCCGCCCCAAGCCTTTTGTTGAAACTCTCGACATTGATCAGGCCGCGGGCGTGGCGGCCTTCGCCGAGCTTGCGCGGGCCTTCAAAGGCCTCGACCTCGAAACGGATCACGCGGCGCTCGACCGCGATCACCTTCGCGGTGGTTCGCACCGTGGCGCCGACCAGCGCCGCCGCGAGATGGCGGATATCGACCTCGGTGCCGACCGTGACCCAGCCGGGCTGCAGCGCGCCGCGGATGGCGTCGCCCGAGGCCATCTCCATTTCGAGGATCATCATCGGCGTCGCATAGACCATCGGCATGCCCGGCACGAAGTGCCCGACCGTGCGCTCCGGCGGCACCACGAGCATGCGCTCGGCGCTCATACCGATCTTGATGAAGTCGCGTGCGTCCATGTGGCCTCAAAAAGACTGTCGTCCCGGCCTTGAGCCGGGACCCATAACCACCAAAGCTGGTTGTTGCGAAGGCTGGGGCCCCAGCGAGCGCAACGACTGGCATCAGTGGTTATGGGTCCCTGCGCCAGTGCGCAATTGCGCACAAGGCAGGGACGACCCGTGGAGAGACAGGGGCTATTTCTTCGCCGCGGCGGCGCGCTCGACGAAGGACTTGCCGCCCTTCATCTTGTGATGCAGCGGCGCTTCATTGATCTGGATCACGACCGCGTCGGCATCGACGCCGAGATTCTTCACCAGCGCCTGGGTGATGTCGCGCATCATGCCGAGCTTCTGCTCGTCGGTGCGGCCGGCGGCCATGCTCACGGTGATCTCAGGCATTGGAAGAACTCCCTTGTTATTGTTGACGCACAAACTGCAGCTGACCGGGCTTGGCCGGGCGCGCCATCTTTTTGAAGATGGATGCGCGGGTCAAGCCCGCGCATGACAATCCAGCTATCCCCAGCTCAGCCCCAAGCCACGTCATGCCGCGCCAGGACCTCGCGGACCTTGGCGACGAGATCGGTCTCTGTGCAGGAGAACTGCGCGGGACGTGTTTCGCGCCATTCCTGGTTGGAGGCGATCGCGGCCGCGGCCTTGGCGCCCTCGATCAGGTCCTTGATCTGCACCTCGCCGCGCGCCTTCTCATCCGAGCCCTGGATGATCACGCAAGGCGAGTTGCGGCGGTCGGCATATTTGAGCTGGTTGCCCATGTTCTTCGGATTGCCGAGATAGAGCTCGGCGCGGATGCCGGCTTGGCGCAGCTCGGCGACCATCTTCTGGTAGTCGGCGACGCGGTCGCGGTCGAACACGGTGACGACGACGGGGCCGAACTCGGCCTGCGTGTCGAGCTGGCCGAGCATCGTCAGCGCGGCCTGCAGCCGAGACACGCCGATCGAGAAGCCGGTTGCCGGCACCGGCTCGCCGCGGAAGCGCGAGACCAGGCCATCGTAGCGGCCACCGCCACCGACCGAGCCGAACCGCACCGGGCGGCCCTTCTCGTCCTTGGTATCGAGCAGCAGCTCAACCTCATAGACCGGGCCGGTGTAGTATTCGAGGCCGCGAACGACGGTGGGATCGATGCGGATACGATCCGCGCCGTAGCCGGACGCGGCGGCAAGCTGCGCAATATTGGCCAGTTCGCTAATGCCCTCACGGCCGATCCCAGAGTCCGAAACGAGCATCAGCTTTGTGATGATTTCTTCATTTGTACCAATCTCGGGACACGTAGAGGCGAGCACACGCGTAATCGCATCTTCTTCCAGTCCGGCTCCTTTGGTGAAATCGCCGCTTTCATCTTTGCGGCCTCCCCCAAGCAAAGCGCGTACACCGTCTTCGCCCAACCGATCAAATTTATCGATCGCACGCAGCACCGTGAGGCGACGACCCGCATTCTCGTCGCCGCCGAGGCCAATCGCCTCGAGCACGCCGTCTAGCACCTTGCGGTTGTTCACCTTCACCACATAGCTGCCGCGCGGAATGCCGAGCGCTTCCATGGTGTCGGCCGCCATCATGCAAATCTCGGCGTCGGCCGCAGGCGTCGCCGAACCGACTGTGTCGGCATCGAACTGCATGAACTGGCGGAAGCGGCCGGGACCGGGCTTCTCGTTGCGGAAGACGTAGCCGAAGCGATACGAACGATAAGGCTTCGGCAGCGCGTCGAAGTTTTCCGCGACATAGCGCGCGAGCGGCGCGGTCAGGTCGTAGCGCAGCGAGATCCACTGCTCGTCATCGTCCTGGAACGAGAACACGCCCTCGTTGGGACGGTCCTGATCGGGCAGGAACTTGCCGAGCGCGTCGGTATATTCCATCGCCGGCGTCTCCACCGGCTCGAAGCCGTAGAGCTCGTAGACGGCGCGGATCTTCTCGACCATCTGCCGCGTGGCATTGATCGCGGCGGGGCCACGATCTTCCAGCCCGCGCGGCAGGCGCGCCTTCAGTTTCTGGGGTTTTTTGGGTTTTTCGGCCATGAGCGGCCGTTTACCAGCCGGCGCGCAAGGCGGCAACCGGGGCAGTCTATTCGTCCGCCGTCATTCCGGGGCGCGTCGAAGACGCGAACCCGGAATCTCGAGATTCCCCGATGCGCAATTGCGCATCTGAGGTCTGGTCGGCGGACCATCCCGGAATGACGCCAAATAACATATCCGGCGGTATCGAGTAGGCGCCAATTACTGGACGTTTCTGATCCAGTTATGCGGGTCGTTGGTGCGACCGTACTGGATGTCGACCAGCTTCTTGCGCAGGCCCATCGCGACCGGGCCGGCCGCGCCGCCGCTGATCTGGAAGTCGCCGCTCGCCGAGCACACCTTGCCGATCGGCGAGATCACGGCCGCGGTGCCGCAGGCGAACGCTTCCTTCAGCTTGCCGCTCGCGGCATCAGTGCGCCACTGCTGGATCGTGTAGGGCTCCTCGCGCACGCGGGTGCCGGCATCCTTGGCAAGCGCGATGATCGAGTCGCGGGTGATGCCGGGCAGGATCGTGCCGAGCGGCGGCGTCAGCAGCGAGCCGTCGTCGAACGCGAAGAAGACGTTCATGCCGCCGAGCTCCTCAATATAGCGGCGCTCGACCGCATCGAGGAACACGACCTGATCGCAGCCACGATCGATCGCCTCGGCCTGCGCGCGCAGGCTTGCCGCGTAATTGCCGCCGCATTTGACTGCGCCGGTGCCGCCGATCGCGGCGCGCGTGTAATTTTCCGACACCCAGATCGACACCGGCGCCGGGCCGCCCTTGAAGTAGGAGCCGACCGGCGAAGCGATCACCGAGAAGATGTATTCCGCCGACGGCTTCACACCGAGGAAGACCTCGCTCGCGATCATGAAGGGCCGCAAATAGAGACTGCCCTCGCCGCCCGGGATCCAGGCGCGATCGATCCGCACCAGCTGCTCGACCGCGTCGATGAACACGTCCTCGGGCAGCGGCGCCATCGCCATGCGCTCGGCCGAATTATGGAAGCGCCGGGCATTGGCGTCGGGACGGAACAGGTTCACGCCGCCATCGTCGCGCTTGTAGGCCTTGAGACCTTCGAAAATCTCCTGGGCGTAGTGCAGCACCGCGCCGGCCGGATCGAGCGGGAAATTCGCGCGTGCCTCGATGCGCGCGCTGTGCCAGCCCTTGCCCTGGCTGTAGCGGACGATCGCCATGTGATCGGTAAAGACCCGGCCGAAGCCTGGGTCCACGAGCCTGGCCGCGCGGTCCTTGTCGGGCGTCGCATTCGGCGAAGGCTGGATGTCGAAGTTCAAAGTCATTTTTCTTGCTTTCCGCTGTCGGAACCGACGCAATGTCCGGCGCCGGCCTGTTTCCCCCGGAGCCTCCCGGCTCGGCTTGGCCCGAACTTCACCACCACCGGCCCTGCGGCCGGTTGCCTGCGCCAACATGCCGTTTAGACATGCTTTTGCGGAATGCTGAAGTCCAGTATGTTTGCCGAAATGCCGCTCGACAATCGCACGGTAGTCCAATTTGCGGTCCAAACCGCCTCACAGGCTCTTTCAGGCCGCCTCAAACGCTGTCGAAGACAAAACGACCTAATGTTTCGTCGTGACAGGCAGTTTTGTAACATTGAACCCAAGATACGTCAATATGACTGACATAAATTTCTCAGGCATGGCTGCCAAGCCCGATTCGCAGGGAGACGACCACGCTCCCGCGGCGGGCGGGCGCGACCTGCGCTGGGACATCATCGAGCTCTTGTTCTTCGCCTACCGCGACTTTGTCGGCGACGCCGACCAGGAGCTGGAGGCGTTCGGCTTCGGCCGCGCCCACCACCGCGTCATCCACTTTGTCACCCGCTATCCCGGCCTGAAGGTCGCCGACCTGCTCGACGTCCTGCGCATCACCAAGCAATCGCTCGGCCGCGTGCTCAAGCAGCTGCTGGACGAGGGCTACATCGTGCAGAAGACCGGCAACAACGACCGCCGGCAGCGCCTGCTCTACGCCACGCCGAAGGGCGAGGCGCTGGTCGCCAAGCTCGCTGGACTGCAGACCGACCGCATCAACCGCGCGATCGCCGGGATCGATCCGGCCGGCGTCGAGACCGTTCGCCAGTTCCTCCGCGCGATGATCGACCGCGACGATCCCGACAAGGTGCTCGAAGCGATCTTCGGCGTCGGCAAAAAAACGAGGGAGTGAACCTGGTGCAGGCTGCAACCATGCTGCGGACACCGGCCGAGCCGGCCGACGACGCACCGCATCTCCTTTTGGTCGACGACGACCGGCGTATTCGCGACCTGTTGTCGCGCTTTCTGTCCGGCGAGGGCTATCGCGTCACCACGGCGATGAGCGCCACCGACGCCCGTGCCAAGCTGCTCGGGCTGCATTTCGACCTGCTGATCCTCGACGTGATGATGCCTGGCGAAAACGGCTTCGACCTCGCCCGCTTCATCCGCAGTTCCTCGACGGTGCCGATCATCATGCTGACCGCCCGCCACGAGGCGGAAGCCCGCATCGAGGGCCTGCAAATCGGCGCCGACGATTATGTCGCCAAGCCGTTCGAGCCACGCGAGCTCGTGCTTCGCATCGGCAATATCCTCAAGCGCACCACGCCGCCGCAGGTCGTAACCGTCGAGCAGATCGCGTTCGGCCCCTACATCTTCCACATCGAGCGCAGCGAGCTGCGCCAGGGCGAGGAAATTATCCATCTCACCGATCGCGAGCGCGAGATGCTGCGCATCCTCGCGAGCGCGCCCGGCGAGACCGTGCCGCGCGCCGAATTGACCTCTGGCGGCACCGTCAATGAGCGCGCGGTCGACGTGCAGATCAACCGCCTGCGCCGCAAGATCGAGCACGATCCCGCCAATCCGCTGTTCCTGCAGGCGGTGCGCGGCATCGGCTATCGCCTGGTGGCCTCGCCGTAAGATGCAGCCATGAGCACGCTCGACACCGGCCTGACCCTGATCAAGAACGCCTCGCAGCGCGTCTCGAAGGCGAACGGCTGGATGGGCAATGCGTTCAAGAGCTGGATGCCAACCGGCCTCTACGCCCGCGCGCTGCTGATCATGATCGTGCCGATGGTGATCCTGCAGACCGTGGTCGCGTTCGTGTTCATGGAGCGGCACTGGAACACGGTGACGCGGCGGCTGTCGGCCGCGGTGGTATCCGACATTGCCGCGCTGATCGACGTCTACAAGACCTATCCGCAGGACAAGGATCGCGCGCAGCTGCGCCGCATCGCCCAGAAGCTGCAGCTGGTGGTCGACTTCCTCCCCACCGGCGACATGCCGCCGCCGGGACCGAAGCCGTTCTTCTCGCTGCTCGACCAGACGCTCTCGGTGCAGCTCGGCCGCCAGATCAGCCGTCCGTTCTGGATCGACACCGTCGGCAAGTCCAACCTGGTCGAGATCCGCGTGCAGCTCGACGATTCGGTGATCCGGATCTTCGCCCAGCGCAGCGCGGCCTACGCCTCCAATTCGGAGATCTTCATCTTCTGGATGCTCGGCACCTCGACGATTCTGTTGATCGTCGCAGTGCTGTTCCTGCGCAACCAGATCAAGCCGATCCTGCGGCTTGCCGACGCCGCCGAAAGTTTCGGCAAGGGCCGCGAAGCGCCGAACTTCCGGCCGCGCGGCGCGCGCGAGGTGCGGCGCGCGGCGCAGGCCTTCATCGAGATGAAGGCGCGCGTCGAGCGCTCGATCGAGCAGCGCACCGCCATGCTCGCCGGCGTCTCGCATGATCTGCGCACCATCCTGACCCGCTTCAAGCTCGAGCTCGCCTTGATCGGCGAAGGCCCCGAGATCGACGCGATGCGCAAGGACGTCGACGAGATGTCGATGATGCTGGAGGATTATCTCGCCTTTGCGCGCGGCGATTCCGGCGAGGTCGCGCAGCCGACGGACATGGCGCTGGCGCTTGAGGAATTGCGCAGCGACGCCGAGCGCCACGGCCACACCGCGACGGTGGCATTCCACGGCCTGCCCGTCGTGACGGTGAAGCCGGCCTCGTTCAAGCGCTGCCTCGGCAACCTTGTCTCCAACGCGGCGCGCCACGCCAACACCATCTCGATCACCGGCCACCGCGACCATCGCTATCTCAACGTCACGATCGACGACGACGGGCCCGGCATCCCCGCCGCGATGCGCGAGGAAGTGTTCAAGCCGTTCCTGCGGCTCGACGATGCGCGCAACCAGGACGAGGGCGGCAGCGGGCTTGGCCTTGCGATCGCCCGCGACATCGCCCGCTCGCATGGCGGCGACATCTTGCTCAGCGAAAGCCCGATGGGCGGCTTGCGGGCGGCGGTGCGGGTGCCGGTGTAGCAAAGCTCTGCCTTCGGCTCGAAGCTCAGGAATGGCCGCTACCAGCGATAGGACAAGGTGCCGATGACCTGACGCCGTTCGCCGGCATAACAATAGCCGGACTGGCAGGTCTGATAGTGCTTGTCGAACAGGTTGGTCGCGTTCAGCCGCATCGTGGCTCCGAGCAATCGCCGGTCCAGCTTGCCGAGATCGTAATCGATCACGGCATCGAACAATGTTGTCGCTGCATTCTGGAACGTGTTCTGGTCGTTGCCGAAATTGGTCCCGATGTAACGGACCCCCAGGCCAAGCCCGAGCCCTTCGACGGGGACGCCGGACTGGAACGTGTATTTGCCAAAGGCGGCGAAGGAATTCCGCGGAATGCCGGAGAGCTCATGGCCGGTCGTATCGGGATTGCCCTGGGTGATCACCACGTTGAGATGGGTGTAGGCGGCGGTGAGATCGAACCCCTGTTTGAGCGCGAGCTTCGCCTCGAGCTCGACGCCCTTCGATTCGACCTGACCGGTTGCCGCCTGGAATGCCATGTTGTTGGGATCGGTGCGCAGCACATTGTCCTGCGTGATGTCGAACACCGCGGCGGTCAGCAGCACCGGAACGTGCGGCATCTGGTACTTGATGCCTGCTTCCGTCTGCTCGCCGGTGGTCGGCTTGAACGGCAATCCCGAGGCGTCGACGCCGACCTGCGGGCTGAATGCCGTAGCGTAGCTGACATAGGGCGCAAGGCCATTGTCGAAGACGTAGCTGAGGCCCGCACGGCCGGTAAAGGCGGTCGCCTTTTGCGTTGACGGAATGCCGTCGAGACCTGCGGTCGTGGTCTGCGATACCCAGCTCTGGCGCCCATTGAGCGTCAGGATGAAGCCTCCGAGCCTGGCCTGCTCCTGGCCATAGACACCGACCTCGTCAGTCGACTGCTTGTTGAAGATCGAGAATGCCGGCGTCGCGATGGCCTGGGCGCCGTAGTTCATGGTCAGAAGATTGAGATCGGGAGCCGCTCCGTAGCCGATCTTGTCGTTGTAGTAGGAGTGACCGTAGTCGACGCCGAACAGGGCCGTGTTCCTGATCGCGCCGAGCATGAACTTGGCCTCGGCCTGATTGTCGAGCGTCACGGTGTTGAAGCTGTCCAGGATCCGCCAGGCGGAGCGCGACGCCAGATTGGTGCTATAGTCGATGGAATCGATCTGGGTGTATTTCGCGTCCACGTCGACCTGATAGAAGCGGAAATTCTGCCGCACCGTCCACACGTCGTCGACATTGTGCTCGAACGCGTAACCGATCCGATACTGCTTCTGGTCCATGGCGCTGAAGGCCGGATCATTCGAGTAGATGTTGGTCAATTGTCCGTCAACCGTGCGGAAATTGCCGATGCTCGCGGCGGTGCGGCTGGTTTGATATTCGCTCAGGATGGTGAAGGACGTATCGGCGTCCGGCCGCCAGGTCAAAGCAGGCGCGATGTAGGCGCGATCGTCGTCATTGCCGGGATACCAGGTCTTCGCGTCGCGGAGCAAACCGGTCAGCCGGTAGTACAGTTGATCGCTGCCGGGCACCGGGCCACCGATATCGAAACTGCCCTGGTAACGGTCATAATTGCCGGCCTGCAGCTGCACCTCGCCGAACGGCGTCAACGTCGGCCGCTTCGTGGTGACATCCACGATGCCGCCCGGAGAGCCAAGGCCGTAAAGGCCCGAGGCGGGACCACGGAGGATCGACACGCTGTCGAGACCGTAGGGTTCGATCTTCGGAATGGCGAAGTTGCCGCCGCCCTGGCGCAGGCCGTCCCGATAGATCCCCGTGTAGGTCGCATCGAAGCCACGGATGTAAAAGCTATCGAACCGCGGATCATAACCGAATGCCGTGGTCGTGACGCCGGGCGTGTAGTTGACGGCGTCCTTGAGTGTCTGAACGTTGCGATCCCTGAGCTCCTTCTGCGTCACCACCGAAAGCGATTGCGGCGTTTCGAGCAGCGGCGTGTTGGTCTTGGTGCCGGCGGTGCTGTTGGTTGCCACGTATCCGGTCGTCACGCCGATCGCGCCTCCGCCGCCTTGCGCCCGCGGAGCCTGGCTCTGAACGGGCGCCGCATCGCGGCGCTGGTTCGCCGCGGCCGTGCGCGAAGTCCTGGCGCGCTGACTTGAAGCGACGGCGCCGCGCTTCTTTGCCGCATCAGGTTGATCCACCGTCACCGGAGGGAGCACGCTTACATTGTTCGGCGGAGCACTGGTTTGCGCCTGAGCGTTGGCGACGTTTGCTCCCACTGGTAAAAGCAACACCGAACCGAGAAACGCCGCATTGATCGCAGCCGTTGATCCGAGCAAGCCGCGCTTGCCCCGCGACGAAGCCATTCCCACCAAACAATCCCCACACTGCCCCAGTTGATCGTGATCGAGCCGCGTGTTCGCAACTCAGCGGGCATCGATTGGGGGGGACTTCTATCGGCGGGTTGAGCGAAATTCCACACGCGCAAAATAGAATCCATTGAAGCGCACACGATGCGAAACACTGGAACGATTCAAGATGCGCAACACTGGAGCGATTCAAAACGACATGTAGTCGCAGCACGCTTGCAGCGCGAAGAATTCGATGCGCGTCTTCGCTTTCTCAGATTGCTCGAGCGCGAGGCACGCAGCGATCGTTCAATGATGTTGATTTCGTCCTGCAATGCCCTTGGCATTTTCGCGCGCGATCAAGGCCAGCACCTCGCAAGTGATGCGCGCTATCCATGTCATCGCATCTAACGGGGCGGGCGAACGCGCGCGATGTTAGGCTGCGCGAAGCAGCCATCGCTCCTCGACAAGCAAGCTGCGAATTGGATCGCGTTCGCCTTCGCCGAGCTTCGGCGGACAAGTCGTCGCTTCAGCGCAAAATTGCTTTGCAGTTTTGTTGCGAGCTCCTCGCAATGGAGGTGGTGCAAAGCGTCACAGCCTCTCGAGATGAGAGGCGATACATTCAGGCGCGCGACGTCAGTGCGCTGCGCCCTACTTCTGCTTGGGCAGCAGGCCCTTCAGCTTTTCCATGTCCTTGACGTTCATCTTCATGCCGCCGGGCATGACGATGTCACCGGGCTTCTGGTCGGCCTTGCAGGCGCCAAGCCATTTCGCCTCGATGGTCATCGTGGTGTCGCGGGTGCCCGCCGCGCCGCCCTCGGAATGCGAGGTGCTCGTGACCGTGTAGGCGGAATTGAAATCGCCGACGATCTCGGCGTGGCTCTGCACCGTCATGCCGGCGACGCTGCAGACGGAATCGCTGACATAGCCGGTCGCGGTCTTCTGGATATCCTGCTTGGAGCAGACTTCCTTGGCCATCGGCGATGCCGCCGCGCTCATTTCCTTGTCGGTGGTCTCGTCGGTGCAATGCTGCATGGTGATTTCGGGCATCGGCCCGCCAGTGCGCAGCATTTTCATCTCCCAAAGACCGGCCTTGCGGGTCGGCAGGTCGACGGCACTTGCGGCGCCGGCGGACAAGACGAGGCAAACAGCCGAACCAAGCAAGGCAAGCTGTCGGGTCATGCGGTGAGCTCCCGGCTGAACGATCGGAGAATGGAGCGGCGCGCTCAGTAGAGCGTGCGCACCGGCCTCTCGGCCGCGCCGTAGGGCACCCAGCGGCAGGCAAAGGAGATATAGCCGCCCGGATTGCGCTGCACCGCAAGGAACTTCACCACCTTGCCGTAGGAGGCGCAGTGATCGACGGCAAGCTGCCGGGCGTCGGTCTGGGCTGCCAGCGTATAGGCGATGATACCGCCGGTATCATTGCCCTTGAACGGCGGCACCGGCTGCAACCAATCGGCCCGCGCCGGTACAACGGCCAGCATCCCGCAAACGGCAACCAGGCACGCGGCCAATTTCCTTCGCATCGCAGACTCCATTTCGCTTGAAGCAACATAGAGTGCGCCGGCCACCGTGAAAAGAACGAGCCGGCCGCTAGAGGTGGACTTCTCCGCAGGTGTTGCCGCGCTGCACTTGACCTTGCCGGGGCTTCGCGGCACCGTCCGCGCATCGGATCATCGGGTGGATTCCCATGCGCAACCTGTTCAACTCCCGCACTAAACTCGGCCACAAGCTTGGCCTCGGCGCCGCATTGGTGGTCGGCCTGCTGGCGTTCGGGGGTACGGCCGAGGCCGCCAATCCGTTCGAGCTGAATTTCTGGCTGTCCGGCCCGCGCTATGACGGCAATGTGGCGCCCTGCGAGAGGGCGCTGAGGGTCATCAGCGAGCAATTCCAGGAAAAGGAAGCCACTTTCTGGAATTCGCCGCTCGTGATCACCGGCTTCAACCGGATCCACGAAACCGCCTTCCGCCCCTGGCAGGCCGACAATATTCCGCGCCGCTATTGCTCGGGCGACGTGATGTTGAGCGACGGCAAGGTGCGCGGCGTACACTATTCGATCATCGAGGACGGCGGTTTTGCCGGTGTCAGCGACTCTCTCAGCCTCAGCCCGGGCGTCGAATGGTGCGTGACCGGCCTCGATCGCAACTGGGCCTACAACCCGTCCTGCAAGGCCGCCCGGCCCTGATCTCCGACCAGATTGCTGACAGCAGAAGCCGCCGCCATTCAGACGGCGGCTTTTGTTCTTGAAATGTTCCGGTGGCCTGCTAGGCTCCGGGCGGTCGAGTGAGGGGAGCGTTTGATGCCGCGGTTGGTCACAATTTCCCGATTTCTGATTTCGATTGCCTTTGTTCTATGCGGTGCGGTGGGGGCCTCGGCCCAGGATCGCCGCCAGAATGCGCCGGGTGAGTTCGATTTCTACGTATTGTCGCTGTCGTGGTCGCCTTCGTTCTGCGAGGCGGCGAGCGAGCGCGGCAACAATGGCCGCGGCACGCAGGCCCAGTGCAGCGGTCGGCCGTATTCCTTCGTGGTGCACGGCCTGTGGCCGCAATATGAGCGGGGCTTTCCGGAATACTGCCAGCGGCCCTCGCCGCGGCTCGCCCGCAACATCATGACCTCGATGCTCGACCTGATGCCGGCGCCCGGGCTGATCTACAACGAGTGGGACAAGCACGGCACCTGCTCCGGCCTCGGCGAGCGGGCCTATTTCGAAGCCATCCGCAAGGCCCGCGCCGCGGTGAAGATCCCCGAGGAATTCCTGCAATTGTCGGAGCCGAAGACGATCGCGCCCGACGAACTGGAGGCGGCGTTCATCAAGGTCAATCCGGGACTCAGCAGCTCGGCGATCGCGGTGACCTGCGACAGCAGGCGGCTCAGCGAGGTGCGGATCTGCCTCAGCAAGGACCTGCAATTCCGTTCCTGCGAGGAAACCGACCGCCGTGCCTGTCGCCGTGATCAGGTGCTGATGCCGCCGGTTCGCGGCGGCTAGCGCCTTTTCGAGCGAACTGGGTACCGGTCCACGTGAATAAAACGCGTCAAAACTGGAGGCTCATCGGTTCTGATTTCAATCAGAACCGAACATGCTCCAGCCCATCGCTTCCCGTCATTGCGAGCAACTCGCGACAAAATTGCAGGGCAATTTTGCGCTGAAGCGACGACTTGTCCGCCGCAGCCTCGGCGAAGGCGGAGGCAATCGATACTTTCTCGTGGTGAGATGGATTGCTTCCGCCTACGCTCCCCGAGCTTCGGCGGACAAGTCGCTCCCCCCGCAATGACGTGGTAATTGCTATCCCATGAACTACCGTCACGCCTTTCACGCCGGCGGCTTTGCCGATGTCATCAAGCACATCGTGCTGGTGCGCATGCTCACCTATCTGCAGGAAAAGCAGGCGCCGTTCCGCGTCATCGACACCCATGCCGGCGCCGGGCTCTATGACCTGACATCGAGCGAAGCGCAGCGCAGCGGCGAATGGCTCACCGGCATCGCGCGGCTGATGCAGGCGCGACTCTCCGACAAGGCGCTGCCGCTGATCGCGCCGTATCTCGACATCGTCAGGGCATTCAATTCGAGAGGCGAACTGAAAACCTATCCCGGTTCGCCGCTGATCGCGCGTGCGCTGCTGCGGCCGCAAGACCGCCTCACCGCCTGCGAGATCGAACCGACGGCGCGCAAGCAACTGATCGATGCGTTGCGGCGTGACGCGCAAGCGCGCGTCGTCGATCTCGATGGTTGGACGGCGCTGCCCGCATTCGTGCCGCCGAACGAGCGGCGCGGTCTGGTGCTGATCGATCCACCGTTCGAGGCAAAGGATGAGTTCGAACGACTGGCCCATGCTTTCACTGAAGCGTTCGCGAAATGGCCGACTGGCGCGTATCTTTTGTGGTACCCCGTAAAATCCCGGAGGGCCACCGACGAGCTCGCGCACAGCGTCGCTGCAGCGGCAGCAACAAGCCGGCCTGCCGGCAAATGCTTGCGTTTGGAATTCAGTGTGGCACCGCAAGAAACCGACGGCGGCCTCGTATCCACCGGCCTTTTGATGGTGAATCCGCCGTGGACGTTGGCAGGTGAGCTGAAGATCATCCTGCCCGAACTCGAGAAGCCGCTTGGTCAAGGCGGCGCTGGCCGCTTCAGACTCGAGACGCTCAAGGCTTAATCCGCAGCACCCACTGAAAAGTTCGAATTGATCGTAGGCAACGCGCGCGGAACCGTATTATGCTCATCCTGTTACGACTGGCTTTACGTTCCGCTTCCGCGAATGGTTGCGGCGGAGTGACAAGGCCGAAATAAATCCAGGCAGACCGGCGGCGTGACACCGGCCTGTTCAGGTGGCCAAGCTTCCGACAAGCGAATGTCGGTCAACCGCTATGCGGCGTGCGCGTAGCGGTGGAGCAATACGGGGGAGGAGTTTTCCCGATGGCCATGACTGGGACAGTCAAGTTCTTCAACGGAGAGCGTGGCTACGGCTTCATCAAACCTGACGATGGCGGCCGCGATGTGTTCGTTCACATCACAGCTGTCGAGCGTGCGGGATTGAAGGACCTGACTGAAGGACAGCGCATTACGTTCGAGGTTGAACCGGACAAGAAGGGCAAGGGCCCGAAGGCGGTCAACCTGGTGGTTTCATGAGGAGCGCTTGCGGCGCGCGGCTCGTGATGAACGCCAAATGAAGCGTTGCGTGTGAGTTGACTGCCGGGCGCGCGGCTCGCGCTCGCTGCGTGACCACCTGCATGATGCGGACGCGACTGGCGGTGCCCGCATAACCGACACGTGCGGCGCGATCGGCTTCGCGAACGCCGTGGCGTGCGTGCCGCTGCTCATGATGTCCACGTCATCAGCACGAAGAAAAACCCGGCCGCGCGAGGCGCGACCGGGAGTTGATATCTGACGTTTTCTTGTTCTCAGAAGTGATAGTTGATGCCGGCGCGAACCAGGCTGAAGCTGTAGCCGTTCGACGCGCCGCCGGTGATGGTGAAGTTGCTGTTGGCGAGGTCGACGTAGAGATACTCGATCTTGGCGCTCCAGTTCGGGGCAAAGCCCATTTCGGCGCCGGCGCCGACGGTGAAGCCCGCATTGGTATGCGTCTCCGAAATGCCGAAGGTTTCGCCGCGCAGCTCGCCGAAGGCGAGACCGCCGGTTGCGTAGAACAGCACGTTGTTGACCGCATAGCCGGCGCGGCCGCGCACCGTGCCGAACCACGGGTTGGAGAACTTCCAGGGCGCGAACCGATCGTCCGCGGCGGAGCCCTGGATATCGGCTTCGATACCGAACACCCAGGGGGTGCCGTTCTGGAAATTGTAGCCGGCCTGTACGCCGCCGGCGAAGCCGGACGGCTTGGTCGGGTTGTTCTCGACCGAACCCCAGCCATAGCCGATGTTGCCGCCGAGGTAGGGGCCGGCCCAGCTATAGGCGTTGAGCGGCTGATGGACGGTATAGGGCGATCCGTAGTTGAGGTCGGCCGACGCCGCCGAAGTCGTCCAGCCTGCGACGATCAGTGCCAGCGCACGCGCAACCAAACGGGTCATTGTACTCTCCACCACGCAACTGCCGTAGCCCGCCGGCCAAGGCCAGCGTGGTTACGGAATTCCACTTTTTTCGCTAAGGTTTATCGAGAGTTTTAAGTTAAAGGGCTGTTAAGCCCGGTTACCGCAGCGCTCATCAATCTTAACAATGTGTTACCCACCCGCCCGGGTCGGCCCGCGGGGTCGGTAACCTCCTGCGATCGGGCTTGTTTTTCCGGCGCCGCCAACGCTGGCGAGCGGTCGCCCAAGCGCTTAATTTACGGCCCATGGTTCACGATTCTCCCGAACGCCCGACGCCGGCCCCGAAGCCACGGCGCGGTTCAAAGTCCGACCTGCCGCAGGACGATCTGACGCTCGACACGAGCGACGTCGATCCGGAAACCTCCGCAGCCGAGGAGGAGGATGAGGCGCGTCTGCCGGACGCTTCGGACGACGCCACCGAGGCGGTTGCCGAAGGCACGCTCTCGGTCGGGCACGCCGCGATCGAGAACGCGGTTCGCCTCGCCCCGACCTCGCCCGGCGTCTACCGCATGCTCAACGCCGCCAACGACGTGCTCTATGTCGGCAAGGCGAAAAACGTCAAAAAGCGGCTGTCGTCCTATGCGCGGGCCAACGCGCCGCTGCCGGCGCGGATCCTGCGCATGATCGCAGCAACCACGCATGTCGAGATCGTCTCGACCACGACCGAGACCGAAGCACTGCTGCTCGAAGCCAATCTGATCAAGCAGCTTCGCCCGCGCTTCAATGTGCAGCTACGCGACGACAAGTCGTTTCCCTATATCCTGATATCGGGCGATCACTGGGCGCCGCAGATCCTCAAGCATCGCGGTGCGCAGTCGAGGCCCGGACGCTATTTCGGTCCGTTCGCCAACGCCGGCGCGGTCAACCGCACCATCACGGCGCTGCAGCGCGCCTTCCTGATCCGCTCCTGCACCGACGGCTTCTTCGAAAGCCGCACCCGGCCCTGCCTGCTCTATCAGATCAAGCGTTGTGCCGGCCCGTGCACGCGCGAGATCGATTTCCCCGGCTACACCGAACTGGTGCGCGAGGCGACCGAATTCCTCTCCGGCCGGAGCCACGCCGTGAAGGAGTTGCTCGCGGCCGAGATGGAGAAGGCCTCCGGCGAGCTCGAATTCGAGACCGCGGCACTGTATCGCGACCGTCTCGCGGCGCTGTCGGCGATCCAGTCGCAGCAGGGCATCAACCCGCGCACGGTCGAAGAGGCCGATGTGTTCGCGATCCATCAGGAAGGCGGCTATTCCTGCGTCGAGGTGTTCTTCTTCCGCACCGGCCAGAACTGGGGCAACCGCGCCTATTTCCCGCGGGCGGAAAAGACCTTCACGCCCGAGGAGGTGCTGTCCTCGTTCCTCGCGCAATTCTACGACGACAAGCCGCCGCCGAAGCTGATCCTGCTGTCGCACGAGATCGAGGAAAGCGCGTTGCTCGCCGACGCGCTGTCGGTCAAGGCCGGATCCAAGGTCGAGGTCTCCGTGCCCAAGCGCGGCGAGAAGAAGGAGCTGATCGGCCACGCGCTCACCAACGCGCGCGAGGCGCTCGGCCGCAGGCTCGCCGACACCGCGACGCAAAGCCGGCTGCTCGAGGGCATGGTCACCACGCTTGGCCTGCCGCACACACTGAGGCGCATCGAGGTCTACGACAACAGCCACATCCAGGGCACCAACGCGGTCGGCGCAATGATCGTGGCCGGGCCCGACGGATTCATGAAGAACCAGTACCGCAAGTTCAACATCAAGTCCGAGGGTCTGACGCCGGGCGACGACTATGGGATGATGCGCGAGGTGCTGGAGCGCCGCTTCAAGCGGCTGCTGAAGCCGCCGGAGGGCGAGGCCGCCAGAGCCAAGGAAAACGACAAGGCGGACGACGATTCGTTCCCGCAATGGCCCGACCTCGTCATCATCGACGGCGGCCGCGGCCAGCTCAACGCGGTCAGGGAAATTTTCCAGAATCTCGGGCTGACCCAGGTCTCGCTGATGGCGGTGGCCAAGGGACCGGAGCGCGATGCCGGGCGCGAAACCCTGTTCATGCCTGACCGCGAGGCCATCAAGCTGGAGCCGCGGGACCCGGTGCTCTATTTCATCCAGCGGCTGCGCGACGAGGCCCACCGCTTCGTGATCGGCTCGCACCGCAAGCTGCGCAAAAAGGACATCCGCGAGGCCGGCCTGCAGGAGATTCCCGGCATCGGCCCATCGCGCAAACGTGCCCTGCTGCACCACTTCGGAACTCTCAAGGAGATCGAGCGGGCCTCGATCGCCGACCTCGGCAAGGTTCCCGGCGTCAGCGCCGAGAGCGCCCGCAAGATTTTCGAGTTTTTCCACGCCCAGCCGGGTTAAACGAAAGACGAGTCATCAGGGCGTCGCCTGCGACGGGGCATCTGGGGCATGATGCGGGCAATGTTCCCTCGCGACAAACGCGAGGCGTTTGCGCGGAGATCATGCATAAACAAGGAGCTAAAGTGCCATGAGGATTCGGCGTAATCTCACCGCGCTTTGGCCTGCGCACGGTTGACCTTCTTGCTTCAGCGGTATTGGTAGAACGGATGAACATCGCCACGACCCGGGGACAGCCCAAGACCTTGTCCCTCCCGAATATCCTGACCTATGCCCGGATCGCCGCCATCCCGGTGGTGATCGGCTGCGTCTACTGGCAATCGATCCTGGACGGCCCGCTTTGGCTGCGCTGGGTGGCGCTGGCGGTATTCATCGCAGCGGGGATCACCGATTATCTCGACGGTTACTACGCCCGGATGTGGGACCAGCAGTCGGCGTTCGGCCGGATGCTCGATCCAATCGCCGACAAGCTTCTGGTCGCCTCCAGCCTGTTGATGCTGGCCGCCGACAACTCGATCCATGGCTGGACGCTGTGGGCGGCGATCGTGATCCTGTGCCGCGAGATCCTGGTCTCGGGCCTGCGCGAATATCTCGCAGGACTGCGGGTCAGCGTTCCCGTCACCAAGCTTGCGAAATGGAAGACCACGATCCAGCTGGTGGCGATCGGTTTCCTGATTGCCGGCGAAGCGGGCGAGCAGGTCGTTCCGGCGACCACCCTGATCGGCATCGTGTTGCTCTGGATGTCGGCGATCTTCACCATCTACACCGGCTGGGACTATTTCCGCGCCGGCATCCATCACCTCATCAAGGAGGATGAGGGATGAAGCTGAAATATTTCGCCTGGGTCCGTGAACGCGTCGGCAAGGCCGAAGAGGTCATCGAGCCGCCGGTCGAGGTGCGCACCGTCGGCGACCTGATCGGCTGGCTTGCCGCGCGCGACGATGCCTACGCCTATGCCTTCGAGAAGCCCGCGGTGATCCGCGCCGCGATCGACCACGCCCACGTCAAATCGGACGCAGCGATCTCCGGCGCCCGCGAGATCGCGTTCTTCCCGCCGATGACCGGCGGCTAAATCTCATCATGGCTGTCGCAGCGACCATCCGCATCCAGGAAGCCGACTTCGATGTCGCGCGGGAGATTGCGGAGTTGAGCAAGGGGCGCACCGATGTCGGCGCGGTCGTCAGCTTCAGCGGCATCTGCCGCGGCAGCGAACAGGGCGAGCCGATCGCGGCACTGACGCTCGAGCATTACCCTGAAATGGCGGAAGCCGAGATTGCGCGCCATGCCGACGAGGCGCTTTCGCGCTGGCCATTGCAGGGCCTCACCGTCATCCATCGCTTCGGCCGCATCGCGCCGGGCGAGAACATCGTGCTGGTCGTGACCGCCTCGGCGCACCGGCAGGCCGCGTTCGAGGCAGCCGAGTTCCTGATGGACTACCTCAAGACCAACGCACCGTTCTGGAAGCGCGAGGAAAGCGCGCGCGGCACCGGCTGGATCGAGGCGCGCGACCATGACGATGCGGCCACCGCGCGCTGGACCAAATCCTGATGGCCAAGCGCAGCAAAGTGCCGGCCAGGCGCGGCCCCGCCGCGCCGAAAGCGCCCAAGGTCGGCGCCGGCGAGCTTCACACGCTGTTCGATTTCCTGCGCTACGCGGTCAGTCGCTTCAACGCGGCCAAGCTCGTGTTCGCGCACGGCACCACCGATCCGGTGGCCGAGGCCGCATTCCTGATCTGCGAGACGCTGCATCTGCACCCCGACCAGTTCGAGAGCTTTGCCAACGCGCGCGTCACCATTGCCGAAGGCAGGCAGATCCTCGACTTGATCGAGCAGCGGATCGCGACGCGAAAGCCGGCCGCCTACCTCGTCAACAAGGTCTATATGCGCGGCCTGCCGTTCTATGTCGACGAGCGCACCATCGTGCCGCGCTCCTTCATCGGCGAATTGCTGGACTCGCATTTCGGCGGCGACGAGGACGGCACCTCATTGATCGGCGACCCAGAGGACGTCGAAAGCGTGCTCGACCTCTGCACCGGCTCCGGCTGTCTTGCGATTTTGGCCGCCAGGCATTTCGCCAACGCCGCGGTCGACGCGGTCGATATTTCGAAGGATGCGCTGGAAGTCGCCGCGCGCAACGTCGCCGACCACGGCCTCGACGATCGCCTGACGCTCCATCGCGGCGACCTGTTCAAGCCGCTCGGCAGCCACCGCTACGATCTCATCATCTCGAACCCGCCCTATGTCGACGCTAGAGGCATGGCGGCGCTGCCGCGCGAGTGCCGCGCCGAGCCGAAGATCGCGTTCGATGGCGGCACTGACGGGCTCGATATCGTCCGCCGCCTGCTCGACGAGGCCAGGGAACATCTGACCCCGCAGGGCGGGCTGCTCTGCGAGATCGGCCCCGGCCGCGACAATCTCGAGGCTGCCTATACGAACCTGCCCCTGCTCTGGCTCGACACCGAGGACTCCGAGGGCGAGGTGTTCTGGATCGCCGCCGCGGACCTCTGACGGGCGCGGCGCGGCCGGGTCCGGATTATTGCGGAGCCCGGCTTATCGAGCCCGATCTGGGCGAAGCGAAAATCGTGTGCAGTTCCAGCCGGTTCCGAAGATCGCAGGCCCGTCGAATCAACAATGGTGCTAAGGTTGCGGTCCGGGGACGTTCGGAGAGAGGGCGCGGGCGCGCGACATGATTCGCATTTCGACGATCTTCATCGCCATCTGCATGGTGCTCCTCGCAGCCTCGCTCGGCTTCGTGCTGTATTCGGTGGCGGGCATCAGCGGATCGGAATCGGCGATCGTGGCGCTCACCGCCCTCACCTGCCTGATCCTCTACAACGCCGTCTCGATGCGGTTGCGCGACCGCAGCGATGTCGGCGGCCAGATCGCTGATCTGTCGCGCGGCACCGCCGACCTCGCCCGCCAGGTCGCCGAATTCGGCCGCCGGCTGGCCGCGGTCGAAGGCCGCGTCGCTTCGGCCAACTCCACCGGCGCCGACCGGATCCAGGGCATGGCCGGCGAGATCAGCGAGCTTGGCGGACTTGTGAAGCAGCTTGCGGCGTCCGTCGCCCATCATGAGGATCTGCTGGCGGCAGGTCCCGTGGCGCAGCCGGTCGCATCATTGCGCGACGATCTGCTGCAACCGGTCCCGCCGGCACCGACCGTCGTGTTTGCGCCCCCGCCGCCACCTGCACCTCCGTCAGCGATCTCACGCAGCCAGACCCAACTCATCGGCGCGATCAGGCACGCCCTCGATGAGAACCGCCTCGACATCTACCTGCAACCGATGGTGACGCTGCCGCAGCGCAAGGTGCGCTACTACGAGGCGATGACGCGACTGCGCGACGAGCGCGACCAGGTCCTTGCCGCCGACGATTTCATCGAGGCCGCCGAGGCCGGCGGCCTGATCGGCCGTATCGACCACATGGTGATGCTTCGCTGCGTCCAGGTGCTGCGACGCCTGATGATCCGCAGCAAGGATGTCGGCGTGTTCTGCAACGTGGCGTCGGCGACGTTGTCCAACCCGGCGCATTTCACCCAATGCCTCGATTTCCTCGAGGCCAACCGCGCGCTGGCGCCGTCCTTCGTGCTCGAGTTCAAGCAGGCGACCTTCCGCAATCTCGGCCCGGTCGAAAGCGAGAACCTCGCAGCGCTGGCGCAGCGCGGCTACCGCTTCTCGATCGACCATGTCAGCGACCTCCGCCTCGAGCCGCGCGAGCTCGCCGATCGCGGCGTCCGCTTCATCAAGGTGCCGGCCGCGCTGCTGCTCGACGCCAGGCAGAGCGCGACCACCGATATCCATCCCTCCGATCTGTCCGACCTGCTCGGCCGCTACGGGATCGACCTGATCGCCGAACGGATCGAGGGCGAGCGCTCGGTGGTCGATTTGCTCGACTTCGATGTCCGGTTCGGCCAGGGCTTCCTGTTCGCCCCGCCGCGGCCGTTGCGGCCGGAAGGGGCATCTGCTACCGCCGAGACTGCACAGACCAAGCCCCAGGACCTCAATGGCGCCAGCACTTCCGCACCCGTCTCCAGCCCCGCAGCGCCACCGCGCACCACCGGCAGCGCTGCGCTGGCGCGCCGCGCGCTCGGTCCGAACTAACCAACGGTTCGCCTCATGACGCTGCGTTTTGTGGAGCGGCTGCGCGATCTCGTCGACGGCGTCGACGTCGTGCTGTCGGACATCTGGGGCGTCGTGCACAATGGGCTCGAGTCCTTTCCCGAGGCCTGCGCGGCGCTGCACACCTTTCGCCAGCAGGGCGGCACCGTCATCCTGATCACCAACGCGCCGCGGCCGGCCGATTCCGTGCAGCGGCAGCTGCGCAAGCTCGGCGTCGCCGACGAGACCTATGACGCAATCGTCTCCTCGGGCGACCTGACGCGTCATTTTGTTTCTGATCATCCCGGCCAAAAGATCTTCTGGATCGGCCCGGAGCGCGACAGCTCGATCCATCGCGGCCTCGACGCCACCATGGTGCCGCTGGAGCAGGCCGACTACATCATCTGCACCGGCCTGTTCGACGACGAGACCGAGTCCGCCGAAGACTATCGCGACACGCTGTTGAAGGCACTCGAGCGCAAGCTCACGCTGATCTGCGCCAATCCCGACATCGTGGTCGAACGCGGCGACCGGCTGATCTATTGCGCCGGCGCGGTCGCCGAACTCTATCGCGAACTCGGCGGCGAGGTGATCTTCTACGGCAAGCCGCACCGGCCGATCTATGAACGCGCCATGGCGCTGGCCACTGAGCGCCGCGGGCGTCCGACCGAACTCAGCCGCGTGCTCGCGATCGGCGATTCCGTGCGCACCGACCTCACCGGCGCCCATGGCTTCGGCATCGATCTGCTGTTCGTCACCCGCGGCATCCATTCCGATCAGTTCGAGGGCATCGAGCAGCTCGATCAGGCCTCGGTGAAGGAATTGTTCGGCCATCCGCCGCGCGCGCTGATGCGCGACCTGAAGTGGTAGCGGCGCTTCACAGCCAAAATATCGAAAACAACCCCATGCAAAGTAGCCGCCGGCGGCTGACGGTCGACCCGGCGACTTGACACGTCGGGCAACTCAGGGACATTCTTCCAATATTCCGAAATCGTGCAGGCACACCCTCCCGGCAGGACTATCGCATTGGCATTTGACGCAAATGCCCGGGACATCTAGCGCGAAGACGCGCTTCGCGCTTCTGCCCGGGCATGACGAGATATTCAGTTGGCGCGATGAACGGGCGTCTTACGCCGTCGCCATATCCGGGAAGACCGCCTCGATCTTGGTCTTCAGCGTGGCGGCGTTGAACGGCTTGACGATGTAATTGTTCACGCCGGCCTTCTTGGCCGCGATCACGTTCTCGGTCTTGGACTCCGCCGTGATCATGATGAAGGGCGTGGTCGCGAGGTTGGGATCGGCGCGGACTTCCTTGAGCAGGTCGTAGCCGGTCATCGGCTCCATGTTCCAGTCGGAAATCACCAGGCCATACTTCTTGCCGCGCATCTTGTTCAGCGCCGCCGAGCCGTCGGAGGCATCGTCGATATTCTCGAATCCAAGCTGCTTGAGAAGATTCCGGATGATGCGGATCATGGTGCTGTAGTCATCAACCACCAGAACCGGCATGGACAAATCAACCGCCATCTTTTCCCCCAAAACAACTGACGCAACTGGCTTCTGCGCAAACGCAGCTTTCCGCCAACGACTAACAGCAGGCGTTAAACAGCGCGTTAACCGGCTGAACCCGGATTGTTACGGATTTGACGCGATTTTCGCTACGCTTGACTTCCACGCCGCCGCCGCGTCACGGTCCGGCCCGCAACAATCATGCTTAAGAATCCTTGAAGAATCCCTGAAATGAGCACCGGCTTTACCGTTATCCGCGACAACACCCCCGCCAGCGCCATTCCGAAGGGCGCCGTAGTCGCGATGGGAAATTTCGATGGCGTCCATCTCGGTCACCGCGCCGTGATCGGCGCGGCGCTCGCGATGGGCAAGGCACATGGCGTGCCCGCGTTGGCCGTCACCTTCGAGCCGCATCCGCGCTCCTTCTTCAGCCCGAACACCCCGCAATTCCGCCTCACGGACGAGACCAACAAGCTGCGGCTGCTCGCGGCCACGGGGCTTGCCGGCGCGGTCGTCATGACCTTCGACAAGGCGCGCGCCGGCACCACGGCACAGGACTTCATTCATCATGACCTGATTGACCGGCTCGGCATCAGCGGGATCGCGGTCGGCTACGACTTCCATTTCGGCAAGGGCCGGGTCGGCTCGCCGAGCCTGCTGGTCAGCGAAGCGCCGCGGCTCGGCATCGAGGTCGATGTGCAGGCCCATGTCGATATCGAGGAGCGTCCGGTTTCCTCCAGCGCCATCCGCATGGCGCTCGCCGAGGGCCAGGTCACTGACGCCACCACGATGCTGGGCGGACCGTGGTTCGTCACCGGCAAGGTGATCCACGGCGAGAAGCGCGGCCGCGACCTCGGCTACCCCACCGCCAACATCCGCCTCGACAAGCATTGCGGCCTGAAGCACGGCATCTATGCGGTGCGGGTCGGCAAGGGCTCGCAACGTTTCGACGGGGTCGCAAGCTTCGGGCGGCGTCCGACCTTCGACAACGGCGCGCCGCTGCTCGAAGTGTTCCTGTTCGACTTCAAGGGCGATCTCTACGACACGGTCCTTGATGTCGCATTCATCGGTTTCATTCGCGAAGAGCTGAAATTCGACACCATCGAGGCGTTGATCCGCCAGATGGACGACGACAGCGCCAAGGCGCGCGCGGTGCTGGCCGCGGCACCCGATGCGTTCCCGCAGCTCGGAGCGATTGGTTGAACAGGACTGAGAAGCAGAAGATGCTGGCGGGCGAACTGTATCGCCCCGATGCCGAGCTCGCCGCCGACCATACCGCGGCGGAACATTGGATGACGCGCTACAACGCGTCAGGCGCCTCTTCCGCAAGCGAGCTGCACGCGCTGCTCGCCGAGCGCTTCCGCAGGGTCGGCAACGATGCCGTGATCCGCCCGCCGTTCTTCTGCGACTACGGCAGCAATATCAGCCTCGGCGACGGCGTGTTCCTGAACTTCAATTGCGTCATCCTCGACGTGGTCGAGGTCGCGATCGGCGATCGCACCCAGATCGGGCCCGCGGTGCAGATCTATACCGCCGACCACCCGCGCGACGCCGCGACCCGGCGCGCCGGGCTGGAATTCGGCCGCCCGATCCGGATCGGTAGCGACGTCTGGATCGGCGGGGGTGCCATCATCCTGCCCGGCGTCACGATCGGCGACGGCGCCCTGGTCGGGGCCGGCAGCGTGGTCACCCGGGACGTCGCCCCGGGCGCCATCGTGGCCGGAAATCCGGCCCGGCCGCGGCAGGCCTAGAACACCCCGGCGGTCCGGATTTGCCGGCGGCGGGGGGCTTTGCGATTTCCCTGCCCGGCTGCTATGGAAACCCCATGTTTTCGCGGCGCATCATACGGATTAGCGGCCCGGCTTCCGCCTGAGCCTGAAGGCTCGGCGCAAGACCGGGACTTTCGCCGTTTCACCCGCGATTGATCGCGTATCCGCGCCCTCACCTGCCAAATCAGAGCCTTCATGTCCGACAAGCCGCAAAAGACCGACGCCAACGACTATTCCAAGACCCTTTACCTGCCGCAGACGGAATTCCCGATGCGCGCCGGCCTGCCCCAGCGCGAGCCGGAAATCCTGAAATACTGGAACGACATCGGCCTCTACACCAAGCTCCGTCAGGAAGCCGAGGGCCGCGCCAAATTCGTGCTGCATGACGGCCCGCCCTACGCCAACGGCAACATCCATATCGGGCACGCGCTGAACAAGATCCTCAAGGACGTCGTGACCAAGAGCCAACAAATGCTCGGCTTCGACTCCAACTACGTGCCGGGCTGGGATTGCCACGGCCTGCCGATCGAATGGAAGATCGAGGAGGAGAACTACCGCTCCAAAGGCAAGCAGAAGCCCGACTTCCGCGACTCCGCCGCGATGGTCGCATTCCGCAAGGAATGCCGCGCCTATGCGACGCACTGGATCAACGTGCAGCGCGAGGAGTTCAAGCGGCTCGGCATCATCGGCGACTGGGACCATCCCTATCAGACCATGAGCTATCCGGCGGAAGCTGCGATCGCCCGCGAGCTGATGAAATTCGCCGCCAACGGCACGCTCTATCGCGGCTCGAAGCCCGTGATGTGGAGCGTGGTCGAGAAGACCGCGCTTGCCGAAGCCGAGGTCGAATACGAGGACTACACCTCCGACATGGTGTGGGTGAAATTCCCGGTCACCTCGCCGGCGCATGGCGTGCTGGCCAATGCCTCGGTCGTGATCTGGACCACCACGCCGTGGACGCTGCCGGGTAACCGCGCGATCTCGTTCTCGCCGAAGATCGCCTACGGTCTCTACAAGGTCACGGATGCGCCTGCGGACAATTGGGCGAAGACGGGCGATCTCCTGATCCTGGCCGATGCGCTTGCCGCCGAGGTGTTCAAGCAGGCCCGCGTCACGGCCTATGAGAAGGTCCGCGATATCCCCGGCGACACGCTCGACGCCGTGGAATGCGCCCATCCGCTGCGCGGGTTCGGTGGCGGCTACGAGTTCACCGTGCCGCTGCTCGCCGGCGAGCATGTCACCGACGACACCGGCACCGGCTTCGTCCACACCGCGCCGAGCCACGGCCGCGAGGACTTCGACGTCTGGACCGCCAACACCCGCGAGCTCGACGCGCGCGGCATTCCGACTGCGATCCCCTACACGGTCGACGAGAACGGCGCCTACACCGCACAGGCGCCGGGCTTCACCGAAAAGCGCGTGATCAACGACAAGGGCGAAAAGGGCGACGCCAACGAGGCCGTGATCAAGGCGCTGATCGAGGCCGGCAAGCTGCTGGCGCGCGGCCGCCTCAAGCACCAATATCCGCATTCCTGGCGCTCCAAGAAGCCGGTGATCTTCCGCAACACGCCGCAATGGTTCATCGCGATGGACAAGGACATCGCGGAGAACGGCCATGCGAAGAAGGGCGACACGCTGCGCGCCCGCGCCCTGCACGCGATCTCGGTCACGCAATGGGTACCGCCGGCCGGCGAGAACCGCATCAACGGCATGATCGCCAACCGTCCGGACTGGGTGATCTCGCGGCAGCGCGCCTGGGGCGTGCCGATCGCCGTGTTCGTGCGCGAGAACAGCGACGGCTCGGCCGAGATCCTGCAGGACGAGGTCGTCAACCAGCGCATCGCCGAGGCGTTCATGGAAGAAGGCGCCGACGCGTGGTACATGGACGGCGCCCGCGAGCGCTTCCTCGGGGCCCGCGCGTCGGAGAACTGGAAGAAGGTCGACGACATCTGCGACGTCTGGTTCGATTCCGGTTCGACGCACGCCTTCGTGCTGGAAGACCGCCAGAACTTCCCGCAGCTCGGCAACATCGTTCGCAAGATCGATGGCGGCGACGACACCGTGATGTATCTGGAAGGCTCGGACCAGCATCGCGGCTGGTTCCACTCGTCGCTGCTGGAGAGCGCCGGCACGCGCGGGCGCGCGCCGTACGACATCGTGCTGACCCACGGCTTCACGCTCGACGAGAACGGCCGCAAGATGTCGAAGTCGCTCGGCAACACGGTCGAGCCGCAGAAGGTGATCAAGGATTCCGGTGCGGACATCCTGCGGCTGTGGGTTTGCGCCACCGACTATGCCGATGACCAGCGCATCGGCCCGGAGATCCTGAAGAACACCATCGAGACCTACCGCAAGCTGCGCAACTCGATCCGCTGGATGCTCGGCACGCTGCATCACTTCAAGCCGAGCGAGAAGGTCGGATTTGCCGAGATGCCCGAGCTCGAGCGGCTGATGCTGCACGAATTGGCCGGGCACGCCGAGACCATCCGCAAGGCCTATGCGGAGTTCGACTACAAGACCGTGGTCGCCAGCCTCGCGGCCTTCATGAACTCCGAGCTGTCGGCGTTCTATTTCGATATCCGCAAGGACACGCTGTATTGCGATCCGCCGTCCTCGGTGGCGCGCAAGGCGGCGCTGACCACGATCGACCTGCTGTGCGACGCGATCCTGAAATGGCTGGCGCCGATCCTGAGCTTCACCACCGACGAAGCCTGGCGGATGTACCGGCCGAACGCGGAGCCATCGGTGCACCTCACGCTGTTCCCCGAAGGTCTCGAGCGGTTCCGCGACGACGCCCTCGCCGCAAAGTGGGAGACGATCCGCAACGTCCGCCGCGTCGTCACCGGCGCACTCGAGCTCGAACGCGCCGCCAAGCGGATCGGCTCGTCGCTCGAGGCATCGCCGGTGATCTACGTCGCCGACCGGCAGATGTTGGCGACGCTGTTCGACATCGACCTCGCCGAAGTCTGCATCACCTCGAACTACGAGGTGCGCGAGGGCGAGGCGCCGGCCAATGCCTTCCGCCTCGATGCCGTGCCCGGCGTTGCCGTCGTGGTCGAGAAGGCGGTCGGCACCAAATGCGCGCGCTCGTGGAAAATCCTCCCGACAGTCGGCGAGGATCGCGAATATCCCGACGTTTCGCCGCGCGACGCGCAAGCGCTGCGCGAATGGAAGGCGCTGGGGGTCAGCATCTCCTGACTGTCCGTTGTCCCGGCCTAGTGCGCAATTGCGCACGGGGGCCGGGACCCATAACCACCGCTGTCTCGAATGGACGAAGGTTGATGACCCCGAGTCATTCAAACAATACCCGGCACGGCGTATGGGTCCCGGCCTTCGCCGGGACGACGCCTTTGGCGGCAAGCCGATGACCCCTGCTGTCCGCACCGGCGTGATCGCGGCAGTCATCACCCTGATCGCCGACCAGGCCTCCAAGCTCTGGCTCCTGTACGTCTTCGGCATTGCCCACCGCGGCGCGGTGCAGGTGACGCCGTTCTTCGACCTGGTACTTGCCTGGAATCCCGGGATCAGTTTCGGCTGGTTTCAGAGCGAGACCCCGGCGGCCCAGATTCTGCTGATGGTGGTCAAGGCCGCCGCCGTGATCGCCCTGGCGATCTGGATGGCGCGGTCGCGGACCTGGCTGGCGACGCTGTCGCTGGGGCTGATCATCGGCGGCGCGATCGGGAACGGCATCGACCGCTTCGCCTACGGCGCCGTGGTCGATTTCGCCCTGTTTCATGTCGAGATCGGGGGAAAAACCTTCAATTGGTACGTATTCAACCTCGCCGATGTGGCGATCGTTGCTGGCGTGGCGGCCCTATTGTATGATTCCGTGATGGGGACCCCCGCCGTAAAAGCGCCCTGATCCCGGCCGATACGAGCCGGTCGGCGGCCGACTTGCACCCAGCGGAACTGAGCGCTAAGCCAGTGATCGCTCGGGCGAATTTTGAGATGGGAATAGCGCGATGCGCAACACCAAAGCCCGCGGTTACCTGATCGAGACCTCCCGGATACCGCTGATGCGCGGCCTCCGCCTGGCGTTCGTTGCGGCCGGAATCGGCCTCGTCATGACGGCCGGCCCGGTGCGCGCCGGCGACGATGACGACGATGGCGATGACGGCCTGACCTTCGAAGAGCGGATCGTCGACAATCTGATGACCGGGCTCGGCGCCAAGAGCGCGGCCAGCAAGGGCATCGACTACCGCGAGCGCTCGCCGCTGGTGGTGCCGCCGAAGCTCGACCTGCCACCGCCCGCTTCGGCCGCCCAGGTCAATGCGCCGAACTGGCCGAAGGACCCCGATATCGCCAGGCGCAAGGCCGCGATCGCGGCGCGCAAGAAGGAAGTCAAGAAGGAGTCCTGGGAGTCGGCGATGCCGCTGACGCAGGCCGAGATCGAGGCCGGCCGCAAGCAGCAGACGGCCACCGACGGCCGGAAAGAGCCGCTCGAGCCTGGCGTGAGCACGAATCCGGCGCTGTCGCCGAGCCAGCTCGGTTACAATGGTGGCCTGCTCGGCATATTCAAGGGAAACAGCAGCGAGTCCAAGCCGTTCAAGGGTGAGCCGACGCGCGAATCCCTGACCGAGCCGCCGCCCGGCTACCAGACGCCATCATCGGGCTTTGCCTATGGCACTGGACCGATGCAGCCGGTGGCGAAAGAGGGCCAGTACGACGTCATGTCCGGAAAACCGGTGCAGTGATCGATTGGCCCGATCACTTGGCCTCTGCGGGCGAAGGCTGACATGAGCAAAGCTTAATGCGGGGTGACGCATGTCTCTCCGCTTCGTGACGACGGGCACGGATGCGACCGTGTACGATGGCTTGCTTTCGCGCCCCGGCTGTGTGTCCGGGCTTCAACAAGGATCATGATGCCCTCACGCCGATCGATTGCCCTGTTTGCTGCCGCATTTGTTTCCACGATCCCGCTGTCGGGCGCCAGCCTCCGCGCCCAGACCACCGTCACCTCGGAACGCCCCGCCAGCTTCACGCTCGATAACGGCCTGCAGGTCGTGGTGATCCCCGATCGCCGCACGCCGGTCGTCACGCAGATGATCTGGTACAAGGTGGGCTCCGCCGACGAGACGCCCGGCAAATCGGGGCTGGCGCATTTCCTCGAGCATCTGATGTTCAAGGGCACCGCCAAGCATCCGGAGGGCGAGTTCTCGAAGACCGTGCTGCGGGTCGGCGGCAACGAGAACGCCTTCACCTCGGTTGACTATACCGGCTACTTCCAGCGCGTGCCGCGCGAGCAGCTCGCCTCCATGATGGAGTTCGAGGCCGACCGCATGACCGGCCTGATCCTGAAGGACGAGAATGTGCTGCCCGAGCGCGACGTCGTGCTCGAAGAGTACAACATGCGCGTTGCCAACAACCCGGACGCCCGGCTCACCGAGCAGATCATGGCCGCGCTCTATCTCAACCATCCCTACGGCCGGCCGGTGATCGGCTGGCACCAGGAGATCGAGAAGCTCGACCGCGAGGATGCGCTCGCCTTCTACCGGCGCTTCTACGCGCCGAACAACGCGATCCTGGTCATCGCCGGCGACGTCGACGTCAACGATATCCGACCGCTGGTCGAGAAGAATTTCGGCCCGATCCCGGCGCAGAAGGCAATTCCCGAGAAGCGCGTCCGGCCGCAGGAGCCGACGCCGGCCGCACCGCGCACCGTGACGCTGTCCGATCCGCGTGTCGAACAGCCGGGCCTTCGCCGCTATTATTTGGTGCCCTCGGCGACCACAGCCGCATCGGGCGAAAGCCAGGCGCTCGATGTGCTCGCGCAGTTGATGGGCGGCGGCGCCAACTCCTACCTCTATCGCTCGCTGGTGATCGACAAGGGCCTCGCGATCTCGGCCGGCGCCGGCTACCAGGGCACTTCGCTCGATCCGTCGCAATTCTCGATCTCGGTGACGCCCAAGGCGGGCGTCGAGTTCGCCCAGATCGAGGACGCGATCGACAAGGTGATCGCCGACCTCGCGCAGAACCCGGCCCGCGCCGAGGACCTCGAACGGGTCAAGACCCAGCTCATCGCGGAAGCGATCTACGCCCAGGACAATCAGGCGACGCTGGCTCGTTGGTATGGCGGAGCGCTGACCACCGGGCTCAGCATCGACGACATCAGGAGCTGGCCGGATCGCATTCGCGCCGTGACCGCCGAGCAGGTGCGTGCCGCGGCCGCCACCTGGCTCGACAAGAAGCGGTCGGTGACCGGCTATCTGATCAAGGATACTGCGCCGAAACGCGAGGAGAAGCGCTCGTGATCTATTCCCTGACCCGCCGTGCAGCGCTGATCGGTGGCGCCTGCGCCGCGCTGCTTTCGCTGTCATCAGGCCGCATCGGCGCCCTCGGCCAAGATCCAGCGGCTGGTGTCACCCGGCGGCATCGAGGCGTGGTTCGTGCAGGATGCGACCGTGCCGCTGATCGCGATGGAATATTCCTTCAGCGGCGGCGCCAGCCAGGATCCGCCCGGCAAGCCCGGCGTCGGCAATCTGGTCGCCGACCTACTCGACGAGGGCTCCGGCGATCTCGATTCCAAGACCTATCACGAGCGGCTCGAGCGCCGCGCCATCGAGCTCAGCTTCCAGTCGAACCGCGATCAATTCCGCGGCTCGCTGCGCATGCTCAAGGACAACAAGGACGAAGCCTACGACCTGTTGCGGATGGCACTGACCTCGGCGCGGTTCGAGCCGAAGGACGTCGAACGCATCCGCGCTCAGGTGATCTCGAACCTGCGCCGCGAATCGACCAATCCGTCGTCGCTGGCCGGCCGCAAGTTCCTCGAGCTCGCATTCGGCGATCATCCCTATGCCAGGACCGCCACCGGCACGCTCGAGAGCGTACCGACCATCGAGATATCGGACCTGAAGGACTATGTCCGCCGCATCATCGCCAAGGATACGCTGCGCATCGCCGTGGTCGGCGACGTCGACCCTGAGACGCTCGGCAAGCTCCTGGACAAGACCTTCGGCGGCCTGCCCGCGAAGGCCGAATTGGCGCCGATTCCCGACGTCGCGGCGACCAAGCCGCCACAGCGCGCCTTTGTCCCGCTCGACGTGCCGCAGACCGTCGTCACTTTCGGCGGCCCCGGCATCAACAGGCACGACCCGGATTTCATGCCGGCCTATGTGGTGAACCACATTCTCGGCGGCGGCGGGTCGTCGTCGCGGCTCTACAAGGAAGTGCGCGAGAAGCGCGGGCTGGCCTATTCGATCTATGAAGCGCTGGTCTGGATGGATCACTCCGCGCTGTTCATCGGCAACACCGGCACCCGCGCCGATCGCGCCGGCGAGACCGTCGATGCGATCGATGCCGAAGTCCGCCGCATCGCCGAGGAAGGCCCGACGCAGAAGGAACTCGACGAGGCGAAGTCCTATCTGAAGGGCTCGCAGATGCTGGCACTCGACACCTCCTCCAAGCTCGCGCAGGCGATGCTGCAGTACCAGCTCGACAAGCTGCCGATCGATTACATCGAGAAGCGCAACGCCATCGTCGATGCGGTGACGCTCGACGACGCCAAGCGGGTCGCCAAAAAGCTCTGGGGCAACGGCCTGCTCACCGTAATCGTCGGCCGCTCCCCGCAAGCCGCGGCGCAGCCGGTGTCGGCGCCGCCGAAGGCGAACTGACGCGCTTCGGCACGACCGCTTCTCCACACGCACTTCCGTTGCGGCCACCCCTTTCCCCGCCCTCCCCCGCAAGGGGGGAGGGAGCCTGACACGCGTGCTCACCTCACATCGTGTTCTCGCATCACGTCACAGCTGGCGATTGCGCTGGATCTTTAGGGACGCACAGGCGGATGGGCTCCCTCCCCCCTCTTGTCCGCCGAAGCCTCTTGGCGAAGGCGGATGCGGGGGAGGGTTGGGGAGAGGGGTGGCCCCGCACTCCGGTAGCAGACGTAACGCAAACCCTATCAACACCGCCCGAGCACGCCCAGCGCAAACCCGCTATCCTGCGGCCGCCGATTCTTCCCCACCGGGTGATGTCATGCTGCGGGTGTCCCGCGACCTTACGATCGACGAGAACGACATTGAGATCGTGTTTGTCCGCGCCTCCGGACCGGGCGGACAGAATGTCAACAAGGTCTCGACCGCAGCGCAGCTCCGCTTCGACACGCACAAGATCACGCTGCCGCCGGACGCGGCGCAGCGGCTGGCGCGCCTCGCGGGCAGCCGCATGACCAAGGACGGCGTGATCGTGATCCAGGCCTTCCGCTTTCGCACCCAGGAGCGCAATCGCACTGACGCGATCGAGCGGCTGCTTGAGATGCTGAAGGAAGCAATGGTGCGGCCGACACCGCGCCGCCCGACCAAGCCGACATTCGGCTCCAAGCAGCGCCGGCTTGAGGGCAAGAAGCACCGCAGCGACATCAAGGCCGGCCGCGGCACCCGCCGTTTCGATGATTGAAGAGCACCGGACGCAGCGCACGCGCGGCGCTGCATCCGGTATCCGATCATTGCGGGATCAATATTTTTTGGTCCCCGGCGCCATCTCGGAACCGCTGGACTTCGGCGCGGCGTGGCCGCTGCCGACCGTTCCCTTGCTGCCCGCCTTGGCGTTGGCCCCGCTCTTCTGCGTCGGAGCAGTCGGTTGCGCCGCCATTTCCTCATCGCCGCTGCCGGACATGCCGCCGCCCTGCTGCATGGTACCCCTGCCCTGTGCACCGCCGCGAAGCTGGGTATCCGATGCGGCCCCTTGCGCCAGAACGGGGCCGGCCATCGCGGCTGAGACGGCAAGGGCGAGCACGCTGGTTTTCACAAACGTCATCCATTTCTCCTGGACTTTAATTGACGATGGACGGAGCGGCGCAGGACGTGCGCCGTTTGCAGCGCCGACCCTGAACCCCATCGCGCGAGACTGAATTTTCCGCAAACGGCGCACGCGCAATGCAAGCTGCGTCGTGTGGTGATCGTGCAGGGATTTCGCGGTCATTTTGCGGATTTGTCGTTCGCATATGCGGCAACGATCGGTTCCGCGCCAGATCACCGCCCATCTTTGTTCTGCGGTGAAACAGCCCGCTACTACCAATGGCCGATTTCAGCCTCCTACAGTCACCGCACAGAGGCGGTGATGTATATGACAAAGCTGCGGGCCAAGTGGACGTTGGCGCTGGGATTTTGCAGCGCGATGTTTGCAGTGCAAATGGCCGGCGCGCAAATGCCCTTGCCTGCCGCCAAGCCGCCCGACGGGGCGACGCTGTTCAAGCAGCAATGCGCGACCTGCCATACCACCAACACATCGGATCCCGTCCGGCAGGGACCGTCACTCTTCAAGATCGTCGGCCGCCATGCCGGCCAGGCCGACGGCTTCAAATATTCCGCGGGCTTTACCAAGGCGGATTTCGTCTGGGACGACGCCAGGCTCGATGCCTGGCTGGCCAATCCGCAGGAGGTGATCCCTGGCGCCGTGATGGCCTATCGGCAGGCCAAGCCGGAAACCCGCGCCATGATCATCGCCTACCTGAAGGAGCTGAACTGAATGGCGAAACCCGTGCACTCGATGATCCGCGTGTTCGACGAGGCCAGGGCGCTCGACTTCTACAAGCGCGCGTTCGGCCTCGAGATCGCGGACAATCTGCGATTTCCCGATTTCGCGCTGATCTATCTGCGCCATCCCTCCTCGCCGTTCGAGGTCGAGCTCACGGTGAATTTCGATCGCAAGGAGCCCTATGCGCTCGGCGACGGCTACGGCCATCTCGCCGTCGTGGTCGATGACGTCGACACCGAGCACGCACGCTTCGAAAAGGAGAAACTGTCGCCCGGGCCGCTGCGCGACTTCAAGCATGACGGCAAGACGCTGGCGCGCTTCTTCTTCGTCTCCGATCCCGACGGCTACAAGATCGAGGTGATCCAGCGCGGCGGGCGGTTCGGTTAGAGCATGATCCGGAAAAGTGGGTACCGGTTTTCCGGCAAGATCATGCCCAGACAAAATGGTTCAATTACAAAAAATGTTGACGGAGGAAACCCATGAGAGAAATCGATCGACGCAGCAAATATGACCGGCGTGTCTTCCTCAAAGGCGCGGCCGCGACCGCACCGGCAGTCGCGATCGCGACCTCCACCGGGCTTGGCATCACCGATGCGTGGGCCGATGACGCCTCGACGCTGACGCCGGCCACGCTGAAGACGCTGTTGAAGATGGCGCGCGACATCTATCCGCACGACTTCCTCGGCGACAGCTATTACATCACCGCGGTCAAGCCGTGGGATGCGAAGGCGGCGAAGGATCCGGCGGTCAAATCGCTGATCAACAACGGCGTTATCAGGCTCGATCAGGCGGCCAACGACCGCCACAAGATGCCCTATGTCCAGGTCGCCTGGGAGAACGATCGCGTCGCGCTGCTGCAGCAGATCGAGGGAAGCGCGTTCTTCCAGCAGATCCGCGGCGACCTCATCGTCTCGCTCTACAACAACAAGGAGGTGTGGCCGAGGTTCGGCTACGAGGGCTCCTCCGCCGAGCATGGCGGCTACATCAAACGCGGCTTCGCCGATATCGACTGGCTGCCGAAAGCCTGAATCGGACAACGAACGCTCGGGAGGAAACAATGGCAAAATTCGATCTGAATGACAGCGGCGTTGTCGTGATCGTCGGCTCCGGCGCCGGCGGCGGAACGCTCGGCAATGAACTGGCGCAGAAGGGCGTCAAGGTCGTGATCCTGGAGGCCGGTCCGCGTATCGAGAACCAGGACTTCATCAACGACGAGTGGGACAGCTTCACCCAGCTCGCCTGGGCCGACGCGCGCTCCACGTCGGGAAGCTGGCGCGTCGCCAAGGACTTTGCGGGCCTGCCGGCCTGGATCGTGAAGGCTGTCGGCGGCTCGACCACGCACTGGGCCGGCGCATCGCTGCGCTTCGACGAGCATGAGTTCAAGATCAAGTCCGCCTACGGCAACATCCCCGGCGCCAACTTGATCGACTGGCCGATCACGCTCGCCGAAATGGAGCCATGGTACGCCAAGGCCGAGGACAAGATGGGCGTCACCCGCACCAACGGCATCCCCGGACTTCCCGGCAACAACAACTTCAAGGTGATGGAGGCCGGCGCCAAAAAGCTCGGCTACAAGGAAGTGCACACCGGGCGGATGGCGATTAACAGCGAACCGCGCGACGGCCGCGGCTCCTGCCAGCAGATCGGCTTCTGCTTCCAGGGCTGCAAGTCGGGCGCCAAATGGTCGACCCTCTACACCGAGATTCCGAAGGGCGAAGCCACCGGCAATCTCGAGGTGCGCCCCGGCAGCATGGTGATCAAGATCGAGCACGACCAGTCCGGGAAAGTCACCGGCGTGGTCTATGCCGATACGAGCGGCGCGATACAGCGCCAGAAGGCGCGCGTGGTCGCGGTCGCCGGCAACTCGATCGAGAGCCCGCGGCTGCTGCTCAACAGCGCCTCCAGCATGTTCCCCGACGGGCTCGCCAACTCGTCCGGCCAGGTCGGCCGCAACTACATGCGGCACATGACCGGCAGCGTGTATGCGAGCTTCGAGAAGTCGGTGCACATGTATCGCGGCACCACGATGGCCGGCATCATCCGCGACGAGGCCAAGAACGATCCGAAGCGCGGCTTCGTCGGCGGCTACGAGATGGAAACGCTGTCGCTCGGCCTACCGTTCATGGCGGCGTTCCTCAATCCCGGCGCCTGGGGCCGCAGCTTCACCAGCGCGATCGAGGGCTATCCGCGGATGGCCGGCATGTGGCTGGTCGGCGAAGACATGCCGCAGGAGACCAACCGCGTCACGCTGGATCCGAAGATCAAGGACAAGTTCGGACTGCCGGTCGCCAGCGTGCATTTCGACGATCATCCGAACGACGTCGCGATGCGCGATCACGCCTACAAGCAGGGCTCCGCGGTCTATGAGGCGGTCGGCGCCACCGTGACCTATCCGACGCCGCCCTATCCCTCGACCCACAACATGGGCACCAACCGGATGAGCGAGAAGCCGCGCGACGGCGTGGTCAACAAGTTCGGCCAGACCCACGACATCAAGAACCTGTTCGTCTCCGACGGCAGCCAGTTCACCTCGGGCGCGGCGTGCAACCCGACGCTGACGATCGTGTCACTGGCGATCCGGCAGGCCGACCACATCGCCGGCGCGATGCAGCGCAAGGAGATCTAGAGCGTTATCGAGCGAAGTGGCACCGGTTCGCGTGAAGAAAACGCGTCAAAACAAGAAGCTGGAGGTTCGGTTCTGATTCAATCAGAACCGAGCCTCCAGCAAGAAAATCCAATTCCCCTCTCACTGAAGCGGCCTTGCCCAACAGGACAAGGCCGCTTTTCTCTTTGCGTGACGGGTTGGCGCGACGCTATTCCGCCGCGTCCAGGATCGCTGCCGCCGTGCCGCTATAGTCGGGGACGACCACCGGCGCATTCGCCTTGGCGCGGTAGATCAGGCAGGAGCAGCGCAGCAGCGACGCGAAATTGTTCACCTCGCCGTGATGGTCGAGCACCTCGTTGTGCAAGGTGGTGAGGAACTTGGCCAGCGTCATGCCTTCCTTGGCCGCGATCTCCTCCAGCGTGTCCCAGAACGACATTTCCAGCCTTATCGAGGTGCAATGGCCGTCGATCCGCAACGATCCGGTGTGCGATTCATAGTCGCGTTGCGGCTGGTGCGCGAAAAGATGGCACATGGCGTTCCTCCGGCAAGAACTTATAATTTTTCTAAACGATATACCGGCGCGCGCGGCCCCACAATCGCGACGTAGGGGGTAACGCGCCGGTCGCTGAAGATGAGCGTCTTCAAGGCGATAGGCCGGAATCATCCCCAGCTGGATCGGGCAGGCGCAGCGCTCCCATGCATTTGCCGCCGCGGCCATTTATAGTCGCGACCAGGCTCGAATCGCTCATCCGACATCCAATCCATGCCCGTCCGCCAGCTCCCAGAACAGCTCGTCAACCGCATCGCCGCCGGCGAAGTGGTCGAACGCCCGGCGAGCGTGGTCAAGGAACTGGTCGAGAACGCGATCGACGCCGGCGCGAGCCGGATCGATGTTTTCACCGATGGCGGCGGGCGGCGTCGGATCGGCATCACCGATGACGGCAGCGGCATGACCCGCGCCGACCTCGCGCTTGCGGTCGACCGCCACGCCACCTCCAAGCTCGACGACGAAGATTTGCTGCGCATCCGCACGCTCGGGTTCCGCGGCGAGGCGCTGCCGTCGATCGGCGCGGTTGCAAAACTTGGCATCACCACGCGTCATGCCAGCGAGCCGCACGCCTGGTCGCTGTCGGTCGAAGGCGGCGAGAAGTCGGCGATCATGCCGGCTGCGCTCGGCCAGGGCACCCGCGTCGAGGTCAACGAACTGTTCTACGCCACGCCGGCGCGGCTGAAATTCCTCAAGACCGATCGCACCGAGGCGGAGGCGATCCGTGAGGTGGTGCGGCGGCTGGCCATGGCGCGCCCCGACATTGCCTTCACGCTGGCCGGCGAGGAGCGCGCACCGGTGACCTGGGCGGCAGCGCTGCCCGGCGCGGCCGGCCGGCTGACGCGGCTCGGCGATATCCTGGGTGCGGATTTCCGCAGCTCCGCCATCGAAGTCCGCTCCGAGCGCGAGGGCGTCGTGGTCGAAGGTTTCGCCGCCGCGCCATCGCTGACCCGCGCCAATGCGCTCGGGCAGTATCTGTTCGTCAACGGCCGCCCGGTGCGCGACAAGCTGATCCTCGGCGCCGTGCGCGCGGCCTATTCCGACTATCTGCCGCGCGACCGCCATCCCGTCGTGGCGCTGTTCGTGACCTGCGACCCGCAAGAGGTCGACGCCAATGTGCATCCGGCCAAGACCGAGGTGCGCTTCCGCAATGCCGGCCTGGTCCGCGCGCTGATCGTGCACGCTTTGAAGGATGGCCTCGCGCGCGAGGGCAGACGCACCGCGGCCAACACCGCCGACGGCGCGACGTTGCAGGCGTTCCAGCCTGCCTTCACGCCGCCGCGCCCGGGCAATTGGGACTGGCGCGGCTCGCCGTCATATCCGGTCAATCCGATGCGCGCGTTCGAGGGGACGGCGGCGCCCGCGTTCGCCGAGCCCGGACAGGCCGCCTTCGATGTCGGCACGCCGAGCGCCGATGTGCGTTTCGAGGCGGCGCCCGCGCCCGATCTGCTCGACCGCCCGCTCGGGGCCGCGCGCACCCAGATCCACGAGACCTACATCGTCTCGCAAACCCGCGATGGCCTGATCGTGGTGGACCAGCACGCGGCGCATGAGCGCATCGTCTATGAGAGACTGAAGGCCTCGCTGGCGAAGAACGGCGTGCAACGGCAGATCCTCTTGATCCCCGAGATCGTCGAGCTCGACGAGGCGACCGTCGAGAAGCTGCTCGACCGCGCCGAGGAGCTGGCGTCGTTCGGGCTCGCGATCGAATCCTTCGGTCCCGGCGCGGTCGCGGTGCGCGAGACGCCCTCGCTGCTCGGCAAGGCTAATGCGGCGGGCCTGTTGCGCGACCTCGCCGAACACATGGCGGAATGGGACGAGGCGCTGCCGCTGGAGCGCCGCCTGATGCATGTCGCCGCCACCATGGCCTGCCACGGCTCGGTCCGCGCCGGCCGCCGTCTCAAGCCGGAAGAGATGAACGCGCTGCTCCGCGAGATGGAAGACACGCCGAACTCCGGCCAGTGCAACCACGGCCGCCCGACCTATGTCGAGTTGAAGCTGAGCGATATCGAGAAGCTGTTCGGGCGCAGGTAGGACTGCACACTCCGCTGTCATCGCCCGGCTTGCCGCCTTCGCTAAAGCTTCGGCGTGCCTGGGATCATAGGCCTCGTCGAAGCCTTGGCGTAGACGGGACCGGGCGATCCAGTACGCCGCGGCGATCGTGATCAGTCGAGAGGCCTCGGCGTACTGGATCACCCGCATGCGCGGGTGATGACAGCACATCAAGCGGTAACATCACGGCCTGCGCAAAAACACGAACTCCGTGTCGTCATACGCACGCCGCTCGAGCTCCTCGAAACCCGCGGGCGGCGCGAACGCTGCGGCCTTCGCCTCCTCGACCACGAGCAGCGCGCCCGGCGTCAGCCAGCCGCCATCGCGCAGCGAGGCGAGCGCCTTGTCCGCGAGCCCCTTACCGTAGGGCGGATCGAGAAACACCAGCGAGAACGGCTCGACCGGATGCGCCGGTCCGAGATCGGTGGCATCGCGGCGATAGACCTTGGTCGTGCCGCCAAGCCCGAGCGACTCGACATTGTTGCGCAGCAGCGCCCGCGCCTCGGCGCCATTGTCGACGAACAGCGTGAACTTCGCGCCGCGCGAGACGGCCTCGATACCGAGCGCACCGGTGCCGGCAAACAGGTCGAGCACGCGCGCGTCCGCGATCGGATTGTCGTAGGCGTGGATCAGGATGTTGAACACGGACTCGCGCAGGCGATCCGCGGTCGGGCGGATCTCGCGGCCCGACGGCGACGCGAGATTGCGGCCCTTCAGCCTGCCCCCGACGACGCGCATCGACCGTTACTTGTCCTTCGGCGTGAGATCGCGCTTGCCGTGATAGCCGCGCTTGGGCCGGCGCGGCGGGCCGTAGCCGCTGGCCTCGTCCTCGTTGCGGGCGCGGGCTTCCTCGCTGCCGGTGCGCTGCACCAGCACGCGGCGGCCCTTGCGGTCGTTGATCACCGCCCTCTTCGCCACCGGCTTGGACGGCTTTGCGCGCGTATCATCGCCGTCGTCGGCGTCGCGCTGCTCGGGCCGCGTGAAATCGGCGCCTGCGACCTTGGCGATTTTCTCGCCGAGCTGCTCGCGCAGCACCCGCGTCTTGACCTCCTCGACCTTGCCCTCCTCGAGCTCGCCGAGTTGGAACGGACCGTAGGAGACCCGGATCAGCCGGTTCACCTCGAGCCCGAGATGCGCCATCACGTTGCGCACCTCGCGGTTCTTGCCCTCACGGATCGCGAACACCACCCAGACGTTGGAGCTCTGGTCGCGCTCCAGCGTTGCATCGATCGGCCCGTATTTGACACCGTCGACCTCGACGCCGTTCTTGAGCTGGTCGAGCTGGCCCTGCGTCACCTCGCCATGCGCGCGCACGCGGTAGCGGCGCAGCCATCCGGTGTCGGGATGCTCCAGCGTCCGCGCCAGCCCGCCGTCATTGGTCAGCAGCAGCAGGCCCTCGGTGTTGAAATCGAGCCGGCCGATCGAGATCAGCCGCGGCAGGCCCTCGGGCAGATTGTCGAACACGGTCGGCCGTCCCTCGGGATCGGCATGCGTCGTCATCAGCCCGCGCGGCTTGTGATACATGAACAACCGCGTCCGCTCGCGCGGCGGCAACGGCTTGCCGTCGACCGCCACGACATCGTTGTCGGTGATATCGAGCGCCGGCGAATTGATCACGCGTCCGTTGACGGTGACGCGCCCCTGGGTGACGATCTCTTCGGCATCGCGGCGCGAGGCGAGACCGGCGCGTGCCAATACCTTGGCGATGCGCTCGCCGGATTTCTTCGGCTTCGGCTCGGGACGCTCGCGGCGATCGTCGTAGGAACGTTCACGATAGGCGCCGCGGCCGCCGAAGGCCGGGCGCTTCGCAAAAATCTCGCCGTCGTTTTCATTGTCGCGGCGCGGGCGATCGCCGAAACGACCCTCGCTGCGCGGATGCTCCTGCCAGTCGGTGCGGCCTTCGGGCCGTTCGCGTCGGCGCTCGCCGCCTTCCTCGTCACGACTCCAGCGCGGCCGGCTGAACTTCGGCCGCTCATGACGGTCGCCTTGCTCGCGATCGTCGCGGGAACGCGAGAACCTGGGCCGCTCGCCGCCGCCGCGATCATCGCGCGGCTTGTCGTAACGCGGCTTGTCGAAATTGCGCGGCCCCTCGCGGAACGGACGCGACCCGCGCTCCGGACGATCGGAGCCGCCCTCGCGCTTCTGCCACGGCTTGGATTCGCCGCGCGGCGGCCGGTCGCCAAAGTCCTTGCGCGGGCCGCGGTCACCACGATCACGATCGCCCCCGCGATCCGCCGCACCGCGCTTGAACTTGCTGTCGCCGCCGAATTTCCGTTCGGGCCGGTCGCCGCCGCGCGAAGGACGGTCGCCGAACGATCGCTCGCCACGCGGCGTATAGGGCCGCTTCTCCCCGTCACGCTCGCGCGGCGCGTAAGGCTTGCGGTCGCCGAACTTCCGATCGGAGAACCGCCCCGCCGGGCGGGCGTCATCGCGATCGCGACGCGGCGCGCGGTCATCGCGATTATAGTTCGGGCGGTCGCCACGCGGCGTGTAGGGGCGCTTTTCGCCGCCGCGGTCGTCGCGCGGTTTGAACGTGCGCTTCTCGGCATCGCCGCCGCGATCAAATCTCGGCCGGTCGCCACGCGGCTTGAAGCTGCGCTTCTCGCCATCGCCGTCACGCGGCGGCCGATCGCCGCGGGGGCGGTCGTCGCGGTTGAACCTCGGCTTGTCGCCGAACTCGCGGCGCGGCGGACGGTCCTCGCGGTCGCCGCGATAGGGCCGCTTCTCGCCATCGCCCTTGCCGGCAAACTTCTTGTCGCCAAAGCCGCGCTTGGCGAATTTCTTGTCCGGTCCGCGGGCGGCGCCGGAGCGGCCTTTGCCGCCGCCGCGGCCTTGACCACCGCCGGGCCGATCACGCCGGCCGCGGGAATCGTTGTTTTTGTCGCTGTCGCGGGGCATGAATAATCTCGCTGGACGTTCAATTGGGGTGCAAGGGGACGGGCCGTACGCGCCTGTTGGCAGCGCATTTGACGCAAAACCGGCATCCACTTTTGCTGAAGGCGAAGCTACTAGCAGGTTTCTGGCAATGATACGAGGCATGACAGCCCCTTCTTTCATGGATTTGGCGCTGAAAACGGCCGAAAACGCCGGAAAATCGGGCGAAGTTCCGATCGGATGCGTGATTGTCCGGGGTTACGAGGTGATCGCCACCGCCGGTAACCGCACCCTGACCGACCGCGACCCCACGGCGCACGCCGAAATCCTGGCGATCCGGCAGGCCGCGGACGCGATCGGCACCGAACGGCTGGTCGACTGCGACCTCTACGTGACGCTGGAGCCCTGCACCATGTGCGCCGGCGCGATCTCGTTTGCCCGCATCCGCCGACTGTATTACGGCGCCGCCGACCCCAAGGGCGGTGCGGTCGAGTCAGGTGTGCGGTTCTTCGCGCAGCCGACCTGCCACCACGTGCCGGATATCTACGGCGCAGTCGGCGAGCGCGAGGCCGCGCGCCTCTTGCGCGAGTTCTTCAGAGAGCGGCGCTGACGGCTCGTAGCCCGGATGGAGCGCAGCGCAATCCGGGGAGTTTTCTCCGCGGAGACCGTCCCGGATTTCGCTTCGCTACGCACTTCAGCATGCAATATGTTGATCCCGTCATCCTGAGGTGCGAGCTCTTGCGAGCCTCGAAGGATCGACGGCCACCAGCCGAGCCGTACATCCTTCGAGGCTCGCTTCGCTCGCACCTCAGGATGACGGTGCTAGAGCAGATTCATCCCGCCAGGAAAAACTCCCGCAGCAGCTTCGCCGTCACCTCCGGATTTTCCTCGGGCAGAAAATGCCCTGACGCCACCGGCGCGCCGCTGACATTGGTCGCCCAGTTCTTCCAGGTGTCGAGCGGCGTCGTTGCGGCGCTGGCAACCCCCGCATCGCCCCACAACGCCAGCATCGGGATCGTGATCTTCTTGCCGGCGTCGACATCGGCCTTGTCGATCTCGTAGTCGGCATAGGCGCCGGCACGATAGTCCTCGCACATTGCATGGATGCGGGCGGGATCGCGGAACGGCGCGAGGTAATGCGCGAGCGCGCGCGGATCGATCGCATCGAGCGTCTTGCTGCTGGTCTGGCTCGCCATCTTCTCCTTGAGGAAGAATTCGCCGTGGCCGGAGATCAGCGTCTCCGGCAGCGGATAAGGCTGCGCCAGGAAGGCCCAGTGGTAGATCTTCAGCGCCGACAGGCGATTGAGCTTCTGCCAGTAATCATAGGTCGGCGCGATATCGAGCACCGCGAGCTTCGACAGCCGGCCGGGATGATCGAGCGCGAGCCGATACGACACCCGGCCGCCGCGGTCGTGACCGGCAAGTGCGAAATGCACATGGCCGAGCCGCTCCATCACCTCGACCATGGTTTTCGCCCAGGCCCGCTTGGTGTAGGGCGTATGGTCCTTGTCGCTATCCGGCATGTCGGACCAGCCATAGCCCGGCAAGTCGGCAATGATCAGCGTGAACTTGTCGTCGAGTTTCGGCGCCACCGTGTGCCACATCACATGGGTCGAGGAGAACCCGTGCAGCAACAGCAGCGGCGGGCCCTTGCCGCCGACGCGGGCGAAGATGCGGCCCTGCGAGGTGTTGACCCATTCGGAGGCATAGCCGGGAAAAAGATCAGCGAGATCAGGCATCGGTGGCTCCCTTCCCTGTCGCGGCCGCGCTGCTTCAAACTTTGTTCGGCGTTGCCGCTGCTTTCGGCGAGGTTTATGCCATCCTCAAGCCAAGCCAACAACAACATGAAACGAGGAAGTGCCATGTCGATCGATTTCGAGATTCCAGCCGAAGCCAAGGCGATCCGCGAGAAGGTCCGCAAATTCGTCCACGACGAGTGCATTCCGGCGGAAAAGGAACTCGACACCAAACCGCTTGCCGAGGTGCTGGGGCCGCTGCGCAAAAAGGCCCGCGCGCAGGGCCTGTGGTGCCCGTTCGTACCGAAGGAGTATGGCGGTATGGGCCTCGGCCCGCTGGCGAACGCCCTGGTGCAGATGGAGCTCGGCGAGAGCATGCTGGGCGCGCTCTCGATGAACACGCAGGGGCCGGACGACGCCTCGATGATGACGATCCTGGCGCACGGCACCGAGTACCAGAAGGAGAAATTCCTCAAGCCCCTGCTGAACGGCGAGAAGCGCATCTGCTTTTCAATGACGGAAAAGGCCGCCGGCGCCGACGCCACCGGCATGCAGACCACGGCCGTGAAGGACGGCAACGAGAACTACATCCTCAACGGCGAGAAATGGTTCTCGTCGTCGGCGAGCGTCGCCGACATGGCGCTGGTGATGGCGAAGACCGATCCGAACGCGCCGCGCCACAAGCAATACTCGACCTTCATCGTCGAGCTGCCGAATCCCGGCTACCGCATCAAGCGCAACGTCGCGAACATGGCGATCGAGGGTCCGCACGACGACGTGATCCATGGCGGCCACTCCGAGATCGAGATCAAGGATCTGAAGGTGCCGGCCGACAATCTGCTCGGCGGCGAAGGCAACGGCTTCAACATGGGCCAGCACCGCCTCGCCTACGGCCGGCTGCGCCACGGCATGCACAACGTCGCCAAGGCGCAGCGCGCGCTCGACATGGCAGCCGCCCACGTCACCAAGCGCTCGACCTTCGGGCAGTTGCTGGCCGACCGCCAGGCGGTGCAGTTCATGCTCGCCGACTGCGCGAGCGAGCTCTATATCGGCCGGCTGATGCTGCTGCACATCGCCTACAAGGCGGAGAAGGGCCTCGATATCCGCCAGGAGAACTCGATCGCGAAGATCTTCCATGCCCACATGGTGCACAAGGTGATCGACACCGCGATCCAGCTCCACGGCGCGCTCGGCTTCAGCCAGGATACACCGCTGGCGAAATGGTACACCCAGGTGCGCTCGCAGCGGCTGGTCGACGGCCCCGACGAGGTGCACAAGTGGAAGATCGGCAAGAACGTCATCAAGGCGTTCCGCGAGCACGGCACCACCGCATCAGCGGCGGGCGGGGATTTGCTCTGACCCACTTCGTCATTCCGGGGCGGCGCAACGCGGCGAACCCGGAATCTCGAGCTGAGGGACGACGGTGCTTACAACATCGAGATTCCGGATCGACGCGCGATGCGCGTCGTCCGGAATGACGAGTTAGCCCCTCTCCGCCTCCACCGCCTGCCACCCAATATCGCGCCGGCAGAATCCGTCGGGCCATTTGATGCGATCGACCGCCTGATAGGCGCGGTCGCGCGCCTCGGTGACCGTCGTGGCCATCGCGCAGACGTTCAGCACCCGCCCACCATTGGCGAGAATGGCGCCGTCCTTGGCAACCGTGCCGGCGTGGAAGATCTCGACGCCCTCGACAGCAGCGGCGTCATCAAGGCCTTCGATCCGCGTGCCCTTGATGTAGTCGCCGGGATAGCCCTTCGCCGCCATCACGACCGTTAGCGCCGGTTCGTCGTACCAACGCAGATCGAAATGTTTCAGCTGCCCCTCGCAGGCGGCAAGCAGCGCCGGCACGATGTCCGACATCATCCGCAGCATCAGCACCTGGCATTCGGGATCGCCGAAGCGGACATTGTATTCGAACAGTTTTGGGCCCTGCGCGGTCAGCATCACGCCGGCATAGAGCACGCCCTTGAACGGCGTACCGCGACTCTTCATCCCGGCGACGGTCGGCAGGATGATCCGCGCCATGATCTGGTCGTGCACCTCGGGCGTCACGAACGGCGTCGGCGAGTAGGCGCCCATGCCGCCGGTGTTCGGTCCCCGATCGTGATCAAACACACGCTTGTGGTCTTGCGCCGAGGCCAGCGGAATCGCAGTCTCGCCGTCGCACAGCGCGAAGAAGCTGATCTCGCGCCCCGACAGGAATTCCTCGATCACCACCTCGGCGCCGGCCGAGCCGAACGCGCCCTCGAACATCATCGCGATCGCAGCTTCCGCCTCGAGCAGCGTCTGCGCCACCACGACGCCCTTGCCGGCCGCAAGCCCGTCCGCCTTGACCACGATCGGCGCCCCCTGCGCGCGGACATAGGCGACCGCTTCCTTCGCATTGTCGAAGCGGCGATAGGCGCCGGTCGGAATGTTGAACTCGCTGCAGAGGTCTTTTGTGAAACCCTTGGAGCCCTCGAGCTGGGCGGCCTGCTTATTGGGCCCGAATGCCTTGATGTCGACGGCGGCGAGATCGTCGACGATGCCGGCGGCGAGCGGCGTCTCGGGGCCGACCACGACCAGATCGACCGCGTTGCGCCGGCAGAATTCGATCACAGCGGCATGGTCGGCGACATCGAGCGCGACGCATTCCGCCTCGCGTGCGATCCCGGCATTGCCCGGCGCGCACCAGAGTTTCGTCACCAGCGGGGATGCTGCGATCTTCCACGCCAGCGCATGTTCGCGGCCGCCGGAACCGAGCAAAAGGATGTTCATCTGATACGGGCTCGAAAGGGTGCAAGAAACGGGTGCAAGACCCGTGTCGGTCGCACGAATCCCCGCCGGCCTGCAAGGGGCGAGGCGGCCGATTCCCGTCATTCCGGCTCACGGCTGCTTGCCGGCGATGATCTCCTGCAGCGTCGCGACATGGCGGGCGAAGGCGCCGCGGCCGGCCGCGGTCGCGGTCACCGTGGTCTGCGGCTTCTTGCCGACGAAGGCCTTGTCGACCGAGACATAGCCGGCCCTGGCCAGCGTCTCGATATGGGCGCCGAGATTGCCGTCGGTGGCCCCCGTCAGCTTCTTCAGCCGGGCGAATTCGAGCCCGGTCGAAACCGGCAAGGCGTTGAGCGCCGCCATGATCCGCAGCCGCAGCGGCTGGTGGATGATCTCGTCGAGTTCGGCCATCGCGTCAGATCCGGCGCATCCAGAGGCCGCCAAGCATCAGCCCGCCGCCATGCACCACCGCCATCCATAACAGGAACGCTGGCCCGATATAGTAGTAGCCGATCAGCGTCAGCGCGCTGGTGCAGGCCGCGATCACGATGAAGGCGTAACCGAACCACACGCCGGCGATGGCGTAAAACAGCATGCCGTAGAGCACCCAGAACACGATCATCTGGCGCGGTCCGAAATGGCCGAGCATGACCGAACAGTAGACGCCGAATACACCGATCAGCAGGAAGCTGATCGTCGAACGGATCGGAAAGGTGCGATTGCCGGAGCGGAGGTTGATGACGAAGCCAACCGCGGTGCTGAACGCAAGGCCGCTGAGATTGGTGACGGTCCAGATCGTGTAACCCTGCCGGGGCCAGAGATGGTTGGCGATGTAGGCCACAAATAGCAGCACGCCCCATAGCGTGATGATGATGCTCGCGATCTGATAGATCTGCGACTGACGGACGCGCTGGACGACGTCGTTGATGTCGGCCAGCGCCGCGCTGGCCTGCTTGCTGTCGATCATATCGGCGCCCCGCTTTGCTCGGCGAGTTCGGCGGACACCGGCGGCGCCTCCGCCGGCGGGCGATATTTGCCGATCAGGATATAGCCGATCGTCATCGTCACGATCGACAGGACGAAAGCCATCAGCCCAATTTGCCCGCGCGTCATCGGCGGCAGCAGACGCACCACGATTTCCGTCGACGCCGCCGACATCAGCGACACATAGGACCAGGAGATGAAGTAGTAGTGCTTCAGTTTCCAGTTGGCCGGCCGCGGGCTGCGCAGCAGCGGAACAATCGCTGCCACGATGCAGGCGAAGTTCACGATCGCGCCAACATGGAACAGGTTGAAGCGGCCGCTGAACTGATAGACCAGCATCGCCGTCCCGTCGGCGACCAGCATGGCGTAGACGTAGAGATAGCCGTGCGCCCGGTGGCCCGCACCGCGCTTCGGGCGCAGGAACTGGATCAGCCCGACACCGATGCAAAGGATTGCCACAACGGCATGCACCGCGCCCGCCGCGGAATGGACAAAACCTGCCAACATGACATGCGGGATCATCGGTCGGCCCCCCAAACGAGGATCGTCATCGCTCAATACAGAGAACTCTGTATCACAGAGTACATGGACAAACAAGCCCTCGGATTGGCGATGTCGGGCAAAAGTCCCTACGTTGCGTTGAAGCTCACAAACAGCCGAATCACCTGCAAATGACTGCTGCCGCGCCTAATCTCGTCAACGCGCCTGAATTCACCGTCTCGGAACTCTCCTCCGCGCTGAAGCGGACGGTGGAGGACCGGTTCGGCCATGTCCGCGTCCGCGGCGAGATTTCCGGCTTTCGCGGCCCGCACTCCTCCGGCCACTGCTATTTCGCGCTGAAGGACGAGAACGCCAAGATCGAGGCGGTGATCTGGAAGTTCGCCCACGCCCGCATGCGCTTCAAGCCGCAGGAAGGCCTCGAGGTCATCGCCACCGGCAAGCTGACCACCTATCCGAACTCCTCGAAATACCAGATCGTCATCGATTCGCTGGAACCGGCCGGCGTCGGCGCGCTGATGGCGCTGATGGAGGAGCGCAAAAAGAAGCTCGCGGCCGAAGGCCTGTTCGACGAGGCGCGCAAGCAGCTGCTGCCGTGGCTGCCGGAGGTGATCGGCGTCGTCACCTCGCCGACCGGTGCCGTGATCCGCGACATCCTGCATCGCCTCGAGGACCGCTTTCCCCGCCGCGTGCTGGTCTGGCCGGTCAAGGTGCAGGGCGACGGCTCGGCCGAACAGGTCGCGGCCGCGATCCGCGGCTTCAACGCGCTGCCGGAAGGCGGCAGGATTCCCCGACCTGATCTGTTGATCGTCGCACGTGGCGGCGGCTCGCTGGAGGACCTCTGGTCGTTCAACGAGGAGATCGTGGTCCGCGCTGCGGCGGAGAGCCATATCCCGCTGATCTCGGCGGTCGGCCATGAAACCGATATCACGCTGATCGACTTCGTCGCCGACAAGCGCGCCCCAACGCCGACCGCCGCCGCCGAAATGGCGGTGCCGGTGCGCAGCGAGCTGTTCGTCGAGGTCGAAAGCCTCGCCCGCCGCACCATGGTGTGCTGGCAGCGGGCCCAGGAGGCCCGCCGCACCGAGCTGCGCGCCGCCGCGCGTGCGCTGCCGGCAGCGAACGAGCTGCTGGCGATCCCGCGGCAACGGCTCGATCATCTCGGAGCCGGGCTGCCGCGCGGGCTGAAGGCCAATACGCACGCGCATTTCCGCCGCTTTGCCGCGACGAGCTCCCGGCTCACCATCGGCGTGCTGCGCGGCCAGGTCGCGCATGCCAGGCAGCGGCTCACCGCCTCCGGCGAACGCATCACGCTGTCGGCGCGCGCGCTGCTGCATCGCCGGCGCGAGCGTTTTGGCGGGCTCGAGATCCGGCTCAAGGCCTCGAAGCTCGCCAATGCCAAGGCCCAACGCAACGCGATCGCGCGCGATCTCGAGCGCACCCACCGCCTCGCCGAGCGCGCCCGGCGCGCACTGCTGACGACGATGCAGCGGCTGGAGGCGCGGGTCGCCCATCGCGGCCAGCTGCTGTCGGCGCTGTCCTATCGCGGCGTGCTGGCGCGCGGCTTTGCGCTGGTGCGCGACGATCAGGGCCACGCACTGCATTCCGCCGCGGCGGTCGGCCCGAATGCCGGCCTGTCGATCGAATTCGCCGATGGCCGCGTCGCCGCCACCGTGAATGCCGATCAGCCGCCGGCGACGGTGGCGCCCGAGAGCCAGGTCAAGCCGCAGCCGCGTGAGGCAAAACCCGCTGCGCCGAAGCGCGTCGTAAAGCCGGTCGATCAGGGCAGCTTGTTTTAGCTAGCGCGCCAGCCACTCGGCGACTTGCTTCTGCGCATCCTTGCGCGCGTCGGTGTCGGTGCCGATGTGACCGCGCTCGGCGATGTCGGCATCGGAGGCCGCGACCGCGTGCAGCGGCAGGTTAGCGCGGTCGAAGTCGTGATACGCCTCGGGATAGACCACGATCCGCGCCAGCGCGCTGCGGCCATGCGCGGCCTCGACCATCTGGTGGCAGGCCGATGGCGATGTGACATCGTCGCGCGCGCCGATCAACACCAGCGTCGGCACCCGCGCGCTCCAGCCGAGACCGAACGAGGCGCGGCAATCCGGATAGAACGCGACCGCCGAGCGGAAATCCGGCTCGGCATTGCGCGACCCTAGCTGCGGCCGCACCGCCCACAGCAAGGCGGCCGCGCCATTGCCCCAGCCGATCAGGCTGATGCGGCTCTTCGCCACCCATTTCTGCTGCACCAGCCACTGCCGCGCCGCATTGATGTCGGCGACCCGCGCACGGCGGGTCTGGACCTGATGCTCCCTGATGCGGCACTGCGGACCAAGCTCGCGCGAACCGTAGCTGTCCGGCAGCAGCACCGCGTGGCCGGCGGTCAGCAGCTGTTCGGCCCAGTCGCGATAGCGCGGTGCAACCTGCTCGGAACGGCCAGCGAGACCGCCGCAGCCATGCAGCGCGATGACCGTCGGGAACGGTCCGTCGCCATCGGGCCGGTAGAGCTGCGCGTGCAGCGTGACATTGCCATCTGGAATCTCGACCTGATGCGGGGCCGGAAGCGGCGCTGCAGCCGCGGCCGGCACGGCAAGCATCGCGAGACACATGAAAACCGACTTGAGGCGCATCCGATCCGGCCGGCTCGTCATGGCGCTGCAAACGCGGCGAACCACGCGTGCAACGCTACCATGCGCTTCCGCCGCCAAATCATCACAAGTCGGTGGTTTAACGGGCGGACATGCCCGCCTATCTGTGATAGACGGCTTCATGAACATTTAAGGCTGCCTCGTCAGAGGCAAGGCGGAGAGCTCAATCGTGCTGAACAAGTTCGGTCCCTCGGGCCATGGCGAAGCGCAGGTGCAATATCTTGACGGCGATTTCCGCGTGATCTCGCCCGGCACCTTCGTGCGTTGTGCGATCACCGATGTCCGGATTCCGCTCGACGAGCTGAAGTACTGGAGCGTCGACCTGCAGGAGGCCTACGCCACCCCGACCGCCGTACTGCAGCGCCACCATCCCGGCGTGCTCAAGCCGCAGGCCTAAGCTCGAGGCCAGGTTCACTTTCGCAGCCTCCTATCCCGCGCCTTGAACAGCTGATCGGCCACCAGGCGCCGCAGCGCGCCAACGTCGGCGAATTGCAACGTCACCGCGAACGGCACGATCGTCTTCGCCGCATCGGTGCCGCGCAGGCGCGCGAAATCCTTCTCCGTCGTCACCAGCGTCAGGCCATTATCTCGGGCGTCAGCGACGAGCTGATCGATCTCGTCCTTCGTGAAGGCGTGGTGATCGGCGAAAGCCCTGCTGCGCACGACATCGACGCCGCTCGACCGCAGCGAATTGAAGAAGCGCGCGGGATCGCCGATGCCGGCAAAGGCGAGCGCACGCGTGCCGCGCAGCGCCGCCAGCGAAGCCGCGTCCGGCGTCAGATGCGCCGACAGCACCGGCTTGCCGCGGGAGGCGATCTCGGCCGCGATGTCCTGCGCCGCACGCCCCTCGCCGACCACGATCAGCGCGTCGGTCCGCTCCAGCTGCGGCGGCAGCGGCGCGCGCAACGGTCCGGCCGGAATGACGCGGCCGTTGCCGATGCCGCGCGTGCCGTCGGCCACGATCAGGCAGCAATCCTTCGCGACCGACGGGTTCTGGAAGCCGTCATCCATCAGGATCACGCTGGCGTTCTGCGCCCGCGCCAGCGCCAGACCCGCGGCGCGGTCGCGCGACACCACGACCGGCAGGCTCGCCGCCATCATCAGCGGCTCGTCGCCGACATCGGCCGCGGTGTGGCTGTCGGAATCGACCTTGACCGGGCCGGCAAGCCTGCCGCCATAACCGCGGCTGAGCACGACCGGCCGCTCGTCGAGCTCGCGCAGCAGTTTTGCCAGCGCCAGCACCGTCGGCGTCTTGCCGGCGCCGCCGACGTGGTAATTGCCGACGCAAAGCACCGGGATGCCGGCGTCGATGCCGGCGCGCTGCATGCGCCGCGCGGCCACCGCGCCGTACAGCGCGGCAAGCGGTCTCAACAGTTGCGATATCCAGGACGACGGCCGGTGCCAAAAGGCCGGCTCACGCATTGGCGGCTCCCATCTCGAGCCGCAACTGCAACAGATAGGGCTCGAGAGCGGTCACCGTGCGCTCCAGCGCACCACCGAGTTGTTCGACGACGCGCTCCGAGGCACCCAGCGAGGTGTCGCGCGCCGCGGGATCGGCGAGGAACTGGCCAAGCTGCTTGACCAGCGCCTCGCGATCGTCGGCGCGCCGCGCGCCGCCGGCACGATCGAGTGCGTCATAGACGTCGGTGAAATTGAAGACGTGCGGACCGTGCACGATCGCACCGCCAAGCTTGATCGCCTCGATCGGATTCTGGCCGCCATGCGCGACCAGCGAGCCGCCCATGAACACGATCGGCGCCAGCCGGTAGAACAGGCCGAGCTCGCCCATCGTGTCGGCGACGTAGATATCGGTGGTCGCAACCGGCAGGTCCTCGTGCGAGCGCATGCCGGGGCGCAGGCCAGCCTCCGTCACCAGCCGCGCCACCGCCTCGCCGCGCGCGGCGTGCCGCGGCACGATCACCGTGAGCAGCCCGGGGAAGAATCCGGCGAGCGATTTGTGCGCCTCGATCAGGATCTCTTCCTCACCCGGATGGGTCGATGCCGCGACCACGATCGGGCGGCCGCGCGTCACCGACATCAGCCGTTCCAGCTTGGCCGGATCGGCCGGCGGCGCCGCGACGTCGAGCTTGAGATTGCCGGTGACGACGACATTCGGGCTGCCGAGCGCGGCAAAACGCTCGGCGTCGGTGTTCGACTGCGCGAGGCAGATGTCGAACCGTCCGAGCAGCGCCCCGATGGTGTTGGAGACCCGGCGCCAGCGCGGGAACGAGCGCTGCGACATCCGCCCGTTGATCAAGACCATCGGCAGCCGCCGCGCCGCGCACGACAGGATCAGGTTCGGCCACAGATCGGACTCGATGAACAGCGCTAGCGACGGATGCCAGTGATCGAGGAAGCGCGTGACATAGCGCGGCGAGTCGTACGGCACGTATTGGTGGATCACGTCGGGCGGAAAGCGCTTGGCCACGATCGCGGCCGAGGTCACCGTGCCCGAGGTCAGCAGGATGCGCAAATTGAGCGCGCGCAACCGCTCGATCAGCCCTGCCGCCGCCAGCACCTCGCCGACGCTGGCGCCGTGGATCCACACCAGCGGCCCCTGCGGCCTGACATCGGCGCTCATGCCGCGCCGCTCGCCGACGCGCTCGGGATCTTCCTTGCCGAGCTTGAGCCGCCGCTTGATCAGGGCAGGCGCGAGCGGCACCATCGCGGACGACAGCTGGCGGTACACACGCAACGTCATCGGTAGCGAGCTAGCCAAGCGTTGCCTCCGGCCGCCCGACGGCTGCATAGGCGCGTCGGGTCGCTTCGTTGAGAAGATTCTCCACGTGCTGCCGAAGCTTTTCCATCGTCGCGGCATCGGCATCGGGCGGCACATAGACCGGCTCAATACCTACCACTGCGCCGCGCCCGAATGGCAAATTGATGGTGGTCGAATCCCAGTTTTTCAACCGGATGAATCGGCTGGTGACCATCGCAAAGGGGATGATCGGCCGGCCGCTCTCCCGCGCCAGCATGATGGCCCCGAGACCCGCCACCCGCGCCCGCTTCGGCACGTCGGCCGTGGTCGCCATGTTGCAGCCGTCTTCCAGCGTCCGAACCATCTCCAGGAAAGCGCCGACGCCGCCCTTGCGATGGAACGCGCCGGAATGGTCGCCGGAACCTCTGATCGTGCCGATCCCGAGGCGCTCCACCGCCAGCGCGTTGAACTCGCCGTCGCGGTGGCGGGAGATCAAGACCTTGGCGCGGTAGCTCTCCTTGGTCTTGATGAACGGCGTCATGAAGTGCTGGCCGTGCCAGAACACGAAGATCGCCGGCATCAAGGGCTCGACGATCCCATACACGTCAGGAGGCTGGTAGCTGAAGCGGTTGGTGTGCCAGACCAGCCGCAGATACTCGGCCGCAAGCACACCCAGCACGCGCTGCACGAAGCCGCTGCGCAGCAGATCGCGAAGTAGTCGTTTCAATGGGAGTGCTTTGTGTCCTGCTCAGGATCGAGCAACCGGTGGAGGTGAACGACGAAATAGCGCATCTGGGCGTTGTCCACGGTCTGCTGCGCCTTCGCCTTCCAGGCCGCATAGGCGGTCGCATAGTTCGGATAGACGCCGACGATCTCGACTTCGTCCAGGTTCTTGAAGGTGTTGTGCTCGAGATCGGTCAACTCGCCGCCGATGACGAGGTGGAGCAGCTGCGGCTGGGCATTGTCTGACATGATGGTTTTTCCTAACGAGATGCCCGGCAAAGTCGTGGTCGTCACAAGTCTGGTCGTCACAGGTCTGTCGTAACAAGTCTGTCGTAACGTCTGGTCACAATCGGAAGCGCGGCGCGGATCGGCGGGGTCTCACGGCAATGGACGGTTGCGAAAATGCTCGACAATGCGTGCATGACGTTCGCGTCCTGCTGCCACCAGCACCCCATGCGTCACCTCCCGGCGATTGTACTCAATCGCTTCCCCCGAGAGCGCGGTCATCTTACCATCCGCTTCCTGCACGATCAAATTCGCGGCGGCAAGATCCCAGTCGCGGCTTTGCCCGCCCGCAAAGGCGGCGTCAAGTCGACCTTGTGCTACACGGCACAACCGCAGCGCCAGGGATCCGATCCGCGGAAACAGCGTGATCTCGTCCGACGTCGGGCTGAGCCGCTGCACCAGCGGCTTCGGTCCGGCCATGCGGGAAAAATCGAATTCGGTGCCTGCGGTTGCATGCACGGCGCTGTCGTTCAGGGTCGCGCCCTGCCCGCGGGCGGCAAAGAAGAATTCCTCGCTCACCGGCGCATACACCGCCGCGAGCACCGGAGCTGCATTTTCAACCAGCGCCACACTGACGCACCAGTCCTCGCGGCCGGCGAGATAGGCGCGGGTGCCGTCGATCGGATCGACGATCCAGGTGAAGCGCTTGCCGAGCCGGGCCGTGTTGTCGGCGCTTTCCTCCGACAGCCAGCCATAGGCTGGCGTTGCCGAACGCAGCTGCTGCTCCAGCAGGTCATTGACCGCGATGTCGGCCTCGGAGACCGGCGAGGACGCGCCCTTGGTCCAGTTCTTCAATTCGGTGCGGAACAGCGACAGCGCGAGCCGACCTGCCTCCTGCACCGACCGGGTCAGCAAGACAGCATCGCGCGCCTTGGTCCAGTCGTCCGTATCAGCGTCCGCCAAGCGTCAGGCCCTCGATGCGCAGCGTCGGCGAATTGACGCCGTAGCGGAATTCCAGATCGTTGGCGGCGACCAGCGACTTGAACATCGGCAGCAGATGCCCGGCGATGGTCACTTCGCTGACCGGATAGGTGATCTCGCCGTTCTCGATCCAGAAGCCGGACGCGCCGCGGCTGTAATCGCCGGTCACGCCATTGACGCCGGAACCAATCAGGTCGGTGACGTAGAAGCCCTGCTTGATGTCGGAGATCAGCTCCTTCGGCGTCACCGCACCGGGCTCGAGATGCAGATTGTAGGTGCCGGGCGACGGCGAGGACGACACGCCGCGATGCGCATGTCCCGTCGTGACCAGGCCGAGCTCGCGCGCAGTCGCCGAGTCCAGCACCCAGGTGGTCAGCACGCCCTCGTCGATCAGCGCCGTTCGCTTTACCTTGACGCCTTCGGCATCGAAGGTCTGCGAGCGCAGGCCGCGTACGCGCAGGGGATCATCGATGATGCGAATATCTTTGGAGAACAGCTGCTCGCCGAGCTTGTCCTTCAGGAAGCTGGTCTTGCGCGCGATCGAGGCGCCGTTGATGGAGCCGACCAGATGGCCGACGATCGAGCCGGCAACCCGCGGATCGAACACGACGGGCACCTTGCAGGTCTCGACCTTGCGCGGGTTCGACCGTGCTACTGCGCGCTCGCCGGCCTTGCGGCCGACGGAAGCGGGTGAATCGAGATCGGACCCATGCGGCGCGCTGGTGAAATCATAGTCGCGCTCCATGCCGGTGCCCTCACCGGAAATCGCGGTTGTCGAGATGCCGTGGCTGGAGCGCAAATAGGAGCCGTGAAAGCCGGTCGACGTCACCAGCACCATGCCGCCGATCCCGGTCGAGGCCGACGCACCGCCGGACTTGCTGACGCCCTTGACCGCGAGCGCCGCAGCCTCCGCCTCGATGGCACGCTGCTCGAGCTCGGCCGTGGTCGGGACCTTGCGATCGAGCAGATCGAGATCGGGGAAATCATGCGCGTGGAGCGCAGGATCGGCCAGACCGACATATTTGTCGTCGGGCGCCACGCGCGCCATAGCCACCGCACGCTCCGCAAGCTTTGCGATCCCGTCGCCGCTGATATCGTTGGTTGACACCACCGCCTGGCGCTGGCCGACGAACACCCGCAACCCCACGTCATCGCCTTCGGAGCGCTCGGTTTCCTCGACGCGGCCGTCGCGCACCTCGACGCCTTGCGAGACGCCGCGGACCGCGATCGCATCGGCCGCGTCCGCGCCGGCGCGCCTCGCGGCCTCGACGAGACGCTGCGCGAGGTCGCTGAGGCCGGATTGGTCGAACAGATCGGAGGAATCGCCGTGTCGCGACGACGATGCAGATGGTGAAGGGTTCACGAACGAATTCCTGCGGATTGAGGGGAGGCCCGGAACGAGGTCGACAGACCCACCAGATGTGCAGGATTCACAGGGATTTCAAGCACTTTGCACCGGCGGGCAACAAAGATTTGAGTGATCGGCGCAACGCTTCGTCAATCATGCGGGCCAACCTCTTGTCAATCATGGCGCCAGGTGAGGATGGGTTAACCAGGCTTTTTAAGCCGAAACGGCCATCGCTCGGCTAGGCTCTCACACATCGACCGGGAACATAATCCCGGCGGGGAGATAAGGCTTTGAGGCGTCAAACACCAACAAGCGGAATCAATTCCGCCGGGTCGAGCTGCGCGTTGCGGCTCGACCCTCTTTCCCTTCCGCTCTCTTTCCACGCGCAGGATGCGCGCGCGGATGGCGGCACGCGGCAGGTCGAGCTTCATCGCGAACATGTCGTGCTGCGCCGTGCCGTTCTCGGCATGCGGATGGCGGTCAATGTTCGCGTCAGCGATTTCCTCGGCGTCGCGTTGCGCGGCATCGACGACGCGCAGATGCTGGTGCTGGTTCACCGCGATCCCGCGCTCTCCATTCCGCTCGGCACCAGTTCGGATGCCGAGGAGATCACGTCCGCCTGGCAGATGTGGAGCGACATCTTCCGTCTCCCGCAACTGACCGAGCCGGCGCCGCGCCAGCCGGCGGCGCGCCGCCGTCGCCGCAACGCGATCCGCGCCCGCCGCCCGAAATTCCTGGTCCGCCGCCGCGCCGGCGTCCAGCTCAACGAAGCCAGCGTGCATCGCGACGAGCGCGAGATCATCGCGCGGAATTGAGGTCGTTTCACAGCGCTCCACGCCATTCACCATCGCTGTTGTGCAAGCAGGGATAACGCGTCGTTGCAGTTCGGATCTGCATTTCAAGCATCGCGGTGTCATCACCCGCGCATGCGGGTGATCCAGTATTCCAGAGACGCAGCGATTGAAACGATAGGCCGCGGCGTACTGGATCGCCCGGTCGAGCCGGGCGATGACACCCGTCCGCTTCACATGCGTTCGTCGCTTGCATGATCAGCGTCCACCGCATCCCACACCGCGTTCGCGACGATCACGAGCCGCCCCTCGATCGGGTGAGACCGGCGAACCATACACCGCGTTGCATTTCTGATAAAGCGAACTATTTTTGCTGCGGGGCTTGCGCCGTCGGGCAACTCAGTGGCACGCGCGCGTGAGGAACGCACCGGCGGAAGGGTTCCCTCTTCCCTTGCGGGAGAGGGTTAGGGAGAGGGGTGCCACACGGCAAGCTCTCTCCACTCGATCGAGCACGCACGACACGCGGTCGAATTGCGCGTGCGAGTTTCACTTCGATCATCTCGCCCGGGGCCACCCCTCTCCCCACCTCTCCCATCGCAAGTCGGGCCTGCCCGACTTGCGCAAATCAATGATGCGCAACCGGGGTAAACCCCGGTTGCGTGGGAAAGGGAGCCTGAGTAGCGTGCTCACCTCACTCGTCACTCCCCGTCGCGCAATTGCGCACCGGGGAATGACGAGGGATGTGCGTCACCCCGCCCGCATCACCGCATCGACGACCAGGCTTGCGAACAGGATGAAGCCGGCGTCGCGGTTGGACTTGAAGATGCGCAGGCAGAGCGCGGGATCGCTGGTGTCGAGCCGGCGGACCTGCCAGGCGAGATGCAGCGCAAATGCGGCAAGGCCGATCCAGGCCGGCCAGCGTGCGCCCGCGAGCGCGAACGCCGCGCCGATCAGCAGCACGGCGAGACCATAGAAGATCACCAGCGCGCGGTGGGTGCGTGCGCCGAACAGGCGCGCGGTGGATTTGACGCCGATCAGCGCGTCATCCTCGGCGTCCTGGTGGGCGTAGATGGTGTCGTAGGCGATCACCCAGGCGATCGACCCGGCATAGAGCGCAATCGCCGTTGCATCGATGCGTTCGAGCGTCACCGCAAATCCCATCAGCGCGCCGTAGGAGAAGGCGAGGCCGAGCACGACCTGCGGCCACCAGGTGATCCGCTTCATGAACGGGTAGATCGCGACGATCAGAAGCGAAGCGATGCCGGTCATTACCGCAAAGCGGTTGAACTGCAGCAGCACCGCAAGCCCGATCAGCGCCTGCAGCACCATGAAGACCACCGCCTGCGTCACCGTCACCTGCCCGGCCGGGATCGGCCGCGACCGTGTGCGCTCGACCTTGGCGTCGAGATCGCGATCGGTGATGTCGTTCCAGGTGCAGCCCGCGCCGCGCATCACGAAGGCGCCGATGAAGAACAGCAGCACCACGAGCGGCAGCGAGCGGACATCATGCGCGACACCGGCGGCGAGCGCCGCCGACCACCAGCACGGCATCAATAGCAGCCAGGAGCCGATCGGCCGGTCGTAGCGCGCAAGCCGCAGATAGGGCCGCGACCAGACCGGCGCATGGGTGTCCACCCAGTTGCCTGTGGAGTCGGCAACGCGGGCGGAGACGTCGCTCATGAGCAGTCGATCATCGGGCGGTCCCTTATCGGGTGAGGACGTTGCCGTTCAGCGTGTCGAAGGTGCTGCCGCCCTTCTTGGTCGGGGTCGCTTCGGGCAGCGAAGCGGACGAACCCAGCACGTCGCTCAGCGACGGCCCAGCGGGGCCGCGCGGCTGCGCCGCCGCCTGCTCTGCGACATTGCAGACCTTCTTCAGCAGCGCTTCCGTGTTCTTGTGGCCGTCCTTGAGCTGGTTGGCGATCTGCGGCGGAATTCCGCACTTGGCCGCGTTGGTATCGACATATTTGATCATCTTGACCTCGGCCTGGCTGTAATTGCCGATCAGCTTGCAGGCCTCCTGCGGGCTGGCGTGGCGATCGCTCGCGGCCTTGATCGCCTTGCCGCGCTTCTCAGCTTCCTCACGCAGCGGCACGAAATTCTTCATGCAGGCCTCGCTGGCGCCACCCGCCTCGCTCGGCGGAGGCGGCGGCGAGGACAACCCGCCACCGGCTATGGGCGCCGCACCATTGCTCGGGAACGCCGACGGCGCCGCGCCGACCCTGGCTGCCGGCGCGCCATTGACCGGCGGGAATGCGGAATCCGAGGCGGTTCCGGCCTGGCTTGGACGCATACCATTGACCGGCGGAAACGCCGGATCGGACGCGGTGCCAGCCTTGCCGGCCTGATTGGGCAGCGGAGCCGGAAAGGCGCTCTGGGCAGCGGCCTGCCCCACAGACAGGGCGGTCGCGGCAACGGTCAGCACGATCAGGCGGCGGATCATCGAGGGTGTCTCTCCGGCAAAAGGTCCAGGCAACCCCAGCGCAACAAAAACGAAGCAACCAATTTGGGGGCGTTTTACGATTCCTGTGGCGCCTTAACAACCCGTCGATTTGGGCGACAGCGCGGCGTAGGGCCACGCCGGCCACATTAAATTGTTCCTCGTTTATAAGCCTTTAGGCTACGAACGGCGGTAAAACCGGACCATCAAATATACCTGATCCCGATTTTCGGTCATGCCACAGTCTGGATTTGCGGCCCGACGCCGCGCAGGGGTGACTGAAAAGCAAAAGGGGCCGCGTGCAAGCGACCCCTCCCTTGGGCCTAAGAACTTTGGACTTAAGAACTTAACCAATGACTTGGTGACAGAAGCAATACATCGACAGGTCCTTACTACGTTGGTCGGCGAGTTCCTGACGAGTCCGCGGGACTACGGTATTGCTCAGCTTGGTAAATTTGCCACGGAGCAATAAGGCCGCCTTGCCTTTTGGGCTAAAGCGCGGTCCGGAATAGGACATGCCTGAACTCGATTTTCGCAGCCCCCGCCTGTTTGTCGATGCGCCGCTTGGCGCCGGCGCGACCGTCGCGCTCGAACGCGACCAGAGCAACTATCTCGGCAATGTGCTGCGGCTTGGCGCCGGCGACAGCGTGCTGGTGTTCAACGGCCGCGACGGCGAATGGCGCGCCGAGATTGGTGGCCGCAAGCGCCCCGACACGCTCTCGATCACGGCGCAGACCCGCGCGCAGGACCGCCTGCCCGACGTCGCTTACGTGTTCGCGCCGCTGAAGCATGCGCGGCTCGACTACATGGTGCAGAAGGCGGTCGAGATGGGCGCGGCGCGGCTCGTGCCGGTGCTGACCCGCTTCACCCAGGTGTCGCGGGTCAATAGCGAGCGGATGCGCGCCAATGTGGTCGAGGCCGCCGAGCAGTGCGGGATCATCTCACTCGCCGAGGTCGCCGATCCGCTCCCGCTCGAACGCTTCCTGGCGGGGCGCGACCAGACGCGCCTGCTGGTGTTCTGCGACGAGGCCGCCGAGGTCGCGAACCCGGTGCAGGCGCTGCAGGTGGCCAAGGCGGCGCAGGCCGGGATCGATGTGCTGATCGGCCCGGAAGGCGGCTTTGCCGAAGAGGAGCGCGCGCTGCTGCTGCGCCAGCCCAACATCCTCCGCCTCGCGCTCGGCCCGCGCATCCTGCGCGCCGACACCGCAGCCGTCGCCGCACTGGCGCTGGTGCAGGCGGCGCTGGGGGATTGGAGCGCTGCGTAGCCAAGAAGGGACTGCGCCCCCCTCTCCCGCTTGCGGGGGAGGGTTTGGGTGGGGGTCTCGCCGCAACGAGATTCTTTGAGTGGCGAGAGCCCCCACCCGGATTGCATCTCCGATGCAATCCGACCTCCCCCGCAAGCGGGAGAGGTGGACCGCCCGTGCCGCAGCACATAGCCCAGATGAAGAAAAACATCTTTCCCTAGCCAAGCCGTCGCAAAATCGTTAACGAACCCAATCATTAAGCCACTTGGCCGATCCCTGTCGAAAGCCCGGGCCGACCATGCTAAGGGCTCCGCCAACACCACCTATGGAACCCGCTCTGGAACTGCGATTTCGGGGCGAATTGGACGTCGAGATGACCGAAGCTGCCGCACCACGATCCGCCGCCGGATCCGCCGACTGGGCGGATGCGTTGCTGGCCTCGTTCGCGCAGGCTGGGTATCTCCGGTCCGAGCCGGCGATCCTGCAGCCGGCCGAGCCGTTCCTCGACCTCTCCGGCGAAGACATCCGCAAGAGCCTGTATCTGACCACCGACCCGAGCGGCGAGGAGCTCTGCCTGCGCCCGGACCTCACGATCCCGGTGGCGCGCGACTACCTCGCCTCCAACAGGGCCGGCCAGCCGGCGGGCTTCAGCTATCTCGGGCCGGTGTTCCGCTATCGCGGCGGCCAGCCCAGCCAGTTCCTGCAGGCCGGCATCGAATCGTTCGGGCGGCAGGACCGCGCCGCGGCCGATGCCGAGATGCTGGCGCTGGCACTGGAGGCGACCACGGCGTTTGGCTTGAGCGATGTCGAAATCCGCACCGGCGATGTCGCGCTGTTCAACGCGCTGATCGATGCGCTCGAGCTTTACCCGGTGTGGCGGCGCCGGCTGATCAAGGATTTCAACCGCAAGGTTTCGCTGACCGACGACATCGAGCAGCTGACGCTCGCGACCGCGCCGGGCCGCAACGAATATGAGGGTGTGCTCGCCGCACTGGCCGGCTCCGACCGCAAGGCGGCGCTGGCGCTGGTCACCGATCTGATGTCGATCGCCGGCACCACCAATGTCGGCGGGCGCACAGTGGCCGAGATCGCCGACCGCTTCCTCGAGCAATCGACGCTGAAGGCCGGCGCGCTGCCGCGCGACGCGGTCGCCATCATCAAGCGCTTCCTTGCGATATCGGGCGACCCCGACGACGCAGTCGCGCAACTGCGCGCGCTGGCCGACAACGCGAAGCTCAACCTTGCCGCCGCGATCGACCAGTTCGAGAGCCGGGTCGGCTTCATGGCGGCGCGCGGCATCGACACCAGGAAGACGCGGTTCTCGACCGCGTTCGGCCGCGGCCTCGACTACTACACCGGCTTTGAGTTCGAGCTGCACGCCAAGGGCAACGGCGCCGAGCCGCTGGTCGCGGGCGGCCGCTATGACGGGCTGATGACGCAGCTCGGCTCGGCAAGCCCGATCCCGGCGGTCGGCTTCTCGGTCTGGATCGAGGCGATGACCCGGCATGGCAAGGCCGCTGGCCGCGGAGGCGCCCCATGAGCACGCCGTTCGTCGTCGCCGTCCCCTCCAAGGGACGCCTGCAGGAAAACGCGGAAGGCTTCTTCGCCCGCGCCGGGCTGACGCTGTCGAAGGCCGGGGGCGCGCGCGACTATCGCGGCACCATCTCAGGCGTCGACAATGTCGAGATCGCCTATCTCTCGGCGAGCGAGATCGCGGCCAATCTGGCGCGCGGTTCCGTGCATCTGGGTGTCACCGGCGAGGACCTCGTGCGCGAGAGCATTCCGGATGCCGACAAGCGCGTGCTGATGATCGAAGGCCTCGGCTTCGGCTATGCCAATGTCGTGGTCGCGGTGCCGCAGGCCTGGATCGACGTCCGCACCATGGCCGACCTCGACGACGTCGCCTCCGGCTTCCGCGAGCAGCACAATCACCGCATGCGGGTGGCGACCAAATACATCAATCTGACGCGCGGCTTTTTCGCCAAGCACGGCGTCGGCGACTACCGCATCGTCGAGAGCTCCGGCGCCACCGAGGGCGCGCCCGCGGCCGGCACCGCGGAATTGATCGTCGACATCACCACGACCGGGGCGACGCTCGCCGCCAACGGGCTCAAGGTGCTCGACGACGGCGTCATGCTGCGCAGCCAGGCCAATCTGGTGGCGTCGCGGGATGCCGACTGGTCGACCGGCGCCCGCGAGACCGCGCGCGTCATCCTCGACCACATCGCCGCGCGCGCCCGTGCCAGCAAGTATCGCGAGGTCCGCACCCGCTTTGCCGGCTGCAACGATGCGCTGCTCTCCGAGGCGCATCACCGTTTCGGCGTGGTCGCCCCGTTCGGGGGGCCGACCTCGTCGGGCATGCTTACGCTGCACTGCCCACCGGGCAAGCTCTACGCGCTCGGCAGCTTCCTGCGCGACCACGGCGCGGAAACCGTGTCGGTGGTGTCGCTGGACTATGTGTTCGACCGCGAGAACCCGCTCTTCGCCAGGCTCGAGGCGTTCCTGCGACAATGAGCCGGCAAGGCCATTCATCTTGGCGACAGCTGCCCCGCGGTACCATATTCTGTTCAAGCTCTCTTGTTTGACGTGTTTTCCTCACGCGAGCCGGATGTCCGCTTCGCTCGAAAACGCGCTTAGTTCTGGAACCTGACCGATGATGCTGGGCTCTGACGTTTCCAGCCTGACCACAACCGCCAAGACCGCCGCCGCGCAGGGTCTGTCCATCGTCGTGCCCGTCTACAACGAGGCCGCCGGGCTTGCGGCGCTGCACCAGCGGCTGATCGATCTCGCCAAGTCGCTGCGCGCACGCTACGGGCTGCCTTGCGAAGTGGTCTATGTCGACGACGGCAGCGCCGACACTACCCTTGCGATCGCCCGCGCCCTGCCCGCCCATGGGCTGGACCTGCAGGTAGTGTCGCTGTCGCGCAATTTCGGCAAGGAGGCGGCGCTGATGGCCGGCCTCGACCACGCCCGCCGCGGCGCGGTGCTGTTCATGGACGGTGACGGCCAGCATCCGCCCACGCTGGTGGAGCAGCTGGTCGCGCACTGGATCGATGACGGCTACGACGTCGTCTACACGGCGAAGGCACATCGCGACAATGAATCGGCGTTCCGACGGCTGGCCGGGCGCGGCTTCTACGCGCTGATCAACTGGGGCGCGCGGCAGAAGATCCCGGAGGATGCCGGCGACTTCCGCCTGCTGTCGCCGCGCGCGGCCGCGGCGCTGCGGCAATTGCCGGAACGCAACCGCTTCTTCAAGGGGCTCGCCAGCTGGATCGGCTTCAGGCAGATCCGCGTCGACTACGAGCCGGCGCCGCGCGCGCATGGCGTCACCACCTTCAATGCCGGCCGGCTGATCGGCCTGTCGATCGAAGGCCTGACCTCGTTCTCGGTGGCGCCGCTGCGCTTCGCCAGCCTGCTCGGCGCGCTGCTCGCGGGCGTGGCCTTCCTGTTCGGTCTCTCGATCCTCTGGGAAGTGTTGACCACCGGCAAGCAGGTCCCCGGCTATCCGTCGCTGATGATCGGCGTGATGACGATCGGCGGCGTGCAGCTGATCATGATCGGCATCGTCGGCGAATATATCGGCAAGATCCTCTCCGAATTGAAGGCGCGGCCGATCTATTTCGTCGCCGAGCACACCGAGAAGCACGCCGACGGCGGCGCGGCGCAAAGCGCCGCCGAGCGGACCGCCGCCGAATGAGCGATGCCGCTGCGCCACGCCGGATCTGGCTGTGTGCTGACGATTACGGCCTGAGTGACGGCGTCAACCGCGCGATCCGCGACCTGATCGAGCGCGGCCGCCTCAACGCGACCTCGGTGATGACGGTGACGCCGGCGATCGGCCGCGAGGCTGCGGCCGCGTTGCAGGCTTCGGTCGCGAACAGCCCGCGCTGCGCGATCGGGCTGCATGTGACGCTGACCGCGCCGTTCCGGCCGCTGACGATGCATTTCCGCCCGCTCGACGGCGACATGTTCCTGCCGTTCGCAAAACTGTTGCGCGCCGGGCTGATGCGGCGGTTGGATGCCGAACTCGTGCATGCCGAGGTGCTGGCGCAGCTCGACGCCTTCCACGATCTGTTCGGCCGCGCGCCCGATTTCGTCGACGGTCACCAGCATGCGCAGCTGTTCCCGCAGGTGCGCGACGGCTTCCTGCGCGCGGTGAAGGAGCGCGCGCCGCAGGCCTGGGTGCGGCAGTGCGGACGCGACGGTCCGCTGGCGCGGCTGGTCGGGCCGAAGGCTCTGGTGCTGAACGTGCTCAGCACGCAATTCCGGGCGAAAGCGACCCGCGCCGGCCTGACGTTCAATCCGGCCTTCGCCGGTGCCTATGATTTCATGCGCGAGCATGATTTCGCGGCACTGATGCGCGGCTTTCTGGATGGCATGCCCGACGGCGGCCTCGTGATGTGCCATCCCGGTTTCGTCGATGACACGCTGAAAAACCTCGACCCGCTGACGACGCAGCGCGAGACCGAACATGCCTATCTGGCAGGCGACGATTTCCCGGCCCTGCTCGCCCTGAATAAAGTTACACTGGCCTGACAGGGTTCAGAAAAAACCGACGGTCGTATTGTCGCATACATAAATTTAATTCGGCCCCCCACTCCTTGCGCCACAAAGCCCGTCCTACATCTCGGGCGCGCCGATTCGATCGACGCGATGGAGAACGCCATGACACCGCAAGAACGCCAACTGATCGACGATCTCTTCGACCGGCTCGCCAAGCTGGAGAATGCCCCGCGCGACAGCGAGGCCATGTCCGCGATCATACAGGGCCTGCGCAGCGCGCCGAATGCGGTCTACGCGCTGGTGCAGACCGCACTGGTGCAGGACGAGGCTCTGAAGCGCGCCCATGATCGGATCCAGGAGCTCGAGGCCGCGGTCAGCCAGCAACCGCCCGCGCAGCAGCAGGGCGGCGGCTTCCTCGATTCGATGCGCGACGCGGTCTTCGGACAGGGCCAGCCGCATGGCTCGGTGCCGCCGGTCCGCGCCCCCGATATCGGCGGCAGCCGCCCGGTCTGGAACTCGGGCCAGGCGATGCAGCAGGCGGGCGGCTACGGCCAGAACTACGGCCAGCCGCCGCAGCAATACGGCCAGGGCCAATACGGCCAGCCTTACGGCGGCCCGCAGCCCCCGGCCTTCGGCGGCGGCGCTCCCGGTGGTGGCGGCGGCTCGTTCCTCGGCACGGCGGCTGCGGCCGCGGCCGGCGTGGTCGGCGGCGGGCTATTGCTCTCCAGCATCCGCGGCATGATGGGTGGCGGCAGCCATCAGTCGCTGGCCGATGCCGGCGGCCTCGGCGGCGGTTCGCGTCCTTGGGGCGGCGACCAGTCGTCGAGCGACCTGGCGCGTGACGCCGGGATCAACGATGTCGGCTCATCCGGCCGCGGCAACGACAATTCCGGCTCGCGCTCAGGCCTGTTCGACCAGGCCTCGAACAACAGCAACAACAACGACGATAACACCGACCACGATTCTGACGGCTTCGATCATGATGACGATGATGATGGCGGCTTCGACGGTGGAAGCGATGACAGCAACTACGCGTAAGCGTGTGCGTGTCGCCTGAACACGAACGGCCGCTCTCATCGAGCGGCCGTTTTTTTGATCATCGTAGCCCGGATGCAGCGAAGCGAAATCCGGGGAAATCTCTCAGCTTGCACAACTGTCCCGGATTTCGCTGCGCTTCATCCGGGCTGCGCAGACAGCTATCTCACATCACGACGACCTTGGCGCCGACATTGACGCGGCCGTAGAGGTCGATGACGTCCTCGTTGCGCATCCGGATGCAGCCCGACGACACGTTGGTGCCGATGGTCCAGGGCTCGTTGGAGCCGTGAATGCGGTACAGCGAGGAGCCGAGATACATCGCGCGTGCGCCGAGCGGATTCTCCGGCCCGCCCTCCATGTGCCGTGGTAGATCGGGGCGGCGCGCCAGCATTTCCGGCGGCGGCGTCCAGGCCGGCCACTCCTTCTTGGCCGAGATCGTCTTGACGCCGGCCCAGGTGAAGCCGGGCCGGCCGACGCCGATGCCGTAGCGCATCGCACGGCCATCGCCCTGCACCAGATAGAGGAACTTGTTCGGCGTATCGACCACGATGGTGCCGACGCCTTCCTTGCCGTGATAGTCGACCAGCTGTTTTTCATATCGCGGATCGAACGGACGCTGCGCCGGATCGCCCGCGGCCTCTTCCTGCTGGCGGATCATCTGCTGCTGCGGATCCATCGGCGGCAGGCCCTGGCGGTTGCCGTAATAGCCGGGCTGCTGCTGATACTGCGGCGAATATCCCTGCGACGACGGAGCATCGCCGAACAGAAATTCGATGAAGCCGCCGCCCATGCTGGAGCGCTGCGGCTGCACATAGGCGGTGCGCATCGGCGGCTGCGGCGCGCCCTGGTTGGCGTAGATCACGGTGGGCTCGGCGGGCGACACCGCGTCGATCGCCATGGCGTGATGGGGGACGGCAATAAGAGAAGAGGCGCCGGCAAGCAGCGCAAGCGTGGTTTTCCTGAACATCGACGTACTCTGTACTGGTTTCGTCGTGAGGTGATGCGCGAGGGCGCGACGAGCGCCGTTGCACGTGGTCAATAAGCAATGAAAACCGCATCGGTTTGGTAAACGGATCGGCGGTTTCGATTCACCATCCCGGCAATAGCGCGCGGTTTTGCCGGGTAGCGTTTATTTTGCGTGAACGCCGCCGCAACATGGTTAATCGCCGGTAGCGCGGCCGCCGCGCGCCGTGCGCGCAAATTGTTCCGCGTGAACCTGACGTTAAATCACCTCTCGCTAGAACGGACCTTAGTGAAGGGGCGGGAATGAAATCATGTCAGTGAAGCGCAAGCGTTTTCGTGTCGAGCAGGCGATGGGCGAAGTGGTGATGGCGGAGCCGGAGGCCGCCGGCGGCGACGACCTCGGTCCGATGCATCGCGAGATCATGGCCGAGCTTCGCTCGATCCGCGCCCAGATGGCCGCAGCACCGGCGCAGCGCACCGCCGACAGCGTCGATTCCATCGTGGCCCGCGAGGTCGCCGAGACGCATAAGATGCTCGAGACCTATCGCGCCCAGGTCGAACAGTGCGAGAAGCTCAAGGTCGAGCTCGACCTGATCCACGACGCGATCAGCCGCACCAAGCGCGAAATCGCCGTGCTGCACGGCAAGAGCTTCAACGGCGAGGAGATGGCCAAGGTCAATGGCGAGCTCGGCGCCGTGGTCGGCGGCACCGAACAGGCCACCCAGCAGATCCTCGAGGCTGTCGAGGCGATCGACCAGGCCGCGTCGGCACTGGCCAACAACGTCACCCCCGACCAGCAGAGGCGGCTCAGCGAGGATATCCAGGAGCGCGTGGTCTCGATCTTCGAGGCCTGCAACTTCCAGGACCTCACCGGCCAGCGCATCAACAAGGTGATGCAGACGATGAAGTTCATCGAGCAGCACATCAACGAGATGATGAACATCTGGGGCGGCGTCGACGCCATCAAGACGCACGTCCCGCCTGTTGTCGACACCCGCGAGGGCGACGCCCGCCTGCTCAACGGCCCGAAGCTCGACGGCGACGCCGGCCACGCCTCGCAGGACGACATCGACGCGATGTTCGACTGAGATTTGTCGAATCAAGACAAAAAGCGCCGGCCCTCGGGCCGGCGTTTTTTGTTTGAGTGCTGCGGCTCTCCGTGTGTGTGCGTCAAGTGACGCATCAGTCAGAACCTCTGTCTCGACCTCATGCAGTTTGTGCCAACTGCGACACTTGGAAATTGCGACTCTTGGAAATTGACTGGCAGGTTTGCTGTCGCGGACGCATACTGTGTCTGAGGGAAATTGTCATGCGCATGCCGGAAGCCAACATTTGGTGCCGGTTGCATGGGACTTCCGGAGTGAATCCGGTCGCCCCCGAGCGGGGTTTTGTACTTCCACAAGCACACAGTCACAGGTTCGCGGCCACTCGCCGCGCGCATCCGACGAGGGCAAGCTGGCTTCTCTCGAGCGATGCCGTACGCCCCGTTATCGGATAACTGATTGGGGGGAGCCACTGGAGTACTCAACGCTGGAGATTGAACATGACGCAAAGAATGGTCAGAAATACTGCAATTGCGCTCTCGACTTTCGCTTGTGCGACACTGTTCTCCATCACCTGGTCTGAGCAGGGCGGCGTTTCGGCGTCAGTCGAAAGCGCCCAGGCGCGTGTGGGCCGACCGCTGACGCCCATGAGCGTCGCAGGTGTTGCGCGTCGCCAAACCCGGCGCGCTGCGTATGGATACGGGGTTGGCGCGGGGGTCGCTGCTACGGCGGCGGTCGCCACGGCGGCCGCTACCACGGCGGCCTATTCCGGCTGGGGCACAAACAATTGGACCGATGCATATGCCGCCCAGACGGATCCCCGCTTTGGCCAGCCCTACTATCCGGCACGAGCCTATCAACGGGTCAGTCCGTATTACGGTTACGCCGGATGGGCAGACTACAAGGCCGCCAATGGTATCGCCTGCGAACCCGGTACGATGACGAAAATGCCTGACGGCAACATGTACGTCTGCCAGTGAAGCCGGCGCAACGGCACCGCAAGAGGGCGGCTCCTTGAGCCGCCCTCTTGATCTTCATGACGGACCAGGACGTGTACTCATAAGTGTCGGCTTCCAACTACGAGGCAGAACTCGCCGGGATCGATCGTCATCGGCGGCTTGTGACCCCGAGCGCACCTGACCTCCGGCTAGCCCAGGCCGGTATCCCGCTCTATTGTCACGAGACCTCAAGCGCGCTTTCATCCGGCCATTCTTTGGACAAAACTGACAGGAGTGCTGAGGGGGGCTGATCGACCCTAACGGATAGCCGGGTCGGCACGCTTGGGTGACATTGGACGGAAAGGGAAACGTCAGTGAACTCCACCCCCACTCCGAACCCAGTTCAATCGAACGATAGCCTGACCGCGCCCGCCGACGAAAGACTCGCGGAAGCTCGCAAGCAAATCGCGCGCGCCGATGAAGAGCTCACGCGTTTGAGTGAACAGCTTGCAAGAATGGAACGCGATGCCGCGTCCCCACCTTCGGCGCAACCTAACCCGCCTGCGGCCGGAACTAACCCTGCTTCTTCCGGGCCTAGCCCTGCCTCTTCCGCACTTGGCTCGCAATCGCCGCCTGGAAGGCCGGTGTTCCGAGCCCTCGCCGGCTTGTCGCTGGCAGCATGTATCGTTATCGCTGCCCTGGCTTTGCAGTCGTCTTATGGTGGGGAAGCCAAGCTGATTGCTGCCCGTTGGGCGCCGCAGCTTGTCTCAACTCCATCATTGCCGCCTGATGATCCGCCGCTCACGGCGCGGCCCGCTCCACCCACCGTTCAGGTCGCCGCGGCGGACGCCGCTCCGCCCCAAGCGACGCCCATGGTTCAAACCGCACCGCCGCAGGACGCCGCGCCGACAGCCAACACAGCCCTTCCCGATCAGACGCAGTTGCTGCAAACGATCGCGCGCGACCTCGCAAATATGGAGCGAAATATCGAACAGCTCAAGGCGGACCAGCAACAAATGGCCCGCGAGAACTCCAAAGCCATTGAGGAACTCAAGGCGAGCCAGGAAGAAATGAAACGGGCGCTCGCGAAGGCTTCCGAGCAGAGGGCGTTACCGCCTCCGACACAGCCGACTCCGGCCGTACGCAAGCCCGAGCGGACGTCTCAACCGCCGTACGCAAGATTGCGGCCTCGAATCCCAAGGGAGTGGCTCTACGACGAATGGTGACCGTCGATGCAGTGATCATCGACGTCTTGTCCCGCAACAACGCCTCGATTTAGAATGCGGCGCGGTGTCACTTCCGGTTTGGGCCCAGGCAGACATGGGGGCCAATAACGAGGGTGGCCTAAGGCCCCAAGCGGACCGAAGCGCGCATGCAACCGCCCTGACTCCCCACTTCCGTCAATTTTGATCGCCATGTCAGATGTGGAAATTTTCGCCGAAGCGTGGCTACAAGAGTCACGCGATCAATTCTTTTGTCTGAGTGATTTGCAGGACGGCAATGAAAAACGCTACGCTGTTTGCACTTGGTTTATTGGCGGCGGGAGTTTGGTCACACGACAGCGCGAGATGTCAGACGTCGCTGTCCCCGCCGCTTTCGCTTGCGCCGCCGTCTCAGTTGAATGAGGGGTCGGCATCTCCGGCCGCGACCAACAGCGTTTGGCCGCCGATGGCGGCACCCAGCGTGTCGCCGCCGGTGGCGGCTGCCGTAAGTCCCACGCCATCAGCAAAGGGCAATGTTGGTTCGTCACGGGCGACGGATGACGTTCCGCCGCCGACGGCGACCGCCAAGGGAGCCAAGGGTCCGGTGCCGCCCCGAGCCGCTAAAGATGTGCCGCGACACACGACCGCCCCACGATCTGCCACTGTCGAGCACACGCCGCCAGAGCCCGACAGCGTTTCGCCAGCGCAAGTGATCGACAGGTCGCGGCCGTCGGCCAAGCCGGCCACCGATTACGATGGCTTTAGCGTCGGTATCGCCGACGATGATGACACGTCAAGCCGGACGACGCGACCCGTCAGGCCGCGCCGGGCAAAGCAGCCCATCAATCAAGAAGCAGATCGTGTCTCTGGGCAGCAATCGGTCGATCCCGGGGAAGATGACAAGCTAAAGGGCAAGCTTACGATTTGCCGCGGCTGCAAGTAGCAGGCGCCACTCCGGGCGGACGACTAGATTGGCGCATCATTTTGGGGGACTTCTTGCGGTGCAAGAGTCCGGAAATGGCCCAGGGCGCGCGCCCGGCGTTGATCCATGTCAACATCACTCATCCTTTGCCACCGACGATAGATTGGGCCACATCTGCGGTGGCTCCATCACCTTTCGGTTCGCGTGCGATGAGGAGGATACCATGCGTCGGACGAACATTCTTTCGACCAGGTCAGTGACAGTTGCGGGAATTGCGGCCAGCCTCGTGCTGGGGTTTGCAGGTGTTACTCTCAGTCCGGCACCGGCTAAGGCCGTCATTTATTGCCAGTACGTCGGGTATCCGGTGGGTTGCGTGGCGAGAGCAGGCGTGGTGCTCAGGCCTCGTCCGGTGGCGCGTGCTGCGGTTCGTCATAACGCCGGCGGCAATTTGAATGGCGGCGTCAATCGCGTCGGAGTGCGGCGGTAGCAGCTGTTTGCGGGTCACGACTTTGGGCGGTAGACGGCAAGCCAGGTTCGTCCGTGCCCCCTGAAGTTCGTCATAGACAGACGAAAACGCCGGCCTTCGGGCCGGCGCTGGATGCGGTAATCAGCGACTTCAAAGAAACCTGAAGGCGCGGCGGAAGTGCCCGACCTGATTCCGAATGGCCTCGACGTGCAACATCGTCGGGCCATTGCTTATCTCAAAATGCAGCATTGCGTGTGATACTGCTGGCGCCTCAGTCCGCGAAACATCACGCATCATCCCAGTGCGGTTGAGTGAGGCTCTTCGTCAACGACGCTGACCCATCTGCGTCAATTGGTCGAATTCGTCAACTTGTATGGAGCAATGCAGGGTTGTACGTTCCGCTGCGTGCTCCACGAACAGGAGCGCCTGCAATTTACTGCAAGCGGTTCGTTTGCCAATTGAGTTATCGCTCGACGCAATTAGTTCTCAAACGCCATTATGGGAGGGAACAATGTCAATTACTCACGTACTTGTCGCGTTGTCCTCAATTGCTGCTGTTCTCACGGCTGGCAATGCCCAGGCTCAGAGCATGCCACCGGAAGGGCCCGTCTCGGTGACATTTACTGCGACACCAATCCCGCCACCAAAGCCGATGCCGATCGGCGGCGGTAGAGAGTTTGACCTGCTGAACCAAGCGATGGCAGCAATGAACGACGCGGGAAACCCGGTGCTCAATAACATGGGTGGACGTTGCCAGTTTAGTCGGCTCAGAGATACATCGGCGAAGACCGTCGAAGTCCGCGGGTTCTGTACTTACGTCGACAAGGACGGCGATCAAACATTCGAACAATGCGATTTCCTGCCGGGGCAACCCAACAAGTGCAACATAACCGGCGGGACCGGCAAATTCGAAGGGCTCCAAGCCGAACTCATCATTTCCATCGAGCCTCTTAAGAGCAATTTCGAAGGCATTGGTCAGGTCATTGGCCACAAGAAGGGCACGTATCGGATTGCAAAGACAAACTGATACATCCGGCCGCGTTCTGGTTGGCGCAAGCGCGAGCTGGCCGCGAGCCGCTTTCGCACGGAATGTGATTACCTCGATGGAGCGATTGCCACATCCAGCCCTGACCAAGTACCGTGATCAGCGACGCTTATGATCGGATGGTCCGGCGGATGTACCCGTGGCCGATGATCTCGAATGGCCCCGACGTGGATATCGTCGGGGCCATTTGTCTAAGGGCGTGATCCCATAGGCAAGTGCTGATTGGGGGCTCGCGACGCAAAGCAATATTCGCGGATGCGCTTGCTTCCGGCACGAGAGATCGGGTCCGTACTTAACGAGAGCCGTTTCGTCCGGCGTATCGTAAAATCCAGATCAAATGTAAACCCCGCGCGCAGCGGCTCGTGCTTCGTCTAGCGGCCCGGCCACGCTCGCAGGACGACATCGACGCGATGTTCAACTGAGATTAGTTTAGGCGATGGCCTTTCCCCGTCATTGCGAGGAGCGGAAGCGACGAAGGAATCCATGCCTTCGATGCGATCCGACCTCTCCCACAAGGGGAGAGGCGCACCGTCATCGCGGCTCTGGCTCAGGCTGAACCTTCTTTGCCCCTCACGCCCGCGGCGCGCAGCGGACGTAGACCATGTTGCCGTAGCGGGTGGCGGCGTCCTTGTCGACGAAGCGGGTGATCAAGACCCGGCCGTCGAACGAGATGATCTCGCGGTCCTGCTCGCCGGGCACAGGTCCTGGCGGGCCGATATAGTTCTTGCCGCCGGGGGAACCCTTCAGCCGCAATTCCTGCGGGGTGGCCTGGTCGGCCAGGTGCATGATGACGCCGCCGTTCTGGCCCGCGCCGATCACGTAAGGCTGCTTGCACTGGCCGCGCGCCGCGGCCTCGGTGCGGGCGCGGTCGGCGGGATTCTGGAACGAGGCGAGACCCCAGCGGCCGACGATCTCATCGGGGCGGATCGACGCAGGCATCTCCGGGGCCCCCCCGGGTTCGGAGGGCGCCGGCTCGGGGTTCGACGACAACGACGGCAGGCTGAAGCTGCTGCACGCCCCCAAGAGTGCCGTCAGCGCCGAGACAGCCGCGAATCGTGCGACCAATCGCGCGTTGAGTGACCTGATCATATGCATCCCCCGACTATGTCCCGGCCGCACCCGTCCTGCAGCCAAGCGTAAAACTTAAGGCGGAGCAACGACGTCTGACAAAATTACGTCATCGCTACGATTTGGTTTCCGGTCCACCATCCTATATTGGCCTCACCAAGGCCTTAACCACTTTGCTTGACAGAAAACCCGCCAAGCCATATTTCCCGGCCCGCAATTAGCACTCTCGCACCACGATTGCTAAATGCGCCGGGCGTCCTGCCTGGCGCCGACCGGGCCGGCATTCAACGCCGGTCTCGATGAACCGGACCTGAAACCGAGCCTCCAAGAGGGAACGTCATGGCTAAATCCACCTTCCGCCCACTGCATGACCGCGTCGTGGTCAAGCGTATCGATGCCGAGGAGAAGTCCAAGGGTGGCATCATCATTCCGGACTCGGCCAAGGAAAAGCCGTCCCAGGGCGAGATCGTCGCCGTCGGCCCGGGTGGCCGCGACGAGGCCGGCAAGCTGATCCCGATCGACCTCAAGGTCGGCGACCGCGTGCTGTTCGGCAAATGGTCGGGCACCGAGGTCAAGCTCGACAACCAGGAGCTCCTGATCATGAAGGAGTCCGACATCATGGGCGTGCTGGCGTAAGCGCACCTCTTTTTCCGTCACCCAGAGGAAGCAGCGAAGCTGCCGTCTCGAAGGGTGAACATCCACAAACTCATCCTTCGAGACGCAGGCCAAGGCCCGCTCCTCGAGCAATAACGGCAAAGCCGTTATGCAAGGGATGACGGCTTTCCAGGAGTTGAAAACAATGGCTGCCAAGGACGTAAAATTCGCCGGAGACGCCCGCGAGCGCATGCTGCGCGGCGTCGACGTGCTCGCCAACGCCGTGAAGGTGACGCTCGGCCCGAAGGGCCGCAACGTCGTCATCGAGAAAAGCTTCGGCGCGCCCCGCATCACCAAGGACGGCGTCACCGTCGCCAAGGATATCGAGCTCGACGACAAGTTCGAGAACATGGGCGCGCAGATGCTGCGCGAGGTCGCTTCCAAGACCAACGACACCGCCGGTGACGGCACCACCACCGCAACCGTGCTGGCGCAGGCCATCGTCCGCGAGGGCGCCAAGTCGGTCGCCGCCGGCATGAACCCGATGGATCTGAAGCGCGGCATCGACACCGCGGTCGCCGCCGTGATCAAGGACATCGAGAAGCGTGCCAAGCCGGTCGCCTCCTCCTCAGAAGTCGCCCAGGTCGGCACCATCTCGGCCAATGGCGACGCCGCGATCGGCAAGATGATCGCGCAGGCGATGCAGAAGGTCGGCAATGAGGGCGTGATCACCGTCGAGGAGAACAAGTCGCTCGATACCGAGGTCGACATCGTCGAGGGCATGAAGTTCGATCGCGGCTATCTCTCGCCCTACTTCATCACCAACGCCGAGAAGATGACCGCCGAGCTCGAGGATGCCTACATCCTGCTGCACGAGAAGAAGCTGACCGGCCTGCAGTCGATGCTGCCGGTGCTGGAAGCCGTGGTGCAGTCGGGCCGTCCGCTCCTGATCCTCGCCGAGGACGTCGAGGGCGAGGCGCTGGCGACGCTGGTGGTCAACCGCCTGCGCGGCGGGCTCAAGGTCGCCGCCGTCAAGGCGCCGGGCTTCGGCGATCGCCGCAAGGCGATGCTGGAGGACATCGCGATCCTGACCGGCGGTCAGTTGATCTCCGATGACCTCGGCATGAAGCTCGAAAACGTCACGGTGAACATGCTCGGCCGCGCCGGCAAGATCGTGATCGACAAGGAGAACACCACGATCGTCAAGGGCGCCGGCAAGAAGAAGGACATCGACGCCCGCGTCGGCCAGATCAAGGCGCAGATCGAGGAGACCACCTCGGACTACGACCGAGAGAAGCTGCAGGAGCGCCTTGCCAAGCTCGCCGGCGGCGTTGCGGTGATCAAGGTCGGTGGTGCGACCGAGATCGAGGTCAAGGAGAAGAAGGACCGTGTCGAGGACGCGCTGAACGCGACCCGCGCCGCGGTGCAGGAAGGCATCGTGCCCGGCGGCGGCGTCGCGCTGCTGCGCGCCAAGAAGGCGGTCGGCCGTCTCACCAACGCCAATGCCGACGTCCAGGCCGGCATCAACATCGTGCTCAAGGCGCTGGAAGCTCCGGTCCGCCAGATCTCGGAGAACGCCGGCGTCGAGGGCTCGATCGTGGTCGGCAAGATCCTCGAGAACAAGTCGGAGACCTTCGGCTTCGACGCCCAGACCGAGGACTATGTCGACATGGTCGACAAGGGCATCATCGACCCCGCCAAGGTGGTGCGCACCGCGCTGCAGGACGCCTCCTCGGTGGCCGGCCTGCTGGTGACCACCGAAGCCATGGTCGCCGAACTCCCAAAGGACGCTGCGCCGGCGATGCCGGGCGGCGGCGGCATGGGTGGAATGGGTGGCATGGGCGGCTTCTGAGCCCGGTCAGCGCATCAATATCGAGATCGAAGGCCGCCTCCGGGCGGCCTTCTTTTTTGTCTGAGGCAGCAGCCTCCCTCACCTCTCCCGCTTGCGGGGGAGGTCGGATCGCATCGCAAGATGCGATCCGGGTGGGGCTCTCACCGCAATATGACTCGCGGTAAGACCCCCACCCCACCCTCCCCCGCAAGCGGGAGAGGGAGCCCAGCATCGAGCCAACCTCACCGTGCGCCTACGCGACGCAGACGCCCGGCACCGCCACCTTCCGGAACAGATGCGGCGACGCCACCGCCGACGCCGGATAGGCCGAGAGCTTGGCCCTGAACTCGGGATTGGCGAAGGCGGCCCGAAAAGCCGCGGTCGATTCCCAGACCGCGTAATTCAGATAGGCCGGGCTGTCGCCGAGCGCGCGGTGCAGCTGGGTCGAGATGAAGCCGGGCTGCCGCTTCATGATGGCGGCGTCGTCCTGCCAGGCCTTGAGGAAGGTGTCCTCGTCGGCAGCATCGAGCGTGAAGAGGTTGACGAGCACGACGGCGGTGGCATCGACCGCGAGCTGGCGGTCGATCGGGAATGCGGGGTCGAGGGGGCGCATCTGCGGCATGGTTGGCTCCGTGATATGGTGCTATGATGTCATGTCGTTACGATGGATACATATCAATATTGACATCATGATGTCAATATACTCTTATGGTGACAAATGCCACAGACCAAGCGCACCCCGGCCGGCGAGGCCCTGAGCAACCTGATTCTCGACCTGTTCAGGCTCAACAGCCTGCTGTTCACTGCCGGCGACCGGCTGGTGGCCGGGCTCGGGCTGACCAGCGCGCGCTGGCAGATCCTCGGCGCCATCATCGCCGCCGAACGCCCGCAACCGGTGGCGTGGCTTGCGCGCGACCTCGGCGCTGCCAGACAGAACGTGCAGCGGATCGTCAACGACCTCCAGCGGGACGGGCTCGTCACCTTCGAGACCAACCCGCATCACCGCCGCGCCCAGCTCGTGGTGCTGACCGGCAAGGGACAGCAGGCCTTCGACGCGGCCATGCGCCTGCAACTGCCCTGGGTAAACGGCCTCGCCGACGGTCTCTCGACAAAGGACATCGAAACCGTGAGCCGCGTCGTGACCGCGCTGCGCGGCAGGCTGGAAAGCAGTGAGGAGCCCGGTGCACGCGTATGACGCGCACCGGTACCCGCTTCGCATGAAAACGCTCTCAGGCCGCCGTTAGGCGGCCTTCTTTTTGGCCAATGACACACAGGTTTGCTAGTTACGACGGAACCGATTCTGCCCTTCGAGGACTTATCGTATGCGCGCGCTCCCGCTCCTGCTGCTCGGTCTTGCCGTCGTCTCGGCGCCCGCTCTCGCCCAGATGAAGCTGCAGCCCAAGGCGGCGCCAGGCGGCGGCCCCGAGACGCGCTACTTCAACTCGATCATCGGCCTGATGGACGGCAATGCCGACGTCATCCTGAAGGAAACCCGCCAGGGCAAGACCGTGACCGCGGCCGTGCTCGACGTCTGCTATCCCGTCGAGAAGGGCTCCGACCGCAAGGACCGCTTCATCGCCAACCTCGCCGTCAGCGGCCAGACCCTCGCCGGCACCAGCCAGAGCATCGCCGACAAGCAGCCGGTCACCGTCAAGCTGACCCGCAAGCAGACCGGCGACGATTTCGAGTTCCGCGGCCAGATCACGATCGGCCAGGCCGTGACCGAGGTCGCCTCGACGGACAATTCCGATCTCAGCGAGAAGGAATTCCAGGACAGCCAGGCCAGCCAGGACGACATCACGCCGCAGCCGAAGGATTTCACCGACGTCTCGCCGGAATCGATCGGCGTGCGGGTAAAGCTGGATGCGGCGGCCGACTTCCTGAAGAGCCTGAAGGGCGAGGCCGTCGAGATCGGCACCTCCAGCCTCGCGGTGACCTGCGACGAGATCCGCGCCGGCGAGCAGACCATCAACCTCACCGTCGATCCCGAGCGCGCCGGCGCGCTGCTCGCCAAGGCCAAGAGCACGCCCGGCGTGACCGCAGCCGGCTGGACCAGCGGCGCGTTCGAGATGGACCGCACGATCCGCTTTGCCGCCGCCGACTGGCGCGACGGTGACAAGATCAACAAGGACAAGCTCGCCTCCGCCGTCGCCGGCGTTCTGGCGAAGACGCTTGCCGCGAAGCCTGCCTCCGCCACCTGGAACGCGAATACCGGCAAGCTGAAGCTGGTGCTGAAGCGGCCGAGCGCGGTCTATCCGGCGCTCGGCCTGATCCAGAACTACGAGGTCACCGCCCTCGTCTCGCCCGACAAGCCCGGGAGCTCGGACAAGCTGATGCTGTGGGTCTCGACGCCGACCGTCTCGACGTCCGACGACAGCGCCGGCGCCAAGCTCAATCTTTCGGACGATTCCAGCGGCAGCGACGAGGAAGGCAGCGAGCCGAAGGACGACAACGGCGCGATCGACGCTCTGATCAAGGAATTCAGGGGCCAGCGCTGGGATGCCGACAAGTCGGTGTGGCGCTAACGCCGGCGCGCTAGACCGGGATGACTTTTCTTCGAGAAGTCATCCCGGTCCAGCTCTTTGATTTGAGCATGATCTCTTCGGAAAACCGCTACACACTTTTCCGGATCATGCTCTGGTGATTCAAGCCGCCCTGCTCTTCAGCGGCACGACATTGTCGCGCGCCGCTTTGGGAGTGGCGTCCGGACCGGACTGAAGCATCCCGTCGCTTCTGACGAACAGTTCAGCGCGAAGCTCGATCGCAGCGCGATCAAAGAGCGCCCGCAGCTCGGGACGAAGTCCGTCGCCGCGCAGCGCGGCGATCGCATCGAAATTGCGCATGATGTTCTCCTGTGTATTTGGGACGATGATTTCGTGCCCGCGTTGCGCGCACCACCCGTTTCCCGATTGAGCGACGACGCGCAAAAAACTGCGCCAAGCACCATGCCGACACAGCGGAATCTCGCCTGAAGGCCGAGCGCACGCCCGATCCGGAATCGGGTGGCACGACACGCGCCTCCAAATGCTTACTGCGCGCATCGAGACAGCGCCGGTCGCGATACCGGTAAACCGCAAATGGAGACGATCCGATGTCAGAGGAAAACAAGAACGTCGTAGGCCGGTGGTTCAAGGAGTTCTGGGGCAATCCCTGGAATCCGCGCATCATCAACGAGCTCGCCACGTCAGACATTGTCGTGCATTATCCGATGCACGAACCGAAGCGCGGCCGCGCTGCGGTTATGAAGTTCATCACCGAGTTTCGCGAAGCCTTTCCGGATCTCAATTTCTGGGGCGTCGGCGATCTGATCGCGGAAGGCGACCTCGTCGTCGGCCGCTGGGAAGGCGGCGGCACCCACACCGGACCGGCGTTCAGTGACTTCCGCCTCGGCTCGCTTCCGGCAGCCTCCGGTCGCAAGATGACGTTCGCCGGCACCACCGTGCTCCGCGTCCGCGAGGGACGGATCGCCGAAGAGCTCGGGCAGGAAGATGCGCTGACCGCCATGTTTCAGCTCGGCCTCATTCGCTTGCCTGAACACAATGGCACAGCGACGCGGCCCGGCGGCGAGTTGCCTGCCGGATGGAACAACATGCCGGGATATCCGGAGGGACCGCGCTGAGCACGGCTGTGCGGCGTGGCTTCGTCGACGATCGCATCCTGACTACCCGAACGCTGTTCCCATAGCGTTCGGGTAAGCCAATCGATCGGTTCAGTGAAATTGAAGGTCTCTAAGTCGGTGCCTCGCTGGACACGTTCCAATGTTGCTGCGCCGGCATCGCATCTACAGATGCAGGCCGGCGCAGTCTCTCCGTGCCAACGGCGTTTGCGCTACGACGGAAAGATCAGGCACGTCGTCGTGCCGTGGGCGAGCAGCCGTCCCTTGGCGTCGGTGACTCTGCCCTCGGCGGTGCCGATGCGGCGACCGCAATTGAGCACCTGGCCTTCCGCCCGGATCGGGCCGGTGTCCGGCGTGATTGGCCGCACCAGCGAGATCTTGAATTCGAGCGTGGTCTGGCTGGTGCCGGCCTCGAGCGTCGACTGCACCGCAAGCCCCATGCAACTGTCGAGTAGCGTGGCGGTGAGCCCGCCATGCACGGTGCCGGCCGGATTGAGATGCGCGTCCGTCGGCTCTAGCGTGACCACGACGCGGCCGCGCTCGGCCTCAGTGACGTCATAACCCAGGGTCTGCGCGATGGTGTTGAGCGGCAGCGCGCCGGAGGCGAGCCCCTGGACGAATTCGAGGCCGCTCATCTGCGCTTTGCGTTCCGCACTGACGGTGCCGTAGCTCTTGGCCATTGCTGATCTCCATCGAGGTTATTGCATCAAGACGCGTGGCTGCCGCTTACCTCGCAGCGAGGCGGGCGAGCGGCCGTAGAGCCTTGCGAACGCAGCGTTCATGCGCCTTGCACTGGAGAAGCCGGCGCGCTGCGCCACCAGAGAGAGCGGAAGATCGCTGCCATCGATCAGGCGCTTGGCGCGCTGCACGCGCAGCGACAACGCGATTTGCAGCGGCGAGGCATCGAGATGCTCGGCAAACAGCCGCGACAGATGCCGCGTGCCGATGCCGAGCCGGTCGGCCAGCGCCGCGACATCGCCGCGATCGAGTGCGCCCTCTTCGATCAGCGCCAGCGCGCGCTCGACCGTCGTCCGAGTGCCCCTCCACGCCGGACAGAACGGCGCCGCCTCGGGACGGCAGCGCAGGCAGGGCCGGAAGCCGGCGCGCTCCGCCGACGCGGCGCTGCCATAGAATTTCACATTGCGCGCCAGCGGCGTGCGCGCCCGGCAGACCGGGCGGCAATACACGCCGGTGGTCTTGACCGCGACGAAAACGATGCCGTCCCAGGCCGGGTCGCGGCGCTGAAAGGCGGCATACTGTGCGGCGAAATCGAGCATGCGATCGCTATAGCCGCGCACGCACGCCGCGACGACCCGGTTTGCGGAGACGACGTCCGGAAACGACCGCTGCGTCCTGAGCCCCGCACTTTTACGGGGACTGCGACCAAAAGACTTCGTGCTGCCGCAGTTCGGTCACCGAAAATTAAGGCTCGATTTAGTTTCGGGGATCATCCTTTGCGTCACCGAACACAGGTCACGCCATGCAAGACCGCGAGCCGATCAGTGCTGCGAGCATCTGGCCAACAGATGTGACGGAGGGTCATTCGCCGGCGCAGACGGCGGACCTCTGGGACGTCTCCAACGAGAACCACGACGCCGCCCTGCTGCTGCGGGAGCCATTCGCCGATCGCATCGGCACCGCGCTGCTGGCAGCCACGGCCCTTGCCGCAAGCTTCGTGCTGGGCTGGACCGGCGGCGCCAACTGGCACGACTTTGCGGCGCCCGCCCCGGTCTCGGTGGCTCAGAAGGAAGCGCCTGTCCCCCACGTCGCGGAGACGCGGCCGAGCCCCAAGATCGAGGGGAGAATCGAGAGCCCGCGGCGGACCGCGTCCAACGCGGACCCCGCCGTCACCGGCAGCATTCCCAAATCCGTTGCCAATCCGCGCCCGCAGGTCGTCGGTGCTGCACCCACGACGTTGAACGCGCAGGCCATGGCGCTCGGGCCGAAGCAGCCGCTTCCGGCCGCACCCGAGACGCGGCCAAGCACCATCCCCGGCTGGTCAGTGGTGGAGGTTCGCGACGGCACCGCCGTGCTCGAAGGGCCGGAGGGCGTCAAGATGGCCGCGCGCGGCGACGTCGTCCCTGGGCTTGGTCGAGTCGACTCGATCGTACGCTGGGGCAACCGCTGGATCGTCGCCACCGCCAGCGGATTGATCGCGACGCCCTGAGCGGGTGCGCTCGACGCGCCAGCGCGTTACGCCGCCATCAGTTACTGTTGATCACGAAACGCAGCGACTTGCTGCCGATGAACGTGACCTGATCACCCTGCCGGCGCCAGGACGTCATATCGCCGAGCGCGGCGAGCAGATCGTTGTCGGCCTGCGCGCGCTCCGGCGCGCAGCTGCGGTTCTCCATCGCGCCGGGAACGAAGACGATGGTGTTGCCGGCTACCGAGAACTGGCCCTTGCCGCCGTTGCACCACAGCTCGAGGATCACCTCGCCATTGTCGCCGACCTCGATCGAGGGGATTCGCTTGGAGCCCGGCATGCGCGCGGCATCGAGCGTCATCACGAAGCCGAACGGGAATTCCTCCTGAGCCTCGGCCGGAACCGCGACGACGGCCGCGGCAACCATCGCCAACGCGGCGATGCCGCCGTTCAGAATCCGTTTCATCGACATCATGCCAGTCCTCGAAATACCCCGCGCCAACGCCGCCCTTGTATGGGACGAGGCTGCGATTGGCCAGAATGGCGGCGCCAGAAAAAGCGCTTGAAACGCAAAATCCCCGCGGGCTCCTCACCCGCGGGGATCGTCGTTTGGGCGACGCCTCGCCTCGTTATTTCAAAACCATCGCCGTGAACGGATAGACATAGGCCTGCAGGGTCACGAACAGGCCGACCAGGCACGCCAGCACGATCGAATGCAGGAATACGTAGCGCAGGATCGAGCCCTCGTGGCCGTACCAGTTGGTCGCGGTCGAGGCGACGACGATCGATTGCGCGTCGATCATCTTGCCCATCACGCCGCCCGAGGAGTTCGCCGCCGCCATCAGGATCGGCGACAGGCCGAGCTGCTCGGAGGTGATCTTCTGCAGATTGCCGAACAGGATGTTCGAGGCGGTATCCGATCCGGTCAGCGCCACGCCCAACCAGCCGAGCAAGGTGCCGAAGAAGGGATAGAGCACGCCGGTCGCCGCGAAGGCGAGACCGAGCGTGGCGTCGACCCCCGACAGCCTGGTCAGCGTGCCGATCGCCAGCATCGCCGAGATCGTGATCAGCGATATCGCGCACAGTTTGATGGTGCGGCCATAATCGGCGATCATCCGCAGTGGCGAAAAGCCCGCCAGGAACCCGGAAATGATCGCGGCGATCAGCATGCCGGTGCCGGTGAACGACAGATAGGTGAAGCCGAACACGGCGCCTTCCGGGGTCGGCTTGGCCGCCACCGGCGGCATCTTGTTGATCATCTTGTCGAGCTCGGGGATCGGATAGTTCACCGTGAAGATCGAGTTCGCCCAGGTCTTGAAGGCGCCGTTGCCCCAGATCAGCATCACGATGCAGACGATGATCCACGGCAGCAATGCGGTCCAGAGCTCGCGGTTGGTGAGCGGCGTCTTGTCCATCGGCTTCGGTGCGGTCATCGTCGCCGCCGATTCATCGCGCCCGCGCAGCGCCGGCGACAGCCAGAGCTGCTTCGGCTGCCAGATCTTGAGGAACAGGATCAGCGCGCCCATCGAAATCAGCGAGGCGCCGATGTCGACGATCCAGGGGTTGATGTAGTTCGAGATCACGAATTGCGGGACCGCGAAGGAGACGCCGGTGACCAGGATCGCTGGCCAGACCTCCTTCATGCCGCGCCAGCCCGCGAATGCCCACACCACCCAGAACGGCACGATCAGCGAGAACAGCGGCAGCTGCCGGCCGACCATCGCGCCGAGGATGTAGGGATCGAGCCCGGTGACCGAGGCGAGACCCTGGATCGGCGTGCCGAGTGCGCCATAGGCAACCGGGGCGGTGTTGGCGATCAGCGACAGGCCGGAGGCTGCGAGCGGTGAGAAGCCGAGCCCGATCAGCACCGAACCGGTGATCGCGACCGGGGTGCCGAATCCCGATGCCCCTTCGAAGAAAGCGCCGAACGAAAACGCGATCAGCAGCAATTGCAGGCGGCGGTCCTCGGTGACGCCGCCGACCGCGCGCTTCAACAGCTCGAACTGGCCGGTTGCAACCGTGAGCTGGTACAGGAAGATGACGTTGAGAACGATCCAGCCGATCGGGAAGAAGCCGGAGACGATGCCGAGCACCGAGGCGCGGATCGACATGTTGGCCGGCATCGTGAAGATGAAGATCGCAATCAGATTGGTCAGGATGACCGCAATGATGGCAGCGATATGCGCCTTCACCTTTCCGCTGGCGATCAGGATCAGCAGCGTGACGACGGGAATGGCGGCCGCGATCGTCGACAGCGCCGCATTACCCAGCGGATTGTAGATTTGATTCCAGGTATTCATCTCGGGTCCTCCCCATGTTCTTATGCAGCGCGCCGGCCTGCCTGCAGGCCGGGCGCTGGTGCGATTGCGGGAGTCCGTCTACAAAACTTGAAGCCCCGGCTCGCGAATGAACGATCGGTAAGGATCGCTCACATCCTCGCGAAAATCGAAGGTCCCCCGCCCCTCGCCGTTGACTGCCATGCTAGGGTTGACTCGCTCGCCGGGACAAGCCAACGCTTGCATGCCAGGCTTACGACTTTAGTCGATGTCCACTCCGATTGTCCCGATTCTTCAGGCCTTTGCGGCCCCCTTCCCCGGAGACGATAATCTGTGAACAACATTCGCTCGACACTCGCGACGGTGTGGCGCATCGCATCGCCCTTTTTCAAATCCGAGGACAAATGGGCCGGCCGCATACTGCTTGGCGCGGTCGTCGCGATCGAGCTGTCGTCAGTCCTCATGGACGTGCTGATCAACCAGTGGCGCAACCGCTTCTACACCGCGCTGCAGAACAAGGACTGGGACACGTTCAAGCGCGAAATGCTGGTGTTCTGTGCGATCGCAGCCGTCTCGGTGGCCCTCGGCGTCTACCAGCTCTATTTGAATCAGTGGCTGCAGATCCGCTGGCGCAAATGGATGACCAGTAAATATCTGCGCGACTGGGTGCATGACGCCAACCACTACCGCATGCAGCTCGCCAACGATGCGGCCGACAACCCCGACCAGCGCATCACCGACGACGTCAAGCTGTTCGTCGCCCAGACGCTGGCGCTGGGCCTTGGCCTGTTGAACGCGGTGGTTTCGCTTGCCTCCTTCGTGATCATCCTCTGGGGGCTCTCGGAACTGCTGCCCCTGACCCTGTTCGGCATCGATCTCTCGATTCCCGGCTACCTGGTCTGGGCCGCCTTGGTCTACGCCATCTTCGGCACCATGCTGACGCAATGGATCGGTTCGCCGCTGGTCGGTCTCGATTTCAACCAGCAGCGGCTGGAAGCGGACTTCCGCTTCAACCTGGTGCGGGTGCGCGAAAACTCCGAGCAGATCGCGCTGCTCAAGGGCGAAGGCGCCGAGCGCGGACGGCTGCTGGATCGGTTCGGCCGCGTCGTCGCCAACTGGTATGGCATCATGAGCCGCACCAAGCGGATCACCGCCTTCACACAAAGCTATGCGCAGGCGTCGGTGGTGTTTCCCTTCGCGCTGGCGGGCCCGGCCTATTTCGTCAGCAAGACGGTGCAGCTCGGTTCCCTGATCCAGATCGCCGAGGCCTTCGGCAAGGTGCAGGACTCGCTCTCGTTCTTTGTCTCGGCCTACCGCACTTTGGCGGAGTGGCGCGCGACCGTCGCCCGTCTCGACGGCTTCGAGAACGCGATCGCGGCCGCAGAAAAGCTGGCCGACGATCCTGCCGCGATTCACGAAAAGCCCGCGGCCGGCGGCGAGATCGCGCTGCCGCAGCTCTTGGTCAAGCTGCCGAACGGTACGCCGCTGGTCGCGGCCGAGCATTTCAGCTTCCGTCCCGGCGAGCGGACACTGGTGACCGGCCCCTCCGGCGCCGGCAAGTCGACGCTGTTCCGTGCCGTGGCCGGCATCTGGCCATTCGGCAACGGCGCGGTCGAGATCCCGGCCAATGCCAGCCTGATGATGCTGCCGCAGCGTCCCTATCTGCCGATCGGGTCGCTGCATGACGCCGTCGTCTATCCGGGCGAGGCCACGCAATTCGAGGCGGGCCGGGTTCGCGACGTCCTCACCGCGGTCGGACTGCCTCAGCTCGCGGCGCGGCTTGAGGAAGAGGCGCACTGGAACCGGATGCTGTCGCTCGGCGAGCAGCAGCGCCTCGGCATCGCGCGGGCGCTGTTGCATGCGCCGCAATTCCTGTTCCTCGACGAGGCGACGGCCTCGCTCGACGAGCCGTCGGAAGCCGCGCTGTACAGGCTGATCGCCGAGAAGCTGCCCAACACCACCGTGGTTTCGATCGGCCACCGCTCGACGCTCGGCGCCTTCCATGAGCGCAACGTCACGCTGGTCCGCGATGGCGACCGCTTCAGCTTGCGTGACACGGTCAAGGTCGCCGCGTCGTAGCGGGGACTACTGGCTCAGCCGCGGCCACGGCCTGCGGCTGACCCAGCGGTGCCAGCCATAGGCGAAGGCCGCCAGCATCAGGACGCCGGCGAGCACCGGTGCGAGCAGGAACGACCACGGCAAATTGCCGGAGACGATCAGGAGCGGACTGATTCCCGCCGGCGGGTGGAAGGTGTCGGTCACGACCATCACCAGGATTGCAACCCCGACCGCGGCGGCGGCCGCCCAGGCATGCGGCCCGGTCAGGCACAGCACCGCAAAGCCGGCCAGTGCGGACACCAGGTGTCCACCGATCAGGGCGCGCGGCTGGGCCGGCTCGGCCTCCGGCGATCCCACCACCAGCACGATCGAGGTTGCGAACGGGATCACGCCCAGCGGATATCCGGCCGCAACGGAGAACCACTCCATCGTGCCGATCGCGATCGCGCCGCCGAGGCCCGCCACCGCGCCCGCAAGCAGGTCGCGCCGCCCCACCCGCATCAATGCCTTCACCGCGGTCCGGTCCGATGCCATGAGCCTTGCCACAAAAACAAAGGGGGCGGCAGATTACTCTGCCGCCCCCGCGATCTCCGAAAGGAAAGATTACTTCAGGCTGGACGCCGCCGTCAGGTCGACCGACAGCTTGGCGATGCCTGCCGCGCCGCACCAATTGGAGCCGGTGCCGAGCGGGTTGATCGGGGTCACGTTGGTGGTGCCACCGGCGGTAAAGTCGCTGGTGAAGGCGCTGCAATTACCCTTCGACAGGTCGGTGTCGGAGTAGCGCAGATCGAGCGTGAACACCTTGTAGGTGAAGCCGATGCCGATGTTCCAGGTGTTGTAATCGGCATACTTGATGCCGTTCGGGAACGCCGGAACGCCGTAGAAGCTGTCCGAGGTGCCGAGCCACTGGCGGCCGAACTCGCCCGAGACATACATGCCGACGCCGCTCGACCCGAACGTGGTGCTGGGCGCGGTGTACTTGCCGATGATCGAGGAGTAGTTGCCCCAGGCGCCGGTGTTGAGGAAGTTCGGCGAGTAGTATTCGTTGATGGTGAACGCCCAGTTGTCGTTGATGGTCCAGGTCGCCTTGCCGTAGACTTCGAAGAACGAGACGTCCTTCTTCATGACGTTGCCGTTCGGCAGGAAGTTGGCGGCGCACTGCGCGCTGAGCGGGTTGCCGGCGGTGTCGAAGGGGCCGCCGAAATAGCAGGTTCCACCCGGATACAGGTAACCCCAGACACCGATGTCGAAGGCGAAGGCGCCGAAGGTCGGGCGGATACCGCCGTAGACGTCGACTTCGGCCGCGGCGCGGTTGGCGAAGGAGATGCTTTCGGTCGAGGTACCGATGTAGAGCTGCAGGTCCTTGTTGACGTTGTAGCGCGGCTCGAAATACGCGGTGACCGACGGATTGTGGTTCGACTGGGTGACGCCGCGGAAGATATAGTCGTTCATGATGCCGGCGCCGAAGGCGATGTCCCAGGGATCGAAGGGAGCCGGCGGCGGCGCCTTGACGGCCTTCACCGCCATGTCAGCTGCCATTGCCGAGCTCGAAATCATTGCTAGCGCCGTTGCTAACAAGGCCAGTTTCTTCATGACGATCCCCATCTACTTGTCCAGACAGCCCAGCTCCGTGGCCCCCCAAGGGCGCGCGATAACGGACTGCAACTAAATCGCGTGGGTTCAATCTGCAGGTCGTGCACGGTACCGTGAAGCAAAAAAGACATGCATGTGCCGACTTTTTAGGCGTTCCAGCCATTTCGCCGCACGTTGACTTGCGGGTGTTGCATTTGCACCACAAAACAGTCGCTCCCGTAGCGGTTGAGCCGGGCACCGGAAGTGGGGGATGAGCAACAGCCGGCCTGCAGCGAAAGCGCCAAAGCGAATCGCCGTACCCGCAAAAACACGGGCCGCCGTCGTGAACCGGAATCGTGGAACGGAAAAAGCCGCAGCGGCGTCCGCTGCGGCTTCGGTCAGGTGAACCTCTCCAGGCTGGCTGCGGCTAGTGGTGCTCGCCACTATCAGAGCTGCCGGCGCTCCAGCCCGGCGCGGGTTCATGGCTTGGCGTCGCCCAGCTCGGGGCCGGCTGCGGCGCGGGCTCGGGGGCCGGGGGCGCTGCGACCGGCGCAGCCGGCTTCGGCGCGGCGGCCTTCTTCGGAGCGCTCTTCTTGGCGGCTTTCTTCGCAGCCTTGGGAGCGGCTTTCTTGGGGGCCGCTTTCTTCGGAGCAGCCTTCTTGGCCGCTTTCTTTGCAGTCTTCTTGGCCGACTTCTTGGCTGATTTCTTCGCTGATTTCTTCGCCGCCTTCTTGGCGGATTTCTTCGCGGCCTTCTTGGCCGACTTCTTCGCCGCTACCGCCTTTTTGGCCTTTTTGGCCTTCTTGCTTTTCTTCGCCTTCTTCGACTTCGCCATCGTGGTCCTCCTGTTGCCGCTGATTTGAGTCCACCGGGCGTATTGAAGTGATCGCTTGCCGGTCGTTGGCTGCGCCTCGGAGAGAGGCCCCTCCACTTCGCTTGTCGGGCATGATGGCCGCGCGATCGCTTCGCGTCTGTGGCAAGGAAGCGCCGGTCCTTCACGTTGCATCAGGGCAAGGCTGGGGTCCGGATCATGCTCGAGTGGCAGTCGATCAATTCAATCCTGGCCGGGGACCTCCTGTCGCCCAATCGAGAAGCTCAATCGTGTGCACCACAGGAACTGACGTACCGCCGGCAATCTGAACCATGCACCCAATATTGCCCGCAGCGATCATGTCCGGTTTGACAAGCGCAATATTGGCGACCTTGCGATCGCGCAATCTGCTCGCAATGTCGGGCTGGAGAATGTTGTAGGTCCCCGCCGAACCGCAACACAAATGGCTCTCAGGCACATCTTTCACCACGAATCCATTCTTGGAAAGCAATTCTTTCGGTAGCTGAGTTATTTTCTGTCCATGCTGCAACGAACAAGCCGAATGATAGGCGACGGTGACGTCGCCTTTCTGCGTTGAAGGCGCGAGCTCGAGGCCAGCGAGATACTCGGTGATATCCTTTGCCAGCGCCGAGATTCGCGCGGCAGGCTCAGCGAATGTTTTGTCCTCGCGCAGCAGGTAGCCGTAGTCTTTGACAACTGTCCCACAGCCCGAGGTCGTCACCAGGATGGCGTCGAGTCCGTTCTGGTCCGCTTCCCTTTGCCACACCGCGATGTTGGCTTTCGCGCGCGCCAGCGCGTCGTGATCCTGCCCCATGTGATGGGTCAGCGCGCCGCAGCATTGCTCGTCCTTGACCAGCACCACCTCGACGCCGTGCCGGGTCAGGACGTTGATCGCGGCCTGGTTGATACGCGGCGCCAGCACCTGCTGGGCGCAGCCCTGCAGCAGCGCGACCCGGCCGCGGCGCCGGCCGGTCGGCGCAAACACGGTTCCGGCTGATGGACCCGGCTGCGGCAGGCCGCGTGGCGCGAGCGCCAGCATCGCCTTGATCCGCCGTAAGAGGCCGGGGTTCGACGCGCCGACCGAAGGCGTCGGCAGCAGCGCCGCGAACGGACGGGCGAGCCCGGCGAGGATCATGCTGATCCGGAACAGGCCCGGCCGCGGCAGCACGTAGGCGAGCACCGAACGCAGCAGCCGCTCGGCCAGCGGCCGCTGGTAGTCCCGCTCGATCCTGACCCGGGCCTGGTCGACGAGGTGCATGTAGTTCACGCCCGACGGACAGGTGGTCATGCAGGCGAGGCACGACAGGCAGCGGTCGATATGCTTGACCACGTCTGCTGTCGGCGGCTTGTTCTTCTCCAGCATCTCCTTGATCAGGTAGATGCGGCCGCGCGGGCTATCGAGCTCGTCGCCGAGCAGCACATAGGTCGGACAGGTCGCGGTGCAGAAGCCGCAATGCACGCAGGCGCGCAGGATCTTGTCGGCTTCCTTGATGTCGGGATCGGCGAGCTGCGCCAGGGAAAACTCGGTCTTCATGCAGCCCCGCCTCGCCTCATCCGGCCGCGGTTGAGGATCGACCTCGGATCGAAACTCGCCCGGACCCGTTCGCCGAGCGCGGCAAGGCCGGCCGCCTGCGGCTGGAACACATCGACCGCACGGCGCACCTCCTCGCCGGCGCGGATCAGGGTGGCGTGCCCGCCGATCGCCTCGACCTGGCCGCGGACCAGCGCGGCGTGCGCGTCGGCGCTCTGCGGCAGTGCAGCCCAGATCAGCCCGCCGCCCCAGTCGTAGATCACGTCGCCGCCGGTTGCGCGCGACAGCGCCTGGCCCAGCGCGCCGCCAGCGGCCGGCGGGCAAACGATACGCCACACCGGCCAGGCCCCGAGCGCGCCGTTCGCCGCAAACGGCACCACGTCGCGCAGCGCGCTCCAGATCGCAGCCGAGGCGTCGTCCGCGAGGAAGTCGACCGCTCCATAAGAAGATAGTGTCTGGGTCAGCGAGGCCGCCCGGTGTGCCACTGAGGCCGAAATGCCCTCGAGCCGCACCAGCGTGACGGCCTGGCCGGAGGCGCCAAGGCTGCCGAGCGCACCGGTCCCGGACCGCAACGCTGAGCCCGGCAGATGCGCCGCGCCTGAAACGTCGAACGGCGAGCCCAGTGCCGCGGTCATCGCCCGGTTGGCGGTGACGTCGTCGAGGGAGCGCAGCACCAGCGTCCGCTCGGCTTCCGGCTTCGGCATGACCTTGAGCGTCACCTCGGTCATGACCGCGAGCGTGCCCCAGGAACCGGTGAGCAGCTTGCAGAGGTCGTAGCCGGTGACGTTCTTGACCACCCGTCCGCCGGTCTTGAAACTGTCGCCGAACCCGGACACCGCGTGCGCCCCGAGCAGATGGTCGCGGGCGCCGCCGGCCTTGATGCGGCGCGGACCGGCCAGGCCAGCGCCGATCATGCCGCCGATCGTGCCCGCTCCCGCAGTGCCGAGCAGCACCGATGTGTCCATCGGCTCGAAGGCGAATTGCTGGTTCTTGGCGTCGATCAGGGATTGCACGTCGGCGAGCGGCGCGCCGGCCTGCACGGTGATGATCAGCTCGTTCGGCTCATAGGAGATGACCGCGTTGAGCACCGAGACGTCAAGCACCGCATTGGTCGCCATCGGATGGCCGATCGCGCGCTTCGATCCATGACCAATGACCTCGAGCGGCTGCTCGCCGGCGACAGCCGCGCGCACCACCTCTTCGACGTCCTGGGCATCCCTGACTTTGAGCGTTTCCACACGCTAGGCGGTATCGAAATTCGGCTCCGAAATCAAATGCGCGCCGAACAAATCTCTGAATGCGACAAGCCCGGCCTCGGTGATCTCGACGGAACGGCCCGGTGGCGGGGGCTTCCGCAGTGGTAACGGCCATTGGCTGCCTTGCCCGGACGGTCCCGCCCAGCTCAAAAATCCGCCGCCCTGCGAAAGGCAGGAACACGATATCTCCGCCTGTTCCGGCGTGCTGGTCGGCACGGCAAGCCCGACGTGGGGCGTCCACCGTGGCGCACCCCTGTCCGCAACACTTCGGCCATGGTCGAAGCATTTTCACGACATCGACATTTCGGTCACCACCGAACTGAGTTCGCCGGACGATCCACTATCTCTCGCGTTGCGGTTCGGCCCGGCAAGCGGGCGCTGCGAACCATCTGGAGGCGATCATGAAAGGTTCGGAACTCACGACCACGACGATGATGCTCACCCGGCGATCGGCCATCGGCTCGTTCGCGATCATGGCGATCGCCGGCGTCTCGCCCTGGGTCGGATCGCAAGCTCGATCGGAGCAAAGCAACGGAGGAATGCAAATGAAGCACTATGCGATGAGCACGAGGACCATCAGCGATGCAATCAACACATCAGGCCTTCTGGTGGTGGCGCAATGGGAGGCAAAGGAGGGACAGGCCGACAAGGTCGCGGCAATTCTCGACGGCTTCCTGCCCGAGGCGCAGAAGGACGCCGGCACCAAGCTGTTCCTGATCGGCCGCGGCAAGGACAATCCGGCGCAATTCCTGTTCTATGAATTGTTCCAGGACGAAGCGGCGTTCAAGGCACATCAGGAGAGCGCCTACTTCAAGACCTACATCGCGGAGCAAGCGCTGCCGCTGCTCGCCAAGCGCGAGCGGACGCAATACGCCCTCCTGTAACGGGACGCCGCCGCGGGGAGGAAGCTAAGCGTTTTCGAGCGAAGTGGACACCGGTTCGCGTGAAGAAAACGCGTCAAAACAAGAAGCCAGAGCTTCGGTTCTGATTCGATCAGAACCGAAGCTCCATTCCTTCCCGCGGACGCGGATCAGATCGATGCGCTGCTGTTGCCGAGCCTTGCGCGCAACTCGACCCGCTCGGGCGAGCGGCGCCAGAAGCCTATGATCGAGCTCCGCGCCAGCGCTGCCGCCTCGAGCTTCTCGACCTGGCCGCGGAGGCGGAGTGCGTGTTTCTCGACCAGGTGCCAGGACGCAACGGCGACGCCGAAGGCGAGCGGCAGGCTGATCAGGATGTTGAGATACCAGTGCTGAACCGGCGGTCCGAAGGTCGCAATGCACTGCTGGATGACGAAGCCATAGAGATAGAGCCCGTAGGAGTAATCGCCCGACGAGACGATCCAGCTCCGCCGCGGGTTCATCAGGCCGAGATAGCACGCGACATAGGCGGCCGGCACCGGCGCCAGCGCGTCGCCGCGCCCGGTGGCCATCGCGGCGGCGCACAGCACCAGCGCGAACAGGAAGACGGTCCGGTTGAACGGCACCTTGTCGCGCCAGAGGTAGAAGCCGACGCCGGCGAGGAAGCAGAACACCAGAAGATGCGGGCGAAGCTGGATCGGCACCTCGTCCCAGCGGTAGAGGTCGTAGCCGGCGAGCCCGATCTGGGTGATCACCATGAACACAAGATACGCCACCCTGTTGAAGCAAATCGTGGTCACCGCGAGCAGCGCCAGGATGACGTAGCACCACAATTCATACGGCACCGTCCAGAGCTGGGCATTCACCAACTCAGGCAGCGGATTGTGCAGGAATACGCCCGGCAGCTCGTAGTGGATGTCGCCGACGATATTGAGGAAATAGGCGTGGAATTTCGGGTCGGCGAGATATTGCGCCAGCGGCAGCTCAGTGAAGAGCGAACCGATGATGACGGCCGACAGCGTGGTCTCGACCGCGAGCGCCGGTCCGATCCGCAGCACGCGCAGGCCGAGGAAGGAAATCAGGCTCTTGCACCTCAACAGGCTCGCCGTCACCAGAAAGCCGCTCAGGGCAAAGAACAGCGCAAGGATCATCGCGACGCCGATGCGAAGCGTGCTCTGGATTTCCAGCGCGCGGCCGAGCCCGAGCGTCACGTTCAGGCTGTGCAGGCCGATGATCGACACCGCCAGCGCAATTCGCATGTAGTCGAACCCTGCGGGCCGATTGCGCGAAAGCGCCAGCTGATCGGCCAGGCTGGGCATCGATGTGTTGCCGAAGACATGCATCTTGGGAAAATACCGAGGAACAGTCTAAGGCCGTGTAAACGGTGCCCGCTGCAAATTGCAGCGACGCGCGATGGGCCCTGACGACCATCGCGGCAAGCATCGGTTAAGGTTATCGGCTGGTGAGCGCGATCCGTCGAATTGTATAGACCGGCGCTCGCGGCTGACGCCTCTCCTGATGCCCGAAGGAACACACTTGCGTCATCGTAACTCGGCAACCCCGTGATCACGGCTCAACGGCCGCAGGCAGAACCACCATGAAGATCAAACTGCCAGCCATCGCACTGCTTGCGATGATCGCACCAGGACAGGCGCGCGCCCAAATGCTCACCGATGCCGAGGCGACGTTCCTCGACCAGCTTGTCACCGCGGCCGCGGTGCTCGAACAACGATGCATCGGATATGAGGCCGATGGCGCCGGCGGCGTTCAACTCGGCGCCAGACTGCTCGGCAGCCCCAATGCAGCGATGGCAATGATCAGCGCCTTCGACGCGGCCATCAAGGCCAACGATGGCAATGACTACGATCCGCGTAAATTCCGCCCCGAGGTGACCGAGGCGGCCGGCAAAACGTTCAAGCGAGTCCGGGCGGAGTTAATCAAAGACCCGGAAGGGGCCTGCGCCGAATATGGCGATACCAGCGCGGCGCTGGGCCTGCTGAGACGCTACTAGAACCGCGGGATATCCGGAAACGCCAGCTCGCCGGCGTGGACATGGACGCGGCCGAGTTCGGCGCAACGGTGCAGGGTGGGAAACACCTTGCCGGGGTTGAGCAGGCCCTCCGCATCGAACGCGCATTTCAGCCGCTGCTGCTGGTTGAGGTCGATCTCGGTGAACATCTCCGGCATCAGGTCGCGCTTCTCGATGCCGACGCCATGCTCGCCGGTCAATACGCCGCCGAGCTCGACGCAGCAGCGCAGGATGTCGGCGCCGAACGCCTCCGCCTTCTCGATCTCGCCCGGCTTGTTGGCGTCGTAGAGGATCAAGGGGTGCAGATTGCCGTCGCCGGCGTGGAACACATTGGCGACGCCGAGGCCGTATTTCTCCGAGAGCTCGCGGATCCGCGCCAAGGCCTTGGGCAAGGCGCCGCGCGGGATCGTGCCGTCCATGCAGAGATAGTCCGGCGAGATGCGCCCGACCGCGGGGAATGCCGCCTTGCGGCCGGCCCAGAACAGATTGCGTTCGGCCTCCGAGTTGGAAATCAGCAGCGTTACCGAGCCGCAGCCCTTTGCGATGGTCTCGACCCGCGTGATCAGCTCGTCGACCTCGATCTGGGGACCGTCGAGCTCGATGATCAGGAGCGCCTCGACATCGAGCGGATAGCCGGCATGGACGAAGGCTTCCGCGGCATGGATCGCGGGCTTGTCCATCATCTCCATGCCGCCCGGGATGATGCCGGCGCCGATGATGGCAGCCACGCATTCGCCGGCGGCTTCCACCTCGGCGAAGCCGACCATCAGCGCGCGCGCGGTCTCCGGCTTCTGCAGGATGCGCACCGTGATCTCGGTGATGACGCCGAGCAGCCCCTCGGAGCCGGTGATGATCCCCATCAGATCGTAGCCGGCATTCTCGGCCGACTTGCCGCCGATGCGCAGGATCTCGCCCGACATCAGCACGATCTCGCAGCCCAGCACGTTGTTGGTGGTCATGCCGTATTTCAGGCAGTGCACGCCGCCGGAATTTTCCGCGACATTGCCGCCGATCGAGCAGGCGATCTGCGACGACGGATCGGGCGCGTAATAGAAGCCGGCATGGGCGACCGCCTGGCTGATCGCGAGGTTGGTGACGCCGGGCTCGGTGACAACAACGCGGTTGTCGAAGTCAATCTCGCGAATCCGCTTGAACTTGCCGAGCCCGAGCAGCACGCCGTCGGCCAACGGCAGCGCGCCGCCGGACAGCGAGGTGCCGGAGCCGCGCGGCACCACCTTGATGCCCTGCCCGTGGCAATATTTGAGGACCTTTGCGACCTGTTCGGTGGTATCGGGCAGCACAACAACCATCGGCGGCTGCCGATAGGCGGTCAGGCCGTCGGATTCATACGCCAGCATCTCGGCGGCGCTGTCGATCACGCCCTCGCCAGGGACGATTGCGCGCAAGGCGGCCACGATTTCGGCGCGGCGGGCAAGGACGGCCTGGTCGGCCGCCGGCATCATGATGGACATCGTTGTTCCCTCGGAGGGCTTTTGCCCTTTGCCGATTTTGTTACGACAAATCAAGCACGTCTGCACCTGTTTCAGTCAACCGGCCGAAGGTCGGATTGCCCCGCCCCGCAATGGCGAGTTCTCTCTGGGACAAGCGGGCGGCCATGAAACCTGTCAAAGTTTCGTGGCTTGTCCTGTCCAAGCCGGACATGCCACAAACGATCACTACCCCCCGGGACGAAACGAAGAGAACCCCATGAACCTAAAGACCTTGAGCGCGCTGGCGGTCGTCACATCGCTGGCCACCGCATCCTCCGCGCTGGCGCAGGATGCCGCCGCCGGCAAGACCTCGTTCAACAAATGCCTCGCCTGCCACGCGATCGGCGAAGGCGCCAAGAACAAGGTCGGCCCCGAGCTCAATGGCCTCGACGGCCGCCATTCCGGCACCGCGCCGGACTACAATTATTCCGACGCCAACAAGAATTCCGGCATCACCTGGAACAAGGACACCTTCCTCGAATACATCAAGGATCCGAAGGCCAAGATCCCCGGCACCAAGATGGCGTTCGCCGGCGTCAAGAACGAGACCGAGGCCAACAACCTCTGGGCCTACGTGTCGTCGTTCGACAAGGACGGCAAGCCGAAGTAATCGACCGTAACGGTCTGAACTCCGCCTCAAACCCGCCCTGGCGCAAGCGTCAGGGCGGAGTCACCATCGCAATCAGCGCGGCAATTGGTCTTGGCGAGATCGACCACCTCGTCGCCGCGGCCGCTCATCACGGCGCGCAACACCCACAGGCTGAAGCCCTTGACCTGCTTCAGCGTGATAATCGGCGGCATCGACCGTTCCTGGGTCGCGGTGACGACGTCGAGCTCCCCAGGGTCCTCGACCCTACATCAGACTCCGCCAGATCACGCGGAGCTTGTTTGGCACGTTACGCCGTCCGAAACGGCCGCGCCGCCTCCACGGCCCAGTCGCGCAGATGATTCAGCAGGTGGAGGGTTCGGGCGTTGGGCACGTTGACAAAATAGTAGCCGGTCTGGAGTTGCAGAGGACGTTCCGCGAGCTTCTCGAGCCTGCCTTCGTCCACGGGCGTCGTAATATAGGCCATATCCATCAACGCAACGCCGGCGCCGGCCATTGCGGCATCGAGCGCCTGCGCGCGGGTTTCCACCGTCAACCATTTGATCCGCCGTTGGGCCAGCGTACGATCGTGCTGCTGCCAGTTCGACCAATCCGCGAATCGCGATCGGGCCCGAATCAGTGGTGTGCCGTGCCAGATCTTTGCAAAATTTGTCTTTGCAGAATTTGCCCGTTTGGCGCTCGTCGCGGCACGGGCCACGACATCAGGTCTGGCAACGGGCATCAGGGTTTCCCGGAACAGTAGCGTCGAGGAAAGCCCTTTCAACGCCCCGCGGCCGTGGCGGATGGCGCAATCCATGTCTTCCGTTTTGAGGTCGACAGCTCTCGTCGTTGTAGAGATAGCGACCTCGATCAGGGGATGCCGCGCCTGAAATTGCGAAATGCGCGGGATCAACCAGTGAGAAGCAAAGGTTGCGATCGTGCTTACACGGATCTGCCCGCGATAACGTTGAAATGGTTCAACCGCCGCCTCCAACCGGTCGAGCGCGTCGCCCATGCTGGCGAGCAACCGTTCGCCGTCCTCGGTCAGCGAAATTCGCCGGCCGACTTTTCTCACCAATGCCACGCCGAGGCGCTTTTCCAATTCGGCAATCCGGTGCGACAGCGCCGACCGGGTAACGCCCAGTTGTTCGGCCGTCTCGGTCAGGGTGCCGAGCGTGGCGAACAGCGAGAGCGCTGTGAGTGCACGCGCCGATGGTGGAACCGACCGTCCCATCGCGTCCTCCTGATTGGTGAGATATTTTCACCAATTGGGGGGGTGTGGGCAAGCTATCATCCGCTATCGTTTCGAACAGGACAGCAAGATGGGAACCGAAAACTTCCGGCAGCTCGCGGCCTATAATCATTGGGCCAACCTGCGGCTCTACGGCGCCGCGCTTGAACTGCCCGAGGAAGCCTATCGCCGTTCAACCGGCGTGTTCTTTGGCAGCCTGCACGGGACGCTCAATCATTTGCTGCTGACGGATCGGATATGGTTGAAGCGATTGACCGGCACCGGCGAGCATCCGGATCGCCTCGACGCGATTTTGCACGACGATCGCCGCGATCTTCTTCGCGCCCGGATGGCGGAGGATGCGCGCTTGAATGAGTTGGTCGAAAGCTATACCGGCGCCGATCTCTTGGAGCCCATCGCCTATCAGACAACGTCGGGCAAACCCTATCGCCAGCCGCGGCAGGATATCCTGCTGCATCTCTTCAATCATCAGACCCACCACCGCGGCCAGGCGCATGCGTGCTGCTCAATCCTGACCGGCAGCGAGCCGCCCTCACTCGACCTCTTAGCCTTTCAGCGCGGCGTGCCTGCGCCGAATTTAGGTTGAGCCGACGCAAGAACGGGGCGACGGTCAACCCTAAAGCGCGATGAGATCAGGTAGAATCGTCATCGCGCTTTAGATTCTTGTTTAAGCATGATCTCTTCGGAAAACCGCTTCGCACCTTTCCGGATCATGCTCTAGCTAGCGCGGCAGCAAATTGGTCTTGGCGAGATCGACCACCTCGTCGCCGCGGCCGCTCATCACGGCGCGCAGCACCCACAGGCTGAAGCCCTTCACCTGCTCCAGCGTAATGGTCGGCGGCATCGACAATTCCTGCGTCGCGGTCACGACGTCGAGCACCGCCGGGCCGTCATGCGCGAGCACGTTGCGGATCGCGCCCTCGAGCTCGCCGGGATCCTCCACCCTGACGCCGTGAATGCCCATCGCGCGGGCCATCGCCGCGAAATCAGGATTCTTGAGGTCGACCCCGGTCTCGATGAAGCCGGCGGCCTTCATCTCCAGCGCCACGAAGCCGAGCACGCTGTTGTTGAAGATCACGACCTTCAGCGGCAGCTTCGCTTGCGTCAGCGTGATCAGATCGCCCATCAGCATGGCAAAGCCACCGTCGCCGGACATCGACACCACCTGCCGGCCGGGCTGCGCCGCCTGCACGCCGATCGCCTGCGCCATTGCATTGGCCATCGAGCCATGGACCCAGGAGCCGATCAGCCGGCGGCGGCCGTTCATCTTCAGATAGCGCGCGGCCCAGATCGTCGGCGTGCCGACGTCGGCGGTGAACACCGCATCCTCGGTGGCCTGCTCGCTGAGCAGGCGCGCCAGATATTGCGGATGGATCGGCCTCGAGCCGGGCTTGCCGCGGGCCAGATCGTCGAGCCCGGCGCGGGCGTCCTTGTAATGCGCGAGGCTGGCGTCGAGGAACTTGCGGTCGGTCTTGACCGTGAGCTTCGGCAACAGCGCGGCGATGGTCTCGCCGACGTCGCCGACGATGCCGAGATCGAGCTTGCAGCGGCGGCCGAGATTTTCGGGACGGAGATCGACCTGGGCGATGCTGATGCCGGTCGGGAAGAACTGCTTGTAGGGAAAGTCGGTGCCCAGCATCAGCAGCACGTCGCAGCCATGCATCGCGGCGTAGCCGGAGGAGAAACCGATGAAACCGGTCATGCCGACGTCATACGGATTGTCGTACTCGACATATTCCTTGCCGCCGAGCGCGTGCACGATCGGGCTCTTCAGCGTCTCGGCGAGCTTGAGCAGGCCGTCATGGGCGCCGGCGCAGCCGCGGCCGCAGAACAGCGTGACGCGCTTGGCGCCGTCGAGCAGCGCCGCCAGCGCGTTCAATTCGGGTTCGGCCGGACGCACCACCGGTGCCGGCGGCAGCAGGCCGGCATTCGGCGCGATGTCGCGCTTCGGCGCCGGCCGCATCGCGACGTCGCCCGGCAGCACCAGCACGGCGACGCCGCGCTTGCCGACCGCGGCGCGGATCGCGTTCTCCAGCATGTAAGGCAGTTGCGACGGGTCCGACACCAATTCGCAATAATGGCTGCATTCGCGGAATAGATCCTGCGGATGGGTCTCCTGGAAATAGCCGCCGCCGATCTCGGCCGACGGGATCTGCGCCGCCAGCGCCAGCACCGGGGTGCGGCTGCGATGCGCGTCGAACAGGCCATTGATGAGATGGAGATTGCCCGGGCCGCAGGACCCCGCGCACACCGCAAGGCCTGCCGTGATCTGGGATTCGGCGGCGGCGGCGAAGGCGGCCACCTCCTCATGGCGCACATGCAGCCAGTCGATCGTGCCGCGCTTGCGCAACGCCTCGGTGAGGCCGTTGAGGCTGTCGCCGACGACACCGTAGATGCGCTTCACGCCGGCTTGGGCAAGGGTTTCAGCGATGAGGTCGGCGACGTTGTCGATCCGCATGGGGCTTATCCTTTGGGTGAGATCTGAAGAACCGCGCGGCCGCATGATGTTCGGCGCGATGGACCCGCGCAAGCCTTAGCCGATCACAGATTCGCGGGGGCGGTCTTGTCCTTTGCTGCTGCCGGTTGGACCAACTTGCCCGCCACCGCCTCGACCTCGGACGCCACAAGATCGGGCACAGCGTACTGCACCATATGACCAACGCCCGGCATCACGATGAGCTTGGCGTTCGGCGCCGTGGCTGCAAGCGGCCGCGAATGGATGCGGGTCGAGACCGTCTTGTCGACGTCGCCCGCAATGATTGTGACCTGTGCCTTGATCTCCGCGTAGCGCGGCGCCTGCTCGACGACGGCGGCCTTCAGCGTGACGAGGTCGCGTGCATTGGCGATGAACTCGCGCGGGCGCAGCAGGAGCAATGTCGCGCTGTCGCGGACGAAATCGTCCGGCATCTCTTGCGGCGCGAACACGCCGCGCGAGCCTGAATTGGCGACGAGATAACCGAGCGGCAGCGTGACCGTGTGCGCCAGCATCGGCCCGATCAGCGGCGTCGAAATCACGTCATTGTAGCGGCCGGCGCCGCCGCGCCACGGATAGGCGACGGGGGCGAGCAGCACGAGGCCCGCGACGCGGTCCGGATGATCGAGCGCAATGCGCAGGCCGAGCGCGCCGGCCCAGGAATGCGCCACCACGATCGCCCTGTCGATGCCGAGCCTGGTCAGCGCCTCCATGATCATCCGGCCCTGGACCGCGGGCGTCGAATCCGCGACGCGCTCGCGGGTGCTCCAGCCATGGCCCGGCCGGTCGATCAGGATCACCCGGCGCGTCCTTGCGATGCGATCGCCGAGCGGCTGCATCGCGCGGAGGTTGGAGCTCGCGCCATGCAGCAGCACGACCGGCGGCCCCGCGGCATCGCGCGGGCCGAGCTCGACGACATGCAGCCGCGCGCCGGCCACCTCGATCATGCGGCCCTGAGGCGGAAAGGCGCGCTGGATCAGCGTGACGCCGATTTGCGTTGCCAGGGCCAGCGCCAGCCCTGCGGCCGCCAGCGCGATGATCACGGTTAACATCGAGGGGATCCGAAGGGTGTTGGGCACCTGGTAACTACGAGGTACCTAAAACCAGGTTTCGCCCGATACTGGATTTGCGTCCTCCCGAGCATGCTTTTGTCCGGAAAGCCAATTGTCGATTTTCCCGGTCGCGCCCCGGCGCGGAGTTGTCCACAGCACGCCCAGCCTGTGGATAGCGGGTTCATACCGGCGTCATTAGTAATTTCATATAGTTTGGCGGTGGCAATTTCGCCATCAGGCGCGAGGCTTCATCCAAACCGGGACGCACCCGGAAACACTTCTTGGCTTGTGCACAAGATCCACAGGAACCTGCGTCCGCACGACGAGTTCAACGGGAAGTAATCGGAGGAGTACCATGATTTCCGACCCTAGCGATGCGGCCATCGATCAGATCGTGGCGAGCTGCAATGGCGACCTGCGCGGTGCGCTGAAGGCGCTGTTGCTCGTGAACGAGCACCTGGAAGCCGAGCTTCAGCAATTCTATGCTGCCGTGGCCGAGGACTGCGCGTCCCGCGGCAAATTCCTGCACTAGCCTCCTGCGCGGGACCGTATCGCGGGCAAGTCCCAGCTCGCGAGTCACGTGCCCATTCGCGGCCATCCGACCGCGATCGCGATCAATCGCACGCAATCAGATGTCGCGGCCTTCGACCTTCTCGGTCAGCTGCTTGACGATCTGCGGCACTTTCTCGAGGTAGGGATCGACAGCCAGCGCCTTGCGGAAGGCGTTCAGGGCGCGCTTTTCGTCGCCCATGTCCTGCATGATCATGCCGACGCCCGCCAGCGCGCCGAAATGGCGGGGCTCACGGGTCAGCACCTGCTGCAGGTCTGCGAGCGAACGGACGTAGTCGTTCTTCAAATAGTAGATCGTCGCACGCCGGTTCCAGGCCTCGACATAGTCGGGCCGGAGCTTGATCACCGCGTCCAGCAGCTGCAGCGCGACATCGATGTTCTGGGCGTCGATCGCGGCCTTGGCGCGCACCATCAGTAGCGCCGCGGTATCGCTCGGGGTTTGCAGCCACAGCGCCCAGATCCGCGCCTCGACATGGCGGGCACTGTCCTCATCGGGCGCGGCCTTCAGCGCGCCGAACAGGAAATCCAGCCCGCGGGTGCGGTCGGCCGGCACCTTCGGCAGCTTGGTCGGCGCTTCCGGCAGTTTCTTCTGGGCCCGCGGCGGCGGGACCACCCGGGGATCGTCCTGCGCGGCGGCCGCGCCAGGCAAAGTCAAAACAGGTCCGGCCAGAAGCGCGGCGATCAAGATCGCCAGCCGGCGGTTGGGGGGGCCAAAGAAGTTTAATCCCATGACCGAAGTCTAGACGCACAACGCCGCACTGCAAAGCAGCACGGCGTCAAAGACCTGTGAAAGAGATGTGTTGGATCAGCGCAGCGGGCAGATCCGCGCCGAAATCAACCCTGGCGCGCCTTGAAACGGCGCTGGACCTTGTTGATCACGTAGACGCGGCCCTTGCGGCGGACCAGACGGTTGTTGCGATGGCGGCCGCGCAGCGACTTCAGCGAGTTACGGACCTTCATGGGACAATCCTGTTACTTCGAAAGGCCCGTGTTGGAGGCCGTGCCTGATCAATGCCGAAAGGTGGCAAAATGGGATCTATCCCGACAAGCGGCCAACCGCCCGGGACGGCCGCCTTCTAAGCCATCGGACCGTTAAATGTCAACCGAGACGGGCCGATTTTCGGCCCGTGCCCGGCATGGAACGGGCTTTTGGCTCCCAGCCATGCCATTGAGATCGCTTTGGAAACGGCGGCAAGCGCGATTATCCTGTACCGCGATCCCGTCCGCCGTCACATCATGTCTGCAGCGGCGCGAGAGCGAATCGTGCGTTCGCACCCGGCTGAAGCCCACCGCACGCCACCGACCGGACCGGACCGGACCGGACCGGGAGTTTGCGGCTGCGACCCAACCTCGCACATCCGGCCTTCCCAAACACCAGCGCGCTTGCGAAAATCGTTATATCCTATAATTATTTTCCATCGCCAACAAACCGGCCGCCGGGGAAACCGCAATGCCCAAGCTCAAACTGCCCGACATCGAAAAGGTCACAGCGATCGACATCCACACCCATGCCGAGGAGCCGTGCGGCATGCATGGCGACGACGGCTATGACGACTTCCAGGCGCAGATGGCCGATTACTTCAAATCGCCGCACAAGCATCCGCCGACCGTGCCGGAGACCGCGGCCTACTACCGCGCCAAGAACATCGCCGCGGTGATCTTCCCGGTCGATGCCGAGCGCGAGACCGGCTTCCGCCGCTATAAAAATGAAGAGATGCTGGAGATTGCCTCCGATCATCTCGACGTCTTGATCCCGTTCGTCTCGATCGACCCGCACAAGGGCAAGCTCGGCGTCCGCGAGGCGCGCAAGCTGATCGAGGAATACGGCGTCCGCGGCTTCAAATTCCATCCGACCATGCAGGGCTTCTACGCCAACGACCGCATGGCCTATCCGCTCTATGAGGCGATCAATGAGGGCGGCGCGATCGCGCTGTTCCACACCGGCCAGACCGGCGTCGGCTCGGGCATGCCAGGCGGCATGGGAATGCGGCTGAAATATTCCAACCCGATGTACATGGACGACGTCGCGGCCGACTTCCCCGACCTCAAGATCATCCTCGCGCATCCTTCCTTCCCCTGGCAGGAAGAGGCGCTGTCGGTCGCGACCCACAAGCCGAACGTCTATATCGACCTCTCCGGCTGGTCGCCGAAATATTTCCCGCCGATCCTGGTGCGCTACATCAACTCGATCCTGCAGGACAAGATGCTGTTCGGCTCCGACTGGCCTGTCATCACGCCGGACCGCTGGCTCGCCGATTTTGCAAAACTCGACATCCGCGAGGAGATCCGCCCCAAAGTCCTGAAGGCCAACGCGCGGAAGATTTTGGGCATCTAAGGGAGTATCATCGGCCGCATGCTTGCGGGGCGGCCGATGACGAACTGCGCCGGACTTGCCACCGTCCTCGCCGTGCTCCTGATCGGAAGCGCGGGCGGCAAGCCTGCGGCGACAGCCGAAGCGCCTTCCGTGCTGGTCGAGTTCGAAAGCCCGCTTGCGAGCGCGCAGCCGCTGCAGGGCCTGTTGCGGCGGCCGGAGCGACCGGGTCTCCTGCCCGCCGTGGTGTTGCTGCACGGCTGCAGCGGGCAGTGGCGGGAACTCGACGAGCGCTGGGGCAAACGGCTCGCAGCCTGGGGCTATGTCACGCTCACCGTGGACCGGTTCGGCCCGCGCGGCATCAGCGACACCTGCTCCGGCGGTGTCCCGGCCGCAACGGTTCACGACGCCTATCGCGCGCTGAGCTTCCTGAGCCGGCAATCCCTGGTCGATCCGGCACGCATTGCCGTGATCGGCTTTTCGCAAGGTGGCTGGCTCGCATTGTTGTCGGTCGAGCGCGGCGCAATCGAGGTCAACGCGACGGAAAAATTCCGCGCCGCCGTCGCCTTCTATCCGCGCTGCCTCGGCATCAAGGGCGACATGACCGTGCCGACCCTGATCATGGTCGGCGAACTCGACGACTGGACGCCGGCGCAAGAGTGCCGGAACCTGGCGGAAGGCCGCGACGATGACGGCATCTCGCGCCAGCAGGGCCTCGGCTATCCGATCGAGCTGATCGTCTATCCCGGCGCCCATCACGATTTTGACGTGCCGCAATATCGCACGCCGGGGCGGCTGCTCGGTCATCACCTCGAATTCAACGCGCAGGTCCTCGATCAGTCCATCGACGCTCTCAGGAAATTCCTGTATGCGACCATTGGCGGACAAGAGAAAACCCAATGACCATCAAGGCAATCGTGTTCGACGCCTACGGCACGCTCTACGACGTCCAGTCGGTGGCCGATGTCACCGAGGATGCGTTCCCCGGTTATGGCGACATCATCACGCAGATCTGGCGCCTCAAGCAGCTCGAATATTCCTGGCTGCGCTCGCTGATGCGGCGCTACCAGGATTTCGCTGCCGTCACCCGCGACTCGCTCGCCTACACGCTGCGCTGCCTCGGCCTGCAGTATGACGAAGCGACCTTTGCCCGCATCATCGACAAGTATCAGCATCTCGCGCTGTATCCGGATGCGGTCGCAGCCCTCGAGGCGATGAAGGACAAGAAGCTCGCGATCCTCTCCAACGGCAGCCCCGACATGCTGAATGCGCTGGCGCGCAATTCCGGGCTCGACCGCCTGCTCGATGCGACCATCAGCGTCGATGCCCACAAGGTGTTCAAGCCGGCGCCCGAGGCCTACACGCTGATCGAGGAGGTGCTGAACGTGCCACCCGCGGAAGTGCTGTTCATTTCCTCCAATCCGTGGGACGCCTGCGGCGCCAAATCGTTCGGCCTCACCGTTGCCTGGATCGAACGGGTGACGCCGGAAGCGATGGCGCTCGCCTGCGTCGAGAGCGAGACGGTCGCCCCATTGACGATGTTCAAGGCGCTGCGTACCCAGATGGACGAGCTCGGCGTCGTGCCCAATCACCGGATCCATGGTCTCTCCGAACTCCCTGCCCTGGTGTCTGCAAGGTCCTGAACCGTATGAGTCTCGCCTCCGTCCGCGCCTTCTTCGCCGAGAAGGCGCCCGAAATTCCCGTGATCGAATCCACCCAGAGCTCCGCGACCGTCGTGCTGGCGGCGGAGGCCTATGGCGTCGAGCCGGCGCGGATCGCCAAGACGCTGAGCCTGCGCGTCGGCGACCGCGTGGTGCTGATCGTCGCCAGCGGCACGGCGCGGATGGACAACAAGAAGGTGAAGGCGGCGTTCGGCGGCAAGCCGAAGATGCTCGGCCTCGACGAGGTCGCCGAGATCACCGGCCACGAGGTCGGCGGCGTCTGCCCGTTCGGGCTGAAGACGCCGCTGCCGGTCTATTGCGATGTGTCGTTGAAGGCATTCGACGTCGTGGTGCCGGCCGCAGGCTCGACCCGCAGCGCGGTGCGCATCACGCCCGAGCGGATGGCGGAGCTGACCGCGGCCGAATGGGTCGACGTCTGCGAAGTCCGGTCCCAGACAGAAGTCACTGCCTAAAGCGCGATGAGGTTAAATAGAAGCCCCGACGGGGCTGCGACTCCCTCTCCCGCTTGCGGGGGAGGGCTGGGGTGGGGCTCTCTCCACGAGTCACATTGTGGAGAGAGCCCCCACCCGCATCGCATCTCCGATGCGATGCGACCTCCCCCGCAAGCGGGAGAGGTGAAGCCAGTCTGCCGCAAGGTCGATTCGACCTGACTTCATCAGGCTAGCCGCTAATCCTCATCGTAGTCGGGCGACGGCCGCGGCGGCGCGAGCGGGGCCGGCTGCATCTGCTGCGGCGCGCGTTGCCGCTGTTGCATCTGCGGCTGCGGTGCGCGCCCCTGGGTCTGCGCCTGCTGCGCATTGGACTCGAACACCGCGCGGCAGGAACTGCCAAGCAGCGCCGTGTTCTGCCGCAGGCATGCGACGATCCGGTTGGTGTCGGGAATCTGATCGCTGCACAGGCGCATCACGTCCGGCGTGCACGCCATCTGCTGTTCCCAGGTGCCACGATACTCCTGCGACGACGCAGGCCCCGCAGCGCCGAGGCCGCCGATCGCAATCGCTATGCTCAGGACAATCCGCTCCGTCTGCATGCCAAATGCCCTTGTTTGATTTGATCCGCGCACGCGCGGGTTCCGCGCGGCGATTTGCCTGAAATTGGCAAATGAATGCGGCCAAGGATCGTTCTCGCAGACAACTAAATGTGAAGGCAAGGGAGCCAGGTTCCCTACTCGACCTTGCCGATCTTCTTCACCGCTGCAATCAACCGCGCGCTGTCGTCTGCAACAAATTTTGAAAACTCCGGCGCGTCCAGATAGGCGACCGGACTGCCCGCGGTCTCGAAGGTCTTGATCACCTCCGGCGCCTTGACCGCGTCGGCCATCGCCGCGCGCAGCCGCGTCATGATCGGCGTCGGCAGCGCGGCCTGCGCGAACAATCCCGCCCAGATGTAGAACTCGACGTCCTTGTAGCCGAGCTCCTTGAAGGTCGGCAGATCGGGGAAACTCGCGATCCGCCCGGCGCCCCAATTGGCGAGCACGCGCATCTTGCCGTCTTCGACCTGCTGCTTGAGCGTGCCCGGCGCCGACGCCAACGCCTGCACGGTGCCCGAGAGCAGCGCGGTGAGCGCGGGACCTGCGCCACGGAACGGCACATGCAGCAATTTGATTCCTGCGTTCGCCGCGAACATCTCCATCGCGACATGCAGCGTGCCGTAGGGGCCGGACGAGCCATAGGGGATCTGTCCCGGGCGCTTCTTCGCGTCGTCGACGAACTCCTGCAGCGTTGTCCACGGCGCCGAGGCCGGCACGGCCAACAGCGTCGGGTCCGCAAGCACACGCGCGACCGGCGCGAACTGCGACACTTCGTAGGCAACCGGACGATCGAAAAGCCGGTCGGCCTCCGGCAGCACCGCAAGCGAGGACAAGGTCATCAACAGCGTATAGCCGTCCGCCTCGGCGCGCGCGGCCTGCGCATTGCCGATCGATCCGCCCGCTCCGCCGGCGCGATTGTCAACGATGACAGGCTTGCCGAGGATCCGCTCGAGCGCCAGCGCCACCGGACGCGCCGCGAGATCGGCCTGGCCGCCGGCCGGAAACGGCACGATCATCGTGATGTTGCGGCTGGGATAGGCGGCTTGCGCGAAGGCGGAATTGGCGAGCGCAGTGTGCGCGAGCGGCAAAGCTGCAGCGGCGCGCAGGAGTTCGCGGCGGTTCATCGAGAGTTTCTCCCCGGTCGTCTTTTTTGGCGATCGCAGCCGATCGCGATGCCGCGGTCAAAGCCGCGGCTGGTCGCATCGTGCAGGAGCGGGACGCCGATCTCAAGCGTCCCGCTTGCCGCATCCGATGCGGCCTGACCGACGAGGAGGATCAGGCCTGGTGCTAGGTGACTTTACTTCGAATCGAGCAGCGGACTCCGCTTCACCTCGCCCCGCGTACGGGGAGAGGTCGGAACGCATCGCTAGATGCGTTCCGGGTGAGGGGGAGTCTCCGCGAACGCAGCTATCGCCGCGTATGTGGAGATAGCCCCTCACCCCGACCCTCTCCCCGTAAGAACGGGGAGAGGGAGCATCGCGACCGTCGCCGCCGAACCAATCTCATCCAACTCGCATATGGGCAGCGGCCAGGTCGAAACGCTGTGGTCGAAGCTGAAGGATACGACGGCGGCCTGCATGCAGGACGGCGCGAAAACCCTGGCCCGGGTCTGGGAGGCCGCCTGGCGCGCCGGCGCCGGCGAGGACCGCGGGCAGGGCGGCAAGTTCGACCAGGACAGCTTGAGCAAGCTCTACAACGGATCCCCGATGCCAGGACCAGCGAGTCGCGGAGATTGCGCCGGGCGGAACGCCGACCGGGCGCGACGCCGCGGTCGCCGTGGTCGCGCTGATGCAGCGAACCGTGAAGCGGCTGCCGCCGATGACCATCGTCAACCTGTTGGGCGGCGGCGTACTCGACCATCTCGTCGAAGATCTGCCAGACCCGGAACGGCAAGGCACCGCGCCGGTCCTCGCCGATCCCCTGGTAATAGTCGTTCCAGACCTTCGGATCGACGTTGCGCGTGGACTCGGCGCAAAGATCGAGCAACGTCTTGCCGTCGCTGCCCGGCTTGTCCATGTCGGCGAAATGGTTGCTCTCGTCGGTGTGCCGGGTGAAGCGCCAGACCAGGTCGGCGACGTCGGCCAGCGGCGAGAACGTGCCTTTCTGATGCGGCTTGAGGTCCTGCAGCAGCTTGTCGTCGAGGCCGATATTGTCGGAGTTGGCTTCCATCATGGTGGCGAGCTTGGAAAGCTTCGCATCGATCAGGCCGGTCGCGTAGGCGCCGATCTTGACGTGTCCCCATTCGCCCCAATACTCGGTATGACCGGCGTTCCAATCGCCGATCAGCTCGACGTCGAGCTCGCGGCACAGTGTTGCCATGCAGATGCCGAGCGCGACCTGCATCGGGACCTTGCCGCCCGATCCGAACAATTCCTGGCCGCCCCATTCCAGCGCCACAGGGCTGAGGATGCGCGCGCCGCCGGCGTTCTTCTTGGCGTCCGGATCGTCGAGAAACCAGACCGTGCCGGAGTCGCCGGGATAGTTGTTGAGCGGCGTGTCGCCGTCGCGCGGACCGATCACGAAATCGCTGACATACTCCAGGCCGCCGACGGTCTTGTAGCGATAGAACAGGCCAAGGATCTTGCCCTTCATCAAGCCGCTGGTCGCACCGAAGGCAATCAGCGGCTGGTCGATGATGTCGAGACGGAAAGTGCCGACATTGAGATCGACAACGTCGCCGACCTGGCCGACGCCGTAAACCTGCGCGGTCCAGCCCTTGACGTCATCGACGCGGATCAGTCCGGCATCGAGATTGGCCACCACGCGCGAGCCGGGCCAGCCGGGATAGACCTCGCTGAAGGCGCGCTTGCCGAGTTGCAGCGTATCGCTGACTCCGAGACGCCGATCCGTGTTCTTGAAGCCGGCAAAGATCTCGCGTCCGGCCGCGCCGACCACGTGACGGTTGGACAACGCAAACACCGTCTCGCCATTGGTGACCAGACAGCCGATCGAACCGCGATGGATCTTGCCCTGGATCGTGGTTTGAACCGGAAAGCCGCCGCCGACCAGATCGCTCTTGAACACCGGCGGGTCGACGGTGCCGGGGCTTTCCTCGTTCGGATCGACCTTGACCACGCAGGTGGGCACGACACGACCATCAGGCAGATACAGGAACGGCGGCACCAGCTGATCCTGCTTCTCCGGATGGTTCTTCAGCTCCGAGCGCTTCATCCAGTCGCGGACAAAGACCAGGATGCAGGGCCACGACCAGTCCTTGACCGACGAATTGAACAGCGTGCGCGGTCCGAGCGCCTGCGGTTTGGAGTGGGCCTTTCTTTCCGTCGCGTTGCGATCGTTGTCGCGGATCAGATAGCGGCCGATCGCAGTGGCGTAGACCGACTGCAGATGGGCGAGATGCACGTGATAGGCCTCGCGGGCATCGAGCAGGTCCTTCACCGACAATGACGTGAAATCATGCTTGGTCAGGTCAATCATCTGGTTCCTCCGAAAATGCGCTTTGTGGCAGCACCGGCTCAGGACGCAGAAATAGACGATCGCAGCCGCCCGCGATCGTGGGTTAGTTCACACAAGTTATACAATTTAAAAGGGATGACACGAATGTGACGGGTCACACGGCCTTCGGCCGGTCCGCCTGCGGAGTTCTATTTCCGCTGAGCGTGCCGCTCTATTTCCGCTGAGCGCGGCCCTCTATTTCCGCTGGGCGCGGCTCTCTATTTGCGCTGCGCGCGCCCTTTGGCGAAATGCCGGGCGAGGAAATCCGCCAGCACCTCGACACGGGCGGGCCGCGGGCCGCCGGGCGGGGTGACGAGATGCACGGCGCCTTCCGGCTGCTTCCAGCCCTTCAGGATCACCTCGACCTCGCCGCTTGCGATCGCATCGCCGACGATGAAGTCGGGCAGATCGGCGATGCCGAGCCCGGCCAGCAGCGCCGGCATCACAGCCTCGCCATTGTTGACCCTGAGCTGGCCGGCGGGACGCACGCTCGCCTGCTCGCCCGACGCGTTGGTGTAGTGCCAGACGCCCTGGGTCGAGAGATAGGCGTAGCCGAAGCATTTGTGCTCGGCGAGATGCATCGGATGGGTCGGCCGGCCATGGCGCTTCAGATAGGACGGTGCGGCCACCGTGTAGCGCGGCATGCCGCACAGCCGCCGCGCGATCAGCGACGAATCCGGCAGCCGCGCGATGCGCAGGCCGGCGTCAAAGCCCTCGCCGATCAGATCGACCGTCGCGTCGCTGAGATGCAGGTCGATCGCGACCTCCGGATAGGCCTCCATGAACTCGGGCAGCAGCGGCGCCACCGTCTTGATGCCAAAGCTCATCGGCACCGCGAGCCGCACCAGGCCGCGCGGCGTGGTCGATTGCGCCAGCGCCTCGTTCTCGGCGGCCTCGCCATCGGCCAACAGCCGCGCGGCGCGCTCCGACAATTTCTGGCCGGCATCGGTCAGCGCCAGCCGCCGCGAGGTGCGGTTGAACAGCCGCGCGCCGAGCCGCTCCTCCAGCCGGCTGACCGCCTTGGACACCGTCGCCTTGGACAACGAGAGCTCGGTCGCGGCCGCCGCAAACGACCGTAACTCCACGACTTTTGCGAAAATCGCGATCGCCTCGAAGTCCGGAAGTTTCGCCATGGGCCGCTGTCCTGATTGCTCAATAATAGAAACAATGAGTTTCAATAGTTTCTATTTATATACCACAGCTGGAGGCATATCCAAGTGCCATCAAATTCAACCGCACTTCAATCGATGGAGAAATCCAATGACCAAGAAGCTCTCGGGCAAGGTTGCCCTCGTCACCGGCGGTTCGCGCGGCATCGGCGCAGCCAGCGCCCGCGCGCTCGCCGCGGAAGGCGCCAACGTCGCGATCAGCTACGTCGCCTCTCCCGAGAAGGCCGAGGCCGTCGTCACTGAACTGAAAGCCAAGGGCATCAACGCCCGCGCCTACAAGGCCGACCAGGCCTCGTCATCCGATGTCGACCGGCTGGTGAAGACCGTCGCCAAGGATTTTGGCCGGCTCGACATCCTCGTCAACAATGCCGGCGTCGCATCCGGCGGTGCGGTCGACGATCCCAAGGCCGATACCACCACGCTCGCCCGCCAGGAAGCGATCAACATCGACGGCGTCATCACCGCGATCCGCGCCGCCTCGAAGCTGATGGGTGAAGGCGGCCGCATCGTCACCGTCGGCTCCATGCTGGCCGACCGCGCCTCGTCCCCGGGCCTTGCCGACTACGTCGCCACCAAGGCGGCCGTCGTTGGCTACACCAAGGGCGCGGCGCGCGACCTCGGACCGCGCGGCATCACCGTGAATGTGGTGCAGCCCGGCTCGATCGACACCGACATGAACCCGAAGGACGGCGGCGAGTTTGCCGAGACGCAACGCTTGCAGCATGCGCTGCAACGCTTCGGGCGGCCGGAGGAAGTCGCGGCCGGCGTCGTGTTCCTTGCGAGCCCGGACGCCTCGTTCGTGACCGGCACCGTGCTCAACGTCGACGGCGGCTTCGGCGCCTGATCGCAGAATTTTCTGGAGACGCCGGGTGAAGCCCACCCGGCCGCTCCGCAACATCGAAAATCAAAGAGGAATAACCATGATCGAACTGAGACCATTTGCTGAGCTTGGCGGTGCCGACCACGGTTGGCTGAAGGCGAAGCATCACTTCTCGTTTGCGAGCTACTACGATCCCGACAATGTGAGCCACGGCGCGCTCCGGGTGTGGAACGATGACGAGATCGCACCCAACTCCGGCTTCCCGGCGCATCCGCATGCCAACATGGAGATCATCACCTATGTCCGCGAAGGCGCGATCACGCACCAGGACTCGCTCGGCAACAAGGGACGCACCGAAGCCGGTGACGTTCAGGTGATGAGCGCCGGCAGCGGCATCCGCCACTCCGAGTACAATCTGGAACCGTCGAAGACCAAGATCTTCCAGATCTGGATCGAGCCGACGACGAAGGGCGGCCATCCGACCTGGGGCTCAAAGCCGTTCCCGAAGGCGGACCGCTCGGGCAAGCTCGTCACCATCGCCTCCGGTATTGACGGCGACAACGACGCGCTCCCCATCCGCGCCAACGCGCGGGTGCTCGCCACCACGCTGAAGGCCGGCGAGAGCGCGGAATATTCCGCCGACAAGGCCCGTCACCTCTACCTGGTGCCGGCGGCCGGCAGCATCGAGGTCAACGGCGTCCGCGTCAATGCACGCGACGGTGCCGCGATCCGCGACGAGGCCAAGCTGAAGATCACCGCGCTCGAAGATGCCGAGCTGGTGCTGGTCGACGCCGCCTGATCACCACTCACCCATGCGCGGACGGGTGTCCGCGCATGCCCCTCCCCCAAACCAACTCCCCGATCCTCAACCTAAAAGGAGGCCATCATGGCCAAGGTTCTCGTCCTCTATTACTCCGCCTACGGTCACATCGAAGCCATGGCGAATGCCGTCGCGGAAGGCGCGCGCGAAGCCGGCGCCACCGTCGACATCAAGCGCGTGCCCGAGCTCGTGCCGGCCGAAGTCGCGAAAGCCTCGTACTACAAGCTCGACCAGGCCGCGCCGGTCGCAGAGATCAACGATCTCGCCAACTACGATGCGATCATCGTGGGCACCGGCACCCGCTTCGGCCGAATGGCCTCGCAGATGGCCAACTTCCTCGACCAGGCCGGCGGGCTGTGGCTCAAGGGCGCGCTGAACGGCAAGGTCGGTGGCGCCTTCACCTCGAGCGCGACCCAGCATGGCGGCCAGGAGACCACGCTGTTCTCGATCATCACCAACCTCCTGCATTTCGGCATGACGGTGATCGGATTGAACTACGGTTTCGCGGGTCAGATGAAGCTCGACGAGGTCACCGGCGGCGCGCCCTACGGCGCCACCACCATCACCGGCGGCGACGGCAGCCGCCAGCCGAGCGAGAATGAGCTCGCCGGCGCACGCTACCAGGGCCGCGCGATCGCGGAGGCTGCCAGGAAACTGCACGGCTAAGCTCCACGGCCAAGCCTCACGGTTGGGTTTCACGCCTGGCTGGAGGGCTATGCGATAGGGCGGCAGTCGCTGAAGATTGCCGCCCTATCTGCTGCTTTTGGAAGCGATGATTCCCGAGGTCATCGGGACTATTTTCGTGATATGCCGCAAGGCTTCTTGTCGGCGCAGCCCTGGGGTTTGCCATGACCAACACACAGAAGACCCGCTGGCCGGAACTGCCGACCGCGGCGTGGCGCGACAGCTGCGCTACGGTCCAGCTCTTCACCCAGATCGCCGGCAAGATCCGGCTGGCGAAATCGCCCTGGCTCAATCACTCCTGGCACGTCACGCTCTATGTCACGGCGCGCGGGCTGACGACCTCGCCGATCCCCGACGGCGACCGCACGTTCCAGATCGACTTCGATTTTATCAATCACATGCTCCGCATCTCGACCAGCGACGGTACCGAGCGGCAATTCGCGCTGGCCGGTCAATCGGTCGCGAGCTTCTACGCGGCGACCACGACCAATCTGAAGGACCTGGGAATCGACGTCGTCATTGACGAGATACCGAACGAAGTCGCCGACCCGATCCGCTTTTCTCAGGATACGCAGCATGCCTCGTACGACGCGGATGCCGTGCGCCGCTTTCACCAGATCCTTGTGAACTGCGACCGCGTGTTCAAGCAATTCCGGACCGGCTTTCTCGGCAAGGCGAGCCCGGTGCACTTCTTCTGGGGCAGCTTTGATCTCGCGGTGACGCGCTTCTCCGGCAGGACGGCACCGCGGCATCCCGGCGGTGTGCCGCATTTACCCGACGAGGTGGCGCACGAAGCCTATTCGCACGAAGTGAGCAGCGCCGGCTTCTGGCCAGGCGGCGGCGCAGTCGATTATCCCGCATTCTATTCCTACGCCTATCCGGAACCCGCGGGCTATCGCAGCACGCCGGTGCGGCCCGACGCTGCATTCTTCAGCGAGGCACTCGGCGAATTCATCCTGCCCTATGATTCCGTGCGGACGGCTGCAGATCCGGACAAGGCGCTGCTCGAATTCCTGCAATCGAGCTATGAGGCGGCGGCCATCAACGCCAACTGGGACCGTGCTGCACTGGAATGCGCACAGGGCCAGCCGGGCGTGGTCAGGGGGGCCTAGCGCTGGCGCGCCGCACCAGTGGCTCAGTCCTCTTCGCGCGACGGCATCGACTTGCCGAGCGCCTCTTTCAGCCGTGCTGAGAGTTTTGGATAGTGACGCACCGCCAGCACGGCACGGTCACGCAGCGCCTGGGGTTGTCCGCGCCAGCTCAAGGCGGCACCAAGATCGACCAGCGGCGTACGCTGCGGTCCGAACCGCCGCTTGTAGCTGTAATTGCCGACCGAGAACTCGAACTCGCGCACGCCGTCTTTGTGCAGCGCCTCGATGGTGCGATCGATGATCAGCCGACCCGGCGAGCACATCGACCACTTCTCGCCCGCATTGCTGATGCGGATCATGATGTAGCGCGAGCCGGTGCGGATACCGAGCAGCGTCGCCACCACCTCGTCGCGCGTCGTGAGCGCAGTCATCAGCGCATAGCCGCGGCCAGCGCCCTCGCGCACGAGGTCGCGATAGAAGGCGGTGGTGTCCGCATTGTCGAGCACGTAATTGAGCCCAAGGCCCAGCAGCCGATCGCCCTGCTGCGCCTCCGTGACCGAAAGAAGCTGCAATGCCGCGTCGGTGTCGGCAGCGAATCTGAAGGCCGCGGACGGTTCACGCGTGAACACGCGCCAGCTCCGTTCCAGCTCCTTGCGGACCTTGCGGTCCAGCTCGTAGCGCCAGGCGTTGTGGTCGTCGCCGATGGTCAGCAGATTGCCATTGACGAGCGACGGCCCGACGCCATCGAGCAACGCCAGCGGATTGGATCGCGCCGCGAGCCTGACCGGCATCTTGCGAAAACGAATGAGGTCGGCACCGCCCTGCACCTTGCGGAGCGCCGCCTTCAGGTCGCGCCAGAACTGCCTCGCGGCGACGTCGTCGCGAGGGGCGGCCGGGCCGAGCAACGGCGCGTTGAAATCGGTGAGGTTCAGATCGGCGAATTCGATGATGCGGAGGCTGGCGTGGCGGTGACGGATCAGCGGCAGCAGCGCGGCGCGCTCGCCGGTCGCAGCATCGCTGACGATGGCGATCAGCGGCTCGACGCCGTCGGTCGTGGCAAAGGCCCGGTACCACGACGTGTACCATTGCGGATGCTGGAACGCGGTGAGCGGATCGAATGCCCCCCAACGGGCGGCGGCCTGCGCCCAATCGTCAACCAGCTCGACGCGATAGCCGACCGCATAGGAGGAGACCCGCGCCCCGGATTTCTCAACCGCCGTCGTCAATACTGTCATTCCAGCACCTGCTTCCGGCGCAACGTTGTTACGCCGCTTCCAACGCCGCCTTGGGCAGGTCGACGATCTTGCCGAGATCGCGCTCGTCGAGACGGAAATCGATCTGGCGGCGCACGGCACGTTCGCGCTTCACCCATTTGCCGTCGCGCAACAGCTTCTGCATCACCTGCTTGGCGAAGAAAGTGGGACCGCGGATGCTGCGGCTGCGCGGCGCGTAACCGAAGCGATGACGCAGCATGCCGTTGGCCAGATGCAGTATCTGGGCACGGCGGATGTCGTCGTTCACATAGGAGATCGTCATCGAGATGTTGACGGTGTCGAGGTTCTCGACGCGGTGCGGCGCATTGAGCGGCCAGTTCAGCATCTGGCCGGGTTCGAGATCGATCACCTGCGCGTGCCAGTCGTACCAGGGCTCATAGGGGATATCGACCTCGACATCGAACAGCGCGATGTTCTCAAGATGCTCGGGCCGGATGAACGGCTGCGTGTTGGGATAGACGTAGACCCGCTTGCGGCCGGCGATCTGCACCAGGCCCTGCCCCGGCAGATCGGCGTGATAATAGACCTGCGCGTCGGGCGACGAAATCAGGATGCCGGCCTGGTGCGTCGGCGCGTCGAAACCCGGGACCTTGGCGGCGATCTCGCCGAACATCCGCTCGATCATGTCGCGATAGCGGTGATCGACCGCGGTGACGTTGCGCAGGTTCAGCCACAGGCCGCCGCGCGAGATCGCCTCGATCACCTGCTGGCCGCGCAGCCTGCCGATCTCGCCCTCGCGCCAGACGCGGCTCGATCCCCTGGCGCCGGTCTTGACCAGGCTGTAATGCTCGCGCGGATAGTGCTCGATCAATTTCGCCAGATCGTCCATCGAGAACGCCGGCTGCTTGTGCATGGTGTGCTCGAGCCGGATCGGCTGATGGCTCCAGAGCTTGGAATGGTTGTCATCCCAGTTCGTGAAGATCTTGCCCGTCGTCATGGTCGCACTCCTGGCTGCTGCACCGTTTCGCTTCATCCGATGTCCCGTTCCGGGACGCGCCGGCAGCTCTTGAGCGGGAATTGGCAAGAAGGATGCCGTCGCGTATGTCCGCGCGGTTACCCGAAGCTAATGTCTCGCCGATATGGCTAACCGCGATTTTTCCGGAGCCGGCCGCCAAGGCCGACAGCACTGAATGGCCGAAAAACCCCGATATCGCGCGCTGTTTCTCGGCGCCGGACCGCAGATGCACTGCGGCGTCGGGCAATTCACCCGCCTGCTGCAGCAGACGATCGAGAAGATCGAGCCCGGCGCTAGCACGGCGTTAACCCTGACCCAGACCGACGGCAGGATCGCGGAGACCTGGCGCGCGGTCGGCAGCGCCGACAGCGTGGTCTGCAACTTCCCGATCGTGGCCTGGAAGCGGGTGATCCTGCGGCCGCTGCTCGCGCTGCTGTTCGCCCGGCTGCGCCGCCGCAAGGTCGTCCTGATCCAGCACGAATGGGCCGGCCTCAACGGCATCAGGCGGCTGACCTATATCCCGGCATTGTGGCTCGCCAATACCATCGTGATGTTCTCGCCGCTGGTGCGCCGCGAGCTCGCCGACGATCCGATCATGCGCGGCATGGTGCGGAAATGCGTGCTGGCGCCGCTGCCGCCGAACATCGCAGCGCCGGCGGACACCGCGGATTCGATGTTGCTGCAGCGGCTGGTCGCGGCACGCGGCGACGGCCAGCTCGTCATCGGGCATTTCGGCTCGATCTATCCCGGCAAGCAGCCCAACGGGTTGCTCGAGATCGGCGCGATCCTGAAGCAGCGGGGCTTACGGCCGCTGATCGTCTATGTCGGCTCCTTCATCCGCGGCGTCGAAAATATCGAGCAGAAATTCCACGTCCGCGTTGCCGAACTGGGCCTGAAGAGCGACGTCATCGTCTCCGGCTACGTCGCGTCCGATCTCGAGGTGTTCGGCCTGCTCAGCGAGATCGACGTGTTCTGCTACTCCCTGGACGAGGGCCTAAGCGCGCGGCGGTCGAGCATTCTGGCCTGCGTGCAGTCGGGCCGGCCGCTGATCGTCACCGGCCCGGCACTGCCGGACGAGTTCGATCACCATCCACGCTTCAAGGAGCTGATCGACCGCGGCGCGATCCTTTTGGTGCCGCGCGACGCCGACAGCGCGGCCTATGCCGACCAGATCGTCGCGTCGCTGAAGCGGCCGACCACGCAGGTGCCGTTCGATTTCGAGGGCTGGTGGACGGACGTCGCCAACGCGGTCCGCGCGCAGCTCTAGGTTCGCATCCGGAACCGGGCGAGATAATGCAGCCCGAACACCGCGATCAGAAACGTGACCCAGATCGTATCGGCGCGATCGAGGAAGAAGCTCTCCATCGACGACAGATAGAGGCCGAACAGCCAGATGCGCAGGAACAGCATCGTCAGCGGCGCATCATTGCCGCCGAGATCCGCGGCCTGGAAGTCGCGCAGCGGCTTGATGACGACGGCCGCGATCAGCAGCCCGAGACCCGGCAGTCCGGTTCCGAGCGCGGTGTCGAGATAGCCATTGTGGCTGTGCGAGGCGTAGCCCGCCCACTCCTTGCCTTCCTGCAGGTTCTGGATCGCGTTGCTGCCCCAGAACGACTCGAAACCATAGCCGGTCCACAGCCGCTGGTGCAGCGAATCGAGCGCGAACGCCCAGATGTCGGCACGGCCGGTGAAGGAGGTGTCGAGCGGCATCCGGTCGGCGATCGCAGCCAGCGTATCGCTCATGACAGTGCCGACGCTGAACAGATTGAGCAGCACCAGCGGCGTCAACAGCAGCAGCGCGCGCCCCCAGAGCGAGTGGATCACCGGCAGCAGCGCGGTCAGCAGCAGTACCGCGACGCACAACACGATCGCGCTCTTGCCGGCGGTGAAGAACAGGAAGATCGCGGCAAGCACGGCGACGGCGATGCCCGACAGCCAGCCGCCGGCGCGCATCAAATAGATGCCGAGAAAGATCAGCATCGCCATCATTGCGGCGGCGACGTTCTTGTGGCCGAACGCGCCGCGCCAATTGCCGGCGAGTGCCGGCTCCTGCGGGTCGGTGGCCTGGTGGATCGACAGATGCGGCGCCAGGAAGACGCCGAGATAGCAGGTGATGAGCAGCACCAGCGCGGCGATGCCAAACCAGCGCATCAATTCGCTCTGCGACTTCGGCAGCAGCAGCAACGTCGCCGTCACCACGATGACGAACACCGAGAGCGCCAGCCGGCGCAGCGAGGTGGCCGGATCGAACGACAGCACGACGGTGACGCAGATCCAGCCCGCGAACAGCAGGAAGGCCGGCGTCAGCAGCGACTTCAACGCCGGCAGATTGTCGCGCAGGGTCAGCGCCAGCATCGCGACCATCAGCACGCCGAACAGGCCGTAGAGAAACGCTTCCTTGCCCGAAGTCACCTCGCCGACATAGAAGCCAGAGAGATCGGCGAACGGACGCAGCGAGATCCAGACCAGCAGCAGAATGCCGATGAAGAACGCGCAGCGCACGATATCCATCACCGGCCGGCGCGCGATGTCGGCGATCAGCGCCCGGCTTTCGGCGGTGGCGGACAAATCGCTCACGACGCGATCTTGGAGGCCGCGTAGGGCTGCGGCTCGATGCCGAGCACCGCAAGCGCGCTGCCGATGGCGACCACCATCGGGTGCATGGCGATCACGGCCTGATGCTCGCGCAGCACGATGCGCGCGAAGCGATACAGCGAGAATGGCACGAGGCCGAACATCTTGGCCTTCACGGCGGCGCGCGACCACACCGTCTGCGCCGCCTTGCGCTCGATATGATAGTTGATCGCACCGATCCGCAAGCCCCGCCGCACGATCCAGCCGAGATTGGTCCGGGTCGAGGGCACGGTCTCGCTGATTGTGGCCTCCGTCACCCAGAAGAAGCGGAAGCCCGCGCGGCGCGCCCGCGCGAAGAAATCGTGGTCGCCGCCGCCGAGGAAGTTGAAGCGCAGGTCGAAGGCAGGACTGCCGAGCCGCTCGAACACCACGCGCCGGATCAGGCAGTTGCCGCAGCCATAGATCACCGGGACCGGGCCGCTCGCAAGATAGGCCGGCGCGAATGCCGGATGGCGCTTGAGCCCGCCCTTGTGCTTGTCGTCGAAGTCAGGCCACACCGGCCCGCCGATGATGTCGGCGCCGGAGGTCTCGGCCGCCTGCACCATCCGCTCCAGCCAATCCGGCGCGGCGACCTCGTCGTCGTCGATCATCAGGAAATTCCTGGCGTTCGGGAAGGTCTCGAGCGCGGTCTCGAACGCCGCGTTGATCGCCTGGCAATTGCCCTGCCGGGGCTCGACGATGCAGATGCCGCTGAGACGCCCGGAGTTGAGGAATTCGGCCGCAACCGGCGCGCTTTCGCATCGTGCGGCATCGTTCTCGACCACGACGACCGCGAAGCCGCGTTCGGTGCGCTGCGCCGCGACGGATGCCAGCGTCAGCCGCAGGTGCTTCGGTCGGCGGAAGCTCGGAATGCAGATGACGGTTTCGACGGAGCAATCTAGCGCGGGCGAGGCAGTGACCCAGGCGCGTTCCACGGCGGCAAGCTCTGTCGACATCTCGATGCCCTCCTGGCAATCGCGATCCGCAAAGCGCGCATCATCCCGGCACGGATCGGAATGGGACATCGCCGTCCCAAAGTGACCGACACTGGCGGCAATACGGTCGCGGATCGAACGTTACGGCGACCTCATGGCAAAATCCGCTCCACAAGCGAGGCGCGTTACCGCGACTTCGTCACAAGGTTAATTTGAAGTCTAATGAAGCAATTTACGCGAGGAGACGGCCGCGCGAGAGCCATGGCTCGCGATCGCGGCTACGCCGTTAGCGAGTCCTTATGGTTAAGGGCGCGACGCGCGGGCGAGGCGCGCTTCAAGTCTCCGGCTGGCATCCAATTTGCTGATGAACCTATAAGTCGTCCATCGATCCGACCGCGGCAACGATAACAACCATCTGAGGTTCACCTTGAAAGCGCTCGACCTCGTCTCGCTCGGCACCAAGCATGTACGCAACGCCCTCTCGGAAGAGCTCTATCTGCGTACCGGACGCGACGTCACGCGCCCGGCCGCGATCTTCGCGGAGGTGGTCGAACGCTGCAATTACAAGTGCCGCTATTGCGACTACTGGCGCCGCCCGAACTATCGCGACGAGATGTCGATCGACGAATGGCAGCGCGCGCTCGCAAGCTTGAGGGAATTCATCGGCGCCTATCACGTCGAGTTCGCCGGTGGCGAGCCCTATATCAAGAAGGGCTTTCTCGATCTCTTGCGGTTCTGCCGCGACAACGACATCCATTGGGGCGTCACCACCAATGGCGGCGCCTATCTCAACAAGAAGATCGTCGCGCAAACCGTTGCGGCGCGACCGTTCAACATCAACATCTCGATCGATTCCACGGACCCCACCATCCACAATTATTCGCGCGGCGTCGAAAACTCCCTGAGCGACATCGTGCAGGGCATCCGCAATGTCGCCGAGCAGCGTCGCGCCGAAGGTCTGGACTTCCCGATCATCATCAAGCCGGTCGTGCACAAGCTCAACTTCCGTCGCCTGCCCGAGATGGTCGACTGGATCCAGCAGATCGGCGCCACCGCGCTGAGCTTCCAGCCGGTCGAGCAGGGCACGCAGGAGGTCGAGGACGAGCTGTGGATCGGCGAGAGCGAGATGGACGATCTCATCAAGGTCCGCGACGAGTTGCTGCGCCTGAAGCGCGCGGGCGCGCCGATCCTCAACGGCGAGGCCGTGCTGCGGGCCTGGCCGAACCATTTCCGCCGCGAGAAGGCGCCGAAGGAAGTGATGCCGTGCCGGGTCGGCATGCGGAACTACTTCATTCGTTCCGACGGCCGCCTCGAAGTGTGCTGGTTCTTCAAGCCGATCGGCAACGTCCGAACCCAGACCGCACGCGAGATCTGGTACAGCGAGGAAGCGCGGGCCCGCCGCAAGGAAACCATCGCGTGCGACAAGCTCTGCCTATTCACCTGCCTCGCCCAGCGCACCCTACAGGACAAGCTGAAGATGGGCCTGACGCTGCTGACCAACACCAAGGCAGCCTGACGCCGCAAGAGAGAAACAACAAAGCCCGATCGGTCCAGCGGACGGATCGGGCTCTTGCTTGAGCGGATGAACGCAGCCGGTCAGCCCGCAAACAATTTCCGAAACAGGCTGGCGGATTCCGGAAACTGGCCGTTGTCGATCTGCGTCGGCCACAGGCCATCGACATCGAAATAGGCCGCATAGGCGATGGCGGCCTGATTGGCGGCGAACCAGTCGTGCATCTGCTGCACGAAACTGGCGTTGTCGCCGGAATGGCCGACGCCCCATTCCGGATAGCTCATCAGCTTGCCGTGCTTTGCCGCGAACGCGCGTTGCCATTCCAGGCCGAACGGAGCCTTAAGATAGGAATTGGTCCAGCGCTCGGCCGCGCTACTCTCCGATTTGAAGTCGTAGACGTCGAGGCCGATGAAATCGACGACGTCATCGCCGGGATAGGCTGTAGCGGCCGGCATGTCCTGCGGCCCCCAGCCCGGGCACCAGTCGAACTTGAAGCTGCTTGAATGCCGACGGAAGATTCCCACCACACGGCGGAACGCCTTGACGTAGTCGTCCTCATGCCCCCCGGCGAACCAGCCCATGTTGGAGATGTTCATCTCCCAGCCGAGGCGAATGATCGCCTTCGGATGTGCTGCCGCGGTCGCGAGCGCGGCCGCCCCGAACTCGGCGTCGTGCGCGCCGCCGGCGACATCGGCGAGCGGCGTGCCGGTGATGGTGAGCGGCACCGACCAGACCACATTGCGCGCCGGATTGAGCTTCTTCCAGAGCCCGGGCACCCAATCCAGTTTGTGAAAATCCTCCCAGCTGGCCTGACCATAGAAGTCGACGCCGAGCACCGACGAGCGCGGCCGACCGAGCCATGTCTCCCAGGCCTGCAGCACGTGCTCGCGGCCGGTCTCGCCCCAGTTGACGAACGCACCGGCGAAGCGTGCTGAATTCGACCCAAGCCACGACCGGCCTGACGGAGCGGCGCGCGCAGTCGACAGTCCGCTCAGGGCAAGCGCCGCGACGGCGAAGACGCCGCGCCGCGTGAGTCCGCGATCAGTTGGCATGACGTGCTCCGACAAACTCGCGCGCAGCGCGCGTCCCAAAAGCGCACAGCGCCGACAGCGCGGCTGTCTCGAAATGGACTGATGGCGCCGCCTGCGGTCTGACCGCGCCGCTCGTCCGCTGGAAATGCCACCAAATCTGCATGCGCACCTGCCTGCGCCGACCATGTCGGCCTTCGAGCCAGCAACACTGCAATATCCGGGCAACGTCGCGATCCAGCGTCAAAATCGCGCAGCCGGACGTTTCCTTCCGATCCGTTAACCGATGCTGCGCGCCGCCATTTACCATTGCTTAACCATCAGCGCCGTCGATGGGGTCATCAAAATCCTCCGGCACCGATCTTGCTGAACTGGGGTTCAGGACAAGTCTGGCGGCCACGATGTTCCGCCTTGAAACGGTGACGCCGGAGAGAGTTACAAGATGAACCCTGTCGCGTTGCTGACCCCGACCTACGGGCGCGATCTGGAAATCTGCACGCTGCTCTGCGAGAGCGTCGATCGCCACGTCACGTCCTTCTCCAGGCATTATCTGCTGGTGCCGGATTGCGACCTGCCGCTGTTCGCGCCGCTCGCCAGCGAGCGCCGCATCATCATCCCCGCCTCCTCCTTCCTGCCCGACTGGCTGCGGCCGCTGCCGCGCGTGATCCAGCGCAAGCGCCGCCAGTTCTGGTGGTCGCTGCGCGCCAAGCCGGTGAACGGCTGGCACGTGCAACAGATCCTCAAGATCGCGGCGACGATCGCGCTGCCCTACGAGCGGTTCTGCATCCTGGATTCCGACATCGTGTTGTTCCGCGATTTCGATCTCGCGCGCTTCCAGTATCCGAACACGATCCCGCTCCTGAAAATGGCTGACGCCGTCACCGCCGACCAGCCGCGCCATTCGCGCTGGCTCGCGACCAGCCACCAGCTGATCGGCCTGCCGACGCCGCCGTTCCCGGCGCCTGACTTCATCGGGCACATCATCTTCTGGGACAAGCAGACCACCCGCGCGCTCGCCGAGCGGATCGAGGCCGTCACCGGCATGAGCTGGATCGAGGCGCTGTGCCGGACCCGCGAGTTTTCCGAATATCTGCTGTACGGCTTCTTCGTCGAGAACGATGAGGCGTCTGCCTTGCGTCACTCCATTGTGCCGAAGACGCAATGTGTCAGCTACTGGGATGATCCGACGCTGAGCAAGGACGAACTGACCCGGCTGCTGCTCCGTGCCAACAGGGACGACGTCGCGTTCTCGATCGCGTCGTTCTCGGGCACGCCAGTCGCGACGATTCGCGAGGTGGTGGCCGAGAGCGACGCCATCCTGGGCTCAATGGCGGCCACACGGCCTGCGGAGCTCGCCGCATCATGCTGATCGGACAGGCCAGCATCAATTTGACCGCAAACGTGCTCTCAGCGCTGCTCGGCCTGCTCAGCGTGTACATCTTCACGCGGCTGTTCGCGCCGCATGATTATGGCGTCTACCTGCTGGGTGTCGGCTTCGCCTCCGTCATCTCCGTCTTCCTGGTCGGCTGGTTTCGCAACCTGATCCTGAGCGGCCACGGCCGTGACGACGGCACCGATGTCCGCGGCCCGGTGGCGTCGGGCTATCTGATTTGCTGCCTCACCGCGCCGATCGCCTATCTGCTCGCCCGTCTCGTCGGCCTCGATGGGACCGCTGCGCTGGCCGCGGTCGTTCTCGCAATCGCGATCGGCCTGTTCGAGCTGACGCAGGACCTGCTGCGCGCCCGGCTGCAGGCACTCTCGGTGATGAAGGCGACGCTGGTCCGCGCCGGCGCCCTGCTCGGCTTCGGCGCCGTCGTCGCGCTGGTCAGCCCGACCGGCATCCTGCTGCTGCTCGCGGCCGCCGCGGCCTATCTTGTCGCCGTGATCGTGCAGTCGCGCCGCGCATGGCGCGGCACCATCGTGAGTTTCGACCGCACCGACCTGCGATCGCTGGCCCGCACCGGCCTGCCGTTGACCGTCTCGCTCACACTGCTTGCGATCTCGAGCGTGACCGACCGCTTCATGATCGCGAACCTGATCGGCGCCGCCGATGCCGGCAAATATGTCGCGGCGCTCGATCTGGTGCGCCAGACCCTGATGATGCCCGCGATGAGCATGGCCGCAGCGTTCTTCCCTATGGCCGTGCAAATCCAGACACGGCAGGGGGACGCCGCGGTCAGGAGCCACCTCGCCGACTGCCTCGAACTGCTCGCCGGCGTCACGCTGCCGGCCTGCCTCGGCTTTGCGCTGATCGCTCCGCATGTCGCCAACATCATCCTCGGCGTCGATTTTCGCGCGATCGCGGGCGAGATCATGCCGATCATCGGGATCGCCGTGCTGTTCCAGGTGCTGACGCAGCAATATCTGCATGCGAGCTTCCTGCTGTCAGGACGCAACTCCTTCTATCTGATCAACACCGCCTCGATCATCGCGGCGAATGTGATTCTGTCCTACGTGCTGGTCAGCCTTGACGGCACGGTCGGTGCGGCCTGGGCGCGGCTCGGCGCCGACATCACCGGCTTTGCCTGCGCCCTGATCCTGAGCCGCTTCGCTTTCCGAATTCCGATCCCGCTCGGCCGCCTCGCCTTGATCGTCATCGCCGCGCTCGCGATGGCGCTCACCGTAGGCGCGCTGGACCGCGCTCTGCACCTCGCCGATCTGCCTGCCAGCATCGTGCTGATCGGCGCGGGGTTCGCCGTCTACGCCGCGCTCTGCTGGCTGTTCGACATCGCGCGCCTGCGCGGCCGGCTGAAGCAGGGCCTCGCCATGTTCCGTACCAAATTCGCAAACAGCAATGTCGGGTGAGCCGATGAACAAATCCCTTGCGCTTGCTACACGTCCTGCCTCGCGCGCCGAAATCGCGGCGCCGGTTCCCGCTGAGATCCATCCGGAATCGCTGCTCGCCCTGCCGCCCGGCGAGGCCAAGCAGAGCCTGCTCACGGTCCACAGCATCCTTGAAGCCCGGTTGCCGGCCGGGCCGCTGTCGATCTACGAAGCCGGCGGCGGCTCGACCAGTTATTTGCCGCTCGGCGTGTTGCGCCGTGCGCATGTGACGGTCGTCGACATCGACGCCGATCAGATTCGCAACAACACCTATGCGCAGGAAGCCGTCCTGGGCGACATTCAGACCTATCGTTTCCCGCCGCAGCGATTCGACCTGATCATCTGCTACAACGTCATCGAGCACATTCCCGACGTGGAGGCCGTGCTGAGCGGATTCTGCGAGGCGCTGAAGCCGAACGGGCTGTTGCTGATCGGCGCGCCGAACCCGAAGTCGCTGTCGGGCATCGTCACGAAATACTCCCCGCACTGGTTCCACGTCTGGTTCTACCGCACCATCCGCGGCGAGAAGAATGCCGGGCTACCGGGCGAGGCGCCGTTCCCGACCCATTTCCATCCGATGGTGACGCTGACCAATCTCGAAGCGTTCGTCGCCGACCGCGGGCTGCAAGTCATCTACCGCAAGAAATACGAGAGCCCGCGCTATCCCGAGATGCGCCGGCGCAAGCCTGTTCTCGCGGCCGTGATCGACGCGGCGGCGAAGGCGATGAATGCATTGCTGCCGGGCAAGATCGACGTCCGGCACGGCGACTATCACGTGATCTTGCGGAAGCTCGGATCATGAACGCACTGTGGTCAGAAGCCAGGGTCAAGGTCAGCCATCGGCTGGCGATGCATGTGCAGGTCGAGCGTTTCCGCCTGAACAATGCGACGCCGATGGTGACCTTCACCTTTGATGATCTGCCGAAGAGCGCGGCGACGTTCGGCGCCGACATCCTGGAATCCTACGGCGCCCGCGGCACATTCTACGTGTCGGGCGGATTGGTCGGGCTCGACGCGCCGGACTGGAGCAGCGGCAGCGCCGACGATGTCGTCTCGCTACATCGCCGCGGCCACGAGATCGGTTGTCACACCTTCTCGCACCGCCGCGCCTGCGATCTCGACGAGACCTCGCTGGCCGCGGAGATCGCGCGCAACCGCACCTATTTCCATTCGCTCGATCCGACCATGCCGGTCGAGACCTTCGCCTACCCGTTCGGCTACGGCTCCTATGCTCGGAAGCACCAGCTGAAGTCCGAATTTCGCACCTGCCGCAGCATCGTGCCGGGCGTGAACAGCGGCGAGGTCGATCTGCAATTCCTCCGCGCCATGCCGCTGATCGACCGCCAGATGCCGCGCGAGCGGATCGACATGGCGTTCGCCGAGGCGGCAAACATGAACGGTTGGTTAATTTTCTACAGCCACGACGTCGCCGACGTGCCGAGCCTCTACGGCTGCTCGCCTGACCTGATGACTTACGCGCTGGAAGCCGCGGCGCGGCGCAATGTCCCTGTCTTGACGATGGCGGAGGCATTTCGATGCGGCCGCGCTTAAACCCTTTGTTTGCCTTTCTGGTGAATAGTCGGCGAATGAGTATGGTTAATTTTTCGTGTTGCGTTTTTTCCGCGCCGTCTCGTGCGCGTTGCGTGGCCCGAAAGAGTGCTCCTCAGCCGATGCGTGCGGCCATTCAGATGGAAGCTGGGGTCGATGCTTAGCTATGACCAGCCGATCAACCGGGCCAGTCCGGAGCCGCGCCGGGCCGCAATCCCGGCCGGCTTCAACGTGCTCGAACTGATCCGGTTGTTGTGGGCGCGCAAGGTCGCGATCGTCTCAGTCGCCCTGCTCTGCGCCTGCATCGCGGTCGCGATCGGCAAAAGCCTGACACCGAAATATACCGCGGGCGCGCAGCTCTATGTCGACCCGCGCGAGTTGCAGCTCGTCGAGCGCGAACTGACCCCGCGCGCCCAGGACGTCTCCGGCCTCTCGATGGTGGTCGAGAGCCAGTCGCGCCTGATCACGTCAAACAACGTGCTGCTGCAGGTGATCCGCGACACCAACCTGGTCAAGGATCCCGAGTTCGGCGGCGGCGCCGCGAGCAAGGGCCTGCTCGCAGCGCTGCTCGGCCTGTTCGGCATCGAGCCGCGGCAGACCGCGGAACAGCAACAGCAGATCGAGATGAACACGCTCGATACGCTGAACCGCCATATCAACGTCAAGAAGACCGATCGCACCTTCATCGTCGACATCGATGTGTGGTCGCACGACCCGGTCAAGGCGGCGATGCTCTCGAACGCGATCGCCAAGGCCTATCTCACCGAGTCCAAGAAGTCGCAGGCCGACGCTGCGCGGCGCGCCACTCGCGACCTGTCCGGCCGCCTGAAGGAGCTGCAGCAGCGCCTGCGCAACGCGGAAGAGGCACTCGCAACCTATAAGGCACAGAACAATTTCTTCGGCTCGCAGGATAATCTGCTCACCGACCAGCAGCTCTCGGTCGGCAACCAGCGCCTGGCCGGGGCACGCGCGCTGACGCTCGATGCCCAGGCCAAGTACGACCAGATCGAAGCCAGCCGCCGCGGCTCGATGGATCCGGGCGCGATTCCCGAAGCCCTGCAGTCGCCGACCATCGCCAATCTGCGCTCGCAATATGCCGATGTGAAGAAGCGGCAGGCCGAGCTGCAGGGCGAGCTCGGGCCACGGCATCCGGCGCTGCGTCAGATCGAACAGCAGGTCGAGGATCTGCGACGGACCATCAAGGAAGAGATCGACCGCGTCGCGCTGTCGGCGAAGAACGATTTGACCCGGGCACGCGACTACGAGGCCTCGCTCAACAAGGCGCTGGATGTCCAGAAGCATCAGAGCGTGCAGATGAGCCAGGCGTCGGTGCGGCTGCGCGACCTGGAACGTGAGGTCGATGCCAGCCGCGATGTGTACCAGTCCTTCCTCAAGCGCTCGCGCGAGACCGAGGAGCAGGAGAGCCTCAACACCTCCAGCGCGCGCGTGATCGGCGATGCCACGATCCCGCAGCAGCGGACCTTCCCGCCGGCGATGAGCCTGCTCGCGATGATCGGCTTCATGTTCGGCGGGCTCGCCGCCGCGGCCTGGATCGTTGCCGCCAGCCAGCTGGCGCCCGGCGCCGATCCGGTCCGCGCCAAGCTCCAGCCGAAGCAGGACGCCGCACCGGAACGGCAGCCCGTGATCGCCAAGGTGAAGCCGCCTGTGCAGGCACCGTCCGCGGCACAGCCGGCGGCCGTCGCGATCGACAAGCCCGTGATCGAGAAGCCGCTGATCGCCGAGCTGCAAGAGACCGACGTCATGCGCACGCTTGGCGGAATCCTGACCGGCGACCATCCTGCCGACGTCACGCATTTCGGCTGGCCGACGCTGCGCACCAGTTCGGCACTCGGCCCGTTCTCGAACACGATGCGCCAGATCCATGCAGCACTGGCTGCGGGAATTGCCCCCAAAGCCGTCCCCGTGCTGGCCGTGATCGGCACGGGCGACGACCCGGATCGCAGCGTCGTCGCGTTGAACATCGCCCTCGTCGCCGCGCGCGACGGCGCCCGTGTCCTGCTGATCGATGCCGACACCACCGCCCACGCCCTGACCGACTGCGTCGCGCATCCCGGCCAGAGCAAGCCGAGCCGCCTCGACTGGCTCACCATCGGCAGCAAGGCGTCCCGCGCCGTCAACACCGCAAACGGCATCGCGATCCTGCCGGCGATCAAGGACAATCCCGCCAAGGCCTGCGAGGCGATCCGGAAGGCGATTGCGCAGGCGCGCTCCGCCGGCGGCCATGACCTCGTGATTCTGGACGGGCCGTCCATGACGTGGGGTGCCGACGAACGGCGGCTGTTCGAGGTCGCCGACGGGTTGATCGCCGCGCTGCCGGTGGATCGCGACATCAACGCGTCGATGGAAGACATCATCGCCGCGCTCGGCGGAGCCGAACGCAAGCTCGCCGGCGTCGTTCTCAACGAATTGCAGTCCACCGTCGCAAGTCGGCAGCACGAAAAGCAGTATGCCTGAGCGACGCGCCGGCCGCGTCGCGTTGTGCTCCGCCCCTGCACCAGCGATCGCGAGTTGATCGTCAATGACACGACCGTCGATATCAGCCATCATCGCCGCAGCTTCCATCCTGCTGTGTGGCGCGGCACAAGCTTGCCCTGACCTGATCGCGGGCGTCCCGGCGGATCGGCTCAAAGCCCTGTCACGCGGCGTCAACGCCGATGGCTGGATCGCCGATCCGCGGTCAGCGCCGCCGCGCCGCCTGCTGCTGCAACTGCGCAAGGCCGGCATGACCCATATCCGGCTGCCGGTGCCCGCCGACTTCGTCATGCCGCGCTTCGCGGCGAAGGCGGATATCGACCGGCGCCTGCACACCGTCGACGCCGTGCTGAATACCCTGCTCGCGCTCGGCTATGCGGTGTCGGTCGACCTGCATTCGGGCGAGCGTTTCAATGCCCTGCAAAAGGACGATCCGCCCGGTGCGATGAGCGAAATGAAGAGCGCCTGGGGCGAACTTGCGCGGGTGATGCAGCGCTATCCCTCCGATCGTGTCTTTGCGGAGCTTTTGAACGAGCCTGACGTCGACGTCGCGCAATGGCAGGGCGAAGTCCGGGAGCTCGCCGGCTTCATTCGCCGGCTGCTCCCGCAGACGACGCTGATCACGGGGCCGGTCAACTGGCAGCGCGCGGATTCCCTGCCGGGCTTCACGCCGCTCGACGATCCGAACGTCGTCTACGCCATCCACTTCTACGATCCGATGGTGTTCACCCATCAGGCCCATTGGGATCCAGCCGAGCCGTTGCACGACATCACCGGATTGCCCTATCCGATCCGGGCCGACGATCCGAAGGTTCGAGAGTTGCGGGAGCGACTTGCCGCGCTCGACAAGCGCAGGGCGCTCGCCATGCTGGACAGGGCCATTCCCGACCGCGGCATCGACAAATGGCTCGCGCCGGCGGCCGCCTGGCAGCAGCAATATTCGCGTCCGATCATCATCAACGAATTCGGTGTGCTCAAGGCCGGCGCCCCGCGCGACAGCCGTCTGCGCTGGCTCGCCGGCGTGACGGACTACGCCCGGCAACATTGCTGGGGCTGGACCCATTGGGAAATGATGCAGGGCTTTGGCCCGGCCGACGCCGTCACCGGCAAGGCCGACCCCGAGACGCTGAAGGCGTTGCTCGGAACACGCTAGGGCCATCTCCGTTCCGATTGAATCGGAACGGGGCTCTAGCTTCCTGTTTTGACGCGTTTTCTTCACGCGAACCGGTATCCATCCCGGATCAAGTTCGGGACAGGCTTTCGCTCGAAAACGCTTTAGGCCGGTTGGTTAACCGATTCTTACACAATGCGCGGCTAGATCGGCCAGGCGAGTGTGGCACGCCACACATTACCTGGGTCAGAGCTCGTGCGCGCAGAGATAGCCCCGCGGCCGCTGTTGGCCGGCGACCTCGTTCCTGCACTCGGCATCGCCGTGGCATCGATCGCGTTCGCGCCGATCCTGCAGGCGGCCAACGCCGGGCTCGCAATCGTCGTCGAAGGCCTGATCGGCTGCGCCATCGTGCTTGCGGCGCCGGCCTATGCGCCGTCGATCGCCATCTTCATCATCTTCTTCCAGAATCTGTTCGTCTCGATTCTGTCGTCCTACATGACGACCGAGCAGGAGATGGATTTCGTCAAGGGCTACAATTTCCTCGTTTGCGCGATGATGTGGCTGGTCACGCTGGCGCTCTATGCGCTGCGCGAGCGCAAGCATTCGCCGGAGATCGACCGGATCATGAAGTGGGGGTTAGCTACCCTCGCGGTCGTGACGGCATATTTCCTGCTCGGCGCCGTGCAGGACTCGCATGCCGCACTGGTCTATCTGCGCAACATCGCGCTGCCGCTGTTTCTGTTTCAGCTGTCCCTGCTGACAGCCGCAACGTTCGAGATCCGCATCACGCCCTTCCTGGTGACCGTCGCCACGCTGCTGATCGTCTGCGGATATGTCGAACTGCTGTTCCGCGATTTCTGGCTCTCCATCACCAACGGCTACACGTTCTGGCACTTCGACGAGTTGAAGGCGAGCCGCTCCGGATCCTGGGAAGCCGAGATGCGCGCAACCGGCAACGTCCCGGTGGATCTGATCGACCGCTTCCGCTTCAGCTTTCTCAACAGCCCGCTGTTCGAGGATCTCGGACTCTCATCGTTGCTGCGCATCTTCGGGCCGAATATGAGCCCGATCAGCTTCGGCTACGGTGTGGCCTTCTCCATCCTGTTCCTGTTCGCGGTCGGATATCGCTGGCTGGCGCTGGCCGCGATCCCGCTGCTGATTTGCTGCAGCGTAAAGGGCGCACTCATCCTGGTCATCTTCGTAGGCCTGGCCTGGACGGCAACCTGGCTGCTCGGCGCAGCGATCACCCTTGCCGTCGCGCTCGTTGGGCTCGTGCTGTACGCCATCGCAGCCATCCGTATCGGACTCGAGATCGGCGATTTCCACGTGATCGGCTTCATGGGCGGGTGGGATGGCTTTCTGCAGAACCCGATCGGCCGCGGGCTTGGCGTCGGCGGCAATCTCTCCGAGGGTTACTTCTCGATCGACTGGAACGCCGCGCAGGCGGCCGGCACGATGGACGGCGCGGTGGAGAGCGCCGTTGGCGTCTTGCTCTACCAGATGGGCATCGGCGCAGTGGTGCCGCTCGGCTTCTTCTTCGCGATGGCGCTGAAGGCCTGGCGCCTTTACGCGTCCTCCGGAATTCTGATCCAGGGGCTGGCCGCGTTCGGCACGATGGTCGTGCTGGTGAACGGCATCTTCCAGGAAGAAGCCCTGTTTGCGCCGCCGGCGCTCGGGCTGTTGCTGTGCCTGACCGGGCTCGTGCTCGGCCATCATTTGCGCACGCAAGGCGACGAGGGGAACGCCTCCGCGCGATAGCGCAAGGCACGCAAGCAAAAGCCCGGCCGCACGGCGACCGGGCTTTTCTCGACTTGCGCCGTCAGAGCGCCTTGATCTGCACCTTGCGGAACTTGACCACGCCCGAACCATATTGGAGCGCGACATAGCCGTTGGCGTGCTTGGAGTCCTGGGCGTCGACAGTTTTCTGGCCGTTCAGCGTCACCACGAAATGCGGGCCCTGCGCCGTGATCTCGTAGACGTTCCACTTGCCCGCCGCCTTCGGCATCGGATCGACCTTGCCGACGTCGACGATCGCGCCGGTACCGTAGGTCGGATCCGGCCGCTTGTCGAAGATGTTGACCTCGTAGCAGACCTTGGAATCGATCACCTTGTTGCCTTCGCAGCGGATGAAGACGCCGCTGTTGGCGTCCTCGTCGGTCCAGAACTCGGCCCGGATCTGGAAGTCCTTGTATTGGGTCTTGCTGACGAGATAGGAGAGATCCTTGCCGTCGAGCTTGTCGGCGACCAGCGCGCCGTCCTTCATTTCCCAATTGGCCTTGCCGACCTCGTCCCAGTCGCCCTTCCTGGAGCTGTCGAGCAGCGTGACCCAGCCGTCATCGCCCGATGCGGTGGTGGAAAATTGCAGCGCGGCCGCACCGATCACAAGTCCCGCGGCAAGTATCGACAGATGCTTCTTCAAGGTCATCCTCCCGTTTTGGTCGGCGCGCAACCTATCATCGTCTGCAGTGGCGTAAATCCGTTTTTCATGTTGCAGCTGCGTTGTGTCACGGACTGATGTCGCAATCTTGAGAGCAGACATGCGCGGACGCGTCTTGTCCGGCGCAAGCGAGAGCGACTAGCATCGTGCAACATACGGGCGCGGCAGTTGCCCGACTGACGAGAAACTGATCTGGGAGAATGCAATGACGGCGTCGAACCGGGCCTGGCGATACCTGATGATGCCGCTGGGCCTTGTGATCTTGCCGGCGCTTGCCGGGATGCTGAGCGTCAGCTCCGCGGCCGAGCTCAATCCGGCCGCCGTCACCTACAAGCTGCCGGACCAGATTCCCTGGAGCCCGGCCGATGCGCGCGGCGCGCAGAATGCCGTCGTGGTCGGCGATCCGTCGAAGCCCGGCTTCTACATGGTCTACACCAAATGGACAGGGCAATCATTTCAGCCGTCCGCATTTCCATCCCAACGATCGCTACATCGTCGTGCTCAAGGGCACTTGGTGGGTCGGCTCGGGCCCGAAATTTGATCCCGATCACGGCACCGTGGCGATGCCGGCCGGAAGCTTCGTCACCCATTTCGGCAAGCAGGTGCATTGGGACGGCGCCAAGGACGAGGACGCCGTGCTGCTGATCATGGGCGAAGGTCCGGCCACCTCGACCGAAGTGGAACAGAAGTAGCCGCGTTGCGTGCGGTGGCGGCGATGCTATCATCGCGGCCCGAGGAAGGGCTTTTGATGCATCCCGCCGCCAAGCTGCAATTCGCCCGCATTGTCGACGAGTTCGCGCGCTGGCGCGCCATTCCCGAACCGGAACGGCCACCGGCGCCGGCCTGGTGGTGGGGCCCGGCGTTCGAGATGCGCGATGCCGTCGAACCGCTGCCGGCCGCGTGGAGCCGCCGGTTCCGCCTGCCCGACGGTGCGCGCTTTGCGGACGCATCGGTGGCACTGCGCCAGACGCTGGCCGGTCAGGCGACGCCATCCTGGCCGTATGATTTCTCGCGCATGATCGCCTCGACCGATTCCGACGTCCGCGACCTGCCGGTGCAGCCGTCAGACGACAGCGCGTTTCCGCCCTAGATCCGGCTCGGCCTCGCTCATCGCCGCCTCATCCAGCGCCGGCTGCAGCGGCGGCGACACCAGCGCCGGCGAAATCTTCAACAGCTCGGCGAGATCGCGCGGCGGCAGCGGCCGGCTGAACAGGAAGCCCTGCATCTCGTCGCAGGCATGCGCGCGCAGAAACTCCTGCTGCTCGGAGGTCTCGACGCCCTCGGCGACGATGGTCATGCCGAGCGCCTTGCCCATGCTGATGATCGCCTGCGCGATCGCCACGTCCTCGGAGTCATTAGGCAGGTCGCGCACGAAGGAGCGGTCGATCTTGATGGTGTCGATCGGGAACTGCTTCATCAGCGACATCGACGAATAGCCGGTGCCGAAATCGTCGATCGCCAGCCGGATGCCGCGGTTCTGGATCGCGTCGAGCACGCGGACCGCGCGCGTCACGTTGCGCATCACCATGCTCTCGGTCACCTCGAGCTGCAGCAGCGACGGCGGCATGCCGCTCGCCGCCAGCGCCTCGTCGATGTCGTCGAGCAGATGCGGATCGCCGAACTGCCGCGGCGAGAGGTTGACCGCCATGGTCACCGCCTTGAGCCCGCGATGCTGCCACGCCATGTTCTGCGCGCAGGCTTCCTTCAGCACCCAGCGGCCGATCGGCACGATCAGCCCGATTTCCTCGGCGAGCGGAATGAACTGCCCCGGCGAGACCTTGCCGAGTTCGGGATGGGTCCAGCGCAGCAGCGCCTCGACGCCGCTGATCTGACCGCTCGCCATGTCGATCTTCGGCTGATACTCGAGCGAGAACTGGTCGCGCTCCAGCGCGCGGCGCAGCGCGCTCTCCATCGTCAGGCGCTCGATCGACTGCGCCCTAACCTCGTTGGAGAAGAAGCGGAAGCCGTTCTTGCCATCCTCCTTGGCGAGATACATCGCCATGTCGGCATTCTTGGTCAGCGTCTGCACGTCGGAGCCGTCGGCCGGATACATCGCGATCCCGATCGAGGCCGTGGTGTGGCACTCATGCCCGCTGAGCTGCAGCGGCTGGCTGAGGGAGACCAGGAGATCGCCGGCAATACGCTCGACGTCGTGACGTTCGGTGGTCTCCTCGAGGATGACCACGAACTCGTCACCGCCGAGCCGCGCCACCACGTCGCTCGCGCGCAGGGATCCGCGCAGCCGCTCGGCGATGGCGACCAGCAGCATGTCGCCGGCGTCGTGGCCGAGCGAGTCGTTGATGATCTTGAAGCGGTCGAGATCGATGAACAGCACCGCGATCTGCCGGCGATGGCGGTCCGCCGCGGAGATCGCGTGACGCAGCATCTCGTTGAACGTCTCGCGGTTCGGCAGGTTGGTCAGGCTGTCGTGCGAGGCGAGATATTCGATGCGCTCGTCGGCCTTGTGCTTCTCGTCGGCGCGGTCGAAGCTTTCGAGCGCGAACGCCAGATTGTCGGCGAGGCGCTGCAGCAGTTCGGCGAACTCTGGCGTGAACGTGTCCTTCTCGATCGCGACGAAGATCATGACGCCGACCACCCGCCCGCTGACGATCAGCGGGAACGAGGCGCCGGACTGCGTTCCGTCGAGGCGAGCCCGCTCATGGAAAGCGGCGGTCTCGCTATCCGCAAAGTAGTCGTTGATGATGCAGGCCTTGCCGGAGCGGAACGCCCGGCCGCAGGCGCCGCGCCCCTCGGGATGCGCCTCGCTGGTCGAGAGCGTCACCTGGCGCGCGCCCTCCGCCGCCGGGCCCGCGATCGCAACCATCCGGAGATAGTCGCTTCCGGGCTGCGCCAGCACGATGGTGGTCGAGGTGAACTTGCCGCCGGTCGCCGCCGCCTCGCAGACCAATTGATAGAGCTCGGCGCGGGACTTCGCCCGCATGATCGCCTCATTGGTCGCGCTCAGCGCCGCGAACATCCGCGACAGCCGCTCCTTCTGCTCGTCGGCCCGCGCCTTCTCGTCGGCGCGGTCGAAATTGGCCAGCGCAAACGACACGTTTTCGGCGAGCCGCTGCAACAGCGCCATCATCTCGGGGCTGAACGTTCCGAATTCGCTGGACAGGAACACCAGCGCGCCGATCGCCTCGCCGTTCTTGAGCAGCGGCAGCGCCGCGCCGGACTTGCTGCCGCTGTCGCGGACGACCGGGTAGACGTGTGACTCAGGTCCGAAGTCGCTGAGATAATCGTTGCTGATGCACGGCCTTCGGGTGCGGATCGCAACGCCGGTCAGGGTTTGTCCCTCCGGACGGGTCGCGTCGGCCGACAGCAGAACCTCGCGCGCCCGCACCCGGTCGGGGCCGGAGGCCGCCACATTGTCCAGGAAGGCTTCGCCCGGGCGCACCAGCCTGATGGTGGCCGAGATGAACTGACCGCCGACCGCCGCAGCATCGCAGACCAGATCGAACAGCTCGCTGCGGGATTTCGCCCGCATGATCGCCTCGTTGGTCGCGCTCAGCGCCGCGAACATCCGCCGCAGCCGCTCCTTCTGCTCCTCGGTTCGCGCCTTCTCGTCGGCGCGCTCGAAACTGCCCAGCGCATAGGAGACGTTGTCGGCGAGCCGCTGCAACAGCTCGCCGAATTCAGACGAGAAAGTGTTGCGCTTGGCGGAGATGAACAGCATCACGCCGACCGGCTCATCGTCGACGATCAACGGAAATGCCGCGCCGGAACGCGCATCCTCGCGGTCGATGACGTCGCGGAACGGGTTGTTGGCGACGTCGCCCAGGAAATCATTGTTGATGCAGGCGCGTCGGGAACGGTAGGCCCTGCCGCAGACGCCGCGCCCTTCGGGCCGCGCCTCGCTGCGCGAGACGTTGAGGCGGCGCGCATTCTCCGCGGTCGGGCCCGCGACCGCCATCATCTCCAGGTAATCGTCGCCGGGCTTGGCGATCAGGATGCTGGTGGAATTGAAGCCGCCGCCATGCGCCGCCGCCGCGCAGACCAGCTCGAACATCTCGAGCCGCGACCTCGCACGCATGATCGCCTCGTTGGTCGCGCTCAGCGCCGCGAACATCCGCGACAGCCGTTCGCGCTCGGCATCGGCCCTGGCCTTCTCGGTGGCGCGGCCGAAATTGTCGAGCGCGACCGAGACGTTCTCGGCGATCCCGGCCAGCAGCGTGATGATCTCGGGGTCGCGCGCCCAGGAATTGCCGGTGAAGAAGATCAGGACGCCGACGCTCTTGCCGAACCGGGTGAGCGGCAGCGCGACGCAGGCCATCAGGCCGCTGCCGCGGGTTGGCGGCGCGCTCGCCGAGATCGGAATGTCGTGCTCGACGCACGGCCGCTGGGTCCGGAACGCCTCACCGCAGATGCCTTTGCCGTAGACATTGTCGGGATCGGCCGAGAAGCGTGTCTGCGTGATCAGCTCGAGCGCCTCGCCGGTGCCGGCGACGGGCTCGAGCCAGTGCGTGTCGGGTTCGGCCAGCAGCACCACCGTAGCGAAGGATTTTCCGCTGAACACCGCGGCATCGCAGACCCGCTGATAGAGATCGTGCTCGGTCTTGGCGCGAAGGATGGCCTCGTTGGTCGCGCTAATTGCGCCGAACATGCGGTTCAACCGGCGCATCGCCCGCTCGCCGCTCTTGCGCGAGGCCTCATGGTCGAAATTGTCGAGTGCGTAGGACACGTTTGCGGCCATGCGCTCCAGCAGCGAGACGATCTCCTCGCTGAGCGAATTGATCTCGCGCCGTGTCACCATGAAGACGCCGACGCTGCGTCCGTTGCAGACTAGCGGCATTGCCGCCGCCGCCCCGACGCCGGCCGCCGCGGCGCCGCGGCGCCAGGCCACTGAGCGGGCATCGTTGACATAGTCGTTGCTGACGCAGGCGCTCTGATCGCGGAATGCCCGCCCGGCAACGCCTTCCCCTTCCGGCGCGTTGGCGAGCGTGGAAATCGTGATGCTGCGCAGACGCGCGACATCGTCGCCGTAGCCGGCCGCGAAGGTCAGCAAACCGGTACCCGGCTCCAGCAAAAATACGGTCGCAGCCAGGAAGCCCCCGCTCGTGAACGCGGCTTCACAGACCTGTCCGTACAATTGTTCTGGTGATTTCGCGTACAGGATCGCTTCGTTGGTGGCACTCAACGCCGCAAATGTACGCCCGATGCTCGACTGCACGTTCCCTGAAGGCCCGGGGGCCAACCCCTCCAATCTGGCGGGGAACATTGCCCGCGAGAGGCCTAAGTGGTGGTTAGCGTATCCGGCAAGTTGCGCGACAAAGTAAACGGCTGACGAACGCGCCAAGCCGTTTTCAGGGATAATACGGACCCCCGTGTACCAGGCTGAGGCGGAGGGCCGCGAGGCGCGGATTGCCGCCCGGCCCGGGCCGTCGGAGCCGTCAAATTCCGCATCGCGACCGCGCCCGTTCCATTCGGTGAAATCACGCCTACGAGCACCCTGCTCCCGGTATGGCGGACCGGATTTTCTGGCCTTGCTCGGTAAGCCGCGCTTTGACAGCATGACGGCGACAACAGCAAGCAAGACCCGCGCATCACGCGGGCAGACCGCGAGGAAAGCCCCATGCCGATCGTCCAGGCCGACCGTCTCACGCGCATCGGCGCGGCGCTCCTCAGGGGCGCCGGCGCATCGGAGGAGGAGGCCAGCGCGGTCGCCTCCGGCTGCGTCAACGCCAACCTCGCCGGCCACGATTCCCACGGCGTGATCGCAATCCCGACCTATATCGACCGCATCAAGGCCGGCCACATCGTCCCCGGCGCCAAATGGACCGTCGTGCAGGAGACGCCGACCACGACCGTGATCGACGGTCATTGGGGGTTCGGCTTCCACGTCAACGCCAAGGCGATGGAGATGACCATCAACAAGGCGAAGACCGCCAATGTCGCGGCCTGCACCGTGTTCCGGCAGAGCCATGTCGGACGGCTCGCGCATTATCCGCTGATGGCGATGCGCGAGGGCATGATCGGGATCGCCGCCGCCGATTCCGGCCGCTCGCCGAAGCATGTCGCCCCGTTCGGCGGCCGCGAGGCCCGGCTCGGCACCAACCCGCTGTCGATCGCGGTGCCGTCCGATCTCGAGGCGCCGTTCTATCTGGATATGGCGACCTCGGCGGTCGCCGCCGGCAAGATCCAGCTCGCGGTGGCGCGCGGCGAGACCATCCCCAAGGGCTGGATCATCGATGCCGACGGGCGCGACACCACTGACCCTGCGGACTACCGCAAGGGCGGCGCGCTGCTGCCGCTCGGCGGCACCGAGGGTTACAAGGGTTCGGGCCTCGCCGCGATGGTCGAGGTGCTGTGCGGCCTGCTCACTGGCCTCGGATTCGGCGTCGAGCCGACCGGCCGGCACAATGACGGCTGCTTCATGGCGGTGTTCAACGTCGCCGCGTTCCGCCCGCTCAAGGACTTCAGACGCGAGGTCGCCGACTTCGCCCGCTATCTGAAATCGACCCCGCCGTCGGAGGGAAGCCGCGGCGTGTTCTACCCGGGCGAGATCGAGCATCTGCGCGAAGTCGAGCGGCGCAAGAGTGGCATCGAGATCGAGGACGCGACCTGGGAGAAGCTGAAGGCGCTCGCCGCCGATTACAAACTCACCGAAGAACTCGACCTGCGCTGACACGTCGGGCCACAGGAGAACGACATGACACGGCAAATGGCGCTGGTTGGCTTCCTGCAGGCGCAGAACTGCACCAATCTGCCGGGTTCCTGGCGTCACCCGGAATCGCGCGACGATTCGATGTCGGCGGACTACTACCAGGAGATCGCGCGCATCCTGGAGCGCGGCAAATTCCACATGGCGTTCTTCGACGACCGCCTGGCGATGCCCGACCGCTACAACAACGATCACGCCCACACCGTCGAATACGGCATCCGCTGCGTGAAGATGGATCCGATCGTGGTGCTGACCACGATGGGCATGGTCACGACCAAGCTCGGCCTCGCCTCGACCGCCTCCACCACCTATTTCGAGCCGTTCGACGTCGCCCGCCGCTTCGCCACGCTCGACCTGATGACGAACGGCCGCGCTGCCTGGAACGTGGTGACTTCGGTCAATGACGGCGAAGCGCTCAACATGGGCAAGGCGCAGCATCTCGAGCACGATCACCGCTACGATCGCGCCGACGAATTCATGGAGGTGGTGCTCGGCCACTGGGATTCCTGGGAAGACGGCGCGCTGGTGATCGACAAGACAAGCGGCCGGTTTGCCGATCCGACCAAGGTGAAGCGGCTCGACCACAAGGGCGAGTTCTTCGCCTCGCGCGGCCCGTTCACGGTGCCGCGCTCGCCGCAGGGCCACCCCGTCGTGATCCAGGCCGGCGCCTCCGGCCGCGGCCAGCGCTTTGCCGGGCGCTGGGGTGAGGTGATCTTCACCGCCTCGCGCAACCTCGCCAATGCCAAGCAAGGCTACGACGCGGTCCGCGCCGAGGCCGTCAAGGCGGGGCGCGATCCGGACCAGATGTTCCTCTGCAATTTGATCACGCCGATCGCCGGCGCCACCAAGGCCGAAGCCGAGGATCGCATGGCCGTGATCCAGAAGCTGCCGCTCGAGATCGACGCGCTGTCGCTGCTCGCCGAAGCGCTCAATTTCGATTTCGGTGCCAAGCCGATCGACGAGCCGCTGACGACCGAAGAATTGCAGGGCATGCAAGGCATGATCGGCATGCGCGACGGCGTGCTGCGCGCCTCCGGCAAGACCAATCCCTCGACCCGTGACTTCATCACCTTCTCCGGCCGCGCCCAGGTGCAGGACGCCATCGTTGGCGGTCCGAAGGAGATCGCCGACCGGCTGGAAGAAATGTTCGTCGGCCGCGGCTGCGACGGTTTTGTGGTCGCGGCGAGCTATGTGCCGGGCTCCTATGCCGACTTCGTCGATCACGTGGTGCCCGAGTTGCAAAAGCGCGGCCTGTTCCACAAGGATTACGCCGGCACCACGCTGCGCGAGAATCTCGGGCTCAAGCGCCCCGCCGCCGGCGCCTGGAAGATGCGCGCGCAAGCCGCCGCTGAATAAAGGGACATCATCATGCGTTGGCTGAAGTTCACCGCCGCAGGCACAACCTCCTGGGGCCTCGTCGAAGGCGACACCGTCATCACCGTCAACGGCGATCCGTTCGGTGACTGGAGCAGGACGTCGAAGAGCCACCAGCTCAGGGACGTCAAGATCGAGTTGCCGCTGATCCCGCGCACCTTCTACTGCGTCGGGCTGAACTATTTGAAGCACCTCAAGGAAGCCGCCGACAAGGCCGGCACGGTGCCGAACGTGCCCGACCGCCCCGAGATCGGCTACCGCGCGCAGAACGCGCTGATCGCCCATGACGATGATGTCGTGATCCCCGCAAGTGCGACCGAGAAGATCCATTACGAGGGCGAGCTCGTGGTCGTGATCGGCAAGAAGGTGAAGCATCTGACCGAAGCCAATGCGATGGACTGCGTGTTCGGCTATACGATCGGCAACGACGTCTCCGAGCGCAGCTGGCAGAAGGCCGATCGCGGGCTGTGGCGGTCGAAGAACGCCGACACCTTCAAGCCGATGGGCCCGTGGATCGAGACCGACGTCGATCTCGACTGCATGGAGACCGCGATCCGCGTCAACGGCAAGGAGACCGGCCGCTTCCACACCAACGACATGATCTTCGGCATCGTCCCCTTCCTGGTCGAACTGACGAAATATTTCACGCTGTCGCCCGGCGACGTGATCTGGATGGGCACCGACGGCGCCTCGCCGGACCTCAAGGATGGCGACGTGGTCGAGATCGATATCACCGGGATCGGGACATTGCGGAATCGGTTCGTGAAGGAGACGGTGTGAGGGCGGGTGGCTTGACCACCAGAGTCCATCGCGCACAATTGCTCGTCCCGTCATCCCCGCGCAAAGGCTTTGCCTTTGTCGCTGGAGGTGCGAGCCTTGCGGCGCACTTGCGGCGCTGGGCGAGCCTCGAAGGATGCACGGCCCCGCTGGTGGCCGTCGACCCTTCGAGACGGCCGCTTCGCGGCCTCCTCAGGGTGACGGTGGTAGAGCCCAAGTGCGCGCTTCCCTCCATCTCGTCGTCCCTGCGAAAGCAGGGACCCATAACCATAGGGTCGCGTTGTTGAAGTGAGCTGCGGCTCCGGCGTCGCTCAAAGAATTACCATTCGTGGTTATGGGTCCCGGGTCGCGCTTCGCTTGCCCGGGACGACACTGTGTGTGGTCGCTTGTGAGTCACACGTCCACATTCTCGCGACATGATTTGTCCGAGCTTTGCATTTCGTTTCGCCCTCTCTCGTGAAGAGGGCGCAGGGAAAGTCGTATCCGCGGCACGATGATAGGTATCGCTGCGCTCCACCCTTCCTACATTTAGGCTAGCGCGTAGCCCTTGGCCGGCTCTTCACGTGATCGATGAAGGCCCGCAGCTTCGGCATGATCTGGCGATGGCCGGGATAGTAGAGGAACACGCCCGGCGTCAGCGGCGCGAACGGCTCCAGCACGCGGACGAGCCTCTTCTCCTTCACGGCGCCAGCGATCAGGGGAGCCGGCACCTGCGCCAGTCCCACACCTTCGATGGCCGCGCCGACCAGCGTCGGGAAGTCATGGCCGATGAAGGATCCCGATACGGCAAGCTCGATCGAACGTCCCTGGTCGTTGAGCGACCACGGCGCCAGCCCGCCGTTCGATCGCCGCAGCCGCAGGCAGGTGTGCTCGCGCAAATCGTCCGGACGCCTGGGCCGGCCACGACGCGCCAGATAGTCCGGACTGCCGACGATGGCAAAAGGGAACGGCTTGGTCAGGCGCACCGCGACCATGTCGGGGTTGATGAACTGGCCCATCCTGATGCCGGCATCAAAACCCTCGGCGGCGATGTCGACCAGTTCCTCGCTGGCGGCGAGCTCGACCTCGATTTCGGGATAGGCCTTGCAGAATGAGGCGATCAGCGGCTCCAGCAGGATCGGCACCACTGAGCGCGGCACGGTGAGGCGCAACAGCCCGGCCGGCTTCTGCCCAAGTTCACGCGCCGCCCCGCTTGCGGCGACCAGCTCCTCGAAGGCAGGCCGTGCGCGCGCCAGGAATCGTTCGCCGGCTTCGGTCAGGCCGACGCTGCGGGTGGTGCGGATGAAGAGCACGGCGCCCACGCGGGCCTCGAGCGTGCGCACCGCCTGACTGATCGCCGACGGCGTCACCCCGAGCTCGGCGGCGGCGCGACGGAAACTGCGGTGCTGCGCGACGGCCAGGAACGCCTCGACCCCGTCAAGGGCACCGTGCCGGACTGTGAAGTTCTGCTTCATGGCCCGTCAACATTATCGCGAATAGTCGCCCACGGAAAGCGGTCGTACATCGGAGCCACAAGCAGCCGCACCGCGACGCGCGCTGCTCCATTCCACATCACGACATCCGTCGTGAGCGGAGACATGCGACCGATGAAAGCATTCCCTCACACCCTCCTCGCCCTCACCCTCACTTTGACAGGCGCCACTTCCATGACCGCTCCTTCCCTTGCCCAGGCACAAGCCACCTCCACCATCACCACCGGCGTGATGGTCATCCTCACCGTCAAGCCGGGCGTCACCCGCGAACAGGTGATGGCCGTGATGCCGGATGAAATCCGTCAGACCGTGCAGCTCTATCTCAATGGCAAGGTCCGCGAATGGTACTCGAAATCCGACGGGCGCGGCGTCGTCCTTTTGCTCGATGCCAAGGATACCGCCGAGGCGCACGCGATCATGGAGGGCCTGCCGCTCGCCAAGCAGGACCTGATGGACCACGACTATATCGCGGTCGGCCCGCTGCTGCCGCTCCGCCTGCTGTTGGCCAAGCCTTGAACGTCAAGGTCTTGAACGCAAGCCAACCGAACCGGATCGACAATCACCGAGGAAACCGACCGTGCCCCCCAGCTTCAACCTGCCATTCGTCCTCAGCGTCGCCGGCGCCTTCCTGACCAGTGCCGTGGTCGCCGTCACTTATGTCTGGCCCGCGCTCCGCGCGATGCCGCGTTATGACGCGTTGAGACTTCTCGCGGCTTTCCATGCGTTCAGGTTTTTAGGCATGAACTTCATGGTGGCCGGGTTCGTGTCTCCGCAGTTGAACGCGGATTTCGCCGGCCAGGTCGGCTGGGGTGATCTCATCGCTGCCGCCCTCGCGCTCATTGCCATGGCGGCACTGTCCTGGCGCTGGTCGATTGCCATTCCGATGGTCTGGATCTTCAACGTCTGGGGCACGCTGGATCTTCTCAACGCCTACTATATGGGCGTGAAGATCGGCGATCCCGGCCTGTTCGGCGCCGGCATCTATATTCCGGCGCTCTACGTGCCGCTGCTGCTGGTCAGCCATGTCATGGTGTTCATGATCCTAGCGCAGCGCGCATCAGCCGAGGCGCGGGATGGATCGAGCGACGCGGCACCGGTCAACCCATCCGCGGTCCGATGATGGGTTTCGCTTCCGCCTTCGCTCTTCGAGCCACGGCGGACAAGTCGCTCTAGCCATCCTACGGACCACCTCGACCGGTCATCCTGAGGTGCGAGCGCGAGCGAGCCTCAAAGGATGCACGGCCCGGCTGGTGGCCGTTCGCCCTTCGAGACGGCCGCTACGCGGCCTCCTCAGGGTGACGGGACGAAGAGTTGAGCCCGCGGCTCGGTTGCCGTCAGGCAGCACTTCCATCAAAACGGCAGCGCCACGCCGGTCTTGATCTCCTTCAGGATCACGTTGGTGCGGACGTGGCGGATGCCGGGGATGCGGAACATGAACTCGTCCAAGAATCTATTGTAGGCGTCCATGTCGCGCACGACGACGCGCAGATGATAGTCGGCGTCACCTGTTGTCGCGAAGCATTCCAGCACCTCGCGGCGCTTCATCACCCGCGCGACGAACTCGTCGACGAATTTGACGTCGTGCCGCTCCAGCGAGACGTGCAGGATCGCCGAGGTCGCAAAGCCCGCCTGCTGGCGCGCGACCAGCGCGGAATAGCCGGAGATGACGCCGGACTCCTCAAGCGCGCGGACCCGGCGCCAGCACGCCGAGGTCGACATGCCGACGGTCTCCGCAAGCTGCTGGTTGGTGGCGCGGCCATCCCTCTGCAGCTCGGCGAGGATTTTTTCGTCTTGCTCTTCAACCATTGGGCAACTCTCGTTTCGGTAGAAAATACCGATACTCCTTCAATTTCGGAATAATCTACCACAATTGGTCCTCGCAGAGAATAGATGGGTAAGACCTACCAGGCATCCGGGCATAGCGTTGTCGGATCAGACATTGCGATTCCAGGAGGCTCAGTCATGGGCCAGATGCCGCTGCTCGACGCCTACCAGCTCTCCGAGCGCTACAGCCGCGAACGCGGCCGCGTCTTCCTCACCGGCACGCAGGCGATCGTCCGCATCGCGCTCGACCAGATCAGGCGCGACCGCGCCGCAGGCCTCAACACCGCGGGCTTCATCTCCGGCTATCGCGGCTCGCCGCTCGGCGGCGTCGATCTCGAACTGTGGAAGATCGGCGAGCGGCTGAAGCAGAGCCGCATCGAATTCCTGCCCGCGGTCAACGAGGACCTCGCGGCAACGGCCGTGCTCGGCTCGCAGCAGGTCGAGACGCAAAAAGACCGCGAGGTCGATGGCGTGTTCGGGCTGTGGTACGGCAAGGGCCCCGGCGTCGATCGCTCCGGCGATGCGCTGAAGCACGGCAATGCCTATGGCTCCTCGCCGCATGGCGGCGTGCTGGTCGTGGCCGGCGACGACCATGGCTGCGTGTCGTCCTCGATGCCGCACCAGTCGGATGTCGCCTTCATGAGCTGGTTCATGCCGACGCTGCATCCGGCCGATGTCGGCGAATATCTTGCCTTCGGCGAGTATGGCTATGCGCTGAGCCGCTTCTCCGGGATGTGGGTCGGCTTCAAGGCGATCTCGGAGATCGTGGAATCCGGCGCCTCGGTCGAGCTTGCGCCGCCGCGCGTCTTCGCGCTGCCGGAGTTCGTGCCGCCGCCCGGCGGCTTGCATTATCGCTGGCCCGATCTGCCGGGGCCGCAGATCGAGGAGCGGCTGGAGGCCAAGAAGCATGCGGTCTACGCTTTCGCAAAAGCTAATCCGATCGACCGCCGCATCTACGACATCAGGAACGCGACCTACGGCATCGTCACCACGGGCAAGGCGCATCTCGATCTGATGGAAGCGCTGCGGCTGGTCGGCCTCGATGAAGCCGCCTGCCGCCGCTTCGGCATCGACATCTACAAGGTCGGCATGGTGTGGCCGTTGGCGCTGCACGATGCGATGGAGTTCGTGAAGGGCAAGCGCGAGATCCTGGTGGTCGAGGAGAAGCGCGGCATCATCGAGAGCCAGTTCAAGGAGTATTTCTACGACTATCCCGGCTCCAAGCCGGAGCGGATGGTCGGCAAGCATGACGAGCGAGGGGCGCGGCTGATCTCCTGGATCGGCGAGTTGTCGCCGCTGATGCTGGCCGACGTGCTGGCGCGGCGGCTCGATCCGATGTTCCCCGAGCTGCAACTCGCGCGCCGCGTCGCCGCGCTCGCGCCGGAACGGGATCGCACGATCGCAGTGCCGGGCGCGACGCGGACGCCGTACTTTTGCTCGGGCTGCCCGCACAATACGTCGACGAAGGTGCCTGAAGGATCGAAGGCGCTGGCCGGCATCGGCTGCCACTTCATGGCGAGCTGGATGGACCGCGAGACCTCGTCGCTGATCCAGATGGGCGGAGAAGGCGTCAACTGGGCGGCATCGTCGAGATTCACCGGCAACAGCCATGTGTTCCAGAATCTCGGCGAAGGCACCTACTATCACTCGGGCTCGATGGCGATCCGGCAGGCGATCGCGGCCAAGGCCAACATCACCTACAAGATCCTGTTCAACGACGCGGTGGCGATGACCGGCGGCCAGCCGGTCGACGGCCCGGTCAGCGTGCAGGCGATCGCGCACAGTGTCCGCGCCGAGGGCGTTTCGCGGATCGCGCTGGTCTCCGATGAGCCTAAGCAGTTCTCGCCGTCGGATTTGCCCGGAGGCGTCACCATCCATCCGCGCGAGGAGATGGACGCCGTGCAGCGCGAGCTGCGCGAGATATCAGGCGTCACCGTACTGATCTATCAGCAGACCTGCGCCACCGAGAAGCGCCGGCGGCGCAAGCGCGGACAGATCAAGGATCCCGCGCGTTTCGCCTATATCAACGACCTCGTTTGCGAGGGCTGCGGCGACTGCTCGGTGGAATCCAACTGCCTCAGCGTCGAGCCGAAAGAGACGCCGCTCGGCCGCAAGCGCAAGATCAACCTCTCGACCTGCAACAAGGACTTTTCCTGTCTCAACGGCTTCTGCCCGAGCTTTGTCACCATCGAGGGCGGCAAGCGGCGGGCGAAGGGCGCAAGCGCGATCGATCCGCTCGCACGTGCCGCTGCGCTGCCCGCGCCAGAGCTTGCGCCGCTCGACAAGCCCTACGATCTGCTGGTCACCGGCGTCGGCGGCACCGGCGTCATCACGGTCGGCGCGCTGATCGCGATGGCCGCGCATCTCGAGGGCCGCGGCGTCTCGGTGCTCGACTTCACCGGCTTTGCGCAGAAGTTCGGCCCGGTGCTGAGCTATCTGCGACTTGCCGCGGCGCCCGGGGCGCTGCACCAGGTGCGGATCGACCAAGGCTCAGCCGACGCGCTGATCGGCTGCGACCTCGTGGTCAGCTCGTCGGCCAAGGCCTCCGGGACCTATCGCAGGGGCATGCGCGCCGCGGTGAATTTGGCTGAAATGCCGACCGGCGATGTGGTGCGCTTTCGCGACGCCGACCTCGCCTCGCCGGTGCGGCTGCGCGCCATCGAGCGGGTGATCGGATCAGGCAACCTCACCGCGATCGACGCCAATGCGCTGGCCGAGCGGCTGCTCGGCGACAGCGTGTACGCCAACATCATGATGCTCGGCTTCGCCTGGCAGCAGGGCCTGGTGCCGGTCTCGCTCGACGCGCTGACCCGCGCGATCGAGCTCAACGGCGTCACGGTCGAGCGCAACAGGCAGGCGCTGGCCTGGGGCCGGCTAGCCTTTGCCGACCCGGATTTCTTGCCGAAGGCCGAGAATGCCGACGCCAACGCGCCCGAGACGCTCGACCAAATGATCGCGCGGCGCGCCGATTTCCTGCGCGATTACCAGGACGAGGCCTATGCCGCGCGCTATCGCGCGACAGTCGATCGGGTGCGGCGTGCCGAGGTGGCGCTCGGCAGCGACCGCGAACAAGGTGCGCTCCCTCTCCCGCTTGCGGGGGAGGGTTGGGGTGGGGGTTTCTCCACGAGTCGTATCGCGGAGAGAGCCCTCACCCCTAACGCATCTATCGATGCGTTACGGCCTCCCCCGCAAGCGGGAGAGGCCGACCGAGCTCGCGGCGAGGCTAAACTCCCCCTGACCGACGCCGTGGCGCGGTCGCTGTTCAAGCTGATGGCGTACAAGGACGAGTATGAGGTGGCGCGGCTGCATATGCAGACGGGCTTCCTCGACGAGCTCAGCAAAGAATTCGATGGCGACTTCACGGTACAGTACCATCTTGCGCCGCCGTTGCTGCCGGGCCGCCACGATGCCCGCGGACGACCGCGCAAGCGCGCGTTCGGCCAGTGGATCCAGACGCCGCTGCGGTTGCTGGCACGGCTGAAGGGGCTGCGCGGCACGCCGTTCGATGTGTTCGGTTACACCGCGGAGCGCCGTGCCGAGCGGGCGCTGATCGGCTGGTACCAGACGCTGATCGATACGATCATCGGCAATCTCGACAAGACCCGCCTGCCCGATTTCGTCGCGATTGCAAAAGCGCCGATGGAGATCCGCGGCTATGGGCCGGTGAAGGACGCCGCGATCGACAAGACCAAGGCGGAAGTCACGCGGCTGACCGCGCGACTTGTCGCCATCCCACCAGATGCCGGCGACGGCTCAGGCCGCCGCGCTGCGCTTGGCGGGTGATATCAGGCCGACCACGACCGTCGCCGCCACAGCGACCACGATGTTGAGCACGAGCGCGCCGAGGCCGACATAAAAGGTGTAGCTGGAACCGCCGAGCGAGATGCTGGCGAGCGGCTTCAGTCCGTTGCTCCATGACGTGTACGTGCCCCAGCCGATGCCGATCGCCCAGCCGAGCAGCAGGCCCTCGGCTCGGAACTAGACGGTGAACAGGCCGAACACCAGCGCCGGCAGCGTCTGCACGATCCAGAGGCCGCCGAGCAGTTGCAGGTCGAGCGCATATTGCGTCGGCAGGAACAGGATGAAGGCGAGCGCGCCGACCTTCACCACCAGCGAGGTGATCTTGGCGACCGACGCCTCACCGGCATGCGAGATGTCCGGATTGACGTAGGACTTCCAGACATTGCGGGTGCCGGCGTCCCGTCATCAACGACCCCAGGAGCTGTTCGTTGCGTCTAGAATCACAGTTGCTCATGGCGATGCTAAAAGGTGTGATCGCTGTGCTGTGCATGCCGCCTATTCGGCCTTGATGCCGGCGTCCTGGATCACCTTGCGCCAGCGCGCCTCCTCGCCGGCAAAGTAGCGGTCGAGCTCGGCCGGCGGCTGGGCCACCATCACGAGGCCCTCATTGACGCTGAGCCTCTTGAAGGCCTCCGCCTGCACGGCCTTGGCCGCGGACTTGTTGAGGCGGTCGATGACCTCTGACGGCGTGTTTGCTGGCGCGTAAAGGCCGTACCAGGATTCCGCGGCGTAGCCGGATACGCCGGCTTCCGAGACCGTCGGCAGTTGCGGGAACGAGGCCGAACGCTCGGCCGAAGTGACTCCGATCGCGCGCAGCTGCCCAGCCTCGACCAGCGAGGCGCAGCTTGCGACCGTGGTGAACATCACCTGGATCTGGCCGCCCATCAGGTCCGTGATCGCGGGCGCCGCGCCCTTGTAGGGAACGGTGGTGAGATTGACGGATGCCATGTGCTTGAACAACTCGCCGGCCAGATGCGCCGAGGTGCCGGTGCCATAGGTCCCGTAGGAGAGCTTTTCCGGATCGGCCTTCGCGGCCGCGATCAGGTCTGCGATCGACTTGATCGGCGAAGCCGGATTGACCACCACGACGTTGAACGAGCGCGCCACCAGCGCCACGGGCGCAAAGTCCTTGTGTGCGTCATAGGGCAGCTTGCGGTAAAGGCTCGGATTGACGGCGTTGGCGAAGGTCGCCATCAGCAGCGTGTAGCCGTCGGCCGGACTGGTCGCGACGCTCTGGGTGCCGATGATGGTGCCCGCCCCCGGCTTGTTCTCGATGATGATTGTGACGCCGAGATCCTTCTGCATCTCCTGCGCCAGCGTGCGCGCGACGACATCGGTGCCGCCCCCCGGCGCGAACGGCACCACGATTTTCACGATATGGTCGGGATAGCCGGCGAGCGCCGGCGCCTGCAGCAGCACATTTGCTGCGATCGCGAACAGGATGGTGGTCAGGTATCGCAACATCATCAACGGCCCCGGCGCAGCTGCTGCGTCCTTCATACACGCAGTGGCCATGCAAGGGATGCCGGGCGGTCATGACGCGCTATTAGTCCCGTCATCCTGAGGTGCGAGCGGAGCGAGCCTCGAAGGATGAACGGCCCGGCTGGTGGCCGTCGATCCTTCGAGGCTCGCAAGAGCTCGCACCTCAGGATGACGGAGATAGATTTGGGAGCGTAGCGTTAGCAAGCTCGAACACACCGCTCCTCACGAATACGGATTGATCAGCTTCTGCTGCTCGGTGGCGTGATGCACCAGGAGGTCGATGAAGGTGCGGACCTTGGCCGAGAGATGATGGCGGTGCGGATAGACCGCGTTCATCGTCAGCTCGACCGGCCGGTACTCCGGCAACAGCCGGACCAATTCGCCTGACTCCAGCTCGTCGCGGACCAGGAAGCCAGCCGCCAAGTAAACGCCGACGCCCGCCATTGCGGCGAGCTTCAGCGTCTCGCCGCTGTTGGAGATCAGATTGCCCGAGGCCCGGACCGATGCCGGCGCGCCCTTGCGGTCGACGAAGCGCCATTCGTCGAAGGGATAGCTGATGTGACGGATACAGTTGCGATCAGTGAGGTCGGCGAGCTGCTCGGGCTTGCCGTGCTGCGCGATGTAGCTGTGCGAGCAGCACAGCACGTGCCGCCAGGTTGCGATGTTGCGCACGATCAGGCTGGAATCGGGCGGCGGGATCATCCTCACCGCGAGATCGAAATTCTCGTCGATCAGGTCGACATTGCGCTCGCCAATCGCGAGATCGACCTTGACGTCGGGATACGTCGCCAGGAACTCGACGACCGCGGGCGAGAGGAACTGCACGACATGGGTGTTGGTGTAGATGCGCAGCGTGCCGCGCGGCACCGATTGCTGCGCACTGGCGACTTCATCGGCCTGCTCGATATCGGCGAGGATCTGGACGCAGCGGTCGTAATAGGCCTGGCCGATTTCGGTGAGGCTGACCTTGCGCGTGGTGCGGTTGAGCAGCCGCGCGCCGAGCCGGTCCTCCAGCGACTGCACATGGTTGCTCACCATGGTGGTGGACATGTTGAGCTTGCGGCCGGCCGCGGAAAAACCGCCGGAATCCACGACCCGGACGAAGGCGGTCAGGCTGGTCAGGCGATCCATTCGGCAGGTCCGGATTATCAGCGCTGGCTTGATAATGCTTCCAGTTTTATCGGGATTATCACAGCCGGGAGGATATTGCATCTAGGGGGCCTGGCAGGCGCCCTTTCTGGAAGGACGCAGATTTCGACCAGGAGGACGCCATGTCGACCACGACCTATATCCCTGAAGAATCAGCTAAAATTGGTCTTCGCCCGTCCCGCAAGGCGATCAAGCGGGTGGCGCTCGGCCTCGCCGCGGGACTGGGCATCATCGCCGCCGCCGACTTCGGCTACGACTACCTCACCACCGGCCGCTACCTCGAATCGACCGACGACGCCTATGTCAAGGCGGACTCCACGATCGTCGCGCCGAAAGTGTCGGGCTACATCGCCCGCGTGCTGGTCACCGACAACCAGCCGGTGAAGGCCGGCCAGTTGCTGACCCAGATCGATGATCGTGACTACCGCACGGCGCTCGGCCAGGCCAAGGCCGATGTCGACGCCGCTGGAGCCTCGGTGCGAAATCTCGATGCCCAGCTCGAGCTGCAACAGCCAATCATCGATCAGAGCACCGCCGATGTCGAAGCCGCCGAGGCCAATCTGAAATTCGCGCAGGAAGAACAGACCCGCTACGACGGGCTGATGAAGTCCGGCTCCGGCACCATTCAGCGTGCGCAGCAGACTGACGCGGCTCTGCGCGCCAACACCGCGCAGCTGCAGCACGCCAAGTCGGCGCTGTCGGCGGCGCAGCGCAAGGTCGACGTGTTGACCACGCAGCGTGCCCAGGCTGTTGCGCAGGCCGACCGGGCCCGCGCGGTCGAGCAGCAGGCCGAGCTCAATTTGTCCTACACGAAAATCACCGCGCCGGTCGATGGCACGGTCGGCGCCCGGACGCTCCGCGTCGGGCAATATGTGCAGGCCGGCACCCAGCTGATGGCGGTGGTGCCGCTCGATGCGGTCTATGTGGTCGCCAATTTCAAGGAGACGCAGCTGACCAATGTGCGCAACGGCCAGCCGGTCGAGCTCACCGTCGACAGCTTCCGCGGCACCACGCTGAAGGGCCATGTCGACAGCCTGTCGCCGGCCAGCGGTCTCGAATTCGCGCTGCTGCCGCCCGACAACGCCACCGGCAATTTCACCAAGATCGTGCAGCGCGTGCCGGTCAAGATCGTGCTCGACGACCGCAGCCTCACCGGCCTCTTGCGCCCCGGCATGTCGGCGATCCCGACCGTCAACACCAAGGCGACCGTGCTGGCCGATCATGAAGAGAAGCGGCGGCTGGCATCAGTGACGCGGCCGAGTGGCGGGTAGCGCTTAAACACTCTTCGATTCAATTGACGCGATCGATCACCGCATCGGTGGTCGATCGCGTTTTTGCTATGCCCCCTACGTCGTGTTCTTCGTGCCGCGATCACCGGCGACAGGGCTCCCTCCCCCCTGCGGGGGAGGGTTGGGGAGAGGGGTGCCGCTTGCTCTGACGTCAGACGGATCGCGACTGCCGCTAGTAACGCGTCAGCAGGATTGAAGCGGCTCGCGTAGTCTCCGGCACCAATGCCCGGGGCACCCCCTCCCCACCCTCCCCCGCAAGGGGAGAGGGAGCCTGAGAGGCGTGCTCACCTCACGAACCAATCGCCTGCGCGAGCTGAGCCCGTGTTGCAGTGGCCGCTGCCGCAGTCACGAGCGCAAACCACAGCGCGATTATCAATTACAAGAGGACAATCCTTCCAGTCTTTCCCGGATTATCGAAACCGGCCGCCTAATGCATCTTGCGCGGGCAAGCAGGAAACACTCCGATGACCGCGCTCCAGCCCACCGCCAATGCAGCCGACGCTGCTACCCTCACCGCGCCCGCAACGCCGGCTGTGCCTGCGATCCCGACCAAGACCTGGATCGCGGTGATCGGCGCCACGCTCGGGGCGTTCATGGCGGTGCTCAACATCCAGATCGTCAACGCCTCGCTCGCCGACGTGCAGGGCGCGATCGGCGCCGGGATCGACGATGGCGGCTGGATCTCGACCTCGTACCTGATCGCCGAGATCGTGGTGATCCCGCTCTCCGGCTGGCTCGCGCAGGTGTTTTCGGTGCGCATCTATCTGCTCACCAATGCGTTCCTGTTCCTGGTGTTCTCCGCGGCGTGTGCGCTGGCGCAGGACCTGCCGCAGATGATCGCGCTGCGCGCCATCCAGGGTTTTACCGGCGGCGTGCTGATCCCGATGGCGTTCACGCTGATCATCACGCTGCTGCCGAAGGCGAAGCAGCCGATCGGGCTTGCGCTGTTCGCGCTGTCGGCGACGTTCGCACCGGCGATCGGCCCGACCATCGGCGGCTATCTGACCGAGAACTGGGGCTGGCAGTACATCTTCTATGTCAACCTGGTGCCCGGTGCCGTGATGATCGGGATGCTGTACGTCTCGCTCGATCCGAGCCCGATGAAGCTGTCGCTGATCCGCCAGGGCGACTGGCTCGGCATCATCACCATGGCGATCGGGCTTGCCGCGTTGCAGACCGTGCTGGAAGAAGGCAACAAGGACGACTGGTTCGGCTCGCCCTTCATCGTCCGCCTGTCGGTGATCGCCGCCGTCGCGCTGACAGCCTTCCTGATCGTCGAATTCACCGTCGAGAAGCCGCTGCTCAATCTGCGCCTGCTCGCCCGCCGCAATTTCGGCTTCGGCATGCTGGCCAACCTCCTGCTCGGCATCGCGCTGTACGGCTCGGTGTTCATCCTGCCGCAGTATCTGGCGCGCATCCAGGGCTACAACGCCGAGCAGATCGGCATGGTGCTGGCCTGGACCGGCCTGCCGCAGCTGCTGCTGATCCCGCTGGTGCCGCGGCTGATGCAGCGCTTCGATCCCCGCATCATCATCGGCATCGGTTTTGCGGTCTTCGCCGGCTCCAACTTCATGAACATCTTCATGACCAACGATTACGCCACCGATCAGCTGTTCTGGCCCAACGTGGTCCGCGCCATCGGCCAGGCCCTTGTGATGGCTCCACTGTCGGCGGTCGCGACCGCGGGCATCGAGATGGAGAACGCCGGTTCCGCCTCCGCTCTGTTCAACATGATGCGGAACCTCGGCGGCGCCGTCGGCATCGCGGTGCTGCAGACGCTCTTGACCAAGCGCGAGCAGTATCACTCCAATGTGCTGATGCAGTCCGTCTCGCTGCTGGAGCAGGCCACCCGCACCCGGATCGAGCAGATGACGCAGTATTTCATGAATCACGGCGTCACCGATCAGGCCGCCGCCGCCCACCGCGCCATCGCCGCGATCGGCAACGTCGTGCAGAAGCAGGCCTACATCCTCGCCTTCAGCGACACCTTCTATCTGCTCGGTGTGGCGCTGATCATAGCGCTGGCTGCGACACTCTTCCTCAAGAAGCCGGGCCAGCTTGCTGGCGGCGGTGCACATTAACTACCCTGACCCCAACCAAGGAGAACGACCATGAAGCCCCGCATGAATTTCTACCAGGCCGCACCCGAGACGATCAAAGCGCTGGTCGCGGTGGAAACCCAGATCACTGCGAGCGGTCTCGAGCAATCGCTGATCGAACTGGTCAAGACCCGCGCATCGCAGATCAACGGCTGCGCCTATTGCATCAACATGCACACCGAGGACGCCCGCAAGCACGGCGAGACCGAGCAGCGCCTCTATCTGCTGAACGCCTGGCGCGAGTCGCCGCTGTACTCCGAGCGCGAGCGCGCGGCGCTGGCCTGGACCGAAGCGCTGACGCTGGTATCAGAAACGCACGCGCCCGACGCCGACTATGAAGCTGTGCGCGCACAGTTCTCGGACAGCGAGCTCGTCAACCTGACCACGCTGATCGGCGCCATCAACGCCTGGAATCGGATCGCCATCGGCTTCCGCGCGGTGCATCCGGTGAAGGTGAAGGTCGCGGCGTAAGGGGCGGCCGCAACCCTTCTCCGTCATCCTGAGGTGCGAGCTCTCGCGAGCCTCGAAGGATGCACGGCCCCGCCGGTGGCCGTCGACCCTTCGAGGGCCGCTAAAGAAGCGGCCACCTCAGGGTGACGGGTTTGGCCTTTGCGCTAGCAGCAAGCCATCTATCGAAGCGCGATGGCTTGCCGGGTCAAGCCCGGCAATGACGGATCAAACCGCCGTCGCGCGCGCGAACTCGACATAGATCTCGCGCAGGCGGTCGGTGATCGGGCCGACCTTGCCGGTGCCGACCTTCTTGCCGTCGATCGCGACCACGCCCTGCACGAACACCGAGGCGCTGGTGATGAAGGCTTCCTTCGCGGCGAGCGCTTCCTCGACCGTGAAGGCGCGTTCCTCGATGCGAAGCTGGCGCTCCTCGGCGAGCTTGACCACCGCCTTGCGGGTGCAGCCGGGCAGGATCTCGTTGCCGTTCTGCCGGGTCACGATGACGTCGTCCTGGGTGACGATGAAGGACGAGGACGAGCCGCCCTCGGTGACCTTGCCGTCCTCGATCATCCAGGCCTCGCCGGCGCCGGCCGCGGCCGCCGCCTGCTTGGCCAGCACCTGCGCCAGTAGCGCCACGCTCTTGATGTCGCGCCGCTCCCAGCGGATGTCGGGCACCGTGATGACGTTGATGCCGGTCTTGGCCGAGGGCGCGTTGATGATGTCCTTTTCCGAGGTGAACATCACCAGCGTCGGCTTGACGTCGGCCTTCGGGAACGGGAAGTCGCGCCCCTTGTCTGCGCCGCGGGTGACCTCAAGATAGACCATGCCGTTGACGAGGTTATTGCGCGCAACGAGCTCCTTCTGGATCGCCTCGATCCGCTCCAGCGTCTCCGGCAGCGCGAGCTGGATCTCGCCGACCGAACGCTTGAGCCGCGCCAGATGCGAGGCGTTGTCGATCAGCTTGCCCTCGAGCACCGCGGCCACCTCGTAGATGCCGTCGGCAAACAGGAATCCGCGGTCGAACACCGAGACCTTGGCCTCGGAATGCGGCACGAACGAACCGTTGACGTAAGCGATCTTTTCCACGCGAGTTCTCCTGCGGACGAAGGACTAGTTTCAGGCCTTCGTATACGCAAATTGTTAACGGGGATAAACCCCGGCCGCCGTCATTCCGGGATGGTCCGAAGGACCAGACCCGGAATCTCGAGATTCCCCGGTGCGCAATTGCGCACCTGAGGTTCGATGCTTCGCATCGCGCCGGAATGACGGCTGAGAGATCAGTGCTGCAAGATCTTCGACAAGAACTTCTGCGCGCGGTCGCTGCGGGGCTTGCCGAAGAAGTCGACCTTCTTGGCGTCCTCGACGATCTCGCCGCGGTCCATGAAAATGACGCGGTCGGCGACCTTGTTGGCAAAGCCCATTTCGTGGGTCACGACCATCATGGTCATGCCCTCGCTGGCGAGGTCGACCATCACGTCGAGCACTTCGCTGATCATCTCGGGGTCGAGCGCCGAGGTCGGCTCGTCGAACAGCATGGCGATCGGGTTCATCGCGAGCGCGCGAGCGATCGCGACGCGCTGCTGCTGGCCGCCGGACAATTCTGCGGGGAATTTCTTGGCGTGATCCTTCAGCCCGACGCGATCGAGCAGCTTCATGGCGGTGACCACGGCGTCGTCATGCTTGCGTCCCAGCACCTTCTCCTGGGCGAGGCAGAGATTGTCGATGATCCGCAAGTGCGGAAACAGCTCGAAGTGCTGGAACACCATGCCGACGCGCGAGCGCAGCTTCGGCAAATCGGTCTTGGGGTCGTTTACCTTGATGCCGTCGAGGATGATGTCGCCGCCCTGGATCGGCTCCAGCGCGTTGACGCATTTGATCAGGGTCGACTTGCCCGAACCGGACGGGCCGCAGACCACCACCACCTCGCCCTTGGCGACACTGGTGGTGCAGTCCTTCAGCGCCTGGAAGCTCGGCCCGTACCATTTGTTGACGTGATTGATCTCGATCATGATGGCTCAACTTGTTTGTTCAGCGAACAATGGCAATACGCGCCTGCAGGCGCCGGACGAAGAACGACGCGACACAGGAAACGACGAAGTAGACCAGCGCGGCGAACAGGTACATTTCGACCAGACGGCCGTCGCGCTGCGCGACCTTGCTGGCGGCGCCGAGGAAATCCGGGATCGACAGCACGTAGACCAGCGAGGTGTCCTGGAACAGCACGATGGTCTGCGTCAGCAGCACCGGCAGCATGTTGCGGAATGCCTGCGGCAGCACGACGTAGCGCATGGTCTGGCTGTAGGTCAGGCCGAGCGCGTTGGCGGCGGCCGGCTGGCCGCGCGAGATCGACTGGATGCCGGCGCGCATGATCTCGGAGAAATAGGCCGCCTCGAAGATGATGAAGGTGATCAGCGAGGAGGCGAATGCGCCGACCGTGATCGGCCGCGACGCACCGGTCACCCACTGCCCGATATAGGGGACCAGGAAGTAGAACCAGAAGATCACCAGCACCAGCGGCAGCGAGCGGATGAAGTCGACATAGAAGCCGGCGATGCGCCCGAGCACCTTGTAGCTCGACAACCGCATCAGGGCGATCAGGGTGCCGAACACGAGGCCGCCGAACGCGGCGAGCGCCGTCAGGGTCAGCGTGAAGCGCATGCCCTCGAAGAACAGATAGGGCAGCGAGCGGCGGATGACGTCGAAATCGAAACTGCCGAGCATGGTCATTTGCCCGTGATGTAGCCGGGGATCGCGACGTAGCGCTCGAGGAAGCGCATCGCGGTCACCACGACGAAATTGAGGAGAAGATAAAGCACGGTGGCCGCCGTGAAGGCCTCGAACACCTGGAAGGAGAATTCCTGCATCGAACGGGCCTGGCCGGTCAGCTCGATCAGGCCGATGGTGATGGCGACCGCGCTGTTCTTGATGGTATTGAGGAATTCGGATGTCAGCGGCGGCAGGATGATGCGGAACGCCATCGGCAGCAGCACGTAGCGATAGGTCTGCAGCGTGGTTAAGCCCAACGCCGTTGCGGCCTGCTTCTGGCCGCGCGGCAGCGAGCCGATGCCGGCCTGCAATTGCACGGCAACGCGCGCCGACATGAAGAAGCCGACACCGATCGCGGCGGTCCAGAACGGCGCATTCGGCAGCTGCTTCATCCAGAGCCCGGCAGCCCTCGGCAAAAGTTCGGGCAGCACGAAGAACCACAGGAACAGCTGCACCAAGAGCGGCATGTTGCGGAAGAACTCGACCCAGCAGAAGCCGATCCACGACGCGGTCTTCGACGGCAGCGTGCGCAGCACGCCGACCACGGAGCCGAACACCAGCGCGATGATCCAGGCGAGCACCGACACCTTGATGGTGACCACCAGTCCCGCCAGCAACATGTCGAGATAGGTGCCGGTCCCCATCGGGTTCGGCTCGAGAAAGATGTGCCAGTTCCAATTGTAGTTCACAGGTCCCCCGCGCTCCCGCGCCAATCACGCATTACGCCGACATCACGCGCGGCGTCTACGTCGCGCTTGGCGACTATGCAAATGTCCGGCCATTCTCCTCCAAAAATGGCCGGACATACTTAACTCTCAGGACCCGCCGCCGAGAGGCGACGGGTCAAACGCAGCATTACGATCAGTTGACCAGATACGCATCCGGATCGGGCGAGTCCGACGGCTTGGTGAACTGCTTCTTCAGCTCCGGCCCGAGCGGCACGTTGAGGTTCAGGCCCTTCGGCGGGATCTTCTGGTTGAACCACTTGGCGTAGATCTTCTCACCCTCGGCGCTGGTGTAGAGCGCGGCGGTGGCGGCATCGACGACCTTCTTGAACGGTGCGTCATCCTTGCGCAGCATGATGCCGTAGGGCTCCGGCTTGGAGAACGCGTCCTTGGAGATGACGTAGTCGTCCGGCGACTTCGAGCCGGCGACCAGGCTCGCGAGCAGGATGTCGTCCATCACGAAGGCCACGGCACGATCGGTCTCGACCATCAGGAAGGCCTCGGCATGATCCTTGGCCGGGATGATGTTGACGCTCAGCCCGCGCGCGAGGTTGGCCTCGGTGAGCTGCTTGATATTGGTGGTGCCGGCGGTCGAGACCACCGTCTTGCCCTTCAGGTCGTCGATCGAATTAATCTTGCTCGCCTTCTTGGTGACGTAGCGGCTCGCGGTCAGGAAGTGCGAGTTGGTGAAGGCGACCTGCTTCTGGCGCTCGGCATTGTTGGTGGTCGAGCCGCACTCGAGGTCGACGGTGCCGTTGGCCATCAGCGGAATGCGCGTCGCCGAGGTCACCGGGTTGAGCTTGACCTCGAGCTTGTCGAGCTTCAGCTCCTTCTTCACGGCATCGACGATCTTGTAGCAGATGTCCATGGCGTAGCCGATCGGCTTCTGGTTGTCGTCGAGATAGGAGAACGGGATCGAGGAATCGCGGTAGCCGAGCGTGATCGCGCCGGTGTCCTTGATGTTCTTCAGCGTTCCGGTCAGATCCTCTGCCTGCGCCTGGCTCGCGCCGAGCGCGGCGGCGAGCGCGAAGCCGATGAGATAGTTGCGTGTCATACGTCTACTCCTTGCGTGGAAACGATCGATTTACTGCATGAGAATGTCGGCGAGGACGGGTGCGATATAGCGGCGAAACTGTTCGGGATTCTCGCTCATCGGAAAATGACCGAGCTTCTCCATGATCGTAACGCTGGCGCCCCCTATTGCCGCTGCCGTCCGCCTCGTGTCCTCAGGCGTGCAGGAGAAATCATACTCGCCCGTGAGCAGGTACAGCTTGCATACTTTAGTATCGATTGACGCGACCCGACCGCGCAGGTCGCCATCGACACGGTAGAAATACAGGTCGCCCTTGAACACGCCGGGGCCGCCCTGCTTGTAGGCCCACAGCGTTTCCATCCGCGCAGGCTGCGGGCTCTGCGGGGCAATGAGCCCGGACACCAGCGCAGCGCAGACTTCGCCGCCGTGGACGTCCGGACGGTTCAGCCAGTTCGTATCATACCACGGCGCCTGGAAATCGGCGGCCTCGAGCCCGATCAGCGCGCGGAATTCGGCGGCATGTTCGATCGCGAGGTTGAGCACGATGCGGCCGCCGATCGAGCAGCCCATCACGACAGGCTTCTCCAGCCGCAGCGCACGGCAAAAGGCGCGGATGGTCTCGGTGTAGCGCGCAGTGGTGAGTTGGTATTCATCGCCGGTCCAGCTCATCGGCGGATTCGACTTGCCATGCCAGGGCATATCGAAGGCAATGATGCGGAAATTTTCGGCAAATTGCGCGTCATCGAGCAGATGCCGCCACTGCCGCGCGTCGGCGCCCGCCGTGTGCAGGCAGACCAGCGGGATGCCCTTGCCGTTCTCCTCGAAATAGATCCGGTGCAGTTCGCCGCCGATCTCGACGTGAACGTAGCGGCCGACCATCGGCTCGATATGACCGTTCATGGGACGGCCGCTCATGATAGGACCGCCGCAAAATGCTGCCGCGGCAGCGCCAGCAGGTCCTTGAAATATTGCAGATGCGCCATGAAGGGATGCAAATCGCCTTCCAGCACCGCCTCGCCACGCTTGGTCAGCGCCAGCAGATCGTGCCAGCCGGGTTTCGGCTCGACCTGCCAAAAGACGGCCCAGGCCTGCGGCGTCGCGCGATAGGAGAAGCGCCACGAGCGCATCAGGACCGGCGATGGCGTGAGCTCGACGATGCGGCCGCTGCGGATCGCGGCATGAAACGGCCGCGCCATCTCCCCGATCAGGCAGTCGCAATCGAGCAGCCGTCCCCGCGAGACCAGCGAAGGTGCCTGGTCGAGCAATGCGGCAAGGCCGGCAAACGCCCTCGTCACAGCGTCGTCGGTGGCGTCAGGCGATAGCGTCATCTGTCGGGCGGCGTTCCTGCAGCGGGGCGGCACCATGATGACGGCAAGCGCGCGATCCCGCAAGGCACCGATGCCCTTGGGTTCCCTGGATTATTCGCTTGACCAAACGCGGCTTGCGAGTCCATGGCGCGGACCTCCGCGCCCTCCCCGCACGCCTTGTTCACTGCTGTCTGAGCGGCGTAGAATGGCTGTGCCCCGCACGGCCCCACAAAATGACCCGGATCAGCATCCGCTTTCGCCGCTCGCATTGAAGATCAGGATCGCGCTCCGCGAGACGGGCGCGCGCTTCGAGACTGCGCCCTTCACCCAGGCCGCAACCAGGCCGAAAGAGAGCAAGTCATGACGGCAGATCAAAACGCCCTGATTCTTCACCAATACGACATCTCGCCGTACTCGGAAAAAATCCGCGGCGCGCTCGGCCTCAAGGGCCTCACCTGGTGGGCCTGCAACCAGCCGTCGATCATGCCCAAGCCCGAACTGATCGCGCTGACGGGAGGATACCGCCGCATCCCGGTGCTTCAGATCGGCCGCGACGTCTATTGTGATAGCGAGCTCATTCTGGACGAGATCGAGCGCCGCTTTCCCGCCCCGTCGATCTTTGCATGCGGCCGAGCCACCGCGGAGACCTATCGTCTGTGGGCGGACGAGAAGCTGTTTCCGACGGTCGTGGGCTTGCTGTTCTCAGGAGATTGGGATGTCAGCGAGGCCTTCATCGCCGACCGCTCGGCGCTGCGGGGCCGGCCGTTCGATCCCGAGGCGTTCCGCGCGGCAGTACCTGGCTTGACCGAAGCGCTGCATCGGCACTTGAGGCTGCTGGAGATGCAGCTTGAGAACGGCAATGCCTTTCTGGCGGGCGAGCAACCGGGTGCAGCCGATCTTCAGGTCTTCCACAATGTCGCGTTCATTCGCTGGGGGAAGGGGCGTACGACAGCGTTGCTGGACCAGCATCCGGGCCTGCGCGCCTGGGAGGCGAAAATGCGCGCGATTGGACATGGCATACGCCATGACATCGGCAAGGACGACGCGCTCAGAGTAGCCCGCGAAGCACCGGTGTCTGCGGCCGTTGGCGGCGCACGCGTGAGCTACCAGATCAACGACGCCAATTCGCCGCCGATTGCGGGCAGATTGGTTGCGGAGGACCCGCAGCGGGTGTCGATCCTGCTGGAAAATCCGTTTGCCGGCACCGTCGTGGTCCACCTGCCGACGACCGGCGGCCGGCTGCACCGCCTCGACTGAACCGCTTGCGTTCCTGACAAAGCGCGACGTTGATCTTGCGCGGGTTTGCTTGGTGCTCACCGCGCCAGCCCGGCGCTCGCGTGGCGTTGGATGAAGGGGCTCTGCGGAAAGTCGAGCTGCAGCCGCGTCGACGCTGTGCTCCCTCGCCCCGTTCTTACGGGGAGAGGGTTGGGGTGAGGGGCTGCCTCCGCGAGTCGTGCACGCCGTCGGACCTGTACCCCCTCACCCGGAGCGCATCTGACGATGCGTCATAGCCGAAGCTTCGCTTCGGCGTCTCTTTTTACGAACGGCCGCCTAAGGCGGCCTATGCCTCTCCCCGCAAGCGGGGCGAGGTGAAGCCCCGGCTAACCCGCCTTCACCACACGCCCGTTCTTCGGCGCCTGGGCCATCGCACGGGCCAGCACCTGGGCTTCCTTCTTCAGCATGTCGGCGAGCTCGCCTTCGCGGCGGCGGATGCGATCGCTCGCGGCACCGATCGAGAGCGCGGCGACCACCTCGCCGGCATCGTCGCGGACGGGAACGCCGACGCCGCCCATGCCGGGGAATGCGGCGTCGATCAGCACGGTGTGGCCGGCCTTGCGCGCCACGGCGATCCGCTCGCGCAGGAATTTTGGCGTGATGCGCGGCGATTTCGCGAGCCGCGGCACGATCACCTCGATCACGGCCTCGATCTCGGCATCCGGCAGCCAGACCAGAAGCGCCAACGCGCCGGCGCCGACGCCGAGCGGACGGCGGCTGCCGATCTGCAGATAATTCGGCTGCAGCGGATGGCTGCCAACCGAGCGCGCCAGATAAAGCGCCTCGACACCGGAGCGCACCGACAACAATGCCGTATCGGCTGAGCGCTCCGACAGCCGCAACAGGCTCGGCTGCGCCAGCTCAGCGATGTCGACCGAACGCCGCGCGCCGACCGCCATCACCCGCGCCTCCTGGCCGAGCTCATAGGTCTTGGCGCCGGCGACCCTGGAGACAAAACCTTCCTCGATCAGCGAATTGAGGATGCGCAGCGCGGTCGCCTTGTTCAGCGAGGTGGTGTCGGCGATGTCGGTGAGCCGCAGCGGCGAGCGCTGCGCCAGCACGCGCAGGATCGCGCAGACCTTCTGGATCGCGTTGAACTTGTCGGGTTGGCCCGGCTCCGGCGGTGGCCTCTTGCGGCTGGTCCGTGCGGTCGCAGTCGTGGAGGCGTTCATGCCTTGGCCTTCCTTGCCCTCAATCCGAATTCTGAACCGGACACGACCAATGGAACGCGTCCGGCGAAGCGTCATCCTAAAACGGATGACGCTCGCCGGACATCGTATACTTTCGTCAGATGAAACTTTGATTTCAACTATCTACGCTGCTGTGCAGCAACAAAGATTTTCGAATTTCGCATCACGAAATCAAGCCAACCGCAAGGATGCACGGCCCCGGTGGTGGCCGTCGACCCTTCGAGACGCCGCTTCGCGGCTCCTCAGGGTGACGGGGAAAAATGCAGATGCCCGGGTCGTCTCGCGAAGCCGCGCTTCGCGCTTTGGCCCGGGCATGACGAAAGCAAAAATACGGGCGAGCCCTTCAACCCTTACGCGCCGTCTCGCCGAGATCCCAGAACAGGCCGGCCATGATGGTCAGCGCCTCCTCGGTCACCGGCAGCAGGATGTGCTCGTCGGGGGCGTGCTGCGAGCAGCCCGGATAGGAATGCGGCACCCAGATCGTCGGCAGGCCGAGGCCTTCGGAGAACACGTCGTTCGGCAGCGAGCCGCCGAAGTTCGGCAGCACCGCCGGCGCCTTGCCGGTGGTGGTGCGGATCGAGTTCGCCGCCCAGTCGATCCACGGGCTGTCCATGTCGGTGCGCGAGGCGCCAAAGCGCTGCGCGCCCGAGACTTCGACCATCGGGAAACCGTTGTTGTGCAGATAGTCGCGCACCCCATCGATCACTTCGAGATATCTTGTGCCGACCACGAAGCGGAGCTGCAGCACCGCGTTCGCCTTGCCGGGAATGGCATTGGCCGGCTTGTCGATATTGCCCGACGACATCGCCAGCACTTCCAGCGTGTTCCAGGCATAGAGCCGCTCGGCCGCGGTCAGGCCCTCCTCGCCCCAATCCTCCGCCAGCTGCGGTTCGTCCGCCGTCGGCTCGACCTTGACGTCGGCCAGCGCGGCGCGAACGCGGTTGGAGATCGGCGGCGGTTTGAGGATCTCGAGCTTCATGCGGCCCTTGCCGTCGACCAGGCTCGCGATCGCGTTGGCCAGGATCGTGGCGGGATTGGCCAGCACGCCGCCCCAATTGCCGGAATGATTGCCGCCCTCGCGCAGATTGACATCGAGATGGATGCGGTTGCCGCCGCGGCAGCCGAGGAAGATGGTCGGCCGCTCCGCCGACAGCCGCGGCCCGTCGGAGGCAATGAACAGATCGGCCTTCAGCTCCTCGCGATGCGCTTCGCAGACCTCGCGCAGATCGGGCGAGCCGATCTCCTCGCCGGTCTCGATGATGAATTTGGCGTTGAAGCCGAGCTTGCCGCCGCGCGCCTGCTTCACCGCGCGCAGCGCCGCCATGTTGATCGAGTGCTGGCCCTTGTTGTCGGCGGTGCCGCGGCCATAGACGCGATCGCCCCTGACCGTGGTCTGCCAGGGATTGAATCCGTCGCGCCATTCGCCGACCATGCCGTCGACAACATCGCCGTGACCGTAGGTCAGCACGGTCGGCCGCGCGGCGTCTTCCTGGTAGTCGGCGATCAGATAGGGCCCGCGGCCGGTCGGCGATTCGATCAGCCGGGTCTTGAAATCGAGCTCGGCGAAGGCCGGCTGCAGATTCTCCACCAGATAGGCGCGCAGCGCACCGGCCTTGTCGGCATTCAGGCTCTCGGTCTGGTAGCCGACCCTGCGGTCCAGCTCCCGCAGGAACTGTCCCGATTGAAAATGCTCTCGCACCGTTGCGATTGCGTCGGCCCGTGTCGCCATGATTGTTCCTTCGTCCGGTCCCGTCTTGGCATGATCCCGCCGGACAGCTGTGTTGCACATCCGGATCATGCTCTGGAGAGGCGCAACCTATCGGGATCGGATCACGTCCGGAAGGGCGTGAAATGCGAATGGGCCTTGCCAAAACGTGGGAAGTCGCAACAAGTTGATGCAGGGACGCCCGGCATCCGACCGGGCAGCAATCGAAGCGACGCGCTCAAGGTTTCGACAATGACAAAGCAAATCCGGCTCAACGCCTTTGCCATGAATTGCGTGGCGCATCAGTCGCCGGGGTTGTGGACTCATCCGCGCGACCGCACCAAGGACTACAACAAGCTGTCCTACTGGATCGATCTGGCGAAGACGCTGGAACGCGGGCGGTTCGACGGGCTGTTCCTTGCCGACGTGCTCGGCGTCTATGACGTCTATGCCGGCAATCCGGATGCGGCGCTGCGCAACGCGGCGCAGACCCCGGCCAACGAGCCCTTGATGCTGATCCCGGCGATGGCCGCGGTGACCGAAAATCTCGGCTTCGGCGTCACCAGCAATCTGTCCTTCGAGCCGCCCTACCCGTTCGCCCGGCGGATGTCGACCCTCGACCATCTGACCGGCGGCCGGGTCGGCTGGAACGTGGTGACCGGCTATCTCGATTCCGCCGCGCGCGGCGCCGGCAAGGACAAGCAGACCGCGCATGACGACCGCTACGAGCTCGCCGACGAATATATGGAGCTGGTCTACAAGCTCTGGGAAGGCAGCTGGGAGGACGACGCCGCGATCCGCGACGTCGCGCGCGGCATCTTCACCGATCCGAGCAAGGTGCATCGCGTCGAGCACGAAGGCAGCAACTACCGGCTCAACGCGATCCATCTGTCGGAGCCGTCGCCACAGCGCACGCCGGTGCTCTACCAGGCCGGCACCTCGCCGCGCGGCCGGCAGTTCGCTGCCGAGCACGCCGAATGCGTGTTTATGTCGGGGCCTTCAGCGAAAGTGATTGGCCCGCGGGTCTCCGCGATCCGCGAGCTCGCCGCCGAAAAAGGCCGCAACCCGGCCGAGATCCTGATGTTCTCGATGATGTGCGTCGTGGTGGCGCCGACCGAGGCCGAGGCCAAGGCAAAGTACGCCGAGTATCGCAGCCATATCAGCCATGAGGGCGCGCTGGCGCTGATGTCGGGCTGGACCGGCGTCGACTTCTCGACCTATTCGCTCGACCAGGAGGTGCGGCATGTCCAGAACGACGCCGGCCGCTCCGCGATGGACAATGTCACCCGCGCCGATCCCGATCGGGTCTGGACCGTGCGCGAGGTCGCCGAGCATGTCGGCATCGGCGGCGCCGGTCCGGTGGCGGTCGGCTCGCCCGAGCAGGTCGCCGACAAGATCGAGCAATGGTTCGAGGACACCGACGTCGACGGCCTCAACGTCGCGTTCGCGATCTCGCCCGGCGATTTCGAGGATATCGCCGACATGCTGGTGCCGGAGCTGACCAAACGCGGCCGCTACAAGCGGGAGTATGCCAAGGGCACGCTGCGCGAGAAGCTGTTCGGCGCGGGGCGCGCAAGGCTCGACGCGACGCATCCGGCGACCCGGTATCGGGTGAAGCCGCGGGAAGCGGCAGAGTAGACACTGTTCGTCCCGTCATCCTGAGGTGCGAGCTCTTGCGAGCCTCGAAGGATCGACGGCCACCGGCCGGGCCGTCGACCCTTCGAGACGCGCTTCGCGCTCCTCAGGGTGACGGTGAGAAAGCAATCGCGCGTCGTACGCTCAATTCACCGAATTGCTCACCATCACCTCGATCAGCTTCGCGCCCGGCCTGCTGAACGCGGACTTCATCACGCCCTTCAGGTCCTGCGGGTCGGTGACCTTGATCGCCTCGAGCCCGAGCGCGCGCGCGACGCCGGTGAAATCGACCGGCGGATCGATGAAATCCATGCCGACGTAATTGTCGTCGCCATGGAAGGCGAGCAGGCGCTGCTTGATGATGCGGTAGCCGCCATTATTGACGATGACGAAGGTCAGCGGCAGCTTGTGGTTGGCCGCGGTCCACAGCGACTGGATCGAATACATCGACGAGCCGTCGCCGGAATAGCACACCACCGGGCGCTGCGGATTGGCGAGGCTAACGCCGACCGCGGCCGGCAGGCCCCAGCCGATGCCGCCGGAGGCGAGCGCGTGATAGCCGTAGCGGTCGCGATGCGGCCGCAAGCCGATGATCTGGCGCGACGAGGTCAGCCCCTCGTCGACCAGGATCGCATTGTCGGGCATCGCCTCCACGACCTGCAGCGCAAGCCAATCCGGATCGATCGGTGATTTCTGGCTCGCCTTCGAGATCTGCTCGACCAGCGCCTTGCGCTTCGCCGCCCAGTTCTTCGTCGACAATGCCGCGAGGCCCTGCTTCGCGCGCGTCTCCAGCGCGCCGCCGCCGAGTTCCTTCAACGCCGGCACCAGCGCGCGCAGCGTTTCCTTGACGTCGGCCTTGACCGCGATCTCGGCGCCATAATTCCTGGCTAGATCGCTGTCGACCAGCCCGACCTGCACGATCGAGAGCCCGTCCGGCAGCGGATCGACCTCGCTGTAGACAGACATCCGCAGGGGATCGCCGCCGAGCGCGATCAACAGATCATGCGGCGCCAGCACGTCGCGGGCGACCTTCTGCAGCCGCGCGATCGCACCCATGAAGCTCGGGCTTTCGGAGAGGAAATGCGAACCATAGGGCGTCGGCGATTGCCAGGCCGGACAGCCCAGCGTCTCGGCCAGATCGGCGGCCTCGCGCAGCGCATCGCTCTTCACGATCTCGTCGCCGACGACGATCACCGGACGCTCCGCTTTCAGGATTCGCGCGGCCAGTGCCTTCAGCGAATCCTCCGCCGGCCGGACGCGGGTATCGATGCGGGTGGAGCGTCCGAGCTCGATGCCGGCCTCGGCATTGAGGATGTCGCCGGGCAGCGAGATGAACACCGGCCCGGTCGGCGGCGTGGTCGCGATCTTGGCGGCGCGGCGCACGATGCGCGGCAGGTCTTCGAGGCGCGTCACCTCGACCGCCCATTTCACCAGCGGCGTTGCCATCTGCACCAGCGGGCCAAACAGCACCGGCTCGGTCAAGCCGTGGCCCTGCTCCTGCTGGCCGGCGGTGAGGATCAGCGGCGTGCCGGTGAAGCTTGCATTGTAGAGCGAGCCCATCGCATTGCCGAGGCCCGGCGCGACGTGGACATTGCAGGCCACCAGCTTGCCGGAAGCGCGGCTGAAACCGTCAGCCATCGCGACCACCAGGCTCTCCTGCATCGCCATCACATAGGTGAGGTCGGGATGGTCCTTCAGCGCATGCATGATCGGCAGTTCGGTGGTGCCGGGATTGCCGAACAGATGGGTGACGCCTTCATCCTTCAGCAGCGCCAGAAATGCCGAACGGCCGGTGATGCGATTCTTCATGTTCCCTCCAGGCCTGCCGGCGCGTTGGCCGACGGGACCAGAGCAGATGACCAAACTTGCGCTGTGGGAGCAATCGAGCCGCCGGTCATGGCTGCATTCCGCAGGCGCGCGCCTGAGGCAAAACGCTCTCTAGAACAACCCCTCGCGATCGCTGCGCTTCTTCTTTTTAGAGCGCTGCCAGACCACGCCGGGATAGCCCTTCAGCGGCACCAGCGGCTCGCCCGCATAGGCCCATTCCTGCAGCTCCTCGATCGCGATGTGATAGAGCGGCTGCCGGCCGGTGCGGCCGGAGAACAGCGCGCGGGGGATGTTGACCATGTGCGGCGAACGTGCGCGTTGGTAGGAAATCGGCGTGCCGCAATTGGCGCAGAAGCTGCGCACCGTTTTGCTGGCGGCATCCTCGTAGCGCGAGAGCTCGCTCTCGCCTTGCGTGATACGGAAGCGCTTCTTCCAGCTGCCGACATAGGTCGCATAGGCCGCGCCATGGGCGCGGCGGCTGGCGGCGGTGTGATCGTGCCAGGCCCAGCGCGCCGGCACGTCGATCTCGAACCGCACCTTGCCGCACAGGCATTGCCCAGCCGCGGGCTTTGCCAGTGCGACGGGTTTTGGCTTCTTGCTCGACGCGAACTCGTCGTCTTCCGGAAACATCGGGATGCGCTCCATTTGCTCACCATCATTGCGAGGAGCGAAGCGACGACGCAATCCATCTCTCCGCGCACCGGGAAATATGGATTGCTTCGCTTCGCTCGCAATGACGAAGATGGAACCATTGTAGCCCGGATGCAGCGAAGCGAAATCCGGGAACGGGTGATCCGCAGATGCAACCGCCCGGATTGCGCTGCGCTGCATCCGGGCTACGGCTACGGAGCCTTACGCCTGCGCCAGCTCGTCGTGGACGGGATAATCCGTGTAGCCCTTCTCCTCGCCGGCGTAGAAGGTCGGGCGATGATACGGGGTGAGCGGATAGCCGCGCTGCAGGCGGCGCGGCAGGTCGGGGTTGGAGATGAAGTAGCGGCCGAAGGCGATCGCGTCGGCATGACCTTCGGCGAGCGCGCGCTCCGCGCTGTCGCCGACAAAGTTGCCGGCTGATATCAGCACACCGCTCCACATCGGGCGGTACAGCACCATCGCCGACGGTACGTCCTGCCAGTTGACGTCGGCGCGGCCGGTGCCCGACGCGCGCGGCTCGATGAAATGCAGATAGGCGAGCCCGAGCTTGTCCAGCGCCTTGATGGCGTGGCTGTAGAGCGGCATCGGATCGGCCTCGCCACTGCCATTGGCGATGCCGTAGGGCGACAGCCGCACGCCGACGCGGTTGGCGCCCCACACCTCGGTCACCGCCTGCGTCACTTCCATCAGGAAGCGGACGCGGTTCTCGATCGATCCGCCATATTGGTCGGTGCGCAGATTGCTGCGCGATTGCAGGAACTGCTCGATCAGATAGCCATTGGCGCCGTGGATCTCGACGCCGTCGAAGCCGGCGGCGAGCGCGTTCTTCGCGCCCTCGCGGTAGGCCTCGACCATCAGGGCGACCTCGCCGGTCTCGAGCGCGCGCGGCGTCTCGTAGTCGACCACCTTGCCGTCAGCCGTCATCGCCCTGAACTCGGGCGGGATCGCCACCGCCGACGGCGCCACCGGCAGCGCACCGTCGGGCTGGAACGAGGAATGCGAGACGCGGCCGACGTGCCAGAGCTGCAGGAAGATCAAGCCGCCCTTGGCGTGCACCGCATCCACCACCTCGCGCCAGCCCGCGATCTGGGCCTCGCTGTAGATGCCGGGGACGCCGGGATTGCCGAAGCCGGTGGCGACCACGGGTGAGGCTTCCGCGATGAGCAGGCCGCCCGGCGTGGCGCGCTGCGCATAATATTCCGCGTTCAGCGGCCGCGGCGCGAGACTCGGCCGCGCCGCCCGCATCCGCGTCAAAGGCGCCATCACGACACGGTGCTTCAGCTCATAGGGCCCAACCTTGAGCGGCGAAAATAGCGACGAAGAACTCATGCCTACCCCGATTATTCTTTGTAATAGACCGTTATCTCACGGGTTCATCTTGTTCGCAAAAGCAGGTAGTGGCAATCTATCGAACAGACTAGCAGGCTTGCCATGTCGAAACAGAGCGCCACATTGCTCCCCTCGTTAAGCGTCCGCATCGATCTCGATGCCGAAGACCGGATCGGGCCGGGCAAGATTCTGCTCCTCGAACGGATCAAGGAGTGCGGCTCGATCTCGGCTGCCGGGCGCGCCATGGACATGAGCTACAAGCGCGCCTGGGACCTGGTCGACGAGATCAACCGCATCTGCCGGCAGGCGGCCGTCGAGCGGCAGACCGGCGGCAAGAATGGCGGCGGCGCGGTGCTGACCCCGTTCGGCCTCTCCCTGGTGGCGCGCTACCGCAAGATCGAGCGCGATGCGGCGACCGCCGTGCGCAAGGATCTCGAGGCCCTGCGCAGCGACATCGGCAAGCCGAAGAAGGCCGCGGGTCGGTAGATGCAAGAACCGGCGGCCGGCGCAGGGGCGCGCTGCGAAAATATCGAAAACAACCCCATGCAAAGTAGCCGGCGGCGGCCGGCGTTCGACAAGGCAACTTGACACGTCGGGCAAATCAGGGATATTCTTCTACTATTCCGAAATCATGCAGGCGTTGGGGTGAGGGGCTTCTCTCCGCGCATGAGCTATTGGCGAGACCTGTACCCCCTCACCCGGATTGCATCTGGCGATGCAATCCGACCTCTCCCCGCAAGCGGGGAGAGGTAAGAAAAAAGCGAGCGCTAACCCGTCTTGATCCAGACCGCCTTGACGTTGAGATATTCCTCGACGTGCTGCTTGCCGGACTCGCGGCCGTAGCCGCTCATCTTGTAGCCGCCGAACGGCACCGCCGGATCCATCGCCTGGTAGCAATTGACCCAGACCGAGCCGGCGCGCAGCGCCTTGGCGACCTGGTGCGCCTTGCTGACATTGGTGGTCCAGACGCCGGAGCCGAGGCCGAAGGTGGTAGCGTTGGCGCGCTTGATCAGCTCGTCCGGATCCTTGAACGAGATCGCCGAGATCACCGGGCCGAAGATCTCCTCCTGCGCGATGCGCATGTTGTCCTGCACATTGGCAAACACCGTCGGCTGCACGAAATAGCCCTTCGACAGCGCGCCCTCGGTGAGGCGGCCGCCGCCGGCGAGCGCCTTGGCGCCTTCCTTCTGGCCGATGTCGAGATAGCCGGACACCCGCTCCATCTGCTGCTGCGACACCAGCGGGCCGATCTGGGTGTTGGGATCGAGGCCGTTGCCGACCTGCAGCTTCTTGCCGAACTCGGCGACACGGCCGACGAACTCGTCATAGACCTTCTGCTCGACGAACAGCCGCGTGCCGGCGCTGCAGATCTGGCCGGAATTGGCGAACACCGCCATCGCCGCACCCGGCACCGCCGCGTCGAGATCGGCATCGGCGAACACGATGTCCGGCGACTTGCCGCCGAGCTCGAGCGAGACGCGCTTGAGGTTGCCGGCCGAGGCGCGGATGATCGACTGGCCCGTGATGTGCGAGCCGGTGAAGGCGACCTTGTCGACATCCGGATGCGAAGCGAGCGCGGCGCCCGCGGTCTCGCCATAGCCCGGCACGACGTTGACGACGCCGAGCGGGATGCCGGCCTCCATGCAGAGCTCGCCGATGCGCAGCGAGGTCAGCGGCGATTCCTCCGCCGGCTTCAGCACCACGGTGCAGCCGGTCGCGATCGCAGGGCCGATCTTCCAGATCGAGGCGGTCAGCGGCCCGTTCCACGGGATGATGGCGCCGACCACGCCGATCGGTTCCTTCAGCGTGTAGGAGAAGATCTCGCCGGGCAGCGAGTTCTCGATGGTCTCGCCGTGGATCGCGGTCGCCTGTCCGGCATAGTAGCGCAGCATGCCGAGCGCGCGCAGCTTGTTGCCGCGGGTGCGGCTGATCGGCGCGCCCATGTCGAGCGTGTCGAGCTGGGACAATTCCTCGAAATTGGCTTCGACCAGCTCGGCGAGCTTGAGCAGCAGGTTCTGCCGTTCGAACGGCTTGACCTTGCTCCACGGCCCTTCGAAGGCGCGGCGCGCCGCCGCGACCGCACGGTTGATGTCCTCGGCATCGCCCTCGGCGACGGTCGCGAGCAACTCGCCGGTCGCGGGATTGTGTGTCTCAAACTTCTTGCCGGAGGCGGCGTCGACCCATTTGCCGTCGATCAGCATCTTCTTGTAGGAGCCATCGGCATAAGGATGGCGCGTGATCGGAATAGCCTGCGAAACAGCCATGTTTGCACTCCCTGTAAAATGTCGGCTGAGGTCTTTTGGAAGCGTTATATCGGCGATTCTACAGCGCAGGCGCGAAACCGTAAAGCGCAGCCGGCGTTGTCGAGGGCGGCACGCATGAAAACCTCCCATGCGCCAGCGCATATGGTTCGCGCGCTATGATAGGATTTGAACGTCAGCCACACATGTGTCCGGAGACCGCCGATGCCCCACCCCGTGATATCAGCCAATCATGTTGCCGTGATCACCGGCGGCGCGTCCGGCATCGGGCTTGCCGCCGCGTTGCGGTTCGCCGAGGCCAGTATGAAGGTGTGCATCGCCGATCTCGGTGATGACAGGCTGAAGGCGGCTGCGACAAAACTGTCATCTGCAGCGCCGGGCGGCGCAGCCGATATCATGACGGCTGCTGTCGACGTCAGCCGCGCGGAGGCGGTCGCGGAGCTCGAGGCCAGTGTCGCCAGGAAATTCGGCGGCACCGATATCCTGATGAACAATGCCGGCATCCAGCCCGGCAGCGCGATGTTCGGGCCGGCGGACAATTGGCAGCGCATCCTTGGCGTCAATCTGTGGGGCGTGATCAACGGCACGCAGGCCTTTGCGCCCAACATGATCAAGCGCGGCCGGCCGGGGCTGATCATCAACACCGGCTCCAAGCAGGGCATCACCACGCCGCCGGGCGATCCTGCCTACAACGTCTCCAAGGCCGGTGTGAAGGCGTTCACCGAGGCGCTCCAACATGAATTGCGCAACACCGACGGCTGCAGGATATCAGCGCATCTGCTGATCCCGGGTTTCGTCTTCACCGGGCTGACCGCGCGCGGCCGCACTGAGAAGCCGGCCGGCGCCTGGACGGCAGAGCAGACCGTCGACTTCATGATCGAGCGCCTCGATGGCGGCGATTTCTATGTCCTCTGCCCCGACAATGACGTGCCGCGCGCGCTCGACGAACGCCGCATCCTCTGGGCCGCCGGCGACATCGTCGAGAACCGCCCGCCGCTGTCGCGCTGGCATCCGGATTTCGGCGACGCGTTCGCCGCATTCGTGAAGGGGGAGTAAGAGGCAGGGAATCGTAGGTGGGTAGAGCGAAGCGAAACCCATCATCTCTCCTGCGGCCCGCTATCTGATGGGTATCGCTTCGCTCCACCGATCGGCTATTTATCCCGTCATCCTGAGGTGCGAGCGGAGCGAGCCTCGAAGGATGCACGGCCCGGCCGGTGGCCGTCGATCCTTCGAGACGCGCGCAAAAGCGCGCTCCTCAGGATGACGGTGATAGTCCGGAGCGTGGGTTGGCCGAGCGTAACCCACCAACCCTCCGCGTAACGAAAGAAGACGGTGGGTTACGGCTTCGCCTAACCCACCCTACGCACCTTGCTCAATTCGCCCGCACCCGCACCGGTGTCGCCGGCTGCGCCACCAGCGCCTCGCCGAGCTCGCTCTGCTGGGCGCGCGGGATCGAAAAGCAGACGCTGAAGCCGTCCGATGTCTTGAGCGTCACCATGCCCTGGGCCGGATCGGTCGACTGTTCGATCACCCATGAATCCAGCGGATAGGCGTAACGCAGGGTCTGGTCGCCGAAGCGGGTCTGCAGCGCCTTGCTGATCAGCCCGGGCAGCGTCATGACCAGCGCGCCGACCTGGTTGATCGACAGGCGGATGGTTGCGGGGTCGCCCTTGCCGTCCACGAAGCCAAGCGAAATGGCGCAGCCGTCGGGCGCGACCTCGCAGGTGGTGAGCTCCTGGGTTTCGATCTGCATACCGGCACTCCGGATCATCGTTATATTCCATTCAATATATCGCTGGGACGGCCAGCGTCCAGCCCCAATGTATCCTGCGACCCATCCGGCGCAGTCGCGCGCGGCGTTAGAATAGATTGAAGCTCGCGGCTGCCCCGTTGACGCTGGGCCGGCAACCGCGAATAAATCACCACAAAGATCAGGCTGATTTTTTCTTCGTCATTTTCCAGAGAATTGACTCGGTTCGGCAGTGAGGGGCGGGCCGTGGATGGCCGTGGCTTCCTTCCTGCGACCGTGATATACACACGGATATAGCGAGGCCTATAAGGGCCCGTTTGACCAGGGAGAGCAAAGCCTATGAGTGATTACAAGCTTCTCATCGACGGCAAGATGGTACCCGGCGACCAGACCATGCCGGTGCTCAATCCGGCGACCGAAGAGGTGGTGGCGCAGTGCCCGCGCGCCTCCAAGGACCAGCTCGACAAGGCAGTCGCCGCCGCGAAAGCCGCCTACCCCGCCTGGGCCGCGACCCCGATGGAAGAGCGCCGCAAGCTCATCATCAAGATGGCCGAGGCGATCGAGGCCAACACCAACGAGCTCGCCCACATCCTGACCAGCGAGCAGGGTAAGCCGCTCGCGGATGCCACCGGCGAGGTCATGGGCATGGCCGGCTTCTTCCGCTATCTGGGCTCGCTCGATCTGCCGATGCGCGTGGTCGAGAATTCCGGCGACCGCAAGGTCGAGGCCTACCGCCGCCCGCTCGGCGTGGTCGGCGCGATCATTCCCTGGAACTATCCGCTCCTGATCCTTGCGTTCAAGCTGCCGTCGGCGCTGCTCGCCGGCAACACGCTGGTGGTGAAGCCCGCGCCCACCACGCCGCTGGCCTCGCTGCGCTTTGCCGAGCTGGTCAAGGACATCCTGCCGAAGGGTGTGCTCAACTTCATCGCCGATGCCAATGATCTCGGCGATCACATGACCAAGCACCCGGACATCCGCAAGATCTCCTTCACCGGCTCGACGGCGACCGGCCAGAAGGTGATGGCGAGCGCATCGCAGACCCTGAAGCGGATTACGCTCGAGCTCGGCGGCAACGATGCCGGCATCGTGCTCGACGACGTCGATCCGAAGAAGGTCGCGCCCGGCATCTTCGAAGGCGCGTTCCAGAACTCCGGCCAGGTCTGCCTCGCCATCAAGCGGCTCTATGTCCACGAGTCGGTCTATGACGAAATCTGCAACGAGCTGGTCGCGATCGCCAAGAACACAGTGGTCGATGACGGCTCCAAGCAGGGCACCAAGCTGGGTCCGCTGCAGAACAAGATGCAGTACGAGAAGGTGAAGGCGTTCCTCGACGATGCCCGCAAGAACGGCAACGTGATCGCCGGCGGCGCCGCGATGGACCGTCCCGGCTACTTCATCGAGCCGACCATCGTGCGCGACATCAAGGAAGGCTCCAAGCTGGTCGACGAGGAGCAGTTCGGTCCGGTGCTGCCGGTCATCAAGTACTCCGACAAGGATGACGTGATCCGCCGCGCCAACGCCACCACCTACGGCCTCGGCGCGTCGGTGTGGTCGTCGGATATCAAGCGCGCGCATGAGATCGCGACCCAGATCGAGGCCGGCACGGTGTGGATCAACAAGCACCTCGACATGGCCCCGAACATTCCGTTCGGCGGCGCCAAGCAGTCGGGCATCGGCACCGAGTTTGCCGAGGAAGGCCTCGCCGAATTCACCCAGCTGCAGATCATCAATGGCCCGCCGGCCGCCTGATCGCCCAACATGCGGCCGCGACGCCCTGGCGCCGCGGTCGCCTCCCCGTCCACAACGAACAGAGCCCATCATGTTCGACGCCCAATGCGATCTTGCTGCCCTGGTCTATGACGGGCACGACGATCCCGATGCCATCCTGCGCGACTTCGCCTGTCATCTGAAGGCGCAGGGCGCGCGCGTGGTCGGCATGGTGCAGACCGGCCAATGCGCGGATTCCAGCCTGTCGGCCGTGCTGGTCCATAGCGGCGAGACGCTGCTGCTGGCGCAGCCGCCGAGCCCAAGTACCACGAGCCCTGGTGCCAGCGGCTGCAAGCTCGATCTGTCGCGGCTGCAGGATGCCGGCCTCCGGGTCGCCGACGCGCTGGCGGCCGGCGCCGATCTCGTCATCATCAATCGCTTCGGCAAGCGGGAACGCGACGGCAAGGGCCTTGGCTATCTGATCGAGCGTGCGCTCGACGCCGATATCCCCGTCGTGATCGCGGTGTCGCGCTCGAGCTTTGCCGACTGGGTCACGTTCGCCGGCGGCATGAGCGTAAAGCTTGCCTGCGACCGCCACGCGCTCGACGCCTGGTGGCGCACCGTGTCGCTGCGGACCGCGGCCCGAGTCGCGCCGGATCACACCGCGGTGTGTGAAGTGTTCAAGTAGCGTCGGGTGGGTGAACCCATTCTCCGCACTGTCACCGACATCCTGAGGAGCGCGCTCTTCGCGCGTCTCGAAGGATCGACGGCCACCGGCCGGGCCGTGCATCCTTCGAGGCTCGCTCCGCTCGTACCTCCAGCGACAAAGGCGAAGCCTTTGCGCGGGGATGACGGGACAACGGAATCGGAGGATGGGTTAGCTAACCCACCCTACAGATCACGGCCGCGCTCAGAGCGTCTCCTGCTTGTGACCGCACTCCTTGCAGGCGAACTTGACGCGGGACTGGCCCTTTTCCGCCTGCACCCGGTTCGGCGCGCCGCATTTGCCGCAAACGGCCTCGATCCGGGTCGTGCCCTGCTTGATGACGAGGTTCCGCTTTTCCATTGTCTCGCGGATCAGGCGTTCGGCCTCCTCGCGCAGCGATTGCTTCGACATCATACCCACCGGTCATTGGTTAGCGGGCGGCGTCATAGCACGACCCGATGAAGCTTTGACAGCGGGTATCGCAGCTAATTTTCGGCAATGCTAGACGATGAGACGGTCGACCGGCAGGCGGAAATGCTGAGGTTTCAGCGGTTTCGGCGGCCGGCCGACGCGGAACACGTTGACGAGGCGCAGATCGCCGCCAACCTTGCCGAGTTTTCGCAGCCGATCGTTGAAGTCAGGATGGTCTGATAGCGCCGAGATCGGGCACGCCGCGAACCCGGCGCGATCGATCTCCAGCCAGATCCGATAGAAATGCCGTCCCGTCGTGAGTGGATCCTCACCGACCGGGCGGCAGAACAGAACGATCGCCGATGCCGACGCGGTCTTGGCGCTGTCTGCGAGCAGCGATGCGGCGATGCCGAGGCGATCAAGCGGCCTGAACAGGCCGCCGAGCACGAAGCGGGCCGCGCTGGCCTCGACCGCATTCATGGCGAGCGCGTCGCGGTTGAGACCATCCTGCAGATAATGCGGATGGCTCGGCGACAGCCGCATCCATGCGAGCAGTTCGTGCCGGTAATCGTCGTCCCGAACAAAGGAGAACTCGGCCTGGTCGGCCCAATCAGCAATTTCGGCAATCGCCTGGCGATCCCCAATGCAGATCACGTCGTCGCGCGCGGCAGCAAGCTGTGCCAGCACCGCCGCATCATCAGGCGACGCCACGAACTTGCCGCGCCACGACATGCGGCGCGCCACACGGCTCGCCAACGGATCGGGCCCAACGCCCTGCCGGATCGCAAAGCTGCAAAGCGCGGTAAATTGCGGCGACAGCGGCTGCTCGATCGTCGTCATGCCTGTTATGGCGAGACTGCGGCGGTTGAGCGCGAGGCTCATGCCCTCCAGCGCCGCGCCGTGCGATACCAGCACGTCGTGCCCCCGCGGGGTCCGCGACCGGCGCGCGTACGCCGACGTCGTCGACCAGCGCCAGCCGCCCGTCCGCGAGCAGCCGCCAGCGTGTCGGCTGGATGTTGTGGACGCTCGGCGCCAGCCGCGCCTCCGCGACCAGCTCGCGCAACAGATCCGGCGTCAGCTCGCTCATGCCGCCGCCAGCCGTTTGAAGAACAGATGCAGCCGGTGCAGCGGCTGGGCGCCGACCTTCTCGACCTGGCGCAGCGACGGACCGTTGATATCGGCGATCCAGGTGCCGCCGAGCGTGCGGTAGCCGGCCTCCTGCAACGCCAGCGCCGTGCGATAGAGCATCGCGCCGTTGAGACCGCGATTGTGCAGGTCGCGGCAGACCGACTGATAGATCAGCACGGCGCGCGTGTTCATGATGCGGTGCTGCACGAACCTGAACAGCGCTGATAGCCCGATCCGGCCGCCGATCGCCTTGATCAACGGATTGAGATCGGGGATCGCGATGATCGCGCCGGCGGGCCGGCCGCGGTGATAGACCACGGTCGAAATCCGCTTGTCGATGATCCACATCATGTCGCCGGCCTGGAACAGATATTCGGCCGCGGTCGGCGGCACGAACATCGGGTTGTCGGCAAAGCCGTCATTGAGGATGAGGCGGGCGTCCTCCAGCCGCTCCTTGAAGGCGGAACGCCTGATCGGTTGCCAGACGAAGTCCTTGTCGGCGAGCACCGCGCGCTGCTTGTCGCCAAGCAATTGCTCGGGCTTGCCGCCGTCGAGCGCGATCTCGAACGTCGTCATCGGGAAGGTCGCGGCATAGCCGGCGCGTTCGAGGTGGCGCGCGATATGCGGCGGCGACCACATCATGTCGGTGAATGGCGCATGGTCGAACCCGTCGGTCATCACGCCGATCTGCTGCATCGCCGTGAGATTGAAATTGCCGGCGACGCGGCTCATGCCGCGCGCGGACAGCCATTGCTCGGCGGCACCCAGCAGCGCGTCGGCCACCTCGGGCTCGTCGATGCAATCGAAGAAGCCGAATGCGCCGCGGCGGGTGCCATGCTTGCGGTTGGAGGCGTCGTGGATCGAGGCGGCGATGCGGCCGACCGGCCGTCCGTCGCGATGCGCGGAGAACAGCGCGTAGCGGCCGTGGCCCTCGGTGACGAACGGGTTCTTCGCGGCATCGAACATCCGCTCGAAATCGCTCCACAGCGGCGGCACGTAGAGACTGTCGGGCCCATAGGCATTGAGCGCGGCATCGAATGCCGCTTTGCGGTCGCCCTCCCTGATCTCGAGCGTCATTTGGCCTCCGGGGTCAGCGCCAATAGCCGCCGCACCAGCGCCAGCGCGGTTTCGGTGGCGGGATCGGCCGCGGTCACGGGTACGGCGAGCACGATCAGATCGAGCGGATCATGCGCGAGCACGATGACATGGGAGGCGCTGTTGGCCGTCATCAGCGAGACCATGCGTTCGGCCGCAGGATCAACCGCCGCCAGCCCCCACGGCGCATCGGACCGGCGCAGCACGCGCCTTTCCGACAGGAAATCGCGCAGCAGCGGCGGATCGTAGATCCCGAGCTCGCTCTCGCGAAAGTGCCGCGCGCTTTCGAAGATCGGATGCCGCGCGAGCTCGGCGATCAACTGCTCCCTTGTCTGCGCCGGCGACGCCGCCACCGAGTTGAGCACGCCGGGCTCCTGCGATTCGAACAGCGCGCGCAACGCATCCGTCATCAGCCCGATGGTCAGCACGCCGGCAATCGCGACCGCGACGAACCGGACGATCTGCGCGGCGTCGACGTCGGGCGCCATGAAGGCGGCGGCGAGCCCCAGCAGGCCCGAAGAGATCAGCCGCAGCGCCATCATCGCAAGCCCGTGGCGGCGGGTCTCGGCGCCGCCGCCGGCGATCAGCATCACGGTCACGGTCAGCAGTGCACCCAGCGCGCCGAGCCGAACCGGAATGTCCGGGAACAGCGTGCGGAAGTCGGTCAGGATGAACGGGATCACGACCAGCGCGCCGACCGCCATGCGGCCGATGCTGCGGTTTTCCGAGGCCATCAGCGAGGCGCGGTCGCGCGTCGCCAGCAGCAGCGCGCAGGTGGCGAAAGCAAGCAGCTGAAACAGCGCCAGCGTGATCGCGTAAGGCATCGCGAAGCGCTGCAGCCCGAACAGGCCGCCGAGGCCGAGCAGGATGCCGCCCGCGAGCGCTGCGATCTTGACTGCACGCGGCGCGTGGCGCCGCAGGATGCCTTCGGTGACGATCAGGGCGCCGAGCGGGATCAGTGCGGCCGGGATCACCGAGAGGTGGTCGAGCAGCCGGCTTCCGCTCCACCACGCGAGGCCGCGGTCGAGGAACAGGATCGCGATCACGCCGAGCGCAAGCAGCAGGCGGCGGGTCAGCGGGCTCCTGGGATCGCGCCGGTAGAACGTCATCATCGCCACCGCAAGGCCGATGGCGCCGCAGAGATTGACGATGGAATCGGCAATCGCCCCCGAGGTCATGTGCTGCCCGTCAATTGCTCGATCGCCCGGCGCACCAGCGGGCGCATCAGGGCGGCAACCAGCGCATTGCGCGGCCGCTCGATCGCGGGCCGGTGCGGATTGAGGAACCAGCCGCGGCAATCGGTGCCGGAGGTGCGGCCGAGGATCAGCGCGACCGCCTCATAGGCCATCAGCATCCCGGTCGAGATCACCATCGGCGCGAACGACATCCGGCTGCGGCGGCCGGCCGCGACTTCGCCGGCAATGGCGAGATCGACATAGTTGCGCGACGAGGAGTGCAGCATCACGTGCTCGATCTCGGCACGCATCGCGGCGCGGCGGTCGTCCTCGGTGATAGCAGTCCAGTCCTTGCCCGTCGTCGGAAAGCCGAGACGCTCTTCGGGCCGGGGGTCATGCGGGCGCACCACGATCACCGACGGCAGCGGCGACATATAGGCGTCGATCACGGTCGCGTCGGCACGCTTTGCGGTCCGGTACAGATGCACGCCGGCGGCGATGTCGTCCATGCCGTTGACGATGACCGGGCAACGCGCGGCGATCGCGGCGAGCTCATCGGTCCAGTTCTCGCCGAGCACCTCGATCTCGATGGTCGGGTTGATGCGTTTGGCGGCTTCGGCGGCGACCTCCGCCTTCTCGCGGCCGACCTCGTCGGCGAAGGCGAACACCTGGCGGTTGAGGTTGGAGACCTCGAAGCGGTCGATGTCGGCGATCACGAACTTGCCGACACCGGCGCGCGCCAGCGCCATGAAGGCCGCGCCGCCCATGCCGCCGACGCCGCAGACGAACACCCGCGCCTGGCGCAGCAACTGCTGCTCGTGCTCGTCGATAAAGCCGATGTTGCGGCCGGTGAAGGAGTAATAGTCGAAATTCATCGCGCTCCCCCGCTCTCCTGCCTGCGCGGCCGCAGCGTGCCGAAGGCGCGGCTGTCGTCGAGCCAGTAGACCACCGGCAGCACCAGGCGCTGCAGCGCCAGCATCGCGGACGCCGCGAGCAGCGCCGGCAGCGAGCCCGACGGCACCTCGCGCATCAGGTAACGGCGCGCGCCGGCAAGATCGACGCGACCGAGCTGCAGCACATCGTCGCCGCGGCCGTAATCCAGCTCGCGCGCGCAAAATTCGTTGTAGACGGCATCGCGATGTTTCGCTGCGATCTCGAAGGTCTTCTTCAGCGCGTCCGAGCCGCCGGTATAGGCATTTGTGATGACCGAGCGCGCCTCGTCGAAGCCGGCCTCCTCGCCGACGCCGAACACCGCGCGATGCCGTGCCATGATGCCGCGTGCCAGCTGCAGATGCGCAAAGCTCTGCCGCGCGCCCGGCTGCGGCGACGGGAACACGTCCGAGAACGTGTCGCTGACCATGCCGACCACCGCCGGCACCTGGGTGACGTTGGAAATCCATTTCGGCCGCAGCCCGTCGCGGGCAAACAGCACCAGCGCGGTCAGGCCGTAAAGCACCCAGGACAACCCCTGCCCGCGCACATCGGGATCGACCATGACGAGGCCGAGATGGGTGACTTCAGCGGGCTCGCCGTCGAGCGGCACGTCCATCACCGACAGCGCGTTGAAGGCGATCGGCCGCCCGGTGTCCTCCTCGGAGATCAGGGTGACGACGGCGCGCGACAGCCGCTCGGGCTCGCCGGAAAAGATGCCGTAGGTCAGGCTCTCCTCGGGCAGCGTCTTGGCGGCAACGATGCGCAGCTGCGCGACCAGTGCGTCGAGCTCGTCCTTCGGCAGCGACACGCCGGGCGATTCGACGATGCGGGTGCGCTGGCCGGCCTGGGTGCGCAAGGTGAGATCGATGGTCGGCTGCGACAACGCCTTCAGCCAAAAGCCGGCATGGCTGCGCAGGCCGTCAAAGGCCGCGCGCGCCTTCGCAAAGCCCCTGCCGCCGCGCGAGGCCGGGGTCGGATCATCCGTGGACGCCATTTCTCTGTCCCTCGGTCGCGATCTCTGCACTCAGGCCTGTTAAAGAGCCATGAGCGCAACCTGCCGCTGTTGGCCGCAGGGTAAACAAGCCGTTCCGGAAACGGAACAAGTTGCCCCCAACGACGAAAGCGGCGGGTGCAAAACACCCGCCGCTTCGCATCGGCTCCGGCTCAGGCCGCCTCTCATGCTGCCTTCGAGACTTCCATCAGCAGGCGCTCGGCCTTGGCGTCCTCGATACGGTTGACGAACTTGCCGCTCTCGTAATTGTCGCGCACCGTCTTGGTCATCGTCACGCAGGTCTGGATCAGCATCACGATGCCCATCGTCAGATAGCCCTTCATCCAGAGATCGATCGGCAGGAAGAACACGCCGATGCCGACGAGGAAGGCGGAGCCTGCGAAGGACGCGTAGGTGAAGGTGACCCAGGCGCCGCTGTGGGGTTGGATGGTCTGGTTCATGGTCGTCTCCTTGATGATATCCGGTTTGAAGTTGGCGTGGTTTCAGGCTTGAGATTTCAGGCTTGAGGTTTCAGATTTGCGGCGGGCGCTTGGCTCTCAGCCGCGCCAGCACGTCGTCGGCGGTCGATTTCATGCGCGGGCCAAAGCCCTGCTCGGCGAGCCTCTCGGCGACGACTGATGGTCCCGAGGCGGTATCGATTTCGAACAGCGCGTCGTCAGCCGCCTGGATCTCGATCTGCCGCTCGCGCAGCCGCTTCAGCGTCGCTTCCGCTTCCGGCAGCGTCGATTCGTAGGGGCGCGCCGCCTCGATGCCGCTCCGGCGCAGCGAGCGCACCGCCTCCGAGGCGCGGGCGAGGCGCCGGCCGCGATCGAGCTCGGCGATCCGCGCCTCGGCGTTGCCGACGTGGCGCTTCAGCCGTGTGATCTCGGTGGCGAACAGGGTGCGCGCGGTCATCGCGGCATCGCGTTCGGCTTCGAGGTTGGCGATCGCCTGCGCGGCTTCGCGGGCGAGGTCTTCCCGGCCGCCCTCGAGCGCCGCTGAGGCGCGCACCTCGAGATCGGCGATCCGGGCGTTGGTGGCGTCGAGCCGCCGGCCCTCCTGCTGGTCGCCGGCGATCGCCAGTGCCAAGGTCCGCTTCGAGCGGTCGACGGCGGCGGCCGCATCGCGCATCTGCTGGTCGAGGATGACCAGCGCGGTCCGGTCTTGCAGTTCCTCTTCGGCGACCGCCACGCTGCCGCGGAAAAGTGTCAAAACAGTTTTGAACATTTGGTCACTCCCTGTTATGAGCATCGCTCATGAATCTTTTGTACCACATACTGAGCGTTGCTCAAGAATTATTTGAGCGTCGCTCAAGTATATGGTTAACGGCGGGTAAAACATGTCCAAAGCATTGGAACGACGTGCGAAACTGCGGGAAGCGCTGATCGAGGCGGCGGAACGGGCGATTGCGACAAAGGGTCTCGGCGGCCTGAAAACGCGCGAACTGGCCCAGGAAATCGGTGTCGCCAACGGCGGCGTCTACAATCTGGTCGAGGATGTCGACGAGCTGATCCTGCGCGTCGGCTCGCGCACGCTGGCCCGGCTCGACGCCTCGCTGTCGCTGGCCGAGATCGGCGGGGCGGCGGCGCCGCGCGAGATGCTGGTGCGCATCGCGGTCGCCTATTGCGACTTCGCCGCCGACAATCTCGAATTGTGGCGGGCGCTGTTCGAGCACCGCATGCAACCCGGCAAGCCGGTGCCGGAATGGGCCATCACGGAGCAGATGGAATTATTCCGCCACATCTACAAGCCGCTCGCCGCACTGTTCCCGCAGCGCTCGCCGGCGCAGCTCGGCGTCACCGCGCGCAGCCTGTTCTCCGCGGTGCACGGCATGGTCGCGCTCGGGCTGGAGCACAAGCTGATTGCGGTGCCTATCGGCGCGCTGCGCAGCGAGATCGGCACCCTGACACGCGCGATGGTCGACGGGCTGACGGCGAAGAAGGAGTAGCGCACCCGCCCGATGCCCCCGCTGTGCGGTCGAGCAGACGACTTGCCGCAGGGAGACGTGGATTTCAGCTGTTGCCCCAGGAGCAAGGGCGACGTAGCGATTGAGGTCAGGACGGCAGAAACCACTTGCGGAATGATCGGATAGTAGCCATTTAGCTCGGATGGAGTTTCGGCCGAACGACTTGGCCTCGCCGCTGATAGCGCGCCTGACTGACGACCCTCCCCCCAAAACTTCGAACTAGAGCGTTTTCGAGCGAAGTGGCTACCGGTTCGCGTGAAGAAAACGCGCAAACGCGCATCTATTGAAGGACGAACTCCCATGAATACGGGAACTGTGAAGTGGTTTAACAGCCAAAAGGGTTTCGGCTTCATTCAGCCGGACCAGGGAGGCCAGGATGTTTTCGTTCATATCAGCGCCGTTGAACGCGCCGGCATGAGCACCCTCAACGAGGGGCAGAAGGTTTCTTTTGAAGTCGTTGCAGACCGCCGGACTGGCAAATCTGCTGCGGACAATCTGCGCGCCGCGTAAGCTGCCGCAATCGGCGCCATGCTGCTTTGACCACGGATGTACTGGCAGAGCCTCTGGTTTCGCGACCCCGCGACTGGTCACCCAGCCGCGGGCTTCTCTTTATCGCACCGCGCGCAATGCCCGCCAAGACCAGGACTTGAGCCGTCCGCTGGCGAGACGGCCCGCACATTGAAGCAATCGAGGTCGCGAGCGTGTCCACCAATATCGATCCAGTGTCGCAACACGACGACATCATGTACCCGCAGGTCCTCCCGTTCCTGCTGGTCCACGCAGGGTGTCTGGCGGCGATCTGGTCGGGCATCTCATGGCAAGCGATTACAATCTGCGTTGTTCTCTATTGGCTGCGCATGTTTGCGATCACGGCGGGCTATCATCGGTACTTCTCGCATCGCGCTTACTCAACAAGCCGGGCCTTTCAATTCATCCTTGCCTTCCTTGCCCAAAGCAGCGCCCAAAAAAGCGTGCTTTGGTGGGCTGCGAAACATCGGCATCACCATCTCCATTCCGACACCGAGCAGGATGTGCATTCCCCTCTGCACACGGGCCTCGTGTACAGTCATCTCGGCTGGATCTTCTATCGACAGCACGACGCAACCGATCTGACGAAAATCTCGGATTTTGCCGCGTATCCAGAGCTGATGTGGCTGCACAGATTCGAGGTTTTGCCGGCGGTCGTGGTCGCGGGCCTGTGCTTCCTCATTGGCGGATGGCCGGGGCTCGTGGTCGGTTTCCTCTGGAGCACCGTGCTGGTGTATCACGCCACGTTCTGCATCAACTCCCTCGCACATGTTCACGGACGCAAGCGGTATGTGACAGGCGACGACTCCCGCAACAATTGGCTGCTGGCCCTGATTACGATGGGTGAGGGTTGGCACAACAATCATCACGCCTACCAAAGCAGTGCACGGCAAGGCTTCCGCTGGTGGGAGATTGACGTGACCTATTATGTCCTGGTGGCCTTGTCCTGGCTCGGTGTTGTCTGGGATCTGAAGGCGCCGCCCGCACTGGTTCTCCGCAACGAGCGGCGCCTGGGATCACGCGTGATCAAGCGAACGGCCGAGCAGCTCGCGGGACGCTTCAATCCCGAGTACATCGCGATGGCGATCAAATCGTCGGTCCATGAGACCGGAATGTCGGTGCGGGACGCGCTTTTCCTGTTGCAGCATCGTGCCGACCTGCATCTGCCCAGCATGCCAACGCGTGACCAGTTGCTGGCTGAAGCCCAGGCCATGTTCGCGATGACGCCATCGCTGGACGATATCGTCGACCGTGCCCATGAACTCCTGGTGGAATCGGTTTGTTTTCTTCTGGCCGTTCCGCCTCCGGTCGCCACCGTAAGCCCGAAACCTTGAGCAGACGGTAGCATTTTGCCTCGGGCATCCCCATATGGGGTCAATGACCAACTGGCAAAAGCCGAGCAAGCGAGAACCACCCAAGACCAAGGCTGAATTGCGCGAGATGCTGACCGAGGCTGTGCGCAACACGCCGAGCCCCGACCAGGTGCCGCAGCGGCGCCCGGCAAAGGCCAAAAAGATCGCGGCCGGGACGGCTGACGACTAAGCCTCGCCCTCCACCCGACCGGATCGCCCGGCCCGGGATACGACCGAACTCCATTGGCGACGAGCGCGAAGATTTTCGCGAAGGAGTAGTATGCGCAGATTACCCAAGCCGACCGAACAAGAGATCAATGAGGGACCCCAGGCGGTGTCTTTTCAGATCGCGAACGGAAACGCGCGGCAGGACTGCATCCTGCAAACCACATTCCCAACGAAGATGCAGGCGCACAAGTATCTGCTCACGAATTGGCCGACCATCGAAAAGATGGCTCGCGACGCCCTTGCGGCGGGAACCATCGAAGGCGGCCAGATCAAGCTCGTGATGATCTGAACAGCCCGTGGGAAACGCCTGAGCCTCACGGCTCCATCGTGTAGGCGCGCCCGGGTTCGAGCGCGTAGATCGTCAGAAAGCGCAGCGGACGTTCCGGGTCGCAGTTGCGAAACAGCGTGTGCGGAAGGTCGGGGCGATCCTGCAAGGTCTCGCCTGCCCGATACCGGCGCGGAGCCTCACTGCCATAGGCGGACTCGGCGACACCTTCGACGATGAAGATAATTCCCCCAACCGGATGCCGGTGCAGCGGCGCGACCCCGCCGGGCGGATAGGTCACCTCGGCAACGACGAGCTCGCGATCATCGCCGGGCAAAGCGAGACGCTCAAGGGTCTTGCGCGTCACCCCGGCAAACCCGGTCTGTTGCGCGTTTGCCTGACCGTCCTTGCCATCAGCCATTGGAATCCCTTTTCTCGTCACGTGAGCCGTCCCCCCGATCAAGTCGCGATGACCATGAGGGCGCCTCACCACGGCAACAAGATGTCGGAGCGACGGTTCAGCACGTCGGCTCCCGAGCAACACAGAATGGCCGAAGGCCTTGCCACCCTCGCTCCGACGTTGCAGGATTCTTGCACCGAAGAAACCTTCAGCAGTGGGCTTTGCATGGGAATGAGCATCGTGACGACGCGGTTGCCGGGGATCGCCGCCCTGGCGCTCAGCATTGCAGCATCAAGTGTCATGCCGGCGTTTGCGGCGCAAGCCGTATCCGAATGCTCGATGTCGGTCACATTAGCGGATTGGGGCGAGAACTCGACCGGCGATATCGACGTCGCGTCAGGCCAAAGCTGCCTGATCCCGATCGGGATCCGCGGCACGGTGACCGACTCCGCGATCTCGCAAAAGCCGACCTACGGCAAGTTGAAGAAGATCAACGCATTGACCTTCGAATACAGGGCGAAGGCCAAGTACAAGGGCAACGACAGCTTTGCCATCAAGGCGACGGGTCAAGGACCGAAGACTTCAGGCACCTCGGTCATCACCGTGCGCGCGACGATCAAGTAATTGCCCCCTTCGCGCGCCGAACAAGCACGGCGCGCGACAGATTCCTTGATGAACGGGCGTCAGGCCGGACGCGCGCCGGTGCGGATGATCGACCCGACATGCTGGCCGCGCAGTGCCGCGGTGAGCCGGCCGGGAACGAGGCCGTTCACGACCTGCACGCGCTCGATATGGCGGGCGTTCTTCATCACCTCGAGCAGCGCGGGATCGAACGGCAGCGTGCCCTTCAGCTTGGCAAGATCGGCGACGCTGGTCTCGCGCAGCAGCTGCGCCTTCTTGCCGTCGGGACCGTTCGGATCATCGGTATACACGCCGTCGACGTCCTCGACGATGGTGAGGCCGGCCGCGCCGAGCGCATCGGCGAGCAGGAATGCACCGGTGTCGGCCCGATGCAGCGGGATGCGCGAGTCCGGAAATTCGTGATGGTGATAGGGCGGAAAGCCGCTGCCCACCACCGCGCGGGCCGCGGAGAGGTGGATCGCAAGCTGGCTCGCGATGGTCGGGTGCTCGATATAGGAGACGCCTTCCGGCGCGAGCAGGCAGGCCAGGATATGACCGTTCTGGCCGGCCTCGCTCGCCGCGAGCGGCGCGAGCGAGCCGACCGGCAGACCGAGGTCGAGGCCGACGCTGTAGAGGTGGCGGGCGCGGATGCCGGCGCCGGTCAGGATCAAGAGGCGGTGCTCCGGCAACAGCGAGCGCAGCTCGTCGACGATCGGCAGGATCGTTTCATGGCCGCGATCCATGATCGAGCGGCCGCCGATCTTCACCACCTGCACCCAGGGCAGCAGGGGTATAGGGCGTCCGCCGGCAACGGGACGGGTAAGATCGCTGTCGAGCAGGGTCTGGCGCGCGAGCGGCGAGGCGACGTGCTTGGTGGTATCATCCATGGTCGTGTCTCTCTCAGCTCGCGGTGATGATGGTGCCGACATGCTCGCCCGCGAGCGCGCGGGTGAGATTGCCGGGGACAAGGCCATTGACGACCTGCACCTCGCGGACATGGCGTGCGGCGGCGAGCAGATCGAGCACCGGGAATTCGAGGATCGAATCCTGCAATCCCTTCGCCTTCATCTCCGCGACCGAGATTTTCGGAATGAAGGTGGCGCCCTTCGAGGTCTTGGGGTTCGCGGTATAGAGGCCGTTCTCGTCCTTCACATAGATCATCGCCTTGCAGCCGAACTGCTCGGCGACCAGGAAGCATCCGGCGTCGGTGCGGTACGGCGGGATCATGCCTTCGGGTGCGGGGCGCATCCACAAGCCATAAGGCGGCATGCCGCTGAAGATCACCGCATTCACCTCGGCGAGATAGAGCGGCACGGCCGATAGCCCGGCGCCGCTGACCGCGGAGATGCCGTGCTTGGCAAGCAGCTGCCCCAGCATCACGGCGTTCTGATCGGCGACCGAGGCGCCGAGTTGCGACAGCACGCCGGCCGGCAGGCGAAGCCCGGCCGCGATCGAATAGAGATGCCGGGCGCGGGTGCCCGCGCCGGTCCCGATCAGGAGCTTGTGGGCCTTGCGGGCCGCGACGATCTCGTCGACCAGCGGATAGACGGCGGCGCGGCCGCGGTCGATGACGCTCTGGCCGCCGATCTTGATCACGGTCGCATCCGGCAGGATCCGGAAATCCGACGCCGCTTCCGCCGCCGCCAAAAGCTGCGGATCTGTCAGCGACCGCTGCATCAGGAGCCCTTCAAGCTCTGCCGTCGTGTTTGCCATGAGAAACGTTCCTTTTCCGATGCGCCTGGCACCGCTTCCGGATTGCACTGGTAGCGGTAAGCCGGCCGGGTCTCAAGATGCAATGGCATTGATGGCGCACCCCGGCGGTCGTGGCGCTGACGTCCTAAGCTTAGACAATCACATGACTATCCCAGCCTGGCGCGACGCGCGGTCAGCCAAACCGAACGGTGATGTCTTCGAGGGGAATGCCGCCGGCCAAGCGTGATGCCGCCAGGCCGCGAGGAGAATGTCGGGATCTGGGAATGATTGTTCAGGGAGGCAATGACCTCCCCGGCAATCGCTTCGAAGTTGGCTTGCGCCGTCATGCGACATGTCTACACCGGGGTGCCGACAGCGTCCAATCAACGGCGAAGTGCTAGGGCAAGATGAGTTTACTTCAAATCGAGCAACGGACTCCACCTCGCCCCGCGTGCGGGGAGAGGTCGGAACGCATCGTTAGATGCGTTCCGGGTGAGGGGGAGCCTCCGCAAGCGCAGCTATCGCCGAATACGCGGAGACGGCCCCTCACCCCAACCCTCTCCCCGTTAAGAACGGGGAGAGGGAGCGCAGCGTCTTCGTGGTTGCTATCCAACCTAATCTCATCACGTCCTAGTTGGGCGTGAAGATCACCTTGCCCTTGAACGCCGCGGCCTTGGCGATCGCTTTCGAAAATCCCTCGAGGCCGTAGGTCCCGACGACCGGCGCGCTGATTGCGCCGGATGCGACCATCGGCACCAGATGATCGTACATCGTGGCCAAGGCCTCATCGGTTGCGGTCTTGCCCCAATGTCCCAGCCAGAAGCCGCGCACCGACACTTCATTGAAGATCACGCTCAAGGCCGAACCTGAGAACGGCTGTCCGCTCATCGCGCTGTAGATGACCAGCACGCCCTTCGATGCCAGGCAGTTCATCAGGTTCAAGGCGGACGCGCCGCCGACGACGTCGAGCGCCAGCTGGATCGGCGCCCCGCCGGTCTCCCTGGCGACGCGCTTGGCGAGGTCCGGTCCGTCGACCAGCACGATATCGCCGCCGATCGCCTTGACCTCATCCACGACTTCCTCGCGCCGGACGACGTTGACCGTCTTGAGGCCGAGCGATTTGGCGATGCCGATCACCGCGCGCGCGGTCGCCGAGTTGGCGCCGTTCTGGATCACCCAGCCGCCGCGCGGGACTTTGACGAAATCGGTCAGCAGCAGATAGGCGGTCGCCGGATTGACCCCGATCATGGAGAGCTGCTGGATATCGGCGTGTTCGGGCAGCGGGCGCTGCCACGACGCCGTGAATTTGACGCGCTCGGTCCAGGTCGGGACCGTGAACGGAATCAGCGTGCGGTCGCCCTCCCTGAGGTTCTTCACCTGCGATCCCGCGGCGATCACCCGCCCGACGCCCTCGATGCCGAGCGTGGCCGGCGGCGACGGCAGATAGCCGTAGCGTCCGGCCATGATCATGAAATCCGAGTTGTTGATCGGCGCCGCCTCGACGGCGACCACCACCTCGTTGGGGCCGGGGCTATCAACGTCAGCCACCTCGTTGAGCTTGACCACATCAGCAGGACGTCCGAACGCAACAACCTGAACCGCCTTCATGGCACCATCTCCCGATTTTGTTATGTACCAGTAAGTACAGAATGAGGCTCGCGTCAATGGCCCGGAGCGCCTTCACAGCAAGGTGAAGGCTTCACATCCGACGCGGGAGTACATAAAACAGCGGTATGGCAAGGCCGCGCAGCTTCGATCCGGACGACGTCCTGGAAATCGCCCGTCAGGTGTTCTGGCAGAAGGGGTTTCAGGCAACCTCACTCGACGAGATCACGGCGGCGAGCGGCATCGCCAAGCCCAGCCTGTACGCGGCATTCGGCGACAAGAGCGCGCTGTTCCTGAAGGTGCTCGATCGCTACCACGACGGCATTCTGGGCTGGGCCGAACGCACGCTGGCGCAGCCGGGGCCCGCGCGCGAGGCAATCAGGCAATGGCTCACCGGGTTCATCCCCTATTGCTCGGGCGAGAAGGGGCAGCGCGGCTGCCTGTCGATCAATTCCGCGGCCGACGGCTCGCTCGATCGGGCCGAGGTCCGCAAGAGCATCGAGCGCTACAACCGGCGGCTCGAAGAGCTGTTGCGCACGCGGCTGCGCGCCGATCGCGCCCAGTTCAGGAAGGGCTTTGACCCCGACGTCACCGCGCACACGATCATGGTGGTGCATGCCGGCCTGCTGGCGCTCGCGCACCAGCGGCCGGAGTCGAAACAGGTGAAGGCCGTGATCGACCAGGTGATGGGCCTGCTCGCCTGACTTTAACGGCACCCGGCCTGACCTGGCTCACTCCGCGCCTCGCATGAATGTGAATATATGACGATTATCATCTTATTGATGTAGAGCTTCCGATGACCATGTCCGGATTGGCTGCCATGGGCTTTCCGGATTTGGGGATCAGATGGACAAACCGTTTTTGCGTGCGACGCTCGTTTTATTCACCGCGCTGCTGGCGATGCCGGCGTTCGGTCCGGCTCTAGCCCATGATCACCAGCATCCCGAGCTGAACGGCTGGTATGAGAGCCTGCAAAGCGGCAAGGGACCCTGCTGCGACGGCAGCGACGCGCGACGCGTCGACGATGCCGATTGGGACACCAAGGACGGCCACTATCGTGTGCGCCTCGAGGGCGAGTGGGTCGACGTTCCCGAGGACGCCGTGGTTACAGGACCGAACCGCGCCGGCCGCACCATGGTCTGGCCGTATTATCTGGATGGTCACCCGCGGCCGCGCTGCTTCATGCCGGGCAGCATGGGCTGAGCAATCGCGACGGCGCTGCGCGGGCCGAGTGGTCGGCGAACGCGGCCGGTCAGAGATCGAGCTGGATCCGGCCCTCGCCCTCGGCGTCCGGCTGCGCCGGCACGGCGCAACAGATCAGCACCTCGTCATCGGCCACCTCGGCGGTGGGCTCCTTCACATAAGTCACCGCGCCTGCCAGCAATCGGGTTCGGCACGTTCCGCAATTGCCTTCGCGGCAACTGAACACGGGGCTGAGACCGCGCTCTTCCGCCAGTTCGAGCAGCGTTCCCGACTCCGGCGTCCAGCGCGCCTCCTTCAGCGATGCGGTGAAGACCACCGGGACCGGCATGGTCGCGGGCGGCCGGCGCGGTGGTGCGGCCGTGACCACGTCCGGCTTCCGCACCAGCGACGACGGACCGAACGCCTCAGCGCGAATCCTGTCGTCGGCAATGTTGTAGCCGCGCAGGGCGTCATAGAGTGACTGCGTGAACTGCGGCGGCCCACACAGATAGAAGTCATAGTCGTTGAACGGCAGGACGCGCGACAGCAGCGCCATGTCGATCCGCCCGGCGGCGTCATAGTCGGCACCCTGTTCGGCGCCATCGACGTCGCCGAGCACGCGGATGATGCGGACGGAACCACCGGCGGCCTCAGCCAGTTGCCGCAATTCGTCGCCGAACGCACGATCCTGCTTCGTGTGCGCGGCCTGGAACAGGAAGGTCGGCCGGATGCCGCGGGTGCGCAGGCCCTCGTAGACCACGTGGCGCAGCATCGCGAGCATCGGCGTGATGCCGACGCCGCCGGCGAGCAGCACCGCGGGCCGCTTCTCGCGCGCATCGATCGTGAAGCCGCCGCTCGGCGCGCCCGCTTCGATGATGTCGCCGACATGGATGTGGTCGTGGAGATGCTGCGACACCAGGCCGTCGCGCTTCACGCTGATGCGGTACTTGCCGTCGGACGGCGCGACCGAGACCGTGTAGGTGCGGATGACGGGCTTGTCCGTCCCGGGGATCGAGAGGCGGATCGGCAGATGCTGCCCCGCCGCGTGCGGAAGCAACCCTGCCCCGTCATCCGGCTGCAAATGAAACGAGCGGATCGAGCGGCTCTCGTCGACGATGTCAGTCACCTTGAACGGACGCCATTGCGTCGCAAGCTCGGCCGCGCGGATGCGGTCGGCGGCCTGCGCCCAGTTGCCGGTCATCAACGCATTCGGCGACCAGCCGTCCGCCCGGAACGCCCAGCGCAGCGGCAGCGCGCCGCGCCGGCGCACCACACGGCGGGCGCGGAAGCTCCACAGCCGTTCGGCGCCCTGGAACGCCGCGACCTCCGGCGAGTCCAGGATCACCTCGGCGTCACCGCTCAGTTGCAGCAGGTCGCCGGTTTCGAAATCGGCAAACACCAGCCCGGCCTTGCCGTTGAGGTGGATGTTGCCGAGCGTGTTGAAGAACAGATTGCCGGCGAAATCGGGAATCGTCAGCGTGCCGTCGTCGCCAACCCGGACGAAGCCCGCTTTGCCGCCGCGATGCGAGACGTCGACCTGGCGGCGGTCCTCGCGTTCGGCATAAGACGCCACGAAGAACGTGTCGGCCGCCTTGATCATGTCGCGCGCGGCCTGATCGAGCGTCGGGCTCTGCTCGATCACCCCGGTGAACCGCTGATCCGGCTCGCGCACGAAGCGGAAATCGCGGAGCTGGATGTATTGCGGACAATTGCCGAAGCTCTGATCGAGTTCGAAGTTGAGCACCTTGCCCGACGATGCACCAAGCAACCCGTTCGCACGGTTGCGGCGCCGCGTGTGCAACTCGATTCCCAGCAATCCGATCGCATCGCCGTCGCGCATGCCCTCGCTGACGGGATCGCTGGGGTCGGGCCGCGCATCGATCTCGAGGCTGTGTGGCGTCGGCGACGAAATGAAGCCGGGCCGGCCGGCGAGCAGCGAGGCCCATGCGTCGCCGCTGCGGTCCACGCTGCCGACAACGATGAAGGGGATTTGCGCGAAGAAGTCGCGGTGCTGATCGGGCATGAAGTCGCGCACCGCGCGCTGGCCGACGGCCGCCATCTTCTCGGCCACGCCGACCTTCTGCTGGATCGCCTTCTCGCCGGCATGCCACACGGCCAGCTTGTTCTTGGTTCGCCTGTCGCTCATCTCGCAGCCCTCCCCTTCGGGGGTTGGACGGGCGTGCCCGAAGGCACGCCCGGTCAGCACGTTACGCTGCCGTAGCGAGACCGACGCGGGTCTTGGCGAACGGCACGAAGCCCGGCAGCGCCTCGATCCGGCGCAGGAAGGCATTGACGCGGGAATAGTCGGAGAGATCGACATTGCCTTCGGGCGCGCTCGACAGATAGCTGTAGAGCGCCACGTCGGCGATCGTCGGTCCCGTGCCGACCAGCCAGTCGCGACCCGCGAGATGCGCTTCGAGCCGCTTCAGCAGGAGATGGGCGCGGGCGATCACATCGTCCGGATTATGCTTGGCACCAAACACGGTGATGAGCCGCGCCGCAGCAGGTCCGAACGCGAGATCGCCGGCGGCGACCGAGAGCCAGCGCTGCACGGCGGCCGCACTCTTCGCATCCTGCGGCAGCCAATCGGTGCGGCCGAGCTTGGTCGCGAGGTAGACCAGGATCGCGTTGGAATCGGCAATGATCGTGCCGTCATCGTCCAGCACCGGCACCTGGCCGAACGGATTGAGCGCGAGGAATTCCGGCGTCTTCTGCGCGGCGGACTTGAGGTCGACCTCGACCAGCTCGTGCGGAATACCCAGCAGGGAGATGAACAGGCGGGCGCGATGCGCGTGGCCGGAAAGAGCAAAGTGATAGAGCTTCATGATGCCGTTCCTGATGTCGTGGACGGGATCCATTCCCGGCCGCACCCTCAAGGTGGCCCATTGCACGTCACATTATAATCGCCGACAACGGCACTTCATTATTGCAAATAGTGCAACGATCTCATTTCTCGTCATGGCCGGGCTCGTCCCGGCCACCCACGTCTTTCCATCAACCAAGCAAAGACGTGGATGCCCGGCACAACGCCGGGCGTGACGGTTTCGTGGCGGCGGCCCTTACACCTCGACGATCACGTAATTGTCTTCGATGTGCACCGGGAACGTCTCGGCGACGTACGGCCCCTTCTGCAACTCCGCGCCGCTTTCGACCGCGACCGGATAGGAGCGGATCTTGAACCGTTTCGGATCGAACCAGGACTGGCCGTTGCGCATGTCGAATTCCCAGCCGTGCCAAGGACAGCGCAGCATCTCGCCGACGCGGTCGCGCTGATAGATGCCGGGCTCCGGCGAGGTCAGCCGCGCGACGCAGGCCGCCTTCTCCAATGGCGCGCCCTCATGCGGGCAGCGATTGAGCAACGCGAAGAACTCGCCATTGACGTGGAACACGACGATATCGCGGCCCTCAAGGCCGAACACCTTGTTTCCGCCGGCGGGAATCTCGCTGGTGCGCGCGACGATGTGACGGGCCATTTGAATCCTAGCGCAGGGTGAGGTCAGCTTGAAACGGTTCGGCAACAGACTCGCTGCACCTCTCCCGCTTGCGGGGGAGGTCGTATCGCATCGCTAGATGCGATACGGGTGGGGGCTCTCTCCACACGAAGAGTGTCGCAAGCGGCGACACCCCCACCCCAACCCTCCCCCGCAAGCGGGAGAGGGGGCTCGGTTCCGTCGCGGTTGCTACTCGTCCTAATCTCATGATCCTAGAACTTGTAAACCGCGCGGGCGTTGCTGTTGAAGATCTTGCGCCGCTCGGCCTCCGTCAGCGGCGTCTTGAACGCGTAGCGCGCGTCGTCATAGTCCCAGTGCGGATAGTCCGACGAGAACAACAGCCGGTCGATGCCGACCCATTCGATCAGCTGGCGCAGATGCCTCGCCTCATCGGGCTCGTCGATCGGCTGGGTGGTGAACCAGAAATGCTCCTTCACATATTCGCTCGGCTTGCGCTTGAGATGCGGCACCTCGCTGCGGAAGCGCTCGAAATGCTGGTCCATCCGCCACATCGTCGCGGGAATCCAGCCGAAGCCGCCCTCGATGAACACGATCTTCAGCTTCGGGAAACGCTCGGGAACACCTTCAAGCACGAGGCTCGTGAGGTTCGAGGCCACCGTGTGCGCGTTCGACTGATGCTCCTCGCAGTAATAGGACGGCCAGCCGCCGCCGGTCGGCGCGTGCCCGCCATAGCCGCCGACATGGATGCCGAGCGGCAGATCGAGCTCCTGCGCGCGTTGATAGATCGGCCAGTAGCGGCGGCGGCCGAGCGGCTCGTTGGCCGGCGGCGAGACGTTGATCTGGATGTATTCGCCGGTCTTGGCGCAGCGCTCGATCTCGGCGAGGCCGAGGTCGGAGCCATCCTGCCCGACCAGGATCGAGGCCTTTAGCCTGGGATCGCGATGCGCCCAGAAGGCGAGCTGCCAGTCGTTGATGGCGCGCTGGATCGCGGCGCCGAATTCCAGATTCTGCTGCGAGAAGATGAAGAGGTCTAGCACCTGCAGAATCCCGAACTCGACGTCGAAGGGATCGAGGTGCTGCTTGCGCATGAAATCGAGATCGGAGCCGGGCACGCCGCCGGTCGGCGGCCAGGCATCGCGCCGCGCGATCAGCGGCGAGGAGCGCGGATACGGCGTGGTGCCGATATAGGGCGTGCGCAGATGGCTGCCATATTCCTTCAGATGCTGCTGCCAGCGTTTTGGCAGGAACTCGTTGAGGTCGCTGTGCGCATGGATGCTCGGATGAATGTCGCAATCGATGATCTTCAGCCGCGTCGCGGCGGTGGTCTCCTGGTCGAGCATCGGACGGTCGATGACATCACTCATGCGATCCTCGTTTTTGTTTGGCGCATGATCTTATCGGAAAACCGGTTCCCACTTTTCCGGATCATGCGCGCGAACTAGGAATCGAGCTTCAGGCGCGGAAAGGTTTCCAGCGGATTATCCTCGCACATCCGCTTGACGATACTGTCAGGCAGATATCGCGGGATCGGATCGTCGCCGTCGAACTGCCAGTGCGGATAGTCGGATGCGAACAGGAACATCTTGTCGGAGCCGATCTGGTCGATGACGTCGGCGACACCGGTGGCATCCGGCGGGCCGTCGAACGGCTGCATGGTGACGCGGAAATGGTCGCGGATGATCGCGGCCGGCTCGCGCTCGACCCACGGCACCTCGACACGCACGCCGCGCCAGGTCTTGTTCGCCCGCCACATGAACGCCGGCAGCCAGCTGACGCCCGACTCCATCAGCACCACAGTCAATCCGGGATACTTCCCGAACACGCCCTCATAGATCAGGCTCAGCGCCTGCGCCTGGAACGCCTGCGCTTCCGCGAGATAATATTCGTAGCGATAGGACGGCCAGCCGATCGAGCTCGGCGCGCCGCGGTAGGCGCTGCCGGCGTGGATTGCGATCGGCAATCTGTACTTCTCCGCGGCCTGATAGATCGGCCAGTAATGCCGCCGCCCGAGCAGCGTCTCGCCTTGCGAGGGCACCAGCACGGAGACGAAGCGATGATCGCCGGCCCTGCGCTCGATCTCCTCGACCGCAAGGTCCGGCGCCTGGATCGGCACCACGATCGAGGCGCGCAGCCGCGTGTCCCTGGCAAGCCACTCGGCGGCGATCCAGTCGTTGATCGCCTTGCAGAAGTCTGCCGCCATGTAGGAATCGAACACCGCCTGCGCGCCATAGACGACGTTGCAGATCGCATGGCTGGCGCCGAGTTGGTCGAACGCGCCGCGCTGCACCATGGCGAGATCGCTGCCAGGCTTGCTTCCGTCGGAAGGCCGCCAGTCGGCGCGGCCGGACAGCGGCATCGACGGCGGATAGGAATTGAGGTCGAGCCCGTCGATGGCGCGGCTGACGACCTGTTCCTTCCAGTGATCGCTGAGATAAGGCAGCAGCGTGGTGCGCGTTCCCCCCACCGCGGGATGGATGTCGCAGTCGATGCGCGTGGCCACCATGGCGCTCCTCGGAATATCTTTGTCTTCATTGTTGGCGGCATCGCTACCGCAGAGGGGACTGTGCCGCCGATGGCGCGATCGCGCAAGCCGATCCGCGCGGGGCCGCCCTGCCCTGTGCGCGCACCGTCCCTCACACGAAGTTGCAGGATGGCCGCTGAATGGAGTCACCCATTGAGGCCGCAAGGCGTGGTAGCGATTCCGCGCCGCGGAAGGCGCAGCGACAGGAGACTGGAATGAGGCTTGGAATGAGACTTGGCCGATTGACTATCCTCGCATGTTCATTGTCGCTGGCCGCGTCCGCCGCAGCGGCTGCGCCCGCGACCACTACCGGCTCGGTCGCGCTGGCGCTGGCAGGCGTGGTGGCGCCCTATTCGCCGCTGCTGCCTGCGGAGAAGGCCGCGGTCGCCGCGTTCTTCAACGGCGACAGCAATGTCCCCGCCACGACGAAGATCACCGTCACCGCAGACAAGGTGGTCTGCCGCGCCAGCAATGTCGACATCACCTCGCGCTCCTGCGAACTGACCTTCGGCAGCAAGACCCACACCGTGAAGGGAAGCGCAGCCAACGCGATCTTCGCCACCGTTGCGCTCGCCGGCGTGCCGCCCGACGGCGCCGCCGGCACGATCTACGAGGCGCTGTCAAAACTGTCCTGCACGCTCGATCCCGCCGTGATCAAGGACAAGGCCGGCGGCGGCGCCGACTGCACGTTCGAACCGGGGAATTAGTCTCCGGCAACAACAACACCCAACCTGGCAGCCACACGGCGTGCGGTCTCTTCCCGCTGCGCCGTGATCGCGCGTGTCGCCTGGCGCGTCTGCTGCAGGATCTCGGGTGGCGCGGTCTCCGGCGTGCCGCTGTTGAAGGGCGGTTCCGGCGCATAGGCCATATAGAGCTGGATCGCCCGCGCGACATCGTCGCCGCGCAATTCGGCCGCCAGCCGCAATGCGCCGTCGATGCCTGCGGTGACGCCGGCAGCGAAGACGTAGCTTCCATCCACCACCACGCGCTCGTTCACGGGCACAGCGCCGAAGAACGGCAGCAGATGAAACGACGCCCAATGCGTCGTCGCCCTGCGTCCCCTGAGAAGCCCGGCCGCTCCGCAGATCAGGGCCCCGGTGCAGACCGAAAAGATGCGGCATGCCCCCGCGGCCTGCGCGCGGATCCAGTCAAGAACCTCGCCGTCCTCCATCAGCGCCTCCTGACCGAATCCGCCAGGCACATGCAGCACATCGAGCGGCGGCGCGTCGGCCAGCGTGGCGTCCGGCGTCAGCCGCAATCCCTTGATGTCGCGAACCGGCTCCAAAGTCTTGCCGTAGATGCGGTAGGTCGAATTCGGAATCCGCGACAGCACCTCGAACGGCCCGGTCAAATCGATTTGATCGACGCCTTCGAACAAGAGCGATCCGATCCGGAGATGAACATCGTGAGCAATCATCGAACTTCCCTCGAACTTCCCGTGCGCTATGGACAAAGCGAAACTAGCGCGGCACGTTCCGGCGATGACGCCAAAGCCCCCACATTTTCCGCCAAAAGGCCGACGCCTGATCGAAGTGCTGGCGTACCCGGCGGTGCAACTGCTCGATGTCACCGGGCCGCTGCAGGTGTTCGCGTCCGTCAACGCGCAGATGGCCAAGGCAGGCAACGCCGAGCCCTATGAAGTCCGCGTTGTCGGCAAGGACGGTCCCACCATCGAAGCATCGGCCGGTGTCGGCGTTGCGGTGCATCCGCTTTCCGCGATCGATGCCGCCGTCGACACGCTGGTGATTCCGGGCGGCGACGGCGTCAACGCCGCAACGGCGGATGCCGTGCTGGTCGACTGGGTGCGCAGACGCACCACGCAAGCGCGCCGCACCGCGTCGGTCTGCACCGGCGCGTTCCTGCTCGCCGCAACGGGTGCCCTCGACGGTCGACGCGCCGCGACTCATTGGCAATTTTGCGCAGAACTCGCCGAGCGCTTTCCCGCTGTCCGGGTCGAGCCCGATCCGATCTTCGTGCGCGATGGATCGTTCTGGACCTCGGCGGGCGTCACGTCGGGGATCGACCTCGCGCTGGCGCTGGTGGAGGAAGATCTCGGCCGCGCGACGGCACTCGCCGTCGCGCGCTATCTCGTGGTGTTTTCCAAACGGCCGGGCGGGCAGGCTCAATTCAGCGAACTATTGTCGCTGCAAACAACCGACGACCGGTTCAGCGCGCTGCATGACTGGGTCGGCAATCATCTGGCCGAAGACCTCTCGCTTGCAACGCTCGCCAGGCAGGCCGGCATGAGCGAACGCAGCTTCAGCCGGCACTATGCCGATGCGACCGGGTTGACGCCGGCGCGCGCGATCGAGCGATTGCGGGTCGAGGGCGCCAGGCATCTGCTCTCGGAGACGCACCTGCCGATCAAGCGGATTTCACAGCGTTGCGGCTTCGGGTCCGAGGAGACGATGCGCCGCAGCTTTATGCGATTGCTGTCCACCACACCGCAGGACTACCGCGCCAGATTTGCGCGCTAGAGTCACGCTAGAGTAGAGTAAGGTGAAGTCAGGTTGAAGCGGCCTCGCGGCAGACTGGCTACACCTCTCCCGCTTGCGGGGGAGGTCGGATCGCATCAAAGATGCGATCCGGGTGGGGGCTCTCTCCACGACATGACTCGCGTGTTCAACCGGCATGATTCCCGACATTTTGGACCGGCATGATCCCCGACAGTTTGGGTTAAGCGGTCTGTTCGCCCGGTTCGCGCAGCCCCTCACGAGGCGGAGCGAACCGGGTGAACAGGCCGCGGCGGTCGATGAGACCGACGTCGAGGTCGCAGAAGCGGACGACGTGGTCACCGGTATCGAGTTCGGCGATGCCGACAAGTTCGTTCACCAGCGCCTGACCGATAAAGACGAACTTGCCTTTCCATTTAATCTCCCCATTGCCGCGAACACGGCGGGCCTGGTGATCGGCGTCATACCAGGGGTCTTGCTCGCGATCCGGCATGGTGCGTTGAGATGCTCGATAGGCGTCCTCCGGCGGCCGTTGGCCCAGCGCTTCGTGAGGACGTTCCTTATTGTAATGCTCTCGGAAGGCGTCAAAGCGGGCCTGTTGCTCGGACGCATTATCTGCCGGTGGGCTCGATGTTTGCGCCTTCAAGGTGCGATGCATGCGCTCATGGCGACCGTTCTCCTGCGGCGAGGCCGGACGGATGAAGTGCGGCGTAATGCCGAGCTTCAGCCACCAGACCGACAATGTGGTGAGACCGCCGGCGCCGCGCGAGCCGAACGGCGAACCATTGTCGCAGCGGATTGCCCGCGGCAGGCCATGCTCGCGGAAAGCCCTCTCGAAGCGGGGGCGGACGCCCTCGGTCGTCGGTGCGACGATCTGCAGTTCGATCAGGAAGCGACTGTGGCTGTCAGCCACCGTCAACGGATCAATCCGGCACTGGTCGCGGGTGCGGAACCAACCCTTGAAGTCCACGCTCCACTCGTCGTTCGGCTCCTGCACCGGCGTGCAGGGACGCCGCTGGTCGAGCGGACGGCGGCGGCGCTTCACCGGCGAGATCAGCCCCGCGCGCTTGAGAATGCTCCCAATCGTCGACGCCGCCGGCCAATCGATCTCCGGCGCCTGGCGGTCAAGCAGGGCGAGCAGCTTGCGCGGTCCCAGATAGGGAAAGCGCTGCCGAGCCGCGATCACCTTCTCTGCAATCGCCGCATCGGTCGTTTGTCGGCATTGCTGCGGCGCGTGCGAACGGTCCCTGAACCACTCCGGATCGCCGCTCTGCTTCCGCTGGCGCCATGCGTAAAACGTGTCGCGGCAGATACCGTGACGGCGGCACAACTCCGACACGCTCCAGTTCCCGCTCTCGTACTCCATAAGCATCCGGATACGCTCTTCCATCCGACTGGTCTCTCTGAACGGCATCGTCGGGCCCTCCCGCCGATGCTTCTAGAAACCTGTCGGCAATCATGCCGGTCTAAACTGTCGGGTATCTATCCGGTCTGTACCGTGGAGAGAGCCCCCACCCCAACCCTCCCCCGCAAGCGGGAGAGGGAGCGCACCGCCGTCGCGACCGCTTTTCAACCTAACCTCATCACGCACTGGTCCGGGCTTGCAGTACAGCGATCAGAGCCGCATGCCGGCCTCACAGCCGGCGTGCAGTGCTCGGCGCTCAGGCGAGATCGGCTCAGCCATTCCAGGCATGCGCCTGCAATGCGGCCTCCAGCGGCGGGTTGGTCACGCTGCCGGTGTAGTTGGTGATGGTCGATGCCGCCACGATGGTGATCACTTCAAGCACGAGGTCCTTGTAGAACCCGGCCGCCAGGAATCGTTCGATCTCCTCGTCGTCGAGCCGCCCGCGCTTTTCGATCAGCGACCTCGCCAGCGTCGAGAGTGCACCGAGTGTTTTGTCGGCAGGCGAGCGGCCGGCACGCATCGCCTCGACATCGGCCGGAGCAAGACCGGCCTGCAAGCCGAGCGCGGAATGCAGCGCGACCGCCCAGGCGCAGCCATTGGTTACCGCGTCGGTGAGCAGCACGGTCTGGATCTGCTGCTCGGTGAAGCTGCCGCTGTGAACCTTGTCGAAGATGCCGATGAAGCTCTGGATGAGCACGGGCGACGTCGCCATCGCCGCCGCAAGGTTGGGGATCATGCCAAACCGCGCCTCGACGTCGCGCAACGCGGGCCTGGAGGCTTCAGGCGCGGAGTCGCGCGTATGGACCGGAAAACGTGCCATCGGAATTGCCTTTCGCTGTGTTGATTGAACCCGAGGCCTCGGCGCGCAACCGAGCTGTTGCGACCAGCGTGCGGGCAACCGGGTTCGATGCAGGCTATCTAGCTGCGCCCAGACGCCAGCGTTCGCCAAACTCCCCACATTCCGCGCCATCCGCGGGGCCTGCGTTGACGCTCAGCTACGTCGCGCAACACTCTCTCAAACCCCGGCACGGTCCTTTACCCGCCGCGTCACAATGCCGAGCAGGCGGCTGAGCGTGCCGCCGGCGGGGCCCTTCTTGCGCGCCAGCGCGAGCGGCGCGACGAGACCCGCCGCACGATCGAGGCGGAGATAGGACACGCCTGCGGTCTCCAGCCGCGCCATCGATTCCGGCACGATCGAAATCCCGAGCCCCGCCGCGACGAGGCTGAGCGTCGACACCATCCGCGTCGCCTCCTGCGCCACCTTGGGGCTAAAGCCCGCGGCGCGGCAGGCCGCGATGATGCTGTCATAGAGACCCGGCCCGGTCGGGCGGCGGTAGAGGATCAGCGGCTCGTCGGCGAGCGAGGCCAGTGCAATCCGGCGGCGCGTGTCCTTGCGGGCGCGCGGATGATGGTCGGGCAGCGCAACCAGCATCTCCTCGTCGAGCAGATGGGTAATCGTCAAATTCTCCAGCCGCTCGCTCGGCGAGCGCACGAAAGCCGCATCGAGCCGATCGGCCTCGACGGCCTCGATCAGCTCGCCGGTCGAGGCCTCCTCGAGCGACAGCGTGATCGCCGGCGCACGCTCGCGCATCTCGCGCATCACGCCGGTGACGAAGGGATGGAAGGCGGCCGAGGAGGTGAAGCCGATCGCAAGCTGGCCTTCCTGGCCGCGGCTCGCCCGGCGCGCGGCCTCCACGGCGAGATCGGCGTCGCGCAGGATCGCGCGGGCCTTGTCGACGAAGGCACGTCCGGCCGCGGTCAGCTCGACCCCGCGCGGCTGCCGGCGAAACAGCGGCGCGCCGATCGCGGTCTCCAGCGCGCGGATCTGCTGGCTCAGCGGCGGCTGCTGGATGCCGAGCCGCGCGGCGGCGCGGGTGATGTGACCTTCCTCGGCCACCGCGACGGCATAGCGGAGATGGCGCAGCTCGATCATCGGATGCATCCATATCTAGAATATATGACAATTACCTGATCCATATATTTGATATTTGGAGCATCGCAAACTAGGTTCGGATCGAACACGACAAGAAACGGAGCCGATGCGCCGATGGATGCAGCACCCGCCACCCTCACCACCAAGCACGAGGCGCCCGATGTCGGCGAGTTGTTCATGGGCTTCTTCATCCTCGGCCTGACCGGCTTCGGCGGCGTGCTGCCGCTGGCGCGGCACATGATGGTGGAGAAGCGCGGCTGGCTCTCCAGCGCCGAGTTCACCGACCTGCTCGGGCTCTGCCAATTCCTGCCCGGCGGCAACATCATCAACATGTCGGTTGCGGTGGGCTTGAAATTTCGCGGCATTCCCGGCGCGCTCGCGTCGATCCTCGGCCTGATCGCGGTGCCGACCGCGGTTGTGATCGGCCTCGGCGTGATCTATGGCCGCTTCGCGAACGATCCCGTGGTCCGCCATCTGTTCGGCGGCCTGGCTGCCGCCGCGGCCGGGCTCCTGATCTCCACCGCGATCAAGATCGCCTGGCCGTTGCGGCGTGATGTCCTCGGCCTGTTCATCGGCGCGCTCTGCGTGCTCGCGATCGCGGTGTTGAGGTTGCCGCTGCTGCCGACGCTGCTGACGCTCGCGCCGCTCAGCATCTTTCTCCGATCGAGGCAGGCGTCATGAGCGGAACCCTTGTCACGCTCGCACTGATCTTCGCCCAGCTCTCGCTGCTCGCCTTTGGCGGCGGCAACACCATCCTGCCGGAGATGCAGCGTCAGGTGGTCGACATCCATCACTGGATGACGGCGCAGGAATTCGGCGCCCTGTTCGCGCTGGCGCAGGCCGCACCTGGACCGAACATGATGGTGGTCCCGCTGGTCGGCTGGCACGTCGCCGGCTTCTCGGGCGTGCTGGTGACCTCGCTCGCCAAGTTCGGGCCGTCGTCACTGGTCACCGGCTTCGCGCTCCGGCTCTGGGAACGCTTCAAGGACCGGCCCTGGCGACGCACCGTGCAGGCCGGGCTCGTGCCTGTCACCGCCGGCCTCGTCACCGCGAGCGCCATCGTCATCACCCACACCTCGGTCTCAGGCTGGGGCACGGCCCTGATCGCGGCTCTGGTCGCCATCGCCACCACGACGACCCGCATCCATCCGCTGCTCGCGCTCGCCGCTGGCGCCGCGCTCGGCCTCACCGGCATCGGCCAGCCCTGACCCCTGGCGCGTTGCGGCGATAGCGCGTCGTTCCCCGCGGCACGTGCGCGCTTTCGCCGCAATGGATGCGGCGCGACGTAGCGCTATGTTGATCGTGCCATGATCGACATGTTGAGCATCGACACCCGCATTGCGCGCCTCGGATTGCGCGCCGGACGTCTGCACGCAGGCAATTAGCCGGCCGGCGATTGCGCGCCGTCCGGATTCTCAGCGTCACCCAAAAATCATAACGTCATCAAAATCATTTCGGTCCGTCGCGTCGCGCGAGGCATCTGCGCGCACCCCCGATCAATCGCAAGGTCAAGCCAACATGACCAGAACCATTCAGACTAACTTTACCGCCCCTGCGTTGCCGCCGATCGTGATCACCGCGAGCGAGGCGCATCGCCTCAGCGTGCTGGCCGATTCCAGCATGGCGGTGTTTCCCAGCGTGGCCGAGTTCCTCGCGCGCGAGACCGACCGGGCGCAGCTCGTCGCCGATGATGCCGAGTTGCCCGACGTGGTCCGTATGGGCTCGCTCGTGCGCTATCGCGACGACGAGACCGGCGACGTCAGGGAGGTCGTGCTGGTGTATCCGCACGAAGCCGACATCGCACTCCGGCGCATCTCGGTGCTGACGCCGGTCGGCGCCGCGCTGATCGGGCTCTCGGTCGGACAGACCATCGATTTTCAGACCCCGAGCCACCAGACGCGTTCGGTGACGATTTTGGCCGTGAGGCATCACGGCTAGCGGTGCGGCTTCGCCAAGTGCAACGGCCCGTCGACGTAAGGGAGCCACCAACGGAAGAGCTCCCTCCCCCCTTGCGGGGGAGGGTTGGGGAGAGGGGTGCCACACGGCACACTCTCTCGGCTCAATCTTGAACGGCACGCGATCGGCGTTGCGATAGCGACGTGCACACAAATCATCGCGCCCGGGGCCACCCCTCTCCCCACCCTCCCCCGCAAGGGGGGAGGGAGCCTGAGAAGTGTGCTCACCTCACAAGATCGAGTCGGATACGCGAGCGCATCGCGCTGCTACTCACGCCGCGAGATGGCACTGGCCCATCTCAAGGCCGTGCCGGCGGCCGCGTGCGATGCCTTCGGCGATCGCTTTCACGACGATCTCGGCCGTATCGGGGGAAAGCTGATCGAGCGGCTGCCATGCGCGCATGATGTCGCGCGCGCGGTCGAGGTCGCCGTAGATTGCAAGGAGAGGAAGCGATTTGATCGACATGTCCGTGGCTCCCAACCGCAACTGCGCGAGCCTACCTCAGCTGGATCGGCCGAGCCATGCTTTTGGGAACCGCGTTTTACGTTTTACCGATCGCCGGTGCATGGCGAGGGCGCTATCGCCCCCGCCATCGATGCGCGTGTCACTCCGCGCCGGAGCCGCCCTGCACGATCTTCTCGTTCAGCTTCTGATCGACGGTCTCGACGGTGCGGTCGATCTCGGCGCTGGGCTTGCCGAGCTGGTGCGAGATCAACTTCACCAAGAGGTCGACGCGCTCAATGAACGGCGCGCCGGCGGCGACCGCACGGGCCGCCGAGGACGGCTTGAGCAGGCTTTCCGCCGCCTTGGCGTATTTCGCGAACGGCACCTGGTCAGCAGGATCGGCGCCGAGTTGGCGCGCGATCGAATCGACATGGTCGTAGATCGCCTGCGAGCGCGTCAGGTCGCCGTGCACGGCGTCGCGGATCGATTGCGGCTCCTTCGGCGTGATGCAGCGATAATTGCCGGTCAGCAGCATCGACCACTTCGCCAGCGGCACGAACAGCGACGAGAACACTTTCAGCTTCACCGGCACGTCCTGGCCGTCGAGCGTGACCGCGTCGATGTCGGCTTCGAGCTCGCGCAGCACCTTGTTGTGCTTGTCGTCGGCGAAGACGGAGGCCTTGAAGTTGGTCGGCAGGCCGACATGCAGCACGTTGGCCTTCTCTTCCGGCGGACGGAAGGCCTGCGGATCGGGCGAGCACAGCGTCACCAGTCCCGGCTCGAAGCGCTCCCACACCTGCGCATTGGTATAGGCCTCCTCGAGGTCCATGCCGGCGAGCGCGGGAATCCGCTTCAGATAGGGCAAAGGCGGCATGTTCATGATCGACAGGCAGGGCAGCTTCGCCGCCGCGATCTTGATCATCAGCACGCGAACCGTGTGGTTGGTGTATTGCGGCTCCTGCATCGCGAGCCCAACCATGTCGTAGCGCGACACGTCGACATCGGCTGGTGTCACGGCGTCGAGCTTGCCCGGCAAATCGCGCGAGAAGATCGAGCGGTGCTCCTTTTCGTCTCGCAGCTTGATGCGGACCTCGGTGCCGTCGCGGTTGATCAGGTCGGCCGTGTTCTTCCGGCACACCAGGGTCACGTTGTGACCCGCCATCAGAAGCTTGGTCCCCAGCAGGGAGCCGTAGGAAGCTCCCAAAATCAGAATGTTGCGCGCCATGCTCTCTCTTTCAAAGCCAATGCTGGAAGTCTCTCAACGCCCGAGCCGGACCCGTCCGGGTGACTGCCGCCGGTCCGCACTTGGCGGACAACGGAGAATGCCAGGCCGTGGTATACCACGGAAGCAACCCCTTACCGCAAGCCGCGCCGGTGTCCAGCACAAAGTGCAAGGGCGCGACAATGAGGGGGGCGACAATCGCGCCGCTCGAGACGCGGGTTGACGGCGGAGATCGGCGCCCGGCGCAACCATCCTGATCGGAGACGTTAATCACCCAATCGGTGAAATCGGTCGGGAACAGCGACTTAGGTCTAACGCCTATCGAGATCGCGAGAGGCGTTATCCCGCACCACGGGATGAAGCACGTGCGTTGCACTATTTACCGAGCGCTTGCTCACTTTTCCGGATGGTCGGGCACAAGCCATGCCCGAACCAGACTTGTCAATGCGTGGGCATTCGCGCAGTATCGCCGCGCTGTTGCGCTGCAACGATCAGCAAAACAAACTTCAATCAAAGTCAATCTTCAACGAGGAAACGACAGGATATGCGTCATCTTCCCTTTGCCGTGGCTGCGGCCTTCCTGATGCTTGGCGGCGCGGCCTTCGCGCAGGAAAACATCAAGATCGGCTATATCGATCCGCTCTCCGGCGGCGGTGCGAGCGTTGGTGAAGGCGGCCTGAAGACGTTTCAGTACCTCGCCGACGAATTGAACGCCAAGGGCGGCATCCTTGGCCACAAGGTCGAGATCGTTCCGCTCGACAACAAGACCAATCCGCAGGAAAGCCTGGTGCAGGCGCAGAAGGCGGTCGACGCCGGCATCCGCTACATCACCCAGGGCAACGGCTCGTCGGTCGGTGCGGCGCTCGAGGATTTCGTCACCAAGAACAATTCGCGCAACCCCGGCAAGGAAGTGCTCTACTTCAACTACGCCGCGGTCGATCCGGCCATGACCAACGAAAAGTGCAGCTACTGGCACTTCCGCTGGGATGCGAACTCGGACATCAAGATGGAAGCGCTGACCAGCTACATGAAGGGGCTGCCGTCCATCAAGAAGGTCTATCTGATCAACATGGACTATTCGTTCGGCCAGTCGGTGCGATCGCAGGCGCGCAAGATGCTGGGCGAAAAGCGGCCGGATGTCGAGCTCGTCGGCGACGAATTGCACCCGATGCTCAAGGTCACCGACTTCTCGCCCTATATCGCCAAGATCAAGGCGTCCGGCGCCGACAGCGTCGTGACCGGCAACTGGGGACAGGACTTCGCGCTGCTCTTGAAGGCGGCTGCCGACGCCGGCCTCAAGGTCAACTGGTACACCTATTATGCCGGCGGCGCCGGCGGACCGACCGCGATCAAGCAGACCGGCCTCGAGAACCAGGTGTTCCAGATCAGCGAAGGCGTCCCGAACTCCGGCAACAAGGCGGCGATGGATTTCGAGAAGGACTTCCGTGCCAAGACCGGCATTTCCGTGTGGTATCCGCGCGCGGTCAACGAGATGCGGATGTTCAAGGCGGCCGCCGAGAAGGCCAACTCGATCGATCCCGTCAAGGTCGCGGCCGCGCTCGAGGGCATGAAGTTCGACGTGTTCGACGGCGGCGAAGGCTTCATGCGCAAGGACGACCACCAGTTCTTCCAGCCGATCTACATCTCCTCGTTCGGCTCGCTGGCCGACAAGGCCAAGGAGCCCTACGACGAGGAAAACACCGGCTGGGGCTGGCGCATCGTCTCCAAGATCGACACCGCGCAGACGATGCTTCCGACCACCTGCAACATGAAGCGGCCCTGATCGGCTATTTCAGTCATTCCGGGATGGTGCGTAAGCACCAGACCACAGGTGCGCAATTGCGCACCGGGGAATCTCGAGATTCCGGGTTCGCTCGCTGACGCGAGCGCCCCGGAATGACAGGCAGTTCATTTCGTTCGACAGGTCTTTTCTCTCGTGAACCGTTCGAGTTTTCAGCGGGTGCGCCATGGCTGAGCTGATCGTCATCTCGACGCTCAACGGCGTCTTGTTCGGCATGCTGCTGTTTCTGTTGTCCAGCGGGCTCACCGTCATCTTCAGCATGATGGGCGTGCTCAACTTCGCGCATGCCAGTTTCTACATGCTCGGCGCGTTCTTCGGCTTTCAGCTCACCCGCTGGATCGGCTTCTGGCCGGCGCTGGTGATCGCACCGTTGCTGGTCGGCGTGGTCGGCATGGGCGTCGAGCGCTACGGCCTGCGCAACACCCACAAGCATGGCCATGTCGCCGAACTGCTGCTGACCTTCGGTCTCGCCTTCGCGATCGAAGAGATCGTCTCGATGATCTGGGGCAAGAGCCCGGTCGACTACCGGGTCCCGGCGGCGCTCGACTTTCCGGCCTTCACCATATTCTCCACCAACTACCCCGCCTACAAGATCTTCATGCTGGTGGTCTCGGTCGTGATCTTCATCGCGCTCTTAGTCACGCTGAAGAAGACGCGGGTCGGCCTCATCGTGCAGGCCGCGCTGACCCATCCGAGCATGGTCGGCCATCTCGGCCACAATGTCGGGCGTATCTTCATGCTGGTCTTCGGCGTCGGCAGCGCGCTTGCCGGTCTTGCCGGCGTCATCGCCGGTCCCTCGCTGGTGACGCAGTCCGACATGGCCGCGCTGCTTGGCCCGATCCTGTTCGTCGTCATCGTGTTCGGCGGCCTCGGCTCGCTGCCCGGCGCCTTCATCGCATCGCTCTTGATCGGCCTGATCCAGACCTTCGCGGTCGCGCTGAACGGTTCGCTCGCCAGCGTGTTCGGCCCGCTCGACCCGAGCCTTGGCGCCTCGCCGCTCACCGATATCTGGAACGTCACGATCGCGCAGATCGCGCCGATCCTGCCCTATGTGCTGCTGGTGCTGGTCCTGATCTTCCGCCCCATGGGCCTGCTGGGGACGCGCGAGTCATGACGAACGCTGCGACCCCCGCTCCCGCCGTCGCCAAGGAAGAGCCCAGCGGCGCCCTCGGCTTCTATGGCGTCTGGCTGCTCGCAGCCATCGCGCTCGTCGTGCTGCCGCTGATCTTCTCCTCCGGCGGCTCGCTGACCTCGTTCAGCCTGATCGGCATCGCGATCATCTTCGCGCTGTCTTACAACATCCTGCTCGGCCAGACCGGGCTATTGTCGTTCGGACATGCGGTGCAGTACGGCCTCGGCGGCTTCCTGGCGGTCCACGCCATGAACGCGGTCGCCAGCCACAACTGGCCGATCCCGCTGCCGGTGATCCCGCTGGTCGGCGGCATCGGCGGCATGGCCTTCGCGTTGGTGGTCGGCTGGGTCATGACCAAGCGCGCCGGCACCGTGTTTGCGATGATCTCACTCGGCATCGGTGAACTGGTGGCCTCGTCGTCGCTGATCCTGCGCAGCGTGTTCGGCGGCGAATCCGGCATCACCACCGACCGCACCGCCCTGATGCCGATGTTCGGCTGGACCTTCGGGCCGCAGATTCAGGTCTACTATCTGATCGCGTTCTGGGTGCTGATCTCGGCGATCGCGATGTACGCGCTGACCCGCACACCGCTCGGGCGCATCTGCAACGCGGTGCGCGACAATCCGGAGCGCGTTCAGTTCATCGGCTACGATCCGCATGTGGTGCGCTATCTCGCCTACATGTTCGCTGGCTTCTTCGCCGGCATCGCCGGCGGGCTCGCCGCGATCAATTTCGAGATCGCGAACTCCGCCTATCTCGGCGCGACGCAGTCGGGCCTGGTGCTGTTCGCCGCCTTCATCGGCGGCACCGCCTATTTCTTCGGTCCGATCCTCGGCGCCATCCTGGTGACCTATCTGCAGCTCGGGCTGAGCAACGTCACCTCGGTCTGGCAGCTCTATTTCGGCATTATCTTCATCGTCATCGTGATGTTCGCGCCGGGCGGCATCGCCGGCATCCTGATGAAGCACCGTCCGCTGATCCGCGCCGGCACCCTCGGCACCGTGATCCCGTCCTACCTGGTCGCGGCGATCCCGACACTTGCCCTGGTGCTCGGTATCATCCTGACCATCGAAACCGTCGCCCGCTTCGCGAGCGGCGACGCGATCAACCTCCTGGGCATTGCCTTCGTCCCGACCGCGCCGACGACCTGGGCGGCCGCCGCGGTTCTCGTCGTCGGCGGCTTCCTGGTCGCGCGCATCACCTGGCGGCGCGTCGCCGAGGCCTGGGATCGCGCCGCGACGGTGGCCCGTGATCGGGGGTATCTGGCATGACCGCTGCCATCCAAGTCAACGCCGTCGAGAAGAGCTTCGGCAATGTCGCCATCATCCGCGATCTCAACCTGAGCGTCGCCAAGGGCGAGCGCCACGCCATCATCGGCCCGAACGGCGCCGGCAAGTCGACGACCTTCAACCTGATCAGCGGCCACATCAAGCCGACCTCGGGCGAGATCCGCCTCAACGGCGAGCTGACCTCGGGCTTGCGGCCGTTCGAGATCAACCGGCGCGGGCTGTCGCGCTCGTTCCAGGTCACCAACGTGTTCGCCCGCATGACGGTGTGGGAGAACGTCCGCTGCGCCGTGCTGTGGGCGACCGGCCACCGCTACGCGTTCTGGAAGAATGTCGACAATCTGCCCGAGGTGAGACAGCGTACCGCGCAGATCCTCGACGACATCCATCTCAGCCATCGCCGCGACGTGCCGGCGGGCCTGCTCACCTACGCCGAGCAGCGCGAGCTCGAGATCGGCATCACGATCGCCGGCGGCGCCAGCGTCATCATGCTGGACGAGCCGACCGCGGGCATGAGCCACGCCGAGACCGAGCGCGCCGTCGCGCTGATCCGCCGCCTCACCGAGGGACGCACGCTCGTCATCGTCGAGCACGACATGAGCGTGGTGTTCGGCCTCGCCGACCGCATCTCGGTCCTGGTCTACGGCCACATCATCGCCTCCGGCACGCCGGAGGAAATCCGCGGCAACCCGAAGGTCAAGGAAGCCTATCTCGGCGAGGAGGTTGACTGATGCTCGAGGTCAGGAATCTCCACGCCTATTACGGCAAGAGCCACATTTTGCAGGGCGTCGATCTCGACATCGCAGCCGGCGAGGTAGTCAGCCTGTTGGGGCGCAACGGCGTCGGCCGCTCCACCACCGTCAAGGCGATCATGGGCGAGGTGCCGCCGCAGGGCACCATCCGCTTCAAGGGCCAGGACATCGCGGGTCTCCCGAGCCACAAGATCGCCCGCCTCGGCCTCGGCTACGTGCCGGAGCATCGCGACATCTTTCCGGGACTGACGGTGCGTCAGAACCTGATCCTCGGCATCAAGGACCCGCGCCGCCCCGGCAAGTGGCGGCTGCAGGAGATGCTCGACATGTTCCCGAACCTCGCCGCGCGCGCCGACACGCCGGCGGGCGTGCTGTCCGGCGGCGAGAAGCAGATGCTGACCACCTGCCGCACGCTGCTCGGCGACCCCGAATTGATGATGATCGACGAGCCGACCGAAGGGCTGGCGCCGCTGATCGTGCAGCAGGTCGGCGAGCTGATCGCGCGGATCGCGAAAGCCGGCGTCGCGATCCTTTTGGTCGAGCAGAAGCTGTCGATCGCGATGAAGATCTCGAACCGGGTCTACATCATGGGCCACGGCCGCGTCGTGTTCGAAGGGACCCCCGACCAGCTCAAGTCCAACGCCGCCATTCGCGAGGAATGGCTGGAGGTGTGAGGCGGGACGCCCGGCCGGGCCAGCCTGCCGTGGTCCTCGCAGAATCCACGAATGTCGGCGTCGCGATACCGGGTCAATTCACGAACACGACCCAAATCAGCGCAATCAAGAGGCTGTGAAACAAAATTATCGAAGCCAGGAACAGCCAGTCGTCCTTGCTCATGAAGCCGAACACCGCGTCCCTAGCGCGGCACCAGCGAAGCGCGAGTCGAGACAAGAAGCTTGAACGCATGGCACTCGCCTAGCGGAATACGATCCGCCAAGTCTTGTTATCCTGTGCCAGGTATTTGAGGCTTTGTGTCAGCCGATCACTGAACGTCGTTCGAAGCACGGTACGCCTTTGGCGTGACGCCGGTCCAACGGACGAAAGCATGTGTGAAGGAAGAGAGCTCGCTGTAGCCCAATAGCCATGCGATCTCGGAAATCGGCCGTTCTGCTTCTTCGAGATAACGGCGCGCATGTGCAATTCGAAACGCCTCGAGGACATTCGAAAAGCCCACACTCTCAGACGACAGGGCCCGAGCGAGAGTTCTCCGGCTCATGCCAAGACGGCGCGCGACTTCCTCAGCGTTGGCTTTGCCGTGCGGTAGCAGCTGGGCGATCTGGTCTTCGACCCGAGACCGCACGCTGGTCCGTCTGGATGCCCGGTTGCTCAGCGCTTCGTCGGCATACTGAAGCAATATCTTGTTGAGATGCAAATCAGCTCCCACGGAGGGTAACGCGGCGATCTGGGAAGGAAACAGCATCTCATCCCTGTCCGCTGCGAATTCGATGTCGCATCCGACGAGAGATCGGACATCCAAGGGTGTTTCTCGTCTATAGTGCTTCAGTTTGATTTGCATTGGGGCCAGCCTGCCGTCAGTCAGCGCGCGGCAGATACGGAGAAGCGCAATCAGCCAGAATTCCGCATGGTGGCGATCTGACGACCTGTCGATGTTGACATATTCGAATCCGATGGCGAAACCGCGCTCCAGAGACGCCCGTAGCCGCACCCCCTCGTTGTTGATCGCGCAGTAACGTCCCCCAATTTGCAGGGCGTCACCGAGGTGCTCCGATGAAGCCATGACGTAGTACAGAAGCCCGATCTCCCCCAGTTCGAAGCCTTGAGCCAAATGGAAACCAAAGCAGTCGTCCTGCAATTCCCTGGCAGCTAGCTCAAGCAGTCTTATCTGTGCTCGCGCGTCGATGCGGCGCTTGCGGTCTTCAACATCGTCGATTGTCAGGCCTGCGGCTGACACGATCGGAGCCAGCTCAATTTGTGCATCCCGCATTCGGGCACATGCGAGACGCGCTATGCCCCCGGCAGAGCTTGGTATCGATGGCAAGGTGCTTGCAAGGCGTTTGGCGATCTTCATCCGGCACCGAACTGTGTTATCGCCAAACGTCGAGGGCTTCGAGCGCCGCATTTTGACCTATGTCAAACAAGCCCATCCGTTCGAGGCATCCAGCCTGACAAGATCTCGCAATCAAATGACCCAGGATCACAATACGCTATGGAGGCAAATCATCTAGCCGATTGCTTCGCGGCCGTTCCATTTCTGCCTTGAACCGACGGCAGTTGGCTCCAACCGGGCCCGCGCAAGGGCGAACTTATGATGGGCGCGGTCATGGATCGGGAAAAACTTCAGGTGGAACGGGTGATTGACGCCAGTACGAGCGGCCATATGAGCTAAGTCGTGGCCGGACAAGGACGTGCTCAACAGAGCGGAATTCATCGATCAATTCATTACCTGATCACCGAAGCCGGGGCTCCGGGCACTTGGCATTACTCGTTCTTCATCGGCGATCGCAACTTCACGGGCAAGGTCCAGGCAGTTTTAGGATTGCTGGCGGCACGCCGCGTAAGGATGAAGATCGATCGGCTGTTAAAGCACCATGCGTCAATGGCGACTCATACCGATGCCGCAGTCGAACCGGATGTCTCTCAGCGCCCGCCCCCACCTATTGCGAGTGACGCCTCTTCAACCACTTTCCCCGATAGTCCGGAGTTGGCGCCGCTAAAGGCCGAAGCTTCAAGCACTGTGGCGTTTACCTGCGAGGCTTGCAAGTTCGTTTACGAGGCCGTGCAGGTTCGCGCTGCCGCAAGGGGGGTCTTTCGCTGCACCGCCTGTTGGTGGCCAGTCCATCGATGGGATGGCGAGTATGATTATAAGGGCTGGCGGCGGCTCGATAAAGACGTCGAGCCGCCGCCTCCGCTCGTCCCGCCCGCCGATCCCAAGGAATAGCGCAGCAGGCGTACCCACCTAACCCGGCCGGATCAACGCCACCACGTCGCCCGCGCGCAGCGTCTGCCCGGGCTTCACCGGCACCGACGCAATCCGGCCCGCTGCGGGCGAGAGCACGCTAATCTCCATCTTCATCGACTCGATGATCGCAAGCACGTCTCCGGCGGCAACCCCGGCGCCCTCCTCGACCAGGATCTTCCAGATGTTGCCGGGCACTTCCGAGAAGGCGCCGATCTGGCCGTCGGGAATACCCGTCGCGACGGCACCCGCATCGATCGACTCCGGCGGCGCCTCGTCGAGCTTCATCTCGCGCCAGCGCTGGCGTTCGGCATCGAACGCTGCCTGTTGGGTTGCCTTGAACGCTGCGATCGATGGGCGCGCCTCCGTCAATGTCTTGGCATAGTCGGCGTAGGAGAATTCGCCCGGCTCGATCCTGATGTCGTATTGCCCGTGCGGGAATGCGGCGCGGGCGTCGAGCAGCTCGTCGGCGTCGACCGGGAAGAAGCGGATCTTGTCGAAGAACCGCAGCAGCCAGGGGTGGCCAGGCTCGAACACCCGCGTCGTGCGCCAGCTGTTCCAGACCTGGATGGTGCGGCCGAACAGCTGGTAGCCGCCCGGCCCTTCCATGCCGTAGATGCACATATAGGCGCCGCCGATCCCGACCGCGTTCTCCGGCGTCCAGGTCCGCGCCGGATTGTACTTGGTGGTCACCAGCCGATGCCGCGGGTCGAGCGGCGTCGCCACCGGCGCGCCGAGATAGACGTCACCGAGGCCGAGCACGAAATAGTCGGCATCGAACACGATGCGGCGGACATCGTCCTCGCTCGCAAGCCCGTTGATGCGCCGGATGAACTCGACATTCGACGGGCACCATGGCGCATCTGATCGCACCAGCTCCTGATACTTCCGCATCGCAAGCTCTGCTTGCGGATCGCGCCATGACAGCGGCAAATGCACGGTGCGGCTCGGCACCCGCATCGCATCGACCGGCGGCAATTCGCGCTCGATCCGCCTGAGCATGTCGAGCAGTTTTTGCCGTGACAACGTCGTGCCGTCATAATGGATCTGCAGCGAGCGGATGCCGGGCGTCAGATCGATCAGGCCGCCGAGTTTTTCCGCCTCGAGCGCCTGCGCCAGCACATGCACGCGCAAGCGGAGCGCGATGTTGAGCTCCATCGGGCCGTATTCGACCAGCAGATTGTCGTCGCCGGCGCGCCGGTAGACCACCGGGATCGGGCCGTCATCATGACGTCCAACCACCGCCGAACCGAGCTCGGGCGCCCGCAGCACCGTGGGTCCGGCGACCGGATCGTCGCGTTTCACCGGCAGGAAGCGGACGGTGTCGCCGGGCCTGAGCTGGCCGATCTTCCAGAGCTCGTCGCGCGCGACGACCGCCGGACAGACGAAGCCGCCGAGACTCGGCCCGTCGGGGCCGAGAATGATCGGCATGTCGCCAGTGAAATCGATCGAGCCGACCGCATAGGCGTTGTCGTGGATGTTCGACGGATGCAGTCCGGCCTCGCCGCCATCGGCGCGGGCCCAGCGCGGCTTCGGACCGATCAGCCGCACGCCGGTGCGGGCGCTGTTGAAGTGCACCTCGTAGCTCGACGCAAACAGCGTCTCGATGTCCTCGTCGAGGAAGAAGTCCGGCGCACCGTGCGGGCCATAGAGCACGCCGATCTGCCATGCCGACGCGAGCTCTGGCCGCTCGCTTTCCTCTGCGCGTCGCGGGGCTGCAAGGCTCGACGTCTCGGCACCGATATGCAGCACGTCGCCCGCCTTCAGCGACCCCGTCGCATGGCCGCCGAAGGCACCGAGCGCAAACACCGCGCGCGATCCGAGAATCTCCGGCACGTCGATGCCGCCGCGCACGGCGAGATAGCTGCGCTGGCCCGCGCCCTGAATGCTGCCGATGACGAGCGTCTGGCCGCCGCGCACCGTGACCGGCTCGTGATACGCAACCTCGGCGCCGTCGAGCGATGCCTTCATCCGCGCACCCGAGAGCGCCACGATCGCATCGGTGTTGAAGCGCAAGGTCGGGCCGTTGACCGTCAGCTCCAGCGCGGTCGTCGTCTCCGGATTGCCCACCACACGGTTGGCGAGGCGGAACGACCGTTCGTCCATCGGACCGCTCGGCGGCACGCCGACATGCCAGAGATGCAGGCGGCCGGGCAATTCCTGCACCCCGCTCTGCGCGCCGGGTGCGACGACGTCGATGGTGCGGGGACGATAGGCGAACGCGCCGAGCACGCTGGTCGCGACCTGCCCGCTGCGGAACACGTCCGACGCCGCGATCGCCCGCAGATAGGCGAGATTGGTCTCGATGCCTGCCACGACCGTGTCATCCAGCGCCTGCGTCAGCCGCGCGATCGCGGCATCGCGGGTCTCGGCCGACACGATGATCTTGGCCAGCATCGGATCGTAGAACGGCGACACTTCGGTGCCGGTCTCGATCCAGCCGTCGATCCGCGCCTCCGGCGAAAAGCTGACCTGCGTCAGCCGGCCCGCGCTCGGGCGGAAGCCGGCGCCCGGATTCTCGGCATAGAGCCGCACCTCGATCGCCGCGCCCGTTGGCATGAGCGCGCCGGCGGTGCCGAGCACGTCCTCTCCGGCCGCCTGCCGGATCATCCATTCGACCAGATCGACGCCATAGACCTGCTCGGTGACCGGATGCTCGACCTGCAGACGGGTGTTCACCTCGAGGAAGTAGAAATCCTCGCGCTCGACGTCGTAGATGAACTCCACGGTGCCGGCGGATTCGTAAGCGACCGTCTTGCCGAGCGAGACCGCCGCCGCATGCAGCCGCCGCCGGATGTCTGCTGAAAGCCCCGGCGCAGGGGTCTCCTCAAAGACCTTCTGGTTGCGCCGCTGCAGCGAGCAATCGCGTTCGCCGAGCGCCACAACGTCTCCCTTGCCGTTGCCGAATATCTGCACCTCGATGTGGCGCGCCTGCGCAACGAACCGCTCGAGATAGACTCGCGCGTCGCCAAAGCTCGCCCGCGCGGTGCGCTGCACCGATTCGAATCTCTCGCGCAGCGTCGCCATGTCGTGGCAGAGCTGCATGCCGATGCCGCCGCCGCCCGCCGTGCTCTTCAGCATCACGGGAAAGCCGATCACGTCAGCCTGCTGCACCGCCTCATCGATGGTCTCGAGCAGGCCGGAGCCCGGCAGCAGCGGCACGCCGCTGCGCTCGGCGATCTCGCGTGCCTTGTGCTTGAGGCCGAAGGCGTCGAGATGCTCTGGCCGGGGCCCGATGAACTTGATGCCGTGCTCGGCGAGCCGCTCGGCAAAGCGGCGATTCTCCGACAGGAAGCCATAGCCGGGATGCACCGCCTCCGCGCCGGTCGCAAGACAGGCCGCCATGATCGCATCGACGTTGAGATAGCTCTCGGCGGCCGGCGCGGGGCCGATCCGCACCGCCTCGCCGGCGTCGAGCACCGGCCGCGTGAAGCGGTCGGCGTCGGAATAGACCGCGACCGAGCCGATGCCCATGCGGTGCAATGTTTTGCCGATCCGCCCGGCGATCTCGCCGCGGTTGGCAATGAGGACCTTGCTGAACATGCCTCATGCCTCCGGCTCGAAGATCGTGACCTGAACCGGCGTCGGGAAGAAGCCGTTGCAGGGATTGTTGATCTGCGGACAGTTCGAGATCAGGCACAGCACGTCCATCTCGGCCACCAGCTCGATGGCGTCGCCGGGCTTGGAGACTCCATCGACCACGGTGAAATTGCCGGCAGGGTCGATCGGCACGTTCATGAAGAAGTTCAAATTCGGCACGATGTCGCGCTTCGACATGCCGTATTTGGCAGCCTCCAGCACGAAGTTCTCGCGGCAGGCGTGCTGGTAGCGGGTCTGGTGCCCGAACCGCACGGTGTTGCTTTCGCAGGAGCAGGCGCCCGCCGAGGTGTCGTGCAGGCCGCAGCTATCCGCGGTGACGCGCAGCATCACGCGGCCTTCATTGGACATGATCTTCGTGCCGAGGCCGACATAGGCCGAGCCCTGCGCACGCAGCGTATCCTGGCCGCTGTAGCGCTCCTGATAGTCGTCGGCACGATAGAACAGTGTGTCGACCGCCTGCTGACCATGGGTATCTGTGATCCGCAGCGTCTGTCCCTTGCGGATGACGGCCGACCACGGCTTGCGTGCGGGAATTTCGGCGTCGAGAATGATGCGGCCGGCGGAGCGAGCGGATTGCGTGGTCATCGCACGGCTCCTTCCAAGGTCTGGCCGAGATACAGCGCATTGTTCTCGAGGGCGCGGATCGCCTCCGCCGTCGCGGTGCGGCACAAATCGTCGGTCGAGGGCGCAGCGGCGCGGTAGCGCACGACCTCCACGCTCGCCTGCGGATAGGTTTTCGCGGGATCGAGCGGATGCGGACAGTTCGACAGCGCAATCAGGAGATCCATCTCCGCGCGCAAATCGACGAAATCGCCCTTTTGCCGGCGCGCGTCGGACCAGACAAACTTGCCGTCCGCGTCGATGGCGACCGGTGCAAAGAAGCTGACGCAGGGATGCACGTCGCGGCGATCGAGCCCGAGCTTGGCCGCGGCCAGGATGAAATTGTCGCGGGTGTTGCGGAAATTGCCGTCGCCGTACTTCGCCTGGTTGGTCGCCGCGGTCGAGCCGCCGACCACGGCATCATGCGCGGCGCTGGTGTCCTCGGTGATGCCGAGCAACGCGCGCCCCATGTCCGACAGCAGCACCCGCCCCTTCTGCAGCCGCGCCGCCCACTGCACCTTGATGGTGTCGGCATGGTTGAGCCGCTCGATCGGATCGGCGCTGTTCCAGGCGAGCAGGCTGACGGTGGAGATCCCTGACGAGTTCACGATGCGCAGCGCCTCGCCGCGGTTCAGCCGGGTGGTCCAGTACCAGCCGGCCGGAATCGTCTCCCGGTGGATGATCGCGTCGGCGGCGATCGGCGCGGCGTCGCGCGAAGTCGGCTGTGGCAGCGCACGCGGGGCGTGCTCCTGCCCCGCCGCCTTCAACTCGTTGTAGCGTCGGGTATGCGCCGCGACCTCGGCCTTCTGTTCCTCTGTGAGGATCATGGTTGCTCCTTCAAGACGAGAGCGCCGGGCCGTCCCAGCTGATGCTCCTTGCCTGACCGGGTCGTCCCGATCGGAGCTGGCTGAACTGATGACCGCGGCTCGGCGCTGCGGCGCGGGAATATCTCGAGGTCGCGCGACACCGTGGCGCCGTAGCGCTCGCGCTCCTCGGGCCGGTTGCGCTGCCGCTCCAGCGCGATCACGCGCGTTGCGAGCCCGAACGCTTCGCTGAGGTCGTGCGTGACCATCACGACGGTCAGATGGGTCTCGTTCCACAGCCGCTTCATCAAAACATGGATGTCGGCGCGGATTCCCGGATCGAGCGCACCGAACGGCTCGTCGAGCAAAAGGATTTTCGGCTCGCGCATGATCGCCTGCGCCAGCGCGAGGCGCTGCTGCATGCCACCGGACAGCGCGGAGGGATATTTGTTCTCCTGGCCGGCGAGCCCGACCTCGGCAAGCAGTTTCATGGCATCATCGGCGGCGGCGCGGCGCGCGGCGCCGAACAGCCGGGCGGTGAATTTGGCGTCGCGCAATTCGCGGCCGAGCATGACGTTCTGCAACACGGTCAGATGCGGAAACACCGAGTAGCGCTGAAACACCACGCCGCGGTCGGCGTCCGGCTCGCCGGGCAACGGCTTGCCGTCGACCAGGATCTGGCCGCGGCTCGGCTGCTCCTCGCCGAGCAGCATGCGGAGCAGCGTGGTCTTGCCGCAGCCCGACGGGCCCACCAGCGCAATGAAGGCGCGCGGCTCGACCTCCATCGTGATGCGCTCCAACACGATGTGGTCGCCATATTCCTTCCAGACGTCGTCGAAACGGATCGCGCTCATTCCGCCCTCACCGAGGCAAACCAGGGAAACAGCCTGCGTTGCGTGACGCGCAGGCCGACATCGATCAGGAACGCAAGCAGCGTGATCCAGGCGACGTAAGGAATGATGACATCCATCGCGAGATAGCGGCGCACCAGGAAGATCCGGTAGCCGAGCCCGGAATCGGAGGCGATCGCCTCGGCCGCGATCAGGAACAGCCAGGCGGGCCCCAGCTGCAGCCGCAGCACGTCGATCAGCCGCGGCAGGGTTTGCGGCACCGCGACCCTCAGCGCGATCTGCCAGGTCGAGGCGCCGAGCGTCTGCGCCTTGACGATCTGCTCGCGCGGCAACTCCTGCACTTTCATCGCGAGATCGCGGATCATGCAGGGCAGCGTTCCGATCACGATCAGCGCGACCTTCGAGTTTTCCCCGAGCCCCATCACGATGAACAGGATCGGCAACAATGCCAGTGGCGGCACCATCGAGGTCACCGACACGAACGGCCCGAGCAGGGCGTTAGCGCCCGGCAACAGCCCGATCACGATGCCGAGCACCAGCGCCGCCACCGTCGAGATCGCCAGCGCCGACCCCAGCCGCCCCAGGCTGGCGACGGTGTCGGAGGCCATCAGATAGCTGCCGGTGCGCGGGTCGACCTCGAACGCCATCTGCTTGACGGCCTGCACCATGTTGGGCAGCGCCGGCAGCAGCTTGTCGTTCGGGTTTTGCGCGAGCCGCGCGCTGGAGCCGGCGAAGTAGGCGATTGCGACCAACAGGAACGGCAGCGCGAGCAGATAGAATCGCGTCTGCCGTCCCGGCCGTATGTTCACAAGTCGCATGGTCGGCTCCTGCCTAAGGCGGGCGATACGTTAGAGCCTGGCGTCAGAGCTTGCCCTTGGCGGCTTCGTCCATGTAGGTCGGGTCGAAGCGCAGCTTGACGTTCGACTTGTCGCCCAGCACCGACTTGTCGGCGAGCTCGATGCCGACGGCGTCGGCCGATTTCGCGCCCTTGCCGAGCAGATCCTTCTCGAACAGGAACTTGCGCACCCGATCCATGGTCGCCCCAACCGTCTTGCTGCGCGTAAAAGCTTCGGCATCGGTGGCCTTGTCGAACAGTTTGGTGGTCGAGAGCTGGCTGTCGAAACCGGCGAGATCGGTGCCGGAGGCCTTGGCCATTGCCTCCTTGGCGGCCCTCGCGGCGGGATCGTTCGCCGTCATCTTGGAGATCGTCTCGTACCAGATGCCGACCAGCGCCTTGGCGAAGTCGGGATTGTCCTTGGCGACCGCCGTGTTCACCACCATCAGGTCCATGATCTCGCCGGGGATCTGCGAGGAATCGAACACCTTCTTGGCGTCGGGCGAGCCAAGGACTTCGGTCACGATCGGATTCCAGGTCACGACTGCAGTGACATCAGGTGTCTTGTAGGCCGCCGCGATATCGGCGTCGGAGGTGTTGATGACCTTGACGTCCTTCTCGCTCAGCTTGCTGCTCTCGAGCGCGCGCGCCAGCAGATAATGCGACACCGAGAATTCGACCAGGTTGACAGTCTGGCCCTTGATCGCGGCGAGATCGGCCTTGTTCTTGAGGATCACGGCGTCGTTGCCGTTGGAGAAATCGCCCATCACGACCGCAGTCGTATCGACGCCGCCGGCGGCGGGAATCGACAGCGCGTCCATGTTGGTGATGGTGACGGCGTCATAGCCGCCGGCGGTGTACTGGTTGATCGATTCGACGTAGTCGTTGAACTGCTTGACCTCGATCGCGATGCCGTATTTGTCCGCCCACTTCTTGACGATGCCGGTGTCGGCCGCATAGCCCCACGGCATCCACCCGACATAGATCGACCAGGCGACCTTGAAGCTTTTCTTCGGTGCGGCGTCGGCGCTAGAAGCGGCCGCGAGCGCAACTGCGCAGCCGATGACTACAGAGCGGAGGAAGAAACTGAATTTGTGCATTGCCGATCCCTCTTGCGAAAACTTCACAAAAAGGGACTGGCGAAAAGACCATCGCTCCGCCAATCCCTTGGCTAACGAGGTCTCCCGGGCTTTTATCCCGCCGTGCACCTGCGGGGATGTCTCCCCCGCAAGCGGCTGCTCTCGGACCAGCACCTTGTCTCTCAAGGTCGGAACCCTAGCGGCCAACTCGACGCCTTCGATGCACGAGGCGTGCCACAGCGCCGGCATTTGAATCTCATAAGATTTTTTGGCGCGGGTCGCTCCGACGCGATGGCCGTTTGCTCAAAAACTGCGCAGGCCTGCCCAGAAATGGCTCTGTCATTTCGCCGGCGACCTCCGCAGGATCACGCTATCCTGATGTCGAGAGGGACGTTCGATGCGCAAGCTCTTGAGTGCCCTCTGGCGCGGACTGCATGGCCGGTACGGCCTGACGCCGCGATGCGACGTCGGCGGTCCAAAACGGACCGGGACGCGGGCTCATTGATGCGCAGCATACCCTTATCGATGCGAGTTGGACGAGCGTGGGGTAGATGGCAGCAAGCCTGTCCTATCGCGTCGCGGCCCGACGACGGGGCTTGATTCTATTGACCTGAGGCTCGCAGATCGAACGACGTAGCGTCTGTTCTCGCGCTCAGCCCGTCAAAGACTCGCCGGGCATTGGGGCTACCCCTTCTGAGCCGATCAGCCTGCTGGCAGAAACGTTCTTGATTGGTTGGCTGCAAGATTCGCTTCTGGAATGGCGGCCAGTCCGCCCTGCCGGAGGACTGCCCCGCGGATGATCGGTCAATCTGGCACTTGTAGGACTCCCGATCCGCTGTCATCTTGGAGCATGCGGAACTCGCATGGCTGCTGCCCGAAACGGGCCGGCGTCACCATAAGCAGGGGCGAACCAACGCGCCGGTTTTTGGGATCGAGACCGACATGGCCGGTGGCGGATCGTTTGACACGTTCCCCAAATTGCTGCTGCGGAATGCAGCGCAGTTAGGCACGCGTCCGGCGTTTCGGCACAAGGATCTTGGCATCTGGCAGAGCTGGACCTGGGCTCAAGTTGCCGGGATCGTCCGTGCCTATGCCGCGGGTCTGCATCGGCTTGGTTTGCGGCAGGGTGAGATAATCGCGGTCGTTGGCTCCAATCGGCCGAAGCTCTACTGGACCATGATGGCAGCGCAGGTGCTGCGCGCGATTCCCGTTCCGGTTTACGCTGATGCAGTGGCCGACGAACTTGCTTTTGTGCTCGCCCACGCCGAGGCGAAGCTGGTCGCGGCGCAAGACCAGGAGCAGGTCGACAAGATCCTGTCGGTGTCCGATCGATTGCCGCAACTCGACAAGATCGTCTATGACGAGCCGCGCGGCCTTGATGGCTATGATGACGGTCGACTGATCGCAATCGGCGATGTCATCGAAGACGGCCGCGTAGCGCTTGCGGCTGACATGGCGCTTGGCGAACGGATCGATGAATACGTGCAGGCGGGCAACGGTTCGGACATCGCAGTCATCCTCTACACTTCGGGAACGACCGGCGCGCCGAAGGGAGTCATGCTGTCCTCGCGAGGCTGCATCGATGCTGCGACCGACACCACGCGGTTCGACAGACTGACCGACAGGGACGTGGTGCTCGCCTATCTGCCGCTGGCCTGGGCCGGCGATCATTACGTCAGCTACGTGCAAGGCCTCGTGGCTGGATTCTGCATGGCGTGTCCCGAGAGCGGCGACACGATTGAGCAGGATCGGCGTGAGATCGGACCAACCTTCTACTTAGCCCCACCACGCGGTTTTGAGGCCATGCTGACGCGGCTGATGGTCCGGATGGAGGACGCGGCGCCGATCAAGCGGCGATTGTTCAGCTACTTTCTGGACGTCGCGCGGCGGTATGGCGAGCCAGTCTTGACGGGACGTCCGGTGCCGCTGTCAGGCCGATTGCTCTATGCGCTCGGACGCTGGCTGGTCTACGAGCCTCTCAAGAACGTTCTTGGCCTGTCTCTGGTGCGCGTTGCATACACTGGAGGTGAAGCGATCGGTCCGGAACTGTTCGCGTTCTACCGCTCGATCGGTCTGAACCTGAAGCAGCTCTACGGCCAGACCGAAGCGTTCCTCTATGTAACGTGCCAGCCCGATGGCGAGATCTACTCGGATACGGTTGGTCCGCCGGCGCCCAATGTTGACATTCGCATAGCGGAATCGGGCGAAGTGCAGTTTCGCTCGCCCGGCATGTTCCTCGGATATTTCAAGGATCAGGCAAAGACCGCGGAAGCTATGTCGTCCGACGGATACGTCAGGACTGGTGATGCAGGCTTTTTCGACGAGAAGACCGGGCATCTGAAGATCATCGATCGTGCGAAGGACGTCGGTCGGCTGGCGGACGGCACGATGTTTGCCCCGAAGTATCTCGAGAACAGACTGAAGTTCTATCCAAATATCAAGGAAGCGGTCACTTTCGGTGACTCCCGAGATTTTGTTTGCGCGATGCTCAACATCGACCCGGTCGCCGTCGCGAATTGGGCGGAACGCAACAACGTTGCCTACGGGTCGTATCAGGAGCTGGCCGGGCATCCGCTGGTCTACGACATGGTCGCGAATCACGTTGCCGAGGTGAACCGCTCGCTTGCAAAGGAAACGGTGCTGGCGGGCGCGCAGGTTCGCCGCTTCCTCATCCTGCACAAGGAGCTCGACGCGGATGACGGTGAATTGACCCGCACGCAGAAGGTGCGCCGCCGGTTCATTGCCGAGCGCTATGCGCCGCTGGTCACGGCGCTCTACAACGGCTCGCAGGAGGCCGACATTTCCACCGAGGTCACGTTGGAGGATGGTCGCAAAGGTACGATCGCGGCACGGGTCAAGGTGCGCGACATGCAAGTCATCGGTCCGACAGAATCGCTGGGACGAGCAGCATGAGAGCGCCGGACACCAACGAAATCCTGCTCCAAGTCGAGGGCGTGGCACTGGCCTTCGGCGGCGTCAAGGCGCTGCGGGACGTTTCGTTCAACGTCAGAAAGGGTGAAATTCGAGCCATCATCGGCCCCAACGGCGCCGGCAAAACCTCGATGCTGAACGTCGTCAACGGCTTCTATCATCCCAACCATGGCGCCATCACCTTCAAGGGGCGCACCCGGGCCAGAATGCAGCCTTTCGAGGCAGCACGCGGCGGCATCGCGCGCACCTTTCAGAATGTCGCCCTATTCAAGGGCATGAGCGCGCTCGACAACATCATGGCAGGCCGCAGCCTGAAGGTGCGCCGGGGGCTGTTGTGGCAGGTGCTGCGTTATGGCCCTGCCCTCGCGGAGGAGGTCGAGCATCGGCGCAAGGTCGAGGAGATCATCGACTTTCTGGAGATCGAGACAATCCGCAAGGTACCGGTTGGGCGTTTGCCATACGGCTTGCAGAAGCGTGTCGAACTCGGTCGCGCTCTCGCGATGGAGCCCGACCTTCTTCTCCTCGACGAGCCGATGGCAGGCATGAACCTCGAGGAGAAGGAGGACATGTCGCGGTTCATCACTGATGTGAACAACCATTACGGCACGACCATCGCCTTGATCGAGCACGACATGGCCGTGGTCATGGATCTGTCGGATCGCGTAGCGGTGCTTGATCACGGCGTAAAGATCGCCGACGGCACGCCTGATGAAGTCAAGAGAAGTCAAGCCGTCATCGACGCATATCTTGGCGTCGCGCATTGAGGTGCGTCCATGATCGCACTGGGTCAGTTTCTCGAGGTCCTTATCGGCGGATTGATGTCCGGCGTGCTCTATTCGCTGGTCGCGCTCGGCTTCGTGCTGATCTTCAAGGCATCCGGCGTATTCAATTATGCTCAGGGAGCAATGGTATTGCTCGCGGGATTGGCGTTGGTTCGCTCCCTCGACCTCCTGGTCGCCAACGGCTTTCCGCTTTGGGTCGCGGTCGTCCTCGCTGTCGGGTTTGCCGCCGTGATCATGGCGGCAACGGCCTGGCTCATCGAGCGGTTCGTGATCGGACCTCTGGTCAACCAGAACGGCCTGACGCTGTTCATGTCGACGATCGGCGTGACATTCGTCATCGAGGGCGCCGCGGAGATGATCTTCGGATCGGATGTCTACCCGTTGCGGCTGTTCCCGACCGACGCCTGGTTCTTGTTTGAAGGCTTGTTCCCGGGTGGGATTCTGGTCAACAAGCTGGATGTCTGGGGCGCACTGATCGCAGGCATTCTGGTCGCTGGCCTCGCAATTTTCTTTCAGCGTACCAAGACCGGTCGCGCACTCAGGGCCGTGGCCGACGACCATTTGGCCGCGCATTCAGTCGGTATCCCGATCAGTTGGATCTGGTTCGTCGTCTGGCTTGCCGCCGGCCTCGTTGCGCTGGTCGCGGCGACCGTGTGGGGGACCAAGCTCGGCGTGCAGTTCTCCATCACTTTTCTCGCCCTGAAGGCGCTTCCGGTTCTGATCATCGGAGGCCTCACCTCGATTCCGGGAGCCATCGTCGGCGGGCTCATCGTGGGGGCGGGCGAGAAGCTTGCCGAGGCGTATCTAGGGCCATCCATCGGTGGCGGTATCGAATATTGGTTTGCGTTTGTGTTGGCGTTGGCGGTGCTGCTCGTGCGGCCGCAGGGGCTGTTCGGCGAGCGGATCATCGAACGTATCTGAGACAAGGAGTTCGTCGTGCTTTATCGCGAGGCCGGCCAGTTCAAGACGAGCTACGCGGAGGACATGGCGATCTTTCCGATCCGTCAGGACCGTATTGCGCTCGCCGTCTTGCTCGCGATCGCTTTCGTTGGCGTGCCGCTGTTGGCCACCTTCCGTATCTGGCCGTTCCGCACCGACTATCTGTTGTGGGCGATCTTGCTGCCCTTCCTTATCCTGGCGCTCGCCGCCATCGGCACGAACATACTTGTCGGCTATTGCGGCCAGATTTCGCTCGGCAGCGGCGCGTTCATGGCCATCGGCGCCTATTCCGCCTACAAGCTGGCGACCGGCGTTCATATCCCGCTTGCCTGGCTTGGCTTCGCGATCTCGATGCCGCCGTTGCCCGTGCTGGCATCCATTCTGCTTGGCGGGTTCACGGCGGCTTGTGCCGGAATCCTGTTCGGCATTCCCAGTCTGCGGATCAAGGGTCTCTACCTGGCGGTCGCAACGCTCGCCGCGCAGTTCTTCTTCGATTGGGCGTTCCTGCGAATTCCGTGGTTCACCAACTACGCCCCGTCGGGATCGGTCAATGCACCGGCGCTGGATTTCTTCGGCATGGTCGTTCGCACGCCGGTCGAGCGCTACCTGCTGTGTCTGCTCTTCGTGACCGTGATGGCGGTGTTGGCGAAGAATCTCGTTCGCGGCAATCTCGGCAGGCAGTGGATGGCGATCCGCGACATGGATATCGCCGCCGAACTGATCGGCATCCGGCCGCTCTATGCCAAGCTCACAGCCTTCGCGGTCTCTTCATTCATCATCGGGGTGGCGGGTGCGCTCTGGGCGTTCGTCTACCTCGGTTCATGGGAGCCGCTTGCGTTCTCGATCGACCGCTCGCTGGAGCTTCTGTTCATGGTCATCATCGGCGGGCTCGGATCGATCATGGGCTCGTTCATCGGGGCGGCTTTCATCCTCATCGTGCCGATCATGCTGAATGTGATTCCAACCGAACTCGGCCTGCCACTGTCGACGCAAACGATCACTCACCTCCAGTTCATCATCTTCGGATCCCTGATCTGTTATCTGCTGATCAAGGAACCCCATGGCTTCGCCCGGCTGATATCGATCGGCAAGGAGAAGCTCCGACTTTGGCCGTTTCCATATTGAAGGAGCGATCGCGCCTCGATCGCGACGTGGATGGCGGCCGCTGACAACCGAGAGGAAAGAAGCATCGCAGACGGAAAAGAGGGGCTTTAAGGAGGAGGATATCAATATGGCAAGTATTGCACGCAGTGTATTGATACTGGCGACCGCCTTGGCCGGCGCGGCGTTCAGCGCACCGGCCGCAGCGCAAAACGAGCAGTTCATTCCAATTCTGTCCTACCGGACTGGACCGTACGCCGTGAACGGCGCGCCCTATGCAAACGGCGTTGCCGACTACTACAACCTGATCAACGAGCGCGACGGCGGCATCAACGGCGTCAAGCTTCTGGTCGAGGAGTGCGAGACCGCCTACGCGACCGACAAAGGCGTCGAGTGCTATGAGCGTCTCAAGAGCAAGGGACCAACCGGCGCGGCCTTCATCAATCCGCTGTCGACCGGCATCACCTTCGCGCTCACTGAAAAGACCGTGACCGACAAGATCCCGATCATCACGATGGGGTACGGCCGTGCCGATTCCAAGAACGGCGCGGTGTTCGCGTATAATTTTCCGTTGCTCGGCACTTATTGGTCCGCGGCCGATATCGCGATCCAGCACGCCGCCAAGGAGCTCGGCGGGTTCGACAAGCTGAAAGGCAAGAAGATTTCGCTGCTGTATCACGACAGCCCCTATGGCAAGGAGCCGATTCCGATGCTGCAGGTGCTGGCGCAGAAATACGGCTTTGAGTTCACGCCGATCCCCGTCACGCATCCCGGCGTCGAGCAGAAGTCGCAATGGCTGGCGATCCGCCAGAATCGGCCGGACTATGTGCTGGTCTGGGGCTGGGGCGTCATGAACAGCACGGCAATCAAGGAAGCAGCGGCCGTTGCCTATCCGCGCGACAAGATGATCGGTGTTTGGTGGTCGGGCGCAGAGCCGGATGTGACGCCCGCGGGCGATCAGGCCACGGGTTACAAATCGTTGATGCTGCAGCATGGCGCGGGAAAATTCCCGGCACACGCGGACATAGAGAAGCACGTCTACGCCAAGGGCAAGGGTTCGACAGAACCTGGCAAGATCGGCGAAGTTCTCTACAACCGCGGCATGACGAACGCCATGCTCGGCGTGGAGGCGATCCGCAAGGCGCAGGAAAAGTTCGGCAAGAAACCGCTGACGGGCGAGCAGGTCCGTTGGGGGCTTGAGAACCTCATCCTCACCGCTGATCGGATCAAGGAACTCGGCTTTGAGGGGATGTTGAAGCCGGTCAGCATTTCCTGCTCCGACCACGAGGGCGCGCGCTACGGGCGCGTCCAGCAATGGGACGGCAAGGGTTGGAAAGTGATCTCCGACTGGTACACGGCCGACGAATCGCTCATCGAACCGCTCGTGGCCGATGTGTCCGCGAAGTATGCCGCGGAGAAGAAGATCACGCCGCGCGACTGCGCGAAAGAAACCTGAGCCCGTGCAAGTGATCCGGGAGGCAGGATTGCCTGCTCCCGGATCCCGCTACAGTTTGGAGGTCTGCGCGTGTCAATCGCCAAGGTCGTCGCTGCGACGGAAGCGGCAGCTCTGATTCTATCGGTCAACAATATCGAGGTTGTCTACGATCACGTCATCCTCGTGTTGAAGGGCGTCTCGCTGGAGGTCCCGCGAGGCGGCATTGTCGCGCTTCTCGGCGCCAACGGCGCCGGCAAGACGACGACGCTGAAGGCGATCTCCAACCTGCTGCACGCAGAGCGCGGCGAGGTCACCAAGGGCTCGATCCTGTTCAACGGCGTCGAGGTGAAGTCGCTGTCGCCAAACGACGTGGTGCGACGCGGCTGCATTCAGGTGATGGAGGGGCGGCGCGCCTTCCCTCATCTTACGGTCGAAGAGAATCTCCTGACCGGCGCCTTCACGCGCAGGGATGGCAAGTTCGCGATCACGCAGGATCTGGAACGGGTCTATGCCTATTTCCCCCGTCTCAAGGAACGGCGCGGTTCCACCGCCGGCTATACGTCGGGCGGGGAGCAACAGATGTGTGTGATCGGGCGCGCGCTGATGTCGCGCCCGAAGATGATCCTGCTCGACGAACCTTCGATGGGCCTCGCGCCCCAAATCGTCGAGGAGATCTTTGACATCGTGAAGGACCTCAACGTCAAGGAAGGTGTATCGTTTCTTCTGGCCGAGCAGAACACCAATATGGCGCTCAGATATGCGAGCCACGGCTACATCCTCGAGAACGGCCGCGTGGTGATGGATGGCGAAGCGCGCGCCCTCGCCGCCAACGAGGACGTCAAGGAGTTCTATCTTGGCATCGCCGGCGACAAGCGAAAATCATATCGCGATGTGAAGCACTACAAGAGGCGCAAGCGTTGGCTCGCTTAGCCGACGGCAACGTTTGCCTTTGAGCGGCCCGGGAGGCCCTGACACGTGTCACCGCTCAGATCTTCACGGTGTTGACCGCGACGCTCTCCTTGTAGGCCGGCCTTGCTGTGACGCGATCGAGATACGGCGTCGCGACGTCGCAGACCCCGACGCCGTAATCGATGGCCCACACCAGACAGGTGGTCAGCAGGATATCCGCGCTGGTGAACTGATCGCCCATCAGATACTGGCGACCGTCCGACAACGCGACTTCAACGTGCCGCAGTTGCTGGCGGAAATACTCCGCGGCCTTGCCGACCACATCGGGAGCGTGGCCGTAGATATGCGCGAGGCCCTTGAGGCCGTGGCGGCGCATCACGTAGAGGCTGGTCGAGTCCAGTTCGGCCACGATGAAGAAGCACCACTCCAGCCATCGCGCGAAGTCGTGCTCCTCGACCGGGACAAGAGAGATGTTCGGATTGGAATAATGGCGCGCCAGATAGGCGACGATGGCGGCACTCTCGCCGATCGTGAAGTCGCCATCCTGCAGCAGGGGTATTTTCTGACGCGGATTGAGCAACGTGTATTCCGGCGTCTTGGTCTCGCCCGAGCGCGGCAGGATCGGCTTGCAGTGATAATCCAGCCCCAATTCGTGCAGCGCCCAATGGGCCCGAATCGTCCGCGATGTCCCTACCCCCCACAGCGTCAGCGTTTCCGGCATGGCGTCACCATTTCTCGACGGAGGGACGCAGATCCAGCTCGTGGCTCCAACCGTCGCGGCTTTGCTGGTGCACGAACCAGTAGGCTTCCGCGATCGAGGGCGTGCGGGTCAGGGTGTCAGGCGGGATCGCCGACGCATCGATGCCCGTGGCGGCCTTCATCCGCTGGTGGATGGCCGGGCTGTCGACGCCGGCATCGATCAGGAGATGGGCGACATGGATGTTCTTCGGCCCGAGTTCGCGCGCCATCGCCTGGGCGACCGCGCGCAGGCCGAACTTGGCGGATGCGAATGCCGCAAAGCCGCTGCTGCCGCGCACGCTGGCGGTTGCGCCGGTGAACAGCATGGTGCCGCGGCCATGCCGCAGCATGTGCCGCGTCGCCTCGCGCCCGACCAGGAAGCCGGCGAAGCAGGCGAGCTCCCAGGCCTTGAAGAACAGCTTTTCGCTGGTCTCATGCAGCTCCTTCTTGACGTTCGACCCGGCATTGAACAGGCAGACCTCGATCGGCCCGAACTCGCGTTCGACCCGCTCGCAAAGCTCCTGCACCTCGGTCTCGCGCCGGGCATCGACGCTGAGCGCATGCACCCGGCCGCCGGCGCCGGTCAGCTCCTCCACCAGCGCGCTCGATTTCGCCGCATCGCGCCGCGCGATGCAGACGGTGTAACCGCCAGCCGCGAACCGCCGCGCCACCGCGGCGCCGATCGCATCGCCCGCGCCAACCAGCAAGGCAGTCTTGTTGTTCTCGGCCATAGGACATCTCCCACCGACGGCGGTTGCTCAGTTCAGGAATGGGTACGTTGCGTGGTGCGGCCGCTCAGACCGCGCGCACGGCCCTCTCGGCGATCATCTGTTCGATGGCCGCATCGCCGTAGCCGAGGTCGCGCAGCACCTCGCGACTGTGCTGGCCGATGCGCGGCGCCGGACCGCCGATCGCGGCAGCATCGACATCGAACCGCGCCGCGGGTTTTGGCTGCCGCACGGTGCCGACCCCGGGCTGCTCCAGCTCGGCGATCAGCCCGCGGGCAACCACCTGCTCGTTGGCGATGATCTCGCCGCGCCGCAGAATCGGCGCGCACGGCACGTCGGCCGCATCGAGCCGCGCCAGCCATTCGGCGGTGCTGTGCCGGCCGATATAGTCCTGCATCCTGTTGATGCGCGCCGTCGCATTGACCGAGCGCGAGGCCGGCGTGGCGAAACGCGCATCACTGGCCAGTTCCGGATCGCCGGTGGCCCTGCAGAAGCCTTGCCACTCGGAATCGGAAATGGTCCCGCAGGTGAGGTAACCGTCCGAGGTCTGGAACACGAGATCGGGACGGTCGTTCGGATCCGACGTGGTCTGCTCGCGGCCGACCACCGTGTATTGCATCATGCCTTCCGGCCAGAGATAGGCGATCATCGCGTCGAGCATCGCGACCTGGATATGCTGGCCGCGGCCGGATTTCTCGCGGGCGTACAGCGCCGCGGTGATCGCCTGCGCGGCATAGACCGCCGTCGTCTTGTCGGCCACGATGGTCCGGATCATCTGCGGACGGTTGGTGACCGGCTGCGCCTGGATATCGCAGAAGCCGGACAAGCCCTGCACGATCGGATCGTAGACCCGCTTCTTGGCGTAAGGCCCGTCTTCGCCGACGCCGCTGATCGAGACATAAATCAGCCGCGGATTCTTGCTGCGCACCTCGTCCGGACCGAGCCCGAGACGTTCCATCGTGCCGGGCCGGAAATTCTGCACCAGCACGTCGGCCTCGAGCACCAACTTGCCCAGCACGTCGCGGCCGGCATCGGTTTTCATGTCGATCGAGAGCGAGCGCTTGCCGCGGTTCGACGAGATGAACAGCGCCGAGAATTCGCCTGTCTTGTCGACATTGGCCCGGCTGCGGCGGGTGATATCGCCGCCGATCGGCTCGACCTTGAGCACATCGGCGCCCTGATCGGCCAGGAACATCGTTGCGAACGGGCCCGAGACGACACCGGTCAGATCAAGTACGCGAACTCCCGCCAATGGCCCAGACATGCGCTGCTTCCTTCTCCGATTTACGCCATGCAGGCGTACGATGGAGCATGGGCCCGCGCTTCCGGGAAACCGCCGCGACTTGCAAAAAAGCGCCGAAACTCAGGCCCGGCACTGCTGGCGGAACAGCGACGGGCTCATGCCGGTGGCCTGCCTGAACGCCGACGAAAAATGCTGGGCGTGGCTGAAGCCCGACGCCAGCGCGATGCTGGTCACACTGTCATCGGTTTCGCCGAGACGGCGCTTGGCCTGGTCGATGCGTAGATCGAGCACATAGCGATGCGGGCTGGTGCCGGTGCTCTCCTGGAAAGCGCGCAGGAAATGCCGCTTGCTCAGGCCGGCCACATCTGACAGCGCCGACAGCGAGATCGTCTCACCAAGGTTTGCCCGGACGAACTCCTCGATCCTGCGCAGCTTGAGCGCCGGCAATCCGCCGCGGCTCAATCGCTTCGCAGGCTCCGCGCCGCGCGACAGCCGCGCGATATGGGCGAGCGCCTGGCTGGCCCAGCCCTCGGCGAACAGATCGAACAGATTGTCGGGCGTGGTGGCCTCCTGGCTGAGCTCGGCGAGGCCGCGGCAGAGCTGGTCATGGCCGAACGCAAGCGCGGGCCGTTCGATCAGACCATTGAGACGGCTCTGCACGAACTTTGGATCGAGGAACACGACCACATAATCGAACGCCGGCCCGACTGACCATTCGCCCTCGATCTCGGTGCCGGCCGGAAACAGCGCGAGATTGGCCGCCTCGGAGAACTCGGATTCGACCGGCCGGCCATTGATCGTGGCGCGCAATTGCGAGCAGCCATTGCGGAACCAGAACAGGGTCAGTTCAGGTTGGCGGAAATGCCAGTTCATGCGCGGCCGCGAGGTCCGGCTCAACAGCTCGACCCGGATCGGCTTCGACCGCGCGATGACGGAGGACACAAGTTCACCGCCGACCTGGCGGACATACCGCTCGGTGCGCGCTTCCTCCATGGGATATCTCCTCCGCGTTTGGCACGGATGGGTGAGTTCTGAATCAGAATTGACTATCCCGGAGAAAAAATCCAGCCCCTTGTCGCTGGATTGTCGCGGCGCACGGAACCGTGATGCGGCCTATTGCGGCTAACGCGATCGTCGCGCCGACCGAAGCGGCGCGGCCGGGCGGGTGTGACTCAGCGCCGATCAACCGCGCGTCATCCCCCGGCGGCGACCCGCAGCGCCGTCACCGCGACGCAGGCATTGCCGAACGGAATCAGCACCACTTGCGCGCCGTTCGGCAGCGCGATGGTCAAGAGCTCGCCCAGCGTGCCATTCTGCCCATTGAGCTTGGCGAGCTCGGCGGCAACCGTTGGGCAGCTTTCCGTGCGTGGCGTCACCCGCACCAGATTGCCTTCGCAGGACGATCCAACCGGTGCGGCAAACACGATTCCGGCGGCCTGCTGCGCCGCGCTGCCTTGCGCGTTGCCTTGCGCGTTGGCCTGCGCGGCCTGGCCGGGCGCGAGCGCGACCAGCGACTGCACCGAATGGGAATTGCCGGCCTTGGCGTCCCATTGCGACTGCGCGGTGTAGTTCGAGTTCATCGCGAGACCGCGGCCGAGCGTCGCGAACAGATTGGCGCAGGTCACGATGTTGCCCTGCCGCGCATGATCGTCGAACACCGTCGGCTGCTGCGCCGCCTGCTGCGGCGGAGCCGATACCGCAGGCGATTGCGGCTGCGCTTCCTGCGGACGCGACTTGTGCGGCTGCGGCTTCGCGGCGACGGCGGGCTTCTTGGCCGGCGCGGGCGCGCCCTGCTGCAGCGGCAGCGGCTGCGCCTGGGCAGGCTGCATCTGCTGGGCATATCCCACGACGCCGGCCGCGCTGAGCGCCGCCACGACGACCGCCGCGAAAATCAGGATGGGGGTCTTCAGTCGCATCGGCGTCTTCGTCCTCTTGTCGATCATTTCAATTTCGCCAGCACGCCGGACAGTCCGTCCAGCGGCGCCGTCAGCACGATCGGCCCTGCTTGCGGAAGCTGATAGGACACAAGGCACGGCGTTGCCGCGCGGATGTGCCGGCGGAGCACATTGCCGATCGCAATCGTGGCGAAGCAGAAACTGGCATCGCAGCGATCGGTCTGCGCGACGATGCGGTCCGGCGTTTCACCCATGGCGAGCTCGATCTGCGCACCGACGCCGGCGGCTGCGGGGATGCGCATCGCCATCAGCGGCTTGCCGTCGGCGGTCGCAATCAGCGACCAGTTGAAGGCGACGGCGCCCTGCGCGTTGACGATCGACTGCGTGACGTTGCAGACCCGGCGCTTCGATTTCAGGCTCTCGTCGCAGATCAGGGTCCAGTTCTTGAACGGCTGGATCATCCGCCTGAACTCGCCGAGCGTCTCGCCTTCGGGCACCACGACGTCCGACGGCTTCACGGCGTAGGCGGACGGCGGCGCACCCTGCGCTGCCGCACTCGCCGCCGCGCAGAGCCAGATTGCAAAAGCCAGACACGCCAGCCGCCTCGTCGACGTCAGGGTCAATTGAGTGTCAGGCTCACGCCGGCACTGACGCCCCAGTCGCTGCCGGCGGTGGTCGCCGCGGCGTTGCTGCGCAGCCGGCCGTTCTCGCTGGTGTAGCCGATGCCGAAGGCGAGCGCGCCCTGGCTGCGCCAGACGCCGCCGCCGGCCGATGCACTGATCTTGCCGGGCCGGTCGTCGTAGCGTAGCGACGCGGCGGCCATGCCGATCGCCGCCGCGCGCCAGGCGTCCTGCCGCACCTCGCCGATCTGGCCGTTGAGCTGCTGGAACGCACTGTTGAGCTGGTTGACGTTGACCGCATCGGTGCCGGCGACGCCCGCCGCCACGTTGCTGATCGTCACCGGCCCGCTACCGCCGCTGTTCAGCGTCACCTTGTTGGTGGTGTTGCCGGAGGCATCGGTGTCGTAGCGGATCGAGCCGCTCGCAACCGCCTGGAGCTGGCTCACATTGACCGCATCGGTCGCAGCCGAGCCCGCGGCGACATTGGTGACGCGGCGTTCGGCGCCGGACGAGCCGACCGAGACTTCGCCGGTCGCGACGCCCGCCACGGTCTTGCCGACGACAGGCGTATAGGCCGCATCGCTCAGATTGGCCGTGGTGGTCGAGTTCGCACCGAGCGCCAGCGAGTTGGCCTGGGTCGCCTTGGCGCCGGCGCCGATCGCGACCGAATTGTCGGCCGACGCGGCGGAGCCGTTGCCCATCGAGATCGCGTTGGCGCCGCTGGCGACCGATTGCGGTCCGATCGCGACGCTCTCCGCACCGGTGGCGGAGGAATCCGCCGCGGTCGAATTGGCGTGGAAATACTTGATGCCGCCACTGCCGGTCGAGATGTTGTTGACGGTGGTATAGAGCGCGTCGAGCGAGGTGTTGGTGGCCCACAGCTGCGAGCCGTTGATCGCATCCGTTGAGGTCGCGCTGATCTGCCCCGCGGCCAGGTTGGTGAGGGTACGCTCCGAACCGGCGCTGCCGATACTGACGGTCGAGGTCGGCGTCGCGCCGGCGAAGGCGTACGTGGTGCCACCGATTGTGGTGTTAGCGGTCGCCACCACGGTCGAGGTGGTCGAATTGGCGCCGAGCGCGACATCGCCGGCCTGCGCCGTCGCCTTGGCATTCGGACCGAGCGCGACACTGGTCGGATTGGTCGTCTGGGATCCTGCGCCGATCGACACCGACTGGATGCCGCTGGCCTGCGCATTGGTTCCGAACGCGATCGAATCGGCAAAGTTGGACACCGAATTCTGGCCGATCGCAATGCCGCCGGGCGCGGTCTGCGCCACGGTTGCACCAAAGCCCATGCCGATGCCGTTGTCGCCATTGACCACGGTCTGCGGCCCCACCGCGACCGAGTCGTTGCCGACCGCCAGCGAATCCGCCAGCGTCGAATTTGCGTGGAAGTATTTCGTCGTCGTGGTCGCGAACGAGGTCAGCGCCCCGGTCAGCTGCCGCACGGTGACGGCATCGCTCGACTGGGTGCCGTCGGCCACGTTGGTGATCTGCCGGTAGCTCGTCGCGTTGCCGACCGACACCGCGCCGAGCAACGCGAGATCGGTGGTGTTGAAGGGGATGATGGTGCCGCCGATGATGCCGGACGCCGGCGCGACCGCGCGGTTGGATATCGAACCCGAGCCGATCGCAACGCCATCGGCCACCGTGGCCTGGGTGTTGAAGCCCACCGCCGTCGAATTCGTGGCCGTTGCCGACGCGGCAACGCCCGCCGCCATCGAATTGGTCCCGGTCGCACCGTTGTTGGTGTAGTTGGCCTGCTGGGTGCCGCCGTCATTGACACCATAATAATGCGTCAGGCCGTTGCTGACGACGGTCGAGAGGCTGTCGATCGCCGACGTCGCGGCAAACAGCTGCGAACCGTTGATCGCGTCGGTCGAGCCGTTGCTGACCCGGCCCGCCGCGACGTTGGTGATGGTGCGCTCGTTGCCGACCGTGCCGACACTGACGGTCGAGGTTGGGGTGGTGCCGGCGAAGCTGTAGGTGGTGCCGCCGATGACCATGTTGGCGGTTTGAACCGCCGTGCTGGTCTGGCTGCCCGAGCCGAGCGCGATGTCGTTGGCGTTCGCGGCGGTCGCGCCGTTCCCGATCGACACCGAGCCGCTGCCGGTCGCAGTCGACACCGGTCCGATCGCAACCGAGTTTGTTCCCGCGGCAGACGAATCGGCCAGCGTCGAATTGGCGTGGAAATACTTGATGCCGCCGCCATTGTTGATGTTGTTGACGGTGGTGCCGATGGCGTCGACCGCCTGGTTGGTCGCAAAGAGCTGCGAGCCGTTGATCGCATCGGTCGAGGACCCGCTGATCCGCCCCGCCGCGACATTGGTGATGGTGCGCTCATTGCCGACCGTGCCGACGCTGACGGTCGAGGTCGGTGTTATGCCCTGGAAGTTGTAGGTGGTGCCATTGATCACCGTGCTCGCCGTGCTGACCGCCGTGCTGGTCTGGCTACCCGAGCCCAGCGCGATATCGTTGGCATTCGCCGCGGTCGCGCCATTGCCGATCGATACCGAGCCGGCGCCCGTCGCGGCCGACACCGGTCCGATCGCAACCGAGTTCGTACCCGCGGCGGAGGAATCGGCCAGCGTCGAGTTGGCATGGAAATACTTGATGCCGCCGCCGGTGTTGATGTTGTTGACGGTGGTGGCGAGGCCGTCGACCGCCTGGTTGGTCGCAAAGAGCTGCGAGCCGTTGACCGCATCGGTCGAGGATCCGCTGATCCGCCCCGCGGCGACATTGGTGATGGTGCGCTCGGCGCCGGGTGCGCCGACGCTGACGGTCGAGGTCGGCGTCGTGCCCTGGAAGGTGTAGGTGGTGCCGTTGATCACCGTATTCGGCGTGCCGACCGCCGTGGTGGTCTGGCTGCCCGAGCCCAGCGCGATATCATTGGCATTCGCCGCGGTCGCGCCATTGCCGATCGACACCGAACTGCTGCCGGTCGCGGTCGACACCGGGCCGATCGCAACCGAGTTCGTACCCGCGGCAGACGAATCGGCCAACGTCGAATTGGCATGGAAATACTTGATGCCGCCGCCATTGTTGATGTTGTTGACGGTGGTGCCGATGGAATCGACAGCCTGGTTGGTGGCAAACAGCTGCGAACCGTTGACCGCATCGGTCGAGGATCCGCTGATCCGCCCTGCGGCGACATTCGTGATGGTGCGCTCGGCACCGGGCGCGCCGACGCTCAGCGTCGCGGTCGGGGTGGTGCCCTGGAAGGTGTACGTGGTGCCGTTGATCACCGCATTTGGCGTGCCGACCGCCGCGGCGGTGACGCTGCCGTTGCCGAGCGCGACGGCGCCCGCGTTGGTCGCGATTGCGCCCGCACCGAGGGCGATTGCGTTGGCGGCCGACGCGTTGGCCTGGCTGCCCAGGGCAACCGCGCTCGCGCCATTGGCCACGTTGCGGTCGCCGATCGCCACCGCGCCCTGGCCGGTCACTGTGTTCTGATAGCCGATGCCAACCGCGCCCTGCGCCGGCGTGCCCGCGGTGCCGACGGCCTGGCCGCCGCCGCCCACCATGTTGGTGTTGCCCATCGCGACCGCGCCGTCGCCGGTCCCGGTGTTGTTCAGGCCGCTCGCAATGGCGCCATTGCCGGTCGCGGTGTTGGGATCGCCGATCGCGACCGCGCCATTGCCGCTGGCGACGTTGCCGGCGCCGACCGCGACCGCCTGGCCGTTGGTCGCAAGCGTATTGGTGCCCACCGCAACGGCGTTGGCGGAATTGGCGACGGCGCTGGTGCCGACCGCGATCGCGCTTGCAGCGCTGGCGGCAGACTGTCCGCCGATGGCGATTGCGTTGTTCCCCGATGCATTCGCGCCGGCGGTGGCATTACCGCCGATCGCCAGTGACCCGACGCCCGAGGCGGTCACCCGCGTCGCAAGCGTGGTCCCGCCGGAGCCATATGCGTTCGCATACGTGCCAGTGGCCTGCGCCAGGGTGCCGACGGCTGTGGCATTCCCTCCGGATGCGGTAGCCCCGACACCGATGGCGGCCGCCGAGACGTTGGTGGAGCTCGCATTGTTGCCGAGCGCAATACCACCGGTCGCCGTGTTGCCAACGATGGCGCCCGATCCAATCGCGACCGCGCCCCCGGCAGCTTGCGCCTGCGCCTGGTTGCCCACAGCCACGGCGAAATCTCCGGCCGCGGTGGCGGAGCTACCCCCGGCGAATGAGTTGATCCCCGACGCGACCGATTGTTTGCCAAGAGCAACAGCGCTGTCTGCCGAGGCGACGGACGACCAGCCTCCGGCCCATGAATAGTTGGCGCTGGCCGTGGAGCTGACGCCGACCGCGGTGGCATTGCCGCCGGTGGCACTGGCGAATGTGCCCAAGGCGCTCGTGCCTGCTCCCGTGGCATTGGCGGAAACGCCGAGCGCGACCGAATTGACGCCGCTCGAGACCGTGCCCTGGCCCAGCGCCATCGCGCCGCCGGTGCCCGTGGCCTTCGCGTTCAGGCCGAGCGCCACCGAGTACTGTGCCGACGAAACGGATGAACGTCCAATCGCAATGGCGTCGGCCTGGGATGCTGTCACGTCCGTGCCAATGCCGATTGCACTTGCAGCGGTGGCACCTGTTCCCGCAACAGTGCGCGAGCCAAGGTAGACGGAGTTCAACTGGGACGCGATCGCCTGGAAGCCGATCGCGACGGCATTCTGAGCACCTGCGCTCGTGCTCGTGCCTTGGGCGATGGAATCGAGTCCCGACGCCGCTGCTCCGCTTCCAAGCGCGATGCCGCGCAGCCCGCTGGCCGTCGAGCCAGGTCCGACCGCCACGGCATTGCCGCCTGTCGCGGAACCTCCGCCTGCCTGATAGGCCTGCGCGTTCGCGGTCTGAGGGATGGCAGCAAAACTCGCCGCAACCAGCACGAACGACGCCCAACCCACGAACCCGCCGCTGAACAACCGTGGTGTTATGGCTCCCGAGACGCCCAGCGTCCCGAGCCCGAGCCGGTCACGCTTGACGCCGAGTCTCCGATGCGCCTGGCGCAGCACCGTCATCAGCCGGCGCCGCAGCGAACGGCTGTCCGCATCGCCGGATGCGACCCAGCTCCGGACGAAGCCTTGCGATCTCACGCGTGCAACAGAGGTCCGTGCAACAACCATGGCGTGTCCCCTTTGTGACATCTTGTCCAGACGTCGGGGTGCCGTGCCACGGACTGTGCCCACATGCGTGCCCATCAAGAACGCATGTGGAGAAGTAAAGACAGCGCGTTGCGCGCTCGCCTTTCGGTCCTGGCCAACGATGTGTCGAGTTTAGCGAGCGCACTCTTGCCACCCCGCGCTCGCTCGACTGCCCCATCAATGTGCCCCGAGTCGTCATAAACAAAAATGATAGACACATATTTGACAACGTCACTCAGCAGGCCGTCCAAATAGCGCGCAGATCGTCTCACAAGTTGAATGATTTGCCCGATGCACCGTGTGGTATTTTGCGCCTCTTCAACCGGCAGTTGATCAACGGCGCGCGCGTTCGCGTGCCTCGCGCGGGCTGACACCGAACTCGCGGCGGAAGGCGCGGGTGAAATCCGACGCCAGCTTGAAGCCGTGCCGATAGGCGACCTCCTGCACCTGCCGGTCGGTGGTCGCGACGAGCTCTGCATGCGCCGCGCGCAGCCGCTTGCGCATGATATAGCCGGCGACACCACCGACGCTCTCGAATGCACGGTAGAGTGCAGAACGCGAGATCCGCAATTGCTGCGCAATGCGATCCGGCGTGAGGTCGAAGTCGCCGAGATGCGCCTCTATATAACGGCGCGCGCGCTCGAACAGGATGGACTCGATGGCGCCCTGCCCTTGCTCCACCCCGTCAGCCGACAGCTCGATGCACGCGGCGATCATGTTCGCGGTCGCCCGTCCGGCCTGCCTCAGCTCGTCCGGTGACATCTGAATCAAACGCATCTCGAGCCGGTCCAGATAATCCGCAAGCAGGTCGATCAGATTGCCTGAGAGAATGGTGTTGCAGACGCTGTCGAGTTGCTCGGCGACGCCCGCGAAGGCGCCGCGCCGCAAGCCAATCACCAGGCCGTCATAATCCGTGATGCGGCCGCGGAAGTCGTCGTCAAGCGAGATCATGAACATGGCGCCAGGCCCGGCAAGGATTTGCCGCTCGCCGGTCTCGAACCAGGCTTCTCCCGAGCGCACGCGGAACAACCACCAGATATCGACCGGGGGACGCTGCGACGACTCGGACATACGCGCAAAGGTCTGACCGGCAAACTGCCCGGATGAGAACACGATGTCAGCCATGTTGCAGGTGAGGTATTCGACCTCGAACCCGCGTGCAGGGTCGTGGCCGTCCGGTGGCGCCACGTCGAGCAGCGAGGCCATGCGCGTCTTCCAGACCTCGAACTGCTCCGGCGCCGGATAGGGTCTGGTCGAGAAGAGCCGCGGCGGCGCCGGCGTGATGTCCCTGATGTCCCGGGGCTCGCGTGGCAGGGGAACCTGTTCCAGCAGCTTGGCTGCGCTCACCGGCCTGTTGTCGTCTTCTTGCATGTCATTTCGTCCCCCGTTGTCGCAACCGACGAACGTCGGCTCAACGGAGGTGCATTCCCAAGGTTGCGTCGCCGGCCTCGGACGGACCGGCGAATTTTCAGGCCGACGGAGAAGCGGGATTTTCTGGATGCGGGCATGTCATCCTGCTTACGATGGCCGCTCCTGATAGGGCCGATGCAGGTTCCTGCGGCACTCGTGCTCACACATGGCATTCATCATTGTCGCGATTGTATTGTCGCGTGGTTGCCGGATCCGGCTCGAGAACCCATCGCCGAGATCGCTCGAGTGATCTAGAGAACAATCTGCGCGAGAACCAGAGGAGCGGCAACGTGCATCGTGAAGAAATCCAAAATTGCTTTCGTGCGATGCGATCGGGCAACGCATCGTCGCGGCGTGTTCAGAAAATTTACGCGATCTTCGCGCTGAGACGAAACGCACGTAGCGGCCGAGAACAGACGTAAGCACGGTACATGACATATCGAGAATCCAGCGCACCGGATTCCCGTCGACCGCGACTGAAGACGTGTGCCTAATCATGTGGCAATCCACCGCGCGCGACGTGAATGCGATCCATGCGAACAGAACACGCGGGCTGCGCGGGCCGCACATGTTGTCGCAGGTTGCGGCATCCTCATATGAACGTCGAGATGACGAAGGTCATAGCGGCTCGTCACATTGCGCGGCGACCCCAGCCCTCATCATCGATGGCGGACACGACCTCTGCTCGGGCGTCGCCCCCGGCTATGCCTTGCTTTGCCCGATCTGGTCGAGCCACGCCGCAAAGCGCGGATGTTTCACGAACCTCAGTTTCACGACCGCCAATTCCTGCTGGAAGACAGGCAGGGAGAGCACCCTTTCGATATCGGGCTCCCTGATCTTCCAGATCCCCGGCGGAATGAAGCCATGGACCTTGAGTTCAAAGAGCTCGAAGATCGAGAAGATAACTTCATGCACGATCCGGCGCTCGTCCGGCGTCATCTCAATGCTGCCGGCGGCGCCCTCGTCATGGAACGCCGCCGTTGGCAGGCGGCGTCGCAGGTCGGAAATGCGGTCGGAATATCTGAGGAAGATATCGGCGCCGAGCCGCCGGTTGTTGGTGTGGAGCGCAGTGTAGATCGCCGTGATGCCGACGATGATGGTCCCGAGCGTCATGAATTTCAGGATGTGATCGAGCACTGCGATTTCTCCTCCGACCTTCCATGATCGCGCGAGAGGCCCTGAGCGACCTCAGGTTCCCGTCCCTTTATTACCGCAGTCGCAGCAATCGTCGAGATGCGGATCACTGAGTTGCCCGACGGCGCAAGCCCCAACAGCAAAAATATTTCGGTTTATCGGAACGATAATTTGATGTATGGTTCGCCCGTCTCACCCGATCGAGGGGCGCTTCGCGATCGTCACGAACGCGGTGTGGGATGCGGTGGACGCGGAGATCACGACGGACGAAGCGTGATTGATGCGGACGGTGAAGTCGTGTGGTCCTGACGCCCTAGCGGCCGGTGTCCCCTCGCAAAACGCGCAAGCGTTCTTACGAAGGCGGTGACAAACAAGCCCAGTCTCGCCGGGGAGAGCACGAAGTAAGCCGTAACCCATCGTGCAGGGAAAGCCGGATTGCTCCGGTTACACCTGTGGTCCTACCCCCGAGCTTTCACCCTTTGCTCGGGGCCCATGGGTGCGATCGGCACCCGGCTTTCCCTGCGCCCTCTGCGAGAGGAGGGCGGAACGAAATCCAAAGCTCGGACAAATCATGTCGCGAGAATGCGAAGCTGTGTCCCCACCCTCACTGTCATCGCCCGGCTCGACCGGGCGATCCAGTACGCCGCGGCCTCTCGGCTCAAGCACAACCGTCTCTGGAATACTGGATCACCCGCATGCGCGGGTGATGACACCGAGCTAGCTGTTTGACAGGTTGAATCGGAAGATCGTCGCCATTGCCGAAGCGTGGCTTGCCCAGCCGTAGCCTGCGGCGACAGTCCGTCTTCGCTTTCACGTTCGTTCAAGCTACGCCGGACACGCTTCGCTCTGACGGTCTCCGCGTGGCTGCGCCACGCGAAGCCCGAAGTAAGAAGATAATGAAGCGTGGCTTGCCGAGCCGTAGCTCGCGGCCAAAGGCCCGCCTACGCCCGTCGGGCTTCGGCGTGGCATCCTTCTCTCGCTTCGCGAGCGAAGGATGGTGGGTGCGACAGGGATCGAACCTGTGACCCCTACCATGTCAAGGTAGTGCTCTCCCGCTGAGCTACGCACCCAAAGCGCTGTTTGGATCGGGACCCTATAACGGACCGCGGCGGGGCAGGCAAGGACGCAAAGTGAAGCTTTTTTGGCGAATCAGGCCGCCAGCAACTTGTTCACTTCGCTGACCAATTCCCTGAGGTGCACGGGCTTGGCCAGCACCTTGGCGTTTTTCGGCGCCTCCGAATCGGAATTGAGGGCCACCGCGGCGAAGCCCGTGATGAACATGATCTTGATGTCGGGATCGAGTTCCGAGGCGCGGCGCGCCAGCTCGATGCCGTCCATCTCGGGCATCACGATGTCGGTGAGCAGCATTTCGAACGGCTCCTCGCGCAGCCGCTGGTAGGCCGACATGCCGTTGTCGTGCGGCGAGACCTTGAAACCCGCGTTTTCGAGCGCCTTGACCAGGAAGCGGCGCATATCGGTGTCGTCTTCGGCGAGGAGAATTTTCGGCATGACTGGAATCGTCGAATCCGGCTTGGAGGATCTGTCCGAACAGTAGGCACGACAGACGGTAAATTTCGGGTGAAATTTGCGGCCGGCCTGAGGCGGCAAGCACCACCTATTTGTGGACCGAACCCCGCAGCGAAGCAACCTTGGTTGGCATTTCCTGCTTTTAAGACCCGTTCCAGCGGAAACCATACTCTTTTCACTTGGCAGAATGATCGCGATTACCGACAATGCCCGCCCATAAATCTCCGCTTTTCCGGCAGAATCAATTCTTGCGGGGCGAGGCGGACGCAAGGGACGGCGCCAAGGGAATGAGCGAATTTGCTGGCGAGTTGTCGCCCCCGTTCGAGATCGTTGAGCCGCAGGCCTGGCGCGCGCCGATCATCTTCAATTCTCCGCATTCGGGTTCGGTCTACCCCACCGAATTCCTCGAAGCCTCGCGCATCGATCTGACCTCGCTGCGCCGCTCCGAAGATTCCTTCATGGACGAGTTGATCGCGGGCGTGAGCGACCGCGGCTTTCCGATCGTCCGGGTCAACTTCCCGCGCTCCTATGTCGACGTGAACCGCGAGCCCTATGAGCTCGACCCGCGCATGTTCACCGGACGACTGCCGAGCTTTGCCAACACGCGCTCGATGCGGGTGGCCGGCGGGCTGGGCACCATTCCCCGGGTGGTCGGCGACGGCCAGGAGATCTACCGCGAGCGGCTCGACGTCGACGAGGCGCTGCGACGGATCGAGGTGCTCTACAAGCCCTATCACCGCGCGCTGCGCCGGCTGATCAACAAGGCGCACCAGGCATTCGGCGCCGTGATCGTGGTCGACTGCCATTCGATGCCGTCGGTCGGGGTGTCGCGCGACGAGCCGCGCCGGCCCGACGTCGTGATCGGCGACCGCTACGGCACGAGCTGCGCGCCGCTATTGCCCGACCTGGTCGAGGAGATGATGAGCTCGCTCGGCTATTCGATCGGCCGCAACAAGCCCTATGCCGGCGGCTTCATCACCGAGCATTACGGCAACCCGGCGAGCGGCCTGCACACCGTGCAGATCGAGCTCAACCGCGCCGTCTATATGGATGAGCGCCACCGCGAGCGCGGGCCACGCTTCGCCCAGGTCGCGGCCGACTTCGCGACCTTGGCGGATGCGCTCGCGAAAATTCCGTTCGGGGATCTCGGCCCGTTCCAGGCGGCGGCGGAGTAGACAAGTCTCGGACGGGCACTGCGGTGCCCGTCGAAGTCATGAACAGAGAATCCATTTCGCGACGGGAGCCGAGCGCCGAACTGGATTCCAGGTTCACGCGTGGAGATGTCGGCCCAAGAAAAAAGGGCCGCTTGAATGAACAAGCGGCCCAAGTCTAGGGAGGAAACGCCCAAGGAGGGCAGCGATAGCGCGAGGCGCTACCGCACCGCAACAATATGCGGCCGCGCTGCACAAAACGCAAGAACTTTCGAAACATTTCCTCTGCAATGTTGGTAAATCTGGCGAAACTGCAACAGCCGCACGCCCTGAGTTTTGTTATTTAGATTCAATGGCTTATGACAAAAATCTGGAACGTTCAGCGCCCCGCGCATAGCTTGTATACCAGGACTCGCAACTTCGTGATCCGCCGCCAAGCCCAGGAGACTTTCGAATCCGAGGCCAAACGAAAGTGGGGAACCCCGTCATCAAGCCGGGATAACACTCCGTTAACCGTGCGCGCCGCGCCGGATTGAGCTAGGCAGATCGCATCCGATTTCTACCGCGTCGTTTGCGCATTCAGGGACATGCCGTGACGGTCATCGACTTCACCGCCTTCATCGGCCGCCTCGCGACCGCATCCGGCGAAACCATCCTTCCGTTCTTCCGGACCTCGCTCTCGGTCGACAACAAGAGCTCGAACGATTTCGATCCGGTCACCGAGGCGGACCGGGCCGCGGAAGCCGTGATGCGGCGGCTGATCAAGGCGAACTTCCCCCAGCACGGCATCGTCGGCGAGGAATTCGGCAATGAGCGCGAGGACGCCGACTATGTCTGGGTGCTCGATCCGATCGACGGCACCAAATCCTTCATCGCCGGCTTTCCGATCTGGGGCACGCTGATCGCCCTGCTGCACAAAGGTACGCCGGTATTCGGGATGATGCACCAGCCCTATATCGGCGAGCGCTTCTCCGGCGACAGCGGCTCGGCGCATTATTCCGGGCCGTCGGGCCAGCGGCGGCTCTCGGTGCGGCGCTGTACCGCGCTGAAGGAGGCGACCGTCTTCACCACGAGCCCGCTGCTGATGAATCCGGATGATCGCGCCCGCTTCGGCCGCGTCGAGAATGCGGCGCGCCTGTCGCGCTACGGTGGCGACTGCTACTCCTATTGCATGCTCGCGGCCGGCCATCTCGACCTCGTGGTCGAGACCGAGCTGAAGCCCTACGACATTGCCGGCCTGATCCCGATCGTCACCGGGGCCGGCGGCATCGTCACCACCTGGGACGGCAAGCCGGCGCAAAGCGGCGGCCGCATCATCGCAGCCGGCGATCCGCGCGTGCACGAAGCGGCGATGAAGCTGCTCAACGCCTGATTTCCTGGCCTGATCTTTTGGCGTGATCTCTTGGCCTGATTTCTTGAGTTGCCGCGCGATTGATCTGCGCCCATCCTGACGGCAACGAGAAAAGTCAGGGATGGATGGGCGCACATGACGATTTGCGGCAGGTTGCTGGCGACCCTTCTGCTTCTCGCGCCCGGCGCAGCCTCGGCCCAGGATTTTCCGGCCAAACCTATCCGGCTGATCGTGCCGTTCCCGCCCGGCGGGCCGAACGACATCATCGCGCGCGTGATCGGGCAGAAGATGTCGGAGCTGGTGAGGCAGCCGATCATCGTCGACAATCGCGCCGGCCAGGGCGGCGTGCTCGGCACCGACGCGGTCGCGAAGGCTGCGCCCGATGGCTACACGGTCGCGATCGCGAGCGCCGGTGCGCTCGCCATCAGCCCGAGCATGGAAAAGGTCGCCTACGACACGCTGAAGGATCTCGCGCCGGTGACGCTGGTCGCGACCGTGCCGGAGATGCTGGTGGTCGCCACCAATGTACCGGCGAACAACATGAGCGAACTGGTCGCGCTCGCCAAGGCGCAGCCGGGCAGGCTCAACTTCGCCTCCTCCGGCCCCGGCAGCCTGCCGCATCTGGCCTGCGAATTGTTCAAGCTGACGGCGAAGATCGACATCGTGCCTGCCCTATCGCGGCGCGGCGCCCGCGGTGAACGATCTGCTCGGTCAGCAGGTGCAGATGACTTTCCTCGACCTGCCGGTCATCCTGCCGCAGATCAAGGCGGGCGCGCTGCGCCCAATCGCGCTCGGCGGGCGCGAGCGCGCCCCGACCGCGCCCGACGTGCCGACCACGGCGGAAGCCGGCATGCCCGACCTCGTCATCGAGAACTGGTACGGCATGGCCGTGCCCGCCGGAACGCCGCCGGCGATCGTCGCGAAACTGAACAGCGTCGCCACCGCGGCGATGGCCGATCCGACGGTGAAGCAAAAGCTCGCCGAGCAAGGCCTGACGCTGGTCGGCGACACGCCGGACCATTTCCGCGACTTCGTCGCCGCCGACATCAGGAAATGGGCCAAGGTGATCCAGGATGCCGGCGTCGTGACGACGAAATGAGCGTGCCGTCAGCGCTGGGCTTCGGCCCGTAAATATTCCACGAGCTGCTTGGCCGCCCGCGGCAGCGCCTTGAAGCTGCGGGCGCAGATCGTCAGCCGGCGGTTGGCCCAGGCGTCGCGGATCCGGATCGTTGTGATCGGCATCGACGCTGCGCAGCGCCGCGCCGCGGTTTCCGGGATCACGGCGATGCCGACGTCGGCAGCGACCATCTGGCAGATGGCGTCGAAGCCGCGCAGCCGGGCGCGAAAGCGCAGCCGCGCGCCGAGCTTGGCCGCGTGGCGGGAAATATGGACCTGCAGCGCCGACGTCGCGGTAAGCCCGACGAAATCGCGGCCAACCACTTCCTGGAAATCGATCTGGCGACGGCCGCCGAGATCGCTGCGCCGCGACGCCACCAGCATCAGGCGATCCTCGCTGAACAGGAAACGCTCGACGCTGTCGGGCAGCGCGTGTTCCGCGGCGAAGCCGAGATCGGCGGCGCCGCTGGCGATCGCGGTCGCGATATCGGTGCTCTCGCGCTCCTCGACATCGACGCTGATGTCGGGATATTCGTGCAGGAAGGCGGCCAGCGCCCGCGGCAGGTGCTCCGACAGGCCCGAGGTGTTGGCGAGCAGCAGCACGTTGGCGCGGACGCCGCTGGCATAGGCGGCAAGATCGCTCTGCAACGCCTCGACATTGTGGATCACGATGCGGGCGTGGCCGAGCAGGCTCTCGCCCGCCGCCGTCAGTTCGACGCCGCGGCGGCCGCGCTTGAGCAGCGCGACGCCGAGCGCCTCCTCGAGGCCCTTGATTCGCTCGCTTGCCGAGGCTAGCGCCATGTTCGCGCGCGCCGCGCCCTGGGTGATGCTGCGCGCATCGGAAACCGCGATGAACAATTGCAAGTCGATCAGGTCGAACCGCATGATTTTTCCCGCCCCATACCTTCGCCTCGTCCGAAGGCTAACTCCGTAACCTCCAGATTGTGCCGATCGGATCGATCGGTCAATGTGCCGCTATGGTCGACCATCTCCTGATCTTCATCGCCTTCGCCTTCCTGCTCGCCGGCTTCGTCAAGGGTACGCTCGGCCTCGGTCTGCCGACGGTCGCGATGGGGCTGCTCGCAACCACGATGCCGCCGGGCCAGGCGATCGCGATCGTGATCGTGCCGGCGATCGTCACCAATATCTGGCAGACCTTCGTCGGCCCCTATCTGCGCGACATCATCAAGCGGCTGTGGCCGCTGATGCTCGGCACCGTGGTCGGGATCTGGATCAATGCCGGGCTGTTGACCGGGCCTTACGCGGCCTACGGCACCGTCGTGCTGGGCGTGCTGCTGGTGATCTACGCGATCGTTGGCCTGAGCCGGTTCAACTTCAAGGTTGCGCGCCGCAACGAGAAATGGATCGGCGGCATCGTCGGCGTCATCACCGGGCTGATCTCGGCCGCAACCGGAGTTCAGGTCATCCCCTCGATGCCGTTCATGCAGGCGATCGGCATGGAGAAGGACGAGCTGGTGCAGGCGCTCGGCGTCTTCTTCACCACCGCAACGATCGCGCTCGCCTTCAACCTCACGGCCTCGGGCCTGCTGACGGCGGCCACCGCACTGCCGGGCGCGGTCGCGATGGTCGCATCATTCACCGGCATGTTCATCGGCCAGGCCGTCCGCACACGGATGCAGCCGGACGTCTTCCGCCGCTGGTTCCTGATCGCGATGATCCTGCTCGGCATCTATCTCGCCGGCAGCGCGCTGCTCAAGATCCACGGCTAGGGCATGATCCGGAAAAGTGCGAAGCGGTCCGAAAAGATCATGCCCAAACTAAAGGGCTGAAGCGCGAGGACGATTCACCCCAATCTCATCGCGCTTAGCGCGCCTCCAGCATGGCGACGCGGACGCCGAGATAGATGAAGAGCGCGCCGAGCGAGCGGTTGATCCAGGCGATCACGCCGGCGGATTGCCTGATACGGCCGGCGGCCCTCGCCGCAAAGGCGGCGAGGCCGAAGCACCACAGCGTGCCGCCGGTGATGAAGATCAGCCCGAGCACCAGGAAGGCCAGCGTCTTGCGCGGCGCGTCCGCCGCCACAAACTGCGGCAGGAAGGCCAGGAAGAACAGCGCCACCTTGGGATTGAGGATGTTGGTGAGCGCCCCCTGCCAGAACACAAGCGAGATCGAGGTCTCACCGCCCTGCCCGGTGATCTCCGCGATCGGCTTGGCGCGCGACAGCAGCATCTGCAGGCCGGTCAGCACCAGATAGGCCGCGCCGATCAGCTTGACGGCCAGGAAGGCGGTCGACGACGCCATCAGCAGCGCCGACAGCCCAATCGCCGCCCCCAGCACATGGACCAGGCAGCCGCAGCTGATACCGATCGCCGCAGCGGCGCCGCCACGCCACCCCAGCTGAATCGTGCGCCCGATGATATAAGCGGTATCCGGCCCCGGCGTGATGTTGAGCAGCAGGCCGGACAGGACGAAAAGCCAAAGTTCGTGAATTCCCAGCATGTCAGCGCAATTAACCTATGTAAGTAACGGCCGGATAAGGATGGTCAGCCGACCGGCGCCATCCCGGCGACACACGAATTCAGTAGACAAACGGACTGTACGATCCGTTGGTCGCATGCCAATTCCTGCTACTATGCATTATAGGTGCCTGCAAACCGAGCTTCCGCCGAACCCGGCCTGTCTTGTAAGTATCGGATTCGGTCACCTCGGCTGAGTGGCCATTCCAGGGCACAGGAAATATGGAAAGACGGCTCGCTGCCATTCTTTGCGCCGACATTACCGGCTATTCCCGCATGATGGGCGCCGACGAGGCGGGGACGCATGCCTCGTTCAAGGCGCACCGCAGCGCGATCTACCCGATCATTCTCAACCATGGCGGCCGCATCGTCAAAAACACCGGCGACGGCTTCCTGCTGGAATTCCCGAGCATCATCGGCGCCATCGAGGCTGCCGTCGCCATGCAGACCATGATGGCCGAGCGCAACGAGCATCTGCCGGCCGACCGCGCCATGCATTTCCGGATGGGCGTCCACATGGGCGACGTCATGGCCGACGAGGACGAGGTGTTCGGCGACGACGTCAACATTGCCGTCCGTCTCGAGACGGTCGCAGCGCCCGGTGGCATCGCGGTATCGGACAAGGCCCGCACCGAAGCGGGGCGGCGGCTTGCCGTCATCCTGGCGGACGCCGGCCCGCACCGCTTCAAGAACATCGCCGAACCGATCCATGTCTGGACCTGGGCGCCGGCCGGATCCGATCTGCAGGAGAAGACCCCGGACGACGGCCCGCATCTGCCGGGGCAATACCGGACCGCAATCGTCGGCGTGCTGCCGTTCGACAATCTCAGCGGCGGCGCCGACGAGTATTTCTCCGACGGCCTGACCGAGGATCTGATCCACGCGCTGTCGCTGCAATCCTTCTATCGCGTGCTGAGCCGCAACTCGACCTTCGCCTACAAGGGCAAAAGCGTCTCGACCCGCCTGATCGCGCGCGAGATCGACGCGACCTATCTGATCCAGGGTTCGGTGCGCCGCGCCGGCAACAAGATCCGCGTCTCCGCCGAACTGATCGCGCCCGAGAAGGGCGAGCAGCTGTGGACCGGCCGCTATGATCGCGACATGGGCGACCTGTTCGCGATGCAGGACGAGATCACCGCCAACCTCTCCGCCGCGGTGGCCCAGGAGATCTACCGTGCCGAGGCCTCGGCACCGGCGCGCTCGCCGAACGCCGAACTGACGGCGTGGGATCGCTTCCTGAAGGGCCTGTCGCACTACTATCACCAGACCAAGGACGACTGCGACACCGCGATCGCGCTGTTCAAGGAGGCGATCGAGCTCGACCCCGCGCTGTCGATCGCGCGCGCCTATCTGGCGCTGATCCAGATCCAGAGCATCCAGTTCGGCTGGATCCCGAGCACGCGCGAATTGTGGGCCTCGTCGGTCAGCCTGGCCGAGAGCAGCGTCCGGCTCGACCCGCGCTCCTCGTTTGCGTTTTCGCTGCTGGCCTATCTGCATGCGATGCAGGGCCACTACGAAGCCGCGATGGACGCCATCAAGCGCGCGATCGAGCTCAACCCCTACGACATGGGCGCGCGCGGCGTGCTCGGAATCTGCCACATGGTGATCGGCGACCACCGCAAGGCGGTCGACCTGTTCTCGACGGCGGTCCAGCGCGGCAACAGCGACCCGCGCTACCAATGGGCCGGGCTGAACGCGTTCAGCCATTATCTGCTCGGACAATATGACGCGTCGCTGTCGTGGTCGCGCGAGGGGCTGTATCTCAACCCGAACCATCTGCAGTGCCTTGCGGTGCGCACCGCGGCGCTCGCCCAGCTTGGCCGCGCCGACGAGGCCGCGCAGGCGGCAGAGGCGCTGCTCGCCAGTCATCCCGATCTGACGGTCGAACGTCATTTGCGGAATTTCCACTGGAAGAACCCGGCCGACATCGCGCATTACCGCGATGGCCTCTTGAAAGCCGGCCTGCCCTTCGGCAAACTCGTTCTGGTTGCATCTACGCCGAAATTCGCCGCTGAATCCTGAGCGAGTTCATCCGCTGGTAATGGATGCTTTTTAGGCTGAAGCTTTTCAGGATGTGGTTTGATGTCCGATATGCCTGCAAGCGAGGCCGCTGCCCCGCAGGTTTCCCCCAATAATCCCTGCCCGTTCCTGCGCGCACTCGTCGCCGGCAACTATGTCGGCGGTCATGTCGTGCCGCTGCCCGAACTGACCGGCACGATCGGCCGCGCCACCGGCAAGACGGGCCTGGCGGGTGCCGACGCAAAGGCGAAGATCTTCATGGTCGCGCAGATGGCCAACGGCATCGGCCCGTTCAGCCAGTTGCGCAGCCTGACCCAGGGCGCGATCCTCGACGAGCTGCGCAACGGCCCGCTCGACAAGCACGGCGCGGGCTCACGCATCCTCGACCAGCATGCGGTGGTGCATGACGACGAGATCGCCCGGCTTGCTACCTTCGGCAAGGACTATCCGAATCCTGACGGTGGCACCGAACGCGGGCTGTCGGCGTCCGACATCAAGACCTTCATGGCCGCGAACTTCCAGCGCGCCAAGGACGAGCATCCGCCGTCCTACGCGATCCTGCACGGCTACTATCCGCTCCTGATGCTCGGCGAGTGGCCGGTGCTGCTCGACATCATGGGCAAGGGCGACGGCAACGACCGCTATCTCAGCGTCGCCGAGGTCAGGACGCTGTTCGTCGAACGGCGCTTTCCGGACCGCATCGTCGCGTTGCTCAACGGCTGAGCCACAGGCCTTCCGCAAACAGATGGATCACTTGAACAGCGGCGTGCCCGGCACGAAGGCGTCGAACGCCGCCCAGAATTGCGCGCGATAGCGATCCTGCTCCTGCAGGATCTCGTGCTTGGAGCCGGCGATCACGAGATGCGAGCCGGCGCGCAAATGATAGGCGAACTCCTCGATCGCCGCTGTCGACACCACCTCGTCATTGCTCGCCGCCAGCATCAGGATCGGCTGACGGATTTCGGACGGATACGACATGCCGCGGAAGGTGCGCATCGCCTTGAACGCGGTGTCGGCCCAGGCAATAGTCGGCGCCGCGATCCCGAGCGTCGGGTCTTCCTCCAGGATCGCCGCGTTGCGGGCGTGGCGCACCAGATCGCTGGTCACGGGATTGCCGATGAACGGCGCGAGGCCGACCAGTTCGCCGCCGCCGCCCGGAATGTAGCGGCCGCCCTGCCCGGCCAGGCGCATGATCCGGAGCAGCGCGCTCGGAAAGAACGACACGCGGCGCCGCGGCAGGTCGATCATCGGCGCCGACAGCACCATGCGGTCGAACCAGCGCTTGCCGGCATGCGCAAGCCGCAGCATCACCGCGCCGCCCATCGAATGCGCCAGCGCGAAATAGGGCGGCGGGCAATCCGGCAGCACCACCTGCTGCACGAAGGTCTCGACGTCGACCTCGTAATCGGCGAAGTCGCGCACATAACCCTTGCGCGGATCGCGCAGCCGCCGCGACGAGTGGCCCTGCCCGCGCCAGTCGATCGTCGCCACCGCAAAGCCGCGGTCGCGCAAATCGCGCACGGTCTCGAAATATTTTTCGATCATCTCGCCGCGCCCGCCGAACACGCAGACCGTGCCCTTGCGGCCGGGCGGCGGCGCCCAGCGCGCAAAGCGCAACTCGGCCCCGTCGGGGGTCTTGATGGTGCCACTGACCACGTCGTCCGGAACCGGATTGGCAGGAATCGAGACGAGCGTCATGCGGGGAACCGGTAGGTGGGACGGAGTGGAGATCAAGGGCGCGGGCGTCAAAAGCGACGCTGTTTCCGTCCCTTGAACGCGACGTAACCCCTCCCATATCACCTCAGTGCAGGCCGCTACCAGTGTTTCGGAACCGGAACATCAGGCTGCACACATCTAAGCCCGGCCCGATGGCGGGCGGGTAACTGAAACAGTCGCTCACTGGAGGACTAGCTCTATGCGTACCTACGACCTCACTCCGTTCTATCGTTCCACCGTCGGCTTCGACCGCCTCTTCAACCTGCTCGATCAGGTGACCTCGGACGGCAGCCCCGGCTACCCCCCCTACAACATCGAGCGCACCGGCGAGAATGCTTACCGGATCAGCGTAGCGGTCTCCGGCTTCTCGCAGGCCGAGCTTTCGATCGTCGCGAAGGAGAACACGCTGACGATCAAGGGCGAGAAAACCGCCAACGAGAACTCCGGCAACACCTCGGAAGTGCTCTATCGCGGCATCGCCTCCCGCGCCTTCGAGCGCGTCTTCCAGCTTGCCGACTTCGTGCAGGTGAAGAACGCCTCGCTCGAGAACGGCCTGCTCCACGTCGATCTCGTCCGCGAGATTCCCGAGGCCAAGAAGCCCCGCAGCATTCCGATCGGCGGCAGCGAGAAGGCTCCGCAGGTCGTTGACGGCTCGGCGAAGGTCGCGGCCTAAGCAACACGTCCCGCGTCAGCAGATATTGGCTGCACGCGAAAACGCCCCGGGAAACCGGGGCGTTTTTTGTTGCTGGTAACCGTCACTCCAACCCCTGCACCTTCGGCATGTCCTGTGTCGGCAGGATCGCGGGCGCGGGCGGAGGCGGAGCGGCCTGGCCGACGGTGGGAGCTTCGGCACGCTGAACGGCAGGCGCCGCCGCCTCGGCCGGCTTCGGCGCTGCAGCGGCCTGCTGGGCAGGCTCAGGCGCCGCCGCCTGGGTGGGCGCGGGCTGCGGGACCGCGGCCGGGACAGCCGCTTGGGCCGCCGGAGCCGGAGTATCCGCGGGAACCTGCGCCTTGGCCGCGAGCGGACTGCGCTTCGGCACCGGCACGCGGCTCGCGACATGCGGAATCGGAGCCGGCGGCCGCGGCACCCGGGCCTGGATCGGCCGCGGCATCGGGCCGACCGGACCATAGGCGGCGCTCAGCTCCTCGTCGTAATTGTCGCCGAGCCGATAGGCCGGCGTGAAGCGGAGGATGTGCCCGTCGCGGGCATCGATCACCAGCCGGCCGTCGTCGCCGCCCTGATCGATCACCGAGATCGTGTAGACGAAACCCCGCTGCCGGGGGGCGCCGAGCGGCAGATAGCCGTTCTCGCGGAGCACGGTGTAGACCTCGACCGGCGGCAGCAGGCTCGGGACACGGCCGAAGCGCGGCGGCGGCGGAACCTCGGGCATGGCGGCATAGGGCCCGCCCATGTCGGATACCTTGATCAAAACCGGGCTGCCGATCCGGGCCGATGTCGCCAGCTGGGCTTGGGCCGAGAGTGCGCTGAGCGCGAGCACGGCGGCTGCAACCGAACCTGTGAACAACTTCATCGCCGTTACTCCTGTCTTGCCCGCGCCCTGTGGAGCTTCCTGCTCTCTGGCCGGCTTGCCCGGAGTAAAATTTCAGTTTCAAATCCGGCGGTCCTTGGTCGCTCCTTGGGCCAGATCACGGCGTGTTTGCTTCGAATCAGGGGCGCGGCGGGCCGGCCGAGCCGTTCGTTCCAAGCATGCGGGCGAGGACTTCCTCGCGCTTGTGTGATAGACAAAAATTTGGCAAGGTCGAAGTTAGGACAGCAAGACTGTCTCAAATTCGAGGCCATTCCGGCATAGGGATTGCAACGAAACCTCGGCGCCCCGGGCTCCGAGAATGCTGCAGGCAGGGCCGTTCCGCAGGGGACGTTGAAACGCCCGACGTCTGAATTTAGGAAAATGCGGCTCGCGGCGGACGAGCGGTGGCCCGGTGGGTGCCGCAACGTCCAAGGTGCGCCAAATACGGTGAGGCCCCTGACGCAAGGGAGAGGACACATGAGCGGGTCGGAATTCGAGCGCGAAATCATCGTGGCAGGTACGCTGTCGGCGACCGCGGACTCGAAAGCCGCTGACGCCGCGCATGACGCCTCATATGATGCGTCTTATGGGCCGCACACTCCCGAGCTGCACACCTGGCGTCCGCAAGCCGAAGGCCTTTACGACCTCAGCCTGGAAAAGGATTCCTGCGGCGTCGGCTTCATCGCCAACATCAAGGGCCAGAAGTCGCATCAGATCGTCTCTGATGCGCTGAGCATCCTGTGCAACCTCGAGCATCGCGGCGCCGTCGGCGCCGACCCGCGCGCCGGCGACGGCGCCGGCATTCTTGTGCAGATCCCGCACGCCTTCTTCGCGCGCAAGGCCGCGGAGTTCGGCTTCAAGCTGCCGCAGCCCGGCGAATACGCCATCGGCGCGCTGTTCATGCCGCGCGATGCCGCGTGGCGGAACGTGATCAAGAGCATCATCGCCGACGAGATCAAGAACGAGGGCTTCAAGCTGCTCGGCTGGCGCGATGTACCGTCTGACAACTCGTCGCTCGGCGTCACCGTGAAGCCGACCGAGCCCTATCACATGCAGGTCTTCATCGGCCGCAACGGTGCCGCCAAGACCGAGGACGATTTCGAGCGCCGGCTCTATATCCTGCGCAAGTCGATTTCGCAGGCGATCTATCAGCGCCGCGACCGCGGCATGGCGGGCTATTACCCGTGCTCGCTGTCGTGCCGCACCGTGATCTACAAGGGCATGTTCCTGGCCGACCAGCTCGGCAAGTACTATCCCGACCTGCACGAAGCCGATTTCGACAGCGCGCTGGCCCTGGTGCATCAGCGCTTCTCGACCAACACCTTCCCGACCTGGTCGCTGGCGCATCCGTACCGGATGATCGCCCATAACGGCGAGATCAACACGCTGCGCGGCAACGTCAACTGGATGGCCGCGCGGCAGGCTTCGGTGCATTCCGAAGCCTACGGCAAGGACATCAGCCGTCTCTGGCCGATCTCCTATGAAGGCCAGAGCGACACCGCCTGCTTCGACAACGCGCTCGAATTCCTGGTGCAGGGCGGTTACTCGCTGCCTCACGCCGTGATGATGATGATTCCGGAAGCGTGGGCCGGCAATCCGTTGATGGATGAGCAGCGCCGCGCCTTCTACGAATATCATGCCGCGCTGATGGAGCCGTGGGACGGCCCGGCCGCGATCGCCTTCACCGACGGCCGCAAGATCGGCGCCACGCTCGACCGCAATGGCCTGCGCCCGGCGCGCTACCTCGTCACCAAGGACGACCGCATCGTGATGGCGTCCGAAATGGGCGTGCTGAAGATTCCGGAGGACCAGATCGTCACCAAGTGGCGGCTGCAGCCCGGCAAGATGCTGCTCGTCGACCTCGAGCAGGGCCGCCTGATTCCCGACGACGAGATCAAGGCCGACCTCGCCAAGAGCCACCCCTACAGCGACTGGCTGCATCGCACCCAGATCCAGCTCGAGGAGCTGCCGGATGCGGCGGCCAAGGGCGTGCGCTCCAACCTGCCGCTGCTCGACCGCCAGCAGGCGTTCGGCTACAGCCAGGAAGACATCACGATCCTGATGACGCCGATGGCGGCCACCGGCGAGGAAGCCGCCGGCTCGATGGGCAACGACACGCCGATCTCGGCGCTCTCGGACAAGCCCAAGCAGCTGTTCACCTACTTCAAGCAGAACTTCGCGCAGGTCACCAACCCGCCGATCGACCCGATCCGCGAGGAGCTCGTGATGAGCCTCGTCTCGATCATCGGGCCGCGGCCGAACCTGTTCGACCTGCAGGGCCTGGCCTCGACCAAGCGCCTCGAAGTGCGCCAGCCGATCCTGACCGACGCCGACCTCGAGAAGATCCGCTCGATCTCCGACGTCGCCGAGACCCATTTCAAGTCGCGCACGCTGGACACCACCTTCCACGCCGGCTTCGGCGCGGCGGGCATGGAGCAGGTGCTCGACGAGCTCTGCGCACGCGCCGAGGGCGCGGTGCGCGAGGGCATCAACATCATCATCCTGTCGGACCGCATGACCGGCACCGACCGGATTCCGATCCCGTCGCTGTTGGCCTGCGCCGCCGTGCATCATCATCTGATCCGCACCGGCCTGCGCACCTCGGTCGGCCTCGTCGTGGAGTCGGGTGAGCCGCGCGAAGTGCATCACTTCGCCTGCCTCGCCGGCTACGGCGCCGAAGCGATCAACCCCTATCTCGCGTTCGAGACCATCCTCGCAATGAAGGACCGGCTGCCCGCAGCGCTCGACGACTATGAGATCGTCAAGCGCTACATCAAGTCGATCGGCAAGGGCCTGCTCAAGGTGATGTCCAAGATGGGCATCTCGACCTACCAGTCCTATTGCGGCGCGCAGATCTTCGACGCGGTCGGCCTCAAGGCGGACTTCGTCGCCAAGTATTTTGCCGGCACCCATACAAGGATCGAGGGCGTCGGCCTCGCGGAGATCGCGGAAGAGACAGTGCGTCGTCACGACGACGCGTTCGGTGACGGCCAGATCTACAAGAGCGCGCTCGATGTCGGCGGCGAATATGCCTACCGCACCCGCGGCGAGGACCATGCCTGGACCGCGGAATCGGTCTCGACGCTGCAGCATGCCGTGCGCGGCAACTCGCTGGAGCGCTACCGGGCGTTTGCCAAGATCCTCAACGAGCAGTCCGAGCGACTGCTGACGCTGCGCGGCCTGTTCCGGATCAAGAGCGCCGAGGACGACAAGCGCAAGCCGGTCAAGCTCGAGGACGTCGAGCCGGCCAAGGACATCGTCAAGCGGTTCTCGACCGGCGCGATGTCGTTCGGCTCGATCTCGCGCGAGGCGCACACCACGCTGGCGATCGCGATGAACCGGATCGGCGGCAAGTCGAACACCGGCGAAGGCGGCGAGGAATCCGACCGCTTCAAGCCGCTGCCCAACGGCGACAGCATGCGCTCGGCGATCAAGCAAGTCGCCTCGGGCCGGTTCGGCGTGACGACGGAATATCTCGTCAACTCCGACATGATGCAGATCAAGATGGCGCAGGGTGCCAAGCCCGGCGAAGGCGGCCAGCTGCCCGGCCACAAGGTCGACGCGACGATCGCGCGCGTACGGCATTCGACGCCGGGCGTCGGCCTGATCTCGCCGCCGCCGCATCACGACATCTACTCGATCGAAGATCTCGCCCAGCTGATCTACGACCTCAAGAACGTCAATCCTGACGGCCAGGTCTCGGTCAAGCTGGTGTCGGAAGTCGGCGTCGGCACGGTTGCCGCCGGCGTCGCCAAGGCGCGTGCCGACCATGTGACCATCGCTGGCTTCGAGGGCGGCACCGGTGCCTCGCCCTTGACCTCGATCAAGCATGCCGGCTCGCCGTGGGAGATCGGTCTCGCCGAGACCCATCAGACGCTGGTGCGCCAGCGGCTGCGCAGCCGCATCGCGGTCCAGGTCGACGGCGGCTTCCGCACCGGCCGTGACGTCGTGATCGGCGCGCTGCTCGGCGCCGACGAGTTCGGCTTCGCCACCGCGCCCCTGATCGCGGCGGGCTGCATCATGATGCGCAAGTGTCACCTCAACACCTGCCCGGTCGGCGTCGCGACCCAGGATCCGGTGCTGCGCAAGCGCTTCACCGGCCAGCCCGAGCACGTCATCAACTACTTCTTCTTCGTCGCCGAGGAAGTCCGCGAGATCATGGCGCAGCTCGGCTACAAGACGTTCGACGACATGGTCGGCCAGGTCCAGATGCTGGACCAGACCGCTTTGGTCTCGCACTGGAAGGCCAAGGGCCTCGATTTCTCCAAGCTGTTCGTGCGGCAGCAGGAGGAGAAGGGCCAGACGATCTATCACTCGGAAACCCAGAACCACCATCTGGACGCCGTGCTCGACCGCCGGCTGATCGACAAGGCGCAGGCCGCGCTCGATCGCGGCGCGCCGGTCAGGATCGAGGAAGAGATCAACAACACCGACCGTTCCGCCGGCGCGATGCTGTCGGGCGCGGTGGCCAAGATCTACGGCCATGCCGGCCTGCCGCTCGACAGCATCCATGTCAGCCTGAAGGGCACCGCGGGACAGGCATTCGGCGCCTGGCTCGCCAAGGGCGTCACCTTCGATCTCGAGGGTGAAGGCAACGACTATGTCGGCAAGGGCCTCTCGGGCGGGCGCATCATCGTCAAGCCGCCGAAGATCTCCGGTATCGTGCCGGAAGAATCGATCATCGTCGGCAACACCGTGATGTACGGCGCGATCGCGGGTGAGTGCTATTTCCGCGGCATCGCCGGCGAGCGTTTTGCCGTGCGTAACTCCGGCGCAGTCGCGGTCGTCGAAGGCGCCGGCGATCACTGCTGCGAATACATGACCGGCGGCATCGTGGTGGTGCTCGGCAAGACCGGGCGCAACTTCGCGGCCGGCATGTCCGGCGGCATCGCCTATGTGCTCGATGAGGCCGGCGACTTCGCCAAGCTCTGCAACCTGTCGATGGTCGAGCTCGAGCCGGTGCTGTCGGAGGAGCTGATCAACGCCGGCACCTACCACCACTCCGGCGATCTCGAGGCGCATGGCCGGGTCGACGTGTTCCAGAACCTGCTCGACTCCGATGTGGAGCGGCTGCATGTCCTGATCACGCGTCACGCCAAGCTGACCGGCTCGAAGAAGGCGGCCGAGATCCTCGCCGACTGGAAGACCTGGCTGCCGAAATTCCGCAAGGTGATGCCGGTGGAGTACCGCCGCGCGCTCAAGGAAATGAAGGCGAACGCCGACGCCGAGCCGAAAATCGCGATCGGCGCGTAGTATCACCAGGCGTCATTCCGGGGCGCGCGAAGCGCGAACCCGGAATCTCGCCAACCGACTTCGAAACCTCCGGGTCTGCGCCTCGCGGCGCAGCCGGAATGACGGAACAACTGAGATGCAGGGGCATCGGGTTTCAATGGGTAAGATCACAGGTTTTCTCGAGATCGAGCGGCATGACCGCAAGTACGAGCCGGTCGCCGAGCGGCTCAAGAACTTCAACGAGTTCGTCATTCCGCTGAGCGAGAAGGACACCCGCGACCAGGCCGCGCGCTGCATGAATTGCGGCATCCCCTATTGCCACGGCACCGGCTCGACCGCGCCGGGCACGCCGGGCTGCCCGGTCAACAACCAGATCCCCGATTTCAACGACCTCGTCTATCAGGGCAACTGGGAAGAGGCCTCGCGCAACCTGCACTCGACCAACAATTTCCCCGAGTTCACCGGCCGGATCTGCCCGGCGCCGTGCGAGGCGTCCTGCACGCTCAACATCGACGACAACCCGGTCACCATCAAGACGATCGAATGCGCGATCGTCGACCGCGCCTGGGACAATGGCTGGGTGAAGCCGGAGATCGCGGCCAGCAAGACCGGCAAGAAGGTCGCCGTGATCGGCTCCGGCCCCGCCGGCATGGCCTGCGCGCAGCAGCTCGCGCGCGCCGGCCACGAGGTGCATCTTTACGAGAAGTTCGCCAAGGCCGGCGGCCTGCTGCGCTATGGCATTCCCGACTTCAAGATGGAGAAGAACGTCATCGACCGCCGCGTGGCGCAGATGGAAGCCGAGGGCGTCACCTTCCACTACGGCAAGGCGGTGGGTGGCTCGACGCCCGGCGCGATCGATCCGCAGGAACTCGCCAAGCAGTATGACGCGGTGGCGCTGACCGGCGGCGCGGAAGCCCCGCGCGACCTGCCGATCCCCGGCCGTGATCTCGCCGGCATCCACTTCGCGATGGACTTCCTGCCGCAGCAGAACCGCCGCGTCTCGGGCGAGCGGCTGGACGGCACCGCCGACATCCTCGCCGGCGGCAAGCATGTCGTCGTGATCGGCGGCGGCGACACCGGTTCGGACTGCATCGGCACCTCGTTCCGTCAGGGTGCCAAGTCGGTGACCCAGCTCGAGATCATGCCGGCGCCGCCCGAGCACGAGAACAAGGGCGTGACCTGGCCGAACTGGCCGCTGAAGATGCGGACGTCGTCGAGCCAGGCCGAGGGCGCGGTGCGCGAATACGCCGTGCTGACGACGAAGTTCGAAGGCAAGGACGGCAAGGTCAGCAAGCTGCACTGCGTCAAGGTCGACGACAAGTTCAAGCCGCTGCCCGGCACCGAGTTCACGCTCGACGCCGAGCTCGTGCTGCTGGCGATGGGCTTTGTCCATCCGGTGCACGAGGGCCTGCTCAAGACGCTCGGCGTCGAGCTCGACCAGCGCGGCAACGTCCGCGCGTCCTTGCACGACTACCAGACCTCGCGCGCCAAGATCTTCTCCGCCGGCGACATGCGCCGCGGCCAGTCGCTGGTGGTCTGGGCGATCCGCGAAGGCCGCCAGTGCGCGCGGTCGATCGACGGCTTCCTGATGGGGAAGACGGACCTGCCGGGGTAAGGGCCTCGGCGATTGCCTCAAATTGTTGCCACACACTGAACTGTCATCGCCCGCGAAAGCGGGCGATCCAGTATTCCAGAGACGTCAGAGCTTGAACGGACTGGCCGCGGCGTACTGGATGCCCGCATGCGCGGGCATGACGACCGATAGGTGATGTAGCTACAGCGAACTCCCCGTCACGCATTCCCGCATTGTCATACCCATCACGTTGACGTTCCGGCACACTGCACCGGAGCCCGGGATTTCCGGATTATCGCAATCGTTGTGGCACACCCGCATTCCGTTCTCGGTGTGCCAACCGACCGACGGGTCCCGCGAGTCGCGATTGTAAACGGTCGCGGGCCGCTCACTGCGCTTCAGCGTGTGGGACATGAAGCGGTATCCGAAACCACGCATGCAGTCCTTGAAGGCCTCGGGAATATAGCCCTGATCCGGTTCGCCCAGTCGCTGGTTGCAGGCGCTCACGGCGGCCATGCCGACGGCATTCGGCCGCTTGTGTCCGTGCGGTCTGATGGTGTCGTACCACCTGACCGTGAGTTGATCGGCGTGGGCTTGAACGGCGGCGCTCATCAGCAATGCGGCGACGATGACGATGCGTTTCATGTGACTCTCCAGCTCTGCAGAGAGTGGTGGGTCCCAGCGCGCGCCTCGTTCAAGGCCGACGGATTACAAGTTGGCAATAACGCGGCGACGACATCCTATCCGGGCAGAAGACGTTAGTTCTGCACCCGCACGCCGAGCATCACGACCGTCGATGCCGAGCTCTGCCCCGCCAGGTTCGAATCCAGCCAGTCGCGGCGCAGGGTGCCCTTGATCCAGAGGCTGCGGGTCATCTTGTAGATCAGGTCGCCGGACACCGAGTAGATGGTGTCGTTGCGGTTGTCGCCCTGGTAGTCGAGCGTGCCGTAGGTGAACTTGCCGATCCCGGTCAGCCAGCGACGGAAGTCGTGGTCGACCTCGACGGTGTAGGTGCGCGACAGCACGCCCGAGGTGCCGGGCAGCGTGGTCTCGCCGAGCTGGGTGTCGGAATAGAATTTGGCCGTGGTCAGCGGCGTCGCATTCCAGGTCAGCGAGGCCGTGGTGAGCAGGCCTTCGAGTGGGCTAAGCCGCGGGTCGACATAGTCGCGCCTGGCATAGCCAATCGAGACCTCGCCGAACAGCAGCCGGGTGAACTCGAACGACGTACCGACCTTGGCATAACCGCCCGACGAATTGCGCGCGTAGCCGGAGCGGTCGAGATAGAGGTCGTGGAAGCGGCTGTCGCCCTCCACCTCGACGAACGCCTTCACGGCCGGATTGAGCTCATAGCTGACGCGGCCGACGCCGCCATATTGCGTGAAATTGCGGTCGTCGTTCGACGACGAGGTGCCGTCGGTGAGCTTGGACCATTGGTAATCGGTACGGTCGACGGTGGCACCGAGCGAGACCTGCAGGCGGTTGAAATGCTGGTCGATGCCGAAGGTGCCGCCGACCGTGGTGTAGATCGGATACTTGGCGAGGCCAGCCTGCACGTTCGGGCTGCCGGGATTGTCGGTCGAGACCAGCAGGCGGGCCTGCCCCAACAAATGCGTGTCTCTGGAGACGTCGAGACGGCCGTCGATATGGCCGGTGAAATTCGGACGGTCGACATCGAGCGGCGCCGACAGCGGCGTGCCGTCGGCGTTCGGCGTCAGCTGGGAGCCGTAGCCGGTGAAGGAGCCGCGCAAATCGGCGACGATCGCATGACGCTCCCAATCCGACACCGCGAGGAATTCCGGCGCGACCATGTAGAACGCCCTGCCCTGCGGCGAATTGAGACGGCCGGGATTGGTGTCATAGCCGGCCATCACCTCGACCGCAGTTTTGACCATGAACGAGCCGGCGTAGTCGCCGACCGCGCCGAACGGATCGTCGTCGATCTTGAGCCGCCTGCGCGGCGGCTGGCCGACGATGGTGCCGGCCATCGCCGGCGGCAGCGGCGGCTTGCTGGCGGTTTCCGACGGCGGGATCGACAGCCGCAACTGACCGCTCGCGCTCAGCGGCGGCGGTGTAGGCACCGGCGAGCCGGGTCCCGGCGGCGGCTTCGGCTTGGCCTGGCCCGGATAATATTTCGGCTTCAGGCGTTTGCGGTTGAGCGAGTCATAGCCCGAGGTCGCGGCGCCGTTCGCAGCCGGCAGACCGTAGGTCGGGACCTGCCCGATCCGCTGTGACGTCGACGTCGATGAGGAAGACGAACGCCGGTCACGATCGGCATCCGGCAGCCTCAAGCCATTGAGCGGATCGAGCGCCTCGGCCGTGGTCCGGCGCAGCGGCGAATCCGGTGTGATCACCTGGCTCTGGCGGCTCGGGCTGAACAAATCCGGCGTCACGGTCTGGGCCTCGGCGAGCCCGCCGCTAGCGGTCAGCGCAAGGCATGGCAAAACCACGCGAACGAGGCGTCCGCGCCGATTTGGGCCGCTTGCTGGCCGCCGCCACACGATGGAAATACCCCAACGAATTCATGCACTTGACGTACGCACTCCGCCGGGCGGCGGAAAACGTCCTTAATGGAGTTAAAACAATTATGGTTAATGACCCGTTGAGGATCGGCCGCCGCGCGTCGCATCGCGGAATCGAACGTGCTAAGGGAGACGCCCGGGTGCAAAACCCCTCCCCTGGAATGCGAAATGGCCAAACCGAAACCGCTGATGACCAAATCATCCGGCCCCGATGACGGCGCCATCCAGTCGGCGCTCCGCACCCTCGATGCCGAAGCAAGCGGCGTCGCAGCCCTTTCCGCGGCCCTGAAGTCTGACCTCGGCGCGCCGTTCGCGGCAGCGGCCGAGCTGATCGGCAAGGCCAAGGGACGCCTGATCGTCACCGGGCTCGGCAAGTCGGGCCATATCGGCCGCAAGATCGCCGCCACCTTCGCCTCGACCGGCACGCCGGCATTCTTCGTGCATGCCGCGGAAGCCAGCCACGGCGACCTCGGCATGATCACCGTCGATGACGTGATCCTGGCGCTGTCATGGTCCGGCGAGCAGCCGGAGATGCGCAATCTGATCGCCTATGCCGCGCGCTTCGGCATTCCGCTGATCGCGATGACCGCCGACAAGGATTCGACGCTGAGCAAGGCCGCCGACGTGCAGCTGACGCTACCGAAAGCCCGCGAAGCCTGCCCGCACAATCTGGCGCCGACCACCTCCTCGCTGATGATGCTGGCGCTCGGCGATGCGCTGGCGATCGCGCTGCTCGAAGGCCGCGGCTTCACCTCGACCGATTTCAGCGTGCTGCATCCGGGCGGCAAGCTCGGCGCGCTCTTGAAATATGCCCGCGACCTGATGCATAGCGGCGATGCGCTGCCGCTCAAGCCGCTCGGCACCAAGATGTCGGATGCGCTGGTCGAGATGACCTCCAAGGGATTCGGCTGCGTCGGCGTCGTCGACCGCCACGGCCATCTCGTCGGCATCGTCACCGACGGCGATCTGCGCCGCCAGATGCGCCCCGATTTGCTGGCGCTGTCGGTCGACGAGGTCATGACCAAGACGCCGAAGACGATCAGCCGCGACACGCTGGCCGGCGAAGCGCTTGAGCTGCTCAACGCCTCGAAGATCACGACGCTGATCGTGACCGATGCGAAGAAGCCGGTCGGCATCATCCATCTGCACGATCTGCTGCGCGCCGGTGTGGCGTAATTTCCCTCCGTCATTCCGCGGCACGCGAAGCGTGAACCTCAGATGCGCAATTGCGCATCGGGGAATCTCGAGATTCCGGGTTCTATGCTACGCATCGCGCCGGAATGACAGCGATTATTTCGGAAACCGCGCCGCGGTCGGCTCCAGCGGCAAGGCCAGCGCATTGGCGAGGTAGGAGACGGTGCGGTAGAAGCCGCACAGCAGGATGATCTCCAGCACCTGATCGTCATCATAATGCGCCGACAGCGCGGCGAATTCGGCGTCATCAAGCGTCGCGCGCGCATGCAGCGCATCGACCGCCGCGATCATCGCCTGTTCGGCCGGCGACCAGCAATTGGCGTCGGCCTTGCCGCGCACGGTGGCGTCGACCTGCTGCTCCGACAGCCCGGCGGCCGCGCCGAACGCCGTGACATGCACGCCCCACTCATATTCGCATTGATTGAGCGCGCAGGTGCGGTCGATCACGATCTCGCGCTCCCGCAAGGGCAGCGGCCCGCGGTCGAGCAGGCTGCCGCCGCGAAATTTCTCCCAGGCGCGCGGATGGCCGGCCATCACGCGGAACAGCACCAGCGGCGGCTTGCCGCGCATGATGCGGTCGAAATGCTGTTGAATGTCCACCGCATAGGGCGGATCGAGCGGCGCGATACGTGACATGGCCTGATCTCACTGCTACATTTACTGTAGCATCACGCTACAATATCTGTAGCAACCAACGCAAGTGAGATTCAAGAGGGATTCGCGACATGGCAAAGCAGGGCCCGGCCACAAGACCCGGCGCCCGCGGCTCGCGGAGCGGCCGCCCGATCATGGCGCTGCTCGATCTCTTGGGACGGCGCTGGACCTTGCGCATCATCTGGGAGCTGCGCGAGACCGCGCTGACCTCGCGCGCGCTGCGCACCGCCTGCGACGAGGCCTCGCCGACGATCCTGCAGACGCGATTGACCGAATTGCGCGAGGCGGGGTTCGTCGAGCTGACGGACGATGGTTACGGCCTCACCGCACTCGGCAGGGAGCTGTTCCAGACCTTCACGCCGCTCAATCGCTTCGCCGAGCGGTGGAGCAAGCAAGTCACCAGCTAGACCCCGGCCACCGTCAGGCTCGCGCCGTCGGCGCGGACGACCTTGACACGGCTGCCGGCCGGCGCATCGGGGCCGGCGACACGCCAGACCGTGTCGTCGATCCGCACCGTGCCTGAGCCGTCGACGATCGGCTTCTCCAGCGTGAATTCGCGGCCGACCAGGGCTTCATTGCGGCGGTTGAGAAACGGATTGCTCTTGCTGGCCTCGGTCGCGCCCCTGGCGAAATGCCGCCAGACCGGCACCGCGAGCGCAGCGAATACCGCGAACATCAGGAGCTGCATCTGCCAGGACGGCGTGAAGACGAACGACAACAGGCCGACCAAGAGCGCTGCGAGCCCGAGCCAGAACAGGAACACGCCTGGCGCCGCGAGCTCCAGCGCCATCAGGATGAAGCCGAAGATCAGCCAGTTCCAGGTACCCAATGTCGAAAACATCTCGGCCATGACATGACCTCTATCATTGCGGGCGTGATGCCGTCACGCCCTCACCGCTGCGGCGGCACCGGCGGCGGCGTTGGACCTGCCGGCGGCACCGAGCCGCGCCGCGCGGCGGCCGCGGCGGAGGCAGCGCTCTCACCGAAGGTGGCCTTGGCGATCTCGCCGATGCCGGCGAGCGAGCCGAGGATGCTGGTCGCCTCGATCGGCAACATGATGATTTTCTGGTTCGGCGAGTCGGCCAGTTGCCCGAACGCCTTGATGTACTTGTCGGCGATGAAATAGTTCAGCGCGGCGACGTCGCCTTTGGCGATGGCATCGCTGACCATCTGGGTTGCCCTCGCCTCGGCCTCGGCGGAACGCTCGCGCGCCTCGGCGTCGCGGAACGCAGCCTCCTTGCGGCCTTCGGCCTGCAGGATCTGGCCCTGCTTGGCGCCCTCGGCGCGCAGGATTTCGGACTGCCGCTGGCCCTCGGCCTGCAAAATGTCGGCGCGCTTCACGCGCTCGGCCTTCATCTGCCGGCCCATCGCCTCGACGAGGTCGGCCGGCGGCACGATGTCCTTGATCTCGATGCGGTTGACCTTGAGGCCCCAGGGCGAGACCGCCGCGTCGACCACGCGCAGCAGCCGCTCGTTGATCTCGTCGCGATGCGACAGCACCTGGTCGAGATCCATCGAGCCCATCACCGAGCGGATGTTGGTCATGGTCAGCACGATGATGGCCTGGTTGAGATTGGCGACCTCGTAGCTCGCCTTCGCGGCATCGAACACCTGGAAGAATGCGACGCCGTCCACCGTCACGGTGGCGTTGTCCTTGGTGATCACCTCCTGCTCGGGGATGTTGATCACCTGCTCCATCATGTTCATCTTCCGCCCGATGCGATCGAAATAGGGCACGATCAGATTGAGCCCGGGCGACAGCGTGCGGGTGTATTTGCCGAACCGTTCGATGGTCCAGTCATAGCCCTGCGGAACGGTCTTGATCCCGGCGAACAGCGTGACGATGACGAGAAGAACAAGCGCGATCGCGAAAATATCGAAGCCAGTCATAAAGTCCTCCAGGGCCCGCGAGACCATCGCCAGGCACGGTCCGTGCATTGGTCGGCAGGACCGCTCCGCCGGTTCAGCCGGCGGTTGTTCTCCCTAGCACATATGAAGCTGTTGTCGGATGACCAGATGCGAGCGAATGGCCGTGTCCGGTGTCACGGTTCGTTAACAATCAGGCCCAGGCGTTCCTAGATCCAGCCTTGCTAGATTCCAGCCTTGTTAAATCCACCCTTGCAGCTCGCGCAGCACCAGCTGGCGGATCACGTCCATGCCGCCGTCGCTGTCGTTGAGGCAGGGGATAGCGGCGAACTGCTCCCCGCCATTGTGCCGGAAGATTTCCGCGTTCTCCTGCGCGATCTCCTCCAACGTCTCCAGGCAATCGGCGGAGAAGCCGGGCGTGACCACGGCCATGCGCCGCACGCCGTCCTTGGCCAGCTTCTCGACGGTCTTGTCGGTATAGGGCTGCAGCCACTCGGCATTGCCGAAGCGCGACTGGAAGGTGAGGATCAGCCTGTTGGCATCGAGCCCGAGCCGCTTGCGCAGCGCATTGGTCGTGGCAATGCACTGGGCCTGATAGGGATCGCCCTTGTCGACATAGTCCTTCGGCATGCCGTGGAACGAGGCGAGGATGATCTCGGGCTGGAACGACAGCGTCGCCAGATGCTCATTGATCGAGACCGCGAGCGCCTCGATGTAGTCGGGGTCGTCGTAATAGGGCGGCGTCACCCGCAGGATCGGTTGCGCGCGCATGGCGGCCAGCACGCGAAACGCTTCGTCGCAGACGGTCGCCGACGTCGCCGCGGAATATTGCGGATAGAGCGGCACCAGCAGCAGCCGGCCGCAACCTTGCGCCGCCAGCGCCTCGATGCGCTGCTTGATCGAGGGATTGCCGTAGCGCATCGCCCAGTCGACCACGACATGGTCGTGATCGGCGATCGCCTCCGCGAGCTTGTCGGCCTGCGAGCGCGTGATGGTCTTCAGCGGCGACTCGTTCTTCTCGGTGTTCCAGATCTTCAGATAGTCGCGCGCCTTGCGGGCCGGGCGGACGCGCAGGATGATGCCGTTGAGGATCAGCTTCCAGAGCAGGCCCTGATCCTCGATCACCCGCGGATCGGACAAGAATTCCTTGAGATAAACCCGTACCCCCGTGGCATCCGCGGTATCCGGCGTGCCGAGATTGACCAGCAGCACGCCGACGCGTTCCGACTTCGGCGCCGCGGCAGGCTTCGCGCTCTCGAAGGGGATGACCGTGCTCATGATCGCCTTGCGCTTGGGGTAGTTGGGCTTCGCGCGTTGCTCCAACCTTGTCAAGCCGAGTGCCGGTTGGCTACGCTCCCGTCCGGAATATGGGGAGGAACCATGACGATCGCCGAATGGTGCGTCTTCGGGACGCTGATGCTTTCGCTCCTGACGATCGTATCGGTGAAATGGGCCGGCATCCGCGGGTTCGACAATTCGAAGCCGCGCGATCCCGACTTCTACGACGACCCGATCCGCGCGCGGGCGCTCGGCGCCCACCAGAACGGCATCGAGGCCTTCCCGTTCTTCGCATTCGCCGTGCTGCTCGCCGAATTCCGCGTCGGCCCGCTGCGGCTGATCGACGAGCTCGCGGTGCTGTTCCTGATCGTGCGGATCGCCTACGTCTTCACCTATATCGGCAACCGCCCGACTCTGCGCTCGATCCTCTGGAGCATCGGCTTCGCGATCAACATCGCGATCTTCTTCCTGCCCGCGATCCGGGGATACCTGACGAGCTGAGCCTGAATTCCGTCTCCTTCCCGTCATCCTGAGGAGCGCGCTCTTGCGCGCGTCTCGAAGGATGCACGGCCCGGCCGGTGGCCGTCGATCCTTCGAGATGCCTGCTGCGCAGGCTCCTCAGGATGACGGATCACTTGGAGTTAGAGCCCTAAAGGCACGTCGCCCGCTCGGCTGCGACGTAGCCGAACAAGAGCCCGAGCCCGAACAGCAGCACCAGAGCTGCGGCGGCGAATTCCAGGCCGCGCATGATGACCATGCCGCCGCCGTCGCGCGCCGCGCTCAGCCGCTCCGCCAGGCCGCGCGCCGACACCGCGACCAGCGCGATCGCGGCCACGGTGATGGCGGTGCCGAGCCCCATCACGAAGGTCGCGGCAATGCCGGCCCAGAACAGGCCCTGCGCCAGCGCGAACACCAGCACCAGGATCGCACCCGAGCAGGGCCGGATCCCGACCGTGAGGATCGCGCCGAGGCCGCGCCGCCAGCCGCCGGGACCGGCGAGCTCGGCCGGCGTCGGCCCGTGCGAATGGCCGCAATGCTCGTCATGGACATGCTGCGCGTCATGATCATGATCGTGACCGTGATGGTGATCGTGGTGATGATGGCCGTGATCGTCATGAGCATGGTCTTGGGCGTGACGATGATGGTGATCATGGCCATGGTCGTGGTCATGGTGATCGTGCTGATGCGCGCCGGCCATCGCCAGCGCCGGGCGCGGCACCTGCAGCGCGCGGAAGAAGCCGCCGCCCTTGACCCAGACCAGCCGGGCGCCGAACGCCGCGATCAGCGCGTAGCTTGCGATCTCGATCCCCTTCTCCGCCCCGCACATGGTCTTCGCCGTCGCATTGAGCAACCAGGCGCAGACGCCAACGATGAGAACGGCGACCAGCGACTGCATCAGCGCCGAGGCGAACGACAGCACGATGCCCCGTCGCGCAGTCTCGCGATTGGCGACCATGTAGGAGGAGATCACCGCCTTGCCATGACCGGGGCCGGCGGCATGGAAGATCCCGTAGGCAAACGAGATCGCAAGCAGCGTCCAGACCGCCGAACCGTCGGATTTCGCGGCGCGGATGGTCTGCGATATCTCGCGATAAAACTCCGACTGCTTGGCCAGCAGCCAGCCGATCAGCCCGCCCTGCGGCTCCGCCGCACGCGGCGCACCGAACGGATTTTGCGCCAGCAGCGCATGAACCGCACCATCGAGGAGCGCCAATGCCGCCAGCACGGCAGCGGAGACGGCGAGGCCGCGGGTCACGCGGGAGACGATCGGCGTCATGGGCACTCCACCGTGATCTTGTTGGCGAACATCATGGCGAAGTTGCCGGCATTGCCGTCGAGGAAGTTCTGCTCGCCGAGCTTCGCCGCGGCGGCGGTGCCGTCATTCGGCCGCTCGAACTGCAGCTTGCAGTCCGCCGCGGCGCCGACCAGCTTGACCGGCTCCTTCTCGGCGAACTGGAAGTCGATGAAGTAGGTCGGGTCGAACACTTCGAGCGAGAGCTGCCTGGCCTTGAACGGCGTCTTCACCGGCAGAGTGAAGTGCAGCGTCAGCGCCGAATCCTTGTATTCGAGATAGTAGTCGACCGGCTCGGTGAACTTCTGCTTCTTGCCGTCGCCCTTGGCGAAGGTGAAGTAGGCGTATTCCTTCAGCGATTCGACGTTGGTCTGCGCCAGCGGCGCCAGCTCCTCACGGCTGTAGGCGCCTTTCACCTTGGTCTCGATGCCCTGCAGCGCGTAGGTCGAGAACATATCGTCGAAGGTCCAGGCGTGGCGGACCCCGGTGATGGTGCCGTCGGGCGCGTAGATCAGCTCGCTCCGGGCGGTGATCCAGACATGCGGATGGGCCTCTGCGGCCGCCGCGCCGAGCACGACAGATACCGCAAGCACCAGCCAGGCGATCAGGCGGCTGAAGGCGGGCCGCACCTTCAGGCCGCCTCGGGCGTTTCAAGCAGGCCGCGACGGCGCAGCAGCGCGTCCGGCTCGGGCTCGCGGCCGCGGAAGGCGACATAGGCCTCCTCCGGATCGCGCGAGCCGCCCGACGAATAGATGTCGTCATGCAGCCGCTTGGCGGTCGCGGGATCGAAGATGTCGCCGGCCTCCTCGAAGGCGCCGAAAGCGTCGGCGTCCATCACCTCCGACCACATGTAGCTGTAATAGCCGGAGGCATAATGGTCGCCGGAGAAGATGTGGCCGAACTGGGTCGGCCGGTGCCGCAGCGAGATCTCGGCGGGCATGCCGATTTTCTCCAGCTCCTTCTGCTCGAAGGCCCTGATATCGCGGCTCGCCGCCGCCGGCTGGGTGTGGAATTCGAGGTCGACCAGCGCCGAGGAGACGAACTCCACGGTGGCAAAACCCTGGTTGAACTTGCGCGCGGCGAGGAAGCGCTTGAGCAGGTCGTCCGGCAGCGCCTCCCCGGTCTGGTAGTGGCGGGCGAAACGCTGCAGCACCTCGGGCCGCTCCTGCCAGTGCTCGTAGAGCTGCGAGGGCAGTTCGACGAAGTCGGTGAACACCGATGTCCCCGACAGCGACGGATAGGTCACGTCGGAGAGCATGCCGTGCAGGCCATGGCCGAACTCGTGGAACAGGGTCCGCGCGTCATCGGGCGACAGCAGCGACGGCGCGCCGTCGGCGCCCTTGGCGAAGTTGCAGACATTGATGACGAGCGGCGCGACGGCGCCGTCGAGCTTCTGCTGGTCGCGCAGCGAGGTCATCCAGGCGCCGGAGCGCTTCGAGGGCCGCGCGAAGTAGTCGCCGTAGAACAGCGCCTTGTGCTTGCCGTCGCGGCCCTTGACCTCCCAGACCCGGACGTCCGGGTGCCAGACCGGCACGTCCTTGCGCTCCTCGAAGGTGACGCCGAACAGGCGGGTGGCGCAGTCGAAGGCGGCCTCGATCATGTGGTCGAGCACCAGATAGGGCTTGATCGCGGAATCGTCGAAATTGGCGCGGCGCTGGCGCAGCTTCTCGGCGTAGTAGCGCCAGTCCCAGGACGCCAGGGTGAAATTGCCGCCCTCTTCAGTGATCAGCGCCTGCAACGCGTCGCGGTCGGCGAGCGCCCGCGCCCGCGCCGGCTTCCAGACCCGCTCCAGCAGGCCACGCACCGCCTCCGGCGTCTTGGCCATGGAATCCTCGAGGCGATAGGCTGCGTAGGTCGGGAAGCCCAGGATCTTCGCGGTCTCCTCGCGCAGCGCGAGGATCTCGACGATGGTCGCATTGTTGTCGTTGGCGTTGCCATTGTCGCCGCGGGCTGTGAAGGCCTTGTAGACCTTCTCGCGCAGGTCGCGCCTGCCGGAGCTCTGCAGGAAGGGCTCGACCGAGGAGCGCGACAGCGTCACGATCGCCTTGCCGGGCATGCCGCGCTGTTCCGCCGCGGCCTTGGCGGCCGCCACGAATGTGTCGGAGAGGCCGGCGCGGTCGTCCTCGCCGAGCTCCATGGACCACTCCTGCTCGTCGCCGAGCAGATGATGGCTGAACGAGGTCCCGAGATGGGCGAGCCGCTCGTTGATCTCGGCCATGCGGGCCTTGGCCGCGTCGTCGAGCCCGGCGCCGGAGCGGTGGAAGCGGGTATAGGTGCGCTCCAGCAGCCGCATCTGCTCGCCGGTCAGGCCGAGCGAGGCGCGCTTCTCGTGCAGCATGGCGATGCGGCCAAACAGCACAGCGTTCATCATGATTGGATTCCAGTGCCGCGCCATCCGGGGCGACACCTCCTTGTCGATCTCGAGGATCGCCGGGCTCGAATGGGCCGAGACCAGATCGTAGAACACCGCCGAGACCTTCGACAGCAGCTTGCCGGAGCGCTCCAGCGCCGTGATGGTGTTGTCGAAGTCGGGCAACGCCGGATCATGGGTGATCGCAGCCACTTCAGCCGAATGGTCGGCGAAGGCCTGCTCGAAGGCGGGGAGGAAATGCTCCGGCTTGATCTCGGCGAAGGGCGGCGTCTCGAGCGGCGTCTGCCATGCCTTCAGGAGGGGGTTGGCCAAATTCTGGACCTCGGCTTCTGCGCTGGTTTCTGACATCGAATGTCCCGTCTTTCGCCTTGAAAATGCGGCCCAATCTATATCACGCGATACGGCATTTTTGGGCCTTTTGCGCTTGAAAGATGGGCACTTTTCGGAGAGATTGCGCCCCCCTGAACAGGACCTATTCCATGACCATGCAGCCCTCCACCTCAGGCAACCGCACCATCGCCTGGCCGAGCGTCATCACCGTGATCTCGGCGGCGATCCTGATCGGCGCGGAAGTGTTCGGCGCGGCGTTCGCCGGCGGCTGGGCGCTCGCGATCCTGCTTGGGCTCAGTGATGTCGGCGCGCACATCCTGCAGGCCGTGCTGTTCGGCATCGGCGTCCTGATCATGATCGCCTTCATCCGCGCGGCGCAGCGCGTCGAGCCGTTCACGCGTCGCGCCTGACCGCTGCGATTCAAGAAAGCGCTGCGGCACAGGGCTAAAACGCCACACGCTTCGTTAGTCATTCTTAACAGCCGTTCATCTTCACCGCCCCGACCGTGTGCTGCGCGCGAGATCGCAAGCACGCGTTAGGGAAATTTGTCGCTACCGCAAAAAAAATCTTGCACCCCGAATTCAAAAGATTTATTTCCTGCCTTGCCCAATTTCGCACGTGCCTGTGGTCGTGTGTCAGTCGGTAGGTATCCGGACAAGAGGCCGGACAGCCGCCAAGGGGTGGAAGAACCGAGGGTCGCTTACGTCCATCAGGACACGAGGCGGCCAGCCTCCCTCTCCAGGGATGCCGTTGAAGGTCTCACCACTCTTTGCAACCGTGACTGGCAGCCGGAGGCGAACCGGCGCACCCCGCTCTCAACGGGGGACGCGACTTAAAGCAACGACGGATCGGGCTTTTTTGGTCTCTACCGGCAGTCCAAAGCCGGCGCGGGCTACTGAAAAGGCTTGTCCTTCATTGCCAGGTGAGCGGGCGGGAAACTCTCCCAACCAATCCACGGCAGCACAGTCTGGTTTGAGTCTTTTGGCTTCGTTGCGCCTCCATCGCGCAATGTGGCCAGAGCACTCCTATCCGACGTCACGTTGATGCGGATCCCGTCGCTGGGGCCGTTGGAGAGTGCCATGACCGAACGTATCCAGGAATTCCTGCGTCACCGCCGCAGCGAAGGTCTCGACACCGAGCCGTGCCTCGTCGTCGACCTCGACGTCGTGCGCGACAATTACCAGACCTTCGCGAAGGTGCTGCCGGACAGCCGCGTGTTCTACGCGGTGAAGGCCAACCCGGCGCCCGAAGTGCTGTCGCTGCTCGCCTCGCTCGGCTCCTGCTTCGACACCGCGACCGTCGCGGAGATCGAAATGGCGCTGGCCGCCGGCGCGACGCCGGACCGCATCTCCTATGGCAACACGATCAAGAAGGAGCGCGACATCGCGCGTGCCTTCGCGCTCGGCATTCGCTTGTTCGCGGTCGACTGCGCCGCCGAGGTCGAGAAGATCTCCCGCGCCGCTCCCGGCGCCAAGGTGTTCTGCCGCATCCTCTATGATTGCGCCGGCGCCGAGTGGCCGCTGTCGCGCAAGTTCGGCTGCGACCCGGAGATGGCGGTCGACGTGCTCGACCTCGCCAAGCGCCTGGGGCTGGAGCCGTGCGGCATCTCGTTCCATGTCGGCTCGCAGCAGCGCAAGGTGAAGGCGTGGGACCGCGCGCTCGCGATGGCCTCGACCGTGTTCCGTGACTGCGCCGAGCGCGGGATCAACCTCACCATGGTCAACATGGGCGGTGGTTTCCCGACCAAGTATCTCAAGGACGTTCCGCCGGTCCTGCAGTATGGCCGGTCGATCTTCCGCGCGCTGCGCAAGCATTTCGGCAACCAGATCCCGGAGACGATCATCGAGCCGGGCCGTGGCATGGTCGGCAACGCGGGCATCATCGAGACCGAAGTCGTTCTGATCTCGAAGAAGAGCGACGAGGACGAGGTGCGCTGGGTCTATCTCGACATCGGCAAGTTCGGCGGTCTCGCCGAGACGATGGACGAGTCGATCCGCTACGCCATCCGCACCCCGCATGACGGGGCGGACATGACGCCGTGCGTGCTCGCGGGCCCGACCTGCGATAGCGCCGACGTGCTGTACGAGAAGCTGCCGTATCCGCTCCCGGTGACGCTCGAGATCGGCGACAAGCTGCTGATCGAAGGCACCGGCGCCTATACGTCGACCTACTCGTCGGTGGCGTTCAACGGCATTCCGCCGCTGAAGACCTACCACATCTGACCCGCCTCCTGTTCGAGGCCTGATAAACCGGGAGCCGGCCCCGCCGGCTCCTTCCCGATCATTTTTGATTTTCTGAACGACGCTTGCCGCGGCGTACGACACGCCGTTGCAAGCGGGGACTGACGTGCCATGACTGCAAAACGGAACACCCCCGTTGCCCTCATCCGACAAGCCGCTCCGTTCGCGATCCGTGCGGAGCGAGCCTCGGACGTCGTCGCGCGTGAGGCGCTGCTGGATGCCTGCTTTGGCGAAAATCGCCATGCCCGCATTTGCCAGCGCCTGCGCGACGGACGCGCGCCCGCCGAAGGCCTGAGCCTTGCGGCCGTGCGCCAGGACGGCCGGTTGGTTGGAACCGTGCGGTTGTGGCACGTCAGCGCGGGGGGCCGCAGCGCGCTGATGCTGGGGCCGCTGGCAGTCGACGATGACTGCCGCGGCCTCGGCGTCGGCGCCGCGCTCATGCAGCGTGCGCTGGCCGTGGCCAAGGCGCGTGGCCATGGCGCGGTGATCCTGCTCGGCGACGCGCCCTACTACGCCCGTTTCGGCTTCTCTGCCGGCAAGACCGGCGAGCTGTCGCTGCCTGGTGCTTTCGAGCGCGACCGGCTGCTCGGTCTCGAGCTTGTCGAGGGAGCGCTGGATGGCGCCTGGGGCATGATCACGCCAACCGGCGCTGTGCCTAAAGTGAAGGCATCCCGGACCCGGAAGGCACCGCTCGCCGTGCCGCACGCGGCGTAAGGCGGGCCGCCATGTCGGAGCACATTCCCGCAACCGATGGCGCGCGCCCGCGTTGGCGCGGCCTGGTCACCACTGTCATGCTGATCCTGATCTCGGTCATGATCGTCAGGGACATCCTGATCCGGCGCTGGACCGGCACGCCGCCGTCCCCGCCGGACACCACGCAGCAGTCGCACTAGCGCCGGCCGCAGGGCCAAAACCCAAGTCAGAATCTCAAGTCAGAATACCAGGTCAGAATCCGGGGGTTGCGCGGGCGGCAAAAATGCCCGTAAACCCCGCGCAAAGCCATTTTCAGCCGAGGTCCGACATGTCCCGCCACCTGATTTCCACCGGCTCTCCGTTCGAGAAGACCGCCGGCTACAGCCGTGCCGTGATCGACGGCGACTTCGCCTTCGTCGCCGGAACCACCGGCTACGACTACAGCACCATGACCATGCCCGAAGATGTCACGAGCCAGTCACGGAACTGCTTCAAGACCATCGAAGCTGCCCTCAGGGAGGGCGGCTTCGCGATGGCCGACATCGTCCGCGCGACCTACTACCTCACCGACGTCAATGACGCGGACGCCCATTTCGCGGTCTGCGGCGAGGTTCTCGGCGACATTCGCCCGGCGGCGACACTGCTGATCGTCGCGGGGCTCTACAAGCCCGAGATGAAGGTCGAGATCGAAGTCACCGCGAAGCGTCGCAACCCCTGATCCACTCTACCCGCCGCTAGGCACTCTCCTGGAGAAAATGATGAGTCCCTCCTCGCAGATCTACGCGAAGATCACCGGCCCCATCGTGATGGTCGGCTTCGGCTCCATCGGCAAAGGCACGTTGCCGCTGATCGAGCGGCACCTCGACTACGACAAGTCGCGCGTCACCGTGATCGATCCGAAGGACGAGGGCCGCAAGGCACATTGCGAGCAGCACAATGTACGGTTCATCCAGAAGGCCGTGACCAAGGACAATTATCGCGACTTGCTGACCCCGCTGCTCACCGAAGGCGGCGGCCAGGGCTTTTGCGTCAACCTCTCGGTCGATACCGGCTCCACCGACATCATGGAGCTCTGCAACGAGCTTGGCGCGCTTTATATCGACACCGTCAACGAGCCCTGGCTCGGCTTCTATTTCGATTCGTCGAAGGGCCCGGAAGCGCGCTCCAACTACGCGCTTCGCGAAGTGACGCTGGCCGCCAAGAAGGCGCGCCCGGCGGGCTCGACGACGGCCGTCTCCTGCTGTGGCGCCAATCCCGGCATGGTTTCCTTTTTCGTCAAGCAGGCGCTGCTCAATGTCGCCGCTGACCTGAAGCTCAATGCCCCCAAGCCGAAGACCAAGGCCGAATGGGCGGACCTGATGCGGCAGGCTGGTATCAAGGGCATCCACATCGCCGAACGCGACACCCAGCGCGCCAAGTTGCCGAAAGAGCCTGATGTCTTCGTCAACACCTGGTCGGTGGAAGGTTTCCTGTCGGAAGGCGTGCAGCCGTCCGAACTCGGTTGGGGCACCCATGAAAAATGGATGCCCGAGAATGCGCGTACCCACGAAGCCGGCTGCGGCGCAGCGATTTACCTGATGCAGCCCGGCGCCAACACACGCGTGCGGACCTGGTGCCCGACCCGCGGCGCGCAGTATGGCTTCCTCGTCACCCACAACGAGTCGATCTCGATCGCCGATTACTTCACGGTGCGTGACGCATCGGGCAAGGCGATCTACCGGCCGACCTGCCACTATGCCTATCACCCGGCTGACGATGCCGTGCTGTCGCTGCATGAAATGTTCGGCCGCGCAGCGAAGATGCAGGAAAAGCACCACATCCTCGATGAGAACGAAATCGTCGACGGCATCGACGAACTCGGCGTGCTGCTGTTCGGCCATGACAACAATGCCTACTGGTACGGCTCGCAGCTCTCGATCGAAGAGACCCGCAAACTCGCGCCCTATCAGAACGCCACCGGCCTGCAGGTGACCTCGGCCGTGCTCGGCGGCATGGTGTGGGCGCTGGAAAACCCGAACCAAGGCATCGTCGAAGCCGACGAGATGGATTTCGATCGTCTGCTGGAAATCCAGCTGCCGTATCTCGGCCCGGTGAAGGGATTCTACACCGACTGGACCCCGCTGACGGATCGTCCGGGACTGTTTCCGGAAGATATCGACACGAGCGATCCCTGGCAGTTCCGGAATATCCTGGTGCGGTGATCGACCACCACGCCTTGAGAACGAATGCCCGGCCTCGCGCCGGGCATTTTGCTGTCAGCCGCCGCTCACTTCGCCATGTAGTCGAATGCCACCGAGCCGAGGCCGAGCGTCAGGTCCGCCTTGTAATGCAGCGCCGAGACCACCTCGCGCACCGGCAGGCGGGCGACGTCGCACAGCGCGTGCGGAAACAGGCCGAGCGCGGCGGGACCGGTCCAGGCTTCCTTCAGCACGACATCGTCGAGATGAAAGCGCACCAGCTCGCAGATCCGCGGGGTGCCGTCGACATGCGGGATGATCTTCAGGATGAAGTTCGGCGCCTTCATCGCATTCAGCACGGTGTCGTGGTCGACCTTGCGGTGCTTGTAGCCCATGGTGGCGGAGGCGCAGAGCACCGAGCCGTAATGCAGCGAGCCGACCAGGACATCGCTTTCGATCTCGATCTTGGGCCGCGCCAGCTTCTTCGGAAATCCCCACAGCTCGCGGCCGCCCGCGATCGGGGCCTCGTCGTCGAGATACATCGCGTGGGTATAGGCCCCGAGTTCGCCCTTGAAGCGGACCGGGATCACCTGCCCGGTCTCGGTGTAGTCGCCGAAGCCGGTCGAGTCGGGCATGCGGATGAATTCATATTTCACCACCGGCTCGGCGACCTCGAGCGGCTCCGGCACCACGGCCGCGAGCGCTTCCGGGTCGGTCTTGTAGGTGATGATGAAATATTCGCGGTCGAAGAACCGGTACGGCCCCGGCGGGAACGACGGGTTGGTGAGCGGCATCGAATAGGCGGTGCGGCGGACGTCCTCGATCTTCATGAAAGGCCCCGATCTGTCGTTGGCGAGACGGCAGATTATGGCGGGCGCCGGCGGCGGAGGCGAGACCGTATAAGCGGCAGCGTTCGTCAAATGCGCGTCACAATGCGCTTGGCCCGGGGCGCGCCTATTTCTTCTCGATCGGCGGCGCAGTCTTCTCGGCGGGTGCCGGCGGCAATGCCGGCCTGGCGCCGGCCTTCTGCGCGTCGGCGTCGGGACGGGCCGGCTGCGGCGCCGGCGTGGTCGGCCGCTCGCCGCCCGGCTTCGATTCGGCCGGCGGCGCGGTCTGCTGCGGCTCGGGCGACGGCGTGGTCTGCAGCGGCTGGGTCGCCTGCGCCATCTCCTGCGGCGGGGCCGCGTTGATCGCGTGCAGCGACAGCACCGCGATCGCGACGCCCGCCACCACCAGCGTGGAGGCGATCAGCATGTCGTTCCGCAGCCTGGTCCGATCCGCAGCCATCTCGTTCACCTGCATTGTCAGCGAGGTCAACGATTCCGCCACGGCATGGTTCCGAAGCGTCCGGCTGCGGAACCCAGCGTCAATCCGTGGTGCTGATCTCCCAGGTCGCGTGCCGCACGCCGGGCTGATGCTGCAGGTCGACCACCACGGCGTTCAGCTCGTTGGGCTCGACCGCCGTCGACACCAGCGTCGCCACGATCTCCAGGAAGTCGTCACCGGCCTCGACCACATCGACATCGGCGACCGGATAGTTCGCCGCCTCGAGCTTCTCAACCAGGCGGTCGCGCATGTCGGGCAGCGCCTCGGGAGTGACCGCGAGCTTGAAGTAGTAGGTCGCCTCCGAGGCCTTCTCGTTCAGCGGGATGCGGTTGATGGCGTTGACCAGCGGCCGCAGCAGCGTGTTGCCGGCGATCACGAACACGGTCAGCGCCGCCGCCTGCGCCACCAGATCCGCGCCGGCGCAGGAGCCGACCGCGGCCGAGGCCCACAGCGTTGCCGCGGTGTTGAGGCCGCGCACATCCATGCCCTGCTTCATGATGACGCCGGCGCCGAGGAAGCCGATTCCGGACACCACATAGGCGATCACCCGCACCGCGCCGTCGGCGCCCGCCAGATGCATTGCGAGATCGACGAAGGCGGCGGCGCCGACCGCGACCAGCACGTTGGTGCGCAGCCCCGCAGTACGCTGCCGGTACTGCCGCTCGGCGCCGATCAGCGTGCCGAGCACGAAGGCGGTCGTCAGGCTGACCAGCGTGTCGATGAAGTCGGCGAGCTGGAATGTCGTGAGAAACCGCATGACGCTACCCCGGCCTAGCGCTTCGGATGCCGCGATCTCTTACATTTCCAGGATGCCCGCGTCACCATCTTCCGTGCCGAAGGCGAGCAGCGTGCCCTTGGCATTCCATCCGAGCGCAGACACCGCAGTGCCGGCGTTCCGCCGCACCAGGATCTCGGCGCCGTCTTCGAGCCGGACCATCAGCACGGTGCCGTCGGCATAGCCGACCGCCATGACGTCGTTCTTCGGATGGCAGGCGACCACCGCGACTCGCGCCGGCATCGGCGCCAGCATCGCCGGCTCCTTGCCCATCGGCCCGTCCTTGCTGGTGAACGGCCAGACGATCACGGTATCGGCGCCCGAGGTCGCGAGCCCCTTGCCGCCGGCGCTCCATGACATCGAGCGCACCCGGCCGGGATAGCCGCTCATCCGCATGTGCCTGTTGTCGGCGAGCCGCCAGCCATGCATCGCCGGCTCGTGCATCGCGGTGACGAGGAATTTGTTGTCCGGGCTGAACATGACGGCGAGATGCGAGCCGGCCCATTCCAGGAATTCCGGATTGGCCGCCATGTTGGGAAACCACAGTGTCACGCCGTTGTAATGCGCGATCGCAAGCCGCAGGCCCTTCGGCGCAAACGCCAGCCCGCCGACGGTCGACGGCACCTCGAAGGTTTTGGCCTCGCCCTTGGCGCCCTGGACGAACGCGGTCTTGCCCGCCGACCACGCCACGGTGCCGTCGCCATGCAGCGCGACATTGTCGATCCAGCGCCGCTTGGCGTCGGTCGCGAGCGTCGAGGTCTCGCCCTTGGCGTCGATCGCGATCAGCTTGCCGTCGTCACCGCCGGTGACAATCCGCTTGCCGTCGGACGCCGCGCACAGGATGGCGCCGAAATGCGTCTCTGTCCGCGTGATCTCACCGTCGGCGGTCGCGATCGCGACACCCTCCTCGGCGCCGACGAAGAACGCGCGGTCGCCGAGGAAATGCACCGAGCCGACCGCCGCGCCGAGCGGGAGCTGCTTGACGCGGTCGGTGATCGAAACGATGGAAGAAGGGGCCTCGCCCGGATCGAACTCTTTCATCACGTGGTGATGCACTGCTCGAAGCCGTCGCGGATCGCCTGCTCGGGCAGTTCGCGACCGATGAACACGACGCGGCTCTCGCGCTTCTCGCCGTCCTTCCATTTCCGCTGGTGGTCGCCCTCCAGCATCATGTGGACGCCCTGGAACACGTAGCGGTCGTCATCGCCGGTGAAGGCGAGGATGCCTTTCGAGCGCAGGATCTTCTGGCCCTCGGTGGCGACGAGCTGTTGCAGCCAAGGCATGAACTTGGTCGCGTCGAGCGGCTTCTCCGAGCGCAGCGACAGCGATTGCATGTCCTCGTCGTGATAGTGCTTCAGCCCATGGCCATGGCCGTGATCATGATGATGGTGGTGATCATGGTCGTGATGATGATGATCGTGCTCGTCGCCGGCCTCGAGGAAATCGGGCTCGATCTCCAGGATGCGGTCGAGGTCGAACGCGCCGCGCTCCAGCACGTCGGCGATTCCGACCTGGCAGCGCTCAGTGCGATGCAGCTTGGCATACGGATTGATGCCGCGGATGCGGGCCTCGACCTCGGCAAGCTCGGGCTTGGAGACGAGGTCAGTCTTGTTCAGCACGATGACGTCGGCGAACGCGATCTGGTTCTTGGCTTCCGGCGCGTCCTTCAGACGGTCGCTCAGCCATTTGGCATCGGCGACGGTCACGACAGCATCGAGCCGGGCGTTCTTCTGCACGTCCTCGTCGACGAAGAAGGTCTGGGCGACCGGCGCCGGATCGGCAAGGCCGGTGGTCTCGACGATGATGGCGTCGAACTTGCCCTTGCGCTTCATCAAGCCGTCCATGATGCGGACGAGGTCACCGCGCACCGTGCAGCAGACGCAGCCATTGTTCATCTCGAACACTTCCTCATCGGCGCCGATGATGAGGTCGTTGTCGATGCCGATCTCGCCGAATTCGTTGACGATGACGGCGTATTTCTTGCCGTGGTTTTCCGACAGGATGCGGTTGAGCAAGGTGGTCTTGCCGGCGCCGAGATAGCCCGTCAGCACGGTCACAGGAATTTTTTGCGAAGCTTCAGCCATAACAACTCCGGGAACTTGGGTCCGCGCTCCAATCCCCGGCAGGGAGGCCCCCCTGCCCCTAGTCGGCGAGCGCGCTGGTCAGGGCCTTTATATTGTGCCTGACCATATCAATGTAAGTGGGGACTTGGCCCTTTTCGCCGGTCAAACTGTCCGAATACAGGGTGCCGCCGACCCTGGTCCCGGTCTCGGCCGCGATCCGCTCGATCAGGCGCGGATCGCTGATGTTTTCGAGAAAAACTGCTGGAATTTTTTCAGCTCTGATCTGGGAAATGATGGCCGCGATATCGCGTGCGCTGGGCTCGGAATCGGTGGAGACCCCGAGCGGGGCGATGAAGGCGACGCCATAGGTATCGGCGAAATAGCCGAAAGCGCCGTGGGTCGAGATCACCTTGCGCCGGCCTTGCGGTATTTTCGCCACCGCTTCCCGCACCTCGCGGTCCAGCGCGTCGAGCTTCGCCAGATAGGCCTCGGCGTTGGCCTTGAAGGTCGCGGCATCGCTGGGGGACGCGGCGACCAGCGCCTCGCGGATGTTGCCGACATAGATTTTTGCATTGATGACCGATTGCCAGGCATGCGGATCCTCATGGCCGCCACGCTGGCGCGGCGTGATCCCCGTCGTCGCCACCACGATCGGCGCCTTGCTGCCGGAGGCCTGCAACAGCCGCGGCATCCAGCCCTCGAAGCCGAACCCATTGACGACAAGCAGCCGCGCAGAAGCGACTGTCTTGGCGTCCGACGGCGTCGGCGCATAGACATGGGCGTCGCCGTCGGGCCCGACCAGCGCCGTGACATCGACCCTGTTACCACCGACATTCCGCACAATGTCGGCGAGGATCGAGAAGCTCGCGACGACATTGATACGCTCCGCAGCGCACGCCGGGCCGCTCGCCACCGCCAGCGCCAGACACATCAACCCGAGCAAACGCCGCATCGCACTCACGCCTCGAGATGGCGGCCGGGGAACAGCTGCCGCACCAAACCACTGACATTGCCGAACAGCAGCGACACCAGATAGAGCCCGGCGGCGACCAGGATGATCGCCGGGCCGGAGGGAATGCGGGTCTGGTACGACAGCACCAGCCCGGCATAGCCGGACACAATCGCGCTCGCGACCGCGATGCAGATCATCGTGGTGATGTCGCGCGACCAGAACCGCGCGATGCCCGCCGGCAGGATCATCAGCCCGACGCCGAGCAGCGTGCCGAGCGCATGGAAGCCGTTGACGAGGTTGACCACGACCAGCGCGAGGAAGGCGAGATGCGCCGGCGCGCCGGCCCGGCTCACAGTGCGCAGGAACACTGGATCGACGCATTCGATCACCAGCGGGCGATAGATCACCGCGAGCACCAGCAGCGTGAGCGTGGCATTGAACGCGATCACCAGCAGCGTCTGGTCGTCCATCGCGAGGATGTTGCCGAACAGCACGTGCAAGAGGTCGATATTGGTGCCCTTGATGGAGACGATGGTGACGCCGAGCGCGAGCGAGACCAGATAGAAGGTCGCGAGCGAAGCGTCCTCCTTCAGCTCGGTGGTGCGGGCGACGAGGCCCGCGAGCAGCGCCACGGTGAAGCCCGCGATCAGGCCGCCGGTCGTCATCGCGAACAGGTTGAGCCCGGACAACAGGAAGCCGATTGCCGCCCCCGGCAGGATCGCATGCGCCATGGCGTCGCCGACCAGGCTCATCCGCCGCAGCATCAGGAACACGCCGATCGGCGCGCCGCCGAGCGACAGCGCGATCACCGCCGCGAGCGCGCGGCGCATGAACTCGAATTCGGTGAAGGGTGTGATCAGTGCGTCAGACAGCATCGGCGTCAGGCAGCCCGCGAGCGCGGATCGGCGGCGCAGGCGCCGGCAGAGTCGTCGAACGCCTCGCACATCCGCATCGCGACCATCAGATTGTCCGCCGTCAGCGCCTCTGCGGTCGGGCCCCATTCCACCGGGCCGCGCGCCAGGAGCAGCGTCTCCGGGAAATTGTTGCGCACCATGTCGAGGTCGTGCAGCGCCGCCAGCACCGTGCGCCCCTCGCCGTTCCAGCGCTTCACCAGCGCCAGCAAATCGGCTGACGTCTTGGCATCGATGGCGTTGAACGGCTCGTCGAGCACGATCAACCGGGCATCCTGCAGCAGCACGCGCGCGAACAGCATGCGCTGCATCTGGCCCCCCGACAGCGTGCCGATCGGGCGGTTCTCAAAACCGTTGAGGCCGACCGCGGCGAGCGCCGCCAGGATCTTGTCGCGCGCGCCCTTGCCGATGCCGCCGAAGAAGCCGGTCGAGCGCCACAGCCCGGTGCCGACGAAGTCGAACACCGAGATCGGGAAGGTGCGGTCGATGTCGGCGGACTGCGGCAGATAGGCGATGTCGCGATGGTCGAGCCCGTCGAGATCGATCACGCCCGACAGCGGCTTGAGCACGCCGGCGATGCCGCGCAGCAGCGTCGACTTGCCGGCGCCGTTCGGGCCGATCACGGCAAGCAGCGCGCCCGCCTCGACGGCGCCGTTGAGGTGATGCACCGCCGGGTGGCGGTCATAGCCAAGGGTAACGTCGCGGAATGTGACAAGCGCGCCCATGCTCACCTCATCGCCAGCCAGACGACGCCCCACAGGCAGGCCGAGACCGCGAGCGCCGCGGCCAGCCGCGCCGGCACGGTCATGCGCAGGATCGACCAGTGCGCCGTCTGGGCCGGATGCCCCGCCGGGCCGTGACTGTGGGCGTGCGGATGGGGGTGGTCGTGATCGTGGGTATGTGCATGCGCCATGGAGAGACTGTTATATTATAACATAACGCGAGTCTACAAACGAGGAACTCATGGCGGATCCGCAAAACCGGGAGAGATTTGAGCTGCGCCGGCAAAGTGACGACCTCGTCTACGTCTTCGTCCGCAAGACCCGCCCCGATGGAACCGTCGGCTACCAGCGCCAGGATCAGGATCTCTGGATCGAGCACCGGCCGGATTGGGGCTGGGTCGCCTGGGACCCGGAAAGCCAGTCCTGCACCGGCCGTCCCTGGAACGTGCTGCCGGCCGACCAGGTCGACCACCCGCCGGAAGGCGACTGGGTGAGCCGCAAGGGGGCGAAGTCGTATGTCTATCGGCTGGTGTATGTGAGCTAGGCGAAGGGTCATCGCGGCGCGGGCCCTCCGTTCGTCGCGGCGGCGCAGACGGAGACGGAAATGGGGATATTGCTCGATTCAAGATGTCAAACACGCGGTGTCATCACCCGCGCATGCGGGTGATCCAGTATTCCAGAGGCGTCGGTGATTGAATCGAGAGGCCGCGGCGTACTGGATCGCCCGGTCAAGCCGGGCGATGACAGTTGTGGGTGGGACGTACCTTCGCATTCTCGCGACATGTTTTGCCCGAGTTCTACTCTTCGTTTCGCCCTCTCTCTCGCAGAGGGCGCAGGGAAAGCCGGGTGCCGATCCCATCCATGGGCCCCGCCTTTCAGACCGCAGCGAGCGGCAGGCGGCCTGACGCCGATCCGGCTTCACTGCGCCTTCGTTGCATCATCGGTGTCGTAGACCACACCGCAGACCCTGTGCGCGTAACAGGAGCGCAGGTGACATCGTTGATCCAGCGCGCAGCCGCCGTAGATCAGGGCGAAATAGCCGAGCACGGCGAAGGCGGTCACGCCAAGAAGGCATCTGGTCCAAATATCCATCGAAGACGACCTTAATCCATTCGCCAGCGAGACCAACAAGGGCTTGGCTCCTCTTTGTGCGCCCCGATCGCAAACAGGTTCGGGCAGCCGGCCCTGCTGACACCATGCTGTCAGCAGGACGGGCGTACGCAGACCTTGCACGGGTGCAACCCCGGGCAGGGATTGGGAGGAAGCGCGGCATGCACGATCGCTCGTCTCAGATCGCCCCACAGCGACCGAGCCTGATCACGTCAGTTCTTGGCCTTGGCGTATTCCTGATCCCGTTCGATGTGACAGCTGTCGTGGTTGCGCTGCCGGGCATTGCTGGGGATCTCGGGTTTGCCGTTGCCGGAGCCGCCTGGGTCATCGACGCCTACAGCCTGGCACTCACCGGCGCGCTGCTGGCATCGGGCGCACTCGCGGACCGCTTCGGTCGCCGGCGTGCGATGCTGGCCGGCAACATCGTGTTTCTGCTGGGTTCGATCGCCTGCGGTGCGGCGACGAGCGGTCCGCTGCTGCTCGCTGCACGGGCCCTGCAAGGTATCGGCGCGGCCTTCCTGATCACGGGCGCGATCGCGTTGGTCGCCGGGGCATTTCCCGACCAGAGCCAACGGGCAAGGGTCTTCGGCACTATTGGAGTGATCTCGGGCGTTGCCATGGCGCTTGGCCCAACCTTGGGAGGCCTGCTGGCTGCCTGGTGTGGCTGGCGCTGGATCTTCCTTGCCAACATCCCGTTTTGCCTGACGCTGGCGGCCGTCGTGCCACGGGTCATTGCCGAGACGAATGAACCGGGCGGGCGCCCGCTCGATCCTGCCGGCATCGTGCTGCTGACGCTGTCGCTCGGTCTCGCAATCGACGCGTTGTTGAGACATGACGCCTCGCCGATCGTGAGAGCGACCGGCCTGATCGCAGGCGTGGCGACCGCCTTCGGGTTCGTCCGGCAGCAGTGGCGCAGCCTCAATCCGGTGCTCGACCCGCGCGTGTTCGCGACAGCACCGATGATCGGGGTCGGCGCGTCGTTGACTGCCCTCCAGTTCGGTTACTGGGCAACACTGGTCTATCTGCCACTGTTCTTGAGTGCCGGTCTGCATGTCAGCATGGAAGTGGCGGGCGTGGCGCTGCTTGCGGCAACGTTGCCAATGCTGCTGGTCCCGCTGCTCGGTGGGAGGTTTGTCACCCGATGGGGCTGGCGGCGCTTCTTCATGGCGGCCCTTGGTGTTGTCGCTTCGGGAGACGCGCTGCTTGTGGTTGCCGCGCTGTCTGCCGACGCCGCGATCCGCGGCATCGCGACGTCGGCCGGCATGCTGACGATCGGCATCGGAGCAGCACTGGCGAACCCGCAATTGGGAAACGTCGCCTTGGCCCTCGCTCCGCCGGCGCAGGCCGGCATGGCCTCCGCCATGACAATGATCGTCCGTCAGGCCGGCTTTGCCGTCAGCATTGCCGCGCTGGGGGCGATGCTCAAGACAACGGATATGGCGTCGGCATTCGCGGCTCCATTCGTGCTCTCGACAATCGGGGCCATCGTCGGCGCGGTCGGTGCCGCGACGCTGTTTCCTGGTGCGCAGACCGAAATCTAAGAAGGCCAGGCGGGTCAGCGCTAAACGCGCGCCCTGTCCCTTTGTCATTCCGGGGCGCGCCACTTGGCGCCGGCCCTGAATCCATTCCTCCATGGAGTATGCGGCCCGATGGATTCCGGGCTCGTGCTTCGCACGCCCCGGAATGACGAAAGCTGTTCACGCCTCGCGTCCGTAGCTCTTCAACCTCGCCTCGAGCACTGCCATCACCTGGTCGCGGACAGGATCGCGGGAGCCTTTCAGCCAGGCGGCGGCGAGCGGCAGGCGGCCGGCGGCGCTGCCGCGCTTGAGTCTGAGGGGAACGAAACGCACGCCCGGGATCGCCATCCGCGCGGTCCATCGCGGCACGATGGCAACGCCGAGCCGCGCCGCGACCATGTTGACGATGGTCTGCTTCTCGTCGGCGATCTCCTGGATGCGCGGCGTCAGCCCGGCCTCGTCGAACAGTTTTGTCGTGAGATCATGGCTGTGCGGCCGCGAGCGGCGCTCCGGCACGATCAAAGGCTGATCGGCGATGTCAGGCAGCACGATCTGCTTGCGCCGCGCCAGCGCATGTGTGTGCGACAGCGCCACCACGGCAGTTTCCTGCAGCAGCGGAGTGAACTCGATGCGCCGATCGGGCCGCTCCGGCGGGCGCACGAAAGCGAGATCGAGCGCGCCTGACAGCAGTTTTGGCAAGAGACGGATGGTCTTTTCCTCGAGCAGTTGCACGGCGACGTCGGGATGGATCGCGCGGAGGTCGCGCAGCAGCGGCGGCAGCAGGCCGGCCGCGGCGCTGTCGATCGCGCCGATCCGGAACCGCCGCGCCTGCGGCTTGCGCAGACGGTGGCGAAAGCCGTCCTCGATCGCCTCGGCGCGACCGAGCAGCGCGCGGCCCTCGCGCAGCAGCACAGAGCCGTCCTCGGTCAACGACACCGCACGCGTGGTGCGCGCAAACAGCCGCACTCCGAGATCTTCTTCCAGCAGCTTGATGTGGCGGCCGAGCGCCGACGGCATCATTTGCAGGCGCTGCGCGGCGCGGCCGAAATGCAGTTCCTCGGCAGCCGCGACGAAGCAGCGAAGCTGGTGCAGTTCCAAGATGCTGGCTCCTTTAGACATCGATTCCGTCATGCCCGGCCATAGCCGTACGAAGGACGGCGTCGCTTCCGCTCGCCTATGCCGGGCATCCACGTCTTGGCGGCACGAAGAAAGACGTGGATGGCCGGGACGAGCCCGGCCATGACGACCCGGTGAGAAGACGGAGACCCGATTATATCATTTTTTTGTATAAACCGGCGCGGATTGAAGCGGAAGGGCGCGAGCCTCTAGGCTTGCCGGTGGCGCGGCGAAATGCGCCGTCCCAACAAACAAGACGAACCCCGGGGAAGCCCATGGAAAGCGAGCTTGGCACTCGCGTGTTGCGCAAGATCTCACTGCGCATCGTGCCGTTCATCATGCTGCTGTACTTCGTGGCCTTCATCGACCGGGTCAATATCGGCTTCGCGTCGCTGACCATGAACAAGGACATCGGCCTGTCGCCGACCGTCTACGGCTTCGGCGCCGGTATCTTCTTCTGGGGCTATTTCCTGTTCGAGGTGCCCTCCAACATCATCCTGCACAAGATCGGCGCGCGGATCTGGATCGCGCGGGTGATGATCACCTGGGGCCTGGTCTCGGCGGCGATGGCGCTGGTGCAGGGCGCGACCAGCTTCTACGTGCTGCGCTTCCTGCTCGGCGCCGCCGAAGCCGGCTTCTTTCCCGGCATCATCCTCTATCTGTCCTACTGGTTCCCGGCGCGGCAGCGCGCCGCCGTCACCGCGCTGTTCATGGCCGCAGCCCCGCTGTCGACCGTGCTCGGCTCGCCGGTGTCAGGCGCGCTGCTGGAGATGGACGGCCTGTTCGGCTTCAAGGGCTGGCAATGGCTGTTCGTGCTGGAAGCGGTGCCCGCCGTGCTGCTCGGCTTCGTCGTGCTGGGCTTCCTGACCGACCGGCCGGAGCAGGCCAGATGGCTTACCGACGACGAGCGCGCTTGGCTGGTCAAGACCATGAAGGCGGAGAACGACGGCAAGGCCGCGACCGCGAGCCACAGCATCTGGCGCGGCCTTGCCGACCCGCGCGTGCTGGCGCTGTCGCTGGTCTATTTCGGCACCTCGGCCGGGCTCTACACGCTTGGTGTATGGGCGCCGCAGATCATCAAGGCGTTCGGCCTGTCGTCACTCCAGGTCGGCTTCCTCAACGCGGTGCCGGCAACCATCGCCGTGATCGCGATGGTGCTGTGGGCGCGGCACTCGGACCGCACCGGCGAACGCACCTGGCATGTGGTGCTGGCCTGCCTGATGGCATCAGCGGGACTTGCGCTGGCCGGCCTGTGGACCGGCCTTGCCGCCGTGATCGCGGCGCTGACCTTGGTCAATATCGGCATCTCCTCGTCGAAGCCGCCGCTGTGGAGCATGCCGACCATGTTCCTGTCGGGCTCGGCCGCCGCGGCCGGGATCGCCACCATCAACTCGATCGGCAATCTCGGCGGCTTCGTCGGGCCGGCGATGATCGGCTGGATCAAGGAACGCACCGGCAGCTTCGAGGGCGGCCTGTACTTCGTCGCCGCCCTGCTGGTGCTGTCAGCCGTGCTCACCCTGCTGCTGTCGCGCGCGCAAGCAGCACCTGTGCCCGCCGAACCGCAACCCAATCCCGTACGAACCCGCTAACAACAGATCCGGAGAGAAACCCATGCGCACCCATTCCATCGCCGCCATTCCCGCCGACGGCATCGGCCCCGAAGTGATTTCCGCTGGTGTCCGCGTGCTCGAGGCGCTGGCCAAGCGCAGCGGCGACATCAGCTTCAACGTCAAGACCTTCGACTGGGGCTCGGACTATTACAAGAAGCACGGCGTGATGATGCCGGCCGACGGCCTCACTGAGCTGAAAAAATTCGACGCGATCTATTTCGGGGCGGTCGGCGCGCCCGATGTGCCGGACCACATCACGCTGTGGGGCCTTCGGCTGCCGATCTGCCAGGGCTTTGACCAATACGCCAATGTGCGGCCGACAAAGATCCTGCCCGGCGTCGCCTCGCCGCTGCGCAATGTCAGCGTCGGCGATCTCGACTGGGTGATCGTGCGCGAAAACTCCGAAGGCGAATATGCCGGGATGGGCGGCCGCGCGCACAAGGGCCTGCCGGAAGAGGTCGGCACCGAAGTGGCTGTCTTCACCCGGGTCGGCGTGACGCGGATCATGCGCTACGCGTTCCAGCTCGCGCAGTCGCGGCCGCGCAAATTCCTCACCGTGGTGACCAAGTCGAACGCGCAGCGCCACGGCATGGTGATGTGGGACGAGATCGCGGCCGAGGTGGCGCGGGAGTTCCCCGACGTCACCTGGGACAAGATGCTGGTCGACGCCATGACGGTGCGGATGACGCTCAATCCGAAGAGTCTCGACACGATTGTGGCGACCAATTTGCACGCCGATATCCTGTCCGATCTCGCAGGCGCCCTGGCCGGCAGCCTCGGCGTCGCGCCGACAGGCAACATCGATCCGCAGCGCCGCTTCCCCTCGATGTTCGAGCCGATCCATGGCTCGGCCTTCGACATCACCGGCAAGGGCATCGCCAACCCAGTGGCGACCTTCTGGACCGGCGCGCAGATGCTGGAGCATCTCGGCGAAAAGGACGCCGCCGCGCGATTGATGGCCGCGGTGGAGAAGGTGTGCGCGGCCGGCGTGCTGACGCCCGACGTCGGCGGCACGGCGACGACGAAGGAAGTGACGGATGCCGTGATCGACGCGATCCATGGGTCGAATGTGTGAGGGGCAGGCGCACCAGCTATCCGCGAACTCCGTTCGCCTCTCCCGCTTGCGGGGGAGGCCGGATCGCATCGTAGATGCGATCCGGGTGGGGGCTCTCTCCACAGCACGACTCGCGGAGGGAGCCCCCACCCCACCCTCCCCCGCAAGCGGGAGAGGGAGCCCTACCAGGGTGCTCACCTCACGAGAGCAGCGCGCTCACCTCGCCGACGTCCCCGCCTCCGCGCAATTCGTCAGCCGCGCCGGCACGCCGATTGCGGTGCAGCCGGCGGGCACATCTGAGGTCACCAGCGCGCCGGCGCCGATCTTGGCGAAGTCGCCGATCGTGAGATGTCCGATCACCGTTGCGCCGGCACTGAGCAGCACACCGCGGCCGATGGTCGGGGCGTGGCGCGGGTCGTCCTGATGGCGCGCGATGGTGACGTTCTGCAAAATCGTGACCTCGTCGCCGACGGAGGCCAGCGCGCCGATGATGATGCCGGTGCCGTGATCGAGGAACACCGCGGTTCCGATCCGGGCCGAGGGGTGAATGCTGATCTGCAACTGGTCCGCCGCCGCACTCTGCATCAGCAGTGCGAGGTCGGGGCGGTCCTGGCGCCACAGCCAGTTCGCGACGCGCCAGGCCTGCAGCGCGGCGTAGCCCTTGAAGTTGAGGAGCGGTGGCAGGAAGCCTGAGATCGCCGGATCGCGGCGCACGATCGCTGTGAGATCAACAGCCGCGGCATCGACCAGCGCGGGCTCGGCCGCATACGCCTCGCGGGCCGCACGCGCAAACTGCGCACGATCGGCCTCGGCGCGGCCGATGCGCCGGCCGATCAGGAAGGCGAGCGCGCCGCCGAGCTCGCCCTGATCGAGGATGAAGGCAGCCGACGCCTCGAGAAAGGGATCGGCGACGACGGCGGCTTCCGCTTCGCGCCGGATCGAACGCCAGAGATCGTTAGAACTCGCCGTCACGTGCGTCGCCATGATCTTCGCCTCATCGTCCGGGCCGCCGACGATAGAGTGGACATGACGCTCCCAGAATGCAAACCGCCCGCTTGCTCATCGCAAACGGGCGGCTCAGGGCCATCAGGTGTTATGGGGGCACATCGCCTGAAGGCTCAGCGCTTGCCTTCCGTGATCAGCTCTGCGGCGGCTGGTCGTTCGGCGGGGTCGGACGGGTCTTGTGCTGCGCCATGAAGGCGTCGAACTCTTCCTTGTCCTTGGCGTGGCGCAGGCGATCGAGGAAGTTCTTGAACTCGACCTGCTCCTCCTCGAGACGGCGCAGCGTGTCCGTGCGGTACTCGTCGAAGGCGCGGTTGCCGCTCGAGGGCGGGCCGAAGCCGCCGAACGGGAAGCCGCGGCGCTCCATGCGGCTCTTCATCCGCTCCATCTTGTCCTGCATGCGCTCCATCTTGTTCTGCCAGCGATCCATGTCGTTGTGACTCCAACAGGCCATCTTTCTGCTCCCGAGTGTGAAAAAGAGAAGGGCGAGACCGATCGGCCACCAGATCATGAAACCAAGGATGATCCCGGCGATCTTCAGGGGATGCCACGGCGTCGCGTAGAAGTAGGGGCGGTAGGGTTCTTCGACGGGGCCGCGCCAGCGATTGACATCAGCGGTGTAGGCCATTTCCTTCTCCATGACGGCATCACGCCGTTGTGAATGTAAATAACATTTACATAGATAGCCGACCCCTTGGGAAAGTCAAGCAGCGCGGATGACGCACCCCTGGGATTATTTTTGAAATTTTATTTCGGCTTGCCCCAGGGACCAGGCTTGTCACCGGCCGACTTGTCGTCGGCGGGCGCCTCGGCACCCGGCCTGCGATCGGTGAGGAAGCCGAGGCCGCGCAGATAGATCAGCACTTCGGCTTCGAGCAGATCCTCCGGCGACATCGGCAGCTTGCGCCGTGCGGCATCGCCGCGGCCGAACAGCGAGGCCACACCATGCGACATCGACCAGATGTGCAGCGCCATCATCATCGCCGGCGGGCGCGGCGTGCCGGGCGGCGCCAGCGCCGCGAGCCGCTCGGCGGCGGCGCGGATGATCGCAAATGCGCGTTCGCTCGCGGCCATCAAGGTCGGATTGGAATCGACCGGCAGGCCGGATTCGAACATCGCGGAGTAGAACGCGGGCTCCTCGCGGGCAAAGGCGAGATAGGCCTTGCCGACGCGCTCGAACGCCGAGACGGTGTCGGGACGACCGTCGTCCCAGGCTTGCGTCAGGAGCGATTCGAATTGCTCAAAGCCGCGCTGCGCGATGCTGGCGATCAGTTCGTCGCGGTCGCGGAAATGCCGGTACGGCGCGGCGGGGCTGACGCCGGCCATCCGCGCAGCGTCGGCGAAGGTGAAGCCGGCCGGCCCTTTCTTCGTGATCAGGTCGAGGGCTGCCTGCAGCAACGCCTCTTTGAGATTGCCGTGATGATAGCCGCGCTCGGCGCGGCCTTGGTCCTTGCGCCAGCTCATGTGAACGGCTTTTACATGAGCCGGCGGTAAAGGTCACTAGGCCACCGGTCCTGGTCGACCCAGGACAGGTGGCCTAGATTCTTGCTTCAACGCGTTTTTCCGCTGGAAAACGCTGGGCGGCGGGACGCGGGGTTAACCAAGATTAACGGATAGGTGGCGCGGGGGCTCGCTGCTCTCGCTCGACCAGAGCAGCCCGGCTCAAGCCAATGGCTCCATCTTCCCCTTCCCCCTGAAAGGGGGAAGGTCGGGATGGGGGTCAGCCGCAGCCGACGCTGTATGCGGGGAGAGCAGATCCCCACCCGCTTTGCTCTCGCGAGCAAAGCGACCTCCCCTTTTCAAGGGGAGGTGGTCCCGCCTCAGCGGCCCGGGATCGGCAGCACCGGCATGATCTCGACGGCCTCGCCCGGGAAGATCGCAAAATGCGGGTGGTTCTCGAACAGCTTTGCGGCCGCCTCATGCGACGCCGCGCGCACCACGGTGAAGCCGGTCATCAGATTGGCGATGTCGGCGGTGCCGTCAGCGGCGACCTTCTTGGTCTTGCCGAGCGGTCCGCCCATCTCGACGATCACGTCGTGGTGCTTCTCGACCCAGGCGCCCCAGGCGGCCATGCCCTGCTGCTCCTTGGCGCGCCGTTCGGCCTCCGGCATCGCGTTCCAGGCTGCCATCCGCGAACCGTCTTTGCCGCCGCCGAGATAGACGGCGAGGAAGGTGTTGGTGCTCATCTTGCGTCTCCGTTGTGGTGGTTGGTTGATCGTCGTGCGTGGCGCGATGACGCTCTGAAGCGGCACCGCTGTGTTGGTTAGCGCAGCGCCTTGCCCCAGCCGCCCTGCGGGTGCTCGAAGGTGGCGGCTGCCTGTTGCACCTCCTCGGAGAAATCGCCCATCTCCTGCACCTGGCGGATCTCGATCATCTCGTTGGCAGAAGCCGGGCACTTCTTGGCCCACTCAATCGCTTCAGCACGCGAAGCGACGTCGATCATCCAGAAGCCGCCGATCACTTCCTTGGCCTCGGTGAACGGACCGTCGGTCACGACGGGCAAGCCGCTGTCGAACCTGACCCGCGCGCCGGTCGCCGGCGGATGCAGGCCTTCCAGCGTGATCAGCACGCCGGCATCCTTCAGCGCCTGATTGTATCGCATCATCGCGGCGACCCGTTCCGGGTCGAGCTCGAGCTTGGCCGGCGCGGACTCGTAGCCCTGCGGGATCATCAGCATCATGAAACGCATTGGTCGATCTTCCTTGCTTGTTGAATTACTCGCCTTCGTCATCTCGGGCATGCGCCGTCGGGCGCAAGCCCCGCAATGACGAAGACGTCACTTCTTAGCGGCCTGCGCGCGCAGCCGCTCTTCCTGTTCGCGCAGCTCGGGCGTCAGCGCCTCGCCGAAATCCTCCGCAGCAAACACCTGGCGGATCTCGATCTCGGAGCCGCCGTCGAACGGCGCGCGCTTCATCCAGCCGATCGCTTCATCGAGCGATTTGGTCTCGATCAACCAGAAGCCGCAGACGAGATCGCTGGTCGGGCTGAACGGTCCGTGGCTCACGGTGCTCTGCCCGCCAGCATATTTGACGCGGGCGCCCTTGTTGGTCGGATGCAGGCCCTCGCCGGCCTGCATCACGCCGGCCTTGACCATCTCCTCGTTGAACTTGCCCATCGCGGCGAGCAACTCGGTGCTCGGCATCACGCCGGCCTCGGTATCCTTGTTCGCCTTCACGATCACCATGAACTTCATCGTCCTGCTCCGTTGTGGTGGACCGGCCGTTGCCGGTGCTCGTCAGAAGGACGACGCCGCTCTTGCCACGCCGACAGGTCGAGCGAAATTATTTCGGAGGTCATTGCATCGCGCGCCACAGCCTTCAGCGCTCCTGCCTGACAAGTTCGCCGTCCTGATGCGACGGACCGAAATAGACGTCGATGCGCGACACCTTGTCGCCGTCGAACACGACAAACTCGGTGTTGCGAAAGCTCTTGCCGTCGCGGCCGACGCAGCGATAGGTGACGAAGGCCTCTCCTCCGTCGACCATGATGCGCTCGATCTCGTGGCGGCCGATCCAGCTGGAGTCGCGCCAGCACTCGGCGAAATAGCGCGGCTTGTCGATGTTCTCGCCGTAGGGCGTCGAGAAGCGGAAATCCTCCGCAAATGCCGCTTCGACCGCCGCGCGGTCATTGGCGAGATAGGCGGCGAAGAGCCCGCGGATGATCTCCGCCCTGTTGCCAGCTGCAGCCATGTCATCTCCACATAATTCGCCCGGGCCTCCGGAGCGCGCTCCAGAACCCGGGCCTCAGGGAGATGACGAACGGGGCGGCGCGAAAGCGACATCGCGCCGCAATTTATTTTCAGGCCCGGCTGGGACTTCAGCCTTCCCTGGGGAACATGCCGAAATAGGGTTCGGCCTCCCTGAGCACGCGCGCGAAGGACGGCCGCGCCTGCAGCCGCTCCAGATAGCCGGCCAGATGCGGATGGCCGTCGCCGAACGGCTCGACCTTGTTGCCGTAGAACAGCGCCGGCGCGGCGGCACAATCGGCCAGCGAGAAGCGTTCGCCCATCATCCAGCCGCCATGCGCGAGTTGCTGCTCGAGAATGGCATAGGAGGTGCGGAGCTGCGCCCGTGCCTCCGCGACGCCATGAGGGTCCTTGCTGTCCGCCGGCCGCAGCCGGTCGCCGACGATCCTCTGCATCGGCAGATGGACATAGAGATCGAGGAAGCGGTCGCGCAGCCGGGTCTGCAGCGCGAGCCCCTGATCTTCGGGGATCAAGGCGACGGTGCCGGGATAATGCCGGTCGAGATATTCGATGACGATGCTCGATTCCGGCACCGTCTCGCCCCGCGTCTCGTCGCGGAGCACGGGGAAACGGCCGATCGGCCACAGCGCGAGCAGCGCCGCGCGTTGCGCGGCATCGCCGAGATTGACCAAATTGGGCGTGAACGGTGCGCCGTTCTCGTAAAGCGCGACCAGCGTCTTCCAGCAGAACGAGGACAGCGGGTGGTAATGCAGGGTGAGCGACATCAGAACTCCATCATGAAACCGGTGCCCGGAGGACGAAGCGGAGAACGCGCCGCCGACATCCGGCATAGTATTTATTTTTCGCCGTCGCCGGGCATGGATATGAGCCTGGACATTGAGCATCGACGCGACACGCATTCGTCGAGCACGCGAATCAAGATGCTGGATTGCTTTGCGAAGCGGTCAGCAATATCAGCCTTCGTAATAGGTCTATCAGCGTTGCTGAAGTGCACGCGTTCCGATCATCTGCATCAGACGAAAGTTGTCGTCGCTTTTCGTCCGTAGGATTACGGTGAACATCGCATGCCGACTATGAATGATAACGTGCACATCGGAATATTTCTTCGCAAGTTGAAATAGATGCGCGCACGACGCAACGCGTTGTGCAGTCCGTGCCAGGCCCGCGCGAGTATCAGGCTTTACCGATGCTAAACGGCTCGCTGCAACCTTTCCGTGAGTTGCCTCGATCCGCTTTTCCGAATCCCGTTTCTTTTGAACCCTTCACGGAGCCCTGATGTTCAGTTTCCGCAACAAGGCAAACATCGACAGTGCGCTGGCGCAAGCCGCCGCGATCGGCAAGTCGCAGGCGGTGATCGAGTTCAAGCTCGACGGCACCATCGTCACCGCGAACGAGAACTTCCTGAATGCGATGGGCTACACGCTCGACGAGATCAGGGGCAAGCACCACAGCATGTTCGTCGAGCCGGCGTATCGCGACAGCCACGACTATCGCGCGTTCTGGGCAAGCCTCAACCGCGGCGAATTCCAGGCCGCGCAGTACAAGCGCCTTGCCAAGGGCGGCCGCGAGATCTGGATCCAGGCCTCCTACAACCCGATCCTGGACAAGAGCGGCAAGCCGGTCGGCGTCATCAAGTTCGCCACCGACATCACCACGCAGAAGATCCACAGCATGGAAGACGCCGGCAAGATCGCCGCGATCGGCCGCGCGCAGGCGGTGATCGAGTTCAACATGGACGGCACCATCGTCAATGCCAACGAGAACTTCCTCGGCGCGATGGGCTATTCGCTCGCCGAAATCCAGGGCAAGCATCACAGCATCTTCATGCCGCCGGCCGACCGCGACAGCCCGGCCTATCGCGATTTCTGGGCGCGGCTGAACCGCGGCGAGTTCGAGGCCGGCGAATTCAAGCGCCTCGCCAAGGGCGCCAAGGAGATCTGGATCCTCGCCACCTACAACCCGATCCTCGACGACCGCGGCAAGCCGTTCAAGGTGGTCAAATTCGCCACCGACGTCACCCAGCAGAAGCTGAAGGCCGCCGACAATGACGGCCAGATCGACGCGATCAGCAAGTCGCAGGCGGTGATCGAGTTCAACATGGACGGCACGATCCGTACCGCGAACCCGAACTTCCTCGGCGCGATGGGCTATCTGCTTGCCGAGATCCAGGGCAAGCATCACAGCATGTTCGTCGAGCCGGTCGAGGCGAGTTCGGCCGGCTATCGCGAGTTCTGGGGAGCGCTGAACCGCGGCGAGTTCCAGGCCGCCGAGTACAAGCGCATCGCCAAGGGTGGCCGCGAGATCTGGATCCAGGCCTCCTACAATCCGATCCTCGATCTCAACGGAAAGCCCTACAAGGTGGTGAAATACGCCACCGACATCACCGCGCAGGCGATCGGCCGCAAGAAGGCCGACAGCGCGCGCGGCCTGATCGAGGCGGTCGCCGCCGGCAGCGAGGAGATGAGCGCCTCGATCCGCGAGATCTCGGAAACCATGACCAAGTCGAAGCAGAACGCCGCGGTCGCGTCTGGCCGCGTCGAGGCTGCCGACGGCCAGGCGCAGAAGCTCAATGCCGCAGCTCAGGCGATGAGCGGCATCGTCGAGATGATCTCGAGCATCACCGGGCAGATCAACCTGCTCGCGCTCAACGCCACGATCGAATCGGCGCGTGCGGGCGAAGCCGGCCGCGGCTTCGCGGTGGTCGCCTCCGAGGTGAAGAGCCTCGCCAACCAGGCCAAGCAGGCGACCGACACGATCTCCTCGGAAATCGACGCGCTGAACTCGATCGCCGCCGAGGTGGTGACCTCGCTGTCCGAGATCAAGGCCGCGATCGCCGGCGTCAACGAATACATCACCTCCACCGCCGCCGCGGTCGAGGAGCAGAGCATCGTGACGCAGGACATGTCGACCAACATGCAGCGCGCCTCCGCCGAGCTCGCAGCGTAAGCCACGGTGCGATCCTCGAAGGGTGCACGGCCCAGGCTGGTGGCCGTGCATCCTTCGAGACACCCGCTTTGCGGACTCCTCAGGATGGCGGGGAGAAGCCCAAGGGTGCCGTCGGAAACCGACACTCCACTCTTCTATTGACCCGGATAGCAATTGCTTCACTCTTGGTCCGCGTCAAATGCGAGCGGTCAATTGCGATGGGCATTTTTGTCTACATGCTTCGCTGCGCCGACAACTCCTTCTATGTCGGCAGTGCCACGGGCGACGATCTCGCGCCACGGATCGATCAGCACAATGCCGGCGCCTATCCGGGTTATACGTTCAATCGACGGCCGGTCGTTCTCGTCTGGTCCGAACATTTCGACCGAATCACCGATGGCATCGCTGCTGAGCGACAGATCAAGGGGTGGAACCGCGCCAAGAAGGAAGCTCTGACACGCTCGGACTGGAGTTCAGTTAGCCGTTTCGCACGCCGTCGAGGCGGTAGACTACGCACCACGCCGGATACCAATCCCTCCCCGTCATCCTGAGGTGCGAGCCCGGCGGCGCACTTGCGGCGCTGGGCGAGCCTCGAAGGATGCGCGGCCCGGCTGGTGGCCGTCCACCCTTCGAGGCTCGCTCCGCTCGCACCTCAGGGTGACGGGAAACAGGGGCCCGGTTGACAGGGCGAACCAAAGGTCGCAGACGCTGCTTTCATCAAAAGCACGCCGCTCGCCCAAACAGCTGGACTCGCATCATGACCTCGTCTTCCCAAAAAGTCGTACTTGTGACCGGCGCCGCGCGCGGCATCGGGCTTGCCGCCGCGAAACGCTTTCTTGCGGACGGCTGGCGCGTCGCGCTGCTCGACATCGAGGGTGAATTGCTGGCGAGCGCCGTCGCGGCGCTGAAGCAGCCCGACGCTACGCTGGCGCTGACCTGCGACGTATCCGATGCTGCCGGCGTGACCAAAGCGATGGCGACGATCGCTGGCCGTTTCGGCCGGCTCGACGCGCTGGTCAACAACGCCGGCATTGCCGTGTTCACGCCGGTGCTGGAGACCTCGGACGCCGACTGGAGCCGGATCATGGCGGTCAACCTCACCGGCCCGTTCCTGTGCACCAAGGCGGCTGCGCCCTTGATGCGCGAGCATGGCGGCGGCGCGATCGTCAACATCACCTCGATCTCGGCGGTGCGCGCCTCGACGCTGCGCTCGGCCTACGGCACCAGCAAGGCGGGGCTTGCGCACCTCACCAAGCAGCTCGCGGTCGAGCTCGCCTCGCTCGGCATCCGCGTCAACGGCGTGGCGCCCGGGCCGGTCGAGACCGCGATGGCGAAGGCCGTGCACACGCCGGAGATCCGCGCCGACTATCACGACGCCATCCCGCTGAATCGTTACGGGCTGGAAGAGGAGCTGTCGGAAGCGATCTTCTTCCTGTGCTCGGAGCGCGCCAGCTACATCACCGGACAGATCCTCGCCGTCGACGGCGGCTTCGATGCCGCCGGCATCGGCCTGCCGACGCTGCGCGGCCAGCGGAGGAATGGGTAGCTCCTCCGCTTTCTCACCGTCATCCTGAGGAACGCGTCCTTACGCGCGTCTCGAAGGATGGACGGCCCGACTGGTGGCCGATTCATCCTTCGAGGCTCGCCCAGCGGCGCAATTGCGCCGCAAGGCTCGCACCTCCAGCGACAAGGCGAAGCCTTTGCGCGAGGATGACGGGTTGAAAATCAGCGGAAAAGTCTACCGCCCGTTCACCGCAACCACGCGCCAGGCGCCGGCCAGCCGATCGATCCGCGTCAGCGATAGGGGATCGATCACGAAGCGCAGCGCGAGCTCCGGCGCGAGATCGAGCGCGATTGCAAGCACCGCACGGATGGTGCCGGAATGCACGACCAGCACGACGTCGCCGGCCGGCAGACGCGCGAGCCCTGCTTGTGCCCGCGCAATCTGATCCGCAAAACTTTCGCCGCCGGGCGGCCGGTTAGTCCCCGGCGATTGCCAGAACGCGCGATAGCCTGCCGCGCCGAGCTCTCTCTCGATCTCGCTGTGGCGCCGGCCGGTCCAGTCGCCAAAATCCTGCTCGCGGAAGGCGTCGTCCTCGGGCGCCGTGAGGCCGAGCCGCGCGGCGGTCTCGCGGGTGCGCCGCGCCGGGCTGCAAACGGCGAAGGCGTCAGCCGGCAGCCGCGCCTGCAACGCGGCGAAGGCCGCGGCATCGCCGAGCTCCGCGGGCGCATCGGGCGCGTGGATCACGCCGCGCGGTCCGTCGACCAGCGCGTGGCGGATCAGCCAGAGATGCGTTTCGCCGTCCATCTTTCGCTCATTCTATTTTGACGCGTTTTCTTCACGCGAACCGGTCTCCACTTCGCTCGAAAACGCTCTAAGCCAACCGTGCTGCGAGCAGCACCAGGATCGCGGTCTCCGCAACCTGCTCGGCGCCGCCGAGCACATCGCCGGTCTGGCCGCCAATCTGCCGCTTGGCCAAAAGCGCCATGACCAGCGCGCTCGCGCCGGCCGCGATCGCCGCCAACAGCGCGCTGCCAAACGGCAAGGCAAGGATCGCGATCAGCAGCGCGATACCGGCCGCGACCGCCGCAATCGTGGCATCGGGCCGGCCGGCATTGGCGGCAAGACCATCCTTGCGCGCGTAAGGCAGGCTGATCGCGATCCATGGCAGCACGCCGCGGCCAAGCGCATGCGCAGCGATCAGGCCCTGCACCACCAGACCGTTCGGAAGTGCCGCGAGCGCCGCAAGCTTGGCGGCAAAGCTCACCACCAGCGCCAGCGCGCCATAGGTACCGAGCCGGCTGTCGCGCATGATCTCGAGTTTTGCCGCGACATCGCGGCCGCCACCGAAGCCGTCGGCGACATCAGCGAGCCCGTCCTCATGGAGCGCGCCGGTCAGCAGCGCACCGCCGCCGAGCGCCAGCGCCGCTGCGGCGAGATCCGGCACACCGACCGCCCGCAACAGCAGGCAGAACAGGCCGATCGCCGCCCCGATGCCGGCCCCGACCAGCGGGAACAGCCGCTGCGCCCGCGCAAAACTCTCCGGCCGCGCACCGTCCAGATGTGGCATCGGCAGGCGGGTCAGAAAGGCGGTGGCGGTCCTGAGATCGTCAAGCCACTCACGTATGGTCTTGGTATTCAAAGTCCTGGCCTTCAAATTGCTCTAAACCGCGATGAGATCAGGCCGGATCGTCATCCCGTTTCAGCGTCCAGTTTGAGCATAATCTTCCTGGAAAACCGCTTCACAGCGTTCCGGATCATGCTTTAGCTTGCGCCCGCTCGACGAGGGAATCGCATGCAGTTCAGTACTCTAGACGACATCCGCAGCTTTTGTCGCGACCTGCCCGCAGGCGACGAGGCGAGCGCTGCGGCGGCTACCCTGCGCCAGCAGAATCTGACCAAGCCGCCGGGAAGCCTCGGCCGGCTGGAAGAGGTCGCGATCTGGCTGGCGCGCTGGCAGCGGCGCGAGATCCCCCGGCTCGACCAGGTCACCATTGCCGTGTTCGCCGGCAATCACGGCATCGCCGAGCGCGGCGTTTCGGCCTTTCCCTCTGAAGTCACTGCGCAGATGGTAGCGAATTTCGCCGCGGGAGGCGCGGCGATCAACCAGATCGCAAAACTTGCCGGCGCCACGCTGCGCGTCGAGCCGCTCGAGCTGGCGCGCCCGACGCGCGATTTCACGACGTCCACGGCGATGGATGGCGCCGATTTCCTGGTCGCGCTCGACACCGGCTGGCGCGCGGTGCCCGAGCAATGCGACCTGCTCGTGGTCGGCGAAATGGGCATCGCCAATACCACCGTGGCCGCGACGCTGTGCGCGGCATTGATGGGCGGGCGCGGCGCGCGCTGGGCCGGCCGCGGCACCGGCGTCGACGATGCCGGCCTGCTGCGCAAGCGCACGGTGATCGACACCGCGCTGAAACTGCATCGCAACCTGCTCGACGATCCCTTGGCCGTCGCAGTCGCGCTCGGCGGGCGCGAGCTCGCAGCGATCGCAGGCGCCGTGCTGGCGGCGCGTGCAAGATCGATCCCGGTGCTGCTCGACGGTTTCGTCGCGACATCGGCGGTGCTGCCGCTGGCGCGGCTTGCACCCAACAGCCTCGTACATTGCCGCGCCGGGCATGTGTCGGCCGAACTCGGCCACCGCGAATTGCTGCGCGAGCTCGCGCTCGCTCCCCTCCTCGATCTCGAGATGCGGCTCGGCGAAGCATCCGGCGCGGGGGTCGCGATCCTGCTGCTGCGCGCCGCGCTCGCCTGTCACGGCGGCATGGCGACCTTTGCCGAGGCCGGCGTTTCCGGCGCGGACTGAAGCCGGGGGATAGCGGCACAGTTCCTTCAAAAAGCCGGTGCATACCGCCGATGCGGGTCACAATCTTCGCGTGCGCAGCATGACCACTGCGCGCGAAAGGCCTAACTTGTGCGTCGGCGGGCGCCGGCCGGCGCCTCGGCCATGCTGAAACCAGATACCGGGGAGAATCACGTCATGTCGGGTGTTCTCATCAATCTGATCATTCAAATCATCAGCGGAGCCGTCGGCGGCAATGTCGCGGCGGGAGCGGCCAAGAACATCGACCTCGGCACGCTCGGCAACACCATCGCCGGCGCCATCGGCGGCGGCGCCGGCGGACAGCTGCTAGGCATGCTGATCCCACTGCTCGCCAATTCAGGCGCTGCGCCTGACATCGGCAGCATCATCGGACAGGTCGCCGGCGGCGGCGTTGCCGGCGCGGTGCTCACTGCGATCGTGGGCGCGCTCAAGAACCGGGCAGCCTGAATCGACTGCCGTCGCGGAACGGGCATCGGTCTTGACGATGCCCCATTCCGGCGCGAGCCTTGCGATATCCGATGCGGCGAACCCTTGATCGCATCGGCGGCAGGGATTGCGTTCATGAAGGCACTTGTCGCAGCGGCAGCTCTCTGTGCAACGGTTTCCTGCGCACAGGCCGACGTTCGCATCCTTGCCAGCCCCGGCGGGCAGGTCGGCCCGTTCATCGACCTGTTCGACAAGGTGCGCGAGTCGGGCGAGCGCGTGGTGATCGACGGGCCGTGCCTGTCGGCGTGCACGCTGGTGCTCTCGATGGTGCCGGGCGACCGCATCTGCGTGACGCGCCGCGCGGTGCTCGGCTTTCATGCCGCGCGCTCGATCGACCAGCGCGGCCGGACCTATGCGGAGCCGGAAGCCTCCGTCGCTGTGCTGGAAGCCTATCCGGCGCCGGTGCGCAGCTGGATCGTGCGCCGCGGCGGCCTGACCTCACACCTGCTGCTGCTGCGCGGCCGCGAGCTGGCGGCCATCTATCCGCGGTGCAGGTGAGAATCTGTAGCTTGCAGAATGGGCAAAGGCACGTCTGCGTCATGCCCACTCCGCGATCCCAAACCCGTCATCCTGAGGTGCGAGCCCTTGCGAGCCTCGAAGGATGAACGGCCACCAGCCGGGCCGTCGATCCTTCGAGGGCCGCTGAAGGAGCGGCCACCTCAGGATGACGGTGATAGAAAGCACGCCGGGATGAAGACTTCCCGGCCTACATCTGCTGCGGGCAGTTCACCATCCAGGGGATGCCGAACTGATCGACGCACATGCCAAAACCGTTGGAGAAGAAGGTCTTGCCGAACGGCAGGGTGACGGTGCCGCCTTCGGACAGCGCCTTGAAGCGGCGTTCAGCATCAGTGGGATCCTCGACCTGCAGCGCGACGTGGAAGCCCTGCGGCTTCTGGAAGTGGCCGGGCGGGGCGTCGGAGGCCATGATGATCTCGCCGTCGATCGTGAGGCGGGCGTGCATGATCTTGTCCTTCCAGCCGGGCGGCGTCTGCATCTCCGCATTGCCCTCGCCGTAAGGGAAGGTCTCCTCGATCTGCGCGCCGAGAACCGTCTGGTAGAATTTCAGCGCGGCGTCGCAATTGCCGTCGTAGGAAAGATAGGGGTTGACCTGCATGACATGCTCCCTGTGATAGATTCTCGTTTTGACGCGTTTTCTTCACGCAAACCGGTAACCACTTCGTTCGAAAACGCTCTCTATTTTTCCGTCAGCTTCTTCAGATTGGCGAGACCGATCTCGAAATCCCTGCCGATCATGCGATCCAGGTTCATGAATACCTGCATCACCTTCGACATGAAGACGGCCGGACCATACATGGTCCATGTGACGCTGGTCGCATCTCCCTGCGGCAGCATTGTGAATTCCGCGGTGTTGTGGCCCTCGAACGGCTTGATGAAATCGAGCTTGATGACGATCTTCGACGGCGCGGAGGACTGCAGGATCTCCATGCGGCCGGCGCCGACATTCTTGTTGCCATCCCAGGCATACACCGCACCGTGCCCGCGCTCGGCGCCGCTATAGATGCGCTTCATGTCCGGATCCCGGTTCTCGTAGGGCGACCACACCGTCCACTGATGGAAATCGTTGATCAGCGGAAACACCCGCTCCGCCGGCGCGTCGATGCTGATCGCACGCGTCACCCGGAGCGTGCCCGGCTTGGTCGCTGCGAGGATCAGGATAACGGCAATCGCGAGCGCAAGAATGACGGCGATGATGGCAATGGTCTCGAACATGACGGTCTCCAGGTGGATGAATTTACCGACTACGCGTCGGCACTTACCGACTGATGGTCGGTAAGTCAATTGGCTGTGGGCTAGCTAGCGGCGAAACGGAAGCATTGCGCGCAGATTGCCGTCGCGCAGATAGAGCCCGCCCCACACCATCAGGCCGAGATAGAGCCCGAACAGCGTGTGGGTGAACAGCGGACTATCGATCCGCACATGCGATGCGATCGCACCGCCGAGATAGCCGGTGAGCAGGATGGCGCCGAGGATCGAGGTCGGCGGCACCGAGTACAGCAGCGTGCAGACGATGGTGATGATGCCGAGGCTGCGCGCCAACGTATCGCTCGCGCCGTAACCCATCCTGTCCATGGTCTCGGTAACGACCGACAGCGGCACCAGCTTGATCGCGCCGTCGAACAGCAGGAACAGGACGACCACGCCGCTCATGACGCGGCCGGTGATGCGGGCGGGCTTTGAGATCTCGGCATCGACGATCGTCGGCATGGCTTGCTCCCCAATGTGTGGTGATGCTCTGCCTTCATGACGAACGGGGTGATGCGCGGCCGACAGGGGCGGTGAAGATTTTTCTGGGAGAGCGCGATGAGATGCGGTCATACCGCGACCGCGGCGGGACTGCGGCTCCCTCTCCCGCTTGCGGGGGAGGGCTGGGGTGGGGGTCTCACCACGAGTCCTATTGAGGTGAGAGCCCCCACCCGTATCGCATCTACGATGCGATACGACCTCCCCCGCAAGCGGGAGAGGTGCAGCGTGCGTGCAGCGATGTGGATGAGACTACTTCGCCTTCACATTGCGCGGCTTGCTGTCGCGCATCAGGCGGTCGATGTGCATGCGGATGTGGGCGGCTTCGGCGGTGGTGTTGGCGAGCGCGATGGCGCGGTCGAAGGCGATGCGGGCCTCCTCGTTGCGGCCGAGTTGCATCAGGAAGGCGCCGCGCACGCCGAAATAATGGAAGTAGTTGGCAAGCCGCGGCGCCAACGGCTCGATCATCTCGAGCGCGGCCTCAGGCCCCTTCACCTTGGAGACCGCAACCGCGCGATTGAGCGTGATCACCGGCGACGGCTGCATCACGTCGAGCGCGCCGTAGAGCAGATCGATCTGGGTCCAGTCGGTATCCTCGGGCTTTTCGGCGCGGGCGTGCAGCGCTGCGATCGCCGCCTGCACCTGATAGGGCCCGCTGCGGCGGTGGCGCATCGCCTTGTCGATCAAGGCGAGGCCCTCGGCAATCAGCTTCTGGTTCCACAGGCTGCGGTCCTGGTCGTCGAGCAGGATGACCTGGCCGTCCGCATCGAAGCGCGCGGCGGCGCGGGCATGCTGCAGCAGCAACAGCGCCGTCAGCCCCATGATCTCGGGCTCGCTCTGGAACAGCCGCAGCAGCAGGCGGGCCAGCCGGATCGCCTCCTCGCACAGCGGCGAGCGGATTTCGGCGGTGTCGCCGCTCGCCGAATAGCCCTCGTTGAAGATCAGATAGATCATCGCCGCGACCGAGACCAGCCGCTCGCTGCGCTCGACCGCGCCCGGCGTCTCGAACGGCACATTGGCATCGGCAACGCGCGTCTTGGCCCGCGTGATGCGCTGCTCCATCGCCGCTTCCGAGACCAGGAAGGCGCGTGCGATCTGCTTCACCGACAGGCCGGAGACGATGCGCAGCGCCAGCGCGATCTGCTGCGTTGCCGGGAGATCCTTGTGACAGCAGATGAACAGCAGCCGCAGGATGTCGTCGCGGTAATGCGAGCCGTCGAGCCGCTCGGCGATCTCGTCCTCGGCATCGTCGAGGTCGGAGATCGCCTGGTCGTCCTCGGGCAGCGGCTGCTGCTTTTTGCTGCGCCTGATGTCGTCGATCGCGACGTTGCGGCCGACCATGATCAGCCACGCCGCGGGATCGCGCGGCGGGCCGTTCTGCGGCCAGCTCTTCAGCGCCCGCAGGCAGGCGTTCTGGAAGGCCTCCTCGGCGGTATCGAGATTGCGGAAATAGCGCAGCAGTGCGCCGACCGCCTGGGGACGCGCCGACGTCAGCGCGGCATCGATCCAGGCGGTGTCGTTCATGCTCACGCCTTCGTACCCCCCTGATTGAAGTAGCCGACCGGGCGGATCTCATAGGTGCCGCCGGGATTGGCCTCGCCGAGGTCGCGCGCGATGTCGAGCACCTCGTCGAGGTTCTTGCCCTCGACCAAATAGAAGCCGAGCAGCTGTTCCTTGGTTTCGGCGAACGGGCCGTCCAGCACGACCGGCGGGTTTTCCTTGCGCAACGTGGTCGCGGCGGTGGTCGGCAGCAGCCGGGCCACCGGGCCGAGCCGGCCCTGCTTGGCGAGCTTGTCCTGCACGACGGACAGTTTCTGCATGACCGAGGCGTCGTGCTCCTTGCTCCAGGAACCGACCATGTCTTCGTCGTGATAGCAGAGGATGGCGTACAGCATCGAAAAGGCATCTCCGTTCATTGCAAGAACGAACGATTATGCCCGCTGCCGACAGGGGGAGTGAAAGAAATTTAGGTTCCGGATATCGGCGATGGATTTCGCCGAAGCTGCATGGCGAGCCGCGACAGACCAAAGCCGAGGCACGGCGATGGCGCGTCAGGTCACTACCGCGACGATGATGCTGCGGTTACCAGGTGACGCCGTAGCGGGCCGCGATCCGGCGCGCCTTGGCTTCGTCGCTCTCACGGCGGCGGGCATGGTTCTTGTTCACAGGCCGGGACGCCTGCTGCCGGGGGGCCTCGGCCGGCTGGGCCTGCGACGGCGCCGGCTGGGCGTCGGCCTGAGATGCGGCAGCGGCCGGTTGCGCCTGGGCGGGCGCATCCGCTGCGGCGAGCACGAGGCCGCGGCTCTGACCGGCAGGGCGGTGGCGATGGAGGTTGCGATGAGAGCCGGGACCAGGATCAGCTTGCGCATGGAAGTTCTCCCCTGTTGATGGCAGGAGATGAGCGGGCGGGTCGGACCCGCTTTGTGATGTACACCACACTGACGTTGGAGGTATCTGGATGGGTAATGGCGAACTCGCGCTGCTGATCAATGGTGGCTCGGAAAACTGGTCGTCGGCGCGCTGGAAGGCGCGGTTCGACGCCGTCTGCCCGGACCGCCGCGTGGTGCTACTGCCGGACGGCGCGCTCGATCCGGCCGAGGTGCACTATGCCGCGGTGTGGAAGCCAAAGCCGGGCGAGCTCGCCGCATTCAAGAACCTGCGCGTCATCTTCAATCTCGGCGCCGGCGTCGACGCGCTGATGGCCGATCGCTCGCTGCCCGACGTGCCACTGGTGCGGGTTTCGGTCGGCGACCTCACCGACCGCATGACCGAATATGTCGTGCTGCATGTGCTGATGCATCACCGCCAGGAGCTTTACTTGCGGGAGTCGCAGCGGGCCAAGCGCTGGGCGCCGAAATATCAATGGGCGGCGGGCGCGATCACCGTCGGCATCATGGGGCTCGGCACGCTCGGCGCCGCCGCGGCGCATGCGCTGCGCGCGCTCGGTTTCCGGGTCGTCGGCTGGAGCCGCAGCGAGAAGCGGATCGACGACATCGCCTGCCACCACGGCACTGAGGGGCTGGCTGCGTTCCTGCGCGAGACCAACATCCTGGTCTGCCTGCTGCCGCTGACGCCGGATACGCGGCATGTGCTGAACCGCGACGTGTTCGCGAAGCTCAATCGCAACAGCCCGCTCGGTGCCCCCGTCATCATCAATGCCGGCCGCGGCGGCCTGCAGAACGAGGCGGACATTTTGCGCGCGCTCGACGACGGCACGCTGGGCGCAGCCTCGCTCGACGTCTACGAGACCGAGCCGCTGCCCGAGGGGAGCCCGTTCTGGAGTCATCCCAAGGTGGTGCTGACGCCGCACAACGCCGCCGACACCGACGCCGACGAGATCTCGAAATACGTCGCGCAGCAGATCGCGCGCTTCGAGGCCGGCGGCGCGCTGGAGAACCTGGTCGATCGCGGGCGAGGGTACTAACTCAGTGTCGTCCCGGGCAAGCGGAGCGCGACCCGGGACCCATAACCACAGGCGTTCGTGATCAAGAAAGCTGTGGCCCCAGCTTACCATAACAACGACAAACCGTGGTTATGGGTCCCGGCATTCGCCGGGACGACAGGTGGAGAGGGCGCTCGTCAGCCCATCCCCGCGACGATCTCGGCGAGCCGGTCGTAGGCGGGCTCGACGCCCTTCTCGATGCCGGAATTGAGATGGCCGTCGCGCGCCTCCTTGGTGGGATGGCGGATGGTGGTGGTCAGCGTGGTCGTGCCGGCCTCCTCGACGAAGGTCGAGGTGACCAGATATTCGTCGCTGGTGAAGCCCGGCATCGAGAAGGTCTCGCCGAAGGCGATGCGATCCGGGCGCGCGACCTCGCGGAAGGTGCCGGTGAGGACGTGCTCGATGCCATCGGACGAACGGAACACGTAGCGATAGCGGCCGCCGACCCGCAAATCGACCTCGCAGACCGGCATCGCCATCGCGTCGCAGCCGAGCCAGCGAACCAGATATTCCGGCTTGGTCATCGCATCGAACACCAGGTGCCGCGGCGCGTCGAACTGGCGCGTCATGGCGAACTCGATATCCGACGGGGTGGTGATCCTCAACGTCTTATCCACGCGTGCGTCCACGTTGCTTCTCCTTTTTTGCTCTGACTTTACTGGTGCTGCGCGGCGGGGCCTTGGCGGCCTCCTCCGCCTTCATCTCCTCGAGCAGGCCGTCGAGGCGGTTGAAGCTCTCGTCCCAGAAGCGGCGGAAATTCCCGAGCCAGAAATCGACCTTCCTGAACGAGTCGGGCGCGATGCGGCATGGCCGCCACTGCGCCTCGCGCCCGCGCGCGATCAAGCCGGCATGCTCGAGCACCTTCAGATGCTTGGAGATCGCCGGCAGGCTCATGTCGAACGGCTTTGCCAGCTCCATCACCGAGGTCTCGCCGAGCGCGAGCCGCGCCAGGATCGCGCGCCGGGTCGGATCGGCCAGCGCCGCGAATGTCGAACTGAGGGGGTCGGGCGGCATCTACTTAGCTCATTGGTTAAATAACCTTTGGGTTAAGTACGACCAAACGGCGCCCACGTCAACGGCGGATTCGTGCGGCTGACGCAGGCGTGAGCGGTTCAGGACTTGCGCGCGAAGGTGACGTGCGTGGCGTACGGGCTCGCGACATGCGAGACGACGGCATAGCCGAGAGCGGGCAGATCGAGGCCCGCGAACAGGCTCTCGCCGGCGCCGAGCACGACCGGCGGCAGCACCAGCTGCAATTCGTCGAGCAGACGCGCCTGCAGGAATTGCCGCACCACCGAGACGCCACCGCCGACGCGGATGTCCTTGTCCCCCGCAACCGCGCGCGCCCGCTCCAATGCGGCAAGCATGCCGTCGGTCACGAAATGGAACGTGGTGTCGCCTTCCATCTCGATGTCGGGCCGCGCATGATGGGTCAGCACGAATGTCGGCGTGTGGTACGGCGGATTGTCGCCCCACCAGCCCTTCCACGAATGATCCGGCCATGGCCCGCGGATCGGGCCGAACATGTTGCGGCCGAGGATCCAGGCGCCGATATTCTCCATCGACTTGCGCGCGATCTCGTCGTCGAGCCCGGTCGTCCCGCCATCCTGGCCGGTCATCGCGCGAAAGGCACGCGTCTCGAACAGCCAGGCGGCGGGCAGCGCCAGCCCGCCCTCGCCGAATGGATGTTCGAGGCTTTGGCGCAGCGCAGCACCAAATCCGTCGATCGAGACCGTGAATGTTGAAGTCCTGACTTTTCCCATGAGATTCCGCTTCCGTGAGTGAGGGCACCTTACGGAGGACGGGCGGGAAAACCAGCGCCCGACATTTGCTGCGGAGGAAATTTCGCGAGCCGCTATTTCGGCCCGCACATCACGTCGACGGCGCCCTTCACGATCGCCTCGAGCTCCTTGCGCGGCACCCGGGCGCGGGCACGAATCGCAATGGTGTGCATGGTGGCGGAGGCGAGATGCGCCAGCGCGGCCGGATCGGCGCCGTCAGCCAGCTCGCCGCGCTCCTTGGCATGGCGGAAGCAGATGCCGAACGCCTTGTCGAGCTCGGTCAGGCCCTCCACCACCATGCTGCGGATGCCCGGATCCGACACCGCCTCAGACGCCGCGGTCATCACCGTGAAGCAGCCGCGCGGACCGGACTCGCCGGAGAGATAGATGTCGAGCGCGATGCGGTAGATGCGCTCGAGCCGCTCGCGCAGCGGTGCCTCGGCGCGGAAGATGTCGACCATCGCGGCGCGCGCGTCGTCGCGATAGCGCTGGTAGCTCTTGATGTAGAGCTCGCGCTTGTCGCCGAACGCGCCGTAGAGGCTCGGCCGGTTCATGCCGGTCGCAGCACTGAGATCATCGAGCGAGGTCGCGGCAAAGCCGTCGCGCCGGAACAGATCGAGCGCCTTGCCGAGCGCGACATCCGGCTCATAAGCGCGCGGCCGTCCGCGGCGCTTCGGTGCGACCGGGGCCTCGATTTTGGCAGCAGATGGCGGCTTCTTACTTTTTTGTACCATTTCGCATTAAATTCCTTGACGCCGCAATTATTATCCAAGACAGTACAAAAATCAATAACGGCCGGGACACCCGCGCCAGACGCCCCAAGGAGGCACCAATGGACCTTTATTTCTCGCCGCTTGCCTGCTCGATGGCGACCCGCGTCGCGCTCTATGAGGCCGGCCAGCCGGCCAACTATCTCGAGGTCGATCCGAAGACCAAGCAGGTGCGCAACGACGGCACCGACTTCAACAAGGTCAATCCGCTCGGCCTGGTGCCGACGCTGCGCACCGACGACGGCGTGGTGCTGACCGAGAACGCCGCGATCCTGCAATATGTCGCCGATCAGTTCCCGCGCGCCGGCCTCGGCACCGTGTCGAACGCCGAGCGGTCACGGCTGCATCAATGGCTGTGCTTCATCGGCACCGAGCTGCACAAGGGCCTGTTCCTGCCGCTGCTCGACAAGAAGGCGCCGCCGGACGCCAAGACTTACGCGCTGGAGAAATACGTCTCGCGGCTCGACTATGTCGAGAACCATCTGAAGGGCCGCGACTATTTGCTCGATCATTTCAGCGTCGCCGACGCCTATCTCGTCACGGTCATCAACTGGACCATGGCGACGCCGCCGATCGAACTCGCAAAATGGCCGGCGCTGAAGGCCTATTACGAGCGGCTGCGGACCCGGCCATCAGTCGCAAAGGCGGTCGCGGAAGAGTTCGAGCTCTACAAGGCCGAGATCGCACGGCACAAGGCGGCGGCGTAGGGCACACTGCGCGCCCTCTCCCCGTTCTTCACGGGGAGAGGGTTGGGGTGAGGGGCGGCTTCCACATGTTGTGAACGAGGTTAGACCTGTACCCCCTCACCCGGCTCGCATCTTGCGATGCGATCCGACCTCTCCCCGCAAGCGGGGCGAGGTGAAGTAAGTAGCCCGGATGGAGCGAAGCGCAATCCGGGATCAATCGTGCCACAGGTGAGACTGTCCCGGATTTCGCTTGGCTTCATCCGGGCTTCTGTAACGGGCCTTTGTAAGTCAATCCCTTTTTGCGTGATCCACTCGCCGGGCACTTGCTTCTGTACGGGATCGGCGCGAAGGCCGTCGCCTGATGGGGTGCATTGAGGAGCCGGCCGGCCAATCTACGGAAGCGTGGTTGTGAGCCACTTCCCGGATGGCGGCCTGACCGGATCCATCGTCCCGGCGCAGGGACCTCGCTCAGGGAGAGCCTGGTGTCGTGGCCCGCCCAGAACCGATTGCTGCTCCTTGCTTAGGTTGCCGAGGCCTTGGCCATCGGGTTGAACGGTTTGGCGTCGGCGAGCATGCGATGCAGAACGACGGCGAGCTTGCGTGCGAGCGCCACCTTGGCCTTGCGCAGGCCTGCGCGCCGGGCGATCCGCATCGCCCAGCCTTTCAGCGCCGAGCAGTTCCTGACCGGCTTGGTCAGCATGACGTGAGCCGCCTGATAGAGCGCCTCGCGCACGGAGGCATCGCCGATCTTGCTGATGCGGCCGGTATAGTCGGTTTCGCCCGATTGGTACTTCTTCGGGGTGAGGCCAAAATGCGCTCCCGTCGCCTTCGAGGACCGGAAGCGCTTCGGGTCGTCGACCGCCGCGGCGTAGGTAAGCGCCACGATCGGGCCGACGGACGGTGTCGTCATCAGGAGGCGGGCTTGAGGGTGCGACCTGGCGAGCTTTTGGGTGTGCTTATCCAGGCCATTGAACTCGCGCCGCAGCACGGCGTGGGCTTCGAGCAGCGCCTGTGCCACGATCTCAAGTCCGGGATGGCCCGCTACGAGCTCCCGGATGCGTTCGGCGAACGTGCGCTCGGTGGTCGTGCCGACCTTCAGACCGAAGCCGCGGAGCACGCCGCGCAGGCTGTTCTCGATGTCGCGCAGCTTGGACTGCAGCAGCTTGCGTGCCGTCAGAACCGCCCGCGTCTCCTGCGCTTCGATCGACTTGCAGTGCACCGGCCGGAACCAGCCCAGCCGCATCAGTTGCGCGATCCCGCGGGCATCGTTGCGGTCCGACTTCACCGGCATCGCCTTGAAGGCATCGCGGACGTGCCGCGTCTCCAACAGTTCGACTGCCAGGCCCGCATCCCGCATCGCTGCGTAGAGCCATTGCGACAGCGGACCAGCCTCCAGCCCGATCCGTTCCAGCACCAACCCCAGCGACCGCAACCAGGTGATCAAGGCCTCCGGCTCACTCGCAACCCTCGCCTCGCGCAAAATCTTACCTGTCCCATCGACAAGGCAGACGCTCGAGCATTCCAAAGACACGTCGATTCCTGCATAGTGGTACATGGTCGTCCCTTAATGATGCTTGGAGCGGGCTTGCCCGACTCCGTTTATTGACACCATCAGTTTGAGGGACGACCGCCTTCCAACCAACAGGCCGCTCGCGAGCGCGCTTCCAAATCGCGCCGTAGCGAGCGGGCGGCCGGCCCGTTACCCCATCTACGCCGCAATCAGAACGGCTCCTGCCCCAGTCCCGGCACATCGGCCGGACGCGGGCCCGGCGCGGGCCAATGGAAGCGGCGGTCCTTCTCTGAGATCGCGATGTCGTTGATCGAGGCCTCGCGGCGACGCATCAGGCCGTGCTCGTCGAACTCCCACTGCTCGTTGCCGTAGGAGCGAAACCAGTTGCCGGCGGCGTCGTGCCATTCGTACTGGAAGCGCACCGCGATGCGGTTGCCGTCGAACGCCCAGAGATCCTTGATCAGGCGATACTCCAGTTCCTTCTCCCATTTGCGGGTCAGGAAGGCCACGATCGCCTCGCGTCCCCCGAACACCTCGGAGCGGTTACGCCAGCGGCTGTCCTCGGTATAGGCGCCGGCAACCCGAACGGGGTCGCGCGAATTCCAGGCATCCTCCGCCATGCGCGCCTTCTGCGCGGCGGTCTCGCGGGTGAAAGGCGGCAGCGGCGGACGTGACATCGGCGATCCCTCGCGGTTGTTTGTCGCGCAAATCTATCGCCCCGCCGCGCAGAGTCGATGGGGCATTTCCGATCGGTCAATAGTTAGGCCATATCGGCCTTCATCAGTGTGCGGATGCTCTTCGGTATAGGCTGTGCCCTGCCCTGACTGACGAAGGCAACGCGCACCTGTGCCTTCACAAGCACGTCATCGCCGCGCCTGACCTCCTGCGCGAGCATGATCGAGGCGCCCTTCACCGCGATCGGCCAGGTCACGATGTCGAGCATGTCGTCCATCCGCGCGGGCTTGAGGAAGTCGAGCGTCATCGAGCGCACGACAAAGGCGAAGCCGCCGGTCTCCTCTTGCGCCTCCTCGAACAGCGCGTTCTGCTCGGCGCCCATCAACCGGAGATGATTGGTGCGCCCGCGCTCCATGAAGCGCAAATAATTGGCGTGGTAGACGATGCCGGAAAAGTCGGTGTCCTCGTAATAGACGCGGACTTGCATATGGTGGCGGCCATCGCGGATCGCGCCGTCGATATGGGGTAAGGTCATCTGGAAAACTCGCGCTCAATATCTCCGCCACCGTCGAGAACTCGAACGATCACGATCCAATCCGTCTCTACCAAATAGAATGCAATGCAGCCCTTGATCAACGGCCCACGTAACGACGGCCGCAACTAACTTCGATTGCCTCATCGTGCAACGAACACGAAACCATAATATCCGTGCTTCACTCCGACTTGTCGACGTTCCAGAAGATCGGCGTGGCAGGGCCGTCAAGCACGCCCGAGAGCGATTTTCGCCACGCGCCGACCCCGCGCCACTGCCCGAGGGGGACATAGATCACCTGGTCATAGACGACCGCCTGGATATCTGCGGCGATCTTCTTCTGCTCGGCCGGCGTGGATGCACGCACGAACTGGTCTTTCAGACCTTCAAGCCGGGCCGATTCCGGCCAACCAAACCAACCACCGTTCCTGCCTCGACCGTTGACCAATATGTTGACGACGGGGTCCACCACATCGGCAATGATGAAGTTGGTGAAAAACAAGTTCCAACCGCCCTCTTTGGGCGGCTTCTGGCTGGCGCGACGGGAGACCACTGTTTGCCAATCGGTCGCCTGGAGGTCCACGTTGAACCCAGCCCTACGCAGCAGTTGCGCCGCGACGATCGGCTGTGCCTTGAAAACCAGGACGTCACCGGGCGCCATGATCACAACAGGCGTGCCGTCGTAGCCGGACTCGGCAAGGAGCTTCGTCGCTTGTGCGATGCCATTGCCTTTCACCAGCGAATCCGAGCCGGCGTCGGTGGCCAGCGGCGTGTCACAACCGAAAACCGCGCCACATACCCGGTAGTATTCTGAATTGCCAACCAATGCGTCCAGCACGTCCTTCTGGTTCAGCGCCAGCAACGCCGCGCGGCGCACCAGCACGTTATCGAACGGCGGGTAAAGAAAATTCATGCGTCCGACGATCTGGAAGCCATGCTTGTCCAGGGTCTCAAGCTTCAAGTCCTTGTTGGCCGCCAACTTCGTCACGAGATCGAAGGGAATATTCTCCACGAAGTCGATGTCGCCGGATTGCAGCGCGTTCACGGCGGTCTGTGCATCTGGCATCCTGATCCATTCGACCCGATCGACCTTCACGACCTTGCCGCCCGACGTCCAGTTCGGCGGCTCCTTGCGCGGAACGTAGTCCGTGTTTTTCTCATAGACGGCCTTTACGCCAGGCTGGAATTCAGACTGAACGAACTTGAAGGGACCGGAGCCGATCTGCTCCTTGATTTGCTGGCCCGGCGGCGTTTCGGCCAGACGCTTGGGCATCATAAACGGAACAATCGATGAAGGTTTTCCAATCGATTCCAGCACCAACCCGTAAGGCTCTTTCAGTTTCAGCGTGATGGTTCTGTCGTCAGTGGCCTCAATGCTGGCTGTGAAGTCCATGAGCGTCTGGCCCATGGTCTCGTTCTTGCTCCAGCGCTTGAGCGACGCAACGCAGTCTTCCGCGGTGACCGGGCTGCCGTCATGCCATTTAAGTCCGTCGCGGAGGGTGAAGGTGTAGGTGAGCTTGTCGTCGGAGACCTTCCAATCCGCCATCTGAGGCTGGATCTTGAAGCTAGAGTCGGTGGCGAGCAAAGTGTCAAAGATCATGTAGCCGTGATCGCGCGTGATATACGCCCCGGTGAAGCCCGGGTCGAGAATGCGCAGATCGGAATGCATCACCGCAATGAGAGTCTTCGCATGCACCGGCGACGAGATTGGTTGCGCCGAAGCGAACACTGCCGACAAGGCGCCAACTGACACCACAGTGCAAAGTTTCCGACATGATATCTGAAGCATTGGATGTCTCCTGATATCGGCTGGTCAAATCCTCAAATTCGGGCTTAGCTGAGCGTGCAGGCTTGATATGGCGGAGCACCGCACCAGCGACCACATGCAGAGATGTCCGCCCGGCACCCTACCCGCAATCATCCCTCGGGTGCTGCGCTGGACAGCGCTCGTTGCGCCGCGAGCGAAATGAGTACCGATGAGCCGACCTTGTCGATCGACTGCGATTATTTCATTCCCGCCTGCTGCAATCCCTTAAAGAGTTCATTCAAGGTACTCTGAAACGCCAGATGCTGATTTGGAATTTCCTGGGAATAGATGTCGCGGATACGCGCCAGTGTGTAACCCGGCAGCGCGCTGTTGAAATCATTCAGCTCGTCGACCGCTTCGGTTTGCTTTCCGGCCAGCGCAAAGGCGCTCACCAAATGCGCGCGACTGAACCAAACCGTGCGTCTCTCCTCAACCGCTCTACGAAGCCAGACAATTGCATCGTCGTAGTTTCCCATCGCGAAGTACGCGCGCCCCAGGACCCAGGAAAATACACTCCTGGCAGGATCGCGAGGACTGAGTCTGATCGCCTTCAACACCAGCGGAGGCGCTTCCTTGGGACGCCCCGTCAGGACAAGTTGATTGGCCTTTTGAGCATATGCGAGGGCAAGATTGGGATCGAGGGCAAGCGCCCGTTCGAAAGCGTCCAGGGCTCCTTGATGATCCCCCTTCGCACGGCGAATAAAGCCATCATCCATGTGGCTCAGAGCAATGGTCGGGTCGAGACTGAATGCCTGTTGCAGCGCGTGCTCGGCCTGGCTCAGCAGCTCAATTCGTGCGTTGGAATCCGTTCCAGCAGCTTCGTTCCAGCGATTCAAATAGTCACGCATCAAGACATCTGCCAGTTGGCTCCAGGCGATGGCCGATTGCGGGCTGAGCTGCAGAGAATCCTGAAGATACTTGCGTGCGATAAGATTGTGCTGCGGAGTAATCGATTCAATGAGAATAGCCATGGCGCGTAACCTCATATCAATCGCATTGGAATCTCCCGATCGATTACGTCGGCGGCTCTCGGCCTTGACCAGTTGAAGTCCGAGTGACGATGCGATTCGACCAGTTACAACTTCCTGCAATTCGAAAAGGTCTGTAACATCCGTATCAAATTGATCCGCCCAAATAGCCGTGGCGGAACGCGCATCTACCAGGTGCGCGTTAGCTTGCACCTTGGTACCGACTTTCCGGATGCTGCCTTCCAAGAGATATCGAACGTCGCAGTCCTGTCCGATTTGTCGAGGGTCGATATCTTTCCCTTTGTAAGTGAAAGCCGTTGCACGCGCAATCACCACGGTATCAGCCAAGCGGGAAAGGTGCGTGGTTAGATCATCGGTGACCGCGTCGGCGAAATAGCCCTCCTGCGGATCATTGCTCATGCTGCGAAACGGCATGACCATGATGGAAGCTTGAGCAGACTGCGCTTTTTGGCCATGCCAAAGCGGCAGTGTGCCCACAATCGTCGCGATGGCTAATAAGACTGCAAATGCAGCGACCACCGGACGACGCATCGGAGGAAGCGCGACAACTCGGCGCGCGGCGAGACGCATTCGCCCCAGGAGGGATTTGTCTTGCTCCTGGGCCTGGGTGACCCGAAAGACCTGAATCGGAGGGTCAATGTTCTTGAGCCGGTGGCGGCCTCTGTCCTCAAATGCGAGGTCCGGATGACCCAGGAGCTGATCCCGAACAGTATTGGTAACAAATAGCTCGCCCGGCTCGGCGAGAGTCTCTAGCCGTGCCGCAATATTGACGCTATTTCCGTAGATATCGCGCTCGTCGAAAATGACGTCACCGGCGTTTACGCCGATGCGCATTTGGAAGCGGCGCTCGGGGGCGGCACCGGCATTGCGCTTGCTCAATTCCTGCTGAATTTCGATACCGCAACGTACGGCATCCAGAGCGCTGCCAAATTCGACAAGCAATCCATCGCCGCTGGATCGTATAAGGCGACCACCATGCTCGGAAACTTTGGGTTCGATCAGGCCGCCGAAACATTCGGCCAGCATCACGTGTGTGGCGTCCTCGTCGGTCGACATGAGCCAACTGTAGCCAACGACGTCCGCCAGCAGGACGGCTGTCATCCTGCGTTTCACAGGGCACCTCCTTCCCGCGGCATCGGGCTTAATGTTTTTACAGGAGCGGGCTGCTGTTGTCACGCGCCGAGGTCGGCGTGGGTGCACAACACCCGTTTGGGTGACGAACGTGCGTACCTCGCTAAAGGATGCCGCGTTTCAAGGAACTTCCCATGCACCCTGATCTCCAAACGCCGACGTCCGCGCCTTTGTGAGTGCACGGCCGGGCTCGTCAGGACACCACCGGCCCCTTGGCGCCGAGCGTCACCTGCACGATCTCGGGCGGCACGCCGAGGCGGAACGGCATGATGCTGCAGCCGAGGCCGCCGGAGACGACGACGTCGCATTTCAGCTTCAGATGGCCATAGGCGAGCCGCATGCCATGCTTGACCGGCACCGCCGGCGACCAGCCGAGCAGCCGGATCTGGCCGCCATGGGTGTGGCCCGACAGTTGCAACGCGACGCGCGAGGGCACGCGAAGCGCAACGTCGGGCTCATGCGCGAGCAGGATCACCGGCGCGTCGTCGGTGACCTTTGCAAGCGTCGCGTTGAGATCGTCGACGCCGATGCGCCGGACCTCGCGATAGCGCCGCGCCGGCAGATAGGCGAGCTGGTCGCCAAGGCCGGCGAGCCAGAACGCACGGCCGTCCTTGACGAGCCGCACCACGTCGTTCTCATAGACCGGGATGCCGGCCCGCTCCAGCGCACGGCGCGCGACCGGTGTGCCCTGCCCCAGACGCTGTACCGCCTTGTCTTCCCAATAGTCGTGATTGCCGAGCACGGCATGCACGCCGAGCGGCGCCTTCAGGCCCTTTAGCACCGCAGCCCATTCGGAGGCCGGAATGAACCGCGTGACGTGACGCAGCCCCGCGACATAGTCGCCAAGCAAAACGATGATGTCGGCGTTCAACGCATTGGTGTGCTCGACGATTGTCTCGATACGATTGAGCGACATCCAGGGATCGCAGGCGTGGATGTCGGCGAGCACGGCAATCTTGAGCGGAAAGTCCGCCGGCCATTGCCGCGGCGACAGATCGTAACGCGTGAGGGTGAGCCGGACGACCGGCTCGCTCAGGCCGTAGGCCGCGGTCGAGGCGGTGACGGCGGTCAATCCGCCGAACCCGCGAAGCAAATGACGACGTGAAATCATGGACGTTTGATCGGTGATGCCTGACGCTTCCTGGAAACGCTCCGACCAATCATAAGCCCTTTGATTGGAGCGGAATTGGGCCGCGTTTGTGCAGACGGCCTGCAGAGACTTCGCAAGGGTTAGCGGGCAAGGTTACCCGGCTGCGCGATGCGCTGCACCAACACGTCTTTTCACGACTTCGGGAGCAGCTCAGTCCTCGTCGCCATTATTGCCGAACAGGCCGAACTGCGAGGGATCGCGGTTCGGCTCGGCGAGGCCGAGATGACGGAAGGCATGCGAGGTCAGCAGCCTTCCGCGCGGCGTACGCTGCAGATAACCGCACTGGATCAGATAGGGCTCGATGATGTCCTCGATCGCATCGCGCGGCTCCGACAGTGCCGCCGCCATGGTCTCGACGCCAACCGGCCCGCCGCCATAGTTCAGGGCGATGGTGGTCAGATAGCGCCGGTCCATCGCATCGAGCCCGGCACTGTCGACCTCGAGCGCACTCAGCGCGCGGTCGGCGATGCCGCGATCAATCGCGTCGGCGTCCGCCGCGGAGGCAAAGTCGCGCACCCGGCGCAGCAGGCGGCCGGCGATCCTCGGCGTGCCGCGGGCGCGGCGCGCGATCTCGTTGGCGCCGTCAGGGCTCATGCCGATGTTGAGTACGCGGGCACCGCGGGTGACGATCTTCTCCAGCTCGTCCTCGGTGTAGAAATTCAGCCGGATCGGAATCCCGAAGCGGTCGCGCAGCGGATTGGTGAGCAGGCCCGCGCGCGTCGTCGCGCCGACCAAAGTGAATTTCGACAGCTCGATCTTCACCGAGCGCGCCGCCGGGCCCTCGCCGATGATCAGGTCGAGCTGAAAATCCTCCATCGCGGGATAGAGCACTTCCTCGACCGCCGGGCTCAGGCGATGGATCTCGTCGATGAACAGCACGTCACGCTCTTCCAGATTGGTGAGCAGCGCGGCGAGATCGCCGGCCTTCGCGATCACCGGACCCGAGGTGGCACGAAAGCCGACGCCGAGCTCGCGCGCGACGATCTGCGCCAGCGTGGTCTTGCCGAGGCCCGGGGGACCGACGAACAGCACATGATCGAGCGCCTCGCCGCGCTTCTTCGCGGCCTCGATGAAGATCGAGAGATTCTTGCGCGCCTGGGCCTGGCCGACGAATTCCGACAGCGACTGCGGACGCAGCGCGGTGTCGCCGACATCATCGGAGCGGCGTTCGGGCGAAACCATGCGCGAGGGCGTGTTCATGATGCGAAACTAGCACGAGATCGTTGTTCTCCCTCGCCCCGCCCTTGCGGGGAGAGGGTCGGGGTGGGGGGCTCCATCCGCGAGCAGGGTGTGTGTTGAGACCTGTACCCCCTCACCCGGATCGCATCTGCGATGCGATCCGACCTCTCCCCGCAAGCGGGGCGAGGTGAAGAAAAAATCCGCTCCGGCGCATCACTCACTTCGACAATTCCTTCAGGCCCAGCCGGATCAGCTGCGCGGTCTCGGCCTGCTCACCGGCGCTGCGCGAGGCGGTGGCGATGGCGGCGGCAGCCTGCGGCTGGCCGTAACCGAGATTGACCAGCGCGGAGATCGCGTCCGTCACCGGGCGCGGCGCGCGGTTGTTGTCGATCGCGCCCGACAGCTGCACCACCGCGGGATCGACATCGGCAAAGCCCGGCGCCTTGTCCTTCAATTCGCTGACGATGCGCTCGGCGACCTTCGGCCCGACCCCCGGCGTACGCGCAACCGCCGCCTTGTCGCGCAGCGCGATCGCGTTGGCCAAATCTGTCGGCGGCAGCGTGCCGAGCACCGCGAGCGCGACCTTGGCGCCGACGCCCTGCACGGTCTGCAACAGGCGAAACCATTCGCGCTCAAGATCCGAGCGGAAGCCGAACAGTTTGATCTGGTCCTCGCGGACATAGGTCTCGATCGAAAGCACCGCCGCTGCGCCCGGCGACGGCAACGCTTGCAGCGTGCGGCTCGCGCAATGCACCTGATAGCCGACGCCGCCGACGTCGAGGATCACGTAGTCCTCGCCGTAGGAGTCGATCAGGCCCTTGAGCTTGCCGATCATCGCGCCCCCCCAAGTTCGGCGCTCGTGGCTCGCACGATCGTTTCGACTTCGGTGAGGGAGGCACCAGCGGAAGGGTTCCCTCCCCCCTTGCGGGGGAGGGTTAGGGAGAGGGGTGCCGCTTGCTCAGTTGGCTGACGCATAACAACGCTCGCACCGCACTCACTTGTCTCGCGCGCTTCGTTGATGCCTCGTCGTCGCACATCGCGCACCGTCGCCCGGGGCTTACCCCTCTCCCCAACCCTCCCCCGCAAGGTAGGGCTATCGCATATGGGCGAGGACGGAGAGAAGGAAGTCGTTATTCCATCTGGCCTGGAGCATTTTGTGGCTGGTGCGCGTGGGACCTGGCGTGGCTTGTAGAGCGTTAAGTGCCAGCTTTCGGATGGCGGCAAGATTTTCGGCGGCATGGCCCTTGCGGCTACGGCAGGCGTCTTCGTCGAACAGAACGTCGAGAACCCAATGCAAGTTGTTCTCGATACCCCAGTGGGCGCGGACGGCCTCGAGCAGCTTCTTGGCCGACAACCGGCGTGAGGCCAGAAAGTATCGGGCCGTGTGTTTGGCTGTCTTGCCGGCCTTGGCGCGCCAACTATCGATGCGACCGACGACAGCGATAGCAGGGAAGCTGTATTGCTTTGCCAAGTCTGGGGCCGGCACGACGATGGCCTGCCGGCGCTCGATGCGGCCGTGGGCCGATGTCCTTCGCTGGCTCGCCCGCGCTGGCTTCCGGGCCGTATCGAGCAGCGCCTTGACGGCTTTGAAGAGCCGGCCGCGATTACTCTTGATGGCCAATACATAGTGGCCCTTCCGATCGCGGATGGCCTGCGCCGTGTCGGGCCGGCAATGCAAGGCGTCGGCGGTGACAAGAGCACCATCCAGATCGAGCAGGGCGAGGACTTCGAGAGCGCCGGCAATCTCGTTGCGATTGGGAGCCTTTCTCTGCGCCAACGCCATGCGCGTGCCTGCCGCCCAGACGTTGACCATATGTAGCGGCGTAGCCCGCCGGCCACGCGTGAAGGCTCCGCGCAACGCCTTGCCGTCGATGCTGACCACGCCCTTGACGCCGAAGCTCTTGCTGAACTTACGCAAAACCGCTTCCAGACCCTTCGGGTCCAGCACGCGGAAGACGTTGCTGAACGTGTCGTGGCTAGGAATACCGTGTCCAAGCTCCAGGAACTTCCGCAACAGCTGCTCTCGGCCTTTGCCGAAGAACTCGAACTCGGTGCAGGTCTTGGCGCCGGCCAGCGTCGCCGCCAAGGCAATGACGAGGATCTCCAACAAATCGTGTCGCGTGTTGCCGGCGCGTGGATCCTTGAGCGGTCGAAACAGGCGCCTGAGTTTGCGCATTTGGGTCTCCCTCGACAATCGAGAGACCCCCAAAGAATCCAGTTCCAACCGCTTGGCAACACCCCTCCTGAGCCATATGCGATTCCCCTACCCCGCAAGGGGGGAGGGAGCCCAACCAGTGTGCTCTCCTCACTTCGCGATACGTCAGAAGAGTCCCTCATAGGCTCGCCACCCTGAGCCGCAGCGCGGTGCTCTGGCGGTGATGGGCGTGGGTGATCGCGACCGCGAGCGCGTCGGCGGCGTCGGCGGACCGCGGCTCGGCTTTCGGCAACAGGATCTTCAGCATCACCTGGATCTGGTTCTTCTCGGCGTGTCCGGCGCCGACCACGGTCTTCTTGACCTGGTTCGGTGCGTATTCGGCGACCGAGATACCAAACATTGCGGGCGCCAGCATGGCGACCCCGCGGGCCTGGCCGAGCTTCAGCGTGGCGACGCCGTCCTTGTTGACGAAGGTCTGCTCGACCGCCGCCTCCGCCGGCTTGTAGTCGCCGAGCACGGCGGCCAGCCCCTCATGGATTGCGAGCAGCCGGTTCGCCAGCGGCACATCATCCGGCGGCTCGACCGAGCCGCAGGCGATATAGACGAGACGATTGCCTTCGGTCTCGATCACGCCCCAGCCGGTGCGGCGGAGACCCGGATCGATACCGATGATGCGGACGGGAGAGCGAATCGGCTGCGATGTCATGGGGTAGTGATACCGCCTGCGCCGGGAGAACGAAACACAAACGGGCGGGTCATCCCCTGCCGCGGTCGTAGCAGCGAGCCTCGCTCGTCATCCCCGCGAAAGCGGGGATTCAGTACGCCGCGGCTTCTCGGATCAAACTCGGGTCTCTGGAATACTGGATCGCCCGATCAAGTCGGGCGATGACAGCGGAACAAGTGGATCAGCCGCCCATCTTCGCGATCAGCGCGTCGGACACCTCGAAATTGGCGAACACGTTCTGCACGTCGTCGTGCTCGTTGAGCAGGTCCATCAGCTTCAACAGCTTTTCGCCGGTCTCGTCGTCGACCGCGACGGTGTTCTGCGGCTTCCAGGTCAGCGCCGCCTTGCGCGGCTCGCCGAACTTCGCTTCCAGCGCCTTGGCGACTTCGCGGAAGGTGTCCTGCGAGGCGTAGACCTCGTGGCCGGCCTCGCTGGAAACCACATCGTCGGCACCTGCCTCGATCGCAGCGTCCAGCATGGCATCGTCGGAGGCGACCTTGGCGTCGTATTCGATGATGCCGGTGCGGTCGAACATGAAGGCGACCGAGCCGGTTTCGCCGAGATTGCCGCCCGACTTGGTGAAGAAGGAGCGGATGTCGGAGGCGGCACGGTTGCGGTTATCCGTCAGCGCCTCGACGATGACGGCGACGCCGCCGGGGCCATAGCCCTCGTAACGGATCTCGTCATAGTTCTCGCCCTCGTTGCCCGCGGCCTTTTTGATCGCACGATCGATATTGTCCTTGGGCATGTTCTCGGCGCGGGCCGCGACCACGGCGGCACGCAGGCGCGGGTTCATCGCAGGGTCCGGGGTGCCGAGCTTGGCCGCCACGGTGATTTCGCGGGCCAATTTGCCGAAAAGCTTCGACCTCTGGGCATCCTGCCGGCCCTTGCGGTGCATGATGTTCTTGAATTGGGAATGGCCGGCCATGCGACGTCTCTTCGAAAGCGTAGGGTCTGAACGGGTGGAAAACGCGGCCTTATAGGCCCCTGGCGGTCAAAATCAAAGATCGGCGGGGGCCGTCCGGTCCCGGAATACTACCGCATCCCGGAATATGAGGCACTTGTTAACCATGACTTCACGCCCGGATGCGAAGATCGCCCCGTTCCGCCGTAACTTTCCAAGGCAACTTCCAACAGCCCCCACAGAGCCCACATGGCGTTCGGTTTGTTTCGAAAGCAAGTGCCGGAGCCGGCTGCGCCCGCCGTCGCGCCGAAGGTTCCAACTGCGGCGGCTGCACCCGACAGCCCCTCCTCGACCGAGACTGATTCGGCCCGGGAAATCCTCGAACTGCTGGAACTCGAGCTCGGCGCGATGATCCGCCAGCTCGAGCGCGCCGCAGGCTCGGTCGCCGACGGCGCCGAAGCGACGGCCGCCAAGCTTGCGACCATCCGTGCCCGGACCGACGCGCTGAGCGGCCGCAGCAGCGACGCGCAGAACACCGCGACGACGTTCTCGGAAGCTGCCGGCCGATTCACCCATTCCGCCGAGGGCATCGGCCAGCAGGTGCGCAGCGCGAGCCAGCTCGCCGACGATGCCGCGGCGGCGGCGCGCGAGGCCACCGCCAATGTCGATCGCTTGCGCGAATCCTCGGCCGCGATCGGCAACGTCGTCAACCTGATCGCGCAGATCGCGCGGCAGACCACGCTGCTGGCGCTCAACTCGACCATCGAGGCGGCGCGCGCCGGCGCGGCCGGCAAGGGCTTTGCGGTTGTCGCCACCGAGGTCAAGGCGCTGGCGGTGCAGACCCAGAGCGCGACCGAGGAGATCACGAGGAAGATCGAGGCGCTGCAGAAGGATGCCACCGGATCGGCCGACGCCGTGCACCGCATCTCGCAGGCGATCGAGGCGATCCGCCCGGTGTTCGAGAACGTCAACGGCGCGGTCGCCGAGCAGAATGCGATCACCGGCGAGATGGGCCAGAACGCGGCCTCCGCCTCCAGTTTCATCGTCTCGGTCGGCACCAGCGCCGGCGAGATCGACTCTGCGACATGCGAAGCCGCCGCGCATGGCGACAATGTTGCGAAAGCCGGCAAGGCCGTGACCGCTTTCGCCCAGAAGCTGAAGGCGCGCTGCGCGGTGCTGCTGCGCCAGGACGAGCGCGACGACCCGCGCCAGAACGAGCGCCTGCCCTGCAGCCTCAGGATCGAGATCACGACCGGGCGCGGAATCATCACCGCGCCGGTCTACGAGATCGCGATGGATGGCGTCCTGATCGGCGGGCCCGATGCCGACAGACTGCCGGCCCATGAGACCCTGATTGGGACCTTGCAGGATATCGGCGCGTGCCGGATCAGGATCGGCGACCGTACCAAGGCCGGCGCGCAGGCGCGTTTCGAGGCACCGACCGCCGCGCTGCGCGAGACGATCGAAGACCGGATGTGGGCGATCCACGAGGAGAACGCCGAACTGATCACCCGCGCGATGGAAGCAGGCACGGCGCTGACCAAGGTTTTCGAGAGCGGCCTTGCGAGCGGCGCGATCACGATCGACGACATGTTCGACACCGACTACGTCGAAATTTCCGGCACCAATCCGGCGCAATACCGCACAAGGATGCTGGATTGGGCGGATCGCGCGCTGCCCGCTCTGCTCGAGGCGTTCCTCGCCAAGGACAAGCGGCTGGCGTTCTGCGCGACGGTCGACCGGAACGGCTATCTGCCGGTCCACAACAAGATCTACTCGCATCCGCAGCGGCCGGGCGATGTCGCCTACAACACCGCCAATTGCCGCAATCGCCGCATCTTCAACGATCCCGCGGGCCTCGCCGCCGCGCACAATCAGCGCGCCTATCTGGTGCAGAGCTATGCGCGCGACATGGGCAACGGCACAACCGTGATGATGCGCGAGATCGACGTGCCGATTCGCGTCCGCGGCCGGCACTGGGGCGGCTTCCGCACCGCCTACAAGCTTTGATTGGAATTTCTGTAGCCCGGATGCGGCGAAGCGTAATCCGGGACGAGCGTGCCCACGGGCGGGAATCCCGGATTTCGCTGCGCTGCATCCGGGCTACGGAGTGCACGCTCAGGCAAGACCGGCGGCGCGAATCACGTTTTAGATTGAAATGGGGAATGCTGCGGCGGCTCAACCGACCGCTGGGATAGAGGAAGCGCTGATATGTCGGCCGTGCAGCTTGCAGTTCTGGACACCTCATCGAACCGGACGCTGGCCGAACGGCTCGTTGACCAGCTTGCCGACCGCATCGGCGGCCTCGGAGTGGAACTCGCCGACATCGCCGGCAACGTCCAGGAGGTCGCCAACCGCGTCACCAACCAGTCGGAGCGGTTCCATCATTTGCAGGCGACGGCCGAGACGATGGTCTCGGCCAATCACGACATCGCCAACGCATCGCAGGCGGTGCAATCGACCGCGTCCGCCGCGGTCGGCCAGATCGCGGAGTCGCGCCATGCGGTGGACACTGCGGTCAGCCACATCTCCGAACTCGTCGCCGCGGTCGCGCGGATCGAGGCGCGGCTTGCCGCGGTCGGCTCCGCGCTGAGCCAGGTCGCCAAGGTTTCCGGTTCGATCGAGGCGATCGCCAAGCAGACCAATCTGCTCGCGCTCAATGCCACGATCGAGGCGGCGCGCGCCGGCACCGCCGGCCGCGGCTTTGCCGTGGTCGCGAGCGAGGTGAAGAGCCTCGCGGAGGCGACCCGCCAGGCGACGCATCAGATCTCCGACACCGTGCGCGATCTCGACGGCCAGATCGGCAGCCTGATCGGCGAGAGCAGCGACGCCTCGCTGCGCGCCAAGAGCGCCGGCGAAGGCGCCCAGCAGATATCCGGCATCATCATGCGGGTGCAGGAAGGCTTTTCATCTGTCGGTGCCGAGATCGACAACGTCGCGCGCGCCGCGACCTCCAATCTCGGTCATTGCGACACCGTGATCGCGGAGCTGAACGAGCTCGCCAAGGGCGTCGATCTCTCGTCGCGCGACCTCAAGCACGCCGACGGCCGCGTCGCGAAGCTGCTCGAGCTGTCCGAGAGCCTGATCGTGACCATCGCCGACAGCGGCGTGGAGACCAGTGACGCGCCGCTGATCCGCGTCGTGATCGACACCGCGAAGCAGATTTCCGAGCTGTTCGAGAATGCCGTCGCGCGCGGCGAGATCACGCTTGCGCAGTTGATGGACGAGAACTACCGCGAGATCGCGGGTTCCAATCCGAAGCAATATCTCACCAACTATGTCAGCTTCACCGACCGCGTGCTGCCGGCGATCCAGGACCCGATCCAGAAGACCGATCCGCGCATCGTGTTCTGCGTCGCCTGGGCGCGCGGCGGCTATCTGCCGACCCACAATCCGAACTACCGGCTGCCGCAGGGGCCCGACCCGGTCTGGAACAACGCCAATTGCCGCAACCGCCGCCTGTTCAACGACCGCGCGGTGAGCAAGGTCGCAGCCAATACAAAGCCGTTCCTGCTGCAGACCTACCGCCGCGACATGGGCGGCGGCAATTTCGTGCTGATGAAGGATGTGTCGTCGCCGATCGTCGTGCACGGCCGCCACTGGGGCGCGTTCCGGATGGGCTTCCGGCAGTCGTAAATCCGTAGCCCGGATGCAGCGCAGCGCAATCCGGGATCAGCCCCTCAACCCGCGAGCCCCCGGATTTCGCTGCGCTTTATCCGGGCTACAACGTCCAAAACCCCGGCACCGCGGGCTCGAGCCGTCCGCCGGCGCGGACCGGGGCGACCTTCACGGCAAGCCCGGTCGTGTCGTCGGTCTCGACCGCGATGCCGCTCAGCGTGGCTGTGCCCGCAGCCGGCTCGAAACGGCCGGAGGGAATGCCGGTGAGGAAACGCTGCAGCGGCTCCTCCTTCTGCATGCCGATCACCGAATCATAGTCGCCGGTCATGCCGGCATCGCTCATATAGGCGGTACCGCCCGGCAGCACCTGGTGATCAGCGGTCGGCACATGGGTATGGGTGCCGACCACGAGGCTGACACGGCCGTCGCAGAAGAAGCCGATGCCCTGCTTCTCGCTGGTCGCCTCGGCATGGAAGTCCAGCACGATGGCGTCGGCGCCCTCGCGCAACGGACAGGCCTCGAGCTCGCGGTCGATCGCGGCGAACGGATCGTTGGACGACGGCTCCATGAAGACGCGGCCGATCGCGTTGATGACCAGCGCGCGCTTGCCGTTCTTGGTGTCGATCAGGGTCGAGCCGCGGCCGGGCGAATGGCGCGGGAAATTCAAGGGACGGATCAGGCGCGGCGCACGCTCGATGAAGACCAGCGCCTCCTTCTGATTCCAGGCATGGTTGCCGAGCGTGATCGCATCGGCGCCGGCGTCGAGCAACTCCTGGTAGATCGCCTCGGTGATGCCGAAACCGCCGGCGGAATTCTCGCCATTGACGATGACGAGATCGAGTGACCAGTCCCTGATCATGCCGGGAAGGTGGTCGGCGATGGCGGTGCGGCCGGTCCTGCCGACGACGTCACCAACGAACAGAATACGCAATGCTAGGGGCTCCGGAAATCGAACGTCTTGCGCTCGGTTAGCACATAATCCAGCGGGACGTCGTGCGACAACGCCGGAATAGCCTTGCTTTCCTGTGCAGCGAAGGCAATCCCGACCCCGATCACATGCTTGGCCTTTCGCAGATGCGCAAAGGTATAGTCGTAATAGCCGGCGCCATAGCCGATGCGGTGGCCGAGCCGGTCGAACGCCGCGAGCGGCACCAGCATCACGTCGGGATGCACCTCGGGTGAGGCCGGCGACGGCTCCGGAATGCCGAGCGGCCCGAGCATCAGGCGGTCCTGCGGCGACCAGCTGCGGAAGGTCAGCGACTGGCCGCGCGCATTGATGCAGGGCAGCGCGAGCCGCGCGCCCTTCTCGGCCAGCTTCTTCATCAACGGCGCCGGGTCGAACTCGCTGCGGATCGGCGCATAGCCGGAGACGATCATGCCCTGTGTGATCTCGAACGGCGCGCCGCGCTTGGCGAGCGCTTCGGCCGCCGTCGCGCGCTGCTCGTCGCTCAGCGCATCACGCTTGGCGAGGGCAAGCGCCCGAAGCTCGGCCTTCGATGGAGCTGCGTGCATGATCCATCTTCCGCTGTCGTCGTCCGCGACAACGGACGATCCATCATTCCAGAGACGCTAAAGCGCGATGAGCGCTTTAGCGTTCTTGTTTGAGCATGATCTTTTCGGAAAACCGCTTCGCACTTTTCCGGATCATGCTTCAGCACCGTATGGCCAGGCCGCGGCGCACTGGACGCCCCGCTTCGCAGGGGACAGCGCTGCACCACAATCGAACCGCCGCCGCGCGACGACAAGGCAACAGCAAAATACAGTGCGAAGCCGCAGAGGCCGTTGGAGCGCTCGATCCCGGAGTTCCCTACGAAAGTAGGTGGGCACCATATGTCCGGGTCCACGGACCCGGCCAGGGACAGTTCCCTAAAGGATCGATAAGGCCCCGGGGATATATGGCTCCTGACGCACGACGCAGCTTCGCAGGGTCAATGTAGCGACGAAGTGCCGGTTCCGCTAGCGGCAAGAAACCGCGATCAAGGCTCGGGCTCGCTCCGCCGTCATGGCCGGGCTTGACGAAATCCCGCAGGGGATCACATCACCCGATCGCGATGCCGCCGCCGATGGTTCGGTTGAGCACCTGGGTGGTGCGCTCGATCCGCTCGGCGGCGGCATTGAGCGCGTTGGAGACCGCGGTCTGGGTGGCGCGGGCGCGGTCGGTGGCGGCTGTGCGCGCATTGCGCAGCTGCTCGACCTCTTCCTCGAGGCTGCGGAGGCGTGCGCTGGCATCGGCCAGTTCGTCGCAAGCAGTCAGCGCCGCCATCACCGTGAGCCGTGCATCACCGATCTCGCCGAACTTGCCGCGCAGCGATTCGACGCGCTGCTCGAGGTTTTCCGCGAGCTTGAGCAGCCGCACCTCCTGGCCCTCCTCGCAGGCCATCCGGTATTGCCGGCCATTGATAGTGACGTTGATGTGGCTCATCTGCTGTCTCCGCCCTCGAGCACGGCGCGAATGCTGCCGATCGCCGCGTCGAGCTTTTCCGCGATGTCGCGATTGACGCGCTCGAGCTTGCGCGTCTTGACCAGCGATCCGTCGAGTTCATCGGCAAGTCTGGAGCGATCGGCGCCGAGTGCCTGGATCCGGCTCGCCAATTCGTTTTCGTCGCGGTCGGCCTCGCGGCGCCGCTCCACCGAGCTTTCCAGCGCATCGAGCGCAGCCATCAGCCGCTTTGTTGCAGCATCGATATCGGCAAGCGGTGCCTCGGTATTGCCAGACCCGTTGGCGAGACGATCACTCATGACACGCGGCGTGGACCCTTCTTGGGTTGGCTGGGTAGCCTGCTGGAGATAAGCCTGCCGCACGGCAAAACTGGCGGTTCGGCAAGCGCTTACGGGACGAAATTTACGTGGCAAGCGAGCCGAGCGCAACGGCGGCGCAGAACTATGCACCGTTGAATGAAATAGGGCCATTTCGGGCAACTTTTCCCCGTTTTGGGGCGTTTCATCGCCTTGGACTTGCGGAATTGAGGTGCTAATCCACCCTCAAACCCGTAAGGCCATCCACGCGCGTATCGCGGCTGCCCGCCCCGATGCGTCCAGCAATCAGCTCCTCATTTCAGGCGGACTTTTCATCATGTCGCAGGTCGATCACACCCGTATGGCCAATGCGATCCGTGGCCTGGCCATGGACGCCGTCGAGAAGGCGAAATCCGGTCATCCCGGCCTGCCGATGGGCGCCGCCGATATCGCGACCGTGCTGTTCACCCAGTTCCTGAAATTCGACGCCGCCGATCCGGCCTGGCCCGACCGCGACCGCTTCGTGCTGTCGGCGGGCCACGGCTCGATGCTGCTCTATTCGTTGCTGTACCTCACCGGCAACAAGGAGATGACGCTCGACCAGATCAAGCATTTCCGCCAGCTCGGATCGCTGACGCCGGGACATCCCGAGAATTTCCACACCAAGGGCATCGAGACCACCACCGGCCCGCTGGGCCAGGGCATTGCGACTGCGGTCGGCATGGCGCTCGCCGAGAAGATGCTCGCCGCCGAGTTCGGCAAGAAGATCGTCAGCCACCACACCTATGTGCTCGCCTCCGACGGCGATTTGATGGAAGGCATCTCGCAGGAAGCGATCGCGCTCGCCGGCCACTGGCGCCTCAACAAGATGATCGTGCTGTACGATGACAACGGCATCTCGATCGACGGCCCGACCTCGCTTTCCGACTCCGTCGACCAGGTGAAGCGCTTCAAGTCCGCGGGCTGGGCTGCTGAATTGATCGACGGCCACGATCCGAAGGCGATTGCGGCTGCGATCACCCGCGCGCAGAAATCCAGCAAGCCCTCGCTGATCGCCTGCAAGACCACGATCGGCTTCGGCGCACCGACCAAGGCCGGCACCGCGAAGGTACACGGCGAAGCGCTCGGCGCCGAGGAGCTCAAGGGCGCCAAGGAGAAGCTCGGCATCTCGCTCGAGCCGTTCTCGGTGCCCGATGACGTGCTGAAGGCCTGGCGCGAGGCGGGTGCTCGCGGCGCCGCCGAGCACAAGGCCTGGGACGAGCAGTTCGCACAGCTCGGCAACCGCAAGCGCGCCGAGTTCGAGCGCCGGCTGCGTCACGAGCGGCCAGCCTCGCTCGCCAAGGGCCTGCGCGCCTTCAAGAAGGGGCTCCTGGAAAATCCGCTCAACGTCGCGACCCGCAAATCGTCGGAAGCTGCGATCGAGGTGATCGCGGCTGCGATGCCGATGGAGTTCGTCGCGGGCTCCGCCGACCTCACCGGCTCCAACAACAACAAGGCGAAGTCGGCGGTGGGGTTTGCCGCCAAGACGCCGAAGGGCCGCTTCATCCATTACGGCATCCGCGAGCACGGCATGGCGGCGTGCCTCAACGGCATCTTCCTGCATGGCGGCTTCGCGCCGAACGGCGCCACCTTCCTGGTGTTCACCGACTATGCGCGGGGCGCGATGCGGCTGTCGGCGCTGATGGGCACCGGCGTGGTCTATGTCATGACCCATGACTCGATCGGCCTCGGCGAGGACGGTCCGACGCACCAGCCGGTCGAGCACCTCTCCGCGCTGCGCGCGATGCCCAACATGCGCGTATTCCGTCCCTGCGACGCGGTCGAGACCGCCGAGTGCTGGGAACTGGCGCTCAACCGCATCGACGGTCCGACGGTGCTGGCGCTGACCCGCCAGAACCTGCCGCAGCTCCGCACCACGGTGCCGAACGACAGCCCGTGCAGCCACGGCGCCTACGAACTGGTCGCGGCGCAGGGTGACGCAAAAGTGTCATTGTTCGCGTCCGGTTCCGAGGTCCAGATCGCGGTCGAGGCGCAGAAGCAGCTCGCCGGACGCGGCATCGCGACGCGGGTGGTCTCGGTGCCGTCGCTGGAATTGCTGCTGGCACAGCCCGCCGAGCGGCAAAATGCCATTATCGGCAACGCCCCGGTCAAGATCGCGATCGAGGCCGCGGTGCGCTGGGGCTGGGATGCCGTGATCGGGCACGATGGCGAATTCATCGGCATGCACGGTTTCGGCGCAAGCGCCCCGGCGAAGGACCTTTTCCCGCATTTCGGCATTACCGCGGAGGCCGTCGTTAACGCTGCCCTGAAGCGCGTCTGACGCTGGCCTGACACCCGCCGGTCAAAGGTTGAGCTTGCCGCAAAAAAGGATTACCAAAGCTCCATCTTTTCCGCTCGCGTCCGGCTGAACCGGGCGTTCCGCCGTAAAAGCTTCGTGGGAGCCCTCCCGCGGGGCTGGCAGCAGCTTTTAGAGGAGACAACAGCATGGCAATCCGCGTCGCGATCAACGGGTTTGGGCGTATCGGCCGCAATGTGTTGCGCGCCATCGCCGAGTCCGGCCGCAAGGACATCGAAGTCGTCGGCATCAACGACCTCGGTCCGGTCGAGACCAACGCGCATCTGCTGCGCTTCGATTCCGTGCACGGCCGCTTTCCCGGCACCGTGACCGTCGACGGCGACTCGATCAGCCTCGGCGACAACAAGATCAAGGTCTCGGCCGAGCGCGATCCCTCCAAGCTGCCGTGGAAGGCCCTCGGCGTCGACATCGCGCTGGAATGCACCGGCATCTTCACCGCCAAGGACAAGGCCTCTGCGCACCTCACCGCCGGCGCCAAGCGCGTGCTGGTCTCGGCGCCCGCCGACGGCGCTGACGCCACCATCGTCTACGGCGTCAACCACGACACGCTGACCAAGGATCAGCTCGTCGTCTCCAACGGCTCCTGCACCACCAACTGCCTCGCGCCGGTTGCCAAGGTGTTGAACGAGACGGTCGGCATCGAGACCGGCTTCATGACCACGATCCACGCCTATACCGGCGACCAGCCGACGCTCGACACCCTGCACAAGGATCTCTATCGCGGCCGCGCTGCGGCGATGTCGATGATCCCGACCTCGACCGGTGCCGCGAAGGCGATCGGCCTGGTGCTGCCGGAACTGAAGGGCAAGCTCGACGGCGTCTCGATCCGCGTGCCGACCCCGAACGTCTCGGTGATCGATCTGAAGATCGTCGCCAAGCGCGCCACCGACGCCAAGGAAATCAACGAGGCGATGAAGCGCGCCGCCGAGCAGCAGCTCAAGGGCATTCTGGGCTTTACCACCGCGCCGAACGTCTCGATCGACTTCAACCACGATCCGCACTCGGCCACCTTCCACATGGACCAGACCAAGGTGCAGAACGGCACGCTGGTGCGGGTGATGGCGTGGTACGACAATGAGTGGGGCTTCTCGAACCGCATGGCCGACACGGCCGTCGCCATCGGCAAGCTGATTTAAGTTCGACTGTTCGTGATGCCCGGCCCCGCGCCGGGCATCCGCGTCTTTGCCCCGCATTCGCGACGTGAATGGCTGCGACATAGGCAAGCGAAAGCGACGCCGTCCTTCGGACGGCCATGTCCGGCCGTGGCACAGGAAACGCCCGCACAGGAAACGTCCATGACAAAATCATTCCGCACCCTCGACGACGTCGACGTGAAGGGCAAGCGCGTGCTGCTGCGCGTCGACCTCAACGTCCCCATGGAAGGCGGCCGCGTCACCGACGCCACAAGGCTCGAGCGCGTCGCCCCGACCATCACCGAGATTTCCGACAAGGGCGGCAGGGTGATCCTGCTCGCACATTTCGGCCGGCCCAAGGGACGCGACCCCAAGGAGTCGCTGAAGCCGGTCGCTGAAGCGCTGTCGAAGGTGATCAAGCGCCCGGTCGCCTTCGCCGAGGACTGCATCGGCGATCCCGCGGCCAACGCGGTCGCCGCCCTCAAGGACGGCGACATCCTCTGTCTGGAAAACACCCGCTTCCATAAGGAAGAAGAGAAGAACGACGCCGGCTTCGTCGCTGAACTCGCAAAGCTCGGCGACATATGGGTCAACGACGCCTTCTCCGCCGCGCATCGCGCCCACGCCTCGACCGAAGGCCTCGGCCACAAGCTGCCGGCCTATGCCGGCCGCACCATGCAGGCCGAGCTCGACGCGCTCGGCAAGGCGCTGGAAGCACCGACCAAGCCTGTGATCGCGATCATCGGTGGCGCCAAGGTCTCGACCAAGATCGACCTTCTGGAAAATCTCGTGAGCAAGGTCGATGCGCTGGTGATCGGCGGCGGCATGGCCAACACCTTCCTGCACGCGCAAGGTATCAACGTCGGCAAGTCACTCGCCGAAAAGGACCTCGCCGCGACCGCGCTGCGGATCATGGAGAAGGCCAACGCCGCGAACTGCGCCATCATCCTCCCCGTCGACGCCGTCGTCGCCAACCAGTTTGCCGCCAATGCGCCGTCGCATGCCTATGGCCTCGATGCGATCCCGGCTGACGGCATGATCCTCGACGTCGGTCCGCAGTCGATCGCGCGGATCCATTCCGCGATCGACGACGCGGCGACGCTGGTCTGGAACGGTCCGCTCGGCGCCTTCGAGCTGACGCCGTTCGACCGCGGCACCGTAGTGTCGGCCAGGCATGCCGCCGAGCGCACCAAGAGCAAGAAACTGGTCTCGGTCGCCGGCGGCGGCGATACCGTCGCGGCGCTGAACCAGGCGGGTGTGGCGGGCGATTTTTCCTACGTCTCGACCGCGGGCGGCGCGTTTCTTGAATGGATGGAAGGCAAGCCGCTGCCGGGCGTCGAAGTTCTGAAACACGGCTGATTTAGGTCAACCCGCGAACGCGCTTTACAGGGAGAAATGGAATGGCTCGCATAACGTTGCGGCAACTGCTCGATCACGCGGCCGAGCACGATTACGGCGTACCTGCCTTCAATATCAACAACATGGAACAGGCGCTGTCGATCATGGCGGCGGCCTCCGAGGTCGACGCACCCGTCATCATCCAGGCCTCGCGCGGCGCGCGGTCCTACGCCAACGACGTCATGCTCAAGCACATGATGGACGCCGTCACCGAAATCTACCCGCAGATCCCGGTCTGCGTGCATCTCGACCATGGCAACGAGCCCGCCACCTGCATGACCGCGATCCAGGCCGGCTTCACCTCGGTGATGATGGACGGCTCGCTGAAGGCCGACGGCAAGACCCCGGGCGACTGGGACTACAATGTCGGCGTCACCAGGACCGTGACCGGCATGGCTCATCTCGGCGGCATTTCGGTCGAGGGCGAGCTCGGCGTGCTCGGCTCGCTCGAGACCGGCATGGGCGACAAGGAAGACGGCCATGGCGCCGAGGGCAAGCTGTCGCATGACCAGCTGCTGACCAATCCCGACGAGGCCGTGAAGTTCGTCCAGGAGACCAAGGTCGACGCGCTGGCGATCGCGATGGGCACCTCGCACGGTGCCTACAAGTTCACCCGCAAGCCCGACGGCGACATCCTCGCCATGAACGTGATCGAGGAGATCCATCGCAAGCTGCCGAACACGCATCTCGTCATGCACGGCTCCTCGTCGGTGCCGCAGGAGCTGCAGGAGATCATCAACGCCAATGGCGGCAAGATGAAACCGACCTGGGGCGTGCCGGTCGCCGAGATCCAGCGCGGCATCAAGAACGGCGTGCGCAAGATCAACATCGACACCGACAACCGCATGGCGATGACCGGCCAGATCCGCAAGGTGCTGAAGGACAATCCGGAAGAGTTCGATCCGCGCAAATACCTGAAGCCCGCGATGGAGGCGATGACCAAGCTGTGCAAGCAGCGCCTGCAGGAGTTCAACACCGCGGGCCAGGCCAGCAAGATCAAGAAGGTGCTGACCACGGCTGAGATGGCCAAGCGCTACGCTGCGGGCCAGCTCGACCCCAAGGTCGCCTAAAGAGGTTGCCTGAAGAGATTGCCTGACACCATATTGCCCGAAACATTAAGGCGGGACACCGGCTCCGACGCAGTTGGAAACGGTGTCCCGGGGCTTGATCGCCGGCTGCGACAAACAGCGGCCGCGACGAACGTTTTCTAGGCATTTGCCCGAGAACCGCCTATTTTGGTTTGCAAAGGCAATGCGCTCCGGAGGACGTTTCCATGAACCTCGCTGACCTCAACAAGATTGCCCTCGCCATGGTCACCCCGGGCAAGGGCATCCTTGCCGCGGACGAATCCTCCGGCACCATCAAGAAGCGGTTCGACGCCATCAAGGTCGATTCGACCGAGGACAATCGTCGCGACTACCGCGAGATGCTGTTCCGCTCGCAGGAAGCGATGAGCAAGTACATCTCGGGCGTGATCCTCTACGACGAGACGATCTGGCAGAATGCCAAGGACGGCACGCCGCTGGTCAAGCTGATCGAGCAGGCCGGCAGCATTCCAGGCATCAAGGTCGACGAAGGCACCCAAGCCCTGCCGAACTGCCCGGGCGAACTCGTCACCGTCGGCCTCGACAAGCTCGCCGAGCGGCTGAAGAAATATTACGAGCGCGGTGCGCGCTTTGCGAAATGGCGCGCGGTGATCGATATCGGCTCGGGCGCCGGCAGCCGCGGCATCCCGACCATGACCGCGATCCGCGTCAATGCGCATGCGCTGGCGCGCTACGCCGCGCTGTGCCAGGCCGCGCAGATCGTGCCGATCGTCGAGCCGGAAGTGCTGATGGACGGCGATCACGACATCGACCGCTGCTACGAGGTGACGCAGCGCGTGCTGAACCGCACCTTCCAGGAATTGCGGGTGCAGCGCGTGGCGCTCGAAGGCATGATCCTGAAACCGAACATGGCGATCTCGGGCAAGAAGTGCCCGAAGCAGGCGTCGGTGCAGGAAGTCGCCGAGAAGACCGTCCGCCTGCTCAAGAGCTGCGTGCCGGCCGCAGTGCCCGGCATCGCCTTCCTCTCCGGCGGGCAGAGCGACGCGGAAGCGACCGCGCATCTCGACGCCATGAACAAGATCGGCCATTTGCCCTGGCGGCTGACCTTCTCCTATGGCCGCGCGCTGCAGGCGGCGCCGCAGAAGGCGTGGTCCGGCAAGCCCGACAACGTCCCCGCGGGCCAGCGCGCCTTCTCGCATCGCGCCCGGATGAACGGGCTGGCAAGCACCGGCAATTGGGAAGCCGGCCTCGAAAAGCAGGCGGCATAGTTGGCGACCAAGCCCGTTCCGCCGCGGCCAGCGCCGCGCCTCTATCTGGCAACGCCACCGCTCGACGAGCCCGCGCAGCTTGCGGCCGAGCTTGCCGAGCTGCTCGCCGCGGCCGACGTCGCGGCCGTGCTGGTGCGGCTGCGCGAGAGCGATCCGCGCAGCATGATTTCTTACGTCAAGGCGCTGGCGCCGGCGGTCCAGAACGCCGGTGCTGCGCTGCTGATCGACGGTCATCCGGATATCGTGGCCCGCGCCGGCGCCGACGGCGCGCATCTGACCGGCATCGCCGCGATGGAAGAGGCGATGCCGTCGCTGAAGCCCGACCGCATCGTCGGCGTCGGCGGGCTCGCGACGCGCCACGATTCCATGGCCGCGGGCGAGGCTGGCGCCGACTACGTGCTGTTCGGCGAGCCCGATCCCCGGGGACAGCGGCCCTCGACCGAGGCGATCGCCGAGCGGCTGCAATGGTGGGACGAATTGTTCGAGCCGCCTTGCACAGGCTTTGCGACCTCGCGCGAGGAGGCCGAGGCGTTCGCATTGGCCGGCGCGGATTTCGTGCTGGTCGGAGATGTTATCTGGTCCGATCCGCGCGGCGCCAAGGCGGCGCTCGTCGAGATCGGTGAAGCGATTGCGCAGGCCCATGCCAGCACATTCGGCACGGCCAAGGCCGAGGGATGACGCCGGAATGAAGTCCCTGCGTCCGATAGGTGTTGCGCTCGGCTGCACGATGCTGGCGAGCGGCGCGATGGCGCAGCTCTCGATCACGCCGCCGGCACAGACGCCGCCGCCTGCGAAGAAGGAGGCGCCGAAAGAGAAGCCGAAGGTGCATGCGCCGGTTGCGAAGAAGCCCGTGCCGAAGCCGGCTGCCTCGGCGACGCCCAGCCCGACGCCCTCGCCGACCCCGACGCCGGACGATCCCAATGTCGACCTCGTCTACGGCGCCTATCAGCGCGGCATGTACAAGACCGCGTTCGACCTGGCGACCGCGCGCGCGCAGAACAACAACGATGCCAAGGCGATGACGATGCTGGGCGAGCTCTATGCCAACGGGCTCGGCGTCAAGCGCGACTACGTCAAGGCCGACGAATGGTACAAGCGCGCCTCCGATGCCGGCGACCGTGAGGCGATGTTCGCGCTCGCGATGATGCGGATCGCGGGCCGCGGCGGCACGGTGGACAAGGATTCCGCGGTCAAGCTTTTGGCATCGTCGGCCAAGCTCGGCGAACCCAAGGCGGCCTATAATCTCGCGCTGCTCTATCTCGACGGCCAGACCCTGCCGCAGGACCTCAAGCGCTCCGCCGAGCTGTTGCGGATGGCCGCCGACGCCGGCAGTCCGGAGGCGCAATACGCGCTCGCGACCTTCTACAAGGAAGGCACCGGGGTGCCGAAGGACCTCGAAAAGGCGGCGCGGCTGCTGCAGGCCGCCTCGCTGGCCGACAACGTCGATGCCGAGGTCGAATATGCCATCGCGCTCTATAACGGCTCCGGCACGCCGCGGAACGTGCCGGCGGCGGTGGCTATGCTGCGCAAGGCGGCCCGGCAGAACAGCGCGATCGCGCAAAACCGCCTCGCCCATGTACTGGCGACCGGCGCCGGCGCCCCGGTGGACAAGGTCGAGGCGCTGAAATGGCACACCGTCGCCAAGACCGCCGGCAAGGGCGACCCCGATCTCGACGACATCCTCGCCGATATGAGCCCGGAAGACCGCGCCAAGGGCGAGGCAGCTGCCCGGAAATGGATCGGAAACAACGTCAAATGACGCCTTGACGGGGCGGCCTCCAGAGGGCACCCAGTCCAGCAATCTCCGACGCCGAAAGCCGTTCCCCGTCATCCTGAGGTGCGAGCGGAGCGAGCCTCGAAGGATGCGCGGCCCGGCTGGTGGCCGTTGATCCTTCGAGACGCGCGTTCCGCGCTCCTCAGGATGACGGGACCACTTTGAACCCGCCGTCAGCTCAATCGCACCGAAGAAGCCGCCATCATGCTCTACTCCGCCCTCATCAATGTCATGGTCAAGGCCGCGCGCCGCGCCGGCCGCAGCCTCAAGCGCGACCTCGGCGAGATCGAACATCTCCAGGTGTCGCTGAAGGGGCCGGCGAACTTCGTCTCGCTCGCCGACAAGCGCGCCGAGGAGATGCTCTACACCGACCTCGAAAAGGCCCGGCCCGGTTACGGGTTCCTCGGCGAGGAAGGCGGCAATCGCGAAGGTTCGGACAAGAGCCACACCTGGATCGTCGATCCGCTGGACGGAACCACCAACTTCCTGCACGGCATCCCGCAATTCGCGATCTCGATCGGGCTGAAGCGCGAGGACACGATCATCGCCGGCGTGATCTACAATCCCGCCAATGACGAGCTCTACATCGCCGAGCGCGGCAAGGGCGCGTTCCTCAACGACCAGCGGCTGCGCGTCGCCGGCCGCCGCCAGCTCAACGAATGCGTGGTCGCCTGCGGCCTGCCGCATATCGGCCGCGGCAATCACCAGCTGGCGCTGCAGGAAATGGCCGCGCTGCAGACCAAGGTCGCGGGCTTCCGCCGCTTCGGCGCCGCCTCGCTCGACCTCGCCTTCGTCGCCGCAGGCAGGCTCGACGGCTTTTGGGAGCGCAATCTGCAGCCCTGGGACATCGCGGCGGGCCAGATCATGGTCAGGGAAGCCGGCGGCACCGTCTCCGGTATCCAGGGCAATGACGACCCGCTGCAGACCGGCCACGTCGTGTGCGGCAACGAGTTCGTGCACGGCGAGCTGATCAAGATTTTGAAGCCGCTCGGGCAGTAGCGCGACGGCGCGATCTAATCGTCATCGTCATCGCCGTCGTCTTCCCCGTCACGAAATTCACCGCCGAGGGTCAGGCCCTCGATGGCCGTGGCGCCCTTCGCCTTGATCACCCGGCGAAGCGGGACCGAACTCTCGCTCTGCAACGCCTCCATCAACTGTTCCGAATGGGTGACGATCCAGATGCCGGCGCGGCGCGACGCCTTGGCGATCAGCCGGGCCAGCGGTGCCAGCAGCGATGGATGCAGGCTGGCCTCGGGTTCGTTCAGTGCGATGAACGGCGGCAGCCGATAGCCCATGAACACGGCGAGCAGGCAGATATATTTCAGCGTCCCATCGGATAGTTCGTGCGCCTTGAACGGACGCGGCATGTCCGCCAGTTGCAGCTCGAATTCGCACCGCCCGTTCCCTTCCCATGCCCGAAGCTCGGCGCCTGGGAACGCATCCTCGATCGCATCCTGCAGGTCGGCGGCATCTTCCCTGATCGCGTAGAGGGTTGCCAGGGCGGCAGCCAGATCGCTGCCATCGGCACCGAGCGCAGGCGTCGTGATCGCGAGACAAGGCTTTCGGATCGGCGACGCCGGATCGGTGCGAAAATCGTGATAGAATCGCCAGCTCTGCATTGCGTTTCTGATCAGGTCGACTTCGGGGCACGTCTTGCCGTCGAGGAATCCGGCGAGCGCGGTTTCCGACGGCAGCACTGCATCCTTGTGCTCGCTCCAGGCTCCGCTCTCGCCGCGCACGCTGACATGTGAATTCGTCCGCTCCATCAGCAGTACTTTGCGCTTGCCGTGGGCCACCTCGATGCGCTCGGACTTGATCATCGGCTCGCCGGAAAATGCCGCCTCGAGCGGGCCGGGAAATCCGAGCTCGATAGCGTATCTGATGTCGTCGAATCTGGCCGCCAATCGCAGTCGTCCATCCTCGCCCCGCTTGCGAATGCCGGACCAGCAGACCGAGTTCAATCCACCTTCGCCAGCGATCGTGCGCGTGATCCGGCCCGTCGCCGCGTCACGCAGCAGCGACAGGGACTTGTAGAGATTGGATTTGCCGACACCATTCTCGCCGACGAATACCGACAGCGGTTCGATGGGCATGAGGAGCCGCCGAATGGAGCGATAATTCGAGATCGCAATATCGGTCGGCCGCATCACATGCCCTCAATCCACGGGTTGCCTGCAAGCTCCCCGTTCAATCCAGAGATGCAATCTGGATTGGTCGGCCTGTGAAAGCAAGCCGGAGGCGGCGCCAAGCCCTGATGAGATCGGCGCCGATCTCGGACATTAGTGGCCGCCCCTTGCCGGCGCAGGCGGCCGATACGCCTCGGCCTTGTCGGCGACCTTCTCGCGATCCCCCGCCAGCACGCGCTGCACGCTGACGAAGAACACTGGCACCAGCAACAGCGCCAAAATCACCACGGCGATCATGCCGCCCATCACTGACGTGCCGAGCGCCTGCTGGCTGGCGCCGCCGGCGCCGGTCGCGATCGCCATCGGCAGCACGCCGCAGACGAAGGCGAGGCCGGTCATCAGGATCGGGCGGAATCTGAGGCTGCACGCCTCGATGGTCGCCTCGACCAGCGGCTTGCCCTGCGCGCGCAGATCCTTGGCGAACTCGATGATCAGGATCGCGTCCTTGGCGGCGAGACCGATGATGGTGATCAGGCCGACGGTGAAATAGACGTCGTTGGACAGGCCGCGCATCGTTGCGGCCACCACCGCGCCGAGAATGCCGAGCGGAATCGTGAGCAGCACCGCGAGCGGAATGGTCCAGCTCTCATACAGCGCCGCGAGCAGCAGGAACACCACCAGCACCGACAACGCGAGCAGGAACGGCGCCTGCGAGCCCGACAGTTTTTCCTGCAGCGACTGGCCGGTCCACTCATAGCCGAAGCCGCGCGGCAGCTTGTCGGCGAGCCGCTCCATCTCGGCGATCGCATCGCCCGAGGTGAAGCCGGGCCGCGCCTCGCCGGAGATGCGCACCGCCGGATAGTAGTTGAAGCCCGCGATTTGCGTCGGCCCCTTCGACCATTCGATGGTGGCAAAGGCCGAGAACGGCACCAACTGGCCGCGGCTGTTCTTGACGTTGTAATTCAAGATGTCGTCCGCGTTCATGCGGCTGGTCTTGTCAGCCTGCACGATGACGCGCTGCATGCGCCCGCGGTTCGGGAAGTCGTTGATGTAGTTCGAGCCGAGATTGGTCGAGATCGTGTTGTTGATGTCTTCGAAGGTGAGCCCGAACGCGCCCGCCTTCTCGCGGTCGATCATCAGATTGACCTGCGGCGCCGGCGGCAGGCCTTCGACATAGACCTTCTGCAGGATCGGGCTGGCGTTGGCCTCCGCGATCAGGCGGTCGGACGCGGCGATCAGCGCCGCGTAGCCCTTCTGGCCGCGATCCTGCAGGCGGAACGAGAAGCCCGAGGAGTTGCCGAGATTGTCGATCGGCGGTGGCTGCAGCGCCGAAATCCTGGCGTCGCGGATCGACGACGACAGGTCGCGGTTGATGTCGGCGACGATCGCGGCAGCGGAATCCTTCGGGCCGCGCTCCGACCAGTCCTTCAGCGTGATGAAGGCCTGCGCGGTGTTCATGCCCTGGCCGAGGAAGCTGAAGCCGGTCAGGAACGTGACGTTCTCGATCCCGGCGCGGGTCTTCAGGTATTTTTCAACCTGCTCGACCGCAGCTTCGGTGCGCGCATAGGACGATTCCGACGGCGTCTGCACGTCGGTGGTGATGAAGCCCTGGTCGTCGACCGGCAGGAAGCCGCCGGGCAGCCGCACGAAGCCATAGGCGACGCCTGCGAACAGCACGAGGTAGATCGCCATCAGCCGGCCGGTGCGCTTCAGCCCGGCCTGCACCGTGCTGACATAGCCGGCGCGGCCGGAGTCGAGCACGCGGTTGAACCAGCCGAACACGCCCCTGCGGGCATGGCCGTGGCCCTTCTCGACCGGCTTGAGCAAAGTCGCACACAGCGCCGGCGTCAGCGACAGCGCGAGCAGCGCCGAGAACGCGATCGCCGCCACCATGGTGACCGAGAACTGGCGATAGATGATGCCGACCGAGCCGGGGAAGAACGCCATCGGCACGAACACCGCCATCAGCACCAGCGTGATGCCGATGATGGCGCTGGTGATCTGCGACATCGCCTTCTTGGTGGCTTCCTTCGGCGGCAGGCCTTCCTCGGCCATGATGCGCTCGACGTTCTCGACCACGACGATGGCGTCGTCGACCAGGATGCCGACCGCCAGCACCATGCCGAACATGGTCAGCATGTTGATCGAGAAGCCCACGACCATCAGCGTGGCGCAAGTCCCGAGCAGCGCCACCGGAACCACGATGGTCGGAATGATGGTGTAGCGGATGTTCTGCAGGAACAGGAACATCACGATGAAGACCAGCACCACCGCCTCGACCAGCGTCATCAAAACCTTCTCGATCGAGGCCTTGACGACGGGGGTGATGTTGTAGGGGATCTCGTAACCGATATTGGCCGGGAAGAAGCGCGACAGCTCCTTCATCTTGGCCTCGACCGCGCTCGCGGTCGCCAGCGCATTGCCTTTCGGCGACAGCAGCACCGAGAGACCCGCGGTCGGCTTGCCGTTGAGGCGGGTGTTGAACTGATAGCTGAGGCCGCCGATCTCGATCCGCGCGACGTCGCGCAGGCGGACCGTCGAGCCGTCCGGGTTGGCGCGCAGGATGATCGCACCGAACTCATCGGGCGAGGAGAGCTGCCCCTTTACCAGCACCTGGGCGGAGATCTTCTGCGTGTCGGTGCTCGGCTCGGCGCCGATGCTGCCGGAGGCGACCTGGGCGTTCTGCGCCGTGATCGCCTTGTTGACGTCGTCCGCGGACAGGCCGTAGCCGACCAGCTTGGCCGGATCGATCCAGATGCGCAGGCTGCGCTCGGTCGAATACAGCGTGGCGCGGCCGACGCCGGGAATGCGGCGCACCTCGCCCAGCACGTTGCGGATCATGAAGTCGCCGAGGCCCACTTCATCCAGCGAGCCGTCGGTCGAATTCAGCGTGATGATCTGCAGCACGGCGGAGGAGGCTTCCTCGACCAGGATGCCCTGCTGGATCACGGCGCGCGGCAGCCGCGCCTCGACGCGCTTGAGGCGGTTCTGCACCTCGACCGAGGCCTGGCTGGTGTCGGTCCCCGGCTTGAAGTTGGCGATGATCTCGACCTGGCCGAGCGAGTCGGAGGTCGATTCGAAGTTCAGGATGTTGGCGGCGCCGTTGAGTTCCTCCTCGATCAGCCGCGTCACGCTGTTGTAGAGGTTTTCAGGCGACGCGCCGGGATAGCTCGTCGAGATCGAGATCGAGGGCGGCGCGATGATCGGATATTGCGCGACCGCGAGCAGCGGAATCGAGATCGCGCCGACCAGACAGATGAACAGCGCGACGACCCAGGCGAAGATCGGCCTGTCGATGAAGAAGCCGGGCATGTCGGATCACCGCACCGCGTGCGCGGTCTGCTGCGAATCCGTCATTGCAGCAGCGTCGACATCACGCCAGGCCTGCGGCCGCACCTTGTCGCCGGCGGCGAATTTCTGGAACCCCTCGACCACGACCATGTCGCCGGCCTTGAGGCCTTCGGTCACGAACCAGTGGCCACCCTGCAGCGAGCCGGTACGCACCGGCTGCACCGCGACGAGGTTGTCGTCCTTGACGACGAACACCTCGCTGCCGCCGCCACCGTTGCGCTGGATCGCCTGCTGCGGCACGGCGATCGCGTCCGAGTCGATGCCCTGCTCGATCAGCACGCGGACATACATGCCGGGCAGCAGGATGCGATTGGGATTCGGGAACTCGCCGCGCAGGGTCACCTGCCCGGTATGGGCGTCGACCTTGGCGTCGGAGAACAGCAGCTTGCCCGGTATCGGATAGATCGAGCCGTCGTCGAGCACGAGGCGGACCTTCATTGCATCCGACGCAATGCGGTCGAGGTCACCGCTCTCGAAGGCGCGGCGCAGCTGATTCATCTCGGTGACCGACTGCTGAAAGTCGGCATAGATCGGATCGAGCTGCTGGATGGTCGCAAGGCTCGCGGCATCGTTCTGCACCACGAGCGCGCCCTCGCTGACCAGGGCGGCACCGATGGTGCCGTCGATCGGCGCGCGGATCGTTGCATAATCCAGATTGAGCCTGGCACGCGCGACATCTGCCTCGCGGCCCTGCACGTCGGCTTCGGCCCCCTTCAGGGTTGCGATCGCCTTTTCGTTCTCAGCTTCCGGCGCCGCGCGCTGGCTGGTTAGGGTGGCGATGCGGCGGGCCTGCAGCGTAGCCTGCTCCTGCACGGCCTTGGCGCGCGCCAGCGCCGCCTCGGTCGATTGCAATTCGACTTCGAACGGGCGCGGATCGATCTGGTACAAGGGATCGCCGACCTTCACCTCGCTGCCCTGATGGAACATGCGGTTCACGACGATGCCCGAGACGCGCGGGCGCACCTCGGAAACGCGGGTCGGCGCGATACGGCCCGGCAGCTCGCGCACCATCGCGCGCGCCTGCGGCTTCACGGTGACGACACTGACGTCCGGCTCGGGTGATGCTTGTACGGCGGCGGTTGCAGTACTCGGCTCGTCGCAGCCAGCAAGCAGTGGCGCCGTCACGGCCAGCATCAGAGCAATGCATGCCGATTGCGCGCGAAGTCCAGACATTGAGATGATCGCCCCTGTGGGTTGTAATAAACAAACGGCGGCGTCACACCGACACCGCTTCTGTTGCTGAAAGTAAAACCCGCTTGCTGCGATGCAAAGCGTTTGTCAGGCGGCTCAATGTCACACAAACCTATCGCACTGATTTCGCGGCACCTTTTAGCGAGTCACCGGATTGTGAGCGGGTTCCATCGCAGGCTGTGGGAATGCATTAACGACTGCGTGAGCGGGAATAGGTCAATTGCCTGCGCAGGAATGCCGCACATCGCAACATCAGCGAACGAATCACCTGTCACGGCACTTGCCTCACCCGATGCTGCGTGCGGCCCGCACGCGATCTGCTGACCGGACCGGCTTCGGCGCCAATGGTGATGCGCGGACTGGGCTGAAAGCTGGGCGAAGCGGCAGCAACCCGCCCGGTTTCAACCCAAGGTTCTGCGCGCCCGCTTTGGATTCGGCTTTCCTCACTCCGCCGCTGTGCCATATTGCTGGCAGATGCGGCCTTCGCGAACGGATGATCCGGCAATGCCCCCTTCCCGCTCCGATATGGAGATCGAACTGAGCAAACTGTCCTCGCCCCGGATCTTCCTGGTGCGGATGCTGGTGTTCCTGGTGCTCTGCGGCCTGGTCGGGGTCGTGCTGTACAAGCAGATCGTCACCGCCTTCTTCGCCAATCCCGGGCTGAACGCCCTGATCGGCGCGGTGCTCTTGATCGGCATCATCCTGGCGTTCCGCCAGGTGATCCGGCTCTATCCCGAGGTCGCCTGGGTCAATAATTTCCGCATCGCCGATCCCGGGCTTGCGATCGACCGCCGCCCGAAGCTCCTTGCCCCCATGGCCGCCATCCTCGGCGGCGAGCGCTCGGGCCGGATGTCGATCTCGCAGCAGACCATGCGGCATCTGCTGGATTCGATCGCGACCCGGCTCGATGAAGCCCGCGATATCTCGCGCTACATGACCGGCCTTTTGGTGTTCCTCGGCCTGCTCGGCACCTTCTGGGGCCTGATCGAGACGGTGGGCTCGGTCGGCAAGGTGATCGACGGGCTCAAGGTCGGCGGCGATTCCGGCGCGCTGTTCGATACGCTGAAGGAGGGGCTGGCCGCCCCGCTCGGCGGCATGGGCATCTCGTTCTCGTCGTCGCTGTTCGGCCTCGCGGGCTCCCTGATCCTCGGCTTCCTCGATTTGCAATCGAGCCAGGCCCAGAACCGCTTCTACACCGACCTCGAGGACTGGCTCGCCACCACGGTGCGCGGCATTTCCGGCGACGAGACCGGCGTCACCGGCGACATGCAGGGCGCGATCGACCGTCTCCGCACTGCGCTGGAGGAAGGTGGCGGCGGCGGCGGCCGCAACACCACGGCCGCGATGGCCAATCTCGCCGAGGCGATCCAGGGGCTGGTTGCGCATATGCGCACCGAGCAGCAGATGATCCGCGAATGGGCCGACGGCCAGGGCGAGCAGAACCGCGAGATCAAGCGGCTGCTCGAGCGCCTCGCCCGCCAGCCCGAGAAGAGTTGAGGCGCGGAGGCCTGTGTGCTTGACCACGTGACCATCGGCATCAGCGATATCGAGCGATCCAAGGCGTTCTATGACGTAGCCTTGCGTTCGCTCGGCATCAGCCGCCTGTACGCCGAAGGAACGGAGTTCGCGGGTTATGGCGTTGGTCCGAAGGCGTTCTTCTGGATCGGCCGGCGCGACACGCCGCAGACCGGCGCCCACATCGCCTTCACCGCAAGCGATCGCGCCACTGTCGATCGCTTCTACGAGGACGCGATCAGGGCCGGTGGCAGGGACAATGGACGGCCCGGCATTCGACCGCACTATCATGCAAACTACTACGGCGCCTTCGTGCTCGATCCCGACGGCCACAACATCGAGGCCGTCTGTCATGCACCGCAGGATTGACTGCGTTAGATAAAGGGAAACCGAATGGCCCTCGCCCGCTCGCGCCGCAGCGAATCCGGCTTCAACTATTGGCCCGGCTTTGTCGACGCGCTGTCGACGCTGGTGCTGTCGATCGTGTTCCTGCTGTCGGTGTTCCTCGTGGTGCAGTTCTTCCTGTCGCAGGAGGTCACCGGCAAGGACAAGGCGCTGGAGCAGCTCACCGCCAAGATCGCCCAGCTCAACGAGCTGTTGTCGCTGGAGAAGCTCTCCAAGCTGACGCTGGACGACCAGGTGTCGCAGCTCCGCGCCGGGCTCGCCTCCGCCGAAGGCGAGCGCGACCGCATGAAGGGGCTCTATGAGGGGCTCGCCAGTTCCGGCACCGACGCGCAGGGCCGCGCCAACGAGCTCAACAAGGCGCTGGAGTCCGAGAAGAGCGTGTCGTCGCGCGCGCTGGCGCAGATCGAGGTGCTGAACCAGCAGATCAGCGCGCTGCGCCGCCAGCTCGCCGCGCTCGAGGAAGCGCTCGACGCCTCCGAGAAGCGCGACAAGGAATCGCAGAGCCGGATCGCCGATCTCGGCTCGCGCCTCAACGTCGCGCTGGCGCAGCGGGTGCAGGAACTGTCGAAATACCGCTCGGAGTTCTTCGGCCGGCTGCGCGCGATCCTCGGCAACCGCCCGGACATCCGCATCGTCGGCGACCGCTTCGTGTTCCAGTCGGAAGTGTTCTTCGACACCGGCCAGGCGCTGCTGCTGCCGGAGGGCAAGACCGAGCTCGACACCGTGGCCAATGCGCTGATCGATCTGGACAAGCAGATCCCTGCCGAGATCGCCTGGGTGCTGCGGGTCGACGGCCATACGGACGTGCGGCCGATCAACAGCCCGCTGTTCAAGTCGAACTGGGAGCTGTCGTCGGCACGCGCGATCTCGGTGGTGCAATATCTGGTCTCGCTCGGCGTGCCCGCGCAGCGCCTGGTCGCCGCCGGCTTCGCCGAATTCCAGCCGCTCGACACCGCGCAGACCGAAGACGCCTACAAGCGCAACCGCCGCATCGAGCTGAAACTGACGGAACGGTAGGTGGCACACGCCTTCGCGCTCCGTCCCTATCGCGCCGCGGATGAAGACGCCGCCATCGAGCTGTGGCGGCAGACCTGGCAGCAGGCCTATCCGTCGATCGACTTCGACGCACGCGTGGCATGGTAGCGCGAGCGCTGGCGCAACGAATTGGTGCGCGATGCCGCGATCGTCGTCGCGGAAGCGAGCGGCGCGCTGGCCGGCTTCGTTACCATCGACAGAACCGGCTATCTCGACCAGCTGGTGGTCGATCCCGCGCACTGGGGCTCGCCGCTGGCGAGCGCGCTGCTCGACGCAGCCAAGCGCCTTGCGCCTGAAGGCATCACGCTGCTGGTCAACAAGGACAATGCCCGCGCCATCCGCTTCTATGAACGCAACGGCTTTGTGCATGCCGGCGAGGACGTCAACCCGACCTCGGGGCGGCCGGTGCTGAAGATGGCGTGGAGATCGTAAAAAATCCTGCGCGCATCGCTGATCCATCCGTCGTCCTGGCGCAAGCCAGGACCCATATGTGGACGGCCCCCGTGGCACAAGAGCTGTTTGGTGAGATCGGATCGCTTGCATCCATATGTCCGGCCTGTTGAGTGCGATCGAATGGATCGCTGGCCAAGATGGTTTGCGCGATGCGAGTTCCAAACAACCACGCGACCTGTTGGCGGCCGATGGGTCCTGCGGACTGTCTCGCATCGTTGCTCGATCGATCGCTCCATCTGCTCTTGCAGCTCCGGTCGGTCGGCGGGTGAGCCCGCCGGCCAATCGATTAGGCGGCGGCTGTCATGGGATTGATCCGTGCCGCCTCGTAACTCTCGCCCGTCGCCATCAGCTTCCAGGCGATACGGGCCACTTTGTTGGCGAGCGCCACGGCCGCAAGCTTCGGCGGCTTGCGCTTGATCAGCGCCAGCAGCCAGCGCGAGTGATGACCGCGTCCCCGCCCGGCCTGCTGGATCACCGCTGTGGCCCCGACCACCAGCAGACGGCGCAGGTCCTCATCGCCGGCCCGCGTGATCTTGCCAAGCCTGGTCTTGCCAGCGGTGGAGCGGTCCTTGGGTGTCAATCCCAGCCAGGCCGCAAAATGACGACCAGAACGGAACGCGCGCGGATCAGGTGTCTTCATCACCAGCGCGGTTGCAACGATCGGACCGACCGAGGGGATCTCAGCCAAGCGCCGGCCCGTGGCATCGGCGCGGTGCCAGGCCATCAGTTTGGCCTCAACCCCCTCCAACTCACCCTCGAGCCTGATGCGCTCCCGGCCCAGCACCACAAACAGTTCGCGCGCCAGAACGGGAAGCGTCTCGTCCTGGGCGATCCGCGCCAGCAGTGGTTCGATCGCGTCCAGCCCCTTGGGCGCGATCAGGCCATACTCCGCCGCATGGCCGCGTATCGTATTGATCAGCTGGGTGCGCCGGACGATCAATCCGTCGCGAACACCCATCAGCATCAGCGCAGCCTGCTGCTCGGCCGTCTTCACCGGCACGAAGCGCATGCTCGGCCGGCTCATCGCTTCACACAGACCTTCTGCATCCCGCCCGTCATTCTTGTTCCGCATCACGTAGGGTTTAACCAATTGCGGTGCCATCAGCTTCACCTCGTGACCGAGCTTGGAAAGCTCACGCGCCCAATGTTGCGAAGCCCCGCATGCCTCCATCCCGATCACGGTCGGCGGCAATTTGGCGAAGAACCCCAGCACCTGTTTGCGCGACAGCTTCTTGCGCAGCGCCACCTGCTCCCTCGCATCAACCCCATGCAACACAAAAATATACTTCGACGTGTCAATCCCAATGCGGATAATCTGGTTCACGGACGGCTCCCATGTATGAGATCTAGACAACCTCATTCTGGCACACTGATGCCGTAGGGGGCCGTCCACACCATCAACCACCGCCTTCGGTGATGAACGGGATCGCGGCCCCAGCGTCGCGCAACAATTGAGATTTGGGGTAATGGGTCCTGGCTTTCGCCAGGACGACACCGAGAATGTTGCGCGACTTGTGAGTCATGCACTCGCATCCTCGCGGCGCGCTTCGCCCGAGTTTTGGATCTCGTTCCGCCCTCTCTTGAACAGAGGGCGCAGGGAAAGCCGGGTGCCGATCGCACCCATGGGCCCCGAGCAAAGGGTAGAAAGCTCGGGGGTAGGACCACAGGTGTAACCGGAAACACTCCGGCTTTCCCTGCGCGATGGGTTACGGCTTACTTCGTGCTCTCCCCGGCGAGACTGGGCTTGTTTGTCACCGCCTTCACAAGACGCAATTGCGTCTTACAAGGGGACACCGGCCACTAGGGCGTCAGGACCACACGACTTCACCGTCCGCTTCACATGCGTTCGTCGCTCGCATGATCAGCGTCCACCGCATCCCACACCGCGTTCGTGACGATCGCGAAGCGCCCCTCGATCGGGTGAGACGGGCGAACCATACACCGAGTTGCACTTCTGATAAAGCGAAATATTTTTGCTGCGGGGGCTTGCGCCGTCGGGCAACTCAGTGGCACGCGCGCGTGAGGGACGCACGGGCGGCAGGGTTCCCTCTCCCCTTGCGGGAGAGGGTTAGGGAGAGAGGTGCCACACGACGAGTTCTCTCCGTATCGTCGCGGCGACAAGCGGAACAAGTTGCGAGAGCGATGCACTCATCGATCATCTCGCCCGGGGCCACCCCTCTCCCCACCCTCTCCCGCAAGGGGAGAGGGAGCCTGAGACAGTGCTCACCTCACTTTCACTCCGCGACATGCGAAGCGTGGCCTCGGACTGACAGACGAACTCCCCCTTAGCGTCCAACCATCTGTTGCAGATGCTCCGGATATCGCGCGCCCTGCACCTCGATCGCGGCCAGCGCCGTGCCGATCTCGGCGAGATCGGCGGGCGTCAGCTCGATCCGCGCGGCGCCGATGTTCTCGCCGAGGCGATTAAGCTTGGTGGTGCCCGGGATCGGCACGATCCACGACTTTTGCGCGAGCAGCCAGGCCAGCGCGATCTGGGCCGGCGTGGCGCCCTTGCCGGCGGCGATCCGGCCGAGCTGATCGACCAGCGCCTGGTTGGCGCGGCGGGCTTCCGGCGAAAAGCGCGGCACGAGGTTGCGGAAGTCGTCGCTTGCGAACGTGGTGGACGCGCTGATCGCGCCGGTGAGAAAACCTCGGCCGAGCGGGCTGTAGGGCACGAAGCCGATGCCGAGCTCCTCCAGCACCGGCAGGATCTCCGCTTCCGGCCCGCGCTCCCACAGCGAATATTCGCTCTGCAGCGCCGTGACCTTCTGCACCGCATGGGCGCGGCGGATGGTCTGTGCGCTGGCCTCCGAGAGGCCGAAATGCCGGACCTTGCCGGCGGCGATCAGGTCCTTGACGGTGCCGGCGACATCCTCGATCGGTACCGCGGGATCGACCCGATGCTGATAGAACAGATCGATGACATCGGTCTTCAGCCGTTTCAGCGAGGCGTCCGCGACGGCCCTGATGTGCGCGGGCCGGCTGTTCAGCGAACGGTGCCGCTCCGCCATGGAGCCGATATCGAATCCGAACTTGGTCGCGATCACGACATCGTTGCGGAACGGCGCCAGCGCCTCGCCGACCAGTTCCTCGTTGACGAAGGGGCCGTAGACCTCCGCGGTATCGAACAAGGTGACGCCGCGCTCGACGGCGCCACGGAGCAGCGCGATGCCGGCTGCGTGGTCGACCGCTGGACCATAGGCGAAGCTGAGGCCCATGCAGCCGAGCCCGATCGCCGATACCTCCAGATTGCTGTTACCGAGTTTACGTTTCTGCATGTCGTCTCTCCGCATCAAGGACTGGAACCTGCCGCTGCGGCATTTAGGGCGTGCACAGGCGCGCCATTAGACGTAAAAATCGGGATGGACTTATGAGCCGGATTCATCAATGCCGCGGCATGACGTCAACGACCTGATCGCCTTCCTCGCGGTCGCGCGCGACCGCAGCTTCACCCGCGCCGCGGCAAGGCTCGGCATATCGCAATCGGCGCTCAGCCACACCATGCGCGCGCTGGAGGAACGGCTCGGCGTGCGGCTTCTGACCCGCACCACGCGCAGCGTCGCGCCGACCGAGGCCGGAGAGCGGCTGCTGCAGGGTGTCGGTCCGCGCTTCGAGGAGATCGAGGCCGAACTCGCCGCGCTCAACGCACTGCGCGAGAAACCGGCCGGCACCATCCGCATCAACGCCGGCGAGCACGCGGCCGAGACGATCCTGTGGCCGGCGCTGGAAAAGTTTCTGCCGCGCTATCCCGACATCAAGGTGGAGCTGACCGTCGACAACGGGCTCGCCAACATCGTCGCCGAGCGTTTTGACGCCGGCGTCCGCCTCGGCGAACAGCTGGCCAAGGACATGATCGCGGTGCGGATCGCGCCGGACTTCCGCATGGTCGTGGTCGGTGCGCCCACTTACTTCAAGCGGCGGGAGCGACCGAAGCGGCCGCAGGACCTGACCCAGCACGCCTGCATCAACATTCGCCTGCCGACCCATGGCGGCATCTATGCCTGGGAATTCGAGAAACGCGGACGCCCGATCAAGGTCCGCGTCGACGGACAATTGGTCTTCAACAGCACCGCACTGCGGATCAAGGCGGCGTTGGCCGGACTTGGGCTTGCCTATATCGCCGAGGATCAGGTGCAGGCGCAATTGGCCAAGGGTCAGCTGGTCCAGGTGCTCGACGACTGGTGCGCGCCATTTCCCGGCTATCACCTCTATTATCCGAGCCGCCGGCAATCCTCACCGGCCTTCGCGCTGCTGGTCGACGCGCTGCGCTATCGGGGTTGATCGTGAATTGCACCGCGCCGAGTGCGCTCGACACGGATAGTTTCTTCGCAGTTGACGCGGCTGCCGGGAACGCAACCAGCATGGCCGACGTTGTTGACACGCAATCTTGAGAGCCTGCTTGACGGCTTGGCGGATGTCTCGTCTCCGTCACAGCTCTATATACAGTGCAGCCTCACCGCCTGATCTCGGAGTAGCGCATGCTCAGGAACAAATTCGCCATCATCATCGCCGCCGGCCTCGTGCTCGCGCCGGCCCAGCTTCTCGCGCAGAGCGCGGGCGGCAGCCCGCTGCCGCCCAGGCCCGGCGACCGGGCCGCGCCGTCGGGCGGTGTCGGTGGGAGCGCGCTTCCGACCCAGACCGGCCAGCGCGTTGCACCGTCGTCCGGCAGCAGCGCCGGCAGTGCGGCACCGGCCGTTCCGGGAGGCTCGATGGGCACGACCGGCAACGCATCAACGGGACGCTGAGGCGCGCTTGCGCGAGCCGCCGAGGTCGCGGCGATACGATCGGCGATTTGCTTCGCTGAGCCGGTCGAATACTGATCGATGAATGCTAGATAACGCCGGCCGGCTCCGCAGCCGGTTCGGCCAGCTCAGGCTCCGCCGTTACGAATTTGAGCCCGTAGGTCTTGCCGCGTCGCCACACCACCTCGCATGGATAGCGCTTGGCGTGATCGGCGAGCAATGTCAGCGCGAGGCGGTCCTTCACCTCGAACTCGACCTCGGTCGTGATCTTGGCGCCGCCGGGCGAGATGTCGACCACGGCGCAGGCGCTTTCGGTCGCGCCGTCATCGACCGTGATCCAGGCCGCACGGTTGTTGAGTTGGCGCCGCGGCTCGCGACTGACCTTGATCCGTGCTCCATTGCTCGCCATCGTCGTCGTCCTCGAAGACATTGGGGACCGCGCGCGTCGATCGACGCGCCCGGCACGCAACCGCACGGGCCACCATGCCGTCCCCCCGTAAAGTCCGGCTTAGCGCGATCGCTTGAACTTTACCGGAATCTTGACGTGGCTTTTAGGCAACCGGGATTCTGCAATTCCCTCAGCATGATACCGGCCGTATCGGCGACCGTCGGCTTGACACGACGACCGCATAGTTGGTCAAGTGGCGGCCGTGGCTTTGGCCACATCCCTGCAACAAGAGCGCTTCAAGCCGCCCCCCTTTCTGACGGAAACACCCATGCTGATCCCCTTAGCCGACGTGCCGCGCTGGTATGCCGAACGCAAACCTGCAGATGCGATCGCCGTCAGTCACGGCGCTGAAGCGCTGACCTGGCGCGAGCTCGAGCGCCGCGCCAATGCGCGGGCGCGGGCGTTCGCCGCCAAGGGCGTCAAGCCCGGCGACTTCGTCGCGATCGGGCTGCCCAACAGCAACGCATTCTTCGAGACCTCTTTTGCGGTGTGGAAATGCGGCGCGACGCCGACCTCGCTGTCATGGCGGCTGCCGCGCGGCGAGGCGGCCGCGGTGCTCGAGATCCTGAAACCGTCATTGGTGGTCGGCGGCGAGGCCGACTGGAATGCGCCGAATTCGCTGCCGGTGAATTTCGTGCCGGAGGGATTTTCCGGGGAACCACTCGATGCGCCGGTTGCGCGCTACTGGAAAGCGATGACGAGCGGCGGCTCGACCGGACGGCCGAAGGTGATCCTCGATCACAACCCCGCCGTGATCGACACCACGACGCCACCGCTGCTCGGGATTCCGTTTGAGGCGTCGCTGCTCAATCCGGGGCCGCTCTATCACAACGCGCCGTTCATCCTGTCGCATTCCGCGCTGTTCGGCGGCGGGCGGCTGACCGGCATGGTGAAGTTCGACGCCGAGGAGACGCTGCGGCTGATCGAGCGCGAGCGCGTGCAATGGGTCAACTTCGTGCCGACCATGATGCACCGGATCTGGGCGCTGCCCGAGGAGGTACGCAAGCGCTACGACGTCTCCAGCCTGCAGATCGTGTTTCACATGGCAGCGCCGATGCCGCCCTGGCTGAAGGAGAAGTGGATCGAGTGGCTCGGCCCGGAGCGGGTCTGGGAGCTCTATGGCGGCACCGAGCGGCAGGGCGCCTGCGTGATCTCCGGCGTCGAGTGGATGGCGCACAAGGGTTCGGTCGGCAAGATCGGCGAGACCGCGAAGCTCCGCATCATCGGCGAGGACGGCAATGACGTCGCGCCCGGCGAGACCGGCGAAATCTACTTCCTGCCCAATGACGGCGCCGGCTCGACCTATCACTATCTCGGTGCGGCGCCGAAGCGGCGGCCGGACGGCTGGGAATCGCTCGGCGATATCGGCCGGCTCGACGAAGAGGGCTATCTTTATCTCGGCGACCGGCTCGCGGACATGGTGCTGCGCGGCGGCGCCAACATCTATCCGGCCGAGGTCGAGGCCGCGGTCAGCGAACATCCCGAGGTGCGCTCCTGCGTCGTGGTCGGTCTGCCCGATCCGGAATTCGGCCAGCGCGTGCATGCGATCCTCGAACTCGCCGACAGCGCCGACGCGCAGCAGATCGCCGACGGCATGGCCGATTTCCTCAAGGACCGGCTCAGCCGCTACAAGCATCCGGAGAGTTTTGAGCGCGTCGGCACTGCGCCGCGCGACGATTCCGGCAAGGTCCGCCGCACCATGCTGCGCGACGAGCGCGCCGCCTGGATCAAGGAGAACCGCGCCTTCCGCATCATGCCGGCGCGCGCATCGGCGAAAACGGAGTAGACGCCGGTTCTCGACACCAGAGATATATCGCAGAAATACATTCTGAGGTAGAATGAGGATCGGCAGGCGCCGCTAACCGTGGCAGGTAGTCCCATGTCGTTTCGCAGCGACAACAAGGCGTTCGAGGCCTGGCTCGCCGGACAGTGCGACGTCGTCAGATCCGACATCGCCTACAAGCACGACCGGATGCGCAAGAGCGCGTTCATCTTCCTGCGTGCGACCTATTTCCGCTGGGCGCGCAAGATCGGCGACTGGTGCCCGGAGCTGATGGATGGGCCCGCGGTGCTCTCGGTCGGCGATCTGCATCTGGAGAATTTCGGCACCTGGCGCGATGCCGACGGACGGCTGGTGTGGGGCGTCAACGATTTCGACGAGGCCGCCGTGATGCCCTATGTGCTCGACCTGGTGCGGCTTGCGACCAGCATCCGGCTCGCGCCGCGCCCGGCGATCAGCGCAAGTGAGGCGGCTGCCGCGCTGCTCGACGGCTACCGCGAAGGGCTCGACGATCCGCAACCAGCGCTGTTGTTCGAAGGCCAGACCTGGCTCAGGCCCTACGCCGAACCGGATGAGGCGAAGGTGAAGAAATTCTGGAAAGACGTCGCAGATTATCCGACCGCAGCGCCGCCGCCGAAGATCGCTGCAGCGCTGCGCGCGAGCCTGCCGCGCGATGTCGCGCGCAACAGCATCCGGCTGTGCCGCATCCTGCGCAAGGGCGGCGGCGGCCTCGGACGGCCGCGCTATGCGGCGATTGCCTATTGGCGCGGCGGCCAGATCGTTCGCGAGGCGAAGGCGCTGGTGCCGTCGGCATGGAGCTGGGCGCATGGCAGCCGCGCCCGCAGCGCGCCTCACTTCATGGCACTGGCAACCGGACGGTACCGGGCGCCGGATCCGTTCCTGCATCCTCGTCACGGCTTCATCCTGCGCCGCATCGCCGCCGATTCCCGCAAGATCGAGCTCGGCGAGGATGCCGGACGGAAGCTGCAACGCAAGCTGATCAAGGCGATGGCCTATGATCTGCATCGATCCATGCAGGCGGCACATCCCGGGTCAGCCGGTTGCAGGAAGACCTCAAGCGGCGGCAGCGAAAACAGCGCAACTGGCTCGATGCCGCCGCCGAAATCGCCGAGGCCAAGGTGCAACGCGATTTCCGGGAGTGGCGCGGCTGAGCCGATGCTGAACGCGCGGGCAGCCGCGTGCCCGATCTGGCGTCTCGATCATCCGCCAATTGACTGTTATAAATCACGGAAGCGGACGACAGTCCGGACCGTGATCTTTTCGCCTCGCACGGCGTTATCGACGACGCATTTGCGACCCTGCGGAGACCTCCATGCCCTCCACCACCGAATGGAAAGTGCCACCGGCCTTTCAGCCTCGCCCCGAAGATTACCGCTTCGATCTCGATCGCGCGCTGATGAGTGTGGTCGGCCTGCATTCGATCATTCCGCCTGACGCCTTCAGCGCCGAGACGCTCGGCACCGAGCGCGCCGGCAACGGCGTGCTGATCGACGACGGGCTGGTGCTGACGATCGGTTACCTGATCACCGAGGCCGCAACGGTGTGGCTGCATCTCGGCGACGGCCGGGTCGTTGAGGGCCACGCGCTCGGTTTCGATTTCGAATCCGGCTTCGGTCTGGTGCAGGCGCTCGGCCGGCTCGATCTCGCTCCGCTGCCGATCGGCCGGTCCGCGGCAACGCGGGTCGGCGACAGTGTCGTGGTCGGCGGCGCCGGCGGCCGCACCCGCTCGGTCGCGAGCCAGATCGCGGCGAAGCAGGAATTCGCGGGCTATTGGGAGTACCTGCTTGACGAGGCGCTCTTCACCTACCCGTCGCATCCGAACTGGGGCGGCACCGGACTGATCAACAACTCCGGCGAGCTGATCGGCATCGGCTCGCTGCAGCTCGAACGCGAGCGCTCGGGCCGCGCCGAGCATGTCAACATGATCGTGCCGATCGACCTGCTCAATCCGGTGCTCGACGATTTGCGCAAGTTCGGCCGCGTCAACAAGCCGGCACGGCCGTGGCTCGGCATGTACACGACCGAGATCGACAACCGCCTGGTGGTGGTCGGCATCGCCAGCAAGGGTCCGGCGGCGCGCGCCGAGCTAAAGACCGGCGACGTCATCATCGCGGTCGACGGCGAGAACGTGACGAGCCAGACCGCGTTCTATCGCAAGCTCTGGTCGCTCGGCACGGCCGGCGTCGACGTGCCGCTGACCGTCTACCACGAAGGCGTCACCTTCGACGTGACGCTGACCTCGATCGACCGCATGAAGCTGTTGAAGGCGCCACGGCTGCACTAGAGCAATGAGGCCTGCATCATTATCACCGCGGGCTCGATCCACCTCTCCCGCTTGCGGGGGAGGTCACATCGCATCGAGGATGCGATGTGGGTGGGGGCTCTATCCACTCAAAGGCTCTCGCCCGCGGCGATACCCCCACCCCAACCCTCCCCCGCAGGCGGGAGAGGGGCGCAGCTCCCGCGCGGCGACGGAATCTGATCTAGCAACCAAGAAGGACATCGGCGATGAGCGAGGCCGTGGTTGATAACATCGTGGCCGTGCTGCCGCCGCTGTTGCAGACGCTGGAATCGCTGTCCTTTGTCGCGCGCAATCTCAACCCGCCGGACTTCGATCGCGTGATGCAGATCGCGGGCGAGCCCGATGAGACCTTGCAGGCGGTGCGGCCGCTTCTCGCCGGATGGCCGGAGAAATTCGACCACATCAAGACCGCGCTTGAAGCTGCGATCGATGCGGCGCTCGCCGGCTATGCGGGCCTGCGCGCGGTGCAGTACGGCGAAGGCGATCTGGTCAGCGTGTTCCGCGCGCTGCGCTATCTGCCGCGGGCGCAGGAGGCGCTCTATCCCTTGACCGAGTTGCCGCCGGTAAGCCACTTCTTCCTCGCGCCCGACTTGCGCGAGGATGCCGGGCTGCAGGCCAGGCTCGCGGCCACGCCAAACGATAACACCGGCATTTTCCATGAGCGCAACGAACCGGGCAGCCGCGGCGGCTTCTCGATGTATGTGCCGGAATATTACACGCCTGATCGCGCCTGGCCGCTGGTGATGGCGCTGCATGGCGGCAGCGGCAACGGCCGCGGCTTCCTGTGGAGCTGGCTGCGCGACGCGCGCAGCCGCGGCGCCATCCTGGTGGCGCCGACCGCGACCGGCCAGACCTGGGCGCTGATGGGCGACGACACCGACACGCCGAACCTCAACCGCATCATCGACCAGGTGCGCGAACGCTGGCGCATCGACGAGACGCGCATGCTGCTGACCGGCATGAGCGACGGCGGCACCTTCAGCTATGTCAGCGGGCTCGACGGCGCGTCGCGCTTCACGCATCTTGCGCCGGTTGCGGCGACCTTCCATCCGCTGATGGCTGAGATGGCCGATGCGGATCGGTTGCGCGGCTTGCCGATCTTCATCACCCATGGCCGGCTTGACTGGATGTTCCCGGTGCAGACCGCGCGGCAGACCCAGGGATATGTCGGCCGCCGGCGCCAAGGTCGTCTATCGCGAGATCGACGATCTCAGCCACACCTATCCGCGCGAGATCAATGCGGAGATCTTTCGCTGGCTGAACGGCGAGCGCGCCGACGGCGCGTCAGGGTCTCTCTCCCCGTCACCCTGAGGAGCGCGAAGCGCGTCTCGAAGGGTCGACGGCCCGGCCGCGGCGACGTGGCTGCATCGGGGCCGCACACCCTTCGAGGCTCGCCCAGCGGCGCAAGTGCGCCGCAAGGCTCGCGCCTCCAGCGACAAAGGCGAAGCCTTTGCGCGGGGATGACGGTGATGGATGACGCGCGTGGCACTATCCTCGTCGCTGCCGTGGATCGAAAGGCGCGAGCTACTTGTTCACCCGCGGCTTGAGCAGGTCGGAGAAGCCGACCCGGTGCAGCATCTCGTTGCGGACGCGGTCGATCACACCGAAGGCGACCTCGGCACCGTCCTGGGTCGGATCGATGTGGACGCGGAACGGCCGCTTGCCGAACGGTGTGTCGACGACCTCGACGATCGCGTCCGCGACGGACGACGCGTCGGCATCCTCGGGCACGATCGCCGAAAACGCCTTCATGATCTCCTCGCCGAAGCCGGCATAGGGACCCGCTTCGTATTCGGCCACACGCGCCTGATCGGCGGGACGGCCGGAATGCGCGAAGTGGTTGGTGCCGCCGGTGAAGGCGCCGGGCACGATGATCGAGGTCTCGATACCCCAGCGCGACAGCTCACGGGCATAGATCACGGCCATCGCATCCATACCGGCCTTGGCCGCGAAGTACGGCGCCAGATAGGGCGGCGTGCCGCCGGCCGAGCTGCTGCTCGACACCCAGACCACAACTCCCCTGCCCTGCTTGCGCAACTGCGGCAGCGCCGCGCGGTTGACGCGCTGGGTCGAGAGCACGTTGACGTCGTAGAGCTCGGCGAGCTGCTCGGGCGTGAACGCCTCCGCCGGGCCGAACACCATGTGACCGGCATTGTGGATGACGACGTCGAGACGACCTTCCTCGGCGACGATTTGCGCGATCGCCGCATCAACCGAGGCTTGCGAGCCGACATCGAGCTCGAGCGCGCGCAGATCAACATTGTTGTCCCTGGCGAACTCCTCGATATCGGCGACCGCGGCGGCGTTGCGGCCGGTGGTGTGGCGCATCGAGGCGTAGACAATGTGGCCGGCCCTGGCGAGCGCGTTGGCGGTGAGGCGGCCGAAGCCGCTTGAGGCGCCGGTGATGACGATGACTTGTTTCATGACAAATATCCTTGTGAAGTCGATTGAGTGCGCGTTGGGTGAAGGTGTGCGAGCGTCAGACCAGGCCGCCATTGGCGCGCAGGGTCTGGCCGTTGATCCAGGAGCCGTCGGGACCGACCAGGAACGACACGGCGTTGGCGACGTCGTCGGGCGTACCGAGCCGCTCCAGCGGGACCATCTTGGCGAAGCGGTCGATCAGTTCGTCCGACTTGCCGTGCAGGAACAGGTCGGTCGCGGTCGGGCCGGGCGCGACTGCATTCACGGTGATGCCGCGGCCGCGCAATTCCTTGGACAGGATCGCGGTCAGTGACTCGATCGCCGCCTTGGTCGCGACATAGATGCCGTAGGTCTCGAGCCTGGTGCCGACGACGCTGGTCGAGAAGTTGACGATGCGCCCGCCGGCGCGCAGCCGGCGCGCCGCCTCGCGCATGGTGTTGAAGCTGCCCTTCAGATTGACCGCGACCTGCTGGTCGAACGCCGCATCGTCGCTGTCGGCGATCCTGCCGAGCTTCATGATGCCGGCATTGTTGACCAGCACGTCGACGCCGCCGAACGCCGCTTCCGCCGCGTCGAACATGCCGCGGACGGCATTGGCATCGCTGACATCGGCCTTGGCCGTCAGCGCCCGGCCGCCGGCGGCTTCGATCCTGTCGGCCACCGCCTGGGCGGGCTTGGCGTCGCCGGAGTAGTTGATGACGACGATGAAGCCGTCCCTGGCGAGGCGTTCGGCAACCGCAGCGCCGATCCCGCGCGAGGCACCCGTCACCAGAGCTACCTTGTTGGTTTGGTTGGTCATTTTCAGTCTCCCATTAGGTTGTGCGGCCGGGCCGCGTTCGATGGGAGGACGCTACGTCTTGGCACTCACCGGATAATCATGCATCTTCCGGCATCACTATTTGCAAATTTCGGACAATAACATGGACCGCTTCGACGCCATGCGCGTGTTCACCCGGGTGGTGGAGCGGCGCAGCTTTTCGCTGGCCGCCGACGATCTCGGGCTACCGCGCTCGACGGTGACGGACGCGGTGAAGGGGCTGGAGGCGCGGCTCGGCGTCCGCCTGCTCGAACGCACCACGCGCACGGTGCGCCCGACGCTCGATGGCGAGGCGCATTACCGCCGCTGCCTGTCGCTGATCTCGGACCTCGAGGATGCCGAGGGCGCGTTCGGCGGCGCGCGGCCGAAGGGGCTGCTGCGGCTCGAAGTGCAGGGCACGCTGGCGCGGCACTTCCTGCTGCCGAACCTGCCGGGCTTCCTCGCCGAATATCCCGATATCGAAATCAACATGAGCGAGAGCGACCGCTGGGTCGATCTGATCCGCGAGGGCGTCGACTGCGTGCTGCGCTTCGGCCAATTGCCCGACAGCGACATGATCGCGCGGCAGGTGACGATGCTGGAGCGGCTGACCTGCGCCACGCCGGATTACTTCGCGCGCTTCGGCGTGCCGACCGATCCGTTCGCACTCGACGGCCATCGCATGATCGGCATCCGCTCGCTGACGACGGGACGCGTGCGGCCGATGGAGTTTCTGATCGACGGCGCGCTCAAGCAATTTCCGCTGGCCGCGTCGATGTCGGTGACCGGGCCCGAAAGTTATCTCGCGAGCGCCAGGCTCGGCCTCGGCCTCGTGCAGGTGCCGCGCTTCCACGCCGAGACCGATCTCGCCAACGGCACGCTGGTGCCGGTGCTGCAGCAATGCCCGCCGCCCTCGGTGCCGGTATCCCTGCTCTATCCGCGCAACCGCCAGCTCTCGCCGCGGGTTCGCGTGTTCATCGATTATGTGATGCGGGTGTTCGCGCGGGGCTGATGGGGAGCCACACGCCGGTTAACAGAGCCCGGTCTTCAGATGGAGTTCGGGCAACTCGCCTACGCGATCTCGCGCGTTCGAAAGGATATTGCGGTCGGCAACGGTCAATGAGTTCAGATCTCCATCGCCAAAGAATCCGATTGCCCGCAACACCTGCGCGGGCTCGCCGTGAAACATCTTCTTGAACCCGCTCAAGGCTGTCGGCAACGAAGCGCCCGCGGACAACATTGCAGCAATATCCCGGTAATCCTTGGCCTCGGCGCGGTCCAGCGTCGCCTTGAGCTTGGTCGCCATCAGATCGTCGAGCGACGCGACGAGCAGCACGCCATCGGAGGTCTGAAGCGGGTCGTTGATTCGGCCGAGCTTTAGGCCGCCAAAGAACGAAACCTTGACCGGGCCTGAAGGCGTCTCGGCCAGCACGACCAACGTGTCCGGCGCATCCTGCAGGATCGCAGCGCCGGCGACGAACGCGAATTCGGCGCGAAGTCGTCCTTTGTCGAGGTGCTCGGTGCAGAAGAAATCGAAGTCGAGCGATTCACGATGACCAAGCTGGAGTGCAACGGCCGTCCCCCCATACAGAACGAACTTCATTCGTTGCGCCGAAGTGAGGTCCGGCCATATCTCGCGTTGCGCGGCCGGAAGGATATCAAGTCGCGGCTCAAACTGCGGCATGGAATCCCCTGCGGGGAGCCCTGTCCGGAATTGCCGAGCGGGTGGCAAATGTCAGCCGGCCCCGCCAGAATTCCCACGAACGATCATTGATCCAGCCCGGCTCGGCGTGGCGCATGATCTCGACGAGACGGGCCTGGCCGACTGCCTCCTCAAGCAAAAGAATGTCGTCGTATGTTCCGAGATTCATCGTCTGGGCGATGACGCGTTCTTCGGAAAATGGCCGTCCGTCCACCGGCCTCCACCACAAATATTTGCGGCGAAATTGCTCCAACAGATCGCTCGGTAAGCCTGTTGCCGTCATGGCCTATCATAGCTGATTCAGGCGCCATTTTCCACGCAGAACGGCCTTTGTGGCGTACCGCAACGGAGATGAGGTTGATGATCTGCCGCGCCGGCATCCGGAACCACACCGAGCCCCGCGGCGTTATCCCGCCGACACCGGAGGGATTAAGCGATGCGGACGTTTTTCGGCATGATTTTGGGTGCGCTGCTGCTGGTTTGCGGCGTCTATGTCTACGATTCGATGCGGACGTCGAGCGTGGCCAATGGTGATGTCGCGCGGGACACGCGCACCATCGTCAATTGGGACGTCGCGGCGCATGACTGGAACCTGTTGAAGGAGCGCGCCCGCGAGCAGTGGACCAAGGTCGCCGAGAAGTAACGGTCGGTTTCAAGCCGAGACAAAAGCAAATGGCCTCTCCGGCGCCGGAGAGGCCGTGATTGTTTCTAGCGAACGTCTTACCGGATGAGGCGTTACAAGTTCTTCTCGTTGTTGCGGCCCATATTGGCCTTGCGGGCGTCGGCGATCACCTGCTCGAACTGATCCATGCTGAGCACACCCGGCACACGATATTTGCCGACGATGAACGAGGGCGTGCCGTTGAAGCCGAACGCCAGCGCCTGCTCGTTGTTGCGCGCCAGGATCGCGTCGATCGCCTTGGCGTTGGCGTCGAGATCCTTCTTGAGCCGGTCCATGTCGAGGCCGGCGCCCGAGAGCAATTCGGCGATGCGCGGCTCGGTGATGCGCGAATTGACCGAGATCATCGCTTCATGCGCGGCCTCGAACTTGTCCTGGTATTTTGCCGCCAGCGCCATCCGCGACGCGACTTTGGAGACCGGCCCGAGGATCGGCCAGTCCTTCAGCACGAGGCGGACCTTGCCGTCGTCCTGCACCACCTGACGCAGCTCCGGCGCGAGCTTGCGGCAATACGGGCAGTTGTAGTCGAACCATTCGACGATGGTGATGTCGCCCTTGGGGTTGCCGATCACCGGGATTTCCGGATCGCGCAGCACCTGGGCCTCGGTCAGGACGTTATCGTCCTCGGCGCGCGCGCCGCCTGCGGCCAGCAGCGCGATGCCGGCACCGAGCAGGCCGAGCGCGCCGCGGCGGGTCGCGCCGGCGTTGGTCAGAAGCGATTTCGTCAGATGGTTCATGGCTAGCTTTCGCAAGGGCACTTCGCCCTTCTACGTTCAGGACACATTGATGTTACGCAGCAGCATATAGATCGCCACCACGATAATCACAGTCGCAAACACAATATTGAGCGCGCCGCGCCGTTCCGACAGGTGCCGGGCGCTGCGTGTGCCCATCAGGCCGCCTGCGACGCCGCCGGCGACGAATAGCCCCGCCAGCCCCCACGACACCAGCCCGGACCACGCATAGCTCAACGCCGTGGTCATGCCGAAGGCGGTAACGGCGACCAGCGAGGAACTGACCGCGTTCATGATCGGCATGCCGGTCGCCAGCATCAGGGCCGGCACGATCAGGAAGCCGCCGCCGATGCCGAAGAAGCCGGACATGGTTCCGGTCGCAAGCCCGAGGCCGATGATCGCGGGCATGTTGGACATCGACATCTTGACGTCGGTCACCCCGACCCGCGCGCGGGTCTTCAGCATCAGGCCCGCAATCGCCAGCATCACCAGCGAGAACAGCGCGAGCAGCTTCTGCCCCTCCAGCATCTTGCCGAGGATCGAGCCGCCGAAGGCCCCGCAAATGCCTGACAGCGCGAACACCAGCGCGCAGGACCAGATCACGGTGCCGCCGCGGGCGTGGTTGGAGAGGTTGATCGCGGCATTGGCCGCGACCGCGATCGCCGAGGTGCCGATTGCGACATGCGGCTCGGGCACGCCGACCAGATAGACCATCAGCGGCACGGCAAGGATCGACCCGCCGCCGCCGACCAGGCCCAGCGAAAAGCCGACCAGCATGCCCGATGCCAGCCCAAGCACGCTTTGAGTTGCGGAAAACACCAAGGGGAACAGACTCACGTTTGAGGCCGCGACCCTAGAAGGATTTGCTGCAGAACGCCATACCAACAGCACAAAACTGCCCTGCAGCCGGAGTCAGCGCACCAGATAGGTCACGGCGAGCGGCACCAGCAGCGAGGTGACCAGCGCGTTCAGGCTCATCGCGATCCCGGCAAACACGCCGGCAACCTCGTCGACCTGGAAGGCGCGTGCGGTGCCGATGCCATGGGCGGCGATGCCGGCGGCAAAGCCGCGGCCGCGGAAGTCGGTGATCCCGGTGAAGTTCATCAGCGGCGTGACGATGATCGCCCCCATGATGCCGGTGAGGATCACCGACACCGCCGTCAGCGACGGATCGGCATGCAGGGATTCGCTGATTCCCATCGCGACGCCGGCGGTCACCGATTTCGGCGCCAGCGACAGGATGATGTCGCGCGGCAGCCCGAACGCCTGCGCCAGCAGCACCACCGAGACGATCGCGGTGAGCGAGCCGACCGCGAGCGCAACCAGCATCGGCAGGATCGCAGCCGCGACCCGCCTGCGGTTCTCATAGAGCGGCACGGCCAGCGCGACCGTCGCAGGTCCGAGCAGGAAGTGCACGAACTGCGCGCCGGCAAAATAGGTGGTGTAGGAGGTTTTCGTCACGAGCAGGAATGCGCCGATGATCCACAGCGAATGCAGCACGGGATTGGCGAGCGGATGCCGCCTTGTCTTCAGCGACACCGCATCGGTTGCGGCATAGGTCAGCAGCGTCACTGTCAGCCAGAGCAGCGGCGACTGCGAGAGATAGACCCAGAGCGAGAACGGATTATCGCTCACGGCCTGTCCTCCTCGCGCGGAAGCAGACTGCTCGCCGCAACGAAGGTGGCGACCGTCGCCAGCAGCGTCACGATGACCGAAACCGCGAGGATCACCAGGATCGCGATGCCGTGCTCGGCGAGCAGATCCAGCTTCTGCACCACGCCGACGCCGGCCGGTATGAACAGCAGCGAAAGATTGGCCAGCATGGCGCGGCTCGCGCTCTCGACACCGTCATCGCCGAGCGGCCCGCGCGCCAGCGCCGGAAAGCGGTCGCGCGCCAAGAGCAGCAACAGCAGGAGCACCAGCCCGACCACCGGCCCCGGCACCGGTACGCCAAGCGCCCGCACGCCGACCTCGCCGACCAGCTGACAGAGCAGGATCAGGCTGAGGCTGGCGATCATGACAAGACGCTCACGTGAAGCATCCGCGTATCAGGTCGTTGTGGCGGGAGCTTGTCAATGCGACGATCTCGGGAGGATGCGCAGATGCTGGGCACGACGGCTTCACAGTCCCGTCATCCCCGCGCAACGGCTTCGCTGTTGTCGCTGGACGTGCGCGCTCTTGCGCGCTTCGAAGGATGCACGGCCACCCGGGCCGTCGATGCTTCGAGACGCCGCTACGCGGCTCCTCAGCATGACGGGGATAGATTGCTCGTCACAATCTATTGCGCGCGCCGCTGCAGCGCCATCAGCGTGCCGCTCATGGTCGCGATCAGCGTTTCGACGCCGTCCTGTACTGCATAGGCGCGGCCGTCGCAGACGGTCAGCGTCCGGCCGGGCTTGACCACGACGCCGCGGAACACGAACCGCTCGCCGCGCGCCGGTGCCAAGAGATTGGTCTTGAACTCCACGGTGAGGATGTCGGCGCCTTCAGCCATCAGCGTGAAGGCGGCGATCCCGCAGGCATTGTCGAGCCCCGCCGTGATGATGCCGGCATGCACAAAGCCGTTCTGCTGGCAGAACTCCGGCGCATAGGGCATTGCGAGAACGACCTCGCCGGGCTCGATGCGCGCGATCGAGATGCCGAGCGTCTGCATCGCGCGCTGGCGCGCGAATGTCGCGGTCGCGACCGCGCGATAGTCGGGATTCTTCGGTACGAAACGCGGCATGGCGGTCACGCGATCACAGGTTCTGACGGCACGAGGTGCGGCATCGCGGCGTAGCGGATCGCCGGCGCGAACGGCACCGACTTGCGCGCCGCGCGGTCGATATGCACGGCCGCGACCTCACAGGTCGCGGCGACCTCGCCGGTCTCCGCGTTGCGCATCTCATGCAGGAAGCGGATCGACTTGTCGCGGAATTCGACCAGCCGGCTCTTGACCTCGATGATATCGCCGGCGAGCAGCTCGCGCTTGTAGGAGATGGTCTGTTGCACGGCGGCCATGCCGCAGCCGGATTCGCGGAGATAGGTCGGCGTCAGCCCGATCCGCGCGAACATGTTCCAGTTCGCCTCGTCGAACTTGCCGACATACCACATCACGTTCATGTGGCCGATGTGGTCACAGTGCCACGGATAGACCGTGCCGCGGTAGGTCGCCTCGCCCTCCATCGTACGCCTCCTCGATTTGTGATACGGTAGCGTATCAGGGACAAAGCGGGCTAGCAATACGGTACCGTATCAAAGCATGATCCGGAAAAGTGCGAAGCGGTTTTCCCTCGCGACAAACGCAACGCGTTTGCGCGGAGATCATGCTCAAACAAGAGATTAGTGCGCGATGACGCTCCCATCGCACATGAGGGTGCGCGGAGATCACATGACTGAAAGCAAGGGCGACGTCTGGGTCGCGGCCGGCTTTGCCGAACTCGCCCATACCGGCATCGACGGCGTGCGGGTCGAGGTGCTGGCCAAGAATCTCGGCGTCACCAAAGGCGGCTTCTACCGCCGCTTCAGAGACCGCGCCGCGCTGCTCGAGGCCATGCTGACGCGCTGGCGCGACGGCCGCATCGCCGCGATCGAAAAGCAGACCGCGCTCGACGGTGCGAGCGCGCGCGAGCGGCTGAAGGCGATCATCACGCTCTATTCGGAGCGCATGAACACCGAGGCGATGGCGGTCGAGCTCGCGATCCGGCAATGGGCGCGCACCGACGAGGCCGCGGCCACTGCCGCCGCGAGCGTCGATGCCGCGCGGCTGAAGAATGTCGGCCAGCTCTATCGCGCCACCGGGCTGCCGGCCGAGGAGGCCGATGCGCAGGCCTTCCTGTTCTACTGCTTCATCTTCGGCCAGAGCCTGCTGTTTCTCGACCGCGGCCCGCGCAAGCGCGCGCAACTGCTGGCGCAGTCGGCGGACAAGCTGCTGGCGGAAGGCCAATAGAGCTCGCGCCCAAAGAAAAGCGGCCGGCTCGCGCCGGCCGCTCATCAAACTCGCTTCGGCTGACTCAGGCGCCCTTCAGGCGCTTGTTGCATTCGCTGTAATAGCCGCCGCCCTTCTGGATCCACTTCAGGCCGCCATTGCCACCCGTGGTCTTGTTGGCGTTGTACTGGTCGACGCAGGTATGCATGCGTCCCTTGCCTTCGGACTCCTTGGCATATTTGGGATCGATGGCGTTCGGAAACACGGCGGGCCCTGCCGGCAGCGCCGGGGCTGCGGCCGGAGCGGCTTCCTTCTTGGCCTCCTTCGGCGCGGCCGGAGGGGGCGCAGCTGCAGCAGGCGGCGGAGCGGCGGGCGCCGCGGCCGGGGTCGCGTCGGCGCCGCATTGAGCCTTGCGGAAATCATTCCACTTCTGGCCGGCGAGGGTGCCGGCTGTCTTGGCCGCCTGGTACTTGGCGCTGCATTCCTGCGCGGTCAGGGCCTGCGCCGGTGCGCTCGCCGCAAAGGCTGCAAAGCCCGACACCGCAATCACACACAACAATCTGGTTTGAATGGTCATCCCTGGTCTCCCTTTGGGGGGCATTGGCATAAGACCATTATCCTAGCGCAACCCGGACTTGCGACAACGCGCGGACGCGCCTCCCCCTCAAAATATTGTGGCGGCGGGACCGCCGCACGTTCATCCACGGTTCAGCATCGCCGCGCAACGTTTCGGCCTCCTTTCCTCACGAGGTGCCTTCATGACGAAGATTTCCACGTTCGCGACCGCAACCGCCCTTGCCTCCCTGCTGCTGATGGGCGGCGCCTTCGCGCAAACTGCTGCGCCTGCCGCCAAGGACGCCGCTCCGAAGGCGGACACCAAGGCGCCGAAGGAAGCCAAGCCGCGCACCGCCGAGTCGCTGGAATGCTCGAAGCAGGCCGACGCCAAGGGCCTGCATGGCAAGGAGCGCAAGAAATTCCGCTCCGAGTGCAAGAAGGCGGGCGGTGCTGCCGCTGCGCCCGCGGCGACGAAGTAACGCTGAGGCATCTTTGATGCCCTTCACCCTCCCCCGCGGGGGAGGGTGAAAATCTGTGCGCCAGGCGAGTCGCCAGCGTTTTCCGGCGCAATGCTGCAATCGCGAGATGCATTTGTCCCGTGGTTGCGAATTTGCCATAAGGCGGCGTGACCCTGATCCGCGCTTCGATGGCAACGGCCATTCCCGACCGCAGCAAAGTTCTGAACGGGCTCGAGACACTCGTCATCGGCGCTGGCGGCGGCTTGCTGTTTTTGTGGGCAGAATTGCCGGGCGGCCTGATCTCGGGGGCGATGGCCGCGGTTGCGATCGCCGCGCTGATGGGGCGGCCGCTCGCGGTGCCGCCGGTGCTGACGCAGTCGGTGCTGCTGCTGCTCGGCATTTCGCTGGGCTCGCTGATGTCGCAGCAATTGCTGCAGCATATGAGCTCCTATCCGCTCACCATCGGCCTGCTGGCGCTGGCCACGTTCTGCTCGACCTTCGGCTCGAGCCTGTATCTGCAGCGCGTCCACGGCTGGGACCAGACCTCGGCCTTCCTCGCCGGCAGCCCCGGCGCGCTGTCGCAGATCACGATCCTGGCCGCGGAAAAGGGCGCCGACGTCGCGGCGATTGCCGTGGTGCAGACCATGCGCGTGATCATCCTGACCGCGGCGCTGCCGCTGGTGCTGGCGCTGACCGGGGTGACGCACGGCGCGCCGCCGGCATTGCCGACCTCGGTCGCCTCACCATTCGGCCTCATCGCCCTGATCGCCGGGTCGATCGGCGTTTCACTACTGCTGCGCTGGGTGAAATTCCCGGCGAGCTGGATGTTCGGCGCGATGCTCGCCTCCAGCCTGCTGCATGGCTCTGGGCTGGTCGATGGCGGCCTGCCGCCGTGGATCCGCAACGTCGCGCTGGTCGGCATCGGCGCGCTGATCGGCACCCGCTTCGCGCGGATGAAGACCTCGACCCTGCTGAGCCACGTCAATGCCGGACTCGGCTCGTTCGCGATCGCGATTCTGATCTCCGCCGTGTTCGTCGCGGTGATCGGCTTCACCACCCATGTGCGGCTCTCCGACGTCGTGGTCGCCTTCGCGCCCGGCGCGATGGATGCGATGCTGGCGCTGGCGCTGACGCTGCACATCGACCCGATCTTCGTCGGCGCGCACCATCTGTCGCGCTTCCTGTTCGTCACCATCTCGACGCCGGGCATCATCCATCTGTTCGGACGGCCGCAGGACGACGTCGACGATTAGGTTCAAAGCGTCGATTGGACCAACGCGTGGGATGGGTAGAGCCAATCCCGATCATGCCTCGGCCGTCGACTGGTTCGGCTGATCGCGGAACGATCGCGCCAACGCCGTCAGCTCCGCGGGATCGAACCACAGCTCTTCGTCCCGGTCGGTGTGCAGTTTCGCAACCGCTGCAGCGCGCCACAAGGGCCCGGTGATCCGGGCATAGACCGAATCGGGCTGTGCTTCGTTCCATTCCTCGAGCCGCTCCCTGGCGACTGCGCGCCACAACGCGGTCAGCCGGCAGCTCGCGCCATGTATCTCGGCGATCGCGTATCTCGGGCGCTGCTCGCTCATCAACGTGGCGATGAGGTTGCGCCGGCTCTTGAGACGCATCAGCGTCTCATTGGCCAACAGCAACAGCTCAACGGGGACGCGGCGCACGATGATCAGCATAGGCTCGTCTGTTGCGCAAAGTCGGGGACTGTGACGGCGGGATACACCTTGGAACACCTGACATGCATCAGGGCCTTCGCACAGGGAAGCCGCTATCTTTGCTTCCGGAAATCGATGCTGCGCAGGACGATCCCGGGCGGCGCTCCCTCGAATTCCTTCGCCTGGTACTTGCCGTCGGCGCAGGCTTCGATGCGCTCGCGCAGGCGCATGAACTGGGTCTCGCGGTGGCCCGCGCGCCCGAGCGCCCCACCTTCCAATTCATCCATGGCGGAGGTCGAGATCGCGCAATGGATCTCCTTCTGGTCGTCATGCATCGAAAACAGCACGACCATCCTGTCGTACTCGTAGCTGATGAAGCGACCCTGCCTAAGCGTCATGTGACCGGTTCCTTCAAAGCCGCGCAGTGGTCCTGGCTCATCGCGGCTCGGTGAGCCGGACAAAATCCTCGAGAATTGCCGTCACCAGATCGCGATGCCTTGTGTCCTCCGGAGGCAGGCTGGCTGCGTACAGATTCAGGACGTAGCGCGCCTTGGCGGCGACCTCCGGCCACGACGTCGCGGGTGCTGCCAGCAGGCCGGTTTCCAGCGCGGCCTGGCGTTCCCGCAGATCCCTCGCGTGGGTCTCGATTTCCGCCAGCGCGCGACGAATATCTGTGGCCTTCTGCGCCGCCATGCCGCGGTGGCGATCGAGGTCGAGCGGCTCGTCAGTCATGGGATGCGCTTGCGTCGATACGCTGGGCGTTCGCGAGATCGACCGAGCCGATCGACACCATCTCCGTAGCCAGTCCGCGCGAGCCCTGTGCCGGGACGATGATCATCGTGGCGACACGGCGGAACGCCGCGAACGAGAGCCCCTCGATCGCCTCTTCGTCGGTAATGACCTCATAGGCGCCTGCGGGCAATTCACGATCGATGCCTCTGATCCGGAATGGATGCCGGAAGGTGACGACTTCACGTTGTGAGCGGATGGTCATGGGCCAGCCTTTGCGAAACGTTTTGCGGCGGTGCGGCCCCGCGGCCAGCATGCGCCGCTTCGGCCGCAATAGCCACAGCTTTCTGGGCTTTTTGGGCTTTCCTGGCTCTATTGCCGAGACCGGAACGACGCCCCGCTTGCCCTTTGCATGCTGTGCGTCGTTGCCGCAGCACTGCCGGACACTTTCGCGCTCGCTATTTGGGGGACATCGGCCTACGCTCGACGATCATCGCGTGTCCCACGGCATCGGCCGGTGACTGAGGGCCGCGCGCCCTATCGCCGCAATGAACAGGAAGCATCTCTTGCGGCAATTTCAGCTGGCCGAATGGGTCGTGGCATCCATCGTCGTTGCGCTGTTGCCTGCTTTGGTGTGATCGCAGCGGCTCTCCTCCACACCTAACGCGTTTTCGCGAAGCCGCCATTGCTTCGCGCAGGCAAATCCACATCGACGTCAGAGCCTGCCGCCACGGCCAAGCTTTGGCGGATCGATCCGATCCTCTCGAGAAGCACAATGGAGACCGTCATGTCCAAAGGCGAGCGACGCAGCAACCGGGAAGCCAAGAAGCCCAAGAAGGAGAAGGTCAAGGTGATCGCCGCGGCTCCCAGCCTGAAGGGCGGCGGACAACCGAGCTTCGCACCGGGAAAGAAGAAATAGGTCGGTTGAGTCGGGCCTGTTCTGTCAGGCCTTCACGTCAGACCTTGGCCGCCTTCGCTACGCCCCAGCCGGCGATCGCGGCCATCAGCAGCGAGATCAGCACGTTGTAGCCGGCAAGCGAGATGCCGAGGAAGCGCCACTGCACCTCATCGCAGCGGATCACCTTGACCTTGTCGAGCTGGTCCAGCAGCGAGCCGGCCTTGCCGAAATCCACCAGCGGTCCGGTGCAATCGGTCGGCCCCGGCCAAAAACCCCATTCGACGCCGGCGTGATAGGCGCCGAGCCCGGCATTGGCGAGCGCGGCGAGGCCGAGGATCACGAGCCCTGCAAGCAGCAGCCACCGCGGCGCACCGCGGGCGGCAGCCAACGCGACCACGGCGCCGAGCGGGAGCGCGAGGTAATAGGCATAGCGCTGCTCAAGGCAGAGCGGACAGGGCATGATCTCCAGCACCAGCTGGAAGAACCAGGCGCCGGCCAGCGTCGCCGCCGCAATCACGGCAATCGCCAGCGCCGAGCCCAGCGCCGGATTGCCGGCGGCGGAAGCATGCGACGGGTGGGCGGTGGCGAGCGTCACGGCATTCCTCCTGCGAGCATCATTCGGAAGGGCCAAGCCCCCTGCTCCATGGTTCAACCGAGGTCGTATCGCGCGAAAATACCGCTGTCGAGGCGCGGGACAATCACATCCGCGCGGGTTGACCGTGACGGGCCGGCCGCTATAGTCCGCGGCGCTTCGCGACCCCCGGCCGTTTTCCTGGCCGGGAGCTGGCGAATGCCCCTGTGGCGGAACTGGTAGACGCGCTCGACTCAAAATCGAGTTCCGCAAGGAGTGCTGGTTCGATTCCGGCCAGGGGCACCAACTAGGCTGTTCAAGCCCGTTCCAAAGTGTCCGCAACCGTCCGCGCAGTGCTTGGAAACCCTTGAACAATAGGCACTTCTGCGTACATTCTTGTTCGTCACTGTTTGTTCTCCTCCGATCCCAGCCGACCGATTTGTTGGTATTTTTGCTGGTATCGTGTTGGTATCGGGAGAACAAACGTTCACGGCGACTTTCGCTTTTCCGAATGAAGGAATTGAGCAGATGGCCGGCAAGAACGACGGCGCATGCGCCAATCCCAAGCAGATCAGGACCGACGTCGACTGCCGCGCCGCCCGACCGAAATTCGACCATGGCGCGTGGAGCCCCGCTAAGATTTCCGACGTGACCGGCGGTGGCCTCTATCTCTTCGTCACGCCGGACCAGAGCCGGCCCGGCAACGCTGCTTCCAAGCTCTGGCGGATCGGCTACCGCTTCCACAGCCGTCAGAAAACCTACTCCATCGGCCCTTACGGCAACGGCAAGGATGGCACGTTCTCGCTCGCCGATGCGCGGCGCGAGCGCGATAAGGCGAAGGATCTGCTCAAGGAAGGCAAAGACCCGAGCACCGAGAAGCAGCTCGACAAGCACAGGCAGGCGGCAGTCCGGCCTTTCGAGCAATGGGCCGACGAGTGGCTCGCGAAGAAGAAAGTGGAGAAAGTCAGACGCGGCAGGATCGTCGCGGTGCGCGACCCTAAGACCATCGAGGTGCTCGAGCTGCGCGTCGCCTACGTCAAGGCTCGTTTCGGCAAGCTGTGCAGGAAGGACATCAAGCGTCCGGACGTGCTCGCTTTCATGCGTTCATACGAAGCCGAAGGAAAGCTGGAAACCCGCGACCGCGTGCGCAGCATCGGTGAGCAAATCTGCGACTATGCCGATATCGAAGGCGACGGCTACAATCCATTCCGCAACCTGAATGGGCAGATGATTGCCAACATTTCGACGCCGCGTCCCGGCGTCACGGAACCACGCGACGTGACGCGCGTGTTCAAGCTCATCAGCGCACCGTGGACGAGAGCGAGGTTTAGTGACGTTGTTGGCCTTGCCTTGCGCTTCGATGCGCTGACCATTCCCCGCCCCGGCATGGTCAATGAAATGGAGTGGAGCGAGGTAGATTGGGATGACGAACGCTGGGCTATTCCAGCCGCCAAGATGAAGACCGGTTGGGACCACGTCGTGCCTTTGTCACGGCAGGCACTCGCAATCCTGCGCAGCGTTCAGAAGCTGACCGGCCATCGCCGGTACACGTTTTCCTGCTCGAAGGACGCGCCCCTATCAAACAACACGCTCAACAAGCGCTTGCGGCTGCTTGGCATTGACACCAAGACTGATCATTGTGCCCACGGATTCCGGACCACCTTCTCGACCCTGTCTCACCACGAAGAGATCAAGGACGCCAAGGCATGGGATGGCGATGTCGTCGAGCTGCAGCTCGCGCATCTCGATAACTCTACTGTGGAAGGTCTCTACAAGAAGCACGGACCGCTCGCGCTGATCGGCTCGCGCACGAAGCTGATGCAGCATTGGGCTGATCGGGTCGACCAATGGCTCGATCCCAAGAAGGTGATGCCGATCAAGTCGCGTAACTAACGGCAACGGCCTTTGTCGCACCCCTCATCTGTTTTGCTGTCGATTCGAACGATCGGATACAAGGGAGAACGGTGCTTCGGCGGAGAGAGTGTCAGTCAACCCCCGTTGAAAGATAAAGCATTTTCGACCATCTTAGACCCAAACCCACAATTCGAGCTACGGCCCGAAATGGGTATTCCGACGCGGGCAAAAGCCTGACAACTTGCGAAAGGCAAATTGCCCGTCGCACCGCTCAGCCTGATCGCGATCCGTCGGGCAGCCTAGCCAGGTATTCTCGGCGCCGGCACCCTCGCCTGATCGCGATTTACGACGGCGAAACTCAATCGTCCTCATTCAGCGCCGATGCGGCGCCCATCGAACGCGATCGGCTTGCTAAAGTAGTTCCTTCTCGAGATCTTTCAGGAGGCAGTCGGCATCGAACACGTTCGTCTTGTCAGTCGCATTTCCGTCGCCGCGGCACTGGCCCGGCAAAGGGTCTTCGGCCGAAATGAGATCGACCGTCCCGCCGGATAGCCGCCATCCGAGGGGTAGGTTATACAGCAGCCCGTGAAGTCGGAGGATGCGAACGGTGTTTGCCGCATCCGGCGAGATATTCAACGTTTGATCTGCCGAGCGTATCGCCTCGACCGGTCGCGTGCCCCAAGAGTTCAACATCGCCCGGATGGGATCGAGCGGTTCGTGCAATCCGCCGATCGGATCGACGGCTCCGGGAGCCCCCGTCAAAATAATGAGCTTTGGTTCGACTTTGTCCTTCAAGTCAGAAGTCTTGATTGCTGCCATCAGCTCTTGCGCGGTCACCAGCCCCGAATTGTCGTAGTAGCCGCCGTCGACCAGATAGGTGATGTTGCCAGACTTGTCCCTGAACCAGGCCGACGGCGTCACCCAGGGGAAGCGCGCACTTAGGAAGGCCGCTGTACTCAACTTTATGTTTGCAAGCTCTCCGTTTCCCGAGACGGGGAGCATCTTTTGCGGGTCCCTGCCGAAATCAAATGGAGCCATGATCCGCCGCTCGCCGCTCCGGACATCGGTCGTATTCAGAAGCAGAGCCGGCCATTGAGCCTTAGCGTGCCAGTGGCTGGCGAACGAATTTCGCAGGGGATTTTTCAGCGGTGCCAACATCGACGTCGGCCCTCCGCTCGCGAGGTCGGTAGGAGTGTCGAAAGCGCTTTCGAGCGAACGGTCCAAAGCTCTGGCGCGATCGAACACCGGGAAGTCCCGCGGCAGTACGGACTGCAACACGTCGCCGAACAGCAACCCGGAAATCAACGGCGACAGAAGATCGTGATCGAGGATCTGGCTCGCTCGGTTTGCCAGCGAACCGCCGTCGGCAAAGAGCTCGCTGTTGGGTTTGGTCTGATCCTTACAGCGGGCCGGATCGGTGGTCGGCGCCTTGAGCTTCAGCAGGGAGACGAACACGGAGGCTCCGACGCTACCTCCGGAGACACCGCTGATCGCGAAGGTATGCGAACCGAATGCCGCGCATCTGTCCTGAAGGACGCCCAAGACGCGGGCTGTATCATAGGCGGCGTAGATGCCTCCGCCCTGCGCCGCCACGATGTAAAGCGGGTAGCGTTTGGGCGACACATACCGATTCCGATCCGTGCGGCTCTCATACCACTCCGCCAGCAGTTCGTTGAACGAGCGGTTCGCGGACGACGCGACGCTTTCTCCCTTGGAGCTGACCGCGCCCGTTTCGACGATATGGTCATTGTTGATGCCTGACCAGGACAGAAGCAGCATCCAGCACGATAGCAGAAAAAGGAACGGAATTTCATACCGAGACGAGAGCGCGGAAAGCTGCGAAAGGATCGCTGTCGCGCACATAAGAAATAGGCCGAGTAACCCGACCGAGCCGATGAATTGTGGTATCGAGACCGGCGCCATCGCGAAGGCGGTCACTAGAATCAAAAAGATGAGTACTGGACCTCGTCGTTCCCAGCGACTGGCAGGCGCGATATCCGCGGGGCTTTTCGCGCGTGGCAAGAGGCAAGCGAGCGAGACCGCGACAGCTGCTAAAAGACCCGCCATGATGTTCATGACGTTCGTGGGCAAGATCAATACTTCGACCGTCTCGCGCATCGCCGATAGCTGGCGGGCGGTCGGGGAAAGACCGACTTGCGCGATCGCTTTGCGCTCCGTGATCACATTGAGGACGGCATCTTTCGGTCCGCCCGGAGTGAACGGAATGGCGCTATAGACGCCCCAAGCCGCAGTCAGCAAAAATGCGACCGCAAGTACGGCTGGAACACCTCGCAGGATTGCTCGCTCCACTCCAGCGTCGGCCGACTTTGGCCAAAATTGCGACGCGAGACGCCGAGCCCAATACCAGATCGCAAGTGCAGCGCCGAGCAAGCCTAGAAACGCGAATATTGATTCTCTCAAAATCGATAAGTGAGGACAGGTCTTGTCGAGAATGCCCGCGAGGCACCTAAAGTTATATCCATACTGAACATCTTGCGCGACGACTCGATAGACCTCCTCTGTCTGCGGCGGGAGAACGAGCAATCCGCCGCCTATTATCACCACCGCGATCGGGACCCTAACGATCCGAGCCGCACGAAAAGATCTGCCGGCGCAGGAAAGGAAGTCGCCTACACAGGATGTGCTCATTGTACGGGCTCAGCGATCCGGAATGCCGCGCCGCCGGCAGGCATCGTAAGCCTTCCGACAATCCATCAGGCATTTGTCGTCGTCTTTACCGCATTGTGCTCGGCAGAAAGTATAATTCTGATCGCACTGGCCGGGCGCGCTGTCGGTCTCGGCCGCGATGACTTTATTGCTATTGTCCATCAGCAGAATGACGAGTCCCGATCCCGCCAGAATAAGAGCTAGGACGAAGAGAAGCACTCGAAATCGAAAAGCCTGCCGCATACTCATCTATCAATCCTTTTTCCGACGTCCTGAAATAAATTGCGTTGTGGGTTGCTAATGGCCACTCCCTTCGGGAGCGTGCCAAAAATGACGCGTGTCACCATTTGTTCAATTGCGATCCGCGAAAAATTCAACTCGGCTAGGTCTTTGGCGTTAGGCCCTGTCTTCGCGCACGCACCATTTCCGTCCGTCTGGCGGATAGAAAAGTCCGTGGTCTTTCTGACGCAGAACTTTTGCTGGGAAATCGCCCCGGGCACCGCGACCTCGTGGCCGCTCGCGTCACGCGCGTGCACGTAAAACGCGTGACCGGCGTCGCCGCTGTGTGAACTGCTCTATTCCCGATCGCCCCCTATTCTCGATGATGTAGGGCACCGTGCTGGTGTCGGCGAATGTCGTTCGCCTAACTCCGATCGTGTTGCATGCACCAGACAACTGAAAGGGGTTGTGACACATCATCCAAGCGAGATTTTCGCAAGTCCGCCAAGACCAGAACTCTGGAAGATCCTCCTCGAGCGACTTGCGAGACAAGCCGTAGATTTGAAGACCCCATACCAGAGCTTGTTCGACGGTCTGGACATGGAAGGCAGACTTGTTGGGCGTAACTAGAAAAGTGAAAAAGAGAGACGCGGGAAGGAAGGGATCGACATCCGCCGTGCTTAGCATCCGCTCGATCGACTCGCTCGTCGAGAGGTCAGGCGTTCCTAAGCCACTAGGCTGATCGCGGGTCAGGTAATCCCACCCTTGAAGAAAGAGGATTCGACCCATTGTGAGGCGGCTTTGTTCGTATTCTTTGAGCAACTGATCTTTGGTGATCGTGCCGTCGGGCAGCCCCTCAAGTGTCGGCGCGTGAAAGGACAATATCCCCGTATAATGCAAATACCTGGCCTGCCGTCGGTTGGTCGAAGAGAACCCAAAGTCCCCGTACGGGCCGGCGAACAGCCCGGCGCCCATAAACGCAATGGCGCAGGCCGACTCGCACAGAGCTCCTTGCGGGACGACTGCGATCCAGCGATCCAGGTGAGGGATGAGATCAAGCGCGTCGTGAATCCGGCCGCCCGAACTCGACATGCAGAGCGCTCGGAACCCAGGTTGCTTTTCCAGGGGAGCCAGAACATCGTTATCGCGCTTCGGAGTGGTTCGGGCGTCGAGTTCTTTGACCGCGTTTTCGAAATCCGCGACCGTATTGCCGTCGATGGTACCAGACATCACCAGATTGCAGCGTGGCTCGAACTGAATGTCCTCGAGCGGATTATTCAGATAGTCGATATTCTCACGGACGATATCGAAATAGGCGGCCTGAACGGGGGGCGCGGTTGTAGAAACCATCGCCGCAACGACCAAGCGGGCGAAAACAGCCAAAATGCGCTGCGTTGATCCTGATAATCGGCTCATAGCTCAAAATCGGTCACAACCAAACTGACGCCGAACAACCATAGGGCGTTAATCAATCGATTTCTATCGAGATTTGGGATATTTTGCTAAATTGAAGCGCGTGCGGTGATGGCGAGGCACCCGGAAGTTTGCGCAACTGTCGTGCGATCGCGCGATCCGCGCCCGCTCCTCCCGCGCGCTCCGAGACTTGACCGCTCAACGTCCGACCGAGCACGAAGAGGGTTAAGTCACGACCTTGAACGCTGTCGCGATCATTGCCGCGGCCAGGCCGGTCGATGCCCTGATAGGGCGGCTTCGCATCGAAAAGGCCGGCCGCGCCGGCGACTCGGCGATCGTCCTGTCCTACTTCTATGCAGCGCCGTTTCGACTATGATCTTACGTGACGCATCCGCGAAATCATTGCGATCCGCGAGCGCACGCTCGTCCGCCGCGGCTCTCCGTCAGCCGCAAGGCTTGATACCACTTGCTTTGGCTTCCGCTCCCGAACTTTGCCCAACGATGAAGCCCTTGCACCAAATGGTGACGATGGAGCTGCTGCCGGACTTCGTATAGCAGTAGCTTCTGGATGCCTCCCCAGCGCAGCTTTGGTCGTGCTGAGCGCTCGTCTGAGACGCGCGGCCGATGCAAGATGAAGCATCACCTCGCTTAGCTGCGGCAAGCCCAGTCGAACCTTGCCTTCGAACGAGTTTAGGATGGTGAATCTTCTCTCCTTAAAGGAGGTCACCATGATCGATAGCGCAAGAGACGTTCAAGGCGCTGAGAAAGTTGTCCAGCGGAGAACCGCTACAAAATCAAGATACAAAGATTGTCTTCATTTATTGGCCGGCGGAGTGGGGGATCCTGCAGGAGCAGTCTGATCTTGTCCTTGAGTCTCCGCCGGCGCTCCTCGAGATTGGTTCGATGTCGGTTCGAAGCGCTGGGACGAACCGCCAACATCAAGATTTGCGTATGCCCCATACTCGGGCAGAATTGTCGCTCGGATACGGCGAATAGCGTTTATCCAGTCTGTCATCTTATTGGAATCAACGGCTGCCCTGCTTTCCTTCGCATCACATTTGACGCTAAGAATGACTTCCTGATGAAGCTGCCGCAGGTCGAGCAGTGCGCGGGTATTTTGAGTAAGTATCCTCGTCGGATCATAAACCTGCTTTAGTCCGGTAAGCGACGTGCCCGTAATCGACAAGGCAATCGCCAGAAACGCGACCCATCTAAAGCCGGATCCCGGCCCCCACAGAGCGTAGGAAAATCTGACACCGATGGAAGATTTATCCAGAGTCTTCTTGTCTTCGTCTGACAGTTCGACAGCCCTTGTTTTTCCCTGCAAAGTAACGAAAAGGGTCGCCAAGGCAGAAATGATCAGGGTCGTGACCCCGAGGCGCTGAACCCACGGGACATTCGAATTGGCTCCATCAGCCGCAGCAAGACGTGCTCGCGCAATTGAATCACTGAGCGAGATAAGATCCTGATCAGTGCCAGTGAGCACCAGCGGCTTGATGTCCTTGTCGCGCGTGGCAAGCAGCGCTTCTTCACCTTCCTTGGCAACAAAGACATGATTGCCCGATGGCGCCAGATCGAGGAGCAAGGCGCTGAAATACTGGCGCGGCATCGCGTCCAGCACGACGTCGGACAACTTCTTGCAGCTGAATACCGCATACGCAAGCAGCCGATGATCAGACCGCGCACCCCACCATTCGTCAGTCGCGGAAGGTTGCGATTTCAATCCATTGGTGAAGTAGGCTTCGGTCTGCTGCGGAGTCTTCGCTTGGCCGGCTGCTGACGCAGTGTCGGTTTTGGGTGCGAAAGGTTGCACTGCATAACGATTGGCGACGAACAAGGTGCCGACAATGAGCGCGGCAATGAGCACAATGCCGATAACCGACAATATCAAAGGTCGTACGAAGCGATTTTGCAATTCTGGCTCTCCTGGAAATGGCGACGACATGAAAATCCCCCTACGTTGTACATTGATTTTGCTCTACTTTAGCGCTACCGTTTGGCGAACGGCAAGCGTCAGTGCCAGTCTGTGGGGGTTTGGGGTGGGAGTCGCTCGGCCCGTATCAGCAATCGTGTTGCGTTTTTGCGCCGGTCATGACTGCTCATGAGACCGGCTCATTCCAGCCAACGCGGCAGCAGCGCCAACGAACCCGCCCCGTCGGCCTCGCGGGATTCAGCATCTATTTCCGTCCCTTCGCTGAGCCTTCCAAAGGGCGGCGGCGCTCTAAGGGGAATCGGCGAGAAGTTCTCAGTCAACGCATGTACAGGGACGGGAACGACTGCAGTTCCGTTACCCTTCATGTCGACCCGCGGAGAACTCCAGCCAAGCCTGACGCTGTCCTACGATTCCGGCTCAGGCAACGGCCCCTTCGGAGCCGGCTGGCAACTCGACATCGGTTCTATCTCGCGCAAGACCGACAAGGGATTGCCGAAATATGAAGATGTTGCCCCGACCGATGTTTTCATCTTTTCCGGCGCCGAGGATTTGGTCCCGGTGCTGCCGGAGAATCTTCAGAGCAGAGACGGATACCTAGTGCGCCGATTTCGCCCGAGGGTGGAGGCTGGGTTCGCGCGGATCGAATGGTGGGTTCATTCAGACATCCCGTCGCACAACCATTGGCGGGTGATCTCGCGCGACAACGTGACGCATATTCTCGGTTTCTCGACGGACGCACGCATCGCCGACCCGTCGGATGCCTCGCGCGTTTTTCAATGGCTCCTTGAGTGTTCTTTCAACGACAAGGGAAACGCTGTCGTTTATCGCTACAAGCCGGAGAATTTCGAGGGTGTCGATGTCAACGATCTCTCGGAAGCTCACCGGCTTCAGGGAATTTGCGGAGTAGCCGGGTCTCACCTCGAGTCGATTTCATACGGCAATATTGCGCCCTTCTTTGCGGAAGACGGGGCGGATTATTGGCCGTCCGTCGAAACCCTGATCGCTTCGGCAGAGTCCTTTTCAGAGCATTGGCAATTCCGGGCCTTTTTCGATTACACCGCACGCGGGCTCGAGCACTTCGCGCCGGACAACGGCAACTGGCTGGCGCGCCGTGATCCGTTCTCAAGCTACCGGGCCGGGTTCGAAATTCGTTCGTATCGTCTCTGTCAGAAGATCCTGTTCGAAACGAGCGTCTCGATCGAGATTGAGGGACGAGAGACAGGCTACGCGGGCATTACGCACGCGCTCATGCTTCGATACCAGGAGCCCGCGGGCGCGGCGGCGAATAGCGGCCAGGGCGTGCCGATCCTGACCAAGCTTGAATCGATGCAACAGGTGCATGTTCGCCGAAAGGGTGCCCAGGGAGCCAATCCGCCGACCTACGAAACGGCCCCATGGCCGCCGCTCGAGTTCGAGTACTCGGTCAGCGGTGCGATGGAATTGCAGCAAATCTCGCCTGCGAACGCGCCGGCGCTTCCGGAAGGCATTGATGGCGGCCGGTATGAATGGGTCGATCTCGATGGCGAAGGCATTCAAGGCGTGCTTTCGCGTCGCAATGACGCATGGTGGTACGCGCCAAACCGTTGGACCAGCAGCTCGACGCCGGATGCAGCGCCGAACGACCCAGCCACGGGTGGCGCATTCGCGCCGCAGAGGCCGCTACGGCTGCAAGCTGCGACCGCGATCGGCAATGCAACAGCCCAACTGGTAGATCTTGCGGGTGACGGCTCGCTCGACGTTCTCGAGCGTTCATCGGGCGCCACGTTTTTCTATGAACGGAACGACTCGGGTGGCTGGGAACGACCCAGACCTTTGCCGCGTCATCCCGCATATTCTCTCGACGACCCCAATCTGCGGATGATCGACCTCGATGGTGACGGCCTCGCCGAGCTGTTCATCACGGAGGACGATTGCCTTGTCTGGCAGGAAGCGCTGGGGGAAGCGGGTTACGGAGCCGTGCACCGCGTGGCCAAGGTGCTCGACGAGAAGCGCGGGCCACGATGTGTTTTCAGCGAGGTGAACCAGACGATTTTTCTCGCCGACCTGTCTGGCGACGGCTTGACGGACATCGTTCGGATTCGAAACGGGGACGTCTGTTACTGGCCAAATCTTGGTTACGGCAGGTTTGGCGCTCGCGTCACCATGGATTATGCGCCCGTTTTCGACACCATCGACCAATTCGACCCGAGGCGAATTCGGCTTCTGGATGCGGATGGATCTGGCGTTGCCGATCTAGTCTACCTCGGGCGCAAAGGCGCTGCCTTTTGGGCAAATCAATCTGGCAACAGCTGGTCTGAGCGACGCGAGATTCCATTTCCGATCCCGCATTCCCTGGCGGGCGTTACCGCGACCGATTTCTTCGGTCGGGGAACAGACTGCCTCGTTTGGTCATCCCCTGCACCGGGAGATTCCGCCGCTCACTTCCAGGTCGTTGACCTGACCGGCGGTATCAAGCCGCATTTGCTGACGTTGGTCCGCAATAACCTGGGAGCGGAAACCGCACTTTCCTACTGCAGTTCGACGCAGTTCTATTTGAAGGATCTGGCGGATAGAAAGCCCTGGATCACAAGGCTCCCGTTCCCGGTTCATGTGATCGAAGCGGTCGAAACACGGGACCTGATCGGCAGAAATCGCTTCGTTTCCCGATACGCCTATCATCACGGATATTTCGACGGAGCTGAGCGCGAATTTCGCGGCTTCGGCATGGTCGAACAATGGGACACGGACGAAATCGGCGCGCTATCGGCCGCCGGGGACGTGGCCGATAACTGGCAGTCAGCCAGCTACGTGCCACCCAAACTGACCCGAACGTGGTTTCACCACGGCGCCTGGAGCCTCGACGGTTCGCTGACCGAAGCCTTCAAGGCGACCTACTGGCGCGGCGACGACGAACGAGCCATCCGTCTGGCGGAAAGCACCATTCCGGAGGGCCTCAGCGTCGACGAGGAGCTTGAAGCTCATCGCGCGTTGCGCGGCCGCATGCTGCGACAGGAAATTTATGCACTCGATGCCGACGACGATTCGGCGCTGGAGGTCCGGGAACGGGCCGCACGGCCGTACGAGACGATCGAACAAAATTTTACCATCCGCACGGTGCAGCTGCGCGGCAGGAACCGTCATGCGGTTTTCTTCGTTCATCCCCGTGAAGTACTGCATGCCCACTACGAGCGCATCGCCCCACCCGATCCCCGCGTCGCGCATACCCTGACGCTCAAGGTCGATGCATATGGCAATGTCAAACAGTCCGTCGCTATCGGATATGGTCGCCGCCTTCCGCCCAAGCAGGACGATCCCCCTCCGACCAAACCGGACGTTCCACCTCAGCCCAAGCCGGGCGGTCAAAAGGACAAGCCGCCGCCGCAGCATCAGCTTACACCCAACGAAACCACCGCCCAAAATCGTACGCTGCTGACTCTGACCGACAGCATTTTCACCAATGCCATTGAGAATCTGCCGGACGAATGGCGCACTCCCCTGCCCGCCGAGGAGCGCACATACGAACTCACTGACTACGAATGGCAAAATGCCAAGGCGGAAAAGGGCAGCGGGCTGACCTTCGAAATCCTGCAGGATGCGGTCGGGCAACTCAGCGCAATCGAGGAAATCGCATACGAGGCCAACGCAAGCTACGCGAAGCGACAGCGCAGGCTCGTCGAGCACCATCGTACGTTCTATCGATCCAACGACCTCAAAATCCTTCTGCCGCTCGGCCGTCTGGAGTCGCTCGCCCTGCTGGGCGAAGCCCTCAAGCTGGCGCTGACGCCTGGCCTACTCGATTTGTATAAAGACAATGTTGGTTCCGATGACGTGTCCGGCTATCTTCGGGATCGATCGGCGGGCTACGCCGAACCGGAAGGCGACCACCATTTCTGGATACCATCCGGCCGGACGTTCTTCTCGCCCGATGCGTCGGGCACCCCGCAAGGATCGGCCGCGGAGTTGGCTTTTGCCCGCAAGCGATTTTTCCTGCCGCACAGATTTGTCGACGCATTTGGCAACGCAACATGGGTAGCGTACGACGATGCCATTCTGCGGGTCGCAGAGATCACCGACGCTGCGAAGAACACGACGCGCGCGACGTACGACTACCGCGTGCTGCAACCCCGACTCCTGGTCGATGCCAACGACAACTATCTCGCCGCAGCATTCGACCTGCGGGGGCTGGTGGTGGCGACGGCGGTCCTCGGGCAGAGCACGCCGGTCGGCGAGTTCGGCGACACCCTGGAAAACCTGAATCCCGACCTCAGCCCGGCTGAGGTCGGTGCTTTCTTCAAAGATCCGGTCGGCAAGGCAGAAGATCTGCTCGCCGGCGCCACCACCCGGTTTGTCTACAACGTGATGCGGTTCTACGATGCCGCAGCCGCCGAGAAGGCCGGATCACCGGTGTTTGCCGCCACTCTCGAGCGGCAATTCCATGTCAACCGGCCGTTTGCGGACAGTGCCATCGCACGTCGGCATGCCGGACTGGAAAACTTCGTTCTGGCCGATCATATCCAGTGCCGGTTCAGCTATTCCGACGGCTTCGGCCGCGAGATTCAGCAGAAAGTTCGCACCGCACCCCTGATCAAGGACAATCCTGCGCAGACCAAGCCGCGCCGCTGGGTCGGCAGCGGGTGGACCATCTTCAACAACAAGGGCCAGCCGGTCCGGCAGTATGAGCCTTTCTTCCACGAGGACCAGGGCGCCGGTTCGCGTCCTCATGACTTCGAATTCCGCCGCACCGAAGGGGTCAGCCCGATCCTGTTCTACGATCCTCTCGGACGCGTGGTCGCGACGCTGCATCCCGACAACAGCTGGGAGAAGGTGGTCTTCGATCCCTGGCTGCGTGACGCATGGGATCGCAACGACACGGTCGGCATTGATCCGCTCGACGATCCCGACGTGTCCGCGTTTTTCAACCGACTGCCCCCCGTCGACTGGCCGTTGATCGGCACGGCATCGCCGACATGGTATAACCAACGCGCGCTGTCCGAACCAGGCGTTCAAGCAGAATGGCGGCCCAAGCAGGAGGCACAAGCGGCAAAACAGACCGCTGAACATGCAGGCACCTTCACGACGACGCACTTCGACACGCTGGGACGCGAGTTCCTCGTCGTTACGCACAACCGCTTTGTTGATCCCCGTTCAAATGTGTCAAAGGAACAGTTCGCGCATACGCGGACCATCCTCGATATCGAAGGCAACCGCCGCGAAGTGATCGATGCGCTCGGCCGCCCCGCCATGGTCTGGAAATACGATATGCTCGGCCGTCCGCTGCAGGAGACCAGCATCGATGCGGGAAGCCGCTGGACGCTGCCGGATGCGGCGAGCCAACCGATGTACCGCTGGAACGAGCGGGACCATTTCTTCAGGCATACCTATGACGCGCTGCGGCGGCCGGCCGAGAACTGGATTACCAGCGGGCACACGTCACCCGACAATCATGCCGACGCGGTCTGCTACGAACGCTTCATCTACGGCGAGCAGCCGGGGGCGCCGGCGGACGCCAATCTGCGCGGTCGGGTGTGGAAGCATTACGATACGGCCGGCCTGGTGACCGTCGGAAGCTACGACGCAAAGGGTAACCTGCTCGCCTCGACACGGCAATTTTGCCGCGACTACAAGTCGACGCCTGACTGGTCTGCGAGCCCTGCACTGGACAGTGACCCGCACGCATCGAGCACGGACTTCGACGCGCTTAACCGCCCTATCCGGCTGGTAACGCCCTACGCGCAGGATTGCCCGACCTTTCGACGCTACAATGTTGCCGGCCAATTGTTCGCCACCACCGTCAGGACGCCTCCGGAGCCGTTCCTGATCGTGCGCGGCATCGACTACAACGCGCGCGGCCAGCGCTGCGTCGTGCAATACGGCAACAACCACGATGGCTACGGCCTGCGCACGACCTTGAGCTATGACGACAAGACGTTCAGGCTGTCCGGCCTGGTCACGGTCGACAAGGATACCGGAAGTTCATCGGCCAGTTATCAATCGCTTGACTACGTCTACGATCCGGTCGGCAATATTACCGCGATCCAGGACCGCGCCCAGGAGACCATTTATTTCAAGCAGAAGGTAGTCAAGCCCGACGCCGCCTACGCATACGATGCGCTATACCGGCTGACATCCGCGAGCGGGCGCGAGCATATCGGACAAAACCTTCCGCCAAATGCCTGGGATGCCCATCGCATGGGGACATTTGACGGAAACTGCAAGCTCACCAGCTTTGCCAATCCAAACGATCAGAAGGCGATGCGCATTTACACGCAGCGTTACGCCTATGATCTGGTTGGCAATATCGAGGAGATGCAGCATCAGGCCGAACCGAACGACTCATGGCGACGCGTCTACGGATATGAGTTGATCGCGGGATCGCGTGACAAGAAGTCGAACAAGCTGATTAGCACGACCATCGCGGGCACAACCTACAAGTACGATCACGATGCGCATGGCAGCATGGTCGCGATGCCGCATTTGCAGCAAATGGAAACCGATTTTCGCGATCAGTTGCGCCTGACGATGCGCCAGAAGGTCAAATGCGCCGCGGATCGTCCCTTTTCGCAGGGTCAAGTCACCTACTACGTCTACGACGGCAGCGGCGAGCGTGCCCGCAAGGTGACGGAACTCGACGGCAAACGGGTGAACGAGCGCCTCTACATCGGATCGAGCGAGATTTACCGCGGTTACGAGGCGAACGGGGACGACGTCAAGGTCGAACGGCGATCCCTGCACGTCTCCGATGGCGAACGGCGCTTCGCGCTGTTCGAAACCCGCACAACAGCGCCAAACGACGGCGTCGCCAAGCAACTGATCCGCTGCCAGTTCCCCAACCACCTCGGCTCCGCCTGCCTCGAAACCCAGTTCGAAAAAAAGGCGCCGGTGATCTCCTACGAGGAATTCCACCCCTTCGGCACGACCGCCTACCAGGCCGTCAATCCCACGATCAAGGCCGCCGCCAAGCGCTTCCGCTTCACCGGCAAGGAACGCGATGAAGAGAGCGGACTGAACTATCACTCGGCGCGATATCTCGCGACGTGGCTGGGGAGATGGGTGTCGGCGGATCCGATGGGAATAGGTGATGGCACAAACCTGTTTCAATACGCGCGATCAAATCCAACCAGGCTCATCGATCAAGGCGGGCTCAGGTCAAACGAACCATCAAGCAAGGCTGACCCACACTGGAGCCAACTGGCCCCTGAGGGAGCATCTCTGGGCGGAACGATCGGCGCCGTGCGATCTGTGGACGCGGCCAAGAAATCAAACTTGGGGCATGCGGTCACACAGTTGCTGTCTGGAGAGACCGAGCTTGACAATCTGCAACGAATCTCTCGTACCGCATCTGCGCAGCGCGGATTGCTCCGCCAAGCGGATCAAGCAATGGGTGGTCCGCTCCTCCAACGGCTTAGTAAGTTCTTGGACAAGAACTCTGGCACCGCATGGTCGTCTTTTCTCAAAGAGGCTTTCGCGAAGGTTGGAGGAGAAGGCGAAGCGGCGCTGGCTGAAGCTTATAAAAAAGTCGCGCTCGGTGCTGCGAAAGGAAACCGATTTGCGAATAACGTGGGCCGCTTTGGCGGCGCGATCGGAGGAGCACTCGGTCCCTTTGGAGTATATCAGTCCTCGAAAGATCTATCTGAGCACTTGCAGAGCGGGGCGTTGAAGAACGTTCCAGCCGATGTTGCAGGGCTGGCGTCCAGCGGGCTTGCCACCTTCTCCACTGCTATCGCTGGCACGACGGCTATTGGCGTCACCTCCGTAGCCCTGGGTACGACCGCTGTGACTGCCGGCCTAATTGGAGGGGCCGTCGGCGCATCGGCGCTCGCCTATACCGGCATCATGTGGGCGGGCGAGAAGATTGCAAGCAAGTTTGAGAGCAAGGTCGCGGGTGGTATGGCCGCGGCAGGCGCAGGCTTGGCCCTTGGAGCGGCGTCCGCAGCATTAATAGGACTAGCCGTGGTCGGCGTCGCTGCAGTCACAGCACCTGTCCTTATAGCTGGCGCGGCCATAGGAGCAGTCGCCGCGCTTGCCGGAGCACTTTGATGATTTGATCGTACCACGCCAATGCGCGCTCGCAGTTCATTGAAGAATTCTGAGAACCGACCATCGCTGACGTACGAATTCGCAAGTAACTGGCGTTAGAAGTTAGGGGAAAATTTCATGAAACCCGTTTTACCAATTCTCGATCCCGCAACCGCAGACAAGGACCTCGTCACCATTCTGCAGAAGGCCCTCGTCCCTTTGTGGGGGATCACGCCGAACCCTCCGATCAAAAAGCCGACCGGCGCGAAGCTCACGGCTTACAACAAGGAAGTCGACGAACAGCGCTATGGCGACATCACTAACGCATTGGTGTCTGACTTTCAGACGTTCAGCACGCTTCCGGCCACCGGGATTCTGACCGCCGAAACTGCAGATTCGATCAACAAGACGCTTGTGGGGATCAATAACCTCTGGCTCGTCAAAGGCGCCGTGAAGGTCAAGAAGGCGGACGGCACTTTCCAGCCTCTCCCGCACCTGCCTGTTTCGCTATGGACCGAAAACGGCACAGACTCACCTCCCGAGTGGGGTGCTGCGACGACGAGCGACAAGGACGGCAACTATGAGACTCTGTCCGAAGTCGTTGAAAAAGACGGAAAGCCCCTGCCACAGGATCTATTCGCGCGCGTATTCACAACGCTGAACCTCCGCGAGAATGAGGCCGGTCGATCCACGACGGTCTGGAATGCCTTTCTGACCCAGAGCACTGCGTCGGGTCTAGACGTCGTGGTCGACGAAGCAAAGTTGCCGCCGGTCGAATATCCCTGGGTTCTTGCAGAAGTTCAGGCGAGAATGACTCGCGCGAACATTGTGATCTCGAACGACGACTGGAGCAAGCTCGCCCGAGCTGATATCACGAGGCTGGTCACGATAGGACCCGATACGCAAAAGGTGGTCGTGCTGAGCGAACAGCAGATCGAGCATCTCGTTTTTTCGCACATATTCGCCTCAGTCACAAAACACCTCGATTTGTCACTCGACGCCGAGTTCTTCTACGCGATCCTGCGCACGGAAGCCCTGCTCTATGCGAGTTTCGGTACTGATATTGAAGCCAAACCTACTGACGCAAAAGCGATTCGGCCGGATGCGCAACTTCTCATCCTGCCCGGAAGGCAGGTAGAAGAACCGGACCAGAGGTCGAGGCACCTCGCGCAGATCGCCTTCTATTCCACACCTGTCAGCAACGATGGCGGTAACAATAGCTCACTTGAGACCGAGCTATACAATGTCATCAAGAAGGCGACCGACGCGAGAGTCATAAGTGCCAAACATCTGGGTGACAAGGATCGCTGACCACGGCCGACATCGAGGCCCTGCAGAAGCTCCGCGAACGCGTCAAACAATTCAAGCCCAAGCTGCCGTTCCATCGCTACATCGATCGTGAATGCTTCTGCAAGGACGGCAAATGCCGACCGTCGCCTCACGACGAAGTCCTGAAGTCGCTCATCGACAGCGGAAAACTTCCCGATCTGTACGCCGGTGCGGCGACGAATGTCCTGGTCGGTCAGGCGAAACAAGCAGACGGCCCGAACGGCGCGTTTGGCCTGCTGTCCGGCAACGCGCGACAGCAGAGTGCAGATATCGGCCTGGACAAGGCGCAGACCGAGGCGCTGCTGTCGCTGCGTCGGGCCGCGATGCTCACCCAGGATCCGGCGGAAGTCGGCTTCCTCCTCTCCAGGGCTCCCGACGGCCGCAACCTGGACAGTGCGTTGAAAATCCAGTCGCGGGGCCAGGGCGCCTTCGCCGCCGCCTATGCGGACGCAATTGGCGCCCAGGTCGGCGGCGATCCCACCGCATTGAAGAAGCGCGCTGACCAGCTTTACAGCCGCGCCATAGCCCGCGCGGATGCCGTCGCGCATGCATTTGCAGAAGCGCAGTCCCTGGCTACCGCACAACACGTCGATGCGCTTTGTTCGCCCGACGACCGTAATCGCTTGCGCGAGCAAATGAAGACACCCGACGCCGGCGGCGCCACAAAGCTGCCCAGTTGGGAAATGCTGTTCGGTTCGCTGGACGCCTGTGCATGCGACGAATGCGATTCGATTTACGGGCCGGCGTCATACCTCGTCGACGTGCTGGAATATTTCAAAAAGCTCGAGGCGGGCAATCCGGGCGATGGCACGCCGGCGCCCTGCCTTGCGGCCCCCGCAAGCGCGAAGCACGTCTTCGACGTGCTGATGAGCCGCAGGCCCGATATCGGATACCTGGATCTCAATTGCGCAAACGCAATGACGCCGGTCCCCTATATCGACCTCGTCAACGAACTGCTGGAGGATTTCGTCGGGCGAAAGCCTCTGTGGCTGCCGATGAAACTGGAACCCGGCCCGATCCCGGACATCGTACTGAACGCGCTCAGGGCCAACGGCTTTCTCGAGGTGACCGGAAAAGCGAAGGTCACCGCGGACTCGCTCGACAACCGTCTGGTGCGGGATGAACGGGCTCTGATCCTGTTCAAGCGGGATGGGGAAGAGGCCGGTTGTCCTCGCTGGCTCGTCAGGCAACTGCGGCAGACCTACGGCACCGAAAAGGAAATCGCAGCTGCGCCTGAATACGTCAATCAGGAAGCTGTCAAAATGCTGAAAGGCAGCCACCTCGCGCTGGCGCTGCCGTTCGACGCGGATCGCGTCGAGGCGACGGCCTATCTGGGCAAGATGGGAACCGATCGGGCAACCATTATTCGGGCTCTGTCGAAAGAGCCCGACGGCACCACGGCGGATCGGCTGACTGCGGCGACCGAAGCGCTCGGTCTGACCTCTATCGAACGCCAGTTGATCACAACGCCGGATCCGAACCACCAGAGTGAATACTGGGCGGAGGCTTCGGAAACCATCCTGAAACGCATGGCGCAGCTACGCCGCTTTCTCGACAATACGGGTTTGACCACGGAGCCGGTTGGCAAGAGTCAGCTGGATGAACTGCTCGCCGGCGGCTTCATCAACCCTTGCGGAAAAACGCTCCATATCGTCCCCGACGATCCGACCGATACGTCCTCGCGATGCGACACCGAAAAAATGCGTATCGACGGGCTGGACAAGCCGGCCCTCGACAGGATCAATCGCTTCCTTCGGCTGTGGCGAAAGGTTCGCTGGCCGATGAACCTGCTCGACCGCCTGATCATGTCGCCGGCCGTCGGCAAGGGCGTGCTCGACAACGACTGCCTTGCACGCATCGCCGAAATCATCCGGCTTGGGACGGATATCGGTATCGACCCCACGAAGGTGGCACAATGGTTTGTCGACATCTCGATTCTCGGCGAGCCATCGGACTATCGCCGCATTTTCCTGCAGAAGGGCGATGACGGCCACCCCTACCAGGCGTTCCTGACAGATCAGTTCTGTCCACCGCCTCAATGCCAAACTGCCGACACACCCCCCTGCCCTGATCTGGCGAACCACAAGCCCGCCATTGCCAGAGCTATCGGAATTCCGCTGGAGCAACTGGAAGCGTTACTTGCCTATTGCGGCAACGAACCCGGTGCGAACGTCGCTGCCAAACTGTCGCTTGCCAACCTTTCCCGCGTATGGGCCTGGTTCCAATTCGCAAGAAAGTTTGGCCTCAACATGCGAGATTTGATCTCGCTGCTGTCGCTGCTCGGCATCAAGGATGCGCTCGCAGAGCCCGTCGTGACGCGAAAACTCTGTGAGGTCATCGCGCTACTGAAGAAGTGGCACATCGGTGTCGCCGACCTGCAGTTCTGGCTGCTTCACACGACACAAAATTCCGGGGAAGCAAAGAAGCGGGTCATTGCCGATACCGGAGTAGCGCGGCTGCTTTCGGATCTGCGCCTCAAGCTCAGAGCCGTCAGCGATGCACGACCTGCCAAGGAGATCACGCTTCCGGTTGAGGATTCGCAACATTCCGTCCTCGGCGACGGGATGACAGCCTGCGTCGAGAAACTGTCATCTGTGCTGTCGCAGATCGAGGGCCTTTCGGCGGAGGCAGCCCGGCAGATCGTGGCCCTCGTCCAGGAAAGAAAGACCCAGGAGGATGTCGACAGTCTGAAAGCCCTGCTGAAGGCGAAGCCGCTGGCAGACATCGCCGGCGTGAGCGCATCGGCCGATTTGGCGCCAGTCAACGCCAACGGTGCCTGGACCGAAACGGATGAGCAACCCGCCGGTCATGTCGCCCATCGGAAATGGGCGCACGACCTCGTGACCATTTTGCTCGACCACGTCGATATCGAGATGCGGACTGGCATCACCATTCAAGTCGTCAGCCAGTCCTTCAAGACACCTGTCGAGCAGGCTAAGGCGATCTTGCGCTGGTGCCGTATGCCCGATGGCGGCAAGCCGGCGAAAGGCGGCGAGTTGCTCGCCATTTTGTCCGCCCCGGCCTGGGCGCTGGACCCCGTGCCGACCGGCGCGACGCCCGAACTAAGAAAGGCAATCGAGGCGTTGTGGGACGGCGCATTGTGCGTCACCGACGATTGCATCGCCAATCTGGACGACAAGCAAAGAAAGTTCCGCGACGCCGTCTTGAAGGGAAATCCAATCGAGTCCTGGAACGAGCCACCCGCGCTCGCCGACGTCAAACAGTGGCGCGATCGGCTTAGCCAACTCTTCGTTGCAGTGCGGCTGGCTCACAAGATCTCCGGCTTCACCAATACCCTGAAGTTGCAGACGGAGGAGCAGCTGTTGTGGGGGCTGCTGCGGACGTCAGCAGCCCCCGATGCCAACCGGTTTCAACTGCTTGGCTGGTTTTCGCCGGATGAGATGCCTCTGACGGCCAACGGCACCGATGCCGCGGCCGATTACAAAAGGCTCGCCCTGCTGCTGCAGGGTCTCGAACTCATGGAAACGTATCCACTCAAGGAAACTCCCACCGATCCCAATGTCAAGATTGGCGCATCAACGGCGTTCGAACTTGCACTCCTGACCCCGAAGGACGCCAGCGGCAGCCCTTTGACCGGTCTGGATTCCATTCGCGACATCGTCAGCATCTGTTACCAGCTTTTTGGCTCACCTGACGTCAATTTACTGGACACCGCCGAGCGGCTGGATTTGCATCTTGACCGCACCCGCTTCAAGGTCGCCTCGACCTACCGGAGGCTCGCGCGCGCTGCAGACACGATCGGCAACCTCGGGATATCTTTCGCGGACCTCGACAAGCTCGTTGCGGAAGATGTGTCGCGCGAACTGGCGCTGGTTCTCCGCCAATGCCTGAAGCAAAAGTCGGATGAGTCGTCCTGGCTGGATACGCTGAAGGACATCCAGGGCCCCATTCGTGAACTGAAGCGCGACGCACTCGTCAGCTATCTGATAGCAGATCCGAGCCACGGCTGCTTCAAGGAAGCCAACGATCTGTACGATCACTTTCTGATCGATACGCAAATGTGCTCTTGCATGCCCACGTCACGCATCGTGCAGGCGCATGCCGTCGTGCAGTTGTTCGCTCAACGCTGCCTGATGGGTCAGGAGCCGTCAGTCGACCCCAGGGCCGACGACAACCACGGTAACGATTGGCAGGAGTGGCCGTGGATGCGAAATTACCGCGTCTGGCAGGCTAACCGCAAAATCTTCCTTTACCCGGAAAACTGGATCCAGCCGGATCTACGGGACGACAAGTCGCAATTCTTCAAGGAATTCGAACAGTCGCTGTCCCAGATTGAGGTCAATGATCTCAACGTTGAAATCCCCGCACGAACATATCTCGACAAGCTCGACGACGCGGCCTTCATGGAAGTGCTGGCGATCCACTATCAGGACACCGAGTATTCCGAGAACGGCAAGAAGGAAGGTCGCGTGCTGCACGTCGTGGCGCGTACCAAGGGAGGCGATCCTTCGCTCTACTACTATCGACGGTTTGTCGAGGAGAAGTATTGGACCGCCTGGGAGAAAATCGACCTCGACATCGCGACAGATCATGTCTTGCTGTTTGTCCGCAACAATCGCCTGAACATCGCATGGCCGATTTTTGCTGATGTCACGGATGAGTCAGCCAAGATCGAGGTTCCGAACCCCACGGCGGGAAAGAAAGAAGCAATTCCGACCGCTCCCAGGGGATGGAGCATCCAGCTTGCCATGAGCGAGCGCAGCAATGGCCTCTGGCAGCCCAAGCGAACTTCAAAAGAAGCCATACGATCGCCGAAGCTCGTGAATGCTGCGAGCGACCAGATGGCGCTCGAGCGCAAGCGATGCCGTTTTGTCATTCGAGATCAGGAGCCGCGCGGCGTTTCTTTCCCGGCCGAAGATCATCCGGAGTTCGGTTTCTTCATCATCGCATCTTCGATGGTGGGGTCAGCCAAGGATGACAAGGGTAATGAAAACTACGTGCCATTGCCGCCTGAAGCCGAACCGACGCTGATGGGAGCCTTCAATCTCGCGGGTTGCCGCGGATATCCGGAGTTGGTCTCTCCCGAAACGTTGAAGAAGATCGGGACCTCGGCAGCAACCGCTCTCCCGCGGTTTAAGGATAGCGCGCTCGAAACCCAGCGATGGATCGAAAAGGACAACGATGCTGACGACGACCTCGTCGTCGAGGGTTTGGTAGCAAACAATTTTGCTCCCACCGGGGTACTGGGGGCAACGCCAGGCATATTCAAGATTACCACCACGCAACAGACCACCCTGGTCGACGATGTCCTGTCAAACCTGCTGAAGATGCTTGGTCAAGTTCCGGTCCGCTGGCAACCAAGCGGCATCTTCGTGCCCTTCTTCTACGAGGACGGACGCCGGGGGTATGTTGCAATTCCGACGATGTGCCCCGGGGATCGTGAGCCTGCGACGATCAGCAAGATCGTGGCCAATCTGCAGGAGCTCGGCGTCCGCGAAGCCGCCAAGCCCGGAAAAACGTGGCATGACCTAGTCGATCAATGGAGCAAGGACACGGACCAGCAGGCGGCATTCGACTCGTTGACCAAACAACTGATCGGCTGCTTCGGCCTGAATTTCCATGCGTTCTATCACCCCTTCATCTGCTTCCTGAAGCGGAGTCTGGCGGCGGGCGGGTTCGAACGGCTCATGAATGCCTCGCCGCTTGAGTGGGATGGTGACCACCAGTTTGAAGGCTTGTTCAAGCCTCATCCGGCCGTGCTGACACCATACCCGAAGGAGACAAGCGGCTTCAGCTTCGATCGCATAGACGGTTATGCCAGTTACAACTGGGAGATCTTCTATCACCTGCCGTCGCTGGTCTCGCAAAAGCTTGTCCTCAGTCAGAAGTTCGAAGATGCGCAGCGCTGGTCTCACTTCATCTTCAATCCCAGCGGCCTGCCTGCGCCGAAGCTTGGCGATGATAGCGGCGCAAAGCTGAAGGCTCTACCCAAAGGGCCCGGCCGCTATTGGATGACAAAACCGTTCCGTGACCGGGACAGTCAACCCAATCCTTTGGAAACCTATGTCGGGCAGCGGATTGAATACATCCTCGCTTCGTTGAACGATCCGAACAATCAGGACGTGGGCAGGTTTTGGCAGGACGAAGTCACACAATGGCGGCGGAATCCGTTCGTGCCGCATCAAATCGCGCGTGGCAGGACAGTGGCCTTCCAAAAAGCCACTGTCATGGCCTACCTCGATACAATCATTCAATGGGGAGATTACCTGTTTCGGCAGGATACCCGCGAGTCGGTCAACGCGGCCCTTCAACTCTACACAACCGCCGAGCGTCTGCTTGGCCCCCGGCCAAGGGTCGTCAAGGCTCCCGGCACATTCCACAGCCGCACTTATCGCGAACTGGAAGTGGCCATTCACGGCGCCGAGATCGACGGCTTCGATTCTTTCGGAAATAGCCTGGTAGAGCTGGAAAGCCTGCTGCCACCGCAGCCGGACGCATCCGAGACTGTTATTCCCAGCATGCCACCCCTGCCCGCAGGGGCGCTGTTGAAAGTTCCTTACTTCTGCATTCCGCGCAATGAAAAGCTGATGGGCTACTGGGATACTGTCGCCGACCGGCTGTACAAAATAAGACATTGCCAGAATATCGAAGGGGTCGAGCGACAACTTGCGCTGTTCGCACCGCCGATCGATCCGGGCTTGCTTGTCAGGGCGGTAGCGGCCGGCCTCAGTATCGGAGATGTGCTTTCACAGGGAGCCGGCGAACTGCCTCAATATCGCTTCGCGACGCTCGCGCAGAAGGCGGGTGAGTTGACGCAAATGGTCATCAGCCTCGGAAATGCCTTGCTGCAAGCAATTGAGAAGAAGGAAGCCGAGGCGCTGGCGCGGCTTCGTTCCAATCAGGAGATCGACCTTCTGAAGCTGGTGCGGCAGATCAAGCTGAACCAGGTTCAGGAAGCGCTGCAGAACCAGGCGGGTCTCGAACGCACAAAGGCCGTTACGGAAGCGAGGCGCGACTTCTATCGTGACATCAAGTACACGATAGGCACCGAAGAAAAGTCGCTCGAGCTGAATGAGGAAGGCGCCCGCCTTGGAACAGCAGGGCTTGTTTTCAGCACAGCGGCGAACATTGCATTCCTTATCCCGACCTTCAAGTTTGGAGGCTGGGGATTTGGCGGCGCTCCTGGCGCCGATGCGGAGTGGGGTGGCGATAATATAGGTAAGGCCGCGAGCGCGATGGGGCAATTTCTTGGTGGCTTGGGCGGCTTGCAGCGAGAAGCAGCCGGCACATTGCTGACGAGAGCGGGATACGAGCGCCGCTGGGACGAATGGAAGCTGCAGGAAAGGCTTGCAGACCGGGAACTCGCCCAAATCGATCGGCAGATCTCTGCAGCCGAGATCAGGGTTGAGATAGCGAAGGAAGAGCTCTCCAATCACGACAAGCAAAGAGAGCAGGCCGAAGAACTCCTGGCTTATCTGAAGGACCGCAAATTCACCAACGTCGATCTCTATGACTGGATGATCGCGCAAATTTCCGCGACTTACTTTCAGTCGTGGCAGATGGCCCAGCGGTTTGCCCTCCAGGTTGAGCGCGCCTTCCACTTCGAGCTTGGTCCGAAAGACACACAGTTCGAGAGTTATGTTCGGCCCCGCGGCTGGGATAGCTTGCACAAGGGACTGCTCGCCGGCGACGCACTGCTGTTTGACCTGAAGCGAATGGAGGTCGACTATCTGGCGCGCAATCGCCGGGAACTGGAGATCACAAAGCACATCTCGCTCGTGCGCCTCAACCCGGACGCCCTGATCACGCTCAAGGCTGCAGGCCGGTGCGAGATCGAACTGGACGAACTGCTGTTCGATGTGGACTATCCGGGCCACTATTTCAGACGAATCAAGAGCGTGGCTCTGAGCATCCCTTGTGTGGCAGGACCTTATGCCAGCGTGAACTGCACGTTGACGCTGACGAAGAGCCAGATAAGGATCAAACAGGCCAGGCTAGATGACGAGGGAGACGAAGAAAATCTTCTGAGAAACTTTTCGCGCATCCAGTCGATTGCCACAAGTACGGGCCAGAACGACAGCGGAATGTTCGAGGTCAACTTCCGCGACGAGCGGTACCTGCCGTTTGAGGGTGCGGGTGCGGCGAGCACCTGGACGCTGGAACTGATACCGGATGACAACCGCGAACTGGACTTCGACACACTCACAGACGTGATCATGCACGTGAAGTACACGGCGCGACAGGGTTCGAAGCAATTCGGGGACACTCGCCGCAAGACAATCAGCCGACCGGTCGTCCATCGTCTGTTTGTTCTTCCGGACGAATTTGCCGGCGAATGGAATCGTTTCAAGAATCAAAAGCAGGACGCCGACGGGAGGCGCACCCTTACCCTGGAGAACTTCAAGGATCGACTTCCCTATTTTTCGTCGGGACTTTCCGGCAATGCCGCACGCGTCCGCATCGTTAGTCTGGAACATGGGGCGGTCAATCCGGGGTTCTTTTTCAAACAATCATCGAAGCCGGACCAAAGCGCCACCGAATGGGAGGAGCCTATTGCCCTTGGGCAATGGGAATTCAGCTGCGCGGCGGACACGATTCCCAAACTGGGGCTTCTGGTGAGCGTGGCGGAGAAACCGGCAAAAAGCTGAACCAGCGCGAGAGATTGTTTTTCGACACGCAACCGATCTGATTTATGATAGCGCCCATGGCGATGCATCTGCGTGTTCACTCGCGCTCGCTCAGTTCCGGCGGGTGAGCCACAGTAACAGAGTGCAACTGATATGAGCCACGACGGGGACACGGACCGTTGCTTGGGATGGAACACGGAACAAACACTTAATAGACTACACCGCAAGCCGCGTTGAGATGTCGCCGAGATCACGCTGGCCATGTCATTCGAGTGCTGATAACAGCCGCCTAAGCCGACGTTCCATCACGCAGACGACGGCGTCAGGATTGTTCGCGAGGCAAGATCCGCAGTTTTGCGCTCCGTAACGCCAAACACGGCATCGGCCGCGGTTGAGGCCGCGGCCGATGATCTCTTCTAGAACGCTTCTTGAGTGGCATATTTCCACACGGCGATCACGTATATGGGGCGTTAAGCCGCTTCATGGAAATACTCCACAGCTGAGCCGATGCGCGTAACAGCCTCCTTGAGGACTTCGGTAGGCTCGTTCAGCGCGAGGCGAATGAACTGGTCGAAGCCGTCACCAAAGGATGATCCTTCAGAGATGAGGACGCCCGCCGCCGCCGCACACTCTTTCAGTATCTTCGTGGAGCCGACCGCAGACGGGACACGGGCCCACACGAACATCCCGCTTTGATTCTCCGTCTCCGTGTCGACTTCGAACCCCAAGTGCCGGAGACCAGGGACGACGGCAACGCGCCGAGCGATGATGTCGGCACGAAAGCCGTCGACGCCCGGCATATCGGACCAAGCACATTCTGCCACCCGCTGGTTTGCGTAAGGCACGCCATTCATCGCAGCGTACCGCGCTTTCAAGGTCGCAACCCAGCTTTTTTCGCCAATCACCGCGCCAGCGCGATATCCGCAGGCCTTGAATGGCTTCGAGATGCTGATGATCTCGATCGCGTTCGGGTCTATCCGGGACGAGTTACCAGAGTCTCGGCTTTCGCAAATGACGTTCCTGCCATGCTCGCAGCGAGGTGATTGAGAAGGACTGCTCGGACAACGATCTGTTGTCGTTTTTGCGCTCGTTAGATCCCGAAACGACATTGAACATATTCCCTCAGCAGAACCCCGATCAAATGTGCTTCCGTGTCGTATTCGCCGAGACCGGTCTCATTTTGGAGGCTGGTTGGGGACAGGCCATGTATGTCTTCGAATCCGAACGTGGCCATCATCCGATCGTCTCGTGCCGCGGCAGTTCGGCGGATGAACTCCGGGTTCCTGAGATAGCTGCTACCGAACGATTGTCGTCTGCTGTCGAAATTTTCGTAAGTAGCCAGCGTCGTCATTTGCAAGGGATCTACGAGACTCTGCCCGCGCTGCTCGGTGCCAAGCATCTGGCGATCGAGGGCTACTTCGATCCCGCGACCAGCAAACTCGTTATTGTCGACATGGATATACCGTTGGATTTGGCGTGGAACAGAGGATCTGCAAATTGACCTTACCCCGCCATTTCGCTTGATATGTGGGTCATCGCGTGACCCGCTTCGATGAGTAACCAAATTGACTTAGCTAACTTCTTGCCGATCCAACAGGTGTAACCCACGGCTCCGCTACCGACCGAAGAGCAATCGTCATCCTGGCGCGCATAGTCGGTTGGCCAAGTCAGGCGCCGCCCCAAGTGCCTCGATATCCGCCGGCTCTATGTCCTGAAATTTTGGCGACTTTCCTCGAAGCACTCTGATTGCGTCTGGCGAGGCTTTCAACAGGGATCGAACGTCAGCAAGATACTGCTTGCGAACGAAATCAAGTCTATCCTCTTCCCCCGCCGGGGCGTGGTCTAAACCAAAAAGCGTAGCCACCCCCTCTTCCAGACGAGTGATCTTGAAATTGTGCGCCAAGCAGTGAACCGCCTCGTGGGCGAGTTGATACTGAAGCGTGGGTTCATCGGTCAAGAGCGCCTCGCCGACCGCGACCATCAAAATAACAGCTCCGTGCTCTTGTTTTGAGAAGAGCGTAATCGGATTGCCGACTCGAGCAAACCCAACGGCAGTTAGCGCAACGGGCTGTCGCGGTCCGAACTTCGCTTCGGCCTGAGCAATTAGGCTTTCAAGTCTTGCGAGCGGGTCCGTAATCGACATGAGCCTTCTCCAGGAAAGTGGCCGTGGTCGGCTTCCTTCTTCGTTGCTCAAAAGATAACCACATAATTTTATTTCCTAGCAAACCAAACTAACGGGAGACGCCTGAGAGTGGCAACCATGAACAGCGCGAACCGGCTCGTCCTATATCCGAAACAGCGATAATGCCGAGTTGACAGCTAGTGCGCGTTCGATTGGGTACCTAATGCTTGTTTGAGCGTCAGTTCACCGCGTGGGGAACGTCAGGACGTTAGGTGCGCATTCGGTCACCCCATCCGGTGCCACACCGAGGCCCTTCTGTGCGACCACGACCACGCCGCGTAATAAGACTTTGCGTTGCGTGTCGTCCTTCAGTTCGGCCGATGCTTCCACGAGCGTGAGAATGTGCTGCAGTGCTTCACTAGGTGTCACTGTTGCGACCTCCTATTGATTGTCCGGCAAACGATACGCCAGCCCTGCCGGATGCGCGAGGTTCTCTTTGGGGCACCTCGGAGATGGTTCGGAAGTCGCACTCTTCCGACATGCTAGAGCAGATGTGGCTGTCGGGTAGTCAAAACGACGCGAATGACCCACTTCGGAAGTCGGGGGTCCAAGTTTGCTGAGACGCACGCACGACAGGCCTGCTCTCAACGTGATAGGACTGCCTCTGGGAGTGCGGCGGTCTGGCCGCTCGTGGTGAAAGCGTGGACGAAATGAGAGCGATTATCTGTTCTACATTGATGATTCTGATAATCACGACGGCAGGCGCGCAAGCACAAGGATGCACGCCAAATCATGAGTTGTATCGGATCGTCCCAGAATATCGGGCAATTATGTTGGACGGCGGCGAGATCAAACGTGTGATGTTCGTCGATTCGAAAGATGAGAGGTTAAAGCTGTGGAAGCCGGGTCATAACATTACGTATTGCCCCGACGAGAACAAGACGATCAATACAACGATCAATTCCGTTGCAACGCTGCTTTCTGAGTTCGCGGCTACATCATGCAAACCGCTCCCGATCAGCGATGCGATTGACCGCTGGCTACAGAAAGCTTGGGATTACACTAACGCCCCCAACGGCGATCCGAGCGCGTTCGTTAATGAAGCAAAATCCAACCTTGGATGGTACTATTTAGTTTGCACCGACCACGCGGGGGACAACTGGTTCGAGAACAAGGGGTTCAAGGATTTTCTGTATGTCGCGGCATCCCTGACAAGGATCAACATGGCGATTGACGACCCTGCCAACGCAAGCACCTATAAGGCACGGGCAGTCCAATACGAGAAATGGCGGGACACTCTGTATGCGGCCGAGGGCGAGAAGAGTTTCGCTCGGCGAATCTGGGAGCGCTTAACCGCATCCCATTGACCGCGCGCTCGCCGCCGTTGCGTGCTGCCGACGCACAAGGAGTTTCTGCTGCAAGTGCTCGCGGCCGGTTTTGGGCCGTTTCGGACTTGGCGTGATACCCGATTGACGTCCGCAAAGGGGTCCAGAGCGGATATCAAGAGCCGGTGCCCGCGAGCACCTTGGGACCACATAGGCCACCCGCTGGAAAGCGAACACCCCTACTGTTGCCTCGGGGGCTGACGCCTACCGCGCAGGGGACGTCGTGACTTTAGGTGCGCTTTCGACGGAGCCATTGGTTCGACCCATTGCCCTCAGAGTTAAGGAGAAATCGTGCGAGGCTCTGGCGGCTCATCGTGATTGTGATCCCAAGTGCGATAGAGCCAAGGCATAACTTTTTCCAACTCGGTGAACCGCGAATCGGGATGCAGTTCTGCAGCGACGGGCCGTAACGCCGTCATCACCTCGTCGGGGGCAAAAAGCCACGGACGAACTGGCCAATCTGATGGCAATGAAGCGTCTTCTCGCAGAGTCTGTAAGATCACCGGCCAGTGTTCGCGCCACGATCTAAGCCTCGCGATTAGAGCAGGAGCTTTCTTTGCGTATGTCACCTCACAGAGAAATACCTGTTTGAGACGCATGTGAACCGCCAGTACGTCTACGTACCAATGAGGCTTCTGGTATTGCTTGGACTTATCTAAGTTCCCCCGCAGCCAGAACTCCGGGTTAATGAAAACGGATCGGTCAGCCCGTAGATACTCTGCCACCACACCTTGAAAATAATCCATCAACTCCTCTCTAGCCTCTACACGGGTACTACTCGCGCATTATCACTCCGGGTTGTAGCACATTCCTTGCTGAGGATATCAAGGGTCACTGCTAAAATACGAACACCCCCGCCGTGACCTCGGTGGCGGCCGCGACGGCCTGACGGTCCGCATCGAATGAACGATACGCCAGCCCTGCCGGATGCGCGAGGTTCTCTTTGGGGCACCTCGGAGATGGTTCGGAAGTCGCACTTTTCCCGACATACCGGGCCGGTCGCTCTGAACGGACGGACGCGGTTCTAATGCGCGCTAGACTGTGATAATGTTTGTCCATGTGTCGTCAGCGGGTGCACCAATGGGCGCCAATCTGGACCCCTTCGATGTTGAAGCGCTGGAGAAGTCACTCAACGACTCGGCTACGCGCGTCTCATCCATCTGGGTTAGCTTTCTGGTCTTCGGGCTCTATCTGGTCATAACGGCGGGTACGGTGACGCACCGCCAGCTCTTGCTGGAAGATCCGCTCAAGCTCCCTGTACTCAATATCGATCTGCCGTTGGTCGGCTTCTTCTTTCTCGCGCCAATCCTGTTAGTGGTCTTTCATGGCTATGTGCTGATCCAGGTGCTGCTGCTCGCGCGCACCGCGGCCTCCTATAGCGAAGCCCTCAAGTACAACATCAAGATAGCTGCCGATAACGCGCGAGTTCGCCAACGCCTTGCCAATACGCTATTCGCACAGATCTTCGCTGGCTCCCCACGCGAGCGCGATGGATGGCTGGGCTGGTTATTGAAGGTGATGGCCTGGCTCACGCTCGCCGTCGCCCCGACGCTCATACTCCTGCTCTTTCAGTTCAACTTTCTGCCCTACCACAGCCATCTCGTTACTTGGACGCTTCGCTTGTTGACGTTGGTCGAGCTAACGACGGTCTTCCTGTTGTGGCCGCTTGCGCTCGACCCGGAGCGCGACATCGAATGGCGTCGCGTCGTCACAAATCCAATTGCATTGGCCGCCGTCGCATTGTTCGGCTTCATTTCGCTTTCGCTATTCACTTTCCCCGGTGAGCCACACATCAATCGGTTCGCGGGGCAGCCTCTCGATACGGTGGAATGTAAACGTTGGTTCTATGCAGAGGATCGGGGCCAGTTCCTTGCCCAATACTGGGCAAGATGGAATTCGTTTGATCGCCTAGTACTGCCGCTCGACGTCGTTGACGATGAGAAGCTGGCCAAAATTGAGAAAGCAACGGCCGATAGGAAACTACAACCTTATGAAGGCGAACGAACACGGATTTTCCGGGACCGCGACCTCAATTGCAGCGACCTCGCTGATTCCGACCTTCGCCGCGTCGACCTCACGGCAGCGCAGCTTGTTGGTGCGAATTTGAACAGAGCGGACCTTCGAGGAGCATCAATCGATTTCGCCAATCTTCGCCGCGCATCCCTACATAGGGCTGACCTTCGCAACGCGTCCCTCAAGCACGCCAGGCTACATAGCGCCTCACTCATGGGCGCACAGCTCCAGGGCGCGTTCCTCGAAGCAGCTATGGCTTATGGTGCAAACCTCAGCGCTGCCAATCTTGACGGAGCATACCTCCGTCTTGCGATGCTTAGCGGTGCAATCCTCAGTGGGACTCTCAGGGGCGCCAACCTCCAAAGCGCCAAGCTTCAGGGGGCAAATCTGAGCTCCGCCTGGCTTGAGGGCGCTTTACTCGACTACGCGGAGCTTCAAGGCGCATCGCTCTTTGAAGCCCGGCTTGGGGGCGCCTCACTCGTTCGAGCTCAACTTCAGGGCGCCGACCTGCGGAGCATCAGGCTAACAGATGCCAAAATTGGTGCCGCTGTGTGGCGTGCTCAGCTCCCACTCGGTTTCCTTTTTCGCCCAGAGTGTGGAGGCGCTCACGTACAAGAGATTGATTCGGCCTCGATCATTCAGTTTTATTACGACGAAAAACTAATTGATTTGAACGGCGAAGAAGTTCGACCAATTCAGGCAACGCCGGAGGCAATATCCTCTTTTATCGAAGAGTCTGTCTCTTATATTTTGGACTCCGAGGTGAAAGAAACAGTGAAGAACCGGATGCGCTACCGGCTTATCGTTGATCCAATCGACGATGACGTGCTCGCGAAGGAATGGGCGGAGTGCAAGAAAGCCTCGACCCAAATCCCTCAAGTAGAGTTCGACAAGAGGCACGCCGACTTTCTGCGCGACCTTGCTTGCGACGCCAACGTAAGTCGAAACGCGATTGCCAAGGGAATTATATCCAACTGGATCTCGGTTGAGAAGGATCGTCGCGACTTCTCCGCCCAGCTTGCTCGTGGGCTGCTTGGCGAGGGCGGCAAGCATTGCTTCGCAGCCAAGGACTTCGACGAAGATGACAAAGAGAAACTACGTGAGGCGATCACCCTCATAGAGGCGCAGAAGGCTTCTTCTCTCGCTGTGCCTGCGCCGTCTCCTGTGGTGCCTCCACCTGTCGTTACGCTTGAGCCTGATCCAGTTCGCTCGCCTGCCCAGAGATCTGCGGCCCCGAAATGAACCTTTGACGCTATCTCACAGAATTTGCCCGCTGGAAAAATATTGGTCGTAATTGTGCCGCCGAATTATCGTTCGCCCGCCGCTGCAAATCGCATTGAAGGGCCGCAGGCACTATTCTTTGGGACCATCGCCGACGTTTGCAACAGAATTGGTTTCAGAGCGGACATCAAGAGCCTATCCCCGGCGAGAATCTTGGGACCACATAGGTGTCCGTCGTCAGATAATTTGAGACTAATCAGGCTTTTCGAGAAGGGAGGCTCTGGCTCATCTGTTGTTGGAGTTTAAGCGGCCTGCAGTTGGTGCTGCAAGCGGCGGTTTGCGATGGTCTCACGCTTGATGCGCTGTCGTTCGGTTAGGATGGTCTCGGCTCTGCCGAAGTAGACGTCAGCCGGGGTCAGGTTTTTGATGCTCTCATGATAGCGGACGTGGTTGTAATGCTCGACGAAGGCGCCGATCTGCCGTTCGAGGTGGTGAGGTAGATAATAGTTCTCGAGCAGAATGCGGTTCTTCAGGGTCTGATGCCAGCGCTCGATCTTTCCCTGGGTTTGGGGATGATACGGAGCGCCGCGCACGTGCTGCATGCCCTTGTGTTCGAGCCACCTGGCCAGATCGTCCGCGACGTAACTCGAACCATTGTCGCTGAGAAGCCTCGGCCGGTGCGCGACGGTGATGTGGTCAAGGCCGGAGGCCGCGAGTGCCTGGTCGAGTGTGGCCGTGACGTCGGAGGCACACATCGTGGGACCAAGCCTCCAGGCGACGATGTAACGCGAGAAGTCATCGAGCACGGTCGACAGGTAGTACCAGCCCCAGCCGGTGATCTTGAGGTAGGTAAAGTCGGTCTGCCAGAGCTGGTTGATGGCGGTGGTCTTGTCCTTGAACTCGTTCGCCGCCTTGATCACCACATAGGCGGGGCTGGTGATGAGGTCATGCGCCTTCAGCAGCCGATAGACCGATGCCTCGGAGACAAAATACTTCCGTTCGTCGGTGAACCGCACGGCCAGCTCGCGCGGCGACAGCTCGGGCAGCTCCAGCGCCAGGTCGATGATCTGGCCCCGCACATCGTCGGGGATGCGATTCCATATCCGGTCAGGTCGAGACCGGTGGTCAGCCAGCGCCTCGACGCCGCCATCACGATAGCGATCATACCATCTATAAAACGTGGCGCGTGGGATCCCGAGCTTGTCCAGCGTGCGCTTGGCCGGCAGGTGCGACTGCTCGACCAACTGGATGATCTCGGCCTTCTCGGACGCAGGATATCTCATGCCTCGTCCTCCCCATCCCCGTTCATGCTTTTTTTGAGTAGGCGGTTCTCAAGGGTGAGGTCGGCCACGACTTCCTTCAATGCGGCCGTCTCACGACGGAGATCCGTCACCTCGCCGGAGGTCGCCGCACGCGCCGTATCGCCCGCCAGGCGGCGCTTACCGGCTTCGAGGAACTCCTTCGACCAGCCGTAATACATTGAGGCGGCAATGCCCTCACGCCGGCAGAGCTCGGAGATGTTCTCCTCGCCCCGCAGTCCTTCCAGCACGATGCGGATCTTCTCTTCCGCCGAATACTGCCGGCGGGTCTGGCGCCGAATGTCCCTTAGTACCTGTTCTGCCGGCGCTTTGCCCGGTCCGGATTTCTGCTTCATCTTCGCTCCTGGTGGCTACGATGAACCAGAAATCCTCCCTCCGCAAAATCCTTCAATTTGTCTCACACGCCCTGACGGCAAACAAGCCAGGGTTTCGGCCGTCAAACCGACATCACGCTCCAGCCTCTGCATCTGACGAGATAGCCGGTCCAGGCGACGGGTAAAGGCTGCTTCCCGCCTGTCCCCTCCATCCGGTGACAGAAACGAAGCTACTGCCGCTTCCACAATCGCGGACCGGGAAAGCTTCTTGCGATCGGCCAGTTCCGAGATCTGCTTCAGGAGTTCCGGCGGGAAATACACGTTCATCCGGTCGCGCATAATGCCCTAAAGCTCCATACCGTCATTCGGGTCCATAGCGATCTGACGCGCGACGCCACGCATCTGCTGGCGCATGAGTCGAGACTGGCGGACCGCATCCTCGTCGTCGTCAACAACGGCAAATTCCTCTGCCGGCGTCGGTTCGGTCGTCTCCTTGACAATCGCGACGTGATCGGGGAGTTCGGGTTCGCGGCGGAGCCCGCTGTTCGCCTTGTCTTCTTCTCCTTGCCCGCTGTCGGTTGGAAGCGGCGCCGCCTTCAGCGTTCCAAGCGTTGACCATCCGTCCGTGCGCGATGACCGACCGGATGCCGCTGGATCGGGCGGCGGCAACACCCGCTCGGTGAATCGCCGGTCCTCGTAGTAGCGCACCTTCTTCGCCCGGATTGGCGGCGCGCCTGCCACCATGACGATCTCGTCCATCGGCGGAAGCTGCATGACTTCGCCCGGGGTCAGCAGGGGCCTTGCCGTCTCCTGGCGCGAAACCATCAGGTGCCCCAGCCAAGGGTTCAACCTGTGCCCGGCATAGTTCTTCATGGCCCGCATCTCGGTCGCCGTACCCAATGCGTCGGAAACCCGCTTGGCCGTCCGCTCGTCGTTGGTCGCGAAACTCACGCGGACGTGGCAATTGTCGAGAATGGCGTTGTTAGGCCCATAGGCCTTCTCGATCTGATTGAGCGATTGCGCGATCAAGAAACTCTTGATGCCGTACCCCGCCATGAAGGCGAGCGCGGACTCGAAGAAATCAAGCCGGCCCAGCGCCGGGAACTCGTCGAGCATCATCAGGATGCGATGCCGGCGGTCACGGGCGTGCAGTCCTCGGTCAAGCGGCGGCCAATTTGGTTCAGCACCAGGCGTATCAATGGCTTGGTCCGCGAGATATCGGAAGGCGGCACTACCAGGTAAAGCGTCGTCGGACGGCTATCTGCGATCAGATCCGCGATGCGCCAGTCGCAGCGGCAGGTCACCTGGGCCACGACAGGATCGCGGTAAAGACCGAGGAACGACATCGCCGTGGACAGGACGCCTGAACGCTCATTCTCGGATTTATTGAGGAGTTCGCGCGCGGTCGAGGCGACCACGGGATGGGCGCCCTGCTCGCCAAGGTGCGGCGTGGTCATCATCGCCTTTAACGTCGCTTCGATCGGCCGCTTGGGGTCGGACAGGAAGGCGGCCACGCCGGCCAACGTCTTGTCCGCCTCGGCGTAGAGGACATGCAGGATGGCACCGACCAGGAGCGAATGGCTGGTCTTCTCCCAATGGTTCCGCTTGTCGAGCGAGCCTTCGGGGTCGACAAGGACGTCGGCGACATTCTGGACGTCGCGAACCTCCCATTCCCCGCGCCGGACCTCGAGGAGCGGATTGTAGGCTGAGGACTTGGGGTTGGTCGGGTCGAACAACAGGACGCCGCCATGCCGCGAGCGAAAGCCAGCGGTCAGTTGCCAGTTCTCACCCTTGATGTCGTGAACGATGGCCGAGCCGGGCCAAGCCAACAACGAGGGAACGACGAGGCCAACACCTTTGCCCGACCGGGTGGGTGCAAAACACAACACATGTTCCGGCCCATCATGGCGGAGGTAGTCGCGGTCGAGCTTGCCGAGCACCACCCCGTCCGGACCGAGAAGTCCAGCCGCCCTCACCTCCTCCAGACCAGCCCAACGCGCCGAGCCATAGGTCTCGACATTCTTGGCCTCGCGCGCCCGCCAGACCGACATGCCGATTGCCACCGCGATCGAAACGAACGTGCCTGACGCCGCGATGAAGGCTCCCTCGACAAAGACCTGAGGTGCATAGGCATCGTAGACGAACCACCACCAGAAGAAGACCGGTGGGTAATAGACCTTCAAGCCCAACAATTCGAACCAGGGGCGTCCGAGTTCGGGTTGGTAAGAGAGCCGCCAGGCCGTCCACTGGGTTGCTCCCCAAATGGCGAGCAAAACGATCAGGCCGACAACGATCACCTGTCCCCAGAGGATTTTGGTTCCGGACATCCCGAACGCCCTTCCGCGATGGAATTGGAGGGATTGCTAGAGGCCGAGGTCGCGCTTCCGACCAAAGCCCCATTCAATTCCACCGCCGTCCTTTATGACGCCGGTGACGTGTTGGCCGAGCCTCTTTTCGAGTTCGCGCGACCAGGGCACGAACTGGAAGCCGAGCCCGTCATCGATCATGGCGAAACGACCCGAGGCGAGCGTCAGGCGTTGGCGATAGGTGCCCGCCACATGTTCCCGGGAGGCGGCCTTCAGGTGAGGCAGGCCAGTGTCGGCCGAAATCCTTGATCCCACCTCGTCCAGTTCACGTCGGCGCAGCGTGTTCAGGAGGTCGCGCTGCAGGACAGTGCGTTGACCCTGCCGCTTTGCCAGGCCATCCTGAATCAGATGCTCGGTACGGGCTTCCATGGCATCGCGGGTCTCGCGGCCGAATCCGCCCATGGCGAGCGGCATTGGATCGCGTTCGACCAGCCTGTGGTCGAGCCAGGTCGCCCCTTTTGCTGTGACCTGTTCACCAAGATCAAGGTCGGAACGGATCGCGAGTACCAAGGTCGGGCGATGATCGCCCGCTTGACCAAGCCGTCGCACTTCGACAATACCGCCGATCGGCGGTGCATGTTCGAAGGCCTCGACCCCGCGGAAGCGCACGTGGTGCGCGCGTCCGTCTGTTCCGTCGATCAGGGCGTAGGCCTCGCCCGTCAGTTCATCATGCAATCCCCGATCGACCAACCGTCCGACAATCTGGGACGTTGGTTGTCCACCTTCGATGACGAAGTCGGCAACCCCGCGCGCTTCCCCACGCTCGGTAAAGGCGCGGTGCATGGTTTTGATGATGTCCCCGCGCATGCCGAGGTCGCGTAAGCTACGCTCGGCCTCGAGCCCGACCATCCATTCCCCCGGCGCGGCGGATGCAGCAACGCCCATCTTCTCCAGATGCTGAAGACGACCGACCATCAGGCGGCGGATCTCGGGATCTGACTTGGCGGAATGCTCTGGGCGAAGATCGATATATCCGGTCTCATCGGCCACCAACCGGACCTCCCGATCGAGCCGCGTCCATCGCTCTGCCGTGACTTCCCTCTCCAGCGAACTACGGATCTCGTGCTCCGGCCTTGGCCCCAGTTCGATGGCGACCAGATCCTCGGCGCGGGAGCGCAGGCCCTGGCTGATGTAGTCACGGGAGATCACCAGATCGGCTCCCTCCGCATCGACTCCCCGAACGAGAAGATGGAAGTGGGGGTTGTCGGTGTTCCAGTGATCGACGGCCACCCAGTCGAGCCGCGTGCCGAGATCGGTTTCCATCTGCCTGGCGAGATCTCGGGTGAAGGCCTTGAGGTCCGTCATGTCGCCGGCGTCCTCTGGCGAGACGATGAACCTGAAATGATGCCGGTCGTTCTGACACCGTTCAGCGAAAGCCGCGCTATCAGCTTGGTCGCTGCCGGCATCGAACATCTCGGCCCGCTCACCACTCCGAGTCACTCCGTCGCGTTTGAGGTACGAAAGATGAGCTGTCAGGGGTGCTGAGCGGAAGGCACGTCCTTTATGGCGAACAACGCGCGCCTTCACCACCACACGCCGCGTCGGGCTGAACAATCTGGCGCGGCTGAAGGACAGCCGGCCGCGGCCAAACGTCGAGCGTCCATAGGCCGCAGAACGCCTGCCAGCCGCAGCCTGACCGGAAGAGTGTCCGGACTTCTTCGCGGCACGCAGCACCTGGTTGATAAAGCTCTTCTGCTTGGGCGCGCGGGTACTGCCGATGCGTCCGGGCCGAACACGCAGATCGCTGTCGCTTGCGGTCATGGCCGGCTCTCCCAACGCTCAAAAGCGCATACGGTGCCGAGAAGGCCTTTGATTGCATTCGCCAAAATGCAAGGCGCGGCACGCGCCCCGACCGACCGGCACGCCAGAACCCAAGCCATGCCAGTGGCTTGCGGTTCGACCGGCGAGCCCCTTTTATCTCGCCGTCCTGCTGTCGTGTTTCCCCACCGCTCTCCCCATTCCACCCATTCTTCTCCAGAACACGCCAACGCATGCGAGCTTGCGCGTTCCATCATTGCGCGCCTCCCGCATCAGATCTCGCGACGAACAACCCTGTTGCCTGTGGCACAATGGCCGAGATGTCGTGAACGGATGCAGCCGTCGGAGCCCGGTTCGGTGGACGCCCAGGCTGCAGCCGGGCAACGCTCGTTGGGCCTTTAGGCCGCACAACAAGGAGAACTCCCGCGGATGACCGCAGACGAGCGACTGCACTGGAAGTGGTAAGGTCGCTGCCGATGACTGGCGCAAGCTTCTGCAAGTAGGCTTGGGTCTCTGCTGGCAATGGACGGCCGGCAAGACGCTCGTCGTAACGAGCAGGCCCCGCGTTGTAGGCCGCAAGAGAGCCCGGCGCACCGTAGCGGTCACGCAGTTCGCTCAGGTATGCCGTACCTGCAAGAATGTTGTCATGGGGATCGTAGGGATCGTTGCCGAGGTCGTATCGCAGACGTAGCTCCGCCCAGGTTTCTGGCATGATCTGCATCAACCCCATTGCGCCCTTGGGTGACTTGGCGCGCACGTCTCCGGCGCTCTCGACGTCTATGACTGCGAGTATCCAGCGCGCCGGGATGCCGAAGCGACGCGAGGCCGCCTCAACGACCTCCGCAAATGAATTGCCAGTTCGATAACTCGCTGTTGGCTCTGCCGGTCGCGGCTCGGCGATAGCAGCAGCGTTAATCACAGCCAGCGCAGCAAACAACTGTACGACAGCGCCCAGGCTCCTCTCGAAAAAACGCGAGCGTGCCGCTGTGCTCGCGTCTGTCCAGGGTAAAGTCACTTCGCGCCGGCCTTTCGGCCGCCCTGGACCGCCGCTGCGCGCGCCGGCCGTGCTATCGTTTGTCGGGACGGAGGAATGGCCCCGCATTCGATCGAACAGAGGAATGGCTAGTCGAACACATGGAAGACGCACGGTCACTCCTCCGATGTCCACACGGGAAGCGCGCGGCCGATCACGGCCGACGCCGGAAGGAATCCAAAATATCGGCCGTCAAGCGAGTCGTCCGACTGCCAGTTCATGAGAAAGAGTTCACCGTCGCGGACCACGCGACAGCCCTGCCATTTCGGCAGCGGCAGGCCGCGCCCGTCGCGATCTCGCGCCTCGCCCATTTCAATGCCGTCAACCGAAATCGTGAGGTCCATTCTGCAGACCGTCTGCCCGGGCAGGGCCAAGACCCGCTTGAGCATGGGGACGCCGACCGGCAGATAGCCGTTCAGGTCAAGAAAGGTCGCGAGCGGCTCCGGCGGCTCAACCACGACCAGTTCGGTGACATGGAAGCGCTTCGCCGATCGTAAGCTATAGAGACCGATTGGCACGCTCGCCGATGCGTTCCAAATGTAGAGTGGAAGCGGCTCCAGGGCGATTGTGGAGACGAGCGCAGCAGCAACCGCGAACGTCGTTATCAGCATCATCAGGCGGCGTGTCATCGCATCACCCTTTGACGATGGAGCCAGGCCTGATGGCGCGCCTTCGTGTAGGGGCGCGGGCTTTCGTTGACGGACAGACGGTTATGAACGTGATGCCAATGATCAGGAGCGGCATCGGCGGGGTCGATGCCAAGCGCCTCGATGGCATCGATCATCTGCAGCACCCGCTCGACCTTCGGCCAACCGGAGAGACGCAGCAAAATCTCTCCTCCGGGCTTCACCTAAGGGACGGTCGAGTAGCGCTGTCCCGGTGCGACTGCGCGCAAGATGTCGATCCGAGAAATGATCGTCCCAAAGTCGTTGGAGGTCCAACGGACGAAAGCAAAGATGCCGCCTGGCGCGAATGACAGGACACGTCGGTGGCGATCGATCTTCCGTTCCTCGACGATGCGGCCGAACCGAATGCGGTTTTCGATACGCTTCTCGAGCCACAACACTTCCACTTCAGTGAGATCGCTCATGCCGCCGCCCCCGAAGACGGGAATTGGGAGCCGTAAGCGTTGGCGGCGGTGAAGCACCTGTACGGCTTCTGCCGACAAGGAGGATTGACAGCCCGCGGTTGCCAGTCGCCTGCGATGCGGTTTCCGGCTTGGTCCGTTAGAAGAAATCCGAAGGATTTCTGGTTAGTAAAGTTAGAGCGGCGAGAAAGCGCAGGGAAACAAGCTCTTAAGCTCGATTTCAGTCCCCGATAGCACGAGGATTGGGTCCTCGATAGCACGAGGGTTGCGGTCCCCGATAGCACGAGCTGATTCACAGGTTGTCCTCCGAATTTGGAATGAGACCGCGGCGGCGCAGGCGTGCCGCTAAGGGATCAACAGGCGTAGGTGCGAAGTTCAGCCGCTCAGTGCCGTTCGGATCGCGTGTGAGCACGAGCTGATAGCCGGGCAGTGTCTGGCGCTGAACGATCTGCCGTACGTCATAAGCAAAATGCTTGAGCGGCGAGAGGATGCCGGACTTGGCATGGAGGTGCACAAGATCAAAGCTCCAGCCGCCGTCCTGACGACCGCCGTGCTTGCGGACGAGACGGTAGAGCCACCGCTCAAGCCCGCCCGTCAGATCGAAATACGCGCGATCAATTGTCAGCACGAGCGCGTCATCGATGACGCCCGCATAGAACCAATCAGGCAGGATCATCTCGAGTCCAAATGGACGGCCATTTGCGTCGGCCGTCTCCTTCCACTCGTTGATCCAGGAGAAACGATGCCGTCGCCGCTCTTCCGGCTGGCGGATCGAGGTCAGCACTGTCGTTGACTGCAACCTGTCGAGACCCGCTTTCAGCCGGTCATAGTCGCGTGCGCTGGTGCCGCGGCCGACGAACGTCAGAATCTCATAGGGCGTTGCAGCCATCAGGCGCGACGTCTTCAGGCCGGCGTCGCGTGCTTCGACGATCTGGGACGCAGCCCAGATCAGAACGTCTGCATCCCAGATGGTTGCCATGCCGTGTTCCGGCACGGCTTCAACACGAATTGCGATCGCACCTGCACGGAAATCGATCGGCACGATCCGCTTCGTTTTTGCGAGCGAAAAGAACGGATAGGCCATCAGATCCTGTGCGTCGCGTGCCGCAAGATCGCCCGGCAGCGCCCGAAAGAGTTCAAGCTGGTCACGCTCGGAATGGTGTTTGCGCCGCATGGTCACTGCTCTCACGCGGCGATCAGCGACGTTCCTGGCCCGCATACGGGCGCAGCACCGGGTGCTTCTTGGCCGGCAGCACAGTGCCTTTGCCGGGATCCGAGGTTGACGTCTTGGCGCCGAGATCAGCCCATGCTTTCAGGTCATCCAGAGCGTAGACGACGCGCCCGCCGATCTTCCGATAGGTGGGCCCGGTGCCGTACGTGCGGTGCTTCTCGAGCGTGCGACCGGAAAGACCAAGATACCGCGCGGCCTCCGGTGTACGCAGGAAGCGCGGGGGTAGACCGGCGATCGAATCGGGCATTTGAGAACTCCAAGGAGACAGCGCACCGCGCACGGCGGAGCCGGCGCGTATTCGGTCATCATGGAGAAGCGCGATGTCGGAGGGGGATGCCGAATATCAAGGGGTCGATTTTCGGCACCCCCGGGAGGGCGGCGCTACTCGTCCCTGCGCTCGGGCCGCAGAAGTTTGCGATAGCCTCCGCGCACAAACGCGAGGCCGCTCCGTACGAGACGGATGGTTCGGCTGCGCAAATCGTGCGTTTTCCAGGCGCGATCCGGTATGCGCTTTTCGTCGAAAAGTGCCTCTGCGATGCTGCGATAGGTCGCGCCGTCAAAATACGCAGCGACCGCGCGAAGGGCTGCGCATAATCGTTCGCGCCGTTGTTTAGACAAGCGATGAAAGTCAGGTCCCGGCGCGCGTCCATTTAACGCGCGCCACAGCCGCGTGGCAGCGTGCGCGCGCGCTTCGAAATCGCGGTCAAACGGCAACTCGGCTGCATAGCGAGCGCACGCGCTCAGCGGCTGTTTCGACCAGATGCGATGCTCCACCGAGCCAATGTGCAGCACCGCGTGCCAACCGTCGGCGGCGCGGCACACCTGTCCAACTGTAAAGTCGAGCAGCGGCTGAGACGCTGACTCGTGAGAAGCGGCCGGGGCGATTGCCACCGGAACAACGGATGCTAGAACTTCAGGTGTCCAAAAGATCGCCTGTTCTTTGGCGGGCTTTTGTGGATCATGGGCGAAAGCAGATGCCCCATCTCCTCCTGAATTCCTCGGTCACTTGGCCATCTGGACCGTTCACGATCATTGTTTCGTAATCGCGTTGGTAGTCCACGTTCATACGAAGACCTGTCCAGGCGATGTGAGTGATCTCAGCATTCTCTAGGCTCTTAAACGAATCCGGCGATCGCCAGTCGAATTCAGGCATTTCTTCCGCCCCATTGCATGCAGCTAACAAGGATTGCGGCGCAATAGGTATGAACGAGCCGGTTGTAGGAAGCCCCTAGTTTGGCACCGCGTGGTGCACTGGAATGACCACCGGATAACGGAAGAAAATAGTTCTGCGTGCAGGGTCGCCAGTCGGCGATTTTCTTCTATTTTGAGCCGGTGCCGCGTAAGAGACGACCCTGCTCAGTCACCCATTTGGCGCGCGCAAGATGACTCTGATATGCGCTCCGCGCACGGTCCGGCTCTCGCTCTGGGTCCATATGCAAGACCACTCGAGCCACTTCGCGCCAGTCCGCCTCTTCACCCTCCGCCTGCAGAAGACGAATGTACGTGACGACATGCTGTTCGTCATAGGCCGTCAGCGCCGGCTCGTTCGGCGCGACATCCGCGACGTCAGGATCTAGCGGCGGCTTCGACATCAGAAACTACAATATGCGCGGGATTGAAAATCAAATCGCGAGGCGCGCGCCTTGCCGGCTCGAACAGTTCCCTGCTCTAGCATATGGCAAGCCACCTGCTCGGACGAGCATTCAAGAAGCGGCGTTCCCCACATTTTCAGCAATCGAAGCTCCGTCCATGACCTTCAACACCAGCTCCGCGTATTATAACACGTAGCGCCAAAATACGCGATTGCTTCCTATCCTGCGGATGGATATTCGCAAGGTTTTCGGAGCGAACGCGCGTCGATTTCGACTGGCCCTTGGCTTGAGCCAAGAGGCCGTGGCGGAACGCATGGGCGTCGATCGGGCCTTCGTAAGTAGCATGGAGCGAGGGCTGCAAAACGCGACATTGCTAACAATCTGGCAAATTGCCCAAGCTTTAGGGGTCCGGCCTGCAGATTTGCTTGAGGAGAAGGTGTCCAAAGTTCGATCCTGACTTCCGCGAGCCGGGCCGGCGGCCCGGGAGCGCCCGACGGGGACACGCGTCACGGCTGCCGATCCGGCTTGCTGGATCGGCGGCCGTGTATCAGGCCTCCAACAGGCGACCAGAGGGACGCGCCGAGCGCGCCCATCAAGCGAAATTTCTCTCAGATGGGCTTAATGACCTTCAAACAATCGGTCGGTATCATCGACTGAGGTAGGATTTTGAGAAGCCCCGCCCGGCGGACCGGACGGGGCTTGGCGGAGGGTCTACTCGCCGTTCTTGCGGGGCCGCGACCAGAGCAGGGTGTAGCCCTCGCCGCCTTCGTCATCGAACAGGTTTGCGTAGATGGGCGCGTTGAACGAGGGGTCATCGAGCTTGAGCGAGAGGTAATCGCGGCCCTCTTCGGAGCGCTTCGACCAGGCTGCCCCGATCTCCGCCCGCCCCACGTAGATGCGGTGGCTGGGAGCGTTTTCGTTGGATCGGTTGGTCTCGGCGACGATACGGACGCCCTTGGCTTGCAGGCTCAGGGTGACGATCTCGCCCTGGAAGTCGTTGCCGGCCTTCTTGAAAGAACCGATGTTAGCCATGTCACTTCTCCTGTTGTGTTTCGAGCCCGCGACCACCGCGGCCTCGATGGCGATCTAGAGGCCGAGGACGATTGGCGACGCACCCGCTTGCGGGCTGGAGCGCAGCGGAGGACGCCATTGTTGCGACTTTCTTGCCTCGCGAGGAATGGGCGTAAGCCCAGGGGAAGAAAGTCGCATCAACGGCGTTGCGGCTCAGACGATCGAGGCGCAGCCGGTCTTCGGCCAGATCAAGCCATCAAAGAGGCCACGTGCGTCCGCGTGCTAAACCGCAATCTGAAGGAGAAGACTTGGCGAAGTTCGGTTGAACTGCACAAGAGGTTGGTACGGTTCGGCGCAGAAAGAGAAACAATCTGCCGCAACGGGCGGTATCGTCCCGGAAGGAATGATCGAGGCGCGGCGCGTCGCTCCACCGCAACTATTTGGACCAGACCGAGATTGGTACGGCTCGCTTAAAGCGCTCCGAGGAGAAGTGCGGTTACCTCTCGCTCAAGCTCGATGACCCCTCGTTCAACGTAATGCGCCTGCGGTTTTGCTCGATTGATGACGGCGACGAAGCGTCATCGCTCATGCGTGGCGGCTGTGAGAACTGGTTGAGGCATATTCTCCGTCACCCCGGCCGACTCCAACGGGCGGGTCTCCGCGAAAACGGTCAAGCGCGTCCATGCCGTGCCGCCGATGCAAACCGCACCCAGGCAAGCGAAGGCCTCGCGCCAAGTGAGCGAAGGCACCCCGATCTGCGACAGGGCAAACACCACATGATAGCCGGCAATTGCCGCAGGGACGGCGAATGCGGTCGCGATCGCGATACGCAAAGTCCGTGACCGACTGACCGCGACGGCGATCTGACCGACGGCAAGCGTCAGTGCGCCGGAGGCTAATCCGATAAGCAGCGCGCCGACGACGCCGGCGCCGCCATGAAACGCCATTATCCCAAAACTGAGCGCGACGAAAAACGGCAACGCATACACCGCCAGCGCAAAGACCAGCCAGCAGAAGAAACCGATACCAAGTGTGTTGAGGACAAGGCCAAGGGCGAGCATGGCGGTGGCTCCAATGCATAGAAGCACTAGTCGCGCCTTCCACCACCACCGCGGCGCGGCTTCGGACGTAAAATCGAAACGAGGCGAAGTTGCGGCGTGCAACTCCGCCTTGGCGTCTTCGAGATGACGGCGCTTACGCGCCGCCGAACTTCCAGACGGGAATGCCGAGCCGCTTTGCCTTGTCGGCAAGGTTGTCCTGAATTCCCGTTCCCGGGAAGTGCATGACGCCGATCGGCAGAAGCTCAAGCAGCGCATCGTTGCGCTTGAACGGTGCCGCCTTGGCGTGCTTCGTCCAGTCTGGCTTGAAGGCGATCTGTGGCACCTTGCGATTGGTCGCCCATTTCGAGGCGATCAGTTCGGCGCCTTTCGGGGAGCCGCCATGGAGGAGGACCATGTCGGGGTGCTTGGCATGAACCTTGTCGAGGCGATCCCAGATGAGGTCGTGGTCGTTGAAGTCGAGCCCACCGGTGAGTGCGATTTTGGGCCCTGACGGCAGCATGACCTCGGTCTCGGCGCGGCGTTTTGCTGCGATGAAGTCGCGGGAGTCGATCATCGCCGCGGTGAGCGTGCGGTGATTGACCAATGATCCCGACCGCGGGCGCCAGGACGCGCCGGTGTGGACCTCAAATCGTTCGATGGCCTGGTCGCGGAACAGTTCCAGGCAATTGCGACGCTCGATCAGCGAGATGCCTTCAGCCGTCAGGCGCTCGAGTTCGACCGATCGCACTTCAGAGCCATTCTGCTCGCGCTGGCTTTTGTGCTGAGCCTGCTCGTTGTCGTCGAGTTGGCGTTCGATGCGATCGACAGCACGATGGAACAGATTGACGGTCGACCAGAGCAGATCGTCAAGGTCCCGCTCCAGCCGCGTGTCGCTCAGGGTCGCAACCAGGGCGTCGAAGATATCGGCGACCGCGCCGGCGATCATCTTGCCCTCGGGGAGCGGTCTTGGATCGGGCTGGTCGTCGAAGGGACGATAGCCGAAGAGCTGTAGTTCAGTGAGGACGTGATCCGTTGGAGACGAGGCATGCGGCGGTTCGATGTCGTCATGGTCGGTCATGGGAAGAGGTCCTTTGCCGGATCGGCCGCGACCATCGCGGCCTTCGTGGCGATCCTCTGACGGCGGGCGGAACGGGCCAGAACCCGACAGGGCCGAAGCGACAGCGGAGGATGGCGGAGGCCGGCTATTTTGCTTCGCGATGCAAAGCGCGCTGGCCAAACGTACGATGTGTCTTCACATCGCCGGCGCGCGGCGGAAAATAGCCGGACGCAGCCATTGCCGGCCCGGGCCGCTTGCCGTCCGATCGCCCTTTAGAAGGCCGAGGTCGCGTCCTCTTCCGGTATTGGCCTCGCCCATGACCGACCTGTCGCTGTGGATCGAACAGTCGTGACCTACTCGGCGGGCACCGTCGACGAATGCAGGAAGCGGACGACATCCTCAGGTACGAGTTGACTCCGCAAGGCCGCGCGGAGATCGTCAAGACCGAAGACGTGCAGATCTTCGTTGAAATCGCCCAACCGGGGCGACAGCGCGGTCGCTTCAATGCCGGCGTCTGCTGCGCGCTGGGTCAGAACGGCGAGCACCGTATCACCGGCGGCATCGGCATCGCGAGCGATATAGAGCCGACGCAGGCCAGACGGCAGCAACATGGCCGAGAGGTGATTGGCCGAAAGCGCAGCGGCCATCGGCATCGTCGGCAGCACGTAGCGCAGCGACAACATGGTCTCGATGCCCTCGCCGGCGGCGAGTACGTCGTCTACGGCGCCGAAACGAACCGCGTTGCCGAGAAGGTCGCCCATCGCGCGTCGTGGCGTATCGATCGGAGCCTTGCCCAGTCGAACGCGATCAAAGCCGTCCGGGTCGAGCCAGGTGCGGTGTACGCCGGTGATCCTGCCATCGAGGTCCGTGACAGAAGCGATCATCGCCGGCCAGGTCTCCGTCGGCAGGTGCTCGTCCGGCCGATAGTAGCAGCGTGGGTGGAAACGTAAGCTGCCACCATGATGCATGCGGGCGATCCCGCGACGCTTCAGATATGTCTCAACCACGGTCCCGTGGATCGGGCTGGATATCGCAAAGAGCCGGCGGGCGGCCTCTTGGGATCCGGCTGGCACGGCTGGACGATCGGCTTCCGAGACCAATTCAGGCTTGATACGAGGCAACTTCAGAAAGCGCTCTGCCTCCTGGGCGACTTCGCGGAAGTCGCGCAAACCCAGGCTTTTGCGAATGATGTCGAGGAGATCACCGTGTTCGCCAGTTGCGGCATCGGTCCATTTGCCCGCAGGGCCCTTCGGCGATTCCTGAAGCCGCACGAACAGTGAGCGGCCTGGCGTGTTGTGGACGTCGCCGACCACCCAGTACCGCCCCGCCCGCTTGCCGTTGGAGAGATAATGTCGGCACACCGCCTCCGCCTCGCGCGCGAGGCGGCGTGCCAGTTCGCTGGCATCGCGGGGCATCAGGCGGCCTCCCGCTCACTGGCACGCTTGACCGGATAACGGTCGAGCACCTTCGAGAGGATCTCGACACCGCTCGCATCCGCAGGCACAAACATGCGTAGCTTCCAGGAAATGATCTCTCCAAAGAGGCCATAGGCCCGCAAGCGATCGCGCATGGTGTCGTTGAAGCCGACGAGTTCGATGCGGTGTGCGCCCATCACCCGGACACGGCGAAGTTGGAGTCCCTCCGCAAGCTCGAGGACGGCCTGTCCCTCTACCAGCGCGGCAAAGGCGGCGTCCGGCGTCAACGCCGGCACATCGGACGCAAGGACGTTCGCGACCCAGGTGGCCGAGACCTTGCGGCCGATGATCCGCTCGCCCGCGTCGGTCTGCAGCCGATAGATGCGGGTCGACTCATTCGGCAGCCGCTTCCAGATGGGCAGCAGCAAGCCGGCCACGACGTGGATCGTGCTTTCCGTGAACGCTGGGATCTCGGCAAGCTCCGCCAGCCAGGCCGCGGTGAAGCGTTTACGGTCTGCCTCGACCCAATGGCTTTCCGCCATCATCTTCAGGGGAACGCTATGCTGTTCCATCGGCCGGATCAGGCGGACGCGCTGCTCGATCTCGCCGTCATCAAGCATGAAGCTCGGAGCGGGGACCTGCACAGCGGCTCGTCCCGAGCGCTCATTGACCAACAGGATGGCGCGTGGATCGGAAAGACGACCAAGGGCGTCATCCAGGCTCACTGGATGATTGCGCTGGCGCTGGGTGATCGTGAGCAGCCGGGTCTCGGCGCCAGTGCCGGGATGGACGTAGATCGTCCGCCGGTCGGTGACCACAAAGCTCTCGGCGCGGAGCGTTTCCAGGCCGACGTCATAGGTGCCCGAGGCGACCGCGCCTTCGATCCGAGCCGTCAATAGCCGTTCGAAGACGGTGAACAGGACGTTCTGAAGATCGATCGTGAGCGCCAGCAACCTGTTCAGGAACGTCGTGATCGGCGGCAGGTCATCCCTGAGCCCGTTGGCATCCGTCAGCTTCAGGCCGGTCGCATCCTCGAACCGCTCGAGCGAGCAGCCCTCGACCTTGCCGCGCACCACGAGGGTGTAGAGTTGGCGCAAGGCGTCGCGGCCGTACTGGCTTTCGAGATTGTCCTCGGGCCGGAACAGGCCCTGCCCTCCGGTCTGGCGCTGGCCGCGCGTAATCGCGCCCAACGTATCGAGCCGGCGGGCAATGGTGCTGAGGAAGCGTTTTTCAGCCTTCACGTCGGTTGCGATGGGACGAAACAGCGGCGGCTGCGCCTGGTTGGTCCGGTTCGTTCGGCCGAGCCCCTGGATTGCGGCGTCCGCCTTCCAGCCGGGCTCTAGCAGGTAATGGACCCGCAGGCGGCGATTCCGCGCCGAGAGTTCTGCATGGTAGCTCCTCCCCGTGCCGCCTGCGTCGGAGAACACAAGGATCCGCTTGACGTCGTCCATGAAGGCCGACGTCTCGGCGAGGTTGGCCGAACCGGCGCGGTTTTCGACCACCAGCCGGTCGCCCTTGCGAACGATGCGTCGCGAGCGGCCCGTCACCTCCGCGACCAGATCGGTTCCGAAGCGCTGGATCACCTGGTCCAGCGCGCCCGGGACCGGCGGCAGCGAGGCGAACTTCTCGATGAGGCGGTCGCGCCGGGCGACGGCGTCCCGGCTCTCGACCGGTTGGCCGTCACGATAGACAGGCCGGGAGCGGAGATTGCCCTCCTGGTCGGTGAACGGTTCGTAGAGCTGGACCGGAAAGGAATGGGCGAGATAATCGAGGACATACTCGCGTGGGGTGATGTCAACCTGGACGTCGCCCCAGTCCTCAGTCGGAATCTCGGCCAGCCGGCGCTCCATCAGCGCTTCACCGGTCGATACGATCTGGATAACGGCGGCATGGCCAGCGTCCAGATCGCGTTCGATCGAGCGGATCAAGGATGGCGTCTTCATCGAAGTCAGGAGGTGGCCAAAGAAGCGCTGCTTCGCGCCTTCAAAGGCAGATCGCGCCGCTGATTTCGCCTGCCCGTTCAGCGTTCCGGTTTCGCCGGTGATGTTGGCGGCTCGCATCGCCGCGTCGAGGTTGTTGTGGATGATGCTGAACGCACCTGCATAGGCGTCGTAGATGCGAACCTGTTCGGGCGCAAGCTGGTGCTCGATGAACTCGTACGCGACGCCCTCGTAAGAGAGCGAGCGGGCCGCGTAGAGGCCGAGCGCCTTGATGTCGCGTGCGAGCACCTCCATGGCCGCAACGCCGCCCTCCTCGATCGCCTCGACGAACTCGGCCCGCGTAGCAAACGGGAAATCGTCGCCACCCCACAATCCCAGCCGCTGGGCGTAAGCTAGATTGTGTACGGTCGTGGCGCCCGTCGCGGAGACATAGACGACGCGGGCATTCGGCAAGGCGTGCTGGAGCCTGAGCCCCGCACGGCCCTGCTGGGAGGCCGCCTGGTCACCGCGCTCGCCCTTCTGGCCTGCCGCGTTCTGCATCGCGTGGCTCTCGTCGAAGACGATCACTCCGTCGAAGTCGGAGCCCAACCATTCAACGATCTGCCGCACGCGCGAAAGCTTTTCGCCGCGCTCGTCGGTGCGCAGCGTAGCGTAGGTGGTGAAAAGGACGCCTCGCTCCAGACGGATCGGTGTGCCCTGCCGGAAACGAGACAGCGGCGTCACGAGCAGCCGCTCCATGCCGAGCGACGACCAGTCGCGCTGCGCATCCTCGATCAGCTTGTCGGATTTGCTGATCCAGACCGCGCGGCGGCGGCCCTTGAGCCAGTTGTCGAGCAGGATGCCGGCCACTTGCCGTCCCTTGCCTGCACCGGTGCCGTCGCCCAAGAACCAGCCGCGCCGAAAGCGGACAGCATTTTCTGCATCGTTGCGTGCGGCCGCCACAACATCAAAGGTCGCATCCACCGTCCAGGAGCCCGCAAGAAACTCGGAGTGCGCCTCTCCGGCATAGATGACGCTCTCAAGCTGGGCGTCGGACAGGATGCCATCCGCCACGACATTGGCCGGCAGATGTGGCCGGTAAGATGGCTTCGGCGGCGCGACCGAGGCCATCGCGGCGGACTGCACGAGTTTGGTCGGATGCGCATGCGCGTCCCGAATACGGATCGCCTGCAGCGTGTATTCCTCATACAGCGCGTCGGTGAGCCCAGCGCCTTCCGGAGGCGTCCACCCGACCGTCTCGTAGTTGAGTTCGACGCCCTCTGGTGCGCCGTCTCCCGAAGTGGACGATGGGCGTGGTGCAAAGGCGCCCGCCGGCCGGGACTTCGCGGGGCGTCTGATAACGTCGACCACGACAGGAGTGGCGACGGGCAGCCTTGGAGGCACATACTGGATCACCCAGTCGAGCAAGGTGGCGACATCGCCCGCCATGCCCAGCGAGGCCTCAAAGATCTTCGGATCTGCGGCAGGCTGCTTGTCGATGACAAGCAGCCTTGTGTCGGTTTGCGTTCCGTGTTTCGCGTAGACCGCACCGTCGATGGCGGCAGAAAGCACAACCCGCCCGCGGTGCTGGAGGCGAACGAAGGCATCTCGCCATGCCGGATTGTCGGGCGTAAGACTTGCGCCGGTAATGGCAACCAGACGCCCACCGTCGCACAGACGCGCCAAGCACGAGGCGATGTGCCGGAGGGCCGCGTCCGCCATCCGTCGATCGACGTTTGCTAATGCCGAGAACGGCGGGTTCATCAGAACGACGCTCGGCACGACACTGGGATCGAGGTGATCATCGATCTGGGCGGCGTCGAACCGCGTGACTTTAACATTGGCGAAGAGTTGGTCGAGCAATGCGGCGCGGGCGTCGGCCAGCTCGTTCAATATCAAGGCGCCGCCGGCGAGCTCGGCAAAGATGGCGAGCAAGCCGGTCCCGGCGGAGGGCTCCAGAACCCGGTCGGACGGTGTGATGCCGGCCGCGGTGCATGCGGCGAGCCCAAGCGGGATCGGCGTCGAGAATTGTTGAAGGACCTGGCTGTCCTCGGAGCGCCGCGTGTGGGTAGGCAGGCGACTGGCGAATCTCGCGAGCATTGGCAGCATCGCGGCCATTGAGCCGGCCTTGCTCCGGATGGCCGGGCCGAACTTGCGGAGGAACAGAACTGTTGCCACCTCACAGACATCGTAGGCGGTCTTCCAGTTCCAGACACCAGTGGCGTCGGAAGCGCCGAAGGCAGCTTCCATGGCGCTGCGCAGGACAACGGCATCGATGCGACGGCCGCGCTCGAGATCAGTGGCGAGCTGTTGTGCCGCCCTGACGGCGGCGGAGGTGAGAGTTGCAGCGGCGCGCATCGAGAGCGGCGCGGCGGCAGCGCCGCCAGCGAGAGATTCGGTCATGACAGGGTTTCTTTCGGAGAGCAGGAACGGGCCGAACCGCCAGGCGCTCTCCTCAAGACCACGGCGATTCAAACCCTTGCCGGCCCTGCTCTCCCTCTCAGCCCTCGCCCAAAAGAATGGGGACCGGCGCTACACACCGGTCCCAAGCAATTGCTGGACGGCCGGAGCCGTCCCTTCTACGATGTCATTCAGCCGCATCGAGCTGTTGCGGATCATCTTCGCCCGCGCTCTCCCGATCCTTGTCGTCGGCGAGGAATTCGGGCAGCGGACCCGCTTCGCTCTCCTGCTCCCCTGATGCCGCATCGGGATCGACGAGCCGCAGCGGCTCCGGTAACCAGCCCGAGCCATCGAGAAGACGCTCAGCCTCCTTGGCCATGTCGGCCTTCTTCAGGTGGTCGATCAGTTGCGCGGAAGACTCGCCTCTTGCTTCCCGCACCGCCTCCAGGATGCGCGGCTTGGTGACCCGCCCGAGATAGTTGTCGACAGACGGGCTTCCAGCCCGCTCGAACCATGTCGAGGTCGACAGCGCGGGCTAGCACATCAGCCTGGTCAAGGCGGGTGCGGACGCCATGGGCGGAGACGCGGCCCTGATTGTAGCGGTTGGACGGCTCATAGACAGCGTTGACCGCAAATGACGCGCAGTGAGCAAACAGGGATGCCTGTGCGTCGCCATCGAGGGCCGAAAGAACATCCCAGAGCTCGTTCTCGCCCTTCGGCAAACGTGCCTTCCAGGACTCATGCCGCGCCTCAACGGCCTTCGCTAAGGCACTTTCCCTTAGGCCGGGAGCTTGAGCCGGAAAGGTCGGCGTGCGAAGTCCGATCTCGAGGCAGCTCCCGGACGATGCGAACCGGTAAAAGGCCGTCAGCACGAAATTGTGCAGCACCGCCTGAAACGCGACTGCAGGATTTTCTGCCAGCGCATCACGCAACGCCAGTGTGCGATGCGCAGTCAGCTCGGTGATCAGCCGATCAGGCAGAGGTCTTGTCCCGTCTTCGTCAACTTCTGCGTCGGCGCCGGCGGCGCCGCCGGCCACCGCGATGACCGCACGCTGGACGGAAGTACCAGCCGCTTTCCCCTCGATCGCCTGTATATCGCGGCCCTGCCCGACATCAGGACCGTCTGCCGACACGTCGTCTTCCGGACGGACGTAACCCCGGTCCACCGAGAGGCGGCCTTCGGAGTCGATGCTGACGAAGACGCCGGCGCGGACAATCTCGACCGGATCGTAAATCATCGGCCGCTCTTCGAACGCCACCAGAGCCGCCTCGATTTCGCCGAGACGCTGATCGACCTCATCAGGCAATTCGTCGGCATCCCGATAGTCGGATTCAAGCTTGGTTTGTTCCGCATTAAGAGCGTCGATGGTGGCCTGCTCCTCTGGGGAAAGATCGGCAAGTTTTCCCTCGACAGGCCATCCGCATGGCCGTAGGGGATATCGACGGCGACTGAAATCCACTTCCAACCCTCGGCTGCGATCGTCTCAGCCTCAGCCTTGAGCTTGTCCGTCACGAGACGGTCGAGTAAAGCAACGTCCTGGAACCAGCCGCCAGCTCGAACAGATCCCGCAAAACGCCGCCACCAGCCTGCTCGTAAGCATCCAGCCCAATGAACTGAACGCGGCGATCGGACGCACGCACGGTATTTTCTGTGAGCATTCGCCGGATCTGATAGGGCTCATCATAGCCGGATCGGCTGACATTCTCCCAGACCTGCTCCTGGCGCGTGTGATCCGCCGTGACCGAGAAGGCCATGAGCTGCTCGAGGGTCATGCCGTCTTCGGCATAGACATCGTGCAGCTTTGGCGACACCGATGCCAGACGCAGGCGCTGCTTGACGATCGCTGGCGAGACGAAGTGCCGCGCGGCGATATCCTCTTCACTCATGCCACCGTCATGCAACACTTTGAACGCGCGGAACTGATCCAGCGGGTGCAGGCCGACCCGCTCGTCATTCTCCGCGAGGGAATCGTCCTCGGCGATGCCGCCATCCCTGATAACGCAGGGGACGGGTTCCGCCCTCGCCATACGCTTCTGCTTGATCAGCAGTTCGAGCGCGCGGTAGCGGCGTCCACCAGCCGGCACCTCGAACATGCCAGTCTCCTGACCGTCGGCATCGACGACAGCACGAACGCTCAGGCTTTGTAACAACGTGCGCTGAGCGATGCTCTCCGCCAATTGCTCGATCGAGACGCCAGCCTTCACGCGGCGGACGTTGGACTGACTCAAGACCAGCTTGTTGAAGGGAATATCGCGGGAGGGACTGAGTTTGATTTTCTGAACAGCGCTTGCCATGTCGGTTTCTCCACGACGGGCGGCCGAAAGACTCTCTCTCGACCTCCTACCCGTCACAGACAAGCTGGCGCGCCTCTCACTCTCTGACGCACAGCACCAGCTCGGGACTGCCCCTGGCACAGCGTGCTGATGCATCACGCAGCGTCCTCTTTGCCCTCGATGACGGACTCGATCGCGGGCGCCAGAAAGGCGAGCAGGAAATCGGCGGCTTTCGATGCCGCACTCGCGGCGCGCACAACGGCGCGATTATCCTCGCGCAGAACCTCGAGCCAGGAACCGATGTAGTCGGCGTGGCGCACGGTCGGCACGATGCCAAGCGAGGCACAAACGAAGGCACCCGCCATTTCGGCGACCAGTTCTTCTCGCGCGTACGATTTTGAGCCGAACGAACCGGAGTGGTCTCGGTTGAGGCGGGACGCCTGGCCGGTCCAATGACCAAGCTCATGAAATGCGGTCCGGTGCCAATTGATCGGCTCGAAATAGACAGCCGGCGGTGGGACCTGCACGAAATCGCCGACCGTGTTGTAGTAGGCGCGCGCACCGCCGATGCGAAAATCCGCGCCGCTGACGGCGATCAACGCCTCGGCTCGGGGCTCAATCTGATCTGGTGGCGCCGGGACGACCGAGGCAGCGACCCCCTCGGGCAAGCCATCGCACTGGTCCGCGTTGAAGACGGTAAAACGCTTGAGAAACGGGATGGCGCCCGGCTCTTCACCGGCCTCCGCGGCGCGCCGGCGTTCGTCGTCCGGGGTGAAGCGATCGGCATAGACGACGGTTGTTCCACGTTCGCCCTTCCTGACGTGGCCGCCAAGCGCGAGCGCCTGGCGAAAAGTGAGCCAGCTCTGTCCGGAAAAGCCGTGCTCGATAACGGCACCCCACAGGATCAGCACATTGATCCCGGAATAACCGCGCTGTGTCGACGCGTTGCGCGGCATGGCGAGCGGCGCCTTGATCGCCGCCGTCCCCCATGGCTGCACCCACGGGATACGGCCGGCCTCCAGCTCGGCGATGATCTTGTCGGTGATTTCGGTGTAAAGGCTCGCGCGGTCTTTGCCGGCGCGAACTCGGGCGGCATGTCCAGGCATCGCGGTTCTCCGCGACGGGCACCGGAAGCCTCTCCTCCGATCCTCAACCCGTCGCGGCAAACCCGGCCCGCACTCTCACTCTCAGTGACGGTGACGCCACGCGCTCTTTGAGAAGCGGATTCGCGGTCGCGGGGCGTCTTGCCGTTAGGGATGAAAGGCCGGCTCAAGAGCGATCTCACCACTCGTTGGTATCAATTTTGCATTTGTGATATCGTCTCAATGTTGTGCATGTCGATTCACGGCGTGCGCATGTTCACTGAGCCAGTTTTCTACAGAGGACGACATGGCCAAGAAAGCGAAGAAGGCAAAGAAGACCGCCAAGGCAGCCACCAAGAAGGTGGCAAAGAAGACTTCAAAGAAAAAGAAGTAGTCGTATCCGCGACTGAGAGATTTCCGCCTGCGGGTCGCCGCAACCCGGACGCAAAGCGAACCTGTCCAAAGGATCTGAAATGTCCTTTGCATCCGTTTCTCTAGCGCGGCAAGGCAACATAAGGCCGGCCCTTTGTGCAGCTAGCTACTGCATAAAGGTCCGGTTTTTCGTTTCTGCCCGGCGAGGGCATGATCTGCTCTTGCGCGAAGCATCAATACGGCCACTTCCTGCGACGGTGACGCCACGATTCTCTGAGAGAATGGTTTTCGCGGCAGCGCAGCCTTCTTTCGCAAAAGTGATGGAAGCCCGAAGAGCGCGGAGCGAAGGGAAGGCAAAGCCACCCGGCGCGGGGCAGTGATAGCGACGCCGGCATCAAATGACGGCGGGAGCCGCGACCGAGTGCAGTCGCGAAGACCGGTTAACAAGGCACCCGCGTTCGGGGCAGTGATAGTGGCGCTGGCATGAAATGACGGCGGCCCCTAACGCGAGTGCCTCCGGCGAGCGACTCATGATCGCGCGAGGGATCGAAGCCGGATGGCGTGCGCCGTTGTGGCGTGAAGAAGAAGGGAGTGTTCGAAAGAATGGAGCCTACTGGTTTGGCTCTTACTTGCCCGACTTACCGGTGTCGGAAACGACTGAGACCTCGAAAGAGGAACGGGACCAGAGCATGTCGGGAAACGTCTCGAAATCGGGCGCCGCAGCCCGGTGGAGAGCACAGAGTAAGGTGTGCATGGTGAAAGCTGTATTGCCTGAATCCAAGTTTCCAGTTGCTAAAGGGTTGGCGGTAGCGAACGCGGCTGACACGCTACGCCACGCGGGGCAAATCGCACCGGCCAGTGCGATCTGCCACCAGTCCGCGTGGGACGACCTCCATCGGAGGGTCAAGGAAGCGAATGGGACACCTAAACACACCGCAACTCCCCACACACGTAACTACGGGATCGCCTGCAGCAGGTTCGTTCGCGAACCTGTATGGCGACGGAGCCGTCGTAGTACCCAAATGCCCAGCGTAATGGCCGGGACAGCCGCCGCAAGGCGGATGATCATGCGTATAAGGCCGGGTGACCGGATTGAAAGCGCCTCCGATCGGGGGAAGGACGATGCCGCCAATAACGGCATTTGCAGTATGCGTAGAGAAGATTCTTCGACGGAAAGGTTCTGCTGATGCAGGCCGTCATCATCCAGAGGAGAATTGAATCACTGCCGACTTTGTCGCGGTCGGGTAAGCGCATAAATGGCCTTCACCGCTTGATGAGATCTCCGTATCTCTTCGAGCGGGCCTACGAAAAGGTCTCCCTCAACAAGGGAGCACTGACGCCAGGTGTTGACGGCAAGACCTTCGACGGCATGTCGCTGACGAAGCTCGCCGACATTGCCAGGCGCGTAGCAGATGGCACTTATCGTTTCCGGCCAGTCCGCCGGGTTCACATCCCGAAGGGCAACGGCAAGACACGACCGCTGGGAATTCCCACGGTGGAAGACCGGCTCGTTCAGGAGGCGGTCAGGATCATCCTCGAAGCGATCTATGAACCTGTGTTCCTCGATGAGTCGCATGGGTTCCGCCCGAGGAGGTCCTGTCACACCGCTCTAAACCTCATCAAGAAGACTTGGACGGGTTGCAAGTGGCTGATCGAAGTGGACGTGCGTGGGTTCTTTGACAACATCGACCATGACGTTCTGCTCACGCTTCTCAAGAAGCGGATCGATGATGATAGATTCATCGGTCTGATCGAAGGAATGCTGAAAGCAGGCTACATGGAAGATTGGGTCCTTGGACGCACGTACAGCGGCACGCCGCAGGGCGGAGTAGTATCGCCCTTGCTCGCCAACATCTATCTGCACGAGCTGGACCAGCACATGCAGAAAATGAAGGCGGGATTCGATAAAGGTCGCGACCGACGCGCATTCCCGCCGTACGCGGCGCTGCAAAGGCGCGTCCTTGGTCTCCGCCGGAAGATTGAGCGGCTGCGCACCGATGGCGCGGAGCTGGCCGAGATCAATGCCGCAATGGCAGAGATCAAAGCCATCAACAAGGAGAGACGGAAAGTGCCTTCCGTCGATCCAATGGACCCCAACTTCAAAAGGCTCCGCTACTGTCGATACGCCGACGACTTCCTGATCGGCATTATCGGCAGCAAGGCGGAGGCTCGTGAAGCCATGGCCTCTGTCGAACGATTCTTGACGGAGACGCTGAAGCTCGCGATCTCGCCCGAGAAGAGTGGGATTCAGGCCGCTTCAAAGGGAGTGACCTTCCTCGGTTACCGTATCGCAGCGTACACGTCCTACGGGGGTGGGCGAAGGTCCAACCGCAAGGGACCGGCAGCACGGACATGGCGTATCACGCGCCGGCCGACTACCGGTAATATTAGCCTACGTGTGCCGCGAAAGCGGATAACCGAGTTCTGCAAACGGAACGGCTATGGCGACCTCGCCAGGAAGACCGGCCGTGCTCGTGAGCAGTTCCTGGTCACCAGCGACTCTGCGACCGTGCTCGCCTACAACTCAGAGTTCCGTGGTTTTGCGAACTATTACTCGTTTGCCGATGACAACAAACGCGCCTTGGGAGTGTTGGAGCTTGTTGTGTTCCGCAGCCTCATCAAGACGCTGGCGTTGCGACATCGAACGACGAGGGCGCGGATCATGGCCCGTCTGTGGAAAGGCACGGACTACGAGGTTAGTTCTGTAGTCCGGGGCAAGCTTCGCACAATCAAACTGTGGAGACTGAAGCACCTCACGCGAACCTTCTGGATAAGTCCAGTAATTGACGATGTCACAAGGGGTGCGTGGTGGGTCAGAAACTCGAATGACCTAATCGACCGGTTGAATGCTCGCCGATGCGAAGCATGCAGCGGCACGACAGGGCCGTTCGAGATGCATCACCTCCGCCGTGTTCGAGACCTGCGAAGTGGGTCGCTGATAGTCTGGAAACGATCTGGCTGGCGGCGCAAGACCATCGTCTTGTGCCCGTCGTGCCGGGCGACCGTTTCCGGTCGAGAGCACTCGCACATGGAAAGCCGTGTGCATCGCAAAGGTGCCCGCACGGTTTGGGGGGAGGCGTAGGAACATCCTCCGCGGAGGTGTTCCACGCCTACCCTACGGCCGAGACGCAAAGCGGCTCGGTTCATATGTGGACGGCCCCCGACTTACAAGGACTGGATCGGTCAGCACGTTCGGATCGCTTGCGCTCATATGTCCGGCCTATTTTCGGATCTTACGACCCTTGGCCAAGATGGGCTTCGCGGACAGTGAGTTCCAAACACGAGAGCGGCATTTGCTGCCGGTAAACCGAGCGGAGTGTCTCACATGACCGGCTCGCGCCGAATGTACCACCTCTTCCTTTCCTGCAAGTTCCGGCCTCAGCGTCAGATCTAGCCGTCCGACGCAAAGCTCTACTTGTCGTTCGAAATCTATGTCGGCGTTGGGATCGGCACCGCGCTCGCAGCCCGGTACCGTTCGCCGGTAACCATCAGTTTCCAGGCTATCCGCGCCAGCTTGTTTGCTAACGCTATCGCCACTAGCTTCGGCGGCTTGCGCGTAATGATGTCTGTCAGCCAGGGCCAAGAGCGGCTCCCGCGTCGTCGCACATCCGCGATCACGGCTGTCGCGCCAGCTACCAAGACGGTTCGCAACATGCCGTCACCGGCGCGCGTGATGACACCGAGCCGATTCTTGCCGGCCGTGGAATGATTTTTTGGCGTCAGGCCAAGCCACGCGGCAAAGTTTCTTGCCGATTTGAACCCGCGCGCATCCACGACCTTGATTGACAGCAGCGTCGCACCGATTGGCCCAATTCCTGGAATGGTTGCCAGTCTTCGGCTCATCTCGTTGCTCCGATGGATTTGCGTGAGCTTCTTATCGAGCGTAACGACCTGATCATCGACGCGCGCCAGTTCTGCAGCCAACGCCTCTATCAACTCTATCGCCAGGTCCGGGACTGTCGCATCAGCCTTGATATCGATCAGCAATTGCGGAAGCCGCGAAAGCCCCTTGGGCACGGTAAAGCCGAACTCAGCGGCGTAGCCGCGGATCGAATTGGCGAGCTGGGTGCGCCTACTGATGAACTGAGCCCGCACGCGCGTCAGCATCTGCGCGCCCTGCTGCTCGGGACTTTTGACCGGCACGAAGTTCTTGCGCAGTTTTGGCCGGCTTGCCGCCTCGCAAATCGCCTCGGCGTCCGCAGCGTCGGACTTCCCTCGCTGCACATACGGCTTGACATATTGTGGCGGGATCATCGCGACCTCATGTCCGAGCGATCGTAGCTCCCGCGCCCAATAATGCGACGCGCCACAAGCTTCCATCGCGACAAACGCTGGCGGCAAACGACGGAAGAACTCCAGAACCTGGCCGCGCCTCAACTTGCGCCGCAAGACTGGTTGCTCCATCCCGTCAACGCCATGTAGCTGAAATACGCTTTTTGACGTGTCCAAACCGATTCGAACAATTGCCACGGACGGCTCCTTCGTTTGAGGTCATCGACGACCCCCATCCTGCTACGCACACCGGCGGAAGGGGGCCGTCCACCCCAACACGAGAGCCCGGTGCGGCGAAAGCCGCACGCGCGCAAGCGAAGGAATTCGGCCGTCGAGATCTAGATGTCCTCGCGTGTATTCGTCCGCGCGTCATAGATCCTGATCTGAAGCATGGGAAAACGTTTCTTTAGTTCTTCTCCGCCCGCCCTGGCGCCGTCTCTGGTTGCAAACTCGGCTTTGAGTCGGCCGTCCACTTCAAGTGCGTAACCAGAGGCCGGCGGTTCACGATTGGCTGCAACCATTTCATTCCCATTGTGCAGTAAGGTGGCTCGGAATGATGGGTAGCGTGAGTCGCCCAAACGGCGCTAGACCCACCCGCCCCAGTGTGGTGATCAACCATCGCACCTTGTGGATTGACGCCTCGCAATGGATCGCATCAAGGATGGGAATTTGCATCGTCCGAACAGGCGGACGGCTTTCCGCTGGCGCGGATGCATGCACGATAGAGCCACGGCTCGACGTAGCTGCCCTTCCACAATCCTTGGCCGGCACGCTCAGCATCGCGCTGACTTTCGTCATATCTGCCCTTTGAATATTGAGGCCAATCCAGTGCGAGACCGTTGCGCACAAGCCATTCCCCAAGATCCCTACCTGCTACTGAACAGGTCGCGACCGTGTGGCCATACCGGTCGAGGCTGAGCGGGACACAGTTGACTGGGCGCCGGGCAATGTAAGCGTCTAGGTCGTTCGCGGCCTTCGAACCGCAGCGGTACACCTTCGAGCAACTGCTGAATGCGCGCATGATAGAATGAGAGAACAGCTTGGCTCTCGCCGGCAGAACGAGCCCGATTATAGTCTTGAATGGCGGGCTGAAGCGCCGTGCGGTCGAATCGCGGATCGGTCTTCTCCGCCATTGGCTGTGCCTCCGCGGTCGCGACGGCAGCAAAGATATCGCGCCCTGCGGGCGGCTCGATCCACGTCAACAGCGAGCCGAGATGCTCGTCCTCGCCTTCTTGCTGGCCACTCGCAAAATGCGCGCAAAGCGCCTTGGTAGCAGCGATTAGGGCCTGCTGCCCGGCCACAGGCGAGCGCTCGCCGGCATAAGTCCACAAAGTTCCGAGCCGTTTGATATCGCCTTCATCAGTGAAGCGCAGACGATCGGCAAGTGTGTCGAGATGCCCGAGGGCGCCGGAGGAAGACACCCAAATCTGCGGAAAGGTCCCGGCTGCGCGGCACTCGGCATAATAGGCCTCGAACAAAGGCAACAGCCAGCGTAGCAGACCATATTGATCGTCACGACGACGAGGATCGGCGACGACGTTAATCTCGGGCGAATAGCCGAAACGGCCGAGCGCTGCGGCATGCACGGAGGTATCCTCGCCAGCCATGGCAAGCAGCGTCAGGATGCGCGCATGAGGTTGGATTACCAGTTGGCGCTGCGCGACAATCGGCACGGCCTGGCCTCGCTGGAGTGCCCGCAAGCGGGCTGCTACATGGACAAGGTCAGCCATTCGCAGTCCGATCAAGTAAGAGGGCCGCGGCACGAAGCTCGGCTGCAAGAGCAGCCTCTGCGTAATTTTCGGGCGGCCGGCCACGCCCATCCAGCAAGTCGAGCGCGCGCGTGATTGAGCCCGCCGCGGCGAGCTGCTCGGCAGCAGCGTCGCCCAGGATGATCGGTTGCCCGGCAGCGAGCGCTTGAGCGCGGCAGTGCTCCCACAAGGCGCAATGCTCCTTGCAGTTAGACCGATAGTTATTCGGAATCTGGTCGATGACGTCGCGGCTCGCAAAATTGGCGCCCGCCGGCACCAGGCGTTCGACCTCATCGAGGTCGGCGGGGGGCGGCCGAGAGCGCTCGCACAAGCGAAGCCATTTCGGACTCGGCTCGCATGGAGGTAAACAGCCGCGGCACGAACGAGCCGGGAGCTCGAAGCACCATGTCGATACGATCACCGGCTCGATCCGGATCGTCGTTGCGGCTTTCAAGGTGCTGACGCAAGGCCAGCGTCCCAACCGACGCTTCCCGGCACGCCGATCGTATGTGGGCCTTGTCAGTCTTGCCGCCTCGATCTGCGTAGGACTTGATGACGCCGACCAGCGCGAGCGGCAGCCGAGGGTTCAGAATAAGATTCGGGGCAAGTGGATTCCCCGAATGCTTCAATAGGAGACGCTGGGTTTCGAGTTCACGCCGCTGGCGGGCAAGCACCGTGTCTCCAGGCGCATGATCGGCCACCGATGAGACCTTGACCTCAGTCGGCCCCAGGTGCCCCTTGTCACGATAGGCCGTCAGGAGCGAGGTCCCGCCGTTCTCCAGCAGGCGGCGTTCATAGGCTTGGCTGAGCGTCATCGCGAACGGCGACATGATGTCGGGCTCAGCGCGCAATACGTGTTTGACAATCTCGGTGGGCGTGAGCCCCGCAATGATGATCGCGCGCAGCCGGGTACAGCCGGCGTTGCGAGCCACGCTCTCAATGCCGCGCGCTCCAACCTCCACGGCCGGGATACCACCACGCAGTCGAGCAAGGCGCGCGTTAGCCGGAGTCACCTAATCGCCCTTTCGGCTGCCTTTGTGTCGACCATGACAGGACGACCCCAAAGTTTGAAAGAGGCGGCACTCGACGAGAGCCGAGCAGCAGCGGACTGTCGCTCGGCGAAATCGGCATCTTCGAGCATCTTCAGTTCGGCCTGCGCAGCGTCGGTCACACGCTTTGGATCGATCGGCTGCCCCGTATCACTCGCGCCCGGAATTGATCGCGCGAATGAGAACAGCAGCCGCTCAACGGCCTTTGCCTCGGCCGCCCCGACGTCGCGAAGATGAGCCAATCGACGCGCGAGGTTGCTTGCGATTCGCAGATTGTCAGTGCGCATGCTACGCGAGCCGATAATTCGGCGTTCCAGGGCCCAGGTGGAACTCGTGAGCAGCCTGGGAATGGCGGTAAGCTCGACGGCGCTGATTGCGGGCAGGATCCAGGCGGGGCGCGCAGCAAGGTTTCGCCGCGCGGCATTTTCCTCATCACGCCGAAGGCTGGCGAAGCGCGAAGGCGAAGGTCGATTGCCGGTGAGCGCCGCTGTCAAATCTGCAACGAGCGCTGGCGCGGCCGGAACACCCAAATCGTCGAGCGCATCAAGGGCAAGCTCGCGAAGAGGTTTGGCAGGTTTGCTCGATCGGGGCGTTGCGATATCGCGCGCTTCGAGTTCGCTAAAGCGCAGAGCGTCTGAGAGACGTTGATATTCCGCAGACAGCTCAGTGATTTTCGCTTGGGCACGCTCCCGGCCGGCTGCATCTCGCACGCCCAAAGCCTTGGTCAGCTCGGCATACGCCTCCTGCTGCCGATTGTTCTTGGCGCAGGAGAGCTGGTCAATCGACTTAACATCTCGCGTGGGACGCTCGATAACTGGCGAAAAGCGAACAAGATAATTGCTTTGCGGAAGGGGCTTCGCAACTTCCTGTACCCACTTCGGCAGTTTGAGCGGCGAAGGCCCGTTGAAGGTCTCGACGTGATCGCACCATTCTTCACGTCACCCGAAGAGACATGGGAATGGCTGGTTTCCCCCAACCGGATGACCAGCGGCAAGCCGCCGATCGACAAGCTACGTGATGGTGATCTCCCGCTTGTCGCCATCGCGCGAAAGCCCCCTTAGGTTCCTCCTGATCAGTTGCTCCCGGCTGAGGTACTGCTGACCTCGGCATGTTGATGGCCGGGACTGTGATATCCCATTCAAGGCCTTGAGAACCGAGTGCTGCATTCAGCGCCCCCGGCGCGCACGCGCTCAAGACCACCGTCAGTACATCAACAGTCATGCCAAAAGCATCGACCAATTGATCGGCATGATCTATGAATGTCTCGATGTTGATTGAGCTATACCAGATATCGCCGTTGACAAATTGTAGTTCGTCGATGGCCTGTTGCCGCCTAAATTCGGTCGCTAAATCGCCGTTCCTGAGCGGATGGCAGGTGTTCGCCGAGCCGTTCGTCTCGTCGGCCCATGCACAGACCGTCGACTGGCAGAAGGTCGATGACACGCTGGGCCGAAAGCCCGCCGTGTCGGGCGACGTGCATCGCTACGGCTTTCCGATCACTCAATCGAAACTCGCCGACGCGCTTGGACTGAGCGTCGTGCATGTCAACCGCGTCCTTCAAGCGTTCCGAGCCCAAGGCATCCTTGATTTAAAGCGCCAAATCGTCACGCTTGGCGACTTCGAAAAAATCGTCCAACTCGGGGGATTTGACAGCCTTGAGGACAATATTAGCGCTGAGTAGCGCATGCTGCGGTTACATGTTGAACAGGATTAGAAGGCCGAACATCGCCAGCAAACCGACGCGTATCCGGCGATGGCAATCCAGTCGTAGCGCATGGTCGCACGCTAAGTCCTGCATCATCCGGACGACCTTGATCTAGATCAAGAATACATGGGTCCTATGGGAAGTTATGGGTCCAGAGGCGCTCTCTGGAGGCTATTTTCTCGGAGCACACGCACAGTTATTCGGGCAAGCCCGCCTCTCGAAAGGCGACTAAGCCAAGCCACAAGGGTGCCTCAGCGCTTCCCTGGCTTCTTCAGGTAAAGAAGCCAGGGTTGCTTCCACTCGGCGCCGCCCACGCGGAATAGGCGGCATCGTCAGGTTGCATCAAACCGCGGCTTCCCGCCACTAGCCATTGGGGTTAGCGACTTTTGTCGGCATGCCGCTGGATCTCCCCGCCAGCCCAGCCAAAGCCCCTCCCGGGGCGGGTTTCGCGCGCCCTTGGGTTGCATTAAGCTTGAAAGCCGATGTTTGAAGCAGTGTGGAAAATATCATGGAAGACGCGCTAGAACGGGCCTGCCGATGAAACCGCTAATCGGACTTATCGCGCTGCTCTTTACGACCGGCGCATTTGCACAAGCCGCTCCCCCGAAGGCGGCTAAAAGGCCGCCCGTTCAGGTCAGGCCGCAAGCGCCAATGGGTTGCAAACTGGTCGGCACGGTCAGGGGCACCAAGATCTGGGCGGGCGACTGCATTGCTGCGGCACCCGCCGCGGAAACTCCACCACCGCCATCACCCCCGCCTGCACCGCCTAGCGGCCTCAGCGCCCCTGCAGAGAAGCAGTGATTAGGCGACGTTCCGCCGGCCGGTTGAGAATCGGTTGAGGCAAGAAATGACAGTCGTCGACCTGGAGGAGCTAGCAGAAATGGCGGTGCAGCTAGAATCCACCGCGCGCAAACTTGCTCCGAGCCCGGAGCGCTATGAACTACTTCGAGACGTCGCCCGATTTCGCGCGCAGTTAGCCACGAGACTGTCGGAGCTGAAGGCGAAGAAAAAATGAACGATCTCGACTACCTTGGAGCGCGTCAGGTTCGCCCGCATTCCATTCAGAGTTCCGTTCACCACACCAACGCCGCGTAACGAACAAGGCAGAACCGCGATTTCATCGCAAACATGGCGGAGTATCTTGGCGTCTGGTTTGATGCAGAACAGCGGAGTTCAGCAATGGTGACGACCCACAAGGATAAGCCGCGCGGTAAGCCACGCCAGCGCAGCCGGAAGGCGGACCAGCGAAACCAGAAACCTGATGATCAACAGCAGAGCCCGAAGCTCGCCCAGCGGGATGAGGATCGAATCGGCGCAATGGTCGCGTCAATTGACACCGTCACGAACGGCGCAACTGCGCCGGCGGAGCCTCCCTCAAGCGGGGCACCCGCCCCGGCGGATGCGCCCTTGATCGGCGAAGTCGCACCGACGGATGCTCCCCCAATCGGCGCAGTCACACCGGCGGACAACTGGCCAGTCAGTATTCAAACTATCGGGAATGCCTACAGGGACTATACCAAGAGGTCGCTCGAGGAGACCGGGTCCTTTGTCGAGAAGCTCATGGCTGCGCGGTCGTTCGATAAGGCGATTGAGGTTCAGACCGAATTCGCAAGGCAGGCTTATGCAAACTTTGTCGCTGAGTCACAGAAGATTTGTGAACTCTACAGCGAACTTGCCAAGCAGTTCATCTTCAGGCCTTGGGAAGGCTTCGGGGCGAATGTGACCCAAACCCGGCGCTAGGATTTCGCAGTAGCAGTACGAAAAGCAAACCGGCGGCAAAAAGAACCCCCGATCGAGCCTCAGCGTTGAGCTTAGGATCTGCCATCAACAATTATCGACACCAGTTTGCCGACGATCGTTCCGCCTACAAGTGCGATTGAGTCTGCCAAACATCCTTTCTGCGAAAGCACGACGTTCAAAGGACGGCTTGTAAAATACATTTGTTCACTATATGTTCCGCGCCTTGAAGTAGATGTCTCGCGAGCCCGTCGTGGTTGATCAGGTCGTCATCACGGAAAAATCCAGCCAGGCGAAAGACATCCGGGCTGCCGTTGGGTCGCGCTACGGTGATGTTCTCCCGGCCGAGGGTCATTTGTTCGACCTGGTTGAACCGGAAGATGTGGTGCCAGAATGGAAACGCTGGTCGCCGATCCTCCTGCGGCCGGAGGGTCTTTACGGTACTCGCCCGGCAGAGGGCGGCAACAAGGCCGCCAAGCTCAAAGCCATCCGAGAGGCCCTACGCACCGCCCGGCAGGTTTGGCTCGCCACCGACTGCGACCGTGAAGGCCAGCTCATCGGTCAGGAAATTCTCGAGCATTACAATTTCCGCGGCCGGGTGCTCCGGGTGCTATTCACCGCGCAGGACGCGCAGACCATCCGGGACGCGTTCGCGCGGGCAAAATCCAATGCCGAATATGCCAGGCTTTACGCCGCGGCCGTCGCCCGACGGCAGGCGGACCAGATCTACAACCTGTCGCTCACGCGCACCGCGACCGTCATCCTGGGGCAAGGTGCTCGGCGCGTGATTGGGGTTGGTCGCGTGAAGACGCCGACCTTGGCGATTGTCTGCACCCGCGAACTGGAAATCCGAAACTTCGTGCCGCTCTCATATTTTGAGGTTGTCGCGACCGCGAAGGTTGCCGGAGGGCAATTCCAGATGCGCCACGCTCCGCAGGAGCGGATTGTCCGGCGCGAGGTCGCCCATGATATCGTCAATGCAGCTCGGGGCTTCGAGGGCGCGCTTGCCGTGCGCGTCGAAGAAAAGCGGCATGGGCCACCCAAGCTGCACGATTTGCCGTCACTACAGAAACTGTGCGGCTCTCGCTTTGGCTGGCCGGCCAGCAAGACGCTCGAGGTGGCGCAGGAACTCTATGACGGCCAGGACAAGAAGATCATCACCTATCCGCGCGCGGAGGTACGCTACCTGCCGCAGAGCTTGATAGCGGACGTTCCGAAGATCGTGATCGGACTGCAGGTAGGCCAAGCGTTCAGCGCAATCCCCCTGCCAGAGCCACCGATGATCCGCAAAGGTGCAAGCGGCAGTTTCTACGATAAGGGACTGGAGGGCGCGAGCCATCACGCCGTCATTCCCAATGTCAACACGATCGATAAGCTGCGCGAGATCTGGCCTCGTCTGTCGTCCGATGAGAAGAAACTGTTCGACGTCGTCGCGCGGGCCTATCAGGCAGCGCTGATGCCCGACTTCCGCTATCGGCAGACAACCGCAACTCTCGACGTGCATGGCTTCGAGTTCCGCGCCTCCGGCCGCCAGCCCATCGATCTCGGCTGGCGCGCAGCATTCCCGGACTGGCGGCCCGTCGACGAAAAGGGCGATGAAGCACAATTGCTTCCGGCGCTGCGCAACGGTGAGACCGCACAACTGCAGGATTCCAAAATTGAAGACAAGGAAACTCGGCCGCCGCCGCGCTACAACGAAGGCACTCTCATCGATGCGATGCAAAATGCTTGGCGCTTCGTCGACGACGAAGCCCTTCGGCAACGCCTGAAGGAAGCCAAGGGTATCGGCACACCGGCGACCCGAGCCGAGATCATCAGTGGGCTCAAGAAGCAGAGCTTTCTGATGACCCAGGGGAAGCACATCCTGCCGACGGAGACCGGCCTCTCGCTATTCGGCGTTCTCAAACAGGCTGACCCTGCGCTGGTCGACCCTGGCGTAACTGCACAATTGGAATGCTTGCTCGACGATGTTGTTGTCGGCAAGCAGGAGATGCTCGGCGCGATCGACGCCGTGTGCGATGTAGCTCAACGCATCATCGGCAAGCTGAAGGAGGGCGCTGCGAACGGAGGGCTACCCTCGTTAGGTGCTGCAGTTGGCAACAACTCCGCAACCTATCCGCCCACACCTGCGATGAAACGTTTTGCCGACAGCATCAGCCGGCAGAAGGGCATCAAGCCCCCGCCCGGCTACACGACGTCAATATCGGTCTGCCGCAGATTTCTTAGTGAACACGCGCCCAAGACAGCAACTAGTGAAACGTCTGGAGAGCACAAGCCTGTCAGTCCGGCCCAGTTATCGTATGCGAAGAAAATCGCGCGGGGGAAAGGCGTCGTCATTCCCGACGAGGCCAAAGCTAACTCCGCCGCTATGTCCGCTTGGATTGCCTCGAACCGTTCAACGAACCAGCACAAGCCCAGTCGGAAGACCGCACACACGCCCGCACGATCGGCTGCCCGCCAATCGATAGCTCCGAAGAAACCCTCCCGGAAGCGCAAAGCTAAGGCAGCTGCCGCTGCATCGACGATTGCTCAGGCAAATTCCGCAACCGGCACGCCACTGCGGATTCCTTATGGCAACAAGGACATAGCGCTGAAGCTGGGGGCCCGCTATCGCTCGGGCGGATGGTATGCCCCGCCGGGAGTTGATCTTACTGCATTCGGCGAACGCGGATGGCTATAACGATAGACAGCGAGCCCCTAAGGAATTAGGTGTTGCCAACCCAAGTGCTTAGCGACTTCCAGCATTCATTACAAAAAATTAACTCGCCATTCGACGATCCGCCACCACCCTTTGTCACCTAGCAGGGGCGCCGCACTACCCAAGGAGGTCACCAATGAACTCCAATGCACTATTTGTGGGTCTCGCGCTTACGACATTTATCGCGACTGCTTCGCCGGTATTTTCTCAGCAAGGTCCGCCTCCGTCAGAAAGGGCAAAACAAGTCGTAGCGCTGGTCACCAAAGCTGCGGCACTCATTGATAATAACGGTAAGGCAGCTTTCGAGGATTTCAGAAGGAAAGACGGCGACTGGTTCCACGGTGACACGTATCTCTTTGTCTACGATATGAATGCGAACGTATTGCTCAATCCGGCTTTTCCGAAGCGTGAAGGAACTAACGTGAGTGGTCAAAAGGATGCAAAGGGCAAGCTATTTCATAATGAAATTATGAGCGCAGCTGAAACAAAAGGATCAGGGTGGGTCGACTACATGTTTCCGAAGCCGGGACAGACAGAGCCTTCGCAGAAGTGGACCTTCGTGAAAAAGGTAACAATCGATGGCACTCCGGGCCTGGTCGCTTCAGGCTTCTATCCGGAATAGTCATTGAACTACGCGAAGTAAGAAGGGCACCTGAAAAACTTGGCTCAAGCACGCCGGAGACATCATGGTCGCTGCAGTGCTTGGCGTGCGAACTTGCGTTATCGTACTGGTCTTGTTCCTAACCACGGTCTCGGTCGCTTTAGCCGCGAATCAAACGATCACTCTGAGGCTGGGCACTCCGACGGTACTTGCGCTTGAAAGTCCTTACAAAACGGTGCTGATCGGCGATCCGAATATCGTCGATGTTCATGCGTTCAACGATCGCCGTGTCACACTAAAACACCTGAACCTCGGAGCAACAAATCTTATTTTCGTGGACAACAGAAACATTGTGATCATCAACGTAAGAATCGTAGTCTTGGGTCCAAGCGAAATCTGAAATGGTATTCATCGTTCAACACCATTGCGAGCGCGTTCACGAAAAGGGTGGCTCCCAAGGGAGTACGTTCGTCGTATCGTTTCCGTGGATCGTCGGCAAAAGCTCGCATGCGCAAGCGCTAGCTAGGAGGTCGCCAAGGGGCCCTTCGGGCTGACAGCGAGAGCTTAGGGAAGCTCTCAATTCGTAATAATGTCTGTGTTGGTCAAACTCGGAAGCCGGTACGCGCAATCGTGACGTCCGCTTCACCCCCGGCACCGGACTATCGATAGCCAACGCGGCACTTCCGAGTTTGCCCGATTCTGTTGAAAAAAGGCGACTGTTGCGACGCAGAGGGATCAATGATTCAGCACGGGCCACCCTCAACCGAATGTTGCGGTAGCGGTGGTGATGTTTTCGATCGCCGCTTTATCTCTAGCCGTCCTGAGGCGCGCGGTAATTCAGCTTAGATCGGGCTCGCTGCGGCTGGATGAAACTGGCTTTGAGTTCGCGGGTTACCGTCGTGAGCGATATCTTTGGAGCGATGTGGGCGACTTTCGTGTTGAGCGAGGCGGTAAGTTTGAAAATGTCGGCTTTCGAGTAAGGCCACCAAAAGATGATCCCGATGCGCTGTTTGCTGGTATTTTTGCTGGTATCGAGGGGGCAAACGTTGACGACGAATTTCGCTATTCCCGAACGAGGGAATTGAGCAGAATGGCTCGCAAGAACGATCGCGCGAGCGCCAACCTGAGCACGTCGACGGCCGCGATAGCGTCGACCAAAGCCATTTGTCTCATGCAGAGTTGGTCCTGGCGTACGCGTAGCTGAAATGGCACCCGTGCCGCGTGAGCATAACGACGGCGAAGCCAGCATGCGATTGACGACAACACTGCCATCGATTTGCGGGCATTCACGAGCAGTTCGTGTTCAATACCCAGGCGCTGCATCCGAGCTTTGTCGAAGAGCCGCAGGCGCCTGAACTGCATTTGGCCCACTCGCAGGACGCCTTCTATCTGGTTTAGTGGGCCATCGGATTTCCCATCGGACACCCGGCTCACAACGTTCTCTATGCGCGCTTGCGACGAGCACGTTGACTGGCAATCAGAGCCCTCAGCTCCTTGAGGGTTAGCGGGATTTCGCGCCGATGAACCATGCGGTGGCAATTGGCGCAGAGAACGTCAACGTCATGGACCGTCGAAACGCGGACCTCGCCGCCGGCGATCGGGCGTTTGTGATGGACCTCGACGTAGTCCTCGCCGATATCTCCGTAGACATCTGCGAAATTGAAACCGCATCCTTGGCAGGTGGTTCCGTGATGATGCTTTGCCGCCTTCACCAACCCTGCATTGCGGGCGAAGTACGACGCTTCACGCGATGCACGCTGGCCCTCCTGGAACGCCGTCTGATCCGTCTCGCCGGTCCCGTTGGGCTGTGCGCCCCTTCGGACTAGATCGAAGTTCTGTAGAAACCGTTCATAGTTCGGATTGCCTGCCGGATAGAAGATGTTGCGCTGACCGATGAACCCTCGATCGATCCGCCGGGTCTTTCTCGGTACCTCGAGATCGCGCTCCGTGGCCGGAACGAGATGAGCATCGACGGACGAGGCCTGAAAGTAGTATTCCCAATCGCCGCGAATTGAGCCCTTCTTCGCTGGTTGCAGCTCGCGAAAGACGATCGCGTTCTCGTACCAGCCAACGACTCTCAGATTCATACTGAGCTTATCCACGGCGCAGAATACGATGGTGACTCCATCTATGGATTCATCAGCCGGGTTGGCTCCCAGATTTTCAAGCTTGACGTTTTGGCCTCGGTTCTCGACGAAGCCGAACACCGAGCCTTTCTCATCGGCAAAATTGAGCTGCTCAACGGCGAACTCGTGCGTCGCCGGGTAGCTCATATTGCCCGCGAAGATCTTCTCCTTTTTCGATTTGTATTCTTCGGCCCAAACAAGCCGGCACAGCATTATCTTTTGAGGCATATCCACAAATATCCGGCAATCAACAGACTCGAGAAGGACCTCACGAGATCGCAACTACAACGTTTGATGGACTTTACCTACACGAAGCGCGCCGGTATGTCACCCCGCGCGCCGCATCGTGGCAGCCGATGCTACGTGGTTTGATACGGCGCGGGGCGAAGCCATCTATGTTGGCAATGCATTTTGCGAGAGGGTAAGCGCGTGGCCGACGGTCAACGAACTCATGCAGCTCACACGAGATGAACTTTGCGATCTCGCCGGCAGGATTGAGGGCACTCTCTCAAGCTTCGAACGCGGCACGGCCGAGCGCGTGAACGCCCTGACCAGCCTCGACAACATCCGGCGCGTGATGGTGAGCAGGGGTTTGCACCATTAGTTGCACATCCCTGCAATCCACCTGATGTTGTCCCCAGCAAACAGGATGCGCGCAGATCGTCGAGCGGCCAGAATTGGCATATCTTAGAGTGATTCACTGACATTCGGAACGATTTCACGCCTCGATGGACGGAGTGGGTTATGGCCGAAAGTGCAGAGGCCGTTTACGCATTGGCTAACGTCTTGGAGCACCTCGGCGCCCCTTGGGGCTTGCCGGAAGACTGGATCATCCTCTGCGACAACGATGATCTGCGCCATGTGCCACGGGCAGCAGCAAAAAGACTGCTCGCGAAGGCAAAGAAGGAAACAGCGCGCCGATGGCTATTCGGTCGCTTTGATCCAAGCGAAATGGACCTGGAGCTTTCGGAACAATCCGAAGGCGGTGACGGCACCGAGATATTTGACGATAGACTCTTGAAGCAGCGGGCCATCGACTCGATCGATGATGTCGTATCAACGGTCAAGTCACTGCGAGAGCTGTACACAAATCGTGCGATCGATCCGGGCCAGGCGACGGCTCACCAGGCTACGGTGGCGGCGCGCGTGGAGTTTGGGTACCCGAAGGAGCCGCCATCTCGAACGGATTGCTTCGATGAGGATGTGCCTCGCCAATGTCGCCGTATCATCAACGAAATTTACAGCCCCAAGGTGAGATCCTCCGAACCGTTGGTCTATTTGATCAGCACCGACAATCTTGAATTCGTAAAGATAGGATTTACGACCCGCCTTGAGCACCGATTGAAATCCCTGCGGACGGCTTCACATGTCGAGCCTACGGTTCATTTGACGATCCCAGGCACACGGACACTTGAAGGCGAGCTTCACACGCGGTTCGAGGCGGCGCGCTACAATCGCGAATGGTTTCGCATGACGGATGAAATCAAGACATTCATCGCCTCAGAAAGAGACGTCTGAAGCTCGAGGCACGACACGTCCTCACCGAGCAGGATGTGCGGACCAATTCTGGTCGCCTTGAAGTCGTGGATCACGGGCGATACAGGTCGAAGAGATGCCTTGCGGGGCTGCCTTGTGCCTGGTGCGCCCATACTTCAATAGCCGGGAGTTCTGCGACTTCGGCCGCCAGCCGATTGATCCGTTGGAAGAACCGATCGAGACTTCCGTGACCGTAAATCAGGTAAATGGCCCGCTCGTAACCCACCCTTCGGCGAAACAGGGAAAGGGTCCGAATATCCTTTGCGACCCCCTCCGCGTCGGCCATCCGCGACTTGACCTCAATGATCGCATGGTTGCGTCCCATGTCGCCTGGACCATGAACCACCAGGTCCGGCTTGGCATAGCTTGCATCCAGTCTGGACAGGACGGGATGCGCCGCCTTGTCGACCTCACCGTTCAGGCGAAAGGGCCCATCGTCAGGCCATCGCCGCCGCATCTGGTGGTAAAGCTCGTAACAGTAAACGCGCTCGCGATAGACGGGGCCGCCGCCGTGTATCGGCAATTGGAAATATTCGTGGCCAATGTCGGCCGTCGCCGAAGCCAGCAAATCGCCTAGATTGTTCATCACCGGCCCCAAAGTTCGTTTCGCTATGAGCCGAAGCTAGGCGCAGCTCAGGAATTTGCATAGGCCAATAGGCTAAACCAGGCTATCGAGACGCGGGGTCTTCAGGATCGTTTCGCAGCACTCTCGGGACAAATTGGTTCGAATGCATGCCGGTTGACCAGGCGACGATCGAGGCCGAAAGGGCCATTGACGAGGCTTTTGCATCTTCGTCGCTGCTTGCTCTTCCATCCAATCAGGCCATGTGGACGATTCTCGCCGTAAACGAGGACATCTTCCTCAAGATGCATACCGAGCGCCCGCATGAGGAGATGCATATGGTCTCCGACCGGCTGCTCAATTCCTTGACGCATCCCTTGCGGGCTTGCATGCGGCGGTGGAAGGACAGCCGCCGCCCCGTTCGTCGCTCCTACGTTTCGGACGACTACGGCCATGCGTGGCAGTGGTTAAAGCAGGCCGAAAATTACGATCAATTCTGTACGATCTTTCCTCTCTGGCACCGCAAGAAGTTGAAGCTGTCGGTCGAGGGCAAGCGCCTTCTGATCGAGCCCGCGCACGAAGACGACAAGACTTACGAAGCCTACAATCGCCTGATCCGCAAGGAAGGACGGGACGATCCGGTTCTCGAACAGCCACCTGCCGAGCTCTTCAAGCTTTTGCGGGATCGGACGAAACTGAAGGAAACCTGGTTTCGGCTCAAGTTCGATCGGGAGGTTGTGTCGCGCCTGGTCGATTTCCACCGCGAACCCACATCGCGCCGTTTCACCCTCCCCGACCATTGGCGCTTCTTGAACTTCTCACTCAAGGAATTCCGGACCGTCATGGTGACGCTGCAATCCATGATGCACGGCTGGTACTTGGTTCGTACCATGGTGGCGAACGGCCGCATGAAGGGCTTGGGCTATCCATCTTCAGTCTGGCTTCTGGAAAGAGATGACCTGACCAGCCAGCTTGCCGAATACACCGGCGTTTCGCACAAGTCCCTGAATGCTATTCTCGATCTCGTCACTTTCGGATCGAGCGGCATACTCAATCCCGATATTGCGACGCAACCGCTTATCGATCTCGGCAACAACCAGATCGCGCTCGCGCCGTTCGTTTTTCTCAATCTGAATGTCGAGCGCAACCTTTGCACGCTCCTCAATCAGATCAAGGAGGAACGTGATCACTACTCGCGCCTGGTCGATATGAAGGAAGATGCGCTTGTTGGCGAGATCCGAGATTTTCTGACCGACACAGGGTTCGAGGTTATCAGCGGAAGGCTTCAGAGCACCGACGTCGACTGCGCCATTATTGATCGACGGAACCGCTGCTGTCTCTGCCTTGAGCTGAAATGGTTCATTGAGCCGGCCGAGATCAGGGAGATTGGCGATCGTACGAAGGACCTCAAGAAGGGTGTTGAGCAGGCAAAGCATCTCAACGACCTCTTTCGAACACACGATCCGCGCCTGGAACAACTCTTCCGCATCGATGCAAGTTATGACTTTCTGAGCGCTGTCGGCTCGGTGAACTGGATTGGCATGGGGGATGTCCAGGACCCGGCCATTCCTATTGTGAAGGTCTGGCACCTGATGGGCGAGCTGAAGGAGAAAGGCTTGCCGTTCATCATGGACTGGCTGCGCCAACGCGACTATCTGCCGAAAGTCGGCCAAGACTTCAGTGTTGCGTCGCTTCCCATCAAAGTCGGCGATTGGAGTGCCGACTGGTACGGCATTATGGCACCGGATCCGGAGTCCTAACGAGGATAAGCGTTGATCAACAAGAAACCCCTGCCGGGGTTTTACCCGACAGGGGCCAATCATCTACTTGTCCTGACAGGCAAGCTTAGCTGCGGGACGCTTCCATGCGTCGCGATCCGCTGCGGCCACGCGCCGGGCGGCGCGCGGTCCTTTTCGGTGCCTTGGCCAGTTCTACCTTCGCGTCGAGGAGTTCGGCGATGACGGTTTCGGCCTCAGTCAGAAGAAGCTTGCTCTGCTCCCCGCCGGTCAGCTCCCGCCATTTGAGCCGTGTCTTGTAGGGCTTCGCTGGGTTGAAGCTCTCGGTCGGCTCGAAGGTCTCGATCCTGAACACGATGGCCCGATTGACGGCAACACTATCCTCGGTGAACAGGTGAAGCTCGTGTTCCGTCGCAAACTCCTGCGGCGTCTGTTCGGTAAGAACGATGTCCCGATTGAGCATGACGATACGTCCCTTGTAGTCCTTCTCGGGCTTGAACTCCGGATTGGCTGATGGATCGAGGGGCTCGACGAACGCGGCCTGCTCGACGGGCACCAGTTTTTTTCCGATGGTGATGACTTTCATGTGGATCTCCTGTGTGTGGGTGAAGGAGATTCAGGTGTAGCGAAAACGGACGCGATCCCGGATCGAAAGGATTGGGAATCGGGGCGAAACGGTTGGGAATGTTTGGCAACCTGTCGCGGACAGGGCTCTCCGTTGCCGTGACCGGCTCCCGCGTGTCTTCCTTGCATCAATCCGAAGGGTCGTCCTCGTCGGCCAGCGTCGCGGTGAGCGGGTCGTATTTCCAGAGAGGCAAGCCTTCCTCGACCAGCAAGTCGGCGCCATGGCTGTCGCACGGAGCCTCTTCATCAGTTCGTTTGTCACGCGTAGGGCGAAGCGCCGATCATCCCGTTCTTTCGCATCTCCAGGACGCTTCGGATCGTAGGGAATGGCTAGCGCGACAATACAAAGAACAGCCTCGCCTATCTCCATAAGACCGCAGAGATAGTGCTCCTCTTCGGACAGCCCCCTCGTGATTGATCGGTTTCGATTCATGCGCATGACCTTGGTCGCGCGCCAGTCGCGACGTGCCAAGCAATAGTCTGCTCGCGCGGCGCGAGGAAGTGGAATGTTTGGTACTGGGTGGGAATCTTCGGTAGTGGCCGTCGAACTCGCAATCGTCGAACTCACTTCAGTCGGTTGATTGGCTCAATTGGATCGCTACAATATGGTGCAGGCGGTGTGCAACTTCTCCTAGAATGACCGAATGCCAAGGCCCGCCCAAAACCGAGGGGCGAACGCAATGAGCGACCCGTGAACAGCCCACCGTTCGCCGCCAGCTTCATTTTCGCAGACGACGCCAGGCTTGCGGCGCAGCTCTCTTCGTTGCTCGCTATGCCGGGCCATTATGTGGCAGTTTGCGATGGTCCTCGCATGCAACGTCCGGATCGCAAGCTTGAAGTGCAGCGGCGGCACAATGCCATGGGGCGAACGCGCACGAAGACCGCGTTCATGGCGGGTTTGCCAGAAAGCGCCGTCCAGGCGCTCAGCCAATCGTTGACTGCGCGCAGGCAGGTTCCCTGCATTCGTATTTCATCCTCGGATGATATCGCTTCGGCAATTCCAAGAACGGGTGGTCGCGACATTCTGACCTGGGTCGCGACCGTATTGGTATCGGCCTGCTGAAAGCCCTCCGCGGCGGGCAGGAAATCGTGTTCGAAGACAAACAGTTACCTTACGAGTGGATACCGTCTAAAAGCGGTCACATCGTTGTATGCGAGCAGGGCGAGGAGATCTCCGAAGTCATCGGCGAACTACGCTTACGCCCTGGACGCCGGATTATTCCTGATCCCGGAAGTGGACAGAGACCGGGCCCATGAAATTCTCGAGGCCTTCTACTCACTCAATGATCGGCCCGGCCTTACGCCCCAGGAAGCCCAAGCAGGCCTGACGCAGGAGCTCCTCAATCTTTGTGGCTCGATACCAGTGCCCGAATACGGTTCAATAACCTTCGTCGGCAGCCTGCCGTACGGCTTCGCTTATCCTGAATACCCCTCGACGCATCTGTTCAAGTATCCGGATTTGGGCTCTGCCGTTGTCAACGGGTTCGCGGCGGAGCAGCAGTTACAGCCGGGCACTGGCGTCGTGATGCTGGTCGATCCCGGCACGACGCCGGCGCCGGAGATTAAGTCCGCCGTCGATCTCCTGGAGCCCCGACGTGCCTTCATCCGCGTTTACGAAGACCGCGGCGCCAATGTGCGGCACGTCTCCGAAATGGTGGAGCACTTCCCCTATGATCTTCTGATTTTCGCGACGCATTGTGGCGATAGCTCGGGCTATCGGCAGACTTACGAGTATACGGATTCCGAGGGACTAAACCGCACAGTGGTGGACCTGGCCGTCGGCTTTCAGCGAACGGACGATCCCGAAATACTGAAGGTCGGCCACTTTTTCCGCTTTGTCTCTCTCGACAGTGTTGATTGGACCGATCGAACCGCGAAGGCCAAGTTGTATGTCGGCGAAGCCGTGCACGATTTCAATCGCCTGATGGATAGCGGTCCCAGCACATTCAAATACACCAAGAGAGAAACGATCGACCGTGTTGTTGGCTCGTCGGCGATGATGATGTCTGACAGCAACTTCATCTTCGCCCAGCATTCGATAGCTGGCATGGGGACACCGGTCATCATCAACAACGCTTGTGTCTCGTGGCACAGGCTGGCCGGGGACATGAACTTCGCTGGTGCACGCGCTTACATTGGAACGTTGTTTCCGGTGACTCCGATAGAGGCTTCGGAGGTGGTCACGCGAATACTGGATACACATTGGGGCAACGCGCTGGCGATCGCGCTTTGGGCAGCTCAACGCGACGTCTACGAGAGAAGCCAAAGGCGGCCCTATGTCGTGTCGGGCGTCTATCCTCACGCCTTCGCGTGGAGCGGCTTGATTACCCGGCGCGTATCCGAAAGCGCCTCGGCGGCAATCTTGCGGGCTGGAAGGATATGCTTGCAGGACTCAGCAAGAGTGATGCGAAACGGATCGAGGCCGTCGAGGAGATCATCCGGATGCACGAGCGTGAGCTACAACATTTCGAAGATGTACGGAACCGGAATGGCACGCAGTTATAAAGCAGTTGTAATAAAGAAGCGTTTGCGTCGTGCGGATGATCGCATGACATCACGCAATTTCCTGAATGGGATCGCTTGTCTATGCTAGATGCAATGAAGGAATACGGCAGGGCGGACTTCATTCAGCAACAACTCGGCCTAAGTGCGTCGATCGGCCCGAAGCTCGCCGCCATCATCACCTTTGCTGGCAGCATCGAGTATTATTTGGAGCGCGCGCTGTGGCGGCTCCGGCGTATCGATCCGAAGGGCGTCAAACCCGAGACAGATGCACGGGTGATCACCGATTTGATTTCAATGCTTGAACGTTTTGCAGCCGACCTTGCACCGGGGGATGAAAAGACACTGCTTGAAGGGTGGTGCAAGTCAGCACGTGACGGCTTCACGATCAGACACAACATCGCGCACGGCGTGGCCCTGCCGCGCGGTGGTACGCTGGTGTATGCGAGGAACCCCAGATGGCATGGCGAGACACGCAAGCGCGAGTTTGGTGACTTCTGGGCCGACGGACCCACGCTTGACCTTGTTCGCGAGGCGATGGCTGTTCTTCTGCGTCTCGCCATTCAACTCTCTCGAGAAGAGATTTTGCTGAAGGAGATAGCGAACCCACTAGCCCTTAAGGCGCTGCGCACGGCTCGCTCGGTGCTTGGGGAATTTGCCAGCCAAGTTTGAGAAGTATTGAATATGATGTCGCATGGCGCCGAAAATGTTCATTTGCGACGCTCCCCGAACCGCCAAGCATCGGCAAGATTTGAAGTCTCAATGTCTTCGAAGGTTACCGGCTTGCCCACGTCGAACAGGGCCTTGGCTTTCTGCATCGCCTCCTCGGAGAGTGGCCAGTAGCCAAAGTCGGTCACCAGCCGCGGGACGCGAACCCGCGTCACCAGCGACATCAGCTCCTTGTGGGCGATGGCCGACAAGGCTTCCTCAGAAGTCACCGGCTCCAGGGTAAGCGGCCCCTTGATCTCGTCGAACTTCGCCGCAATGTGCAGGCGCTCGACTTGCCCGGCCTCCACATTTCGCAGAACGCTCTGACTGAACGTGCCCGGTATGGACGCAATCAAACCGGTCACGGTTGTCGTGGCCATGACATGCCACATCGCTTCCTCCCGCTCCGGCTTCAGACTGATGATGTGCTCGCCAATGATCGAGGGAATTGCGCCTTTCATCCAAAGCCAGGCCATGCACGAAAGCAATTGCAGGCCGGAAGGCTCATCCGTCAGGTCCAAGGCTGCATTGATGAACTGCGGATTGTCGTCGAATCCCCCTTCGACGTAGGGGAACACGCTGAGCGAGGTTTGCGTTATCAGCAAGAAGACCATGGACTGCATCGCCGCGCTGATCTCTTGCTTGAGACGGTCCGCACTGAGACCTTCGAAGACAAGCGTCCTGATGCCGCGCGACTTCGCTGCATCTTGCGCGTCGGTCGTATATCCGTTGGCGCTGACAAGTATCCCTTGCTGCACGGGGATGCCGACTTCCTCAAGAATGCGAATCAAGCCATCTACAGCCGCAGTGCCGAGCGCTTTGGCCTCGTTCTTACAGCCGAAACCGAAGCGCACCGGATACCCCGCCACATTGGCTGTGATCAGAACATCGATTTCGCGGCGACGTTTTGTTTTGCTGTTCAAGACAGGCAGCTTCTTCCGCTTCTCGACGACAACTCCCGGCATCTCGTGCATCATCGCGACGAGATCTTCCAGTATGTCTCCCTTGCGCTTAGCAGTCATTCCTTTCCCTGCCGCATCGCGATTCTCGTCTCCGCTTTAGCGTCTCACAGCATGCCGTTGCGGGCAAGACGAAGGACGGCGTTAAAATGGGATTTGACTTGCTCATGAACTCGCACGGATTGTTGTTTCATGTATTGACCGAGCTTGCGCTTTAGGTCGGCTGCGCCGGTCCATACATAAGCGTAAGGTAGGAGCTCTGTAAGCCGTCGGGCACATACAGTGTCGCCTGCGGCAGCCAGTCGCCGCCACTCCGGGCCACCTGCGATGCATGCGCATAGGGCTGGAGTTCGGACAGCAGACGATAATATTCATGAACGATGTCTGAAATGCCTTCGTGCCATTGATCTTCAAGAACGGAGATCCGCTGAAATATCGACGTAGCCGCCTGATCCCGCGCATCCTGGGTCATGCATTCCAATACATACCCGACGACCGCATAGTCGAGATCCGACCGCTGTATCGCGGTGCGCGAGCCATTGTCGCTGAACCGCCAAGCACGCCAACGCTCAAATGCGATTGTCCAGAGAACAGATCGCCGCTCGAGCGAGGCTCCGGCACAAAACGCTCTGAGGCAATTGGTGATGGACTGGCGCATCGGATTCGGCTGCACCGATCTGCTCCACAAACGAATTGCGTCGACATACGCTTTGAGGGCGGCATCCGGCACGTGGATCAAAGCTCTGCCGAGAGCCTCCTGTAATTCAGGCTGCTGCGCCAGCGCGAGCATCCATCCGTCCCAACACGACGGGTCCTTCGATACCTCGATGAGGAGGTCTGTGAGCAGGGCGGTTTCGCTAGAGGTTGGCGTCCGGTGCGATCGCCATTGATCCGTGAAAGAGCGGTAGACGGCAGCAAACTGAAAACGTCGACTTTCGCTTTCCAAAGCCAACTGAAGGCACTGCTCGGGTGTAAAGACCTGCGCGAGGATAAACGTGAGTGGCGTCTTCTGGATTTTGTTGAGGCACGCGAGAAGCTGTGGCCTCGCATAGCGAAGCAAGAAGCGCATCGTCTGCGTTTGGAGGGCGCTTGGAAATATCGGAGGGAATCTACGCCAGCCACCGATGATGTTGGCCCAGTCGCCTTCGGCGTCGGCTTTCAAGAAAGCTTCGACGATTTCGGTCTCCCGGATCGGCGGCGGTTGTCCGCCGGCACTGACGATCGTGAGATCGATCGATGCGGCAACGCGGCTCAATTGATTGACGAGGTTGCTGTTCGCACCGATGTCATCGGGCAGCAAGTTCCACAGCGCGTTCCCGGAATCGCAGGTTTGAGCGACAACGATCATGGCTGTCAGCCGTGCAAGCTTCGAATCCGACGCTGCATCCCATATGCGCATCCCGTCGATTAACCAGCGCAGTAGGGACGCATATCGGGTCAGATCGACAGCACCGTCAACCGACTGTTCCGGCGGCCAAGGCGGTCGAAAACTCAACCGGATAAAGTTGAACTGTTCATGAAAGGCGTGGAACAGCTGAGCCGCTTGATCAGCGTCCTCAAGGAGGCGCAGCGGCTGTTCGAAACCATCGATGAACGTTGCGAGCTTGTCGGGTGTCAGCTCTTCTCCGTCCTTCGCGGCGAGGCCGAGCGCTTGGGCAAGAAGCTCATTGCCGGAATTGTTCACGGCTTTTTCCATACGAGATGTTCGGGCTGATCAAGCTGACGCCAGAGATCTTCGAACGCATCGCAGATCAACTGGCCATCTTCGACTCTCTGGAGGATGTGATGTTGCTTACCGAGCCCGTTAACGGACGTTCCAAGGGACCATACCTGGGCTCCGGTGCGGGTCACCGGGAACAAGAGAAACCGATCATGAAAAGACCAACCCGCCATACCAATCCGCGCGCGGAATTCCAGGCGAAGGCTGCTCCAGTTTGACTTTATTCCGGTGAAGAAAGCGCGTTGCTGCTCAATGAACCTTGTCTTTGACGTCGACGTTGAGGACTGCTCAGCCTCGAATCCCTGTGCATCGGAGAGCGCGCGCAAATCTGCGTCGGCGTAGGGACAGTGGAACAGAGTCCTGATGATATCGTCGGCGCTGAGGTAAGGGTCCCAAAGCCACGTAGCGTCCTGTCCATTTTGGCGAATAAGAAATCTCACATCCTCGATGGCCTCTTCGTGCAACGCCTGTTGCTGACCTGACTGCGGAAGATACTGCTTGAAAGCGCGGCTTTGCCGCAATCGGCTTGCCTCCTCGCGATATATGCGGGACTGTCGCCACTCGCGAACGGGATTGGAAGACGCATCGCCCACGATGTTCTTGACCGGTCGCGGACTCACGCCAACGCGATAGTTGTCAAAGCCGCCCGTAGCGTTCGGGACAGAAAAGACGCGCGGCTCGCCTCCCACGATCTGCATGGCAAGTTCGATAGAGCGGATGAAACTCATTTCTCCGCTTGCCGCCAGCAAAAGGCCGTTTGGTTCGTCCCACAAAACCGCGCGGCGGAGTCCCTCTCCGTCTTGCATAGGCAACAGTATTTGCGGCTGATCAAGATTTCGGGAATTGAAGCCTGATATCGCGCCGTCATCCTCCGTCTCGCAAAGCACGCGCAGCGTCCGCGGTGGCGCCTTTGGATGCCAGGCGATATCGACGGTCAATTCGCCCGTCTCGCGCATCTCTCCAAACTTCGATTTGAGGACGGTAACTGGCAATTGCACCAAGATGTTGCCGACGCGATCCGACAGGCCAGCCAGTCCAATGGGCACATATTTGCGCACTGCCTCGGATAGCTCCTGTAGGGCGGGCGGATCGTCGAACAATGCCTTTAGTCTGGTTTTGGTCGTGTCGACCCATTCGAAGATATGCGAACCGGACCAGAAATTGTTCTTGAGGACTCGATTGATAGGGACACTGCCGGCGTTTTCGGCCGGAACGAATTGCGCTGGAATAGAGACCAGCTTGGCGACGCTTAGTGAATGTCCGGAAGCGTGCCAGATGCCGCTCGAGCAAAGATCGTCAAGGGAAGGGACCAGCTCGGCAATCGGTTTCAGATAACGCTTAATTCCAAATGACCATCCCTTGAGCGATCGCAGTACAATGCGTTCAGGATTCAGATATCTAGGCTGCTCCTGAGCATCCGTTAGTCTCTCTTCAGCGACCAGGATCGTGAAGATGTTGATGGGCTGAGCATGGTCAGGCAGCGAGGCGAAAACCTCGGTTACTTCAAAATGCGTGTAGAACCCAAGAAGGCCGGCTCGATGCACCGGGCTATTTCATTTTTGGCGATGGCGGGATTCCAACTTCGCGGGAGCATGGGCGGATGTCAGATGTGAGCCGATGACCGGCAGCAAGCCAAAATAGAACATTAAGGGAACACTCTCAACCCTTGGATGCAGCAATCCGCTTTGCCAAGACTCAATCCCTGCCGACCAAGACTGAATAATTTCAATAAGATATTTCTTATGATTTCAGGTCTTATTTATAAGCTATATCTTATTGTGTTTTGCCTTTGTAATAAGGCATACCTTATAGATTTGGCAACTAACTATATGCTATACCCTATCGTATGAAAGACGCCATCCGCCATCTCGACAGCCGCTTTACCACGCTCCGCGCGCTTTCGCATACACAGCGCCCTCCCAAGGGCTGGATTCGCGCGATCCGGGACGCGCTCGGTATGACGACAGCCCAGTATGCAAAGAGACTGGGCGTATCGCAGCCACGCATCGTGGAACTTGAAAAATCCGAGCAAGGCGGCAGTGTAACCCTCAATACGCTTCAACGCGCGGCTGAGGCCCTCGGCTGCCGGCTGGTCTATGTGCTTGTACCCGAGCGTCCCCTCGCAGAAGTTGTAGCCAAGCGAGCTGCCGAGGTCGCTGAGCGGCAATCACGAGCTATCGAGCAGACGATGCGGCTCGAGGACCAAGCTGTGGAGGACAGTCAGGCTGCCCGCGCGCTTCGGGAGCAAGCGATCGAGGATTTGTTGAAACGCCCCGCGCGTCTCTGGGATGACGAATGACTGATAGTGATCTGCACGCCGCCGACGATCACGCGACACCGCTGTCACCGGCAGAGCGTGAGGATCTCATCCCGACGCACATCACTTTGCGCAGCGAACTGAACGAACTTGAGCAGCAGAACATTGCTACGGCAAACCGGTGGGCGTTTGGACGCCGCAAGGTTGCGACGCGGGAAAGTTTTCTCAAGAGCTTGCATCGGCGCATGTTCGAACGTGTCTGGCGCTGGGCAGGCAAATTTCGAACGACGGAGCGCAATCTCGGCGTCGCGCCACACCTGATCGAAGTTTCGCTGCGCCAGGTGCTCGATGACGCGAGATTTTGGGTCGAGAACAACACCTATCCACCCGACGAACTTGCCGTTCGCTTCCATCACCGCCTGGTATCCGTACATCCGTTTCCAAACGGCAACGGCCGCTGGTCACGATTGGCTGCTGATGTGTTGATCGTGCAGCTTGGCGGCCAACGCTTCACATGGGGAGGCGCCGACTTACAGAATGCTGGCACCGCCCGTGCGACCTATATCGCTGCGCTTCGGGCTGCCGACAACCATGATCTCGGACCGCTCGTTGCTTTTGCGCGATCGTAAGGCCGTCCCGCAGGCTAGGCCGACCAGGCCCTAAAGCTTTGGATTGCGGAGCGGTCTCGCACCCCAGTCAGGCTCAAGCTCGAAAACCAGTTGATCGTCGTCCTCGTCCAGCCCTCCTTTTTCCAAGCGGGCCGTTTGAATGGTGCAGCCAGCTTTGAGCTGCTGTTCGAAACAATTGTCGCCCCGGAACGCATAATTCTGAAATTGTTCCTGGGTTATGCGACCAGCCAGTAGTTCGAGCACCATACGCGACGAGATACTGATCGACATGTTGAAACCTCCTTTTGTTGTGAAGGTAGTCCCGAGATAAATCCCCTTACCCTGCGGATCGAAGAGACCTTGCCTGTGCCAGGAACGCGCTTGGTACCCTTCAAGCTGTGGCTGCTGCAATCCTAGCGCGATGCGGTTGAGCCTCTCGTATTCGGCGTCTCGCTGCGCGGACGGCTCGCGTTCAAAGAGAGTCACTTTCCATTCAGGAGAATGGAGCCTGCTGGCATAAACGATCCCCAATTTCTGTACGGGGAGAATACGCAAACAAGGTCCACTCTGGAGCGTTGAAGAAAATAATTGATCACCTGTTCGCCGCTGACCTGAAAACCGCCAAGAGTTTCAGCTCGCGAAGCATGTAGCAACCCGCGTCACCCAAGAAAATGCACTTGAGTACACCGGCCTCTGACTTAGAAAGCTGGCGCTCCTTGGAACGCAGAGCGCTATAAACGAGATTATCTTCAATGTGATCGGCAACCGGAGGCATTGAGCAGAAGACACGTCCTTCGGGATGGACAAATTTGCGCCACTCAATAACGACGTCTATTTGTTCGTCGGTAAGCTGAAGGGTTTGAGGATGTGGCCAATCGGGTGCCGTAACCCAATCTTTCAATTTTTTCTCGAGGACGGCGGTAAGCTCAAAATCCTTTGTGACGCGACGGACACGGCGCAATTGACCTCCCTCACGTCTCCGCGCCTCCATAAAGCGGTAGTAGAGGTGAGACCCGGATTTCTTTCGCTGGCGATTACAAAAATGTCCGATCTTGTCAGCCGCTCGATTCATCAAGTCCTTTCCAGAAAACGTGTCGTCGGACACCGTCCTGATTTCAACGAGCGCAGGACCACGCGGAAATAGTGTGCGCGTGAATGCATCTGGCCGAGCGCTGGAATTTGCCAGGACCGGATCTATTTCGAGATCAGCGACCTGCTGAATGCTCCAAAGGAGGCTCAACTCAACTTCTGCCGCGAGCGCGTCCTTCGCGTTCTTGTGCTCCAACCTCGCCAGGAGATCGGCGGCCTTTTCCACGGTCAGGAGGGGCGCAAGATCGTTGAGCATCGCCTGCAAACGGCGACGTGCATAAACTGGCATGTTGTGTTCGGATCGCCTCTATAAAGCGAAAGATGTTAAGTGAGTCCTGCGTTGCGGTGAATATGCCCTCAAGGCGAGACCACTAGCTTTCTTAATTGGTCAATGAGGCGATAGACCGCGGCAAGCGCCGCGAGCGCGGTTGCCTTGTTGCAGGCCTCGCCCGACCGCAGCGCTCGGCCGGGATGGACAAGATTGCGCGCGTCTTTGGCAAGGCCTGCCTGTTGTTCCGTCGCGGCATCGATCACACCATTTGACGTAGCAAGGCTGATCAGGTCAGCGAGATGCATCTGATCGAGCGGCCGTTTTGGCGTGTTCGTAAGTGTGACCTGTTTTAACGCCCAGAGAAGAAGCGCTTCCAGGGCCGCACCGGCAAAAACGGTTGCCCCCATCCATTCGCGGGCGTTGAAGTCGGTCCACGCGGCGCGAATGCGATCCTCGATGCCAAGGCGAACATCGGTGTCCGCAATAAAGGGCAGTTCAGGCTCTGGCGGGGGCAGCTCGTCATGACAGTGCATCATGAGCCGGCGGATTCGCTCGACAGCGTCCTTGCCGCCGACATCTCGTGCAGGCCGAGTATCGCCAACGTTCCAGAGTGCAAGCGAAGTCGCAAGCACTGCGCGACATCGCGAATACTCTAGATAGTCCATCGTCGCCAGATCGACCAATTCGCTTGGAACTTGGTCGAGAAGACCTAGCAGCGCGTGGACTTCGGCGCGGTAAACATATGTGACGGCGCCGGCATCGACTTCGATTCGGCTGGCGCCGAACATGCCGTCAATGGCGCTTACGATCTGGCTCGGGACAACTTTTGGCATTGATGATCTGGAGGAGATGATCGGTTCTGCCCAACACCGCGCGAAGAAACAACGACAATCGCGTGAGCGTGCAGCAGCGGGCTTTCTATGTTATTGGCTTTATAAAGGATTCGTCTCTTCTTGGCACGAGGCCGGAAAACGACCACTAGAGTTTTGGGCGGCACGTGCGCGACGACTTCACCAAGCAAACCGTTACCCAGATTGCCAAGGGCGTCGCTTACCGCTGCTCGAATCCCGACTGCCGGCGACCGACTCTCGGCACCAATGCAGCCCAGGATGGGACAATCATCATAGGCGTGGCGGCACACATCTGCGCGGCCTCTCCCGGCGGCCCTCGCTACAATGCCGCCCAGGCGCCGGAGGCGCGGCGGAGCAAGGAAAACGGACTATGGCTTTGTCAGAATTGCGGGAGGTTGGTCGACGCCGATCCCAACCAGTTTACCGTTGAGCAATTGGTCAAATGGAAGTATGACGCGCAAGCACAGGCTTTCCGCGAGCTTGTCGCACCAAATGCAGCCGTTGCCGAGGAGGCTGCACGCGTCAGCGCGGCGATCGCGGCAGATGATCGACCTGTTGATGCCGCGTTCGACACGATATTCGAGAAGGTTCATGCTACCGCAATAACCGACCTTGCAACGCATAAGCGCGGGCCACTTTGGTCAGGTGCGACAGTTGAGCTCACTCTAAGGATAGACGGCGACAGCGCCGCACCATCTTTCAGCATCGGAAAATTGCCGCTGGCTATCGAGGTCGCGCCTGACGTGACGATCGTAGCGCCGCCTGGCACGGGCAAGACCACGACGCTCCTACAACTGGCCGGGCATGCGCTCACGGCCTATTCGATCGTCCCGCTGTATTTCAGGCTGGGTGATTGGTCCGCGGGATCAGCAGGGCTGCTTGCCAGCTTGCATCAACGCGCTGCTTTCCGGACGACGAGCGCCGACGAGATTGGCGCACTTGCCCAGCGCGGCCGACTTCTGCTGTTGCTCGACGGTTGGAACGAGCTTGCTCCCGACGCCCACAAGCGACTGCGTATCGAGATCGGGCAGATCCGTCGCGACTGGCCCGATTTGCGCATTATCGTCACGACGCGGCGGCAAGCACTCGATGTTCCGATATCCGGGCCACGGGTCGAGATCGAACCGCTGTCCGAGGATCAGCAGATTTCGATTGCGGACGCGCTTGATGGCGCTGCTGGCAGGAAGATGGTCGATAACGCATGGCGGACGCCAGGCGTTCGCGCGTTGATCGCGACGCCTTTGTACCTGTCTGCCCTGGTTAGCGGCGGCGCACAAGGCGCCATGCCGGATACCAAGGAAGCCGTGCTGCGCTCGTTCGTCCAGCAGCATGAGAAGGCGGGTGATCATGCCGAGGCCTTGCATTCGGCGCTGCTGGGATGCCACACGGAGATTCTGACGGAGCTGGCGAGTCATCTCAATGCTGTCGGCGCAACCACAATGTCCGAGGCCGATGCGCGCCGGATTGTGACCACCACGGCCGCCAGTCTGCGTGAGCAAGGTCAGATTGCCGCGCCGCTGGAGCCGGCTTCAGTTCTTGAAGCGTTGACAAGCCATCACACCTTGATGCGCTCCGGCGGCGGCATCGCGTTTCAACATCAGCAATTCCAGGAATGGTATGCCAGCCACAGGGTCACGGAGTTGATGCAGGCGGCCGCCAAGGGCGACGCCGGCGCCCGCGTGCGGCTGCGCGCCGCGATACTGGACCAGCCAACCTGGGAGGAATCCGTCTGGTTCGCGGCAGAACGGCTCTCACGCGAGAAGGGCGATGCCGAGATTGTTGCACATGCCGTGCACCTGGCCTTGCCTATTGATCCTATGTTGGCGGCCGAGATGATCTATCGCGCGGCATCAGCAGTGTGGGATCTCGTAGGCAGCGATATCATGTCGTTCGTGGCACGTTGGCACAGAGCCGAAAGGGTGGATCGTGCCGTGCGTTTCATGATCATGACGGGCCGCCCCGAATTCGCGCCGCAGATTTGGCCGCTCGCGTCGAGCAGCGACAGGCAAACACTGATCCCGACTTTACGCATCGCGCCGCGCTTTCGTCCAGGAGTCCTCGGTCCCGATGTGCAGCCGAAGGTCGCCGAGCTTCCCGAGGACACGCGGAAAGACCTGCTCGGGTTGATCGCCGGCGAGAGCGGCGTGGACGGAATGGATCTGGCGGTCGAACTGGCGAAGGTCGATCCGAGCCCAAAGGTCCAGGCGGATGTCGTCCAACATCTTCAGTTTCGGCTGGCCGAGCGCCATGTCGCGGCCTTGCTGTCAGTTGCACACGAAGAGACGTGGGAACTGGTCGCCAGGCGCGCCTACGCGGACGATATCCAGGACGCAGAGATCGCTGAGAAACTAAGCATCATTCGAATGGTGGCTCTTGAACAGGCGACTGAACCAACGGAGCGGCTGCGCCTTCTTCTTCAACAGCCCGCCGATGACTCTGGGCGCGATGCGGCGATCGCGGCCGCGATTGCCGACCCGCGGTTTCGAGTCAACGACCGGCAAAGTGGCTCACTGTATTTCGCGCAACAGCGTGCGCCGCAGGCGGTCTCGCAAGGGCTCCGTCAACGCCTGGAGGCTGGTCTTGAACTGCCATACCGCGCGACCGAGCTTCTTCTGAACTTGGATGTGACCGACGAGAGACCGATCGCCGACTCCATTCTCGATGCAAGCTGCGAGAATCGCGACCTCAATGCCGCTGCGATTATGGCTGGCCCAAAGACCATCGACGCACTGATCGAGAAATTTCTGGTGTGCGCACAAGCTTTGCGCGCGGCACCGAACGATCGCCCGCTCAGTGAGGAGCGCCGTCGTCTCGAGGATAGAATCCGCGGCACGCGCGCTCCCATTTTCGCAGCGGCCATCCTGCGGAAGGCGGATTCAGACGATCTCGGCGTCATTTTATCTCTGGCTTCGCTGGTCGCTGACCATGGGGCCGAGCACGAGGATCGCAAGGTGGCGCTGGCGATCGATCCGGTAACTAAGAACGCATGGATTAACCGTCTGCGACGCTGGGTCGACACCGTGATTGCAGCGCCGGCCGGAAGAAGACATGACCTTAACGAGGTATCGAACGCGATCGGGCGCTTGGGTTTGCCGGAACTCGTGCCCGACCTAAAGCGGCTGCTGGACGAAGATCTGTTACGCCTAAGAGTGGCGCGCGCTGGCTACATGGAAGCCAGAAGACGCGGCAATATCGAGGCGGCATCTGACGCAAGCACGCTCTATGACAATCAATATCGAGCCGCTTTTATCCGCATCGGCGGCGATGAAGTGGCCGCCGTTGCCACCCAGTATCTTGAAGACAGGGCGTTTGGTTTTTCGGCCGCGGTCGTTCTGAAATCGATTTCGGACCGGCAACTCAATGTGCCTGAGCCAGGCTGGCATCGTCGGTGGCCGTGGTTCGATGAAGTAGAGGCAGCACGCAAGGCTCGCGCGATATCGCCGAGACCGAAGCCATCGGATGCGCTCGCCAAGCCGATCTTCGCCGCGATAGATCGGTTGGCGAAGTCGGAGGCGAAAGAGGACCAAACGCTCGCAATCAGCTTGGCTCGCGTTGCGCTAAGCATGCCGCACGAGGATCATGATGAGCGCTGATCGCTCGTGTCTTGGGCTTGCCGCAGCCCTTGGCGGCCAAACAAACCCTCCTTGCCGCTATGGTTCTGGATGGACAGATCATTGATGCCGACCTCGTCATGGGCGCAATCGATCAATGGCTGGCCGCGGCGGGGAGTGATCCGACGACAGCGTGGCACAAGCGGCAAAATACTTGGGAAATCGAGCCGTGGCTTGAGCTGCTGCCATTCACGACACGTCCAGATGCCGTGTTCGATGGCTTGACAAAGGTCAAGGCATTCTACGGCCGCGACTGGACGCAACGGTGGGAACGCGTGTTAACCGCGGTAGCCGCCGTGCCGGATGCAGCGGGTATAGCTCTGCTAACGAGCCTTGCACGCGCGCACAAGGATATCGCCGACGAGCATGCGTGGATGCAGGCGATCCTCAACCGAGGCACTCTCGAGTCCGTGCTCCTCTACGTCGATCTGTTTATCGAGCGCATCTTGGGGACTGAACCTCACGGTGCCGACGCGTGGCATGTCGGCCGCCAATTGGCGAAATATGCGCAAAGCCTTCCTGAGCTGAAGCCTCATTTGAGGAGGCGGTACGAGACGGTTGGCAACGGTCTAGGCCGGACGATGCTGGAGCATTTCTTTGGCGAAGCGGCAAGCGACGAAGATCTTCTTGCCATGGTCAAGAAGTACGCTGCGAACAGCCAGGCCTATGATGGGCAGATGGCGCGTGCCGTAGAAGCCGTGGCGGTTGACAAGGTGCCTGTCGCCGAAGGCTCGAATTCGTACAGCATCTATCCTGCTCCGGTAGGAAGTTTGCGCAAGGCGCTCTTCGATCTGCTCAACGGTTCGCCGACGGAAGCGACCATCGCGAAAAGATGCCTGGAGGCCATCGACAAGCTTCGGGATGAACATGGTATCGCAGCCAACGATACGCGGCACCCCGACGTGATGTCCGAGCGGCCATGGCCGCCCGATGTAGAGATTTCTTAGCGCCGCGCTGCGTGGAGCCGCCGTGGGTGCTGGCCAGCTCAACAGCGGCCCTGCCTGCCTTCGACTGCGGTCACCGAGACCTGGATGCTTGCCACTAGACCTGCGCCATTCTTCAAATCACCCGCAAAACGCTGTGGGTTGCCGGGATAGTAGCAATGACTGCGGCGAGTGGAAACGCCAGAGACTCAAGAGTCTCGCCTGAGACTGATTTCAGATCGACAACTGCCGTTTGTGAGCCGTTCTGAGTTCCTCCGCTCCCTGACCATGTCCATTCTGCGACGCAAGTGTCAGGTTTTTTTCACGATTGTCGACGATCGAGACACTTACGGCGCGCATTGCTTCGAGCTCTACGGCGTTAGGACCTGGTTGGGGGGATTCTGGACCTACGTGATGGCGCACCAAGGTGCCCCGTCGTGGATGTCGCCGGTCGCCGTGAGCTTGGTACTCGCCGTCGTTTCCGTGCCCGCCAGCATTCTCGGCAACGAAGCCGCGCTGAAATTCGACCGCCACCGGGCCATCACGGCGGTGATGATCGCCTCCGCGTCGGGTGGCGGTGCTGATCGGTTTGAACGTCGGTGCGCCGGCGTGAGCTGTCGTTTCGAGAATGCGCTGACGTGCAGAAGTGCTTTTCCCCAGGTGGCAGCCTCGACCTGAGCCGCACTGCGATCACCGCACTGCCCGACAACCTGTCGGTCGGCGGCAACCTCTACCCGAACCAAATCGCGGTCACCTCAATTCCAAGCACGGCAAAGGTGAACGGCAAGGTCTACCGCATGAAAGCCGCCTAGCGAAATTGAAAGGCGCCTCCGGGCGCCTTTCTTCGTTGAGCAGCTTGCGGCGCAGCTAGCCGTGTCACTAGCCCGCCCAGCGGACTGACAGTCACGCACCGCGCCGCGAAGCGGGACGCAAGGCGATACGCGCCGCCCGGGCGGCTGGAGATGCTCCGGTCTTAGATTGACAAGTTAGGCGTGTACACCCATCTCCTGGAGCGACAATAGCCCTCAGGGAGCCGGGATGGCTTCGATCTATGCGCTATATTCCTGTCGTGACGGGGGAGTGCGGTACGTCGGATTGACGACCGGCACCACTGATCGGCGTTTCGACCAGCACCGCCGGGGGCCATACGACGGCATAGGCGTCGTGCGAAGCTGGATGCACGACGAATGGCGGGACGGCTTTCCGGTTCGCATCGCATTGCTGGAGCGGTGTGAATACAACGTCGTCGACGAACGCGAAACTCACTGGATCAACCTGTTCGACAATCTCTTGAACGAACGAAAATACTACCGGCCAAACCTGCCGGAGTCCTACAGAGCAAGGACGCCCAAAATCCCCAGCATCAATGCATACGTACGGAATCATAATTTCAACTCCGAGGGTAGACATGGTGTCCACTATCGGCACAGCATTGACATGTATTTTGTCCTCGTGCCGGATCGGCGCGAAGGCCTCCGCCCTTTGATTGGCGACGAGCTTCCCGGAGGGAGCCGACCGATGTGGTTTTCTGATCTGGCCCGGGCGCTCAACGCGCGCGACCGGTATCGCAGCTTTTTCCCAAAAGATCAGTGGCCGCGCGATCGACTATCCGTAGCAGCTTAGGCATTCTTAGCCGACCAAGGAACCTGTTCGCCGGTCGGCAGTAGCAGGGTTTGCTCGCCACCCAGCTCAATGTCGCGCTCATTCAACCCGGAAAACGGAGACCTTGCTTTCAGAGCTTCTATCGGCATTTGCAGTCGTGTCGTCATTAAGGAGCCCCATTTAGGTTCACGACCGCACTGTGATCGTCCTACTCTTCAGCTGCAATCGTCCAAAAGGGCAGCGCCGTCGCTACCTCTATCGCGCTTTGCCTGCGAGCCTTGTATTTTACCTTACCATCGACGAACTCGACCGGACCAAATACGGTGAACCAGTCCATGAGGGGGTGGGTGTCCATAATCGCAGGAACCGCGGCTATCAAACGATCAATGAGCCTGACATCGCCGTACTTCTCGACGTGCGCCAGCACAGAACACGCGACCTGATGCAGGTCCTGGCGCAACTCCATCAGCTCCGCGTTGAGCGCGCCAAAATCAAGCTTTTTGGGCAAGTCGCCGAGAGTGAACGGAGCGCCGAATTCCTGCTGCTGCACCCTCAGCAGACCCGTGTCTGTACGCCGGCGTTTGAAGTCGTCTATCAGCATCAGAATCGGTCGAGCATGGTTCATCTTTGTCACTTGGCTTCCCCCACCCTCACCAATCCGAGCCGGCCGCTGCTTTTTGGCGTAGTCATCGTAAAATCTTAAATGCGACAATGCGATTAACCCAGCTTTCGGAATCGATCGACCAATTGACCGTACCGAGCACCGTTTCCACCGGGAAAATGCTGACACCATGCAGCAAGGAATCGTTTTTCTAATTCCGGCCTCTTTTCACGCCGCAGAATGATGGCAATGCGCCAGGGATAGTACGGCGCGGGCACTTCACCCACCTTCAGATACCTGGCGAAGGACTCGGCAACGATGGCCGTCTGCTCGCCAAGATCGTTATCAATTGCTTTTAGATGATTTCGGAATTCGCCTTCATCCAGTGAAAGGAAGGCTGGTCCGGACGACGCTTGATTCCAGATTTCGCCGGTTGCAACCATTCGCTCGACCACAGCATGCTGGTTGGCGGACAAATCAGCGATCTCTTGACGGGACAGCGGAGGCATCTGCTCCATGCACTCGATCAGTACGAGCAGTGCATCGTAGTCGACTTCACTCGCCTTGGTTTCAGACGCGATGGAAGGCCCCTTCTCTCCTCCCAACGAGGGCACCTCTATGCTTCAAGCGCATTGATGACCCTCAGCGTCCGGCGCACATAGCCCTTGAGTTCGGTGTCGTCGATCTGATCCGGCGTGGTGTCGTTGTTATCTTCGTCGTGATGATACTCCGCCGAATAACCATTGATTTGATCGAGCTCGTCATAAAGCGCCGCAGCCGGGTGGGTTGCGCCGCCCTCCCGTATCTTGCGCACCATGTCACCCAGCCAGTCATTATCCTGAAAAGAGCTGGGGAACGTGGTCCGGCAATAGGCCTCAAGCACCACCCGCATTTTGCGCACTATATCCAGCAGATTGCCCGATCCGTTCGACACGAAGCTGCGCAGGTCGTCGGTATCGGTGAGAGTTCGGCCCTGGCATGCCCTCTCTATGTCGACCTCCGCCAGCTTCGTTCCGAGCGCCCGGTGATCCGACAGCATGAAGCAGATGCGTTCGGACGAGGGCGCCCTCGCCCAGAGCTGTTTGAGAAAGGTGGGTCGTGCGAAAGGACAATCAGCTGCTTGCAGGCGCGCGCCACCCGCATGATTTCATGGCCTGTCTGCCGGCGCCGGTACACGTCCTGGCTGGTGAAGGGATCATCGAAGACGACGATCTTGTTAGCCAAGTCGGCATCCTGCTCCAGACCGGCCAGGAAGAGCGATAGAGCCAGGGTCATCTTGTCCCCGGCACTCAGTGTATTCTTGAAGCTCGGCTGCGTTTCCGGGGTGCGGCTGCCACCAACATCAACGGGAGTACCGTTGATGACGAGCTGATACGAGGTGCTCGCTATCCCGCTTGGATAGCTATGGGTCGTTTGCGCGATCCTGAATCCGGCGTTGAACAGGTCGAGAAGCTCGTTGATGCGGTTCTGGTAAGGCGCAACGACAGTTCTTGTATGTTCGTTGAGTTCAGCCCGGATCGCGCCTCGTTCTTCATCAATGGCTGCCTTTTCCGCCACCAACCTGTTGTGTTCGTCGCACAGCGTCGAAACGGTCGGCGTATGGCGAGCCTTCACGGCCTGAAGATGACTTCGACGCTGCTTGGCCCCTTCGAGATCAGCCGTGCCGAGTTCCTGCTTCTTCGCGACGATCGTGGCATTCGCCCGCGCGATCTTTGCATTAAGTTCAGCCAGGTCCTCGAAAACCTTGCGATAGGCTTCAACGGCAGCTTCGCAAGTCGGCGGGACGTCAACCACCTCCAAGGGAGCGCGCGCCTTGCGATCAAGCAAGTCAAGCAGCTCTCGGCGAAGGTTTCGGACCGCGTCATCGAATGCCGGCGGCAGCTTGAGGCCGTCCCAGTCAAACGAAACGTATTCCTTCCAGAATTCGACGCCGGAATTGTTTCGCTCAGCCTTTGCGGCCTGGGTAGCGATGAAGCCTTCCCCAAAGTCCGACGTAATACGCTCGCGCAGAGCCGATACGTCGTTGTGCAGCCGAGCGTATTCGTCGCTGAAAACGGCGCGGAACGCTTTTACGAGCGGTAGCCCCGCGATCCCCTGCCCGCAAAAAGGACAGTCATCATTGGCGAAATTCAAGCCGGTCGACACCCAATTGCCGCCACCGTTCTTCATGTTGTGAGAGGCGAAGTGCTTTTCGATCATCCGCTCCGCATCATCAGCAATTCCATCAAGCGTTCGGCGCAGCGTTTCCCGTATTCCCGACGGAAACGTGTGAAGGTCGAACGTCGACAGTTCCGGGCGCGCAAGGATCGTGTCGATATGGGTAAGGGCTGCCACTTCGACTTCTTGCCTGTCAATCTCGGCGTCGATGTCCGCTTGAGGCTCCAGGTTCAGGAACGTCTCAAGTGACATTCCCGTGCCGAGATGAGGCTGCAAGCTCCTCGTTGAAGCAGAAATCTCGGTCGTTCGGGCGCGACTGTCTGCGGCAAGCTCGGAATCACGTTCGGCCAGCCCGACCCCGGCGCTTCCTACGATGATCCGGTAGAGGTTGCGCTTCTGGGCGACATCGACGACTTCACCGGCGTGAACGTTCTCTGCGACAAAGACGCCATCAAAGATGCTGAAGGAGGGTTTGGCTTCGCTCCAGCGCCCCCCATCGAACCGGATGACCCCGGTATCAAACAGAAGCTCGACCTTGCTGGCCTCCGTGATCCCGAGCGATTTTCGGCCGATGAGTTGATCGGGCTGCCCGGTGTGAAGGGAGCGTAGGACGGCACACAGCGTGCTTTTGCCAAACCCGTTGGCGCCCGAAATGAACGTATGCTTGAACAATTGTGGGTTTGGTGAACCCGCGGAATTACGAAACCGCCCGATATTCTTGATGGAAATAAACTTCGTCAGCATTCATGCCCCCTTGAATGCCCTGACTCTAGGTTGTAGCCGGGCGCAAATAAAGCCGAGCTATAACCTGCTCAACAATTTCCTTGAAGAGGACGAAAGGCTGAGGCCCTGCAGATGGCGAGCGGCTGCTGAACTACGTCCGCGTTTCTCCACTCAAAGCTTCGAGGCTACCCTCGACAACCTCAACCACCTTGGCTTTGGTCATCTCCTTCTGCGCCACGGCGATTCCCGCATTCATCATCGAAACCCCTAGCAGGCCCGCCGGAATGCCCTGGTTGACCATCATCGTGCCCTGCGCTGTCATGAACTGAGCGAGCACAGTCAGCGTTGCCGGATAAGCCGGGTGCCTCCGCCGCTCCTCGTCGATCAGCTGGAGCATGGCGTTCTCGGTGTAGTCTTGGATCGCTGCTCCCAACAGCGCGGCTATCAGGTTGTCGGTGGGAATCCCGCACTTTCTGAGTACATCAGCCATGTAGAGAAACTGCCGTTGCAGGGCTGCCGTCTTTTCCTGGCTGTCCAGGGCTTCCAGTTCCTTGATTGATGCAGACGTCGACATCACCGGAAACGGCACGTCTCTCAGTTCAAAATTGACACTCGGCATCGCTATCTCCTCGATGGAAACTGCAACTCGATGATCCTCGGCCAGTCCGTCATCTTTGGGCAACGCGTCTGTCCGCATACGAACGGCAGTGCCCTTTCGTCCACATGATCAAGCTCACTGAGGCGCGCAGCATCACGCCCTACAAGTGGTGGCTGCATCCGACCGAAGAACGCTAGGACTAAGCTCTTCAGAGCCGCCAGGATCTCCGCCGCCGAAAGGCTCGGCCCGACATGAAAAAAGGAGGCTGCATTATCCGCTCTTGCGCTGCTCGCAGGCGCTGGGCAAAGCCGGTCACGATATCTCGCGCAGGCAGCAATTGGGGCTGGCTGGAAGTCGCGAGCATAAAGTACTCGCGCGGCATTTGAACGACCACCGCATATCTTCCCGCGCGCCCGGGAAGCAAGCACCACGGTGCGTCTTTGGTGCCATCAGGAGCCACGTCTTCGCCGATCCCACGAAAATCGAAGATAACAGGAGCTGAGCTCTCAACCCAAAGCGGGGAAAAGCACTCTTCTGGGAAGTCCAGAAGGAAATACCCCTGATAGTCTGTGGTTCGCAGGTTGGCCTTGTTTTTCAGAAACCGGGAATAATCCCGTTGCAGGCGGGTGCCGTCGACGACCCAAACCATGTTGCCGTAAAAGCGCTCGCGCGCGGTCTGCTCTAGCGGGTTGAGGTGCGAATGTTGGAACTCGATGACCAGGCCATGCTCGGTCCGCACATCCGCGATGTGCTTCTCCCCAGATTGCCCGTCATGCTGGATGAACTCCTGCCACTCAGTGGGAAATTTGTTCTTCCAGGCCCGATGCCATTCGGTTTCGGGTTCTATCCAGGAATCGCAATTCCTAATGGCCTTATGCGCCCAATGAGGAATCCGTGCGAGGCGCACTTGGCTATCACGTAGCTTTCGCACCTTGGGCACGATCCAAGCCCTTGAGGAAAGGCCTCAACGCGTTGGCCATCTACCAGAGCGAATTTCATGTTTCACATCGCCTTTCAGTGATTGGTAGGGTGCACCTCACCGAACCTCTTTGGCTAGAGGAAACGATGACTGAAGACGGCGAAAGGCCGGAAACGAGCGAGCAATGACAGACATCTTCAAATTCTGGTCGATGATCGGCAAAGCCGACACGATCCATCCGCTGGACCGCCCGGTCTTTGCGCGCCTCAATGACTCGCACGGCTTTGATCTGAGGTGTCTGCCGGCCAAGTTCGGCGGGAAACTGCGGACGGCTCCGATTGTGCTGCTCTATCTGTCGCCCGGGTTCTCGGAAACCGACGTCAAGATCGCCAGATCGAAGGAAGGACAGGAGCGGTACGTCAAGCAGCGCACCGGTAGGCTCGGGTTCACCGACCATCACCCGGAAGCCGCCAGATGGCGCAGAGAGCGCCTGGCGTGGCTGGGCGAACCGGAAGTCATCAAGGACAGGTCGCCATCGCCAACATCGGGGCTTACCACTCGCGCACCTTCACCGATCATCATGTTCTCGCCGCCCTTCCCTCCAGCCGGGCAATGCTCGACTGGGCGCAATCAATCCTGTTTCCACAGGCAGAGCGGGGTGAGCGCATGGTCGTCTGCCTGAGGGCCGCTAATTTCTGGGGACTTGAAGCCGGGCGTCGGTATGGCAAGGCGCTGTTCGCGCCGCAGACGACGCGCAGCGGTCATATGCGACGAGGAAAACTGCGCGACGACATCGAGCGGACGGCCAGGCGCTACGTCTAGGGCCGGCACATTTCGAGCTGTTGCGTGATGGGGTTGGCGCGGAACGTGTAGTAGTGCGCCGCGTCACATACTTCGTTGCCGGTATTGTTGAGTGCCAGCGTGCCAGAGTATAGCGCGACAATCAGGATGAGAGCGGCGCGTCAATCAAGATGAGACGAGGCGGCCGAGTCAGGAGATAATTGACGCTGGCCGCCTACTTGGCAAGCGTTGATTGACGCTGCGCGACAATCAAGCGGCGCTGCCAGCGTCAATCACAGTCTTGTCGAGTTCGTTGGGGGTCGTGTGAACAGGTGGCCGGCCTGGACCGCGCTTGCGATCGAGGGCAACTTTTCGACGGTAACTTTCGACGTTCATCTCGAGGATCGTGGCGTGGTGGACCAAACGATCGATGGCAGCCAACGTCATTGCCTGGTCCGGGAAGATACGCCCCCATTCGCCAAATGGCTGATTGGCCGTGATCAGCAGCGAGCGTCGTTCGTAGCGGGCGGCGATCAACTCGAACAGCACACTGGTTTCCGCCTGATCCTTGCTCACATATGTGATGTCGTCGAGGATCAGGAGGTCATAGCGATCGAGTTTGGCGATCGCGGACTCCAGCGCCAGCTCGCGCCGCGCGACCTGCAGCCGTTGCACCAGATCAGTGGTGCGCGCGAAGAGAACGCGCCAACCGTTCTCGACGAGAGCCAGGCCGATCGCCGTGCCGAGATGGGTCTTGCCGCCGCCCGGTGGACCGAACAAGAGCAAATTGGCGCCGGCCTTCAACCAGGCGTCGCCAGCGGCGAGCGCCATCGCCTGTGCCTTTGATAGCATCGGCACGCTTTCGAAGTCGAAGGTGGCGAGCGTCTTGCCGGCGGGCAAACGCGCTTCCACCATGTGTCGCTCGATCCGACGGCGGGTGCGATCGGCCGCCTCGTGCTCGGCAAGGGCGGCGAGGAAGCGGGCGGCAGGCCACCCTTCCTTGTCCGACTGTGCGGCGAGCTTCGGCCAGATCGCCTTGACGCCCGGCAGGCGGAGCTCATTGAGAAGCAGCTCGACACGGGCAGCATCGACGGAGGTAGCGATACCGGTCATGCTGCCTCTCCCAGGTTCGAGCGGCCCGACATGACGCTGACGGAGGCGAGTTCATCGTAGACGTCGAGCGGCGCCAGCTTGACGGCGACACGCGGGATCGAGGCCGCCTCGGGTCGGAAGCGGTCGCGCAGCGCGGCAAGATCGGGTAACTGTCCGGCGTCCAGATCCATCGCGATCACCTCGGCGAGTTCTGCTTCGCAGGCGCGCTCGTGAGCCAGCGCCAGAAGCTCGACCGTCACCTTGCAGGCGCGCCGGTCATCACCATGCTCCCGCAAGGTCTCGAACAGACGTTTGTAAGCTGCACGCGGGAAGAGTTGGTCGCGATAAACGAGATTGAGGAGCGCCATCGGCTTGCGCCGCAGGGCATGGATGACGTGCCGGTAATCCACAACATGACCGCCCTGGCTCTCGGACACAGGCCGACCGCGCCGCAGCGTCACGACCGGCGTGACGCCAAGGAAGCATTCGAGCCGGTCGTCGAAGATGCGCACACGCAGGCGATGGCCGATCAATCTTGAAGGCACGGTGTAGAATACGCGCCGCAGGATGAAGCCGCCTGACGACGTCACCGGGATCACTTTCTCCTCGAAGTCGGTCGTGCGGCCTTTTGGCAGCGGCGCCAAGGCCTCCTTCTCGAGCGCGATCGGCTTGGCGAGGTTGGCGTTGCGCCGGCCGACAATCTCGTCGACAAAAGCCCGGTACGCATCGAGACTGGCGAACTCGCGCGTCCCCCGCAGCAACAGCGCATCTTCCAGTGCCCGCTTGAGATGGCCGTGCGCGCTCTCGATCGAGCCGTTCTCATGTGCGATGCCCGCATTGTTGCGCGTTGGCGCCATGCCATAGTGGCCCATCAGCCCGGCGTAGCGCTGCGTCAGATCCCCCCGTGCGTCGGCGGCCAGATTGCGGAATGCTGCCGACAGGCTGTCGCTGCGATGCTCCCGCGGCACGCCGCCAAGCGCCCACAGCGCGTTCTGCAAGCCCTCCGCCAGGGCGACGAAGCTTTCGCCGCCGAGCACGACATGGACATGCTCGAAGCCGGAGAACGCCAACCGGAAGTGATAGAGCCGGTGATCGAGCGGCTCACCCGCGATGGTAATACCGAGCGCGCTCACGTCGGTGAAGTCGGACAGACCCAGGCGGCCGGGCTCGTGCTGCTGGCGGAAGATCACGTCCTGTTCGGGGCCGTTGAGCGCCCGCCAGGCGTTGATGCGCCGCTCCAGCGTGCGGCGGATGTTCGGGTTCAAGTCATGATGCCGTCGGCGCAGCTCGTCCAGCACGCCGATCACGCGGATGCCGGGCGCAGCCTTCAGGATCGGAACGATCTCGGCGTCCCAATACTGCCCGAGCGGATCGGACCGGCGCCGGCCCCTCGGCGTCTTCTTCTGCGATGGCGGGCGACAATCGCCCTCGATTCGATACGCGCTTGCCTTCGAGAACCCCGCCTTGGCCGCGGCGGCCTCGGGGGACAGTGTCAGTCGGTACGTCATGTACAGCCTCATCTGGTGGTCGGTGATGTGGAGGCCAGGCAAGGCATCGATTCCCTCTTGTCGAGACGAACCAACAGCTTGCACCAGCCGCACCCGGCCGCCAGACGGGTCCAAAAACGCGCGACGCCGATGGGGACGGTCCTCCGGTCGGGCTGCGCCCTCCCTTCGGTCCGTCCCCATCGGCGCAGTCTCACCTTGATTGTCGCTGGAGTCTCACCCTGATCGCCGCCGCGCAGCCAGAGATTCGTACCGTCCCGCTCGTCTGCTCGGCTATCATGTTGACGCTGCCGCTGACGATGCGGTCGCCGGCGCTACCGGCGCCCGTGATGCTCACGCCGTTCACCGACTAGTAGCGCTGATGGTGCCGGAGACCTCGAGTGGGGCAGTGGGGCTGTATGTATTATTGCCAAAGCCGATGGCCGTGTAGCTGCTTAGAATACTCGTCCCAGAAACAACGAGGGTCGCCGAAGGTGAGCTGCTCGTGGTTCCCACCTCCATGCCGCCCGCAAACATGCCCAGACCGTCTGCACGGATCTTTGCTCTCAGGCTTCCAGCCGCAATACCTTCAAAGAAGACATTCGCGCTGCCAGTGGGATTATCGGTTAGTGCCTGGAACATGGCGCTTCCGTAAGAGTACCCCGCGCCGGATTGGCGGGCGGTGAAGAATGGGCCCCCGTAGGAGGAGGCGATGTGAGCAAAGCCGATGGTTGACGAGGTTGAACTCCCCAGCAGCGTAATTTGCAGCGGCGCCGCAGGAGCGGCCGTGCCGATGCCGACGTAGCCGTTCGTGCCGTTGATATAGAAAGCTGGGTTGCTCACCGAGTTGGTGTTGCTGGCCGTCGTCACCATCACGCTGCCACTGACATGAAGAGTCGCGCTGGGAATTGTATTAGAAGCAGTCCCCACGCCGAGATTACCACCCCCCGCGTTAATAACGAAGTGAGAGTTGGTGGTGCGGTTGATGTGGAAGATGCCATTTAGTCGGTCAATCCAGCCACCTTGCGAGTCGATTTTCCATATCCGTGAGTTGGTTGTATTCGCGAGAATAATTTGCGGCACTGCCACTCCATTTAAGTAAATTCCGGTAGTGCTGATAGTCCCAGTTGTGCTTATGCCGATGGTGACGAGGCCGCGGGCCGGATCAAACCAACCGGTATTGATGCCGCTCTGCGTAAGCGACACATAACCTGTGTCGCTTACGGCTAGCATCGAGGTCGTACCGCTGATGATGCGGTCGGTGCTCGCGGCGCCGACGTTGGTTAGGCCAGAGCCATCGCCAATAAACTTGCTTGCTGACAGATTGCCGCTGACGCTGACATCTCCGGCCGTGGTCAGGCTCGGCGCCCAGGTCGGGCAGCCAATGTCGCCCGGTCGCGAGTGGTCGCCAATACAAAGCCGGTTGGTATTGTTGCCTAGCGTCGAGGAGATGGTGGCTATGTTGCCCCAGTCCGCCGCCACGGCAGAGCCAGCCACAGAGGCCAGCAACAAACCGAGCAACATAGAGCGCATGCTCCACAATACGGCGTGACCGGCCAGGCTGTATCGCCAGCCGTCTAGTGACGAAACGCTGCTTCGGGGAGCGAGCCGTCTGCCAATCCGTTCGTGAAGCGATGTTCGGTGTAGGCCCGCCACTCGGCGGATGCTTCTGTCTTTAGACGCTCGAAAAAACTCACGATCTTTTCGCCTCGCTTGCCCCTCCATGAACGTCTTTGGCTCGCCGATAGCGCATTGCGAACCGGGTCCATGCGACCTTTACAGGCCGCCGCGTTCAGCCGGGGGAATTCGCTTGCCGTCAGTCGCTGGGCTGTCGGGACTGACTCGCGCCCACGTTATCACCGCCACAAATCGCGTAGGCCTCGGGAGCAAATTCGTCAGGTTGAGTGATGTCGCAAACCTATGACCCCGTCATTACGAATTTAGAACCAGACTGCGTTTCCGTCACCGCGGTAGCTACATGGTAGCTAGCAATCATGGGCTTCGGGCGAAGGCTAGGATAAGTCATTGATTTCGCTGGTACAGTTGGGTGGGCTCGAACCACCGACCTCCTGTTCCACAGACAGGCGCTCTAACCAACTGAGCTACAACTGCATCCTGACGCAACGCCCCAACCCGAAGGGGGGCGGCGATTTCGGGCGGAAACTAGGTGCAACGCCGCGCTTTGGCAAGGCTTTAACGCGGGCTTTCGGCCCGCATTTCACGCCGTTGGATAACCGATTTTCAAGCAAAAAGGCCCGGACCGCCTTGGCCCGGGCCTTTCGCTGGTCTCTTGCAAGCTAAGATCAGGCAGCCGGCTTGTAGAACTTCGAGGCGTTGGCCTTGATCGGCTCGGCGGCCTCAGCGGCGACTTTCTGGCCGAGCTCGGCCAGTTCCTTGGCCTGCGCGGTGTAGGTCTCGAACTGCTTGCGGGCTTGCGACGTCCACAGCTCGACCGCTTCGGTCGGCGACTTCACGCTGAACAGCTCCTGGGCGAAGTCGAGCGACGCGGTGGTGTTGGCCTTGAAGAACTCGATCAGCTTGGCCGAATACTCGCTGGCGCCCTTGCTCACCGAGGTGAACACGGCCTCGACGGTCGAATTGTGGGTCTCGGCGGCGTCCTTGAATTTGGCGTAGCTGTCGCGGGCCTGCAGCACGCCCTTTTCAGCGAACGCACGCATCTGCTCGGGGACCTCGAACGGGATGATCGAGGCGGAAAACGGATCGGACGGGTTGGTCATACGTGTAATCCTTCGCAACGGGTGAGTAGATGTGACCATTGCGGACGCCCCGGAGCCAAAGAGGCCGGGAGCGCTGAAATGGATCACGCTGCCTTCGATTCACGGGAGTGCCCTTTTTGTTGGGCCCGCCTAATAAACACCCATATCATGTCAATTTTGTGCAACGCAACGTAAGATCGTGTGCGACGCGTTATTTTTATGTGGCGGAATATAGGGGTACCGCGGCCGACCGAGGCTGGGTGCACCAAGGTCGGCTGCGGTCCAGCCGCCGTCAGTTCTCCGTCAGTTCTTGGGCTTGACCGCATCCATCGCGGCGCGGCTGACGGCCTGCCCCATCTCGCTGGCCTGCTCGGCGAGCGAGCGCATCTGGCCCTGCACATATTCGCTGTGCAGCCTCATGACCTCGTTGAGGTCGTTGGCCTTGAGCAGCGACTGGGCGTAGTCCAGCGACGACTGCACGTTCCTTTCCGCATAGGACAGCGCCTTGGCGGAAAGGTCCTTGGCGCCGGCCCGCATCTCCGCGTTGCGCTCCTCGATCTTGCCAGCGGTGTCCCTGGCGTTGGTCACGAACTGCTCGAACGCCTTGCGCGCCTGATCAAAGCTCGCCTCGGCCATCGATCGCATGTCCTTGGGGATTTCGAATTTGGGAATCTCGAAATGGTCACGCGCGTTGTCGCTCATGGTCGTTCTCCCTCGCTTGGTGATCGGCCCGCCGGTTGGCTCCGATGGCCTGCGGCAGGTTATATCGCGGACTGCAATCGCAGGTGTGACGCGGAGCCGCCCTGGTTCCGCAATCACGCACCGCGCAGCAGCCTCTGCCCGACAACGCCAAACGGCTGTGGATCGTTCAGCCAAGTTAACGTTATCCCGGCTTTGGCTGACGCACTCTCGCCGCGGACATGGACCTGCCGCCCCCCAGTTGCGATACTAACCTTCTGTTAAGGCTGTCGTCCTGCGGCTGCCGGCCCCTTCGGCAAAGCTAAGGAAGTAAGCCCAACCCATGCGGTCAAATCTGGCGTGATCAGCGACGCGGAATTCCAGATCCAGGCACTCGGCGATGTGAGGCTGATGGATCATGCGACGAGCGCCCAGCCGGCATGGCTGTGGTCGGCTGACGGCGCACGGATCCTGTGGGCCAATCCGGTCGGTGCGCAGGTATTCGGTGCCGCCAATGGCGCCGAATTGGCGAAGCGCGCCTTCGGCCCGGCCGATCCGCATCGTCGTCAGGTCGCCCGCCTCGGCCGCAGCCTCGCCGCGACCGGCGCTATCCGGCTGGAGCGGCTGCCTGGGTTCGGCGCAGCGCCCGGAATGCTTGCGACCTGCGGCTGCGCGCGGCTCGAGCTATCAGACGGCAGCCACGGCATCCTGGTTTCGGCGCTCAATGCCAGCGGCCGCGGCATGCCGCTCGCCGAGCGATTGCTGCGGCTGGTGCAGGGGCTCGACCGGCCGGCGGCCGCCTTCAACGGCGACGGATTGTTGATCGCAGCCAACGAGGCGGCGCGGCCTCTGCACGATCTCACCGAGGCCGGCCTCGATGCCGCGCGCGGCGAGGCGCTGGCGCAGGGCCGCGCGTCGGCCAGCGTCGCGATCGGCCGCGTCGTGCTGCAGCGGATCGGCCGCGGCGCGGATCGCGCATTGGTCGCGCTGATCAAGCCGGCGCCGCATCTCGCCGCAAAACCGGCGGCGCCGATCGTGCCCGAGCCGGTTGCGCCGGTGACAGCAGCACCGGAAACGCCAGCGCCCGCGGCGGCGACGGCGCAAGAGGCAGCGGCAGTGGAGCCGCCGCCAGCGCCGGCCGTTGTCGAACAACCTGTTGCGCAGGACGAAGCCGCCGCGCCGGCCAGCGAAGCGCCGGCCACCATCACGCTGTTCGATGCGCTGGATCCGCAGCCCGGAGAAGCAGCCACAGCCGAGCCGATCATCAGCGTGGCCGAATCCGAGCCCGCGGACGCCGCTCTATCTCTCGCCGCGCCAGAACAGGCGCACGCAGAGACAGCGCCCGTCGAGGCCGCGGCCTTCGACACAACGCCTGCTGAAACTCCCGCCGTCGAGGAGCCGCTGTCGGAAGCGCTCATCGAGATGCCCGCTGAAGCCCATGTCGAAGAGCCAGCGGATGTTGCAGCGTCTCCCGCGGCAGTAGAACAGGCGCCCGCAGAGCCCGCGCCCGACGAGACCGCGCATCCCGAGACCGCGCCGGACGAAACTCCCGCCATCGAGGAGCCACTGTCGGACGCGCTGATCGAAGTGCCCACCGGAGCGCAGATCAAACAGCCTGCGGATGTTGCGACGTCTCCCGCGCCAGCAGAACAGACGCACGTCGAGCCGGCGCCGGTCGTCGAGCCCGCGCATCTTGACACCGCGTCAGCCGACACTCCCGCCATCGAGGAGCCGCTGTCGGAAGCGCTGATCGAGGTGCCCAAGGCGCAGGTCGAAGAGCCTACGCCGGAGTCATCGCCCGATCTCGAAGCGACGGCAACTGCGCCGGCCGCCGCGATATCATCCCCGCCGGCCGATCACGCGCCCTCGCCCTATGCGATCGCGGATGCGCCCCTTCCGCCGCCCGCCGCCGAGCCGGAGCCCGCGACGCAGGCGGCGGTGAAGCCATCATGGCTCGACGAACCCTTGCCGGTACGGCGGCATCCGCTGCGCTTCATGTGGCAGATGGACCATGAGGCGCGCTTCTCGCTCGGCTCCGACGAATTCACCCGCCTGATCGGCCTGCACACTGCCGCCGGCTTCGGCCGGCTGTGGAGCGACATCGCCGCGAGCTTTGGCCTCGATCCCGAGGGCCGCGTCATGCAGGCGTTCGCCAGCCACGACACCTGGAGCGGCATCACGCTGCATTGGCCGGTCGACGGCGGCGGCCGGCTGCCGGTGGAACTGTCCGGCCTGCCGGTGTTCGACCGCAACCGGAATTTCGCCGGCTATCGCGGCTTTGGTGTGTGTCGCGACCTCGACGGGCTTGCGCGACTCGCAGCAATGCGCCGCTATGAGTTCTTCAGCGGCGCGATCGCGCCGCAATCCTTGTCGGCCGATGTCGCGCCTGCGCCGCGCACCGATGCGCCGCCCGGGCCCGCCGCCCCGCCGCATGACAATCCTCCGCCGCACGCGGAGCCGCCGCCCGACACGACCGCAGCCGCACCACCCGAGGAATTAACCGAGCCGACAGCAACAAAGACTTCACACCAAGCCGATCCGGATCACGCCGTGGAAACGAACGAGGAAACGCACGAAGTGCGTCACGACCCGCCACTGAACGTGGTGCAGTTCCGCCTCGCCGGCGACACAAGGCCGCCGTCGCTGACGCCGGTCGAGAACAACGCCTTCAACGAGCTCGCCCGCCAATTGTCGGCGCGGCTCGAGAGCGAGGCGGGGCTCACCGCGACAACGAATGAGAGCGCCGCCGCGGAGCCGGTTCCCGAGGAGCCCGACCCGACCGAGCCGCCACAGCAGGCGACGCCGCAGCAAGAGACGGTCGCGCAGCAAGCGCCGCCGACCGACCCGCAAAAGGCCAGCTGGCTCGCTGCGGCCGAGCCGGCGCCGCGCGCCGACTCCCGGCGCGACCGCGCGCTGCTCGATCTTTTGCCGGTCGGCATCCTGATCTACCGGCTCGACCGCCTGCTCTATGCCAACCACGCCTTCCTCACCCGCGTGGGCTATGACAGCCTGCATGCGCTGGAAGCAGCCGGCGGGCTCGACGCGCTCTATGTCGAGCCAGGCGTCTCGCAGGCGAGCAGCACCTCCGGCACCGGCACGCCGGTCACGATCTCGGCGAACCAGAACGGCGGCAACGACGCAGAGTCGGTATCTGCGGAAGCGCGGCTGCACACCATCACCTGGGACGATGATTCCGCGCTGGCGCTGATCTTCTCGCGCACGCTCGAGGAAGATGCCGCGGTCGCCGCCGCGCTGTCCGATCCCGAGCCGGCCGCTGCCGCGGAGCCGGTGCTGGCGCCGCCAGAGCCGCAGGCCGGCCACGCCGACGCCGAGGAGCTCGGCGCGATCCTCGACACCGCGGCCGAGGGCATCATCATGTTCGATGCCGAGGGCAACATCCATTCCTGCAACCGAAGCGCCGAGGCACTGTTCGGCTATGACGGCGACGAGTTCATCGCGCACAACCTCGCCGATTTGTTTGCGCCGGAGAGCCAGCACGGCATCCTCGACTATCTCGCCAGCGTGAAATCGGCCGGCGTCGCTAGCCTGCTCGACCACGGCCGTGAGACGCTCGGCCGCGTCCGCCAGGGCGGCATCATCCCGCTGTCGGTGACGATGGGCCGCACCCGCGCCGACGGGCCGAACTTCTTCGCCGTGTTCCGCGATCTCTCGCAGGCCAAGCGAAGCGAGGTCGAGCTGCGCGAGGCGCGACGGCTCGCCGAACGCGCGGGGAACGCCAAGACCGACATGCTGGCGCGGATCAGCCATGAGCTCCGCACCCCGCTCAACGCCATCATCGGCTTTTCCGAGGTGATGATCGGCGAACGGTTCGGCGCGCTCGGCAACGAGCGCTATGTCGAATACATGAAGGACATCCGCGCCTCCGGCGAGCGGGTGATCGCGATCGTCAACGACCTGCTCGACCTGTCGCGGATCGAGACCGGCAAGCTCGACCTCGCCTTCACCAACCAGAACCTCAACGAGATGGTGGAGAGCTGCGTCGCGGTGATGCAGCCGCAGGCCAACCGCGAACGCATCATCATCCGCACCTCGCTCGCGCACACGCTGCCGCCTGTGGTCGCCGACGCCCGCGCGCTGCGCCAGATTACGCTGAACCTGATCGGCAACTCGATCCATCTCGCCAATGCCGGCGGCCAGGTGATCGTCTCGACCGCGCTGTCGGATTTCGGCGAAGTGATGCTGCGCGTGCGCGACACCGGGCAGAGCCTCAACGACAACGAGGTCGCCGCCGCGCTCGAACCGTTCCGCGCGCCGACGCCGTCGGATCAGGCCGGCTCCGGCGGCGTCAGCCTGTCGCTGACCAAGGCGCTGGTCGAAGCCAACCGCGCCAAATTCCAGATCAAGACCGGCGGCCGCACCGGCACGCTGATCGAGATCGTGTTCTCCCACGCCACCGCAAGGGCGTGAGGGGGGCAAGTGCGTGCTGCTGAGGTCTTCAGCGCGCGTGTGACGCTTGTGTCTCTTGCCAGCTGCGTGAGGGACGCACCGACGGAAGGGTTCCCTCTCCCCTTGTGGGAGAGGGTTAGGGAGAGGGGCGCCACACGGCGTGCTCTCTCAGTTGGCAATTCAACGACACGAGCAGATTTGCGCGCGCGACGCTTCCGTCAAGCATCTCGCCCGGGGCCACCCCCCTCCCCACCCTCTCCCGCAAGGGGAGAGGGAGCCTGGCCAGCGTGCTCACCTCACTTCGTTTGAGCGGCGCGTCCGTCTGAATTCAGGTCGCGCCCGCACTCCGAGCAAGCGGCACGCACATATGACTTGCACGCCACTGCGAAGATCTGTCGCGCTTAACCGGCGCGGCACGGCATAAATCTTGCTGCAATTCAGATTGTTTGAAATTCATTGCCTTACCAATCCACCCCATTGTCCCAAGCATTTGGATTTGCCGGATGCGCTGCCTCGTCGTCGCCGACTTGCATTACTCGTTGCCGCAGTTCGACTGGCTGCTGGCGGCCGCGCCGCAATTCGATCTGGTGATCTTCGCGGGCGATGCGCTCAACCTCGGCTCGGCGGTCGATTTCCGCGCCCAGATCGTGGTCGTCACGAAATACCTGTCGCGTCTCGCCGGCCTCACGCGCGTGATCTTCTGCTCGGGCAATCATGACCTCGACGAGCGCAACGCAGAGGGCGAGAAGATCGCGCGATGGGTCGCCGGCATCAGGGAATCCGGCGTGGCCTGCGACGGCGACAATCTGACCATCGGCGATACGCTGTTCACGGTGTGCCCCTGGTGGGACGGCCCGCTGGTCAAGGCGCGGATCGACGACCAGCTGCGCGAGGCGGCCGCCATGCCGCACCGCCGCTGGGTCTGGGTGCATCATGCCCCGCCGGCGGATTCCCCGATCAGCTGGGGCGGCAAGCGCTTCTTCGGCGACGTCGAATTGCTGCGCTGGATCGAGCGCCATCACCCGGCGATGGTGATCTCGGGCCATGTGCATCAATCGCCGTTCATCCCGAGCGGCTCGTGGTTCGACCGCATCGGCACCACCTGGGTGTTCAATACCGGCCTGCAGCCCGGCCGGCCGCCGGTCTACATCGTGCTCGATCTCGCCCAGGACAAGGCTTTCTGGCTCGCCGCCGGCGACGCGCAGATCGTCGATCTCAACGCCCCCCTGCATCGGCCGGCAACGCCGCTGCACGAGGCGCCGGACTGGCTCACATCCTTGGATCGGATTGCCGATCCGAGCCTGGCGCGACCTGCATCGGCGGCAGGTTGATCATGCTCTGCAGCACCTCGCCGACCATCGCCAGATGGGTGCCGTGGTCGGCATATTGGTGCATCAGGTCGGCCAGATAGGTCGTGGCGACGTGCAGCCGTTGCGCCAGGAGCCGCGCGATCAGCAGCGCGACCGCAGGCTGCTCGCGCAGGAACGACGCCGCGTCGTCGAATTCATACAGGACGCAATCGGACGCCGTGCGCACCTTCGCGCTGTGCGGCCGGTCGAGCAGAACACTCATCTCGCCGAACACCGCGCCGGGCTCCTCGATCACGGCGACCAGACTGTCGCCCTTGACGACCTCGACCTTGCCCTCGAGCAGCACGAACAGGTGACCGGTCTTGCCGCCCTCCTCGATGAAAGCCGTGCCGGCCGGCAGGCTCCGCTGCGTTGCTCCGCTGCAGTGATCAAGGATCGCGCGCATCTGGCTTCGTCTCCGTGTCCGCCAGACTAGGCAGAGATGCCGTCGGGGTGAAACGGATTAGCTGGGCGTTCTGCCCAAATTGTCGGCAGGCCGCCGCGCGGGCGCGAGCGGCGGCGCGGTCACGCAGTGGGCGCAGCATGCTTGATCGCGAGAAAATCGCCGATCGTATCGAGGAACAGTTTTGGCGATTGCAGCTGCGGGACGTGCGCACATCCCGGAACGACCCTGAGCTCGGCCCGCGGCAGTCCGGCGGCCAATTCGTATGACATCGGCGGCGGCGTCGCCTCGTCGTATTCGCCGACCACCACAAGTGCCGGGACGGTCACGCGGCCGAGTTCGGCACGAAGATCGAGGCTCGCCAGCGCATCGCAGGCCGCGCAGAACACGTCGGGATCGGTGCGCAGGAAAGCCTCGCGGCGATCCTGCATCAGCGCCGGATGCTGTGCCTGGAAATCCGATGCGAACAGCCGGCGCATCGCAACGTCGGTGATCGCGGCGAGCCCCTTCTCGCGGGAGACCCTTGCCATGGTGCGAAACGCCTCGCGGCCCGGCTCGGAGAACGCAGCTCCGGTGTCGGCGAGGATCAGCCGGCTCACGAGCGCCGGGTGGCGGATCGCCATCTGCAGCGCGACGAACCCGCCATAGCCATTGCCAAGCACGATCGCCGGCATGCCATCAGCCGCATCGTGCACCGCCTCCGCCATCCGGTCGGCGATGGCAGCAAGGCCGCCTTCGACGGCGTCCGATCGGCCAAACCCCGGCAGTTCCGGCACGATGGTCCGAAACGACCGGGCAAGCTCCGGCACGATCGCATCGAAGCTCGCGCGGTCCGACAGCAGGGAGTGAAACAGGAGCAGCGGCGGCCCCTCGCCCGACTGGGCTGCGTTGACGGTGCGGTTGGCGAAAAGCCTGTCCATTGCCGGTCTCTTTCCAAATCGGGCCGAGGGCCTCGAGGCCCCTTTCGCGACGATTAATAAATCAAATCGGGCTGATTTCAAGCATTTTAGACTTGACGTGATATTTTACAGATTGCAATTTAATAGCAGGAGTCTTGAGAAGAATGATCCTTTTGCGCGACAATATCTACGAAAACCTGCGGTCTGATATTTTATCATGCCACTTCGCGCCGGGTGATGAAATGCGGGAGCAGGAACTGGCGGAGCGGTACGCCGTCAGCCGCCAACCGGTCCGGGACGCCCTGCTGCGGCTCGAGCGCGAGCATCTGGTGACGGTGCAGCCCCGCCAGGGCTACCGGGTCAATCCGATCTCGCTGTCCGACGCGCGAGACCTGCTGCGCTTTCGCCTAGCGCTCGAGCCGGCCTGCGTCGCCGAAGCGATCGAGAGTGCGCCAGACAGCATCCTGAAATCCCTCGATGAATTCCGCCGCTTCTCCGGCAGCCATGAGGACTTCATCGCCTACAATCGCGGCTTCCACTCCGCGCTGGCGCACGCATCGGGCAACCGCCGGATGGCGGCGACGCTCTGCGACCTGATCGGTCAGGCCGACCGGCTGGTGCGCGTCAGCGTCTCCAACCTGAAGGGCCACGATCCGGCGAAGCTCGTGGCCGAACACGTCGCCCTGATCGACGCCATGCAGCAGCGCGAGGCCCGCACCGCGGCCCGCATCATCAAGGCGCACATCGCCGCCACCGAAAAGCGGGTCCTGCCGGCGCTCAAGCGCAACGCCGTCATCGTCGAAGAGAGGTCATCATGAATATTCCGTCGAAGCCCGCGACGATCGAGGTCGAGATCCACGGCAATTTCATCGACGGACGCGAGGTCGAGGCCGGAAGCGGCGAGCTGCTGGACGTCCGTAATCCCGCGACCGGCGACGTCATCGCCCGGATCCCGAATTCGACCGCTGAAGACATCGACCGCGCGATGAAGAGCGCGCGCGCGGCGTTCGAAGGCGAGGCATGGGGCGGAATGGATACCCGCGCGCGTGCCCGGCTCGTCAACAGGCTCGCCGACGCGTTCGAAGCCAATCTCGATACGCTGTACCGGCTGGAGACGTTGAACAACGGACGGCCCGTCAACGAGACCCGCGCGCAGCTGTCGCGGCTGCCGGATTTCTTCCGCTATTTCGCTGGCGTGGCGCTGTCGCGTCGCGATTCCGTGATCCCGGTCGAAGGCTCCTATCTGAACTACACGCTGCGCACGCCGATCGGAATCGTCGCCAACTGCACGCCGTTCAATCATCCGCTGATGATCCTGTGCAAGTCGCTTGCCGTGGTGCTGGCGACCGGCTGCGTCACCGTGGTCAAACCGTCGGAATACACGCCACTGACGACGCTGAAGCTCGCCCAGATCTTCAGCGAGGCGGGCTTGCCTCCCGGCGTCTTCAACATCGTGCTTGGGTTGGGCCATAGCGCGGGCAAGATGCTGGCCGAGCACGGCGACATCAACAAGCTCGTGCTGACCGGCGGCACCGAGGCGGGCCGCATCGCGGGCAGCGCCGCGGCGAAGGTGTTCGCGCACCAGACCATGGAGCTCGGCGGCAAGACGCCGGTGATGATATTCGATGATTTCGACGTCGATCGCGCCGTCAACTACGCCGCATTCGGCGCCTTCATCGGCGCCGGACAGACCTGCGTTTGCGCGTCGCGCCACATCGTGCAGGCCTCGATCTACGACGAGTTCGTCGAAAAGCTGAAGGCCAAGACCCGCACCATCCGCATTGGCGATCCCTTCGATCCGAACACCCAGCTTGGGCCCGTGATCTCGGCGCGGCAGCGCGACCGCGTGCTCACCTATGCGCGCTATGGCCATGAAGACGGCGCGCGGCTGCTCACCGGCGGCGTCGCCGCCAAGGTCGCGGGTCACGACAACGGCTATTTCGTCGAGCCGACGGTGTTCGCAGACGTCAAATCCGACATGCGGATTTTCCAGGAGGAGGTGTTCGGTCCCTTCACCTCGGTGACGCCGTTCGAGGACGAGGCCGACGCGCTCCGGCTCGCCAACGACTCGCCGTTTGGCCTCGCCGCCGCGATTCGCACCCGCGACGTCGCGCGCGCCCATCGCGTCGCCGCCGCGGTCAAGGCCGGCATCGTCTGGATCAACGACCACCACCGGCTCGATCCGGCCTCGCCCTGGGGCGGCGTCGACGATTCCGGCATTGGCCGCGAATGCGGCACCGAGAGTTTTGACGACCATTTCAACACCAAGAGCGTGATGGTCGCGACCCACGAACAGCCGTTCGATTGGTACCGCGACACGGCCAGCCAGCGCCGTTTGAACTAGCCACAGTCAGGCAAGCGGCAACCGCCCCACAGATGGCGGGCCGCATCCACGAGGAAACAGTCAAGGGGAGAGCGTACATGTCGACATCGGTCAACGCGGGGAGCCGTCTCGATCGGCTGCCGATCGGACCATTCCATCGCCGCATCATGATCCTGATCGGGATCGGGATGTTCTTCGACGGCTTCGACATCTACATCGCCGGCACCGTGCTCGGCGTGACGCTGAAGACCGGGTTCTCGACGCTCGCCGAGAACGCCGCATTCATCTCCGCAACCTTCGTCGGCATGATGCTCGGATCGTTCGGCACCGGATTCCTCGGCGACCGTTACGGGCGGCGCTTCACCTACCAGTTCAATTTGCTGCTTTTTGGCATCGCGTCTCTGGCGGCGGCGTTTGCGCCGAGCATGGCTTTCCTGATTGCCTGCCGTTTCGTGATGGGCGTCGGTCTCGGCGCCGAGAACGTCGTCGGCTATTCCACGATGACCGAGTTCGTGCCGGCGCGCAGCCGCGGCAAATGGCTCGGCTTCACCGCCGTCTGCGTCGTGACCGGCCTGCCGGTGGCGCTGTTGGTGGCGTCCGTCGTCGTCCCGCTGTTTGGCTGGCGCGCGATGTTCGTGATGGGCGGCGTTGGCGCCTTGATCGTGTGGTACCTGCGCAAGTCGCTGCCGGAATCGCCGCGCTGGCTTGAGGCGGTGGGACGCACCGCCGAGGCCGAGGCGCTGATGCAGTCGATCGAGAAGGAGGCAGCGCAAGGCCGCCCCTTGCCGGCCCCGGCCGCGGCAACGAAGGCGCCGGTGTCGCCCGATCTCGCCACCCTGTTCACCGCGCCGCTGCTGTCGCGCATGATCGTCGGCTCGATCTGCCTGATCACCATCAATACGCTGCTCTACGGCTTCGTGACCTGGCTGCCGGTGTTCTTCATCAAGCAGGGCCTCTCGGTCGCGACCTCGTTCGGCTACTCGCTGCTGATGGCGCTCGGCGCGCCGATCGGCTCGGCGATCGGCGCCCTCACCGCCGACCGCTGGGGCCGCAAGCCCACGATCATCGGCGCGTCGCTGATCACGATCATCCTCGGCGTGATCTATCCGATGATCTCGGATCCATTCCTGCTGCCGGCGGTCGGCTTCGCGCTGACCGTGCCTATCTATGTTTTGGTCGCGCTGTTGTTCGGCATCTATATTCCCGAACTGTTCCCGACCGAGGTGCGGCTGCGGGCGTCCGGTATCGTCAATACGCTCGGCCGCGGCGCCACCATCGTGACGCCGTTCCTGGTCGTGATGCTGTTCGAAGCGCGCGGCGTCGCCGGTGTGATGGCTCTGATGATCGGGCTGCTCGTCGTGCAGATCATCACGGTGTGGGCGCTCGGCATCGAGCCGCGGCACCGCAGCCTCGAGGAGCTCAAGGGCGAGGAAGCGCCATCCGCGGTCCCGCAGGAAGCGTCGTGAAACGGTGGGTGCTCCTGCAGCCCACCGCATGATCGTCAAGCATTCCGGCGCCAGACCATGATCCGGAAAAGTGCGAAGCGGTTTTCCGAAAAGATCATGCTCAGACAAAGAGCGAAAGCGCGATGACGATTCAACCCAATCTCATCGCGCTTTAGGCCGGAATGCTTGAACCGAGATTACGCGCGACGAGCAATGCCGTATCGCTCTACGGCTTGATCTCCAGCGTTTGGCGTTTGCCGGCAGCGACGGAGAACGGCTTTTCCACCTTCTGGCCGTCGGCATAGGTCGCGACCGCGACGTTATCGCCGGCGCCGAGCGCGACATTGACGGCTGCGTCATAGGTCACCGAGACGCGCTTGCGCTCGTCATTGATGTCACGCTCGGTCGCGAGAATGCGAAGTTGCGTCCTCATCAACACCTGTCATCGCCCGGTTCGACCGGGCGATCCAGTACGCCGCGGCCTCTCGGCTCATGCAGCGGCGTCTCTGGAATACTGGATCACCCGCTTTCGCGGGTGATGACACTGAACAGGCTGTTTGACATGTGAATCGGAATCCCATTGTCGTCCTGGCGAAAGCCAGGACGACGGCGGTGTGTGTGGCCGCGCGCCGCCCCTCACATCCCGCGCGCAAATCTGCGGAAGCCCGGCGCGCCGGTCAGTGCCTCGAATGCGGTGTCGCGCTTCTCTTCGGCGAAGGAAAAACCGGCCTGGGCGTAGCAGCGCTCGGCCGCTTCGTTGCCGATCACGAACGAGATCGACGCCTGCCCAAAGCCCGCGGCCTTGCCGTCGGCGAGTGCGCGCCCGATCAAGGCCTGCACCAGGCCGCCGCCACGATGCGACGCTTCGGTTGCGACATGCTCGATCAGCCAGTCGCCCTCGTCGCCCTGAACCCAGCAATTGCGGGCATAACCGCCGCGCGCGACGATGGCGGCCGGATCGGCCCCGATCTGTGGCGCCACCTCCTCGATCGCGGCGCGGGCTGCGACGACGGTGCCGGAGGCGGGCAGCGCGCACAGCGCGGCGGCCGGCACGCCATCGACCTCGGCGATCAGGAAATGGGCGACGTGGTACCATGACCGCACCCGCGCAATGGCGAGCCGCGCCATGAAGTCGAGGCATTCCGGTTCGGGACGATCCAGCGCGATGTCGGTCCAGCCGCGCGACAACGGGCCGCGCTGCGCGGCCAGCACGATGCGGGCGATGAAGCCGGCGTCGGCGGATCGTGCGGGACGGATCGAGGATCGTCCCGCGCCGATCATCTCAGGTGTTCTTCAACGCGACGCGGAATTCGGCCTCGGTCTTGGCCTTGACCTCGTCGAGCGTGACGCCGTCGGCGAGCTCGATCAGCGCCATGCCGTCCTTGCCGTGCTTGTCGATGGTGAACACCGCAAGATCGGTGACCACCATGTCGACCACGCGCTCGCCGGTCAGCGGCAGGTTGCACTGCTTGAGCAGCTTCGCGCCGTCCTTGGCGGAATGCTCCATCACGACGACGACGCGCTTGACGCCGGCGACGAGGTCCATGGCACCGCCCATGCCCTTCACCATCTTGCCGGGGATCATCCAGTTGGCGAGGTCGCCATTCTGCGCCACCTGCATGGCGCCGAGGATCGACAAGTCGATATGGCCGCCGCGCACCATGCCGAAGGATTCGGCCGAGGAGAAATAGCTGGTCGAGGGCAGCTCGCTCACCGTCTGCTTGCCGGCGTTGATGAGGTCGGCGTCAACCTCGTCCTCATAGGGGAACGGGCCCATGCCGAGCATGCCGTTCTCGCTCTGCAGGCTGACGTCGATGCCGTCGGGGATGAAGTTCGAGACCAGCGTCGGAATGCCGATGCCGAGATTGACGTAATAGCCGTCGCGCAACTCCTTGGCGGCGCGGGCGGCCATCTGTTCACGGGTCCAGGCCATGAGGCTCTCCTGAAGAGTTATGTCTTAGTTGCGCATGATCTTGTCGGAAAACCGGTTCCCGCTTTTCCGGATCATGCGTTAGGCTGCGGGACGCGGGCGGGTGTTGCGGAATTCGATCCGCTTCTTGCCGGTCCCGACCTCGATGATGCGTTTGACGAAGATGCCGGGGGTGTGGATGTGGTCCGGGTCGATCTCGCCGGCCGGAACCAGATGCTCGACCTCGGCGACGGTGACCTTGGCGGCGGTCGCCATCATCGGGTTAAAGTTGCGCGCGGTCTTGCGGTAGACCAAATTGCCGGCGGTGTCGCCCTTCCAGGCGTGAACGATGGCGACGTCGGCGAACAGGCCGCGCTCCATGATGTACTTCTCGCCGTCGAATTCCTTCACTTCCTTGCCTTCGGCGATCAGCGTGCCGACGCCGGTCTTGGTGTAGAAGGCCGGGATGCCGGCGCCGCCGGCGCGGATGCGCTCGGCCAGCGTGCCCTGCGGATTGAACTCGAGCTCGAGCTCGCCGGCGAGATATTGCTGGGCGAACAGCTTGTTCTCGCCGACATAGGACGAGATCATCTTCTTGATCTGGCGTGTTTCCAGCAGCCGGCTGAGGCCGATGCCGTCGACGCCGGCATTGTTGGAGACGACCGTCAGCCCCTTCACGCCGGAGTCGCGGATCGCGTCCGACAGGGTTTCGGCAATGCCGCAGAGGCCGAAGCCCCCCGACATGATCATGATGCCGTCCTTGAGGAGACCATCGAGTGCCGATTTGGCGTCGGGATAAACCTTGTTCATGCAGCAAATACCTGATGGAGGGCGCGGAACGGCTGTGACCAGCGGATTATTAGGCGGAATCTTCGCAGCGCGTCAATCACGGCCCGTACGGCGACCGGCGGCCGCCCGCGGCAGCAACATGGCCTTGAAAGCGACAAGAAAACCCTTCAAGTTGCGTGGGTTGGCACCGGCTACCACTGCGCAGCCGGCAGTGTTCGACGGCGACCCGACAAAACTCAACCCGACCCGGATATGTCATTGACGATGGCCCAAGGAATTAAGCGCCTGGGGATGCCGATCGCGGCTCTTTTAGGCTTGGCGCTCGTCGGGCTGGTGGGAACGTCGTGGTTCCTCAACCGGGACGCGCTGCAGCGCGCGGTGGAAGCGCAGATTCGCGCCCTGACCGGGCTCGAACTGGTGGTCAACGGCCCGATCGATGTTTCGGTGTTTCCGGGCAGTTACGTCTCCTTTCATAATGTCGGACTGAAGGGCGCCGACACCATCGGTCCCGCCCTGCAGGTCGATGTGCTGACCGCCAATCTGCGCCTGCTGCCGCTGTTGCTGCGGCGGTTTGAGATTGCCGACGTCATGATGCTGCGCCCGCATATCCGTGTGGTCCGCGACGGCGCCGGCGAGAGCAACTGGACACCGTTCGTCGAGACCATCGCCAAGGCGATGACGCCCGGCGCCGAGAACCAGGTGTCGTTCTCCGAAATCCGGATCCAGGACGGCGAGCTGAATTACCAGGATGGGACCAACAACATCTCCGAGCAACTCGGCGATATCGATCTTTCGTTGGCTTGGCCCTCCATATCGCGATCCTTTGCCGCAACCGGCCAGTTCGACTGGCGCGGCGAGCGCGTCGACGGCTCGATCAGCGCCAGCGATTTCGTCGCGCTGCTGTCGGGCGACCGTTCCGGCCTCAAGGCCCGGCTCGCCAGCGCGCCGCTGAAGGTCGCATTCGACGGAATCGTTGCCAACCGCACCAGCCTGATGATGGAAGGCGTCGCCACCATGGACTCACCGTCGCTGCGCAACGCGTTGCGCTGGATGGGGCAGGCGCCGCCCGGCGGCGGTGGCGGGTTCGGCCGCTTCGCCCTGAAGGCCCGCGCCAATGTGGTCGGCGGCTCGGTCGCGCTCACCAATGTCAATGTCGAGCTCGACGGCAATGTCGCTGAGGGCGTGATGACCTATGCCAATAACGGCCGGCAGACGCTGCAGGCGACGCTTGCCGCCGGCAATCTCGATTTCACGCCCTACATTTCGACGTTCCGCCTTCTGGCCAGCGGCCAGCGCGACTGGAACAGGCAGCTGTTCGACCTGACCTCGCTGTCATCGACCGATCTCGACATGCGCCTGTCGGCCGCCAAGGTGACGGTCGGCCCGTCCAAGCTCGGCCGCACCGCGTTCGGCGCCAATCTGCGCGGCGGCGCGCTCGCACTCAGCGTCGGCGAGGCGCAGATGTATGGCGGCATCGCCAAGGGCTCGTTCGCGATCGCGCGCTCGGATGCGGTCGCCGACGTCAGGGCCCAGTTCCAGTTCACCGATGTCGACTTGCAGGCCTGCGCCAGCGAATTGTTCGGCATCAACAAGCTGTCCGGCCGCGGCAACCTCAACGTCTCGCTGACCGCCTCCGGCTCGAGCCCGTTCGGGCTTGCCTCATCGCTGGACGGCACCGCCACGCTGAACGGGCATGACGGCGCCATCGCCGGCTTCAATGTCGAGCAGCTGTTGAAGCGGCTGGAGAAGCGGCCGCTGTCCGGCGGCGGCAATTTCCGCTCCGGCTCGACGCCCTATGACAATCTCAGCATCTCGGTGAAATTCGCCGACGGCGTCGCCACCGCTGATGACATCCGGGTCGAGAGCCCCACCGCGAAGATCACGCTGACCGGCACCGCATCGGTGCCGTCGCGCGAATACGATCTCAAGGGCGTCGCCAGCCTGACCTCGACATCCGCCGGCGGCAACGCATTCGATCTGCCGTTCGTGATCCAGGGCCCGTGGGACGATCCGCTGATCTTCCCCGATCCGGAAAGCCTGATCCGCCGCTCGCCCGCATCCGCCCCGCTGCTCGATGCGGTGAAGGATCGCAAGACCCGCGACGCGGTGCGCTCGGTGATCGAGCGCTTCACCGGCGGTACCGCGCGGCAGCCGGCGGCGGATGCTGCGACCGGCGCGCCCGCCGGCGCACCGGCGACGGCAGCCGACAATGCGAAGTCGAACTGATCGATCCATTCACTTTCCGCATCGATGCACCGGGACTGATCCACGCCCTGCCGCGAGCCCCCTACAGAAGTCGTCGATGCGACATCTTTATCAGGTCACGGGCATGCGCTAGTGTTTTATCCAACCGGTTAAAAAACCGGCGCCATGAGGGAGAACAACGTGAGATCCAAGGTTATCGGTGCGCTATCACTCGCGGTCGCTGCGGTCGGTCTGTTCGCGGCCACGGCACCTGCTTTGGCCCAGGGCAAGACCATCACGGTCTGGTGGGGCAAGGGATTCTACAAGTCCGAAGACGACGCACTGCTCGAGACGATCAAGAAATTCGAAGCCAAGACCGGCATCAAGGTCGAACTGTCGCAATACGCGATCCAGGACATGATTCCGAAGACGGTCGCCGCGCTCGATTCTGGCACCGTGCCCGACGTCGCCTATTCCGACACTTACGATGTGCAGGCGCAGGGCAAGTGGACCTTCGAGGGCAAGCTCGAGGACCTCTCCGACATCATGCTGCCGATGAAGGACGCGTTCGCGCCGAACACGCTGGAAGCGGCCCTGCTCTACAATGACGTCACCAAGAAGAAATCCTATTACGGCTTCCCGCTGAAGCAGCAGAGCATGCACGTGCAGATCTGGGGCGACATGCTGGACAAGGCCGGCTTCAAGGCCGCCGACATCCCGACCAAGTGGGAGGATTACTGGACGTTCTGGTGCGACAAGGTGCAGCCGGCGATCCGCAAGGCGACCGGCCAGCGCACCTACGGCGTCGGCCAGCCGATGGGCGTGGAATCCACCGACTCGTTCCAGTCGTTCTACACCTTCATGGACGCCTATCACGTCAAGCTGGTCGACGACGATGGCAAGCTCCTGGTCGACGATCCCAAGGTGCGCGACGGTCTGATCCACGCGCTGAAGGATTACACCGACACCTACATCAAGGGCTGCACGCCGCCCTCCTCGACGACCTGGAAGGACCCCGACAACAACGTCGCCTTCCACAACAAGACGATCGTGATGACCCACAATTTCACGATCTCGATCGCGGCGAAGTGGTTCGAGGACTCCACCAACCCGGCGCTGACCGACGCGCAGCGCGCCGCCGGCAAGCAGGCCTATGAGCAGGACATCATCACGGCGTCCTTCCCGAAGGCGCCGGACGGCTCGACCATCAAGTACCGCTCCGACGTCAAGACCGGGCTGATCTTCGCCAACGCCAAGAACAAGGCTGAGGGCAAGCAGTTCATCGCGTTCCTGATGCAGGAAGACAATGTGCGGCCCTATGTCGAGGGCGCGCTTGGCCGCTGGTTCCCGGTGACCAAGGCAAGCCAGGCCAGCCCGTTCTGGCAGGCCGACCGGCATCGCAAGGCGGTGTGGAATCAGTTCACCGGCGGCACCGCGCCGTTCGACTTTACCAAGAACTGGAAGTTCACCATCCTGAACAACGAGAACGTTTGGGCCAAGGCCATGAATCGCGTGGTCAGCGAGAAGGTGCCGGTCGACAAGGCCGTCGACGAACTGATCGCCCGCATCAAGCAGGTCGCGGGTTGAGGCAGTGACGCCAACCGCTACCAAGCTGTCTCCGCGTCGTCCCGGCGAAAGCCGGGACCCATACGCCGAGGCAGTCATTTGGGAGCAGGCTGGTCGACGGCTTTCGCGCAACGGCTGGGCCCTGTGATTATGGGTCCCGGCTCCGTGCGCAACTGCGCACTAGGCCGGGACGACGACGTAGGCGATATCTCGTTCTTAGAGTAACCATATGGCGATCACACTCTCCGCATCCGACGTCCCCTCGCCGCCACTGTCGGCGCGGCTGTCGCCGCCGCAGATCTGGGGCATCGCGCTGCTCGCGCCCTATCTGCTCGTCTTCCTCGCCTTCGTGGTCTATCCGGTCTGCTACGGCCTGTGGCTGGCGCGCCATCCGTCGAGCTATGTCGCGCTCTATCACGACCCGATCTTCGCGCGTGCCGCCGTCAATACGCTGATCTTCCTGGTCATCGGCATCAACATCAAGATGCTGATCGCGCTGTTCCTGTCCGGTTTCTTCGCCCAGCAGCGGCCGTGGATCAGGTGGCTGTCGGTGATCTTCATCCTGCCCTGGGCGGTGCCGTCGATCCCGACCATTCTCTCCGTGCGCTTCATGCTCAATCCGGAATGGGGCGTGGTCAACCAGCTGATCTTCAAGTTCACCGGCGACGACGGCCCGAACTGGCTGAACGATCCAGCGGTCGCGCTCGCGATGGCGATCGGGGTGCACATCTGGAAGTCGCTGCCGTTCTGGACGCTGATCCTGCTGACCGGCCGGCTCGCCATCTCGCACGATCTGTACGAGGCATCCGACGTCGACGGCGCCAATTGGTGGCAGAAATTCCGCTACATCACCTGGCCCTCGATGCAGACGCTCTACATCACCTGCACGCTCCTCTCGATGATCTGGACGCTGGGCGACTTCAACAGCGTTTATCTGCTCACCGGCGGCGGGCCCGCCGACCTCACCCACGTGCTGTCGACGCTCGGCATCCGCTATCTCAGGCTCGACCAGCTCTCGCTGGCGATGGCCTCGATCGTCTGCGCGATGCCGTTCGTGCTGCCGCTGGTCTATTACATGATGAAACGGTTGTCGCGATGAAGCTGCCCACCCTCCGCGAAGTCGGCACCGAGGCCAAGCTGCTGTTGATCGGCATCCCGGTCTTCATCTGGACCATGATCCCGATCTACCACATGTTCGTGTTCGCGATCTCGCCGAAGGAGGACGCGTTCGCCGGCAAGCTGTGGCCGGCGCATCCGACGTTCCACAATTTCTCGATCGTGTTCCACCAGCAGCATTACTTCCTGCGCGACTTCTGGATCCAGTTCTGGAATTCGACCGTGATTGCGCTCGCGGTCGGCGCACTGACGCTGTTCGTCGCCACCGCCGCCGCCTTCTCGATTTCGCGGCTGCGCGTGCCGGGCGGCCGCGCGGTGATGAACCTGGCGCTGTTCACCTATTTCATCCCGGCGGCGTTCCTCGCCGTGCCGATGTACCGCACCATGGGCACCTACGGCCTGCTCAACAATCACTGGTCGCTGATTCTGGCGATGGTGACGATCGCCGCGCCCTACGCGATCTGGGTCTTGAAACAGGCCTCCGACAAGCTGCCGGTCGAGCTCGACGAGGCCGCGACGATGGACGGCGCCACCACGCTGCAGCTGTTCCGCCTGGTCTACGTGCCCTTGATGATGCCCTCGCTGGTCGCGGTCGGCACCTATGCGATCCTGCTCGCCTGGAACGAATATCTCTACGCGTTCCTCTTGCTGTCGAAGGACACCGACATCACCCTGCCGGTCGCGCTCGGCAACTTCCTCGCCGCCGACGATTCGCCGTGGGAGCTTCTGATGACCACCGGCTTCATCTACGCGCTGCCGCCGGCCGCGGTCTATTACGCCTTCAAGCGCTACATGGTGGGCGGGCTGACGGCAGGCGCCGTCAAGTCGTGACGCCTCACAGCGGCGCGGCGCTCTCGCCGCGCGCGCTCGACAGTTTCGAGGCGAACGAGGCGATCACGATGATCGCGGCAATCAGCGCGATCACCAGCGTGCAGATCGCGTTAATCTCGGGCTTCACGCCGAGCCGCACTTCCGAATAGATCCGGATCGGCAGCGTTGCCGAGCCGGGACCGGTGGTGAAGCTCGCGATCACGACGTCGTCGAGCGACAGCGTGAAGGCGAGCATCCAGCCGGCCACGATCGCCGGCACGATCAGCGGCAGCGTCACCAAGAGGAACGCGCGCACCGGATCGCAGCCGAGGTCCATCGCGGCTTCCTCCAGGCTGCGGTCGAGCGCGGTCAGGCGCGACTGTACCACGACGGTGACGAAGCACATCGTCAGCGTGGTATGGGCGATCGTGACGGTCCAGAAGCCGCGCTCGGCGTTGAGCGCCACGAACAGCAACAGCAGCGACAGGCCGGAGATCACCTCCGGCATGACCAGCGGCGAATACAGCATGCCGGAAAACAGCGCCCGGCCGCGGAACCGTTCGCCCCGCGCCAGCCCGATCGCCGCCAGCGTACCCAGCAATGTCGCCAGCGACGCCGACACCGCGGCGACCGACAGGCTCATCCAGGCCGCCTCCAGCATGGCGCGGTCGCTGAAGAACTCGTGGTACCAGCGCAGCGACCAGCCGCCCCACACCGTCACCAGCCGCGAGGCGTTGAACGAGTAGATCACGAGGATGACGATCGGCAGATAGAGGAACGCCAGCCCGAGCGCCAGCGACGTCATGTTGAACCGCGTCAGCCTGGTGACGGTGCCTGCCATCAGCGGTTGCTCTCGAGCTGGCGGCGCTGCAGGCGGTCGTAGAGCACGAGCGGTGGCACCAGCAAAAGCAGCAGCGCGACCGCCGCGGCGGAGGCCACCGGCCAGTCCTTGTTGGTGAAGAACTCGAGCCACAGCGTCTGCCCGATCATCAGCGAATTGGAACCGGCGAGCAGATCGGGGATCACGAACTCCCCAATAATGGGAATGAAGCAGAGCAGCGCGCCGGCGCCGACGCCCGGCAGCGACAGCGGGAACGTCACCAGCCAGAACGCCTGCCGCGGCGAGGCGCCGAGATCACCGGCGGCCTCCAGCAGCGACGCATCCATCTTCGACAGCGTGGCATAGAGCGGCAGGATCATGAACGGCAGATAGGAATAGACGATGCCGAGATACATCGCGCTGTCGGTCGACAGCCAGACCACCGGCGCGGACACGATATGCAGCGCCAGCAGGATCTGGTTGAGCAGACCGTCATGCTGCAGGATGTTGATCCAGGCATAGATGCGGATCAAAAACGAGGTCCAGAACGGCACGATGACCAGCATCATCGCCACGCCCTGCCAGCGCTGCGGCAGCCGCGCCATGCCATACGCGATGGGGTAGCCGATCACGAGCAGGATCAGCGTCGAGGTCACTGCGACGACGAGGCTGCGCAAATAGGACAGGATGTACAGATTGTCCTGCAGCAGCAGGCGGAAATTGTCGAACGACAATTGCGCGAACGCGGCGGCCAGCGCCGCGGGGCCCTCGGTGAAATCGAACACCGGCGTATAGGGCGGCTGCGCGATCGCGGTCTGCGACAGGCTGATCTTCAGCACGAAGCCGAACGGCACCAGGAAGAACAGCACCATCCAGAGATAGGGCGCGATTGCGGCAAGCCGCGCCGGCCGGGCGAAGATGCGGCGCGCGCTCATTGCTCGAGCACCAGGCAATCGTCGGCGGTGAACCACGCCACCACGCGCTGGCCGGCGAGATAGGCATCGACATCGAGCCGCGCTGTATTGGCCATCGACGAGCGCACCACCGCGCCCGTCTCCAGCTTCACCCGATAGCTCGTCACGCCACCGAGATAGTTGACGTCAACGACGACGCCCTCCAGCCGGTTGATCGCGTGAGAGCCGCCCTCATCCGTTGCTGGCGCGCGGCGCGACAGCTTCACCTTCTCGGGACGGATCGCGACGCTGACGGCCTCCTTGGTCACCGGCGGCCACAGCTCGCTGACCACGAGCCGGCCCGCCTCCGCGGTCGAGACCGTCAGGCGGCCATGCTCGCGGGCGGCGACCTGGCCGTCGAACAAATTGATGTCGCCGACGAACTCGGCGATCCAGCGCGAGGCCGGCGCCTCATAGAGATTGCGCGGGGTGGCGACCTGGACCAGACGGCCGGCATCCATCACGCCGATCCGGCCCGCCATCGTCATCGCCTCTTCCTGATCGTGGGTGACGATGATGAAGGTCATGCCGAGCCTGCGCTGCAGCTCCATCAGCTCTCCTTGCGTGCTTTCGCGCAGCTTCTTGTCGAGCGCGGCGAGCGGTTCGTCGAGCAGCAGCACCTGAGGGCGCCGCGCCAGCGAGCGCGCCAGCGCGACGCGCTGCCGCTGTCCGCCGGAGAGCTGGTCCGGCTTGCGCCTCTCGAGCCCCTCGAGCTTGACGAGCGCCATCATCTCCGCAACACGGGCCGCGATGTCGCGACGCGCCATGCCGGCGCGCTTCAGCCCGAACGCGATATTGTCGCGCACCGACAGATGCGGGAACAGCGCATAGTTCTGGAACATCATGTTGACGGGCCGCTCGTGCGGCAGCACCTGGGCGATGTCATTGCCGCCGAGCAGGATACGGCCCTCGTCCGGCGTCTCGAAGCCCGCGAGCATGCGGAGCAGCGTGGTCTTGCCGCAGCCGCTCGGGCCGAGCAGCGCGAAGAACTCGCCGGCGCGGATATCGAGCGAGAGCTGGTCGACCGCACGGAAATTGCCGAACGATTTGGCGACGCCCTCGATCCGCAGCAGCGGCATGTCCGAGACGGCCGGTTCAGGCAACGGCTTTGCCGCCTCCGCACTCGCTTCGCCTGATGTCACGTCCACCAGCCCCGATTCCCCGTAGGGTCCAATCCCGGCCGCAAGCTAGCGGCGGATCGCTGCCGGCTCAACCGCCTCACGGACATCTCCCGCAATATTGTCGGCTCCCATGCCTCTGCTAAACTTCGTAGTCAAATTCGGGAGGACAACCGATGATTCACGACCGTTATGGCCTGCCATTGACCACCGCTTCGGACCGCGCCGCCGCATATTATGTCGACGGCGTCGATCGCATGCTGGCGGCACTGCACGGCGCCGATGCGGCGTTCGATGCGGCGATCGCCGAGGACCCCGACTTCGCGTCGGCCCATATCGGGCGCGCCCGCGTGCACCAGCTGAACATGGAGGGGACCGCGGCCCGCGCCAAGGCCGCCGATGCAAGGCAGCTGGCCGCGGCCGCGAGCCCGCGCGAGCGCCGGCATATCGACATCATCGCCTCCGTGATCGAGGGCCAGGGCAAGAAGGCGATGACATCAGCCGAGCAGCATCTCACCGAATATCCGCGCGATGCGCAGGTGCTGTCTCTGCTGCTCGGCGCCTTCGGCCTCTATGCCTTCTCCGGCCGGCCCGACCACGACGCCGCGCGGCTTGCCATCTGCGAACGCTACGTCAGCGACTATGGCAATGACTGGTGGTTCCTGACCTATCTCGGCTGGTCGAAGACCGAGGCCGGCGATGTCGTCTCGGGCCGCGCCGTCACCGAGCGCGGCTATGCGCTGAAGCCGGAAAACGCCGGCGCCGCGCACGCCGTGGCCCATGCGCTGTTCGAACAGGGGGACGCAGCGGAAGGCCGTAGCTTCCTCTCCAGCTGGCTGCCGGCGAATGATCGCACCAGCTTCCTGCAGGGCCATCTCGCCTGGCACCTTGCCCTGATCGCGATCGAGGAAGGCGACGCCGACGGTGCGCTCGCCATCTACGAGCAGCACATCAAGCCGGCTGGCCGGCCCTATCCGCCGCTCAATATCTACACCGACACGGCCTCGCTGCTGTGGCGGCTGTCGGTCGCCGGCAAGACCGGCCTCGAGTCGCACTGGAAGGATGTCGCCGCCTATGGCGAGGGATATTTCCCGAAGGCCGGCGCGCATTTCGCCGATGTGCACCACGCGCTGGTCTCGGTCACGACCAACAATGACGCGCTCGAGGCGCGGCTGGCCGAGATGGCGGCGCGCGACGCCGACGGCAAACTGGCGCCCGGGCCTGCCGCGATCGGGCTCGGCCGGGGTGTCGCAGCCTTCGCCGCCGGCGACCATGAAAATGCCGTGCGCATCCTGGCGCCGTTGATGCCCGAGCTGGTGCGGATCGGCGGCAGCCATGCGCAACGCGAATTGTGGGAGGACACCTTCATCGTCGCGTGCCTGCGTGCCGGTCAGGGCCGGCAAGCGACAGGCCTGATCTCGGAGCGGCTGCATCGCCGCCCGTCCCAGCGCGACCTCGCATGGGCGCAGGAGGCGGCAAGGCAATAGCCGCTGTTGCGGTTGGTGACTGTCTGGTCGCCTGTTCCCGGATTTCGCTGCGCTCCATTCGGGCTACGCTGTCGCGCCGGCCGGGAGCTGTTCTCCTTCCCCCCGAAAGGGGGAAGGTCGGGATGGGGGTCGGCCACAAGCGACACCGGTTGTCACTGAGGCAGGATTCCCACCCGCTTTGCTCTGGCGAGCAAAGCGACCTCCCCTTTGCAAGGGGAGGTTTGAGAGTTGCGCTCAATCCACCTTCGCCATGAACGCCGCGAGCGCGTCGCGATCGGCTGGCGCCATGGTCAGCCCGAGCTTCGAGCGCCGCCACAGCACATCGTCGGGAAAGCGCGCCCATTCCTTGCGCATGAGGTAGCGCACCTCCGCGCCGGTGAGCTCAGCACCGAAGGCCGGGCCGAGATCGGCCTTGTCCCTGGCATCTCCGAGAACGTCCTTGACGTTCAACCCATAGGCGGCCACCAGCCGCCGCGCCTGTGCCTCGCCGAGAAAGCGCCAGCGGTCGCGGGCGATGTCGACCTCGGTCTCAAAGCGTTGCCAGACGAATTCGCCGCCCGGCAGCGGCGCGGTCGCGGTCCAGCGCGGCGTCATCGGATAGAACCGCGTGAACTCGGAGACCGCCCGCTCGGCGCGGCGCCGCGAGGTGGTGACGTCGCCGCCGAAGATCGTGAGCAGCGGCGCCTTGCCGCGCCTGAGATCGAGCGACGCGGCCCCGTCGCTGGCGCGCCGGTGCGCTGACGCGACAACGGAGTTGGCGCCGGAGACCGTTCGCAGCACATCGACCGGCGCGATCTGTTCGCGAAAGTAGCGATTGGCTGCGTCGCAGAGATAGGCCACCTCTCGCACGCCCATCGCGACAATAGCCGGATCCCCCTTGAAGGGATGGCTGACGCTGCCGATCAGGGTGAAGTCGCGCTCATAGGGACTGGCGAAGATCCGTTGCCCGTCGCTGTTCTGGAACGCATAGACGTTGTCGCAGTCGAACAGGCGGCGCACCACGATCTGGGAGATCTGCACCGTCGCAAGCGGTGGCGCCGGCACGCGCAACACGGTGTCGGCGACGGAAGCGGTCCAGGCGCCGGTCGCGTTGACCAGCGACCGCGCCGTGATCACCCGGCGATAGCCGCGGTCGATCGCGACCAGCCGCCAGGTCTCGCCACGCTCGGCCCGGGTCAGGCGCGCGCCGCTGCGGATATCGGCGCCGCGCGCCGCGGCATCGACGGCGGTGAGCACCACGAGCCGGGAATCGTCAACGACGCAATCGGAATACTCGAACGCGGTTCCGAACGGCCGCTTCAGCGCATTGCCAACCGGATGATGGGTGACGTCGAGCGTCGCCGAGCGCGGCAGGCCGCTGCGCGAGGCGAGACGCTCGTAGAGCAGCAGCAACGACCGCAATTGCCACAGCGGCCGCTCCTCGGCATGCGCCGGGATCGCGAAGCGCGCCGGCCGCACCAGATGCGGCGCAATGCGCAGCAACACGTCGCGTTCCCTGAGCGCGCGACGGACGCGGAAGAACTCGCGCCGCTCCAGCCCCGCGAGATCGCCGTGGACCAGCCGCGGCGAGGCCTGCGACGCGCCGGAGCCGAGATCGCCCTGCTCCAGCAGGATCACGCGCAGGCCGCGGCCGGCCGCATCACGCGCAATGCTCGTGCCGTTCAGGCCACCGCCGACGATCGCGAGATCATAGTCCGCCATGCGCAACGCCCATCGCACTTCAATGCGAACGGAGTATGTGCTCGCACAAAAAAGGCGTCAGCTTGCGCCGACCGAGGCGAAGAAGTGTTCGGGGCGATCGACCTCGATCAGCTTCTTGCCTTCGATCACCCAGAACCGGTTGGCGACCGTCCGCACGAACTGGCGGTCGTGCGACACTAGGAGGCAGCTGGCCTGCTGTTCCATCAGTTCGTCCTCCAGCGTCTCCTGGCCCTCGATGTCGAGGTGGCTGGTCGGCTCGTCGAGCAGATAGAAGTTCGGCTGAGTGAGCCGCAGCACCAGCATGCCGAGGCGCGCCTTCTGCCCGCCCGATAGCCGCCCGATCGGACGGCTTTGCATCTCGATCGAGAGCCCGGCGCCGGCGAGCAGACCGCGTGCACGCTGGTCGCCAACCTCGAAGCGCCGCGTCAGCATGCGCATCGGCGTGTCGCTAACGACGAGATCGGCCAGCACCTGGTCGCAATAGCCGAGCACGAGCGACTCCGTGGCACGAATCTCGGCGATTGCCACCTCGGAGGTCTCGATCGCCAGCCGCAACGCCGCGACGAACCTGGTCTTGCCCGCGCCGTTCGGTCCGAGCAGCGCGATGCGATCGCCTTTGCAGATGAACTGCTGCCCGGTCCGGAACAGCGGCCTGCCGTCGGGCGCGGCGATCATGGCGTTATTCAGCCTGATCAGCACCTTGGCATGGGTGTCGCGGTTGGCGAGCCGGATGGTTCCGGCCGACCGTTCCAGATGCGCCGGCTTCGCCGTCTCCTCCAGTCTCTCGGCGCGCTGCTTCAGTTGCTTGGTCTTTGACAGCAGAAGGTCGCTGCCCGAATTGATGCCGAGGTTGTTCAGCTTCGCGGCCTGCTGCCGCAGCTGCCGCACGGTCTTCATGTCGCGCTGAAAGCGCCGCTCGTCCGAGGCATCGAATTCGTCGAGCGCGGCGCGCGCCGGCGTGTAGGGCAACGAGAACAGCTGCGACCGCTCCGGGCGCAGGAACAGCGTCCGGTTGGTGGTCGCATCGAGAAAGGCGCGGTCGTGGCTTGCGATCACCACCGGCATCTCGCGCGGCAGCGTGTTCAGCCAAGCCTCGAGCCGGCCGATCTTGGCGAGGTCGAGATGGTTGGTCGGCTCGTCGAGCAGCAGCACATCCGGCTCGGTCACCAGCACGCGGGCGAGCAGCGCAAGCCGCAGCCAGCCGCCGCTCAGTTGCTTCAGCGGCCTCGCCCACAGCTCCTCGGGCACGTCGAGCGACTGCAAGGCGACATCGACCCGCCAGCCCTCGCCCGCGCGTTGCTCGGCGGGCAGCGCCCCAAGCACTGCGACATGGAACGGCGCATCCAATAGCCTTGCCGGCGCATCCTGCTCGACATGGCCGATGGTCAGTCCGCGCGCGCGGGTGATATCGCCCTCGTTGGGCTCCATCGTGTCAGCGATACAGCGCAGCAGCGTGGATTTGCCGCGGCCGTTGGCGGCCACCAGCCCGATCCGGTCACCGGCATTGACGACAAAATTCAGTTCGGAAAACAGCGGCGCGTTCAGCGTCACGCCGAGATTGCGTACATTGATGAGGGTCACGGTCAATTCTCTGGTCTTGCCGGCAATCACGACATCCGGAGGCATCCAGCCATCATCGGATGTGCGTGTCGAAGCGCGGCGAGGGATTCAAGTGCAGGCGCAAACGTTCAAACGTTCGACGCCGCACGGCCACGAAGGGCAGACCAGAGATTTTACGCGAGTTTCCGGTCAGCCCTGCAAACGCATTTGCAGGGCGTTGACGGGGCCACGCTTGAGGTGGGGATCGATGAATGTCGCCACGACGCAGCCCTCCTTTCTCGGCTCGAGTGTTGTGATGGCCCAAGATGTAGCCGGGCATGCATCGGATGGCAAGCAGCGCCGGCCGGTCGGGTCCGACGGTTCAGGCCCGCCTACCCGGCCTTGCGCACGGATTCCGCAAGATGGTCGCCGCCGACCAGCGCGGCAAATTGGCCGATCGGGGCCGGCCTGCCGATCAGATAGCCCTGCACCGCGTCGCAGCCTTCTTCCGACAGGAAGAGGAGCTGCGCCTCGGTCTCGACGCCTTCGGCGACGATCGACATTTCGAGGCCGTGGCCGAGATCGATGACCGCGCGGACGATCGCGGCCGATTGCGGATTGCGGCCGAGATTGATGACGAAGGCGTGGTCGATCTTGATCTTGTCGAACGGGAACGCCTGCAGGTAGCTCAGCGAGGAGTAGCCGCTGCCGAAATCGTCCATCGAGATGCGGACACCGAGCGCCTTCAGCCGCCGCAGCAGCGACAGGCCGCGGTCGAAATCCTCGATCAGCACGCCTTCCGTGATTTCGAGCTCGAGCCGGTCGGGCGTCAGCCCGGTCTCGAGCAGGATCGAATGGACGAGGCCGACGAGGTCGCCATGGGTGAATTGTGCCGGCGACAGGTTGACCGCGACCTGCAGCGGAGCCGCCCAGGAGGCCGCTTCCCGGCAGGCTTCGCGCAGGATCCATTCGCCCATCTCGACGATCAGGCCGCTTTCTTCCGCGAGCGGAATGAAGTCGCTGGGCGGCACGAAGCCGCGCACCGGATGGTGCCAGCGCGCCAGCGCCTCAAAGCCGATGATCTCGCTGCCCGCAACGCTCGCGCCAGTAGCCGCTTGCGGCTGGTAGTAGAGCGACAATTCGCCGTTCTTGATCGCGACCGACAGCTCCTGGTGCAACACCCGGCGATCGCGAATCTGCTGATCCATCTCCGGCTCGAAGATCGAGATCGTACCGCGCGATTTCGCCTTGGCGCGGAACAGCGCCGCGCCGGAATTGGCCAGCAGCGAGGCAGCGTCGGATCCGTTGTGCGGAAACACCGCGATGCCGGTGGTGAGGCCGGTGCGCACCGACTTGCCATCGATCGCAAAATCCTCCGCGAGGGCCTCGGCGGCCTGCTCGGCCAGCGCAATGCCGGCGGCAGGCTGCTTGCCGTCGATGATGAGGCCGAATTCGTCGCCGGACAGGCGTGCGACCACGCCGCCGCGCGCCGCGCTTTGCAGGCGTTGCGCGACCTCGATCAGCACCTTGTCGCCCATCGCATGGCCGTAGACGTCGTTGATCTCCTTCAGCCCGTCGAGGTCGACGCAGAGCACCGCGAACTCCTCGTCGGTGCCGGCGCAGGCCTCGATCATCTGGGTCAGCGCCTGCAGGAAGGCGGCGCGGTTCGGCAGATCGGTCAGGCCGTCGTGGTAGGCCATGTGCGCCATGCGCGACTCGGTCTGGCGCCGGTCGGTGACGTCCTCATGGGTCTTGATCAGATATTGCGGCTCGCCGACATCGTCGAGCACGGTCATGCGGCGGGTCAGGAACAGCCGCAGGCCGTCCTTGGTCGAGATCGGGTGCTCCTCGGCGATCATGCTGCGCTTCCTGATCGCGGCCTCGTCGCGGGCGACGATCAGCTTGGCTTCGCGCGCGTTGAAGATGTCGGACGCGGTCAGGCCGGCGGCGTCCTCGCGGCGGCGATTGAGGATCGTCTCGGCGCTGCGGTTGGCCAAGAGATAGCGGCCGTCGCTGACGCGCTGGACGATCAGCGAGACCGGGATGTTGTCGACCACCAGCTCGAGGAATTTCTTGTTGTTCTCGAGCTCGCGCGACAGCGAGCGGCGGTCGGTGACGTCCTCGAACAGCGCGATCAGGAATTCCGGTTCGCCGGCCTCGTTGCGGGCGATCACCCGGTTCGAGGCCAGGATGCGCTTCTCCGAACCGCGTTCCACGAAGAATTCGCTGCGGTGATAGCCTTCCGGCGCGTTCAGCGCCGCACGGTCGGCGGTGTCGATGCTGACCGCGGTCTCGGAACGGAAGATCTCGTCGGCGCGCTTGCCCACGATGTGCTCGCGCGAGAAACGCGAGAAGCGCTCGAATGCGCGGTTGGCGAAGATGTAGCGGCCGTCCTCGATGTTCTTGGCCGCAACGCAGACCGGAACGTTGTCGAGCACCGATTCCAGGAATTGCGTGGTCGAGGCGAGCTTGCGCGACAGCTTGCGCTGGTCGGTGCAATCGAGATGGGTCGCGACCGAGCCGCCGTTCGGCAGCGGAAAATATCTCACCAGCACCGACCTGCCGCCGGGCAGTTCGGTGACCAGCCCCTCCGGTGCGGCTGCCCTGGCGAAGAAATCCCCGGCGCTGATGTCGAGCACGCCGCGGCTGCGGCGCAGCTCCAGCAGCTCGGTGCCGGTCATGTTGCGGCGGATATCGGCGCGCGACAGGCCATAGATCTCCAGATAGCGGTCGTTGCAGAACACGATGCGCGCGCGCGCATCCGTCATCACGACGCCCTGGTTCAGATGGTTGAGCGCCGACGAGACGAAGGCGTTGCGCCGCAGCTGCGCGCGCTTGGCCTTGCGCAGGGCCGAGAGGATCCAGAGCCCGACCGCACCGAAGAAGGACGCGACCACCACGCTGCCGATCAAAAGCTCCCAGACCACGCCGGGGTCGAGGTCACCGAGATAGGTCAACGGCGCGAATGCGCCGGTGCCGGCTCGGGCTGAAGCGCACGGCGCGACGGCGGCAATCAGGCAAAGCACGGCCGTTGCCGGAATCGAATTCTTCCCGCCCGCCTGCCACTTCCTGTGAGCCATCATTCACCCGCGGATTTCCGGTGCGAGTGTCCGGCTCCGGCGGTTTGGATCGGGTAAACGCGTAGGGATGCAACCGGAAAATGCGACTTAATATACGGCAATTGCCCTGACATGATTAATGCTCCACTAACAGGGCATGGCTCCCCCAACTATTCGAGATGGCCCAAGCACTTGCTCAAATGCGCCGGATCGGCTGAACGATGCTGGCGCAGGGCGGCCAGCCTGCAATGCGTGGAAATATTCGGACCTGAAGGACGAGATGGACAGGGTTGATTGCGTGATTGTCGGTGCGGGGGTGGTCGGCCTCGCCGTGGCGCGCCGGCTGGCACAGGCCGGCCGCGAAGTGATTGTGATCGAGGAGGCTGAGGCGATCGGCACCGTGACCTCGTCGCGAAACAGCGAGGTGATCCACGCCGGCATCTACTACCGCGCCGGCAGCCTGATGGCGCGGATGTGCGTCAGCGGCAAGCGGGCGCTCTACCGCTACTGCGCCGAGCACGGCGTCCCGCACAAGAATTGCGGCAAGCTGATCGTCGCCACCACAGCTGCGGAGACCGAGAAGCTGCAGTCGATCCGCTCGCATGCCGAGGCCAACGGCGTCGACGACATGCAGCTGTTGTCGGGCGAGGCGGCACGTGCGCTGGAGCCGGCGCTGAATTGCGACGCCGCGCTGTTGTCGCCCTCGACCGGGATCATCGACAGCCATGCCTATATGCTGGCGCTGCGCGGCGACGCCGAGGCCGCCGGCGCAGCATTCGCGTTCCATACGCCGCTGCTGCACGCCAGGGCCACCGCCAACGGGTTCGAGATCGAGGCCGGCGGCGCGACGCCGATGACGCTCGCCTGCGACCTCCTGGTCAATGCCGCCGGCCTCGGCGCCACGGCGGTCGCCCGCGGTGTCGAGGGCATGCCGATCGAATTGATTCCAACGGCATATTTGGCCAAGGGCAATTACTTCAGCTGCAGCGCCCGTGCGCCGTTCTCGCGCCTGATCTATCCGGTGCCGGAGCCCGGCGGGCTCGGCGTGCACCTGACGCTCGACATGGCCGGACAGGCAAGGTTCGGCCCTGACGTCGAATGGATCGATCACATCGACTACGCCGTCGATCCGGCGCGGGCCGAGCGGTTCTATCCGGCGATCCGGAAATACTGGCCGACCCTGCCGGATGGCGCGCTGATGCCGAGCTATTCGGGAATCCGGCCCAAGATCGTGCCGCCCGCGGTGGCGACCCAGGATTTCCTGATCCAGGGGCCGGCCGACCACGGCGTCGCCGGCCTGATCAACCTGTTCGGGATTGAATCACCCGGACTGACGTCATCGCTCGCGGTCGCCGATCATGTCGGCGACCTGGCCGAGCTCTGAGCATACGCAGCATAGCCTGCCGGGGGATGGTCGCGCTCAAGCGTCCATCCGGCGGCAGATAAGCTTGGTTGATGTTGGTGGGGGAACTAGTGGACCGTATCGTCCGCGGAACTCTTCAACCGCTCGATTTGATCCTTGACCATCAACTTGCGGCGCTTCAGCTCGCAAATATGCAGGTCGTCGACTGAGGGGTGCACGAGCGCTTCGTGCAGTTCGTTTTCGAGTATTTTGTGCTTACGCTCCAACTCAACGAGATGGGCCTGTATTGCCATTGCGAACACTCCTCGGTGCGTTAAACCTCAGGTTCGATCCGGACTCCCGAGTGTACACAAGTGGACGGCGCTGTCGACGGGGAAAGCGAAATGCCGCATGCACGTGTTTCGGTTTATCTGTAACCAATCGTGACTATGGAACCGGTTCGGCTTGCGCGGCGCGCGCGCAGGGAGGATATTCCAGCAAGCGGCTGCTTCGGCCGCAGCAATCTCATCGTGCTTATCAGTTAATACACAACCATGAACGATCAGGATGAGCGCGAACTCCACGCCGAGCTCGCGCGTCTGCAACAAGAGCACCGCGACCTCGATGCCGCGATCGACGCGCTGCATCAGTCTCCGGCGCCGGATCTCCTGATGCTGCAACGCTTGAAGAAGCGGAAGCTGCAATTGCGCGATCGCATCGCCTTCATCGAAGACCAGATCACGCCCGACATCATCGCCTGATGCGCGCAGCGCGCGGTTCGGCGACCCGATTCAAAATCAGACGGCAGTTTTCCCCGTCATCCACAGTTCGCGTGCCGGCTTCACATTCGTGGCACCGGCGGGGAATGAGGCTAGATCAGGACGGGCCGCTTCGCGGTCGCTTCGGCCGTGGCACCACGAGCCGCAGGATCGACTTGCACCCCGGGCACTGCAGGGCCATCGCCTCGTAGTCGCTGTTCAGCATCTCGGCGCCGATCCAGCGCCTCGTGAGATCGCAGGACTCGCAGCGTTGCTCTAGGTCGTCCATACGCCGTGCTTCCGAACTGTGCGGGCGGTGTGCACGCTATCGTGCATATGAAGTCTACATCGTTAAGAAGCGATTAGGAAAGCGGCTGTCCGGGCCGTTGCGGGCGATCACTCGCGAAGGCGGAAGCATGCTTGACTCCGTAAGAACAAAATAGGAACATACTGGTCCAGCCGCCAGCCATGAGAGGGAGTTTCGCCATGTCCGCACCGCCTTCCCAGCCCGAGCACAGCCACTACGAGAAGGCCTGCGATCAGGCGATCGCGATGTGCGATGGCAACCTGCGCAGCACCATCAAGGCGCTGATCATGGCCAATGAATATCTGGAAGCCGAGCTCGAGGAATTGCAGGCCGCGATCACCGCCGGCTGCGTTCCGGCGCAGAGCCAGGCGGCGAGCGACGCCGCTTAACATCCGGAGCACCAGCGATGACCGATGTCACCTACTACGTGGCGTTGCCCTTCATGCAGGACGACGACGGCACGCCGGTCGCCGGCAATGCCGAGGAATGCCAGAGCTCGGCGATCGCACTACGCCGTGCGGAGACGATGTCGCGAATACCCGGCAGCATCGGCGCGGTCGCATTCAGCCGCACCGGCGATCCTGCGATCGGCGAATTCGGCGACGCCAAGCTGTTACGGGCCTACGGCAACGTGCCGGAGGATCTGAGCGCGCTCTAATCCCTAGGATTCGTGGCGCCGCTGCGCCTTGCGCACATACATCGCCCGGTCGGCCTCATCGAGGACGCGCTCGACATCCGAATGTGTGGTGAGGATCGCCACCCCTGCGGAGGCGCCAGCAGAAACGTGGTTGCCACGGAACATGAAGGTCAGGCGGTCGATCGCCTCCTCCAGCGCCGCGGCCTTGGCCCTCGCATCGGTCTCGCTGAGATTCCACAGCAGCACGGCAAACTCGTCGCCGCCGAGACGGCCGACCACGTCGGACGCACGCACCTGATCCGATATCGCGGCAACGATCGCCTTCAGCACCTCGTCGCCCGCTGCATGCCCGAAGCTGTCGTTGATCGGCTTGAGACGGTCGACGTCGAGCACGATCAGCGCGCCGGAGGCGTGATAGCGCTTGATGAAGGAGAGCCAACGGGCGAGCTCGCGCTCGAAGCCGCGCCGGTTCAGGATGTCGAGCAGGAAGTCGGTCTCGGACGAGGCCTGCAGCTCCTCGATCCGGGCCTGGGCCCGCGCCAGCTGTGCCCGCAGCCTGCGGATCGTCGATTTGTCGCCGGATGCGACCGCCCCGCGCGTGGACGCTTCGGTTCCAGCCCGTCTTGTTCCAGCCTTTTTGCTTCCGGCCTCTTTACGTCCAGCCTTGCCCGGCCCGGATTTGCGCGCGGCCGTCGTGCCTTTGCGTCGTTTCGATGGCCCCGAGGCGGCCGCCGTCGTCTTCTTCTTCATGCGCATCCTTGTTGAGGCCTGCTTATGAAGGCTTGCCGGGATTCACCAAGACAGGATAGTCCATTCTAACTCCCTTGCCACGCCTTGGATGACGCCCGGGCCGCCCCTATAATCGGCCTATGCTTTTGGATTCCTGCACAGAATTGAAGAGATGACCGCTCCGATCGCCATCATCATGGGAAGTCAGTCCGACTGGGAGACCATGCGCCACGCCGCCGACACGCTGGCTGCGCTCGGTATTGCCTGCGAAACGCGCATTGTTTCGGCCCACCGCACCCCCGATCGGCTCTATGCCTTCGCCAAGGGCGCCAAGGCTGCCGGCCACAAGGTGATCATCGCCGGCGCCGGCGGCGCGGCCCATCTGCCGGGCATGGCGGCCGCGCTGACGGAGCTGCCGGTGTTCGGGGTTCCCGTCGAGTCGAAGGCGCTGTCCGGCGTCGATTCGCTCTATTCGATCGTGCAGATGCCGGCGGGGATCCCGGTCGGAACGCTCGCGATCGGCAAGGCCGGCGCGATCAATGCCGCCTTGCTCGCGGCAAGCGTGCTCGCGCTCAACGATGCTGCTTTGGCGGGCCGGCTTGCGGCCTGGCGCCAGCAGCAGACCGACGCGGTCAAGGACCATCCGGAGGGCACGGCGTGACGGCTTCTGATACAGTGAAGCTGAAGCCGGGCGACACCATTGGAATCCTCGGCGGCGGACAATTGGGCCGGATGCTGGCGATGGCCGCAGCGCGCCTCGGGCTCCGCTGCCAGGTGTTTTCGCCGGACCCGGACTCGCCCGCCTTCGACGTGGTGCAGAACGCGACCTGCGCGGAATATGCCGACGTCGAGGCGCTCGAACTGTTCGCCAACGACGTCGACGTCGTCACCTATGAATTCGAGAACGTCCCGGCCGCGACCGCCATGGTGCTCGCCGCGCGACGCCCTGTGCTGCCGGCGCAGAAGATCCTCGAGACTACGCAGGACCGGCTGATCGAGAAGGATTTCGTCAGCAAGCTCGGCATCGGCACCGCTGATTATGCCGACGTCTCCTCGGTCGCGACGCTGCGCGCGGCGATCGAACGGATCGGCCTGCCCGCGGTGATCAAGACCCGCCGCTTCGGCTATGACGGCAAGGGCCAGGCGATCATCCGCGACGGCGACGACCTCGAACAGGTCTGGCAGGACCTCGGCACCAAGTCGGCGATCCTCGAGGCCTTTGTGCCGTTCGAGCGCGAGATCTCGGTGATCGCGGCGCGCTCCGCGTCCGGCGAGGTCAAGTGCTTCGACGTCACCGAGAACGAGCATCGCGACCACATCCTGAAGATGTCTCGCGCGCCCGCCGCAATCCCCGAGGAGCTAGCCGCGCAGGCGCGGGCGATCGCCGAAAAGATCGCCACGGCGCTCGACTATGTCGGCGTGCTTGCAGTGGAGATGTTTGTCGTGCCCGGCAATGGCGCGGCGACGGTGCTGGTCAACGAGATCGCGCCACGCGTGCACAATTCCGGCCATTGGACGCTCGACGGCGCCTCGATCTCACAGTTCGAGCAGCACATCCGCGCGATCGCCGGCTGGCCGCTCGGCAAGCCGGTGCGCCATGGCGAGGTCACCATGACCAACCTGATCGGCGACGATATCCTGAGCTACGAGCAGTGGCTCACCGTCCCCGGCGCCACCGTGCATCTCTATGGCAAGGGCACGCCGCGCCCCGGCCGCAAGATGGGGCACGTCATCGAAGTGACGCCGCCCCGCAAGCCTTGATCCGCCACGCTTCGCAGCGGCATTCGCGACAGATCGATGGAAACGGGATCGTGGCAGCCACGATCCCGTTTTGCCGGTCAGGTCTTGACGCCGGCGACGACACCGGTCGGCTCGTCGCTGAGCCAGCGATAGATCACGCCGCCCAAGGCACCGCCGATCAGCGGTGCGACCCAGAACATCCAGAGCTGCGCCACCGCCCAGCCGCCGACGAACAGTGCCGGCCCGGTGCTGCGCGCCGGGTTCACCGAGGTGTTGGTGACGGGAATGCTGACCAGATGGATCATCACCAGCGCAAGGCCGATCGCGAGCGGCGCGAAGCCGGCAGGCGCCTTGCCATGGGTCGATCCCATGATGATGAACAGGAACATCATGGTCATCACCACTTCGGTGATGAAGCACACCACCATGCTGTACTGGCCGGGTGAATGCGCGTCATAGCCGTTGGAGGCGAAGCCCTTGCTGACATCGAAGCCGGGCGCGCCGCTGGCGATCACATAGAGCAGCCAGGCCGCGATGATGGCACCCACGACCTGCGCGATGATGTAGGGCAGCACCTGGCCGCCCGGAAAACGCCCGCCCGCAGCCAGCCCGACCGTGACAGCCGGGTTGAGGTGGCAGCCCGAGATATGGCCAATCGCATAGGCCATGGTGACCACGCTGAGCCCGAACGCCAGTGACACGCCGACCAGGCCGATGCCGACCTGCGGAAAGCCGGCCGCGATCACCGCGCTGCCGCAGCCGGCAAATGTGAGCCAGAACGTACCGATGGCCTCGGCCGCGTATTTCTTCATCGCCATGTGGCATCTCCCCTATTTCCAATGTCCGAAGTTCTCAAAACTCCGGGAACGGCCCCCATCCCGGCGCCAAATCACCCAAATCAGGGCCGCACAAAGGCATTTTCGCCCCATTTCGTGGCTTTACTAGGCCCGAAAGTCACTCGACCGGTGGACATCTGCGCGTTTGTCTGATACATGCGCGCGCCTAGGGTTAAGAGGCAGGCCTTTTGCCGCCCCTTCACCTCGCCAGAATTCCGAACCGATCAATTCAAAAGAGGATGCCGCGTGCAGGTTCTCGTCCGCGATAACAATGTCGACCAAGCTCTCAAGGCGCTGAAGAAGAAGATGCAGCGCGAGGGCATTTTCCGCGAGATGAAGCTCCGCGGTCACTACGAAAAGCCCTCTGAGAAGAAGGCTCGCGAAAAGGCCGAAGCCGTGCGCCGTGCACGCAAGCTGGCGCGCAAGAAGCTGCAGCGCGAAGGCCTGCTGCCGATGAAGCCGAAGCCGGTGTTTGGCGCTGGTCCGGGTGGCGATCGCGGTGGCCGTCCTGGTGGTCCGGGCGCTGGTCGCGGCCCCCGCTGAACCGTTTTGCAGATCTGGAAGTCTAACAGCGCGGGCCCCGGGCCCGCGTTGTCGTTTTGAAGCGAGCCTCGTTCCGGGGTACCAATGCAAAATTACCGGCAGGAGCGTTTTGCATAATGGCTGCTTCGGCGCTCCGCCCCCTTCCCCCAGGACCAGTACATCCAGGGACTGCGCACCGCCGTCGCGCATCGCAACTCATCATCGTTGCAGTGGCTCTCGGCCTGCCGCTCGGAGGCTGCTCCTTCGACTTGGGATCATGGGGCCCGAACGACAAGCCGAAACCGGCTGCCACCGCCGACAAGCCGGCTGCCGACACGATCACGCTGCAGGACATCAACAGCGCCAAGGATCACGCCACGCGCGGCCAGATGCTGGCGCATTCCGGCAAGCTCGACGAGGCGCAGGCCGAATTTGAGCAAGCGCTGACGACCGATCCCTACAACATCCAGGCTCTGTACGGCCGTGGCCTGATCTATCAGGGCCGCGGGCAACATCAGCAGGCGATCGACGATTTCACGGCGGCCAGCGGGCTGTCGCCGCAGAAGGCCGAGCCTCTGGTCAGCCGCGCCACGAGCTACCTCGCGCTCGACAAGGCCAACCAGGCCGTCGCCGATCTCGACGAGGCCGTGCAGGCTGATCCCAACAATGTTGCGGCGTGGAGCGCGCGCGGCCAAGCCTATGAGCGTCTCGGCGACAAGGCCAAGGCGGCGGTGTCCTATAATCGCGCGCTGGCGCTGCGGCCAAGGGACGAGACCGCGCGCAGCGGGCTGGCGCGCACCGGCGGATAATTGAATTGTTCGGCTTACTTCGGCGAGTTCGGCTTACTTCGGCAAGACGGCGTGGAACATCGACTTCATGCCGGAGAACACGTCGTCGGTCACCGAGGTGCGCTCGTTGGTCCGCTCGTTCTTGGGCGCCGGCATGGCGGCGTCGGCACGCAGGTCGAGCGGGGCCTGCAGCACCGGAACAGGAATATCGGCCGGCGGCGTCAGCCGGTTCGAATCCCGGTTCGAATCTCGGTTAGAATCTTGGGCGCTGGCGGCGTAGGGCGGACGCGGCTGCGAGGATTGATCGGCATTCTCGCCGGACGGGTTCGACACCATGATCGGCGGCGGCAACGGCCGGATCGCCGACGCGGCGGCCGGACGCTGCTGGTCAGGCAGCCGGGCAAGATCGGTGCGTGCAGCGTCCTGCGGACGCTCCTTGCGCAACCGCTCGATGGCGGCGCGGGCAAGATCGTTGGCGTCGCGGTTTTCCTCAGGCGTGACCGCGGCCTCGGCCGGCGCGGCTGACGTCGCAGGAGCGGAAGGCTGCGGCGCGGCAGCTGGCGCCGCCTTCGCGACCGCCTTAGGCGCCACTGGATGATGGCGCGTATCGGCAGGGATGCTGGCGGTATCGGCCGGCGCATCAGGCTTTACGTCAGCAGCCTTGGGGTCAGCAGATTTGGGGTCGGCCGGCTTCTCGGTGACGGTGGCCTTCTCGGACGCGGAGCGCTCGATCAGCGTGCGCTCGGACATGCCCTTGGCCTTCACGCCGGCTTCCGGGAGACTGCTGACCACGGTGGACTTTTCGGCGGGCTTGGCGGCGGCCTTCGGATCGGCTTTGGGATCCACGGCGGCGGTCACGGCTGCGGCCGCCGGCGCTTCCGGCCTGGCCACGATGTAGTGATTAACGATGTACGCCCCGATGATGGTCGCTGCCACCGAGGGTAAGATGTCCATCACGAATTTCTTCAGGTAACTCAGCATGACCTGCCACTCCCCGCCCCGGTATTTCATGCTGGAACTTTGAGGCACATTCAGGGATCAACTGCGACGGATCGGTGGCAAACCCCCGTTCCGCCGTCACCTTTGGTGTCATCTTGGTTTCAGCCGGAGGCGCCCCCTGCGCAGGCCGCATCCGCCTGCTAGATCATCGTGCAGCCGTTAACGGGTTATGAATTTCCACAGCCCCGCAGGCTCGGACCTGCCATTCGGCGCGCGCAGGGTTAAGGCGCCGCGTCAGGGCTTGAGTTCGACCTCGAGGAACACGATCTCGCTGGCCGTCTCGTTGAGCACGTCGTGCTGGACCCCGGCCTTGCGGAAATAGGACTTGCCGGCGGCGAGCTGCGCCTTGGAGCGCTCGCCGTTCGGCGCCACGATCGTCATCTCGCCCGCCGTGATCGGAACGATGACGTAGTCCATCTCATGGGTGTGGTGGCCAGTGGCGCTGCCCGGCGCGAGCCGCCACTCGGTCACGCGGACCTCCGCCGCATCCACCTGAACGTCCGATTTGGCGCTGAGCATCGTCATTCTCTCCACTACGGTACGAAAACCATGAACACGAACACGGCGAACACCACCATGTGAACGAGCCCGAACAGGATGTTGGTGCGGCCGGTTCCGAAGGTGAGCATGCTGACCATGAAGGTGAGCAGCAGGATCAGCATATGCTGGTTGCTGAGCCCGAGCACCAACTGCTTGTCGAGCGCATAGGCGGCAACGGCCACGGCGGGAACGGTGAGCCCGATGGTGGCGATCGACGAGCCGAGCGCGAGGTTGATGCTCTTCTGCAGGTCGTTCTTGCGCGCCGCCGCCACCGCGGCAACGCTTTCCGGCAACAGGATCAGCGCCGCCACGACCAGGCCGGCAAAGGCCGGCGGCGCCCCGATCTTGACGGTGACGACATCGACCACCAGCGAGAACTTCTTGGCCAGCAGCACCACCGCCAGCAGGGAAGCCAGCAGCAGGACAACGCTGATCACCGTCATGCGGTCCGACATCACCTCGCCATGCGCCGCCGCCTCATTGGCGCCGCTGACGAAATAGTCGCGGTGGCGAATGGTCTGGGTGTAGAGGAACACCGCATAGAGCAGCAGGGTCACGACGCTGATGACGGCGAGCTGGGCCGTGGAATAGACCGGACCCGGCGCAGTGAGCGTGAAGTTCGGCATATCCAGCGTGATGGTCGCGAGCACGAACAGCACGCTGAGGTAAAGGTTGGCGCCGGTGATCTGGAAATCCTGCTCGCGGTAGCGCAAGCCGCCGATGAAGATGCAGAGCCCGACCAGGCCGTTGCAGACGATCATCACGACCGCGAACACGGTGTCGCGCGCCAGGGTCGGGGCCGGCGTGTCGCCCAGCATGATGGTCGAGATCAGCGCCACCTCGATGATCGTCACCGCAAGCGTCAGCAGCAGCGTGCCGAACGGCTCGCCGATCCGTTCGGCAATCATCTCGGCGTGGTGGACGGCCGCAAACACGGTGCCGAACAGGATCACGAGCAGCACGGCCGCGAACAGCCAGCCAGCCGCGGACGGCGCGAAGGCGTAGCCCGACGCCGTGACCGCGACGAACAACAGCATCGCCAGAACGGGATACAGCCAGGACGACCGTGGCATCGGTACGTGTGCGCTCATGTCGTCAGCCCCCTCAATTCGACCGGCCCGATTATGCGACAGACGATCGCCGCCGTCAGCCTTTTGCGGCGTCGATAAACCGCCTCGCCGTCTCCATCGCACCGAAATCGTCGAGATTGTCGTGCCCGCCCCCGGGCAAACGCACGAACTGCTTGGGCTCACGGGCGAGACCGAACAGGCGCTCGCCGAAGCGGATCGGGATCACCGGGTCGTTCGTACCGTGCATGATCAGGAGCGGCGCGGTGACGCCGGTGATTCGCCGGTCGGAATGGAATTGATCGCGCATCAACAGGCTGACCGGCACATACCAGAAGTGCGCGCCGGCGACGTCGGCGGTCGATGTGTAGGGCGCCTCCAGGATCAGGCTGCCGATCGGATGTTCGGCGGCGAGCGCGACCGCGACGCCGGTGCCGAGCGAGAATCCCCAGGCCACGATCTGCTCGGCGCGGTAGCGCGCGGTGGTGAACGCGTAGGCCGCCGCGGCGTCCTGCAGCAACCCCTGCTCGCTCGGAGATCCGCTCGACCCGGCGTAGCCGCGAAACGACAGCGCCACCAGCCCGGTGCCGTCGGCCGTGACGGCCTTGAAGCGCGCCACGCGGCCGGCAAGGAAATCGCCATTGCCATGAAAGAACAGCACCACAGGCCGGCCCGGCTTCGCCGGCACATGCCAGACGATGACCTTCTCGCCGTCGGCCGTGGTCAGGACATGCTCTTCGGCCTCGGGAAACCCGGCGGCGGCCGGCGCAGTGCGCCCGACCGGCGGGATCGGAAACAGCAATTCGCGCTGCTTGACGAACAGCACCACGAGCCCGCCGAGATAGACGACGACCGCGGCGATCACGAGCCATTTCAGGATTGCGAGTGCCAGCGCCATCACCGGTGGCCGCTTCTATGTCTTGCCGCGGCGCTTGCGCAGCTTCTCGACGTCCGCCTTGATGCCGTCTGGCACCGGCCGGCATGAACACGCCGCCGCATGCACGACATGCCACTTGATGCGCTGCTCGCGCGTGGCCCGGGGCGGCATGCGATGGGTTCGATGCCACTCCCGGTTCAGCACCATCGCGGGCCGCCCTACATCGCCTTGACGATGTTCTCGGTGACCTTCTTGGCGTCACCGAGCAGCATCATGGTGTTGTCGCGGTAGAACAGCGGGTTGTCGATGCCGGCATAGCCTGACGCCAGCGAGCGCTTGATGAACATCACGGTGCCGGCCTTCCAGACCTGCAGCACCGGCATGCCGTAGATCGGCGAGGTCTTGTCCTCTTCCGCCGCCGGGTTGGTGACGTCGTTGGCGCCGATCACGAAGGCGATGTCGGCCTGGGCGAACTCGGAGTTAATGTCCTCGAGCTCGAACACCTCGTCATAGGGCACGTTGGCCTCGGCCAGCAGCACGTTCATGTGGCCGGGCATGCGCCCCGCCACCGGGTGAATGGCGTATTTCACTTCGACGCCTTCCTTCTTCAGGATGTCGCCCATCTCGCGCAGCGCGTGCTGGGCCTGCGCCACCGCCATGCCGTAGCCGGGCACGATGATGACCTTGGAGGCGTTCTTCATGATGAAGGCGGCATCGTCCGCCGAGCCGAGCTTGGCGGGCTTCTGCTCGCCCGAGCCGCCGCCCGCGGCCGCGGTCTCGCCGCCGAAGCCGCCGAGGATCACCGAGATGAACGAGCGGTTCATCGCGTGGCACATGATGTAGGACAGGATCGCGCCGGAGGAGCCGACCAGCGCGCCGGTGATGATCAGCGCCGAATTGCCGAGCGTGAAGCCGATGCCGGCCGCGGCCCAGCCGGAATAGGAGTTCAGCATCGAGATCACGACCGGCATGTCGGCGCCGCCGATCGGGATGATCATCAGCACGCCGAGCGCCAGCGCGATGATGGTGATCAGCCAGAAGTCGAGCGCGCTGCCCGACAACACGAGGCCGACGATGAAGAACACCAGCGCCAGCGCCAGCACGATGTTGATGACGTGGCGGAACGGCAGGATGATCGGCGCGCCGCTCATCCGGGCCGACAGCTTCAGGAATGCGATCACCGAGCCGGTGAAGGTCAGCGCGCCGATCGCGACGCCGAGCGACATCTCGACCAGGCTCTGCGGATGGATGTTGCCGGGCGTGCCGATGTCGAAGGCTTCAGGCGCATAGAACGCGCCGGCGGCGACCAGCACGGCGGCCATGCCGACCAGCGAGTGGAACGCGGCGACGAGCTCGGGCATCGAGGTCATCGGCACGCGGCGCGCGATTACCGCGCCGATGCCACCGCCGATCGCGATCGCGACGATGACCAGCAGCCAAGCCACGCCGTCGGCCGGCGGATGGCTCGCCAGCGTGGTGGCGACCGCGATCGCCATGCCGATCATGCCGAACATGTTGCCCTGGCGCGACGACGCCGGGCTCGACAGGCCGCGCAGCGACAGGATGAACAGCACCCCCGCCACGAGATACAGAGCAGCAGCCAGATTGGCGTTCATCTCAGGTCCCCCTTTGTCTTCGTCACCCCGAGGTGCACGCCGCTCACTTTGCTTTCTTCTTGTACATCGCCAGCATGCGCTGGGTGACAAGGAAGCCGCCGAAGATGTTCACGCAGGCGAAGATCAGCGCGACGAAGCCGAAGCCGCGGGCCCAGCCCGAGCCGCTCGACACCATGCCGACGCCGACCGCGAGCAGCGCACCGACCACGATCACCGACGAGATCGCGTTGGTCACGCTCATCAGCGGCGTATGCAGCGCAGGGGTCACCGACCACACCACGAAATAGCCGACGAACACGGCGAGAACGAAAATCGACAGCCGGAACACGAACGGATCGACGGCCTGCGCGAGATGCTCCATGGCTTCTCTCCTTACTTCGGCTGGAAGTTGGGATGGATGACGGCGCCGTCCCTGGTCAGCGCGGTGGCCTTCACCAGCTCGTCGTCCCAATTGACCGCGAGCGCCTTGTTGGCCTTGTCGACCATCGTCTCGATGAACGAGAACAGATTGCGCGCATACAGGCTCGAGGCCGAAGCGGCGACGCGGCCGGCGACATTGGTGTAGCCGACGATCTTGATGCCATCGGTCTCGACGACCTCGCCGGGCCTGGCGCCCTCGACATTGCCGCCGCGCTCGACCGCGAGATCGACCAGCACCGAGCCGGGCTTCATCGATTTCACCATCTCACCGGTGACCAGCATCGGCGCCGGACGGCCCGGGATCAGCGCGGTCGTGATGACGATGTCCTGCTTCTTGATGTGCTCGGCGGTCAGCGCGGCCTGCTTGGCCTGATACTCCTTGGACATTTCCTTGGCGTAGCCGCCGGCGGTCTGCGCGTTCTTGAACTCCTCGTCCTCGACGGCGAGGAATTTGGCGCCGAGCGATTCCACCTGTTCCTTGGTGGCGGGGCGCACGTCGGTCGCGGTGACGACGGCACCGAGCCGCCGCGCGGTCGCGATCGCCTGCAGGCCGGCAACGCCGACGCCCATCACGAACACTTTCGCGGCCGGAATGGTGCCGGCGGCGGTCATCATCATCGGGAAGGCACGGCCGAAGGCTTCGGCGCCCTCGATCACAGCCCGGTAGCCGGCCAGGTTGGCCTGCGAGGACAAGACGTCCATCACCTGGGCGCGGGTGATGCGCGGCATCAATTCCATCGCGAAGGCGGCAATGCCGGCATCGGCCATCGCCTTCAGCGCAGCATCATTGCCGTAGGGATCCATGATCGCGATGACCAGCGCACCGCGCCTGTACTTCGAGAGTTCGGAGGCCTCGGGCCGCTTCACCTTGATGATGATGTCGGCGTCCTTGAGCGCATCGACGCTGACGGTGGCGCCAACCGCGGTGAACTCCGAATCGGGTAGGCCGGACTTGATGCCCGCGCCCGGCTCGACCGCGACCTCGGCGCCGATCGCCTTGAACTTCTTGATGGTGTCAGGCGAGACCGCAACCCGCGGCTCGGACGGATCAATTTCCTTGGCAACGGCAATCTTCATGGGCCCTCCGGCGGCGCGAGCCGCGCACGCGTCTTCAAACTAGCGTTATTTTCGCCAGATTGGATACCCGGTTTTTACATCCGGGTTCGATCAGGAATTCTGGCACCGCCGCGGGACGGCGATGCCGGTAGCCGATCAGGGATCAGACCAGGAAATACGCCATCAGGGCGAGAATGATGGCGACGGTGATGCTGCCGTATTTGACCAGGATGAGAAACCCCTCATAGGTCTGCTCATGCGCCACGTAGTCGTTGCCGTCGGCCGTCGTGTAGGCCACTTCGCTATGGTCTGCCATCGCTGTCCCCAGTCAGAAATTCGCGTTCTGCGAGCCATTACCGCAAACGGGTTGGCAGGGCAACGGCGCGGTCCCGATCGGGTGATTTGAAGCGCAAATCGTCCCCGGCCCGGACGGTCGAGCGACGGCCAGCGCCGCCGCGGGGGCAGGATTGATCTCCCAAACGCGGGCGTCATGGAAAGATCATGCCGTCAGGCGCAAAAACGCCGAATGACCCTGCCCGAAGCACGGCCAACCGTGCGGCGGAAGGCCGTTTGGCTTCATCCCATCGCCTCCAGCTCGTCGATCATGCCGGCGATGACGGACAGGCCGCCGTCCCAGAATTTGGGGTCCTTGGCGTCGAGCCCGAACGGCCGCAGCAGCTCGGAATAATGCTTGGTGCCGCCGGCCGCGAGCATGTCGAGATAGCGCTCGGCGAATCCGTCGGACGCATGCTCGTAGACCGCATAGAGCGAGTTCACCAGGCAATCGCCGAACGCGTAGGCATAGACGTAGAACGGCGAGTGGATGAAATGCGGGATGTACATCCAGAACGTCTCGTAGCCCGGCTTGATCTCGATCGCCGGCCCCAGGCTCTCGCCCTGCACGCTGAGCCAGATCTGGCCGATCCGCTCGGCGGTGAGCTCGCCGTTCTTGCGCTCGGTATGAACCGCGCGCTCGAACGAATAGAACGCGATCTGCCGCACCACGGTGTTGATCATGTCCTCGACCTTGCCCGCGAGCAGCGCCTGGCGCTGCTTTGCGTTCCTGGTCTGGGACAACAGCCGCCTGAAGGTCAGCATCTCGCCGAACACGCTCGCGGTTTCCGCCAGCGTCAGCGGCGTCGGCGCCATCAGCGCGCCGTTCTTCGCCGCCAGCACCTGATGCACGCCATGGCCGAGCTCATGCGCCAGCGTCATCACGTCGCGCGGCTTGCCCTGATAATTCATCAGCACATAGGGATGCGCCGACGGCGTGGTCGGATGCGAGAACGCGCCGGGCGCCTTGCCGGGACGGACCGGCGCATCGATCCAGCGATCGGCGAAGAAGCGCTCCGCGATCTCGGCCATCCGGGGCGAGAAGCCGTTATAGGCCGACAGCACCATGTTGCGCGCCTCGGGCCAGGCGATGGTGCCGGTCGCGGCAAACGGCAGCGGCGCGTTGCGGTCCCAATGCGGCAGCTTCTTCTTTTTGAACCAGCCGGCCTTCAACGCGTAATAGCGGTGCGACAGTTTCGGATAGGCCACGCGCACCGAGGCGACCAGCGCATCGACCACCTCGCGCTCGACGCGATTGTTGAGATGGCGGGAGTCCGCGACGTCCTGGAAGCCGCGCCAGCGGTCGGAAATTTCCTTGTCCTTGGCGAGCGTGTTGGTGATCAGCGCGAAGGTGCGCTCATTGTCCTTGAAGGTCTTGGCGAGCGCCTGCGCGGCGGACTTGCGCTTGTCCCCCGCCTTGTCCTGCAACAGGTTCAGCGTCGGCTCGATCGCGAGCTCCTTGCCTGAGACCTTGAAACGCAGGCCGGAGATGGTCTGGTCGAACAGCCGGTTCCAGGCGGCGTAGCCGCTCTGCGCCTTTTCGTGGAACAGCTGCTCGACGCGATCCTCGAGCTGGTACGGCTTGTCCTTGCGCAGATCCTCGATCCACGGCCGGTAATGGCCGAGCGCGGGTTCGGCCATCGCGCGCTCGATCACGTCATCGTCAACGCGATTGAGCTCCAGCGCGAAGAACAAGAGATACACCGACGCCGCCGTCAGCCGCTCGGACACATCGCCATAGAATTTCGAAATCGCGGGATCGACGCTGTCGCCGGCATGGACGAGGCCGGCATAGGAGCCGAGACGGCCGGCCAGGTCGTCGATCGCCTCGTAGCGCCTGACTGCCTCGGCAAGCCACCTCCCGCCGCCCTCTTTGGCGGTATTTTCGGCAAGCTTGCCCTTGTAATCGGTCTCAAACGCGACGCAATCTGCATCCATTTTCTGCAGGTCGCGGGCGACTTCTGGCGCGTCGATACCGGAGTAGAGATCTGCCAGATTCCATTCCGGCAGCTTGCCGGTCTTGCCGGCCGGCTGTTTCGCCGCCGGTCCGGTTGCGGCCGGCTTGCGTTGCGCGACCGTCTTGCGCAACGCGGATTCCTTGCGGAGGGCTGCCTTGCTGAGAGCAGACTTGTTCGGAGCAGATTTGGAGCGCGAGGTCATCTTGTTCGAAACCTTAGTTCAGTCGGAAAGATGTCGGCGGCGGCGGCGGAATGAAAGCGGGTTTGCAACGTTTAAGAGTGCGTTAATCGGCATCGGCGACAGTGCCCCGATTCGAGACAAATAAACGTAGCGTGCGGGGAAAACCATGGCTGCCACCATTTTGATCGCCGATGATGACGCCGTACAGCGTCGTTTGGTAGAAAACATGGTGCAGAAGTGCGGCTATGAGCCCCTCGTCGTGGACAGTGGCGACGCGGCGATAGCGGCACTGACCGCATCCGAGACGCAGGCGATCGACGCCGTCGTGCTCGACCTCGTGATGCCGGGCCTTGACGGTCTCGGAGTCCTCGCAAAAATTCGTGAAGCTGGTTTGACCATCCCGGTCATCGTGCAGACCGCGCATGGCGGGATCGACAATGTGGTATCGGCGATGCGCGCCGGCGCCCAGGATTTCGTCGTCAAGCCGGTCGGCTTCGAGCGGCTGCAGGTATCCCTGCGCAACGCGCTCAACGCCTCCGCCCTGAAGGGCGAATTGCAGCGCATCCGCCACAGCCGCGAGGGCCGGCTGACCTTTTCCGACATCATCACCCGCAGCGAGGCCATGGCCGGGGTGCTGCGCACCGCGCAGAAGGCCGCCTCCTCGACGATCCCGGTGCTGATCGAGGGTGAGTCCGGCGTCGGCAAGGAACTGTTCGCGCGCGCCATCCACGGCAGCAGCGAACGCAAGGCCAGGCCGTTCGTCGCGGTGAACTGCGGTGCGATCCCGGACAATCTCGTCGAATCGATCCTGTTCGGCCATGAGAAGGGCGCCTTCACCGGCGCCACCGAGCGCCACCAGGGCAAGTTCGTCGAAGCCCATGGCGGCACGCTGTTCCTCGACGAGGTCGGCGAATTGCCGCTGGCGACGCAGGTGAAACTGCTGCGCGCGCTGCAGGAAGGCACCGTCGAGGCGGTCGGCGGCCGCAAGCCGGTCAAGGTCGATGTCCGCATCATCTCGGCGACCAACCGCAAGCTGCTCGATCTCGTGAAGGGCGGCCAGTTCCGCGAGGACCTGTTCTATCGGCTGCACGTGCTGCCGCTGACCATTCCCGCGCTGCGGCAGCGCCGCGAGGACATTCCGCATCTGCTGCGGCATTTCCTGGCGCGGTTCTGCGCCGAGGAAAACCGCAACATCACCGGCATCAGCGGCGAGGCGATGGCGCATCTCGCCCAGCTCGATTGGCCGGGCAACATCCGCCAGCTCGAGAACACGGTGTACCGCGCCGTGGTGATGAGCGATGCCGACCAGCTCGGGCTCGCCGATTTCCCGCAGGGGTCGGCGCATCCGGTACCGGAGGGCAAATCCTTGCAGGGCGAGCCGCTGGTGGTGTCGCCGTCCACGGCACCCGCCATGATATCCGGTAACGAAATACCGGTCGCACTCCCCCTCCCGACCGCGGGTGGCCTCCCGATGCTCAATGCCGCGGGCGAGGTGCGTCCCCTGGAAGATCTCGAGAACGAGATCATCCGCTTCGCGATTTCGCATTATCGCGGACAGATGTCGGAGGTCGCGCGCCGCCTCAAGATCGGCCGCTCGACCCTCTACCGCAAGCTCGACGAAGCTGCGGCCGGCACGCGCACAAGCGACGCCAGCTAGGCGCAGGCGCCGGCAAGACCATACCAGGGAACCTTTTGAACCGTGTCCCGGCGGTGACAGACAAAGGCTGTGCCGCGTGGCAAAAACGCACGGCCCGAGCGAAATCAGCTGCTTCGAGGTCAGTTTGTCGTGAGTTGCCCCGCATGGCGCTGGCTGCATAAGAGGGGCAAATGTATCGTCTGCGTCAATTGCGTTGCAGGCGTGCGAGTCGATCGAAGAGCCGGCGCTTTCGCGCAAGCTATGAAACCAAATACTGACTTGAACTGTTCCAGAGAGCGAGGGGCAGTTCCACCCAGGGGGTGCGATAATGCGTGACTGTTCGAACCACCGTCGAGGATTTGACCGCGTATTGATGGCCGTCGCGGCGACCTTCCTCACGGTGTCCGCGACCTCAGCCTTCGCGCAGGACACGCCTCACTCCAGCGCCTCGGAACTCGCTATCGACGCCGCGATCCCGCGCCCCGAACCGGCCAATGTGCCGCCGCCCACCGCAAGCGATTTCAAGGCCGACACCACCGCCGCGCTGCCCGACTCAGCCAAGCCGGCAGATGTGAAACCGGCCGGCGTGCAGGCCACCGAGGCCAAACCTGCTGATGCCAAGCCAGTTGACGCCAAACCGGCAGAGCCCAGCACGGCCAAGGCCGCCGAGCCGAAGCCCGCCGATGTCGCCACGACGCCGGCGACGACGCCCGCCGAAGCGCCCAAGACGGATACTGCGAAGACCGATCCTGCGGTCGCGCCGCCTGCGGCAGCACCCGCCCCTGCAACCGCAACAGCGCCTTCGGCAAGCCCCGCGCCGGCGACGGCCGCGGCTCCGGCTGCCGAGCCCGCGAAGGCTGCGAGCAACGTTGCCGCCGAGGATCAGCCGGTTGCCGACAGACTGCGCGAACAGCTCGCCAGCAAGTCGCTGCGCACCTTCGATCGCAAGAACGAGCGCGCGGCGGCCGAGAAATTCTATTCGGCCCGCGACTACGCGCCGGTCTTCACCAAAGCCGGCAAGCTGACCGAAGCTGGCAAGGGCGTGATCGCTCGCCTCAAGGACGCGGCCGCCGACGGCCTCGATGTTTCAGACTATCCGGTGCCGGATTTCGCCGCGGCCACGACATCAGATGCGCTGGCCGACGCCGAGCTGAAGCTCGCGGCCAGCATGCTGGACTATGCACGCCAGGCCCAAAGCGGTCGCATGCACTGGTCGCAGGTGTCGGCTGATATCCTTTATCCGGAGCACCCGATCGATCCGGCGGAAGTGTTCGCCCATGTGACCTCCGCCAAGGACGCCTCCGCCGCGCTCGACAGCTACAACCCGCCGCAGAAGCTCTACAAGGAGCTGAAGCAGAAGCTCGCCGAGCTGCGCGGCCAGGGCGACGGTCCGGTCATCACGATCACCGACGGCCCCGCGCTGAAGTACGTGCCGGCGCGCAAGAAGCAGGCCGCGGTCGAGATGGACGATCCGCGCGTGCCGGACCTGCGCAGCAAGCTCGGCGTCACCGAGAATGCCGACAGCACCAAGTATGACGCGACGGTCGCGCGTGCCGTGGAGAAATTCCAGAACAGCGTCGACCTCAAGCCATCAGGCGTGCTCGACGAGCGCACGGTCAAGGCGCTGAACAGTCCGAAGCGCGACCGTCAGATCGACACCGTGATCGTCAATATGGAGCGCTGGCGGTGGCTACCGCGCCAGCTTGGCGCCGCCAATGTCGGCAACGCCTATGTGATCCTCAACATCCCCGACTACACGCTGAAGGTGATGCAGAACGGCGCGCAGGTCTGGACCACGCGCGTCGTGACCGGCAAGCCCGGCCAGCACGCCACGCCGCTTCTGACCGAGACGATGAAGTACATCACGGTCAACCCGACCTGGAACGTGCCGCCGTCGATCATCTACAACGAGTATCTGCCGGCCCTGCAGCAGGATCCGACGGTGCTGCAGCGCATGGGCCTGAAGCTCGAGCGCAACCGCGACGGCTCGATCCACATCTCGCAGCCGCCGGGTGAAGCCAACGCGCTCGGCCGCATCCGCTTCAACTTCCCGAACAAGTTCCTGGTCTATCAGCACGACACGCCGGACAAGAACCTGTTCGCCAGGGACGAGCGCGCCTTCAGCCACGGCTGTATGCGCGTGCAGAACCCGGATCAGTACGCTTCGGTGCTGCTCAACATCGCGATGCCGAACGACCATTACACGCCGGAGAAGATCCGCAGCATGTACGGCTCGAGCGAGATCGACCTGAAATTCGCGACGCCGATCCCGGTCAACATCACCTACCAGACTGCGTTCGTGGACGACGCCGGCAAGCTGCAAATCCGCCGGGACGTCTACGGCCGCGACGCCACCATGCTGTCGCTGCTCAAGAACAGCCGCGGCAAGGATCTCGAGACGGTGGTGGCGCACGCCCAGCCGAGCTATTCGCGTCCGCCGAGCAGCAGCCTGCCCCCGGGCGTCAACGTCGCCGGCGACAACAGCGGCTTTAATTCCTCTGGACCGAACTTCTTCGAGCGCCTGTTCGGGGGATTCGGACAGCCGGAGCCGCAGCCGGGCCGCCGCGGCCAGGCCCAGCAGCAGCGCCGGGTGATCACCCGCTAAGCTGTTTCTCCGGCCAGATTGAGATAAATTTTGAAGTAAAATCAACGATCTCGCTCAAAAGGCGGGATCGTTTATGTTAACCATTACCCACCTCTGCCGCGGAACTGGGCTATCTTTTGCCACAGTCGCCCAGTTAGTTAAGCCTAACTTGGGGGCGGGTCGGTAAACCTCGGTTAACCGTCCCGCTTTAAGAAAGCGTTCACCGTCTTTCGCGGGGGGTCTGCGAAAGGTGCCGACCGAACGCTCGTCGACTTGGGTGGGCTCATTAGTGCTGGCTGTCTTCGCACGCCGCTGCAATCTGCTGTCGCTGCCTAAGGCCGGGTACCAAGTCGGCCTGAGCGCGCTATTGCTATTGGCGGGCGCGGGATCGGTGCACGACGCGACGGCGCTGAACCAGACCCGCACCCTCTCTTTCCACCACACCCATTCCGGCGAAGACCTCACCGTCACCTTCAAGCGCGATGGCCGCTACGACGAAGCCGCGCTGAAGCAGCTCAATCACTTCCTGCGCGACTGGCGCTCCCAGGATGAGACGGTGATGGACCGTCACTTGTTCGACATCCTCTGGGAAGTCTATAGCGACGTCGGCGGCAAGCAGCCGATCCAGATCATCTCCGCCTACCGCGCCCCCGCCACCAACGCCATGCTCCGCCGCCGTTCCTCGGGCGTTGCGCGCCACAGCCAGCACATGCTGGGGCATGCGATGGACTTCTTCATCCCGGGCGTGCCGCTGGAGCAGATTCGCTTCGCCGGCCTCCGCCTGCAACGCGGCGGCGTCGGCTTCTATCCGACCTCGGGCTCCCCGTTCGTGCATCTCGACACCGGCAGCATTCGCCACTGGCCCCGCATGACCCGCGAGCAGCTGGTCAGGGTGTTCCCCGACGGCCGCACCGTCCATGTCCCGACCGACGGCACGCCGCTGAAGGGCTATGAGCTCGCCAGGGCCGACATCGAGCGCCGCGGCGATGGTGACAATGCAGCTGTTATCAGCAAGCCGAACCTGTTCGCGAAACTGTTCGGCGTCGGCAAGTCGGGCGACGACGAGGACGAAGGTTCGTCTGCTGTGAACGACAAGCCCGCGGCCAATACCGTGGTCGCAGCCGCAGCGCCCGCCAAAGCCGCCGATCCCGTTCCGATGCCGCGCGCCAAGCCGCAGCAGTTCGCCGCCGCCATCCAGCTTGCCGCCGCCGACGCGCAGCTCGTCCCGATGCCGAAGGCCAAGCCCGCAGTGCAAGTGGTTCAGACGGCCGAGAGCACCGCGCCGCAATCGCCTGCCGATATCATCAATGCCCGCGGCTTCTGGGGTGACGATTCAGCGGCGCCGAAGCAGGCATCGGCGGCGCAGATCGCCGCGCTGAAGGCCCGTGAAGCCGTCGGCGCCGCCGATCCGCAGACCACCGCCAGCGCGACCGAGAACTTCAACAAGGCGCTGGCCTACGTTCCGGCCAGCTCGCCGGTCGATCGCGCCAACATCGTCGCGGCGACAGCGCCGATCCCGCGCAATGTACGGCCGGCCCGCAATGCGGCTGCGCCGGCCACCGAAATCAACACCGTCGTTGCGAAGGGCGCGCCCGGCCAGGGCGTGATCACCACGTCGGCGCGGATCTCGGCTGCCCGGGGCAACGACGTCTGGATGCGCGTGGTGATGCTGGCGCCGAGCGCGAGCACCGGCATGCTGACCACGGTGCTGGGCGACACCGATATGAGCCTGATGCGGGCGCACTTCGTGAAGCCGCAGGCCGCCGTCGCCATGACCTTCTCGAAGATCCGATGATGGGCATGACCTGCGACCGCTTCTCGGGCTCGGCGACAAGCCTCCTGACGACCCAGTCGTTCGTGCTGCGCACCGCCTCGCTGCGCTAGCTCTTCCCACAATATCCCTTCATCGAGCCGGTCAGGCCGGCAGTCCCGCCTTGAACAGGCCGGCCTCGTAGCGCGCCCGGTCGGGCTCGCGCTTGTAGTGCTGGGTCGTCAGATGGGCGGCGACCGAGAAGGCCGGCTCGCGCTTCATCACCTCGGCGGCGTGCGCCGAGGCCGCCACCGGGTTACCCATCTGCGCCAGGGTCGCCGCGAGGAAGGCGTGATGGGTGTGGTCGGGCCGTGTGATCCGCGAGAACGCCTCGGCCGCATCGGCGTATTTCTCGGCACAATAGCAGGCGCGGCCGAGATGGCTCCAGAAGCGCTCCGGATGGAACGGATTGAGGCGCATCGCCCGCTTGATCCAGTCAATGCCCTCCTCCGGCCGCCCGAGCCAGGTCAGGAGCTCGCCCTGCTGCACGACGACGAGGTCGTAGTTCGGGTTGAGCGCGAGCGCGCGCTCCTGATGGAAGGTTGCCTTGTCATGGTCGTCGCGGTTGAGGTTCAGCGCGGCGAGGATCCGGTGCACGTCGCTGTCGTTGTCGTCGAGCTTGAGAGCGATCTCGAGCTCGGCGGCCACCTGCGCGAAGGTCGCGTCGCGATCCTCGCACCAGTTGTAGACCCAGGTCTGCCCGAGCACGCAGGCCCGCCAGGCGTGCGCGTGCGCATAGTTGGGATCCAGCACGATGGCGCGCTCGAGCAGGCGCTGCGCCTCCGCATTGTCGTCGCGCGCCGAACGATGATGCAGCACCTTGGCGGCCAGCACGCACTCATAGGCCGCCATGTTGTCGGTCGGCTTGCGCTTGACGCGGTCATGCGCGGCGGCCTCAACGCGCCCCGGCAGCGTCGCCACGATCGCGCGCGTCATCTCGTCCTGGATGGCGAAGATATCGGCCAGCTCGCGGTCGTAGCGCTCGGCCCAGACGTGCCTGTCCGCCTCGGCATCGATCAGCTGCACCGTGACGCGGATCCGGCCACCCGCCTTGCGCACGCTGCCCTCCAGCACATAGTCGACGGCGAATTCCTTCGCGACGTCCTGCACCTTCACGGCCTTGCCCTTGTACACAAAGGCCGAGTTGCGCGAGATCACGAGCAAATCGTGGAAGCGCGACAGCTCGGTGATGATGTCCTCGGTGAGCCCGTCGGCGAAGAATTCCTGCTCCGGATCGCCGCTCATGTTGACGAGCGGCAGCACCGCAATCGACGGCTTCCTGGCGATGACGGGCGCGGCCGCCGCCCCCTTCGACTGTTCGGCAACGGCCCTGGCATCTGCTCCGAGATGGACGCGGAAAACCCGGATCGGGCGCGCGATGTTCTTGACGGTCTGATCGCCGAGATCCTCGAAGCTCAGATCTTCCAGGCGATCGCCGACCTGATCGCGTACCGCGCCGGAAATGCAGATGCCGCCGGGCTCGGCCAGCACCTCGAGGCGGGACGCGACATTGACGCCGTCGCCGAAGATGTCGGCGCCGTCAACGATCACATCGCCGAGATTGATGCCGATGCGAAACTGCATCCACCGCGCCGGCGCGACGTCGGCGTTGCGTTTGGCCATCCGGCGCTGCACCTCGGCCGCGCACAGCACCGCATCGACGACGCTGTGGAACTCGACCAGCAGGCCATCGCCGGTGGTCTTGATGATGCGGCCGCGATTCTTGGTGATGGCCGGATCGATCAGTTCGATCCGATGGGTCTTGAGGCGCGCAAGGGTGCCCGTCTCGTCAGCCTCCATGAGCCGACTAAAGCCGACCATATCGGCGGCGAGCACCGCAGCGAGCCGGCGCTCTGGTCCTGGCACGTCCATTTGAACGATCTGCCCGGTTACCTCGCCGGGCAGTCTAGCAGTTCACGGGATTTCACCCAAGCCTTGTTCATCCAAGCCATGTTCGCCGAAGCCATGAACGCGCCTCGGGCGCCCGAAGGGCCGCCCGGCGCCGCTTGCCGGCCGAAAACGCCGGCCGCCTCAGAGCATCCCAAGCGCCTGCATGTAGGTCTCCAGGATGGTCTCCTGCTCCTGGCGCTCGTTGGCGTCCTGCTTGCGCAGGCGCACGATGGTGCGCAGCGCCTTGACGTCGAAGCCGTTGCCCTTGGCCTCGGCATAGACGTCACGGATGTCGTCCGAGATCGTCTTCTTTTCTTCTTCCAGCCGCTCGATGCGCTCGATGATGGACTTGAGCTGGTCCTTGGCAAATCGCGTTGCGGGCTCATCCTGAACGGCGGCAGACGTGGTGGCCATCGCGTACTCCTGAAATGGCAATGAAATGTCGCGCGAATACGCGCCACGCGCACCGCTTGCTGCGGGCGACCCTCGATTTTGGCGCACGTTCCGTCAAGGAAACATCGCGCTCATCCACAGCGCGCCCACAGGAGATGCAGGCGGCCACGGAACTGACGCCACACAGGCTGAGATTTAATGCCCGCTTTGGGCCTTCTTCATCGCCGCGAGCTGCTCCGGCGTCGCGCTGCCCTGATACTTCGCCTTCCATTCCTCATAGGGCATGCCGTAGACCGCTTCGCGGCTCTCGTCCTTGCTCACGGCAAGGCCCTTGGCGTCGGCCTCTTCCTTCATCCAGTTGGACAGGCAGTTGCGGCAGAAGCCGGCCAGGTTCATCAGGTCGATGTTCTGGACATCGGTCCGGTTGCGCAGATGATCGACGAGGCGCCGGAAGACCGCGGCCTCGAGTTCTGTTCTGGTTTTGTCGTCAATGCTCATCTTCGTGATCCCGGTGTGTCGCGCTCACCATATTGATATCAAGTGGGAATTGTCACAGATTTTGCCATATCGGCGCGCAAAACGGACCTGTCCGGCCGGATTTGCCCTGGTCCCGCAGCATGGCAGATGGCGCCCGCCCGTTGACAGTGCCTGCCGGGCACGCGAAATCGATAATGATTTGATATAGCTTCGCCGCATGAGCCCAACAGATTCTCCCGCCTCAGCTCCCCGCACCATCCGCCTGATCCTGGCCGGCATCCTGCCGGTGCTGGCGCTTGTCGCGACATGCCTGTGGACGAGCCCGGCGGCCGCCGATTTCCGGCTCTGCAACAACACGTCGAGCCGGGTCGGGATCGCGCTCGGCTACAAGGACGCCGAGGGCTGGACCACCGAAGGCTGGTGGAACGTGTCCTCGCGGACCTGCGAGACCTTGCTGCGCGGCAACCTTGTGGCGCGCTACTACTACATCTACGCTCTCGACTATGATCGCGGCGGCGAATGGTCCGGCCAGGCCTTCATGTGCTCGCGCGACAAGGAATTCACCATCAAGGGTACCGAGAATTGCCTAGCGCGCGGCTTTGACCGCACCGGCTTCTTCGAGGTCGACACCGGCGAGCAGCGTGCATGGACCGTCCAACTGACCGAAGCCAACGAACAACAGCCGCAGAAAGTACCGGGAATGCCGGGCGGCGTGGGCCCAGGAAGCCCCGGAGCGATGCCGGGCCTGCCGAACCCGCCGCCGGGCGCAGCGCCTCCGGGCGCGTCTGGTCTGCCGCCAGCCGCACCACCCGGAAACAAACAATGAGACGACTGCGTCGAATCAAGATCCTCGCAACGCTCGGCCCGGCCTCCTCAGACAGTGCGATGATCCGCAAGCTGTTCGAGGCGGGCGCCGACGTCTTCCGCATCAACATGAGCCACACCCCGCATGACAAGATGCGGGAGCTGGTCAAGACCATCCGCAATGTCGAATCGAGCTACGGCCGGCCGATCGGCATTTTGGTCGACCTACAGGGGCCGAAGCTGCGGGTCGGCGCGTTTGCGGAAGGATCGACCCAGCTGAAGAACGGCCAGAGCTTCATTCTGGATTCCGACAAGACGCCCGGCGACAACAGCCGCGTCCAGCTCCCGCATCCGGAAATCCTCGCCGCGCTCCGGCCCGGACATGCGCTGCTGCTCGACGACGGCAAGGTGCGGCTGATCGCCGAGGAAACCTCGCCCGACCGCGCGGTGACGCGCGTCGTGATCGGCGGCAAGATGTCGGACCGCAAGGGCGTCAGCCTGCCCGACACTGATCTGCCCGTCTCCGCGATGACCGCAAAGGACCGCGCCGACCTGGAGGCCGCGCTGCCGGAGGGGATCGACTGGGTCGCGCTGTCCTTCGTGCAGCGTGCCGAGGACGTGATCGAGGCCAAGAAGATGATCCGCGGCCGTGCCGCCGTGATGGCTAAGATCGAGAAGCCGCAGGCGATCGACCGCCTCGCCGACATCATAGATGCGGCGGACGCGCTGATGGTGGCGCGCGGCGATCTCGGTGTCGAACTGCCGCTGGAGCGGGTGCCGAGCCTGCAGAAGCAGATGATCCGGATGGCGCGGCGCGCCGGCCGGCCCGTGGTGGTCGCGACCCAAATGCTGGAATCGATGATTCAGGCGCCGGTGCCGACGCGCGCCGAAGTCTCCGACGTCGCCACCGCCGTCTACGAGGGCGCCGACGCCATCATGCTGTCGGCAGAATCGGCCGCCGGCAAATTCCCGGTTGAGGCGGTCTCGACGATGAACCGCATCGGCGAGGAAGTGGAGCGCGACCCGACCTATCGCAGCGTGCTCAACGCGCAGCGCGTCGATCCGGAGCCGACGGTGGGCGACGCCATTGCTGACGCCGCGCGGCAGATTGCCGAGACGCTCGATCTGTCGGCGATCATCTGCTGGACCTCTTCGGGTTCAACCGCGATCCGCGTCGCGCGCGAGCGGCCCAAGGTCCCCGTGGTCGCGATCACGCCGAACCTCGTCACCGGCCGAAAGCTCGCGGTAGTGTGGGGCGTCCATTGCGTGGTCGCCGAGGACGCCCACGATCTCGACGACATGGTCGACCGCGCCGGCTCGATTGCGTTCCGCGACGGCTTTGCCAAGGCCGGCCAGCGCGTCATCATCGTCGCCGGCGTGCCGCTGCGCGCGCCCGGCACCACCAACATGCTGCGCATCGCCTCGGTCGGCCCGAACGGCGACGCGCAGCTCTAACGTGCTCCGCCGTGCTTGAGGCGCGCGACGCTCAGCCCTGCAACGACGCGTCGAGCGTGATCTTGGTGTTGAGCAGTTTCGACACCGGACATCCGGCCTTCGCCTTGCCGGCCAGTTCCTGGAACGCCGCGTTGTCGGCACCCGGAATCTTCGCCGACAGCGTCAGGTGCACCGCGGTGATGGCAAAGCCGTCGCCGACCTTCTCCAGCGTCACATCGGCCCTGGTCTCCATGTGCTCGGCCGTGAGCTTGGCTTCGCCCAGGATCAGCGACAGCGCCATCGTGAAGCAGGCGGCGTGCGCCGCGCCGATCAGCTCCTCGGGGTTCGAACCGGGCTTGCCCTCGAAGCGGCTGGCGAAGCCATAGGGGTAATCCGAGAGCGCGCCGCTCTTGGTCGAGATCGCGCCCTTGCCGTCCTTGATGCCGCCCTGCCATTTAGCCGAGCCGTGGGTTGTCGTCATGCGTTGCTCCGTGAGGTGGTTGTGCCCAGCCCCGAAACTACAACGCCAATGCGACAGAAGCGTTCGCTGTGCTCCCGGCGCCAGAGCGTTTTCGAGCGAAGTGGACGCCGGTTCGCGTGAAGAAAACTCGTCAAAACAGCAATCCAGAGCTTCGGTTCGATCAGAACCGAAGCGCTAGGCGCCGACCAGCGCCTTCGCCGGGGTTGTCGCCTGCACCACGAGGCCGCGGGCGCGCGCATCCATGACGCCGACCGCGCGCAGCGCCAGCAGCGTCACGGTTTGCACCGCATCGCGCAGCTTGATCGGATCGTCGAGATTGGCCGGCGCCAGCGGGCCGAGCAGCGCTTCGTGCAGCGCGCCGAGCAAGGCCGTGGCGGCCAGCGCCGTATCCTGTGCCGGCAGATGCCCGGCACGCACGGCGGCGTCGATGCGCATGGCAAGCTCGCCGGAGATATCGCGGCGGCTGGCGAGGCGCGAGGCGGTGACGTCGACATCGACAGGCTCGGCCAGGATGCCCCAGGCGAGCTTGCGCTGCGACAGCACGTGGACCGCAATCGTCGTCACCGCGGTGGCCAGCGCCGACGACGGTCCGGGCGCGGCATCAGCGGCGCGCCGGATCGCGGACAATTCGTCGCGCGAGACTTCCGTGATCAATTCCGAGATCAGCTCGGCCTTGGACGGGAAATAGCGATAGACCGTCCCGGCCGCGACGTTAGCCCGCACCGCAACGGGTGCGATCTGGACCGCCGCCATGCCGCCCGCTGCCGCCGCGTCCCGCGCCGCCGACAGGATGGCGCTGCGCCGGGCGGCCAGCCGTTTCACGACCTGATGAGTTCGCCGGTAGACCATGGCGTTCCGTCCCCCACCGTGCGCCCCGGCCGGCGCCCACCGGCAGAACACACGCGTCTTCAATGTTTTGAACGATTGATCCCGCAATCGTCTGAAGAAGTGAACAACTATTCAGACTGGTTGACAAGCTGGAATTGTAGGGATTTTTTACAACCGCCGATGCCACCTCTGATTGAGCCGGCGGCGCTTCGGCCAGCGTCGGCCACGGGATGTAGTGACCCGCTGCTCGCGGTTGGCGGCTGCGATCACGTCGGAGCATGATCGAGATAGTAAATCGCGCGCTAACATGATCGCTCGAAATCGAGACGTCTGATCTCGCGCTGGTCCACGATGTCGCGGCCGCATTTACCCGAATTTATCGGTAGCCGTGGTCGAGTGCGCTTAAGCGCCACGCGTGGCGTTGTCTCTCGATGCATCGGGCCGAAACCAGAAAGCGCATGTCACTCTCCATCACCAGCAGCGTGATCAGCCGCAATGCGGCGCGAGGACTGGTGCCGCTGTGCGCCGCCGTGGGCGCCTATCTGTTTTACCTCTCGGCCGGCGAAATCCTGCTGCGCGATTCCGATACGATGTGGCAGATCAGGATCGGGCAGTGGATCCTCGAACACGGCGCGATGCCGACCACTGATGTGTTCTCGTTCACCCGCTATGGCGAGGCCTGGATCTCGAGTTCGTGGCTGTCGCAAGTGGTGTTTGCGCTGGTGTATGGCGGCGATTGGGCCGGGCCGGTGATCCTGACGTCGATCGCGATCGGCGCGACGGTTGCGATCTTTCTCAATCTCCTGAGCCCGTATTTCGATCCGGCGCGTGCCGTCCTGATCACGGCACTGGCGCTGCTGCTGTCGACGATCCACTTCTTCGCGCGGCCCCACGTGCTGGCGCTGCCGGTGCTGCTGGCGTTCATCGGCGGCCTGATGGCGGCCGCAGATCGCCGCACCTCACCGTCATGGTGGCTGCTGCCGCTGATGGCGCTCTGGGCCAATCTGCATGGCGGCTTCGTTCTCGGCCTGGCGCTGATCGGACCGATCGGACTGGAAGCCGTCTGGAGCGCGGAGCCCAGCCGCCGCCGTCAGCTCGTGGTGCGATGGGGACTGTTCGGCCTCGCCGCGCTGGCCGCGAGCTGCGTGACGCCCTACGGCTGGAATAGCCTGCTGGGCGCGACCAAGATCCTCAGCCTCGGCAAGCTGCTGACGCTGATCGGGGAGTGGAAGCCCGCGGATTTCAGCAAGCCCAGCTTCTTCGAAGCCACGCTGCTCGGCCTGATCGGCCTGATCTGCTATCGCAGGCTGACCCTGTCGGTGCCGCGGATCCTGCTGCTGCTCGGCCTGATCTGGATGGCGCTGAGCCATGTCCGCAACATCGAGGTGTTCGCGTTCATCGCCCCATTGGTGCTCGCAAAACCGATCGCCGAACAATGGGGAATGGCGCGCGCTGCCGCGTCCCGCTTCGAGGAGACCCGCGCGATCCCCGTCGTCACCATCCTGGCTGCGATCGCGATGGTGATCGGAGCATGGGTGACGACGACGATGTTCGTCGCGCAGCATCAGTTCAAGTTCCTGCCGCAGTTCTCGCCCGTGGCCGCGGTCGATGTTCTTCAGCAGCACAAGGCGCAGCGCGTCTTCAGCACCGCGCCGTTCGGCGGCTACATGGTGAGCCGCGACATGAAGGTGTTCATCGACGGCCGCGCCGAGCTCTATGGCGAGCAATTCGTGCTCGACTATTACGATGCGCTGGACGCCCGCGACGTCGGCCAACTGCTCGGCCTGCTCGACAAATACCGGATCGACACCACGTTGCTGAGCTCGGACTCTCCCGCCGGAAACGCGCTGGACCATCTGAAGGGCTGGAAGCGGCTGTACAAGGACGACATCGCCGTCATCCATGTGCGATCGGACGAGACGAAGGCTGGCGCGGTCCCGGCAGGCGAGAGCGCGAAGTAGGCTGCGCTGTCGCGTTCTCCTGAAGCGCAGTTCCGTCACCCTGAGGAGCGCGAAGCGCGTCTCGAAGGGTCGACGGCCACCGGCCGGGCCGTGCATCCTTCGAGACGCGCGCAAGAGCGCGCTCCTCAGGATGACGGGGATGGTGTGGAGCGCGAGTTCACGTGTATTCGACTCAGCCCTCAATTCCCCGTCTGAAGCTCGCCGAAGCGATCCCAGGTCTTGCCGTTGAAGCGCATCAGCTGCATCTGGTCGACCGGCACGTGGTCGGACCGCGACGTGTTGACCTTGATGCCCGGCAGCAGCATCGGCAATTCCAGGTCCTTGATCGCAAACGCCTGCCGCAGGATGTTCTCGGTCGAGAGATCGCCGCCGCAGGCCTTCAGCACCGCCTCCAGCACCATCGCGCTGTTGTAGGCGTTGACATAGTTGGTGTCGTGCTGATCGCCATCGGGCAAATATCTGGTCATGAATTCGCGCCAGCCCTTCACGCCGGAATCGTCCTTCCAGGCCGGATCGTCCGGGTCCTTCACATAGGCCGTCGAGATGATGCCGGTGCCGGCTTCGACGCCGGCCGGCTGCATCACCGTCGAAATCCACACCGCGGTGTTGGAGAGGAAGGTCATCGGCCGCCAGCCGATCTCATAGGCCTTGCGGATCGACTGCGCCGCGAATTTCGGCGTCGCGGCGATCACGAAGACGTCGGCGTTGGTCGCCTTCAGCTGAACGATCTGCGAGTCGATGGTTGGCTCAGTGATCTCGTATTTCGCAACGGTGACGACGGAATCATATTTCTCGCCGAGCACGTCCTTCAGGCCGGCGAGATAGTCGCCGCCGTAATCGTCGTTCTGCGAGATCACCGCAAATCTCGCATTCGGATTCTTCGCCAGCGCATAGCGCGCGTAGAGCCGCGCCTCGTAGCGGAACGGCGCCTGCACGCCCATCGTCGCCTGCGGGAATTGCGTGATGTCGCCGAATTTCGAGGCGCCGGAAGCCAGGAACAGCTGCGGGATGTTCTTGCCCTGCAGGTACTTTGCGATCGCGGTGTTGTGCGCGGTGCCGATCGAGGAGAAGATCAGCGCGACCTCGTCGCTCTCGACGAGGCGGCGGGTCTGCTCCACCGTCTTCGGCGTCGCGTAGGAATCGTCCAGCGAGATGAAGTTGATCTTGCGGCCATTGATGCCGCCGCGCTCGTTCAGCATCCTGAAATAGCCGGCCTCGCCCTTGCCGAGCGCGCCGAACGCCGACACTGGCCCGCTATAGGGCATGGTCTGGCCGATCCTGATTTCGGTTGATGTGACGCCGCGCATCTCGGCGGCGAATGAAACGGTGGGCAGCAGCAGGAATGAAATGGCGCCAAGCGCGCCGAATGCCTTGCGCATCGGCCTCCCCTCCCCTTTTTGTTGCCGCGCGTCTTGGAGGACGCGGCCGTGCCGTTGAATGGCTTGGCGCGAGGATGCCACGGCCCCCCGACGCAGGCCAAGCATATTCGCCGCGACGATCTCAGCGCTTGTCGCGCTCCTTGAGAGGGATCACGAATTTCAGTCCCGACCAAACCGCATCGACGGCGCAGACCTTGACGTCGACCAGGCCGGACGCGAGCCCGGCCTCGCGCACGACCGTGTCGTCGAGATCGGTCGCGACGCCGGACGTCTTCTTCGGCCACGACACCCAGATCATGCCGCGAGGTGCGATCGCCTCGCGGTAGCGCCGCAGCTTGGCGGCGAGCCCCTTGGCCTCGGCGGCGAACAGATGCACGGCATCGAGCGGCGCCCGCGCGGTCTTCGCGATCCGCAGATCGGCGGGCAGTTCGCCGATGATGTCAGGATAGGAAACAGACGGCCCGTCGACAAAAATACAAAAGCCCGGCTTGAGGCCGAGCTTTTGCACAATCGGTTTGCCGGAACTGCCGGCCATGGCAGGCGAGGCTTATGCCTGCGGCTGCGGCTCCATGCCGGTGTCCGGATCGGGACGCGGGCGCGGCTTGCCGGCGGGCGGCACTGCGGATGCGCGCGGCGTCGAGGGCTCCAGCACCGACTCGCGGTTGGGCTTCTTGCCCTTCAGCAGGTCGATGATTTCGTCGCCGGTCAGCGTCTCGAACTCGAGCAGGCCCTTGGCGAGCGCCTCGAGATCTTGCCGCTTCTCGGTGAGGATCTTGGTCGCCTCGTTGTAGCCTTCCTCGACCAGACGCCTGATCTCGGAGTCGATCTTCTGGACGGTCGCCTCGGACGCATTCTGGGTGCGCGAGACCGACATGCCCAGGAACACCTCGTCCTGGTTCTCGCCGTAGGAGACGGTGCCGAGCTCTTCCGACAGGCCCCAGCGCGTCACCATCATGCGGGCCAGGCGGGTCGCCTGCTCGATGTCGGAGGCGGCGCCCGAGGTCACCTTCTCGCGGCCGAAGATCAGCTCTTCCGCGACGCGGCCACCCATCATGATGGCAAGGCGCGACGTCATCTGCTCCAGCGACATCGACAGCTTGTCGCGCTCCGGCAGCTGCATCACCATGCCGAGCGCACGGCCGCGCGGAATGATGGTCGCCTTGTGGATCGGATCGGTCGCGACGACGTTGAGGCCGACGATGGCGTGGCCGCCCTCGTGATAGGCCGTCAGCAACTTTTCTTCCTCGGTCATGACGAGCGACTTGCGCTCGGCGCCCATCATCACCTTGTCCTTGGCCTCTTCGAACTCGGCCTGCGTCACCATCCGCTTGTTGCGGCGGGCGGCGGTCAGCGCAGCCTCGTTGACGAGGTTCATCAGGTCGGCGCCCGAGAAGCCCGGGGTGCCGCGCGCGATGGTCTTGAGGTTGATATCCGGCGCCAGCGGCACCTTGCGGACGTGAACCTTGAGGATCTGCTCGCGGCCGACGACGTCCGGATTCGGCACCACGACCTGGCGGTCGAAGCGGCCGGGACGCAGCAGCGCGGGATCGAGCACGTCGGGACGGTTGGTCGCCGCGATCAGGATCACGCCCTCGTTGGCCTCGAAGCCGTCCATCTCGACCAGCAACTGGTTCAGCGTCTGCTCGCGCTCGTCGTTGCCGCCGCCGAGGCCGGCGCCGCGATGACGGCCGACCGCGTCGATTTCGTCGATGAAGATGATGCAGGGCGCGTTCTTCTTGGCCTGCTCGAACATGTCGCGGACACGGCTCGCGCCGACGCCGACGAACATTTCGACGAAGTCAGAACCGGAGATGGTGAAGAACGGCACATTGGCCTCGCCTGCGACCGCGCGCGCGATCAGCGTCTTGCCGGTGCCGGGAGGGCCGACCAAGAGCACGCCGCGCGGAATGCGTCCGCCGAGCCGCTGGAATTTGCCGGGGTCGCGGAGGAATTCGACGATCTCCTGCAGGTCCTGCTTGGCCTCGTCGACACCCGCGACGTCCTCGAACGTCACGCGGCCATGCGCCTCGGTCAGCATCTTGGCGCGCGACTTGCCGAAGCCCATCGCCTTGCCGGCGCCGCCTTGCATCTGCCGCGACAGGAAGATCCAGACGCCGATCAGCGCGATGAACGGCAACCATGAGACGAGCAGCGAGACGAACCACGGCACGTTGTCGCCGGGCGCCTTCGCGGTGATCTGCACCTTGGCGTCATAGAGGCGCTTCACGAGCGTCGGATCGCTCGGCGCGTAGGTCTGGAAGCTCGTGCCATTGTTGAAGGTGCCGTGAATATCGGGCCCCTGGATCACGACATCACGGACATGGCCCTGATCGACTTCAGTCAGAAGCTGCGAGAACGAGATGTCCGAGGACGACGAGCGCTGGCCAGGATTCTGGAAAAGCGTGAACAACGCCAGCAACAGCAGGACAATGATGACCCAGAGGGCGAAATTCCGCAGATTGGCGTTCATGGTCTTCCTTCGTGGTCGCGCGGATCGCGGCCTCTCTCTATCCTTGGGCAGGCTCTGTTGGAATCCCCAGGGAATCCATCCCGTCGATGGCATACAATCTAGGTGCCGCTGGGGTCGATGCCAAGGGAACCACGCATGACTATTTACCGCATCCTAGCGCGATTCCCGGTCAAAAAATGGCGCTAAATCCCGTGTTTTCCGGGGGTGGTTAAGCCTCTTTGCCGGATTATGACAGCGATTGAAACAATCGAACCCGGCTCAGCGGGAACGCGCCCGGCGCGGCGGCGCCGGCCCGATCCTGATACGACCGCCGCCGACGCTGATAACGGCTCCGGCAAGCGTCTGTTTCAGCTTCGGTTCGCGCTTCCCGAGGGCCTCATCGACGGCGGCGAGCAGGGTTTCGACCTTGCCGAGTTCGGCCGGGCCCTCATGTCCGGTGCGGTCGATCGCGCGCTTGAGGAGGCGAAGCCGGATTTCCTCAGGCATCGCCGCGAACAGTGCCGCCTCGAAGCCGTTGCGCGGGTTATCCTCGCTTTTCAATGCAAGATTGTGCTCGGCGCCGTCGACCAGCACCTCCAGGGCGGTGTTGGCGCGCGCGATCCGCGCGGCAAGCCGCGCCAGGTTCCGCGCATCGCCGCCCTCCTCCGCCAGCATCGGCATCAACGCGCGCAGCCGCGGACGCGTGAACGCGGGATCGCGATTGGTCGGATCGTCGGCAAAGCCGATGCGCGCCTTCTTCAGCGTTGCGATCAGCTCTGCCTTGGAGATTTCGAGCAGTGGCCGCGTCAGCCAAACGCCGTCGCGCGCGGTCTCGCGCGCCATCGCCGAGAGGCCTGCGATGCCGCTGCCGCGCAGCAGCCGCATCAACAGCGTCTCGGCCTGATCGTCGCGGGTGTGTGCGGTCAGGATGTGCGTGGCGCCATGCTTGCGCGCAGCCTGCGCGAGCAGGCGGTAGCGGGCCTCGCGCGCGGCCGCCGGCAGGCCGGTCCCGGGTTTGGGCCCGCTCCAGCGCAGCGTTTGATGTGGCAGGTCGAGGCTGTGCGCCAGCCGCTTGACGTCGCGCGCCTCGCGCGCCGCTTCAGGACGCAGGCCGTGATCGACCGTGACCGCCACCAGCCGTGGTCCGCGCGCGAGCGCGCGGCGCCAGCGCGCGGCCAGCCACATCAGCGCAACTGAATCGGGACCGCCTGACACCGCGAGCACGATCGCCGGCGCGGACGAAAGCCCTGCGAACAGGCGCTTGGCGTCCCTTGCCGGGATGGCGGATTGATCGTCGGGCATCGCAAAACCAGCATGTCACGAGGAGGCCGGACGTGGCCTCCCGCATCTGGTTTAGCACTTCACGCGCTTCTGCTCGCGGTCAACCGCGGCTTTAACCCCGCCGGATGCGCGCGGATACTTCCGCGTCACCTCGCCGAACGCGGCGCAGGCGGCTTCCTTCTCCTTCAGCGCCGCCAGCGACTGGCCGAGCCGCAACAGGGCGTCGGGCGCCTTCGCGGACTTGTCGAACTTGGTGGTCACGCCGAGGAAGGTTTCGGCAGCGTCGCGATACTGCTGGCGCTGGAAATAGCTTTCGCCGAGCCAGTATTGCGAGTCCGCCACCAAGGGATCGCTCGGATACTTCGTGGCGAAGTTCTTCATCGTCTCTTCGGCGAGCGCATAGTCCTTGCGCTGCATGTAGCCGATGCCGAGGTCGAACTCGTCCTTCGACGTGGCCGACGGCGGCAATGTGGTCAGGGCCGCGCTCGCGCCGGGCGCCCGCGGTGGGCTGGTGTTGCCGAGATCGAGCGGCTCGCCCGCCCCGCGGCCGCCGGGAGCACCGACCGCCGCTTCGCCTTGCATCGGCATCTGACCACCGCCAAGCGCGCGCGGGGCGCCCGGGGCGTTCGGGTTCTGGCTCGGATCAAAGGCGTCACCGCGACCGCGTCGGCCGGGCGCCGCCGACGGCGCAGCCTCCTGCACGATCGGCGCGGGCGCGGCGATCTGCTGCTGGTCGTAGCCGCCCTGCGACTGCCGGCCATAGCCTGGCTGCGGCTGGCCGTATCCCTGCTGCGGCTGGGCGTAGCCGGGCTGGGCTTGCGGATAGGCCTGCGGCTGCTGCGCCGGCGGCACCGCCGCGACGCCGGGCTGGGCCGCCGGAGGCTGTCCGCCCGGGCCGGGCGGCTGGCCGCCGAGCTGGCGCAGCCGCTCCTCGAGCTGGCGGTTGCGGTACTGCAACTCCTCGTTCTGCCCGGTCAGCTGGCGCAGCTGATTCTCGAGCCGCTCGATCCGCATTTCGGCATCGGAATCGTCGGATTGGGCAAACACTGGTGAGGAAACGGCGAACAGCGCCGCGATCGCCGCGGCGGTGGAAAGGAAATGAAGCCTGGATGACATTTTGCCCTGACGACGAGATCGACGTGAAAAGCGAGCGACATTGAGGGACGGAGTACGCCAGAATTGTGACTGGCACTTCAAATCCGGGACAGCGCCGCGGACACCGGTTTAGTACGGACGCCGGAACAAGCAAGCGGCCAATTGCGCGCAGCTTCGTTCATCAAGATGACGGCGCCTCAGTGTTTCCTGCGGCCAAAACAAAACCGGCGCCCGAAGGCGCCGGCTTGGAAGAATTCATTCAGACTCGCGTCAGGAGCTGGCGTTCAGCACGGTGACGGCGCGGCGGTTCTGCGACCAGCAAGAGATGTCGTTGCAGACCGCGACCGGGCGCTCCTTGCCGTAGGAGATGGTGCGCATGCGGCTCGGATCGATGCCGCGCGAAGCGAGATAGGAGCGGACCGATTGTGCCCGGCGGGCACCGAGCGCGATGTTGTATTCGCGCGTGCCGCGCTCGTCGGCGTGACCTTCGATGGTGAAGGAATAGCGGTTATAGGTCTGCAGCCACTGCGCCTGCTTGTCCAGCGTCGCGGTCGCCTGCGGGCTCAGATCGGTCTGATCGCTCTCGAAAAACACGCGGTCGCCGACATTGACCACAAAATCCTGCTGGCTGCCCGGGGTCGCGGCGCCCCCAATTGCGCCATTGGCGTCCAGCGGGTTCTTGTTGGCGCAGGCACCCATCGACAGCGCCACCGCCAGAACCGCGGCCAGCTTCATACCCTGGAGGATACGCATCTGATATTTCATTCGGGAGCCTCCACGCTCACGCTCTTCGTACTGGTCCATTGGGTCTACAGGGCGATGGTTAAGCGAACGTTCCGTCAACCTTGACGAGACCTTGCTGGACCCCATCAAATGCCGCGCAATGCCGAAAAGCGCCGCCGATGGTTAATGGGTGGCAAATGTGGCGCGATGGTGAAGGGAAGGCAAGGTTCGCGGGAACCGGCCGCTTTTGCAGGACAATTTGGCCTGCGGCGCAACAGTCGATGGACGCCAGATCGATCAGATCGCCGGTGTGCTCAGGGATTCGGCACGATCGAGGCGCGCTCGAACGGCCGGACGATACCGTCGGGCTGCAACTGGCCTTCCCGGTCGAACAGCATCCGCCGCTCGAACGCGCTGGAGCGCAGGAACGGATAGCGGGCGAGCACACGCTCCCGCACCGACGGCAGATGCGAGGCCATCAAGCCGACCGGCTTCACGAGCCCGGGATAGAGCCGCGCCTCCGACCAGGTTTCGTGCAGGAACACCCGCCGGTAGAACGCCATGTGCTCGGGCCGGACCGGCGCCAGGCCGTAATCGGCATTGAAATGCACGCCGGCGGTCGAGCCGAGACGCACCGTGACATAGGGCAGTTCCGGATTGTTCCGCGCCTTGTCGGGATCGGCAACGAAGCGCGTTGAATCGATGAAGACCAGACCCTGATCGAGCTTCGGCTGCAATATATCGTCGAACACATCGAGCGTCGGCGAGGTGCGCCACTCCGGCGTCACCACGGTGATGCGAATCGAGCTGCAGAGTTCGCCGTGAAGATAGACGCCGAACACCCACGCGTTCGGTGCCTCATCGAACCGATCGACCACGCGCTCGTCCGCCGACGGCCGGATCGCGCCTTCGCGCAGATAGGCGCGATAGCGGAGGCGGTAGATCTCGTCTTTCTGTTCCGGGGTCTGAGCGAGACGGTAGTCGACTTGATCCAGAGGGTCCGCAAGCCTTCCTGTCGCGGGCTTGATGGCTTCGGCCGCGGACCTCATTTAGTACTCCCCTGAACAACCCAACAACTTCAACGCGAGCCAAAAGATTAACAGCTTCTTAATTTTCGTCAAAGCAATCGCGGCAATACAGTTAACCCCTGACCGCAAGGGTGCACTTCGAATCGTGCAGTCGAAGGTTCTCACAACTATCGATTGAAGGCCTTGGCGCCGGATCAAGCGATCGAGCGCGACGGAACCACGTGCAACTGCTCGTCGGGGCGGCGGCCGTGCGAAGCGTTGAGCAGCTGGCGGATGCGCACCGCGGGAACCGGCCGGCTGAACAGGTAGCCCTGTGCTTCGGTCACCGCGCCGTCGGCACTGATCAGTTCCAGCTGCTCGTTGGTCTCGATGCCCTCGACCACGACCGACATGCCGAGATCCGCCGACAGCCGCGCCACGCCGCGCAGCAAGGTGAGCGGGCGATCGCTGTCGATGCCTTCGAGGAAGGAGCGGTCGATCTTGACCTTCTGCAGCGGGAAATTGTGCAGGTAGCTGAGCGACGAGTAGCCGGTGCCGAAATCATCCAGCGAGATCCGCACGCCGAGCGAACGCAGCTGCGACAGCACGTCGTGGGTCAGCTCGGTGTTGTGCAGCAGCGAAGATTCGGTGATCTCGATCTCGAGACGGTGCGCCGGCAGGCCGGAGACCTCGAGCGCGTAGCGCACCTCGCTCAGCACATCGCGCTGATGGAACTGCTGCGGCGAGAAATTGACCGCGACGCTGACCGCCTCGGGCCACTTCATGCACTCCATGCAGGCCTTGCGCAGGATCCAGCGGCCGAGATCGACGATCAGGCCCATGTCCTCAGCGACCGGGATGATGTCGACGGGAGAGACGGTGCCGCGCGCCGGATGGTTCCAGCGCAACAGCGCCTCGCAGGTCGAGACCTTGCCGGACTTGAGGTTGATCAGCGGCTGGTAGAACAGCTCGAATTCCTCGTTGGCGAGCGCCTTGCGCAGATCGAGCTCGAGGATGCGGCGGGCCTCGACGGTTTGCGCCATCTCGTCGCGGAAGAAGCAGAAGGTGCCGCGGCCGTCGGCCTTGGCGCGGTAGAGCGCCATGTCGGCATTCTTCAATAGCGTATCGGCGCCGACACCCGGCGCGGTCATCGCGATGCCGACGCTGGCGCCGATCTCGACCAGGTGGTTGTCGATCTTGTAGCGCTCGCTGAGGCGGTCGACGATGCGCCGCGCCAGTGCGGCGGCGTCCTCGTGCGAGTGGATGTTCTGCTGGAACACCACGAACTCGTCGCCGCCGAACCGCGCCACGAAGTCTTCCGGACGCAGCATCTCGCGCAGCCGTTCGGCAACCGCGCAGAGCAGCTGGTCGCCGCAGGGATGGCCAAGCGTATCGTTGACCTGCTTGAACTGGTCGAGGTCGACGAACAGCAGCGCGGAGCGGTGGTCGCCGTGCTGCATGGTGAGCAGCCGGCCGATCTCGTCGCGGAAATTGACGCGGTTGGGCAGCGCGGTCAGCTCGTCGTAGCGCGCGAGGTGGCTGATCCGGGCCTCGGCGTCCTTGCGCTCGGTGATGTCCTCGACCAGCACGACGGTGCCGCCGCCGGCCATCGGCTGGAAGGTCCAGTCCAGCGAGCGGTTCTTGGCGGAATCGGGGTCGCTGGTGACGATATCGCCGCGCTGCGAACTCTCGATCTCGTACAGGATCTGCTGCGCGGCCGCGGCCGAGATCGAGCCGGACAGGACGCAGGCATTGCAGATGTCGGTCGCGCTGGCGCCGCGCTGCACGAAGTCGTCCGACAGCTGCATCATCTCGATGAAGCGGTGGTTCATCACCGCAAGGCGGCCGTCGGCGCTGAACATGCACAGGCCGTGCGGCATGTTGTTCAGCGCGGTATCGAACTGGCCCGCCAGCGCGGCTTCGCGCTCCTTGGCGATCCAGGCGTTGACGTAGATCCGCTGCAGGCTGGTCGTGAGGTGGCGGATGGCGCTGAAGAACACCAGGCTGAGCAGCGCAAGCGCGATGTGATAGGGACCGCCGACATACATCAGCGCCGCGATTAGGGGACCGATCGACATCAATAGATGCAGGTGGAAGATCTGCGGCCGGCCAAAGGTCCGTCCGACCCCCGCCGAGGTGTAGGCGACCACCGTGGTCACGCACAGCATGTGGGCGGCGGCATCCTTGGTCGTGAGCAGCACGGCGGAGCCCCACAGGCCGAGCGCAATGCCGTAGGCTAGGCTGCCGATCCGGTAGCGCTTCTCCCACGCCTCGGACTCTTCGACCGTGAGCCGGGAATTGCGCTGCTGGTAGCGGTACATCTGCCACGCGCGCGCCAGACCGACCACGATGAACAGCGGCACGCACAGCCAGGACAAGAGATTGCCGGTGACAAACGCAATCACGGCGCCCGCAATGGCGGGGCCGAAGGCGCCGAAGATCATGGGCGCGGGGTTCATGAACAGGGAATCGACCAGCGCCGCGGAGATCGTCGGCGACATCGATCGGTCCGGTTCTCCCGTCTGACTTGCAAACTGCATTGTGAGAGCGCGCGTCCTTTTCAGCTCGCACTCTTACTGATCGCAGGTGAAGTCTTTCTGAGGGAATATCGTTAGCAAGTCCTTGCCGCGTCCCATTGACAGTCGAAATTCGGCATAAGATTCAGTGCGCTAGGTAAGAAGTGCCGACCGGCCCCGGGGTTCCGCGGAGCAGGTCTGCGCCGGCTCACGACAACAGCGGCGACCAGGCGGGATCGGAGGCAAATCCGGGCGTCGGCACCCGCAGCTCGTTGCGGCCGGAGACGTCGATCGTGTACAGCGACGGCCCGCTGTTGCCGCCGGGATCGCGGAAGAACATCACGACGCGCCCGTTCGGCGCAAAGGTCGGGCCTTCATTGTGGAAGCCCGAGGTCAGAATGCGCTCGCCCGAGCCGTCCGGCTTCATGATGCCGATCGCGAACTGCCCGCCGCCCTGCTTGGTGAAGGCGATGTAGTCGCCGCGCGGCGACCACACCGGCGTCGAATAGGTGCCGTCGCCGAACGAAATGCGCTGGGCCGCGCCGCCGGTCGCCGGCATCACATAGATCTGCGGCTTGCCGCCGCGATCGGACTCGAAGCAGAGCCGCGTGCCATCTGGCGCATAAGACGGAGAAGTGTCGATCGCCGGCGTGTCGGTCAGCCGCGTCATCGACTTCGAGCGCAGATCCATCACGAACAGGTTGGAGTTGCCGCCCTGCTGCAGGCTCATGATGACGCGCTGGCCGTCGGGCGAGAAGCGCGGCGAGAACGACATGCCCGGGAAGTTGCCGACGATCTCGCGCTGGCCGGTCTCGATGTTGAGCAGATAGACCCGCGGGTCGCCCTGCCCAAACTCCATATAGGTGATTTCCTGGGTCGACGGCGAGAAACGCGGCGTCAGCACCAGATCCGTGCCGCGGGTCAGATAGCGCACATTGGCGCCGTCCTGATCCATCAGCGCCAGCCGCTTGACGCGGCGATCCGCCGAGCCGCTCTCGTCGACGAACACGACGCGGGTGTCGAAATAGCCCTTCTCGCCGGTCATCCGCTCATAGATCTGGTCGGAGATGATGTGGGCGATGCGGCGCCAGTATTCCGCCGAGGTGTCGTATGACTGGCCGGCGAGCTGCTGGCCGGTGCCGACGTCCCAGAGCCGAAATTCGGCTTTCACGCGGCCGTTGCCCTGGCGGGTCATGCGGCCGACCACCAGCGCCTGTGCCTTGATGCTCGTCCAGTTATTCAGGTTCGGCGGCGCGTCGATGTTGACCTGCTTCTCGAGAAAAGCCGCCTGGTCGATCGGCGCGAACAATCCGCTGCGCTTCAGGTTGTTGGTGATGACCTGCGCAACACCGACGCCGACTTCGGTATCGCCAGGCGTGCCGGCCGAAAAATTCGGAATCGCGATCGGCACCGGCGCGAACTCGCCGCCCGGGACGGGAATCTGCTTGCGGCCGCCTTCCTGCCCGATGGCTTGACGGAAGGGTGCACCCGCAAGCGCGCCAAAGGCGGCCATTCCGGAAATCATCTGTCGGCGGTTGAGGCGAAACATCATTTCACGCAAATTATTGTTGTCGGTCATTGTCGGTAGACTTTGTCTGCTATTGGCCAAACGTCGCAGCTGATCTCACGTATTATTCTCTTTGAACACCGGTGCGAATGCCTTCCATTCGTCGAACCAGCCCACGGGCAGATTATAGGGCTGACATGCGATAATCGCGCGCAAGGCACTCTCCTGATAGACGCGCATGTAGGGCGTGCTTGGCGAGCCTTCCGCCACCGGCATGCGCGCGAGCGTGCCATCGCGCTTCAGATCGACATCGATCACCACCTGGGTCCGCTGCTCCTCGATGCTACCGTAGGGCTTGTTCTTCCAGCAGCGTTCGACTTGCTGCCTGAACATCGCGCCCCAGGTCGCGGAGTTGTCGGCGGCCTTGCCCTTCGCCGTGCCGAGTGCAGCGTTGGCGTTGAGCGTATCGCCGGTCGCCGCGGCGCGCGTCGGGTCTCGCTTGTCGAGCAGCGCTGCGATCTTGCTCTGGTCGAACACGCGATCCTTCGGCTTCTGCTCCGGCGGCGGCTTCGCGGCCTGCTCAACCGGCTTCTGCGGCTTCTTCTCTTCCTTCTTGATCGCTTCCGCGATCGGGTCGGGCTTCACCGGATCGGGTTTCTTTTCGACCGGCTTCGGCTCTTCCTTCGGCTTGTTCTCGACCTTCTTCGGCGGATCCGGCTTCTTGTCTTCCGGCTTCTCCACCTTCGGCGTCGGCTGCGGCGCGGTTTCCGTCACCACCGGCGGCTTCTTATCTTCGACCTTACCGACCATGTCGTCGACCGGCTTGGCTTCGGCGACCTTGTCGACCAGCGGCTTGGGATTTTCCTTCTTGCCGTCCTTCTGGCCGGTCATGACATGCGACAGCTGATCGGCCGAGATGACGTCAACAGCGACGGACTCTTCTTCCGGCATCACGTACGCCCTGGTCGAAAACGACACGAGGCCCCACCCGATCACGAGGACGTGCAGGACAATCGATGCCGCCAGAGTCTTGTCGACCTTGACCTTCAATTCAGGCTTCCTCGTGCCGCTTGCCGCACATGGACTCATCATGTTGGAGCATGATCTGGCCGGAAAACCGGTTTCCACTTTTCCGGATCATGCTCCTAGCCACCTTCAGGGATGATGACGATATTCGCCTTGAACCCCGCGGTCCGGATCTCCCCGAGCAATTTCATCATATCCGTGTAACAGACGTCCTTGTCGCCACGCAGATAGACCACTCTTTCGGCCTCCGACCGGGCCTCGCCGATGGCCTTGATCTTGGGCAGAAGATCGGCGGCCGCGATCGACGCGTCACCGAGATAGAGCTCGATGTTCGAGTTACAGCCGCCACCGGTGCGCTTGACCGACAGCGTCAAAGGCGGCGCATTGGACGACATCGACTTGCCGCCGCTGGCGACCGGCAGGTCGATGTCGATGTTCGACGTCATCAGCGGCGCCGCCACCATGAAGATGATCAAGAGCACCAGCATCACGTCAACCATCGGCGTGACGTTGATCTCGGCCATGACAGGCTTGCGCCCGCCGCGGCGACGCCCGCCGCCACCGGACCCTGCCATGCTCATCGCCATGATCGCACACTCGCCAAAGTGACCATCATATATCCCGAACATGATGCGAGCATTCGCATCATGTTCTCATCTCTCTGTCTGAGCATGATCTTTTCGGAAAACCGGTCTCCACTTTTCCGGATCATGCTCTAGCCCCGCTCGTCGATCTGACGCGACAGGATGGCGGAGAACTCGTCGGCGAACCCCTCCAGGCGCTGGGCCTGCCGGTTCACCTCCGAAGTGAACTTATTGTAGAAAATAGTCGCCGGAATTGCGGCAATCAGGCCGATTGCGGTGGCAAATAGCGCCTCCGCGATGCCCGGCGCCACCACCGCCAGCGAGGTGTTTTTCGAGGCCGCGATCGACTGGAAGCTCGACATGATGCCCCAGACGGTGCCGAACAGGCCGACAAAGGGGCCGGCCGAGCCGACCGTGGCGAGCACCAGAAGCCGCCGTTCCAGCCGCTCCACCTCCCGGGCGATCGAGACGTTCATGACCTTGTCGATCCGGGCCTGCAGGCCGGCAAAGGACCGCGACTGGCTCTCGAAGGAGCGCTTCCACTCCCGCATCGCCGCGACGAAACAGGCCGCCATCGACTGGGTCGGCTTGGCCGAAAGCGCCCGGTAGAGCTCCTCGATCGACTGGCCGGACCAGAACGCCTGCTCGAACTTGTCCATCGCCCGCTTGGTGCGGGCATAGAGCAGGATCTTGTCGATCGCGATCGCCCAGACCCAGACCGAGCAGGATAGAAGTCCCAACATCACGCATTTGACGACCCAATGGGCCTGCCAAAACAATGCGATCAGCGACACATCGCTCGATGCCAGTGGCAGCGTTGACTGAGCCACGTCGGCGGGATTCATCGGCAATATCCTCTCAACGCAAGTGTCCCTATCAGGCGGGCCGCCAGTCGGCGGTTCCACGGCCGCGTATCAGGCGCGGCAAAACTGCGCGAGAGCCTCTTACATCTGTCGCATGGGGGGCCCGTCCAAAAGCCGGGCCCTGCTTCCCCTGCCAACATGTCAAAACGAGGGCTTTTCGCGCGGCATTCCGACCCTAACCAAACGCTAATCATGGTTAAGGCGAGGTTACCAAAGGGAAATTTGGTGGCGGGAAATGCCGCCGGACGAGGCGGTTGGCGGGTTCCCGGGATGAACGGTTTCCGCTGGAGGGGATGACCCCTTCCCCATGTCGTCCCGGCGCAGGCCGGGACCCATAACCCCAGGATTGGGCTGGTGAGGAAAGCTGTGGCCCCAGCGTCGCGCAACAATCACCTTCAGTGGTTATGGGTCCCGGCCTGCGCCGGGACGACACTGAGTTTGTTGCGCCACTTGTGAGTCAGACATCCGCGTTCTCGCGACATGATCCGCCCGAGCTTTGCTCTTCGTTCCGCCCTCCTCGAACAGAGGGCGCAGGGAAAGCCGGGTGCCGATCGCACCCATGGGCCCCGTGCAAAGGTAGAAAGCACGGGGGTAGGACCACAGGTGTAACCGGAAACGCCGGCTTTCCCTGCGCGATGGGTTACGGCTTATTTCGTGCTCTCCCCGGCGAGACTGGGCTTGCTTGTCACCGCCTTCGCAAAACGCCTTCGCGTCTTGCGACGAGACACCTGCCGCTAGGGCGTCAGGACCACACGACTTCACCGTCCGCTTCGCGTGCTCTCGTCAGTTCCACGCTCGGCGTCCACCGCATCCCACACCGCGTTCGTGACGATCGCGAAGCGCCCCTCAATCGGGTGAGACGGACGAACCATACACTGAGTTGCCCTTCCGATAAACCGAAATATTTTTGCTCCTGGGGCTTGCGCCGTCGGGCAACTCAGTGGCACGCGCGCGTGAGGGAGCCACCGGCGGCAGGGTTCCCTCCCCCTCTTGTCCGCCGAAGCCTCTTGGCGAAGGCGGATGCGGGGGAGGGAGCCTGAGAAGCGTGCTCACCTCACCGTCATTTCTGACTCACACTGTACGCGCCCCGGAATGACGGAGATATGCGCGCCTCAGCTCAAATGCCTGATGATCGCGAGGCCGGCGAACAGGCCCGCAATCGACAACACGACCGAGCCCGCGACATACAGCGCCGCAAGTCCGAGCTCGCCGCGTTCATAGAGCACCGCGGTGTCGAGCGAGAAGGCCGAGAAGGTGGTGTAGCCGCCGAGGATGCCGGTCATCAGGAACAGCCGCCAGGGCTGCGAGGCCTCGCCCTTGAAGGCGAGATAGCCGGCGATCAGGCCCATCACGGTCGAACCCGTGATGTTGATGATGAAGGTGCCGTAGGGAAACGCGGTGCCGATGCAGCGCGCGCAGGTGACGTTGATCAACTGGCGCAAGGTTGCGCCGAGACCGCCACCGAAGAAGACCAGGAGATAGCTTGCCGCGTTACCCACCAATGCCCCCGCTGGTGTGTGGTCAGGGTGGCGGCGCATTTACCGCACACTCGAATCACCCACCCCTGAAAGGGGAGGGTCGACGCGAATGAAATGAGTGGCGGGGCGGGGTCACAGTCTCTCCGGTGAGAGACCGCGTGTTGAGAGAGTTGACCCCTCCCCGTTTCGCATTTCGCTTCGCTTCATGCGAAACGACCCTCCCCTTTCAGGGGAGGGTGAAGAGTCGTGCGACGACCGAATCCGCGCTTAGCCAGCCTTGCCGAACAGCTCGTCGACGTAGTCCCAGTTGACGAGGCTGTCGACGAACGCCTTCAGATAGTCCGGGCGGCGGTTGCGGTAATCGATGTAGTAGGAGTGCTCCCAGACGTCGACACCGAGGATCGGCACCGCGCCGTGGAGCAGCGGGTTCTCGCCGTTCGGGGTCTTGGCGATCTCGAGCTTGCCGCCCTTGACCTGCAGCCAGGCCCAGCCGGAGCCGAACTGGCCGACGCCGGCGGCGGCGAAATCGGTCTTGAACTTCTCGAAGCCACCGAGGTCCTCGTTGATCTTCTTCTCGAGCCGGCCGGGCAGCTTGCTGCCGCCGCCATTCGGCTTCATCCACTTCCAGAAGTGGATGTGGTTGTAGTGCTGGCCGGCATTGTTGAAGACGGCCGCGTTCTTGCCGAACGAGCCCTTCACGATCTCCTCGAGGGACTTGCCTTCGAATTCGGTCCCCTTGATCGCGTTGTTGCCGTTGGTGACGTAGGCCTGGTGATGCTTGTCGTGGTGAAACTCCAGCGTTTCCTTGGACATGTAGGGCGCAAGGGCGTCGTGGGCGTAGGGCAGATCGGGTAGCGTGAAGGTCATGGGGTAATGTCCAACAGAGGGTGGGAGACTACACTTAACGGGTCCCCCTTATAGAAGGTTCCATCGCGGAGAAACACCGCATTTTCGGATCGTGTATGACAGATCGGCACAGCCGAGCAGCCAAGGCCCAGGACCCCCGCGATGAGCATCGAAATCGACATTCTCAACGGAGATGCGTCATGGCGGCGCGCCGAGCCGCTGCTCCGGTCGGTGTGGAGCCCAGATATCGTCGAGAAACAGCCCTGGGCCGACATCAAATGGGCTCACGCGGATTTGCGCGTGCTGCTCGACGCGCCCGACGACAGCGGGCTGGCCTGCCATGTCGGTATCTACTTCCGGACCATCACCTGGAACGGCCACAAGGTGCATGTCGGCGGCATCGGCGGGGTCTCGACCCGCGAGGACTGCCGGCGGCGCGGCTATGCGTCGCTCGCGCTCGACGCCGCCGTGCACACCATTCGTGCCAATGATGCGGTGAAATTTGCAATCTTATTCTGCGAGCCGCACAATTTCGCGTTCTACCAAGCGCGCGGCTGGCATCCCTTCACCGGCGAGGTCACTTGCGAACAGCCGTCGGGGCAGATCCGCTTCGAGGCGATGGCGCCGTTCGTCAACGACATCGTCCGCGCGCCGCGCCAAGGCAAGATCGACCTATGCGGCCTGCCGTGGTGACCCCTGCGCGCGCGGCGGTGGCGAGAGGTGCTTGCGCGCCGTAACATGTCAATCATCATTTATTGATTGCGAGCCTTCACAAGGTGACGTCGAACTGCGGCAACGAGCATACTGCGCCCCCTCTCCCGCTTGCGGGTGAGGGTTGGGGTGGGGGCTCTCTCGGCGAGTCACATCGTGGAGAGAGCCCCCACCCGCCGCGCGCTACGCGCACGTCGGCCTCCCCCGCAAGCGGGAGAGGCGAAGCGAGTTGTCGCGCATGACCATTGACGCCTCGATCGACGACGTCAGGCCCGCCGCAGTCGCGCCTGCGGTACCGGTCGATCATTTACTGACGGCGCCGATCCTGCCGACGCTGCTGAAGCTCGCGATCCCCAACACCATCGCGATGTTCGGCTCGACCCTGGTTGCGGTTGCCGAGACCTCCTATATCGGCCGGCTCGGCACCGAGCCGCTGGCGGGCATCGCGCTGGTGTTTCCGTTCGCGATGCTGACGCAGATGATGTCGGCGGGCGCGATGGGCGGCGGCGTCTCGTCGGCGATCAGCCGCGCGCTCGGCGCCGGCGACCGCGACCGTGCCGCCGATCTGGCGCTGCATGCGGCGATCATCGGCGCCTGTGCCGGACTGTTCTTCACCGTGATGATGCTGGGCTTCGGCCAAAACTTCTACGCGCTGCTTGGCGGCCGCGGCGGCGTGCTCGAGCAATCCTTGCATTACTCGCAGGTGCTGTTCTCCGGCGCGATCTCGATCTGGCTGGTCAACACGCTGGCGTCCGTGGTGCGCGGCACCGGCGACATGCGGATTCCGTCGATGACGCTGATTACCGTCTCGATCATCCAGATCGCGGTCGGCGGCGTGTTCGGTCTCGGCCTGTTCGGCATGCCCGGTCTCGGCATGCGCGGCGTCGCCGCGGGCCAGCTCACCGCCTTCACGTGTGGTGCGATCTTCCTTGCCTGGTATCTCGCCAGCGGCCGCAGCCGGCTCAAACTCGACTTCGCCGCCTTCAGCTTCCAGCGCGCGATGTTCCTCGACATCCTCAAGGTCGGCGCGATCTCCTGCCTGTCGCCGCTGCAGAGCGTGCTGACCATCCTGATCTTCACCAAAATCCTGGCGGGCTTCGGCACCGAGACGCTGGCCGGATACGGCATGGGCTCGCGGCTGGAATTCCTGCTGATCCCGATCGCGTTCGCGGTCGGCGTCGCCTCGGTGCCGATGGTCGGCATGGCGATCGGCGCGGGCCTTGTGACGCGGGCGCGCAAGGTGGCGTGGACCGCCGGCACCGTCGCCGGTCTCGTCGTCGGGCTGGTCGGGCTTGTGGTCGCAGTCAAACCGACGCTGTGGATCGCTTTGTTCACCCGCGATCCCGGCGTGACCGCGGCCGCCTCGTCCTATTTCGCGCTGGCTGGACCTGCCTTCGGCTTCTTCGGCGTCGGCGTCTGCCTCTACTTCTCCTCGCAAGGAGCGGCCAAGGTCGGCGGCCCGGTGCTGGCCGGCACCATCCGCCTGCTGCTGGTCGGTATTGGCGGCTGGTGGCTCGCTACCGTGAGCGCTCCGGCCTGGACGTTGTTCGCGCTGGTCGGCGGTGCCATGGTGGCGTTCGGCCTCGCCACCATCGTCTCGATCAAGCTGACCCGCTGGGGATAAACCGCGACGCCGCGGAGCGTTGCCTGAGCATGACCTTCCCGGAAAAGAGGAAGAAAATTTTCCAGACGACGCGCGCCTGATCGCGCAAATATGACATTGCAGAAATCTTTCGACTTGTTATGCAGGCCGGCCTTCTGGGGATCAATCATGGCCTGCCGATTCGGATTCGTGATCGCAATCGTCGCGACGGCGCTTGCCGTGCCTGCCGCGCATGCGCAGAGCGCGCCTGAGCCAGCCGGCGTCTGGCAGACCCAGGCGGGCGATGCCCGCGTCAAGATCAGCAAATGCGGCGGCGGCATCTGCGGCGTGGTGGTGAGCCTGCGCGACCCGATCGATCCGATGACCGGCAAGCCGCAGGTCGACAACAAGAATCCCAATCCGTCGCTGGCCAACCGGCCGATCATCGGGCTGCCGCTGTTCGCCGGCATGCATCCGGTCGCGGCGGGCAAATGGTCGGGCCAGATCTACAACGCCGACGATGGCGGCACCTATGCAAGCAGCGTCACGGTGACCGGCGAGAGCACGCTGCGCGTCGAAGGCTGCGTCGGCGCGCTGTGCGGCGGCGAGACCTGGACCCGGGTCGGACGGTAGAGTCTAGCTGAACAGCAACCGCAAAGGGATTGCGCCCCCTCTCCCGCTTGCGGGGGAGGTGCACCGGATTCGCGGTCAGACCGAATCTACACCGCACGCGTCTTCAGCACGGTCGCCGCCGAGGCATAACCGCCGCGGGCGCCGTCGATGAAGTGGACGTGGTCGGCGCGCATCACCGACGGCGTGAAGCAGGTCATCATCGCGGCATCCTGCTCGTGCAGGCCGTAGCGCACGACGCCCTGCGCGGCCGCGGCGACCAGGCGCTGCTCGAGCTCGGCGGCGAGCTCCGGCGTGCAATCCAGGATCATGCGCAGGCCGTCGTCAAACTTGCGGAAGTCGGAATTCTCGACCACCTGCCGCACATAGTTTTTCGGCACGAACTTGCCGACCGGGATATTGAACCGCATCAGCGTGTAGGCCCACAGCGTGAACGCGAGCACCGTGGCACGGCGCAGCGCGAGCGAGCCGCCGCGCCGCGCGCGGGCCTCGTATTCAATCCCCTGCGGCGGCCAGCGCAGCGGCGGGCCGCTTGCAGGCACCGGCCGTCCGGCCTCCGGGCTCTTCTCGACCAGCACGACGATGTCCTCGATCACCTTGCGGAAGGCGGCGGGATCGGCGTCCTTCGCCGGCAGCACCAGGACCGAGAGGATGACGCCGCGCACTGAGGGCATCACCTCGAAGCGGCAGGACAGGCCGGACAGATCGGGCTGCGTACCCGGCGGCGCCGGATCGACCGCGAACTCGCCGCGCTTCATCGCGGCATCGGCGTAGGCCAACCCGCCGCCGGAGAACATCGCATAGGACAGATTGGCCGACGGCCCGAAGCGCGCGACGCGGACATCGGCGCCCGCGGCGCGAATCGCCGTCATCGGCACCAGCGCCACCCGCAGCACCAGATCGAGGTCGTCCTGAACCCAGCGCGCGGTCGCGGCCAGCGCCTCGCGCGCTTTGTCGAGATCGGCGGGGGAGATCGCGAAGCTCGCGCCGTCGCCGCCGAACACGAAGGGGAATTCGCGGCCATCGAGCGCATTGGTGACGGAGGCGACCACCGCGGCGCCGGCCATGTTGACCGCCTTGTAGCGCTGCGCCGCGATCGCCTTGGTCGACTCGACGATATCGGCGACGCCGACCGTCCAGTCATCGGGCAACGGCGCATACAGCGCCGGATCCATCAGGCGCGCGAAGCCGCGAAACACCGGAATGCTGCCGTAAAAGATCTCGCTGCCGCCCGCCATCGCAACGCCGCGCCATTGTTCGCCACCGTAGGACTCTCTAGCAGATACGTGGCGGTTTGGGATCGGGTTTTGCCTCGCAGCCCCCGCCCTCCGCGACCGTCACCCTGAGGAGCGCGCCTTGGCGCGCGTCTCGAAGGGTCGACGGCCCGGCTGTCCGCACGAGCGGATGGTGCCCCGTGAAAACATTCGGGGCCGATTCATCCTTCGAGGCTCGCCCAGCGGCGCAAGTGCGCCGCAAGGCTCGCACCTCCAGCGACAAAGGCGGAGCCTTTGCGCGGGGATGACGGGGATAGAGGGCGCGTCCCTATCACTTCACGCCGCCTCGCCTGCCCGTCTCCACGGCGGAAACGGATCGCGCAGTTTTTTCCAGGCCTGCGGGTCCATGCCCGGCCGGCCGGTGACGAGGCAGGCATCGAGCCGGCGGCGAATGTCGTCCTCGTTCATGCCGGAGCCGATGAACACCAGCTCCTGGCGGCGATCGCCATAGAGATCGTTCCAGCTCCGCTGCATCATCAGCTGCCAATCCGGATGATCCGGCCAGCGCTCGCGCGGGATCGCCGCCCACCACGAGCCGAGGCCTTCAGTGCGGACGATCGCGCCGGCCTGGCTCATCTCGCCGCACCAATCCGGGCGCGTCGCGATCCAGAAATGGCCCTTGGCGCGGATCACGCCGCCCCAACTCTCGCGCAGGAAGCCGTGGAAGCGCGCCGGATCGAACGGCCGCCGCGCGCGATAGACGAAGCTCGTGATGCCGTATTCCTCGGTCTCCGGCACATGCTCGGCAAAGCCGTAGAGCTCCTTGTGCCAGAGCGGATGCTGCTGCGCGCGCTCATGGGCGAAGCGGCCGGTGTCGAGCACGCGGTCGAACGGGACTTTGGCAAAACTCGCCTCGACGAGGTCGGCGTCGGGATTGAGCGCGCGCACGATGGTGCGGGCTGCCTCGCGCTCGGCCGGTGTCGCGGCATCGATCTTGTTCAGCACGACGACGTCGGCGAACTCGATCTGCTCGACCAGCAAATCGACCAGCGTACGCTTGTCGCCGTCGAGCGCCTCGCCGCGCTGGCTCAGGAAATCGGTCGAGGCGTAGTCCTTCAGCAAATTGGCGGCGTCGACCACCGTGACCATGGTGTCGAGCCGCGCGACGTCGGACAGGCTCTGGCCATCTGCATCGCGAAACTCGAAGGTCGCGGCGACCGGCAGCGGCTCGGAAATGCCGGTCGATTCGATCAAGAGATAGTCGAACCGGCCACTCTCGGCCAGCGCGCGCACCTCCTTCAACAGATCGTCGCGCAGCGTGCAGCAGATGCATCCATTGCTCATCTCGACCAGTTTTTCGTCAGTCCGGGACAGGTTCGCACCGCCATCGCGAACCAGGTCGGCGTCGATGTTCAGCTCGCTCATGTCGTTCACAATCACCGCAACCTTCAGGCCGTGGCGGTTGTTCAGCACGTGGTTCAGCAAAGTGGTCTTTCCAGCCCCGAGGAAGCCGGACAAGATGGTGACGGGGAGTTTTTGCATCGAGATCAAACAGTTGCTGGAGGGATGGGCGGCGGCGGGACATGGGTCACTGGATCTATGTAATGTTATAACATAACATCATTGGGACGGCGACCTGTCAAGCGCCGGGATGCGGGGCAGTCGGTTTATGTCTCCATGAAAGCGTAGATGGGGTAACGGGCCGGCCGCCCGCTCGCTACGGCGCGATTTGGAAGCGCGCTCGCGAGCGGCCTGTTGGTTGGAAGGCGGTCGTCCCTCAAACTGATGGTGTCAATAAACGGAGTCGGGCAAGCCCGCTCCAAGCATCATTAAGGGACGACCATGTACCACTATGCAGGAATCGACGTGTCTTTGGAATGCTCGAGCGTCTGCCTTGTCGATGGGACAGGTAAGATTTTGCGCGAGGCGAGGGTTGCGAGTGAGCCGGAGGCCTTGATCACCTGGTTGCGGTCGCTGGGGTTGGTGCTGGAACGGATCGGGCTGGAGGCTGGTCCGCTGTCGCAATGGCTCTACGCAGCGATGCGGGATGCGGGCCTGGCAGTCGAACTGTTGGAGACGCGGCACGTCCGCGATGCCTTCAAGGCGATGCCGGTGAAGTCGGACCGCAACGATGCCCGCGGGATCGCGCAACTGATGCGGCTGGGCTGGTTCCGGCCGGTGCACTGCAAGTCGATCGAAGCGCAGGAGACGCGGGCGGTTCTGACGGCACGCAAGCTGCTGCAGTCCAAGCTGCGCGACATCGAGAACAGCCTGCGCGGCGTGCTCCGCGGCTTCGGTCTGAAGGTCGGCACGACCACCGAGCGCACGTTCGCCGAACGCATCCGGGAGCTCGTAGCGGGCCATCCCGGACTTGAGATCGTGGCACAGGCGCTGCTCGAAGCCCACGCCGTGCTGCGGCGCGAGTTCAATGGCCTGGATAAGCACACCCAAAAGCTCGCCAGGTCGCACCCTCAAGCCCGCCTCCTGATGACGACACCGTCCGTCGGCCCGATCGTGGCGCTTACCTACGCCGCGGCGGTCGACGACCCGAAGCGCTTCCGGTCCTCGAAGGCGACGGGAGCGCATTTTGGCCTCACCCCGAAGAAGTACCAATCGGGCGAAACCGACTATACCGGCCGCATCAGCAAGATCGGCGATGCCTCCGTGCGCGAGGCGCTCTATCAGGCGGCTCACGTCATGCTGACCAAGCCGGTCAGGAACTGCTCGGCGCTGAAAGGCTGGGCGATGCGGATCGCCCGGCGCGCAGGCCTGCGCAAGGCCAAGGTGGCGCTCGCACGCAAGCTCGCCGTCGTTCTGCATCGCATGCTCGCCGACGCCAAACCGTTCAACCCGATGGCCAAGGCCTCGGCAACCTAAGCAAGGAGCAGCAATCGGTTCTGGGCGGGCCACGACACCAGGCTCTCCCTGAGCGAGGTCCCTGCGCCGGGACGATGGATCCGGTCAGGCCGCCATCCGGGAAGTGGCTCACAACCACGCTTCCGTAGATTGGCCGGCCGGCTCCTCAATGCACCCCATCAGGCGACGGCCTTCGCGCCGATCCCGTACAGAAGCAAGTGCCCGGCGAGTGGATCACGCAAAAAGGGATTGACTTACAAAGGCCCGTTACAGAAGCCCGGATGAAGCGCAAGCGATATCCGGGGGTCAACTCGCGCCTACGGCGATGCTCCTGGTCCCGTCATGCTGAGGAGCCGCGAAGCGGCGTCTCGAAGCACGACGGCCCGGCTCTTTCCGCGTTGATGCATCGAGGCCGTGCATCCTTCGAGACGCGCGCAAGTGCGCGCTCCTCAGGATGACGGGGATAGAGAGCTACGAACCTTCCCTACTTCGCCACACCGCGCAGCACGAGCTGGTTCATGCGGCTGGCGAAGGCGGCGGGGTCGTCGGGTATCTCGCCGTCGAGGATCTGCGCCTGCTCGAACAGCAACAGCGACAGGTCCTTGGCCTGCGCGGTGTCGGTCGCGAGCGCTGCGACCAATGGGTGGCGCAGATTGATCTCGAGGATTGGTTTGGTGATCGCGCCACGGTTTTGCTGGGCGAGCAGCCGCTCCAGCGCGCGGTCGCGCGCGTCACCGCCGGCGACCAGACACGATGCGCTCGCGGTCAGCCGCTGCGAGGCGCGCACATCGGAGACGCGCTCGCCGAGCGCATCCTTGATGACAGCGATCGTGGTCGCGGCATCGGCTGCGGGCTCGTCCTTGTTGTCGTCCGTGTCATCGGCCAGCGGAATCAGGCCGAAATCGACGTCGCCCTGGCTCAGCGACTTCAGCGGCTTGCCGCCGAAATCGAGCGGCGCCGAGGTCCAGAACGCGTCAACCGGATCGGTCAAAAGCAGCACCTCGATGCCGCGGGCGCGCGCCGATTCCAGCTTCGGGTTCGACTTCAGGCGCTCGACGCTGTCGCCGACCAGATAATAGATCTCGGTCTGGTTCGGCTTGAGATCGTCGACATACTGCTTCAGCGAGCGGTTCTCGCCCGACGTCGTAGTGAAGCGCGCCAGCGCCAGCAGTTTTTCGCGGCGCTCGAAATCCTCGTACAGGCCTTCCTTGATGACCGGGCCGAACGCATCCCAGATCTTGGCAAACGTCTCCGGCTCCTTCTCGCCTATCGTTTCCAACTCGCCGATCACGCGGCTGGTGACGGCTTTGCGGATTTGCGCGAGCTGCGGATTGTTCTGCAGCATCTCGCGCGAGATGTTGAGCGGCAGGTCCTCGCTGTCGATCACGCCGCGGATGAAGCGGAGATAAGCCGGCAACAGCTCGGCATCGTCGGCGATGAAGACGCGGCGGACATAGAGCTTGACCTTGCCCTTGCGCTCGACCTGGAACAGGTCGAACGGCTTTGTCGATGGCGCAAACAGCAGCACGGCGTAGGACTGCCGGCCTTCGGCACGGTAGTGCAGCGTCATCGCCGGCTCGTCGAAGGCGCCTGCGATCTGCTTGTAGGCCTGCGCATAGTCTTCCGGCGAAAGCTCCGACTTCGAGCGCTGCCACAGCGCGCTCGCCGAGTTGATCTGGCGCGGCTCGCCCTCCTCCGGCACCAAAAGAATCGGAAACTGGATGTTGTCGGAATATTCGCGGACGATGCGCTCGATCTCGTAAGCCTCGAGATATTTGGCGGCGTCCTTTTTCAGATGCAGCACGATCTCGGTGCCGCGCACGACGCGCTTTGCCGCCTCCTCGCTGGCCGGCGCGATCTCGAAGCCGCTGCCGCCTTCCGACGACCACACCCACACTTCATCCGAGCCGGCGCGGCGGCTGGTGACGACGATCTTGTCGGCGACCATGAAGGCGGCGTAGAAGCCGACGCCGAACTGGCCGATCAGATTGGCGCCGTCCTTGGCCTCGGTCAGCTTCGACAGGAACGATTTGGTGCCGGAGCGCGCGATGGTGCCGAAATTGTCGATCAGTTCCTGACGCTCCATGCCGATGCCGGTATCGACCACGGCGAGCGTATCGGCCGCCTTGTTCGGGATAATTTTGATCTCCGGCGGCGTGCCGTCGGTGATCAGGCCGGGATTGGCGATCGCCTCGTAGCGCAGCTTGTCGCAGGCGTCAGATGCGTTCGAGATCAGTTCGCGCAGGAAGATGTCGGTCTCGGAATAGACCGAATGCACCATCAGGTGCAGCAATTCGGCAACCTCGGCCTGGAACGGCTGGGATTCGGCGGCGGCAGTTGATGTCATGCGGAAACTCGGACAATCGCAGGTGGCGGGAAAGCCCTGATATAGCGCGATCGCACCGCCTGGCAAGCCAAGCGGCGGGAACCGTCAGTCCGAGATCGCCGCGAGATAGCGCTCGACCGAACGGTCGAACGCCGCTTTGGCGTCGGAGGCGATGTTCTTGCCCCACCAGGCGCCATAGATCCGCTCAAAGGCCAGCGGCGCGACCGCGTGCGCGACGCGGCGGACCGCGGATGCATTGAGCGGGATGTAGTTCGGGTAGGAATACATGAAGCTGACCGAGCGGCGGTCCATCGCGACCATCGCGATGTCGCCGGTCAGCAGCGCACCGCGCCCGTCGGCACCCTTGCGCCAATGCAGCATGGTGGCGCCGGCAAAATGGCCGCCCGCCCGCACCAAAAGGATATCGTCGGAGATGCGATGGCTGTCGCCCTGCCACGGCACGATCGACGGATGAGGCCGCGTCACCCATTGCGCATCGTCGCCATGCAGATAGACCGGCGCATTGTCGAACGCCGCGCTCCAGTCGGCGACCGCGCCATAGTAATGCGGATGCGAGATCGCGATCGCCTTCAGCCCGCCGAGCGACCTGACATGTGCGATCGCCTCGTCCGTCGCCAGCGGCACGCAATCCCACATCACGCAGCCGCCGCGGTCAGGCACCAGGAGCGCGCGCTGCCCGATCGCAAATGCCGGCTCGAGCGCGATCCCGACCAGATCGAGATCGTCGCGCCAGACCAGCCGATGCCGCGCGGCGAACTCCGCGCGCGTCAGCCACGTCTGCCCCTTCCAGTTCACATATTGCCGCTCGTCCTCACAGATCGGGCAGGACGGCGGCGGCGCCGCGGTTTCAGGAAATTGCGCGCCGCATTGTTCGCAGGTCCAGATAGGCATTGGGAGAAGCCACGCGTTGGAATGAAGCCGGTCCCGCTCTACGTCAGCAGCGCGCCGCGTTCAATGCCTGCGCCCCAGTTCCATCTGCATCTCCGCCGGAGCTGTGCCGAACTTCCGGCGGAACGCGCGATGGAAATAAGACAGGTCGTTGAAGCCGGCCGTATAGGCGATGTCGCTGACCTTGCGGCCGGCGCCCTGCTCCTGCAGCAGCAGCCGGCGCGCCAATAGCAGACGCTGATCGAGCACGAATTCCGAGAACGTGGTCCCGGCGGAGGCAAACAGGCGCTGCGCCTGCCGCGTGCTCAGCGCATTCGCCCGCGCGACCACCTGGATCGTGAGGTTGCCGTTGTCGAGATTCTTCAGCACGTCGGCCTTCATCAGATCGAGCCGCGTCTTCGCCACGCCGTCGCCTGCAGCCAGTTCCTTCGCCTCGGCACTGCTGCCGAGCACGAGACCGACCAGATCGGCCAAATGATGCGCCGCCGCCTGCTGGCCCGGCACGTCGAGATCGCCGGCAAGGTCGGTGCAGAGCGCAGAATAGCGTTCGATCATCGCGCTCAAGGCCGGGTCGCGCCCGAGCGCGCGCGCCAATTGCGTCTCGACGGATGGCGCCACCTGAAGCAGCAGGCGCCGCGGAAACCGCGTCGTCATAAAGCTGCCGGACTGGGTGAGATCGGCGGTGCCGACGATATTCATTTGGGTCAGGCACATCTGGCCGCGCGCCAGCTCGATCGCCTTGCTGCCCTGTGTGACCTGCACCTTGCCGCGCGTCGCAAAGATCAGGACGAGGTCGTCACAGCCGTCGTCCAGCAGGGCGCGGGTTCGGGCAAAGCGGGCCGAGCCGCCGCGCGGCGTCGCGATCGCGACCGTGTGCAGCAGCGTGAACTCGTTGTGGCAATCGATGCGATTGTCGTCGGTCGGTGCGACATCGAGCCGGCAGAAGCCGCGGCAAATGCCTTCGCGCCACGCCTCATAGGCCGGCCCCCTGGCCAGCCCGTGATGGAAAATCGAGAACCGGTTGGGCACCTGCGTCTCGGACATGATCCGTGCTCCGAAAGCGCGATCGTTCGAAACCAGGCGATGAACGATCGCGTTCTGCCAGATATGCGCAGGTCGGGTGCGCTTGTCGTTCCTGTCCCTACGCTTGGCGCGACGGTCCACGACTCCGGCGGGGAGCCTGATACAACTCCGCCGATTGCTGGTAAAGCTATTCACGAGATGCAACCCTATGATGCGAAGTGCGGAAGCCGGGAATAAAACCGCGCAGCAGTTTCGTGACGCGGCACTGCCGTGCCTCGACGATGCCTATGCGTTCGCCCAGGTCCTGATGCGCAGTCAGGCGGAGGCCGAACAGGTCGTGCAGGAATGCTATCAGCGCGCACTGCGCCAGTTCGACGGCTTGCGTGGACCGGCCGTGCGGCCGTGGCTGCTCGCGATCCTCAAAGCTGTCTGTCAGGAGAAGCTCGGCGAGAAGCCCGGCCGCCGCGGCACGCCGGCGGATGCTGCCGGCACGAATGGAACTCCTGCCCCGCGTGGCACCCCGACGATCCGGCAGCTCATCGACGAGCTGCCCGCGCCGCTCGGCGAGGTCATCGCGCTGCGCGAAGTTATCGATCTCTCCTACAAGGAGATAGCCGAGGTCACCGGCGTTCCGGTGACCACCGTGATGTCGCGCCTCGCAGAGGCCCGCGCGCGGCTGCTCGCGGCGCGCCGCGCCGCAAAGGCAGCGCCGGAGGCGAGACCCGCAGGCGGCGCGTCAAAGCTGACGGTCTACCGCGCGAACGCCTGTTGAACCGCCGAGGACTCAGTGACGCCGTTGGCGATCAGGAGCTGAAGCAGTACGCGGGCCTTCTGCGGATTGAGATCGAGCGCGACCACAAAGCCGAGCTTGTCGTCCTCGACCTCGACGTTGCGGTTCACGAAGCCGGAGCCGACGCGGCTCGAGCGCACGACCACGACGCCCTGCTTCGCCGCGGCGGCCAGCGCATCGATCGCGCCTTTCGATGAATTGCCGTCGCCGACGCCGGCGAGCACGATGCCCTTGGCGCCGCGCTTGACCGCATCCTCGATCTCAGCGGCATCCATGTTGGCGTGCGAATAGATGATGTCGACCCGCGGCAGCGGCGGCGCATCCGGCAACTTCAGCCTGGCACCTTTCGCTGGAACGGCCGGCTGCAGGAAGCGCAGCGAACCGGTGTCGACATAACCGACCGGACCCGCGTCGGGCGAACGGAATGTCTCGACGCTGGTGGTATTGGTCTTCTGCACCCAGCGCGCCGCATGGATGGTGTCGTTCAGCACCACAAGCACGCCGCGGCCGCGGGATTCCGGCGCCGAGGCGACCCGCATCGCCTCATAGAGATTGGCCGGACCGTCGGCACCGATCGCGGTCGAGGGCCGCATCGACCCGACCAGTACAACCGGGATGTCGGTGTCCAGCACGTTCTGCAGGAAGAACGCCGTCTCCTCCATCGTGTCGGTACCATGCGTGATGACGACGCCATCGACCTCCTTGTTGTCGATCGCGGCGCGGATCCGCTTGACCAGATCGAACCAGACCTTGTCGTTCATGTCCTGCGAGCCGATCGACGAAATCTGCTCGGCCGAGATCTGGGCAAGATTCTCGATGCCCGGAATGGCCGCGACCAGATTCGCCGAGCTGACCTTGCCCGAGTCGTAGGCATTGCCGGCGCGTGCGCTGGCCTGGCCCGCGATGGTGCCGCCGGTGCCGAGCACGAGCACGCGGGCAAGCGTGGTGTCGGTGGCCCTTTGAGCGACCGCCGGCGCCGTAAGCCCGATGACAAGGGCGGCGGCAAGGCCGGCGATCCATCGCGCGGAATAGCTTGATTGAACCGAGTGCAGCATCATTTTCTTTCCCCAGTGACAACTTTCCTGCCCACAACTCGTGGTTTATCCCGCAACAAATCGACGAAGTTGCGGCGGAAAATGTCGTGGACGAAATCCCGGCTCTCGCCGTGTTTCTCCGCCACTCCCGCAAAATCTTGACATCTCCTGGATGACGGCGCACATTTTTCGAAGATTATTCGAATTTTGGTGAGGCCATGCATTTCGAGCTTCCCGACGATCTCCGCGTTCTGCAGAGCCGCCTGCGCGAATTCGTGCGCAGCGAGCTTAAGCCCCACGATGCCGCGATCGAGGCGACCGGCGAGGTGCCCGAGAGCGCCATGGCCGGCCTGCGCAGGATGGGATTGTTCGGAACCAACACGCCAAAACAATTCGGCGGCCTCGGCCTCTCGATGCTGGGCAGCTGCATCGCGACCGAGGAGCTCGCGAAGGCCCACACCGCCTTCTACTATCTGAGCGGGGTGAACGTTCATATCGGCTCGAAGGCGATCGAGTTCTACGCACAGCCCGCCGTTCGCGACCGATGGTTGCCCGAGCTTGCCAGCGGACGCGTGATCGGCGCCTTCGCGCTGACCGAGCCGAACGCCGGATCCGACGCCGCCCGCATCCAGACCCGGGCGCGGCGGGACGGCGATCATTACGTGCTCGACGGAAGCAAGACCTACATCACCAATGCGCCGGTCGCCGGCGTCTTCACCGTGTTCGCCACGCTCGACCCGTCCGCCGGCGCGAAGGGCATCGCTGCCTTTGTCGTCGATGCGAGGACGCCGGGCCTGAGCATCGGCCGCCTGGTCGAGATGGCCGCCGGGCGCGGCTCTGATCATGCCGAGGTGATCTTCGAGGGCTGCCGCGTGCCGCGCGAGAATCTGCTTGGCCAGGAGGGCGAAGGCTTTGCCATCGCGATGCGGTGCCTGGATGCCGGACGCACGCATTGGGGCGCCTATTGCGTCGGCGCGGCGAGCCAGCTGCTGGACTATGCGCTCGATCATGTTTCCGAGCGGGAAACATTCGGACGCAAACTGCGCGACCATCAGGGCATCGAGTGGCAGATCGCCGACATGGCGAGTTCGCTGCACGCCGCGCGCCTCGTCGCCTATGAGGCGGCCTGGCGTTACGACCAGGGCGACGCGGCCGCGCGCAGCGCCGCGGCGGCGCTCTCCAAATATACCGGCGCCGACATGGTGCAGCGCGTCGCCGACACAACCATGCAGCTGTTCGGCGGTGCCGGTTATTCCAAGGACCTGCCGCTCGAACGTATCTGGCGGGAAACACGGGTGGTGCGGATTCTGGATGGCACATCCGAGATCATGCGCCAGATCATCGCCCGCAATGCGTTCCGCAGCCATGAACGGCGCAACACAACCATCTGACAACGGCCTCTTCCCACTTTATGTTGCAATTGTCCTTGGTGATCCACTTCCGCTGTCTTAGTGTTTTGCGGGGATGGGAGATTCTTGTTCTGACGCGTTTTCTTTGCGCGAACCGGTATCCATCCCGGATCAAGTCCGGGACAGGCTTCGCTCGAAAGCGCTCTTGGAGAAGGAAGTGGCTTCGGGGACGACACTCAAGCTCAAGCAACAACGCAGCCGCGACCGGCGCGAGCAGATTCTCTCGGCAGCCACCAGGCTGTTTGGCGAGAGAGGCATCGACGGCACCTCGCTCACCGACATCGCTGCGGCGGCCAAGGTGCCGCTCTCCAGCCTCTATGATTATTTCGAGGACAAGCGCGCGCTGGTGCTCGATGTGCCCGCGGGCAATTTCGAGGCGCTGTATCAGAAGACCGAACCGCTGCTGGTCAAGGGTGGCGACCCCGTCGAACAGCTCCGCATCATCTTCCTGACCAACTTCCAGTACATCAAGGACAACCCGGGCTGGGGCCGCGTGTTCTTCCTGGAGATATGGCCGAGCGTGCTTGCCGCCGAGCCGCGGGTGAAGAAGGCCGTCGACAAATACGCACTGCTCTATGTGCAGCTGCTGAAGCAGGCGAGCCGCGCCGGCACCTATCGCAGGAATCTCGACCCCTACACGGCGATGTCGCTGATGATGGGCGGGATGTGCCACCTCACCGCGGTCTGGCTGCTCTACGGCCGCAAATACGATCTGGTGAAGAAGGGCAAGGCACTGTTCACCACGCTGCACAACGGGTTCGTTCGGCGTTAGCGGCTGCCCTGTCCCGGCTCTCGTAGCAACCATTAGCTCTTTCGGTTGTGTGCGATTGAATTGTCCGATCGCCGTTGATGCTGACGCCGTGCTCGCGGCCATCAAGGCGTGGCCTGTTGAGGGTGAGGATGTGGTGGCATTTGAGCGACGGCCATCCTTGACGGCCGCTGTGCGCGACGTCCTGGTGACGGCAGGTCGGGACGAAGAAACGGCGCCCCGGTCGAACAAAGAAACGCTTCAGGCTGCTGGAACAGCTGACATGTCAGCTTGCCAAGGGGTGCCTCGGGCCACTACGGCGTTGATGAAGACGAGCAGCTTCCTGGCGCAGGCGATTAGCGCGCGCTTGTGACCCTTACCGGCGGCGATCAGTCGCTTGTAAAGGGCGATGAGCTGCGGATTCCAGCGGAACGACGCCGCCAGCGCTGCAGCATAGAGCGCCTCTCGCAGGCGCTTGCGTCCACCGATGATGTGACGAGCGCCAATATGCTCTCCGCTGTCGTCATCATAAGGCGCAAGGCCCGCAAGAGCTGCGGCCTGCTCGCGGCTGATTTGGCCGATCTCCGGCATGCGCACCAGAATGGCGACCGCAGTCGGCAGCCCGGCCCCGCCGACGCTGTAGATCAGATCGAGCCGGGCAGCGAGATCGTGATGTTCGCGGATCGCTGCCACCAAAGCCTTGAACTCGACGCGTTCGCGCTTGGCCAGGCGGACGATATCTTCCTTCCAGAGCTTTTGGATACGCGCATCGCGACAGCTCTCGAGCCGGTTCTTGAACCGCGTGATATCCTCTCCGATCTGATCGATCAGTGTCAGCTGCCCGGCCAAGGGCGATAATCTTGCGTCAGGGGCCGGGTGGATCTTGTTGACCGCAGCGGCGCAGGCGGCGATCAGAGCCGCGTCGATCCGATCGTTCTTGGCACGTTGCCCGCGGTATTTGGCATAGGCACGCACTTGCGCCGGCTGGAACACCACGACGACAAACCGCATGCGCCGTAACTCGGCGACGACGGCTTGCTCATAGCCACCGCTCGCCTCGATCCCAACCCGCTTGACCTTGCGCCGCCCAAGCCACTCCAGCAGCGCCTTGTGACCTTCTGCCGTGTTCTCCACCTGCAGCTGCTCCGAGTTGCCGTCGAGCGCCACGTCGAGCTTGCGCTTGCCGGTATCGATCCCGGCACAGATTGTGGTACGCTTGGCCATCTTCCTCGACCCTCCCTTGTGATGCGAACCTAAAGTTCGTTCAACCATGCGGGTCCCGATGAAGTGCCGATCGCGATCTTGCTACGAACGACAGCCCTCAAGGCTTCGATGGGTAACGATCCGATCGATCAGCGGCCCAGCCCGGGCGGCTACCCGAGCTGGGCCATTCCTCACGGAACGAGGCCAGTCTAACCCAGCGCGCTAATACAAGGATGGGTGGAGCGAAGCGATAGCCATCGAACTGGTGGCGAAATGATGCGTATCGCTGCGCTCCACCCATCCTACGCGCTACGCACAGAACGAACCGGCATGGCGGTTCTCATCCGAGCATGATCTTTCTAAAACCGTTACACAACTATGCTGATCCTGCTCTACTATGACGCTGTGTGCGCGCGCTGTGCGGAATGCGCGGGGTTGGGGAAGGGAACGAACCGATGGACGTCAAGGCTGTCCTGCCGCCGCGTGGCCGCGACTATCGCCTGGATCTCTTGCGTGGCTTCGCCAACTGGGCGATCTATCTCGATCATATCCCGAACAACGCGGTGAACTGGGTCACCCAGAAGAATTTCGGCTTCAGCGACGCCGCCGACCTGTTCGTGTTCATCTCCGGCTACACCGCATCATTCGTCTACGCGCGGATGATGCTCGAGCGCGGCACCGTGATCGGCGCCACCCGCCTGATCAAGCGGGCCTGGCAGATCTATGTCGCGCACGTCCTCTTGTTCGTGATCTATATCGCCGAGATCGGCTATCTCTCCCAGCGCTACCACGACCCCAATCTGGAGAACGAATTCAACGTCGCGGGCTTCATGCACAACCCGGCAGAGACGCTCTATCAGGGCCTGCTGCTGGCGTTCAAGCCGGTCAACATGGACGTGCTGCCGCTCTACATCGCGCTGATGGTTTGCTATCCGCTGGTGCTGTGGGCGATGCTGCGCAAGCTCAATCTGACGCTGCTGGCCTCGTTCCTGCTCTATCTCGCCGCACGGCAGTTCGGCTGGAACCTGCCGGCCTATCCGTCCGGTACATGGTATTTCAACCCGTTCTGCTGGCAGTTCCTGTTCGTGTTCGGCGGATGGTTTGCGCTCGGCGGCGCCAGCGAGTCGATCTCGTTCATCCGCTCGCGCGCCTTCCTTTGGCTCGGCGGCGCCTATCTGTTGTTCGCGCTGGTGATGACGCTGGCGGGCCGCTTCCCGGAGCTCGGCCAGGCGATGCCGGCCTGGCTCTATGACGCGTTCAACCCGAACGACAAGACCAACCTCGCGCCGTATCGCGTGCTGCACTTCATCGTGCTCGCCTTCTTCGTCACGCGCTTCCTGCCGCGCGAATGGCCCGGATACGAATGGCCGATGTTCCAGCCGATGCTCAAATGTGGCCAGCAATCGCTCGAGGTGTTCTGCTCCGGCGTCTTCCTCGCCGTCATCGCGCATGTCTTGCTGGTCGAGGTCTCCGGCAGCATCTGGATGCAGATCCTGGTCAGCATTGTCGGCATCGTGCTGATGACCGCGCTGGCCTACTACCGCTCGTGGTCGAAGAAGGTCGACAAGGCGCCGGCGAAAGCGCCGGCCGCCGCCAAGCCGGCGGAATAGCCCCTTCGGGTGTTACAGAGCTCAGCCGAGCTGGCCGCGTCCGAGATCCGACGCGTTCGCCAGGCGATGCCGATGACAGCTGGCTGAGTTGCTGACGTCGATTTTGCGAGCGCCCTCGCGCTGGGAGAAACGCGAAGCAATTGACAGCAAAAGACCTCGCCGCTGGCGCGTCTGGCGCGACAACGGATTCGCATCTGCGCTGCGAGACTGCCCATCCGGAATATTCAGGTCGCGAGACCATTGAAATGGGCACTCGCAAGAGTAGTATCACTATTATTAATCGCCCTTCTTTGCAATTATTTTCGATTGGGAGATTTCAATGCTTCGCGTCTTCAGAGCTTGCGTCATAGCAATACTGCTGACGGTCTGCGTTCAAGGCGGCGAAGCGGCACCGGATTTCCTGGTCGATGGATGGACGCTTGGGACGCCCGTTTCGGCCACAGATTCCAGGCTGAAATCATTCACCTGCAATTCGAGTCCGGACTTTGCGCGTCTTACATCCTGCAATCGCACTCAGACCAGAAACAGAGGCTACAGTTACACTGCTGACAGCATATTGCTGTTCGGCGAAGATCGGAATCTTCTGCTCGTCGCAATCAAGGTAGCTCCTGTCCAACTGACCAAGAAGGAGATCGCACGAGAGATTGAAGAGCTCTCGCGCGAACGCGGCGGCGCACCGGAGTCAACGGAGTGGACTAACGATGGTCAATCCGTAATCGTAAAATGGGGAGATCTGAAGTTCGAGCAACTCACGCTTGCCTCTCTTGAATACGGCGCGCTGGGAGAAGGACGAGACATACACTCCGGCGTACTCGTCGACCCTCTCGGCGACGCTCAGGCGTCTGCAAACAAGGGCCTATCTGTCTATCGTGCGGGCGGCGGCAAAGGCTATGTTTATACGGCGAGCTTCGACAAGAAGGGACAAGGACACCGGCAATATATCGCGATCAACGGCACGGAAATCAGCCAAAGGCTGCTGGAAACAGCCGTATCTTCGGCGCTCGACAAGGACCGGCGCCTATCAGGCAACGACTATTCTCTTTGGCCTGAGGTCGCGTTGGCATTCCGACGATTTGCGCGGGATACTTCGGTCGAAACAGCCATTGCGAGCGTCGACACCGTTTTCGATCGATATCCGTCAAAAAAGTATCGCACGCACGTTTGGCCGATGCTTCCGTCCGGTGCCATCGGGCACCTTGCCGATCATATGCACTATGCGTTGGACATCTACGGACCGAAAACCGACTTCCCGGAAGTCCGGAAATCGATCGAAGCCTTTCTTGCGAAAAATCCTTCAGATCGCTTCGTCGAGTGTCTTCACTATGTGGTCGGCGATCTCGACGAAGCACTCAAGAAGAGCTCCGACGACTCTCCGATAAGAGCGGTTTTGCACTATGCAATCGGCTTGAGAGAATTGGGCAATGTACTGCACGATGTTTATGCGACCCTGAAGAAAAAGCAGACCGATATTGAGGAGCCGGATACGGTGGTCGAGCGGGTAAGCGATCTGATACGAGATACCGATCTCATGAACGGCAAGTACATAGTCGACGTATTACCTGACTACTCCGCGCGCGTCAGCCGGATCTACCCCCATTTTGAAGCCGTTCTCGCCGATCCAAAAACACCTCACGCCGATGATTCCGCCTTCATGCTGGGTTGGCTGAAAATCAACGAAGGGAAGCTCGATCAAGCACTGCCCTATCTATCCAAGGCGATGATTGTCGGAAACGGAGACTATAAGGATCCGGGCGCAAGGAGGGCGGTCCTTCGCGCCGTCTCGGGTCTTCCAACGACCGAAATGCGATCAATCGTCGACAAGGATGCCAACTTCCCGAAGCAGCCGATCCTCGCTTACGTCGCCGCCAGATCGGCATATCGAGAGTTCAATTACCCGCTCGCCATTACGCTGGCCAACCGATACCTGAAGCTGATGGGCATCACGCCTGAAAGCTTACCGTCAACGACAAGCCCGGAACGGATAGACGCGGCCCTTCAGAAGTTCGACACCGAGGAGCGAGACGATCCGAATCTTGTTGAATTGCCATACTTGCTTCAGGCGTCGAGAGAATTTATCGACTTCATCAATTTCACCACGACGATTCAGAGCAAACAACCGGCCGAGGTAATACAGCGGACCCGAACCATAGTCATAAAGTACTCAACGATCATCGACGATGAGAATCCCAAGCGGAAGAATCTGAAGAAGTATCGCTTGTTGGAATTCACGCATCGCGACCTGCGGCAAGCAATCCATATGGCCGATATTGCTCTCTCCATCACACCGAAGGCTCCTTCATACAACAAGCTGCGCGAATGGCTTTACTATCGGAAGGTGCGCTTGTCGGCCACTTTTGCCCCGGACAGCGTCGCGGCGACCGTTAATAGCATGCAGGCCGAATTCCCGAACTCCAACCTGTTGGACGATGCGTTAGCGGAGCAGCTTTATGCCGAGGGTCTTGGCAAGAAGGACTTGGCGGCGGCGCAAGCGACCTTCAAGCGAATCCTCGAAGTCTCACCGAATGGAAACGCCGTCGACAACGCCTACTCGATCATGGCCCAAACACTTGCATGCGCCGGCAAGGGTGAGGAAGCAAAGAAGATGGACCAGGAAATCGTCAGGCGATTTACTTTCACACGCCACGCGGACGATGCGCGAGGACGGTTAGCGGGAGACTACAGCGTGCGCACCTGCGACGATGACGAATGACAGGACGCATCGAAAGCAGAAGAAATACGCTTCAATCGGCCAGATCACGCGCGACACGCATCCCGCGATCGTCATCGAATGTATCGATCCCTGCGGAATCACGTGCCGCCGACCTTAGCGCAAACGGTCCGTAGCGCCAGGATCCTCCGCGTATCACCCGCTTGCCACAATTCGCCGCCACCCATGGCGAGCCGTCCCGCTCTTTCGTGGAGTATTCATAGAAGGCACAATCCTCGACCCATTCGGCGACATTTCCATGCATGTCGTGCAGGCCGAAGGCATTGGCCTTTTTGCTGCCCACGGGATTGGTGCGCCCATCCGAATTGGCATCGTACCAGGCATATAGCTTCAGAAGCGCGTCATCGTCGTTGCCAAAGGAAAAGAGGCCTTGCCCCCCGGCGCGCGCGCTGTATTCCCATTCGGCCTCCGAGAGCAGTCGATATCGCTGCCTGGTAACCCGCGAAAGCCAGCTCACGTATCGTTTCGCGTCATTCCAGGTGATGTTGATGACCGGCCGGTTGCCGTCCTCCCATGCGCCATGACGCGGCTCGCAGTCGCCATTCGCAACACAGAGATTCCATTCATCAAAGCTGATCTCGTTTCTGGAGACGGCGAACGGCCTTGTAAGGGATACCTTGTGCTGGGGATGCTCGCGAGCAAGGCCTTGCGTTCCGGGCGCCCCCATCAAGAATGACTCGACCGGTATCGCGACCATCTCCGGACAACCGGCACAGTCCGCAAATGGCTGCCCTCGGTCCAGCGAGAGGACTTGCTGATCGGTCTTTGCCGATGCCTTCGCAAATCGAAAGTAAGCCTCCCTTATGGTCGTCAGGTATTCGCTCCTGCCGTATTCCCACAAGCCAACGGCCGAAAGTATCAACGCCACCGTCCCGACGAGTGCCGCTTGCGCACGAAGCCTTCGTGATCTCAGGGAGTTTCGGCTGCGCGTGATGAACTCGCGATCCTTGACGGGAATATCCTCCGAGCGGCTAGCCAACCAGGTGAGAGCCTGCTTCAGCGCCAGGCCAAGGAGCAAAGCCTCATCCTTGGAGTCGGAAGGCGCGGAATCCCACGCGCGACGCGCCAGCTCAAGTCCCGTCCGCCATGTCAAGAACTCTCGTTCCGATGAAATCCACGAGCGAAGCTTGTCCCATCTCCGAAAGATCGCTTCGTGAGCGACCTCGGCGTAGAAACTTCTGCCGAGAACGCGCTCCCCGTCCTGCGGCTCGGACGCAGTGGTCGTCATTTCCGGGGTAAAGGTACTCAACAGCCGATATGGATCGTTTGCAAGTTGAGTAACCAAGCGCCATTCGGCATCCAAGAATTCCGAGCGGGACGCGCGCCTGCGCGTCGGCTCGCCGTCTTCGCGAACCGTTGCAAGCCGGAGTGTAAAGATTCGACGGAGGTCGTCTTCCGACCCCGGATTGGACGAAATGAACAGATTGGCTCGATCCACCAAGACACGTCCCAGATCGATCGACTGGTGCGGAAGCCGGAGGATCCCGTCGCCGCGCTCAACCATCTGCTTCCACATTCCGTCGAGCAGGTATGACAGGAGCGGCAAGGCGCCGGCATCCTTTATCGAATCATCGGCAGCGCGCTTTGCAAGATCATCAGGCAGGGTATCGCTCTCGAAGCGGGCGGAGAGCAATTTGGCCGGCCCGCCGACCACCTGAAGAAGCTGATCTTCCCGAAGAGGAGGAACGTTGATCTGAATATGAGCCCTATACAGAGAAGCGTCGCTCTGCAGTTCGCCCAGGAAATCCGATCTCATGCTCATGAGGGCACGGATACGTCCGTCGACAACTCCCCTTTCCAGCAATTTCGAGAAACATTGACGTTGCTTGGGGTCCGAACGCGAATACAACTCTTCACCTTGATCGACGTAGAGAAAGAAGGACGCAGGTGGGGCCTGGTTCAATTCGACATATCGACGGCAGGTCTGGTCGATCAGGTCTTGCAGATCGAGCTTCTCCTCAAGCAGCTTCTCGATCCATAGCTTCCGACGATCGGGCCAATCGGTCGTTGTGCCATCCAGTTGCCAGGTCGCCAGGAATGCTTCGACCAGCGATTTGATCGGCGTGGCGCCCGGCCGAAGCGACAAGACGCACCAGCGCCGGCTGTTGTTGAAGCTGGCTGGCCATGCTTCAGCGCTCTCTTCCGGCCACCGCTGCCTGACCATCGCAGCGAGCACCCCCGCCTGGGCTACAGACGACTTTCCAACTCCAGAGTTACCGAGCAGAATTGGCACCTTGTCCGGATGATTGTGCAAGGATCGAAGGACCTGAGTTGTTTCCTTGGCACGGCCAAAGAAATAGTCGCTGTCCTTTTGCTCCATCGCGGAAAGGCCTCGATATGGAGACGTGTAGCGCCAGAGGGCTTCCGGGGTTTCGGCGGAGTTTGCGGCTGCTCCAAACAACAGTGCTATGGTTGCTTGCGACGATAGATCCGCACTCACAATCCAATGCAGTCTTCGCAGGAACGGCAGTCCCGGCGCGGTCTGTCCCTCCTGCAACAGAACGATAATCGGCAAATCGTCATGCGTTACCTTTCTATCGAGCGCTTCACCGTATTCCAGCACTTGCCATGGCCCGATTCCGCACTCTCCCAAGACCAGAACGAAAACGGTTGCAGTAGCGATTTCCTGCGCAAGCTGGTTGGTCCAGAATCCTCCGGCCCGCATACTTGCCGGGGCAAAAAAAATGCTGGCACTCGCATCGTGCCTTTCAATCCCCTCCTTGATGCGTTCGGCAAGCGGGCGTTCCGGTGAGTGATAACTGATGAACCAGCGCTGCACCTGCACCTCCTTGGAGCGACTGCTCTGGGTGTATTCGCTATATAGTTGTACCTCTAAAACAGTGTGCGTAAAGACTGTGATTTCCCCGATCAGTGGCGACGTCTGAGGCTCCCTGTTGTCTCGCCGACCGACAAAGGTGCCTGCGTACAATTGATTTCGGACTTCTGCTCGCGACCTGCGAGCTCATATCGTCGGCTTCGACCTGGCGGCGGCATCCGAGCGCAACCCTTTCGAAGATGGGTCGACGTCCCGGCCGCGCCTGGGGATGATGTCGCGGTTCGCTCGACGGGGCGCGATCGGCTTGTTAAGCCGCGTCTCCGCAAGGATGATTTGAGTCGGGGCAGATGACCGTAGCGATCGAGATGGGACAAACGACGGCCGGCGCTTCGGCGGCCATCGACCTCGAGGAGCTGTTGGCCACGCGCCTCCTGGTGCAGGGCAATTCGGGTTCCGGCAAATCCCATCTGCTGCGCCGGCTGCTGGAACAGAGCGCGCCCTGGGTGCAGCAGACCATCATCGACCCCGAAGGCGACTTCGTCACCTTGGCCGAGCGCTTCGGCCACCTCGTCATCGACGCCGAAGACCATACCGAGCGCAGCCTGCAGGTCGCCGGCGAGCGCGTGCGCATCCACCGCGTCTCCACCGTGCTCAATCTCGAAGGGCTCGACGCCGAGAACCAGATGCGGCGGGCGGCGGCTTTCCTCGGCGGAATGTTCGAGGTCCCCCGCGACCACTGGTATCCGATGCTGGTGGTGGTGGACGAGGCGCAGCTGTTCGCGCCGGCGGTTGCGGGCGAAGTGACCGACGAGGCGCGCAAGCTCTCGCTCGGCGCGATGACCAACCTGATGTGCCGCGGCCGCAAGCGCGGCCTTGCCGGGATCATCGCAACCCAGCGGCTCGCCAAGCTCGCCAAGAATGTGGCGGCCGAGGCGTCCAACTTCCTGATGGGCCGCACCTTCCTCGATATCGACATGGCGCGCGCCGCCGACCTGCTCGGCATGGAGCGGCGGCAGGCGGAAGCCTTCCGCGACCTCGAGCGCGGCCAATTCATGGCGCTCGGGCCTGCGCTCTCGCGCCGTCCGCTCGGCTTGCGCATCGGTCCAACGGATACGCAGCCGCGCAACGCGGCACCGCGGCTGATACCGCTGCCGGAAGCCGCACTGGAGGACGCGCGCGCCATCATCCTGGCAGCGCCGCCACCCGAGACGGTGCGGCCACAGCGCCGTGCGCCGTCGCCGGACCTGCTCAGCCAGCTGATGGCCGCCAAGCAGCCGGCACCGGAGCCAAACTCCGAAGCCGCGGAGCAACCACTCAGCGCCGAGCAATTGGCCGAGCGGCGGGAACGGCTGGACCGCATCCTGCGCGCCATCCTCGCCGAACCCGATGCCGGCTTCCGCGCCATCGGCGTGCTCTATCAGGAGTTCGTGGTCCGCTGCCGCATCGAAGGGCTCGGTGCTGTCGTGCCGGAGCTGACCGATTTCCGCCGCATGCTGACGCGCGCCCGCGCCGGGCTCGGCACCGAGATGGCGGAAGACGACGCGTGGCAGGATGTCTCGATGCGCGCCGCGCTGCTGCCCGAGGACATGCAGGGCGTCTTCATGATGATCGCCCGCGCCGCGAAGGAAGGCTGGCCCTGCCCGAGCGATGCCGCGATCGCCCGCGCCTACGGCACCCACTCGCTGCGCCGCGCCCGGCATCTTTTGACCTATATCGAGGAACAGGGCCTGATCGTCTGCCAGCTCGACGGCGCCGGCCGACGGACCGTGACCCTCGTCGAACTCGCCTGGGCGACGGCGGCGGCCGATCCGAATGCGGATGAGGCGACGGCGGAAGCGGCTGCGAGCTGCTCAACTCCATGATCTGAGGTTTGAGCAGCGAAGCGCACGATCCAAGGTGCAGCTGTCGCTAACCCAGGATCGCCCACCCATGCGGTGGCAGCGTAAGCTCGGTCCTGACGCCCGTCCTGCGCACCGCGCCTGATCCTGCGAGCCTGTCGACGCCGGAATCGACGGTACGACCGACCGCCGCGTCGGCCAGGTTCAGAGCAACCCATAGCCGATTGCCTTCATCGAATGCTTCGAAGACAATGTCGGTGTTGCGGAGATCGACCATACGGGTTCTTGCCCGATGGAGCCATGGATGCTTCCGCCGCAGTCCAATCAGCTCCTGATGCAGCCGGTATGTTGGCCAGCCGAATGGCGCCAGTTCGGCTGGCGCCGCCGGAAAGCTTGGGCGGATCGCGTCGTCACCTCCGGCACGACGCTCCTTGATCCCGCGGAACGCCTGTTCGTCACCGGCGTAGATCGAGGGCGTGCCGCCACAGGTCATGAGAATGACCAGCGCGTGCGGGATATGCCGTTCGTCCAGAACCTGGCTCGCGATCCGCGTGACATCGTGATTGCCGATGAACGTCTGCGGCACGAACCGGTCGATCATCGCATTGTGCCGCGCGAGCGCCCATGCGAGCTCATGGAAGTTGCGATCGTTCAGGGCGCTCCAGATCGCCTTCCAAAGCTCGTATTGCGTGACCGCATCGACACCGGTCTCGTCGACGAAGCCGGCGTAGTCACCGTGGATCACCTCGCCGAAGATATAGGCGTCGGCATGCCGCGCGCGAACCGCGGGCAAGACGTGCCTCCAGAATTGCCGCGGGACAGCATAGGCCGCGTCGAGGCGCCAGCCATCGGCACCGCGATCAAGCCAGTGATTCATCACGCGGATGACATAGTCGACGACCGCAGGTTCACCATGGTTGAGCGTCACAAGCTGATGGTGACCTTCGAAGGTCGCGCAATCAGGCTCCTTTCCGTCCGCCGGCCAGGTCAGTCGAAACCACGACGCCTCCGGCGATAGCGGACCGCCGGTGACGGCGCGCTGAAAGCGCGGCGATTCGCGGCTGACATGGTTGAAAACACCATCCAGGATGATGCGCAGGCCGCGGCGACGGGCTGCGGCGACCAATGCATCGAAGTCCGCGTCGTCCCCAAGCCGCCTGTCGATCAGGAGGTGGTCGATCGTATCGTATCCATGGGTCGACGAGGCAAAGATCGGTCCCAGCAGGATACCGGATGCACCGAGCTCCACGGCGTAATCGAGCCACCGGACAAGGTGGTCGAGGCGATGCACGACACCGGCACACGCGCCGGCCTCGCGTTCGGCGCCAACGAAGCCGAGCGGATACACATGCCACCAGACGGCGTGCTTGATCCAGTTGCTCACCCGACCACCCGCGCCACATTCACTCCTCAAGCCGGTCGCCACCCTTGACGAACAGCATGCCGATCGCGCCGAGGGTCAACAGCACGGCGATCGGAGCGAGACCGACGGCTTGGGACTGAAAGCGCGCCGTCAGAATACCGACCAGCATCGGGGCGATCCAGACCGTTGTGCTGGCGGTCAGGCCGAACAGCCCGAAATAGGAGCCGACGCGCGTCGGTGGCACGATCTGAATGATCATGGCGCGCCCCGACGCGATCGAGGCCACCGCAAACGCCGTCATCGATCCTGACAGCAGCATGAAGGCGACCTCGGGCAGGGTTCGAAACACCGGGCCATTCCACAGCGGCTGCGCGGCCGGGTCATGGGGCCAGAAAAAGATCATCCGGTCCGGCGTTGTGCCGAGGACCATGACCAACAGAACGACCGTAATCGATATCTGAAGGATGATGGCGCGGCGCGTGCCAAGTCGCGCGTTCAGGCTTGCCGCCAGCAAGCCACCGAGCGCGGCGAATGCGATCTTGACGACGGCAAAACTCAGCAGCTTGAAGCCGTGCCATCCCATCACACCCGAGGCATAGATACCTTCGAAGATGATAAGGGTGTGAAAGCCGTCGGCATAGAGGGTCCGGGCGATCAGGAACTTCAGCAGATCCGGCTGCTTTCGCAGACCGGCGACCAGGGCGAACACGTCCCTCGAGCCGAGGCGGACCGCCCTCAGAAAGGTCTCGCCCGATGCCGGCGCGTCGATGGTGAAGCGAAGCAGCATGAACAGACCGGCGCAGGCGAGCGCTGCGATCAGGGGCCCGATCAATCGCTCCATCTCGTGGCTTGCCTGCGACAAGCCAAGCAGCGGCGCGTCAGGTACCCCGAACCAATGCAACTGCCCGGGAAGGGCAAATCCCCACAACAGGAACGTCATGATGGCGACGGACACGAGATTTGCGACGCCCAGGCTGACACCAGAGTAGCGGCCAACCCGCGACATCCCGACCGCCGGTCCCAGCATCGCGTTATGCAGGATCTCGGAATAGACGAACAGCAGATTGAGCGCCATCACGATCACCAGCACGGCATGGACCGACAGTCCGCTGCGGTCCGGCTTCGCCCACCACAGGCTGACCAGCAGCGGCAGCGAGATCAGGATGCAGGCGGTGATCCACGGCTTTCGCGGGCCCATCCGGTCGAGCGAGGCGCCGAGAAACGGCACTGTCACGGCTCCGACCAGACCTGCAACAAAGCCGTATCGGGCAAACAGCGTCTGCCCGAGCACGGGATCGCCGATCATGACTTTGCTGACATAGGGCGCAAAGATGTAGATCTTGAGCAGAACGAGATACGGGATCCGCGTCGCCTCGTAGCCGATCCAGGACCACGCGCTGAGCGTCAGGGCGCGAGAGCCAGAGCTCGCGGCCGTGGCAGGTCGCGATACGGCGATAACATCTTCAGACATCCGGTGCGTTTCCCTGTGGCGTGACTGCTACGATCACGCGCAGTTGTTACGACGGGCTCATTGCGATCAGGCACCACAAACCAGGTGACCAATGCCGGCCACTGCATCGATCCTATCGTCACTGATCGCGAACCGCCTCATCTGCGCGGGACGTACGCGCACTTCCATGGATGTGGAAATACCCGTCGGCCCGGAGATCTTGCGCAGTCCGGTCATGGCTGCTGCCGTGCGAGCCGCGTCGCGATCCGCTCGCCGGCAAGGTTTGCAACAATGACGAGGCCACCGCCGATCAGCGTCGCGATCGTCCGGTCCACCAGCACCGATGCTTCGAGCGGCTGCTCGAAATCCATCATCAGCACGATCAGGGTCGTCATCATCGCCGAATAGGAGAGGTAGTGGCGCATCTTCAGCAGCGGGCGTGTGCCGGCGATCAATCCAATGCCGGCAATCAGGAGCCCCACGGGCGGATGGGCCGCGACGCCGAGGCCGGCGACGATCCCTCCGAGCGCGGCGCCCAGCGCACGCTGGGTGATCTTGACCGGCATGAGGTCGGTGCGCCGCTGCGCAAGAAGGACGACGGTCAACGAAATCCAGTGCAGGTGATGGCCGGGATAGGCGATATCGAACAGCGCGGCCGCCGCGAGACAGAACACAAGCTTCAACGCATATTGCAGACCGGAGAATTGCCGGATCGACGCCGACCAGCGCGCGAACTTCTCCGCCCTTGTCGAAGACGGCCGGACTTCCTCCACCACCTGACTGCCCCGCATCGTCCGCGCGAACATGCCGAACAGCAGCCAGAGCAGCGCCGTCCAGACCGCGCCACCGGTGAGCAGCAGCATCAGGAGCAGGCGGTGGGACATCGTCGCGGCAAGGCTCAGCGTGATGATGAGAAACAGGGTGAAGCGCGTGGTGACGATGGCGGCGGTGCGGCTGTAACCGCCGACGATCGCCGCGCCACCCGCCAGCAGAACCACCAGGATCCGTCCTGCACAGCCTGCGTCGGTCAGGGCGACGGCAAGGCCCGCCGCACCGATCGTTGGCAACAGCGCGAGCGCAATGCCGCGGGCCTGTTCGCCCGCACGGCGTCCGGCCGCCTGCGGTGCGATCGGCAGGCTGCCGGCGGAGGCGGCAAGACCAAGCGACAGGTTTCCGAGCATGGCTGCGAGTATGATCGGTCCGACGAAGCCGAGGCCGGCAACGATACCCTCACCGAATTCGATCTCGGTCTCCGGATTCCAGCGAAGCGCCTCGCCGAGGTGAGCCTTTGCGCGGGCCTTGTAACTGTCATTCAACATGGCAATCCGCTTGGCTTCACCCGGCCACGATGATGCTCCGGGGATCAGTTCGCTTGCCCATCCGACGCCGCGATGCGTGCGAGCCGCTGCGACAGCGCGCCATCCGGGCCGAGCTTGCCGGCATAGGACTGAAGACGCGTAGCGATGCGGCCGAGCCCGACGCCCTCCGCCCAGAACATCGGGCCTCCCGTGCGCGCAGGCCAACCGTAGCCATTGAGCCAGACCACATCGATGTCAGAGGCGCGCTGCGCGATACCTTCATCGAGGATCTTCATGCCTTCGTCGATCATCGGATAGAGCAGCCGCTCCAGGATCTCATCGTCCGTGACCTGACGCGAACGATAGCCGCGGCTCCTTGCAAACTCGGCAATGAGCGCCTCGACTTCCGGCGAGGGCGTCGCGACACGCTCGGCGTCGTAGTCGTAGTAGCCCTTCGACGTCTTCTGTCCGCGGCGGTCACGTTCACACAACAGATCGCGAATGCTTTCGCCCTTCGAGGTCTCGCGCCGCCAGCCGAGATCGAGGCCCGCCAGATCGCTCATCTGGAACGGCCCCATCGGGAACCCGAATTCGGTCAGCACGCGATCGACATCCCAGGGTCTTGCGCCTTCGAGGATCAGCCTTTGCGCCTGCGCCTGTCGTCGGCCCAGCATGCGGTTGCCGATGAAGCCCGGGCAGACGCCCGAGACGACGGCGATCTTGCCGATCCGCCCGGCGAGGTCCATGGCCGTCGCAAGCTGCGACGGCCCGGTCTTCGCCCCACGCACGATCTCGAGCAAGCGCATGACGTTCGCCGGCGAGGAGAAGTGCAGGCCGATCACCGCCTCGGGCCGGCGTGTCTCCGCGGCAATCGCGTCGATGTCGAGCCGGCTGGTGTTCGACGCCAGGATCGCGCCCGGCTTGGCGATCGCGTCGAGCTTGCGAAACACATCCTTCTTGACAGCCATGTTCTCGAATACGGCCTCGATGATGAGATCGCTTTCGGCAACGTCGTCGATGACGAGGCCCGGCGTCAGCAATGCCAGCGCGCGCTCGGCGTCTTCCGCGGCGAGGCGGCCGCGGTTTACGGCGCGCTCGTAGTTTCGCCGGATCGTGGCGATGCCCCGCTCCAGCGGAGCCCGGTCACGCTCGACGATCGTCACGGGAATGCCGATCGACAGGAAGTTCATGGCGATGCCGCCGCCCATCGTACCGGCGCCGAGGATGCCGACGCGTTCGATCGGGATCCGCGGCGTACCGGCATTCACACCATCGATCCTCGCCGCATCGCGCTCGGCGGCGAGGATGTGCTGCTGCGCCTCCGGCAGATCGGCCTCGCGCTTGCTCATGCAGTCCCTCCATGAAAAATCTCGAACAGGCCGGCGGCACCGATGCCGCCTGCGCAGCACATCGTCACCACGCCGTAGCGGGCCCTGCGGCGTCTCCCCTCCCGCATCAGATGTCCGACGCAGCGCGCGCCCGTCATGCCATAGGGATGACCGATCGCGATCGCGCCGCCCGAGACGTTGAGCCGCTCGTCGGGAATGCCGAGCCGGTCGCGGCAATACAGCAGCTGCGACGCGAACGCCTCATTCAGCTCCCAGAGGTCGATATCGTCGATGCGCAGTCCGTTGCGCTCGAGCAGCTTGGGCACCGCGAAAACCGGACCGATGCCCATCTCCTCCGGCGCACAGCCCGCAACCGCCATGCCGCGATAGGCGCCGAGCGGCTCGAGACCGCGCCGCTCCGCCTCCGCGGCCTCCATCAGGAGCACCGCCGCGGCGCCGTCAGACAGCTGCGAGGCGTTTCCGGCGGTGACAAATCGTCCCTGCTTGACAAAGCGCCCGCCTGCGAACACGGGCTTGAGCTTCGCGAGATCCTCCAGGGTGGTTTGCGGACGATTGCCCTCGTCCCGCGTCAGCGTAACCTCCCTGACGGTGGTTTCGCCGCTGGCGTGATCTGTGACCGCCATCTCGGTCTTGAGCGGCGCGATTTCCCGGTCGAAGCGGCCTTCGGCCTGCGCTATCGCCGTCCGTTGCTGCGATCGCAGGGCATAGTCGTCCTGCGCTTCGCGACTGATGCCGTAACGCTCCGCGACGAGCTCGGCCGTCTCGATCATCGAGCTCGTGAGACCCGTCGCATGGCGGAGAATCCAATCGTCCCACACCCGATAACGATTGACCTTGTCGTTCTGCACCAGGCTGATCGATTCCAGGCCGCCGCCGATCGCGACCGGTGCACCGTCATTGATGATGTACTTCGCGGCGGTCGCGATCGCCATCAGACCGGACGAGCATTTGCGATCGATCGACATCGCGGCTACGCTGTCGGGAAGTCCGGCGCGCAGCGCGGCGTGACGAGCTACGTTGTTGCCCGAGGTCCCCTGTTGCTGGGCGGCGCCCATCACCACGTCGTCGACCTCGGCCGTATCGAGCCCGGCGCGCTCGACGACCGCGCGAATGACGTGGCCGCCCAGCGTCGGCGCCGTCGTGTTGTTGAACGCGCCTCGATAGGCCTTGCCGATCGGCGTCCGCGCCGTCGAAACGATCACAGCTTCGCGCATCAAAACTTCTCCTGTCGGGAACTTCCCGTCGATCAACCGCCCTGGGCTTTGGCCTGTGTCCTGCGTTCAACTAAGCTCGGCCGACGAATATCCGAGGATGGCGCGCGCGATGACGAGCCGCTGGATCTGGCCGGTACCCTCATAAATGTCGGTGATGCGGCCATCGCGCAGGAATTGCTCGACCGGATGATCGTGGCTGAGGCTCATTGCCCCCAGCAGCTCCATCGCGCGCTGCGGACCGCTGCGGCAGAGCTCGCCGCCCTTCGCCTTTGCGACCGATGCCTCAAGATTGTTGGGTTCGCCGCGCGCCGCGAGCCAGGCTGCGCGCAGCACCGTCAGCGTCGCGGCCTCGATGTCGGCCTCGAGTTCCAGCAGCGTCTGCTCCGTGGCGGTCCGATCGTGCGGCCCCTTGTGCCAGTCGACCGCGATCCCTTCCGCGGCCAGGTGATCCCGCGCATACCGGAAAGCGCCGAGCGCCTTTCCGATGCCGCCGGCGGCGACGGTCGGACGGGTGATGTTGAACGTCTTGAGGACACCTTTGTAGGAGGCAGAGCCCTCGTCCGCGCGTTGCGGCACGCGCTCGTCGCCACCGATCAGATGGTCACGCGGGATGCGGCAATCGCGAAACGCGTAGGCTGCGGTATCGCTGCTGCGAATTCCGAGCTTCTTTTCCTTGCGGACCAGTTCGAACCCGGCCGTACCCTTCAGCACCAGGAACGATTTGATGCCGCCGCGACCCGCCGCCTTGCTGACGGTCGCCCAGACGATCGTGCCGTGGCACCGCACGCCATTGGTGACGAAGATCTTGTCGCCATTCAGCACCCACTCGTCGCCATCGAGCACAGCGGTCGTCTGGATCGCCTTGGTATCGGATCCGGCACCCGGCTCGGTGATCGACATCGCCAGCATCAGATGCCCCCACCGTTTCTGCTGCGCGGGCGTGCCGGCCGCGCCCAGCGCCGCATTGCCTAGCGCCGATGGCGCCTGGCGCAACGGCACGCCGTTGTGTGCCTCGCGCTCGATCTTGATCAGCATCTGCATGATCACGGATGGCGTGTCGTCGCTCGGCCGACGTCGCATCCGTTCGAGCAGCGAGGGGAACGCCGCGGCCTCGGCGAACGCCTTGGGCAGGATTTCGTCCTCGTGCGCGTCGTAGTGCCGCGCGTATTTCTCGCTGGCCTTTGCCTCTTCGGCTACTCCCGAAAGAATTTCCCGATCAGTGTCGGAAAGCGTGAAATCCACCATGCTCTGCTCCTTCACGCCGCCGCAAGCGCGCCGTGGATGGTCAGCATCCGCGCGTTGCGCAGCCACATCTCGAGCGGAAGGTCGCGGATATAGCCGTGACCGCCGAATATCTGCAGCCCGTCATCGGCGATCCTGATCGCGCGGCGGTTGACGTAGTTCTGCGCAAGGACGGCCGTTTTCGAAACATCGACTCCCCGATCGAACGCGGCAGCCGCCTTCCAGACCAGCCAGCGCATGGCGTCGCACTCGATATGCATGTCGGCGAGCGTGAAGGCGATCGACTGCTTCTTCGCGATCGGCTCACCGAATGCGACACGTTCCCTGGCGTATGGAATCGCGAAATCGGTCACCGCGCGCGCCAGCCCCACGGCGAGTGCCGCACCGCCGATACGCAGGCTGGCCAGCAGGGGACGGATATCCGCGCCACCGCCTTCGCCGAGGATCGCGTCAGCCGGAAGCGGCACGCCGGCAAGCTCAACCCGGGCAAATCCCATCGGCGTCAGGCCGATGGTGCCGCTCTCGCGGGCGATCGTGACGCCCGGGGCACGCGGAGGGACGATGAAGGCCTTGATCCCGTCGATCCCCGGCGCGTCGGATGCCCGCGCGAGCACGAGCATGTCCTCGGCCTGCTCGCCCAGAGGGACCAGCCGCTTGACGCCGGTGATCCGCCAACCGTCCTGATCCGGTTCGGCGCGAGTGACGATCCGCGACGGATCGAACGCAAGCGCGTCCTCATGCAGCGCGAGCGTTGCCACGCGGCGTTGGCTCCCGCAGAATTTCGGCAGGTCACGCTTCCTCTGCTCTTCCGTCCCGAGGTCAATCAGCGGGTTGACAAACAGCGACGACGCAACGGCGGTGCCGCCGAGCCCGGCGCATCCGGAGCCCATCGCTTCCAGCATCAACGCGCCCGTCAGGGCCGAGCGCGGCGCACCGCCGCCGCCATAGGCCTCCGGAATCGCAAGTGAGGCCAGCCCCAGGGACCACGCTTCGTCGAGCACGTCAGCCGGCGCGGCGCACGCTTCGTCGGCCCGCCGTGCCCGCGGCGCCAGCTCTTTGTTCGAGAACGCGAGGAGCATGTCGCGAATCTGGCGTTGTTCGTCAGTGACATCAAAGCTGATCATGACGCCACGGCTTCGCCGCCGAATGCGCGCGTATGGTCGTCGCCGCCGACCGTGCTCAGTGCGCGCATGGCGACGACAAGGTCCCGGGCTCGCTCGAACACCGCAAATCCCGCAGCCGTGAGCGCTTCGCGCGCGAAGGGCGACAGCAAGGTGTAGCTGTAGATCAGAACGGGCTTCGATCGGCGCGCGCGGAGCGCGCTGAGCGCCTCCACGTCCAGCGAGATGCTGCGGTCGTTCGACAAGGACAGGGCAAGCACGACGGAATCGACCTCCTCGCCGTCGAGCAGCACTTCGAGCGACTGAAGGACGCCACCCGTGAAGATGCCCTGCGCGGTGACGTCAATCGGGTTCGCGGCGGAGCCATAGGAGGGGAACGTCGGCCGAAGCCGCGCCTGCAGCTTCTGATCCAATACGGGAACGTTAAACCCTGCTTCCGTGAGGCATTCGCTCAGGACAGCTCCGGCGCCGCCCGCCGTCGTGACAATGCCGACGCGACGACCCGCAGCAATCGGGTTGGTCAAGCGTCCGAGCGCTGCCGCAACCGCATCGTCGGGATCAGCGACCGCGATCACGCCGGTGGCCGCGAACATCGTATCAAAATCCGCAGCCACGCCGGTATCGCTTGCGGTGTGTGCGACAGCCGCCCGACGGCCAGCTTCGGATCGGCCAATCTTGATCACGATCACCGACCTGCCCGCCGCACGCGCCTTACCCGCCGCGACAGCGAACCGTTCGAAGTCACGAACCTCCTCAAGGTAGGCAATGATGGCCGCGCAGTCGGGATCGCCTGCAAAATGCGTGATGAAGTCGACTGCGGTGAGATCGCACTCATTGCCCGTCGTGACGACATGGCCGATCTTCAGGCCGGCGGCGCGCCCGCGACTGAACAACGAGAAGCCGAGGCCCCCGCTCTGCGCCACGATCGCCACGCGACCGGCAGCCGCATTTTGCGTCGGGTCCGGATGCAAGGGCTCCGCCGCCGCGCTGAATGTCGCCGCGACGCGTCCGCCGACATTATAGAATCCCTCGCAATTCGGACCGCAGATACGAATCCCGGTGCGTCGCGCGATCTCCGACAACCGCGACTGGCGCTCGGCCTTCGCAACGCTTTCTTCGGCAAATCCCGAGGAAATAATGATCGCCACACGAACGCCAGCCGCGGCGCATTGCCCAACGACGTCGCAGACCAACTCCGCCGGGAGGGCGATGATGGCGAGATCGATCGGGAACTCGACCGCGGCAATGGCGGGATAGCAGGGCAAGCCGTTGACCTCGCGGTAGCTCGGATTGACCGGTGCAATCGGTCCGGTGAATCCGGCGCGGCGCAGCACCCGCAGCAACATGCCGCGGATCGAGCGCTGTTCGGCGGGCGCGGCGCCGATGACTGCGATCGAGCGGGGTGCCAGAAAGGCGGCGATCGACGCCGCGTCCGATGGGCGAAGGATTTTGTTCAAGGGACCATCCATGCAAATGTTTCGGATCGCGTCAGCGCGGCAGTCCGACGAGATTTCTCGCCATGATGATGCGCTGGATCTGCCCGGTGCCCTCGACGATGTTGAGCGCCTTCGCATCGCGAAACAGCTTCTCGACGAGGTGATGACCGGCCCCCGCCTCGAGCCCGACGATCTCCATGCCCGCACTGGCGAGATCCTGGGCGGTCTCCGCGGCAAACACCTTGGCCATCGAGGCGTCCACGATGTTGGGAATCCTGTTGTCGGCCTTCCAGGCCGCGCGCAGTGTCATGAGCCAGGCTGCGCGAAGCTGCCGGTACATCGCCTCCAGCCGGTCGCGCACCCGTATCGACCTGAACGCGCCCGACTGCGTCGCAAAATTCAACGCCTCGTCATAGGCGGAGCGCGCCAAGCCGACGGCGCTCGCCGCGACGCCGACGCGCGTGGTGTTGAGCGTCCCCATCGTTGCGCCGTAGGCGCTCGACTTCGACGTCCGTTCGGGCCGCTCGCCGCCCAGGATGTTGTCGTGCGGGACCTCGCAATCCTCGAGGATAAACGAGACCGACTCATAGGCGCGAAGCCCCATCTTCTTCTCGATCTTGATCCCGGTCATGCCGCGGTTGCCACGCTCGACGAAAAACGACCGCTGCCCGGCCCGCCCCTTGTCGGGATCGAGATTGGCCTGCACCAGCACCCAGTCGGCGCGCGCGGCATTGCCGATGAAGCACTTGGCGCCATTGAGCAGATAACCGCGATCGGTGCGCGTCGCGCGGGTGCGGAACGCCGCCGTGTCGGAGCCTCCGCTCGGCTCCGTCAGCGCGAAGCTGCCCCAGCGCGGAATGTCAGTGCCGCGGAATGGCCCAAGGAAGCGCTCGCGCTGCTCCGGCGTGCCGGCGGCGGTGACGATCGGCGCCGGCAGTCCCGGTCCTGGCGCAGCGACGCCCATGCCGCGATCCCAATAGGCATTCTCCTCATTGATTGCGGCCATTCGGACCGCGGAACCTTCAGGCACCGCGCCGTCGTCGGCCGGCACGGGATGCCTCCTCCGGAAATCGACATGCGCGGCAAAATAGGGATGATCAGGCGGCAATGGCGCGCCGTTGCGATCGGCCTCGAGTCCGGCGCGCCGTACCTCGCGCAGCCCCCATTCCCGAACCTGTTCGATATACGCATTGAGCGCGGCGCTGAAATTGTTCACGCGGCGATCCTCTCCGAGATGGTAGCCGCGAGCGCCGCGCCGGCCTGCTCGCGCGCGGCATCGCATCCACCCGCGAGAAGGCCGAGCGCACGACAGTCCCGCATCGCCTTCTCGACAGGGAAGTCACGCATGAAGCCGTGCCCGCCGAGGATCTGAACGCCATTCGGACCGACGAAGCGGCTCGCCTCAATGGCATCGACGAAAGCCGCCGCCGCCGCACCGACGGCGCGTCCTTCGCCGGCATCGATCGCCAGCGCCGCATCTTCGATCAGAAGCCCCAACCGCTCGACGGCGACGTACATATCGACGATCAGGAATGCGAGCGCCTGGTGATGGGCAATCGGCTTGCCGAACGCGACGCGGTCGAGCGCGTAGCTGCGCGAAAACCCGGCAGCATCGGAGAGCACACCCCAGATCAGCGACGCGTAGTAGACCCTGATCCTGGCCAGCGCGCGCGCCGCACGCGCCGGATCATGCCATGCCAGAATGGGCGTGCCGTCAAACGTCACGCTGCTTGCGCCTGCGGTGTGCAGGGCCGAGCCACCGACGGGCTCGAACGCAAAACCTTGCCTCAACAGCCACGCGCCCTGCGGACCAAGGCCGACGAGCACGTCCGTTCCTGCGGCAGGTATCCAGGCCACCCGGCCTGCAACGCGGGCACCGGCAACATCCCCGGCACCAGGATCCATCACCAGGGCGAAGCGAACGTCAGGCTGCCCGAGGTTCAGCTGAAGCGACTTCAGGGCTTCAACCCCGCCGAAGGCCTCGATCACGTAGATCGCCGGCGCGAACCGGTCCAGCGCAAGCGCGGCGCCGGCGTCGGCTTCAGCGAGCAAACGGTTGGTCCTGACACGATGGAGCAGACCGAGGCCGGCACCACCGGCTTCCTCGGCGACATCCAGCGCCTCGAAGCCCAGCGCGGCGAAGCGCTCCCGCACGCTTTCGCTGACCGTGCGCGCACTTTCGAACTCGCGAAGACGGGGACGCAACTCGTCAGCCGCGAATCGCCCGATCGTCCCGACGATGATCTCGTCGCCTTCTCCCCGCGCAAAGTCCACGCCTAACCTCCCGTGCCGATTGTGCCGGGCGATCTGCAAGCCGGCTCGTCATTCGCCGGCAAGTTAGATCGGGGAGGTCGCGCCTCGCAATCCGTTACAGGGATATGCCTTGCACTTCCATATCCATGGAAATGAAAGGCGATCAGCTTCTCGCAATCCTTGGCAGGAACCGACGGATCGCGCCGTGCAGCGCCGCGACGTTCTGATCGAGCTGCCGCTCGAGGCGGTACGCCGGCCCGCCAAGCGCTATGACGAAGCTGCGGGTGAACGGCGCTTGCGGCAGCGGCATCGCGATCACGCCGATGCCTTCACTGTAGATGCCGCGGGAGAAGAAGTAGCCCTGCTTGCGGATGCGCTCGATGTTCGCCATCACGTCTTTCAGCGCCACGCGGTGGCTGCGCGTCGGCTCCGCATGATTGCTGCGGTAGACAAGCGTGTCGATCTCCTCATCCGACTTGCTGCTGAGCAATGTCAAACCGACACCGCAGCGTGCCAGCGGGCGCAGCGATCCCGGCTCGGCCGAATAGGCGAGCGCCTGGTTTGAGCGCAGCACGTGGACATATTGGGCGCTGATGTCGCTCTGGGTCCCCACGATCACCGTTTCGCGGGTGCGGTCGCGCAATTCCTCCATCAGCGGCAGCATCCTGATTTCGCCGAACAGCTGCTCCGACACCCATCGCCCCAATACCGCGATCCGCATGGTCGGCAGATAGGTCTGCGTCTTGCGGTCGTACTCCAGATAGCCCAGCGTCACGAGGCTCTTCAGCATCGCCGCGCCACTCGATACGGGGTAGCGGAGTTCGTCGCAGATCGCCTTGAGGCCGAGCGGACGACGCGCGCGATCGAAGAATTCCATGATCTCGAACACGCGCCGTGCCGACTTGATCGCGGCATCCGCCATCGCACCCTCCAGGACGTCGATCCGTGTATGTGGAAGAGGCTTTCATATACGTGTTTGCAAACGAACGCCACTCCCTGGCGCCTGTGAGGCCGGCTCGTCGGCAGGGATGCCGATGCTGCGGGGAACGGATCTCCCCTCACGCGCTCGGATTCGAACGATCGGAAACAGTGGAGAACAGTGCAGCGGCGGTTTCAAACCAATCGTGGCTCGCCCGAGTTAGCAGGGCGACGCCGGAGTGCTTTCGCTTTTCCAGGCCTATCGTCAGCGACAGGCCGAATACAGCTTGAGTTCACCGCAGCGAAATGGTGAGCCCGCCGAGGTTTGCGGCAAATTCCAGTCCTGCTTTCGGCCCTTTGAGCGTAAGCAGAACACCGCGTTCATTTCGCATACTCACGCCGCCCACGCCGGCAGCCCATGCGCCACCTCCTCCGACCAGCGTATAGCTCCCGGCGAAATCGTTGACCTCCCTGATGCCAGAGGCGGAGCCTTCCAGCCAGGTCACCGACGCGCCCGCGCTTAAGCCGAGGCTGAAGCCGGACACGATGAACCGATAGTGCCGCCCACGGTAGGTGAGCGTGCCGCTCCCGCCGCCACCACCCACGACGAGAGCCGCCTTCACGAACTTTACCGCGACATGGCCGGTCGCCTGTGCGGAGCATGGCGTGACCGACAGGATCATCGCCACAAGCGCCAGTATGACGGGACGGACCGTGCATCGCATCGCTGCAGCCCCCTCTGAGCTCAGGGATTTGTGAGGTCGACTTTCTTCCAGGTGTGATCCGGATCGAAAACGATCATGCGCTTGGCTAGAAAATCGGTACGTGAGCCGAGATCCTTTTGATAGACAGTGCCTGCGTGGTTGACCAGGAACGTCATGACGCCGGAATTGGCGTATTCGGCGGGATAGGCGACCAGTGCAAATCCACCGATCATCTTGCCCCTCACGACATAGTTCAGCGCGCCGCCCGGGGCGTCGGAGCCCTGCGCTTTCAGGATCCGATAGTAGTATCCGTGGTACGGCGCGCTCTGCTCGCCGACCTTGTAGCCCTCCGCCGCGGCCTGGGCCGCCAGCTCACCGAGCGGACTCGGGTCCTTGTCGTCGCGCCAGAACAATCCGTCGGTCTTGCCTGGCCTGCTGACGATGCGCTGGGCATAGGCGCCCACACCCTCGCCGCGATCCTTCTCGGCATATTCATTCTGAGCGTCGACATAGGCGAGACAGGTCTGGATCGCAGCAAGCTCGTTATTGCCAATCCTGCGGTAGAGGATTTCGCGACGTCCCGCAGCCGCGTCAAAACTCCAGCCGTCATGGTTGTTGACGAGGGGAATCGGAAACGGGAAGTCGTCGGGCCCCAGAATCAGGGTGGCCTTCTTGTTGTCGTCGGCCCTGATCGAATGCTTGGCGTCGTAGGCCGAAAGGAAGCGCTGTCGCGCATTGGCGTCGGCGACATCGTCGCCCGACTCAATGATATCGGCTGCATCGCGGCCCAGCACCTTCAGCACGGCCCGGCTGGCGCCGGTCTTGACGGCGGTCGCCAAGGCGGACGCTGCGTCTTCGGGATTGGGGAAGCCCTGCTGGGCGCGAGCCGGAGACAGCAGCAGAGCGAGTGCTGCTGCCGCAGCGATGCTGACGGAAGCAATGCGATTCAATCGCAAGGACGAAAAGCCTGTCATCGTGATGCCTCCGACCGAGATGGAATCTTCGCACCAGTGGCACGCCATTCGTCGTAGCTGCGAAGCTTGAGACCGAGCCTGTCGTAATAGACCCTGAGATAGCCGTCGGCGCCGCGCGTCACCGCCGCTGGCATGACGTGCTCGACTTCCTGCGCCATCACGCCGACATAGGATTTGCTGCTGCCGAGATAGCTGAAGCGGTAATAGCCGAGGCCGTTGGCGAGATATCCAAGCAGTTCGATATCGTGCTTGAGCGCGATGTCGGAACGCCGTCCGCCGCCACCGCCGCCGCGGAAGCCGCCGCCTCCTCCTCCACCACGGAAGCCGCCTCCGCCGCCACCCTGGAATCCACCGCCGCCACGACCCGCGAAGCTTGCTCCGCCGCCGCCGCCGCGCGGCATGCTGGCCATGCTCGATCGCCCCCGCGCCGATGCCGCCGCAGCTGCCCGTCCGGACGACACGTTCATGGCGCCGCCGCGATTGCCGCCGCCACCGCGATTGGCCGCAGCTGCGCGGTTACCGGCATTGCCGCGGTTGGCGGCCTTTGCGCGATCGCCGCTCCCCTTTGCTCCGGCTCGATCGCCGCCCTTTGCTCCAGCTCGATCGCCGCCGCCCTTTGCACGATCTGAAGCACCTGCGCGATCACCGCCGCCGGGCCGATCGCGCGTGCCGGCACGATCTCCGCCGCGGTCACCACCACGGTCACCCGCACGATCCGCCGCACGATCTCCTGCTCGGTCGCCCGCCCGATCTCCGGCGCCCTGGTCAGGACGCAGCACTTGCTGTCCGTCACGGCCGCGGAAATCCATCCGGTCCGAGACGCCGGCCTTCACATTGTTGCCGCCGAACCGCTGCTGGACGTTGGTGTTGCTATAGCGGACGCCCTGGCGATGCGCCGGGTTGTGCTGCCAGCTGTTGCCGATGTTGTTCACCCGGTTGTAGTGGTTGACGTAGACGTTGCGGTTGCCCCAGTTGCACCCGCCGCCCCAGTAGTTGCCCCAACGGCCGATTGCCCATCCCGCGCCGAACGCCAGGCCGGTCGCGATGACGCCCGCGCCGATATAGGACGGATACCCGAAGTAGTCAGGCGGATATTCCGCGTATGGCCAGGTGCCGTAGACTGTAGCCGGTTCATAATAGGGCACGTACATCGTATTCGGATCTGCCGACTCGATTACGACCACCTGCTTGTTCTCTTGTGTTTGAACGCTGACCTTCTGCTGCTTGGTCGTCACCAGCTTCTTGTTGTCATAGGCCTTCGAGCGCAACCGCTGAATCGCATCCATCACATCCGGTTGTTGCGCGAGCACCGCATCGCCCAGATTTTTGGTCCAATCGATCTTTTCGCTCATCATCGAAATAACGTCGGGCGTGCTCGCAAGCGCCTTCACACTGTCGTCCCAGGCCTGCTTCTCGACCTCGGTCTTCAACGCATCGCCTTTTAGATTCTTGTGCTCCTTCAGCCAGCGATCGGCCTGCACAACTTCCAGCGGGTATGTCGACGCCGCCAGCACGTTGGCCAGCAGCTCGTCGGGATAGAGCGCAATCGGCGCGACCAGCGCTTCGAGCTGCTCGGGCTTCAACAACTTGTCAGCCGGCTGCGCTGTCGGCGCAGCTGCCTGTGGCTGACTACTCTGCGCAGGCGGCTTGTCGGCGGTTTGCGCCACCGCAGCGACGGGGATGGCCGATACCAGCGCAATCGCAACCAGAGTCTTGCCCCAACGGAACATCGCGACCTCCATCGACACCGACGGTCGACAGCATCGGCCACGGCCGCGTCTGTCCTTTGATCGAGATCAAGGAAAGCGTCGCTCAGCTTCCGGCCGGACCCGGCTGCTGCGATGCAAGATAGGCACGGCGATCATGGATCAGGTTCTCGAGCCGATGGGCTGCAACGTTCACCGCGGTGACGGCACGCTCGGCCTGGTCGTCCGCGACCGGCTGCTTGCGCTGCGTCCGCAGCACCTGGTCGATTTCGCGCTCGATCTCTTCCAGCTCCGGCATTTGCTCAGCCGCCCGGATCCGAGGCCCCAGCGTATAAAGCATGTCGAGCGCCTCCTGTCGGCTCTGGGTCTCGACCGGCCGGAGAAATTTCCAGGCCGCGGCGAGCACCGATGCGAGGCCGCCCGCGATCATCGGCGCCAGGAAAATCGCATTTCCCCATTGATCGAGAAAGCTCTCCCGGGTCCCCTCGTAGAATGCGGCGGCGCCCGGATGCACGGGGATGTAGGCATCTGCATCGGTGTCGGGCGTCGCGATCTGCGCCAGTCCCGGCAACTCAGCGAGCAAATCGTGGCGCGCGGTCATAATCGACTGGGTCAAGTCGCCAATCAGGTCGTTGCCAAGCTTCTTCTGCGCCACCAGGTAGAATGAGGTCCGCAGCGTCGTCAGGTCGTCGGGGGGAATTGGTGGCGAGCCCCGCAATGTTCCCTTGGGCACGTCGAAGGTTTCGTAGGCCCGCTCCCTTTCGGCGATCGCGCCCGCCGACTCGATGGCAATCATCAGGGGGCCGGTTCGCGCGGTGTGCGGGAGAACGCCGCGCAGCAGGGACAGATATTTCTCGGTCAGAGGCATCACGACCAGGATGGCGCGGACCTCCTTGGCCTCCAGCGCCCGGCGCGCGTCCGAGGGCAACAGCGGCTTGAACGTCACGCCCGCGCGCGCGAGATCGTATTCGTCCGACAACACCTTGATCAGCTTCTGATTGGCCTCGAACCCGATCACGCCGAGCGTGGCGCGCTTCAGCTCCGTCACGTCAGATATCGAAGTACCGGGCGGAGCAATGATCAGTGCGACGGCGTGGGCCAGCACGATCACGGCCTGGGCCTGCGACAGGTCGCCGACATCGCCGCGCACCACCGCGAGATCGACCTTTCCGGACGCGAACGCAGCGGCAGACTCGAGCGGCCCCGTGGTCTGGACCAGGCGCAGCCGGACCGTCGCTTTCGACTCCGTGAGCTTGCCCGCGATCGCCGAAATGAGCTTGTTCGCTTCGCCATCGAGCGAACCGACGGCGACGGTGAGCGTTGTCGGCCGAAGATACCAGCGATAGACCAATAAGCTGGCACCCCCGAGCATCAGAACGAGCCCGGCCACCAGGGCGATGCGCAACGACCTCGGTAAACTGCTAGGATCCACGGAGCGTCACTCGGTCAATCCGGCGTTGACCGGATTCTGCTTCACAACGCTCAATATATCGGGCCGCAGAAATTGGTCAAAGGCTGCATTCCGCTAGAGCTTGCAGCGATGATAGGAAACCTGCATCCCTTCGACGCCCGGAAACTCGCGCGTGATGGTGTCGTCGTCGACAACCTTGAGGAAAAACTGCACGTTGGACACCATGATCCCCGAAGCGCAACTCACAATGATATTGAGGTCCTTGCCATCATCCTTGCGCGACTTGATCTTGCAGTTCTCGAACTTGCCCCTGAGGCGATCGGACTCGGCGATGAACCCGCCGCCATAGATCCCGGAGAAATTCGTGAATGTGACCTGGTTCGCCCTGCCCTTGCGGGCGAACACCCTGCCGCATTGGTCCGCGCTGGTGGCCCAGGCGCCGGCGAGATCGAACGCGTGCGCGGAGTCCGGCAATCCGAGGATCATGCCCGCCACCACGATTGCGCGAAGCTTGCCGTCCGGTTTCATCTGCCGTCTCCCTGTTCGCGCCCGTCAGTGACCACTCAACACCAGCGTCTGGATCGGCAGCAGCAGCGCCTGGATCCGAAGCAGCAATGCATGAACGAGTGCGGTCGCGTCGACGACGTGCAGGGCAAAACCCTTCAACGCGCCGGTTTTCGGATCGGCGATCACGTCATGGTTGCTGGTGTAGGCATTGACGATGCAACTGCTGCCCGGTGTCACGCCGTCAAGGCCGCCCTTGTAGAGCGGCTCAAGGAACACGAGGATCGAGCCGGGCTTTTGCAGGCTCTGCGGGTCGATCAACAGCTCGGTGGCCCGAAACTGGCCGGCGGCGATGAAATCCTGCACGCTGGTGACGACCAGCGGAATGATCACCCAGGGTTTCGACATACACGCGGCTTCCGCGACCATGCCGGGCTTCATGACCTGCGCCTCGATCTGCCCGAACCCCGCCTGCAAACTGTTCCGGCCGGCTTGGTCGGGTATCAGGATTCCGGCCGGCCGCATGATCTGGGCCACAAGATCTCCGGGGCGAACGAGGAATTGCTCGACGCGGCCATCGACGCCGGCACGGATGAAAGTCTTGTCGAGATCCACTTGCGCCTGCGCCTGCGCGGCCTCGGCACTTGCCTTCTCGGCCGGCAGAAGCGTAGTGACGCGCAACGTCGCCGATTGCTTGACGGCGCTAGCGGCATCGACGCCGGACTGCCGCTGATCAACCAGCACCTGCAGCTTCTCGATGTCGCGTTGGGGCACAATGCCGGGATTGCGGCGTTGCAATTCGCTCTTCACATCCAGCTCGTCCTTGGCTTGCTGCAAGGAAGCTTTCGCCTCCCCGATCTGAGCGTCCGCCTTGACGACATCGGCCTGCGCCGAGATCAGCGACGCATCCACCTCGGCGATCTTTCGCCTGGCTGTCTCGAGCGCAGCTTCTTGCCTCGAACTATCGAGCCGGAACAGGACGTCCCCCTTTTTCACCGATTCGGTGAAGCCGACATTGACCTCTACGACGCGGCCGGAGCCCTCAGGCAGGATCGGCACAGTCCTGAAGTAGATCGCCGCGGAGGTTGTCGAGGGATGAAAGTAGAAGATCATCGTGATCAGCGAGATCGTGAGCATCAGGCAGCCGGTGATACCCCACCTTAGTTCGTACCAGACGGAGAAGAACGTGATCTCCTTGCCGAACCGCTTGCCTTGCCGATAGCGGCGGTAGAGGTAATCCGGCAGGATCGTCACCAGCGAGCAGATCATCAGCTCAAGCATGGTTGTGCACCTCTTGCTTCGCGGGCGTCCGGACGTCCGGACTGCCGCCAGATACGGATTCGTCCTCCGGTTCGGCAGCGGGCGCGCCCGGCGTAGCGTCGGCAATGCGCTCGACGGAATCGGCAATGCTGCGCATCGGCGTGCCGAAATCCGGCAGGTCGATGAGTGCCAGCAGCAGGCCGGCGACCCAGAAGATATGCATGTGGGTGAAAAGTGATATCAGGCCGAGGACGGCGACGATCTCAAACTGCAGCTTCTGCGACTTGTGCGCCATGCGCTCCGGCAGGCTGTGCAGCTTCCAGTAGAGGGTACCAACCCAGAAGACTGTAGCTACAAGGAAAATGCCCATCACCACCATCAGGGTGTCCGACCCGTCGACGCCGGGAATGAAGAACGGCAGATGATGGGGGGCTGCCGGATGCATCTGTTCGCTCAAATTTTATCTCCGTTCCGGGCGCTGGCGCTTCGCAGCCGTGCCTCGCACCGTGCCTTTCTTCCGTGCGGCTTGCTTGATTTGGATCAAAGAAGACGGTCGGCTTGCTCCTACCGTTCTCGGGCAAGGCTCAAGATCGATCCCAGGAGTCCCGGCCATGCGAGACAAAATCGATGACCTGATCCCGAAGGCGCATGAAATCCAGAAGCAGGCGGCGTTCAAGGAAGCGGAGAAGGCCGAGGAACATGCCAAGCGTGCGGCTGCTGTGGAGGCCGAGAAGCGCGCCTTGATCGAGCGGTTGAGCAAGCCGTCCGGTCTCAGCGAAGACGAGAAAGTCAAACTGGCCTCGACAGTGATTCAGCGTGCGGTGCGCAACGGGCTGACCGAAGTGCAGGTCTATCGCTTCCCCAACACGCTGTGCACCGACAAGGGGCGGGCCATCAATCAGATGGAGGCGGGATGGGAGAAGACGCTGACAGGCATACCCAAGGAAATATACCAGCTCTGGGCGGACTATCTGCAACCGCGTGGCTACCGCATCCGCTACCAGGTCGTTGAATACCCCGGCGGCATGCCCGGCGACATCGGCATCGTCATTGCCTGGGGCTGACAGCTCAAACGATGGACGGGGATCGATGGCGAAGGAAAACTCCTCCGGAAAGATGAAGCGCAAGCAGTATGAGGAAGAGCTGCACAAGCTGCAGATACAGCTCTGCCATCTCCAGGAATGGGTGGTAGCGAACAAGCTCAGGGTCATCGTCCTGTTCGAGGGGCGCGATGCGGCCGGCAAGGGCGGAACCATCAAGGCCTTGACCGAGAAGGTCAGCCCGCGTGTATTTCGGGTGGTCGCCCTGCCCGCGCCATCCGATCGTGAGAAGTCCCAGCTCTTCATCCAGCGCTACATGCAGCAGTTTCCTGCCGCCGGCGAAATCGTCATCTTCGATCGCAGCTGGTACAATCGCGCTGGCGTCGAATATGTGATGGGATTCTGCACACCGGCGGAGCACAAGCGGTTTCTCTCGCTCTGTCCGCAGATGGAGCAGTACATCATCGAGGGCGGCATCATCCTGATCAAGCTGTGGCTCGAGGTCGGAATGGACGAGCAGGAACGCCGCTTCAGGGCCCGGATCGACGATCCGCTGCGGCAGTGGAAACTGAGCCCGATGGACACGGAGTCGTACCGGCGCTGGTACGACTACTCCCGGGCACGCGACCTGATGTTCAAGGCGACGAGCTCGAAGCACGCGCCCTGGCACATCATCCGCTCCGATGACAAGCGGCGGGCGCGACTGAACTGCATTTCGCACCTCCTGAAGACGATCCCCTACGGACGGGTGAAGCGCGACAAGGTGAAACTGCCCAGGCGCTCCGACAAAGGGCGCTACAACGATCAGGCCGGTCTGCGGGGAATGAAGTTCGTCGAGGAACGCTACTGAAAGACCAGGCCGCACCGGATGCGCGGCCTGGGCCCTTCCGGCCTATTTCAGGCGGATCGTGACACCGCCCACGGCGGCCGAGACTTCGGCGCCGACCTTCGGACCGCTGAGCTGCAGGATCACGCCATTGGCGTTCTGCAGCTGCACGCCTCCGGCGCCCGCGGCGATCGCACCTCCAGCGCCTGCGGCGCTGTAGGAACCTTCGATTGAGCCGGGCCCCCTCAGGTTGATCGCGCGCCCGACAAGCTTGGTGGTCGAGGCGCCGATCGTGAAGCCGACGCTCATGCCCGACACGGTGAACGGATAATGCTTGCCGCGCAGGGTCAATACGCCCTCGCCGCCTCCGACACCAACGATGAAGCCACCCTTGGTGAAGATGACGGCGACCGCGCCGGTTTCGGCCAGCGACGGCGTGCCGAAGCCAGCCAATCCGATTGCCAGCGCGGCAAGAGCTCCAAGCAAATCCACTTTCCTCATGATTTCCCTCCAGGGATCGGTTGCGCTAACGGATCTATGATGCAGCCTTGAGCTTCGGCGCTGACGCCTTCGGCTTGCCCATCCTAGCGAGAGCCTCGGTCGTCACGAGCTTCAGGCCCTCGGCCGCGTCGTAGCCATGGATCTCCTTCACATCGAGCTTGCGCATGAAGTCGATCGTCTCCTGCGTGATGACCTGGCCAGGGACCATGATCGGGAAGCCCGGCGGATACGGGATCACGAAGCTCGCGGAGACGAGAGCGGGCCCGTTCTTCAGGCGCCTGTCGATCTCGGGGTCGTTCAGGCGAATGTATTCGCATCCAGCGGGGTCATAGGCCGAATAGAACCCGCTGCGGATGTCGCCTTCGTTCGTCCTGGTGCCGGCATCGCCGCGATAGGTCTCGTGGAAATGCGAGAAGTTCGGCAGGTCGGGCACGTCCTTCATCAGGCTGTTGACCCGCACGTCGAAAGCGACCTTGGCGTTCGCTCCGCCTTTGGCCAGGGTCTGATCGATTTCACCGGAGATTTCGGCCAACACCCGGACAAGATGCGCGACATCGCTGCGCGTATTGTTGATGTTGGACTGGATCAGGACCGAGTTGCGCGACGTCTTGTTGACCTGGATGTTGTAGCGGTTGGCGAGCAGACCCTTGAATTGCGTTCCGTCGTACCCGGCCGTGCCGCAGACCAGCGTCATGCGGGTCGGATCGAGGCAGAACTCGTCGTCGTTCAGGCTCTTCAGGGCGCTCGCCCAGTTGGTACCGGCCGCCAGATAGTCGGTGAAGCCGCTCTGGCGATATTCCTTGGGGACCATCGCATCCGCACCCAGGACGCGGAAATACCGGGAGATCAGCGGATTGGTGTTGACCGCATTGCGGATGGCGAACGCAATCTCCATTGCATTGGCCACCAGTCCATAACCCTCGAGCTCCATCTGGCGGCGCGAGACGTCGAGGCTTGCGATCAGCTGCTGGTTCGGGCTGGTCGAAGCGTGCGTGAATACGGCCTCCTTGAACTGCGCTTCGACCGTGTGAAATTCGATGTCCTTGACGGACAGCATCGAGCCCTGCCGGATTGCCGACATCGACTTGTGCGTCGAGTTGGTCTGGTAGACCCGCAACCGGATCTGACGCGGATCGGGGATGAGCCGGGTCTTGAGCAGCACCTCCTCCGACGGGTTCTTGCCGAGTTCGGCCTGCTGCTTCTCGTAGGCCGCAACCGATTTGGGATCGCGCATCCAGGCTTCGATCTCGTTCGCCGCGCCCATCGCGGTTCGTCGCCTCAGGAATGGCGAGAACCGCGCGAAGCCGAACCAGGCCTCGTCCCAGAGGAAGATCAGGTCAGGCTTGATCGCGAGGCATTCCTCCATCACCCGCCGCGTGTTGTAGATGTGACCATCGAAGGTACAATTGGTCAGGTCGATCATCTTGACCCGGTCGAGCCGGCCATCCGCCTTCGCGTTCAGAAGCGCCTGCTTGATCGTCTTCAGCGGCACCGCGCCGTACATCGAGTATTCCGTCATCGGGAATGCCTCGACGTAGAGCGGCTGCGCGCCCGCCAGCACCATGCCGTAATGGTGCGACTTGTGGCAGTTGCGATCGACGATCGCGATGTCGCCGGGACCCAGCAGCGCCTGCACCGCCATCTTGTTGGAGGTCGAGGTGCCGTTGGTCACGAAGTAGACGCGGTCGGCACCGAGTGCGCGCGCGGCCTTCTCCTGCGCCTTCTTGATGTTGCCGGTCGGCTCCAGCATGCTGTCGAGGCCGCCGGTGGTGGCGCTGCTCTCGGCAAGGAACAGGTTCAGCCCGTAGAATTCGCCCATGTCGCGGATCCAGTCCGACTTGAACACGGACTTGCCGCGCGCGATCGGCAGCGCGTGGAAGGTCCCGATCGGCCGCTGCGCGTATTTCTTCAGATTGTCGAAAAACGGCGTGTCGAAGCGGTCCTGCACGCCTTCCAGAATTGAAAGGTGCAGTTCGAGGATATCCTCGACCGAGTAGAACACCCGTCGCACCACGTCGGCCTCAGGATTGCCGGCCAACTCCTCGACGTCGCGATTGGACATCAGGTAGAGATCAAGCTCGGGACGGATCCGCTTCAGGATATGGGCCAGCCGTAGCGCGGAAGCATCGGACTCTTCGTTGAGCCCCATGGCGCCAGTCATGGCCCGAAGCACAGGCGCATCGTGGCGCGAGCGCAACCCGAAGCCTTCATTGATCACCACCGCCGCAATGTTGGGGTTTAGCATTGCCGCACAGAAGGCGTCCTCGAGACTGCCCACCATCACGGGCTCATAGATGAAGGCGTCGACCGGACGCCGCAGCCTGCGCCATTCCGCCAGGAGTCCCGGCCAGTTGCTGGCTGGCACCCCGGTCACGATCAGGGTCTCGAAGTAAGGACGGCGCGCCGCCGATTGTCCGAGGGTTGGCGGCAGCAGATCAGGAACGTCGCCATTGCCATCGTCCTGCGTGCTCCAGTCACCGGCATGCTGGCGGAAGGATTTTGTCTGAAGCGCCTGCACGATCCGCGTCGCAAGCAGCTGCGAGGTGGCGGCGTCGCCCGCCGCCGCGGCTTCCTTCAGCGCCGCCATCAAACGAAGGCCCGGATAGCCGTGAAACTCCTCGGTGACCGCAAGCGCCGACAGCGCCTTGTCGTACGGCGCACGGTCACCGCCCCGGCTCCACGCCTTTGCCGCCTCGACCAGATCTCGCCAATTGTCGGCGCGTCCGCCGGGTCCGGAGAAGAATTGGTCGATACGCTGCTGGGCCTGCTTCGCGTCGTTGGCCATGAATGTCTCCCGATCTTAGCGGTGTTCCGATCTTGACGGTGTTCCCCGTCCGAGCGTACGAACCGTGCACACCGCTCCCTTTGATCCAAGTCAATCCGCAGCGGTTGAGAGAAACCTTGTCGCCACCGAGCGATCGCGACGTCTTGCGATGCAACAAGGCTCGAATGTTAGGGAACGGTCCGCGGGACAGCGCACGTCAGTCGTTTGCCTGCGGCTTCCTGCTGCTCAATACGCTGTCGAGCGTCCGCATCCAGTCGCCGCTGTCGGTCTTGTCGGCGAGACCATCCGCCTGAAGCAGATTCCGCAACTGCGCGTGCGCGCCGACGATGCAGAATTTGATGCCGCGCGAGGCGAGTTCCTGGTGCAGATCGTGCAGCATGCGCGACCCCGCCAGGTCGATGAACGGCGAGGCCGACAGGTCGCAGGCCACCAGCTTGACGTCGGGGGACGTCTGCAGTGCAGCCAGCACAGTTTCGAAAATCGTCTCGGCATTGACATAAAGCAGCGAGGTTTCCGGGCGGAAGGCGATGATCCCGGTCAGCGGTTCCACGTCGTCATGGCGCGCCCGGTCGGAATAGCGGCCGCTGCCAGGAAGGCGGCCAAGAAATGCGACATTGGGCTGCGACGCACGCAACAGCAGCAGGAAGATAGAGGCGGCGGCCGCCAGCAGTACGCCCTGCAGGATCCCGAGGAACAGCACGGAGACCAGCGCGATGACCGCCGCATAGAAGTCGATCCGGCTGATCCGCCACATTCGGGCAAGCGCCGGAATATCGACCAATTTGTAGACGGCCGAAAAGACGATCGCGGCAAGCACGGTCTTCGGCAGATTGGTCAGGAGACCCGTGAAAAACAGCAGGCAGAGCGCAAGGGTTGCCGAACAGAACACGAGGGCCAGCGGCGTTCGCGCACCGGCCGCGTCATTCACAGCCGACTGCGACAGCCCGCCGGCGACGGGATAGCCATGCCCGAAGGCTGCGGCGAGATTGGCCGCGCCGAGCCCCAGAAACTCCTGCCGGACATCCAGTGCATAGCCGTGCTTTGCCGCGAAGCTTCGCGCAGCCGACACGCCTTCCACATAAGCCAGCACGAGACATCCGGCGGCGATGGGAAACAGATCGTCAAATTCGAGCAGGCCGAACGTCGGTAGCGCAAGGGTCGGCAATCCGGTCGGGATCTTTCCGGTCACGGGCAATCCCATTTCCGCAAGCCCAAGGGCGGAGACCGTGAGGATAGACAGCGCGACCACGGCGAGGCCAACAGGCTTTCCGGGCAGCCTGCGCTCGCCGAGCAGAAGCAGCACGGTCGCAGCCACGCCAATGCCGAGCACCAGCGGCCTGGTATCGCCCAACTGGCCGGCAAGCTTGACCGCACGGTCGAAAAAATTGTGGCCGCCGCCTGCCACGCCGAACAGGCTTGGCAGCTGGCTCATGATGATGGTGAGCCCTGCCCCGGCCTTGAAGCCCACCAGAATGCTGTCGCTGATCAACCGCACCAGCAGGCTGAGCCTGAACAGCCAGGCAATCAGGCAGAGCAGCGCCACGCTGAAGGCAACGAGGCTGACGATCTGCCCGTAACGTGTGGCGTCGCCGCCGGCCAGCACGCCGACGGCGCCGGCGATCATCAGCGAGATCGCCGAGGTCGGTCCCACCGCGAGTTGCCGCGACGAGCCGAGCAAGGCGTAACCCACGCCGCCAAGCAGGTAACCGTAGACGCCGACCTGCGGCGGCAGCCCGGCGAGCCCCGCATAGGCCAGCGACACCGGGATCGCGTAGGCGGCCAGCGTGACCCCGGCGATTGCGTCCGCACCAAGCCAGGATGCGCGATAGTCGGCAAGCCAACTCGCCGGCGGAAACCGTCGGACCCAACTCGTCTCGCTCAGGATTGACATCAAGCCCGCCGTATCAAGCCGCATTGGACGCATGTGGTTGCGCCGGGGCGGACCGATCCACGTTGATTCAGATCAAGCGTCGCCCTCGCAGATCAGCACTAGGATTGCCATGACCTGCACATTTGTCCGCGGACCGCCGGAGGGCATGACATGCGTCAGCACGGCTTACGAGCCCTCGCAGCTGCAACACTTCTGTTGCTCGGTCTGGCCACCCCGGCACGCGCCGACGACAACGGCGCGCCCCAGCGCATCCAGGAAGAAATCTGGGCCTTGCCGCTCCCGCTACCCATGTTCGCTTATCTGGTTCGACCGCTCGGCGACGGCCCCTTCCCGCTGGTCATCATGAACCACGGCGTGTCGCTGAACGCCCGGGATCGCAGCTTCTTCCCGCTGGTCGAATTTCGCGACGCCGCAATGTGGTTTGCACGGCGCGGTTATCTCGTGGTCGCGCCCGTCGGCACCGGCTATGGCGCAGCGGCCATCGATATTCCCGAACGCGGTCTTTATGGCCCGTTCTTCTCCAAGATCGGGAAATGCACCAATCCCAATTTCCTCGATCCCGGCCTCGCCGTCGCGCAGGTCGATCTCTGGATCATTGACTACATGGCCGCCGAAAAACGCACCCTGCCGGACGGCGTCATCGTCGTCGGGCAGTCGGCCGGCGGCTGGGCCGCGATCGCCCTGTCGAGCCTCAACCCGCCGCAGGTCAAGGCCATCATCACCTTCGCGGCAGGCCGCGGCGGCCGCGTCGATGGCAAGCCCAACAACAATTGTGGCCCGGACAAACTGGTCGAAGCGACCGGCGTGTTCGGCCACACGTCGCGGGTGCCCATGCTGTGGCTCTACATCGAGAACGACACATTCTTCGGCCCGGCCCTGTCGAAGCGAATGTACGAGGCTTTCACGCGCGCCGGCGGCAGGACCGAGTACCATCTACTGCCACCGTTCGGGGACGAAGGGCATTTCCTGATCGGCTCTCCCGATTCCATTCCTATTTGGTCGCCACTGGTCGAACGATTTCTGGACAAGGTTCGCTAGGCGCATCTCGCTGGAGGAGTATCCATGGTCCGATATGGTCCCTTGTATGGTCCTTTGGCGACGTTGGTGCTGTTTGCGGTCAGCATCGGTGCTGCGCGCAGTCAACAGACGCCTTCGCCCGCTGCGGTCAAGGACGGCGCCGAGGTAGCCACGCGAGGGGCACGCACGGCGCGGGACGTCAAGTATGGCGAATGGCGAAAGGTCTGCTTCACCCCTGCCGGCGCCAGGACACTATGCCGAACGACGATCACCGGCACCCTCGGGACCGGCCAGACGGCCGTTCGCGTCGATCTGATCGAGCGCGAAGACGGGACCTCCCGCCTCCAGCTATTCCTGCCGGTCGGGATGTACCTGCAAGCCGGCGTCAAGCTGTCGGTCGACCAGCAGAAGGTCCATCGCCTGCCCTATACCTGGTGCGTGACCAACATGTGCATCGCGGCCGATGTTGCCGATCCCAAGCTGCTCGAGGAAATGGATGGCGGAAAGGCGCTCTCGGTCGACGTCGTCGACACCAGCATTTTGACGGTGACGACGTCGGTGCCGCTCGACCGCTTTGCAACCGTCCGCAAGGGAGCACCCGCACTGACGCTCGACCAAGCCATTGACGAATGATTGAGACCCGCGATCGCTAGACTGCGCCCGCCAACAATTGTTCGATCGGCTGCATCAGCGATTTTGCCGTGAACGGCTTGGTCAGATAGGCCACGCAGCCCGATGCCATTGCGGCCATCCGTGTCGCCGGGTTGTCATTTCCGGTGATGTAGATGACCGGGACGTCGATGCCCTGATCCGCCAGGCGGTGCCGCAGTTCGATCCCTGAACCATCGCTGAGATTGATGTCCAGGATCAGACACAGCGCGCCATCGAAGCTGCCATCTCTCAGCAAGGCATTTCCGGTCTCGAATAATCTGGATGCAAATCCATATTCCCGCAGCAGCCGTCCGATTCCACGGAGCATGGAGGGGTTGTCATCCACGACGAAAACTAGTTTCGCGGTCGGCAAATCCTGCGGGCCTCTACCCTATCGAGAAGCAAAATCTCGACTTGTTGCCCAACGTCCGTGCCTGGACGAAGGACACATTGAAATCTCACCGGCGCGCGACATCGCCGTGGCCAATATCGGAGATACGCGCCGTCACAGAGCTTTCATATTGTACCATGGGACAGGAGGCCACAGCTGCCTCCGGGCGGATTAACCCTTAACTTCGCCATCAAGCTCGCGCATGCCGAGCCGCTCCGCGATCGAGACGAGCTCGGCAAGTGACTGCACCTGCATCTTCTCCATGACCTGGTGACGATGCGCCTTGATCGTGCGTTCCGTCGTGCCGAGTTCATAGCCGACCTGCTTGTTGATCCGACCGCGGACAATCAGATCGAACACCTGCCGCTCGCGTGGGGTCAACTTCGCCAGCAGCGCGCGGAGGGAGTCGAGCCTGGTCCGCTGGCTGCGGGCCAATTCGTGCCGCGCAACGGCGCGATTGATTGCCTCGATCAGCTGCTCTGATGCAATCGGCTTGGTCAGAAAATCCTCGGCTCCGGCCTTGATCGCCTGCACGGTCGTCGCTGTGTCCGCATGTCCGGTGAGGAATACGATCGGAAGCGTCGACTCCAGCTCGTTGAGACGAATCTGCAGCTCCGGACCGCTCATTCCGGGAATGCGCACGTCCAGCAGGATACAGCCGGCGTCTTCGTCGCCTGGCAATTGATCGAGCAGTTGCCGGGCCGATGCATACGTCGCCACACGGTAGCCGGCGAGCTTGAGCCTGCGCTCAAGTGCAGTGCGAAACGAGGCGTCGTCGTCGACAATATGCACGTAAGCGTGCATTACGCTCCCTCCTTCGCGACCGACGGCAAATCCTGCGTTCGTTAAATTAGCACTGCCTGCTGCCAAAGTAAGACCCAAACGCGCTATGCCGCCAGCGGCAATGAAAGATGGAAAACCGCTCCACCACCGGACTGGTTCTCGGCCCAGATCTGACCGCTATGCGCCAGAACGATGGTCCGCGCGATTGACAGGCCAATGCCCATTCCCTGCTCCTTTGTGGTGAAGAACGGATCGAAAATCTCGTTCAGCCTGTCCTGGGGAATTCCCGGACCGGAATCGCAGATCGAAATCACAGCCGACGCCCCTCCATTGACTTCGGTACGGCCGATGATCGTGCGTCCGTAGGGCATCCTGGCCATCGCGTCCATGCTGTTGACCACGAGGTTGAGAATGACCTGCTGCAACTGAACCGGATCACCTTCCACCAGCAGGGTCTGCGGCGACGTCTGCAGGTAGATCGCGACGTTGCGCGTCGAGGCCTGCAGCTTGAGGAAATCGAATGCCTCCCGCATGGTTTGGTTGAGGTCGATCTCCTTTTTCTCAAATGGCGCACGCTTCAGCAGGCTGCGCATCCGGCGGATCACCTCGCTCGCACGCAAATCATCGCGCTTGATGTCGGAAATGATCTCCCGCACCTCCTGGAGGTCAGGCGTCGGCGAACCGAGGATCAACTCCGCCGTCTCGGCATTGGTCAGGATCGAGCCAAGCGGCTGATTGAGCTCATGGGCTATCGAGGACGACAGCTCTCCGGCGGTCGCCTGCCGATTGCTGTGAGCAAGCTGGGACAGGCGATTGCGGGCCTCGACCTCGGCCTTTCGTCGCATGTACCGCTCGTGCAGCAGGAACGCGATCAGCATGGTCTGAAGCAGCAACGCCGCAGTGAACGCAACGGCCGGCCAGCGATATTTTTCCAGGAAGGTCGGCTCCTCGAAGCGGATTTCGCTGCCTTGCGGCAGACTGGCTTCGCTGACATTCCAGCGCTGCATCTGCCGCCAATTGAAGATCGGCTTCACGGCATTGATGACCGACGGCGGCAGGTTTTCCGGCGCCTCTCCATCCAGGATCCGCAGCGCCCTATGTGCTGCTTCGGCACCGATCAAGGACGGTACGATCGTGAATCCGCCTATGCCACCCGGCTCGAGGAAGGTTTCCGCCGCGACCACGATGGGACGATTGGCCTTCGCCGCGACAAATGCGAGGGCATCCGAGGGCGGATAGTAGTTGCCCTTGCCGTCGCTATAGAGGCCCGTGTAGATGATCGCGCTGTGGTCGGGAAGCGCGGTAACCCGCTCGACGACCTCAGGCATCGGACGTCCGATAATCTCGATAATGTCGAGGCCCGGAATGCCGGCCGCAGCCTGGTCTTTCCAGTTGCGAAACAGAACTTGCCGTTCCCAATCCGCACCGACAAGCACAACGGTTTTGAGGTCTGGTACCACGGCGCGGGCGGCCGAGACGGCATCCTTGAACTTCAAGGTCACGATGCCGCCGGTGACATAGGCAGGCGGTCGCATTCGCTTGAAATCATTCTCTTCGACCAGCGCAAACACGATTGGCGTGTCGGGCCAAAGTTGGGGGCGCCAGCGGAGCACAAGCTCGAGCGCAGCCGCTCCAACGGCAACCACGACACCGATCGGTCGATCGCGATATTTCGTCTCGAGAAACCGCCGAAAGCCCTCCTGATAGGCCTCACCGCCGAAGCGATTGAGATCGAGACTTTCCGAGTAGATTGTCGTCGGAGCGTGACCGTGCGCGCTCACGGCATCCCGCAATCCAACAAAGACCTGATAGAAGAACGGGCCGCGTCGATCGGACTGGTCCAGCACCAGCATGGAATGCGGACGCATCTCTTGCGCCCGGAGACCGGCCGGCCACAGCAAGCTAGCCAGCAGAACGATCAATCCAGAGAGCCGAATTGCCTTGCCCATAGCGCTCGGAGCCGGAGACCAACGGGTTCAAGAAAAACTAGCACGGTTATCGTCGTAAATGCTGAAAAGTAATCCAACACTCGCGTACCAATTGCGAACAAATTGCCGCATTTCCGGGCCCCCTGTCCTTTGGGACAATGGCCTCAAGACCAATAGAGCCTGGTCGGGCCGTGTCGTAGTCATTGCACGCGGACAAGCATTTTCGAACCGCTACGGACGCCGCAAGGTCATAGTGAAGAGGGTTGGTCCATGTTCGCTCGCGTCAATGTCAGACCGGCCAATGTACCGAGCGTCCTCGGTGGGCTGACCGCCCCGCATGCCAACTTCATCACCAGCGAATTCCACTACAGAAGGGGCGCCGAGATCTACGGCGAGGCGGAGCCCGCGGAGTACGTCTACCAGGTCGTTTCAGGGGCTGTCCGCAGCTACAAGCTCCTCTCCGACGGACGACGTCAGATCGGTGCTTTTCACCTCGTCGGGGACATTTTCGGCCTTGAGAACGCCGAAACCCATCGCTTCACAGCCGAAGCCGTCGTCGACACGGACGTGCGCCTGATCAAGCGGATGAGCCTCGAACGGGTGGCCCATTCCGATTCCGTCCTGGCTCGCAACCTGCTGGTCATGACCACCAGCAACCTGCAGCATGCCGAAGATCACATGCTGCTGCTCGGCCGCAAGACTGCGTTGGAGCGGGTGGCCGCGTTTCTGCTCGAAATGGATCGCCGGCTGACCGGCGTCGGCGTCGTCGCCCTGCCGATGTGCCGGCGCGATATCGCCGACTATCTCGGGCTGACCCTCGAGACCGTATCGCGTGCGCTATCCAAGCTGCACGCCTACGGAGCCCTCGACTTCCTCGGCTCGAACCAGCGCGAAATCATGCTGGTAGACCGCGACCAGCTCTCCAGGCTGGACAACTGACCGCCACATTACGAGGATTTCGTGAGCGTACCCTGGCGTTCGATGGTCTTTTGCAGCACTTCAAACAGGACCGCCGTCGACCAGCCGAACATCAGAATACCGTTCATGGCGGCCATCGGGCCGACCAGCAGCCACTGCTTGACCGGAACGACGTCGCCATAGCCGAGCGTGGTATAGTTCACAAAGGCGAAATAGAGCAGATTGCTGGCCGTGGGCGCTGCACCAATCACAAGATAGGCCAGTGACCACACCACGATCTCCAAGGTATGAGCCACCATCAGGATCAAGGCGGTCGCTACCATCACGCCGCTGAGCTGCAGCTCAAACCGGCCGGTGGCGCTCAGGGCGATATTCCGCATCAGTCCGATCACCACGACGGTGAACAACGAATGCAGCGCAATATTGATCGCACTCACCGCCAATCCCGCGAGGAGCTGAAACAGTATCATCGCTCACCCGCCAGCCGGGCACGGTCGTCCCGGATCCACGCGGTGATCAACTCCCAGGCGACCGCGAGAATGATTGGGCCGATGAACAGGCCCACGATGCCGTGGGCAAGCGTGCCTCCGATCACGCCGACGAAGATGACGAGCGCCGGCGTGGTCAGGCCCCGCCCCATGACCAGCGGCTTCAGCACATTGTCGAGGACGCCGACCACCAGGAAGAACAACGTCAGCGCGAGTGCCGTCGTGAAGTCCTTGGCCAACCAGAGCCAGATGATGACGGGGAACAGCACGATCGCCGCCCCAATCTGCACGATCGCCAACAGCATCACGACAAACGCCAGCAGGCCCGCGTTCGAGATCCCCGCCAGCTTGAACCCAATGCCGGCGAGCAGCGATTGCAGGACGGCAACGCCGATGACGCCCTGGGAGACCGCCCGAATTGTCGCGCCTGCGAGGTCGAGGAAGTGCTCGCTCTGCTCCGGCACGATACGGGACAGGAAACCCCTGCATGCCGCGGCAAGCTGCCGGCCGTGGGGAAACAGGAACCCCGCGAGCACGACCGCCAGCAGAAACTTCAGCATCCCGACGCCGGCATTGCCGGCAAACGCAAACAGGACCCCGGCCAGCGGCTTCAGATGCGGCACGACCTCACGCAGCACGGCGCGCAGATTGGTCGACGCCCGATCCCAGAAGTCATAGAGCGGGCCGCCGATCAGCGGCCAATCCTTGATCTCCGGCATCGGCGATGGCACGACAACGTTACCGGCGCTCAGTTGTCCAGCGAGCTCTCTCACCCCCTCCACCGCCCCGATCCCGAGCCAGGCCGCCGGTCCGATGACGACAGCCAATGCGATCAGGGTCAGGACCAGGGCGGCGATGCCCGCATGGCCGCCGAGCATCCCTGTGAGCCAGTTGAAGACTGGATAGAGCGCGACCGCGAGCACGACGCTCCAGGCCAGGATCGGCACGAACGGGCGAACCAGGACGAACGACCAGTAGATCAGCAGCGCCAGCAATCCGAGACGAATTGCGAGCTGGATGAATTCGTCTCCGGCCACGAGCTGGCGAAGGGTTTTCAAGAACGTGCTCTCGATTGAGCGTCAACAGGCACGCAGAAAGCGGTGCCATCGCCCTGGCACGCATCGCTTGATCCAGATCAAGCGTCACGCGTCCGCCACGCCAAAGACGCCCTCATGGTCACATTGATTCAAATCAAGCATCAGCCGCTGGCAGCTGACAGGCTTGGCTGCACCTGATCCGGAAGTCGGCCGTGATTTGTCTGTCGTTGGATCACGACTGCCCTGTCACCCCGCTGTGGAGGACGTGATGAAGAACACCAAAACCCTGCTGGCCTTGATCCTGCTTGCGAGCACGGTGGACGCGGGTCATGCAGCCCCGCAGCCGACCAACATCGCTGCCATGAAAGGCATGGTCGACAATGGCGCCGTTCAAGTCCGTTGGGGCGGCTGGGGCGGCGGCTATCGCGGTGGCTGGGGCTATCGCGGTTGGAGAGGAGGCTACGGCGGTTGGGGTTATCGAGGATGGGGCGCCGCCGCTACTGGTGCGATCGTTGGCGGAGCCATCGCAAGCGCGGCCTATGGCGGGTATCCCTACTACGGCGGCGGATATGGCTATGGCTCCGGATACGGCTACGGCTCCGCATACGGCTATTGCCCGCCTGGCGGAGGTTACGGCTATTCGCCGGCCTACTACGCCCAGCCGCGCTATTACGGTTGGTAGGTCGGCCGTGGAACTGGCCTTCAGTGACGTCACCGGAGGCCGAGCAACGAACGCCGATAGCCGCTATCGCGCGCTTCGTTCCTGCACACGAAACTGCCGTCAAAGCCCCTGCCATAGCGGCTCTGGCCTTTGAGATAATAGCGTCCGCGGCGGAAATCGAGCCAGACCACGGCATCGCTAGGGCAATGCCGCTAAGCCTGGGCTTCATAACGGAAGGACGTTAGCGGCAGCGCGACCGTTTGTTGTGCAGAGCAGAACAGGACAATCGTGGCCGAGAGCCCGATTCCGAACCTTTCTGCCAGATGGCCTCGACGTCCGGTCGAATTTGCAACTAGTTTGAAGCGCATTTCTTGCCGCCCGGACTGGTGCTTCCGGTTGCAGGCGCCTGAACTCGTCGCCGACATAAATTCAGCCAGCTTCAGATGAGGGGCTCGCTCAGAGCGACAGCAATCCAAAGGCAAACGCGACAGTCGACAGCATCCCGGCCGTCATGACCGTCAACCTGAAGGCAAAATCGCCGTCGATCGCTTCAAGCCAGCGATGAAGCGCTCGCCGAAATATGTCGCTGCCGTTCCCCATGATGGTCATGGTAGATCACGGAGAAAATCGAGTGACCAGTGCAGCTTGTGCCAGACAATTGGAATTGCGTGCGACAAGCTGGCTCACCCAATCGGACTATAATAGCCCGGTTGACCGCGCGGCGCCCTGAATGGCGAATGACCTGGCAGCCTTGTCAGCGACAGCTCGCGCGCCGGAGATCAAAGTTCCAACCGCGTGGAAAGCTCAGCGCTTTGCGCCTCCCTTATTCCCGGTCGCCGCTTCGTAGGCATCGCGATAGCCTCTGGCGATGGCCCGGACACCTCGTCCGATATCGTCGTAGACATCGTCGGGGAGGTTCGCGAGCGATACCCGAAGCGACCATTCCGGTGCATCGAAGCCGCCTCCGTTCAGCAGCACGATTCCGTGGGCTTCGGCCAGCCTGAACGCGAGATCCAACGGGTGGACATTCTTCTTCAGGTGTTCAACGGCATCGTCGCCGATGTTCTTTCGAGCCCAGAACTCGAAATCGATAAGGCCGTAATAGGCATCGTAGTTCGGGTTGGGGGTTAGCTTATCAGCAAGCCCGAGCCCGTCGAGCAGCGACCACAGGCGTTTGTTGACGATTTCCATGCAGGCCGCCTGATAGGCCTTTTTCACGTCCAGCATCTCCGAGAGCGAGAACAGGCTCATCATCACCTGCTGCGGCAACGATAGTCCCGCGGTGTGATTGAGTGCCACGTCGCGGCTGTCGGCCACGATGCGGTCGATCAGCTTGAGCTTGCGCGGCTCCAGCGTCAGCGGCCCGTAGCGCTTGTCGAGCGCTTTCACGGCGGCATCTGGAAGCTTGGCGATCATCTTGTCGAAGATGTTGTCTTCGTGGATGGCAATGGCCCCGAGCCGCCATCCCGTGCAGCCGAAATACTTCGAATAGGAGTAGACGCCGATGGTGTTGTGCGGCAGCTCGCCCAGCAGCGAACGGAAGTTGTGCACGAAGGTTCCGTAGACGTCGTCGGTGAGGATCATCAGGTCGGGGCGCTTGGTCTTGACCAAATTGGCCAACTTGGCAATCGTCTCCTTGCTCAACGCCATCCCCGGAGGATTGGACGGATTGACGACGAAGAAGGCCTTAACCTTCGGATCTTCCAGCTTCTTGATTTCCTCGTCGGTGAACTGGAATTTGTTTTCCTGCGGAGCCCTGATCTGAACGACCTTCAGATCGTAGTCTTCCAGGTGCGTCATCTCGATGTAGGGCGTGAAAATCGGCGTCGCCAGCGCAATCGTATTACCAGGCACGAGCAGCCGGTTCGCTTTCAACGACTTGAAGAGGTAGCACATCGCCGCCGTGCCGCCCTCGACCGCATAGATGTCGAATTTTCCGGCCGGCCGGGGCTCGCCGCAGACGGCCCACATCAGATATTCGTGCACGATCTTTTCGTTATGCACCAACATGCGGTCCGGCACCGGGTAATTGTCGCCGATGATCGAATCGACGAGTTCGTGGACGAAGGCGTCGGGATCGAAGCCGAATTTCTTGACCGCGAAGGGCAACATCTCGGTCAGGAAGCTCGCGCCCGGCATGTCCTTGTGCTGGGCGAGCCAGGCCTCGAACCGCCCGGCAATCCCCTTGGCCTGCGGCATGCCGCCGATGCCCGCCGGGTGCTCCATCACCCGCTTGCTCTCGGTGATGGCGAATTGTCCGAGCAGGAAGAAGCCCTCGCGCGGCGTGGTGGCGATCCAGTTGGGATTGCCCCGCCCGGCGTTCAGAAAGGCCATCTGACTCTGCTTCGAAGCACTCTTCGCGAGGTTGATCAGCTCATCCTTGATCTCGAAGGGGCTCAACGCCTCGAATTTCTTTAGGGTCAGAAGATCGGCCATTTGACACTCCCGGGGACGGTGCGAGCGGTTGGAACGCAGGCGGACTGGCGCCTTGCCTGCGCGATCGCGGTCAGCTTGATCCGCAACCGGTGACGAGCCTTGATCTATGTCAACGGTCTCGTGCAGGCGGTGCGATCGCAGCGCCGGTGGGCCCGTCACGACGCAAATCGCGAACCGCGCGTGAGTTGTCGGCAAGACGATGAAACCGCAGCGCTCTCGCAGTTGCGATTGACATAGATCAACATCCTTCTCGCCAGCCGCCGCCTGATGTCGATCGACACAGTTGCTCGCCCTTTTCGGCCCGCCGCGCGAGATCGAAGCGAGCGCATGCCGAAGCCCCGGGACAGCATGAACGGGTGACATCATGATCGATTGGTTCTTCCAGACGCTCCGCACCTATCCCGAAATCGCGATCTTCCTCTCTTTGGCCCTGGGCTACTATTTCGGATCCTTCACCTATAAGGGTCTCGGTCTCGGCGCGGTCACTGCGACGCTGGTCGCCGCGGTCATCATCGGCCAGATCGGAATCACGATTTCGGGGCCGCTCAAGCCGTTCTTCTTTCTGATGTTCCTGTTCGCAATCGGTTATGGCGTCGGACCGCAATTCGTGCGTGGCATCGCGCAGGACGGCATTCCGCAGGCGATTTTCGCGGCCGTGGTCTGTGTGTTCTGTCTTCTCTCGGCGTATTTCGGCGCGAAGATCGCCGGCTATGACGTCGGATCGGCTATCGGGCTCTATGCCGGCTCGCAGACGATTTCCGCGTCGATGGGACTTGCGACCGACGCCATCAACCGCCTTGGCCTGCCCGCAGACGAAGCCAAGAAGCTGCTCGATGCCATGCCGGTCGCCTATGCCGTGACCTATATTTTCGGCACGGTTGGATCGGCGATCGTCCTGGCCCTGCTCGGGCCCGCGCTGCTCGGCATCGATCTCGAGACGGCATGCAAGAACTACGAGGAAGAGCATGGCGGCAAGAAGCAGCTGGGCGGCCCGGGGACGGCCTGGCACCAGTTCGATTTGCGCGCCTACCGGGTTCGCGAGCGCGGGCCTGTCGTCGGCAAGACGGTCGAGCAGGCAGAGGCACTGATTCCCGATCAGCGCATCTTCGTCCTCCGGCTGCGGCAAGGCGGAAAGATCGTGGAGGCAACCTCCGACACCGTGATTCACGCCGGCGATGTCGTCGCCGTAGCCGGCCGCCGCGACGTGCTCGTGCAGCTGATCGGCGAGCAGGCGGAGGAAGTGGACGATCGTGAGCTGCTGGCGGTGCCGATCGAGGGCGTCGATGTTTACGTGACCAGCAAGGACGTCGATGGCAAGACGCTGGAGGAACTGGCGAAAGCGCCGGGCGCTCGCGGCGTTTTCCTGCGCAAGATCACCCGGGGCGCGATCGCCACCGAGATCCCGATCCTGCCGAACACGAAGATAAACCGGGGTGACATCGTCACCCTGGTCGGCCGCACGGCCGATGTCGCCGCCGCGACGACCATGCTGGGCCGGCCGGATCGTGCGACCGACATTGCCGACGTCGCGTTCATCGGCGCAGCCATTGCGATCGGCGCCCTTGTCGGCGCCTTCGTCTACAAGATCGGAAGCGTGCCGCTCACTCTGTCCACCTCCGGCGGCGCGCTGATCTCCGGTCTGTTTTTTGGCTGGCTGCGATCCGTGCACCCGACCTTTGGCCGCATCCCGTCACCCACGGTGTGGTTCATGAACTCGGTCGGCCTGAACGTCTTCATTGCCGTGGTCGGCATCTCCTCGGGACCGGGATTTGTCGCCGGATTGCAAAAGCTCGGCTTCAGCCTGTTTCTCTGGGGCGTCGTCGTGACCACGGTGCCGCTGATCCTGGCGATGTTCGTCGGCAAATACCTGTTCCGCTTCCACGACGCGATCCTGCTCGGATGCTGCTCCGGCGCGCGTACGACCACCGCCTCGCTGGGCATGATCAATGACCGCGCGAAGAGCCAGATTCCCGGCCTTGGCTATACCGTCACCTACGCGGTCGGAAACACGCTGCTGACGATCTGGGGCATGGTGCTGGTGATGATGATGACGTAGCCGCGGCGAGCGACGATGTTGAAACGATGGTGATTTGGCTGCAGCAGTTTCTCGTCCGTTATCCGGAGCTCGCACTGTTCCTGGTGATCGCGGCGGGCTACTGGATCGGAAGCTTCAGGATCGGCGCCTTCAGCCTTGGCCCGGTGACGGGCTCGCTGTTCGCCGGCCTCGCGGTCGGCGATTTCGCGCATGTGCCGGTCTCCAGCATGACCAAATCGTTCCTGTTCCTGCTGTTCCTGTTCGGGGTGGGCTATTCGGTCGGTCCGCAATTCGTGCTGGCGATGAAGCGTGACGGGCTGAAGCCGATGCTGATGGCCATTGTCGTCAGCTTCACCGGTCTTGCGGCGGCGATCGTCGTGGCACGCGTGCTGAAACTTGACCCCGGCCTCGCGGCCGGACTTATGTCGGGAGCCCTGAGCCAGAGCGCCGCAATGGGAACGGCGACCGACGCAATCAATGGGCTGCCCGTGTCCGAGGCACAGCGCGCATTGCTTGTCTCGCACATCGCGGTGGCCGATGCGGTCTGCTACATCTTCGGCTATGCCGGCGTGATCACATTCTGCACGATCATTGTTCCGGCGCTGCTGAAGATCGATCTGAAGACGGAAGCGCTCAAGCTGGAGCAAACCCTGGGCATCACGCGCGCCAAGCCCGGCCTGGCGTCCGCCTGGCGCAAGTTCGAGTTGCGCGCCTATCGGCTGGATGATCACGCGGCGATCGCCGGACTGACGGTTGCCGCCGCCGAAGCTCGCGTGCCCGGGCAGCGCGTGTTCATCCATCGCATTCGCCGCGGAGAGCGCATCATCGAGGCGGAGCCTGGAACGATGCTGGCGGCAGGCGATATCGTCGCGCTGTCCGCACCGCGCCAGATCATCGTGGAACAGGTCGAACCGCGCGGCGAGGAGGTCGAAGACCAGGAGCTGCTCGATATCCCTCTGATCTCGGCCGACGTGTTTCTGATCAACCCGAAGCTCGCGGGCAGCAATCTCCAGCAGGCCTCGGAACAGACTTGGGCGCGCGGCCTCTATTTGCGCTCGCTGAGCCGGGGTGGCGAGGCACTTCCCATTGCTGCCGGCGTCGTCCTGCAGCGCGGCGATCTGCTTCGCGTCGTGGGTCCTGAACCGGTGGTGCAAAATGCAGCCAAGAGCATCGGCGTCATCGTTGCGCCGAGCACCACCATCGATTTCGTGGTGCTGGGACTCGCGATTTTCCTCGGCGGCCTCGTTGGCGTTCTCCTGAGCTTTTCGGTTGGTGGTGTCACGATCTCGCTGAGCACCAGCGTCGGCACCTTGCTCGCCGGACTTCTGGTCGGCTATCTCCGCACCCGTCTGCCGTATTTCGGCCGGATCCCCGACGGCGCGATCAGCCTGATGACGTCGCTCGGACTGGCGGCGTTTGTCGGCCTTACCGGGATTCATGCCGGACCGATCTTCCTTTCCGCGATACGGGAGTCGGGCATCGGCCTGCTTCTGGGCGGCATGATCGTAACCCTGCTGCCCCAGATCGTCGGCTTCTGCTTTGGCCATTTCATCTTGCGCATGAATCCGATCCTCTTGCTGGGGGCGTTGACTGGAGCACAGACGGTCACGGCGGCGATGGCTGCCATTCAGGAGCGCTCGGGTAGCTCTGTGGTGGTGCTCGGCTATACGCCCGCCTATCCGATCTCGAACATTCTGCTGACGACTTGGGGATCGGTGATGGTGGTCGTTTTCGCCGGATGAGCCGTGAGAGCCCAGCCCTCCGCGCCATTGACCTTGTCGGGGCGACCGTTCGACTCAAAAACAAAAACCCAGCAATCCATTGAGATTGCTGGGTTTCCATTGTCGATCTTGGTTGCGGGGATAGGATTTGAACCTATGACCTTCAGGTTATGAGCCTGACGAGCTACCGGGCTGCTCCACCCCGCGTTAAACCGTTGCGTGCCTTGCTGAAAGAGAGCCTGAGCCGGTCGGCCAACGCATCAGATGGCGCCGATCGATCCGTCCGGAGGCTTCCTGAGAAGGCGACCCGGGCCGAAGCCGTCGGGTGCGAGGGGTATGTATCAACGTGAGTGCGGTTTGGAAAGCCCCGGATGCGGGTTTTTGAGGTTTTTGTGACGCCGAAATCTGTGGTTTTCCTAGCAAATTTACCGCCCGGAACCCGCTCTTGCCAGATCACGCGCAAAAGCGGAGCTTGGCGCCCAACAAGATCCGTCAAGGAAACGTCGTCCGAGGGGGAACGCCGAGGGGAACGCCATGGACCGGCCATTGAAGAGCCCGGGGCTGCATGCGCTTGAGGAAGCCTTTCACCGCCAGATCGAGCTGTCACGGAGCGAGCCGGCGCCGACATTGCAGGCGCGGCTCGACCGGTTGCGCCGCCTGCGCGCCGCGCTGACCGAGAACGAGGCGCGATTCGGGGCGGCAATCTCGGCCGATTTCGGCCACCGCTCCACCGTCGAGACCGCGATCGCCGAGACCATGCTGGTGCTCGGCGAGATCAAGCATGCGGCCAAGCACCTCAAGGGCTGGATGGCGCCCGAAAGGATCCCGACCACGGTGCAGTTCGCGCCGGCCAAGAACCGGTTGATCCCGCAGCCGCTCGGCGTGGTCGGCATCATCGCGCCCTGGAATTATCCGCTGCAGCTGACCTTGGCGCCCGCAGTCGCCGCGATCGCGGCCGGCAACCGCGCCATCATCAAGCCGAGCGAATTGGTACCGCGGTTCGCCGAGCTGCTGGCCGAGGTGATCGAGAAGAAGTTCGACACCACCGAGCTCGCGGTCACCGATATCGACGACGACATCGCAAAGGCCTTTGCCGCGTTGCCGTTCGATCATCTGATCTTCACCGGCTCGACCCGGGTCGGCCGGCTGGTCGCGGAAGCCTGTGGCCGCAACCTGACGCCGGTGACGCTCGAGCTCGGCGGCAAGTCGCCGGTGATCGTCGACGGCTCTGCCGATATCGACGAAGCCGCGCAACGTATCGCCTATGGCAAGCTGCTCAATGCCGGCCAGACCTGCATCGCGCCCGACTACGCGCTGGTGCCGCAGGCCGCGGTGCAGCCCTTTGCGATGCGGCTGCAGGGCCACATGCAGCACATGTTCGGCACCGACCCCGCCAACGCCGACTACAGCTCGATCGTCTCGAACCGGCATTACACGCGGCTGGAGGGCCTGGTTGCCGACGCCGCCGCGAAGGGCGCGACCATCATGCAGCCGGCGACGCCGAACGATCCCGAGTGGAAGGCGAGGCGCAAATTCCCGCCCACCGTGATCGTCGACGCCACGCCTGAGATGACCGTGATGCAGGAGGAGATTTTTGGACCGCTGCTGCCGGTCATGGGCATGCGCGACGCGACCGAGGCGATCGCCTTCATCAACAAGCGCGACCGCCCGTTGGCGCTGTACTGGTTCGGCACCGACAACGCCGCCCGCGACGCGGTGCTGGCGCGCACGGTGTCGGGCGGCGTCACCGTCAACGATTGCCTGTTCCATTTCGCCCAGGCCTACCAGCCGATGGGCGGCGTCGGCGCGTCCGGCACCGGCGCCTATCACGGCGAATGGGGATTCAAGACGCTGACCAAGCAGAAGCCGGTGTTCTACCGCTCGCGCTTCAACCGGCTCGCCGATCTCTATCCGCCCTATGGCGCGAAGATCGCGCGGCTGGAGAAGCTGATGCGGTTGTTGTCGTAGCGCGTACGCCGTCATTCCGGAATGGTCCGAAGGACCAGACCCGGAATCTCGAGATTCCGGGTTCGATGCTAGCGCATCGCCCCGGAATGACGAACAAGAACAAGCAAGGGGGAAACGTGACTGACACACTCGATTTCGTGGTGGTGGGCGCAGGCTCGGGCGGCTGCGCGGTGGCAGGACGGTTGTCGGAGGATGCGGCGACTTCGGTGGCGCTGCTCGATGCCGGCGGCAAGAACGACAATTGGGTCGTCACCGCGCCCGGCGCCATCATTCTCATGCTCTCCGGCAAGATCAACAACTGGGCATTCGACACGGTGCCGCAGAAGGGCCTGAACGGCCGCATCGGCTATCAGCCGCGCGGCAAAGGGCTCGGCGGCTCAAGCGCCATCAATGCCATGGTCTATATCCGCGGGCATCGCGCCGACTACGATCACTGGGCTTCGCTCGGCAATACGGGCTGGAGCTACGACGACGTCCTGCCCTACTTCAAGCGTTTGGAGCACAACACCGAGCTCGACGGCGAATATCACGGCAAGGGCGGGCCGCTCAACGTCACGGGCCTGCAGTCCGACAATCCGGTCAAGGAGATGTTCTTGCAGGGCGCGCGCGAGGCGCAGTTCCGGATCCGCGACGATTTCAACGGCGCCGAACAGGAAGGCCTCGGCATCTACCAGGTGACCCAGAGGAATGGCGAGCGCTGGAGCGCAGCGCGCGGCTACATCCATCCCCACATGGGCCGCCGGCCCAACCTGCGCATCGAGACCCAGGCGCAGGCGACGCGCATCATCTTCGAGGGCAAGCGTGCCGTCGGCGTCGAATACATGCAAGGCAAGCAGAAGAAGGTGCTGCGGGCGCGGCGCGAGGTCATCCTCTCGGCCGGTGCGTTCCAGTCGCCGCAATTGATGATGCTGTCGGGCATAGGCGACGCCGCGGCGCTCGGCAAGCACGGCATCGCCAGCGTGCATCATCTGCCGGGTGTCGGGCAGAACCTGCAGGATCACCCCGATTTTGTGTTCGGCTTCGCGTCCGACGCGCCTTATTTCTCGGGGCTGTCGTGGAGCGGCATCGGGCGGATCATCAAGGGCATCGGGCAATACCGACGCGAGCGGCGCGGCCCGATGACCTCGAACGTCGCCGAATGTGGCGGCTTCCTGAAGACGCAGCCTGAGCTCGACGTCCCCGACATCCAGCTGCATTTCTGCATGGCCATGGTGGAAGACCACGGCCGCAAGCCGCGCTGGGGCACCGGCTTCTCCTGCCATGTCTGCCTGCTGCGCCCGGCAAGCCGCGGCAGCGTGTGGCTGAACAGCGCCGACCCGCTGGCAGCCCCCGCGATCGATCCGAATTTCTTCGGCGAGGACAGCGACGTCGAGACCATGGTCGCAGGCTTCAAGATGACGAAGCGGCTGCTCGACACGCCGGCGCTGCGCGCCCTGCAGCAGAAGGACATGTTCACATCAGATGTCCGCACCGATGACGACATCCGCAGCATCCTGCGGGCGCGCTCCGACACGGTCTATCACCCGGTCGGCACCTGCAGGATGGGCACCGACGATCCGCTTGCGGTGGTCGATCCGAAGTTGCGCGTGCACGGGCTCGAAGCGCTGCGCGTGGTCGATGCCTCGATCATGCCGACCCTGATCGGCGGCAACACCAATGCGCCGACCATCATGATCGGCGAGAAGGCCGCCGACATGATCAAGGCGGAGATGCGGGCGGGGTAGCCACTTTGTCATTCCGGGGCGCGACGAAGTCGCGAACCCGGAATCCATTGAGCCGCAGGCTCGGTGGATGAATGGATTCCGGGTTCGCGCTGACGCGCGCCCCGGAATGACGACTGTGGAAGGGCCGAGTCAAGCCCGGCAATGACGCCCCCGCGAAGCGCCGGCGATGAGGATGATTTCTTTACCGACATCGAATAGGCCGGACATCCATAGGTTGCCGGATTGAAGCGGACGATTGATCACTACAATTGTCCCTGATGTAAGCCGGTTTCATCAACCGGGGGACCGGGAATACCTTTCCATGAACCTCTTCGACATTGTCGTGACCCTCGGATTGCTGTTCGCGGTGGTCACCGGCTTCACGACGGGCCTGCTGCGCAGCGCGGTCACGATCCTGGCCTATCTCGTCGCGATGCCGCTCGCGGTCGCCGCGATGGCGATGATCGGGCCGCACATCGCGACGCTTCCGTCGTCGCCGTTTCCGCCCAACGGCGTTCTGCTGTTCGGCCTGTTCCTGCTGATCGGCGTCATCCTCGGGAAAATGGCGCGGACGATGCTCGATGACACCATCGGTGCGGAGATCGGGATCGGCGACCGGCTCGGCGGCGCGCTGCTCGGCGCGATCAGGGTCGGCCTCGTCGTGACCACGCTGGTGGTGGTGTTCGATCAGCTGGTGCCGGTTGCCAGGCAGCCGCAATTCCTCAACGGATCGCAGTTGCGGCCGTTGTTCTCCGCGGCCGGACAGGCCGGATTCCGCTCATTGCCGCCCGAAGCCGCCATGGCGATCGAGCGGTTGCGGCGGGAGCAACACATCTAACCCACGGTGCTCGCCCGCCTGTTCCGGTCCGGCATGCACTTATGCATTGCACCTCCCTTACCGGCGCCGCCGGGCTTGGCTAGACTGGCGCCATCAAAACCTTACAAACCGACCCGACATCACAGGGAGTGGAACTCGTGGATCTTGGAATCAAAGGCCGCCGCGCCATCGTCTGCGCATCGAGCAAGGGACTGGGCCGCGCCTGCGCGATCGCGCTCGCCAATGAGGGCGTGCATGTCACGCTGACGGCGCGCGGCGCCGAGGCGCTGAAGCAGACCGCCGACGAGATCCGCAAAGGCCATCCCGCCGTCACCGTCACCGAGATCGTCGGCGACATCACGACCCCGGCAGGACGCGAGGCCGTGCTCAAGGCCTGCCCCGATCCGGACATCCTGATCAACAATGCCGGCGGCCCGCCGCCCGGCGATTTCCGCAACTGGACCCGCGACGACTGGATCAAGGCGATCGACGCCAACATGCTGACGCCGATCGAGCTGATCAAGGCGACCGTCGACGGCATGATGGCGCGCAAGTTCGGTCGCATCGTCAACATCACCTCGGCGGCGGTGAAGGCGCCGATCGAGATTCTCGGCCTGTCCAACGGCGCCCGCGCCGGCCTCACCGGCTTCGTCGCCGGCCTGTCGCGCAAGACCGTGATCAACAACGTCACCATCAACGGCCTGCTGCCGGGCCCGTTCGACACCGACCGTCTGCGTGGCACCGGCAAGGCGGAAGCCGAAAAGCGCGGCCTTTCGATCGAGGCTGTCATGACCGAGCGCGCCAAGCTGAACCCCGCCGGCCGCTTCGGTCACCCCGATGAATTCGGCTACGCCTGCGCCTTCCTGTGCGGTGACAAGGCGGGCTTCATCACCGGGCAGAATATCCTGCTCGATGGCGGTGCCTTCCCGGGCACGCTGTGAGGGCAGTCTGGTACGAGCGGACAGGCGCGGCGCCGACGGTGCTTACCGTCGGCGAGATGCCGACACCTGAGGCCGGCCCCGGCGAGGTCCGCGTTCGCCTCGAGGCTTCAGGCGTCAATCCGGCCGATGTCGGCCGCCGCAGCGGCAACTATCGCGCGATGGAATTTCCGCGCGTGATCCCGAACAGCGACGGCGCCGGGATCGTCGACCAGGTCGGTGAAGGCGTCACCCGCTTTGCGGTCGGCGACCGGGTCTGGCTGTTCAATGGCCAGCGCAATGGCCGCGCCTTCGGCACCGCGGCCGAATACATCACGCTTGCCGATTATCTGGTGACGCCGCTGCCGCAGAACGTGTCGTTCGCGGCCGGTGCTACGCTCGGCATCCCCTGCATGACCGCGTGGTGCGCGCTGTATGCGGACGGTCCGATCGCCGGGCAGACGGTGCTGGTCACCGGCGGCGCCGGCGCGGTCGGCCACTATGCCGTGCAGCTCGCGAAATGGGGCGGCGCGCGGGTGATCGCGACCGTGAGCTCGCAGGTCAAGGACGTCGAAGCGCGGCTCGCCGGCGCCGACACGGTCGTCAACTACCGGACCGAGGACGTCGTCTCGAAGGTGATGGCGTTCACCGAGAACAGCGGCGTCGACCGCGTGATCGACGTCGATTTCGGCGGCAATCTCGCGACCACGCTGAAGATCATGGCGATGAACTCGACGATCGCGGTCTACGCCACCAACGGCAACCGCACGCCGACCCTGCCGGTGCGCGAATTGATGGAGAAATGCATCACGGTGCGCGCGCTGGTGCTGTTCGCACTGCCGCCGCCACTGCTCGCGGCCGCGCAGGCCGATATCACGAAATGGCTGGAGTCGGGCACCCGGGTGCACAACATCGCCGCGCAATTCGCACTGGTCGAGACGGCAGAAGCCCATCTCGCCGTCGAGAAGGGCGACAAGGTCGGCACCGTGATCGTCGACTGCGCGCGGTAGTCGCTGGGCTGATGCAGGAAGCGCCGACTTGATCCATTGCGCCGCCACGCGGAAGCAAGCATGGTCCGGCGACAGAGCAACAAAAAAACCGAGGACACGCCGCATGCAATGGACGATCGGCAAGGTCAGGATCACAAAAGTCGTCGAGCTCGAGACCGTCGGCAGCACGCGCTTCATCCTGCCGCTCGCCCTCCGGGAAGAGATCCTGAGCCTGCCGTGGCTGATTCCGCATTTCGCCAACGAGGAGGGCCGGCTGAAAATGTCGATCCATTCGCTGCTGGTTGAGACGCCGGAGCACCGCATCATCGTCGACACCGGGCTCGGCAACGACAAGCAGGGCCGCAATGTACCGACCTGGAACAACCGCAGCGATCCGTTCCTGGAGAAGCTGACCGCGGCCGGATTCGCCCCTGACAGCATCGACACCGTGCTGTGCACGCATCTGCATGTCGACCATGTCGGCTGGAACACCAAGCTCGTCGACGGCAAATGGGTGCCGACCTTCGGCAAGGCGCGTTACGTGTTCGGCAAGACCGAATACGAGCACTGGCGCGACCACAGCGATGATCCCGCCCACGCCGCCGTGTTCGCGGACTCCGTGAAACCAATCGCGGATGTCGGCAAGGCCGAGCTGGTGCCGAGCGACCACCGGCTGACCGAGGAGATCACGCTGATCCCGACGCCGGGTCACAGCCCCGGCCACATGAGCATCCACATCAAGTCCGGCGGCGAGCAAGCGCTGCTGACCGGCGATGCCGCGCATCATCCCTGCCAGATGTATCACCTCGACTGGTCTGCGACCGTGGATTCCGATCCGAAGCAGTCGGCCGCGACGCGGCGCGACTTGTTCTCGCGCTTTGCCGATACGCCGACGCTGGTGATCGGCGGGCATTTCAGCGCCGGCCACATCCAGCGCGACGGCGACGCGTTCCGCTTCATCGCGCTGGGCTGATCGGCCCGAACTGGCCTTGAAATAAGGCTTGGCAGCAATGCAGCGCGCTCATGGCGGTTGAATTTCCCGGCGCGCTGTTCCATGAAGCGTGTCGAGGTATACCAGTAACAATCCTCAGGACATCGTAGGGAGTGATCAACATGAAGCTTGTTCGTTATGGCGAAAAGGGTGCGGAAAAGCCCGGTCTGATCGACAAATCCGGCCAGCTGCGCGACCTCTCGGCCCACCTGAAGGACCTGACCGGCGACGCCTATTCGCCGGACTCGCTGAAGAAGCTTGCCGCCCTCGATGCCGCCTCCCTGCCCGCCGTCTCCGGCAAGCCGCGCTTCGGCGCCCCGGTCACCGGCATCTCCAAATTCGTCGCGATCGGCCTGAACTATTCCGACCACGCCAAGGAAACCGGCAACCCGATCCCGTCCGAGCCGATCTTCTTCCTGAAGGCCAACACCGCGCTGTCAGGCCCGAATGACGCGGTCGAGAAGCCGCGCGGCTCGACCAAGCTCGACTGGGAAGTCGAGATCGCCGCGATCATCGGCACCCGCGCCAAGTATGTCTCGGAAACCGACGCGCTGAACCACGTCGCCGGCTACTGCATCTGCAACGACGTCTCCGAGCGCAATTTCCAGATCGAGCGCCTTGGACAGTGGACCAAGGGCAAGTCGCACGACACGTTCGGTCCGGTCGGCCCGTGGCTCGCCACCAAGGACGAAATCGCCGACGTGCAGAAGCTGTCAATGTGGCTCGACGTCAACGGCCAGCGCCGCCAGACGGGCTCGACCTCGACCATGATCTTCACCATGGCGAAGTGCATTTCCTACGTCTCGCAGTTCATGACGCTGCTGCCCGGCGACATCGTCACCACGGGCACCCCGCCCGGCGTCGGCACCGGCATGAAGCCGCCGCAATATCTCAATGTCGGCGACGTCGTGACGCTCGGCATCGAAGGTCTCGGCGAACAGCGCCAGGAAATCGTCGCTGCGTGAGTGCGGCGGGAAACCGCACCACCAATGCGTCATGGCCGGGCTTGACCCGGCCATCCACGTCTCAGTCGCCTCGCAACAGTAAGACGTGGATGCCCGGGTCAAGCCCGAGCATGACGGCGGAAAGAATCTTCGCAGGAGTTCTCCATGAAACTCACCTTCTCTCCCGCCTCCCCGTTCGCCCGCAAGGTGCGCATCGCGGCGATCGAGCTTGGCCTGATCGACAAGATCGAGCTGGTGCCGGCCAGCGTCGCGCCGGGACAGGCCAACGATGAATATTCGAAGATCTCGCCGCTGAAGAAACTGCCGGTGCTGATCCTCGACCATGGCGATGTGATTCTCGATTCCTACGTGATCGTCGAATATCTCAACGAGATCGGCGGCGGCCGGCTGATCCCGGGCTACGGCCCGCGGCGCTGGAAGCTGAAGACCGATCACTCGCTGATCAACGGCATGCTCGATTCCATGCTGCTGTGCCGCTACGAGAAGATGGTGCGGCCACAGGGCTCGCTGTGGCAGGCCTGGTACGACGATCACTGGAACAGGGCCTGGGCCGGCATGGCGCGGTTCGAGAACCGGCCGGACGTGCTGGACGGTTCGTCGTTCGACATCGCGCAGATCGGCCTCGTTTGCGTGCTCGGCTATGCGGATTTCCGCTTCGCCGATTGCGGATGGCGCAAGGCCTATCCCAAGCTCGACGCCTTCTACCAGAGAATGCTGGAGCGGCCGTCGGTGAAGATCTCGGCGCCGCCTGCGGCGTAGCGGAGGAAGCCGGGGAGAAATGACGATGCGCCATCGCTTCCCCCGCCTCTCACGTCTCGGCGCGAGCCTCGCGCTCGCGTTGACGGCCTCAATCGCCAATCTGAGGGCCGACGATATGACACCAGGACAACGCCAGCCTTGCGGATCGCCGGCCGCGCTCGACGACGGTTGGGTGATTGCCTCGCCGGAAAGCGTCGGCATGGATGGTGAGCGTCTGTGCGGCATCGCCGCGCGGCTCAGTCTGCGCAGCAGCGAGGTGCATTCCGTTGTCGTGGCACGTCACGGCAAACTTGTATTCGAGCAGTATTTTGCCGGCATCGACCAGCCGTGGGGCCAGCCCGAAGGTCGCATCGAATTCACCGCGACGACCAAGCACGACATGCGCTCGGCAACCAAGAGCGTGACGGCGCTGCTGGTCGGCATCGCCATCGACCGCAAGCTGATCGCCAGCGCCAATGAGCCCGTGGTGAAATTCTTTCCCGAGCATCATCAGGTGAAATCGGCCGGCTGGGACGCAATCACGCTGCACCATTTGCTGACGATGTCATCGGGCATCAAATGGGACGAGACGCTGCCGTGGATCGATCCCAACAACGACGAACCGCATCTCGCTTTCGATGTCGATCCGATCGGCTACGTGCTGGCCAAGCCGATCGCAGCACCCCCGGACACGCTATGGACCTACAATGGCGGCGGCACCGATCTGCTCGGCAACATCCTCGAGCAGGTCTCCGGCAAATCGCTTGAGGCGTTCGCGCGCGAGGTGCTGTTCGCGCCGCTCGGCACCACCGATTTCGAATGGAAGACCTACAAGAACGGCAAGATCGCTGCTGCGTCCGGCCTCAGGCTGCGGCCGCGCGACGCTGCAAAGATCGGCCAGCTCGTGCTCGACCACGGGCGATGGAAGGGGCAGCAGATCGTCCCGGCCGAGTGGATGGACCAGTCGATCGCACCGCACTTCCAGGCGGTCGGCTATTTCGGCGGCACGCTGTTCTATGGCCATCACTGGTGGGTGGGGCGATCATTTTCCGCGGGGAAGGAAGTCAAGTGGGCCGGCGCCTTCGGTTGGGGCGGCCAGCGCATCATCGCCGTGCCCGATCTTGACCTTGTGATGATGACGACGGCAGCCCAGTACGGCCAACCGAAGGAAGGCCTTGCGGCAATGGATATCCTCACCAACATCATCATTCCCGCCGTACGTGACGCGCACTGATATTTTCAAGGAATCACCATGAGCCTGAAATTTGCCGCCGGCGACCTTACTATTCATCGCATCGTCGAGCAGGAGACCACATTCCTGCCCGCGCACGAGATGCTGCCCGGGCTGACGCCGGAGCTGCTTGCCGAGAATAGCGGCTGGATGAAGGAAGCGGGCGCGCTCGACGACAACGACACGCTGATCCTGGCGTTCCAGTCCTACATCGTGAAGACGCCGCACCACACCATCCTGATCGACAGCTGCATCGGCAACGACAAGCCGCGGCCGGCGCGGCCGAAATGGAACATGAAGACCGACGACAGCTATCTGCGCGGCCTCGCGGCGGCCGGCTTTTCGGTCGGCGACATCGATTACGTGATGTGCACCCATCTGCATGTCGATCATGTCGGCTGGAACACGCGGCTGGAGAACGGCCGCTGGGTGCCGACCTTCCCGAACGCGCGTTACGTGTTCGACAAGACCGAGTTCGACTACTGGACCGAGACCAACGCGAAAGCCGAGGTGCCACCATTCGTGGACAGCGTGCTGCCGGTGGTCGAGGCCAAGCGTGCCGCGATCGTCGGCAATGATTTTGCGATCGGCGACCACGCGCGCATCCTGCCGACGCCCGGCCACACGCCGGGCCACGTCGCCTTCACCTTCGGCCGCGGCAAGGACGATGCAGTGTTCGCCGGCGATTTGATGCACTCGCCGATCCAGACGCATTATCCGGAGCTGTCGGCGAAGTTCGACGTCGACCAGGCGCAGGCCGCGACGACGCGGCGGAGTTTCCTGGAGCGCTATTGCGACACCGACACGCTGTGCTGCCCCGCGCATTTCCCCTCGCCCTCGGTCGGCAAGATCAGGCGGAAGGGGAACGGGTTTGTGTGTGAGACGATGACGTAGTATCGCCGCTTGCTCGGCTCACCTCTCCCGGTGAAGAACGGGGAGAGGGAGCAGATAGAGCCTTCGCTCAATCAAACAAACTCGGCGTGTGGTTCACGACCGCGCCTTCGATCTGCAACATCTTCAGCTTGGTCACCACGCCGCCATTGGCCGAGAAGCCGCCCGGCTTGTTGCCGGCCGCCAGCACGCGGTGGCAGGGCACCACGATCGGGCACGGGTTGCGGCCCAATGCCTGGCCGACGTCGCGCGACAGCTCGACGCCGCCGAGCTGCTTGGCGATATCGCCATAGGTCACGGTCTTGCCCGGCGGAATCTTCCGCGCGATGTCGTAGACACCGCGGTTGAATTCCGGCACGCCGTCGAGATCGAGCACGATGTCGGCGAGGTCGTTCGGCTTGCCGGCGAGCAGCTCGATCATGCCGTCGATCGCGTGCTGCACCTCGGCCGGCGGCGCCGCCTCGGTGACGTCGCCGTTGCGCTGAAAAATCCGCTTGCGGGTCTTCTCCTCGGTGCCCATCGGCAGCTGCACGCCGGTGACGCCGTGCTCGCCCCAGACGACGCCGCAGGCGCCGATCATGGTCTCGAAGATCGCAAAATGCTGGCCGGTCATGGCTCGCTCCAGATATTCCTTCGGCTCACGCGCTTGAGCCTGCTGCTGACCTGAAATCTAGGCTTGGAGAATGTTGCTATCCACCCGAATTCCGTGGGAACTTGGGTCAAATCAACAACATCTGCTGCCCCTGCGCGAGTCCAAATGCAAAGCCTCCACGTCAACGGTTTCGACATGCCCTATCTCGATATCGGAGAGGGCCCACCGCTGGTCTGCGTGCATGGCTCGCTATGCGACTTCCGGATCTGGTCGGCGGTGCTCGGCCCGTTGACGCGCCGGCATCGCGTGATCGCAGTCAGCCTGAGGCATTTCTTCCCGGCGCACTGGGACGGCGTTGGCGACACCTATTCGATCGCCCAGCATGTCGACGACGTGATCGCCTTCATCGAGCAATTCGACACCAGACCCGTCGACCTGATGGGGCATTCCCGCGGCGGCCACATCTGCTTCCGCGTCGCACAGCGGCGGCCGGATTTGTTGCGCAAGCTCGTCCTGGCCGAGCCCGGCGGTGAGCTCGACGGCACGCTCGATCCCGACTTCCAGCCCGGCCCCTCGCCGCTTGCGGCGCGGATCGCGGCCTCAGCCGACGTGATAGCCGGAGGCGACATCGATGGCGGCTTGCAGATCTTCATGGACGCGCTCGAAGGCCCCGGCGCCTGGAAGCGGCTTCCGGCAACCTCCAAGCAACTCTTGCGCGACAACGCGACGACGCTGATCGGCCAGACCCGCGACCAGCGCCCGCCGTTCTCGAAGGCAGATGCGGAGGCGATCAAGACACCGACGCTGTTCATCGGCGGCGCCAACACCAAGGGCGGGCTGCCGAAGGTGCTGCACGCCCTCGCCGCCAATGTGAAGGGTGCACGCACCGAGATGATCCCGGGCACCACGCATCCGATGTTCGAGCAGGCGCCGCAACGATACTGCGAGATCGTGCTGGAGTTTTTGGCAGCATAGGCAGTGCACCTCTCCCCTTGTGGGAGAGGCATGGGCCGCCTCCGGCGGCCGTCTTCAAGAACGCCGAAGCGAAGCTTCGGCTATGTCGCATCGATAGATGCGATCCGGGTGAGGGGTCTGTCTCCGCGGAGAGAACCCCTCACCCGGCGCGATGCCGCTGCGCTTTATCGCGCCACCCTCTCCCACAAGGGGAGAGGGTCTACCACCTGCTTGGCGAGAAGGCGGCTCACACCTTCCAAACACCGACCGGCTGGCGCACGGCGACGTTCAGCCGGTTCCAGACGTTGATCGCTGCGATCCCCAGCACCAGGGATGCCAGCTGCTGCTCGTTGAAATGCTTCGCTGCCTCGTCCCATACCGCATCCGTCACCGGATCCTCGCGGTCGCTGAGCCGGGTCACCGCTTCCGTCAGCGCCAAAGCGGCGCGCTCGGCGTCGGTGAAATAGGGCGTGTCGCGCCAGGCGCCGACCGCGAACAACCGCTCATCGGTCTCGCCGGCGCGGCGCGCGAGTTTTGGGTGCATATCGACGCAGACACTGCAACCATTGATCTGGCTGGCGCGCAGATGGACCAGTTCGAGCAGCTTTTCCGGCAAAGCCTGTTTGGTGCTCTCGCTGAGCGCCTGCAGCGCCTTCATGGCATCGGGAACAACCATCACCGGGTGGTTCATGCGGGCTTTCATCATGTCACTCTCCTGATTTGCTTTTTGACGTCGCCGCGCCGATCTGCTGTCACATCGGCCCACTTTCGTTCGTCATGGCCATGACGGAGCGGACAAAGGGAATGTGACCGATGGACGAGAAAAATTCTCTCACCGAGAAGTTCGAGGCCAACCGGCCGCGCTTGCGGGCCGTGGCCTACCGCATGCTCGGCTCGACCGCCGAGGTCGACGATGCCGTGCAGGAAGCCTGGCTGCGGCTCGGCCGCACCGACACTGCTGCGGTCGACAATCTCGGGGGATGGCTGACCACGGTGATCGCGCGCATCTGCCTCGACATGCTCCGCTCGCGCAAATCACGCCGCGAGGAGCCGATCGGCCCGCATGTGCCGGAATCGGTCGCAGACAATCCATCCGAACGCGAGACCGAGATGGCTGACGCCGTCGGCGCGGCGCTGCTCGTGGTGCTGGAAACGCTGGCACCGGCGGAGCGGCTGGCTTTCGTGCTGCACGACATGTTCGCGGTGCCGTTCGAGGAGATCGCGCCGATCGTCGGGCGCACGCCGGCCGCCGCGCGGCAACTCGCCAGCCGCGCCCGGCGCCGCGTGCAGGGCGCGCCACCCGCACCGGATGCCGATCTCGACCGGCAGCGCGGCATCGTCGAGGCTTTCCTCGCCGCGTCCCGCAACGGAGATTTCGAAGCGCTGCTCGCCGTGCTCGCGCCTGATGTCGTGGTACATGCCGATCAGGCCGCGCAGCGGCTCGGCTCGCTGCCGGTGATCCGCGGCGCCGCAGCGGTCGCCGCAAGCTTCAAGGGACGCGCGCAGGCGGCGCGGCCCGCGCTGGTCGACGGCGAGATCGGCGTTGCCGTCATCTTCGGCGGCGCGCTGCGCGTCGTGCTGCGGGTCACGATTTCAGGCGACAGGATCGCGGCGATCGATGCGACCGCCGATACCGCCGCGATCGAAACACTCGATGTCGAAGTGCTCGACCGCGCCTGACGCGGCTGGAGGCTGAAGGGTCGCGATGCTATCGTTCTCCCGCGCCATCAAGGGAGGACGATCATGAAACTATCCATCAAATTGCTCGCGTCGGCCGGCCTGTTCGCCCTCGCCCTCGCCTCGTCCCCCGCCTTTGCGGCCGCAGACGAAAAGCTGCGCGCGGCTGCCGAGCAAGCGCAGCCGGCCGTGATCGAGAGCCTGCACGACATGGTGCTGATCGAGTCGGGCTCCAGCGATGTCGAGGGCCTGAAGAAGATGGCCGACTATACCGAAGCGCGGCTGAAGGCGCTCGGCGCCAAGATCGAGCGGCGCAAGACCACGCGCGGCGCCGGCGCCGACTTGGTGATCGGCACCTTTGAAGGCAGCGGCAGCAAGAAGCTGATGCTGATTGCGCATATGGACACCGTCTATGAGCACGGCATCCTCGACACCCAGCCCTACAAGGTCGACGGCAACAGGATCTACGGGCCCGGCATTGCCGACGACAAGGGCGGCATCGCCGTCATCCTGCATTCGCTCAAGATCCTGAACGATGCGGGCTGGCGCGACTACGCCAAGCTCACCGTGTCGTTCAATCCGGATGAAGAGGTCGGCTCGATCGGTTCCGGCGAGATCATCGCCGAGCTCGCCGATCAGCACGATGTGGTGTTGTCCTGCGAGCCGACGGTTGCGCCGCCGGTCGCCAGGAATGAAAGTCTGCTGCTCGGCGCCAGCGGCACCGCGACCGGCACGATCGATGTCAAGGGCAAGGCCTCGCATGCCGGCGCCGCGCCGCAGCTCGGCCGCAACGCGCTGATCGAGCTCGCGCATCAATTGCTGCAGACCCAGGACGTCGCGAAATCAATCCCGGGCACGCAGCTGAACTGGACCACCGCGAAGGCCGGCACCGTGCGCAACCAGATCCCCGACCACGCCAGCGCCGGCGCCGACATCCGCCTCACCATTCCTGATGGAGTCGAGAAGCTGCAAGCCGCGCTCGACGAGAAGGTAAAGAACAAGCTGATCGCCGACACCGAAGTGACGGTGAAGGTCGCGGCGGGCCGTCCGCCCTTCGTGGCAAACGATCGCGGCCGCGCGCTCGCGAAAGAGGGACAGACGATCTATGCTGAGCTCGGGCGCACGCTGGACATTGCGGAAATGACCGGCGGCGCAACCGACGCCGGCTACGCCGCGCGCAGCGGCAAGGCTGTCGTCGTCGAAAGCTTCGGCCTCGCCGGCTGGGGCTATCACGCGCGCGACGAATACATCGACACCAACTCGATCGTGCCGCGGCTCTATCTGATGACACGGATATTGATGGAGCTGGGCAAGGCAAAGTAGCGGAACGAGAGCGCACAACGGTATCGCGCTGAGACAGCAGCGCCAATCTTTCGCGCCGGCAGCCGGGGCCACTCGTCTCCCGCAAGCATCCCTTGCGGGGAGGCGTTGCCAAAATATCGAAAACAACCCCATGCAAAGTAGCCGGTGGCCGGCGTTCGACCAGGCACCTTGACGCGTCGGGCAACTCACGGGCATTCTTCCAATATTCCGAAATCAGGCAGACGTACGCTCGCCCCCAACCGCGAGAGCGAGCTTCGCTGAGCGATTGAGGCTGGCTGATCACTGGAGCCGATGCGAACGCTGGACTCGTTCAAGTCTCATAAAACTGTCGAACTCTCAATCGCTTAGCTCCGCCGCGAATTGGAGCCTTGACCACTCGCACAACCGGCAGTAGCCTCCTTTTCGAATACGGAATTCCGTATTCCAAATGGACTGATGGCATGATCCCGTTGGACCCGCTTCCGAACCTCATCGACCAGGTCTACGGGCGGTTGCTCGAAGCGATCATCGACCGCACGCTGCTGCCCGGCCAGCGCATCACCCAGAACGAGCTTGCCGAGAAGCTCGGCGTCTCGCGCCAGCCGATCTCGCATGCGCTGCATCTGTTGCATCGCCAGGGCCTCGTCGCAGAGAGCGGCAAGCGCGGCTTCGAGGTGACGCAGCTCGATCCACGGCGCATCCGCGAGCTATATGAGGTCCGCGGCGCCATCGATGCGCTGGCGGCGCGGCTCGCCGCGAGGCGAGTGAAGGAGGATTCCGTTGCACGCACCCAGCTCGAAGCCGCGCTCGAAGCCGGACGCACGATCGACGACAACGTGCCGCTGGCACGCCTGATCGCGCTCGATGTCGACTTCCACAGCGCGATCTATCGGCTCGCCGGCAATTCCGCGATCGAGGAAATGATCGCGCCGCAATGGCCGCATATGCGCCGCTCGATGGCGACCGTGCTCGCCGAGCTGGATTACCGCGGCAGCGCCTGGACCGAACACGAGACCATCGCCGCGCATGTTTTCTCCGGCAATGCCGCAGCCGCGGAAGCCGCAGCGCTGGCACATGCGCAGACTGCCGGACGGATGACGGAAGAGAAGCTGAGAGCGATCGACGTGGCGGCGTGAAACATGCGCTGTCATTCCGGGATGGTGCGCCAGCACCAGACCCGGAATCTCGAGATTCCGGGTTCGATGCTGTCGCATCGCCCCGGAACGACAACAACAAGCAAGGAGGAAAGCACCATGAAACTGACCCAAGAGCAGGTCGAATTTTTCCATCACGAAGGCTGGCTGTTCCTGCCCGAACTGTTCAGCCAGGAAGAGGTCGACTTCCTCGCGCGCGAGGCGGTCTCGATCTATGACGCCAACCGTCCCGAGGTGTGGCGCGAGAAGAGCGGCGCGCCGCGCACCGCCTTCGCCGCGCATCTCTACAACGAGGCGTTCGGCCTCCTCGGCGCGCATCCGCGCATGATCGACCCGATCGAGCAGCTTTTCGGCGAGAAGGTCTACATGCACCAGTTCAAGATCAACGCGAAGGCGGCCTTCACCGGCGACGTCTGGCAGTGGCACCAGGATTACGGCACCTGGAAGCGCGATGACGGCATGCCGGAGCCGCGCGCGATGAACATCGCGATCTTCCTCGACGAGGTGATGCCGATCAACGGCCCCTTGATGCTGGTGCCGCAGAGCCAGACCGCGGGCGACCTGAAGGCGTCGCACGATCTCGAGACCACGTCCTACCCGCTGTGGACGCTGGACGAAGAGACGGTGACCCGCCTCGTGAAGCAGGGCGGCATCGTTGCCCCGACCGGCAAGCCCGGCGGCATGCTGATGTTCCACGGCAATCTGGTGCACGGCTCGAGCGGCAACATCACGCCCTACCCGCGCAAGATCGTGTACCTGACGCTGAACGCGGTCTCGAACTACATCCGCACCCCGACGCGGCCGGAGTACATCGCGCACCGCGACTTCACGCCGATCCAGACCGTGGCCGACGACGCGCTGCTGCGGCTCGCCCGTGCGCCGCGGCAGGCGGCGGAGTAAACTCTCTCGTGCCCCGGACGCAGCGCAGCGCGAAGCAATGCGCTGCTGAGCCCCACTCTAGTTCAACTTCCTCCATGGTTCCCGGCTCTGCGGAGCAGCACTTCGTGCCACACCGCGTCCGGGACACGGCAATGATCCCGGATACCCATCATGAACCTGCATCACCTCCTCAAAACCCGCGCCGCCGCCGGCAAGCCGGTTCGTGTCGTCCTGATCGGCGCCGGAAAGTTCGGCTCGATGTTCCTGTCGCAGGTGCCGCACACGCCGGGGCTTGAGGTACCCGTCATCGTCGATCTCGACCGCAACCGCGCCCGCGAGGCGTGCCGTACGGTCGGCTGGGACGACGCGCGGATCGGCGCGACCACCTTCACCGACGACGGCGCGCGCGCCATCGCCGGCGGCGCATTCGATGTCGTGGTGGAAGCGACCGGCAATCCTGCCGTCGGCATCCGCCATGCCCGCGCGGCGATATCAGCCGGCAAGCATGTCGTGATGGTCAATGTCGAGGCCGATGTGCTGGCCGGGCCGCTGCTCGCCGAGGAAGCGCGCAAGGCCGGCGTGGTCTATTCACTTGCCTATGGCGACCAGCCGGCGCTGACGGCGGAGATGGTCGATTGGGCGCGTGCCACCGGCTTTCGCGTCGTCGCCGCCGGCAAGGGCACCAAATACCTGCCCGCCTATCATGACGTGACGCCGGAAGGCGTGTGGCAGCATTACGGGCTCACCGCCGGCGAGGCGCAATCGGCCGGCATGAACCCGCAGATGTTCAACTCCTTCCTCGACGGCACCAAATCGGCGATCGAGATGGCTGCGATCGCCAATGCCTGCACGCTCGACGTTCCCTCGGAGGGATTGCTGTTTCCGCCCTGCGGCGTCGACGACCTGCCGCATGTGATGCGGCCGCGCGACAAGGGCGGCGTGCTGGAGAAATCCGGCATCGTCGAAGTGGTGTCGTCGCTGGAGCGCGACGGCCGTCCGGTGTTCCGCGATCTGCGCTGGGGCGTCTATGTGGTGCTGGAGGCGCCGAACGACTATGCCGCGGACTGCTTCAGGCAGTATGGCCTCAAGACCGATTCGTCCGGCCGCTATGCCGCGATGTACAAGCCGTATCATCTGATCGGGCTCGAGTTAAATATTTCCGTGCTGTCGGCGGCGCTGCGCAACGAGCCGACCGGACAGCCGCGCGGCTTCCGCGGCGACGTCGCAGCGGTGGCCAAGCGCAACCTGCGCGCCGGCGAGATGCTGGACGGCGAAGGCGGCTACACGGTGTGGGGCAAATTGATGCCCGCCTCCGCCAGCCTCGCCGCCGGCGCACTGCCGATCGGGCTCGCCCATCGCGTCAAGCTGAAGAACGACGTCGCACACGGCGCTGTGGTGCGCTGGAGCGATGTCGAGGTCGACGAGGCCAACGACACGATCAAGACGCGCAAGGCGATGGAGAAGGTGTTCTCGCGCTAGCGTCTTCGTCCACTCAGCTCATAGCGAGGCTGCTCTTCACCTCTCCCCGCGCTTTGCGGGGAGAGGTCGGATCGCATCGCAAGATGCGATCCGGGTGAGGGGCAAGGCACACTGCGCAACGAGCCGCGAAGTGCTCACCGGATGGAGCCCCTCACCCCGCCCTCTCCCCGCAAGAGCGGGGCGAGGGAGACGAGAGAGTGCGGGGGGCTGAGCTCACGGCAGCAGCCGGCTCGCCTTCGCCAGCTTGAACCATTTGCGGAACATCGCCTCGGTATCCATCATCTCGGTGAAGCCGGCCTGGTTGATCTTCACCGTCGAGACGATCGAGGGCGGGCCGGACTCGGTCTGACCGTAGCGCATGCTGTAATCGGCATATTGGAACGACAGGCCGACGAACTCTTCGAGACCAGGTGCGATCAGATCGTGCTTGTTCCGCATCTCGTCCCATACTGCGATCCATTTTGGAGATTCCTGCGCCAGCGACAAAGGCACGTGGCGGCCCGGTGCCATCTCGAGCGCATCTGATACCGCCGGCCAGATATTCTCCCAGGTGAAGACGTCGCCATTGGTGACGTTGAAGGCTTCGTTGCGCGCAGCCTCCGCATCGCCCGACCAGGCGATCGCCCGCGCCAGGAGATCGACGTCGACCGCCTGCGCGACCCGCGGCGCGCCGCCGGGATAATCCAGCGGCCTGCCCTGCTCGCGCAGCACCGCGGCATAGACGCCGAGCGGCGGGATCAGGTCCATCGCGCCGCCCATGGCTTCGCCGATGATCAAGACCGGGCGCAGGATGCTCCAGTACCAGTTCTTGCCCCGCTGCAGCTCGCGCAAGAAATTCTCCTGCGCCCAATAGAAGTTCGGCTGCTCGTACATCTCCGAGCGGCCCTCACGCGCCGGCACCGTGAGCGGCCGGACGTGCACGCCATAGGCCTTGGTGCCCTGCAGCAGCGCGACATGCTTGAGATCGGGCGCGACGGGCTCGAGCACGCCCATCAGATTGCGCAGCATCCGGTCGTTGGTTGCGATCTGCTCCGGATCGCGCCAGCCATCGACCAGGCTCGGGGCTTCATAAAGCGCGGCATAGATCAGGTGGGTCGCGCCGCCGAGCTCGGCCGCGGCGCGGCGGCAATCCTCCGCGCTGGAGAGATCGATCGGCACGTGCCGCGCGCCGTGGAGATCGCGCGGCTTGCGGCGCGACAGCGCAATGCGCTCGCAATCTCCGGATGCGCCGAAGTGTCGCAAGGCGGCGCTGCCCACGAGGCCGGTCGCGCCGGCGACCACGACTTTCTTGGCCATGTCTTCGAACTCCCATCAATCCACCTGTCCTGCGTAGCAGATCGCAGCATGGGCGGCAGCGTCCGTCGCGGCGCCTGCCGGACGAAATCCGTCTGCGTCCGATTTCCTTCGCACCTGCGATGAAGGCAGGCGCTTGATTTCCTCCGGCAAACGATCATCCTGACCGGTGGAACCAGAGACTCGGATTTCCACGGACAAGAGCCCGTCGAGGGTCGCCGGACACACTCACCACAGCAACGTCGATCGATCGGCGAAGAAAAGACGGCACCAAGATCGTTCCCTTGTCGAGCTATCGGCAAACAGGAGGGAATTGCATGAAGCGTCGTGAATTCTTGAAAGCAGGCGGCGTCGGCCTGGCTGCGACGGCGGTCGCGGCACCGGCGGTCGCACAATCGATGCCCGAAGTCAGATGGCGGCTCGCGGCAAGCTGGCCGAAAGCGCTCGATACGCTCTATGGCGGTTGTGAATTCTTCTGCAAGCGCGTCGCCGAGATCACCGACAACCGTTTCCAGATCCAGTCCTTTGCCTCCGGCGAGATCGTGCCGGGCCTGCAGGTCCTGGACGCCGTCTCCAACGGCACGGTCGAGATGGGCAACACTGCCCTGTATTATTACTGGGGCAAGAATCCCGCCTTCACGTTCGGCACGTCGCTGCCGTTCGGCCTCAACACGCGCCAGCATATTTCGTGGCTGCAGTGGGGCGGCGGCACCGATCTGCTCAACGACCTGCTCAAGGAATACAACTGCATCGGCATTCCGACCGGTTCGACCGGCGCCCAGATGGGCGGCTGGTTCCGGAAGGAAATCAAGTCGATGGCGGATTTCCAGGGGCTGAAATTCCGGGTCGGCGGCTTCGCCGGCACCATCATTGCCAAGGTCGGCGGCGTGCCGCAGCAGATCGCAGGCGGCGACATCTATCCGGCGCTGGAGAAGGGCACCATCGACGCCGCCGAATGGGTCGGGCCGTATGACGATGAGAAGCTCGGCTTCGTCAAGGTCGCCAAGTTCTACTACTATCCCGGCTGGTGGGAAGGCACCGGCCAGGGCCACAATGTGATAAACAAGGACAAGTGGAACGCGCTGCCGAAGCACTATCAGGCGGCGGTGCAAGCCGCGTCCGAGGACACCTTCACCTGGGTGACCGGCAAGTATGACGCGGTCAATCCGCCGGCGCTGAAACGCCTGATCGTGGCCGGCGCGCAGCTGCGCCCGTTCCCGCAGGAAGTGCTGGAAGCCTGCTACGGCGCGGCCAACGAGATATATGCCGATCTTGCCAAGAGCAATCCGCATTTCGGCAAGATGTACTCGAGCCTCGCCGCCTATCGCAACGAATCGCTGGCCTGGATGCAGGTCGCCGAGCTCTCGTTCGACAGCTTCATGATGCGGATGCGCACGCGGACCTGAGCCGAACGTGGTTTGAGATACAAAAAAAGCCCCGGAGAATTTCTCCGGGGCTCATTTTTGGTTCCAGTGACAGCTCAGTTGTCGTCGCTGCCGCCGAACTCTTCCATCAGCTTGTCG